>CAWAZY010000007.1:0-9839 GCA_963786675.1 uncultured Alphaproteobacteria bacterium | reverse complement strand
GCGGCGAAGGCGGCCCTGGCTTAAGCTCATCGCCCTAGAAGCGCACCATTCGCCCGTCTCGTCCTGACCTTCCGCCATTCGAGGGACCGCATGAACTTCGACAAGCTCAAGACCATCGAGACGCTGGGTGCCTCCGGCAGCCGTATTCTCTACCGCGCCGATCTCAACGTGCCGGCCAAGGATGGCGTCGTGACGGACGCGACCCGCCTTGAACGTGTGCTTCCTGGATTGAAGGCGCTTGCGGCCCGTGGTGGAAGGGTCATCGTGCTCTCCCACTTCGGGCGGCCGAAGGGCGGGCCCGACAAGGAGAATTCGCTGGCGCCGGTTGCTGCGGAATTGGGACGCCTTCTTGGCGCCCCGGTCGGTTTCGCGCCCGACTGCATCGGGGAGGCGGCTGAGGCGGCGGTCGGCGCGATGCAACCCGGTGACATCCTGGTTCTTGAGAATACCCGCTTCCACAAGGGCGAAGAAGCCAACGATCCCCAGTTTGCGGCTCAACTAGCCAAACTTGGCGATGCGTTCGTCAACGATGCGTTTTCCGCCGCGCATCGCGCGCATGCGTCCACCGAGGGCGTGACGCATCTGCTGCCATCCTACGCCGGACCGCTGATGATGGAAGAGATCAACGCGCTGAAGGCGGCGCTGGAAGCCCCCGAGCGGCCGACGGCGGCGGTCGTGGGCGGCGCGAAGGTTTCGACCAAGATCCCGATCCTGACCAATCTCGTCGCCAAGGTCGACAAGCTGATCATCGGCGGCGGCATGGCCAACACGTTCCTGCAGTCGATGGGGGTGCAGGTGGCCCAGTCGTTGGCGGAACCTGAGTTTCATTCCAATGCGCGCGAGATCATGGCGGAGGCGAAGGCGCACGGATGCCAGATCGTTCTGCCGACCGATGCTGTCATTGCGCGCGAGTTCCGCGACGGCGCGGCGTGCGAAACGGTCGACATTCACAAGGTGCCTATCGATGCGATGATCCTGGACATCGGACCAGCGTCGATCGCGGGCATGGCCGGTCTCCTGCGGTCGTGCCGCACCGTGCTTTGGAACGGTCCGATGGGAGCCTTCGAGATTTCACCCTTCGGCGAGGAAACGTTCACGCTCGCGCGCGAGGCGGCCAAGCTGACCAAGGAAGGCAAACTCGTTTCCATCGCCGGTGGCGGCGATACGGTGGCCGCCCTCAACGCGGCGGGTGTCGCGGGAGATTTCAGCTACATCTCGACGGCGGGCGGCGCGTTCCTGGAGTGGCTTGAGGGCAAGGAATTGCCGGGCGTGGTGGCGCTGACGCGGTGACTGGTATCCGCGCCGTCGTTTTCGATCTTGATGGCACGCTGATAGACAGCGTGCCGGACATCGCCGCTGCGCTGAATATCTGCTTGGCTGATGCAGGGCGCCCGGCCTTGACCGACGGCGGCGTGGCTGAACTCGTGGGTGGCGGCGCGCGCGAATTGGTGGCCAGGGCGCTCGGGCGCGCGGCAACATCCAAGGACGTTGAACGGACGTTGGCGGATTTTCTGCGCCACTATGAAGCCGCACCCGTGACGCGCACGCGGCTCTATCCCGGCGCCCGTGCGCTTCTCGATCATCTGGCCGCGCGCGGTATTCCGCGCGCCCTGTGCACCAACAAGCCCGCCGCCCTGACCCGGCTGATCCTGGATCAGTTGGGGTTGGCGGGGGATTTCCAAGTTGTTTGGGCTGGCGAAGCAGATAAGCCATTGAAACCGGACGCGGCGTGTCTACGTAGCGTGTGCGCGGATCTTTTGGTTGTTCCCGCGGCCACCGTCATGGTGGGGGATAGCCGGGCCGATATCCTGGCGGCCGGGGCCGCGGGATGCCGGTCTATCCTTTTGACGCATGGATATGAGAGGGCGGATCCCGCCAGTCTCGGCGCGGACCGTATCGTTCCAGACTTGGCCGCGCTGCGGCCAGCGCTGGAAGATTTAGGGTTTGCGCATCTGGGCGCGGCCTCGTGTTAGGGTTTCGAGGCGGTGGTCGCCCCCACTTTGCCGCCACACCCATTTAACAAGCTGCGTCCAAGAGGGATCATGTTCGCTGAAGCCTACCTTTATCCCGGCGTAGCACTTGCCGGTCTCGTCAGTTTTCTTTCGCCCTGTGTGTTGCCGCTTGTGCCGCCCTATCTCGGCTATTTGGGTGGTACGACCATCGACGGGCTGACGGCTGAGAAAGGCATGGAAGACAAGGTCTGGCGCCGCGTCGTGCTCGCGTCGATCTTTTTTGTGCTCGGCTTCTCCACCGTCTTCATCGCACTGGGCGCCAGCGCGTCGGCCTTGGGTCAGTTGGTCCAGACGTGGCGGGCAGAGATGGCGTTCGGTGCGGGTCTCGTCATCATCCTCTTCGGACTGCACTTCCTGGGGCTGTTGCGCATTCCGTTGCTCTATTCGGAAAAGCGCTACGAGGCGAATGTGGAGGGTGCCAGTCTCGCCGGCGCTTATCTGATCGGTCTGGCGTTCGCTTTCGGCTGGACACCGTGCATCGGTCCCATTCTGGCCACTGTCCTGGCGCTTGCGGCCAACACCGACAGTTTGGGCGCGGGCGTGCGCCTGCTGGCGGTGTATTCGCTGGGGCTCGGTGTTCCGTTCGTGCTCGCGGCCGTGGCGATCCGCCCGTTTCTATCGTTCCTGCAGAAATTCCGACGCCATCTCGGCGTCATGGAAAAAATCATGGGGCTTCTGCTTGTCTTGACGGGCATTGCGTTCCTCAACGTGGTTGATTGGTTCTCCATCAACGCGTTCGGTCAGTGGCTGATCGAGACATTCCCCGTTCTGACCACGCTGGAAGAATCCGTAACGCCCCAATCCCTCCAGGATGAAATATTGAAACAGCGGCCAGGACCGTAACGCCCATGAGCGCGACGCCGCGCACGCCCATCGCTCTGACAATCGCTGGGTCGGATCCGTCGGGCGGGGCGGGCTTACAGGCCGATCTCAAGACGTTTTCGGCGCTGGGTGTCTATGGCGCGAGCATTGTCACCGCACTCACCGCGCAGAATACGCGCGGCGTGACCGGCGTGTTTCCCGTGCCCGCGGCGTTTATCGAACGTCAGGCCGATGCTTTGGCCCTGGACCTGTCCATCTGCGCGGTCAAGACGGGGATGCTGGGCGACGCGGCCACGGTGAGTGCGGTGGCCGGCATCCTGACAGCACACGATTTCGGCCCCCTCGTTGTCGATCCCGTGATGGTGGCGACCAGCGGCGACGTATTACTCGCCCCCGAGGCGATTACCGCGCTGCGCGAGGAATTGATCCCGCTGGCGGCACTCATCACGCCCAACCTGCATGAGGCCGCCATGCTCCTGGACGCGCCCGTTGCGACGTCCTTGGACGACATGAAAGATCAGGGCCATCGTCTTCTGGGGCTGAACGCCGGGGCGGTGCTCGTCAAGGGCGGGCATCAATCGGGCGACCTCTCCATCGATGTTCTCGTCACACCGTCCGATGTGATCGAACTCGCCGCGCCGCGCATTGACACGCCGAATACACACGGCACGGGCTGCACCTTGTCGGCAGCCATTGTTGCCCATCTGGCGGAGGGCGCCGCCCTCGCGGATGCAGTGCGCGGGGCCAAGGCGTATCTCTCAGCCGCGCTCTTGGCTGGCCGGGACCTCCACATCGGGGGCGGCCATGGGCCGGTCGATCACCTGTACGCTGTTCGCCGCCGCAGACCCTAAGCCCGCAAATTGGGGGTCTGGCACAGGAGGTGTTGTGATTTGGCATCAATCGCGGAACCCGCCGCTCGCTGGTGGGCACTGTTCGCTTGCGAGCCAGCGGGCTTTCTGCAACTTTTCCCGGCACTCATCGAGACAGGGGGGAGCCTACTCGTTGGGGGAGCGACCGCGCGGCGATCAGGGACGCTGTGCAGTCAGGTGAAAACCGGTCCGGGGCCCCGGACCGGTTTTCTTTTTTCGCGCTTGGCAATGCCACTGGGCTCGGCAAGAGTGTTTCTCGCGAACCGCGTCACCTCACCGCCACACACTGCCAAAAAACAGTCATCTTGCGGACGAGTTGCGCATTCCAGCATTGAGTGCGGATGCACCACGGTCTTTACTCGTCCCAACACGAGCCTTCTGAAGGGCTCGACCGGGACAGAGTGGGGCGTCACGATGAAAATCACCACAATGCGAGCTTTGCTGGCTGGCACGGCGTCAGCACTGGCCGTAGGTGCTGCAGGCGGCACGGCGGTCGCAGGCGGCTTCGATGTGCGCGAGCAGTCGGCGCTCTTTCAGGGCATGTCCTTCGCCGGCGCTGCGGCGGGCGGGACGAGCCTGTCGTCGATGTTCTGGAACCCGGCCGCGGCAGGCTATGTCGGTCCCGGCATCTCGATGGAATCCAACTATTCGCTGATCATCCCGCGTGTCGACGTTAGCGTGGATACCATTGACGGCGGTTTAGGTCCCATTCCTGCCGGTCTTACGGGTCTCGACACCACGGTCGACGTCGGCCGCGATGCCGTAGTTCCCGCGAGCTACGCGGCCTACCGCCTGAGCAGCAATCTTGTCCTCGCCGTCAGCATGAACTCCCAATTCGGTCTTGGCACCAAGCCCGATAATCAAGACTGGGTGGGCCAGAATATAGGACGCAGTTCGAAGCTGTTCAGCGTCAACGCGACACCGACCGTCGCTTATGAAGTTATGCCCGGCCTGCAAATCGGCGCGGGTGTGCAGGTTCAGTACATCGACCTGATGCGCTTCAAGGCCGCCGCGGGTCCCCCGGGCGTGGGTGTGCCGAGTTCCGTTTTGGAAGGTGACGACATAGGTTTCGGCTATACGCTCGGCGTCAACTTCAGTCCCGCGCCTGGAACGTCCATCGGTGTTGGTTTCCGCTCATCGATCTCGCATGAACTGGATGGGTCGATCGATGTGGTTGGTGCGCCGGCTGGCGTGCTGTCAGCTCCGCTGCATGCCGATCTCGATCTGCCCGAAAAGCTGACGGCCAGCTTGCGTCAGGATCTGGCGCCGGGCCTGCGCGCCCATGCGACGGTGGAGTGGACCAATTGGAGCCGCCTGGGCGTCATCCCAGCCGTGCTTGATGGCAATTTCATCACCGGCAATCCGCTGCTGCCCGTCATTCCGGCTGGGCAGCCGATCGCCAACCTGGACTTCCAGTGGGAAGACGGCTGGTACTTCGCGCTTGGCGGTGAATACGACTACAGCGACGCACTCACCCTGCGTGCGGGCGTCGGCTACGAAATTTCGCCCATCCGCGAGGCCACCCAGCGTCTGGTTCAGTTGCCCGACAACGATCGCGTTTGGCTCAGCGGCGGCGCAAGCTACAAGGTCGGCGATCTCTTCGGTCTGCTCAAGGATGCGACCGTGGACTTGGCCTACACCCACGTCTTCGTCGAGGACGGCAATTTCGAACGTTCGCCGTCGGGCGTAACGGGCGGCGGGTTCCCGGTCATTGCGGGCGACGTGGAAGCCAGCGTCGACATCATCTCGGTGGGTCTGCGCTCGAAGTGGTGATTTGCAAGGATGGTTTAAGAAGCGGCAGCGTCCTCGCGACAATGCCGGCCTGACCTTCGTTGCCGGCATCGGAATGTTACAGATGTCCCAAATCTGACCATGGCCGGCCTGAGTGCCGGCCATTTTTCATGGAACCCGCACCGCGACGGGCCTGGCGCGAAGGGGCTTGCCCTTCATCACGCCGGATGCAACGTGATCACCCGCTTCAATCGATGCCCTTCGGCAGATCGACCCCATGACCGGAACGGACAATCGCAGCCCCGATCTCCTGGCGCCGGCGGGCCCGAGAGCGCTCGCCTTCGCCGTCCGGTTGGCCGTGTTTTATGGCGCATTGTTTGTGGTCTATGGCGCGCAGGTGCCGTACCTGCCCGTCTGGCTCGACGGACAGGGGCTGGACGCGCGGCAGGTCGCCCTCGTCACGGCGGCGCCCTTCGTGCTCCGTCTGTTCATCACGCCCGGGTGCGCACTCTTTGCCGACAATACCGGCCGGCACCGCAGTGTCATCATTGCGCTGGCGTGGGTGTCGCTGGCGGCTCTGCTGACCTTGGGCCAAAGCAACGGCTTTGCGGCGATCCTCATCGTGTCGGTGATCTTTGCCGTGGCCACCGCCAGCATTATGCCCTTGACGGATACCATCGTCATCGCGGGGACCCGGGCGCATGGGCTCGACTATGGCCGAATCCGGCTGTGGGGATCGCTGTCGTTCATTGCCGTGGGGTTCGCGGGCGGCGCGGCGCTGGACCGTTATGGCGCGTCCGCGGCCTTGTGGCTTCTGATAGCGGGCGCGGCGGCCACGGTGGCGGCGGCCCATGCCCTGCCTGTTCCTGCGTCGTCCGCCCATGCCGGCAGAGAAGATCCGCCCGCGCCGACGGCATCGTGGTTGTCGCCTGATATCGTGCGCCTCGTGCGCAATCCTGTGTTCCTCGCCTTTGTCGCGGCCGCGAGTTTGGCGCAGGCCTCACATGCCGTGTTCTATACGTTCGGCACGCTCCATCTGCAGAAGCTCGGCATCTCCGGATCGTGGATCGGGGCGCTTTGGGCCATTTCCGTATTGGCCGAAGTGCTGCTGTTTGCGTTTGCCCGCGAGGTGCTTAAGCGCGTCAGTCCGGTTCATCTGCTTCTGGCGGGCGGTCTGGCGGCGATTGTGCGGTGGGCATCCATGAGTTTCGACCCGCCGCTTGCCGCGCTGGTTGGATTACAGGTGCTGCATGCCTTCACGTTCGGCGCCACTCATCTCGGTGCCATGCATTTTATCGCCGACGCGGTACCCGCGCGGGTGTCCGGCACGGCCCAAGCGCTGCTCGCGTCATTCGCGGCCGGGGTGGTGATGGGGTGCGCGGTCTTTGCGTCCGGGGCACTCTATGAAACGTTTGCCGGGGGTGCCTTCCTGGCCATGGCGGGTATGGGCGTGCTGTCGTCTGTTGCTGCGCTGTTTGTCATGCGGCGCTGGACGGGTGGCCTTCTGTAGCCGATCCGCGGTTGTCGCGGGTGATCCCTTCGGCTGGATGTCAGCCCCATAGATCCCGGGAGGCCGGTTCGATAATGCCGTCGCGAATGACCATGCCGGACGGTCGGTCGCGGGCGAGCAGCAGGGGGCCGTCGAGGTCGATCCAGCGCGCATACTGACCGACGAGCATGGCGGGGGCTGCCGCCAGCGACGTGGCGACCATGGAGCCGGCCATGATGTCCAGTCCCGCGGCGCGGGCGGCGTCGGCCATGGCCAGCGCTTCGGTCAGACCGCCGGCCTTGTCGAGCTTGATGTTGACGGCATCGTACCGGTCGGTCAGGCCCGCGATATCCGCCGCAACATGCGCGCTTTCATCGGCACACACCGGCACCGGTCGCGCGGCTTTAGCTAGCGCTGCATCGGCGCCAGCCGGCAGCGGCTGCTCGATGACTTCGAAGCCGCAGGCGTGCGCCACCGCCAACAGCGGGTTCAGCATCGTGTCATCCCACGCCTCGTTGGCATCGCCGACCAGCCGCGCATCGGGCCGGGCGGCGCGGACAGCGCGCATGCGGGCGTCATCGCCGGAACCGCCGAGTTTCAATTTCAGAAGTTTCAAGTGGGGGACCGCCGACGCCGCACGGGCCATGGCCTCGGGGGTATCGAGACTGAGCGTGAAGCACGTTTCGCGCGCGCCGGGCTCGGGCCGTCCTGCGATGACGGCGGCGGGGACGCCGGCCAATTTAGCTTCCAGATCCCAGAGGGCGCAGTCAAGGGCGTTGCGCGCCGCGCCGGCGGGCATGCGCCGAAGCAGGTCGCCGTGAGACTGCGGCGGCCCGTGAGCACTGATGGCAGCCGCGGTGGCGTCCGGGGTTTCGCCGTAGCGCCCATAGGGGACGCATTCGCCGCGGCCTTCGACATCCCCTTGCCGGACCGTGGCGACGACAACCCGCGCCTCGGTCTTGGCGCCGCGCGCGATCACGAAAGGCTGGGCGAGCGGCCAATCTTCGATCGCGACCGTTAATGAGCGCTGAGCTGTCATGATGAGACGAGGCCAAGTTCTAAAGGGACGGCCGGGCCACGCGCGACGACCGCTCAGACCTGCCGGTCTCTCAGACCAGCCGGCCAGCCGCGTAGGCCAAGAACAGATAGACGCGCCCGGTATCCGACATCAGGTGGCTCTGGGTCATGCGGCCGGAAGGATCGCGGCCATCCAGGTCGCGGCGGATGTGCTCGAAATCATCGAGGTAGCGGTGGACCGTGCGCTGCAACTCACCATCGTTCGGAAAGCGCCGGCTGACCTCGTCGAACATCGCCCGGCCTTCGTTCGTGAACAAGCCGCGTGACAGAACACCCCGGTGGCCCGCGTTCAAACGGGACCAGACGGCGGAGGTGGTCGCGGGGTCGAGTGCGCGCGTGATCACATCGATATCGAGTTTGAAGGGCTGCGGGGCCATCGCCTGCTGGGGCATGGGTGGCTGCGGGGCTGCCGGCGCGGACCTGCGCGCGGCGGATTCCTCGTCGCGCGATGCACGCGCCAGAAGATCTCCCAGCGACCATCCCTCGCGGCCGGTGTCTCCCGGAGCCGGGCGCTGAGCTGCACCCGGCGGCGCCGCGGCGGGTGGCAGCGCCGCAGGTGTCGACAGGGAACCCGTGCCGACGGGCAAGGTGACGTCGCGGGCCTGCGCGGTGCGCTGAGTGAGATTGGCGAGCTGGTCGAGCGCCTTCAACTGGTCGGACAGGGCGCGGCGCATCTGGTCGGCGCTGTCGCGTGTGGCGACGGGCAGGCGCTCCATCTGTTCACGAATGCGGGCTTGTTCGGCGGCGATTTCAGCGGCAGTACGCGCGGTGCGCTGGCGCACTTCGTCGGCCGTCGCGTCCACACGGGACGAGAGGCTGTCGAGTTCGCGCGTCACGTTGCTGGACACGGTGGCAAAGCGGTTGCGCAATTCGTCGAGGCGCCGTGCGCCTTCCGCGTCGGTTTCCGCCTTCAGCCGGTCGAGATCGGCGAGGGTGGTGCGCTTGGTGTTTTCCGCGCTGAGGCGCATCTCTTCCGCCGCGGCCCGCGCCTTCAACTCCGCATCCGACAATGAGCCTTCGATCGTCGAGGAGTAACCCTGCACGAAGCGACCGAACTCGTCGGCTTTGCCGGACAGTTTGTCGAGGGTCTGCGACAGTGCCGTATGGCGGTTCTGCAGGGTCGTATCGATCTTGTAGTTGACGGTCTCCAGTGCGTTGGCGGCGCGCATGATGGTCTGACCTTGATTTTCGAAGCGGTTGGTGACGGAGTTGATCTGTCCGAGCAGGTTCTCCGAAACATTGCGCAGCATCTCCGACTGCCCGGCGAGGCCCTCGATGGCCTTGAGAGACTGACGGGTAATGTTCTCGGAGGTCCGGCGGACCGCACTGATGCCCTGCACCAGCTGTTCGTCGAGATCGAGCGTCTGGCGCTGGATGGTGTCGCTGAAGACGCGGGCGTGATCCTCCAGCGCGGATGTGAGCGCCGTGGCGCGCTCGTTGACGGCGCTGTCGATCGCCAGGGCGGAGCGCTGGATGGAACTCGTCGAAATAGCGCAGGCGCTCGCTGAAGGCGCTGTCGAGGGCGCGCGTGCGCTCGATCAACTGGGTGTCCAGAATTTGTGCCCGGTTGGCCAGAGAACTATATCCAGCGCCCGGGCATACTCCTCGAACACCGTCTGCAGGTTCTCGGTCCGGCCTTCGAGCGAGGAATTGAGGTTGCCGAGATACTCGGCAAACGCATTCTGGATGTCTTCGGTGCGCGCGCTCAGCGCATCGGCAAGCGCGCCGGTGTAGCCCACAAGCACCGTCTGCATTTCCTCGGTGCGCGTTCCAATCGCGTTTCCAATGGCATCGGTGTAGGTCGACAGCACCGAGCTGGAGCTGATCGGTGCGCTCACC
>CAWAZY010000006.1:0-222971 GCA_963786675.1 uncultured Alphaproteobacteria bacterium | reverse complement strand
TCCAGCACATCGAAATAGGCCCGCAACGCCTGCTGCAGCACGCGCTTCAAACGGCACACACCCGTGATCTGGCAGGTATCGGACGTACCCAGGCATTCGACGAGCGCGAAGTCCTCCTCCACCGCGCGCAGCACCGCGCCGACCGTGATCTCGGCGGCCGGGCGGCTGAGCTTCAGGCCGCCGCCGCGTCCGCGCACCGTCGTTACGAACCCGTTGAGCGACAGGCCGTGCACCACCTTCATCAGATGATTTTCGGAGATGCCATACGCCGTCGCGATCTCCTGGATCGTCGCGCGCCGCTCTGGATCGACGGCGAGATACATGAGCACGCGCAGCGAATAATCGGACAGAACGGTCAATCGCATTTCACAATTCCGTAAAGATGCATCGCTTGTATTGCTTTCAGGTGCCGCGGGCCTTAAGATGTCTACTACGCACATCTTATCATGCCGCTAGAGTTCGATCCAGATCATGTCGCGCCTTCCCCACCCGAAAGCACTTGGACTGCCAGAAGGCATCACGGAAGCCATGATCGAAAGTCTGGTGCGCACATTCTATGCCGCCGTCAGGGCCGATGCCGTCCTCGGCCCGATCTTCGCGCGGCACATTGACGATTGGGATGCGCACATCGAGAAGCTATGCGCGTTCTGGTCGTCCGTGACCTTGATGACCGGACGCTACAAGGGCCGGCCCATGCAGGCGCATGCAGCCATATGCGGCTTGTCGGCGGCGCATTTCGAGCGCTGGCTCGGCCTCTTTCGCCAGACCGCATGGTCCCATTGTCCACCGGGCGCGGCGCGTGTTTTCGAGGATCGGGCCCTGCGGATCGCAGCGTCCCTCCAAGCGGGGCTGAACATTCCGCATGCCGCGCCGCCGGCTTTGCATACGACGGGAGGCTAGGTCGCGCCCGCACCGTCAATCTGAGAGCCCATGAAAAACCGAGGTCTGTCATGTCGAGAAAAGCAGTCGTCACCGTCGTATCCGCCGGACTTTGGGCCGCCATGGCCTTCGCCCTTGCAGCCGAGGAGCGCGTCGCCTTTCCGGCGGGCTATGCGCAAACCTTCACCAACTATTTGAGTCTCGACCGGGTACAGAATCCAGACCAGATCATCCGGCTGTTCGCCAACCCGGCGGCGCGCGCTGCCGCCGCTGCAGGCCAAGAGCTGCCCGATGGCTCAGTCCTCGTTGGCGAAGTGTATGCTGCGAAAAAGGACAAGGACGGCAACGTGATCACAAGTTCGCTGGGACGCCGTATCCGCGACAAGCTCGTTGCCGTTGCGGTCATGGAAAAGCGCGCGGGCTGGGGTGACGCCTTCCCGGCTGATTTGCGCAATGGCGACTGGGATTTCGCGATCTTCAGTCCGGACGGAGCGCCCTTGAAAAAAGACCTGAATACCTGCCGCGAATGCCACGCGCCATTGAAGGAGAGCCAGCATCTCTTCTCGCTGGAGCACCTGGCCGCAAAGTGAGGCTGTGGCCGTTGGCGCGCCCCGGCTAGACGCTTTCGCCCGCGACGCAGGTTGATGTCTCCTCCACGAGCCATCCGCGCGCGGTCCAAGCCGGTTTGCGCGGCCCTTGCTGGACCTCGTATTCCGTGCGGGCCACGAAGTAGAACTCATAACAGTTCTCACTTTCGCGGCGGACGCGGTAACAGCCACCGGCGGGATCGTCGTCGTAGATCGTGCAGAGCGTGCCGGACTCGACCGACCAGCGGCCACCGGATTGCCGGCGGGCGTCGCGATACGACACGCGGCCATCCGCACCGAAAACTTCGTGAAACGCATCCCCGTCGTCGTAGTAGTCCGTCGATGCTGCGGCCCTTGAACGTGTCCGTGATCTCTGTTTCCGCCATCCAATCAAGGGGCGCTGGCGCGGCCGGAACCGCTCCCGCGAGCGAGCCCACAATCACAACCATCGCAAGGGTGGTTCGTCTGAACATGCCCATCGTGCCTCCAGGCCCGCGCCGCGCCTCAACGGCATGGTAGTGTGCCCCGAACCGCGCCCGGATCATGGCAGCCGTCGCGATTTGGCGACAAACACCTCTCAGCCGGACCCGCGTGCCAGGCAGCGTGCGCAAGTGCACCTTGCCAGTTCGGTCCAGCGGGCGTATGGGATCGCACGCGCAGCAACCACGCACATTCAAGCGTGCGGAGCTTCTGCTTTGCACGTGATATCAAGGGCTTAAAAGATGGGTTACAGGATTGCCGTCGTCGGCGCCACGGGCAACGTTGGCCGCGAAATGATGAACGTGCTCATCGAGCGCGACTTCCCTGTGAGCGAGATTTACGCCGTCGCCTCGCGCCGCTCGGTCGGCACCGCGGTGTCGTTCGGCGATCGCACCCTGAAGTGCCAGGACCTGGAAACGTTCGATTTTTCCAAGGTGGATATCTGCCTGATGTCGGCTGGCTCGTCGGTCGCCAAGGAGTGGGCGCCGCGAATTGGAGCCCAGGGCTGCGTCGTGATCGATAACTCGTCATGCTGGCGCTACGACCAGGATGTGCCACTGGTGGTGCCGGAAGTGAACGCGGCGGCCATCCGCGGCTACACCAAGAAGAACATTATCGCCAACCCAAACTGCTCCACGGCGCAATTGGTTGTGGCGCTGAAGCCGCTGCACGATGCCGCCAAGATCGTGCGTGTTGTCGTATCGACATACCAATCCGTTTCCGGTGCGGGCAAGGACGCCATGGACGAACTGTGGCAGCAGACCAAGTCGAAGTACGTTCCCGGGACCGACGTGGAACCGAAGAAGTTTCCCAAGCAGATCGCCTTCAACTGCATTCCTCACATCGACGTCTTCATGGAGGACGGCTACACGAAGGAAGAGTGGAAGATGCTCGCCGAAACCAAGAAGATCTTGGACCCCAAGATCAAGCTGACGGCGACGTGCGTCCGCGTGCCGGTGTTCGTCGGGCACTCGGAAGCGGTCAACATCGAATTTGAAAACCCGATCACGCCCGAGGAAGCCCGCGAAATCCTGCGCAATGCGCCGGGTATCCTGGTCGTCGACAAGCGGGAGGCAGGCGGATATGCGACGCCGGTCGAGGCCGCCGGTGAATACGCGACCTATGTGTCACGCATCCGCGAAGATGCGACCGTCGATAACGGCCTGGTGATGTGGATCGTCTCGGATAATCTACTGAAAGGCGCAGCACTCAACGCGGTGCAGATCGCCGAGTTCGATGATTGAACAGCAGCTTTTGAAGTCGGCGGCCTGATCCGTCCATGCGCATCCGCCGTCGCGGATAACCGCGACCCGCATGACGAGCATTTGGTGAAATAAAAAGACGGCGGCGGCGCTAGCGGCCCGGGCCCCCGCCTAATTCGCCGGAGGTTCGACTTCAGCCTTGCCCAAAGCGTCCACGATCGCTTCCAAGTCGGCCAGAAAACGCTCTCTCTGGGCAGCCGGCAGAGCGGCGAGGATCCGCTCATCAACGCGCTTTGCGACAGGATCGGCGTTACGCAGCGCCTTCCAGCCATCTTCCGTGAGGCGCACGGCATAGGCGCGGGCATCCTCACGCGTCCGGCGGCGATGCAACAACCCTTTCTTCAGCATGCGGCGCACCACATCGGCCAGTGTCGAACGGTCGATCCCGGTCTTTTCCACCAAGTGCGTCTGGCTCAGACCTTCGTTCTGCGAAACCGTCAGCAGGACCGCATACTGGCGCGGTGTCAGGTCGTCGACGCCCATCTCGGTCTGAAAAATGTCTGCAGCGCATTGACCGGCCCGGTGCAACTGGTGAATCGGCGACCGCTGCAGCTGATTTACCGAAGGATTCTTGATGCTTGCGTCTTTGCCCATTTCGAGCCTGTCGTTCAAAAAATGCGGAAGGAACAACGCGGACGGGCGAACCGTCACCCACAGAAGATACTATCTACGTTTTGGAGAAAATATGAGTTTGCTTCGATCGTCCACCAAAAAACACAGCAGCTGTAAACAGTGTCTGAAAATATGTGCAGTATTCGCGCACCGCGACGATCATTAAGCAGATCTTCCGATCTGTGATGAAATTTTCTGCAAATTGAAACCTTACGCGACTGAGCATCTAATCTTGCGCAATCTCATGCCGCTTCAAGAGACCCATCTGCGCAATACCGAAAAGCATTGTTAGAGGAAGTATTCCGAAGACCTTGAAGCTCACCCACGTATCTGTCGAAAAGTTCCGCCAAACAACTTCATTAAGAATGGCCAATACAACGAAAAACAGGCCCCATCGCAGCGTTAACTGCCTCCAGCCCTCGTCAGTGAGCCTGAATACATCCCCGAACAAGTAGCGCAGCAAGCCATGACCGGCGAGCAACCCGCCCAGAAGAATGACCGCAAAAATGGTGTTCACGATCGTGGGTTTCATCTTGATGAACTGCTCGTCCTGCAGCCAGAGCGTCAGCCCACCGAAGACGATGACGAAAAAGGCCGATACAAGCGGCATGACCGCGATCTTGCCGAACATCGCCCGCGAGGCGACCAGTGACACGACGGTCGCAACGATGAAGACGCCCGTACCCCAGAAAATTCCGAAGCGCGAATTGACGAAGAAAAACACCAGGAGCGGCCCCAGCTCCACGAGAAGCTTCCACAGCTGCTGACTGTCCAGCTGCGGATCCTCAGACGTTGCCGCCGACTTGCTGTTCTCGATCTCACTCATTCCAATGTCCGCCTTCTGAGGTCACGCGTAGGCTTGTGGGTCTTTTGCTGGTTCGGCTCCGGCCAGCGTCCGCACTTACTCCCTGTCGCGGGCAAGCTCCGCGACGGCCTGTGATCCGCCGCCCGATCCGGGATGCGACGGGGGCGTCGAAACCGCGGCTACTACGGCATCCGCCGTAATGGTTTCGTCGGGATGGGGAATGCGATGTGGCGCCATCCAGCGTGTCAGCATCCAAGCATACAACCCACTTAACGGCATGATGAGCACGAGCTTGAAGGCGATCCAGATGTTCACCCCGCTCATCTCGTAGCCCAGCACGTTATAGATTTGCGTGTCGTGGAAGGTGAGCCTGACGACCTCGTTCAACACCGCAGTAAGTACGAAAAACCAAGCAAAACTGCGCGTAAAGCTGTTCCAGCCCTCTTTGGTGTAATGGAACGTCTTGCCGAAAACGTACTCGAAGAAATTGCGGTTGAGCCAGAGCCCGATGAACAGGAATGCCGCGAACATGGCATTGAAAATGGTGACCTTGATCTGCACCCACATTGGATCGCCGGTCAGAATGGTCAGTGCGCCGAACACGATGGTGACGGTCGAAGCGATCAGCGGAAACACAGGCGGCCGGCGGAACATGTAGAACATCACCGCGATGGCAATGCCGGTCGTGATGATCAGCGCCCAGGTTCCCGTGTTGATATCGTAGAGCGCGTTGACGATGAACATCGTCGCGAGGGGGCCGAACTCGCTCAGAATGTTGATGGTCTGCTCGGCGTTGAAGGGGAAGTATCGCCTTTTGCTTGTCATGGAACGAAGCAGACCTCAGGTTGGGGGCGCGCGGGGCGCCAGTCAGGCACTACAGTGGCGGCACTCAAGTGCCGGTGGCAAGGGCAACCGGCGGCGCGGGCGCGTTACGTGTTGGCGATCGCTTGGGCAAAATCCTTCGCTCGGAACGGTTGCAGATCTTCCACCCCTTCGCCCACTCCGATGGCGTGCACAGGGATTTGGTGCTTGGCAGAGATAGCGACAAGGATGCCGCCCCGCGCCGTGCCATCCAGCTTGGTCATCACCAGACCGGTCACCCCAGCGCGCTGGCGAAATATCTCCACCTGCTGCATCGCATTTTGCCCGGTCGTGGCGTCCAGAACCAGGATGACATCGTGCGGCGCGGCCGGATCGATTTTCTTGATGACCCGCGTAACTTTCTCTAGCTCTTCCATCAGGGCTTGTTTGTTCTGAAGCCGTCCCGCTGTATCGATCAGCAGCACGTCGGCTTTCTGGTCCTGTGCGTGCTTCATGGCTTCGAAAGCCAGACCCGACGAATCCGCGCCGACGGCTGACGCAATCACTTCGGCGCCAGTCCGCTCCCCCCAGATTTTCAACTGGTCGATCGCGGCGGCTCGAAAGGTATCGCCTGCGGCCAGCATGACGCGCCGCCCTTGCGATGAAAACTGCTGCGCGAGCTTGCCGATGGTCGTCGTCTTTCCTCCACCGTTGACGCCCACGACCAAAACGACATGAGGCTTGCGGCTGTCGTCGATGACCAGCGGGTGCGCCACGGACGTGAGAACCGTCTCGACCTCGGACGCGAGAATGTCCCGGACTTGATCGCCTGAGATGCCTTTCTCGAACCTGCCCTTGGCGATCCGATCGATGATGCGTCCCGACGTTTCGACGCCCAGATCGGCCTGAATCAAAAGATCTTCCAAATCTTCCAGCGTCGCCCCATCGAGCTTGCTCTTGGTGAAAAGACCCGTGATTCCATCGGAGAGACGCGTCGATGTCCGTGTCAGGCCTGCTTTCAGGCGCTGAACCCAGCTCTTGGGAGCTTCGGGAGACGGTTCATCCAAAGCTGCAGCAGGCACGATACCGGGCGTTGACGCGGCCGCATGGGAAGGTTCATCCGCGGCAACGTCTGGCTCAGTGGTGCTCGCAACCTCGGCCGGCGGCGCGACCGCCGGAACGGCGCTCTCACTTGATTTGCCTCCGAACAGTCTTCCGAGAAGACCGCCGCGCTTCTGGCTCTGGTCGTCGCTCACCCGGTTCCCTCGATGCTTTGCCGCTCTGATTGCCCGGCCTGCCGGCCTTCCGCGCGGGCCACCACGCCCTGAAGCCGCGTGCCGTCGAAATCCCGTGACCCTGACGCGCGTGATACACCCGGCATGTGGCGGTTCGTGTACAGCCACTTCGGCAAATTGCGGCGTGCGACCGGTTCCGCCCCGTTCCATCAATACCTCGTACTCACCACCGACCTGTTGTTCAAGGAATGCGCGCTGCCGCGCCTGGGCGTCCGCACGCAGGATTGCCGCACGTGCGGCAATTGTGGCCGGATCGACCTGCGGCATACGGTCGGCCGGCGTCCCCGGCCGGCGCGAATACGGGAACACGTGAAGGTAAGTCAGGCCACAGGCGACGATGGCCTCGCGCGTATTCTGGAACATGGCGTCGGTTTCCGTCGGAAATCCGGCGATCAAATCGGCCCCCAGCACGACATCGGGGCGCACGCGGCGCACACGCGCGCAGAACGCGATGGCATCGTCCCGGGAATGGCGCCGCTTCATGCGCTTTAAAATGAGATCGTCGCCGGACTGCATGGACAGGTGCAGGTGCGGCATGAAGCGGGCGTCCCCGGCGAAGGCGTCCAAGAGCGCGTCGTCTGCCTCAACCTGATCGATCGACGACAACCGCAATCGCTTCAGGTCTGGCACTTCGGCCAAAATGCGCTGTACCAGCCGCCCGAGCGAGACACGCGGCTCAAGATCGGACCCGTATGATGTCAGATCGACACCCGTCAGTACGACTTCCTTATGACCCTGATCCACCAGCGCTTGAACACGCTGAACAGCTGCCCCAGGCGCGATCGATCGCGACGGCCCGCGCGCGAATGGAATGATGCAGAAGGTGCAGCGGTGATCGCATCCGTTTTGGATCGAGAGAACGGCGCGCGTCCGGCGTGAGGCCTGCGCGCCGGCCAGGGCTTGGAACGAGCCCACGTCCAAATCATCTTCAGCCTTCGGCACGTCCCGCATGATATCGCCGACGCGAACGACGGGACCGCTCGACTTGATGCCGCCCACGCGAACCAAGTCATCGAACGTAGCCCGGCTCAGCTTTTCCGCGTTGCCGACGACAGCATCGATTTCTGGCATGGCGGCGAAGCGATGCGGGTCGAGTTGCGCCGCGCAACCGGTCACAACGATCCGACGCTCGGGATGGTCGCGCCTCAGCCGCCGGATCGCCTGCGTTGATTGGCGCACGGATTCCGCGGTCACCGCACAGGTATTGACGATGATCGCATCGGCAAGGCCCGCGTCGTGCGCCAATTGTCCGGCAGCATCCGCTTCCGCGGCGTTGAGGCGGCAGCCCATTGAGATGACCATGGGACGGCTCATGTCAGCGGTGTCCCGCGCGGTGCGAGATCACGGACGATGCCACCTGGCCGCACCGGATGAGCACGTCCTCACGCATCGGCATGCGACGTGACGGCGGGCCAGTCCCCCTCGTACTCGATCTCCGCCGGCCCTGTCATGAGGATCCGGTTGGAATCGGTCCAGGTGATTTGCAGCGGACCTCCGGGCAAATGCACTGTCACCGTCCGGTCGGTCAGACGCTTGCGCATCGCCGAGACAGCAGCGGCGCACGCAGCCGTTCCACACGCGCGCGTCAGGCCGACGCCGCGCTCCCAGGTGCGCAAACGAATCTCGTGTCGCGACACGACATGAGCCAGAGAAATGTTGGCCCGCTCGGGAAACAACGGATGATTTTCCAGCATGGGTCCGAAGCGCGCCAGATCATAGGCGCCGACATCGTCGTCGACCCAGAAGATCGCGTGCGGATTGCCCACGTTCACGACTGATGGTGAGTGCAGCACAGGGGCGTCGATGGGCCCGACCTGCAGTTCGATCCCGCGCGTATCATGAAAGGGCTCAGAAAGCGGAATCTCGTTCCAGGCGAATCGCGGCTCGCCCATATCCACCGTGATCTCAGCATTGCCGGCAACGGAAACGTCCAGCACGCCTGCACGCGTCTGATAGCGCAGCTTATCCCGGCCCGTGCGCAGGTGATCGAGCAGCGCGATGCATCGCGTTCCGTTTCCGCATGCGGAACTCTCAGAGCCATCCGTATTGAAGATCGTCACGAACGCATCCGTTCCGGGAGTCGTGGGCGGATTGAGAACCATCATCTGGTCGAAATGCGAGCGGGGCTCGCGCGCCATGGCCTCGGCGTCCGCACCTGTCACACGCCGGCCCGAACCGCGCACGTCGACCACGACGATTTCGTTGCCGAGACCGTTCATTTTCGTGAAGTGCAGGGGCTGTGTCGAACTCATGAGCGCTATATGGCGGACACCGTGACAAAAGACAAACATCGCCTCGCTTTGGCCGCGACGGGTTGCGGCATGGATGGCCGATCCCCATCTGAGCGCCAGACCCAAGGCACGGCGGCGATGTTAAGTCGCTGCATTGCTGGAATAAAAAGGAGTGCTGGGATGCGATGGGATTTGGTGGCCGTTGGAACCATGGGCGTATTGGCCGCGCTAGCGATCGCCGCCCACGTCGAGGCCGCCCCGACATCAGCCCCCGCACCCGCCACCCCGAACGCCGTCAACGCGGAAACCGTCGCCAAGGGTCTCGCCCATCCCTGGGGCCTCCAGTTCCTGGACGACGGTCGCATGCTGGTTACGGAACGGCCGGGACGGCTACGCGTCGTCACGCGCGACGGAACACTGGGTGAGCCCATCGCCAACGTTCCAGAGGTGGCAGCGACCGGACAGGGCGGCCTGCTCGACGTGGCGCTGGCCCCTGATTTTGCCTCGAGCCGCACGATCTATCTGAGCTTTGCCGAACCGCGCGAGGGTGGTGCGGCCGCGACCGCCGTGGCCAAAGCCACCCTGGTGCTCGATGAGAAGGGCAGCGGCCGCCTTGAAGGCGTAACCAAGATCTTCCAGCAGGAGCCGCCGAAGAAATCCTCACATCACTTTGGCTCACGCATCGTCTTCACCACCGACGGCACGCTTTTTATCACCACCGGCGATCGCGGCATCGGCCGGGCGGAAGTCCAGGACCCGAACACGACAATCGGCAAAGTCCTGCATCTGAAGTCCGATGGATCGCCGGCCAGCAGCGAACCGGCCAAGCCCGGTTGGGACCCTCGCGTATGGTCGATGGGCCATCGCAACATCCAAGGGGCCGCACTCGATCCAGCGACCGGATTTTTGTGGACGGTGGAGCATGGCGCGCGAGGTGGTGACGAGTTGAACCGCCCTCAGCGCGGACGCAACTATGGATGGCCGATCATCACCTATGGGCGCGAATATTCGGGCGAGAAGATCGGCAAGGGCACGGCAGAAGAAGGCTTGGAACAGCCGATTTATTACTGGGACCCGTCGATCGCCACGTCAGGCTTGGCGCTCTACGCATCCGATGTTTACCCGGCCTGGAAAGGCAATCTGTTTGCCGGCGGCTTGAACGGTGCGCGCGTCGTACGGCTCGTCATCGACAAGGGGGCCGTCACCGCCGAAGAGGTGCTGGATACCGGCATCGGCGCGCGAATCCGTGACGTGCGGCTGGGCCCGGACGGTGCGATCTGGGTTCTGACCGACGACGCGCGCGACGGCCGCATCGTGCGGATCACGCCGAAGTAGTTGGCATTGCGTCAGCGCCGCGGGACCTGCTGTTCGCTTCCCAGACCTTCGGTCTTCGGCGCATCACGCTGGAGCACCTGCACGGATTCGTTCCGGTCGATCTGACAGTCGCCGTTCTTGTCCAGCAGTTTGAAGGCAGCGTTCTGTTTGCCGGTCATTTCTTCCAACGTCACTTTGCCATCGCCGTTGCCATCGAAATATCCGACATCGGCGATCTCAAAAAGCCGGTCGGTGCGCGACATCTGTGCGAATTCCGCAGCGTCGAGCGCGCCATTGCCGTCGCCATCGGAACTCACGAAAGAGCGACGCGGCGTAAGACTTCCATTCATCGCAGGTCACGGTGCCATCTTTATCGAAGTCCCAGGTCTGGGCTGCGCCGATGAACGTGCGGTCGACGGTCGAACTGCTTCCGAAAGGCGACTTGTTGCCGGTCAGCGAGGGTAGGGAGCTACACCCCGCGCACAGGGTGCCGAGGGCCAGCATGGCGGTCGCCCAACGCACGGGCTTTCGGCCGCATTTCATGTCAGCCATGTCGTCGTCTCCCCTCGGCGGCGCGATGTTCGCACCCCGTCCGCCCAGCATCGCGCGCGGCGCAATGCAATGTCCCACCGCGCTTCCCTAGCGCGCTCGTGCGCCCGGATGCAATCGCTGCCCGGGACGCAACACCGTTTGATCACCGGTAAATTGTCTCAAAGAATGGTTTTTTGGGGACCGGTCCGGAGGTTATCCGGCCATCATGCGGCAACGGCAGGCTGGCCCTTGGCGAGGCCGGCAACCAGGAGCGGGTCACTGGCTTCCAGCGGCGCCAGGAAACGCAAACCCGCAAGGCTTCCGTTCACCCAGGCCACATGGGCGCGCAGTTTGCGGCCATCTCCCAGGCGCACCGTCACGGCGTCCCCCTGCAGCAGGAGCCGTGGTCCCTCGATCCCCAGCCCTCCGATCGACGCATCGAGCAGCCGCGCCTGATAAACATGAGTGCCCAGAACGATTTCCGCGCGCTGGTCGATCCGGACGCGCGGGTGCCGGCGGCGTTCCGCCCAGCCCGGGACGATCACACACCCATCCGGTTCGATACAGACCGGTTCACCCTCAGCCACCCGGTCAAGGAGCTCGGCCAAAGCTGTCAGCCGCGCCACATCTTCCGCACCACGCATGGATCGCCCAACCTCGGACGTACAGGCCAGAGGGAGCGCGCGAACCACCACGGCGGCACTGACGCACGTCCGGTTCCAGGCATCGGCCAGGGTTTCGGGATCGACACTGCCCGGAGCTTTCTGCCCTGGGCGTTCGGACGCGAAGGCGCGCGCCATACGCCCCGCAAGACTTAAGCGGCGGCCCAAGTCGTCGATCAAACCGGGAAACGGTGCCCCGTCCGGGAGGCTGACCAGAAGCGACCGCAAACCGGACCCCATCGCCGGTGCGCCAGGGGCGTAGGTCGCGAATCCGGCGACGTTTACGGGCGGTGCGCCAGGCGCTGTTAACGCGTTGGCGATACTCGCAGAAACGGCAATCAGAGTGGCCACGCCCTCGATTTCGGCGCGCGCAGCCTGCAACATGGCCGTGTCGGCGGCCGTGAGGGGCAAGGGATCGATGGCCTGAGATAAGGAGCCCGCCAGAGCAGGGGGTTCCAGCCGGGCGAGCGCGGCGGAATCCAGATCCAGGAGGGTTTGCAGGTAATCCATTGCGCTCTTAGGTTGTGACTATTTCAGCATTATGCAATCCTTGGTTTAACAGGCCGTTCAGAAGTCTGGTCAAATGCCGCGGTTGACACCCGTGCCGCCTTCAACGATTGTCCGCAGCGAAATCCGGCCCTGAACTTCAGAGCCGCCGACCGGCCCTTTGTTTCCCTGTGAAACATGAGACCGGAGGTCAACATCCGACAGCGCGTTGCGCTCTCGGGTGCGATCGTCATTTGTCTAGGGATCAGGATGTTCCAGAGCCTTTCGGATCGACTGTCAGGTGTCCTCGACAAGCTCAAGGGCCGTGGCGCGCTGACCGACAGCGACGTGGCGGAGGCCATGCGCGAGGTTCGCCGCGCTCTGCTGGAAGCGGACGTCGCGCTGGATGTGGTCAAGGACTTCACCGAGGCCGTGAAGGCCCGGGCCGTCGGTCAGGATGTGGTGAAGTCCATCACGCCGGGCCAGATGGTCGTCAAGATCGTCAACGACGAACTGGTTCGCATTCTCGGTTCGGACGCCGATCCCATCAATTTGCACGCCGCGCCGCCGGTCGCCATTCTGATGGTCGGCCTCCAGGGTTCGGGCAAAACGACCACCAGTGCCAAGATCGCCTACCGGCTCACCAACCGGGACCGCAAGAAGGTCCTGATGGCGTCGCTCGACACCCGCCGTCCCGCGGCGCAGGAACAACTGCGCGTGCTGGGCGAACAGACGGGCGTCACGACATTGCCGATCGTCTCCGGTCAAACCCCGCTTCAGATCGCCAACCGCGCGCTCGAGGCCGCGAAGCTCGGCGGCTACGATGTCGTCATCCTCGACACCGCCGGCCGCATCACGCTCGACGAAGAATTGATGGACGAAGTCGCGCAGGTGAAAGCCGCGACCAATCCGCATGAAGTTCTGCTCGTGGTCGACAGCCTCACCGGCCAGGACGCCGTCAACACCGCGAAGGCCTTCGACCAGCGCCTTTCGATCACCGGAACGGTGCTGACACGCGCTGACGGCGACGGCCGGGGCGGCGCTGCGCTGTCCATGCGCGCCGTGACCGGCAAGCCGATCAAGCTGCTCGGCGTCGGCGAAAAGTGGGACGCGCTGGAAGACTTCGATCCCAAGCGCATCGCCGGCCGCATTCTGGGCATGGGCGACATCGTCGGCCTCGTCGAGAAGGCCGCGCAGAATATCGACGTCGAGAAGGCGACCAAAATCGCCCTCAAGATGAAGAAGGGCGAGTTCGACCTCGACGACCTCGGCGAACAGCTCCGCCAGATGGAGAAGCTCGGCGGCGCGGGCGGCATCATGGGCATGATGCCCGGCATCGGCAAACTGAAAAACCAGATCAACGAGAGTGGCTTCAACAAGGATGTAAAGCGCCAGCGCGCGATCATCTCTTCCATGACGCCGAAGGAACGCCGCAGCCCCAAAGTTCTCGACGCTAGGCGCAAGCGGCGCATAGCAGCCGGTTCGGGGACCACCCCCGCCGACATCAACAAGCTTCTGAAGATGCACCGCCAGATGGCGGACATGATGAAGAGCATGGGGCGCAACCCCGGCATGATGGCCAAGATGGCCGGCGCACTCGGCATCTCCGGACCGATGGGTGGCATGGGGAAGGCGCCGAGCGAAGCTGAACTCCTCAAGATGCAGGAAGAATTGGCGGCGCTCGATCCCAAGGCGCTCGAGCAATTGCCGGCGGAACTGAAAGCCGCGCTGCCCAAGGGTCTGCCGGGATCAGGCGGCTCCGCCATGTCGGGATCAAGCGGCTCCGCCTTGCCGGGATTGGCAGGTGGCAACGCCGCCCCGCCGAAAGGCCTGCCCGGGTTGGGCGGTGGCGCATTGCCGGGCCTGGGCGGGGCCCCGCGCTTTCCAGGTCTGGGAGGCAAGAAGAAGTAGAGATCCAGAATTTCATTGCTGGGACATCCAGGGCGCCGCGCGCGCCCTACCCAAGCACCCGGCAGTGGCTCGCTAAGACACAACACCAAGATGCTGAAATTGAATTGATCAGAAAGGACTGAAGACAATGGCTGCAAAAATTCGTCTGTCGCGCGGTGGCGCCAAGAAGCGTCCGTACTATTACATCGTCGTCGCGCACTCCGCCTCGCCGCGCGACGGGCGCTACATCGAACAGATCGGCACGTTCGATCCGATGCTCAAGAAGGACAACCCCGAGCGCGTTAAGCTCGACGCCGACCGCGCGAAGCATTGGCTCGGCGTTGGCGCCCAGCCGACCGACCGTGTCGCCCGCTTCCTCGATGCCGCTGGCCTGATGAAGCGGACGCCGATCAAGAGTGTCCAGAAGGCTTTGCCGAAGAAGAAGGCCCAGGAGCGCGCCGCCGCCCTCGCTGAGAAGGCCGCCAAGGCCGCGGAAGAAGCGTCCGCTGGCTAAGCCCGACCCCTGGCTCACGCCAGTGTCAGGACCAACACGGAAAAAGGGAGCCCATCGGCTCCCTTTTTTGTGCCTGTACCGCGGCCAGCTTTCAGATCCGATGGCTGCCACCCGGATCGGCCTTTCAACAAAAGAGAAAAGGTCCTGCCGCTATAGCAATAACTTCTATTGTCTGTTTTCTTGCTATAGTCCGTACATGGACAGTCTCAAGCGTATCCTCGAACGGATCGGGCTGAAGCAGACGGAACTGGCGCGATTGCTGGATGTGAGCCCGCGCACCGTCAGTCTGTGGGCGACGGGCGAAGTGAATTTGCCGGGGCCGGTGGCGGCGTACCTGCGGCTCCTGCAGGCAGCGGGTCCCGACCTCGTGGCGACGGAGATGAGCCGGCTGATGGGCCGGCCGCGGATGTTCGACGAGGGCCTCTATGCCCTGGCCTATCAGGGGCACGACGGCACACCGCCCCAGGGCGGCGATGCCCTGGCTGTGCTGCGTGCCGGGCGCATCATTGGCTCGGACCGGTGGGGCGGCATGTTCGAAGGCAGCTACCGCTACGACACCAAGCACGAGACCAATCACTTCCATGTCCGCATACAGGTGCCGCCCCATGGCGAACTCGTGACGGGCTTCACAGGCGGGCCGGACGGTGCGACGGTGGATTTCGTTGCCGTCTTGGACCGCGCCACACCGGTCGCGTCCGCCACGATCGAGATCGAGGGGCAACCCGTCGATTTGAAACTGACGTATCTGGGACCGCTGCCGAATTAAGCCGCGCGAGCCCGAGCGCCCACACCAAGGCCATCGCCGCCATGACAGACGACACCGACCGCCGGATTCTACTGGGAGAAATAGGGGCTGCCCACGGCATCAAGGGCGAGGTTTCCATCCGCACCTTCACGGCCGAACCCGCCGATATCGCGGCCTACGGTCCGCTGAGCGACACGACAGGACGGCGCGAGTTTGAAATTTCCTCCCTGCGCGTGACACCCAAAGGCGTCGTCGCGCGTATCAAGGGTATCGACGATCGCACGGCCGCGGAACGATTGCGCAATACCAAGCTGTTCGTCCCCCGCGACCGGCTGCCAGAACCGGAAGAGGGCGCGTACTATCACGAGGATCTGATCGGATTGGATGCGGTGGACCTGACTGGCGCGAAACTGGGAAAAATTACAGCAGTCTTGAATTACGGCGCCGGCGATCTCATTGAAATCGCATCACCGGGCAGCCGCGAAACGATGCTCATTCCATTCACCGACGCGGCCGTTCCCGACGTCGATCTTGCGCGGCGCTGCGTGACCATCAACCCGCCGGACTACATCGACGGCGAGCCGGAAGCCGGCGGGGAGGAAAATATGAGATCGGTGTGGAAAGGCCTGCGCATCCTTTGCCTCGTACTCGGCGTCTGGGTTGGCCTGCCGGGAGCCGGGACGGTCTTTGCCGACGCGGCGCATGATCTTTCCAAAGTCGAAGCGGACGTGCGCCAAAGCTACGCCGATGTCCAGCACATGAGCCCCGACGAGCTTGAAGCCCAGCTCGTCGCGGCAAGACCACCGCTGGTTTTCGATTCCCGAACCGCCGCTGAATTCGCCGTCAGTCATATCGACGGTGCGCGTCACGTCGATCCGGGTATCTGGGCCTCGACCTTCCGGCGCCGTTTTGGCGAAGACCTGAAAGGCCGGACCGTCGTGATCTATTGCTCCGTCGGCGTCGCGCAGCTCCCGCCTCGCCGCGCGCATCGCCGACCTCGCCAAGGAAGCTGGCGCCACGGCGGTCTTCAATCTCGAAGGCGGACTGTTTCGCTGGCACAACGATGGCCGCGCGCTCGTCGGTCCCAACGGTCCAACAGATGAAATTCACCCTTACGACGCCCAGTGGGGCCGCTATCTGACGCGGCAATCCCAATCCGCCACCGAACCGGGCCAGAGCGAGGCCGGCCGCGTCCGCTAGCTGCATCGTGCAGTTCAGATCGCCTCGCCGCGCAACAACCGCGGTACATCACCTGTTAGCCCAGCCGCCTCGATGACCAGCATCCGCTTCACGTCAGGCAGACGGTCAACGACACCAAGTCCCGCATCGCGCAAGCCCCGCAGCACGGGGTTGTCGGACGAGAATAGGCGGTTCAAGCCATCGAATGCCGCCGTCGACGTCGCGCCATCGAACCGCCGCCAGCGCTCGTAGCGCTTCAGGATTTCAGCATTGCCCGGATCGAGACCCAGGCGCGCGGCGTCCATGACGACCTCAGCCAGCGCCGCCGCATCGCGCAGCGCGAGATTGAGACCCTGCCCCGCGATGGGGTGCACACCGTGGGCCGCGTCACCAATCAGTGCGAAGCGTTCGGCGACGTAGCTCCGCGCCAAGTGCATGCCGAGCGGCCACGACTGGCGTGCGCCATCGAGCCTCAGGGCGCCAAGCCGTCCACCGAAACGCCGCTCCACTTCGCTCAGGAAGCCCGCATCATCAAGTGCCAGAATGCGCCGCGCGTCAGCGGCGGTTTCGCTCCATGTGATGCACGACCGATTGCCGGGCAAAGGCAGGATCGCGAACGGTCCCGCCGGGAGGAAGTGCTGGACAGCGGTGGCCTCGTGCGAACGCTCATGAGCCACGATGGTGACGATACCAGTCTGATCGTAGGACCAGCCGATGGTTTTGATTCCCGCCCGGTCACGCAACGGCGACTGACGGCCCTCCGCCGAAACGAGCAGCCGCGCTTGCACGGACTGGCCGCTACCCAGCCTGATATCGACGCCGCGTGCGGTCGCGTCCGCGCTGATGATCTCATCGGGTGCAAAGCGGACGACCGAGGGCGCGCCACCGACCCGCACCGTCAGCGCGGAAACCACCGCGGCACCAGGAACGATGTGGGTCGCCGGTTCGCCGTCGCCGGTCATGTTGTCGTAGGTCAGAACAACCGGACGCACGCCATCGTCGAGACTGCTGTCTGTTATTTCAATGCGGCGGACCTCTTGCGCCTGATCCGCCAACGTCAGACCAAACCCCGAGCCGATCGAGCATATGACGCGACCCGGCGGAGATGGCATAGGCGCGCACATCGCCCCGTACCGCGGCGGGAGGCCACGTGCGTTCGACAAGAGCGATCCGCAATGCCCCATCACTAGAGTCGGCGAGCGCCAAGGCCGTGGCCAGCCCCGCACCGCTTGCCCCCGAAATTACGACATCGAACATAAGTGCTTCTTCCGGTGCGGCGGGGAATGCCGGCTGGTCCTCGCTTGACACGGCCGCATGTCCCCTCGCCAATGGCTTTGTTGGCTTTTCATTAGCATCGCGCACTGGCTCCGTCATGTCTTCGCCGTCAAAACCTGCCCCGGCGCTTGAAGCGCTCCTGTCCATTCTCGATCTGGAGCGCCTGGAACAGAACCTGTTTCGCGGCCGCAGCCCACAGGACGGCTGGCAGCGCGTCTTCGGCGGCCAGGTTCTCGGCCAAGCCCTCGTCGCGGCCGGCCGCACCATCGACGATCCGCGCGCCGCCCATTCGCTGCATGGATATTTTCTCCTCGGCGGCGACCCATCGCACCCGATCATCTACGACGTGGAGCGAACCCGGGACGGCGGCAGCTTTTCCACCCGGCTGGTCAAAGCCATTCAGCATGGCCGGATCATCTTCACGATGAGCGTCTCGTTCCACAAGCAGGAGGAGGGCTACGCGCATCAGATCGCCATGCCTGACGTTCCGCCGCCGGAAGACCTGCCCAATGCCCAGGACCTCCTCGCGCAGTTCGTCGATCAGCTGCCCGTCAACATGCAGAGCTACTGGAAGCGCGAGCGCCCGATCGAAATGAAGCCCGTCGATCTGAGCCGTTACCTCAGCCGCACGCCGGCGGACCCGGTTCAACATGTCTGGATCCGCGCCAACGGCACCCTACCGGACGACGCACGGCTGCATCATTGCGTGCTGGCCTATGCATCCGATTTCACGCTGCTCGACACAGCCCTGATTGCCCACGGAAAGCTTTTGTTCGACAACGATATTCAGCTGGCCAGCCTCGACCATGCCCTATGGCTCCACCGGGAATTCCGCGCCGATGACTGGCTGCTCTACGTCCAAGACAGCCCCAGCGCCGAAGCCGCACGGGGCTTTTGCCGGGGCAGTTTTTTTGACCGGCAGGGCCGCCTCGTTGCCTCCGTTGCCCAAGAAGGGCTGATCCGGAAGCGCACAACCGCATTCGTGGTCAAATAATAGTCAACCCAAGCTGCTCGCCCATTCTTTGTGCACAAAATACCCCAGCCAGCCGGCTGCTGTTGGACGCGGGAAATCTTTATCCTAAGTAATTCAAGTCACTAGCCAGATATTGCTGATCTGGCACAGGACTTGACTTCCCCCCTGAGCGCTCTTCGGGCTGGGGCCTGGGAGCGCCCTTGCGGTTTTGGCCGTCGCCAGACCGCAGACCAACTGAACAACAGGGGGTGCTCACATGAAACTGATCACGGCAATCATCAAACCATTCAAGCTGGAGGAGGTCCGTGCCGCCCTCACCGAACTGGGCCTGCAAGGCATGACGGTGAGCGAGGTCAAGGGTTACGGACGGCAGAAGGGCCACACCGAGATTTATCGCGGGGCCGAGTACGCCGTCAGCTTCCTGCCCAAGGTCAAGATCGAGACCGTCGTTCCAACGGCCCTCGCGCCAAAGGCCATCGAGGCCATCACCAAGGCCGCGAAGACAGGACAGATCGGCGACGGAAAGATCTTCGTCTCGCCCATCGAGAACACAGTCCGCATCCGCACCGGAGAAGCCGACGACGCGGCCCTGTAAGGCGGCGCCTCGCAGTGTTTTTTGCAGACCTCAATCGGAGTCAACACATGACACTTTCAACCCAACCCAACACCGGCCGATGGGCGGCGCTTGCGCTCTCACTCGCCGCACTGCCCTTGATGGCCGCGATGCCAGCCCTGGCCCAAGATGCGGCACCGGCAGCGGCCGCCCCTCCCGAAGTCGGAGAAGCCGCCAAATACGTTTTCAATACGCTTCTCTTTCTCGTTGGCGGCTTCCTCGTCATGTTCATGGCGGCAGGCTTCTGCATGCTGGAAGCGGGCATGGTGCGTTCCAAGAACGTGAGCATGCAGTGCACGAAGAACATCGCGCTCTACGCGATCGCTGGCCTCGTCTTCTGGGCGGTCGGCTACAACGTGATGTATGACGGCGTGGCGGGAGGCTATTTCGGCTCCTTCACCCCGAAAGACATTCCAGACCCGGGCGCCGACAGCGGCAGCTATGCGGCAGGTTCGGACTGGTTCTTCCAGATGGTGTTCTGCGCCGCGACCGCTTCGATCGTTTCGGGCACTCTGGCTGAACGCATCAAGATCTGGCCCTTCCTCATCTTCGTCGTCATCATGACCGGCGTAATTTACCCGGTGCAGGGTGCATGGAAGTGGGGCTACGGCTGGCTTTCTCCGGAAGCCGACGGCAGCTGGATTGAGACGTTCGCTGGCGCCAAGTTCCAGGATTTCGCCGGATCGACGGTTGTGCACTCGGTCGGTGGCTGGGCAGCTCTCGTCGGCGCCATCGTGCTGGGCTCGCGGCTGGGCCGCTACGGTCCGGACGGCAAGGTGACGGCGATGCCCGCTTCCAGCATTCCGCTGGCGACGCTGGGTACGTTTATCCTGTGGCTCGGCTGGTTCGGCTTCAACGGCGGTTCGCAGCTGGCCATCGGCTCGATCTCCGACGCCTCGTCGGTGTCGCGGATCTTCGTCAACACCAACCTCGCCGCATGCGCGGGCGTGGTGGCCGCGATCGTCCTCAACCAGCTGTTCTACGGCAAGATCGATATCACCATGGCGCTCAACGGCGCGCTGGCAGGTCTTGTCGCGATCACGGCCGAACCGCTGGCTCCCTCGCCAATCATGGCGATCATCGTCGGCGGCATCGGCGGCGTGATTGTCGTGTTCGCGGTTCCGCTGCTCGACAAGCTGCGGATCGACGACGTGGTGGGTGCCATTCCGGTCCACCTCTTCGCCGGCATCTGGGGCACCATGGCCGTGCCGCTGACCAACTCGGGCGCGACCTTCATGGCGCAGGCCATCGGCGTCGGAGCGGTCGCCGCCTGGGTGATCGTGTCCAGCCTCGTGGTTTGGCTGCTCTTGAAGTTCACCATCGGGCTGCGCCCGACACCGGAGGAAGAGATGCAGGGCCTCGACATGTCTGAGATCGGCCTTGAGGCCTACCCGGAGTTCGGCTCCGGCAGCCAGCGGATCTAGTTCCCCCGCACCACCGGCGGCCCGGCTTCGGGCGGGCCGCCGGACACCTTCTCCCTCTCGACCAATCCCCCAACTGGCTGACCGCGTCCTGTCGAGACTGCGGCCAGCCTTTTTTTTGCGCATATCCCGTTAAATGCCTGCTTTTTAAGCAGCAATAACACCGCCGGGCGAGGCTCTCAGCTGCACTGGCTAAATTTTAAGCCGCTGAATCAACCCCTTAGGGGAAACTCCCAGGTCTGGCACAGCTCTTGATCTGTAGCTCCCCGCCATAGGGCGTCCGGCCTGTCAGGAGTACAGCCGGATTGTTTTCGAAAACGGCATAACGCGACCCATGGCAAGGGGGTGCTCACATGAAACTGATCACGGCAATCATCAAACCATTCAAGCTGGAGGAGGTCCGTGCCGCCCTCACCGAACTGGGCCTGCAGGGCATGACGGTGAGCGAGGTCAAGGGTTACGGACGGCAGAAGGGCCACACCGAGATTTATCGCGGGGCCGAGTACGCCGTCAGCTTCCTGCCCAAGGTCAAGATCGAGACCGTCGTGCCGACGGCCCTCGCGCCGAAGGCCATCGAGGCCATCACCAAGGCCGCGAAGACCGGACAGATCGGCGACGGAAAGATCTTCGTCTCGCCCATCGAGAACACCGTCCGCATCCGAACCGGAGAAGCCGACGACGCGGCCCTCTGATCGACTTTTCCTCCACGAACCATCACGTCCAAACGAACGGGGAGTACCACACATGACGTTTCGACTACCCAGTTGCACAGGGCGCCTGGTCGGCACCGCAGCAGCGCTCGCGCTGATGGCGATTCCGGCTCTCGCCCAGGATGCCGCGCCACCGACACCCGACAAGGGCGACACGGCCTTCATGATGCTCTGCACGGTTCTCGTGCTGCTCATGACCGTCCCCGGCCTCGCACTGTTCTACGGCGGCCTGGTGCGCACCAAGAACATGCTCTCGATGTGCATGCAGGTCTTCGCCACCATGTGCCTCGTGATGCTGCTGTGGGTGACCTATGGCTATTCGATGGCCTTCACCAACGGCGGCGCGCTGAACGACTTTGTCGGCGGCTTCTCGAAGGCGTTCCTCAACGGCGTCGACTCATCGACGCTCGCAGGCACGTTCTCGAACGGGGTCTACATTCCCGAGTACGTCTACATCTGCTTCCAGATGACCTTCGCCGCGATCACACCGGCGCTGATCCTGGGCGCGGTTGCGGAGCGCATCAAGTTTTCGGCCGTGCTTCTGTTCATGGCGCTGTGGGTGACGTTCATCTACTTCCCGATGGCGCACATGGTTTGGTACTGGGCGGGTCCGGATGCGGTTGGCAATGCGGCCGCGGCCGTTGCTGCTGCCGCCGATGGCGAAGCCAAGATCGCCGCACAGGCTGCTCTCGACGCCATCAACAATGATGCCGGCCTGCTCTTCAAGTGGGGCGCCTTCGACTTTGCCGGCGGTACCGTCGTTCACATCAACGCTGGCATCGCGGGTCTGGTGGCCTGTCTCGTGCTCGGCAAGCGCATCGGCTACGGCAAGGAAGCCATGCCTCCGCACTCGCTCGTGATGTGCATGATCGGCGCAGCCCTGCTGTGGGTTGGCTGGTTCGGCTTCAACGTCGGCTCGAATCTGGAAGCCAATGGCTGGATCGGCGTCGTCATGATCAACACCTTCCTCGCCACCGCAGCTGCGGCCTTGGCTTGGATGGTGGTGGAATGGCTCGCCAAGGGCAAGCCGTCGCTTCTCGGCCTCGTGTCGGGCGTCATCGCGGGTCTCGTGGCCATCACGCCGGCTTGCGGTTTCGCAGGCGTATTCGGCTCGATCATCCTCGGCCTCGTCGCCGGTATCGTCTGCTTCATCTTCTGCTCGGCCATCAAGCATGCGTTCGGGTACGATGACAGTCTCGACGTGTTCGGCATCCATGGCGTTGGCGGCATCATCGGTGCCATCGCCACGGGCTTCCTGATCAATCCGGACTTCGGTGGCTCGGGCATCCCCGACTACATCTCGAAGCCGGGCGAGCTGACGACGGCGCCCTACGACATGGCCTTCCAGGTCATGGCGCAGCTCAAGGCCGTTGGCTTCACCATCGCCTTCACCGGTATCGGCACGCTGATCATCCTGCTCCTGGTCAAGATGGTCGTCGGCCTGCGTCCGGCCGAGGAGAAGGAGCGCGAGGGTCTCGACATCACCGATCACGGCGAGCGGGCCTACAACTACTAATCAGACCGCGATGCCGCGGGGCGCCAACCAGTGCCCCGCGGTTCGCCTGACGAACTCCCGAGCACGAGCTTCCCCTAGACGTGCTCCTCCCTGGGCCTGGAACGCCACCGCGTTCTGGGCCCTTTTTCTTTTACCGGCCCGCCACTGGTCAGAGCGTCACCCGAATGCTGTCACCCGGCGCCAGCTCGCGCAGCAGCCGGCGCAGATCCGCCGGCCGCAGCGCGATGCAGCCTTCGGTCGGCTGGAACCCCTCGCGCGCGACATGGAGGAAAATGGCGCTACCCCGCCCGCGCACCCGCGGCACGCGGTTATGCGACAGCACAACGACCACATCGTACAGCGCATCGGCACGCCATAGGGCCTCGGCCGACGCGGGTAGGGATGTCGAACGGACCGGTTGTAGTTGCGATCACAGGGGGCGTCACACCATCCATCACCGGGCCGCAGCGGCGCAACCGGGAGACCCGTTTGGGGGCGCGGCCCCCGATCGGGCCGGTAAAGCACCCGCTCCAGAACCAAATCGCCCCGCGGCGTCGCCCCGTCGCCCTCGCGCTTGAGGGCGCGGCGGCCTGCCCGCCCCACCGCACAGGGGATGGCGCACGCCCCCAACACCAGGACGCCACGCGTCGAATTCGCTGACAGGGCTTTCACGAACAGTTGACGTTGGGGACGGTTTCTCATCATTTTCCAGGAGGTCCCGGCATGCCATGTGTGCTTTGCCCATAAACTATCCGACTTTCACCTGCATGTGGCCGATCCTGCGGCGGCATGACCTGACGAATTTGGACTGAGAGGACACGAATGACTGCACGCCGGATCCTGCTCGTGGACGACGACGAGGATTTGCGCGGGTCGCTTAAAGACCAGCTGGCCCTCTACGACGAGTTCGAGGTGACCGACGCCAATACCGCGACGCGGGGCCTTGAGCGCGCGAAGTCCGACCTGCCCGATCTGTTGGTGTTCGACGTGAACCTGCCCGACATGGACGGGCGCGAAGCGGTGAAGCAGTTGCGCAAGTCCGGCTTCAAGTCACCGATCATCATGCTGACGGCGAACGATTTCGATGCCGACCAGATCCTGGGTCTCGATTCGGGCGCCAATGATTACGTGACCAAGCCATTTAAGTTCGCCGTGCTCCTGGCGCGCATCCGCGCGCAGTTGCGGCAGCACGAGCAAAGCGAAGACGCCGTCTTCTCGATCGGACCCTACTCGTTCAAACCGGCCGCCAAACTGCTAGCCGACGAGAAGGGAGGAAAAATCCGGCTGACGGAGAAGGAAACCTCGATCCTGAAGTACCTCTACCGCGCCGGGGACAAGGTGGTGCCGCGCGAGACGCTGCTTCTGGAAGTGTGGGGCTACAATGCCGGCGTGACGACGCACACGCTTGAAACCCACATCTACCGCTTGCGCCAAAAGATCGAAAAAGACCCCTCCAACGCGGAAATCCTGATTACTGAAAGCGGCGGGTACAAGCTCGTCCCGTGAGTTCTCGCGTGTGCGCCACGGGGCCAAAGACCGGCGCGCAATCCGTGCTCAGATAAATGACTCACTGACTATCCCCAGGGCCATCCACAGCCCCCTGGACCCCCTCAGGCGAATCAGCCGAGCGTCTGCGCCAGGGCCTGCGTTGCGGGCCTTTTCGACGCGCAGGTCCGGGGAATTATTGGCTATGGCCATCGATGCTTTCGTAAAGCCGCTGTTGCAGCTCGAGATCTTTCAGGGTCTGCGGCCGCTGCAGATTACCGAGATCGCGCGCCGGGCCTACCGGGTCGTCTACAAGCAGGGCGACGTCATCCTGACCGAAGACGCGGACGCGGATGCGGCGGTGATCATTGTTTCGGGAGACGCGGTACGGATTTCGGGACCCGGCCTCAATGAGCCCGCACAGCCCATTCCTGCCGGTGCCATCCTGGCTGAAATGGCCATGCTGATCGAGACGCGGGCCTCATCGACCATCATCGCGCGGGGGCCGGTGCGCGCGCTGCGCATCGCCCGCGAAGAAGTGCACAGCCAAATGGCCGAAGACAGCGCCCTGGCCGATCATTTCGTGCGGCGGATTACGGCGCGCTTGTCTGTTGTTCTAGAGGAGCTGCGCGACATCGACGGCTCCCTGTCGCGCGTTTCCGAACCGGTTCCCGTCCCTGCAGGCCGGAGCGAGAGCCCCACAGCCACGCCGGTCCATTGACGGCCACGATGCCCATACTTGCCGATTTCCCCTTCAGAAGGTCCCGCGGCGCAGCGCGGGCTGGCATTTTAAGCGGCGAAACCCCGTTCGGCGGCCATGTCAGTCCAGAAAAGGAAAGCGCCCAACTCCGGGGGGCGAAGTTGGGCGCTGAGCGCTCTCGCGCACGGCACTGGGAGGGAAGCCAGTGCCTCAGGCGCGTCGTCGGGTAGACGGGGGGGAGCTACCGATGAAAGGCGACGCAGCCTGTCTGTTCCTTAGTTAAGCCCAGACGGCCGGTTTTCAATAGGGGCTCCAAGCACAGATCACGAAAATGTGATCGATAATGCACCGCTTATCCCCAGGGCAACGCTTGCATGGGTGCGCATCGGCCACAGCGTTGAACGCGGGTCATTCGGCCGGGACGCTCCGACCGTTGGCCGGCTAGGGCCGCTGAAGGGGGTTGTTTGTGACCGCCTGAATCTTGAACTGCGCGGCGTCGACCTTCTCGCCCTTTGTCACGTTTGTAATTTCCACTCGTGTTTCAACGCCTTGCGCGTCCGTGGTCACCCATTCTTTCAACTCCAGCTCCGGCTTGGTCGCCAAGTAGAGTTTGATGCGGCCGGGCGTGTCGGGACTCTTGTCGCGCAGAGCCACAACCTTAAGGTCCTCCGCCTCCTGGACTTCCATGATCAGGGCGTCGCGGACGAGATCCACTTCCTTGCGCAGCAGCAGCCGGAACGGCGTCTGATCGAGGGACACGCGATCCTCGTTGTTCAGATCGTGGTCCTGGATGGCCAGATATTCCCCATCCGAAATGATCACCTGCTTGGAGGGCAGCGAATAGTCGAAGCGGAATTTACCAGGCCGCATGAGTGAGAACTTGCCCTTCATGCGCTTCTGATCCGACGTCGTCTGGACGAAGCTGCCCTTCAACGTGCTGAGATTATTGAAATAATCAGTGACGGACTTGACCACGGCCAGCTGCGACTCGTCCAGCGTGATGCCCTTGGAATTATTCGGCGCGACCTCGGCGCTCCAGGAGGAGCCTCCGGTCGCGGCGGGCGCTGCGTCTGCCGCTGGCGGCGTCGCCGGCTTGGCGTCTTCGGCCACGACGGGAAGCGCCCACGACAAAGTCAGCGCCATACCCAGTCCGGCGGCCGACAGTGCAACCGATCTCATGCGAATTCCCCCAAAGCGCGGTCCCATCCGCTCAAGTTCCGGATGAGCGAATGTCTGAACATTACGACGACTTGAGGGCTGAGCCCCCGGTCGGCGCGCCTCTTACTAACGTGTTTGCCGGGGTCTGCAACAGAGGCGGTCGGGGCGATCAGCCGCCCGGCGCCAGAATCTCGCGCTTGCCGACGCTGTTGGCTGGCGAAATCAGACCGTCGCGCTCCATCCGCTCGATCAGATCGGCGGCCTTGTTGTAGCCGATGGAGAGCCGCCGCTGGATATAACTCGTCGACGCCTTGCGATCGCGCAGGACGATCTCGCGCGCCTTGACGTAGAGCGCATCTTCGCCGCCACCACGGCCTGCGTCACCCATCCCGGGAGCAGCCGCGCCATCCGGCGTTTCCGTAACACCGGCGACGTAATCGGGCTCACCCTGGCTGCGCAGCGACTGGGAGACGGCCTCGACTTCCTCATCCGACACGAACGGACCGTGCACGCGCGTGATGACACCGGCGCCCGCGGAGAAGAGCATGTCGCCCTGCCCCAGAAGCTGCTCGGCGCCCTGCTCATTCAGGATCGTGCGGCTGTCGATTTTCGACGTGACCTTGAAGCTGATCCGGGTGGGGAAGTTGGCCTTGATCGTCCCGGTGATGATGTCCACCGACGGACGCTGCGTGGCCATGATCAGATGGATGCCCGCGGCACGCGCCATCTGGGCCAGCCGCTGGACCGCCTGCTCAATTTCCTTACCGGCCACAATCATGAGATCGGCAAATTCGTCCACCACCACGACGATGTAGGGCATCGGGCGCGCATCGATCTCCTGGCGCTCGTAGCGCGGCTGTCCCGTGGTGCGATCAAAGCCCGTTTGAACCGTGCGCGCCAGGGTCTCGCCACGTTCCGCGGCGGCCCGCGCGCGCTGATTGAAAGCCTCGATATTGCGCACCGACAGAGCCGCCATGCGCTTGTAGCGCTCTTCCATTTCCGTCACCGCCCAGCCGAGTGCGGCAACCGCCTTGTGCGGGTCGGTCACGACGGGGGTCAGAAGATGCGGAATGCCGTTGTAGACCGACAGTTCCAGCATTTTGGGATCGATCATGATGAAGCGGCACTCGTCCGGCGTATGCCGGTAGAGCAGCGACAGGATCATCGCGTTGACGCCGACGGATTTGCCCGAACCTGTGGTTCCAGCGACGAGCAGATGCGGCATGCGGGCGAGATCGGCGATGATCGGTTCGCCGCCGATCGATTTGCCGAGCGCCATGGGCAGAATAGCCTTCGACTGCCGGAAACTTTCCGAATCCAGCATCTCGCGCAGAAGCACCGGCTCGCGTTTGGCGTTGGGCAGTTCCAGACCAATGGCATTGCGGCCCGGCACCACGGCGGCACGAACACTGAGCACGCTCATCGAACGCGCGACGTCATCGGCCAAGGCGATCACACGCGCCGACTTAGTGCCGCGCACGGGCTCAAACTCATACAGCGTCACGACGGGACCGGGCTTGACGTCGCGCATCTCGCCTTTGACGCCGTAGTCGGCAAGCACGTCCTGCAGCTGCTGACTGGTGGCCCGCAGCGCGGCCTGCGACACGTCCGGCGGTGTCCGCTGCTGCGCTGGCTTCCGCAACAGCGACAGCGGCGGCCGGATGAGGGCAGCGACTCGGGCGGCGGCAGATGGACGGACGGCCGGACGTTGCGGCGCCAGAGCCGGCTCGGGTTCCGGCAGCGGCGCGGCCAGATCGCGGGGGCTTTGACGGTTCGCTCCGAAGGGGGCAAAGCGGACGGCGATCGCCCGGCTCGATGGCCCGCTTTCGAATTCAGGTTCATCGGTATCGCGCGACCCGGGCCGCAACGTATCCAGATGGTCGAACGACGACGCAAACTGCGCCGGGATGCTTTGTTCCACGTCGACGGTGGGACCCCTGGGAGCGTGGTCGTCCGGCGCGTAATCTTGCAAGTCCTCGGGCCCGTCGTCACGACCGCCGCGGCGCGCCATCAGCCGCGCCCACAGACCTGGCTGGCGCGGGACTTCGGGATCGCTGGCGTCATCCGTCTCGTCCCAATCGGCGTCATCGTCCGCTGCCGCCCCGTGCCAAGCTGCGGGAGCAGCGGGGCTGGCGCTGTCACGTCCGTCGAGAGTTGGAGCCATGCCGGTGGCGGCCGCGCGGCCCGAGGTCGCGAGGCGCACCGCTTCGGCTTTCAAATTCTGGTGCCATTGGCCGGTGGATTTACCCCAGCGCAGGCGCGCGCCCGCTGTCGATCGCCACGAGGAAGGATCCGAACCAATGCTGTGCGCGGCTGCGATAAAACCCGCGCCGATGAGGCCGATGCCGCTGATGAGGGTGGCCAAATCGGGACCGATGAGCGTGCCAGTCAACGACCGCGCCACTTCACCGACCAGATCGCCAAGCATACCGCCCATGGCATGGTGGAGCGGCCAGCCGGACACGACCGGCAGCATGGAGAGGCCGCCTGCGAACACGAGGATGGAGAGGGGATAATAAATCGCCTTGGTGCGGAACTGGTTGACGCGCTCGGCGGCCAGGAGTTCCAGGCCCCATGCCATGGGGGCCAGTAGGCCGACGACGGCGCCGAGCCCCATGAGCTGCAACAGGAGATCGGAAACAATGGCGCCCAACGGACCCGCGGCATTGCCGGCATCGGACCCGGGGGTGTGGGTGAGGCTTGGATCGTTGACCGACCAGGTCAGCAGGCTCAGCCAAATGAAGCCGGTGACGGCGAGCAGCACCAGCCCGCCCATACGCGCGCCGAGACCGAGCAGGCGTGCTTCCACGCGCTCAGGCAGCAAGGCGTCATATCTTTCATCCCGGAAACCGGCGGACATTGGCGCGAACGTCTCTTACGCAAATACTTGAACGACCCGTTCGAGCGCCTCCTGGACAAGGGCCGGCGGCTGGACCAGAGCCACTCGGACGTAATTTTCGCCCGGATTGCTCCCGTCCTGCCCCGGCTGCGCCAGGAAAGCACCAGGGATCACCTTGACGCCGATGGATTTCCATAAGGTTACCGTGGCGTTGGCGCCGCCGCCCATCTGGCTCATATCGAGCCATAGGCAGAACCCGCCAGCCGGGCGGCGGTAGCCGAACCGGTCGCCCAGGAAGGCATCCGCCAGCTCGAACTTCTGCCGGTAGACCGTGCGGGCCGCCTCGACATGGGCATCGTCCGACCACGCCGCCGCCGAGGCATGCTGGATCGGCCCGGCCACCTGGGGGGCGCACATGTTGCGGAATTCGCCGTAGGCCTCCAGGAACTGCGCGTCCCCGGCGCAGAACCCCGACCTCAGCCCTGGCAGATTGGAACGCTTGGAGAGCGAATTGAACACCACGATGTTCTGAAAACGCTCCGGCGCAGCCGCGGCCACCTCCAGACCACCCGGAGGCGCGGCACCCGTGTAGATCTCCGAATAGCACTCATCCAGGTACAGCATGAAATCGTGGGCGCGTGCCAGGCCCAGTGCTTTACTGATATAGGACCGGTCCGCCACGGCGCCTTGCGGGTTCGACGGCGAGCAAATGAAAAGCGCGACGGTCCGCGCCAGCAGCGCCGTATCAGCCGCCAGCGCGTCGAGGTCGGGCAGGAAGCCCGTTCCAGCCGTCGCACTGAGAAAGACGGCTTCCGCACCGCACGCCAGCGCCCCCGCGACATAGGCTGAATAGTACGGGTTGCACATCAGGATGGCCGGTTGCGCGATATCCGGACGGCGTCCGACCGCGACGGGACACGCAAACGTCAAGCCTTCGCGCGATCCATTGAGGACGAGGATCTCGCGCTCCGGATCGACACCACCGGCAATGCCGTAGCGGCGTGACATCCATCCAGCGATGGCCGCGCGCAGTTCGTTGGAGCCCTTGATCGGCGGATACTTGCCGAAATCCGCATGCGCTTCGGCGATTTTTCCGGCGATGAACGCCGGCATCGCTTCGCGCGGCTCGCCGATCGTCAGCTCAATAACATCCGGATGCCCGGGTGCGATGCCCTCGAGCAAACGGCGCAGTTGGGAGAACGGCGACTGAACCGTGCCATCGCTCAGCGCGCGCATGCCGCGGATGGATCCCGTCGCGCCTGCGGCACGCTGATCGATTTTCGTCATCGAAGTTCAAACTCCCGTCCCGGGTAACGCACCGAATCGCTTATCCTTTTGCAAGCACAGCGTCCACATGCGGAAGTGCCGCTCATCCCGTTCCGCCAAAAATCAGTCCCACCGCAGCGTCCGGTGGTCGTCCATCAACAATTGAACCGCACGCTGGAAGCGGCGTGCTTCGAGAGGGGAACACGCGTGAAGACCTGCCCGACTTCCGCATGCGTCTGGGTTGCAAGCCTTGCGATCTTGGCGTTCACCGCGCTTGCCGCGTCAGCGCCCGCATCCGCCAAGGATGTCAGCCAAAAAGTCAAACGCGCTTGCGCCAACGACTACTTCGCCCACTGCAGCATGCACCCGGTCGGCACGCCGGCCGTCCGCAAATGCATGCGCGCTGTCGGCTCCCGCTTGTCGAAGCCCTGCATCGGCGCTTTGGTTGCCGATGGCGAAGTCACGCGCGCCGACCGCAGAAAGTACAAGAATTCCAAAAAGAAGTACGCGCGCCGCTGAGAGGCCCGTCCATCACCTGACGCCAATCGCGCCAGCGCATCAAACAAAGCCCGGCGGCTCCACATGGAACCGCCGGGCTTGGTGTTTGTGAGTAGCTCGCCTTAAACGCGGCCCATGCGCACGTCTTCTTCCGGGTTGGCGCTGATCTTGTGAATGGACAGATCGGCCCCCAGCCGCTCCTCGTCAGGGGTCAGGCGAATGCCCATCGACATTTTGAGCAAGCCGTAGACCGCAAGACCCGCGATGAAGCCAAACGCCGCGCCGCCGATCGACCCGACGAGCTGGGAAGCAAACGTCACGCCGCCCAAGCCGCCGAAGGCCTCAAGGCCGAAGATTCCGCAGGCGATGCCGCCCCACAGTCCGCACAGGCCATGCAGTGGCCAAACGCCCAGCACGTCGTCGATCTGCCACTTGTTCGTCGCGGCCTGGAACATCACGACGAACAATGCGCCAGCCACGGCCCCCGTCGCGAGGGCGCCCACCGGATGCATCAGGTCCGAGCCCGCACACACGGCGACGAGTCCGGCCAGGGCTCCGTTGTGCACGAAGCCCGGATCGGAGCGGCCTGCGACAAGTGCGGCGAGAATGCCGCCGCACATGGCCATCAGCGAGTTCATGGCTACAAGTCCGGAGATTCCCGTCAGCGTCTGGGCGCTCATGACGTTGAACCCGAACCAGCCGACGCACAACATCCACGATCCCATGGCGAGCCACGGAATAGACGACGGCGGAATGCCGATGGAACGGCCCTTGTCGTAACGACCCATGCGCGCACCCAGCAGCAGTACGGCCCCGAGCCCCAACCAGCCGCCGAACGCGTGCACGACGATCGACCCCGCAAAGTCGTGGAAGTCCGCTCCCAGCATCTCCTTGAAGAGACCGTCCTGGAAACCGAAGTTGCGATTCCAGACCGTCCCCTCAAGCAGCGGGTACGCGATGCCGACGATGACCGCCGTGGCGAGGCACTGGGGCACGAACCGGGCCCGTTCGGCGATGCCGCCCGACACGATGGCGGGAATGGCAGCGGCGAACGTACACAGGAAGAAGAATTTGACGAGCGAAACGCCCTGCGGGCCGAAGCCTTCCGCTCCACCCGCGATATCCGCCGCGGAGCCAAAGAACGTCACGCCATAGGCGACCCAGTACCCGATGAAGAAATACGTCACCGTCGAGATCGCGAAATCGACCAGGATTTTGACGAGCGCGTTGACCTGATTCTTATGGCGCACCGTGCCGACTTCGAGAAACGCGAAGCCGCCGTGCATGGCAAAAACGAGGATCGCCCCGATCAGAAGAAAAAAGACGTCCGATCCCTGCTGAAGTTGTTCCATTCCCCAAACCCCACCGTTGATGTTTTTTTATGCAGAACGGCGCTGTTTTGCCCGTTCTGCCTCGGCGGGAAGCGAAGTGTCCAAGAACTGTGCCATTCGGCCGACCGTCATATTCACCCAATAAAAACAGATACAAACAAAAGAAATGCCGGCCACAGCGCCCTGTGACCGGCATAATTTTTGTGCATATGCCTGCCTCACTGGCAGGCGTACGAAAATGAAGGGCGCATCAACGGACGCGGCGCGGGTTCATATACAGATCCGCTTCCTGGCGCTCGATCTTCGGCTTGATCTTGCCGGCTCGCACGTCGCGATACAGCTGCTTCATGTGCCGGCGGCTGTCGCCGTTGAAGACCATCATTCCCGCAAACAGCTTCATGACGGTCAGCAGGCGACGGTCAGCATGGCCTTCCTTGACCTTGCCGTACCACTTGCCGCCCAGCGAGAAGACCTTGCCGTCGATTTCGCCAACGATATTGCCGTTCTGATCGTAGAGCTTGTAGTCGCCCGCCAGATTGATGAGGTCGCGGCGCAGCCGGTAGAACTCCGGCTGGTTGTCGTTCATCAGGAAGAACGAAAAGTTCTCCGGCAGGAACGGCCACTTGTTGGCGGACCGCTCCAGGTAAATAAGAAAGTTGTCGTCGTCGGTGTTGATCGAATACGCGGTGACGGGCAGTCCGCGCGCGCCGATGGTGTTCTGCAGGCTGCGGCCGACCATCAGGTCCATCGTTGCGCGCCAGTTGACGGACTCGTTGAACAGCTTGAAGACAAGGCGCTTGTCCATGCCGGTCTTCTCGGTCCACAGGTCCTCGCGGTAGCCGATCAGCCCGGTCCGCTTCCCGTCCTCGATGACCTCGGCATAAATATCCATGTCGGCGGTGAACTGCCGCGACTTGGCGCGATTGCGCTGGCGCTTGTAGATGCCGAATTCGATGCTGTTGAAGTTCGTGATCCACACGTCGACGACGAAGCGGTGCCAGCCGTCCTTGACGGCCTTGGGCGTCTTACCCGATTTCTTGCTCGCGGATCGCTCGGCCAGCTCCTCGCGCGCGGCATCTTGAGCGGCCTGGGCGGCTCCAGCGTCGGTGGTCCTGAGCGCCTGTGCGGTCATGTTCGTTCCCAATCCGGTTCCACGCCCGCGGCGGCGGGCGAATCATGTGCTCGCCCGAAAAATACCATCCGGCCTTCATCGGCTTGGGAACAACGCGCGGCCAAAGCGTGGATTAGCTGTGGGAAACCTTGGGATTGATAGGTGGCCGGCTGCCAAAAATCGCCGAGCCCACACGCACATGGGTGGCTCCGAGCGCGATCGCTGTCTCGAAATCGTCACTCATCCCCATGCTGAGGCCGGTCAGTCCCGACAAGGTTGCAAGCTGCCCCAGAAGAGCGAAGTGCAGGGCGGGCTCCTCGTCCACGGGCGGAATGCACATCAGGCCGGCAATCTCGAGTTTCAGGGCCTCGCGGCAATGGCGCACGAAGGCGTGCGTGTCGCGCGGGCCGATCCCGGCCTTTTGAGGCTCTTCTCCCGTATTGACCTGTACGAACAGCTGCAATGTGCGGCCCTGCGCATGCATCTCCTTCGCGACGGCTTCAGCAATCTTGGTCCGGTCGATGGTGTGGATGGCATCGAACAGCTCGACGGCCTCCTTCGTCTTGTTGGACTGCAGCGGACCGATGAGATGCAGCTTGAGATCGGGATGATGCAGGCGGATCGGCGGCCACTTGGCCTTGGCCTCCTGCACGCGATTTTCGCCGAAGATGTGCTGCCCGGCCTCAATCACCGGCTGAATGTGCGCCGCATCGTAGGTCTTAGAGACCGCCACCAATTCGACCGAACCAGGATCGCGGCCCACGGCCCGTGCGGTCTGTGCCATGCGCTCCCGGATTGCCTGGAGCGCTGCCACGCTTGCATGATCATTTGCTTCAACCACGCGACGTCTCCTTGGGTTTGGTCCGAGGCTTGGCGGCTGGTTTGTCCGGATTGGCATACGGCGCAAACACGTGCTCATCGCTCGACAGCAGATCGAGATACTTGCGGTTGATGAAGACCTTGTCGCGCCACGCCCGCTCTTCAACCAGGATGCCCATGGCCGCCAGCTGCTTGAAGTAGCCCGCGACCGTGACGCGGTTGCCAAGACCCAGTTCGGTCGCGTTCTCGATCCGGCAATAGGGCTGTGAGAACACCAATTGCACCAGTTCGTGCGAGTAAAGCCGCGGCTTTTCCTCGCGGATATGACGCGCCGTCTCTTCCATGAGCGCGCGCACCGCACGCACCTTTTGATTGGTCCAGCGCGCTGTTTCTTCCACGCCCGTCAGCAGGTAGAGGACCCAATCCTGCCAGCCGCCGTTGCGGGTGACGTGTGAAAGATTGGCATAATAGCTGGCCCGCGTGCGCAGGATGTAGCGGCTGAGATAGAGCGTCGGACGCTCCAGGAGTCCGGCCTGCACCAGGAACAGCAAATTGAGAATGCGCCCGGTGCGGCCGTTGCCATCGCCGAACGGATGGATGGCTTCGAATTGATAATGCTGGACCGCCATGCGGATCAGCGGATCAATGTCGCTCTCGTCATTGATGTAGCGCTCCCAGTCCGCGAGCATGGCGCGGATGACTTCGGCACCCTCGGGCGGCGTGTAGATCGTCTCGCCGGTGAGCACGTTCTTCAATGCCGTGCCGGGCGTGGCGCGCACGTCGAGGTCGGTGCCTGTCACCATGCGGCAGATGTCGGTGGCGAGCCGGGTGGTGATGGGACGCTGGGCCAGCGTCTCGAACCCGCGATGCAGAGCGCCGCGATAACGCAAGGCTTCCTTGGCTGCCGGATCGATCGTGCCGCGGTCGCCACCACCCAGGCTCGCTTCGCGGAAGAGCGAGTCGTTGGTGGTGACGATATTTTCGATTTCAGAGCTGGCGCGCGCCTCGAGCGTCGGGATCGCCGTGATGAGCACGCTGTCATCGGGCAGAAGATGGCCGGCGAGGCGCAATTCGGCGAGCTCCCGGTGTGCGCCCACGCAGCGTTTGAGAATATCGCGGGTTTCCAGATCGGCCGCCGGTGGCAACCGGGGCAAATCATTGTAGGGCCGCGCCGGATCGTGCTTGATGCGCTGGGGCTTGTGGGCCGGGCGCGATTTGCTTGCGGGTGATTTGGCCATCTCTGATGTTCGATTATGCCTTGATTTTGCGCATGATGGGCGACTCATGTGTAGTCCTCGAACATGATACGGCTCTCATGTTCAAAATCTAGTCTTTTTTGCACATGACAAGCGTCTCGTGTTCGATGCGCGCACATGAGCGCGTGGTCATACGCAATTTGTCTGTATTTTCGAACATGATGACCGGCGGCCCAGACGCACCGCCTCGCGCGCCTCCCATGCCGCCTTGACCCCCTGCGCCCTTTCAGGCTCTGTACCGCGCGACTTAACCACCCCTTTTTCGCCTCCAGCCCGCCGGGACACGTACTGACCGATGGCCACCGAACGCTACAATGCCCCCGACCGTGAGCCCCACTGGCAAACGGCCTGGGACGAGGCCCAGATCTTCAAAGCCCGCAACGAGACCTCCGCGCCCAAATGCTACGTGCTGGAGATGTTCCCCTATCCGTCGGGCCGCATCCACATGGGCCACGTGCGCAACTACGCCATGGGCGACGTGTTCGCCCGCTACAAGCGCGCCAAGGGGTTTAACGTCCTGCATCCCATGGGCTGGGACGCCTTCGGCATGCCGGCGGAAAACGCCGCGCTGGAACGCAAATCCCATCCGGCCAAATGGACCTACGCCAACATCGACGCCATGAAGGCGCAGCTCAAGTCCATGGGCCTGTCGCTCGACTGGTCGCGCGAGATCGCAACCTGCCATGTCGACTACTACCGCCACCAGCAGGCGATCTTCCTAAAGCTCCTCGACAAGGGACTCGCCTATCGCGGACCGGGCAAGGTCAACTGGGACCCGGTCGATCAGACCGTGCTCGCCAACGAGCAGGTCATCGACGGCCGCGGCTGGCGCTCCGGCGCTGAAGTCGAACAGCGCGAGATGCAGGTCTGGTATTTCAAAATCTCCGCCTTCGCGGACGACCTTCTCCAGGCCCTCGGCAACCTTGAGAAGTGGCCGGAGAAAGTGCGCCTCATGCAGGCCAACTGGATCGGCCGGTCTGAAGGCATGTCGATCCGCTGGGCCCTCGATCCGAAGACAGCACCCAAGGGTCATTCGGAAATCGAAGTCTTCACGACACGGCCCGATACGCTGTTTGGCGCGTCGTTCGTGGCCATCGCGCCCGACCATCCGCTCGCCCGCGCACTTGGCGAGAAAAATTCCGATCTCGCCGTCTTCGCCGACGAATGCCGCCGCCGCGGCACGTCCGTCGATCGAGATCGAAAAGGGAGAAAAATTAGGTTTCGATACCGGCCTGACGGTCCGCCATCCGCTCGATCCCGATTGGCTCGTACCGGTGTGGGTCGCCAACTTCGTGCTGATGGACTACGGCACCGGCGCCATCTTCGGCTGCCCGTCCGGCGATCAGCGCGACCTCGATTTCGCCCGCAAATATGGGCTTTCTGTCGTTCCTGTCGTACTGCCCACCGGCGCCGATGCTGCCACGTTCGAGATTGGCGACACAGCCGTCGACGGCGACGGCACCATGATCAATTCCCGCTTCCTCGACGGTCTGTCACCTCAGGCCGCTTTTGCGAAGGTTGCCGACCGACTCGAGGCAGAGGCGCTGGCCGGCGCGCCCGTCGGCGCCCGTCAGGTAAAATTCCGCCTCAAGGACTGGGGCATCTCGCGGCAGCGCTATTGGGGCTGCCCGATCCCGATCATCCATTGCGAGACGTGCGGCGTGGTGCCGGTCCCGGACAAGGATCTGCCGGTGCGAGCTGCCGGAGGACGCCACCTTCGACAAGCCCGGCAATCCGCTCGACCGCCACCCGACCTGGAAGCACGTCGATTGCCCGTCCTGCGGCAAGCCAGCCCGGCGCGAAACCGACACCATGGACACCTTCGTCGACAGTTCCTGGTACTTCGCCCGCTTTACGGCACCTGATGCAACGACGCCCGTCGACTCCCAGGCCGCGAACTACTGGCTGCCTGTCGATCAATACATCGGCGGCATCGAGCACGCGATTCTGCACCTGCTCTACTCGCGCTTCTTCTGGCGGGCCATGGGTGCTGCAGGCGCGGCCCCGGCCACGGTGCGGGAGCCCTTCGCAGCGCTCTTCACGCAGGGCATGGTCACGCACGAGACCTACAAATCCGATACGGGCAGCTGGCTGCTGCCCACCGAAGTGGCCCTCGAGGGCGACGGCGAGACCCGCCGGGCGACCGAAATCGCCACCGGCAAGCCCGCCGTGATCGGCTCCATCGAGAAGATGTCGAAGTCGAAGAAGAACCTCGTCGATCCCGACGACATCATCCAACACTGGGGGGCCGATTGCGCCCGCTGGTTCATGTTGTCCGACAGTCCGCCGGAACGCGATGTCATCTGGACCGAAGCCGGCGTCCAGGGCGCGGGTCGCTTCATCCAGCGAATCTGGCGTCTCGTCCACGACGTGGCCGAACGGGCCCCCGCGCCCGGCACTCCGGCGCCCGGAACCTTTGGCGACCCCGCGATGGAAGTCCGCCGGGCCGCGCACAAGGCGCTGGATGCCGTCGGCCGCAATATCGAGGCGCTAAGGTTTAACGTCGCGGTCGCCCAGATTTATGAGTTCACCAACACGATTTCGTCGGCGCTCGGCAAGTCGGGCCAAGATCTCGATTGGGCTCTGCGCGAAAGTATCGAAGTTCTTCTCAAGATGATCGCGCCGATGATGCCGCATCTGGCCGAGGAGTGCTGGGCGCGGCTCGGATACAACACCTTGCTGGCCAAAGAACCCTGGCCGGATGCCGATCCGGCGTTGCTCGTTGACGATCGCGTGACCATTGCCGTACAGGTCAATGGAAAGCGGCGTGGGGAGATCACAGTCGCGCGCACGGCGTCCGACAAGGACGTCGAGGCAGCGGCGCTTGCGCTTGATCCCGTCGTTAAAGCCCTCGAGGGACGGCCGGCCCGCAAGGTCATCGTCGTGCCGCAGAGGATTGTAAATATCGTTGCCTGAGGCGCGTATGTCAGGAACTCGTCGCAACGACCTGCATAACATCACCGCGCGGCAGGGGTGCAAACCCGCTCGCCGCGCCGGCCGCGTTCTTGCGGCCGCACTTCTCGGACTGACCTTGACGGCCTGTGGTGACGCGGGCTTCCGGCCCATGTACGGGTCCTCCAGCATCGGTGGCTTGGCCGCCAACGAGAAGCTGGCACAGGTGGATATCGCCACCATTCCCGGCCGGGTCGGCCAGCAGCTACGCAACGAATTCATTTACCAGTCGACAGGTGGCGGCGCCGCGGCCCAGCCCGTCTATCGCCTCGATATCGTCATTCGCGAATCCGTATCGTCGACACTCGTGCAAATTACCGGTGACGCACGTGGTCAGGTCTACAATCTCGACGCCAAGTTCAAGCTGGTTCGGATTGCGGACAGCCAAGTCGTGATGGAAGGCACCAGCTTCGCCCGCGCCGGATTTGAACGCTTCACGTCGATCTATTCGAACGTCCGGGCACGCCGGGAAGCGGAAGACCGCGCCGCCAAGACGGTTGGCGAAGAGCTGCGCACCCGCGTCTCCGCCTACCTATCGTCAACGGCCTGATCCGGCCGATGGTAGCCGTCAAGGCGCACCAAGCCGCGTCCTTCCTCAAAGCCCCCGATCAAAAGCACACAGCATTTCTGCTGTATGGCACCGATCCCGGCCTCGTCAGCGAGCGGGCCGTCGGTCTGACGCGCCTGCTCTCTGACCGCGAAACACCGCCTGGCGAAATCATCCGACTCGACGACCTCGATCTGGAGAACGATCCCGACCGCCTCTCTGTCGAACTGCTGACGATGCCCATGTTCGGCGGGCGCAAGGTCGTCCGCATCAACACCAGCCGGCGCGTCACGACGCTGACCCTCGCACCGCTGGTGGCTGAGAAATCGCCCGCCGCTACGCTGGTGGTCGAAGCCGGCAACTTGAAAGCCGACGACAAGCTGCGGCAGTTGTTCGAAAAGTCCGCCACCGCCGCGGCGATTGCCTGCTACGGCGACGATGCCCAGGATCTGGACGGCGTAATTCGCGACGTCCTGCAAAAGAACGGCCTGCAGATCTCAGCCTCCGCGCGGCAATTGCTGCTCGCACGCCTCGGCGCCGACCGTGTGCTCTCACGCGGTGAAATCGAGAAACTTGCCCTCTACGCCAGCGGCAAGGGCCAGATCGATGACGACGACGTCGAAGCCATCGTCGGCGATGCGGCCGAACTCACCATGGACCGCGTGGTTCAGGCGGCAGCGCTCGGAAACAGCGAAAAAGCGGTCGCGGAACTCGCCCGCGCGCTGGCCGCCGGCGAAAGCGCGCAAGGCATCATTCTCGCAACCCAACGCCATTTCACGCGCCTGCATCGCATCCGCACAGCCGTCGATGCGGGCCGCCCGGTGGATGCGGCCATCTCCGACATCAAACCGCCAATCCACTTCAAGCAGAAGGACGTGCTGGCCGCGCAATGCCGTGCCTGGCGGACACCGGTGCTTGAAACGGCGCTGGCGGGCATCGCCGTCGCCGCCCGCACGGCGCGAACGGCCGGCAATCTGGAAGATGCCCTGGCCGAACGCCTGGTGCTGACCTTGGCCCGCCTCGCACGCGCCTAGGTGATCTCCCGCTTCCCTTTGCACCTTGCACGCCGGGGTGCCCCCCCTATAGTCCGCCGCGTCGCAAGAGGAGAAAAATCATGACCGCCAACCGCCACGACGTTGTCGCCATCGGCAACGCCATCGTCGACATCATCGGCCGCTGCGACGAAGCCTTTCTGGCGCGCCATGATGCGGTGAAGGGGCAGATGCGCCTCGTCGATGCCGCGATGGTCCAGACGCTCTACGGCGAGATGGGACCGGCCATCGAAATTTCCGGCGGGTCAGCCGCCAATACGATGGTCGGGCTCGCCTCATTCGGCGGCCGGGCCGCGTTCATCGGCAAGGTCGCCTCAGACGAATTCGGCCGCATCTTCCGCCACGATATTTCCGCCGCCGGTGTGAAATTCGAAACGGCAGCCGCAAACGGCGATATTCCCACGTCGCGCTCGCTCATTCTCGTCACGCCCGACGGCGAGCGCACCATGAACACCTACCTCGGCGTCAGCACCAATCTCGACCACGGCGAAGTCGATCCCGAAATCATCGCAGCATCAGGCGTTGTCTACCTGGAAGGCTATCTTTTCGACCAGCCGCAGGCCAAGGCCGCATTCCGACAGGCTGTCGACATCGCCAACCGCGCCGGCCGCAAGGTCGCGCTGACCCTATCCGACAGCTTCTGTGTCGATCGCCACCGGGCCGAGTTCCTCCAACTCATCCGTTCCGGCGTCGGGATCCTGTTCGCCAACGAGAGCGAAATCACTTCGCTTTATGAGACGGCCGACTTCGATGAGGCCGCCCGCCGCGCTGCCGCCGATACGCCCCTCGCCGTGCTCACCCGTAGTGGCAAGGGCTCGCTCATCCTGCACGCCGACGCCGCGCATGAGATCTCCCCCGAGGCCGTTCCGGACATCGTCGACACCACCGGCGCGGGTGATCTTTATGCCGCCGGTTTCCTTTTTGGATATACCGCCAATCTCGATCTGCCCGTCGCAGGCCGCCTGGGAAGCCTGGCCGCAGCCGAAATCATTTCGCACGTCGGCGCGCGACCCGAAGCGAACCTTGCCGAATTGGCGCGCGACCGCGGATTGATTGTCTGATCAAACTCAATTCCGAACCGCGGACGAACTATTCGCAATTGCAAAAACTCCGGCTCATATCATCCGTTGCAGATAAAAAGGACTGTGTTTGTTCGCCTGATATACAATGCGGAGGTGTAAAATCGCAACAGAAACAGCCAGTTCCCGGCGTTTCTTTATATGTTGCTATTTTTTATCCCTGAAATTCCACCCGAATTACATCATGCTTGGCCTGTTTCGAATCACACGTCGAAAAAGGTTTCAAAACGTATGGCCCGCAAGAACGCCTCGCGCGGACGGCCGAAAGGTTCCGGCCTCAACGATGCAGCGCGCATTGCCGCCATCGCCGATCTCATTGCCGCCAATCCCGGCATGAAACCGACGACGGCTATAAAGTCTCTTGGAATTACGGACGCCTCAGTAATTCGGCGTCTGAGAGACAAATACAACCTTTCTGCCGCTCCCTTGGAAGCCGCAGCCCCTGCAATTGCCCGGTCCGCGCCCGCGACGGTATCAGCCTTGCGCGTGACCTCAAATGCGGTCCGCCGCGAGTTGCCCGTGAGCCGCGAACCCCGCACAGCCCGTGCTCGCAAATCCGAACAGAAGCAATCGGCAGAGCCCGCACCCGACGCCCACCCGGCGCTTCGGGCGCAATCGGCCCGACCCGATATGCTGTCTGCCCTGTTTGCCGCCAGCGTATCGGCGGCGCAGGTCGCCATCCAACTGCAGTTCAAGACCATGTCGTTAGCGTTAGATGGCTCACCACTGGCCTGCTACGTCCGCGGTCAGGAGTTCATGCGTCTCGTTGCGGCGACCATGGTCGCCGAGCCTCCGGCACCCAGGAGTTCGCGACCCTAGGTCCCGATCAGACAACTCAATCCACTCCAAACACTCAAATGGCCGCTCCCCAAGCGGCCCTTTTTTTGTTCGGGCGCGCTCGGCAAAGCTGCAGGGTCACAGCTTCCGCAGTGACACGGATTCGACCCGGTGATCGGCGGTCTTGCGCAGGATCAGGCGCGCCCGCTGACGCGTGGGCAGGATGTTTTCTTCCAGGTTCTTGAGATTGATGTTCGACCACAGCTCCAACGCCCGGGCGCGGGCGATGTCGGGGGTCATGCCGGCGTACTTGTGGAAGTAGGCGCCGGGGTCGCGAAAGGCGGTCGACCGGAGACGCATGAAGCGCTCCAGATACCACTCCTGGATCACGTCGGCGTCCGCATCGAGATAGATCGAGAAGTCAAAAAAGTCCGAAACGAACGGAATTCCGGCGCCATCCTTGGGCAACCGGCCAGGCTGGAGGACATTGAGACCTTCCACGATGAGAATATCCGGCCGTTCCACGACATGCTTCTGACCGTGCAGGATGTCGTAATGGAAATGCGAATAAACCGGTGCGATGACCTCGTCCTTGCCGGATTTGACGTCGGCGAGAAATTGCAGAAGGCGCGCGGTATCGAAGGTCTCCGGAAACCCCTTCCGGTTCATCAGATCGCGGGCTTCCAATTCGTCGTTGGGATATAGAAAACCGTCCGTCGTGATGAGATCCACGCGCGGATGGTCTGGCCAGCGGGCCAAGAGTGCGCGCAAGACGCGGGCCGTGGTGCTCTTTCCGACAGCCACCGAGCCGGCGACGCCGATGATAAAAGGCACCTTGTTGTCTGAATTGCCAAGGAAGGTCGAACTGACCGAGTGCAGCTTCTGAAGCGCGGCGACATACAAGTTCAACAGGCGCGACAACGGCAGGTAGATTTCTTCAACCTCATCGACCGACAACTCTTCGATGATGCCCGACAACTGCTCCAGCTCGTTGGGCTTGAGGGTCATGGGCGTATCGGCGCGCAAGCGCGCCCAGTCGCTGCGGCTGAAGATCCTGTAGGGAGAAAAATCAAGATCGCCGCTTGCCGCCGGTGCGGCAGCCGCCGGCCTCCGCCTTGCTTTGACGGCGTTTGGCGGTGGTCGCTTCGCGGCCTTTCTACGCTTTACACGGGCCTGTCCCATTACGACGTCTTGGGCCTCCGCGCCTTTTCAGCATGCCCAGACAGCCCTCGCCGCGAGGCCAGTTCCTGGAGCACGTCGGACAGCTGCACACCACGCACTTCCAGCAGCACCAGAAGGTGGAACAGCAGATCGGCGGCCTCGCCCTTCAGCGCGGTCTCGTCCTGCGAGACGCCAGCAATCACTGTCTCGACCGCTTCTTCGCCGAGCTTGCGCGCGCACTTTTCGGCCCCGCCATCCAGAAGCTGGCGGGTGTAGGACGCTTCGGCGGTCGCAGCGCGGCGCGCGCGGATCGTCGCCGCCAGCTCTGTCAATACGTCATCAGCCATGAGCATTCCCGCTGAGCCACCCGATCCGCGTCCCGGTTCGGGCGCGTCTCCGCGATTGCCTGGAACGGCCGCCCGCGTCAAGCGGCACGCCGTGACGTGGCAAATCCCGCTTGAATGGGATCAGCCGCCGGTCATTCCCGTCAGGCGCATACGAATGTAGTCGAGCTGGTCGAAATTGCCGAATTTGATGCTGAGAACACCGCTCTCGCCGGACCCGCGCTTGATCTCAACCCGCAGGCCGAGGGCTTCCGTCAGTTCCTTCTCGAACGCCCGCGTGTCGGGATCCTTGTCGCGCACCTTCCGCGGACCTGAACCTGCCTCGCCGATCGGTCCCGCCTGTACCAGGGCCTCCACCTCACGGACATTCAGGCTCTCGTCGACAATCCGCTGTGCCAGGGCTTCCGCATCATTGCGCCCCACCAGCGCCCGCGCATGGCCCGCCGTCAGTGCGCCAGCCTGCAGCATCGCCTGCACCGTTTCCGGCAGCTTCAATAGCCTCAGCGTATTCGTCACGTGGCTGCGGCTCTTGCCGATGATTTCCGAAACTTGCTCCTGGCTGTATCCGAAGCGCTCGATGAGATCGCGATAGCCGCCCGCTTCCTCGATGGCGTTGAGATCGGCGCGCTGGACGTTCTCGATGATCGCAAGTTCGAGGACTTCCTTGTCGTCCAGCTGGCGCACGATAACGGGCACCGTATGCAGACCAGCTCGCTGCGCGGCGCGCCAGCGGCGCTCGCCGGCGACGATCTCGAGCATGCCTTCTGAATCCGGATCCGGCCGCACGATGATCGGCTGCACCAGTCCCTTGGACCGGATGGACTCGGCCAATTCGGCCAGTTCGTCCTCGCGGAAATCCTTGCGCGGATTGAACCGTCCGCCGCGCAGTTGATCCGTCCCCACGATGCGCTGCTCGCCCTCCGCCGCGCCGCGCGGGGCGATGGTCGGCGTATCACCGATCAGCGACGCCAGTCCTCGTCCAAGCCGGCTCTTCTGCAGGGGCACGTTCATAGCTGTCTTCACCTCTTGATGGGCGTATGCGGCATCTCAAACGCAGATACACAAGGTATGTAAACTCAAGCCGCCTTCGTCTGGCGCTCGCGTTCGATGAGTTCAGTGGCCAGGCGGATATAGGCTTGGCTCCCCGCGCAGTCGTAGTCGTAGAGCAAGATCGGCTTGCCATGCGACGGCGCTTCCGCGACCCGCGTGTTCCGCGGGATCACCGACTCGTAAACCTTCGGACCGAAGAAGGCGCGGACGTTCTCCGCGACTTCCCGCGAGAGCGACGTGCGCGCGTCGTGCATGGTGAGCACCACACCCTGGATCTCGAGCGTCGGATTGAGCGTCGCCCGGATCTGCTCGATGGATTCCTTCAGCTGCGAAATGCCCTCCAGCGCGAAGAACTCGCACTGGACAGGTACGATGACGGCATTGGCGGCGGCGAGCGCATTGAGCGTCAGCAGGTTGAGCGACGGCGGGCAGTCGATGAGAATGTAGCTGATCGCGGGAACATCGGGGCGGGCACGGGACATTCCCACGAGTGCGCCCACGGCATCGCGCAATTTGAAGGGCCGGCCAGGATCGCCCATCAGATCCTGCTCGACACCCACGAGATCACTGTTGGCGGGAACGATCGAAAGACCCGGCACGGCAGTTGCCACAGCGGACTCCCACAACGAGGCGCCGCCCGTCAGCACGTCATAGGCTGTCCGCGCGCGGCTTTCGGGCGCCACACCCAATCCCGTCGAGGCGTTGCCCTGAGGATCCAGATCGATGACCAGAACCTGCTCGCCAATGGCGGCCAGGGCCGTGCCGAGATTAATCGCGGTCGTCGTCTTGCCGACGCCGCCCTTCTGATTGGCCACGGCCAACACGCGAATCCGGCGGCCGCTTGTATCTATGCCTGTCACGGGGCGCTCCCTCCGTCTTGGCGTCAATTTTCCGTTTCGCCCGCGAGGGCGTTCAGGCTCCGGACGCAGACAATGCGGCCCGCCGGGTCGGTCTGGCTCTGCGTGAGAACCGCATCAAACGACCAGGCCAGCCGCGCCGACTCCACGTCCCTTTCCACGTCACGCCCCTTCATGAAGAGGCCAACCGTTGCAGGCAGCCAGAAGGGTTGAGCTAACGCCAAAAGATCGGTGAGCGGCGCAAGTGCGCGTGCCGAAACCACTTCAACTCGTCCGACCTTATCGCGAGTCGATCGTGATTCGATTCTTGTACCCAAGATGTCCACAGTCACACCGGTCTGGCGCGCCACCTCCCGGAGAAACGCCGCTTTGCGGGTATCACTCTCAATCAGCGTCATGCGCAGCGGCGTGGCCCGATCGCGCATGCCAGCCGCCAGAATGGCAACGACGAGGCCTGGAAATCCGCCCCCGGACCCTAGATCCACCCAGCTTTGTGCCTCCGGCGGCGCCAAGGGGAGGACTTGGGCTGAATCGGCGAAGTGCCGATCCCAAATGCCCCCCAGCGTACTCGGGGCAACCAGCTGAACAGCCTTCTGCCACTGCTTGAGCAGAGACTCGTAAGTCGCCAGTTTATCAACGGTTTCACGTGAAACGCCGAAAACACGCTGAAACGCTATGGGCCCGTCTATGGGTTGTAGGTGCTCCGCCCCGCCCATCAGGCTGATTTCCGCCGCGCGGCCCTCTTCACGGCGCCCAGAACCAGGGTCAGGGCCGCCGGCGTCATGCCGTCGATCCGGCCGGCCTGGGCCAGGGTGCGGGGCCTGTGCGTTTGCAGCTTCTGCCGGGCTTCGTTCGACAAGCTTGGAATAGCCGCAAAATCGAACCCATCCGGAATGACGACAGCCTCGTCACGCCGCAAGGCCGCGACGTCCTCGTCCTGCCGCCGCACATAGGACGCGTAGCGGGCATCGATTTCCAATTGCCCCGCGATGGCCGGCTGCAGCGTCCCGACGACCGGCCAGATCGCCGCCAGCCGGGCCAGGTCCACGCCGGGAAACGCCAGCAGATCGAACGCCGACCGGCGACGGCCATCCCGATTGATCTCCAAACCAAACCCCGCCGCCTCGTTGGGCGTCAATGTCAGGGCTTCCAGCTGAGCACGGCCGGCCTCCAGCGCCATCATCTTGTCGCCGAACCGCGTCGTGCGTTCACCGCTGATACAACCTAGGCCGGCACCAATGGGCGTGAGCCGCTGGTCGGCATTGTCGGCTCGCAATTTGAGCCGGAACTCGGCCCGCGACGTGAACATGCGATAGGGCTCGCTCACGCCGCGCGTCACCAGGTCATCGATCATCACACCGGTATAGGACTCCGCACGCGACAGGACGACAGTCCGCGCGCCCCCACCGGACGCTAGCGCCGCATTCAGTCCCGCGATCAGGCCCTGCGCGGCGGCTTCCTCATAGCCGGTGGTTCCATTGATCTGGCCAGCCAGATAAAGGCCCTTTAGCCGCCGGACTTCGAGTGTCGGTTCGAGCTCGCGCGGATCCACGTAGTCGTACTCGATGGCGTACCCGGGCCTGACGATCTCAACGTTTTCCAAGCCCCGAATCGTCCGGATAAACGCCTCTTGAACATCGGCCGGCAGCGAGGTGGAGATACCGTTGGGGTAGACCGTGGGATCGTCGAGGCCCTCTGGCTCCAGGAAAATCTGATGCGATGCCCGGCCCGCAAAGCGGACGACCTTATCCTCGATCGATGGGCAGTAACGGGGACCGACGCTCTCAATCTGACCCGAATACATGGGCGAACGGCTCAAGTTGGCCCGGATGATGGCATGCGACTCTTCGTTGGTTTCCGTGATGGCGCAGGAAATCTGGGGCGTCGTAATCCGCTCGGTGAGAAACGAAAAGGGCTCGGGCGTGTCGTCACCCGGCTGTCGTTCCAACACGTCCCAATTGATCGTCCGCCCATCCAAGCGCGCGGGCGTTCCGGTCTTGAGCCGCCCCATGGCCAGGCCAAGGCCGTAAAGCCGAGCCGACAAGCCGACCGCCGGGTCCTCTCCGTGCCGGCCAGCCGGAATGCGGTTTTCACCCAGGTGGATAAGACCATTGAGGAAGGTGCCCGTCGTCAGAACCACGGCACCGGCGGTCAGCCGCCGCCCGTCCTTCAAGGTCAGGCCTGTGACGCGCGCGCCAGTTATGTCCAAATCCGTGACGGCGCCTTCGATCACGTGGAGCCCGGATGTGGCCCGAATGGCGGCCTGCATGGCCTCACGGTAGAGGCGGCGATCCGCCTGGGCGCGGGGGCCCTGGACCGCGGGGCCCCTGGACCGATTGAGAAGGCGGAATTGGATCCCGGCTTGGTCGGCCACCCTGCCCATCAGGCCATCGAGGGCATCGACTTCGCGGACGAGGTGCCCCTTGCCCAATCCGCCAATAGCCGGGTTGCAGGACATTTCCCCGATCGTCGCGGCCCGATGGGTGACAAGCGCCGTGCGTGCGCCCATGCGTGCTGAAGCGGCGGCGGCTTCCGCGCCCGCGTGCCCGCCACCCACCACGATCACGTCAAAGGTCTGATCTTCGGCTTCTCGCGTCATGGGGCGATCTTCTAGCCGAAATTCCGGTCGTGCAAAGCGCTGAAACGCCATGGGCAATTCGTCAAAGGTCAATAAGTCGTTTCACGTGAAACCCCTAGGGCCGCCGACTGGGGCCCGATATTTGCCGATGCAGAAGCGTGAGAAGATCCGGTCCAGCACATCCTCGACATCGATACGTCCGGTCAACTTGCCCAGCGCCTGACCCGCCAGCCGCAAATCCTCCGCCCGCAATTCGGTAGCATTCGGGTCGCCGCTCAGAAAATCGGCCAGACGTCGATGGGCTTCGCCGACCAGCACCCGGTGCCGCGCGTTGGTCAAGGCGGGCGCCGCCCCCGTGTCGTCAAGGCGGTCCTGTGCGATGGCTGACAGGCGGGCCACGAGGTCGGGGACGCCGGCGCCGGTCTCCGCCGAGATCAGAACGCTGTCGTCGGGCAAAACAGGCGGAGGGTTGCTGCCCAGCAGATCGGACTTGTTCAGGACCAGCAGCACCCGGTCAGCCAGGGGCTTTAGGTCCTCGGTCAGCTGGACCTGGGGGACCTTGGGATCGACCAGCCACAAAATCAGATCGGCAGCCCGGGCCGCTTCCAGCGTGCGCCGGATTCCCTCCCGCTCGATCCGCATCTCCGTTTGCCGCAAGCCCGCCGTGTCGGACACGATGACGGGATAGCCGCCTAGGTCGAGCCGGACTTCGATAACGTCCCGCGTCGTGCCGGCCTCGTCCGAAACAATGGCCGCCGGTCTCCTGGCCAGCGCATTGAGGAGGCTGGACTTGCCGACGTTGGGCGGGCCGGCAAGCGCAACCCGGAAACCATCCCGCAGGATTTCGCCGCGATGGCCATCGTCCAGGTGATGCGCGATGGCGGCTTCGAGCGCCACGACCATGGTGCGCGCCTGCTCGAAGCTCTCGCGGCCCACGTCGGCTTCATCGGAAAAATCGATAGAGGCTTCGACCAGGGCGGTGGCATCGATCAAGGCCCCGCGCCAACCTTCGACCAGGGCCGACAAGGCCCCGGAGGCTTGGCGCAACGCCTGCCGCCGTTGCGCCTCGGTCTCCGCATCGATCAAATCGGCCAGCCCTTCGGCTTCCGCCAGATCGAGTTTGCCGTTCTCGAAAGCTCGGCGGACGAATTCGCCAGGTTCGGCCATCCGGCATCCAGGTATCCGGTCAATCGCCTCAAGCACCGACGCGACGACGGCCCGCCCGCCATGCAGCATGAGTTCGGCCACATCTTCGCCCGTGAAACTCTTCGGTCCCGGAAACCAGAGTGCCATCCCGCGATCAAGCGGTTCTCCGCTTTGGGGATCGAGAATGGTCCGCGGTCCGGCCATCCGTGGCTTCGGACGCGGTGGCGTCATCACGTTCAAAAGCGTCCCGGCACGAGGACCGGACACGCGAATGACGGCGACGCCGGCGCGCCCGGGTGCGGTTGAAAGTGCATAGATGGTGGATCGGCCGTCTGAGGGCATACGCGGGTCCGCCGTAAGGAAGGCCAACTGCCTAGCATGGAGCCAACCTTCAGAGCGAGATCGACGGCAGGCGGGTCAGCTGGCGGCTGGAGGAACCTCCACTGGATGGACGTGTTCCCTAGGGAACTGCGGGGACCGGAAGATGAGAAAATCATCGCTGGGAATGCGCGGCCGCACAGGTCCCACCCAACAGGTACGACCCGGCGAACTCGGCACCTGGCCGCACCGCAGAATAACGACCTGGATCAGGCCAAATCGGGATCTATCTACCTTCTTCGCGTGTTAAGCAGACAACCTCTTACCAGTTGTTGACAAATATCATGTACGGCTCTGAACTAATTGAGGAAGGTTGACCCTGGCGGAAGGTTCGTGATGCCGCCCAAGAAAATCAAAGTCGATCGGAGTTTGGAAATGGATCCGCTTCGCTTTCTCGTCCGGTATTTCTACGCGCCCTTCATGCTGTTCGGCCTTATTGGTGCCGGCTACTACGTCGTTGCGAACGGGCACTCTTACTTCTGGATGGCCGCCATACTCGTCACGGCCATTGGAACCGCGTTTGCCGCCGAACGCATCTCGCCCTGGTTCTCGCAGTGGAACGAAGACCACGACGATGAAATCACCAATGTCTGGCATTGGATCGTCTACGAAGTCTCCACCATCCAAGGGATCCTGATGATCCCGACCATCACCTGGCTCTTTCCCTTCCAAGGAATTTGGCCAGCGCATTGGCCGCTGCTCGGTCAGTTCCTGCTGGCGTTCCTCATTGCCGATTTCGCATTCATGGTGATGCACTACCTGAGCCACCGGCTGCCGGCATTGTGGCGCCTCCATGCTGTGCACCACGGAGTCGGCAGGCTGTATGGCTTCAATGGCGTCGTGCGCCATCCGCTGCATCAGAGCATCGATATGATCGTCGGTACCATGCCGCTTGTCATCATGGGCATGCCCGTCGAAGTGGCTGTGCTGCTGGGCCTTGCCATCTCAATCACCCTGATCGTGCAGCACTCCAACGTGTCCTATGCACTCGGACCCTTCCGCGACTATCTCGCCATCGGCCAGATCCACCACTTGCATCACGTCAATTGGGGCCAGGAAGGCGACTGCAATTTCGGCTTGTTCTTTTCCCACTGGGACAAGCTATTCGGCACCTATCATCCCGAGCCGCCGCGTCCGATCACGGCCGACGACATGGGTATCGACGAGGTCCCGAACTTCCCTAAGTCGTACTGGGAGCAGCTCCTGTTTCCATTCTACTACACGCCCGGTAAGGGCGAGCCGCGCCGCTATTCGATGCGGCCTGTCCGCCCATCGGAAAAGGAGAAGGCCGAGAGCGAGTCCTATGGCGGGACGATGCATCCTGCTGAATAGACAGACACGCAACGCGCAAAGAAAAAGGGCCGGGATCGCCATCCCGGCCCTTCGTTTTTGATCTATCTCGTGAGCGGGGCTGCCCCGCTGACCTCACGTATTCATTTGCTGGAAGAACTCGCCGTTGGTCTTGGTCGACTTTAACTTATCGATCAGGAACTCGATGGCATCCATCGTTCCCATCGGATTCAGAATGCGGCGCAAGACGTATACCTTCTTGAGCTGATCCTTCGGGACAAGAAGGTCTTCCTTGCGCGTGCCCGAGCGGGCGACGTCGATAGCCGGGAACACGCGCTTGTCGGAAACCTTGCGGTCGAGAATGATTTCCGAGTTACCGGTGCCCTTGAATTCTTCGAAGATCACTTCGTCCATGCGCGAACCGGTATCGACCAGCGCGGTGGCGATGATCGTCAGCGACCCGCCCTCTTCGATGTTGCGCGCCGCACCGAAAAAGCGCTTCGGTCGCTGCAAAGCGTTGGAATCGACACCGCCCGTCAGAACCTTGCCGGAAGACGGCACGACCGTGTTGTAGGCACGTCCCAGGCGCGTGATCGAGTCGAGGAGGATGACCACGTCGCGCTTATGTTCGACGAGGCGCTTGGCCTTCTCAATGACCATTTCGGAAACCTGCACGTGCCGGGACGGCGGTTCGTCGAACGTCGATGAAATGACCTCGCCCTTCACCGTGCGCTGCATGTCGGTGACTTCTTCGGGCCGCTCGTCGATGAGCAGAACCATCAGATAGCACTCGGGATGATTGGCGGTGATGGCGTGGGCGATATTCTGCAGAAGAACCGTCTTACCCGTCCGCGGCGGGGCCACGATGAGGCCGCGCTGGCCCTTGCCGAGCGGGGAAACGATATCAATAACGCGAGCGGAAAGGTCCTTGATGGTCGGATCTTCGATTTCCATTTTTAGCCACTGCGTTGGATAGAGCGGCGTCAGGTTGTCGAAGTGGATCTTGTGCTTGGTCGCTTCGGGATCCTCGAAGTTGATCTTGTTGACCTTCAGAAGGGCGAAGTAGCGCTCACCTTCCTTGGGACTGCGGATCTGGCCTTCCACCGTATCGCCGGTGCGCAGGGCAAAGCGGCGGATCTGGCTCGGCGAAATGTAGATGTCGTCGGGACCCGGCAGGTAGTTCGCATCGGGCGAACGCAGAAAGCCGAACCCGTCCAGGAGCACTTCCACGACGCCGATGCCGGTGATGTCGATGTCCTTGGCCGCCAGCTGCTTCAGCGTGGCGAACATCAATTCCTGCTTGCGCAACGTGCTCGCGTTTTCCACGCCGACCTCTTCGGCGAAGCTCAAGAGCTCCGTCGGGGTTTTGCGCTTCAGGTCTTCAAGTTTCACTTCACTCATGAGGGGCTCCGCGACGGCAACGGCAGGAGGCGGGACGCAAAAAGGCCGTGCGCCAAAAGGTGGGGGATCGTGGGAATGGAGCGCAGTTCATACGCCGCGCTTCAAGGTGCCGGGTCAACCCGCATCGATGGGGCTTACGGCACAGGTTCGCAGCCGGAGAGACCGCGAAGTCTTCAAAGACAATCCTTGATAACAGAATTGTCTGAAAAACAAAAGCGTTTCTATCGGGACCCTGCGCCCCGTCAGAACGGCTTCACGATCACCAGGATCACAATGCCGATCATCAAAAGGGTCGGGATTTCATTCACGATCCGCCAGTGACGCGGCGGCTTGTCGTTCAGATCCTCGCGGAACCGGCGCACGGAGGCGGAAAAATATCCGTGTACGCCTGAAAGCCCGAGGACCAAAGCCAGTTTGGTCAAAAACCAACCGGTGAGCAAGAAGCCGCCCTGCCAGGCGAGCCAGAGCCCGAGCGCCCAGGAAATCACCATCGCCGGGTTCATGATGATGTTCAGCAGGCGCTGCTCCATCACCTTGAAGGTTTCAGACTGTGCCGACCCCGGTGCGGCATCGCAGTGGTAGATGAAAAGCCGCGGCAGATAGAGCATGCCGGCCATCCACGAAATGATGGCGATGACGTGCACGGCCTTGACCCAGAGATACGCGGCGTCGCCAAACACCAACATCACCGCCGCCGTAATGGCGACGGTGATCACCAAGGACAGTGCGGCGCGTGTGGCGGGCGTCCCCCGGGGAGGCGCCACCGTCATGCCGGAACGCCGGCGTGCGCCCGGACACGCTCCATCAGCCGCGCCACGTTCTCAGGCGGCGTATCGGGCACGATGCCGTGACCGAGGTTGAAGATGTGCGGCAGGCCTTGCAGCGCTTGGAGCGTTTCATCGATGCGGCGGTCCAGGGCCTCGCCGCCAGCAACCAGCAACAGCGGATCGATATTGCCCTGCACCGCGATGCCCGTCTTCTGCGCCAGCGCACGCATTTCAGTGAGCGGCATAGCCGTATCGCAGCCGATGGCGCGGATGCCGGTCGCTTGCGCAAATCCCGCCGCGTTCGACCCTGCTCCACGTGGAAACCCGATGACAGGCACGTCGGGATGCCGGATCTTCAAGGCGCTAATGAGCTTCTTCGTCGGCGCCGTCACCCAAGCCGCAAACTCACGATCCGGCAGATTTCCTGCCCAACTGTCGAAGATCATGACCGTATCGGCGCCGGCCTCGATTTGCTGCGCCAGGTAATCGACGGACGTCTCCACGAGGATGTCCATCAGCTGCTGGAAGCCCTTCGGATCGCGATAGGCAAATCGCCGGGCTTCGGCCTGATCGGAAGATCCTTCTCCGCCGACGACATAGGTGGCGACCGTCCACGGCGCACCACAAAAACCGATCAGCGTCGTCTCTGCGGGCAGATCCCGCCGCAACCGCGAGACCGTCTCGCAGATCAGTGAAAATTTCTCGCCCGTCCTTTCGGGATTGAGCCGTGTGAGTTCACCGGCTGACCGGATGGGATCGAGCTTCGGACCTTCGCCTTCGAGAAAACGGACGTCCTGTCCCAGGGCATCGGGAACGACGAGAATATCCGAAAACAAGATGGCGGCGTCGAAGCCGTAACGTCGAATCGGCTGCAGTGTAACCTCTGCCGCCAGCTCCGGCGTATAGCAAAGTTTCAAAAATCCGCCGGCGGTCGACCGCGTCGCACGGTACTCGGGAAGATAGCGTCCCGCCTGACGCATGAGCCAGATCGGTGGCGGCGTCAGTGCTTCACCGCCGAGCACTTTCATGAGCCGCCGGTCGGTCGTAGAGGGCTTGTCCCCGGAACGCGCCATAAGGTGTCCTTCAATCTCGATAGAGAGTCTTCACGTTTGTTTCTTTGACTCTTTAGCCTAGGGATTGCGGTAATACCCGAACGGCCCCCAGGTTGTCCCACGCTTGCCCAACGTGGACCCGCGCGTCTCCAGATTTTGTGGCTGGAACGGACTGATGTCTACCAGGGTCCCATCTATCCTGAAAAGTCAAAGTGTTGGTGGTCGAGACGGACGAGAGTCTTCAATGCACATCCTGGGGAAATCCGATGGGTGCCATGAGAGCATTGGATTGATCCACGGGGACGCCGGGACACCTGCCGGGACTATCCCTGATGCAGCGAATGTGGGTATCTGACAGCAAAGCCCCACAGGGAGCGGCGGACAACTTCTCCGTCCCGGCCGCAGCCTTGGATAACCCGCGACGTCATCCACAGATGCCTAACAGCCCGCCAAGCTACTACCATGTGCATCTCGTATCAGATGCAACCGGTGAAACCCTGACCGCGATTGCCAAGGCCGCGGCCGCGCAATACGCAACGCTGCGGCCCATCGAGCATATGCATCCACTGGTGCGGACGCCGCGGCAACTGAAGCGGGTCCTGCAGGAGATCGAACAGGCGCCGGGCATCGTGTTGTATACCGTCGTCAACCAGGAGCTGGTGGCCGAGATCGAAAAGCGCTGCCGCGATCTCAACGTTCCCGCGCACGCCGTGCTGCAGCCGATCATGCAGGTCTTCGAAAGCTATCTGGGTGCGCCGCAGACGCCGACGATCGCCGGTCAGCACGTTTTGGATGCCGAGTATTTCAAGCGGATCGACGCGCTGAATTTCACCATGCAGCACGACGATGGCCGCCTGCCCGACGATATGAGCAAGGCCGATATCGTGCTCTTGGGGATTTCGCGAACCTCGAAAACGCCGACCAGCATCTATCTCGCGCAGCGCGGCTACAAGACCACGAACCTGCCGCTCGTTCCTGAAATCCCCTTACCGGATAACCTGATGCAGCCGCACAGCGCATTTGTCGTCTGTCTGGTCGCCAGCGTCGATCGCATCACGGAAGTGCGCCGCAATCGCGCGCTGCTGATGTCGGACAGGGATATCAAGGCCTACGCGGACCGGACGCAGATCGCCGAAGAGATCGCCTATTCGCGCCGCATTTGCGCCGAGCATGGCTGGCCCGTCATCGATGTGACGCGCAAGTCGGTCGAAGAGACGGCCGCGACCATTATCCAGCTGATGAATGACCGCCGCGCGGACGAGGCCGTGGGAGATCAGGTACTATGACGGTTTCACAGGCCCGCTCGCGGCTGGTTCTTGCCTCCGGTAGCGCGGCGCGGCGGGAGATGATGAGTGCCGCCGGGCTCATATTCGATATCGTGCCTGCCGCCATTGACGAAGACGGCCTGCGGGAGACGCTGCGCAGCCAAACGCCCGCGCCGTCGCCGAATGCCATCGCACTGGCGCTGGCCCGGGCCAAGGCGACCGATGTCAGCCGCGCCCGTCCGGATGATCTGGTCATCGGCTCGGATCAGGTGCTGTGCGTGGGCGATGATCTCCTGGACAAGCCTGCCACGGTCGATGACGTCAAAGAGACCTTGCTGCGCTTGCGCGGCACCACACATGCGCTCGTCTCGGCGGTGGCGCTCGCCGAAAATGGTCAGGTGGTCTGGGATGCCATCCGGACGGCCCGGTTGACCATGCATGACCTGTCGGACGCGGACCTGGAAACGTATCTCATGGCCCAGGCTCCCGCTGTTATCGGATGCGTTGGCGGGTATCAAATCGAAGGTGCCGGCGTGCGCTTGTTCGACGAGATCGAAGGCGATCATTTCACGATATTGGGCATGCCGCTGGTGCCTCTGTTGAAGGAACTGCGGCGGCGTCAGGAGATCGCGGGATGAGGAAGGCTTGCGTTATCGGCTGGCCGATTGCGCATTCGCGCTCGCCGCTCATTCATGGGTATTGGCTGTCCGAATACGGCATCGACGGCGTCGTACACGCGCGAGCCCGTGCGTCCTGAGGATCTCGCGTCGTTCTTACGTGACCTGGAGGAGCGCGGCTTCGCCGGCTGCAACGTCACCGTTCCACACAAGGAGGCGGCCCTGGCTTTGGCCAGCGAAACGGATGATTGCGCGCGGTCAATCGGCGCTGCCAATACCCTATGGATCGAGGATCATCGCCTGTGCGCCACGAATACCGATGCCTACGGTTATATGACCTATCTCGATGTGCGGGCGCCTGGGTGGCGGACCCGTGACAAGCCGGTCGCGATCCTGGGTGCCGGCGGCGCCGCGCGAGCCATCATCTATGGCTTCCTGCAGGCCGGCGTGACCGAAGTACGTCTGTTCAATCGATCCTTGAGCCGCGCCGAAGCCCTGGCTCAGCACTTTGGACCGCGCGTCAAAGTCCTGGACTGGGCGCAGCGCAACCATGGCGCGCGTCAAGCCTCGGTGATTGTCAACACGACCACCTTGGGTATGAAAGGTGAGGGCGATCCGGACATCGATTTCACGGTCTGCGATCCAGCAACGGTGGTGAGCGACATCGTGTACGTGCCGCTCGAGACGCCGTTCCTGAAGCGTGCCCGCGCCGCCGGTCTCACCACGGTCGACGGCCTTGGCATGCTATTGCATCAGGCCGTCCCCGGATTTGAGAAATGGTTCGGTGTCCGCCCCATGGTGACGGATGCACTTTACGCGCGCATCCGGGCCGATATTGAAGGTACGGGCTGATGCTGCTGGTGGGTCTCACGGGGTCGATCGGCATGGGAAAGACGACCGCCGCCGCCCATTTGCGCGCGCGCGGCATTCCGGTGTTCGATGCCGACGCGACGGTGCATCACCTCTACGCGGGCGAAGCAGCACCGTTAATTGAAGCGGCATTTCCAGGGACGACCGGCCCCGAGGGAGTCGACCGTCAGCGGCTGAGCGCGGCGCTGGCCCAGGCACCGGACGGGTTTCAGCGGTTGGAGGCACTCGTGCATCCGCTCGTGCGTCGCGAGGAAGTGGCGTTCGTGCGGACTTGCGCGGCGCGCGGCGAACCCGTTGCGGTGCTGGATATCCCGCTGCTCTACGAGGGCGGACAGGACGCGGCGGTGGATTGCGTCATCGTGGTGAGTGCCGACGAAGCCGTTCAACGGGCGCGCGTTCTGGCGCGTCCGGGTATGACCGAAGCCAAACTGCGGGCGATCAGCGCGCGGCAGGTGCCGGATGCCGAAAAGCGCCGCAGGGCGCACTTCGTTGTGGATACGAACGGCACGCCAGAGGCTTGCGGGCGCCAATTGGATGCGATCCTGGCAATGTTGCCCGGATGGCAGCCCAAGGCTTTGACACGTAATTGGCCGGCCCAGTGACGGATGACGGCGTGCGCGACCGTTGCACAGCAAGGATGACCCGATGATCCGCGAAATCGTGCTCGATACGGAAACGACCGGCTTCGATCCCGGCAAGGGTGACCGCCTGATCGAGATCGGCTGCATCGAGCTCTACAATCGCATTCCGACGGGCCGTGAATTCCATCAGTTCGTCAATCCCGAGCGGGACGTGCCCGCCGATGCGCAGGCGGTGCATGGCATTTCGACGGAGTTCTTGAAGGACAAGCCGCTCTTTGCCCACGTGGCCGATCAGTTTCTCGAGTTTATCGGCGACGACATTCTGGTGATCCACAACGCGGCCTTCGATATCGGCTTTTTGAATGCGGAGCTGGCGCGGTTGGGCCGCGGTGCACTGGCCATGAGCCGTGTCGTCGATACGCTGGCCCTCGCGCGCCGCAAGCATCCAGCCGGTCCGAACAGTCTTGACGCGCTCTGCAAACGCTATGCGGTCGACAATTCGCAGCGCACCAAGCACGGCGCGCTGATGGACTCGTTGCTGCTCGCGGATGTGTACGTCGAATTGCTCGGCGAACGGCAGGCCACACTCAGTTTGGCGCAAAGTGGCGCGCAGGCCGGCCGCGCGTCCCGAACGCGCGGACAAGCGCATCAGGCGGCACCGCGTCCCACACCGTTGCCCCCGCGTGTCACGCCGGCGCAGGCCGAAGCCCATCGGGTGTTTGCCGAGCAGCTTGGGCCGCAAGCGCTTTGGCGGCGCTATTTCGCGGCCCGCCCGGGCGGCGGCGATCAAGGCTGAGGGCCCGCCCGGAGAATGTGGCGCGCTATTGCTTCTCGGCGGTCTTCGCCAATTCCTGCTGGCGGCGCATGAAAAGCGCGCCGAAGTCCACGGGGTCGAGCCACAGCGGCGGGAAGCCGCCCTCACGGGTGATGTCGGCCACGATGCGGCGCAGGAACGGGAACAGCAGCGTCGGGCAATTGATCAGCATGAAGGGCTCCAGTGCCTGCGGCGGCACGTTCTGCAGCCGGAACAGACCCGCATAGACGAGTTCCAGCACATAGATCTTTCCGCCGGAGTGGCTCGTCGTCGCCGTGAACAGAATGGCGCTCTCGTAGACGTCGCCCGTCATGCGCTGCGCATCGACATTCACTTCCAATTCGACGCTGGGGTTCTCACCCTGCTTGATCTGGAGTTTGCCGATGCTGGGATTTTCGAACGAGAGATCCTTGATGTACTGGCCAATGACCTGGATCTGCATTCCAGGCGTCTCGCTCTCGGCAGCGCCCCCAGATTTGCCCGCGTTGTCTTCGTCTGCCATGGCCGTCTTTCATGTTGGTGACTATGGGATTGGCGACGGGCGGACCCCTTGGATGGAAGCCCCGGCCGTAGCGATCGCGGCAGCGCTAACATGCGACCGCCACCGCTGCAATTGATGCCTCGCGATGCAGGGCCGCAGGACTAGCGCCGGGGTGGCCGGGATTTCTCATCCAGGCGTTCGAACTCGCCCTCGATGACGGGACCGTCGCTGGGTCCCCCGCGACCCGGCGGTCCGCTGTCGAAGGGTGAGCGGCGCTGTGGCCCGCGTTCGTCCGGACCGCGGTCGTCTTGCCCTGCGGCCCGGCCGGAACTTCCCGTCACGATGTCGACGAAGATACCGGGCGACTGGGCAAGTTTGCGCGCCAGTGCCGCGCGCACGAGGGCCCGGACGGGAGGAATAAGCAACAGGAAGCCTAGGGTATCGGTGATCAGCCCCGGGGTGAGCAGGAAGGCGCCGGCGACCAGGAGCATGGCCCCGTCGGCGAGGGGGGCCAGCGGCGGACGGCCTGCCGCCAGTTCGTCAGAGAGCTGCTGAAGGACCCGAAAGCCCTGTTGGCGGAGCAGGGTTGTTCCGATCAGGGCGGTTCCAACGACGATGGCGAAGGTGGGCCAGAACCCGATGGCACTTCCGACTTTGATCAGAATCGCAAGTTCCAGCAGGGGAACGGCGATAAAGACCAGGATGAGGGCAAGTCGCATTGGGGGTTCCAGGCTCCGGCACCCCCGATCCCGGGGCGCATGGAAGGCGCCCGGGCCGATGGATACGGTTGGCTTGACCCCTATTGTGGCCTAAGGTTGCCTGCAACATCAAACGAGAATGCGGGTGCGGCGCACTCCGGGGTGGTCCAGATTGCCAATCCAGACATAAAGGTCTGTGATTCCCGGCAATCAGTCCCTACATGACCGGTACGCCCCCCTTTACTTGCTCCAGAATCGGAAAACTGCCGATGGAAGGCCAGATCGATCTTTTTACGCTCCTGTCGATGGTGGTGGCGGTCATCGCTGTGCTGAAATTGCGCAGCGTGCTTGGCCGGCGCACCGACGAGGACGACGCGCGGCTCGAACGGCGCAGCCGCGAGGCCGAAGCGCGCAATGCCGCCGGCGCCTCCTCCGACAAGGTCGTCTCACTCCCGCGCCGCGACCGCGACGAACCGGCCATGGATGCGCCGACTGCGGCCGCGCAGGCCGCCGAAACCGAAAGCAAAGTCCGTGCGTTCGCCAAGGGCGACGAAGACATCGCTAATGGACTGCTGGAAATTCAGAAACTCGATCCCGAATTTGATCCGGAAAGCTTCGTCACAGGAGCCCGGGAAGCCTACGAAATCATCGTCACGGCGTTTGCCGAAGGCAACCGTAAGATGCTGCGCGATTTGTTGAGCCGCGATGTACTGGAAGGCTTCGCCGCGTCGATCAGCGAGCGTGAAGGCCGCGGCGAACGGGTCGAGCAGAATTTCGTCGGCATCAACAAGGCCGATATCCTGGAAGCCGAAGTTAAGAGCGGTGTCGCGTCCATCACCATGCGCTTCGTCAGCCAGTTGATCACCGCGACGCGGGACAAGGCAGGCACAATCGTTTCTGGCGATCCGACGCGGATTTCGGACGTGACGGACATTTGGACGTTCAGCCGAGATATTTCGACGGCCCGCGCCCGCTCCAATCCCAACTGGCGGCTGATCGCGACGCAGGACGCTCACTAGGCATAGCCCCAGACGGCGCAAATCAGCAGTTTGAGCCATGACCGTGAGCGCCGAAATGTCCGCCGACGATGTGCGCTTCGAACCGGTGGGCTTCGACGCTCTTCCCGGTTGGAAAGCCGATGACGCGCTGGCCGCATTCGCGACATTCCAGGTGGCCGCACGGCGTCTCGTCGAGCGCGCTGCGACGGGCGACAAGCCCACGACGCCGCCAGCGCTCCTGCACGCTGCGCACGATGCACTCCGCCTGGAGGCATCGGTCATTACGCAGGCCGCCGCGCGGGCGTTTTTCGAACAGGCGTTCCGGCCGCATCGCGTCGTCCATGCGGCTGGCGAAGGACTTCTGACCGGGTACTACGAGCCCGTCATTCCCGGCGCGCGAACGCGCTCTGACCGCTTCGGCATTCCCATCCTGCGGCGGCCGGATGATCTCATCAATCTCGTCGCCGAATCCGAACGGGGCGCCAAGGCCGAAGGCTTGACGCACGCCCGCGCGACGAGCGGCGGGCACGAACCGTATGCGACGCGGGCGGAGATCGAAGCGGGCGCACTCGCGGGCCGCGGCCTGGAATTGGTTTGGCTTGAAGATGCGGTCGACGCTTTTTTTCTGCACGTGCAGGGCTCGGGCGTTATTGCCTTCGCGGACGGAACCGAACTGCGCATCACGTACGATGGCAAGAATGGGCACCCCTACACGTCGGTGGGGCGTTACCTGATCGACGCGGGTCTATTTCCGGCCGATCAGATGTCGCTCGATGCCTTGAAGGTCTGGCTGCGCGCCAATCCCGAACGCGGCCGCGCCGCCATGCATCAGAACCGGTCGTATGTTTTCTTTCGCACGCTGGAAGGTAAATCGGCGCTCGGTGCCATGGAAATTCCGCTGACCTCAGGACGCAGCCTGGCGGTTGACACCCGCTGGCACGATCTGGGAACACCGATCTACGTTTCATCGCCCACGCTGACTCACGCGGGTGACCCGGGCGGATTTCATCGGCTGATGATCGCGCAGGACGTGGGTTCGGCGATTCGCGGACCGGAGCGCGGCGACATCTATTTCGGATCGGGCGATGCGGCCGGCGCGCTGGCCGGCATCACCAAGCATCCCGGCCGCTACATTGTGCTGCTGCCGGTCACGCCGCCATGAGCCGGAAGGTTGGACCTCCCGGCGGAAAAGGGCGCGGCCTGAGTGCGGACGATCATGAGCTCTGGCAGCATACCGCGCGCACCCTGGAGCCGTTGAAGCGGGGCAAGGCGCGGGTGCATCCGGCGGATGAATCCGAGAGCTCCACCGCACAGCGCACGGCGGAACCGTCCAGTCCTGCGGACGCGTCCGCCAAGCCGTCACGCCGCGAACCCCATGCGCCGGCCCACCCGCCGGCAAAGATGGCCGCGCCCCGTCCAGCCAAAAAAGCCGCGCCCGACCTGAACGCCTTCGACCCCCGTGCCGCCCGCAAACTTCGGCGCGGTCATGTGGATATCGAAGGCCGGATCGATCTGCACGGCATGCGGCAGAGCGAAGCGCACACGGCATTGTTGCGGTTCATCATGGCATCGGCGGCCAAGGGCAAGCGTTGGGTCCTGGTAATCACGGGCAAGGGCGCGGCGTCATCGCGGGCCTATGATGACGACCGGCATTGGAGCATGGATGGTCCTCAGCGCGGCGTCTTGAAGCGCAATGTGCCGATGTGGCTGGCCGAACCGGACGTCCGTGGATTGATCGTGAGTTTCACCGAGGCGGCACCCGAGCATGGTGGGTCCGGCGCGCTTTATGTGCATCTGCGGCGCCAGCGCACGGGGCACGATTAGGCGCGCCAATCAGGGGCACGTTTCCGTCAACTTCTGCAGGGCCATCGTCAGGCCGGTCAGGGAATACGTGTCCGTGGTGATTGTGCCGCGCTCGGACGTTGCTGAAACCGTGGCCTTGGTGCCCTTCTTCAAGGCTTCAATGAGCTTCAGCTCTTGCGTCGCATCGGCGACGTAGGCGCGTTCGTCTTTGGGAAAGAGATCGAACTTTTCGCTATCCACGGCGACCCCGACGGTCGAGCCTGATTTGATCGGGTAGCCGAGCTTGACGCTGACTTCCGAGCGCACGCCGTCCTTGGGCCAGGCCGAAATGTAAAACAGCATGGTCGCGCGATTGGCATTGGCGGGCTTCTTCTCAACGGGCGCGGCGGCGACGAAACATATGCGCGCGGCACCCGCGTCGTTGGTGTAGAGGCTCCAGTCCCCGAAAGTACCGGCGACATTCGCGCCTTCAGCCCATGCGGCCACGGGCAGGAACGCCGTTGCGATCAGGGCCAGCGCGGTTGCCCGGTGCTGGCGGCGTGTCTGCGGCTTGAAGCGCGTCTCCAACATGATTTCGTCACCCGTGCAATGCCATTTGAATTGGTTCGACTTGCGCCGCGGCGCTGAGATGTGCCACCGTTATAAGCGCAACACAAGCGGCAAGTCATGACTTGCTTTTGTGTCCAAGCGGCGCATGTGCCGTCCGTTCCAGCAAGGTTCCTGGTCCACCTTCCGTAACGGGCCGCTCGGCAAACCGCGCAAGACTTTTGACGCGGTCGTACATGACGATCGCGCCCGCCATTGCGACGTTCACGCAAAAGGATGTCGGGATCTTGACCACGTAGTCACACCGCGCCAGCAAGGGCTCGGACAATGAGCCGCGCTCCGGACCCAGGACATACGCGGCGCGCAGCGGATGGCGGAAGCTCGGCAGGTCGATGGCGCCGTCGATCAGTTCGATGCCGACCAGCTTGGCGCCCTGGGGCAGTCGCATCTCGTCGAGGCTCTGCCAGTTGTAGTGGGGCAGGTGCACTTGGCTTTTGGATGTGTCCGCATGGGCTTCCAGGGCCTTGTACGTCGCGCCGATGGTGAAAGTGAAGCTCGCGCCGAAGGCGTGGCCCGATCGCATCAGGTTGCCCAGGTTCAGCGACTTCGACATGCGCTCCGCGCCGATGGCGAAATAACCTCGCGCGCGTGGCGGCCAGTTGGGCAGTGGTGGGGCGTGGGCGGTGCTGTCGTCGGACATGGTGCGTGCGAGGCCTCTTCAGAGCCGCCTCTTGTCAGCGGCGGGAAAACAATCCACCTGAGGGCGGCGGGACGGCGATGGGATCCCGGCGAGGATTTGGGAGAATTCACATGCGAGCCGCCCTGTGCAAGCGCCTCGATGGGCCGGATGGCGTCGAGATCGAGACCATCGCCGAGCCGGCTGCCGGGCCGGGCGATGTGCTCGTGGATGTACGCGCGGTGGCGCTCAATTTTTTCGATACGCTGATAACGCGCGGCAAGTACCAGCACAAACCCGAATTGCCGTTTTCTCCGGGCGGCGAAATTGCCGGTGTGGTGCGGGCCGTGGGCCCAGGTGTCGCGGGCCTTGCCGTGGGCGATCGCGTGGCGGCTTACCTGGGCTGGGGCGGTGCGCGCGAATGCGTCGCGGTGCCGGCTGGCGCGGTCGCGCCGATCCCGGCGGGGGTGAGCGACGCACACGCTGCGGGAATCTCGATCACCTATGGAACGGCCATCCACGGCTTGAAGGACCGCGCCGGGCTTCAATCCGGCGAAACCGTAGCCGTTCTGGGTGCGGCCGGTGGGGCGGGCCTTGCCGCCATTGAGATCGCCAAAATGCTGGGGGCACGCGTTATCGCGGTCGCTTCGACGGCGGAAAAACTTGCGATTTGTCGCGACCATGGGGCCGACGTGGCTGTCGACTACATGGCGGGCGATCTGAAGCAGGCCTTGCGCGAGGCGACCGGCGGCGCGGGCGTCGATGTGGTCTACGACTGCGTCGGTGGACCCGCGGCGGAATCAGCACTCCGGGCGCTCAAATGGCAGGGCCGCTTTCTGGTCGTGGGCTTTGCCTCCGGCGAAATTCCGAAATTGCCGCTGAACCTCCTGTTGGTGAAGGGCGTCTCGGCCATCGGTGTCTTCTGGGGGGAAGCAGTGAAACGCGATCCGGCAGGTCATCGTGAGAATATGCGCGAGCTGCTCCAGGCCGTGGCGGATGGGCGGCTGAAGCCCCGCATCCACGCCACCTACACCCTGGACGATATCGCCGAAGCGATGCGTGTCCTCGATCGCCGCGAAGCCACCGGAAAGGTGATCATTTCGGTCTGACCCCGCGGATTGGGTCAAGGTGGGACACTCACGACCGTCCGTTTACCGCTAATTCACCGTAACACGCTGAATTAGCGCAAATTTTCTGCATTGTGTTCAGCTAAAATTACCCATCCCGCGACGATCATGCCCCTGTCCGGCGCACTAGGCCGGACCCGCGCTGCCTAGTGTTGGCAATGCGTGGACGGGGGCATTCGCGTCGGGATTATTGCGTGACTTACAATCATTACCTCCGGTCGCTGGGCTGGCGCATTGCGGCTGGCATGATGGCGAGCATCCTGGCTTGTCCAACGGCGGAGGCCCAATCGTTTTTCCAATCGCTGTTCGGCTTTGGCAGTTCCAAGCCGGCGAAGTCGTCCGCCGCACCGGCACTGGGGTCTGGATCTGCGAAGCGCGCGGGCCTGGCGCCGCGTCCGTTCAATCGCTGGCAGCAAGAACGTCAGCAGAGCACGCGGGCGGATGCTGATGCCGATGGCTACTGGCGTGATCCAGCGTTCGGCGGGAATTATCGCACCGTCTGTGTCCGGATGTGCGACGGGTATTTCTGGCCGGTCAGCCGCTCTGTGACGCGCGAGCGATTTGCCACCGACGCCCGGCGCTGCGAAACGAGCTGTGCCGGTGAAGCCAAGCTCTTCTACGCGTCCAAGTACGATCACGACCCGCGCGCCATGGTGAGCCTCGATGGCGAGAGTTACACCAAGATCAAGACGGCATTTCTCTACCGGCGCACGCTGATCAGCGGCTGCGGCTGCCGGCCCGCGCCCTGGTCAGTCGCGGAAAGCTACCGGCATCTGACCTATGCCGCCGCCGATGCCGCCAAGAAGGCCCAGGAGGAATCCCGCAAGCAGCAGATGCTTGCCGAAGCTTTGCGCAAGGACAAGATTGCTCAAATTATTGCAGCGACAGAAGCGGCGGTGTCGTTGGATGCCGCAGAACAGTCAATCGCCGACGTCAAGCCGCCGGAAGCGGCCGAGCCTATCCATGTGGCGACGACAGTGACGGGCTATGTGCACTTGCACGTGCTGCCGAGCGAGGATGTGGACGCAGCCGATAGTGCGGCCGAGGCCGTGGCGGACGTGACACAGCCCGGTCCGTTGGATGACCTGGAAATGGCATTCGCGGAAATCGAACAATTCGGCCTGTTGCAGACCTTCTCCGAAGGCACGGTTGCGCTGTCGGCAGGTTCGTCCGCGCCGGCGGGAGGTAATCTGAAAAAGCGCCTTCGCGAAAAGCCCGCCTTCTCGCGAAGCGCAAAGTTGAAATCGAAGCCGCAAAAGCAGGCGTCATGGTTTGGGTCGGGCAACTCGTCCATGGTTTGGCCCGGTGATGCGCCGCGCCGCAAGCGCTGATCCCGCTAGTGTTCCAAGGCTTCGCCGTCGTCATCACTTGCACCGAAATCGGGGCTGGCGCCGCGCAACGTGTAGCTTTCCTCGATCCCATAAGGGCCGCCCCCCGTCTGAGGGCGTGAGGACATCAGCGCAAAACGTTCGACGACAAATGTGCGCGATCTGAGCAGCGCATGATGCTCCAGAAATCCGGTCAAGGCATCGATCCGCGCATGACGCAGGCGGGCGAGCGTGACATGTGGCTTGAAGGCCCGATTATCCGGCGGAAGGCCAGCATTTCGCGCGGCGCGATCGTGTGCACGCTGCAACGCGTCGAGTGCCGGCGACGGACCGACCCCGGCCCAAAGTGCGCGCGGATCGTTGCCACCGAAAATCCCCACGCCCTCGATGCGTATGGCAAAAACATCATGATCGATGCGTGCCAGGGCATCGGCGAATTCCCGCGCGCGGCGCGGATCGATGTCGCCGGCGAACCGCAGTGAAATATGGAAGTTTTCCGGCGGGACCCAATGAGCGCCAGGCAGCGGCGCACTCAGGGCTGCGAGTTGATCGCGCACATTGCGCGGCAGATCGATGGCGGTAAACAGGCGCGGCATGGACGCTCGACCGGTTCGGCATTGGGGCGGTTCAGGACTTGGCCGGGGCCAAGCCTATCTGGGCGCGGGTTCGCGCGATGAGCTCTTCGACGGAGGGGAAGATGCGGCGGACGACTTCAGCCACGCCTTTGGCATTGGGATGCAGTCCGTCGTCTAGACTGAGACTGGCATCCAATGCCACGCCCTCAAGAAAGAACGGATACAGCAGCAGATCATGCTTGTCGGCGAGGTCTTGGAACATGCCGTCAAAGTCGCGGGCATACTGCGCACCCCAGTTGCTGGGCGCGCGCATGCCGGCGAGCAGAACGGTGATGTTGCGGGCCTTCAAGCGGGTGATGATCTCGTCAAGATTCTTGCGCGCATCGGCCGGGGCCAGACCACGCAGGCCATCATTGGCGCCGAGCTCCAGGATCACGGCATCCGTGCCCTCCGGCACCGCCCAATCGAGCCGTTCCAGACCCGCCGCCGTGGTGTCGCCAGACACACCGGCATTCGCGACTTCGACCTTGTGACCCTTAGATTTCAGCGCGGCCTGGAGTTGTGAGGGAAAGGCATCCTCGGGCGGCAAGAGGTAGCCAGCCGTCAGACTATCGCCGAAGGCTACAATCTTCACGGGCCGATCCTGCGCTTGTGCCGCGGCGGACGCCACGATGCCCAGATTGACGATCGCCAGGGCCATCACCACCTTGATGAGGCGGCTCGCCAGAGCTGTGGACCGGATCGCCATCATGATTCCGCCCTACGATTCATCCAATTCAAGCCAGTGACGTAGAGATCACATGGGCCTAAAGCAAGGCCACCCGGGCCTCGCGGGTCCGGATCCATCCACCCCGTCCAACAGATTGAGGCCCCACCCCGTGGCGCGACCCATTATCAGCCTGAAATCCGTGCAACTCTCGCTGGACAGCCGCGCCGGGCCCGTGTCGATCCTGAACGGAATCACATTAGAGGTCGCGGCGGGACAATCGGTTGCCATTGTTGGCCCGTCGGGCTCGGGAAAGACGTCTTTGCTCATGATCCTTGCCGGGCTCGAACCGGCGACAAGCGGCGAGGTTCATGTCGCCGGGCACCCGTTCCAAGGCATGAACGAGGATGATCTGGCGCGTGTGCGCGGTGAGTCCATCGGCATCGTGTTCCAATCCTTTCATCTCGTGCCCACCATGACGGCGCTTGAGAATGTGGCGCTGCCTCTAGAATTCTCCGGACGCCCCAATGCCGAGGCGATTGCTCGGGCGCGCCTGGACGAAGTGGGGTTGTCGCACCGGCTCGATCATTACCCGGCTCAACTCTCGGGTGGCGAACAGCAGCGCGTGGCGCTCGCCCGTGCGCTGAGCGTCGACCCAAAGATCCTCCTGGCCGATGAGCCGACGGGCAATCTCGATGGCCGCACCGGGCGCGGGGTGGTTGATCTGATTTTCAAGCTCCGTACCGATCGCAACGCCACGCTTATTTTTGTTACTCATGACGAGCGGCTCGCCGCTGAGTGTGACCGCATCATCCGCATGGCCGACGGGCGCGTGGTGGACGACCGCATGGCCAAAGCCGCATGAACGAGATGCTGAAAAGTGGTCTGCCACCGGTGGCGCCGAGAAGTTTGGCGCAATCGGCACGGCTGGTGCTGCGTCTAGCTTGGCGCGAACTACGTGCGGGGATCTCGGGCTTTCACATCTTCATCGCGTGCGTAGCACTCGGTGTGATGGTGATCAGCGGTGTGGGTGCGCTTTCGGACGCGCTCCGCTCGGGATTTGAGCGGCAAGGCGCGCAGCTTTTGGGCGGCGATGTTTCGCTCGTGCGCTCGCATGCCCGCGCCACGCCGGAAGAGCGTGCCTGGATCGACGCACAAGGCCGGATCAGCGAGACGGCGACGTTGCGCACCATGGCCCGGCGCCTGGACGGTGAAGATCAGACGCTCGTCGAATTGAAGGCGGTGGACGGCGCTTATCCGCTGGTGGGTGAGGTGACACTGACTGGCGGAGAGAGCCTGAACGCGGCGCTCGCTCGCGGTGCTGTTGTCCAGCCGATGTTGCTGGAGCGCCTCAACGTCAAAGTCGGCGATCGCATCCGCGTTGCGGATTCAGAAATCGAAATCGCCGCTGTGCTCGAGAGCGAGCCCGATGGGCTCGCCGACCGCGTCGCCTATGGGCCGCGACTGACCCTTTCGCTGGAGGCACTAGAGCGCACGGGCCTCAACCAGCCGGGCGCGCTGATCCGCTGGCGCTACACGGGCGTGCTGGGCGGCAACGACGGCAGCGATCCGGCCAATCTGGTGGGTTTCCGCGATCGTGTTACGAAAGAGCTGCCGCAATCGGGATTCGCCGTCACGGACCGGCGGGATCCTTCGCCTCAGGTAAGCCGCACACTCGAACGGTTGCGCCAGTTCCTGACATTGCTCGGCCTCACGTCGCTGATCACGGGCGGAGTGGGCGTGGCCAATGCCGTGGCGACGTTCATCGACCGGCGCCGGAAGGTGATCGCGACCTTCAAGAGTGTCGGCGCCAGCGGCGGGCTGGTTTTTGCGATTTTTCTTGTGCAGGTGCTGGCGATGGCCCTGGTCGGTGTTGCCATCGGTCTCGTACTCGGACTGATGCTTCCGCCGGTCCTGTCCTACGCCTTGCAAGGCGTGCTGCCGGTCACCCCCGAGTTCACCATCTCGGCGCATAGTCTCGCGCTGGCTGTGGTGTACGGCATTCTCGTTGCCCTTCTCTTCGCCCTGTGGCCTCTCGGCCGTGCCGAGCATGTGCGGGCGAGCGTCCTGTTCCGCGACGAAGTCGCGCCGGGCCAGCGGTTTCCCCGGCCACGGGTCATGGTGCTGGTCGCAGCCGTCGCGGCGCTGCTCGCCGGCATCGTCATTCTGACGTCCGATCAGCAGCGGATCGCGCTCTACTTCCTGGGTATCCTGAGTGTGGTTTTTCTCCTCTTTTGGGGACTGGGCACGCTGATTACGCGGCTGGCGCGCCGGATGCGGCGGCCGCGGCGGCCCGAACTGGCGCTCGCCATCGCGAACCTAGGTGCACCAGGCGGATTGACCCGATCCGTCGTCCTGTCGCTCGGATCTGGGCTTTCGCTGCTCGTGGCGGTTGCGCTGGCGGATGCGTCGCTGGTCGCGGAGCTGCAAGGCCGGCTGCCGGACAACTCGCCGAGTTACTTCGTGCTCGATATCGCCAAGCGTGACGCCGACGCCTTCCGGCAGGCCGTTTTGAAGGAAACGCCGAAAGCCGAAATCGAAGATGCGCCGATGCTGCGCGGACGGCTCGTGGCGCTCAAGGGCGTGCCTGTCGAGCAGATCAAGGCGCCGCCACAGGCGCAGTGGGTGCTCAGTGGCGATCGTGGGCTCACCTATTCGGATGCCGTGCCCGCCGGCTCAACCGTGGTCGCGGGGTCCTGGTGGCCTGAAGGCTATGCTGGCGATCCGCTCGTGTCGTTCGAGGCGGAACTGGCGCGCGACCTGGGTGTGGGTATTGGCGACACGGTGACCGTCAACGTGCTGGGGCGGAATATGACCGCGACCATCTCCAACCTGCGCGACGTGAAGTGGGAGAGCTTGGCGCTCAATTTCGTCATGGTATTTTCACCCAACACGCTGGCGGGAGCGCCCCACAATCTCCTCGCGACCATTTCTCTCCCCAAGGGCACGACGACGACCGCGGAGGTTAATCTCGCCCGGTCGCTGGGGAAGTCCTTTCCGGCCGTCACGACCATCCGGGTCAAGGAGGCCATCGATGCCTTCAACGCGGTGTTCGCCAAGGTGATGATTGCCGTGCGCGTGGCGGGCGGGGTCACGCTGCTGGCGGGGGCTCTGGTTTTGGCCGGGGCCATGGCCACCGCGCAGCGCCGCCGCATCCTGGAGGCGGTTATTTTGAAGACGCTGGGCGCGACCCGGGCCCGGATCCTCGCGTCCCACGCCGCGGAATATCTGCTGCTCGCCACCGTTACCGCCGCGGCGGCAACCGTACTGGGTACGTTGGCCGCCTATGTCGCCGTCACGGAGGTCATGGAACTCGACTTTGCATTCTCGCCGGCAGCGGTTGTCCAGGCCCTGGGGATCGCGTCCGGCCTGGTTCTGGCATTCGGCGCCATAGGGACCTGGCGGGTCCTCAGCGCCCGTCCGGTGCCCTACCTGCGCAGTCACTAGCGCGTAAGGCATTGAAAAGTGGACGAATATCGAATACTGATATGAACCAAACTTTTCGTGATCGTATTTCGCCAGACCTTGATTCCACCGCCAGGGTCTCCAATATGCCACCAGCGAACCAATTGTTCGCGACCAGTTTTTCAAGGGAACTCTCGAAGATGGCTCAGCTTCAGAACGGAATTCCGCGGTCAGGCACGGTCGTCCGTCCTCGCGCAGACGTGGATGAAGGCCTGCGCGCCTACATGCTGCGCGTCTACAACTATATGGCGGCAGGCGTGGGTCTGACCGGCATCATCGCCTATTTCACCAGCCAGATGGCTCGGACCAGCCCGGAAGTGGCGCAGCTGCTGTACGGCTCGCCGCTCAAGTACGTCATCATGCTCGCCCCGCTCGGCTTCGTTCTGTACCTGTCGTTCCAGGTCTACAAGATGAGCCCGCGCGCCGCTCAGATCGCGTTCTGGAGCTTTGCGGCCATCATGGGCGTGTCGCTGTCGTCGATCTTCCTGGTCTTTACCGGCCAGTCGATCGCGCAGGTGTTCTTCGTCACCGCCGGCGCCTTCGCGGGCCTGAGCATTTATGGCTACACGACCTCCAAGGACCTGTCGGGCTGGGGTTCGTTCCTGATCATGGGTGTGATCGGCATCATCCTCGCCGCGCTGCTCAACCTGTTCCTGCAGTCGGGCGGCTTGGCGTTCGCCATCAACGTACTCGGCGTGCTGATCTTCGCGGGCCTCACGGCCTACGACACGCAGCGGATCAAGGACGGCTTTTACGAGATCCGCGATGATGGGGCCGCCATGGCCAAGGGCGCAATCATGGGTGCCCTCAGCCTGTACCTGGACTTCATCAACATGTTCGTTTCGCTCTTGCAGCTGTTCGGCAATCGCGAGTAAGCGGACGGCGAGTTCTAAGACATGCGAAAGGCCCCGTGAAAACGGGGCCTTTTTGCTTGTCCGTGATCCCGTAAGAACTGGCCTTAGCTGTCAGCGGCAATCGACCAGACGCACCGCCTTGTCGAGCACGGTCAGCACCCGGGCGAGGTCGTGCCCGCGCTTCAGGATCAGGCCGGTTGTGGTGATGACGCTGTAGGCGCCCTGCTTACGGGCCAGCCGCGGGTTCTTTTCGATCCGGTAAAGCGGAAATTCCGCCGCGCGCCGGAAAATGCTGAACACGGCCTTGTCGCGCGTCATGTCGAGGGCGTAGTCGCGCCATTCTCCGGCGGCGACCTTGCGGCCATAGACAGCCATGATGGCGCTGAGTTCGTGTCGGTTGAAGGCGATGATGGCGCCCGGATCGTGGGCGGCGGTGGTATCACCGCGGGACCGGGGTCCGTAGACCCGCGGCGGGAACTGTATGGGCTCGGTTTCGCTCAAAGCGCGCGCCTCCCTGTCACCGGTCCGACATGATCGGTGAGGTCAACCGGGAATGCAAGCCTGGGCTGCGCATGGAAACCATTTTGGCGAACCCATCGCCAATTGACCCGGAAAGGCCCCAATCGGGTCCAAGCCATGCCGCATTGAGCCGGCATTATCTTCATCGTTGCCTTATGGGTCCGGCTCTTCGGAGCAGCCATCCCAGGTCTTAGCAGCCCCCAGCCACCGGGGATGGGCGCTTCGGCCGGATCCAATGAGGCACTCTCCCAAAGTGTCTTGCCCTTCAAGTCACGAAGGCGAGGGTCGGCTCCCCCCAGCCGGCCCTCGACCTTTGTGGCCGTTGCTCGTTATGGTGCGGCCGGGTCTCAAGCCGGGCCCGGCAGCCGCGGATCGACACGCCCCATGACCCCACGCAAGCCCCCGACCGAGAAGCGCGCCGCGAAGTCGGCGAATCCCCTGCTTGGCAGCTGGCGCACGCCCCATGGGATGCCGCCGTTCGCGCGTCTGAAGCCGCACGACTACAAGCCAGCATTCAAAGAGGCTTTGAAACAGCACCGCGCCGAACTGACCGCCATCGGACACAACCCCGCGCGGGCGACCTTCGCCAACACCATCGTCGCCCTGGAAAAAAGCGGCCGGCTGTTGAACCGCGTGGCGGATGTGTTCTTCAATCTGGCGAGCTCGGATACATCGACGGCCCTGCAGGAAATCGAGCGCGATCTGGCGCCTGTCCTCGCCGAACATCAGAACGCGATTTATCTCGACCAGCACCTCTTCCGGCGCATCGACGATCTCGCCGAGCGCCGCGACCGCCTGAAGCTCGATGACGAGCAGCAGCGTCTGCTGGAACGCACGCACACTGCGTTCGTGCGCGCCGGTGCCCGGCTCGACCCGCAAGTCGCGCAAGCGCGTCGGGGCGATCAACATGCGGCTGGCGGAACTCGTCACCGCGTTCAGTCAGAACGTGCTGACCGACGAGCAATCCTGGCGGCTGGCGCTGGACGACGAAAGCGACCTGGCCGGATTGCCCGAGGGCCTGCGCGCGGCGGCGGCCCGCACGGCGGCGGATCTGAAAAGCCCTGCGAAGTATGTCATCACGCTGGCGCGTTCCAGCATCGAGCCGTTCCTGCAATTCTCTGCCCGGCGCGATCTGCGCGAGGAAGCGTTCAAGGCCTGGATCAAACGGGGCGAGAACGGCGGCAAGACGGACAATCGCGCCATCGTCACGGAGATCGTGCAGTTGCGCGCGGAAATGGCCCGCCTCATGGGCTACCGGACGTTCGCCGCCTACAGCCTCGACGACACCATGGCCAAGACACCCGAGGCCGTGCGCGGTCTTCTGGGTCAGGTCTGGCAGGCCGCCGTTTCACGCGTCGGTGAGGAACGCGACGCGCTGGCGGCCCTCGCCCGCAAGGACGGCGGCAACTACCGGCTCGAAGCCTGGGACTGGCGCTATCTGGCGGAAAAGGAGCGCAAGGCGCGCTACGATCTCGATGAGGCCGAGATCCGGCCTTACCTGCCGCTCGGGCGCATGATCGAAGCGGCGTTCGATACCGCCACGCGCCTGTTCGGGCTCACGTTCACCGAGCTGCCCGATGCGCCGCGCTATCATCCGGATGTGCGCGTCTGGCATGTGACCACCAAAGCCGGGGACGACGTCGGCATCTTCATGGGCGATTATTTCGCGCGGCCCTCCAAGCGCTCCGGAGCATGGATGTCGAGCTACCGTAGCCAGCACAAACTGGGCAAGGGTGAGCGGCCGATCATCGTCAACGTCTTGAATTTCGCGCGCGGGGCAGAGGGCGAGGAAACGCTTCTGTCCATCGACGATGCGCGCACGCTGTTCCACGAGTTCGGCCACGGCCTGCATGGCCTGCTGTCGGACGTGACGTACCCTTCGCTCTCCGGCACCAACGTGACGCGCGATTTCGTGGAGCTGCCCTCGCAGCTCTACGAGCACTGGCTGACGCGGCCGGAAGTCTTGAAGAAGTTCGCCCGCCACGTGAAGACCGGCAAGCCGATGCCGGACGATCTCATCCGGCGCATGACGGCGGCGCGGACGTTCAACCAGGGTTTCGCGACAACGGAGTATGTGGCCTCGGCCCTGGTGGACATGGATCTGCACGCGCTGGAGAACCCCGGCGCGCTCGATGTCGGGGCCTTCGAGGCGGAGACCTTGAAGCGCATCGGCATGCCGCGCGAGGTGGTGATGCGCCACCGCATCCCGCACTTCCAGCACATCATGGGCGGCTACGCGGCGGGCTATTACAGCTACCTGTGGTCGGAGGTGATGGACGCGGACGCCTTCGCCGCCTTCGAGGAAGCGGGCGACATCTACGACAAGAAAACCGCGCGGCGCCTGAAGGAACACGTCTATTCCGCCGGCAACCGCCGCGACCCGCTAGAGGCCTACATCGCCTTCCGCGGCCGTCCTCCCAAGGTCGACAGCCTGCTCAAGAAGCGCGGGTTTGGGGGGTGAGAGTGCGTTCAATGAGTATCGAACTCATCAAGCGGAAGTCCGTGCTCCAATGCATAGTGTAACTCGAACAAATATTGCTGGATCGGGCAAGTGATCTCTACAAAATGGACTTCCATTTTGGATATGCGCTCGCATGCCTCGGAAAGCGCTTTCATAAATGCTGGATCAGCGCGCAAGTGTGAACGCGATCCTATCCCTTTCTTGTAAGTGGCTTTCAGATTTCCCGTTGCGTGCCGCGCAAGGCGGAACGCAAAGGCGTTTCCTCTTGAAGTTGGGCTACGATGCGATTGAATTCGCCGCCGTACACTACGGGTGCGTCCCACATAAATAGGAACGCCATGTTCGAACATGACGTAGATACCGGCACCGTCGCGCCTTTCTAGTGGTGCAAGCTTGCTCATGAGTTCGTTCAGTTTTTCAACGTAGCTGTTGATCTTCACGACCGATCGTTCTGAGCATCTATCAAGGTCACGCCGAATCGCTGGCTCAATTGCGTGACAGTAAATCAGTTTGAGGAGTGATCAATAACATCGGGCGCGAGGTTTCCCTCGCGCCCGTTTTCGTTCGCGGCACGATGTGTCGGCTGCCCCTACGCCGCCAAATTCCGCAGCACGTACGGCAGGATGCCGCCGTTCTTGTAGTATTCGAGCTCGTCCAGGGTATCGATCCGGCAGATGACGGGGACCGCCACCTTGTTGCCCTTGGTGTCGGTGATCTCGCAGATCATGCGCTGGCGCGGCTTGACGGTCGCGAGGCCCCGGATGGTGACCGTCTCGTCGCCCTTGAGGGCGAGCTCCGGCCACCCGGTCCCCTCCTCGAACACGAACGGCACGATGCCCATGCCGACGAGGTTGGAGCGGTGGATGCGCTCGAACGACTGCGCGATGACGGCCTTGACGCCGAGCAGGTTGGTGCCCTTCGCCGCCCAGTCGCGCGACGAGCCGTTGCCGTATTCCACGCCCGCGAAGACGACGAGCGGCACGCCCTCCTCCGCGTAGCGCATGGCGGCGTCGTAGATCGCCATCTGCTCGCCCGAGGGGTAGTGCACCGTGTATCCGCCTTCCTTCACCGCGCCGGTCTCGTCCTTCACCATGTGGTTCTTGATGCGGATGTTGGCGAACGTGCCGCGCATCATCACTTCGTGATTGCCGCGCCGCGTGCCGTACTGGTTGAAGTCGGCCTGCGTCACGCCGTGATCGAGCAGGTAGCGCCCGGCGGGGCTCGCCGCCTTGATGGAACCGGCCGGCGAGATGTGGTCGGTGGTGATCTTGTCGCCGAAGAGCCCGAGGATGCGCGCGCCGACGAGATCGGTGATCGCCGTCGGCTGTGTCTTCAGGCCCTGGAAGTAGGGCGGGTTCTGCACGTAGGTCGAATTATCATCCCAATCGAAGGTGAGGCCCTCGCTGGTGGAGATGCCGCGCCAGTTGTCGTCGCCCTCGAACACATCGGCATAGCGGCTCTCGAACATCTCGCGCGTGATGTTCTCGGCGATGAAGGTCTGGATCTCCTTATTGGTCGGCCAGATGTCCTTCAGGTAGACGGGCTTGCCGTCCTTGCCCGTGCCGAGCGGCTCGGTGGAGAGGTCCTTCTGCATCGTACCGGCGAGCGCGTAGGCGACGACCAGCGGCGGCGAGGCCAGATAGTTGGCCTGCACGTCGGGCGACACGCGGCCCTCGAAGTTGCGGTTGCCCGACAGCACCGCGGCAGCGACGAGGCCGTTGTCGTTGATCGCCTTGGAGATCGGCGCCGGCAGTGGGCCGGAATTGCCGATGCAGGTGGTGCAGCCGAAGCCGACGAGATTGAAGCCGATGGCATCGAGCGACGTTTGCAGTCCCGATTTGTCCAGGTAGGCGGCGACGACCTGCGATCCGGGCGCCAGCGAAGTCTTCACCCACGGTTTGGAGGTCAGGCCCTTGGCGAGCGCATTGCGGGCCAGGAGCCCCGCGCCGATGAGCACGCTGGGGTTCGACGTATTGGTGCAGCTGGTAATGGCCGCGATGACGACGTCGCCATGGCCGAGATCGAAATCGGCACCCGCCACCGGCACGCGCTTATGCCCTTCGCCGGGCTTCTTGTATTCGGTCTCAAGCGCGGTCAGGAAGCCAGGCTTGGCCGCACTGAGCGCGACGCGGCCTTCGGGGCGCTTCGGTCCGGCCAGCGACGGCACCACGGTGGCGAGATCCAGCGACAGCGTGGCGGTGAACTCCGGATCGTCCGATCCCGACTCGCGATAGAGGCCCTGGGCCTTGGTGTAGGCTTCGACCAGCGCGATGCGGTCGTTGTTGCGTCCCGAGAGCTTGAGGTACGCGATCGTCTCGGCGTCGACGGGGAAGAAGCCGCATGTGGCGCCGTATTCGGGGGCCATGTTGGCGATGGTCGCGCGGTCGGCGAGCGTCATGGCGTCGAGGCCGGTGCCGTAGAATTCGACGAACTTGCCGACGACGCCCATCTTGCGCAGCATCTGCGTGACGGTGAGCACGAGGTCGGTCGCGGTGACACCTTCCTTCAGGCGGCCGGTCAGATTGAAGCCGACGACTTCCGGCAGCAGCATCGACAGCGGCTGGCCGAGCATCGCGGCCTCCGCCTCGATGCCGCCGACGCCCCAGCCGAGCACGGCCAAGCCGTTGACCATGGTCGTGTGGCTGTCGGTGCCGACGAGCGTATCGGGATAGGCGACGGTCTTGCCGTCCGCGGTCTCGGCGGTCCACACGACCTGCGAGAGGTATTCCAGGTTCACCTGATGGCAGATGCCGGTGCCCGGCGGGACGACGCGGAAATTCTTGAAGGCGTCCTGGCCCCATTTCAGGAAGGTGTAGCGCTCGGCGTTGCGGTCGTATTCGAGCGCGACGTTCTGTTCGAGCGACTTGGGCGAGCCGAATTCGTCGACGATGACGGAGTGGTCGATGACGAGATCGACGGGCACCAGCGGGTTGATCTTCTTCGGGTCACCGTCGAGGAGCTTCATGCCGTCGCGCATGGCGGCGAGATCGACCACGGCGGGGACGCCGGTGAAGTCCTGCATCAAGACGCGCGCCGGGCGGAAGCCGATTTCCGTGCCAGCCTTGCCCTTGTCTTCCAGCCACTTCACGGCCTGCTCGATGTCCGCCTTCTTGACCGTGCGGCCATCTTCGGAGCGGAGCAGGTTCTCGATCAGCACCTTCATCGAGAAGGGCAGCTTGGACAGACCCGGCAAGCCATTCTTCTCCGCGTCGGGCAGTGAGTAGTAAACGTACGTGGCCTCGCCGACGGTGAGCGTCTTGCGGCACTTGAAGCTGTCGAGGGAGATGGGGGGCAAAACAGCAGCGCTCAAAGTGGCGTCTCCTCGATGTCGTCGGTTACGTGGGCCGAACGCCCGTGAGGGGCGTGGCAATGCATTTGCCAATCCGCTGGTCCAGCCGCGGTCCCTCGCGGGAGGCCGGACGTTTTGCACTGGCGAAATCGTGAGCAAGCCCTTTATATAGGCGCACTTTGGCGAGGGCCAGCCACCGCGGGCAGTTGATTTTGCGGCAATCCGCCTCTCTTTAGTGCAATGCCTTGAGACGATGCCGACAGCCACCGCGAACGGACCCCACGCCTTGCAGCTAGCGATCGAACACCTCGCCGTCGAGCGCGGATCACGACGGGTGATCGACGGGTTGACGATGCGCGTGGAGGGCGGCACGCCGACGGTGCTGGTTGGTCCCAACGGATCAGGCAAGACAACGCTGATCCGCACCATCGCGGGCCTGATCAGTCCCGTGTCGGGGACCATTGCACTCCAAGGCGGCGATCAAGAGAAGGATCTGGCGGCTGAAGCGCACTACGTCGGGCACCTGAACGCCTTGAAACCGTCCCTGACGGTGGAAGAGAACCTCATCTTCTGGGCGCGGTATCTCGGCGGCGGGGCCGTGGCGAAGGCCACAATCGAAGCTGCGCTGGAGGCGTTCGCGCTGACCGCACTTGCCGGGATTCCGGCGGGCTATCTGTCGGCCGGTCAGAAGCGGCGCGCCTGTCTCGCCCGGCTTCTCGTGACACCGCGGCCGCTCTGGCTTCTGGACGAACCGACCGTCTCGCTGGATACCGCTTCGGTGGCCCTGCTGGCCCGGCAAATCGATGCGCACGCCGCCGGCGGTGGGTTGGTCATCGCGGCCACGCACATTCCGCTCGGGCTTTCCAAGGAGCAGCGCGTCGATCTCGGCAACGCCCGGGAGAGCGCCGCATGAACGCCTTCATGACGCTTCTCAAGCGCGATTTGCTGCTGCAAGCCCGCGAAGGCGGGGCGGTCGGAACCGCGCTCGGCTTCTTCCTCGTCGTGGTGACGCTGATGCCGTTGGGCCTCGGCCCGGACTTGAACCTCCTGTCGCGTATCGCGCCGGGCGTGCTGTGGATCGCCCTTCTGCTGGCCGCACTTCTATCCCTTCCGCGGATTTTCGAGGCGGACGAGGAGGATGGGTCGCTGGAAGTGCTGGCGACGGGTGATTTGCCGCTCGAGCTCGCGACCGCCGCCAAGTCGCTCGCGCATTGGATCTCGACTGGCATTCCGCTGGCCCTGCTGGCGCCCGTGCTGGGTATTCTGTTGAACCTCGATCTGGCCGCTTATCCGGTCCTGGTCGCCACCATGCTGGCGGGCACGCCGGCCATCAGCTTCCTGGGTGCGGTCGGTGCGGCGCTGACATTGCGCGCCCGGCGGGGCGGCCTGCTGCTGGCGCTCTTGGTACTGCCCCTTTATGTCCCGACGCTGATTTTCGGCATCACGGCCATCGCGGCGGCCACGGGTGGACCATCGGGCTTTACCGCCTCGTTCCTGATCCTGGTCGCCATTTCGCTGTTTTCCATGGTTCTAGGCCCCGTGGCGGCGGCGGCGGCGATCCGTTTCCAGTCACAATGACGCGCTAGACGGCATCGATTGCGCCCAAGCCACCGAGGCATTAGATCAGCCCTATGCAACAGCAGTCTCTCACGCAGAAACTGGCCAACCCGACCCGCTTCATGGAGCTGTCGGGCAAAGTGCTGCCCTGGCTCGCGGGCCTCGCGGCGGCACTGATCGGCTATGCGCTCTATCTGGCGTTTTTCGTGGCCCCGCCCGACTACCAGCAGGGCGAGACCGTCCGCATCATGTTCATCCATGTGCCGGCCGCCTGGCTCGCCATGATGGGTTATGCGCTGATCGCCGTCTCCAGCTTCGGGTATCTCGTGTTCCGCCATCCGTTGGCCGACGTCTCCGCCAAGGCCGCTGCTCCCATCGGCGCGGCCTTCACCTTCCTGGCGCTCGTCACCGGTTCGCTGTGGGGCAAGCCCATGTGGGGCACCTATTGGGTCTGGGACGCGCGTCTCACGTCGATGCTGATCCTGTTCTTCCTGTATCTGGGATTGATTGCGTTGCGCTCATCGATCGAGGACGAGGCACTTGGCGGCAAACTCGCCGCGGTTCTGGGACTGGTTGGTGTCACCATCCTGCCCATCATCAAATTTTCCGTCGATTGGTGGAACACGCTGCATCAACCGGCAAGCGTGATCCGCATGGATGGGCCGACGATCCATCCCGACATTTTGCAGCCGCTCATCTGGAGTGCGCTTGGATTTTCGCTGCTGTTCTTCGCGATGCATATGAAGGGCATGCGCAACGAAATCTGGCGCCGCCGCGTGAAGTCGCTGACCATGGCCGAAGTCGAACGCGCCCGGTCGCCGGCCGTATCGTCGGCCCCAGCGGAGTAGGTGATCATGATCGACTTGGGTCCGCACGCAGCCTTCATCTGGTCCTCTTACGTGATCGTCTCCGTCGTCTTGGCGGTGCTGATCGGGTGGCTCGTCTGGGACGGTCGCCGTTTGAAGGCGCGTCTTGCCGATCTGGAAGCGCGTGGCGTCACACGCCGGTCGCAGCGGAACGGTGGCGAAACCGTTCGACGCGGGACCTGAGGTCATGACCACACCCATGGACGAGGGAACGGACCCCGCCGCGCTGCGCGGGAGCGGACGCGGGCTCTATGTGCCGCTGGCGATCTTCATCGCCGTCGGTGCGCTCTTCGCGTTCGCCCTGACGAGTGGCGACCCCTCGAAACTGCCGTCCGCACTGATCGGCCGGCCGGTCCCACCTGTGACGTTCGCGGCACTCGATGGCTTATCCGGACCGTCGGGCGCCGTGCCGGGGTTTTCCGCGGCCGATTTGGCCAAGGGCGATGTTTCGGTGGTGAACTTCTGGGCGTCGTGGTGCGCGCCGTGCGTCGAGGAACACCCGATCCTGGTCGAGCTGGCGAGCACGTCCGGCATCAAAGTTTATGGCGTAAATTACAAGGACCAATCCGACGCCGCGCGCCGGTTTCTAGGCCGCTACGGCAACCCCTTCACGGCGCTCGGCGTCGATCCCAATGGGCGGGGCGCGATCGAGTGGGGTGTTTACGGCATGCCCGAGACGTTCGTCGTGAACGGCAAGGGGGAGATCGCCTACAAGCACGTCGGGCCGATGACGGCCGAGAGCGTTACTCAGAAAATACTGCCGGCAATCAAAGCCGCATCGGCACCGACTCCGGCAACACCGGCCGCGGCCGCGCGCTGAACGCACACCGCGACCACGTCGTCATCACAGCGGAAAGAACTCGCCACGAGAGTGATTGAGGATCGTGAGCGTGCCGTTCTTGATATCGAAGTGGGCGCCGTGGAGGTTGAGCTTGCCCTTCGTTTCGCGCTCGGCCACGAACGGGAAAGTCCGCAAGTTCTTGATTGAAGTCTTGACGCCTTCCTTCTCCAGAGCATCCAGCCTTTTATCCGATGAACCCATCTGATTGGCGGCGAGAACGCGCAGCCGCGCATCGTCGAGCATCGACATCCAGCGCGATATGAACTGCGCCTCGGTCTGGATGGCGGCCGACTGGTCGAGTGCGGCCTTGATACCACCGCAACCCGAGTGACCCATGACGACGAGATGCTGGATGCGCAAATTCAGCACTGCGAACTCGATGGCCGCGCTGACACCGTGAAACTTGCCGCTTGTTTCAAAGGGAGGCACGAGGTTCGCCACATTGCGGATGATGAAAAGCTCACCCGGCATGGCATTGAAGATTGTCTCGGGATCAACCCGGCTGTCACAGCAGGAAATCAGCATGATCTTTGGATCTTGCCCGTAGGTGGCCAGCTCTTCGTACTGGTCTGCGTTTGGGACAAAAATCCGGTGCTTGAAGCGGCGATACCGGTCTGTGAGCGACTCTGGAAATGAAGACATCGTCGGCCTCTCGTCACTGGATGGCTGAAGGCGACCGTATGGGCGCCCAGGCGCATGCGTTACTGCTTTGATGAAACTCAAGTCTAGCGATTGAATTGATTGCGCCAACTGGCCATTCGGGTGGGTCCCGCTACCCGTTTGGCATCACCTCTTGGCCGTTGGGTCGCACCTTTGCCAGCCGGGCAAGCAGCAAATAGCCAATCACAGCGGCGACCATGGATCCTCCGAGAACGCCAATCCGGATGTCGGCGGCGCGCGCGGGATCAGGAAAAGCGAGCGTTCCGATGAACAGGCTCATGGTGAAACCGATGCCGGCTAGGAAGCCAGCGCCGACCATGTGCGCCCATCGGGTCCCCTGCGGCAGTTCCGCGACGCCGATGGCAGTCGTGAGCCAGGACATAAGCAGGATGCCGACAGGTTTGCCGATGACGAGACCGGCGGCGATCCCTAGTGGAATTCCACTGAGCAGCATGTCCGCGTTTACGCCACTCAAGTTCACGCCCGCGTTGGCGAAGGCGAAGAGCGGCAGCACGAGGAATGTCACCCAGGGATGTAAGGCCTCCATCAATTCGCCGACCCCCGTCACGCCGCCACGCTTGTCGATCGCCGTGTTGACATCGAGTGGGACGGCAAACGCGGTGATGACGCCTGCCAGCGTGGCATGCACGCCCGATTCCAGGACACAAAGCCAGACGATGAAGCCGACGAGGACAAAGGGGGCCAGCCGCACGACGCCCCGCAGATTGAGAAGGAACAGCAACGCGATGCCGCCGAGCGCCAGGGCGAGGGCCGACAGCGAAAGTTTGGAGGTGTAGAATATCGCAATGATGATGATCGCGCCCAGATCGTCGATGATGGCGAGAGCAAGCAGAAAGACTTTGAGTGCCGGTGGCGCGCGTGTCCCCAGCAGAGCCAGCGCACCGACCGCGAACGCTATATCGGTCGCCGTCGGGATTGCCCAGCCGTGCAGCGCGCCGGGCATATCGTAGTTGACGTAAAGATAAATCAGAGCCGGCGCGACCATGCCACCAAGGGCTGCAGCAAACGGCAGAGCTGCTTGGCGCGAGGTCGATAGTTCGCCGACTCTCAACTCGCGTTTGATCTCAAGCCCTACGAGAAAAAAGAAGACGGCCATCAGTCCGTCGTTGATCCAGTGGAGGAGATTCTTGTCGAGACCAAACTCGCCAATGCGGATGCTGACGTGGGTTTCGAGAAGCGCATCGTAGAGGGGCTTCAACTGCGAATTGGCGACCAAGAGCGCGATGATTGCCGCGCCCAAAAGAAACACGCCGCCGGCGGCTTCATGACGGGCGAATGCCAATGCTCCCGCGAAGCTTGGTTTCATGCGGTGCATTTTCATCTTGGTTCCCCCTCGGATCGGGTGCCCGGTCCCGATCAGCGAGGTAACGGCTCGGCCGCAATGACGCAAGCGACTGCCGCGCGGGTGCGCCGCTTAAGGACCAGAGGTATTGGTCTTAAACACCTGGGGCTGAGATACCGGGGGTCAGGCAACTGGAGATGCCAGGGGCACGAGGGTCAGCCCGGCGGGGGGCAGTTCTCGTCCGATCAGCGGCGACAAATCGAGTTCGCCCCGCCCCCTGCTCCGCTTCAACACGATCTCCAGGGCGGTACAGGCACGCTCTACGGCCACTCGAAGTGTCGCACCGCTGGCGAGGAGCGATGTGACAAGTCCGGCCAACAGATCGCCGGGACCGTGGGGCACATCGGCAAAGCGCGGCCAGCTGATGGCCGCGGCAGCGGCCTCGTCGACGAGCACCGTGGCCACCTGCGCGGCGCCGTCAGGAATTGATGTCGCCAGCACCCGCTGGCACGGCAGCGCGCGCGCCGCTGCGATGGCCTGGGCCGCATCGCCGGCCGGCTGGCCGCTCAGCCATTCTAGTTCGAAGGCGTTGGGTGTCGCGAGGTTCGCCAGGGGCAGCAGGTCGTCCCGGAGCGCGCTTGCCGCTTGCGCATCGATGTAGAGCCCCTTGGGCCAATCCCCCAGCACAGGATCGCAAACAATATAGGCGTTGGGATTGGCGGCCCGCAAACGCGCCACCAGCCGAACGGCTGCCGCCACATGGCCCGCGCTCGGCAGGTACCCGGTGAGAAGGGTACCCGCGCAGGCCAGCGTGCCGTTGGCTTCCAGTGCATCGACCATGGCGTCGATGTCGGAGACCGGCACCGCGAACCCGCCCACATGAGGCAGTCCGGCGTGGTTGGAGAGGATGACCGTGGGCAGCGCGACGACCTCGTGCGCCTGGGCTGAAAGCACGGAGACGAAGGCGGACAAACCGACGTGTCCGTGAGCCACATAGGACGAGAGTGCGACAATTCGGGTCACAGGCGGGACGGCTCCGGGCAAGGTTCTCGCCAGCGTATTCGCACAACGTCGATTTGTGAACGCGCCCAGTGTGCCATATATTGCGCCGCACAATAAATTCGGGACCCCGTCATGACCTCGCAAATCCGGCCTCGCCGCAGCGTTCTCTATATGCCCGGCGCCAACGACCGCGCGCTGGAGAAGGCGAAATCGCTTCCGGCGGATGCCGTCATCCTCGATCTGGAAGATTTGGTGGCTCCGGAAGCGAAGCTCGAGGCCCGGGCGCGGGTTTGCGCCGCCGTCAAGGAAGGCGGCTATGGACGGCGCGAACTTGTGATCCGCACGAATGCGCTGGAAACGATCTGGGGTACGGCCGATCTGCTGGCCGCCGCCGAAGCCGCGCCGGATGCGATCCTGATCCCCAAAGTGGCGCATCCCGGCGATATCATCAGTTCGGCAAAGATCCTGAAATCGGTCAACGCCGCGGAGAAAACCCGGCTGTGGGCGATGATGGAGACGCCGCAGGCGATTTTGAATGCGCGCGAGATCGCCGCCGTGGCCATGGATCCGGAAAACCGGCTCGAGTGCCTGGTGATGGGCACCAACGATCTGTTGAAAGAGTTGCGGGCTCGGGCCTTGAACAATCGGTTCGCCATCGTTCCCTGGCTGGCGCTGACCATCGTGGCGGCCCGGGCCTATGGCCTCGACATCATCGATGGCGTCTACAACGATTTCCGCGACGAAGGCGGGTTCCGTTCGGAATGCGAGCATGGACGCACGCTGGGTATGGATGGCAAGACGCTGATCCATCCCTCACAGGTGGGGCCGTGCAACGACGTCTTCACGCCGACCGAGGATGAGATCGCCTGGGCTCGCAAGATCATCGACGCGTTCTCCCAGCCGGCAAATGCCCACAAGGGGGTCATCACGGTCGAAGGCAAAATGGTGGAGCGCTTGCATCTCGTGATGGCCCGCCGCACGGCCGCCATTGCACATGCCGTGCGCGAGATCGACGACTGGTTCTGATGTCGGCCGCAATCGGTTGCCGACGGCGCATCGATGGCCGCGCGGACCGTGCGCTGCGACGATCGGCAGGCCCCCGCGGCCCCGCCATTACCGGCTTGGGGGTCGACAGGCCGCACAGGACCGACTAATCGGCACGGAAACGTCCATAAGCCGGCGCATTGAGCGGCCCAATTCATAGAGCGCAAATCCATGACCACGACAAAAACCAATGCGGGCAATTTCTTCGAGGATTACACCTTCGGGCAGATCCTTACGCACGCCACGCCGCGCACGGTCACCGAGGGCGACGCGGCCATGTACATGAGCCTCTATGGGCCACGGTTCGCTGTGCAATCTTCGGATACGTTCGCCAAGGCGATCGGCTATCCCCGCGCACCGCTGGACGATCTGCTGACCTTCCACGTCGTGTTCGGCAAGACGGTTCCCGACATTTCGCTCAATGCCATTGCGAACCTCGGCTACGCGAGCGGGCGCTTTCTGAAGCCGGCCTACCCAGGCGATACGCTGTCCACCGTCTCGGAGGTGATCGGCCTCAAGGAAAATTCCAACCGCGAGACAGGCACTGTCTATGTGCGCTCAACGGGCCGCAACCAGCATGGCGAGGTCGTGCTCGAATACGTCCGCTGGGTCATGGTCCGCAAACGCGACAAGGCGGCGCCCGTTGCCGAACCGGTCGTGCCGAAGCTTCCCGATCGCATCGATCCGTCTGAATTGGGGCACGCCGTGCCGCGGATCGACGCAAAGGCCTATGACACCGCCTTGGCGGGTAGCCCCTACCGGTGGGGCGACTACGAAGCCGGCGAGCGGATCAACCACGTCGATGGCATGACGATCGAGGAAGCCGAGCACCAGATGGCGACGCGGCTCTATCAGAACACCGCCAAGGTGCATTTCAATCAACACACCGAGTCCAAGGGCCGGTTCGGCAAGCGCATCATTTATGGCGGCGTGGTCATTTCCCTGGCGCGAGCATTGTCATTCAATGGATTGAACAATGCCTTCCATCTTGCCGCTATCAACGGCGGCCGGCATGTCGCGCCGCTTTTTGCCGGCGATACCGTCTATGCCTGGTCGGAAATCCTGGAGAAGGCCGAAATCCCGGGTCGCGACGACATCGGGGCGCTTCGCATCCGGCTTGTTGCGGTAAAAAATCAGGATTGTTCGGCATTTCCGCTGAAAAAGGAGAGCGGCGAATATGCCGACGGCGTCATTCTCGATTTCGACGCTTGGGTGGTTTTGCCACGATAGTTGTGCGCAGATTTAAATTTCTAAAGGAAGTCTGCCTCGTCCTCGCCTAGGGTCTAACCCCTTGTGTGAAGATTGAGTTTCGCTTTTATTAAGCCAATATTCGCAATGTTGCGTTAGGGATTGTGTCCGATCCGAGCCGGTGGTCCCGCACCAGTTTGCGTCATCCCTTTTCTAGCCGTTCCGATGCGTATTTCGGACGGAAGCCCTCGCCTGAGTGTTCATGCCATCTCGGTTAATCCGCATACGTGCTAAGGTGTACATCGCTGGTCAACGATGTGTGCGCCTGCGATCCGGAGGTCGCTTGTGACTTTGAAAGTCGCCGTCATCGGAGCCGGGCTCGCGGGCCTGACCTGCGCCCGCAATCTGCGGCGGGCGGGTCATTTCGTAGAAGTCTTCGAGCAGGAGCGCGTCATCGGCGGGCGGCTGGCAACAGCGCGCGTGGGCCTGGAAAGTTTCGACTACGGCGCCCAGTACGTCACATCGCGAACGAGCGACTTCCGGGCGTTCATCGATGAGGTCGCGGGTCTGGGCTATGCGGCCCGCTGGACCCCCCGTTCCAAAATTAGCGGTCCTGAAGGCGGCGGGCAGATGCTGCCTTGGTATGTCGGCACGCCCGGCATGGCCTCCATCGTGCGGCCGCTGACGGAAAGCCTCCGCATTCAAACCGCCCGCAAAGTGCACACGCTGGAACAGGTCGACAAGGGCTGGCGTATCTGGTTCGACGACGAAACGAATGTGGGACCCTTCGCGGCGGTCGCGGTCGCCGTCCCCGCGCCCGAGGCGCGGCTCCTGCTGGGGCGGGTCGAGGAGTTGTCCTCCATGATGTCCCGTGTCCGCATGGCGCCGTGCTGGGCCTTGATGATTCAATTCGAGGAACGCGTCCTGCCAGAACAGGACGTGTTTTCGGATATGAGCGAAACCATTCGCTGGATCGCCCGCAATAACACCAAGCCTAGCCGGTCGGCCCGAGGCGAGACGATCGTCATTCATGCCTCGCCGTCATGGAGCCGAGAGACCGAGGACGTCGATCCCGATACCATCGCTGATGAACTGTGGAGCGAGGCGTCCCATGCCCTCGGGCTGCCGCCGGTGCGTCCGTCACGAAAAGCGGCCCACCTGTGGCGGAATGGCCTCGTGGAACACGCCCTGGGCGAGACGTTTCTCTATTCGGATGCCCAAAAAGTGGGCGCGGCGGGCGATTGGTGCCTCGGCCGTCTGGCCGAGCATGCGTATGAGAGCGGCCAGGGTCTGGCCCGGGCCATCATTGCGTCTCTGGACTAGTCTCTTCGACTAATGGGCGAGCCGTTCAGGTGGCCGCAAGGCCCGGAACCGCCCTCATGCGCCGCTCTGGCAAATTGCGGCAACGTCCTCAAGCGGCTAGAACCGCGGCTGATCATCGGCAGTCCGGGGGACGGAATGACTGACGCCACCACAGGTCGCGGCGCGAAAATCGAACGCCCATTGTCGCCGCACCTGCAAATCTATACGCCGCTCATCAACATGGTGATGTCGATCCTGCATCGGCTGACCGGGGTGGCCCTGTATGCCGGCACGCTCATTTTGGCGGCGTGGCTCATGGCTGCCGCATCCGGACCGGACGCCTTTGCGTGGATCAGCGGGCTCCTGGCGACTTGGCCCGGCAAGATCGTGCTCTTCGGGTATACATGGGCTCTCATCCACCATGCGCTCGGCGGTATCCGGCATTTCATTTGGGACTTCGGCGTCGGCTACGATCTGCCAACCGTCGATCTGCTGTCTTGGGGCACCATAGCCGGATCGGCTGTCCTGACCGGAGTGGTCTGGGTGTTGGTCATTCAAGCTCTCGGAGGCCTGTGATCCATGTCGCTGCGAACGCCCTTAAAGACTGCACGCGGGCTGGGTTCGGCCAAGGAAGGTGCGGATCATTTCTGGAAACAACGCGTCACGGGCGTCGCAAATCTCGTGCTGTCGCTGTTTCTGGTCTGGCTGCTTGTCAAACTGGCCGGGGCGGATCATGCCACGGCGGCGCAGACGTTGGGACATCCGGCTGTCGCGTTGCCGCTGATGCTGTTGCTCCTCTCAGGCATGATCCACATGCGCCTGGGCATGCAGACCATCATTGAGGATTACGTGCACGGTGAAGGCGCCAAGATCGCGCTGCTGATGCTCAACACATTCTTCGCGGTGAGCGTGGGTGCGGCCAGCATCCTGGCCGTCCTGAAACTGTTTCTCGGAGCTTGAGTGCAGAATGGCTGGTAAGTCGAACGGTGCAGCAGCGGCGGCGGCCGTGGGTGGCAAGGCCTACGCGATCGTTGATCACACCTACGATGTCGTTGTCGTGGGCGCCGGCGGCGCGGGCCTGCGGGCCACGCTGGGCTGTGCCGAGGCAGGCCTGAAGACGGCGTGCGTCACCAAAGTGTTTCCGACGCGGTCGCACACGGTCGCCGCACAGGGCGGCATTGCGGCATCGCTGTCCAACATGGGACCCGATAACTGGCGCTGGCATATGTACGACACCGTCAAGGGTGCCGACTGGCTGGGCGACCAAGACGCCATCGAATACCTGTGCCGGAACGCGCCCGAAGCCGTCTACGAACTCGATCACTACGGCGTGCCGTTCAGCCGGACGGAAGATGGCCGCATCTATCAGCGCCCCTTCGGCGGACACTATACGGAGTACGGCGAAGGCCCGCCTGTCCAGCGCACCTGCGCAGCCGCCGACCGGACCGGCCACGCCATGCTGCACACGCTCTACGGGCAGTCGCTGCGGCATTCGGCCGAGTTTTTCGTGGAGTATTTCGCGCTCGATCTCATCATGGATCGGGAGGGCGCTTGCCGCGGTCTCCTGGCCATGAACATGGAAGACGGCAGCATCCACCGCTTCCGCGCCAAGCGCACCATTCTAGCGACCGGCGGTTACGGCCGCGCCTACTTCTCGGCCACGTCCGCGCATACGTGCACGGGTGACGGGAATGCCATGGTGCTGCGTGCCGGCCTGGCGCTGCAAGACATGGAGTTCGTGCAGTTCCACCCGACCGGCATCTACGGCGCGGGCGTGCTGATCACCGAGGGGGCTCGCGGCGAAGGCGGGTATCTCACGAATTCCAAGGGCGAGCGGTTCATGGAACGCTACGCGCCGCACGCCAAGGATCTGGCCTCGCGCGATGTCGTTTCCCGGTCGATGACGATCGAAATCCGCGAAGGACGCGGCGTCGGACCGGAGGGCGACCACATTTTCCTCCACCTCGATCATCTCGATCCCAAGATCCTGGGCGAACGACTGCCGGGCATCACCGAGAGCGCCAAGATTTTCGCCGGCGTGGACCTCAGGCGCCAGCCGATCCCCGTCATTCCGACGGTGCACTACAACATGGGCGGTATCCCGACCAACTATCACGGTGAAGTCCTGACCCTGAAGGGCGGCAATCCCGATCACGTCGTGCCGGGGTTGATGGCCATTGGCGAAGCGGCGTGCGTGTCGGTGCATGGCGCCAACCGCCTGGGTTCGAATTCGCTGATCGATCTGGTGGTGTTCGGACGCGCGGCAGCTCTGCGCTGCGCCGATACGGTGGAGCGCCGGGCCGCGCAATTGGATCTGCCCAAGGACTCGGTTGACCCCGCGCTCGCCCGCCTCGACCGCTACCGGTATGCCAGCGGCACGACACCGACCGCCGCCTTGCGCTTGCGGATGCAGAAAACGATGCAGGCAAACTGCGCGGTGTTCCGGGATGGGCCAGTGCTCGAGGAAGGCGTGCGCAAGATCGCGGAAGTCTGGAAGGACGCCGCCGATATCCGCGTCACGGACCGGTCACTGGTTTGGAATTCCGATCTGATCGAAACCCTGGAATTCGACAACCTCATCGCCCAGGCCGCGGTGACGGTCGCCGGTGCGGCCAACCGCAAGGAAAGCCGGGGCGCGCACGCCCGCGAGGACTATCCCAAGCGCGATGATGTGGTCTGGATGAAGCATACGCTGGCCTTCGCCGACTATGCGACGCAGACCGTCCGGCTGGATACGCGCCCCGTCCACACGCGGACGTTGACCAACGAAATCAGCTACATTGAGCCGAAGGCCCGCGTTTACTGAGGCTGGCCGCGCCGTCCACGAATGCTCATGGCGTGACCAAGCCCGGCGGAGCACGCAAGCTGGTGGCGGCGTGCTGCGGCCTGCGCTAAGGGAGGGACCGCACAGCGCAGTCCAGTGAGGTTCCCCGCGTGGCCCAACAGCCCCGAAAGCCGGGCGTGAAGACGGAGAAGGAGCGCGAAACCGGAGGCCGGATCGCGCCCGATCCGTTTACGGCCGTGCTGCCGGCTCTCGCCGCCCTCGGCGCCATCGCGTCAATCGCAGCCATCAACTGGACGGCTGAAGAGCGCACGCCGGACCGGTCCAAGTCCAAACGCAAGGCGGGCACCGCGATCCGCGAACTGGAAACCTGCTGTCTCGGCCTTTTGGAGATATTCCGGCGTTTCCAGCGCAATCCGCGGCTGTTTGCCGGGGAGGGCGCGCAAGGCGCCTCGCCCCTCAAGTTCGGCGTCCATGGCGCGCGCGTGGGTCCGGATGGCGCGCGCTTCTTCCAGCAGCTGATGAACGACGTGGCGTCCATGCTGGTCCTCGCCTCCCAGAATGCCTACGACGTGATGTGTGCGGTGGAGGATGGCGAGATCGAAGCGCCCGAGAACCTCTACTACGGATTTGGCGAGTGCCAGGAGCAGCTGAACAAAGTGATCCAAAACCGCGCCAGCCTCAAAGTTGCGGTGGATACGGGCGCGGAAGTTGCCGAGCGGCTGGCCCAACTGGTGCGCGAGCTTAAGAAATATCGTCATGAATGAGCGTTTTTCAGGCGCATGATCGGGCAAAGAACCGCATCCATTGGGCTTTTGGCTGCGTTGACAGTGAGGGGCCGGGGCCGCATTCCTTGCTCCAGTAGCGCTTGTCAGCGGACGCGAGGGACAATACCCAGCCATGGTTCAACTCACACTTCCCAAGAATTCCAAGTTGGTCTCGGGCAAGACGTGGAACGCCCCCGACGGCGAAGGCCATTGGCGCGAGTTCAAGATCTATCGCTGGACTCCGGACGACGGCCAGAACCCGCATGTCGATACGTACTGGATCAACCAGGATCAGTGCGGACCGATGGTTTTGGACGCCCTCATCAAGATCAAGAACGAGCTCGATCCCACGCTGACTTTCCGCCGGTCGTGCCGTGAGGGCATCTGCGGGTCGTGTGCCATGAACATCGATGGCACCAACTATCTCGCGTGTCTGAAGGGCATCGACGAGGTCAAGGGCGCCGTTTCGATCTATCCGCTACCCCACATGTCGGTGGTCAAAGATCTTGTGCCGGACATGACGAATTTCTATGCCCAGCACCGGTCCATCGAGCCGTGGCTCAAGACGGATACGCCTGCCCCGCCCAAGGAATGGCGCCAGTCTCGCGAGGACCGCGAGAAGCTCGACGGGCTGTACGAGTGCATTTTGTGCGCGTGCTGCTCCTCGTCCTGCCCGAGTTACTGGTGGAATTCCGACCGGTATCTGGGCCCGGCCATTCTCCTGCAGGCCTACCGGTGGGTCATTGACAGCCGGGACGAGGCCACGGGCGAGCGCCTGGATGATCTGGAAGATCCGTTCCGGTTGTATCGCTGCCATACCATCATGAATTGCGCCAAGGCGTGTCCGAAGGGCCTTTCCCCGGCGCTTGCAATTGCCGAATTAAAGAAATTGATGGTGCAACGGCGCGTCTGACGCCGGACGGCTGTCGCTGATTGATTCGGCTGAATTGTTCATAGAACTCGAATTGGAAATGAAGAAGGCCGGTGGCGCATCGCGCTGCCACCGGCCTTGAAAGTCAATTCGGCAATTGCCGGTCCTGAAACCCGGTGCCCAACCGGGATCAAGACAAAGAAGTTGGCCTTAGGCCGCCTTCTTCTTGGTGGTCTTCTTAGCGGCCTTCTTGGCCGGAGCGCGCTTTGCAGCCGTCCGCTTGGCCGGAGCCTTCTTCGCCGGAGCGCGCTTTGCAGCCGTACGCTTCGCCGGAGCCTTCTTCGCTGCCTTCTTCACTGCCTTAGCCATAGTTCTCTCTCCCTCTAAAAAAGATCGAATCATCTCGATCAAAAAAAATATGCGCAAGTTCGATCATTTTGTTGACATCGAATTTCGATTTCCCGGCGCAATTCTGTTCCAATTGCCGAAAGTGTTGCGCAAAGTCCTCAATTTTTGAGTGATTACCGGATGCTATCGCTGTTGAAAGCCAACTTGGATGAATCTCCACCGTCTAAGCGAAGCGTTTTGAATTGGGATTCGATTGCGAGAGTCGCTCGCGATTGGTGCTGCGATGACGTCGCGCGCACTTTGGATCGCATGCATTACGCCGCAACGCGTACCGTGAAGTGAGGTGCCGCACGCGCGCGCAATTCGCGAACGGTGCGCCGCAAAGTGTGGCGACATGAGGTCGCGCGGGCTTGCCTCGCCGGGTGTGATGGGGAGAGGTCAACGCTCAACGCGTGAGGAATGCGAATGGCCGGCCGCGTCTGGACACTTTACCAGGATCGCCTCAGGGCGGGTGAGATCGATGCCGATCCTGCCCAGGAAGAGGCCGTCCGCCGGCTCGATGCACTGGCTGCATCGCTGATGGCGGCCCGGCCGGGCGATCTCGTTTCCCGCTTCCCGTTTTTCCGCTCGGCCCGCAAGCCGCTGGCGCGGGGGCTCTACATTCATGGCGCCGTCGGCCGGGGCAAGACCATGCTGATGGACCTGTTCCACGAGGCCGTTGAGGTGACGCCACGCCGCCGCGTGCACTTCCATGCCTTCATGGCCGAAGTGCATGAGCGCATCGCGCGGGGCCGCGCAACCACCGATGGCGATCCCATTCCGTTTGTCGCCGCCGAGATCGCGGGCGAAGCCGCCCTGCTTTGTTTCGACGAGTTCCACGTCACTGATATTGCCGATGCGATGATCCTGGGGCGCCTCTTCAAAGCCCTGTTCGAACGGCAGGTCGTCGTGGTGGCCACCTCCAACGTGGCGCCGGACCGGCTGTACTGGAATGGGCTCAACCGCCAGCTCTTTCTGCCGTTTATCGCCCTTTTAGAGGACAAACTCGATGTTTTCGCATTGTGCGCGGCAAAGGATTACCGGCTCGACAAGCTGGCCGGCCGGCCGCTCTACTTCGTTCCAAGCGGACCGGAGGCCACGCGTGAACTGGCGGCGCACTGGGAGCGACTGACAGGCCACCATCCCGCCGAAGCGACGCGCATCGAAAGTCAGGGCCGGCAGATTCCCGTTCCGAAGGCGAGCATGGGCGTGGCCTGGTTTCAGTTCGAAGACTTGTGCGACCGGCCCCTGGGCGCGGCAGATTATCTGGCCATCGCCCGGGCGTTCCACACTCTTATTATAGAGAGCATTCCTCTTCTGACGCCGGACCGGCGCAACGAGGCGCGGCGCTTCATCACGCTCGTCGATACACTCTATGACCGTGGCGTCTGCCTGGTCGCCTCCGCCGCCGCGGAGCCTCAGGACCTGTACCCCAGGGGGGATGGCGCCGACCTTTTCGAGCGCACCGCGTCGCGCCTGATGGAAATGCGCAGTGAGGGATATCTGGCGCACCGCACGGGTGACACCGGTACGGCGTAGGGGTTGTGCGGCCTACCGGCTTCCCATCTTGAGGCGGGCGGGGTTTCGGCCTACGAACGGACAGGTTGTTTTCGCGGCTGCGAGATGGCAGTCCGGAACGGCGGCATCATCCGCAATACAATGCGGAGCTTGGCGAGGGAGACGGACATCCAATGGCGCGTACGAAAATTGCTCTGATCGGCGGTGGCATGATCGGCGGGACTCTGGCCCATCTGATCGGCTTGAAGGAATTGGGCGATGTCGTTCTGTTCGATATCGCGGAAGGACTGCCCCAGGGCAAGGCGCTGGATATTGCGCAGTCGGGCGCCGCGGAAGGGTTTGACTGCAATTTGAAGGGCACGAATGCCTATTCAGATATCGAGGGGGCCAGTGTCTGCATCATCACCGCCGGTGTGCCCCGCAAGCCGGGCATGAGCCGCGACGATCTGATCGGTATCAACCTGAAAGTCATGGAGCAGGTGGGCGCGGGCATCAAGAAGTACGCCCCCAATGCCTTCGTCATCGTCATCACCAACCCGCTGGATGCCATGGTCTGGGCGCTGCAGAAGGCCTGCGGCCTCCCCCGTAACATGGTCTGCGGCATGGCTGGCGTTCTCGATACCGCGCGGTTCCGTCACTTCCTGGCCGACGAATTCAAGGTGTCCGTCGAAGATGTGTCGGCGTTCGTGCTGGGCGGTCACGGCGACGATATGGTGCCGCTGGTGCGCTATTCGACGGTCGGCGGCGTGCCGCTGCCGGATCTCGTCAAGATGGGCTGGATCCGCCAGGACCGCATGGAGCAGATCGTCGATCGGACGCGCAAGGGCGGCGGCGAGATCGTGGCCCTTTTGAAGACCGGCTCGGCCTACTACGCACCGGCCTCCTCGGCCATTGCCATGGCGGAAAGCTTCCTGAAGGACAAAAAGCGCGTCCTGCCTTGCGCCGCCTATCTGAACGGCGAGTACGGGGTGAAGGGCCTTTATGTGGGCGTTCCCACGATTATCGGCGCCGGCGGCGTCGAACGGATCATTGAAATCGACCTCAATTCGTCCGAGCGGCAAATGCTCATGCGGTCGGTGGAATCCGTCAAAGGCCTTGTCGATGCTTGCATTTCCATCAATCCCCAGCTCGGGAGCTGATGGACCGGCCCCTTACGGGTAGGCGCTCGGGTAGGACTGGCCACCCCGTTCGGGGGTCGCCTGCCGGGCGCAAGTGCGACTAGACCACCGCCATCGCTTCTCTCACGACGTCATCAGGATCCCGCAGGACACCCATGAACATCCACGAACACCAGGCGAAGGACCTCTATCGCCAGTACGGCATCCCCACGGGTAAGGGCGGCGCCGCATTCACCGTCGAGGAGGCCGTTGCGGCCGCCAAGGCACTCCCCGGCCCGATCTGGGTCGTGAAGGCACAGATCCACGCGGGTGGCCGCGGCAAGGGCTCCTTCAAAGAGAAGGAAGCCGGCGAAAAGGGCGGCGTGCGGCTGGCCAAGTCGATCGATGAGGTCAAACAGTTCGCCGGCGAGATGCTGGGCCGGACCCTGGTGACGATCCAGACGGGTGAAGCGGGCCGCGTGGTGCGCCGGCTCTACGTCGAAGACGGCACGGCGATCGCGCGGGAGCTGTATCTCTCCATGCTGGTCGATCGCGCAACGTCGCGCGTCGCGTTCATCGCTTCGACTGAAGGCGGCATGGACATTGAAAAGGTCGCCCACGACACGCCGGAAAAGATCATGACTATGTCGGTCGATCCGGCGTCCGGGTTCCAGCCCTTCCACGGCCGCAAGCTGGCCTTCGCGCTCGGTCTCAAGGGTGAGGCCGCCAAGCAGATGCAGGCGATGGCCGCCAACCTCTACCGGATGTTCATCGAAAAGGACATGAGCCTGTTGGAGATCAACCCGCTCGTCGTGACGAACGACGGCAACTTGATCGCGCTCGACGGTAAGATCGACTTCGACTCGAACGCCCTGTTTCGGCACCCCGAAATTGTCGCCCTGCGCGACATCACCGAGGAAGAGCCCACGGAAATCGAAGCCTCCAAGCACGACCTGGCTTTCATCAAGCTCGACGGCAACATCGGCTGCCTCGTCAACGGCGCCGGTCTGGCCATGGCGACAATGGACATCATCAAGCTCTACGGCGCGGAACCGGCCAACTTCCTCGATGTCGGCGGCGGCGCGTCGAAGGAGAAGGTTCGCGAGGCCTTCAAGCTCATTCTGTCCGATCCCGCCGTGGAAGGCATTCTGGTCAACATTTTCGGCGGCATCATGCGTTGCGACATCATCGCGGACGGTGTGATCGCGGCGGCGCGCGAAATGGCTATCACTGTTCCGCTCGTCGTCCGCTTGGAAGGGACCAATGTGGAATTGGGCAAGAAAATGCTGGCCGAATCTGGCCTGAAGATCGTGCCGGCTGACGACCTCGCCGACGCGGCCCGTAAGATCACCGCCGAAGTGAAGAAGGCTGCCTGACCCATGTCCATTCTGATCGATAAGAACACCATCACCATCTGCCAGGGCATCACCGGCAGCCAGGGCACCTTCCACACCAAGCAGGCCAAGGCGTACGGAACGCGGATCGCCGGCGGCGTGACACCGGGCAAAGGTGGCTCGAAGCATCCCGATCCCGAGCTTGCCGACGTGCCGATGTACGATACGGTGCATGACGCCAAGGCCGCCACGGGCGCGACGGCCACCGCGATCTACGTTCCGCCGCCCTTCGCGGCCGATGCCATCCTGGAAGCCATTGACGCTGAGATGCCGCTGATCGTGTGCATTACGGAAGGCATTCCGGTGATGGACATGGTGCGTGTGAAACGCGCGCTGACGGGCTCCAAGTCGCGCCTCGTCGGTCCCAACTGCCCCGGTGTGCTCACACCGAACGAATGCAAGATCGGCATCATGCCGGGCAACATCTTCATGCAGGGCTCGGTCGGCGTGGTCTCGCGTTCGGGCACACTGACCTACGAAGCCGTCAAGCAGACCACCGACGCCAAGCTCGGGCAGACGACGGCGGTTGGTATCGGCGGTGACCCGGTGAAGGGCACGGAATTCATCGACGTCCTCGACCTATTTCTGTCGGATCCGGCCACGCAGTCGATCATCATGATCGGTGAAATCGGCGGTTCGGCCGAAGAGGAAGCCGCCGAGTGGTTGCGCGCCGAGGCCAAGAAGGGCCGCAAAAAGCCGATGGCGGGTTTTATCGCCGGTGCCTCCGCCCCTCCGGGCCGGCGCATGGGTCATGCCGGAGCCATCATCTCCGGCGGCAAGGGCAAGGCAGAAGACAAGATTGAAGCCATGCAGGCCGCGGGGATCGCCATGGCGGAAAGCCCCGCCGCGCTCGGCACGACGTTGTTGAAAGTCCTGAAGGGCTGACCTTTTGCGCGGCCGCCAAGAGAGGGTCGCGTTCAGATCATGCAAGACACCCGAGTGGCCGGACTGCGCAAGCAGATCCGGCCGCGGGCACATTTTACCGCCGTTGCCATGTCAGATGCCGATTTGGCGCGGTCGATCTATTTCGTTGCATAACCATGGTTTGGCCCGGCTTCCGGCCGGACCGTCGATCCGAATGACACAATTGACGGGTTCCCTGGCGGAACATGGTCATCCAGGAAATCTAGGATGACACTTTCGACGGGCTTATAAGTCGCGCGCAAACATACTAAGTTCGCACGGTGCAGTGCAGCAAAGTCCGCCGCAGATCACGTCCGTTCGTGACCGGTCACCTGGCCGGTCGCTGGCTGTGCAAGCCCGAACAGGCCCATTTGGGACCCAGATATGACACGCCAAGCGCGCAATGAACTCTTCCTCCAGACCTCATTCCTGCAAGGCGCCAACGCGCCGTACATTGAAGATCTGCAAGAGCAGTACGAGCGCAATCCCGGGTCCGTCTCCGACGAGTGGCGGCACTTTTTCGAGAGTTTGAAAGAGGACCGGACTGGCGGACGTGTCGACGACCGGTCGGATCCCGTGAACGGAACGTCCGGCCCGACGTGGGGTGTTCCGCTGTCGGCCCTCAGCCCGCACGACGATCTGATCGCGGCGCTGACGGGCGATGAAGGACCGGTCGAACCTGTCGTTCGCAATCGGTTGCAACAGCGGGCCCAGCAGAACGGTGTGGAACTGTCGCCGGCGGCCTCGGTACGCGCGACCCAGGATTCCATTCGCGCCTTGATGCTCATCCGCGCCTATCGCGTGATGGGTCACTTCGCAGCCGATCTCGATCCGCTGGGGCTGGCCGAACGCAGCGTGCATAAGGAATTGCGCGTTGAAACCTACGGCTTCACGCAGGCCGACCTAGACCGTCCGATCTTTATCGACCGCTATCTGGGGCTGGAGTTCGCTACTGTCCGGCAGATCCTCCACATCCTGCGCAGCACCTACTGCCGCAAGATCGGCTTCCAGTTCATGCATATTACCAGCCCGGCGCAGAAGTCGTGGCTGCAGCAGCGCATCGAAGGCGAGGACAAAGGCGTCACGTTCACCGTACCGGGCAAGCGCGCCATCCTGAACAAGCTCATCGAAGCGGAGCTGTTCGAGAAGTTTTGCGACGTGAAGTACACGGGCACCAAGCGTTTCGGTCTGGATGGCGGCGAGGCCATGGTGCCCGCGCTTGAGCAGATCATCAAGCGCGGCGGGCAGCTGGGCGTGAAGGAAATCGTATTCGGCATGGCCCATCGCGGCCGGTTGAACGTGCTCGGGAACGTGCTGGGCAAACCGTTGCGCGCCATTTTCAACGAGTTCAAGGGCGGGTCGTTCAAGCCGGACGATGTCGAAGGCTCGGGCGACGTGAAGTATCACCTCGGCGCGTCATCGGACCGGTCGTTCGATGGCAACAACGTACATCTGTCCTTGACGGCGAACCCCTCGCATCTGGAAATCGTCGATCCGGTGGTGCTCGGTAAGGTGCGCGCCAAGCAGGACCAGCATGGATGCGAGCCCGGCGAGCGAACGCCGATCCTGCCCCTTCTCATTCACGGCGACGCGGCCTTCGCCGGTCAGGGTGTGGTGGCGGAGTGCTTCGGCCTGTCGGGGCTCAAGGGTCACCGCACAGGCGGGTCCATACACTTCATCATCAACAACCAGATCGGCTTTACGACCAATCCGCGCTACTCGCGGTCATCGCCCTATTGCTCGGATGTCGCGCGCATGATCGAGGCGCCCATTCTGCATGTGAACGGCGACGATCCGGAAGCTGTGGTTCATTGCGCGAAGATTGCCATCGAGTTCCGGCAGCGGTTCCAGAAGCCGGTGGTCATCGACATGTTCTGCTACCGGCGCTTCGGCCATAACGAGAGCGACGAGCCGATGTTCACGCAGCCGTCTGATGTACAAGAAGATCAAGGCGCACACGACAGTCGTCGAACAGTACGGCCGCCAACTCGTCGAGGAAGGCGTTATCGCCGACGGCGAAGTTGATGAGTTGCGCCAGTCCTATCGCGCCAGCCTCGACGAGGAAATGGCGGCGGCCGATGCCTACAAGCCCAACAAGGCCGACTGGCTGGATGGCCGGTGGTCGGGCATGCAGCGGGCGGGCGAAGAGGACATCATCAGCGCCACGGGCGTCGAGATCGAGACGTTGCGTCAGGTGGGCCGCCAGATCACCGCGTTGCCGACGGAGTTCCACGCGCACAAGACGATCGTGAAACTTCTGGAACGCCGCCGCGAGATGATCCTGAGCGGCGAGGGAATCGATTGGGCCATGGCCGAGCACATGGCTTTCGCCACCCTTGTCAAAGAAGGCTTTCCTGTCCGGCTGTCAGGTCAGGACAGCGAACGCGGGACGTTTTCTCAGCGGCACTCGGTGCTGATCGACCAGGAAACAGAGCGCCGCTATACGCCGCTCAAGCACGTCTCGCCTGATCAAGCGCGCTTCGAAGTCATCAACTCGATGCTGTCGGAAGTGGCCGTGCTGGGATTTGAGTACGGCTATTCGCTCGCGGAGCCCAATGCGTTGACGCTATGGGAAGCCCAGTTCGGTGACTTTTCCAATGGTGCGCAGGTGGTCTTTGACCAGTTCCTGTCGTCCGCGGAGCGCAAGTGGCTGCGCATGTCGGGCCTCGTGTGCCTTCTGCCGCACGGTTTCGAAGGCCAGGGCCCGGAACATTCCTCCGCGCGCCTGGAGAGATTTCTCCAGCTCTGCGCGGAAGACAACTGGCAGGTCGCCAACTGCACGACGCCTGCAAACTACTTCCACATCCTGCGGCGGCAGCTGCACCGCAAGTTCCGCAAGCCGCTGATCCTGATGACGCCGAAGTCGCTGCTCCGCCACAAGCGCGTCGTCTCCAAACTCGACGACCTGGGGCCGAAGAGTTCGTTCCAGCGGTTGCTGCTGGACGATGCGCAGACGATGCCGGAGCAGAAGATAAAGTTGGTTCCGGACGACGAGATCGTTCGCGTCGTTCTGTGCTCGGGCAAGGTCTATTACGATCTTTACGACATGCGCGAGACCTTGGGTCTCGATAACGTCTACATCCTCCGTGTCGAGCAGCTCTATCCCTTCCCGGCCCGTGCGCTCATCAGCGAGTTGGGCCGCTTCAAGTTCGCCGAGATCGTCTGGTGCCAGGAGGAACCCAAGAATATGGGGGCTTGGTCGTTCATGGATTCCAACATCGAGTGGGTCCTCTCGCATCTCGGCTACATCCATCGGCGGCCCCGTTATGCCGGACGCGCGGCATCCGCCTCGCCCGCGACGGGGCAGTTGAGCAAGCATCTGACCGAACAGGCTGCACTAGTGACCGACGCCCTGCAGGGCAGTGCCAAGTCGTGATTGTAATCGGCTCCCAGTCGGGATTGCCAAAAGGGCGGACGAGGAACGTATGACGATCGAGATCAAGGTGCCGGTGCTTGGCGAGTCGATCACCGAAGCGACGGTGGGGCGGTGGTTCAAGAAGCCCGGCGACGCGGTCAAAGTGGACGAGCCGCTGGTTGAACTCGAAACCGACAAGGTGACAGTGGAAGTCCCGGCACCTGCGTCCGGTGTACTCAAGGACATTCTGGCCGAGAACGGCGCGACTGTTGCGATCGGTGCTTTGCTTGGCGCGCTCAGCGAAGGCGGTGCGGCCGCCGCCGCGCCAGCCGCACCGGCCAAATCCGCGGCGAAGGCGTCGCCTGCAGCAAAAGAGCCGGCGCGCAGTGCACCGGCAGCCGCCAGCAAGCCTGCCGCTGCCGCCGCGACGCCGCCGCCCGCTCCCGCCGCCCGCAAGATCATGGCCGAAGCCGGGCTCGATGCTGCCGCCATCGAAGGCTCTGGCCGCCGTGGGCAGATTCTCAAGCCGGATGCTCGGCAGGCCGCCGCCGCCGCTGAAGCCAGCAAACCCGCGCCCGCCGCCAACACTCGCGAGCTATCAGTCGCGCCGATGCCGGTGCCCGTCAGCGAATTGCGTATTCCTCCCTCGCCCGGCGAGCCGGGGCGCGAAGAGCGTGTGAAGATGACACGGCTTCGTCAGACGATTGCACGCCGCCTGAAGGATGCGCAGAACACCGCCGCCATGCTGACGACGTTCAACGACGTCGACATGAGCGCCGTCATGGCACTGCGGACGCAGTACAAGGATCTGTTCGAGAAGCGCCACGGCATCAAGCTGGGCTTCATGGGCTTCTTCGTGAAGGCCTGCGTGCAGGCCCTGCGCGAGATTCCCGCCGTTAACGCCGAAATCGATGGCGAAGACGCGGTTTACAAGAATTACTATCACATCGGCGTTGCCGTCGGCACCGACCGCGGGCTTGTCGTCCCTGTTCTGCGGGACGCCGACAGGTTGAGTCTTGCCGAAGTCGAAATGGCCATTTCCGAATACGGCCGCCGCGCGCGCGATGGGCGCCTGTCCATCGAGGACATGCAGGGTGGTACGTTTACGATTTCCAACGGCGGCGTTTACGGATCGATGCTGTCCACGCCTATCCTCAATGCACCTCAGTCGGGCATTCTGGGCATGCACCGGATCGAAGAGCGCGCCGTGGTGCGCAATGGTCAGATCGTGGCCCGGCCGATGATGTATTTGGCGCTCAGCTACGATCACCGGATCGTGGATGGGAAAGAAGCCGTGACGTTCCTCGTTCGGGTGAAGGAATGCCTGGAAGATCCGCAGCGATTCATCCTGGAACTGTGAGGCGGCGTTGTCGTTGACCCCGGCCGATCCCGCATCTGCGACACTTGCCGCGCCTGCGCCGGATGCCGTTCATCGTTTGGCCTGGATCGACTATGCCAAGGCGGTGGGCATTGTCCTGGTCGTGTTTGGACACGCCAGCCGCTCAATCGAGCGAACCGCGGGCATGGTGTGGAACGACGGGCTGCGCTTGCTCGATACGCTCATCTACACGTTTCATATTCCGCTCTTCTTCGTGCTCGCCGGTTTCACGGTGGCGCTTTTGCGCAGCCGCGGACCGAAATGGGAGTTGCGCGGCCTGCTCTGGGGGATTTGCGTTCCCTATGTGATTTGGACGACGATTTGGGTCAGCCTCAAATCCGCTCTGCCCGAGCACGTCAACGCGCCGGTGGCAATGAGCGACTTGGTGACGGCGCTGTGGCGTCCGATCGAACATCTGTGGTTCCTGCAGCACCTGCTGCTCGCACGCCTCGTCTGGATGGCGCTCGATCTCGGCGGCCCGGTCATGCGTTCGCTAGGTGCGGGATCGCTGGCCATAGCGGTGCTGATGGCGGCAGGCCTCGTCCTTTTGAATAGTACGGGGGCCGCTCACACGATCGGCAGCATTCTCATCAACGCGGGACTGTTCGGGTGCGGCCTGATCTGGCTACCGGCCGTGTTGGACCTCAGACCCAGCCGGCAATGGGTGGCGCGCGGGTCCATTGGCGCGGGGGCGCTTTTGATCCTGGGTGTCGTCTTGCTGCGGCCCCAGTCCAATTCGCTGCTCACAGTGGGCTTTGCACTTCTCGGATCGGCCGCCGTGATCGGTCTTGCCTGGCTTGCCGCGCAGCCGCGTGATGTCATCGGGCGGGTGATCGCCTTTGTCGGCGAAGCGTCGCTGGCTATTTATCTGATCCACCCCATCGTCATCGGCGGGATACGCGCGTTGCTCGGCAAGGCCGGGTTGCTCAGTGACGTATCATTGCTCTGGACCGGGACCGTACTCGGCGTGCTCATTCCCGCGTTGCTGTTCGGGCTGGTGCTCTATCTTTCGCAAGCCTTTCGTCAGCCCATTGCCCGGTGGATCGGGCTCGGCACGGCGACGCGGTCCCACTATCTGCCGGCCCGCGACGCAGATGCGTTGCCTCGGCCGCGCGTCTCGCATCCGGTGTGAGGCCGGACACACTCATCGATAAGGACTAGGCACGATGTATGATCTGATCGTCATTGGAACGGGGCCCGGAGGCTACGTCGGTGCAATTCGCGCGGCGCAGCTGGGTTTGAAAGTCGCCGTCGTCGAAAAACGGCCTGCCCACGGCGGCACGTGTCTGAACGTCGGCTGCATTCCCTCAAAAGCCCTCCTTCATGCCTCGGAGTTGTTCGAAGAGGCGGGCCACGGATTTGCCGGCATGGGCATTCAGGTGAAGCCCAAACTCGACCTGAAGCGCATGCTTGCCTTCAAGGACGAGGGCGTCAAAGGCAATGTCGATGGCGTGGCCTATCTACTGAAGAAGAACAAGATCGACAGCTTCCACGGCACGGGACGTATCCTGGGCGCGGGCAAGGTCGGCGTGACGTTCATCAACGGCGAAACGTCGACGCTCGAGACCAAATCCATCGTCATCGCCACCGGATCGGACGTCGCGCGGCTGCCGGGGATCGACATTGACGAAACGCGCGTGGTGTCATCGACCGGTGCGTTGTCGTTCGAGACCGTCCCCAAGCGGCTGGTGGTCATCGGCGCCGGCGTCATCGGGCTCGAACTGGGGTCGGTCTGGCGGCGCCTGGGGTCGGAGGTCACCGTCGTCGAATATCTTGATCGTATTTTGCCTGGCATGGATGGTGACGTTGCGCGGTCCTTCCAGCGCATTCTGGAAAAGCAAGGATTGAAGTTCCGCCTCGCGCAGAAGGTAACAGGCGTTACGACGGCCAAGGACGGTGCGCTATCGGTTGCGATCGAGCCCGCCAATGGCAGCGGGGATCCCGCGACAGAGGCCGCCGATGCAGTGCTCGTCGCCGTCGGCCGGACGCCCTACACGGCGGATCTGGGGCTGGCTGAAGCAGGGATCGCCACGGATACCAAGGGCCGCATCGAAGTGGACCGGCACTTCTCCACGACGCTGCCGGGCGTCTATGCCATTGGCGACGTCATCGCCGGACCTATGCTGGCCCACAAGGCCGAGGACGAGGGCATTGCCGTTGCCGAAATCCTGGCGGGTCAGGCCGGCCATGTAAATTACGGGGTCATTCCGAACGTCATCTATACCGCGCCGGAAGTGGCCTGCGTGGGCAAGACGGAAGATGACCTCAAGGCCGAGCAGATCGCCTATACGGTCGGCAAGTTTCCCTTCACTGCCAACGGACGCGCCAAGGTCAACCGCACGACCGACGGGTTTGTAAAAGTGCTGGCCGACGCCGCGACCGACCGGGTACTGGGCGTCCACATCATCGGCCCCCATGCCGGCGAAATGATCGCGGAAGCGGCGGTGCTGATGGAATTCGGCGGGTCTTCGGAAGATTTGGCCCGTACCTGTCACGCGCATCCAACCTTGACGGAAGCCGTCAAGGAAGCAGCCCTGGCGGTTGCCAAGCGGGCCATACATATGTGACGCGCGCCGCCGCGCGTGAAGGTTACGCGCGCGGATGAGCGCGGTCGTAGACACGCAGCAGGTGCGCGCGGTCAACTTCCGTGTAGACCTGCGTGGTGGCCAGCGACGCGTGCCCGAGCAGTTCCTGAATTTGCCTAAGGTCGGCCCCGGCTGCGAGCAGATGAGTCGCGAACGAGTGGCGCAGCGCGTGCGGCGTTGCCGTTGCGGGAAGGCCCAACGTTTCGCGCATCCCTGCAATCACCAACTGAATGATGCGCGGTGAAAGCGGTCCACCCTTGGCGCCCCGGAACATCGGTTCGTCGGGTTCGAGCGGGAAGGGCACGAGATCCAGATAGCGTGCAATCGCCTGCTGCGTCACCGGCAGCACCGGTACCAGCCGCTCCTTGTCGCCCTTGCCAGTGATGCGCAGCATGTCTCGGCCTGCCACCGGTGCATCGCGCACGCTCAAGCCAAGCGCTTCGGAAATGCGCAAGCCCGAGCCATAAAGCAACAGCAGCACCGCCGTATCGCGGGCCGCGATCCAGTCGTCCTGGTGGAGCCCAGCCGCGTCGACCAGATCGGCAGCCTTTTCAATCGTCAGAGGCTTTGGCACCGCGTGCGGCAGCTTCGGACTGGCGACGCGGCCCGCCGCCGGGTTGACGCTGTGACCCGTGACGTCGAGCCAGCGGAAAAACGTGCGCAGCGCGGAGAGCGTGCGGGCCAGCGACCGGCTTGTGAGGCTTTGCCGGCGCCGGGACGCCATGAAGGCACGGAAAACCTTGAGCTCGAGCCGCGTCAGATCGGCGAGCGATGGAGGATGCCCCCAATGGCTTTGTAGAAAGCCAGTGAACTGCCGCAGATCCCGCTCGTAGGCGGCAATCGTTTCCGGCGCGCGGTTGTCGCGGAATTGCAGTTCGGCCAGCCAAGTCTGAATGGCGGCTTGCAGATCGCCGCCGAGGTCGAGGGACCCGTCGGGAGCCGAGGCCGGTTTGCTGGACTGCGGAGACATGGCTGGCTCAATTTTTGAGGGGTTCAGGGGTGGTGCGGATCACTGCTGCCGCCCGACGACAAAACGTCGCCCGGCAGTGGTTAATGAAACGTTAAGAGGTGATCTTGCGTTGCGTCTCTGCCATCCCCTTATGTCCGCTGGCTCCACATTTCTTAGGAAGACACCCCCCATGCCCAATCTGCACGATCCGATAACAGTCGGTGATCTCCGCTTGCCCAATCGGATCATCATGGCCCCTCTGACCCGATGCCGGGCCAGCGAAGGCCGCGTGCCCAACGACCTGATGCGCGAGTACTACGTTCAACGTGCGTCGGCTGGTCTCATTTTGAGCGAAGCGACGTCGGTCGATCCCATGGGTGTCGGCTATCCCGATACGCCGGGCATCTGGTCGGATGCGCAGGTGCGGGGCTGGGCGGCGATCACCGATGCCGTGCACCAGGCAGGCGGCCGCATTTTTCTGCAGCTCTGGCATGTCGGGCGCGTATCCGATCCATTGTATCTCGACGGCGCGCTGCCTGTTGCGCCGAGCGCGGTGCGACCCGCGGGAACAGTTTCGCTGGTGCGGCCGAAAAAGGAATTCGTAACGCCGCGTGCGCTCGAACGTGATGAGATCCCGGGCATCATCGCCGCCTACCGGCTTGGAGCGGAAAATGCCAAGCGGGCGGGGTTCGACGGTGTGGAGATCCACGGCGCCAATGGCTACCTGCTCGACCAGTTCCTGCAAGATACGACCAACCTGCGTACCGACGACTACGGCGGCAGTTTGCAAAATCGCGCGCGTCTGATGCTTGAGGTCGTCGACGCGGTGACTGGCATTTGGGGCGCGTCACGTGTCGGGCTGCATCTGGCGCCGCGCTGCGATGCGCATGACATGGGGGACAGTGATCCACTCGCCACGTTCGGCTATGTGGCGCGCGAAGCAGGCAAGCGCGGCCTCGCGTTTATCTGCGCACGCGAAGCCTTGGGCGAGGACAGCATCGGGCCGGCCCTGAAGAAGGCCTTCGGCGGCGCTTACATCGCCAACGAGAAGTTCACTGCCGAGAGTGCCCAGGCGCTCCTCGATCGGGGCGATGCCGATGCCGTGGCGTTCGGCCAGCTCTTCATCGCCAACCCGGATCTTCCGCGCCGGTTTGCTGACGACGAGGCTCTGAATACGCCTGATCCATCGACGTTTTATGCCCAGGGACCGCACGGATATACGGATTATCCGAGCCTCAAGCAGGGTGCAGCTGTGGCCTAGGAGCCAAAAATCCGCAGTTTTAGGGGGTTTTTTGCATCTTTGGCGCGGATTGGCCGTTGCAAAAGCCCGCGACGCAAGTACTTTGGCGGCACCGGCGAACCGGTTGACGGCCCCTAGGCCGTTGCTTGTGCATGCGTGACCCGACTTCAAGTGCAACGGCAAATTCGCGAGGAAATTCGCGTACTCGGCGTTGCATCCTCAGTTGTGGTGTATGGTTCGCCCGTCATCTGATTCTCTTGAGGGACTTACGAGAATGGCTAAAGCAGTTGCGGCGAAACCGAATACTGTCACGCTCCGCCAGCTTAGCGCGGCGCTGGCTGAAAATCACGAGATGTCCAAGAAGGCTTCACAGGCCCTTCTTGAAGACCTCGTCGCGATGATCACCAAGCATCTGAAGAAGGGCGACCGGATCCGCATCGGCGGACTTGGCGTTCTGCAGGTGCGCAAGCGTCCGGCACGCATGGGCCGCAATCCGGCAACGGGCGAGCAGATCAAGATCAAGGCTTCCAAGAAGGTGGCGTTCCGCGCCGCCAAGGAACTCAAGGAAGCCGTCTGAGTGCAAAAAAGGCCCGCGAAAGCGGGCCTTTTTCATATCGAACGTAAACGGGGCAGGATCGGCAGGCGAGTTTCGCTTAAACGATCGACTGCCCTGTTTTTTTCCAGTCGGCAATGAACTGGGCGAGGCCCGCGTCGGTCAGCGGATGCTTGACCAGGGCCTTCAAGGTCGCGGGCGGGATGGTCGCGACATCGGCGCCGATGAGGGCGGCTTCCTTGACGTGATTGACCGTGCGGATGGAGGCGGCAAGAATGTCCGTCGAGAGGTCCTGGTAATTATCGTAGATGGTGCGGATTTCGCGGATGAGGTCCATGCCGTTCAGACCGATATCATCGAGGCGGCCGATGAAGGGCGAGACGAACGTGGCCCCGGCCTTGGCGGCGAGCAGGGCCTGATTGGCGGAGAAACACAGCGTCACGTTGACCATCGTGCCTTCGGATGTCAGCGTTTTGCAGGCCTTCAAGCCGTCCAGCGTCAACGGCACCTTGATGGTGACATTCTTGGCGATCTTGGTGAGGACGCGAGCCTCTTTCATCATGCCGTCGTAGTCGGTTGCGGCGACTTCCGCTGAAACGGGACCGGTCACGATGGCGCAAATCTCGGCGATCGTTTCCTTGAAATCGCGGCCGCTTTTGGCAATCAGCGAGGGGTTGGTCGTCACGCCGTCGAGAAGTCCGGTCGCGGCCAGGTCTTTGATCTCGCCAACGTCGGCGGTATCGACGAAGAACTTCATGGGTCTGGGCTCCTTGCGTGATAGGGCCTGTCGAGCGGCGGCCTACCGGGCGCTTCAGGCGTAATTTGAATTCGCGTAGCTTCTAACCTCTAGGGACCGGGTTTGGATAGTCTGCTCGATGGCATGGCAACTGGCGGCACAGCGGCGGAAGGCCGCGTGCCCGTCCTGATGCCGGTCGCCTTGGATCAAACCTACGATTATCTGGTGCCTCCGGGACTGCTGCTGGAACCGGGGACCTTTGTCCTGGTGCCGTTCGGGCCGCAAACCCGGATCGGCGTCGTCTGGGACCGGCCACTGGGCGGGGAAGCGAAGCCCGTCGATCCCAAGAAGCTCAAAGCGGTCTCCGAGCGGCTCGATGTGCCGGTGCTGCCGATCGTGTCGCTGCGCTTTGCCGAATGGGTCGCCAAGTACACGCTGGCGCCGCTCGGCATGGTCGTGCGCATGATGATGAGCGCGCCGGCGGCCTTCGAACCGCCGCGCCTGCGAACCGGCGTGCGCGCCGTCGCGGATGCGCCGCCGCCTGCCCGCATGACCCCGGCGCGGTCGCGCGCGCTGGAGCTGGCGGCTGACGGTCTCATCCGCGCCAAGTCCGCGCTCGCGGAGCTCGCCGCCTGCTCGACGGGCGTTATCGATGGGCTGGTTCAGTCGGGCAATCTCGTTGAAGTCGCCATCCCACCGAAGAGCTTTGCGCCGCCAGATCCCGGACATCACACAACGGAGTTCTCGCCGGATCAGGAACAGGCCGTGCATGCGCTTCGCGCGGCGGTCGACGGCGGCAACTTCTCCGTGACGCTCCTCGACGGTGTGACGGGATCGGGCAAAACGGAGGTCTATTTCGAAGCCGTGGCGCGGACGCTGGAGGCGGGCCGGCAGGCGCTCATCATGCTGCCGGAAATCGCGCTGACCTCGCAGTTCATGGAACGCTTCCATCGCCGGTTCGGAGCACCGCCGGCCGAGTGGCATTCGGCGCTGTCGGGACCGGAGCGCGGGCGCATCTGGTGTGCGGCGGCGACCGGCGAAGTCCGGGTGGTGGTCGGCGCGCGCTCGGCCTTGTTCCTGCCCTTCGCCGATCTCGGACTGATCATCGTCGATGAAGAACATGATGCCGGCTACAAGCAGGACGATCGCGTCCATTACCAGGCCCGCGACATGAGCGTCGTGCGCGGCAGTCTCGGCGCGTTTCCCGTCGTGCTCGCCTCCGCCACGCCGTCGATCGAGAGCCACGTCAATGCGCGGCACGGGCGCTACCGGCACCTCGTCATCCCCGGTCGCTTCTCGGGCGCGGAACTGCCCGAGCTATCGGCCATCGATCTGCGCAAAGATATGCCCGAGAAGGGCCGCTGGCTTGCCCCGCGGCTGGTCTCCGCCATCGCGGAGACCATGGCAAAAGGCCAGCAATCGCTGCTGTTCTTGAACCGTCGCGGCTACGCACCGCTGACGCTGTGCCGCAAATGCGGTCATCGGTTCGAGTGTCCGCAATGCACCGCCTGGCTCGTCGAGCATCGCTTCCGCAAACGGCTCAACTGCCATCACTGCGGGTTCTCCATGCCGACGCCCGAAGCTTGCCCGAAGTGCGGTGAGCCCGATGCGCTCGTTGCCTGCGGGCCCGGTGTTGAACGCGTCGCGGAAGAAGTTTCGGAGCGCTTTCCGGAAGCGCGTGTGGCGCTCTTGTCGTCCGATCTCATTCCTGGCCTGACCGAGATGCGCGCCGCGATCCACCGTATTGAAGCCGGCGAGACGGATATCATTATTGGCACCCAGATCGTCGCCAAGGGACACCACTTTCCCAACCTGACGCTCGTCGGCGTCGTCGATGGCGATCTAGGTCTGGCGATGGGGGCCGATCCGCGCGCGGGCGAGCGCACGTTTCAACTTCTGCATCAGGTGACGGGCCGCGCGGGCCGCGCCTTCGCGGAAGGCCGCGGTTTGATCCAGACGCATCTGGCCGATCATCCCGTGATGCAGGCGATCCTGTCGGGTGACCGCGAAGAATTTCTTGACGCGCGAAATCGAGATGCGCCAACGCGGGTTGCTACCGCCGTTCGGCCGGCTGGCGGCGTTGATCATCTCTGCGCGCGAAAAGGAACTGGCCGAGCGGTACGCGCGCGAGGTGGCGCGGCGTGCGCCGATGTCGGAACGCATCAGTGTTCTTGGGCCCGCGGAGGCGCCGATCTTCGTGGTGCGGGGGCGTCATCGCTGGCGGCTTCTGGTCAAGGCGCCGCGCGAGGCGGATATCCAGGGCTATCTGCGCGCCTGGATCGATGCGATCCCAGAACCCAAGGGCGACCTGCGTCTCTCGATCGACGTGGATCCCTACAGCTTCTTATGATGCTGGGTCTCTCCAATCCTGACGATTGCTTTCGGCGCCTAGCCCGGTTGGACGAACATCTGGACGGGAAGCAACCCCGGCCCGATCGTATGGCGCAACAGGTGAAGCCCCAGAACAGCCACAAGCGTGCTCACCAAAGCGATACCCGCCAAGATACTGCCGAGCATCAGCGCGGATTTCAGGCCGACTTGACCCTCGGCAGCCAAGCGGGCGCGTTTGCGCCGTTCTTTCCCGGCCAGCAGCACGACGTAAAACCCCATTACGGGCAAGGGCACACTGGCCCGGAAGTCGATCCAATGGGCCGCCTTGTCCGGTTTCAGGGCCTCCGCCATGGCGTCAAGCTGGGCCGGTGTCAGGGCGTGCACAACGTCTGGCGGTAGGGCGCGGATAAAACGTTGGAATTGAGGACTGCCGCTCTTGGTCACCGGTTCGGGGCGTTGATCGGACATGGTCATGACAAAAAGCTCTTGCTCCGAATACACGGATAGGTTGTATTATGAAGCTTACATAATTGTTAAGGTTGAAGAACGTCCTTGTGAGGACCCCGATCCAGGGCTGCCTTGACCGGTGGCCTGTCTGACCCGCGCGACGCTAGGGATCCGTTGCTTTGGCCCATGGGGTTGGGTCCCGGCCGATGGGCTCTGCCTACCGATGGCAAACGGGTGCGCGGACGCGCGCGCCGGCCACCCGGTGCGGGCCATGCGGTGCGAGCCGCGCCGCATGGCCATGACCGGAGAAAATCCGTGCCAGCTGCACCCCCTTCAACAGCGTGCGCGTGCGTCATTCGTGCGCGAAGGCGGCGGTTGATGCGGCGGAAGGCCCATGTTACACGGAGCGCGCATTGCAAGAGGGGGCTGCGCGGGGACTGCGATTTCGCGCCTGCCTTTCGCGATGAAAATTCTCCGTAATCCGGGACGATCCGGCTCATTCGCGAGCACGCGTTGTTCCCTGTCAACGCACGAGAGCGCTCGACGTGGCAACAGACGAACCTCTGATGGCGGGTGTCGCGGGCAGGTACGCCTCCGCGTTGTACGAATTTGCTAGCGAACAGGGTGCAATTGCTGACGTCGAAGCGGACTTGGCGAAGTTTTCTGCCCTGGTCGGCGAGAGCAAGGATTTCGCTCAGATGATCCGCAGCCCCGTGATCGCGTCGGACGATCAGGAAAAGGCGATCGGCGCGGTGTTTGCCAAGGCTGGCCTGGGTGCGACCGCCACCAATTTCTTCAAGCTCCTGGCGCGCAATCGCCGCTTGTTTGCCGCGACCGACGTCGTTGCGGCGTTCCGCGCCTTGGCTGCGCGTGAGCGCGGCGAGGTTGTGGCCCATGTCGTGACGGCTGCTCCGCTGTCGGATGCGCACGTGGCCGAACTGCGCAGCGCCCTCAAGGCCTCGGTCGGCAAGGACGTAACGCTCGCTCAGAAAGTCGATCCGTCGATACTCGGCGGTCTTATCGTGAAGCTAGGCAGCCGCATGGTGGACAGCTCGCTGAAGACCAAACTGGAATCGATGAAGTTTGCCCTCCGGGGCGGTCAGTAGACGAACACTCCGAGGCCCGGCCGTCGCGATGAGCGGTGCCGGGCTTTCGCACACTTTGAAACGAGAGTGCACCGGGCCATTGAAAGGCCAGGGACCGCTCCAGGGATAAACGCGAAGGCAAGAGGTCGAGGCAAATGGAAATCCGTGCCGCAGAGATCACATCGATCCTGAAGGATCAGATCAAGAATTTCGGCAAGGAGGCTCAGGTCTCCGAGATCGGCCAGGTGCTGTCGGTCGGCGACGGTATCGCCCGCGTCTATGGCCTGGATAACGTCCAGGCCGGCGAGATGGTCGAGTTCCCGGGCGGCCTGCGCGGCATGGCGCTCAACCTCGAAGCCGACAACGTCGGCGTCGTGATCTTCGGCGACGACCGCGGCATCAAGGAAGGCGATACGGTCAAGCGGACCGGCGCCATCGTGGACGTGCCCGTCGGCAAGGGCCTGCTCGGCCGCGTCGTTGACGGCCTCGGCAACCCCATCGATGGCAAGGGTCCCATCAAGTCCGACAAGCGCATGCGCGTCGACGTGAAGGCGCCCGGCATTCTGCCGCGCAAGTCGGTGCACGAGCCAATGGCCACGGGCCTGAAGGCTGTCGACGCCCTCATCCCGATCGGCCGCGGCCAGCGCGAACTGATCATCGGCGACCGTCAGACGGGCAAGACCGCCGTCATTCTCGATACCTTCCTCAACCAGAAGCCGATCAACGCCGGGAACGACGAAAGCGCCAAGCTTTATTGCGTGTACGTCGCCATCGGGCAGAAGCGCTCTACGGTTGCGCAGTTCGTCAAGGTCCTGGAAGAGCGCGGCGCGCTGCAGTATTCCATCATCGTCGCCGCGACGGCGTCCGATCCGGCTCCGATGCAGTACCTTGCACCCTTCACGGGCTGCACCATGGGCGAATACTTCCGCGACAACGGCATGCATGCCGTGATCGCCTACGACGACCTTTCCAAGCAGGCCGTCGCCTACCGCCAGATGTCGCTCCTGCTGCGACGTCCTCCTGGCCGCGAAGCCTACCCCGGCGACGTTTTCTATCTCCACTCTCGCCTGCTGGAGCGTGCCGCCAAGATGGGCGATGCCGCCGGCAAGGGCTCGCTGACGGCGCTGCCGGTCATCGAAACGCAGGCCAACGACGTGTCGGCCTACATTCCCACCAACGTGATTTCGATCACCGACGGCCAGATCTTCCTTGAGACGGATCTGTTCTACCAGGGCATCCGCCCGGCCGTGAACGTCGGTCTGTCGGTGTCGCGCGTTGGCTCTTCGGCCCAGACGAAGGCGATGAAGCAGGTGGCCGGCAAGATCAAGGGTGAGCTCGCTCAGTATCGTGAAATGGCGGCCTTCGCGCAGTTCGGTTCGGATCTCGACGCCGCGACGCAGAAGCTGCTGTCGCGCGGTGCCCGGCTGACCGAGCTGCTTAAGCAGCAGCAGTTCTCGCCGTTGAAGATGGAAGAGCAGGTTTCGGTGATCTTCGCCGGTACGCGCGGTTACCTCGATCCGCTTCCGGTGTCGGCCATCGGCAAGTTCGAGCAGTCGCTACTGACGGCACTGCGTGACGAGAAGTCGATCCTGTCGGCGATCGAGTCCGAGAAGGCTCTTTCCGGCGAGACCGAAAAGAAGCTCGTCGCGTTCCTCGACAAGTTCGCCAAGAGCTTCACGGCTTAAGCGCTCGCGCTAAGGAGACGGCTCCATGCCGAGCTTAAAAGATCTCAGAAACCGCATCGCCTCCGTTAAAGCGACGCGCAAGATCACCAAGGCCATGCAGATGGTGGCCGCGGCGAAGTTGCGCCGTGCACAGGAAGCAGCCACCGCCGCGCGGCCGTATGCCGAGCGGATGGACAAGATCCTTGCCAATCTCGGCGGCAATGCCTCGCGTGATAACGCGTCGCCCTTGCTTGTCGGGACCGGCAAGGATCAGGTGCATCTCCTGGTCGTCATGACGGCGGAACGCGGCTTGTGCGGCGGTTTCAATTCCAACATCGCCAAGCTGGCACGCGGCGACGCGCAGCGGCTCATGGCGCAGGGCAAGACGGTCAAGATCATGACCGTCGGCCGCAAGGGTGCCGACAACCTGCGCCGGGATCTGGGCGCCTACATCGTCGAGCGGCGGGATCATCAAGGTGTGCGCCAGATCGGCTACAAACATGCCGAGGATGTCGCCGACCGCTTGCTGGCCATGTACGAGGCCGGCGATTTCGACGTGGCGACCATGTACTTCTCGGAGTTCAAGTCGGTCATCGCGCAGAAGCCGACGGCTCTTCAGCTGATCCCGGCCCGCCTGCCCGATGTGGCGGCGGACGACAAAAAGGCAGCCGGCGCGCAGGCGATCTACGAATTCGAGCCCGACGAGGACGCCATTCTCGCCGCGCTCCTGTCGCGCAACATCTCAACCCAGATCTTCCGGGGCCTGCTTGAGAATGCCGCATCGGAGCAGGGCGCCCGAATGAGCGCCATGGACAGTGCGACGCGCAACGCTGGTGACATGATCAACAAGCTGACGATCAAGTACAACCGTCAGCGCCAGGCGAACATCACCAAGGAACTCATCGAGATCATTTCGGGCGCCGAAGCGCTCTGACGGATTTAAGGAACGAGGAAACGAGCAATGGCCAAAAACGTTGGTAAGATCCGCCAGGTCATGGGTGCCGTCGTCGACGTGCAGTTCGAAAACGAATTGCCCCAGATTCTGAACGCGCTCGAAACACAGAACCAGGGCCAGCGCCTTGTTCTCGAGGTTGCGCAGCACCTTGGTGAGAACACCGTGCGCACCATCGCCATGGACAGCTCGGAAGGCCTTGGTGCGCGGTCAGGAAGTGGTCGACACGGGCGCGCCGATCATGGTGCCGGTGGGCGAGGAAACGCTCGGCCGCATCATCAACGTCATCGGCGAGCCGGTGGACGAGGCCGGACCGATCGGCTCCAAGACGACCCGCGCCATCCATCAGCCGTCGCCGACCTTCGCCGATCAGGCGACGGAAGCACAGATCCTGGTCACGGGCATCAAGGTCGTCGACCTGCTGGCGCCGTACGCCAAGGGCGGCAAGATCGGCCTGTTCGGCGGCGCCGGTGTGGGCAAAACCGTTCTCATCATGGAACTCATCAATAACGTCGCCAAGGCGCACGGTGGTTACTCCGTGTTCGCGGGCGTCGGCGAGCGCACGCGCGAAGGCAACGACCTCTATCACGAGATGATCGAGTCCAACGTCAACAAGGACCCGAAGAAGAACAACGGCACTGCCGCAGGCTCCAAGTGCGCACTCGTGTACGGTCAGATGAATGAACCGCCGGGCGCCCGCGCCCGCGTCGCGCTCTCGGGCCTCACGGTGGCCGAGCATTTCCGCGATCAGGGTCAGGACGTGCTGTTCTTCGTGGACAACATCTTCCGCTTCACGCAGGCCGGTTCGGAAGTGTCCGCGCTTCTCGGCCGTATTCCTTCCGCCGTGGGCTATCAGCCGACGCTGGCCACCGACATGGGTGCTCTCCAGGAGCGCATCACCACGACGCAAAAGGGTTCGATCACCTCGGTTCAGGCCATCTACGTGCCCGCCGACGACTTGACCGACCCCGCTCCGGCCGCTTCGTTCGCGCATTTGGATGCCACCACCGTGCTTTCGCGCACGATCGCTGAAAAGGGCATCTACCCGGCAGTGGACCCGCTCGACTCGACGTCGCGCATGCTGGATCCGCTCATCGTGGGCGAAGAGCATTATGGGGTCGCCCGTCGCGTTCAGGAGATCTTGCAGAAGTACAAGTCGCTGCAAGACATCATCGCCATTCTGGGCATGGACGAACTTTCCGAAGAGGACAAGATGACCGTGGCGCGCGCCCGCAAGATCGAGCGTTTCATGTCGCAGCCGTTCCACGTCGCGGAAGTATTCACCGGTTCGCCCGGCAAGCTGGTTTCGCTTGCTGACACCATTAAGGCGTTCAAGGGTCTATGCGAAGGTGATTACGACCACCTTCCCGAGCCCGCGTTCTACATGGTCGGCACCATCGAAGAAGCCATCGCCAAGGCCGAGAAGCTGGCTGAGGCCGCTTAATCCGATCCGCTCTGTAAGTTGTGCGGTTGCCACGTGTGGAATGAAGGAAAGACGATGTCCGGAGACGGCAACACCACGTTCGGCAGCTGTTGCGCGGAACTGAAGGAAACGATGAGCGGGTCGGATTTCGAGCCGCTCATCACCGTCGGCGACGGGGGCATTCTCTACATGTCGGTGGGTCTCATCGAGATGGAGGATGAAGAGCCGGGGATGATCGACCATCCCGTCTTCTTTTGCCCGTTCTGCGGCACCAAGCTGCAGACGGTCGAGGAAGTCCGGGCCAAGTCGGGCAGCGACGACGAAGAGTTGAGCTGACGGAGCTAGGCCGCCGTTCGACGGCAGCCAGCGACAGTCGCAAGGAAGACGAGATATGGCCGGCACTTTCAAATTTGAACTGGTTTCCCCCGAACGGGTGCTGCTCTCGGTGGATGCCGAGCAGGCAATGGTCCCTGGGATCGAAGGCGACTTCACGGTGTTCGCTGGACATGCGCCGGTGATTTCGGCTTTGCGTCCGGGCGTCCTCGATGTCTCGACCGCGACGGGCAAGCGCCGGATCTTCGTCAAATCGGGCTTTGCCGAAGTGACCGCAGATACGGTGACGGTTCTCGCTGAAACGGCATTCGACATTGCCGAGGCCGACAGCGCGCGGATTTCGAGCGAGCTGGCCGCGGCCGAGGCTGAGCTTGCGGCGGCCAAGGATGATGACGCGCGCATGATGGCCGAGACGGCACTGGACCGTTTGCGGTCAATCGGCAGCAAGGCAGCTTAAGCCGGTCCGGTTCTGCAGGCGCAGCATTGAAATTGGAAAAGGCCGGGTACGCGCCCGGCCTTTATCATGTGCGGTCATTAAACAGAATGTTCAGCGGCTGGGCTGGGTGTGCGGGCCCAGGACCCGAACAATTTCCTCATACATCGGCCGCTGGTAGTCGATCGTCTCGGCAGGCAGATCGCTCAGCGCGCGCCAGCGCCACCGGTCGAATTCGGCCTTTCGACCGTGACACGGCCGCAAATCAATATCGAAGTCGTCGCCCCAGTAGCGCATGGCAAACCAGCGTTGCTTCTGACCGCGGTAGCGTCCCTTGAGCGCGACCCCCAGAAGATGCGGAGGCAGATCGTAGCAGAGCCACCGGGGCAACTCCGCGATCAGGTCCGCGCCACGGATGCCGGTTTCCTCGAACAGCTCGCGGTGCGCGGCATCCTCGGGGTCCTCGTCCGGCTTCAGTCCGCCTTGGGGCATCTGCCAGATGTAGCTGCCGGTTGATGCGGCCCACTTAGGCTGTCTGCGCCCGGTCCAGACGAGCCCCTTGCGATTGACCAGCATGACGCCGACCCCGACCCGGTAGGGCAGAATCAGCGGCTGAGCCTCGGTTATGGGGCGTTCAATCGTCATGCGCACGAACGAGCATCCAAATTGCGTCAATAGATTAGTCTGCAAATCAATAGGTTACAGTAGACGCGTTGCATGGCAAGCGTGTGTCGGAATCATGGGCCCATGTCGGACGGTCGTTAAAAATTGGACCGGACGAGCGCAAAGCGGGGCTGGATTAGGCGCGGGGGTCTGGACTGGCCAAGTGGCCCAGTTCGGCGACGACGGCCTGATAGACGTCGCGCTTGAACGGCACGATGAGGCGGACCAGATCGGTAACGGGCACCCACCGCCAGCTGACGAATTCCGGGTCGTGCCCCGGCGGTGCCGCGATATCGATTTCCGAGTCCGTACCGGTGAAGCGTGCCGCAAACCATTTCTGGCGCTGGCCGCGCCAACGGCCACCCCACGCTATGCCAACCAGCTCTGGGGGCAGGTCGTAGGTGAGCCAATCCCGCGTCTCGCCGATCAGGGTCGCGGAGCGGATTTGTGTCTCCTCGAAAAGTTCGCGCAGTGCCGCCGAGCGCGGTTCTTCTCCAGGATCGATGCCGCCTTGGGGCATCTGCCACCAGTCGCCGCGCCCTTCCGCGTCCACCGGCGTATCCGCCCGCTGACCGACCCAGACATGCCCGCTGCCGTTGAGCAGCATAATGCCGACGCATGGGCGATAGCCGAGTGCCTGCGGGTCGGGAGAGGGCTTGGTCATGGTGTACCTCTGGATCGGCGAAGGTGCGCGTGCGGAGTCGCGGCGTGTGGTGGACGGCCCGTATGAAGCCGCAGCGAGCATGAAAAAGGGCGCCATCTCTGGCGCCCTCTTCTTGGCGTAAACCCCGTGCCGGTTCAATCGATCCGAGCCGGGCGTATTGTCAGTTCGGGACGGTTTGGCCGCTTTTGGCATTGTCCTTCGCGGCGGGCTCAGATGACGGCGTGGTGCCGGCAGCGGGCTTGGCAACCGTGGCTTCCGTCGCCGTTCCGCGCATGAAGCGCAGCGCGTACTGAAGCTGGGTGTCCTTTTCCGGCTCTTTCGGCACATATGCCAGAGACCCGCTCTCTTCCTTTTCGGGCTCCTTCACTTCGCCATCTTCGCCTTCAGTCTTTACCGTACCGTCAGCGTTCTTGAGATGACCGCGCAGGCTTGCCTCGCCCCGAGGCTTTTCGTTGGCGACCTTGCTCTTGAGGTCGTCCGGCAGCTCTTGTTCGACCACGATATCGGGGTCGATGCCTTTGGCCTGGATCGACCGGTTGGACGGCGTGTAGTAACGGGCCGTCGTCAGCCGGATTGCCCCGTTGGCGCCCAGCGGGATGATGGTCTGCACCGAGCCCTTGCCGAACGACCGCGTGCCGATGATGGTGGCGCGCTTGTGGTCTTGAAGGGCACCAGCCACGATTTCGGACGCCGATGCCGAGCCGCCGTTGATGAGCACGACGATGGGCTTGCCATCGGTCACGTCTCCGGCGCGCGCCTGCGACCGCTGGGTTTCCTCGTTATTGCGGCCCTTGGTCAGAACGATCGCACCCTGGTCGAGGAAATCGTCGCTGACGGAGATCGCCTGATCGAGCAGGCCGCCCGGGTTGTTGCGCAAATCAATGAGATAGCCGCGCAGCTTCGGTCCGATCTCCTTTTTCAGATCGTCCATCGCCTTGACGAGATTGGCGTGCGTCTGCTCGTTGAACGTCGAGACCTTGATATAGCCGATGTCGTCCTCGGCGCGGGCCTTCACCGGATTAATCCGAATGATGTCGCGGGTGACCTTCACATCGAACGGCTCGTCGCGGCCCTTGCGCACGATCGTCAGCGAGATCGGCGTATTGACGGGGCCGCGCATTTTTTCGACCGCTTGCTCCAGCGTCAATCCATTGATCTGTTCGTTGTCGAGGTGTGTGATCAGATCGTTGGCCAGGATGCCGGCTTTGAATGCTGGCGTTTCATCGATCGGCGAGACGACCTTGATGACACCGTTTTCCATGGTGACTTCAATGCCCAGACCGCCGAACTCACCGCGCGTCTGCACCTGCATGTCCTTGAAGCTCTTGGGGCTCAGGTAGGACGAGTGCGGGTCCAGTGCCGTCAGCATGCCGTTGATGGCGGTCTCGATCAGCATTTGATCGTCGGGCTTTTCCACGTAGTCGGAGCGCACGCGCTCGAAGACGTCGCCGAAGAGATCCAGCTGACGGTAAAGTTCGGCATTGGGAGAGGTCGCCGATTGCCCCTTGGTGACGTTTAGGACCGTCGTGACGCCAGCAAGGCCAGCCATCATCAGGAATGTCCAGAACGCGAAGTCAGTCTTGCGCATTAGCCTTGTGCCTTCTGATGAACCTCGACCCACCAGGGGTCGGGATCGATGGGCTGCCCATCCTTGCGAAATTCAATATAGAGTACTGGTGCTGTTGACGCCGCGCCAGCCGCTTCTTTGGTTGTTGTCGTCATTGTACCAACGGGTTCAGCCGCCAGTACGAATTGACCCGGTTGAACATCGATCTGCGAAAGACCGGCAAGGAGCACATGGTAACCGCCGCCGGCATTGATGATCAAGAGTTTGCCGTAGCTGCGGAATTCGCCCGCATAGACGATCCAGCCGTCGCACGGCGCCGTGACCTGGGCGCCTGACCGGGTCTCCAGGACGAGACCCTTTGAATTAGACCCATATTGGGTGCGCTCGCCAAAAGTCAAAACCCGTCTGCCACTAACAGGCATGGGAAGTTTGGCTTTTGCAAGGTGGAACGGGATGGCGGGCTTGATGCGGCCGGTGCTACCGGGCACGAGCGAGGTGGTGGCCGGGGCCAACTCGACAACGCGGACATCGCCCGGCGCGGCCGCATCGGTATTTTTGTCATTGGTCGGAGGACCGGCCGCAATCGACGGACCCGCCGTCACACCGGCCGGGGGCGGGGTGCTGATGCCGTCCAGGCCGGCGGCGACGGCGGCTTTGGCTTCCGCGTCGTAGGCATCCAGACCCGTATTGACGGCTACCGCGCGGTCCAGCTTCGAAATCAGCTCGTTGAGATCGGTGACGCTCTTGGATATTTCCGAAGCGGCTTCGCGGACCTTGCGCAGCTCTTCCTGCCGCTCCGTGATCGACTGGCGCTTGGTTTCCATCAAGCCGGCTAAGCTCGTGCGCAGGGCCGTCAGGCGCGCTGTTTCAGCCTTGGCCTTGTCCGCCTGGCTGCGAATGTCGGCCACGACCCGCATCATTTCGCTCAACTCGTCGGCGAGTTTGAGGGCCTGGGTGCGCATGCCTGGGAACGCCGAGGCGAGCAGCATGGCGCTGCGCACCATCTCCAAGGCGTCCTCGCGCTTGGTGATGATGGCCGGCGGCGGATTGCGTCCCATCCGCTGTAACGCGGCCAGCAATTTGGCGATCTGACCGTGGCGCTGACTGAGCGAGCCGCGCAGCAGCTTTTCCTGGGCTTCCAATTCACCGAGCCGGCCCTCGATCTCCGTCAGACGGCCTTCGCTTTGCTGGACGCTGGCCGCGGTTTCAAGCAGGCGGGCGTTGATCTTCTCGCGCTCGGCCCGCAGCGCCACCATGTCGCTTTCGATCGAGCCGGCACGGGCCAGGGTGTTGTCGAGTTCGCCGCGCCGGGCCTCCAGGGCCTTCTTGACCTGATCCGCGGTCGGGGCCTCCTGGGCCATGGCCGGAGCGACGGTAGCCGGTGTAATGGAAAAGGCCAGCAGGCCGCCAGCCGCGAGGGCCACGGCGGCAGCGATCGGCACAAGTCTATTGCCTCGTCCGATCAAGTCCTCCAGGTCCCCGTTTGCCGCTGGCCGCGGTCGCGGCGGCGCTGTGCTGTCCAACCCCTGGGCCTTGGCTGCAAATCGCGTCGATTTTGAGGAACCGCGCAGCGCGGGCCGGAGGTGATTCGTCCGAGCATAATGCATTCCGGGTTCACCACCGATGGCTTCCGTCGCCGGCACGGTGCTGGCCCAGCTGCTGGCCAGGGCGGCAGCCAGGGTCACCGAGGGTCAGGGTGGGCGGTCAAGGAAGCGCCAAGGCCCCTTCCGGGTCGCTTTGGCATTTGCCGGAGCGCGCCGACGGCCCTATCCTCCGCGCCGCAGGTTTCAACCGCGAGGTTCTACGACGACAAGCGGTGTGCCAAGTTGTTTTGTCCCGTGCGCTGACGAACTCAGTCACGGCAACGCGAAAGATCTACCCTATGGACGTCGTTCTCTACCACCTCACGACCGTGGCCGTGGTCGCGGTGTTTCTAGTCCTTGTGGCCGGGCTATGGACCATGTCGCGCGGCACCGCGCCTAACCTCAGCCAGAAACTCATGCGCTGGCGTGTTGGCCTGCAATTCGCAGCGATCGTCGTCATCATGGTTTTCACGTTTCTCTCCCGCCACACGGCCGGTTGATTTGCGCAGGGGCAGGATAATTCCGTGGTCAAGCTGAACAAGATCTACACCCGCACCGGAGATGCCGGAACGACGGGGCTGGGCACCGGCGAACGCGTCGCCAAGGATGCCGCGCGCATTGCTGCCTATGGAACGGTCGATGAAACAAACGCCACCATCGGCATGGTGCGCGTTCATCTGGCGGGCGGCCATCCAGGCCTCGACGACAAGCTCAACCGTATCCAAAATGATCTCTTCGATCTGGGTGCCGACCTGTGCGTTCCCGATCGCGGGGAGAAGCTGCCTTACGAGCCGCTGCGTGTCTCGGATGCGCAGGTGGACCGCCTGGAAGCGGAAATCGACGAAATGAACACCGAAATGAAGCCGCTGAAATCGTTCGTCCTGCCAGGCGGCGCGGCGGCGGCCGCGGCCCTCCATCTGGCGCGCACGGTGTGCCGCCGCGCGGAGCGCGAAATGGTCAGCTTGGCTGCCTTGGACAATGAGCCGGTCAGTCCCGCCGCACTGAAGTATATCAACCGGCTGTCTGACTTCCTGTTCGTTGCCAGCCGCTACGTGAACGATCGCGGCCGCAGCGATGTGCTGTGGGTCCCCGGACAAAATCGCTAATCTATCGACGGCAGTTCCGGGGGGCCGGGCGCCAGTAACACCCGGTGCGGATGACGCGCCGAGCGATCCAGCAAGGAGGGCGCCCATGTTCGTTCCGCTGCACGACGAGAATTACTTGAAGGCGATCGACCGGCAGTACGTCACCATCGGGCTGATCGCGCTCAATGTGCTGGTCTACATCTTCGAGACCATGGGTTTGAAGGAAGCCGTCATCGCAAGCTTCGCCATCATCCCGGCCGAACTGGTCACGACCGCTGGCATTGTCGTCAACGACACGATCGAGCAGTCCGTGGCTGTACCGGAGCGCTTGACGCTCTTGTCGTACATGTTCTTTCACGGCGACTTCCTGCATCTTGCCGGAAACATGCTGTTCCTCTGGGTCTTCGGCGACAATGTCGAGGATTCCATGGGCCATCTGCGGTTCCTGATCTTCTACTTCGCATGTGGGATCTTCGCCGGCCTCGTTCACGTTTTCATGGTGCCCGGCTCCCCCAATCCCCTCATCGGCGCCAGCGGTGCGGTGGCGGGAGTTATTGCCGCCTATCTGATGCTGCACCCCCGCGTGCGCGTCTGGGTTCTCGCATTCCAGGCCATTCCGCTGCGCCTCTCCGCGGCCGCCGTTCTGGGCATCTGGGTGGTCACGCAGTTCGTCATGGTGCTGCTTCCGGAGGTGGGTCCCGTCGCCTGGTGGGCCCACATCGGGGGGCTGATCGCGGGTGCCGTCCTCATCCTTGTCATGCGGCGCTCTGACGTCCCGCTTTTCGACCGCGACCTGCCGCCGCTGAAAGGTTAAGACGCCGGCCAGAAACCCCTCGGCGGAAGTGTTTTTGTGGATCGGCGAGAAAGGTTGTTCGAGGCCAGCGCGCCGTGGCGGGCTGACAATTGACTTGGAGTAATTGCACTCTTAGGGTGCGTTTCGCAGTTGCGAAGAAGGTCGGGGTTAGGCGGTAACGGATGCCGCCGCCTGGGGCTCTCGCAAGCAGGCCGCGATGCAAAATCGAAAAGCCCTGGAGCGCGCGGTCGCATAAAAATGAACGATGCTTTGGGCTGCTGGGGAGCACCTGGGGAATGAAGATACTCGTCGCGGTCAAACGCGTCGTCGACTATGCCGTGAAGATCCGCGTCAAGGCGGACGGAACCGGCATCGAACTCGCCAACGTCAAGATGTCCATGAACCCCTTCGACGAGATCGCCGTCGAGGAAGCCGTTCGGCTGAAGGAAAAAGGGACCGCCACCGAAATCGTGGTCGTCTCGATTGGACCGCCCAAGTCTCAGGAGACGTTGCGGACCGCGCTGGCCATCGGTGCCGACCGGGCCATCCTCGTCGAGACGCCTGAAGCGGCCATCGTTGAACCTCTGGCTGTCGCCAAGATTCTCAAGAGCATCGTGGAAGCGGAAGCGCCGCAGCTTGTCATCATGGGCAAGCAGGCCATCGACGACGATTGCAACCAGACGGGACAGATGCTCGCTGCGTTGCTCGGCTGGCCGCAGGGGACCTTTGCTTCGAAGGTCGCGCCTGCCGACGGTGCGGTGCATGTGACGCGCGAAGTGGACGGCGGTCTGGAGACCGTGAAGCTGAACCTGCCAGCCATTGTCACGACGGATTTGCGCCTCAACGAGCCGCGCTATCCGTCGCTGCCTAACATCATGAAGGCCAAGAAGAAGCCCTTCGACACCAAGAAGCCGGAAGATCTCGGCGTCGATGTCGCGCCGCGCCTGCAGGTTTTGAAGACCACGGAGCCCGCGCAACGCAAGGGTGGCGTTAAAGTTGCCGACGTGGCTGAGCTGGTGAACAAACTCAAGACCGAAGCGGGAGTGCTCTAATGGCTGTTCTGGTTCTGGCCGAGCACACCAACGCGGCCCTCGGGTCGGCCACCGCAAAGGCTGTTACGGCGGCTCAGCAATTGGGCGGCGACGTGCATCTGCTGGTGGCGGGAAGCGGGTGTGCCGCTGCCGCCGCGGAGGCCGCCAAGCTTGACGGCGTGGCCAAGGTCTTGGTGGCCGATGCGCCGCATCTGGCCAACGGCCTCGCGGAAGAAGTATCGGCACTCGTCGTGCCCATGATGTCCGGCTACGACGCGTTCGTTGCGCCGGCGACGGCATCGGGCAAGAACATTGCCCCGCGCGTGGCAGCCCTGCTCGACGTCATGCAGGTGTCCGAGATCACCAAGGTTCTCGCGCCCGACACGTTCGAGCGTCCGATCTACGCCGGCAATGCCGTGCAGACGGTGAAGTCGCCCGAAGCCAAGAAGGTCATCACGGTGCGGACCGCCAGTTTCGCCGCGGCCGGAAACAGCGGTTCGGCGCCGACCGAAGCGGTTTCATCCCCGCCAGCCGCCGGAATTTCGGCTTTCGAGGGGGCTGAGCTGTCCAAGTCGGACCGGCCTGAGCTTACCTCGGCGCGGATCGTCATTTCGGGCGGACGCGGCATTGGCAACGCCGAGAACTTCAAGACCTACATCGAGCCGGTCGCCGACGCGCTTGGCGCGGCGATGGGCGCCTCGCGCGCGGCCGTCGATGCGGGCTTCGCGCCTAACGATCTCCAAGTCGGCCAAACCGGCAAGGTCGTGGCGCCCGAACTCTACATTGCCGTGGGCATTTCAGGCGCCATTCAGCATCTAGCAGGCATGAAGGACAGCAAGGTCATCGTTGCAATCAACAAGGATGGCGAAGCGCCCATCTTCCAGGTTGCGGATTATGGCCTCGTCGCGGATCTGTTCGAGGCTTTGCCAGAGTTCGCGAAAGAACTCGGCAAATCGGCATCGTAAAACGATGGTCAACCGGACGGCATCTGTCACAGAGAGGAATTCGAGATGGACGTCGCCGTAAAGGGCTCAGAAAAGGCCAAGCCAGCCGTGAAGCCAGTGACGGAAATCAAACGGATTGGCGTCATCGGCGCGGGACAAATGGGCTCGGGCATCGCGCACGTCATTGCGCTATCCGGATACGATGTGCTGTTGAACGACATCAAGTCCGACGCCATCACGGCCGCGCTCGGTACCATCGAGCACCACATGCAGCGCCAGGTGGCGAAGGGGCTCTATAGTGAGGCCCAGATCGATGCGGCGTTGAAGCGGATTACGGCCACGCCGAATATCGACGGCTTCGCGCAGTGCGACATGGTCATCGAGGCGGCGACCGAAGATGAAGGCATCAAGCGCAAGATCTTTGCCGACCTGTGCCCGCGCCTGAAGCCGGAAGCGCTGCTCGCCACCAACACGTCCTCGATCTCGATTACCCGGCTGGCGGCCTCGACCGACCGGCCGGAGCATTTTATCGGCATGCACTTCATGAACCCGGTTCCGCTGATGGAACTGGTCGAGCTCATCCGCGGTATCGCCACGGAAGACGACGTCTTCGCGACCGCGCGCAAGTTTGTCGAGACCCTGGGCAAGAAGACGGCGGTGTCCGAGGACTTCCCCGCCTTCATCGTCAACCGCATCCTGCTGCCGATGATCAACGAGGCGATCTACACGCTCTATGAGGGCGTCGGTACGGTGGAAGCCATCGATAAAGCCATGAAGCTCGGCGCGCACCACCCGATGGGGCCGCTCGAACTTGCGGACTTTATCGGACTGGACACCTGCCTGGCGGTCATGCAGGTTCTCTACGAAGGTTTGGCGGATTCGAAGTACCGCCCGTGTCCGCTGCTCGTGAAGTACGTCGAAGCCGGCTGGCTCGGCCGAAAGACCAATCGCGGGTTCTACGACTATCGCGGCGAGCATCCGGTCCCGACCCGCTAGAGCAAATTCCACCGAGGCTAACATGACAGCTCAACCCCGCGTCGCCATAGTAACCGGGGCAGGGAGCGGCATCGGCCGCGCAGTGGCGGTCTCGCTTGCCAAGAACGGCTATTGCGTTGTGCTCGCCGGACGCCGCAAGGCCGAGCTTGAGAAGACGGCCGAGGAAGCCGGTCCGGACGCGAAGATATTGACCGTGTCGACCGATGTGACGGATCCGATCTCCGTGCGGGGCCTGTTCACCCGCACCAAGGAGGCATTCGGACGGTTGGACGTGCTATTCAACAATGCCGGAACCGCCGCTCCCGCCATTCCGATGGAAGATTTGACCTACGATCAATGGAAGGCCGTTCTCGACGTCAATCTCAATGGCGCGTTCCTGTGTGCCCAGGCCGCCATGCGCACCATGAAGGCACAGGATCCCAAGGGCGGCCGCATCATCAATAACGGCTCGATTTCCGCCTACGTTCCCCGCCCCAATTCCGCGCCCTACACTGCCACCAAGCACGCCATTTCCGGCCTGACCAAATCCATTGCCCTGGATGGACGCGTAAGCAACATAGCCTGTTCGCAAATCGACATTGGCAATGCGGCGACAGAACTGTCAGAGCCGATGGCGAAAGGCGTGAAACAGGCCAACGGCGAAATCCGCCCCGAGCCCCGCATGGACGTGTCTCACGTCGCCGACGCGGTGCTCTACATCGCCAACTTGCCGTTGGACGCCAACGTGTTGTTCATGACGCTCAAGGCCACGGCCATGCCATTCGAAGGGCGGGGCTGAGTGGCCGCCGCGCCGCTGCGCAGTTTATGAAGACCTGATATAAGGGCGTCCGCGCGGTTCGGCAGACATGAGCGCGGACTAGGGGGACTAGCAATGTCGAAGAGAATAGCTCTCGTTGATAGTACTCGTTTTTTCAATGCCTTAAAGGCGCCAGCGCCCCGCCGGTTGCTGGCTGGGGCCGCGGTCGCGGGCCTGATGGCAGCGGCCATGGCGGGCAGCTTTGGCGGCGCGGCGATGGCCGGGCCGATCGCCCTTGATGGCGCCTGGGCCGGGAGCGGTTCGGTCAAGTTCCCATCGGGCGCCAAGGAAGCCGCCCGCTGCCGCGCAAACTTCAAGAGGCGCGGCGAAGACAAATATCTGGTCAATGCCCGGTGCGCGAGCGCTTCCGGCAAGGTCGAGCAGACGGCGTTGCTCACCTATGTCGGCGGCAACCAGTTTTCCGGCAGCTTCTACAATGCGGAATACAAGGTCGACGGAACCGTCACCGTAACCGTCAGCGGGAACTCGCAGAGCGTATTGATCTCCAGCCCGGCGGGAGCCACGGCAAGCTTCCGGCTAGCCCGGTAGCACGCGCCGCGCATTAGTCCCTACGTCTGCGTCTTCTCACTGGCGATCGATCGCAGGAATGCGGTCAGATCGTCGGTGAAGTGATGCACATGCGCGGGCAGGCTCGGCCAGGCTCGCATGTCGCGGTGGATCGGGTGATCGTCGTAGCTCGAATGCACCAGCACGGTGCCCATGCCGAGCGTATGTGGCACTGCCGAGATTCTGCGGCATATCCTCGAACATCGCCGCGCGCTGTCCATCCACGCCGTGATGGCGGATCATGGCATCGAATGCCGCCGCCGAAGGCTTGGGTTCGAACCCGCACGAGGCGATATCCGAAATGCCCTCGAACAGGTCGAGCACGCCGAGCTGCTCCGCGACGCGTTCGGCGTGCCGCCGCGAGCCGTTGGTGAAGATCAGTTTGCGGCCGGGTAGGGTGTCGATGGCCGCGCGCAAGTCCGGCGCTTGGGGCACGACTGACACGTCGATGTCGTGGACGTACTCAAGGAACGGTTCGGGCGCCATACGATGGACGCGCATCAGGCCGGCCAGCGTCGTGCCAAATTGCCGGTAATAGCTCTTCTGGAGGTGGCGCGCGTAGGCGAACGGCACGCCCAGTTGTCGGGCGATAAATTCGCCCATGCGCTGATCCACCTGGGCAAAGAGATTGCATTCAGCGGGATAGAGCGTGTTGTCGAGATCGAAAATCCAGACGTCGCGGTGCGCCAGAGCTTCGGGCGATGCGGCGGCGTCGCGCAGCCTGTCGACGTGCGCCGGTTTTTGAATAGCCGCCATTAGGCCTGCTTCTGCTTCGGCTTGCGGCGGCCGACGAGCGTGCCAGCGCCGTGATCGGTCAGCAACTCCAGCAGAACACAATGCGGAACCTTGCCGTTGATGATCACGACAGCTTCGACGCCGGCCTCGACCACTTCGATGCACCCTTCGATCTTCGGGATCATGCCGCCGCTGATCGTGCCATTGCGAATGAGTTCGTTGGCTTCCTCGACAGTCAGGTCTTCGATCAACTTGCCTGATTGGTCGAGCACGCCCGCCACATCGGTGAGCAGCAAGAGGCGCTTGGCCTTCATGCGCGCCGCCAGCGCCGAAGCGAAACTGTCGGCATTGATATTCAAGGTTTCCCCCTCGCGCGACACGCCGATCGGGGCGATGACCGGGATCAGATCGGATTGCGCGATGACGTCGACGATGTGCGGATTGACCTGGAGGGGATCGCCGACGAAGCCCAGGTCGACCTTGGTGACGACACCCGTCTTGGGGTCCGGCATTTCGGTGATCTTGCGCGCGATCATCAAGTTGGCATCCTTGCCGCAGATACCGACCGCTTTGCCACCCTGCCGATTGATGGCGGACACGATCTCCTTGTTGATGGCGCCGGCAAGCACCATCTCGACGATCTCGACGGTCGCCTTGTCGGTCACGCGCAGGCCGTTGACGAAATCCGACTTGATGTCGTGACGCTTCAGCATCTCCGCGATCTGGGGTCCGCCACCGTGCACGACGATGGGGTTCACGCCGGATTGTTTCAGGTAGACGATGTCCTGCGCGAATGCGTCGGCCAGCGCGGTATCGCCCATGGCGTGGCCGCCGAATTTGATGACCACCGTCTGCTCGTCGTAGCGCAGCATGTTGGGCAGCGCTTCGGCAAGGATCCGCGCCTGCACATGCGCCGTGATGCGCGCCGTCTCAGGGGTCCCTGCGGGAGAGGTGGTGTCGCCAGCCTTGGTCATTGGAGTTACAGGTGCCCTTTTGCGGTGTTTGGAAGAGGCAAATACGGCTAAGTCCTTGGTGGACGCAGATTAGCCGGTCAACTTGTAGCGGCAGGCCGAGCTATATAGCGCGACGGGCGAAGGTCTCAACGGAATTCCCTCACAATCGGCCGCTATGAAGCGGTAAAAGTGGGCGTTGATACGGTTTGGCGGCTTGCCCGCCTGGGGCGGATCACGTTCTATCGCGAGATAGTGGTTAAAGGCTACGGCACGGATTTGGGCGGGCGGATGCCGGTCCGGTGCCGCAGGGCGGATTTTTGTGCATGATGGTCGATGACCTGGGGCGGATACCGATGTCGCAGCACCTTGCGGCGACGTTGGCGCGTGCGGCGAGCTATGCCGACGCGCAAGCCCACCCCGAAGTGACGCTCGAACATCTTCTGCTGGCGCTGGCGGAGGATGTCGATGCAGCCGGTGTCCTGCTTTCGAGCCAGGTCGATCTGGCGAAGCTGGCGGCGGAAGTTTCCATTCAGATCGGCCGGATCGAGGATCGGCGCGCGCCGGACGCCTCCGCCCAAGTCCTCATTTCCAAGGATCTTCGCCGCATACTTGAAGCCGCGGCTGCTGCCGCGCGCCAGGGACGGCGAAGCGAGATCAACGGCGCTATCGTACTTGCGGCCATCGTCGGCGACGGCAAGAGCACGGCGGCGCATCTTCTCAGGGCCCAGGGCCTGACGTTCGAACAAGCAATTAAGGCCTTGCAGCGGGCCAGCGCACCGGCCGAGCGTCCTGCCGGGGAGGCTGCGCGTCCGCCCGCATCCAACGGGGCGGCACCGCCACGCGGTGAACACGGCTCGACAGAAGATCTTCTCGCGGGAGCCCGGGAGCGCGTGCAATCGCGCACGGCACCACCCACACCGCCGGCAACCGTCCAGGATCAGCGGCCAGCACCGCCTCCGGCGCAACCGGAACAGGCTGTGCGGCCGGAGACGGCCGATGCGTTCGGGTCTGCGATGCCGCAACCCGCTGCGCGCACCGGGCCACCGCAAACGCAGCCTTCGCCTGCGGCTGAGTCGCGCCCGCCTCTCTTTACGGATGGACCGCGGCGGTCGCCGCTGGAGCCGCAATGGCAGCCGGGTCCAGGACCCTCGCAGGCACCATCGCAACTCCCTGCGCAGGCGCCATCCCAAGCCCCGGCTGGTCCGCCGCCCATGCAGCGCGCACCGGCACCTCAGCCCATTCCGCCGGCTCAAGATCCGATGCGGCCCAACTGGCCGCCACAGCCGGGCAATCTCCCGGCTCCCAATTCTATGCCGCCCCAGCGGACGGGCCCACCACAGCAACCGCTTCCCGGTCAGGGTGCGGGCCAGGGTCCACGCACGGGGCCGCCCCCCGGATTTGGCGGGCCACCGTCCCGCCCCACCGGCGCGGGCGCGCCACCGCCGTTCAATCTTCCCCAGGGCGGTCCTCCAGCCGGCGTTCCTCCAACGCAACGTACCGGTCCGCCACAGAACCAGTCTCAACCCGGCACAGCACCACAGGCGAGTGGCGATCCACGCGGTGGGCCGCCCATGCGTCAGCGGCAGGCCGGTCCCACGGGCACGGTGCGGGTGGCCTCCGGTCAACTGGTTGAAAACATTCCGCGCCGGATGCGTGTCGGAATACCGCTCGTGGTCGAAGCGCGCGTGGCGCGCAGCGATGTGAAGGCCATCGCGGAAGGACTGCAGGGCGGCGGCGCCGTGTACCGGCACGAAGTCACGGTGACCAAGGCGATGTCGGTGCGTCTGCGCGCGCCCGAGGGCGGATTCTGGATTGAGACATCGTCGCCCGAGACGCAGTGGATCGAGAACGTACTGGGGCTCATGGCCGACGATTTCGCCAGCTGGCGTTGGACCGTGACGCCGCGGGAGCGGGGCAAGAAGCGATTGCAGCTTCTGATCTCGGCGCGCACCGTGGGCGCCGATGGACTGGCCGCCGAAACGGCGCTCCCCGATCAAGTCATCGATGTGAAGGTCGGCGTAAATTACGCCCAGACGGCCGTGCGGCTGGCCGGCTGGATGACGGCCGCTGTGGTGGGCGGTGTTCTGGCGCAGTTCGGCGAAGGGCTTTTTGCGCCGCTGGTTTCCATCGTGAAACAAATTTCGGGAAGTTGACCGCCGCCGCTCACGCGTGCTCGCGGGCAACCAGGGCTGCCTGCGCGCGCAAGTCGCCGATGCCCATGCCGGTCTCGGATGACGTGGCAATGACGTAGGGGTACGCGGCGGTGTGCTTGGCGAGAATCGCCGATGTCTTCGCCGCCAGAACGGCAAGCGCCGTCGGCTTGATCTTGTCGGCTTTCGTCAAAACGACCTGATACGAAACGGCGGCCTCGTCGAGCAGCTTCATGATGCCGTCATCGACGGATTTGATGCCGTGCCGCGCATCGATGAGCAGGAATACGCGGGCGAGGCGCTGCCGTCCGGCGAGATAGTCCTTCACGAGCCGCGTCCACGCTTCGACCTTGTCCTTGGGGGCTTCGGCGAAACCGTAGCCGGGCATATCCACCAGATAGAGGCTGCGCTCAAGGGGTTCGAAGAAGTTCAGTTCCTGCGTGCGCCCGGGTGTCTTGGACGTGCGCGCCAGACCATGCTGGCGGACGAGCGCATTGATGAGGCTCGACTTGCCGACGTTCGAACGCCCGGCAAACGCAATCTCCACCGGCCCGCCGGGCGGCAGATGCTCCAACTCCACGACGCCCTTTACGAACGACCAAGGCTGTTCGAACAGGGATTTGCCGGCCTCAAGGTCGTCCGGAGTGAAGGCCAGCGGGTCGTTGGTGGTCATCCCTTCGTCTCGCCGCTCTTGGTGAAGAGCCGCAAGAGTGGACCGAAGGTCCGTTTGATGTTCGCGCCCAGATGAATTTCCACACCCTGCTGCACGGAGATGTACCACTGCTGGATGATCGACAGCACGTTGTTCCAGGCCCAGTAGATCACCAGTCCAGCTGGGAACGTACCGAGCAGGAACGTGAACATCAGCGGCATCCAGCTAAAGATCTGCTGCTGCACCGGATCGGGCTGCGGCGGATTGAGCTGCATCTGGACCCACATCGTGACGCCCATGATGATGGGCCAAACGCCGATCTGGAGGAACTCCGGCACCGCAAACGGCAGCAGACCGAAAAGGTTGAAGATGGATGTCGGATCGGGCGCGGACAGATCCTGGATCCAGCCGACGAACGGCGCGTGGCGCATATCGATCGACGTGTAGAGCACCTTGTAGAGTGCGAAGAAGACGGGAATCTGGACGAGGATAGGCAGGCAGCCCGCGGCTGGATTGATCTTTTCCTTCTTGTAGAGCTCCATGAGCTCCTGCTGCATGCGTGGCTTGTCGTCCTTGAAGCGCTCCTTCAAAAATTCCATCTGCGGCTGCAGCTTCTTCATCCGCGCCATCGACACGTAGGATTTGTTGGCGAGTGGATAGAAGATCAGCTTCACGATCACGGTTAGCGCCAGAATGGCGAAACCGAAGTTGCCGATGAGGCCGTACAGCCAGGTCAGGGCATGATTCATGGGCTTGGTCAGGAAGTAGAACCAGCCCCAGTCGATCATGAGATCGAACTTTTCAATGCCAAGCGTTTCGCCGTAGTTCTCGATGATGTTGGCGTTCTTTGCACCCGCGTAGAGGTACGTTTGGACCGAAGCGAGACCGCCGGAGGGGACAACGGAAGGCTCCACGGTTGTCTCCGCCAGGAAGATCGGAGGTTGGGCCGCCGACATCTGGGCTTCACCCTGAAGCGTAGCCGTGTAGCGTGCCTTCTGGTCGGGGATGAGGGCCGATGCCCAGTACTTGTCGGTAATGCCAACCCACCCGCCGGTCTTTCCGGAGAAGATTTTCGGCGCGGGCTCGGCCACGGCATCGGCAAACGTGATTTCCTGAAGGCCAGCGTCGCCGGGGACGCCAAGCAATCCTTCGTGCTGAATCCAGACCGAGGGAACCTTGGGCGCGCCAAACCGGAAGATCCGCGCGTACGGCGTCAATGCCACGTCGCCGGTCCCCTTGTTCTCGACCTCATCCTTGATCGTGAACATGTAGTCTTTGTCGACGCCGATGGTTCGGCGGAACAGAAGTCCCGCGCCATTGTCCCATTCGAGAACCGCGGGTGTGTCGGGCGTCAACGCGCCTGTCGATTTCGCCGACCACAAGCTCTCGGCGTTGGGTACCTTGACGGCCGTGCCGACGGCATCCCAGCCGAAGCGGGCGAAGTAGCCGCCGTTGATCGAGCGGGGCGCGAACAGAATAATGTTGGGGCTCGTCGGATCGACCGTTTCATGATGCTTCACGAGCGACAGATCGTCGATGACGCCGCCCTTCAAAGCGATCGAGCCCTTGAGTGAGGGCGTCTCGATGTTGACGCGCGGCGAAGCGGCCAGTCCTGCTTCGCGTGTGATGGCCGGAGCAGGCCCCGCCTGCGTGTCCGGTGACGCGGCGGCCGCCGCCGGTGTTCCGGGCTGCGTGCCGCCGCCCGCTGTGGAGGCACCCGGCGTGGCCGATGGGTTCGCCGTGGCTTGCTGCTTGGCGAGCCGCTCTTGCTCGGCTTTCATCTGCGGCCCTGCAAAGAAGTAGCTCCAGCCCAGCATCACGGCCATCGAGAGAACGATGGCGATGAGTACGTTCGACTGATTATCGGGCGGCTTGCTCTGCATAGGGGCCTCGGTTCGGCGCGCGCATGCTGCGCGTGGAAAATTCAGAAACGCAACGTTCTGCCTCTCACATAAGTCACTGCGGGGCAAACGAGACACGGGGTCACTGTCGCATTTTGGGCGGCCGTCGCGGTGGCGCGGCTGCCGCTTCCGTGCGGGCGTGATGCACGCGATGGAACGCGCGTTCAAGGTCTTTCTTCAAGTCTGCAAAGGGGATATCGAGCGCCGCCTTGCGGGCGATGATGACATAGTCGTGTCCGGGCTGGGCTGCGCTGCCCGCGACGGCGGTGACGGCCGCCTTGAGGCGGCGGCGTATGCGATTGCGAATGACCGCGCAGCCCATCGCCTTGGTCACCGTAAAGCCGAAGCGTGGCGGGGCATCCTTGGCGGCGGCATCACCACGAACCCGCGTTTCCAATACAAAAGGGGGCGTCGGGCACCGGGCCCCGCCCCTCAATCGCAGGAATTCAGATCGCTTTTTGAGGGTGGTGAGTTTCAAGGCTCCACCCCACGCTGGGCCCATTGCCGGCGGGACGACGTCCGGTCCTGGCCGGAAAACGTCAGGCCGAGAGGCGCTTACGGCCCTTGGCGCGGCGGCGCGCGAGCACCCGGACACCGCCAGGGGTTTCCATGCGCTTGCGGAAGCCATGCCGGCGCTTGCGCACGAGCTTGCTGGGTTGATAGGTGCGCTTCACGATACACTCCGTCCCGAAAGTCCACCCGAGGCAGCAGCAGCCGGATTTAACACGGCCGCGCGCAGGGGCGATTTATGACTGCGAATTCATTAGGTTACCAGAAAGGGCTCAGCAGGCTGCAGCTATGATGCCGCGCACCGACCAAGTCCGACTGGATTGGAAGTTGCCACTCTATATGCGGCAGAGTCCGCCAAGTCAACGCCATGACGGTCGCGGTTGCCCCGCTTCCCGCCATCGATGAAGCTTACGCGAAACCCTGCAGCCTTTGCCGCGTAGTCTTAGGCAATATCAAAGAGCAACCAAGGACTGGAACATGACCACTCGTATTGCTGATGCGACCAATCTCGCTTGGCGCTCTTTCCGGGGTCTTGGCGCCCTCGCCGGCGTGGGTCTTGCGGTTCTGGCGGGTTTCGTGACGCCCGCCGATGCCCGCACACCGGCGGAAGCCTTCAAGGCCTTTTCGGCCGGATCGGATGCTATGATCGACCACGGCGTCTTGGACCGGCTCCTACAAGCCTACGTCACGCTTCCGGCCGATGGTGTTGCACGCGTCGACTACGGCCGCTTCAAGTCCGAAGGCCATGCCGAGCTCAAGACGTACTTGGCCAGCCTGCAAAACGTGAATGTGGGCACGCTGGACAGGCCCGAGCAATTCGCGTTCTGGGCCAATCTCTATAACGCCAAGACGCTCGACATCGTGCTCGAGCATTATCCCGTGGCTTCGATCAAGGACATCTCGCTGGGCGGCGGGCTGCTGGCGGCCGTTACGGGTGGGCCGTGGAAGGCGAAGGTCGTCAAGGTTGGCGGCGAGGCTTTGAGCCTCGACGATATCGAGCATGGAATTCTGCGGCCGGTCTTCAAGGATCCCCGGGTTCACTACGCTGTCAATTGTGCATCGATCGGTTGCCCGAACATCGGCTCGCGCGCCTTCACCGGCGCGACGCTGGAAAGTCAGCTGGATGAGGCCGCGCGCGCCTTCGTCAATCATCCGCGTGGTGCGCGCATCACCGGCGATGGACTTGTCGTCTCGTCAATCTATTCCTGGTTTCAGGCCGATTTCGGTGGCACAGACTCGGGTGTGATCGATCATCTGCGCCGCTATGCTGGTGCGCCGCTCAAGGCGAAACTGGACACGGTGAGGGAGATTGCCGATCACGATTATGATTGGTCCATCAATGATGTTGCTGTTTCCCGCTGATTCGCCTCGACTTGAATTTATTGCCGAAGGAATTTCTCAATGACCGACACTGGCGCGACACTTCAGCCGGCCTGGCGCCGTTACGCGCCGCTCATCGGCCTCGGCGCTGTCATGGCCATCGTGTTCGGGATGGGCTGGCACAAGCTGATTTCGTTTGAAACGATCGGACGCAACTACGAGACGTTGCAGAATTTCATCGCCGCCAATCTGCCGCTGGCGCTCGGCCTCTACATGCTGACCTACATTGCCGTCGTCGCGCTCTCCCTGCCCGGTGGACTGATTATGACGCTGGCGGGCGGCTTGCTGTTCGGCTGGCAGATCGGCGCGCCGGCGACCGTGGTGGCGGCCACCATCGGCGCAACGCTCTTGTTCCTCATCGCGCGGACGTCGCTGGGGGAGACGCTGGCCGCGCGTGCCGGGCCTTGGCTGTCTCGATTGAGCGAAGGCTTCAAGGAAAACGCGCTGAGCTACATGCTGTTTCTGCGGCTCGTGCCGGTGTTTCCGTTCGTCGTGGTCAACTTGGCGCCGGCCCTGACTGGGCGTCCCGCTTCGCACCTATGTGCTGGGAACGTTTCTGGGGATCATTCCAGGCACGATTGCATTTTCGTTCGCAGGCTCTGGCCTGGGCAGTGTCGTGGAAGCACAGAATTCTGTGCATGCCGCCTGCTTGGCGCGCCAGGCGAGCGAACCCGGCCTGGAATGCCCCTATACCATCGATACTGGCAGCCTCATCACGCAGGAACTGGTGATCGCATTCGTCCTCATCGGGCTCGTCGCCCTCATTCCCGTGTTCGCCAAGAAGTGGAGCAAGCGCAATGCAGCCGTCTGATCCTTCCCGCCGGGAGCGCCGCGTCACCGGCCGCCATGCCGCTCGACGTCGACGTATGTGTCATCGGCGCGGGCTCGGGCGGCCTTTCGGTGGCCGCGGGCGTCGCCGCGTTCGGCCGCAGTGTGGTGCTCATCGAAAAGCACAAGATGGGCGGCGACTGCCTGAACTACGGATGCGTGCCGTCAAAGGCGCTGATCGCTGCGGGCAAGCGCGCGCATGCCATGCGGACGGCCAGCCAGTTCGGCATCATGTCGGTCGATCCCCTTGTCGATCCGGTCGCCGTCAACCACCATGTCCATGCGGTGATCGCCGCCATCGCGCCCAATGATTTCGTCGAACGCTTTACCGGTCTGGGCGTGAAGGTCATCCAAGCGGCCGGGCGTTTCGTGGACCGGCGCACCGTGGTGGCCGGGGACCATCGCATCACGGCGCGGAGGTTTGTGATTGCCACGGGATCTTCGCCCGTGGTCCCGCCGATTCCGGGTCTCGACCAAGTGCCGTATTTCACCAATGAAACGCTGTTCGACAACACGGTGCTCCCCGAACATCTGATCGTCGTCGGCGGTGGTCCCATCGGCATGGAGATGGCGCAGGCGCATCGCCGGCTTGGCAGCCGCGTGACGGTCATCGAAGGTGCCAAGGCTCTCGGCAAGGATGATCCCGAGATGACCGCCCTGCTGATCGATCTGTTGAAGGCGGAGGGCCTGGACATCCGGGAAGGGTCGCTTGTTGAGCGCGTCGAGCCCATGGCGCCGCACGGCGTCCGGGTTCACCTGAAGACCGCCGAGGGTCCGGCCGTGGTCGAAGGCTCGCATCTCCTCGTTGCCGCCGGACGCAAGCCGAATATCTCCGATCTCAATCTCGCCGCCGGTGGCATCAAGTTCGAGAAGAGCGGCATCACCGTCGACAGCGGATTGCGGACCTCCAACAAGAAAGTCTTTGCCATCGGTGACGTCGCAGGTGGTCTGCAGTTCACGCATGTGGCCAACTATCATGCGGGCATCGTCATCCGGCGCGCGCTGTTCAGACTGCCGGCCAAGGCGCACACGCACCACGTTCCTTGGGTCACCTATACCGAACCGGAGCTTGCCCACGTGGGGCTAACGGAAGCGGCCGCACGCGCGGCGCACAAGACCGTGCATGTCTTGCGCTGGCCCTTCCACGAGAATGACCGGGCGCAGGCCGAGCGGGAGACTCACGGTCACATCAAGGTCATGACGGATGCAAAGGGCCGCATTCTTGGCGCCACAATCCTCGGTCTGCATGCTGGAGAACTCATTCAAATGTGGTCGTTCGCGATCGCACGCGGGCTCAATATCAAGGCTATGACCGATTGGATTTCGCCGTATCCCACCCTGGGCGAAATCGGCAAGCGGGCCGCCTACCGGTTTTATGTCGACAAGGCGGGCAGTCCGCTCGTGCGGCGCATTATCGGCTGGCTGGCCAAGCTCGGCTGATCAGGTCGCAAGGGTTTTCTGATCCTGGCATCGCGCCCGGCGGGGGTAATCTCCGTTGCTTTACGACAGTTGACGTCAAGAGGCTGACAATCGCCTTTCGAAGTGCCACATTCCAGCATGTTGATCGGGAAAATATGCCTTACTGAAAAAGGCGCTCCCTGAAAAAGGTTCCGCTGGACCCGTGTTGCAAGATTTTGATCACCAGAAAGCTGTCCGTGGGGCAGCCGAGCCCGCACCCAGTGTGCCGGGTGGTGGTGCCTTGAGCGATAGTTCGTCGCCGCTGCGCGGGGTTTTGCGCAAAGTCCGCTTCGGCCTGCCGGGCAAACTCCTGGTGCTGACGGCCATCTTTGTGATGGTCGCCGAAATTCTGATCTTCCTGCCGTCCCTGGCCACGTTTCGCGTCAATTGGCTGAACGAGCGCATCACCACGGCGCAGGTGTCCGCGCTGGCCGCCGACGCGGTGCCGACGCGAGACGTGCCGCCGGCCCTGCGCAACGAGCTTCTGCGCACGGCGCTGGTGCGCGCGATCGCCATCCGCCGCGGCGGCGCCCGCCGGGTCATTCTGCCACCGGTGCAGCAGATCAGCATCGACGTCACCTACGACATGCGTCAGCCACGCGCCTTATCGCTGACGGAAGCCATGGCCGTGCGCATCGCCAGCATTCGCGACGCGATCGACCTGATGATGAGTGATGGCGAACGCACCATGCGTGTCATCGGGCTGTTGGGTCCCCGGTTTGACGACATCATCGAAGTGGTCATGCCGGAGGAGCCGCTACGGCGCGCCATGATGCGCTATGGCACCGAAATCTTCTGGCTCTCGTTCCTCGTCGCTCTGGTGACGGCGGCGGCGGTCTATTTCACTATCAATGGCCTGCTCGTAAAGCCGATCCTGCGGCTGTCGCGAAACATGCTGGCCTACGGCGAAAATCCAGAGGATCCTTCGCGCATCATCACGCCTTCCAGCCGGTCCGACGAAATCGGTCTGGCCGAAGTTGAGTTGGCGCAGATGCAGCGGCAGCTGTCGCAGCTCTTGAAGCAGAAGACGCGCCTTGCCCAGCTGGGCCTCGCCGTGTCCAAGATCAATCACGATCTGCGCAACATGCTGGCGAATGCCCAACTCGTTTCCGATCGCCTGACGGTGTCTCCCGATCCGACGGTGCAGCGTGTGGCGCCCAAGCTCATCGCGTCGCTCGACCGGGCGATTAATTTCTGTAACGAGACGCTGAGGTTCGGCCGCACCGAAGAGAGCGTGCAGCGCCGTGAGGTTTTATTGCTGCGGCCTATTGTGGATGAAGTGGTCGACAGTCTGGCAGTCGCCAAAGATGCGCCCATCACCATTGAGGTCGACATGTCGGACGACTTGAATATCGACGCCGATCGCGAGCACCTCTTCCGGGTCTTGAGTAATCTGATGCGCAACGCGGCGCAGGCGCTGGAAGACCGGGACGCGGCGGCGGGCCCCGGCCACATTCGCATCACGGCGCGCCGGGCGGGCGCACGCGTGCGTCTGAGCGTCAGTGACAATGGCCCCGGCGTTCCAGCCAAAGCGCGTGAAAAGCTATTCCAGCCGTTCCAGGGGTCGACGAAGCGGGGTGGTACGGGGCTTGGGCTGCCGATCGCCGCCGAGCTGGTCCAGGCCCACGGCGGCCATTTGCGCCTGATCGACACGCCCACGGGGGCCACGTTCGAACTGGAAATTCCCGACCGGGGAGATGCCGGGGCATGAGGCTTGCCCCCGCGACCAACGAACCGCCCCGAACCCCTTGCGCCAGTGCGGCGCAGCGATTAGAAGGGGCGCTCTTGCAGCTCCGGCCTAGGCAGGGTTCGCCCTGATTTCCGGCGGTCAGATCGCAAGATTGCGCCCGTAGCTCAGCTGGATAGAGCACCAGACTACGAATCTGGGGGTCAGAGGTTCGAATCCTTTCGGGCGCGCCAATTTTTCCTCACATGCGAAGATTGCTTCGGGGCTTTGGGCTTGTGCGGGTGTCCGCGCCGGCCGCGCTATCGCTCAGTGTCCGAAAATCGACCACCCCGTATGCTGGGCGACAAGTTCCAGCGCGCGTGTGCCAAGGAGTGGATTGCCCTGCTCGTTCAATCCGGGCGACCACACGGCGATAGAGGCGCGACCGGGTACGATGGCAAGGATCCCGCCGCCGACGCCGCTCTTGCCCGGCAATCCGACCTTGAAGGCGAAGTCGCCTGATCCATCGTAGTGACCGCACGTCAGCATCAGCGCGTTGATCCGCCGTGCGCGCTCCTTGGAGATCACAGAGATCCCCGTCGCCGGGTCGCGGCCTTCATTGGCGAGAAACAGGCCGGCGCGGGCCAGCTGCACGCACGTCATCTCGATGGCGCACTGATGGAAATAGACGCCCATCGTCATCTCGACGGGATTCTTAATATTACCGAAGGCGCGCATGTAGTTTGCAAGCGCGATGTTGCGGAAGCCGGTGTCCTGCTCGCTCTTGGCAACGGCCGGGTCGATTCGAATGGTTTCGTCTCCGGCCGCCACCCGCACAAAGCGCAGGATTTCTCCAATTGCTTCCCGTGGGCGATGTCCAGCCAGGATGATATCCGTGACCACGATGGCGCCGGCATTGATGAAAGGATTGCGCGGGATTCCATGTTCGTACTCGAGCTGCACGATGGAATTGAAAGCCGAGCCCGAAGGCTCCCTGCGGACGCGATTCCAAAGTCCGTCGCCGGCCTTTCCAAGGGCCAGGGCCAGCGCAAAGACTTTGGCAATGCTTTGAATGGAGAAGGGTTCGCTGGCGTCACCTGTCTGGTAACTGGTGCCGTCGAGCATCGCGATCGCCAGACCAAACTTGCGCGTATCCACTTTTGCCAGTTCGGGAATGTAGCGCGCGGCCTGTCCACGGTCCTCAACTTCGCTCAGATCACTGGCAATCCTGTCGATGAGCGTTTGCGGGTCCATATTACATTCCAAAGCAAATTGAGGACACATCTCCCGGCTTAGCGGGGTCAAGTCCGAAAGCGATCAATGGCAGCAAGGATGATTGTGAGAAACCGTCCCAAGTGCAATTCGCCAGGAGGGGTGAGTTTATGGTATCGGCTTCGCGGTTGCGACCCATGGATTTTGCATCTGCTGCGAAGAAGACCCATAAACCTAAATGCCGTGCCAGCCAGCGATAGCGCATCACCGCGTGACGTGACGCGATCTCGGATTTCTGGCCGCGCTCAGCCCCATCGCCAATAGAAGCTGGCATTGCACGCCCGTTTACGCTTCAATCCTGGCCAGAGGGGCTGGAGGCTGAATGTTGCCGGCACGTCGACTTTTGGCAGAGTGCATGAAGAGCCTCACGGGGCTCGCCGCGCGGATCGTGTTCGCGATCGCAGGGCTCGCCCTGTCATGCGCCGCAGCCGTCGCGGATGATCAGACCAGCAGTACTTGCAAGACGTTGGACGGCGTGACCGTATTCTCAGGTCCAATGTCACCTTGGCAAGGCGTGCCGCTTCGTGTCGCCGTGGTGTCTGAAAAGCCGCTGACCGGCAAACTGTCGCTGCGCGGGCCTGACGGCGAATCCGTGGCCGCGTCCACCGAGCGGCGCGGGGGCCCTCCGTATTTCTGGACGGCGGAAGTTGCCGAACCCAAGTCCGGAAAGTGGCAGGCCACCTTTGTGCTCGAGACGCCCGTCGCCGGATGCACGGCGCTCGCCACGCCCATTACGGTCAAGCAGAAGAACCCCGGCGGATTGCGGGGAACATCGAAGAGTGTCTGGCCGATCCGCGCCGCGTGGAACCGGGACCTAGAGAATCTCTACGCGGCCTGGATCGAGACGCTGTTCGATGCGCCGCTTGATGCGTCTCCGTCCTGGCCGGTTCTGCACGAGGTCCTGCGCGATCCCGCTCGCAACCTGCTGCACAACTATCTTGGCTTGCGCGAGGACGATAAGAAACTCGTCTTCAAGCCTGACTGCGCGGATCTTCCCTACTTCCTCCGCGGCTATTTCGCGTTCAAGCTGGGCTTGCCGTTTGGATACGGAAAATGCACGCGCGGTGGCGGGGGCAAGCCACCCCGGTGTTTCGACTGGTGGAATGTTGAGTCCCTGGAGCCGCCACCCAAGCCGCCCGAGTCTCCGGAAAAAACGGGCACGGCGAGCCCAGGCCTTTTCGATGGCCTGTTTGGCGCCCCGGTTAAGCCGCCTGCGCCGAAGCCCAAGCCCAAATCCCAGAGCCTGCCCGTGGCGGTGGCCGAATATCTTGGTGAAACGGTCGCGAACTCCGTCCATTCTGGATCCGGCCGCGCGCCCGCGGATTCAAACAATACCGATTACTATTCCGTGCCTCTTTCGGCGGATGTCCTGCGGCCCGGCACGATCTACATTGATCCTTACGGCCATATTCTGGTGATCGCGCGCCGCGTTGCCCAGACGGCTGACAGCGCCGGCGTGATCCTGGCGGTGGATGGTCAGCCCGACGGGACGATTGCGCGCAAGCGCTTCTGGCGTGGCAACTTCCTTTTTGCCGACAATCCGGCGTTGGGAAGTCCGGGCTTCAAGAGGTTCCGGCCGGTGGTGCGCGGGAAATCTGGCCTGCGCAGGCTCAGCAATGCCGAGATCGCCGCGCATGCCAGTTATGGAGACTTTTCACTTGAGCAGACCAAGATGTCTGTTGAGGATTTTTACGACCGCATGGACGATGTCATGTCGCCCGATCCGCTCGATCCGGAACGCGCCATGCTCGAGGCGGTGGCGGCCCTGGACGAGCAAGTGAATGCGCGCGTCACGTCGGTCGAGAACGGCCGCAAGTATCACGAGCGTGCCTCGGGTGAAGTCGCCATGCCCGATGGCCCGTCGATTTTCGAAACGACCGGTCCATGGGAAGACTTCGCCACGCCCTCGCGCGATTTGCGGCTTCTGATTGCGATTGATGTGGTCCACGGCTTTCCAGCACGCGTCGCCCGCCGTCCGGAGCGTTACGCGATGCCGGCGGGACAAAGCCCCGACAGCGTCAAGGCCGCGCTGGACGCAAAGCTCGAAACGGAACTCGCCGCGCGGTCGGTGTCGTATACCCGGACCGATGGCTCATCTTGGACACTCAGTTTGAAGGACGTGGTCGGCCGCATGGCCGATTTGGAAATGGCCTACAACCTCAACGACTGTGTCGAGCTGCGGTGGGGCGCGCCGGAGGGCAGCGCAGAAGCGGCAACGTGCAAGCGGAGGGCGCCGGGGGCTCAGCGGGAGAAGATGAGCAAGTACCGGTCGTGGTTCGCCGAGCGGCGGCGTCCGCCACGCGGCTGACGGTCAGGGCTGGTTTAGCGCAAAGTTCTTGAAGAAGGAAAGAATGCCTTCTTCCGCCGGGGCCGGGAACTCGGCCATCGCGGTGGCGATTTCGGAATAGAGCCCAGGCACCCAGGCGGGCTTGCCGCTCAAGCTCTTGGCTTCGGTCAGTACGCCATCACGCCGGAAATCAGCCGGTGCGATGACCAGTTTGATGTTCTTCAATCCTGTGCGGGCGGCCAGAACGAACAATTCCTCGGCGGCTTCGTCGCCGATTGCGAGACAGCCGATCGAGGCCGCCTTGCCGTGAATCATAATGTCTCCGCCGAGATTTTTCCGGCCTTCCTTCGCCGCCATCTGCCGGTCGAAGGCGTTGGGATAATTCACGCGCAGCGACACATGATACCGGCTGTTCGGATTCAAGAACGAGATGCCGTAGACACCCTCAGGGACCTGCTTATCCCCCTGGCGCAGTTTCGGACCGGTAATGCCGCTGGCGGCAAGAACGGGATAGCGATGGATGAGGGTCCAGGTGCTGGACCCTTCAGGCCTGGCGTACAAATCGAGCTTGCGCTCGTTCTTGATCGCCACGAGGCCAATTTCCGCTGCCGTCCAATCCGCTTTGGCCGCGGTGAATTTCGCAGCAAGGCGGTTGCTTGCACTTGGCGAGATCTGATCGAGCCGCTCTTGCAGCGTATATTTTGTTGCGGGTTGCGCGGTCGGCTTGTTCTGCCACGGCAACGCTTTTGTTGCCGGTGCTTTCGGCTGTGGGGCTTTGACTTGTGGCACGTCGATGGCTGGAAGCTCGGGCCGCGTTTCGGCCGACCAGAAATCGGGGTTGTCGGTATCGCGGCCCTCGTCGGGTGGTGCGGTGACCGGTAGCGCTGACAGATCGACCGTGTCGAAGCGCTCGGCCCCGGGCAGCCGCCCCATGAACTTGGTGAATTTGGTGGGCCTCTGCGCTGGCACGGGCGCCGGTGCCACAATGGCCGGTTCTTCTTTTGAAGGTTCAACGGGCGACGGCGACATCATTCCGAATTGGCCAAGCGCGATCACGCCGGCACTTCCGGCGGCGGCGCCCGCCACGCACAGAACAACCCAGGCTAATTTTTCGCGCGCCGTCATAGCGAGCCTTCTGATGCCGTCCGTCGTTGACACTCCCGAGCCCACAGAATGACCGATTCGCGGACCGCGACGGGATGAGTCAGCGCAAAATACCAGCCAAATTCCACCACCGCATTGCGGCAGGAGCACGTTGGTTTTCAGATCATGACACGATTTGGCCTTGATCGGTGCTTGTGCTCGCAAGTTGCTGAAATCAGAGGCGCTTTGACTCAAGCGCGCTCGCTCCGGTATCCTGATCCACTACCACGGCGATGTGGCAACCCATCCTGTCTGCCAGGCGCTGATCGACTGGAATAGTTCGCGGAGCCTTCGGCATGCCGGAAGCCTACCAGCGCAAGGTGGCGGAAATCGAACTATGGCAGAGCGACGCACGGCCCAAGGTTCGTGCCTTTGCGCTCGCCTACATGAAGTCAATGCAGCAGAGCATCGCGGCCGAACACAGCCGGTCGGAGCAGGATGTCGCCATGCGCAAGTTGGAGTGGGACAAAGACCTGGGTGACGACCGAGCCTGATTGGAGAAGTTGTCGCCAACCATTGTGCTGTGCGGTATTGGGTGCGGATCGGATATCAGAGACCGCGATGACATGGTGCAAACTGCTGACAACGGCCTGAATTTTCGCTGACTTTCGAGCGCCCGCCGGAACCCGAAATTTCAACGAGTTAGCTTGGTGGAGCCGAGGGGAATCGAACCCCTGACCTCTGCAGTGCGATTGCAGCGCTCTCCCATCTGAGCTACGGCCCCGGATCTCAAGGTCCAGGCATTTAGTGGGTCGGAATTTGCATTGTCAAGGAATGGCCAGCCCCCACTTTGCGGACCGTCAATCGCGTGTTTTGACGGGTAAATTGGGCGGCGATCAGGGGCTTCGCCAGCCGTCCGCGGCCGCTGATCTTGCCCCGGACCGCTGCCAAGGCTACATGACACCGGTATCAACCGATCGGATCGGCGGGGACCCATGATCGAGCTGCTCTATTTCATCAATTACGTCATCACGCTCTACAGCTACGTGGTGTTCGCGGCCGTCATCATGAGTTTCCTGCTCGTGTTCAATGTCATCAATGCGCGCAATTCGGTCGTGCAGGCGATCTGGAACACGCTCAACGCACTGACCGAGCCGCTGCTTGGGCCGATCCGCAGGGCTCTGCCGGATTTCGGCGCCATCGACCTGTCGCCCGTCGTACTGCTGCTCGGCCTCTACTTCATCCAGAGCGTCGTCATTCCGAATCTGGCCAAGGCACTCGTCTGATGTCGGCGACGCCGCGGCCGTGGCGCACCGGAAAAGGGTGCGTCATCGTGCGCGTGCGCGTCAGCCCGAAATCGTCCAAAGATACAATTGACGGGGTCGAGCCGACCGCCGACGGCCCCGCCTTCAAGGTCCGGGTCCGAGCGGTTCCGGCCGACGGGGAGGCCAACGAGGCCGTGAGCCGGCTGCTCGCGGCTTGGCTGGATGTCCCCAAGAGCTGCGTCTCGGTGTCTTCCGGGCACCGGTCGCGCGTGAAATCCCTGGAAATTTTGGGTGATACGGAGAGCCTGGAAAGCCGGCTCGCCGCGCACCTTGGTTGAGCCGACCTGTGGTCAAGAAACGTCCCGAAGGAGGAACCCCATGCATCCGCGCGTCATTGACGGTAAGGCCGTCGCAGCCAGCGTTCGCGCCGAAGTCGCCAAGGAAGTTGCGGAACTGAAATCCGCGCATGGGTTCACCCCGGGTCTGGCGGTGGTGCTGGTCGGCGAAGATCCGGCCAGCAAGGTCTACGTCCGCAACAAGGGCGAGCAGACCAAGGAATGCGGCATGAACTCGTGGGAGTACAAGCTCCCGGCCGAAACGAGCGAGGCCGATATCCTCGCCCTCGTGCAAAAGCTCAATGCCGACCCTGCCGTGAACGGCATCCTGGTACAGCTTCCCCTGCCCAAGCACGTCAACGCCGAGAAGGTGTTGAACACCATTGATCCGGACAAAGACGTTGATGGCTTCCATCCCGTCAACGTCGGCCGCCTTTGGATCGGCGAACGCACGCTGGTGCCCTGCACGCCGACCGGCTCGGTGATCCTGGCCAAGACGGTGCAGCCCAACTTGTCGGGCCTTAACGCCGTCGTCATCGGCCGCTCCAACATCGTCGGCAAGCCGGTGGCCGCCCTTCTCCTGCGCGAGAACTGCACGGTGACGGTCGCCCACTCGCGCACGCGCAATATCGAATCGGTCATCAAGGGCGCCGATCTCGTGATTGCCGCCGTCGGCATCCCGGAAATGGTCAAGGGCGACTGGCTGAAACCGGGCGCCATCGTCATCGACGTCGGCATCAATCGCGTGCCCGCAGCCAATGGCAAGACGAAGCTGGTCGGGGACTGCGACTACCAGGACTGCGCCCGCGTGGCTGGCGCCATCACGCCGGTCCCCGGTGGTGTTGGTCCCATGACCATCGCTTGCCTGCTGCAGAACACCGTCGTTGCCGCCAAAATTCAGCGTGGCATCAAGTAGTCGCGCCGGCCGGGTCTGGCGAAAGCGGAACTTCGGACCTGAAGATCGGGGAGCGCAATGCGCTCCCCGATGTGTTTGAGGGGCCGGTGAGGGAGCACAAGCGCCCAATGTCCCGTTATTGCTGGGCCCGTCCCCTCTTCGGGTCTGCCGGTCCTGAGGCACTCGCGGGAATTCCGGCTGCGAAAGGACTTACCGGGCCGGGGGAGGTGCGCTAGGTTCGCCCGAACCGAGGAGCCAAGCGGGGGGCGGACGTGAGTTCGGCGCAGATCATCCCGCGGCGGCCGTCTTATCCCGGTACCCAGTGATCAATCCCGGAGTAACTGCGCTGCCTTTGAAATCCCTGGGACTTTGGACCCTGCCCAACGTCATCACGTGGTACCGCGTGTTCGCGGCGGTGCCGATCATCCTGCTGATCGTCAGTGGATCGCAGCCGGCGCTGTGGATTGCGCTGGCGCTGATGATCATTGCCGAGATTTCGGACGGGGTGGATGGCTATGTCGCCCGGCGCTACGGCCAAGTGTCCGCACTGGGCAAAATTCTCGATCCCATGGCCGACAGCCTTTACCGGATCTCCGTGTTCATGGCCTTCGTGGCCAACCAGTGGATGCCGGTCTGGATGTTCCTGATCATGGTCTGGCGCGAAATTGCCATGTCGTATCTGCGCATCGTCGCGGAGCAGCGCATCGGCACCATGGCGGCGCGGCAGAGCGGCAAGCTGAAGGCCGTGGTTCAGGGTGTCACGCAGCTCGTGGTCGTTGCGGCTTTCGCGATCTGGGGCGCCGCACTGCCGGCGGGGATGGACACCGGCATCTGGCTGGCCATGCTGATCACGACGCTGATTTCGGCAGGGTCGTTGATCGACTACATCGTTGTGGTGATGCGTGGGCTCCGGCAAGATCCGGCCTGAGGCAAGGCCCGGTTCGTCGCCCACTTTCCCCATGAATACAGGTTTTGCGCTGTCGTGCCGCGTGACCGGAGCGCCACGGCTGGTATAGGGGCAGCGCTTGCCGCTTGTAGCGGTCACCCAGCCTGACATATGAAGGTCTGCCGGGCCAGAGACGCTCCGGCCGGACCCACCTCAGAGGACCGAGATCCGATGCCGCCGAACCAGGGTCCGCCGCCCGACCCGTCGAGTCCGCGCGATACCGTCCTGACGGTTCCCAATATCCTCAGCCTCGCTAGAGCGCTCTGCGGGCCGTTGGTGCTGGCCTTGATCACGACAGGTCAACACGGTGCCATGGCCACCGCCCTGGTGCTGATGATTGTCGCGGAGCTTTCCGATTTGCTGGATGGCGCACTTGCGCGGCGCATGGGGCAGGAAACCGAGTTCGGGCGCCTCATCGATCCGGTCTGCGACAGTGTCTACCACTTGTCCGTTTTTCTCGCCTTCCTGGTCATGGGTTGGATGCCCGCGTGGATGCTGTTCATTATCTACGCCCGCGACCTCATGGTGCCTTACCTGCGCACCTTCGCGCGCCAAGCCGGACACGATCTCCAGGTTCGGACGTCAGGCAGAATAAAGACGGTGGTTCATGCGGCCGCTCAGATCAGCATAGTGGCGATTGCCCTGCAGATGTTTGGCCCCTCGGTCAGTCTGTCGGGCAGCGTTCCGATGCAACTTCTGCTGCTTGCCATCGCCGCGTCGATCTATTCGCTGGCCGACTACGCGCTGGAAGTCAGCCGGCTCGTGCGCACCGAACCACAATAACGGTTCCGAATTTCTTCACCTGCTGTGCCTCCGGACGCCTATTTTGAAGCACGCGTTTCAGCCCAGGTCTTCCGTTAACGCACCACTCGGAACGAGCCGTAAGCCGAGGGGGAGACGCGCATTGCTGCCTTGAAAACTGATTTTAGTCAGCAACCTGACCACCGAGAAAAATCTGGGAGTGGACGGGGTAATGGTTCGGGCTGGGAAATTTGAGCGAAGGCAAATCCCTTCACGCCTCGTCAATCGTCGGATAGACTTCTGCGTGAGACCTGAGACACTTGGGCGCCGCGCGGCGTTATACCTTCAAGTTTAAGTAACCGTGCGGTCGGTCCAGCTAATATTGCAGCGGGATTGTTGAAACGCGACGTCGTGCTCATATCTTCCACGGCTGGGTCACCCGCAAAAACTTAACTGAGGTTCAGATGGCTGAGCACGTTCTGCGATGCGACAGTTGTGCGGTTCGCCATCGTGCCGTGTGCGGGGCGCTCGACCGTGCTGAGATCGAGCGGCTCAATGCGATTGCGCATCACAAGCTCCTGCCTCCGGGACAGGTCATTCTGCACGACAACGCCGAGATGATCTACTTCGCCAATATCGTTTCGGGCGTCGTCAAGCTGACCAAGACCCTGACCGACGGGCGTCAGCAAATCGTCGGATTGCAATTTGCTTCCGACTTTCTCGGGAGGCCCTTCCGGACCCACAGTCCGTATCATGCCGAGACGGTCACCGACGTTCACCTGTGCACCTATGACAAGCGGCAGTTCGAGCGGCTGGTGAAGGAGTTCGACGGCTTCGAACACCGTTTGTTCGAGCACACGCTCGACGAACTCGATTCCGCTCGCGAATGGATGCTTCTGCTCGGCCGCAAGAGTGCTGGCGAGAAGGTTGCAAGCTTCCTGCTCATGGTGGCGCGGCGCATGGAAACGATCGGTTGCCAGCCCGCCGGCGAAGTGGAACACCCTCGTTTCAATCTGCCCCTGTCGCGCGCCGAGATTGCGGATTTTCTCGGCCTCACCATCGAGACCGTGAGCCGGCAGATTTCGCGGCTGAAGGTCGCCAAGATCATCGGGCTTGAGGGCAACCGGACGATCTCCATTCTCGACATGCCGCGCATGCGTTCGGCGATGGAAGAAGAGCGCGATTAGTCGTCCCGGCCTTCCGGTGGCGCAGCGCACGCGACATCCATGGCCGCTGACGGCGCGTGGAGGGAGAGGTCGTGGATCGTAGGCGACCGGCCGGACAAGGCGTTGTCGGGGTCCCAATCGACGCTGACCCGCTCGAAGCGCGCATCCTTGGCATCGTAGATGAGCAGGTGCCCCGCGAGTGACTGGCCGGTCCCGGTCAACTCTTTCAGAACCTCGACAGCCTGCAATGTCCCCACGACGCCGACGACCGCACCTAGAACACCGACCTCCGCGCAGTTGGCGACGGTGCCCGGCGGTGGAGCCTCCGGGAACAGGCAGCGGTAACTCGGATAGGGGTTTCCGTCCGGTGCTGCTGCGTAGGGCTTGAACATCGTGACATAGCCGTCGAAGGGTCCAACGGCGGCAAAAGCAAGCGGGCGGCGCGCGAAGTAGCAGGCATCCGAGACGAGGTAGCGGGTCGCGAAATTGTCGGATCCGTCGGCCACGACGTCATAACGGGAGATGAGGTCCAAGGCATTTGCCGCCGTCAGCCGCTCGGCATGGATCTCGACCTGGACATGCGGATTGAGCCGCAGGATCGCATCGCGGGCGCTCTCAACCTTGAGCACGCCCACGTGCGGCGTGTCGTGCAGCACCTGCCGCTGGAGATTGTCGAGCGACACCGTATCGTCGTCGATGATCCCCAGCGTGCCGACACCCGCCGCCGCGAGATAGAGAAGGAGCGGGGAACCGAGCCCACCCGCGCCGACGACGAGCACACGGGCGGCCTTCAGGCGTTGCTGACCCTGCCCGCCGATTTCCTTCAAAACGAGGTGACGCTTGTAGCGCTGGATTTCTTCAGGGGTCAGCATGGGTCCGTCTCGGTCGCAGGCTGGAAGCCAAGCATCCGGAGGTGGTGCCGCATACGGGACTTTCGGTCAAGGACAGCAAGGACGAGAAGCCCGCCCGGCGCAAATAAAAACGCCGCCGGATAATCTCCGGCGGCGCTTGCGTCTAGCGTGTTGGACCGCGGCCCTTATGCGCCATAGCGGTAGGGCGGGCCGGCCTTCTTCATGGTGTCCCGGTACTTCTTCAGGATCTCCACGACCTTGGCGTTGCGTGGGCTCTTGGCGGCAATCTCGTCCCAGAACTTCAGCGCTTCATCTTCGATCTTGCCCCATTCGGCTTCAGGGATCGATGTCAGTTCCAGTTTGCCGCCCGACGTGCGGTAGTGGGCCTCGCCCCACCAGTACCAGTGCTGGCGGTAGTAGTTGGAGCTATCCATGCACAGCTTGAACAGCTGCTTGAGGTGATCGGGCACCGCTTCCCACTTTTCCGTGTTGGCGAAATAGGAGCCGGCCCAAGCTCCAGAGATGTTGTTCGTCAGGTAGTACTTGGTCACATCGGCCCAACCGACCGTGTAGCACTCGGTGATGCCCGACCAGGCGATGCCGTCGATTTCGCCCGTCTGCAGCGCGACTTGCACGTCCTCCCACGGGACCGTGACCGGGACGACGCCGAAGCGTTGCAGGAACTTGCCGCCGGTGGGGAAGGTGAAGACGCGCAAGCCCTTCAGATCCTCCAGGGACTTGATGGGCTTTTTGGTGGCGAAGTTGCAGGGGTCCCAGGCGCCGGTTCCGAGCCACGTGACGCCTTTTACTTCGGCATAGGCCTCTTCCCAGATCTCCTTCAGACCGTAGTGGTTCCAGAGTGCTGGAACATCGAGACTGTAGCGGGAGGCGAAGGGGAAGTAGGCGCCGAACACGGCGACATCGACGGGCGCGGCAATCGAATCGTCGTCGCTTTGCACGGCGTCGATGGTGCCGGCCTGCATGGCACGGAAGAGTTCGCCCGTTGGCACCAACTGATCGGCTGTGAAAAGTTCGATCACCATTTCGCCGTTGGCGACTTTGTTGAAGGCATCAATCGACGGTTTGATGACGTGTTCGGCGAGCGCTGGCCCCGCATAGGTCTGGAGCCGCCATTTGATGGCCTTCTGCGCTTTGACGGCTGGTGCGGCGAGTGTCGTGGCGCCAACGGCGGCGGCGGTGGCCGTGCCTGCGGTCTTTAGAAATTCGCGTCTGCGTATTGTCATAGCCGGATCTCCTCGAATACCTGCACAAAGGTTCAGAACTTCAGTTCGGCCGTAACTCTCGGGTTCGTCGGACACCTCCAGTTCGCGCGTTATGAGCCGTAGACGTAGTTCGGCAGCCAGAGCGCGATTTCGGGAAACACCATGAGAATGACGAGTGTGAGCAGCAGAATACCCACGAACGGAACGATGGACCGGTAAATGTCGGCCAGTGAAACCTCGGGCGGCGCCATCGCGCGCATCAAGAAGAGATTGTAGCCGAACGGCGGGGTCATGTAGGCGATCTGGCACGTGATCGTGTAGAGCACGCCGTACCAGATGAGGTTGAAATCCAGCGCGGCGGCCAGCGGCACGTAAAGCGGCGCCACGATAACCAGCATGGCGGTGTCGTCGAGGAACATCCCCATGATGATGAAGGACAGCTGCATCAGGATCAGCACCTGCCAGGGCGACAGGTGCCACTGCTCGAGGAAGAGCCATTCGATCGCCTTGACGGCGCCGAGGCCGTCGAAGACCGCGCCGAAGCACAATGCTGCGAGGATGATCCACATGAACATGCAGCTGACGTTCAGCGTATTGCGCACCGTCTCGTGCAATACCTTGCGCGTCAGCCGCCCACGGCCCCAGGCTGCCAACATCGCGCTCGAAGCGCCGACGGCAGAGCTCTCCACCAGGCTGGTGTAGCCCATCAAGAAGAGGCCGGTCATTGCGAAGAAAATGCCCAGCGGGATAAGACCTGCGCGCAACAGCGCCAGCTTCTCCGTCATCGGCATGTTGCGCTCTTCCAACGGAAGTGCAGGCCCCAACTCGGGACGCAACCGGCAGCGGATCACGACATAAAGGATGAAGAGGCCGGCCATCAGCAAGCCCGGGAAGACGCCGGCAAGCCAGAGGTGGCCGACGGGCTGGCGCGCGATCATGCCGTACAGCACCAGCACCACGCTCGGCGGGCACGAGGATGCCGAGCGTGCTTCCCGCTTGGATGACGCCCGTGACCATCCGCTTGTCGTAGCCACGCCGCAACAGCTCGGGAAGCGCGATCGTGGTGCCGATGGCAAGACCCGCGACGCTGAGCCCGTTCATGGCGGAGATGATGACCATCAGCAGGATGGTGCCGACGGCCAGACCGCCATGCAGGCCGCCCATCCAGACGTGGAACATCTTGTAGAGATCTTCCGCGATGCCGGACTCGGACAGCATGTAGCCCATGAACACGAACAGGGGCAGCGTCAGAAGCGGATACCATTTCATCAGCTTCATGCCGGCGCTGAACGGCATTTCGATGCCGCCGTCGCCCCACAGCATGAATGCGGAAATCGCCGCGACGAATCCGATCACGCCGAAGACGCGCTGCCCCGTGATGAGCAGCAGCATCATTGACGAGAACATCAAGAGGGCAATGGCATCGTATTCCATCAGATCGGCTTCCCGCGCGCGTCCGCGACGTCACGGAACAATGTGGCGATCGCCTGCAGGAGCATGAGCGTGATTCCGATCACCATCACGACTTTGATCGGGGCCATGTAGGGCGCCCACGATGAATAGCTTTTTTCCGAGTACTCGAAGGCGTACATCGTGCTCGATATGCCACCGGCGAGCAGCATGACCAGGTAAGCGATGAGAAACAGCACAGTAAAGCTGTCGACAATCGCCTTGGTGCGCGGCGTCCAGTGTGTGTAGGCGACATCCATGCGCACATGGGCGTTCTGCTGCATCGAGTACGCGCCGCCCAGCATGTAGTAGGCCGTCATGACGAACTGCGCCATTTCGAGCGTCCAGGCGGCGGGAAGCGTGAAGGCCTTGGTGAAGGACGAGTAGAGCAGGATCGCCAGCATCACGAACACGAGGTACATGGCGAAGAGGCCGACGATCCGCCCAACCTTCTCGACCGCGTGAACATAACTGCGGATCAGCTGCGGCATGTGCGGGCTCCCCTCGGGGACCGTGATGCCGCGCAGGCGAGGCGAGGTGTCATCGGAGCGGCGCTGATCAATAGGTGCTGGTGGAGCAGGCGCCGGTAGAGAAGGAAAAGTGCCGTGCCGCAGAGGCCGATGGTAATATTCATAAGCGGTGCACTCCCTTGACCACGGGTGAAGCCTACGGGAGCGATCCGAGTTTGGGCAAGGCCAATTTCACGCCGCTGGAGAGTTGCGAAAATTTTGGGCGCACGCCGCCGGAGTAATCGGCAACGGCGCGTGCTTCGCCGGGTTGCCGCTGACCGTCCCGTGACCCTGCACGGGTGAGAGCCGCGACGGTCCAGACCCGAAGTCCAAAAAGAAAAATGCTGCGCCAGCGTTTTGCTGGTGCAGCATTGTTTCTTCGTCCGGTGTCACAAAACGCGATCGCGGCCGAAGGCGCTGTCGCCTCAGGCTTTCGCGGCAGTCGGTTCCAGGAACAGCTCGCTGGTGTAGTAGCGTTCCGCGCACGACGGCGCGAACGTGACAATGGTCTTGCCGCCCATGTTCTCCCGCGTCGCCACCGAAATCGCGGCGGCGAGGTTGGCGCCGGTGGAAATACCACCGGGGATACCCTCGGTTTTCGAAAGGAGACGGGAGACCTCGAAGGCCTGCTCGTTGGCGACGGTGATGATCTCGTCGATCAGGGACGTATCGAGGACGCCAGGGACGAAGCCGGCGCCGATGCCTTGAATTTTATGCGGGCCTCGGTTGCCACCCGATAGCACCGGGCTGCCGGAGGGTTCGACCGCGATCATCTTGATGCTGGGCTTCTTGGCCTTCAGGAAGCGGCCGCATCCCGTCAGCGTCCCGCCGGTTCCGACGCCGACGACGACCACATCGACATTGCCGCCCGTATCGTTCCAGATTTCCTCAGCCGTGGTGCGTTCATGGACGGCGGGGTTGGCCGGGTTTTCGAACTGACTCGGCTGGACGGCCCCCGGTGTGGCGTCGACGATTTCGAGGGCCCGGGAAATGGCGCCCGGCATGCCGCTGGCGGCAGGGGTCAATTCAAGTTCGGCACCCAAATGGGCAAGGATTTTACGCCGCTCGATCGACATTGATTCCGGCATCACCAGGATCAGCCGGTAGCCGCGCGCGGCGGCGACGAATGCCAGACCAATACCGGTATTGCCGGAGGTCGGTTCCACGAGAACGCTCTGGCCGGGCGTGATCTTTCCTTCCGCCTCCAGGACATCGATCATTGAAACGCCGATGCGATCCTTCACGCTTGAAAGCGGATTGAAAAATTCCAGCTTCATGAGGATGTCGGCGCGGGCTCCGGCCTGCTTGCCGATTTTGCCCAGGCGCACGAGCGGTGTGTGGCCGATGGTCTGCGTGATGTCGTCGTAAATCCGGCCACGGCCCCAGGTGGACGTCGCGGCCAGGGTTTTGATCTCGGGCGTATCAGTCATGGGTCTCAATGGCCTCTTCTGTTGCCGCGCTTGGGTTCACCGGCTGTCGTGTGATGAAATAGCCTTCCTCAAAGCGTCGGGCAATTGGGGGGCAGTAGAATAAATTGCGGTTCGAACGGCAAGGCAAAGTATAGAATTTCAATTCTTGGCCTTCGTGGCACGGCTTTGCGGTTTGCGTCCGGACGCGCGTCCTTGGGTTGGCTTCTGTCCAGCCCGTTCACCTTTGGCCCGGGCGGACGATTTCGGTGCGCCACTGGCCGGCGTCACGCCGGTTGATCCAAATCCGCCGGCTGCGCGCTGCGTCCCGCTCACGGCCTTCACGGCCACGAGTTCCACTGAGTCATAAGAGGCAATGACCAGCTGCGCAATCCGATCGCCTCTGCGGATCTCGAAGTTGGCCTGTCCCAGGTTGATGAGCAGCACCTGGACTTCGCCACGATAGTCGCTGTCGATGGTCCCGGGCGCGTTCAAGACGGTAATGCCGTTTTTCATCGCCAAGCCGGAGCGCGGCCGCACCTGCGCCTCCCGGCCCGCCGGGACCTCCATGATCAAGCCCGTCGGTACCAGCGTGCGAGCGCCGGGAGCAAGTGTCAGCGGGTGTGCGGGATCAATGGCGGCCACAAGATCGAGACCTGCCGCGCCCGGTGTCTGCTGCTGCGGCAGGGGCAGTCCGCGGCCGTGGTCGAGAACCACGACGCGGATTTTTTGGCGCTTGTCAGCAGAAACAGGCGTGCGAGCTTTGGTCATCGGCTTTCCGGAGTGGTGATGTATTTGGCGGCGGCGGACATCAGGCGCTCGGCGACGTCTTGTTTGGATAGCGCGGGCCAGCTTTCCAAACCCTGCGCCGTCACCAGATGGACGGTGTTGCGATCACCGCCAAATGTACCGCTTCCGGGCGAAACGTCATTGGCCACAATCCAGTCCGCGGCCTTGCGCTGACGCTTGGCGCGCGCGTGCCCCACCACATCTTCGGTCTCGGCGGCAAATCCGATGACCAGCCGCGGGCGTTGCGGACCCGGTACGGCAATGGTTTTCAGGATGTCGGGATTTTCCGCCAGGGTGAGCGACGGCGCCGCGCGACCCTTGCCCTTCTTTAACTTCTGATCCGCCGCCTGCGCCACACGCCAATCGGCGACGGCTGCCGCGAACACGGCGATGTCGGCCGGTAGCGCGGCGCGGACCGCTGCCAGCATCTCTTCGGCTGTCTCCACCGGGATGACGTGTACGCCATCGGGCGCCGGGAGCGTGACGGGACCAGTGATCAGCGTGACGCGCGCGCCGAGTTGGGCGGCGGCTCGGGCGATGGCGTGACCTTGCTTGCCAGACGAGCGATTGGCGATGTAGCGAACAGGATCGATGGGCTCGTGCGTCGGTCCGCTGGTGACGAGCACGTGCCGGCCAGCAAGGTCTCCGGATGACGCCGTGTTGGTGGATTGCTTCCCGTGAAACAAGAGGGCATCCACGGCATCCGCGATGGCTATGGGCTCGGCCATGCGGCCGACGCCCGCTTCGCCGCGCTCGGCCATCTCACCGGCCTCGGGTCCCGCCACATGAACCCCATCGGCCTGCAGCCGGGCGAGATTGCGCTGGGTGGCTGGATGCAACCACATGCGCGGGTTCATGGCGGGCGCGATGAGGACCGGCTTGTCGGTCGCGAGGAGCACCGATGTCGCCAGATCATTGGCAAGTCCGTTGGCCATGCGGGCCATGAGATCTGCGGTCGCGGGCGCCACGACGATCAGATCCGCGTCGCGCGACAATCGGATGTGTCCGATTTCCCGCTCGTCATCGAGATCGAAAAGATCGGTGAACACCCGGTCGTTGGACAAAGCCCCGGCCGACAATGGCGTGACGAACTGCTGCGCGGCCGTTGTCATGACAACGCGGACAGTGTGTCCCCGCTCGCGCAGCCGGCGGATCAGATCGAGGCTCTTGTAGGCGGCGATGCCACCACCAATTATGAGGACGATGCGGTGCGACACGTGGGGTCCGGAGCTTGGGCCAATCGGCAAGGGGCTGAGGCAGATTTTCTTAGCACGGGCAGGCCGTCCATGTGTTAAGCGGCTCGGCCAGAAGCGAAGATCGGCCGAAGGTGGCTGGGCCAGCCGCCTGATCCCGTTACGGCCTTCTTTGGCCGCAACATTAACGCTGCCGTCACAGCCCCCGAAAGGCGCGTGAGCCGGTCCGACTGAACCTGGGAGACGAAAGAATGACCATTCCGACGCACATCAAGTCGGCTGTGCTGGCGCTGGCTCTTGCAGCCGCCCTGCCCGCCGCCGATCGCGCTTGGGCCCACGAGTACGAGACGGGCGGCGTCTCCGTCGTCCACCCCTGGGCCCGGGCCACGCCGGGTGGCGCAAAGGTCGGCGCCGTGTTCATGGAGATCAAGGCCAAGGAGGGCGCGGACGACGCGCTTGTATCCGCATCTACCCCGGCAGCCGGGCGGGTCGAAATCCACACCCACACGATGGACAATGGCGTCATGAAAATGCGCCGGATCGAGAAGCTGCCGGTGGCGGGCGGCAAGTCCTCGGTTCTGAAGCCCGGCGGCGATCACATCATGCTGTTCGACTTGAAGGCGCCACTGAAGGAAGGCGAACTGCTGCCGTTAACCTTGGTATTTGAGAAGGGCGGCTCCGTCACCATCGACGCCTCCATCGAACCGGTCGGCGCCAAGGGCCCGCATGGCATGGACCACCAGCCGGGACACGAGGCCGGCGGGTCAGGTGACCACGACGCGCAAGGGTCTCACTGAGATCAATGGGGGCTAAACCGGCTGACGGAGCTTTGAGCATCCAGCGTGTCAACCGCTTTCGATCAAACGGCGGCTGAAAAGCGAAAAAATGACCTCGATCCGGGCTCTTTGCTTGACATGCGTCGCCCTGTCTCACATCCTCCGCCGCGTCGGGACCGGACAGCCCGAACTCAAATAAGAATGGTCCAAGTCTGGGGAGACGGAACGGGGCAGTGCTCTTTAAATAGGGCCCTGCCCCGCTCTCTTTTCAGGATCGCTTTGCCCGGGGATTGTGCGTGCGCCCCAATGACATCAAGGACCGGATCGCGGCCGGCGGCACGATCCTCAACGCCTGGTGCTCGATCGCGAGTTCCCACGTCGCCGAGGGGATCGCGCACCAAGGTGTCGACAGCGTCACCATTGACCTGCAGCACGGTGCCATCGACTTCGCCAGCGCGTTTCAGATGCTGCAGGCAATTGCCACCTCGCCTGCGATCCCGCTGGCTCGTGTGCCCTGGAACGAGCCCGGAATTCTGACCAAGCTGCTGGATGCGGGGGCCTATGGCCTCATTTGTCCGATGGTCGATACGCGTGCGGCTGCCGAGGCCTTCGTGGCCGCGTGCCGCTATCCGCCCATGGGATCGCGGTCGTATGGGCCCAATCGCGTCGTCTATACGGCAGGAGCGGATTATTGGCAGCGCGCCAACCGGGAGGTGCTCCTGCTGGCGCAGATCGAGACCCGCACGGCGGTATCAAATCTGGAGAGTATTCTCTCGGTCCCCGGGCTCGATGGCGTTTATGTCGGTCCGGGTGACCTGTCGCTGTCCTACGGCGCCGCGCCCACAATGGCGCCGTCCGATCCCGAGGTCTTGGCTGTCATGTCGGGTATTCGCAAGGCAGCGACGGCGCGCGGCATGGTTGCCGCCGTCCATACCGACGGCGCCCAGACAGCGCGCCAGAGATTTGCCGAGGGATTCCACCTCTGCTCGCTGCCCACCGACATGCGGTTGCTCATCAATGCGCTTCGTGCGGCGGTGGCCGATGTGCGGGCTTAGGCGTGGGTCCGGCTCTTTTCCGCACGGCTGCCATTGGCTAGTGTATCGTGCGGTCGAGGGAGCCGAAATATGCGCAGCATTGAATGCGGACTTGGGGCGCTGGTCATGGCCGCGGCTTTGGCGTTCGCTGCGGGCGTGGTGCATCGCGTCATGCCAATGCCACCCATTGGGGGCGGTGCGCTGCTTGCCCTGTTCGCTGCCGGTGCCGTCCTTTTCGCGCATGGCTGGATTGGCCGGAAGATTGTCCGGGACCATGACAACGCAGCGCGCTGGCGCGCCGCCAGCCGCGCAGTATTCGTAACCGGCTTCGCACTCGCCATCATGGTCGCCGTACCAGGGCTCATGCCGGTGCTGGATCTGTTCGCCATCGGCGGGTTTCCGCTCGGGTTCTATCTCGCCGCCCAAGGCGGCGTGATCGCACTCGCCATCCTGGCCTTCCGAGCCGCCGACCGGCTGGATGACGCCGATCATTCGGGACAGTCGTCGCTGGATGGGGTGTCTCTGGATCGCGGTGAGGCATAGGCCATGCTGGTGGGACCTGAACCCGACGATGCGTATGCCCGCTCAGCACCTTCCCTAATCGCTGCCGCCTGTTTTGGATTGGTTGCCCTGTTGATCCTCTTGGCGGTCTTGAGCGCGCTGGGCATGGGAGCCGCGACGGTCGTTTCCTCCTTCGTCATCTTGATGGGTTTGGTCATGGCGGGGGTTGCCATGGCAGCACGCGCGCCGTCAGCCGACGCCCATCTGATCGCCGGCCGTTCGCTCTCGCCTCTTGCCGGTGGTGCGGCCGGGGCGGCGAGCCTTGTCTTTGCCGTCGCGGTCTTTTTGCCTGGCCTCCTTTACCAGCACGGCGTCGATGGTTTTATCGTCATGCTAGGCTTGGCTGGCGGGCTCGTCCTGCAAATCGTTCTCGTCGGTCCAGCGCTCCATCGGACCGGAAGTGCCACGCTGGCCGAACTCGCCGGGCGCCGGTTTGGCCGCGTCGTGCAGGCCCTGCTTCTTCTGATCGTGACGACTGCCTGCATGGGGCTGCTGGTGGTAACGCTCGCCGCTGGCGCGGAGAGCCTCGCCAAGCTTCTCGGTATCCCGACGCATCTGGCCGTTACGGGCGCAGCACTTCTTGCCGCCGGACTTGTGATCCCTGGCGGTGCCCGGTCGCTGGCTTGGACGGGGTGCGTTGCCTACATGGTTGCGTTTGCCGCCATCACCCTGACGCTCGCGTTCGTGACGTTATGGCTGCACGGCAATCCCGTGCCGCATCTGGCCTACGGCGGCAGCCTTGCCGTGATCGCTCCGGCGGAAGAACGCCTCATCGAAGCGGGGTTGGTCGACTTCGGTCTCTTCAAGCCATTTCTGAAACCATTTCTTTCGGTGGACGCTCTCAATTGGCTGTTGATCTCCCTGGCGTTGGCGGCGGCCGTGGCGGTCTTTCCGCCGCTCTTGACCGCCACGCAAAGTGTTCGCAGCCCATGGGATGTCCGTCGCAGCATGGCCTGGACACTGACGTTGATCCTCGTCGTGATGACCTTGGTGCCGGCCGCGGCGGCGGTGTTACGAACTCAAGTTTACGAGGCGGTCGCCGCGGACCGCCCGTTCGGCGACCTGCCCGCGTGGGTACAGGCGGGGTCGCGTGCGGGCGCCGTGCAAATTTATGGTGTGTCGCTCGCGATGGCGAACGGGCTCGATGCCGATGAGGGAGCCGCGACCGAACCTGCCGGATTTGAAAGCCGGTGGCGCACCTTGGATGATGGTGTCCGTGACGCGGTGCTGGCATTCGCGCGCAGCGATGCCGGCAGGGCGGACATGCCACCCGGCACGCAATGGACCGCGTTCGCGGACGTTGTGCTGCCCGTCGCCGCCAAAGCCGCGGGTAATGACACCGGACGTCCCGATCTGGCGGCGTTCTCCATCGAACCGGGTCTGGCACTTGCCGCCCTGCCCGGCGTGGCGGATTTGTCGGCACCCTTTGCCGCGCTCATGGCCGCAGCCCTTGCCGCCTCCCTGATCGTGGGGTCTGCCGCGCTTCTCTTCGCCATGGCGGCGATGATGGCGCGCGATTTTCCGGTCGTGCTGCGCGGAACGCCTGCGGGAGATCGCGGACAGGTCGCTCTCATCCGTGTGTTTGCACTGCTGTTCGCGCTAGGCGCCGGTGCGGCGTCGGGATTGCTGACCGTGCCGGCGGATACCGTCCTGATCGCAAGCCTGACGCTCCTCGCCGTGGGCGTGGTGCCGGTGGTGGCCCTGGCGGTGTGGGTCACGCATGCGACGGCGTGGGGTGTCGTGGCGGGCATCATCACCGGACTGGGCCTAGCCGCGTACTATGCCGTGGGAACGACGCTCTATAGCGTCACGTTCTACGATACGTTTGCGGTTCTCTCGAGCGCGCCTGCCGAAGCCCATGCCGAGTTTGAAGACCTGAAGGCCATATGGTTTGCGGCCGAAGGCGATGCGCGTATCACCGCCTATAATGACTTGGCCGCACGGGCCCTTGGCGGACTTTGGTCGCCGGGAATCGCCAACTGGTTTGGCGTCGCGACAGCGGCCGTTGCGGTCATCGCTTGTCCCATCGCGATCCTGGTGGCGATGCTCGTCAGCCTGCTAACGGGCGGCAGGTCGAAGCGTCCCGACGATGTGTACCGTAGTCTCCACCCGTGGGCACGGGCACAGTCCGAGGGCGGGTCCGGACCGCCACGGGCTTCGGACATCACGTGATGCGCCGTCCGGTGTTCGACCTCCTCGTGATCGGCGGCGGAATCAACGGTTGCGGCATTGCGGCGGATGCGGCCGGCCGCGGGTTGTCCGTTTGCCTCGTGGAGATGGGCGATCTTGCCGGAGGGACGTCGTCGGCCAGCTCCAAGCTCATCCATGGCGGCCTGCGCTATCTTGAACATTGGGAATTCCGGCTGGTTCGCGAGGCACTCGGAGAGCGCGAAGTTCTCCTGGAGCGGGCGCCGCACATCATATGGCCATTGCGGTTCGTCCTGCCACATGCCCCGGGCATGCGGCCCCGCGGCCTGATCCGTGCCGGCCTGTTCCTCTACGATCACCTCGCACGGCGGCGGCGCATTCCTGCATCGCGGGCCTTGGATCTTCGCCACGATCCCGCGGGCCGTCTCCTGAAGCCGGAGTTCGCAACGGGATACGCCTACTGGGATTGCTGGGTCGACGATGCGCGGCTGGTGGTTCTCAACGCGCGGCTGGCAGCGGATCGGGGTGCGGTGATCCGGACGCGAACCCGGGTCACGGCGCTGGCGCGCATCGAAGGCGTATGGCGCGCCGATGTCATGGCCGGGGACAGCTCCGAGACGATCCACGCGCGCACGGCCGTCAACGCGGCCGGACCCTGGGCGGGGCAGCTCCTATCCGAAACCGGGATTGCGCCGGCCAGCGCGCGGAACGGGCAGATGCGGCTGGTCAAAGGCAGTCATATCGTCGTGCCGAAAATATCCGAGGCGGGGGACGCGCTGATCCTGCAGCACCCTGACGGGCGAGTCGTTTTCGTCCTCCCTTTTGAGGACGACTTCACGCTGATTGGCACCACGGATGTGGCGATCGATGGCGATCCTGCGCGCGCCACCTGTTCGCCGGAGGAGACCGCGTATCTCATCAAGGCCGTCAACCGCTTCCTGGCGGTGCCTCTGACCGCGTCGGATATCGTCTGGACGTTCGCCGGTGTTCGCCCGCTCCATGCCTCGGATTCGGCGGCCGATCCCTCGGCTGTCAGCCGCGACTATCATTTGGAGCGGTCGGATTCCGGTGACGGGGCAGCGCTCATCTCGGTCATTGGCGGCAAGGTGACAACCTACCGCCGGCTTGCGGAAGAGGTGCTCGACCTATTGCGTCCGGAATTTCCAGCGATGCAGGGGCCGTGGACGGCCGGCACGCCGCTGCCGGGTGGAGATCTCCCAGGCGCCGATTTCGCGGCCTTCGTGCAGGCCTTCGCCGCGCAGGTCCCCTGGCTCCCACCGGGGTTGCGACACGCCTTGGCGCGCCGTCACGGAACGCGAGCGCTCTCAGTTGTTGGCGATGCGCGGCGTTTGGAAGACCTGGGGGACGTGATCGCGCATGATGTCACTGCGCGCGAAGTCTCGTTCTTGATCGACGACGAGTGGGCGCGATCACCGGACGACATTTTATGGCGGCGCACAAAGGCGGGTCTGCATTTGAAAACTGATGCGGCGCAGAACGCGGCCGTCGCCCGGCTGGCAGCCTTTTTCTAAGGATGTTCCCTTAGGGCTGCGACAACTTGTACATCACATTTAGTCTTTCAAATGACTTTCGACCGCCGTCGCGCTCTAGCAGAGCCTCAGTGTTTCCAGGTGCATCCTGGCACCGAATTCAAATATGTACTTAATAAAATTCGAGCACGCGGGAGGGCCTGATCGCGCAAATATTTATTTGCCAAGAACAACCCAAGCTGTAATTGGCGTGAGTGCGACAATTTAGGCAATTTATACTATGATATTAACCATAAAGCGAAATTCGCCTCTGGACGATGCAGAGTCCCGTGTAGGGGAGCCTTCTTGTGTTCTGGTGTTAACTATTGGTCATACCCGTGGGAGACGCGCAGTCAGCGCGACGGGGTTTGGCTGCAGTTCCGGGGAGTACCTGTATGCGTCGTATCTCATCACTTTCGTCTGGCGTGCTCGCACGTCCTGTCTTCGGGGCCCTGATGGCGGCCCTCGTTTTCGCAATTGCAGCATCCACATCGAGCGGTGAGGCGCTGGCCAAGCCGACGGGTTGGCAGAGCGAGTCGGAGCTGACGCGCGGCGGCGCTTCGGCTTGGTCGGGCTATGGAGACTCGGGGTACACGGGTCGTCCCGCGAAGGCCCGCAAGGCCGCTAAAGCCAAGTCGAAAGCTCTGAAGGGCTATTCGTCGTCCTACGGGTTTGCCCCGTCCAAGGCCAAGGGCAAGTCGAAGAAGGCGGGCAAGGCCAAGAAGAAATACGCAGCCCTCGATACCGGCGCGATGATCGACACCACGCCGTCCAAGAGCCTGACGGGCGGCGGCGGAATACGCTGGGTGGCCTCGTCGTCTTGCCTCAACGGCACGCTCGTGTCTGTGGTCGGCAGCGTGGCTGCAAACTATGGGCGCGTGACGGTCAGCTCCACGTGCCGCAGCAAGTCACGCAATGCCAAGGTGGGCGGCGCCAAGCGTTCGCATCATCTGAGCGGCAACGCGGTGGATTTCCGGGTGCACGGCGCCAATGTCCGCGCGGTTTACGCTTACCTGCGCGGCCACGGCTCGCTGGGCGGCGTCAAGCACTACGGTGGTGGTCTCTTCCACATCGACACCGGTCCGCGCCGCTCCTGGTAACGGCGCCGGCGATCCAGACCGCGAACCTAAGGTGCGGCGGTCCCGGACTTCGAGCCCGGCCGGCCACCGGCCACGGTCCGGTGCAGCAGCAGGACGGGCAGCAGTCCGGCCAAGACAATGACGAGCGCGCCCAGTGCGGCGCGCTCGAACTGCTCCAGAGACGTCAACCCATAGACGTGCGTTGCGAGCGTTTCGAAGTTGAACGGCCGCAGGAGCAGCGTGGCCGGCAATTCCTTCATCGTATCCACAAAGACGAGCAGACCCGCCGCGCCAAGAGCTGGCACCAGCAGCGGGAGATGCACGCGCGCGAGCGTCGACATCGGGGTCTCGCCCAGGGTGCGCGCGGCCGCGTCGAGATTGGGCGATATGCGCTGCAGGCCGGATTCGACGCTTCCGAGCGCCACGGCAAGGAAGCGCACCACGAGCGCGAACGTCAGGGCCATGAGCGTGCCCGAGAGCAGAAGTCCGGTTGAGGTGCCGAATTGGGCGCGGACCATGGCATCGATCCAGTTGTCGAACGCGGCAAAGGGGATGAGCACGCCGATCGCCAGCACCGTGCCGGGAACCGCGTAGCCCAATCCAGCCAGCCGCACCGCGGGGCGCACGAAGGCATTGCCGGCGATGCGGCCCGAATAGCTCAAGAATAACCCGATCAAGACAGCACATCCCGCAACCAGAGCGGCCAGCATGGCGCTGTTCATGGCCGCCGTCGCAAAACCTTCCGCCAACGCCTCGTCGATATGTGCAACCGCGTGCTTGATCAGCACGCCGACGGGAATGAGGAAGCCGATCAGGAATGGCAGAACGCAGACGATGGCGGCGGCGATGGCGCGCAGCACCGTGCAGATCCTGAAAGGGGATGGCCCGGTACCGGCCTGTCGTGTGATGGAAGCGGCTGTCGCCACGGGCCGCGCGTTCGAGCACGAGCACGGCGAGCACGAATGCCAGACCAAACAACGCGATTTGCGATGCGCCCGGCAAGCTCGATCGCTGCAGCCACGTGGCATAGATGCTGACTGAGAGCGTTTCGACGCCCAAATACTGGACGGCGCCTAGATCATTCAGCGTTTCCATGATGACGAGGGCGCAACCGGCCGCCAGGGCGGGGCGCGCCAGGGGCAAGGCCACGCGCCGGAAGGCGCCCAGCGACGTTTGCCCAAGCGTTCGTGCCACCTCCAGCACGCAAACCGATTGCTGCACGAAGCTCGCGCGGGCCGTGAGGTAAACGTAGGGGTAGAGCACGCTGGCCAGGATGACTGTCGCTCCGCCCAGCGAGCGGATGTCGGGAAAGTAGTAGTCGCGCACGCTTTGGTATCCGCCAGCATCGCGCACGAAATTCTGCACCGGTCCGCCGTAGTCCAGGAGTTCGACGTAACAATAGGCGACGATGTACGTCGGAATGGCGAGGGGTAGAACAAGCAGCCGGTCGATCACCGCGCGCCCAGGAAACCGGTACATGGTGACCAGCCAAGCCGTGCCTGTGCCGACAACCAAGGTGACCGCGCCGACGCCCGCCGCGAGCACCAGCGTTTGCCAAGCGACATTGGGCAACACGTGTCGCATGAGATGAGGCCAGGTGTCATCGGAGGTGGAGAGCGCCAGACCCGCGACGGCGCACAAGGGCAGCAGCAGCAGGGCGACGACGAGGCCGACAGCGAGTGTCCAAAAGGGCGAGGTCCTGAGACGCTGCCGCCAGCTCCGGTAGAACTGCCAGCGGTCCAATCCAGAAGGACCCAAATCCGACCCCGCCGGCGGCCCTATCGTTGCCATATCAGGCATCGTGTGCCGCCTGATGGCCCGATCGCGGCATGAAGGCGAGCGCATTGCAGATCAGATCGGCGGACAATTCGTGCCCGCAGGCCCGCAGAGCCTCGCCGAAGCTCGTCGCCGCGCTGAGGCATGGCGCAACATTCGAGGAGTCCAGCAATGCAAAAGCACATGCCTTGAGCGCCGGGCACGCGCCGAGCTGCGATGCGGTTATGATCGACACCGCCAGACACTCATCCCGGCACAGGCCAGGACAGCCCTTGGGCAGAACTTCAATGCGGCGCGCCGACGTGGAAGCAACAGTTTGCGCGAAGCAATCGAGATGCGTCACCAGGGTGTCGGCATCGCGCGCTTCGCCCACGCTGGCAAATTCCTGCCACGCATAGGCCCAGGCCGCACCGTCTCCGGATTGATGGGCATGCATGGCGCAACGAAATGAGCGGCCAATCACTTGGGCCGCACGCAAATTTGCGCGCGGATCCAAAGGTTGAACTGCGGCAAGTTCCGTTCCGCCTGTCCTAAAGCGCGTCATGGTTCAGCCTCCGCGTTGGCTGCTCAAAGCGCCGTCAGCTTCCAGGACCGGCATCGAACTGGACCTTATCGACCAGTTCAGAGGCCTCTTTGCGCAAGGCTGCGATCTTCTCAAGCGGCAGCGTGTCGGCCTTGAGTTCGCCCCAGCTCTGGACCAGCTCCGTCGGTTCGACGCCGGCTACAACCGGGTACTCGCTGTTGGCATCCGTGTAGATCTTTTGCGCGTCCGGCGAGGCCAGATACGCCATCAGCTTTTCCGCGTTGGCCCGGTGCGGAGCGTGCGCCGCCATGGCCATGCCAGAGATATTGACGTGCGTGCCGCGTCCCTCGGCATTGGGGAACACGATGCGCACCGCGTCGGCCCAAGCCTTCTGCTCGGGGTTCTTCTGCATCGCCGCCATATAGTACGTGTTGCCGATCGCGATATCGCAAAGGCCAGCTTGCACATCGCGCACCGACTCGCGATCGCCACCCGCCGGCTTACGGGCGAGATTTTCTTTCAGTCCGTTCAGCCACTGCTCGGCCTTTTCCTTGCCGTGATGGGCAATCATCGAGGCGATGAGCGCGACCGAGTACGTATGCTGTCCCGAGCGCGTGCAGATGCGGCCTTTCCACTTGGGGTCAGCGAGATCCTCGTAGGTGAGCGCTTCATCCTTGACGCGATCCTTGGAAACATAGAGCACGCGCGCCCGCCGCGTCAGACCGTACCAATGGCCTTCCGGATCGCGCAGGTTCGCCGGTATGGCCCCGGTCAGATCGGGGGCCAAATGGGGCGCCGTGACGCCGTTGGCTTTTGCAAGTGTCAGAAGTCCGAACTCGTTGGTCAGCAGAACGTCGGCGGGGCTGTTGGCGCCTTCCGCCTTCATGCGCTCTACGAGGCCGTCCTTGGCGAAGATGGTGTTGACTTCGATGCCCGTCTTGGCGGTGAAGCCGTCCAGCAGCGGCTTGATGAGGCCGGGCTCACGATAAGAGTAGACGTTGACGGCATCGGCCTGAGCTGCAAGGGGCGATACCGCCAGAAGTGCAGCAGAAAGTGCGAGAGCAGCGCGGGCGCCGGCATGGCGGCGCGTACGGCAAACGGCTGTGATCATGGATCGTCTCCAATAGCCGGGAGTCAAAGTCCCGATATCGGTTTCTAATTTTATGGGTCTTGGATCACGACAAGGTTGGGATCGCGGACCATCAAGCCCGGAGGGAATAGAGCAGCGCGACCCGTCACGGTCAACGGCCTTGCGTCGAAACAAAGCACATTAGAAGTTCTCTAATTTCAGAGCCTTGCGCGTCTGGCTCAGATCGCGATGAGACGTCCGTGCGGGAACGTGATCGTGATGTCCGTTCCCTGATCTGGCGCACTTTCGATGGCCATGGATGCACCGTTGGCTTCCGCGAGCGCGTACGCGAGCGGCAACCCCAAACCCAGCCCGCCTCCGTCGCGGCGCGCGGGAACGTTCAGCGGTACAGGACGCATCGCTTCGGTGATCGCGACGGCCGTCATGCCGGGTCCGGTGTCGGCGACGCGCAACACCGGAGCGCCATCGCGCGCCAAGATCGTCTCGACGGAAATGCGTCCGCGCGCGGGCGTGAACTTGATGGCGTTGGTGACGAGATTGAGAACGATCTGGCGAACCGACGTGGCATCTGCGGTCACGAACACATCGCTACGGCTTGGCGTGCGCGCAAGGGTGACGCCCTTGGCCTCGGCCAGCGGCGCGACCGAAGACACGCACTCGGTTACAAGACCGGCCAAATCAAACCGGGTGAACTGCAAGGGGGCCTGCTGCTCCACCGCATGTTCCGTGGGCCGGTTCAGCATGCGCTCGATAAGCATAAGGGCATGCTGCGCGCTAGTATGAATGTCCGCGATATAGCCGGCGTAGCGCGAGTTTGCGACGGGGCCGAACCGCTCGTCCTTCATGATTTCCGCAGCGGCCGAAATCGCACTCACGGGTGTCTTCAATTCATGCGCGAGTTTGGCCAGATCGATGGGCTGAGCAGCGAGCGGGCTTTGGCTCGCTGATGGAATCGCCGGTGGATCGTCGTCGCGGACTACGCCTCCGTCGGGTGGCATGGGCGGGTCGCTCGCATCGGGACCGGCGGACATGGCGGCATGTTCCTTGAGTGGTGCGATCTCTCCCGGCACACCCTGCGCGCCCGGACCGGTCTCGCGGCGCGACTGGCCTTCCCAAATCCGCCGCGCGATCTCGCGCAACGTCTCTCCGTCGCTGCGATGTGACATGGGCGGCGAGCCATCAACCGGCGCCGGCACTCCGGCAGCCTGCATCATTTCGGCGACTAAAAAAACACCGGCCTGATCGCCTAAAGTAACGCGTTCCAGGTCACAGCGCCACGTACGGACCCCAAGGGCGGTCCAGAATGTGAGGGGTATGGCGCTGGCGGGCCGCTCCGGCTGAGCGGCGAAGGCGCGCAAATCGCGGATGGCAGGCATGGAGCCATCGAGCGCCGCGGTCCGCCCCTCGGCGAGCGCTGGAAAATGCAGGTGGCTGACGTCGTTGCCGGCGAGCACCCGCGCGGTGACGGGGTCGATCAGAAAAGCCGGACCCGTCGCCGCCGCGATCCGTTCCCGGATCACCTGCAGCGCTTGCCCGACATCTGCGGTGCGATCGGCCTCTTGCATATGACGAAAAACCTCGTTTCCTTATCGTGTTAGACGATAAGCTTCGCGTCGTCCATGAGCCGTGGGGACCATGGTTGCCCGTCCGGGATTGCGGGTGATCGGGTCCGTAATCTCACCCGGCCCCACCCCTTGGGCGGTCGTCAGGCTGCAGACAGCGGCGCGACCAGTTTTTTCTTGACGGAAGGGGTCTTGCGCGGTTCTTACGGGTTCCGCGCGGCACGCAGCGCGCGACACCCCATGCCGCCTTAGCTCAGTTGGTTAGAGCGCTAGATTGTGGATCTAGAGGTCCCCTGTTCGAGCCAGGGAGGCGGTACCATTTCCCTATCGTGCAGGCAGCCTGGCGCCCGGTTGCGGGCGCATCCGATTGCGATTTCCTTTTAATCCGGTCACTCCTTGATCCAATCGCCGCACTTTTGCGGCGGCGTGCTCTCACCCCATGGCGAGATCGGGACGCTGGACGTTGAGTTTTCCGGGCTGCCCTCGATTAATTTGTCCGTGTAGACGAGATAGACGAGAACATTGCGCTTGGCGTCGCAGCCGCGCACGATCTGCATGCGTTTGAAGTGGATCGAGCGGCGCTGACTGAAGGCCTCGTCGCCTTGGCGGAGCTGGCGTTTGAACTTGATCGGACTGACCTGCCGGCACGACAGCGAGACATTCGACAGTTCTTCCGCGAGCCCCGCCCATCCGGCCCAGCCACCTTTCTCCGGCGCGGTGAAGTAGCACGTCACGCCCTCGACCTCGGGATCGTCGATGGCGAACGTCGCGAGTTTCGCGTCCGGCGCCAGCAGCTTCCAGACGGTCGTTTTCTTGAAGATGAGGTCGGGCCCGTCCGCGGCGGCGGTAAGGGGGAGCGCACACACGGCGGCAAGGCCTGTGAGCGCCAGATGTCTCCAACGCGCGCGCATGTCGGTCGGACCTTTCTCCGGCTCAAAGCCGGCTTTGAAGACTGCGGGAGGGAGATGGTGCTGGACTGGCGCCACGTCAACGCCAGTCCAGCAGCATGGGTTCTGTTGCGGGGACGGCGGGTTCTGCGGCGGTTTGTCTGCACCTTGCCAGCACGACAAACGCCGCCCTTTTGGGGGCGGCGTCGCGGATGCCTCGTCGTAGCTGGCGGGGCCGTTACTTCGGCGCCAGCACCATCACCATCTGGCGGCCTTCGAAGCGCGGCTCGGATTCCACTTTCGCAATGGATTCCGTTTCGGTGCGCACGCGGTTCAGAACGTCCATACCCAAATGCTGATGCGCCATTTCACGGCCGCGGAAGCGCAAGGTGATCTTGACCTTGTCGCCTTCCTCGAAGAAGCGCTTGATGGCGCGCATCTTGACGTCATAGTCGTGATCGTCGATGCCGGGACGCATCTTGATCTCTTTGATCTCGACGATCTTCTGGTTCTTGCGCGCTTCGGCCTGGCGCTTTTGCTCCTGGTACTTGTACTTGCCGAAGTCCAGGATCTTACACACGGGCGGCTCGGCGTCAGGCGAGATCTCGACTAGATCAAGGCCCGCATCGGTAGCGCGCTGCATCGCGTCAATCTTGCTGACGACTTCGACGTTCTGTCCATTCTCGTCGATCAGTCGCACTTCGCGGGCCCGGATCTGGTCGTTGATCTTGGGACCGGTTGGCTCGCGCGTGGGCGCGGCTCTCATAGGTTTGCGGATGGGTCGATCTCCTCTTGCTGTTGTCATCACATGGGGTTTGGGCGGCCCCATCATTCGTCAGGTTCCAGGGATGTCAGCGGCGCGGTGCGCGGCTTTCAAACAAGAACCAGCAGAACGGTCCCAAAATCGGGAAGAACGCGCGCTAAGTCAAGCTCGGCCGGGCCGGTACAACCCTTCTTAACCATCCGACTGTGGACGGGCGGCCACGTAGGCGGCCTCCATGTGCGTCCCCATAAGGGCGTCATAGACCGCCAGGGTCTTCAGCCGCATCTGACGGAGCGAGAAAGCCCCGAGGGCATGCGTCCGCGCCCGCCGGCCCAGGGCCTCCCGTCCGGCTGGGTCGAGGGCCATGGCCTCTTCCATGGCCGCGGCGAGAGCTTTGGGGTCCTGCGGGGGAACCAGCCAGCCGGTGCGGGCGTCGGGGCCAAAGTCCGGGGCTGAACGGACGGTTTCCTGGGGTGCGCCGATTCGGGTGGCGATCACGGGGCATCCGAGCGCCTGGGATTCCACCGCCGTGCGCCCGAAAGCCTCCGGTTCGACCGAAGCCACGATGGAAAGGTGCGCCGCCTTGAAGGCCGCCGGCATGTCGTCCACGTGCCCAACCAGGCGGACCTGACCTTCAAGGCCACCCTCCGCGATCGCCTGCCGCAAGCCCGCGGTATAGCCTTCGCGCCCCTGATCGTCGCCCGCGAGTACGATGACGGCCTGCAGCGGCCGGCCCATGTCCTTCAAATGCCGGGCGGCAGCCACCACCGTACCCTGGCCTTTCCAGGCAGTCAGCCGCGCGGCTTGGAGGATAATCCGCTCGCCGCCGGTCAGGCCCCACGCCGCACGCAGGCGGGCAACGCGGTCCTCGGCAATGGCGTCGGGATCGAACAGCGCCCCATCGACGCCGCGATGGACGACACGGATCTTGCCTTCGGGCGTGCCATACCGGCCCATGATCAGATCGCGGGTGTATCCGGAGTTGGCGATCACGATGTCGCCGCGCGCCATGACGCTGTTGTAGAACCGCTTGGCGGCGGACTTCTCCGCATAGGCGCCATGATACGTGGTGATGAAGGCGCGGCCCGTGGCGCGTGCGGCCCACAGCGCGCTCCAGGCGGGCGCACGGCTGCGCGCATGGACGAGATCGACATTGTCGGCGCCGATCATCCGCGCGATTCGCACGGCATTCGCCACCAGCCGCGCGGGGTTCTTGGTTGCGGCGGGAAAAATGCGGACGTCGGCGCCCACGGCCTTGAGCCGGTCGAGCATGCGCCCGCCTTGGGTGAGCACGATCGCCCTGCCGCCCGCAGTGACGATGGCGTCGGCGATTTCAATCGTCGACAGCTCCGCTCCACCCGTATCGAGCTCGGGAATGATTTGCAGTATGGTCGGACCGCGCTCGGTCAAATTGGGCGTTCCCGTTTGAAGGACATAAGGCAGGCACTCATAGGATGACCGGACCGGAACCGCAATTCATCGAGGTCGGCACGGGTGCTGCCCGACGTCGCATCGCGTATATTCGTGAAGAGGGAAATGGCGGGCCTGAGGGGCGCGGCGCGGCGGCGCCGGGGTTATTCTGGCTATCCGGCTACAAGTCCGACATGGCCAGTACCAAGGCCACGGCGCTGGCTGACTGGGCGCGCGCCTCGGGGGCCGATTGCACCCGGTTCGATTATTCGGGTCATGGGATCTCGGATGGCCGCTTTGAAGACGGCACGATTGGCCGTTGGCTGGAAGAGGCAATGGCGGTGTTCCGGTCCATTGCGCGTGGCCCGCAAATCGTCGTCGGCTCCAGCATGGGTGGCCACATCGCCCTATTGATGCTGAAGCGCCTTCTGGCCGAAGCGCCCGGCGAGGCGCGGCGGATCGCGGCGCTCGTTCTCATCGCACCGGCGTGGGACATGACCGAGGAATTGATGTGGAAGCGCTTCCCTGAAGCGGCGCGGCGCGATCTCATGGAGACGGGCGTGTACCTGGAGCCGTCCGAGTATGGTGAGCCCTATGCCATCACACGGACGCTGATCGAGGATGGCCGCGCCAATCTGATTACACGCACCCCCTGGAATCCTGGACGGCCAGTGCGTATTCTGCAGGGCTTGGAAGATCGCGCCGTGCCGGCCGCGCACGTCAGGGACCTGTCGTCAATTCTCACGGGCGGTCACACGCGGATCGTCGAGGTGCCCGATGGCGAGCATCGGCTGTCGCGCCCCGAGGATCTCGACAAACTCTTCGCGCTCATTCGCGAAGCGTCGGCCGCGCCGGGCCAAACCTAGGGCGCTTTGGAATACAGATTGATGGCCGCTTCGCGCTGCGGCTGCGACACAAGTCCACGCGTGAGAGCGGATTTCAAAGCGGTAGCGCCTGCTTGTTCCGCAATGCGTTCCGGGACGATCCAGGCTCTGTAGCCGGGAGCGACGATGGTTCGCCCGCAGGTCAGCACGCCGCTAGCAACTTGGCAGGATGTATCACCCGAGATGTCACGCGGCGCGCGCCGGTCGTGAACCAGGACCTTCAGATCGACCGGCTGGATGGTGGCACCCGCGCCCGATATCCGAACGCCGCGAAACACGCACGACAGGCTCTGGCGGCATGCGCCTGCGCGCCTGCCCAGCGTGTTGGCCGCACCAAGTGCCTTGTGTCGATGCAGGCTGCGTGCGGGCGTGCCCATCCCCGTCGAGATGTAGCACTGTGGCCCCAGACACAGCACAGGGTCGGCGGTCTTGTTGAAGCGGCGGATGCCTTTGTTGCCGGGCTCCATCACCAGGAGAACGGTCACGAGGCTCGGGTCTGCCGCGACGCCGGGGATTGCGGGCGGAGGCGTTCGGCCCAGTGCCATGGGGGGCGGAGAAGGCAGCGGCACATCATCGGCGCGCGGTTCGGAGCGCGCCGTTTCCGCAGCCTTCTCGCGGCGTGCGGCTTCGGCGCGGCGCAGCTTTTCAGCCAAGGCACGGGCTTCGGCTTCGCGCGCCAATTCCAATGCCCTTTGCCGTTCAGATTCTGCCTTTTGAATTTCATCCGGCGGCGTGACGATCACGCGCTGGCCGATTTGCGGGCGCGCATCCTGAGCACCAGGGTCCACATCAGCATCAGGTCCGGACTTTGCGGCGGCTTCATTCCGCGCGGCCGCCGCGTCCCGTGCGGCCGCTTCGGCGCGGGCGCGTGCCAGCATCTCGTCCTCTTCGGCCTTGCGCCGCTTGGCCTCGTCGGACGGCTTGGAAGGTTGGGATGCCTTGGAGAATTTTTCAGCCAAATCATGCGCGGCCGGAGACGCGGGCGGCATGGGCTCCGCACGTGCTGCCGTAGCCGTCACCAGCCCCAAGGTGAGAAGGGCGACGCCGGTACACAGGGGCTTTCGCAAAGTCGGGGACATGACGCGGCCATCCAGAAACAGCAATGGCGACACTTTCGCCAGCAATTCCGGCAATAAAACGGACGCGTCCTGAATGGCAGCTGAACGCGTCAGACGCCGTCGCCGGCAATTGCCGCTAGTCCTTCGCGATAGGTCGGGAATTTCAACGCAACGTTCAGGGCTGATTTGATCCGGTCATTGCGCACGCGCTTGTTCTCCGCATAGAAGCTGCGCCCCATGTCGGACAAGTTTGCGGCCTCAAAGGGGATTTCCTGCGGCGGTGGCAGGCCGAGAAGTTGGGCGGCGAAGGCGTTCACGTCCTGCGGTGGCGCGGGCTCGTCGTCGGTGACGTTGTAAATCGCGTGGATGTGAGGCTGGGCGAATGCAGCTTTGAGCGTGCCTGCGATGTCCGCCACATGGATGCGGTTGAAGACCTGACCGGGCTTGATGATCGAGCGTGCAGCACCCTGGCGCAGGCTGTCCACGGCACTGCTACCTGGTCCGTAGATGCCCGCCAGCCGGAAGATCTCGACGCGTTTGCCGGTACGCTTCGCGAAATCGAGCCACTGCTGTTCAGCCAGCGCGCGCCGCCGCGAGCGTTCCGACTGCGGGTTGATGGGCGTCGTCTCGTCGATCCAGTCGCCACCATGGTCGCCATAGACGCCGATGGTGGACAGGTACGCGATCCATGTCGCCGCTGATTGCGCCAGGTCAGTCTCGTGATAACGCAACACGGGATCACCGGCATTGTCAGGCGGTATCGACACGACCACATGCGATGCGCGACGGACGGCGCTTCCAGCCGACCCCGCCGGACCGCTTCCCGGGCCGGGTGCCGTGCCATCGAAAATGTAGCCCATCGCGCCATCGGTCTGCAGGCGGCGAACGCCGTCCGCCGTGCGCGACGTGCCGGCAATGTGCCAGCCGTCCGGTTCCAGATCCTGCGCCAAGTGCCGCGCGCTGTAGCCGAATCCGAAGCAAAAGAGTGTCGTCATGGTGCCGCCGTTCCTTCCCATTCGGCGCGCACGCCGGTGTCGTCTTCCGTGGCGAGACGCGCCCGGCGCAGTTGAGCGAAGGTCGTGGTGTCGCACAGCCGCGCCAGCGCCCACGCCGCCATGCCGCGCACGAGCGGTGAGGCATCCTCCGTCAGGGGCACAATACGGGATTGCAGATCGGCATCACCGGAGTTGCCCGCCGCGATGAGGACATTGCGCACGAAGCGGTCGCGTCCCGTACGCTTGATCGGCGTGCCAGCGAAGCGGGTGCGGAACGTGGCATCGTCGAGGCCCAGCAGTTCCGAGAGCGGCGGTGCATCCGTTGCCGCGCGCACAGCCAGCCGCGCCTCGCGCGAGGTGGCGGCAAACTTGTTCCACGGACACACGGCGAGGCAGTCGTCGCAGCCGTAGATGCGGTTCCCCATCGGGATGCGGAATTCACGCGGGATCTGCCCTTTGTGTTCGATCGTGAGGTAGGCGATGCAGCGGCGTGCGTCGAGCTGATAGGGCGCGGGGAATGCCGCGGTCGGACAGATGTCGAGACAGCGGCGGCATGATCCGCAGTGATCGTCTTCAGCCGTGTCGGGCGTCAGTTCGGCAGTGGTGAGAATGGCGCCAAGGAACAGCCACGAGCCGTGCGTGCGTGAGACGAGATTGGTGTGCTTGCCTTGCCAGCCAACGCCGGCGCGGGCCGCAAGCGGCTTTTCCATCAGCGGCGCGGTATCGACGAAGACCTTCACGTCGGCGCCGCTTGCGGCGGCGAGCCGTCCGGCGAGCTGCTTCAGCTTGGGCTTGAGGATGTCGTGATAGTCTTTTCCGTGCGCATAAACGGAAATGGCGCCGCGGTCTTTCTGTTCGAGAATTTCCAGCGGATCGCGATCAGGCGCGTAACTCAGGCCCACCATGACGGCGGAGCGTGCCTCCGGCCAGAGGGTCAGCGGGTCGGCGCGGCGGCTGGCGTGTGTTTCCATCCAATCCATGTCGCCATGCCGTCCCGCCGCCAGGAACGCACGCAGCCTGTCGCCCGCGTCTCGTCCGTCGCCGATCCGCGTGATGCGCACCGCATCGAAGCCCAGAGCGGCCCCGGCGTCGCGCAACATCAATTCCAGTGCCGGAGGCGTGGGTCGAGACGCGCAATTATCGGGAGCGGTCGGCACGGTCACACCTCAGAAGTCGAGATCGATATAGGTGTGATGCGGCGGCACACCCGGCAACCGGTCGGTGAGGAGCGAGCGGAACGAAGGCCGGGATTTGAGCCGGACGTACCACGACTTCGCCGAGGGGTGTTCCTCCCAGTCGATGTCGCCGACGTAGTCGAGAATTGAAATCTGTCCGGCGGCCATCATGTCGGCGAAGCTGAGGCGGGTGCCCGCGAGCCAATCCCGGTTGAGCGCAAGGTGCTCGATATAGCGCAAATGGTAACGCAGGTTATGCCGGACCGCGCGTAGTGTTTCCGCGTCCGGTGCGCGGGCCATTGCGGGCACCATTCTGCCGGTGATTTTCAGATCGATGAGTTCGCGCGAGGCTTCCCGGTCGAACTTGTTCAAGAACCAATCGACGAGCCGGCGCACCTCGGCGCGGCTCTCGGACGGGCCGGGAAACAGACCGCCCGCGCCGGCATCGCTTGTTTGCGCGAGGTTCTGTTCGTCCAGGTACTCCGAGATCGCGTAGGCCCCTGCGATGACAGTGCCATCCGCAAGCCGCAGCACAGGGAGTTCGCCCGAGGGATTGAGCTCGAGCAGCTCGGCCCGCCAGGACCACGGCAGTTCCTCGTGGAGCGTGACGTGCTGGCCCAATTCCGAAAGGGCGAGCCGGATGGCACGGCTGCGCGGACAAAAAGGGTAATGAAACAATTCGGTCATTCAACAATCCTGATGCCGCCGCCCGGCTGGTCGTGATGCGCATCTGACGCTTGGTCGCCTTCGCGGCAAGGCTCGAAATCAAGCGTCAGACGCAAAGAGCAACACGAGAATTTATAAGTTGCTCGTGTTCCTCATGTCTCAGACATTTGCGCCAAGTGCGGCCCCACGGGGAGGCAAATGTCTGAGACGGAACACGAGGGCTCACCGCGCATTTGTGGCTCCAGTGGGGCCAAGGCCCACAGCTAAGCCTCAGAGCATATATTCGGGGCCACGCGCAGAATCTGTTGCGGCCGCAACGAAAATTTCGCCTCTGGATCGCAACTCAGATAAACGGTAGCTCCTGACGCCGCCGTCGGCCAGCTATCCGAGTGAGTCATCCAGGCGTGGCAGACACGGTTTAGCAAAAGGTCCCGTGCAAAGCGCCGCGGAATTTGCTGGGATGAGCAGAGCAGGCTACAGGGGCGGGCGGGCGAGGGACCAGCGGAGCGGTTGCGGCTACGCCTGAGGCTTCACGGCAATCACGGGAAGAGGGTGGAATGCAAACTTGGCATGCGGTGCTCCTCGGCTTCATCGAGGGTCTGACCGAGTTCATTCCCGTGTCATCCACCGGACACATTCTGCTCGCAGGCCATTTCCTTGGCGCTCATTCGCCCGGCCGCACGTTTGAGGTGCTGATCCAGCTCGGTGCCGTCTTGGCGATCCTTGCCGTCTATTTCGGCCGGCTTTGGAGCCTGACGATTTCACTCCCGCGCGATGCCAACTCGCGGCGGTTCGTTGGCGCCATTCTGTTGGCCTTTCTGCCGGCTGCCGTTGTCGGCGTCGCGTTGCACGGGTTCATCAAGACTGTGCTGTTCGAAACGCCGATGCTCATCTGCGTGATGCTGATCCTGGGCGGCTTTATCTTGCTGGCCGTTGATCGCCTGCCGCTGCAGCCCGTCTACAAGGATGTCATGGACTTTCCGCCCGCTCTAGCCTTGAAAATCGGGCTTTTTCAGACGTTGGCGATGATCCCGGGCGTCTCGCGATCGGGGGCAACCATCGTCGGGGCACTGTTGCTTGGTGCTGAAAAACGCGCTGCGGCGGAGTTCAGTTTCTTTCTTGCCATGCCGACCATGGCAGGCGCCTTCGCCTACGACCTGTACAAGAATTGGTCAGTGCTGGATGGGGCTGACACCACGGCGATTTCCATCGGCTTCGTCACCGCGTTCGTCTCGGGTCTGTTCGTGGTCAAGGTACTGTTGGATTTCGTCAGCCGCCACGGCTACGCGCTGTTTGGATGGTGGCGCATCGTGGTCGGCACTCTGGGAATGGCGGCGCTGCTGATGGGCGCCTAGGCCGCGTGCGAAGCCGCCGGTGACGACAGGATGCTGCGCAATGCGTCGGAATCCTTGGCGCCGCGCAATGCTTCCAGGGTCGCCGGTTCCCGCACCAGCCGCGAAATGCGGGCGAGCGCCTTCAGGTGATCGCCGCTGGCGTGTTCGGGCGCGAGCAGCAGGAAGACCAGATCGACATCCTCCCCGTCCTGGCTATCGAAGGGGATGGGCTGGCTGAGGCGGGCGAACAGGCAGACGATCCCTGTCAGACCCTTGAATTTAACATGCGGGATGGCGATGCCGCGTCCCAGGCCGGTGGAACCCAGCCGTTCACGCTGCAGCAGTGCATCGAAGATATCGCGCTGTTCGATGTCCACGATTTCGGACGCGCGCTGCGCAAGTTCCTGTAGTGCCTGCTTTTTGCAGGTGACGTCCAGGGAGGCAATCACGGCATCGGGTGCCAAAATTTCTGCAAGATCCATGGTGCTCTTTCCAAGGGGTGGAGGTCGCCTCTAGCCGGATGATATCCGGCGCCCGTGCCCGCCCTGATCTCTCGCCAACAATCGCTCAACTGGCAGCCTGCCTGCTGCCAACGGCCCGTCGCAATTCTCATGCCCAAACAATAGGGCCATTCTAGACACGCCATTTGTGATGGCGGGTCTATACAGCTTGTCGGGCCCGATACGCTTCGCCTTTCGCCGCACTTGCGTAAACAACATACGCTGCGGCCAGCCGGACTGGTGCGCACACGACCGCTTGTGACATCTGGCGATATTCGACGCTACCCACTCCCTGCAGACCCCGTACCCCGCCAGGATCGCGCGTAAAGCAGCAATTCCAATGGGTTGAGCGAACGCCCGCCGCCTGACCCAAGGAAAGAAAAGCTAGTGTGTGTCGCCGCATCTGTCAAATGCTTGTGGGAGCCTACAACTTGTTGCGGCGCAAAATTCCCAACGGTCCGTGACGCTTCGGCGCGGCTGTTCAGACCCGTTAAACGGCCCGGTCGGAGCGCTCCAGCAGCCGTTTTTCCCGGCGCCGCTGAACCGATGACGGAATTCGCATGGCTTCGCGGTACTTGGCCACCGTGCGCCGGGCGATGTCCACGCCATCACTCTTGAGCTTATCGACGATCATGTCGTCGGACAGAATGGCGCCCGGCGGCTCGCTGTCGATCAGCTGCTTGATGCGGTGCCGGACGGATTCGGAGGAGTGCGCTTCGCAGTCGCCATTCGAGGCCGCGATAGCGGACGTGAAGAAGTACTTCAGTTCCAGGATACCCCGCGGCGTCGCGATGTACTTGTTCGAGGTCACGCGGGAGACCGTCGATTCGTGCATCGAGATCGCGTCGGCGACCGTCTTCAGGTTCATCGGCCGCAGGTACTGAACGCCATGCGTAAAGAAGGCGTCCTGCTGGCGCACGATCTCTTCGGCGACCCGGAGGATCGTCCGCGCGCGCTGATCGAGGCTCTTCACCAGCCAGTTGGCCGTCTGCAGGCATTCAAGCAGGTAGCCCTTGTCCTTCTCGTTGCGCGCGGTCTTGGAGACCTTCGAATAGTAAACCCGATTGACCAGCACGCGGGGGAGCGTGTCGCTGTTGAGTTCGATAAGCCAGCTGCCGTCACTGCCAGCCCTGACCAGGATGTCTGGAACGACGGGCTGAAGCTGCACGGACCCGAATTTGAGGCCTGGCTTGGGATTGAGACGCTTGATCTCGGCAATCATGTCCGCGAGTTCGTCGCTGTCGACACCGACAACTTTGCGCAAGGCCGGCAGGTTGTGGCTGGCGAGAAGCGACAGGTTCTCAAGCAGCAGCGCGATCTGTGGATCGTACCGGTTCTGGTCTTTCAGCTGCAGGGCAAGGCATTCAGCAAGCGAGCGCGCAAAGACACCAGGCGGATCAAACGTCTGTAGCACGCCCAGAACGCGCTCGATCATGCCTTCCGGCGCGGAGAGCTTCTGCGCGAGATCCGCAAGGTCGGCATGCAGGTACCCGGCCTCGTCGACGGTATCGACCAAGTAGTGCGCGATAAGCCGCTCGCCCGGTTCTCTCAATGCCAGATGCATCTGTTCGGCCAAGTGCTCGCGCAGCGAGATGTCGCTCGTCGCATAGGCCTCGAGGTTGCTGTCCTCGTCGTCGAAAGACGAGCCGCGCTGTTTCACCTGAGTCCAATTCGTGCCCGCCAGATCCGGACCCATGTCGGCGGGCGCGGCGTCGGGGTAGACGTTCTCGTATTCGGTATCGAAGGAATCCGCTGCGTCCGATGCGGTCGGCTTATCGAGGTCGAGCCAGTCGTCGTCAGCGGTGCCGTCAGACGCGGATGATCCGTCTGCCGCCTCATTCGCCTCATGCTCCTGGACGGCGGGAGACGGCTCGCTGCCGGCGACCTCGCCGGGCGGATCTTCGATCTCCAGGAGCGGATTGCGCTCCAGCTCGGTTTCGACGAATTGGCTGAGTTCGAGGTTGGAGAATTGAAGCAGCCGGATAGCCTGCTGCAGCTGGGGTGTCATCACCAGCTGCTGGCCCTGTCTGAGCTCCAATTTCGCCGAAATCGCCATCGTCAAACGCTACCCATCCTTGGGGTCTTCAGTGGCGATCTATACTCAACGCCCGTTAACGAACATATCCCCCAGGTAGACCTTACGGACGTCTTCATTGGCTATGATTTCCGCAGGCTTACCATGTGTCAGAACTTGACCATCATAGATGATGTACGCCCGGTCGATAAGGCTAAGAGTCTCGCGGACATTGTGATCCGTGATCAGAACGCCGATGCCCCGGTCCGTCAGGTGCCGCACAAGTTCCTGAATGTCGCCGACGGCGATGGGGTCGATACCCGCAAAGGGCTCGTCCAGCAGGATGAATGACGGCCGCGACGCCAGGGCCCGGGCGATTTCGCAGCGCCGCCGTTCGCCGCCCGAAAGCGCGATGGAGGGCGACTTGCGCAGCCGTGTGATGCGGAATTCCTCCAGCAGGTTGTCGAGCTGTTCCTTGCGCTTGCGTTTATCGGGCTCGACGAGCTCCAGGACGGCCATGATGTTTTCTTCCACCGACAGGCCGCGAAAGATCGACGCTTCCTGGGGCAGATAGCCGATGCCGAGCCGCGCACGGCGGTACATGGGCAGGCGGGTCACGTCGCGTCCGTCAATCGTGATGCGGCCGTGGTCGGCGGGCACAAGCCCGGTGATCATGTAAAAGACGGTGGTTTTGCCGGCGCCATTGGGACCAAGAAGCCCCACGGACTCGCCGCGTCCAACCGCAAGGCTGACGCCCTTGACGACGCGGCGTTTGCGGTAGCTCTTCTGGACCTCCACCACGGTCAGCCAGCCTTCGCCGCCGATCGAGGGATCGACGGTCTCGACGTCGCTGGCGCGGCCGTAGTCGTAGCCGGTGGCATCGGAGAACGGAACTTGGCCGTTCCCATTCGCACGGCCCGCCGGGGGTCTCATCAAACTGGTGAGTGACGGGAGCTTCAAGCGGGAGTTCCTGCAGGTGTTAGGCGGACAATCGGATTGATCGGCAGTTTCGGTCGGTGCGTTCTGTCGTCATTCCGCATCGGGCGCGGTTCTCGCACTCCAGCCATCGGCGTCGCTGCCCTTCTTTGTCTTGGCCCCGCCGGACTGGCTGTTACGCAGCTCATTGGGGAAGAAAATGGCACTGGGACGGCCGCCAGACGAGACCTCTTTTTTGCGGCCATCTGCCTCGGTGACCCACCCGCCACCGGCTGGCTTGGCGGTGGTCTTGGACGGGGCGGTATCGATGGTGCTCTGGCCGGTGGCCATGTCGATGACCAGCCGGCTGCCGCGGACAACTGAACTATCCTGGGACAGCTCCACATTGCCGCCCACGACAACCGTGTTGGCTTTTGCATCATACACCGCCCAATCGCCCGTCACCTTGCGGTTGTCAGCCGTGGTGACCTTCACGCTCGGCCGGGCCTCAATGCGGGTCAGTTCGGTCGGCGACTTTTGCGCGGCGGCCGGCGCCGTGTCTGTCGTATCGGCGAGATTGGCCGAGCCGGTGTAATGTGCGTGCAGTTCGGGGGCGCTGATGGTGACCTCGCCCTGGCGGGCCACAACATCCCCGCGGAATACGGCCACCTTCTGCGCATCGTCCACATCGAGGCTATCGGCATCCACATCAAGCGGCGCGTCGGGATCCGTCTTGAAATTCGCGATGCCGCCCGAGGTGCCGGATGCGGCGGGTTTCGCCGGCTTCTTGGCAGCGCCGGGCTTGGCGCCATTCTGGACGAAATGTGCTGCGATCCGGCCTGGCCCGCTTCCGGCCATCGGCGGCGCCGTCAGTGATGTCCGGCCTTTGGCACGATCGATGGCAAGACGACGGCCTTTGAGGACAGTCGCGCCGTTCTCAACCACCACGGTTCCCGTCAGGAGAGCGGTGTCGGCCCGTTGATTGAGTTCCGCGCGATCGGCGGTCACGCGACGGTCGGGCATGGAGGTAATCACGACGCTGCCATCGAGCAGAGCCGTTTCGGACGGCAAGTCGAACGTTGCCGTGTTGCCCGTCACGCGGTCGGTGGCGCCGCGAACCATCACGAAGGGGCCGTTGGTGTCGATCCGTTTGACCTTGCCGGACGCCGCCGCCGGGTTGCCTGCTGCCGGTTGCGCCGACGCGCCGGGTGCCGCGTCATTCTCGTAGGTGACGATGAGTTTGGCGGACTGAAGCTGCGCGTCGGCCTGACTGGCGACCACGTTGCCGCCGAAGACCGCGATCTTTTTGCTGTCATCAATGTCGAGCCGTGCCGCGGTGATATCGACCGGCGCATCGGAAGCGGAAAAGAGAGGGGCTGCCGATTGTGGAGCCGCGGAGGCGGCGGCCGATGCAGTGTCGCGAGCTGCCGGCCTCAGTTTCGCGACGACCTGATCGATGAAGGCGACCTGTTTGGTCTTCTGGCGGATCGTCAATTTCTGCGACTGGACCGTGCCGGCAGGAAATCCAACCTGGACCGGTTCGGTGCTGGTGATCAGGCCTTCGCGGGTTTTGACCGTGGCGCTCGTCAGATCGGCGGTCATGCCGTCATCGGAGACGATGGCGATCTTGTCCTTCAATTCGAGAATGCTTTTCTTGTGGTCGAAGGTGCCGCGCGTGGCGGTCAGTCGTGTCTGTGATTTCTTCTGGTCGATGAGATTGCCAGAGATCTCTTCCAGTTCGATGATGTTGGTGTTGGAAAAGTCTTGCCGCGCGCGGGCCGCAGTCACGCGGTAGGTGCCGCCTTCGTTGGTCGTGCCTTCGTAACTCGGGTTCTGCATGGTGAGATCCTGAGCGGTGATGCGCGGCATCGGCATACTGGGAAGCCGGGTCGTCAGGCCGGTCTCATGCAGAAGGGTGGCGACGAAATAGACACTGAGCGCGGCGCCACTGAGGGGCAGCGCCAGACGCAGGGTCTTGACCAATTGGGTGTGCCGGCGCGCCTTGCGGAATCCGTCTGCCCGGTCGACAGCAACCACCAGACCGTCACGCGCGGCGCGCGATCCGGCACTGCCTCTATTGGAATCGGTGATCGAAACCATCGGTTCGGGATCCGGCTCAGTGTTGAGGTCCGAGCTTATAGCGTATCGCACCGGCGAAGGGGGATGTCTGCGCAGCCTGAGACGGGGGCACAGTGGGCATAAATTGGGGTGATATTGCGTCGTCAGGGCCCGGAGTGGCCCGCGGTTCAGCTAGCGATACCAACGATTTGAGATGGTGCGCTCGGGTGCGGGCACTGTTTCGCCAAGGCCCGTGCCGGGTTCTCAGTGCGCGAAGATGTCGTCGTCGGGAAAACCATCCAGATCGAGCGCGGCGCGAACGGGCAGGAACTTGAAGGCGGCGTCCGCATGGCCCTGGCGTCCTTCGCGGGCCAGCATGGCGTCCAGGCGGTCCTTGATGGCGTGCAAATGCAGGACGTCGGAGGCGGCATAGGCAATCTGCTGCTGCGTCAGTTCGGCCGCGCCCCAGTCCGAGCTCTGTTGCTGCTTGGAGAGTTCCACGCCCAGCACTTCGGCGGCGAGATCCTTCAGTCCGTGGCGGTCGGTGTAGGTGCGGGCCAGTTTGGACGCGATCTTGGTGCAGTAGACCGGCGCCGTCACGACGCCGAGGTACTTGTGCAGCACAGCCAAATCGAAGCGGGCAAAATGAAAGATCTTGAGGACTTTCGGGTCGGTGAGCAGCGCCGCAAGCCGCGGTGCGACCGGATTGTCCTTGCTGATCTGGACCAAATGAGCGGTGCCATCACCGGCGGACAGCTGCACGACGCAAAGCCGGTCCCGGTGCGGGTTGAGGCCCATGGTTTCGGTGTCGATGGCGACACTCGAACCGAAGCCGAGGTTGGCGGGCAGATCGCCTTTGTGAAGCTTGATGACGGGCGCGGTCATGAACGATCCTGTACGGGGCCGTTTGGCTTATTCGGAGCCCCCGTGACGTGGCGACCGGGCGGGGCCCGGTGAGATTGCCCGGTTCCAGGGTGCGAACGACCCGCCGAGTGACCCGCAAACATTGCGTGGTTTGGTGCCCAGAAGAGGACTTCGAACCTCCACGGTGTTACCCGCTAGTACCTGAAACTAGTGCGTCTACCAATTCCGCCATCTGGGCTAAAGACCGGCGCGAGGGCCATGAGTTAGTGGCAGCCGGTCACGTTGTCAATTGCGCGTGCGCCCACTACACAAGCCTTCACGGCCGCGCCCGTGCGGGATCGTGCCGCGCCACGCCTACTTGAGGGTCATTGGATATGGTCACCGTTTCCGAACTGAGCCCGTCCGGCCTCGTCACGGTCTTCGGCGGATCTGGATTTGTCGGCCGTCATACCGTCCGGGCCCTGGCACGGGACGGATGGCGTGTCCGTGCCGCGTGCCGCCGGCCGGATCTCGCGGGCCATCTGCAACCCATGGGAGTTGTGGGCCAGATCCACGCCGTGCAGGCCAACCTGCGCTACCCGGCGTCGGTCGCCGAGGCGGTCAAGGGCGCGGATGTCGTCATCAACGCCGTGGGCGTGCTGGCGCCGACCGGCCGGCAGACCTTCGATGCGGTCCATGCGGAGGGTGCGCGCGCCATCGCCAAGGCGGCGCGGGAGGCAGGCGTCCGCTGCCTCATTCACGTGTCGGCCATCGGCGCCGATGCCCAGTCGAAGTCGAAGTACGCCCGGTCGAAGGCCGCCGGCGAGAAGGCGGTGCTGGAAGAGTTTCCAGACGCCATTATCCTGCGGCCCTCCATCGTGTTTGGCCCCGAGGATGACTTCTTCAACCGCTTCGCGGCCATGGCGCGCATTTCGCCGTTCCTGCCACTGATCGGCGGCGGCAAGACCAAATTCCAGCCGGTGTTCGTGGGCGATGTCGCGGGAGCGATCAAGGCCGCCGTCGATGGCAAGGCCAAGCCCGGCACCGTCTATGAACTCGGCGGGCCAGAAGTGCTGACCTTCCGTGACCTCCTGCAGCGGACGATGACCTACGCCGAACGCCCGCGTTGGTTTCTCCGGCTGCCGTTCTGGCTCGCGAAACTCCAAGCCCTGGCGACCGCGCTGCTTCCCAACAGTTTGCGCCCGGTGACGCTCGACCAGATCCGGCTCCTGGAACGCGACAACGTCGTGAGCGCCAAAGCCATTGCCGACGGCCGGACGCTGGCCGGCCTGGGGTTCCCAAATCCCCATTCGGTCGCCGCGGTGGTTCCCGACTATCTCGTGCGTTTCAAACCCAAGGGTCAGTACGCACTTTATCGAGGCTGAGGCCGGCGTCGCGGTGCGCATCGGGCCCGGACTTGCCCGCAAAGAAAAACGGCTCCGGCAGTTGCTGCCGGAGCCGTTTATGTGTGTTGCGTTCGCCGCTTGGTATCGATGCCGTAAAGTCTGCGGGCATCACCGTGCCGCGTCGCGCCGCACCGTCAGTGCAGGCTTGCCACCGCCAATTCACCGTCAATGGCGTGGCTGAGCGCGGCCTGCCGCGAGTCCGTCAAGGCGATCGGCGTGCCATCCGCCGCATGCAGGGCGAACAGACGCACCCCCGCGGGCAAACCTTCGACAGCCGGGAAAAGCTGACGGGCTTCGTCGATGCTGAGTGCCTTGATGTAGGCGACTTCGCCGCCCCCCAGACGCGCGAGTTCGATCTCGCTCATGACAGGGGCTGCCGATCCGGAGCGGGAGTCCCGCGCCTTCGCCTTCTTTGTATTCGTGTTGCCGTTCATGACGCACATCCTCCTTGAGGAGAGCTGACCGGACGTCACGTGCAGGCGCTGCCAACTCTGGAGGCAACGATCCATTCCGCTAACGATCCACTGATTCCGAGGTTTTGGCTGTAGCGGACCGGCACCTACCGGTCCTTTTTCTCCAGGCCGATCGCGATCTGCCGGATCACCCGTTCGGGCTCATGCCGCACGAGATCGATCGACAACATCCCGTTCGACAAGTCCGCGGCTTGGACTTCGATGCCGTCAGCAAGAAGAAAGGTCTTGCTGAACTGGCGGGCGGCGATTCCCCGGTAGAGGTACGCGCGCTCCGTATCGTCCTGAATTTTACCGCGAACCGTGAGCTGTTTGTCTTCCAGTGTCACATCCAGATCGTCCCGGGTGAAACCGGCTACAGCCAAGGTAATGCGCAAGATCTCCGGCCCAGTGTCGCAAGCCGCGATGCGCTCGATATTGTAAGGCGGAAAGCCACCTGCGGCATTCTTGCCGGTGCGCTCGATCAGCCTTTCGATCTCTTCAAACCCCAGGAGCAATGGGTTCGACAACATAGTCATACGTGTCATGGACGGGGGCCCTTTATCTCAAAGCGACCTCGGTTAGCCGGCTGGCCCTCCATGAGGCACCATCCGATCCGGGCACCCGGATCTCGTGTCCGAGACACTGGGTGTTCGCTAAAGATATGGGGTGAGCGGGACCCAGTTCAAGTCGGGGCCCGCGCCTGCCTCCAGGTCCCGATTTGGGGCAGTTTTTTTTGGGGTAGCCCGATTGGTCGGACGGATCGCACGGTCTCAGGGCTGCCAAGGCTCCTCGGGTTCGGCGTTTTCCGCCGCGTCGTCGGCGTCCGCCCGCTCGATTTCCCGGGCCAGCGCGAAAAGTGCGTCCTTCATGCCCTGACCGGACACGGCCGACAGCGTCAGCGGCTTCTTGCGCGACGCCTTTTTGAGGATCTCAAACCGCTCGGCGAGGGTTTCATCGTCCAGCGCATCGCATTTCGAAAGGGCGACGATTTCCTTTTTCGTGGCCAACTCGGGGCTATAGGCCTTCAGTTCGCGGCGCACCACCCGGTAGGATTCGGCGATGTTGTCAGATGTCGCATCCACCAGATGCAAGAGCACGCGGCACCGCTCGACGTGCCCCAGGAAGCGGTCACCCAATCCGGCGCCTTCGTGGGCACCCTCGATGAGCCCTGGAATATCAGCCAGGACAAAATCCGTCTTACCCGCGCGCACGACGCCAAGATTGGGATGCAGCGTGGTGAATGGATAGTCGGCGATCTTCGGCTTGGCCGCCGAGACCGCGGCGAGGAAGGTCGACTTGCCCGCGTTGGGCAGTCCGACGAGACCCGCGTCGGCGATCAACTTCAGCCTCAGCCAGATCGTGAGTTCCTCGCCCGGCAATCCGGGATTGGCGTGCCGGGGGGCCTGATTGGTGGCGCTCTTGAAGTGCGCGTTACCAAACCCGCCGTTGCCGCCGCGCGCGATACACACACGCTGGCCCACCGTGGTCAGATCCGCGATGACGGTTTCCTGATCCTCCGCCAGCACCTCCGTCCCCGGCGGCACCTTGATCGTGAAGTCTTTCCCGTTCGCGCCGGCGCGATTGCGGCCCATGCCGTTGACGCCACGTTCGGCCTTGAAATGCTGCTGGTAGCGGTAGTCGATGAGCGTGTTGAGATTTGACACGCATTCCACAATGATGCTGCCGCCCCGGCCGCCATCGCCGCCGTCCGGTCCGCCGAATTCGATGAACTTCTCACGCCGGAAGCCGATGCATCCGTCGCCGCCATCGCCGGCCTTGATGTAGATTTTGGCTAGATCCAGGAATTTCATGCCGCGCCTCTCCAAAGGAACGCGGACATGGGGCGCTTCCTCTCATAGTTCAATGTTTGAACCTCGGCATTGCGCGCGAGGCAGAATGCCTTGCAGGCTCCGATACAGCGGAACCCCAGTTTCTCGATGACGCGCGCCGAGGCGGGATTGTCGATGAAGTGGCAGCACGTCATGCGCTGCACGCGCGCGACGCGGAACGCATGCCGGATGACCGCTTCGGCGGCCTCCGTCGCGTAGCCGTGGCCCCACCACGGCTTGCCGATCCAGTACCCAAGTTCCGCCGACCTGTCCGTATTGATCGTGTAGCCGATCAGGCCGATCAGATACCCATCGTGTTCGATGCCCTGCACGTACTCGTTGCTCTCAATGCCCCGGATCCACTCTTCGGCGTCGAACTCGGTGTAGGGATGCGGCAGCCGCGCCGTCATGCGTGCCACGTCGATATCGCCGGCAAGCACCGCGATGCGGCGTGCATCGGCGTGGTTCAAGTCACGCAGGATCAGTCGCTTGGTTCGCATGTCGATCGATCGGCTCAAGTCCGTGAATTGCGGCGGCGCGTTATGTTCGAAGCGCCGGACCAGCGTGAATCTACCCCAGAAATGCAAAGAGGGGAGATGCGGCGTGCATCTCCCCTCCCGCAATGTCCGGGAAACGTTAAGCCGAGTTACTCGGCAGCTTCCGCCTTCTGCGGCAGAACGGAGATATAGACGCGGCCGTTGCCCTTGGTCTTGAAGTCCACCGTGCCTTCTTCGATGGCGAAGATGGTGTGATCGGTGCCCATGCCCACGCCCTTGCCGGGGTGCCACTTGGTCCCGCGCTGGCGGCACAGGATGTTGCCGGGGATGACGTGCTCGCCGCCGTACTTCTTGATGCCGAGGCGCTTGCTCTCGGAGTCGCGGCCGTTGCGAGTTCGAGCCGCCTGCTTTCTTTTGTGCCATGGAACAAATCCTCGATGTCGGGCCGGTGGCGATCGGGGCCAGCCGGTGAAGGGAGCCGGAGAAATTAGCCGGAGATGCCGGTGATGCGAACGGTCGTCAGATCCTGGCGATGACCGTGCTTGCGGCGCGAATTCTTGCGGCGGCGCTTGCGGAACGAAATGACCTTCGGACCGCGCGTCTGCTCGACGAGCTCGGCGGTCACCTTGGCGCCCGATACGGTCGGCTTGCCGACCTTCACGTCCGCGCCCTGGCCGAGCATGAGAACTTCGGTAAATTCCACCGATGCCCCGGCTTCCGCCTCGAGCTTTTCGATGGTCAGGACATCGTCCTTGGCGACACGATACTGTTTGCCGCCCGTCTTGATGACAGCGTACATGGCTTGCCTCTTTCCGCGCTGTTGGAAGCGCTGTTGGGTCTCATCCGCGCCCTGCGGCGCCGCAAAAATTGCGGACTTTCAAAGGGTTGACGCTAGGTCAACCGGAGCCTCGGGCAGCGACTTTTCGCACGGCCGCCCTTCCAGGCCGCCATGTGGTGGCTCCTTATCCTTGAGACAGCCTTTGAAGTCAACGGGCTGCGGCAGCTTGGGTCGAAACGATGCGGGTTCGGCGCTGGCGTGGGTAGGATGTGCAAGTCATGACCGAGGGCTCTGCCTCGGTCCGGCCGGCCAAGGGCGGCGATCCGGGCGAGGTGACTAGGCTGCACGCCAATTCGCCATGTTCCTGCAATCACAGATCAGTTCATCATGCGCGGCCACGCGCCAACGTGAGGACATGCCGTTTGCCCGCGCCTCGTTTGCCCGTCCCTGCCGCCGCGACTCCCCTAGCCGCCATGCCTGTTCAGGATTGCGGCACCGACTTTCCGCTGGAAACGCTGCGCGCACACCGCGATCGCGCGCACGCCCTTCTCGATCTGGCGACCCATCGCGTGCCGCCATCGGCTCTGAGGCAGCTTGATAAGGTCTCGCGCGCGTGGCTGGAGAAGTGGAACAACGCCCACCTCGGCGAGATCGAGGCCGTGGCCGAATTGCTCGACCGGCCTGGTGCCTACTTTTTCTCCGTCAACTACGAGTGGGGGTGCACCTGCCGCGCCGCACCATCCCCCGATCAAACGAGTGCGCGGCTGATCCGCGTGCTGGACTGGAAGACGCCGGGACTCGGGCGGAACATAATTGCCGCGCGTGTAACGGCTCCGGCGGGCCGTTATCTGACGCTGACTTGGCCCGGATATACAGGCGTTCTAAGCGCCGTGGCGCCACTACGCTTTTCAGTCGCGCTCAATCAAGCGCCGATGCGCAAGGCGACAGGCCTTTATTATCTCGATTGGGCGGCCAACCGCCGGCGGGTCTGGCACATGCCCCATCCCACCCCGTCGCATCTGCTGCGGACCGTCTGCGACAGCGCGGCCTCCTTCACCGATGCCCGTGTCATGTTGCGCGACGGACCCATTTCCACCCCAGCCATTTTCACGCTCGCCGGTCTTTCAGCCAGTGAAACGGTGGTGATCGAACGCACCGAGACGGAAGCGCGTGTCCATGATGGGCCAAACGTCGCCGCCAATCATTGGCAGGCCGCCGGATGGACCGGTCATCCCCGAGGCGGCGACAGCGCAGGGCGGGCGGCCATGCTGCACGGCGTGGCGCCGCATTTATCGGCTGACTTCTGCTGGCTGCAATCCCCCGTTCTGAACCCGCGCACGCGGCTTGTGATGGTGGCCGATGCCGCCCTGGGCCGGGTCGTGGCGCAAGGTTTCGAATCGGAAGCACCCGCGACCCTGCCGCTGGACCTGGAAATCTAACCGGCTGGCCTAGGTCCTGAGCCTATGACCCGATCCCGTGTCTCACGGGCTCAATCCTTGGGCCTCGGGCCACGGCGGCAGGGTGTTCCACACGGAACAGCGACCCGAATTCAGGATTTGCGATACTTTTGCGCTTGCGACTGGGTGCCCTGGGGACATTCGGGCGGTATTCAGCGTGTTGCGCAATGTTGGGCAGCGATGACTGGCCGCGGCCGCATCACTTCACTAGACTGCGGAGAAACGGCTGCGGCCGGGAATTCCACTGCGGCGCGCCGAATGGGCCCGCGGAGGGCAAGGAGGCATCATGAAAGACATTCACGAGATCCGCGCCCAGAAAGAGTACGAGGCGATCCGGGGCTTCTACGCGCATTTCATGGTTTTTGTTCCCGTCCTTCTGCTCCTCGTTGTCATCGATGTTGTCTCCGGTGGCGGCATGTGGGTGCACTGGGTGGGTCTTGGCTGGGGCGCGGGTCTGGCGCTTCATGCCTACGCCGCGTTTGTCTTGAAGCCGCGCGAACTCGCGGCGTGGGAGCGCGAGAAAGCGCAATCGATGGCCGGGCGCACGACCACACAATGAAAGCGCTGCAGGTCACGCACACTGTTGCAATCCATCCTGCCCGATAAAAAAACCCAGCGAGACAAGCTCGCTGGGTTCAGTGGACGCTCTTCCATGTAGAGGGAACTGGGAGGGCTCTACATTTTCGGCATTACGACCGTGTCAATGGCGTGGATCACGCCATTCGAGGCCGCGACGTCAGCCGTTACGACACTCGCGTCGTTGACCTTCACGCCCGAAGTGGCGTCGACAGCGAGGTCGCTGCCTTCAACGGTCTTGACGCTTTCCTTCTTGCCCTTGATGTCGGCGGCCATCACCTTGCCCGGCACGACATGATAGGTGAGGATTGCCTTCAGCTTGTCCTTGTTCTCCGGCTTCAGGAGATCTTCGACCGTCCCCTTGGGAAGCTTGGCGAACGCTTCATCCGTCGGTGCGAACACCGTGAACGGGCCAGCGCCCTTCAGCGTTTCGACAAGACCGGCAGCCTTCACGGCCGTCACGAGTGTCGAGAAATTGCCGGCACCAACCGCGGTGTCGACGATGTCCTTGGTTTCGGCGCGCGCACCCGACATGGGCAGCGCCATAACAGCCGCGCAAACCACGGCGTACAAGATCTTCATATGTGAACTCCTTCGTGTGTCACTCAGGTTGTGGCACGAGAAAAGCTGGCGACGCGTGCGAGATGCTCATGATCTCTTGCGCGCGGCGCGCAGCGTTTCGTTCGACGGCATCTGTCACGCATTGATCGAACCCGTCGAACATGCAGAAGAACGCGGCTGACGCGGGCATGGATCCGTGGCGCGCGCATCTATATTTTTCGCACTTCGGTGATCTGCCTTGGGTCTGCCACGATGCTGGCAAGTCCGCGTTGATGGCTGGCGGCAATTAAAGAATCGTAAGCATGCAACTTGACGACACCGCTTTTCATTCTTATATTTCTGTCATGACAGAAATTACAGACATCAACAAAAGCCTGCCGCCCGCGCTTCTGCGGTTTGTCGTCCATTGGGGCGAAATGGGCGACTTGTGGGGCGTCAACCGCTCCGTGGCGCAAATTCACGCGCTTTTATTCGTCTCCGACCGGGCGATGACCGCGGAAGAAATTTCCGACAGCCTTGGCATGGCGCGCTCGAACGTTTCGACGTCCTTGAAGGAGCTGATGGGCTGGACGCTGGTGAAGCGCGTCCATGTTCTCGGCGACCGGCGGGACTACTTCGAGGCTGAAGCCGACATGTTCGAAATGGTCCGCCGCATCGCCGCCGGCCGCAAGGCGCGCGAACTCGATCCCACGCTGGTGCTGTTGCAAACCTGTGTGCGCGAAGCATCGTCGGATGGCCGGGTATCGCCGGCGGCCCGCAAACGGCTCGCCGCGATGCTTGACTTCATGCAGACGGTCGACCGGGCCTTCGATGAGGTCCTTCAGCTACCGGCCCCGGTGCTTTCCCGCCTGATGAAGATGGGCGGCGCGGTCGCACGGTTCGTGGCGCCGGCCTCACGTGCCACAGCCAAACGCAAATAGGCCCGCGCGCAGATAGGATTGCGGGCAGTGTAAGGGGGTTTCAAAATGCCGGCGTCCCAACCCCGCAAGTCTCCAGCGCAACCTCGGCCGCCTGCTCAATTTGTTCCGGCTCCAGGTGCGGAAGCGGTCCCGGCCGCGGGCCTGCACGAAACGCGCTTTCGCAATCTGGTCGGTGAAGAGGGCTGGGCGCGCTTGCCCGACTTGGTGCGGCGGCGGTTTTCCAAGTGTCTCGCGCCGGGTGAAACGGTTTTGTATCGCGGACGCGTGCTGGAGACGACGCTGTCGCCTTGGGGCCGTATCTTGGCAATCCTCGCGCGGCTGATTGGAGGGCCTTTGCCGTTCACGCCAGGGGCCACTGGCGCGGCTGTCGTTTCCGTGATGGGGCTGCCGGGCGCATCCGGGCAGATATGGACACGGACCTACGAGCGTCCCGCTGGCTTTCCGCAAGTTGTCCACTCCATGAAGCGGTTCGCCGGACCGACCGGTCTTGAAGAGTACGTCGGATTTGGCGTCGGCATGGCGTTGACCGTCACTGAAGTGGACGGCGCACTGCTCTTCCGCTCGGCCAGCTACTTCATTGACGCCGGCGGCTGGCGTGTCCGCCTACCGCGGGTCCTGGAGCCGGGAACGATGCGCATCACCCACCGCGATCTGGGGGGCGGCGCGTTCCGCTTTGATCTTGAGCTCAGGCGCGGGGACAGTGCGCCGCTGATCCGCCAATGCGCCATCTTCGAGGATTGCCTGTTCCCGGCGCCGCAGGACGGGGCGCTTTGAGGACGGCGCGCATTCAGGGGCCAGTGTCCAGGCGTCAGGCTTTGCATCGGCAACGCGGATGTTAGGCTCGGCGGCCAAGCGGCGCGCTTCGCCCTTGCACCCGCGCCGCGCAGAAGTTAGAAGCAGCGCCTGCCGTCAAGGCACCACGGCTTCCGGAGAGGTGGCAGAGTGGTCGATCGCGTCGCACTCGAAATGCGAAGTACGGGCAACCGTACCGGGGGTTCGAATCCCTCCCTCTCCGCCATATCACTCTCCCCTTATTGCACGCCGATTGACTGAAGAGTTGCCGCCCCTGGCCAAAAACCAGGTGTTCGGCAATTCGCCCGCGAACCGTCTGGCGAGTGCCACGGGCCCCTACGGCAACGCCGCGCGGACCGGAGCCTGTCCCGGCGAAGGCCGGGAACGGAGTGGGCTCTTTTGTTTGCCCGCCTCCGGCAGGACGGGGCGCGGCGCAGGCGTTCACCGGTTCGGCAACCCTGTACGCCCGATTCCCGGGGCACTTTGCTGGCCAACATTCGGCAGGCCGATGTTGGCGTGGTTCCAGATCAGTGCGGATGCAGCGAGGGCATCCGAAGCACCATCAAAAAGTGCTCCCCCACTACCGTCGATCGACCGCTGGCGGTGGTGAACGCGGTCACCGCGGTCAACACGGCCTCACTGCGGCGGTTTGACGAACTTCAACGTCATGCGATCTGACTCGCCTATCGCCTTGTTGTCCTGCCACTTCGCCGAGTTCTCCTCCACGCCTCTGAGCGAGGGCGGCAGGCGCCAGACATTGTCTGTCTCCACCGGACGGTCCTTGGCGTTGGCATTAATCTCGCTCGTTTCCACAAGCTTGAATCCCGCCGCTTCGAAGGCCGCGATCACCATGGATTGCTTCAGATAGCCGTTGCTGCCGTCAGCCCACGTGTCAGATGCTGTCTCGGGTGCGCGATGCTGCACGACACCGGCTATGCCGCCGGGCTTGAGGGCGCGGTAGGCCTCCGCGAGGGTCTTGTCGAGATATCCGGCGTCCTTCCCGAAGCGATTGAGGTTGTGCAGGGACCGGATGAAGAGGACCTTGCTGACTGTGCCGTTCAAGCTGTCGGGCATCTCCGTCAGAGTGAATCGGTCGAGGCCGCCACCCTTCGCGACCGCCTTGCTCGCGGTCGATTTTTGCCAGCCCGCATCCCGGGCCAGCACATTTTGCAGCCGTTCCTTGTCCCAGCCAAAGCGTTCAAAGAGGCTCAGCGGGTAGTGGGCGCCGATCAATTTCCCGCCCTCGCCGAGATACGGATAGAGGATGCCCGAGTACCAGCCTCCGCCCGGCAGGGTTTCGATAACGGTATCGCCAGGCTGGACCTCGAAGAATGCCAAGGTCTCGGCGGGACGGCGAAAGGCGTAGCGCGCTTTGATCTCTTCAGGTTGGGCGGCCAGGACAGTTGCCAGCACGTCATCGGCTTGGGACGCCGGCTTCGAGACCTCTGGGTCGGCGGCTCGTGCTGCGGCGGGCAGCGTGATGAGCAGGCAGAGGGCAGCCGCGATGGCCGAAATTTGTCGTGTCGGGAGCATCAGTCGTCCTTCCGAAAATCCAGTGGACCCAACGCATGCAGTCGTTCGCAGAGTTTGCCGGGCACGCAAGCGCGCCTACGGACCTAAGGGCTCGATGGTCCGTTCGCAAGGGAAGCCAACCGTCTTTTGATACATGGCGCGTGCGTTGGGTGATGGTGCGTGCTGTTGCGGGAATTATCCCAGTGCGTGACGGGCCAGATAAACGGTCTGGATTTCCTCCCTGTCCTGCAGCGGATTATGGAACGTGACCGGTGCTGCCCAGGCCTCAGCGAACACGGTTGAAAGCTGTGCGACGAACGCCGGATCGGGGCGTTCGTTTGACCACAGCCCGAAGATCCCGCCGCCCTTTAAGTGACGTGCGACACCGCGAAGTCCCTCGGTCCGGTAAAACGGCCGGCTGCGCTCGCTTAGGAGCATGTCTGGTGAATGGTCGATATCGACGAGGACCGCATCGAATGTCCGGTTTGGTCTTTCGTGATCGAACCCCGCCCCGCTGCCTGCCATCTCGAAGAAATCGCCTGAGACCAAACGGCACCGCTTGTCCGATGTGAGCGTCGATCCAATGGGGAGTAAGCCGGAACGGTGCCAGTCGATGACCGCATCGAGGAATTCGACGACAACCAGGGACGCGACCGTATCGTAGTCCAGCACGGCCTTGGCCGTGTATCCCAGGCCCAGTCCACCGACACAAACGTCGAGATCGCGGCCGCCGTGTGCATCTATCGCGAGTTGCGCCAGTGCGATTTCTGAGGCGGTAAATTGGCTCGACATCAGAAAGTCGTCGCCGAGCTTGATCTCGTAAATATCGGCGCCGGTCGTCAGATGCAGCCGCCGCCGCAGACTGAGCGCACCGATGGGGGTGGGCCGGTAGTCCAATTCCTCAAACATCCGGCTCACGTCTGATATCTCCATGTCTGGAGAGTGCGATTGCGGCCATCGGAATGTTTCATGGTGAATGGCTTATCGACCGTTGCGCCGACAAGTTCAAGCACAACGGTGCCGCTCGATTTGATTCAAAACTTGCGGCACGCGCGACGTTCGCGGTGACGATGGCCTGACGCTTGTCAGGACGATTGCATGTGGCAGGCCGTGCTGACGTGCGTGCGTTGACCCATGTCATCGCGGGGTGCTGAAAAACCTGCGATTCTAAACTCGGCCTCGCCTGCGCGCCGACACCAGGATGGGGCCGCTACGAAAAAGACCCGGCCGTCGTCATGACTGCCGGGTCTTTGCCGTTTTCAGGGACCGGCGGTTGCGCCGATGGTCCGTTGGGCGCTGTCCTACGCGTTGTCCCACGTGCGCACGTCGACGAAGTGGCCTTCGAGCGCGGCGGCGGCCGCCATGATCGGCGACACGAGGTGCGTGCGGCCCTTGTAGCCCTGGCGGCCTTCGAAGTTGCGGTTCGACGTCGAGGCGCAGCGCTGGCCGGGCTTCAGCTGGTCGGGGTTCATGCCGAGGCACATCGAGCAACCGGGCTCGCGCCATTCAAAGCCGGCGGCCTTGAAGATCCTGTCGAGACCTTCGGCTTCGGCCTGCTGCTTCACGAGGCCCGAACCGGGTACGATCATCGCGTAGTCGAGGCGCGACGAGATCTTCTTGCCTTCGACGATCTTGGCGACGGCGCGCAAATCCTCGATGCGGCCGTTGGTGCACGAGCCGATCCACACGACATCGAGTGGAATGTCGGTCATCTTGGTGCCGGGCGCGAGGCCCATGTAGTCGAGCGCGCGGACCATGGACGCGCGCTTGTTCTCGTTCTCGACTTTCGCCGGATCGGGCACCACGCCGGTGATCGCCACGACATCTTCGGGCGACGTGCCCCACGACACGATCGGCGGCAGCTTGGCGGCATCGAGTGTCACGACGCGATCGAAATGCGCACCCTCGTCGGTGTGCAGCGTCTCCCAGTACTTCATGGCCATGTCCCAGGCGGCGCCCTTCGGCGCCTTCGGGCGGCCCTTGATGAAGGCAAAGGTCTTCTCGTCCGGCGCGATCATGCCGGCGCGCGCGCCGCCTTCGATGGACATGTTGCAGACCGTCATGCGGCCTTCCATCGACAGCGCGCGGATGGCTTCGCCGGCATATTCGATGACGGAGCCGGTGCCGCCGGCCGTGCCGATCTCGCCGATGATGGCGAGAATGATGTCCTTCGCGCCGACGCCATGGGGCGCCACGCCGTCCACTTGGACGAGCATGTTCTTGGCCTTCTTCTGGATCAGCGTCTGCGTGGCGAGCACGTGCTCGACTTCGGACGTGCCGATGCCGTGGGCCAGCGCGCCGAAGGCGCCGTGCGTCGAGGTGTGGCTGTCGCCGCAGACGATCGTCGTGCCGGGCAGCGTGAAGCCCTGCTCGGGGCCGACGACGTGGACGATGCCCTGGCGCTTGTCGAGTTCGTTGAAGTACTCGATGCCGAAGTCGTGGGCGTTCTTGGCCAGCGTCTCGACCTGCATGCGGCTCTCCGCGTCGTCGATGCCGTGCGAGCGATCGGTGGTCGGCACGTTGTGATCGACGACGGCGAGCGTCTTCTCCGGGGCGTGCACCTTGCGGCCCGGCCATGCGCAGACCTTCGAAGGCCTGCGGGCTCGTCACCTCGTGGACGAGATGGCGGTCGATGTAGAGCAGGCACGTGCCGTCCGGCTGACGGTCGACCACGTGATCGTCGAAAATCTTGTCGTAGAGCGTCTTGGCCATGGCCCGCGGTTGCCTTCCCGAAGCATGTGTTGGTTATGGCAGTTAGATAGCGCTCGCCGACCGGCTTCGCAAATCAGGCCAGCGGCACCTTCCGTCGCACTCGGACTTATGGCCCCTCGCCCCGCCTTGGACGAGGCAAAAAAATAGAGCCGGGACATGCCCGGCTCTGTGAAGTCAATCCTAACCCGCACTGATGTACCGAGCGGCGGTGGCAATTAGCCGGCCTGCACATCAATCCCGGATGTTCGTTTAACGTCCGGCAACGGGAGTGGATCACGTCCATAGAGGACGCTGGCTTCCTCAATATTGCAGCTGGCGTGCCTTGGAAACCAGAAAATCGCGTAGCACCTGGACTTTCTTGGAAGTTTTCAGCTCTTCCGGATACACGAAGAGTATCGGCAACGACGGTTTGGCGATGTCCGTTTTTGTGAGGACATGGACCAGGTCGGTGGCCTGCTCCGTCATGTAATCGGGAATCATGCCCACTCCGACGCCGGCCAGAATGGCATTCTTAATTGCCACCACGGAATTTACCCTGAAGATCGGCACGCGCGGGGGCTGGCCCTCCCGGCCGACCGTTTCCAGCCAAGTGATCGCCGGCAGATGCTGCGAGGGCTGGCCGCTGTAGGAAATAATGCGGTGTCCGGCATCCAGGTCCGCCAGCGTCTCGGGCAGCCCAAACCGGCGGACATACTGGGCGGACGCCATGGCCCGCACGTTGGCCGTGAAGAGAGGCCTGCGGATCAATTCGGGATGTTCCGGCTCCCGGGTCCAGATCGCAACGTCCGCTTCCCGCATCGCAATATCGATCTGATCGTCGTCGAGGATGAGATCGATGCGAATTTCGGGATAGAGCTCCATGAACTCCCGCAGGCGCTGCGTGACCCACACCGAGCCGAGGCCGACTGGCGCGGCGACGCGTAATTCGCCGGATGGCTTCGTGACGGTGTCGCTGAGGAGCAGCTCGGCGGTCTGCAGCTTGCTCATCACTTCCGTCACGGTGCGGTAGAGCAGTTCGCCCTGTTCGGTGAGGACAAGTCCGCGGGCGTGGCGATGAAACAGGACGACTTTGAGATCGCGCTCGAGGGCCGAGACCTGCCTGGATACGGCGCTCTGGCTCATGTTGAGCGTCTCACCGGCATGCGTAAAGCTGCCCGCGGCCGCGGAGGCATGGAAGATTCTGAGCTTGTCCCAATCCATATGAGCCATCCGAACCCGTCGCTTCGGCGGGCGGCGCGACTGTAACGTGCTTGCCTAGAGGCGCAAGGGTGCGGCATTGCTTTCGCAGGTCCTTGCGCCGGGGTGCCGCAGGGTCCTTCAGGAACCATCGCGAACTTGCCGCATTTTATGGCAATGGGGTACTGCAACCTGATTGCGGGCCTCAATCCCGGCCGCCCCATGAAAAGGAACAAGACCCATGACCCGTATCGCCTTGCTGTGCGCCGCGCTTCTCAGTGTCACGCCCGCGCTCGACGCCGCCATGGCTGGACCGCGCGAGGCCAAGAAGCTCTGGGAGACCACCGGGTTCAAGAACCCCGAGTCGGCGTTGTTCGATGCTGGCTCGGCCACGCTCTTCGTCAGCAACGTCAATGGCGAGCCGACGGGCAAGGACGGCAACGGTTTCATCTCCAAGGTTTCGCCGGATGGTAAGATCACCACGCTGGAGTGGGTGACGGGCCTCGACGCGCCCAAGGGTCTGGCGCTATCGGGCGGCAAGCTGTACGTGGCCGACATCGATCACCTCGTGGAGATTGACGTGGCGGCAGGCAAGGTGCTCAACAAGTTCCCTGCCAAGGACGCCAAGTTCCTGAATGATGTGGCCGCCGGACCTGATGGCACGGTCTACGTCAGCGATATGGCCACCAATACGATCTGGGCCTTGAAGGACGGCGCCTTCGATATCTTTCTGAAAGACGACAAGCTTGAAAATCCCAACGGGCTGCTGGTCGAGGGCGATACCCTTTTGGTGGCGTCGTGGGGTGTCATGACCGACGGCTTCGCGACCAAGGTTCCCGGTCATCTCAAAAAGGTTTCGCTTGCCGACAAGTCGATCAGCCCGTTTGGCGACGGCTCGCCCATGGGCAACCTCGATGGCTTGGAGCCATTCGGTGACGGAGCTTACCTTGCCAGCGATTGGATGGCCGGCAAAGTCATGCGCATCGGGCGCAAGGGCAAATCCCGCGTGCTGCTAGATCTGGGCCAGGGCGCCGCTGACCTCGGCTACGATCAAAAGACCAACACCGCCTTCATTCCGCAAATGATGACCGGCGTGCTCTACGGCTATTCCATCGACTAAATTTGCTAGGACGCTTTACGTTTGAAACAGCGAGGGGCCGGACCTTGGCACACGCGCCAAAGCCCGGCCCCTCGTTTGTGAATTAGATGTCGAGAGCCTTCGCGTGGAGAATCTCAGGTAACGAGCATGGTCACGCCGGCGGTGGCAGTGCCCAGGCCCAGCAAGGGCTGCGCCCAACGCCCAGGTACGGTAAGGCGTGCCATGCCGAGCCCCGCGGCCAGCAACAATCCGGTCGACGTCAAGAACCCAAGACTGAACGAAATCGCGCTGGCGCCCGCGGGCAATTCTCCACCATGCGCAGCACCGTGGAAGATGGCCGCGACCGCCGCAACGCCAACGAGCGCCGCCAGACCAATCCGGGCGCCCGATGCCATCAGTAGTCCAAGGACGACGACCGACAATGCTATAGCAGGCTCGACGAAGGGTAATGCTAGGCCGCTCATACCCAACATGCCGCCTAGCGCCATGAACACGATAAATGCCGCGGGGACAGCGACGCGCGCCCGCCCTGCAGCCAATCCGGCGACAACGCCGACCGAGACGATGGCCAGCAAATGATCGATGCCCGTGATGGGATGCAGGAAGCCGGCAATGGCGCCGGCGGCTTCGCCATGGCCAGTATGTGCCCAGGCGGGCGATGTCATGCCTGCGAGGCATAAGACGGCGGGGACAGCGTAGCGTTTCATTGTCATTGGGGTGATCTCCTTCACTTCATGACTTTGTTGCGATGGCCCAGGTGCCCGTTGGCAACCAGCGTTCCCAGCACATCCAGCACCACACGGCAGGCCAGCTGCGCGGTGTTATCGTTGACATCGTATGGCGGGGAGACTTCCACGACCTCCATCCCGCATAACCCTTCCGCGGCGATTGTCTGGATCATCTCGAAGGCCTCGCGCGGCAGGAGACCGCCGGGTTCCGGCGAACCGGTGCCGGGCGCAAATCCCGGGTCGATCGAATCGATGTCGAACGACAGGTAGACGGCCTTGCAGCCCTCCCATGCCATTTCCAACGCGATTTCGGCCGCCTTCTTGGGTCCGAAATTCTGCACGTCGTGCATCGTCAGAACGCTTGTGCCGCGCCGCTTGGCAATGGCTGTTCCCGGGCGGTTGCCGTACCAGCCGCCGATGCCGACCTGAACCAGGTTTTTCGGATGGCAATTCGGCAACCCGACATCGTGCATATGGCTGTGATCGCGATGCGTGGCGTGCGTCCCTTCGTGCGTCGTCCAGAACCACGGCGTCGTATGCATCCGCTCATCCATATCCTTTTCCTGGATGTCGATGTGGCGGTCGATGTGGATGATGCCGACGTTGCCATCGATGTGGGGAGCGATGCCACGAACGTTGGGAAACCCTAGACTGTGATCGCCGCCACAGATGATCGGGAAAACTCCCGACGTGTAGATATGCGATATGGCCTTGGTGACCTGATCGAATGTCTTTTCAATGTTGCCGGGGATCACGAAAATGTCGCCCGCATCGCACAGGTCGAGTTCCTCGTAGATGTCGACACCGCCGTCGAACCAGTAGCCGTCATAGAGCGCGGAGATGCGGCGGACGGCTTGGGGTCCAAACCGCGTGCCGGGTCTGTACGTGGTGGCTGAGTTCGAAGGGCGCGCCGACAAAGGCCGCCTCGTAGTTGCCGACCTTGCGGATGTCCTCGCAGTAGGGCGCCTTCATGAAGGTGTTGATGCCGGCAAATGCAGGCTGATGACCGCGGCTGAAGAGCGAGATATTGCGGTCGATGACGGAACTGGCTGCTTCCAAGCCGTACTTCAGCGCTTGGCTTACTTCTTCATCCTGTTTGGTTTGCGAGATCCGCGACAGCGTCTCCATCATCCGGGCGCCGTGCGTATGTTCCCGCCCGACGCCGTGTGAATGGCCGTGACGGTGGATATGCGGTTGCCCGTTATCGCCACCCTTTTTCTTGCCAGCCATAGGTGTGCTCCTTGCGCGTTGAATTCGCCCGCAAGAGCATGTCGATGGTCCGGCGAGACCGACAGACCGAAAATCTCAATTGATTGCATTGCTGCGGTTAATGGTGCGCCGCATGGCTGGCGTCCAATCCGCGCCGGCAGGCAATGCAGTTTGGCGATCTAATGAGCCGCGCCGGCGACACCGATCTCCGACAGAAGCATCTGCTTGGCGAGCTTACGCGGCGCCCTTGGATTGGTGATGACGTAGACCGGCAAGGTGGGGTGGTCGCTAGTTTCAAGCAGTGGCCAGAGGCGGCCGGCTCGTACATCGGGCTCGGCGAAACCGTCGGGAAGGAAGCAGATGCCCACGCCGAGAATGGCCAGACGTTTTGCCTCGTCCAAGTGCTCTGAAAGGCCCGCCACGCATTGGCCAAGCCCATGATGCCGCCTGTAGGCCGTGAGCATATCGGGCTCATCGGCACCGGTCAGCACAAATGCTTCCGAACGCAGTGCGGCAGGCTCGCGGAATGTGCGGCCGAACAGAGGGTGCGTGCGCCCGACGTAGGGCCGGTGCACTTCCTCGAACAGGAAATGATACTTGAGATCGCCCCGCAGCGAATTCACGGGGGCTACCCCGATGTCGATCTCGTCGCGCAGCAGCGCGCCAGCGACACTCTCCCATGTCGTGATGTCGATGATGATCTCGGCTTTGGGGTGGCTGCCGTGAAAACGCGAGATGGCGCTGTCGAGGCGGTCGCACACCAAGCTGGATATAATCTGGATCGAAACCCGGCCGACGACTTCCTCGGTCATGTTGTCGAGACGTTTGGGGACCTGCTGGACCAAGCCGGTCATGGTCCGGCAGGCCTCCGCTACCAGTTGGCCTTCATCCGTCAGTTCGAACCCGCGCGGCCCCCGGACGCACAGAGTGACACCCAGCTGTGCCTCCAGACGTTTGAGCGCCAGACTGATCGCGGGCTGTTTGCGTCCCAATGCCCGGCTGGCCCGGCTGATCCCGCCCGACTGGACGATCTCATGGAACATCTTGAGCAAGTTCCAGTCCAGGTTCTTGGAAAAATTCGGTGTGCGCTTTTTCATGGGCGGTCCTCTGGCGTGCCGCGAACGCGACGAGGCGGCAGGCACCTCAAGGTCCATTCAACAACCGCTTGGACCGGGCCGCAAGGCTTAGTCCATCGCGTCCTGCCCTGGCGCCAACTTTTAACCGGCCCAGTTGGGTGCCGGTCCGGGACATCGATATGAACGCGGCCCTGTTCGGCCTCATCAGCGCCGCGGGACTTGGGACGGCCGATTTCATGGCCCGTTTCAGCGCCCGCGCGCTGGGCGCACCCTTGACTTACGCCGTTGTCCTCCTCATCGGGTCGATCGGGGCGACCGCTTGGTTCCTGCTCTCCGGTGTCGATTTCGTGTGGTCGGTTTCTGGATGCGGCTATGCGGTGGCGCATGGGCTGAGCGTCGCGAGCATGTGCATGCTGCTCTACGCCGGTCTTGCCCGCGGCCCTGTGGCGATCGTTGCACCGATCGTCGCCGCGCATCCTGCTCTGGTACTGGTCGTGAATGTCATGATGGGAGTCCGGCCTGGAGCGGCGCAGTGGGCGGCGATGTCGCTGGTGATTGCCGGCGGGATCATGATCGCGCGCAGCGCTGAGTCCCATCCCCAGTTTACCGGCGCTAAGTCCTCAGAGTTGCGCACCACGATCCTCATCGCGTTGGCCGCCTGCCTGGCTTATGTCCTGCTCGTCTTGACCGCGCAGGCCGCCGCGCCGCTGATTGGTGAAATCCAGACCATCTTGATTGCCCGCTGGAGCGGTCTGACCTTCGTCGCTGCTTTGCTTTGGGTGCAGCGCACACCCATCGCCGTGCCACTTCAGTGGCTGCCGTTCGTTGGCCTGCAGGCCCTTCTGGATGGCCTCGGCTACGCGGCCTTCCTGGCGGGGGCGCGCTCAGAAGCTCCCCACATTGCCATGGTCGTGGCCTCAACTTTCAGCGTAGTCACCGTCATTCTGGCGAAGTTCGTGCTCAAGGAACCCATCAGCCGCCTGCAGTGGATCGCCATCGTCATGATCGCGATCGGCACGGCTGCGCTGGCGGGCAACCATTGACGTCCGACCTCACCAGACCCGGCCGGATCTCGGTGTATCGATCTGATAGTCGGTGGCATTCCGGGTGAAGAACTCACGCCCCAGCCGGCGCGCGGCGCTGATGGGGTCGTTGGGATCGCGTGTCACATCGGTGCGAGAGTTGCCATAGGCATGTACGACCCCCACGAACGTGGAGCGGGTATAGCGCGTGAATTCCTGCATCTGGCTGACGATACCCCCGGTGACCATAGGGAACGTCTCTTCGGAGCTGACCAGGAGCCCGATGCGTTTGCCCATCATGCCCTCGATCACGTCCGCGGATTTCGGATGTGAAGCGGCGTAGTAGCAAAATGTGCGATCGAAGAACGCCTTGAGCTGGGCCGACATGCCATACCAATAAACGGGCGTCGCCGCGATGAAGCCATCCGCGGGCAGGTAGCTGTCGAAGAAGACCTTGCGAAATCCATCTTCGATTGCGCACTCCCCGTCGGCTTTGCGGCATTTGCGGCAGTCATTGAGGAAGGCACCCAGGAACTCATGGGCATAAACCAGATCCACGTCATGCCCAGCCTCCAAGAGACCCTCACGGGCTGCCACGGCGAGCTGAGCCGAGTTGCCGTCCCGCCGCGGACTGGATGAAACAATGATGGCTTTCATTCACGTGTTCTCCAGAAGTTCGGCAGCCGCGGTATCCAACGCCCGCGAAAACTCCGCAAGGCGGCCCGGCGCGCCCGCGCAATGGCCCCAGGGAGATTCGAACACGCGCAAGGACGCGCGTGACATGAGCGCTACCTCCGCCGCATTGTCCTCAGGCGGAAAGTAGAGATCCGTGCTGCAGGGCATGACGATTGCGCGGGCCTGAATGGCGCCAAGCGCGCGGGCAAAATCGCCCCGGTAAACCGGATTGTCGCTGATGTCGCCGTGCTGCCAAGTCCAGATCTTGGCAATCAGGTTGTTGGCATCCCACGCCATGTGATCCTCCTCCCAATCGCGCACCAGATCTTCCAGCGTGGCAAATCCCATCTGGCGGTAGAGACCGTCGCGGAAGAAGGCCTGCGAATAGGCCCAGGCGACGTAGACCCGCCCGAAGGCGCGCAGTCCCTTTGCCGGTGGTGATTCATAGTTGCCCCCGTTCCAGGCCGCGTCGGCCTGAAGGGCGGCCTTGGGGCCATCGAGGAAAGCATGGTTGATCGGCGCGCACCGTGCTGACCCGCAGAACGGCAGAATGGCATCCACCATGCCGGGGAACTGCGCGGCCCATTGATAGGCCTGCATGGCGGCCACCGACCATCCGGCCACCAGTGCGATCCGGCGCACGCCCAGGCCTTCGGTCAGCAGCCGGTGCTGACACGCCACGTTGTCATAAAGCGTGACATTGGGAAATCGCGGGCCGTCCTGCGGTGCAGCGGCCGTACTCGGCGAGGTCGAATAGCCGTTCCCGAACAAGTTGATCGAAACAACGAAGTGGCGCGCCGGATCGATCGCCCGTCCGGCACCGAAGTACGCCTCATTGCGCAGATGCGTGCCGGTGTAAAACGTCGGCAGCACGACGGCATTCGTACCCGCGCTGTTGAGCGTGCCATAGGTTTGATAGGCGAGCTTGGCGTTGCGCAGCACAGTTCCGGACTGCAGAGGGACATCGCCGAGATCGAAGTATTTATGATTATCCCTCACAAGGTCCCCCGGCCTGTTGAGCGGATCGAGCTGAATGATCGCCGCATCCGATCACCCATTCCCGCTAGCCGTAGCGCTGTGCATAGGCCTTGCCCGCGGCCTCGAAGCAGGCCAAGGGCGCGCGCACCACGCCCGCCCCGATCTGCCCACCGTCGCGCCCCGCGATCCCGATGTCCATGGCCGGAAGGATATTGCTTTCCATGACCCGGAAAATATCGATGCCGGTTGGGCTTCCGCGGAATCCCAGAGCTGCGATGAGGTAATCGGGGTTCTCTCCGTGTGTGATCCGGTAGAGCTCGGTGTTGCGTGCGATCATGGGCTCATAGGATCCGCCCTGATAGTTCTGCAGGGCCGGTGCCGCCGCCTGCGCGAATCCACCCAGTCCAACGGTTTCGGTTATGATGCTTTCGCCGCCCATCCACGTGATTTCGTCCTCCGTGTGGCCATCGAACAGTTTGGCCTGGATCGAGGCATGCGGTCCCGTGAACCAGGTGTCGCCCAGACCGCTGACGCGAATGGCAAAGCCCTGGCAATTGAAAGCCATCGCCGTCACGAGGCTTGAACCTTCCACGTCGCGCGCCGCGTCGGCGGTCGCCTTGGCTGCGGCCATGGACAGTCGAAGAAAGAAGTACTGGTCGTCGGTCACGGCCGCCACGGCGCGGATAATGGCCTCGCTGCCTGTGCTGGCCATGGCCAGCAGATGGGGCACGAGTTCGCGCAGGAACAACAGCGCAGCCGCCGCGTTTCTCGAATGAAGTTCATCGCCCATTGTCAGGGCGCGCTTCATGATCGGCTTCAAGGATATACCGCCCGACCGGCGGATGGCCTCGGCAACAACGGGCACCACCTCCTTCTGAACGAAGAGCAGGCGGTCGCGCACTCCGTCGTCATAAACGCCGTAGTTCAGTCTGCGCGGATTGGAGCCTTCGTACATGTTGCAGAACGCAACTTTGCCATTGGTCTTGTTCTCGACCACGAAGACCGGCATTGATGCCGTGTAAATCCCGGCCAGCGAGCCGACGCAGCCGTAGTCGTGGCAGCCGCGAACGATGATTTTTCCCGCGTCGAGTTTGGCGATGGCGTCTTCACGGCTGTCCGCCAGCCCCTCGAACCGCGCGCCGCCGATAATCGCCTCGCGTTGGCCGCCCGTGTAGCCGGACCACGCCAGCGGCGGACCCGACGTCAAAATCATATTCCGCTCAAGCCCCTGAACCACGTCGATGGCCGGCTGTACGTCCCGCACCACAGGGTCGGCTTTAACCAAACGCTCGAATGCTTCCGCATTGGCTGCCGCGCGCAGGCTGGATCCATCTTGCATTTTCGCCACCCCAGGATTAATTGAGCGATCAATTAAATTGATTGCTCAAGGCGGCCGGAAACGCAAGTGCCAAGTGCACACCCGAACTGCGTGGCACTCGCGCTATGCTGCTATTTTCTTGACCCGCAGGGGCTAGGATGATGGGTGAGTTTTGAACATCCTGATTCGGATACATCACGAGGAGGAAATGGCGAGCCAGCGGCACAAGCAGAAGGGAACGACGGTCCAAGTTGCGGTGAAGACCAGCAGCAAGGACACCAAATCCGTGCGCCGATCCGAGGCCTTGAAGGGCCGGGAGGAAGAGTTCCTAGCGGCGGCGCTCAATCTGTTCGCTGAGCGCAATTTCGCTTCCGTGACGATCAAAGACATCGCCCAGTCTCTCGATGTGAACACGGCGCTGATTTATTACTACTTCGAAAACAAGACGGATCTGTTCCGGGCCACGATTGACTTCGCGGTTGAAAACGCCTTTGCCAACATGCGTGAACTGGAGTCACGCGACGCCGATCCCGCCGGCTTAATTGCGGCATGGCTTGAAAACCATGTCGAGCGGTATGCTGAGATCCATCGCTTCGTGAAGATTGCGCTCGATTTCCGGGGATCCCATGAGGGCGACCCCGCGATCGAAGCAACCATTTCGAGCTTTTACGCCAAGGAGCGTGAATTGCTTTCGCGTGTTGTACGGCTTGGCATCGAGCAGGGACATTTTAAGGCCGTAGATCCCACGCGCATGGCACAATTCATTTCGACCTATCTCGATGGCTGCATGGTCCGCTCTGTCATCCTGCCCGAGTTTGAACTCAAAAAGGCGGTTGGCGAACTGCATCGCAACGTCCTTGAGTTGCTCGACTATACGCCGTCGGCCAAGCCAAAACGGCGCCGCTGATAGAGCAACGCATCCATGCGGTAACGCCTGTTCTGTTGTGCAATGCACCCAGAGACGCGTGCAAATCGGCGCGATTTTCTCATTGACTGATCAATTAAACTAAAACAAATTGTCGCACGTTCCATGCGCTGATGGCTGGGGTTGAAATTCGAATTCGATCACCTCACAAGCCCGGATGTTCGGCCGTCGACTTGAAGCGCAATGGACACTGAAACGTTCGGGCGTCGCGCCCATACCAGGTCAATTGGTTCGCCTGCATGCGCAGGCGTTCACGGAGAGCTTGTGTCCATGAATGAGATGAAAACGCCGGCCAACGCAGCAGCCAGCCTCCTGGGTCCGGGAGGTCGCGAGACCATGCAGAGCCTGGCTGCAAAAGGCGTCGAATACTGCCTCCCTTGCTATGTCGACGTGCATGGCATTCCAAAGACGAAAGTCGGTTCCAATCAGCCATTTCGATCGCATGATGCGCGGCTCGGAACTCTTTACGGGTGCTGCTCTCGATGGTCTGGGTCAGGGTCCTCACGACGACGAACTGGCGGTGATGCCTGATCCCGACCGCGTCATTCAGCTGCCCTGGCGGCCAAACGTGGCCTTCATTCCCGGCCAGCTGCACTACCATGAAAAGCCCTGGCCCATGTGCTCGCGCTCGATCCTCGCCGCACAGGTGGAGCGGGCGGCCAAGATGGGATTCACATTCAATCTCGGCATCGAGTGCGAAGTCTACATTGTTCGCAAGGAGGCCTCCGCCCACAACGGCATCGCGCCCAACGACCCGCGCGACAACATTCCCAAGGCGGCCTACGACGCGTCTCTCACGCTCATCAACATGGAGCTGTTGAACGATATCGTCTCGTCGATGAACAAGCTGGGCTGGGATGTCTATTCATTCGACCACGAGGACGCCAACGGCCAGTTCGAATTCGATTTTGCCTATGCCGACGTCATGACCACGGCGGACCGGTTCATTCTCTGGCGGCTGATGATGAAGGAACTCGCCCGCAAGCACGGCTTCGAAGCCACGATGATGCCCAAGCCCTACGCGGATCGCACCGGCTCCGGCGCCCACTTCAATATGTCCCTGGCCGACATCAAGACGGGCAAGAACATATCTGGCGATGCCAGTGACAAGCGCGGCTGCGGTCTTTCCAAGACGGCCTATCAGTTCCTCGGCGGATTGAGAAAACACGCCGCCGCCATCGTCGCCACGAGCTGCCCGATCGTCAATTCCTACAAGCGCCTGATCAAGTCGGGCTCGATGACTGGCTACACCTGGGCTCCGATCTTCATCTCCTACGGTGGCAACAACCGCACGCATATGTTCCGTGTGCCCATGCTGCGGCCGCAGATCGAGGGCGGCGGCCACGGGGCTTCAGCTGTCAACCTTTCCAGCACCCGTTGGGAATGCCGCGCTGTCGATCCGGCGACGAACCCGTATTTGTCGGCTGCCATGATGCTCGCCGCAGGCCTTGATGGTATTGAACAAGACCTCGACCCCGGCGATCCGGATCTCGTCAACATGTACGAGTTGCCCGACCTCGAACTTGAAAAGCGCGGCGTGAAGCAGCTGCCCCGCACATTGTTGGAGGCGATCACCGCCTTCGAGCAGGACGATCTCGGTCGCCGCGTCATGGGTGAGGATCTCTATAAATCCTACATCTCACTGAAGAAATCGGAGTGGTGGAGCTATCACAATTCCGTTTCTCAGTGGGAGATCGAAAACTACCTCACAAAATTCTAGCGGCTCGGGGGTTGCAGGTGTTCTGGCGCAAAAAGAACAGAGAAGGCAACGAGGAGGTGAAGATGTTCTTCGCCTCGGATCTCCACGGATCGAACGTGTGCTTCAAGAAGTTCGTCAACAGCGCGCAATTCTACGGTGCGGATGTGCTGGTGCTCGGGGGCGACTTGACCGGCAAGGCGGTCATCCCGATTGCCGAGCAGTCGGACGGAACCTTCCTCTCTTTTTTGCACGGCGAGCCTTACAAGATGGCGACGCGGGAGGAACTCGACGAGTTCATCAAGCGCAACGGCAACATGGGGTTCTATCCGACGGTCATGTCGGAAAGCGAATACCAGGCCATGAGGAACGATCCTGAAGCTCAAGCCGAACTATTCAAATCCCTGGTTCTCGAGCGGGTGCATGAATGGGCAGCCTTCGCTGCCGACAAGCTCAAGGGTACCGACATTCCTCTTGTCGCTATCCCTGGCAACGACGATTTCCATGAGATCGACGAGATCCTGACCCGGGCACCGCATTTTGATTTCCATGAAATGCAGGTCTGCGACTTCAAGGGTGGATATCAGATGCTCTATTGTGGAGGATCGACGCCGACGCCGTGGGACACGGAGCGCGAATTCTCAGAGGAGCAGTACGCGGCCAAGTTCGCGGAACTCATTCCGCAGGTAGCTGACATGAGCCGCTGCATCTTCAATGTCCATGTGCCGCCGATGGGCACCACGCTGGATGCCTGCCCCAAGCTCGATGACAAAATGCAAGTCGTCTACGAAATGGGCATGCCCGCTCAAATCCATGCCGGCTGCCAAACGCTTGTGGACGTCATCAAGACGCATCAGCCGCTTTTAGGACTGCACGGCCACATCCATGAAGGCCGCGCCAAAATCAATATCGGCAAAACGATCTGCATCAATCCGGGCAGCGTCTATCCGGAAGGAATCCTCCAAGGAGCAATGATTACGCTTCGGGGCGGTGAAGTGAGAACGGTCAATCTTACGCAAGGGTAGATCAAGAACCAGCGCCCGGTTTGTGAAGCGGGCCGGCAAACAAATGGGGAGTGCTCAAATGGCGATAAGTGACGCACCAGGCGACAAACGGATCTTTCTTCGAAAAGCATCCGGCCTCATCCGGACGGCCAGCGGAACGGATACCTTCATTTACAACCTCGGCGTCGTCAGTATCGGCCTCGGTGTTGGCACGATGCTTTATTACGGGCCGGCCTTCTATCCGCAGGGCAACCTGCTGATAGGCTGCGCTCTTGCCGGTATCGGCATGGCCATGATCGCCTTTGGGTTCATCACCTGGACCGTCACGCTGCCCCGATCGGGCGGCATCTATGTGTTCGGCTCCCGCATCCTTCCGCCTGCCCTGGCGCTGACCATGAGTTTCGTGGAAATCACAGCCTGGCTCTTCTATTGCGCCATTGCGGCCTACTGGATCGTCATATTAGCCCTATCACCCATGTTTGGTGCGCTCGGGCTATTGACGGGAAATGAGTCGTTTACGGCCATTTCCACATGGATGCTCGAGCCATGGGTGACGTTCTTCCTGGGCTCAGCCATTCTCGTTCTGTCGGGGGTCATTCTCTCGTTCGGCATGCGCTTTTATCTGGCGCTGAACAAGTGGGTCTTCCTGCTGGCGATGGCCAGTACGATCTTCCTGATCGTGACACTGGCGATGGCATCTCGCGAGCAATTTGTTGGAAATCTCAACGAACTCGTTGGCCCCGCCATGGGCGTCGCGGACCCCTATAATGCCATCATCGCCAGCGGTAAGGAGAAGGGCTGGGGTGAGGCCAGTTTCGACTGGTGGCAAACCATCCTCGTCTCCAACTGGGCGTTCTTGCCGCTCGTAGGCGCCGCCTTCTCGATCGCCATCGGCGGAGAGATCAAGTCGGTCGAGAAATCTCAGACCTGGGGCATGCTCGGCGCCGTCGCGTCCGCGACCTTCTTCTGGATCGTGACAATTTGGCTGGCACTGGAAGTCTTCGGGTTCGAATTCCTCGGCACGTCTGTGTTCAATGCGGTGAGTGCCAATGGCGGGCTGACAACGCCAACCGATCCGGCCGTCACTCTTCTGACGGGCATCCTTACCAAATCACCGCTTATCACGCTGATCACCTCGATCGGTCTGGCGCTGTGGATGTGGTGCTGGATCCCGGCCATGCACACCTTTGGCGTGCGCGCCATCGTTGCGTGGTCGTTCGATCGCGTGGCTCCGGCACCGTTGGCGAAGATCTCCGAGACCTACCACACGCCGATCGTGGCCATCGTGGTGACTGCGATCTTCAACATCATGTGCATGGCAGCTTTCGTCTTCGTGCCATGGTTCTCGAAAATCGTGATCCTGATCGAAGCAGCGGTTCTGGCCTGGTCGGTGGTTTTGTTCGCAGGCATCTTCTTCCCCTACAAGCGGCCTGAACTCTACGCCAAGTCGCCGCTTGCAAACCGGAAGATGTTCGGTCTGCCGATCATGACTGTCGGCTGCTTCCTGGGCTTCATTGCCTCGCAGTTCTACTTCTGGACGCTCTTCTTCGATCCCACGGCCGCCGGGCATGATCCGGCACAGGTGGCGATCGTGGCTGGCGTCTTCCTGTTCGGGATCTGCTTCTACTACGTCATGAAGATGATCCGCAAAGCGCAGGGCATCGATGTGACGCTGGCATTCAAGGAGATCCCGATCGAGTAGGTTGGAAGCTCTGGCTCGGGAGCAAGTGGCTTGCTGGATTGTGTCTTCCCCCCTCTCCAGCGTGCCTTACTTAGAGTGGCGGTTCGGCTGGTTTGCCGTGCCGCCACCCTTTTCTTCGTGACGGTGGATCGTGCGGGCACTGCCGGAAGATTTTGGGATCGGGTAACCTCAAGTGCGTGGCTTGGAGAAGGAATATGAACCAAATGTCGAATGAGGCTGGCCTTAATCTCGAATTTGTGGATGAAGCGCTCAATCTGGTGCGCGAAGCCGAAGCCGAGGGGATACGCCTCAGAATTCTCGGGTCCATCGCTTACCGGCTGCAGTGCCCGAAAAACCTGCATCTGTTCGATGATATGAAGCGGGTTCTGACCGACGTCGATTTCGGTGCCGAGAAGAAGCAGAACAAGGTCATTCGCCAGTTTCTGATGGCGCGCGGTTATGTGCCCGATGAAGGCGTCTACGTGGCGTCAGAAGGCTCGCGCCACATCTACTTGCACAAGGACACCCAGCTCAATGTCGACGTCTTCGCCGACGAGTTGAACTTCTGCCACAAGGTGCCGTTCAAGAACCGCCTACATCTCGACGACCTGACCATCTGCAATACCGACCTGTTGCTGGAGAAGATGCAAATCGTCGAAATCAACCTCAAGGATTTCAAGGACACCATCGTTTTGATGCTGGAGCATCCGCTCTCTCATCAAGAGCCCGGTCCCAAGGCCATCGATACCGACTACATCGTCGACATGATGCGCCAGGACTGGGGATTCTACTATACCTTCACCACCAACCTGAGGCGTGTGCCTGATTACATGCTGGAATTTTCCTCGATCACGCCGGCAGAATCTCACTTGGTCTCAGCGCGCATCAACGAACTGCTGGCCAGGATCGAGGCCGCGCCCAAAACGATGGGTTGGAAGATGCGGGCTGCCGTCGGAACCCGGCGCAAGTGGTATCAGGAAGTCTCTGAGAAATCGCGGCAGTTCTGAGGAAGCATTGGGACAGCTTGCGGAGCCCGGCTCTTGCGTGCCGGTACTGCCTGATCCGCAGCGATCCACGGGAGTACGCGAAACATGGACGGGCAGCCGACCGTGATGGATCACGAGGCCTTCCGGAGCCGTCAGCAGACAGCCAGTCTGGACGGTCTCTCATACCGTCCCCTGCATGTTGCGTGGACCGATGTGGGATCGGGCGAACCCGTCATTCTGCTGCACGGCATTCCCACATGGTCGTACCTCTATAATGAGGTCATCCCACTCTTGAGCCGCAACTGGCGGGTTATCGCGCCTGATTTTCTTGGGCACGGATACTCCGACCGGCGAGATTTTTTCGATCGGTCGCTGGTGGCACAGACCGCCATGATCCGGCGCTTGATGGATCATCTCGGCTTGGAGCGGGCCCATTTCGTCGGCCACGACACCGGTGGCGGCGTTTCCCTTATCATGGCCATCCACCATCCCGAGCGGGTCGCAAAACTCGTCCTGACCAACGTGGTCGCTTACGACAGTTGGCCGATCGACGACATGATTGCCTTGGGCAATCCCAACTGGCGCTCCAAGTCTCCCAAGGAGGTTGCGGATTTCATAGCATCCGGGCTGCCGGACGGGCTCCACAACCAGGATCGCCTGACCTCTGCGTTCATGACTGGCATCGTCGCCCCCTACAGCGATGAGGAAGGCAAGATATCGATTTTGCGTAACGCGAGTGCACTCAACACCAACCACACCACCATGCTGGTGGAGCGCCACGGCGAAATTCGCGCGCCCACCTTGTGCCTCTGGGGTGTGCACGATCCCTGGCAGGTTATCCGCGACGGCGAGCGGCTGGCAGCCGAAATCCCCAACGCCCGCCTGCACAGGGTCGAGAACGCGTCCCACTGGATTCCGCACGATACGCCCGAGACCTTCGCCTCCGAGATCGACGCCTTCTTGAAGGGAAGCTGAACGGTCCAGCATCGGCGTCCGGGAGCAGGCATCCTTGCCGCCGGTTCAACACCGCGCCGTAATGATCGCACATCTCGGCCCCGCCCCTTGGCTCGCAAGGGCTAGGTGTTAATGTCCGTTAACCTCCTTTTTTATCGAATCAGATTAGCCTCGGGCGGCGCAAGTCTGACTGGGTGATTGGATACTGACCCACCTCGGGATTGCGGCACGCGCATTTCAGCATGGCCGGGGGGCTTAATGATTTCCGAGACAGGTTTGGCGGCGAGCCTTGAGCTGCGCCGTAGGGCGAACGCGCACGTCAAGCACCTCACTGCGCTCGCGGCATCCTCTTCGGCCCTCGTGTTGATTCAAGTGCTCTCGGCGGGATCGGCCGCAGCGGCCTGTGTCACCGATACCCTTTCCATGCCTGGCACGACCATCGTGACCTGCTCCGGGCCGCTTGCAAGCGCAGCCCCGGGCACGCCCGGCGTGAACGCCAACGTGGCCGGCGCGAACGGTATCAACATTTCAATTGGCGGCAACGGCGGCGATGGCGGCAATGCGCCGAATCTCGTCGTTCAATCGACCAGTGATGTCGTCACGACCGGCGACTTCTCACACGCGATCTTCGCCGCAAGTTCCGGGGGCAATGGCGGAAATCTCGCCATCAGTGGCAGCGGCGGCAATGGCGGAAACGGCGGCTCGGTTGACGTCACATCGTCAGGGGAGCTGGAAACAGCCGGAGACGGGGCGCACGGCATCTTCGCCATCAGCCAGGGTGGGCGCGGCGGTATTCTCCAGATCAGCGGCGACGGCGGTAATGCCGGCAATGCCGACGATGTGAGCCTGGATGCCTCAGGGATTATCTCGACACGTGGCGATGGCGCTCATGGTATTGCCGCACAGTCGCTTGGCGGTGCCGGCCAGTTACTTGCAATTTCGGGCTCGGGCGGCAACGGCGGCGGCGCAGGCGAAGTCATGGTTGAATCGCGTGCCGATATCACCACGACAGGTCCGGCGTCGCACGGCATCTTCGCGACCAGTTCGGGCGGACGCGGTGCCGATCTCTCCATCAGTGGCAACGGCGGCAACGGCGGCAATGGTGGCGATGTCTCGATCACGTCATCGGGTACGATCAAGGCCAGCGGCGCAGGGTCTCACGGTATATTTGCATCATCCGCGGGCGGTGCAGGTGGCTTTTTATCTATCAGCGGAGCGGGCGGCGCATCCGGAACCGGCGGTGCCGTCGACATAACAATTGCCAGCGGCAGCGTGACCGGTGGCTCGGGCACCGGCACGGGCGTTCAGGTCGATGCAGCCACCACCCTCTCACTCAACAACGCCGGCATGATCGCGGCCCTTTCCGGCAATGCGCTCAATCTGACGGGCCAGTCCGTCACGGTGGAAAACCAGGGCACGATCGACGGCAACGTCACGCTCAATGGCATTGGCGGCGGAACGTTCAACAACAACGCGGGCGGCACCTTCAACAGTGGTGAAACGATCGCGCTGGGGTCGGGCATGCTGACCAACGCCGGGACCCTCTCGCCCGGCGGCAAAGGCACGGTGAAGACGACCGCGCTGACGGGCGATCTGACACAGACAGCGGGCGGGACGTTCGAGACGGATGTCGATCTCAAAGCTGGAACCGCGGACCTCTTGACCGTCACCGGCGCCGCCGCGCTGTCGGGTCAGGTTGCGGGCAATCTCGTGTCCTTCGACAGCGTAGCACTCAATACCCCGGTGACGATCCTCACCGCTGCTGGCGGCGTGACCGACAACGGTCTGACCGTCTCCGATACGCTTCTCGTCGATTACGAACTGCTTTATCCGGATGCCAACACGGTAGCTCTGACCTTGAGCGTCGATTTTCTTGGCGCGGCGGCAGGTCTGACGCCGAACCAGACGGCGGTGGCGTCAAACCTCAATGCCATCCTCGGTGCTGGCGGGTCGCTGCCGGTAATGGCTGCGATGCTGAACATCACATCGGTGGATGAGTTGACCCGTGTCCTCGACCAATTGGCACCGGCAGGCGACGGCGCTGTCCTTTGCGTCCGCCATGGCGACGGGCAATACGTTCGGCAGCCAGCTGCTGTCGTGCCGCACGCTTGGAGATGGCGGCGGCAATTCCTTCATTCGCGAAGGCCAGTGCCTGTGGGTGCGCGCGAGCGCCAGCCATCTCGACAATGACGGCGGGCGCAATCGAACTTCTTTCGAGGAAACAGCGACCTTCTATTCCGCCGGCGGGCAGTTCGATCTTGGCGGGGCTTGGCGACTGGGCGGCGGCATCGGATTCGAGCAGGGCGATCTGCGCACCGATACGGACGCGATCAGCGAGACCGAGCGCCTGCATCTGGGTGCCGTACTCAAGTACAATCCAGGACCTTGGCTGTTTGCGGCGAGCCTGACGGGCGGCCACGGCTGGGCCGACAACACGCGCGATGTGACGTTCGATGGCTTCGATGGCCGCGCCACATCCGACACGGACCTCAGCTTCATCGCCGGCCGCCTGACGGGCGCCTATCTGATGAGCTTTGGGCATTGGTATGCCAAGCCGCAGCTCGATCTGAGTGTGACGCGGTTGGAGCGCGACGGCTACCGGGAGCGCAGCGACGACGGCATCGCTTTGGCGGTCGCCGGCAACGAAGACACCGTGTTTTCCGTCTCGCCCTCGGTCGAGTTCGGAGCTGAATATGCCCTGGCGGCAGGCGGAGTAGCGCGGCCGTACGTCAAGGCCGGCGTGACGTGGCTCGACACGGATAGTTTCGTCACGTCTGCCGCGTTCGCCGATGCGCCGGCCGGCGTTGCAGGCTTTGCAATCGAAACGGAGATCGACGACGTGGTCGCCGATATCGGTGCGGGTGTGGATTTCATCTCTGGTGCCGGGACGGTGCTGCGTCTGCAGTACGATGGCCGCTTCGGCGATGAGACCACGCAGCATGGCGGGTCGGTAAAAATTTCCGTGCCGTTCTGATCGCGTCGTCACGCGCCGTTGGCATTACGTGACTGGGAGCGTCAAGACGGCGGTGAAGAGGCCGTCCGTCTTGCGAAACCCGATTGAACCCCCTGCCGCTTCGGCAATGTCAGCGACGATCGCCAGACCCAAGCCAGAGCCGTTGCGCGAAGTATCCAACCTTCGGCCGCGCTTCAGGGCGTCTTCATAGTGGGCTTCGGCGATGCCCGCCCCGTCGTCGCCGATGGCGATCACGGCCGACGCGCCCTCGCGGGCCGCGCTGACAGCCACGCGCGTGCGCGCATGGCGGGCGGCATTTTCCAGGAGCCCGCCCAAGGCTTCCGCCAGATCGTCGGCGTGGATGCGGGCAATCAGGTCTGGGGGAATATCGAGGGCCCAATCCAGCCTGGCGCCGTCCGCGGATTGCCTGACGACGTTGACGACACGTTCCAGGACGGGTGCGATAGCGGCCCGCTCATCGCCTTGGCGCAGAGCCATGCGTGCCTTGGCCAACTGCCTCTGGACATGCCTCTGCATGGTCGTCAGCGCCGCATCGAGATCGTTCGCCAGACCGGTATCGCCTTGGGCGCGCAACCGGCCGATGCCGCCGATGAGAACCTGGATGGGTGTGTTCAAGCCATGCGCCAGATCGGCCGCCCTGTCTTTCGCCTTGTCGATCTCACGGTCGCGCGCTTCGAGCAGCGTGTCGATCTCCCGGGTTAGAGGCACGATTTCCTCGGGGTATTCGCTACCCATCCGGCGCGCGCCGCCTTGCCGGATTTGCAAGGTCCGTTCACGCAGCCGGGCCAGTGGTTTGAGGCCGAGAGACACTTGAACATAGGTGGCGACTGAAAGCAGCGTTCCGAGAAGCAGGAGAAATGGAGACAGCGCTTTCGCGAACTGCCAGACCGCCGCATCCACTTTGGCCTCGTCGATACCTACGGCGACATGCGCGGTATCACGACCGAGCCGCGCGGGCAGCTCGACCCACTTTTCGAGCAGATAGAGGGTTTGACCCTGAGGACCCGCCACACGGTGATGATGGGCGTGATCCTCGATGGTTGGAAGCTGCGTTAGGGTGAGCGCGAAATCCCAGAGTGACGGAGAGCGGATTGTGACGTTGCTGTCGCCGGTCTGCACCTGCCAGTAGTAGCCCGAGAAAGGTGTGCTGAATCGCGGATCCGGCGGGGGTCGCACGAGGCTGATCCTTCCGTCGGGCGCGCGATCGATGCTCGCGATGATGAGATCAACATTCGCGGTCAGTTCCGCATCAATCCAGGTTTTGACGTGCCGTTCGAACAGAAACGTCAAACCCGCCGCTGCCGCGCCAAGAGCTAGAAAGAGGAACGCCACGGCCCCTGCCAGGAGTCGGAGACGAAGCGAGCGGACTTTCACGCTGGACCATCCGGCATAAGATAACCGAAGCCCCGCCGCGTTTCGATCTGGTCGGCACCGATCTTTTTGCGTGTGCGCATGACCAAGGCTTCAAGGGCGTTCGCTTCGCGGGAGTCATCGTCACCGTAGAGATGATCGAGCAGTTCACCGGGCGGTATCACACGGCCCTTGTTGTGCATGAGGAATGAGACAAGCCTATATTCCAGGGCTGTCAGGCTGACGGCGCTGCCGCCGACGAGTACACGCATCTGGCGCGTATCGACGACGACGGTTCCGTTGTCAATGACGGCGCTGGCATGGCCTGCGGATCGGCGTAACAGGCTTCGCACCCGTGCCAGAAGCTCTTCCATCTGAAACGGCTTGGGCAGGTAGTCGTCGGCGCCGGCATCGATGCCTTCCACGCGCTCGGGCCAGCTGCCGCGTGCCGTCAGAACGAGAACCGGAGTTGTCCGGCCCGCCTGCCGCCATTTCTTGAGCACGGTGAGCCCGTCCAGATGCGGCAGTCCCAGGTCGAGGACGATCAGGTCAAAGGGTTCCGTATCGCCTTTGAACCATGCGTCTTCGCCGTCCTGGGACGTTTCACAGACATACCCTGCCGCCGCGAGCGCGGTGGTGACATCGGCCTGGATCCGTGGGTCGTCTTCAACGACGAGAAGCCGCATCAGTCGTCATCCTCGATCTTGAGGATCTCTCCGGTCGCCGCGTCGAGCTCCACTTCCTGGACGCGTCCGTCCGAGCGCAGGATTTTCAGTTCGTAGACGATGCGTCCGTCGTCCCACTCGAGTTCCGTCTTCAGAAGTTTGCCGGGTACGTTGTTCTGCAGATCGCTCAAGATCTGTTCCAGGGGAAGTATGCGGCCCGCTTCGACAAGGCGGCGCGCCTCGTTGTGTCCGATTTCGTCGTCCTTGCTGAACGCGGGCGCAGCACACAAAGTCAGCGCCGCGAGCGCGGCAAGGCACATCGCCAAGGATGAAGGGAATTTGGGGCAATGACGCATGAAATTCCTATGGCGGTGAGCCGCTGACGCGCCGCTGACAATAGGGATCAGCGGGGTATCAGGCGGGGTGCGGCAAGGTCCCGGTGCTGGCGCTTGGTCCAGCCGGATTTAGGAGATCACAGAATGCGCAATATTGCACTCGCTTCCGCCCTTGCTGCCGCCGTCCTGGCTGCTGGTCCCGCGTCCGCAGATAGCAGCCGCCGTCTCAATGTTCCGGCCGACCAGTGGATGTCGCATACGCAGTTGACGGAGAAGCTGACGGCTCAAGGTTATACAGGTCCGCGAGATCGAAAGCGACGACGGCGCCTACGAGGTGAAAGTCACTGACAAGAATGGCGTGCGTATCGAAATGTACGTCCATCCGGCAACCGGCGAAGTGCTGCCCGGCTACGATGACTGACGACAAATGCGATAGCGTCGGCTGAATGGGAAATGGCCCGGCTTGCTTCAAGCCGGGTCCATTTTTTATGCGCATTTCTGGTTCGCGCAGCACAATAAAAAACGGCTGCCCTTTGACGAGCAGCCGGTCCATGGGTTCTGAATTGCCTAGGGTCTGGGAAGCCTCTTCTTGGAAATCAGTCGCGCTCCCACTTCACAATCCGGCCGCGGCGGATGTCGAGATCATAGACGCCGCCATTGACGTGGCGTGCGTCGTCCACTTCCCATTTGCCATCATCAAGCTCAATGTCGCGCCAGGAGACAAACCCATGAGCGTATAGGGTTTCGACCACGCCGCCGGGGTCGCCGCGGTATACGCGCTGATAAGGCTCATCATCATGGCCGGTCTGCGCTGCCGTTCCGAGCGACAAGACCAGTGCTCCGGCGCCGATCAAGGAAATTGCAGCTTTCATGACATCACCTCGCTGTTGGGGTTCGCAGGCAATCGTTGCCCGCGAGGCTAGGTCCTGGGTCGTAGAGTTCCACACCTGATTGCGGTCTAACAGCGGCCGATTGGAAAGAAAGTTACTCCGCCGCCACCGCGTGGCTTTCCGATTGGGCCAGGAAGCGCTCAGCTTCAAGGGCTGCCATGCAGCCCATGCCGGCCGCCGTGACGGCCTGGCGATAGATCTCGTCCTTGACATCGCCGGCGGCGAATACGCCCGGGATGGCTGTCGCGGTGGAATCGGGCTTTGTGATGAGGTACCCGCCCGGTGTCATGTCGAGCTGGCCCTTGAAGAGAGCCGTCGCCGGCGCGTGGCCAATGGCGATGAAGACACCGTCCGCCTTGCGTTGGGTGAACGCGCCCGTCTTGACGTTCTTCAAGCGTATGCCAGTGACGGTCTTGGGATCGGCGGTGCCGGTGATTTCCTCGATCGCGCTGTCCCAGATGACTTCGATCTTCGGGTGCTTGAACAGGCGCTCCTGCAGGATCTTTTCCGCGCGGAAGCTGTCGCGGCGGTGCACGACCGTAACGCGGCTGGCGAAGTTGGTCAGGAACAGTGCCTCCTCGACCGCGGTGTTGCCGCCGCCGACCACCACGACTTCCTTACCCTTGTAGAAAAAGCCGTCGCAGGTTGCACAAGCGGAAACGCCGAAACCTTGGAAGGCCTCCTCCGAAGGGAGGCCGAGCCAGCGCGCCTGCGCGCCGGTGCAGATGATGAGTGTATCGCACGTATAGGTATCGCCGCTGTCACCTTCCAGCTTGAAGGGACGCGTCTGCAGATCGACCTTTACGATGTGATCCATCACGATTTCGGTACCGACATGCTCGGCTTGAGCGCGCATCTGCTCCATGAGCCACGGCCCTTGGATCACATCGGCGAACCCGGGATAATTTTCCACGTCGGTGGTGATGGTCAGCTGACCGCCGGGCTGGATGCCTTGGATCATCACGGGGTTCAACATGGCGCGCGCGGCGTAGATCGCAGCGGTGTAGCCGGCGGGGCCTGAGCCCAGAATGATCACCTTGGCGTGCTTAGCGGCTGTCATGGCGTGTCCTGGAATGGGTTGGGGGCGCTGCCCCGTTTGGCTCGGCCTTCATATAGCGGTGCTGGCACGGATTCGCGAGCCCCCGTAGATACGCAGCCGGCCGCTTCAGGTTTCCATCAGAAAATTCAAGGCGGCGCGCACAACCTGCGGTGAGGAAAGGATCTTGCGGTGGCCCATTCCGTCGAAGAGCTGGGTCTTTGTGCCGGGCACCGAGGCCGCAATCTCCTCTGAATGGAATATTGGCACTTCGGTGTCGTCCCGGGCATGAAGCAAGATTGCTGTCCCGCCGGATGCGCGCAGCAGATCGGCGCTGGTGAAAGTTGACAGGCTGCGATGCGCGACGCGCTCCAGCCTGCGTTCGAACGCCCTGCGCGCTTGATCGGTGAGGTTGCGCGCATTGGCAAACTCGCGCGTGATCGCTGACAACCGGTTGGGCGGAGAAATCAGAACATAGCGTTTAAAATCCGCGCGCTGGTGAAAGGGTGGTCCGCCGGCACCCGCATGCAGCGCGGCGAGGCAGCCCATCGAGTGAGCGATGATGTGGGGAACCGGCGCGAAGGCCGCTGCCACGTTGAGTACGGCTTCCGTGTAGTCGATCATGCTCGATTTGCGCCGGGGGCAGTGCCCATGCGCGGGCGCGTCCATCAGGATGGCGCGAAATCCGACATGGCGCAGACGCTCGCCGAATAACGTCATGAACGAGGCTTCGGCTGTCCAGCCGTGGGCCACCAGAACGTTGGCGCGCACGGGCTGATCGACGGGCTCGAAGACGTGGACGGGAATGGGCCCATCGACCGACGGCACCGCCATCGTTCGTGCCATGGCCAGATGGCGCCGGGCGCGGCGCACCAGAAACGTATGGCCGGCCTCGCGGCGCTCGGAGCGGTGCGGTTCGCAAAAGTGCTGAAAAACGATATCCGCCGCACGCCGCGGGGCGGCGCGGCTGAGCACGCCCAGATCGGGCACGTCCACCGACGCCCAGACCTTGGAACCGTTGGGTCGAATTCGGCGGCCGCGCTGCTCCTCGCTTCTGTGCAGGCTGCGGTTGGCTGCGATTTACCGGGGTTTCAGCTTTTGGTCGGCGGGACATTGTCGGCGGATGGATGGGCAATGATGAGCCAGATGGCGACGTCCATGTCAGTTCTCGCAATCGGTATCCCGTTAGAAGAGACATGTGCGAGGCCACGTTGCTTATAGCACGTTGCTCCAGGGGGGGACGGGCCGTGCGTCGCAGGTGATGTCGCGGCCCGATGAGGCGGTTGCGGGAGCAGAATTGCTGCTCCTAAGGCTCTCAACCGGGAAATCCTTGTTGTCGCCCGAAAGGCGTGCTGTAGCGCCCATCTAGCTTCGTCCGCGGTCGCATGGCCGCGACAGCGGACCGCAGGCTGTGGCAGTGGGGGCAGAATGGTCGAGGACGATGTCGATTGGCGGCTGATGCAACCGCCGACGCTGACGCATTTCGAAGTCATGGCGGCGCACGCCTGGAGCCGGTT
>CAWAZY010000005.1:0-477650 GCA_963786675.1 uncultured Alphaproteobacteria bacterium | reverse complement strand
TCATCGTGAAGATAGGGCCGGGCTTCGGTTGCCAGCGCCTGGAAATTTATCTTCAGGGGGCGAGCGCCGGGAATGATCGGATCGGCGATGTTCTGCAGCAAGTTCTCATAGGCCCAGTTGATGCGGTGCTGGCGGTCGGGCGGTTGCGTTCTGGCAAAGGCGATCAGGGCCGCGAGCCTGTCGGGATCACTGGCAAAGCAGATGCGGTGTTCAAACGCCATGCGCCGAGCCTCAGCCACTTCGCGGGCGGCAGCAACCAGCGCCGAGAGACGCGCAATGCGGTCCTGCTTTTGCGTATAGCTGTCGCGCAGCGCTTTCATCAGGCGCAGCTCATGGGCATTCGGTTCGGTCATCGGCTCATGTCTCTTGCCGGGTCAGGCGGTTGAGTTCGGCTTCGAGTGCCCGAATCTGGCAATCGGCTTCGGCGTTGATGCGTTGCAGGGTGGCAATATGAGCGGATGGGGTAGCGGACGGGTCTGAACGCTGGATGGTCCGCCACTCGGCCCGGGCAACAGCCAGCGCATCCGGAAGCGGTACTGGCGATGCCGGATCGAACAGCGGCGTCGGTGTCAGGCGGCCCGGCACGGGAACGGACCGGGCGCGAGGCCCGATCCGGCATGATGTGAAGGTGCGCGCAAGAGTGTCCCATATCGCCATGGTTCACCCGATGCGCCGGGCGGTGGCATGGCTGTAGGTGATCCCGGCATCGCGCCCCGGCTGCACCGAGAACACCTGACGGGGTGCATAGCCGTGTGCGTAGGGCGACCTGTATGCTGGCGACAGACCGTACCGACTCATCATGTGGTCACGGCCCGCTGCGAAGTGATAGACGTACTCGATGCGCAGGCCCTTGCGCTTCATGGTGGCCACCGAATAGGCGACCGCATGGGCGAACTTCAGACTCCAGCGCTTCGATCATGCTGCGCCCGCCGGAGACATCGACGGACACTTGGTCATCGGTGACGAGCTGTTTGAACCAGAGTTTGGCTTCATCCTGGGCGTGACCGGCGTAGTCCAGCCCATAGATCGTGATGCCGACGATATCGCCGCTAGCATAGCCCTGCTGGGCCAGGCGTATGACGTCGGATGGCAGGCCGAAGTTGGCCATCAGATCGCCGAGGATCGTGGCCCGCATCACCGTGCGCGGGATGGTGGTTGTTTTGAGATTGACGACGGGTGGCATGGGGCGTGCTCCTGAATTTGGCGACCTGGAACTAGAGGAAGGACCGCTGGGTTCTTTGGGCGCGGGCCTTGGCGAGCTTCCAGACCACGTCGGGCTCGATCGGCCGGTGTTGGCTGAGCACACCTTCGGCCTTGGCTGGGTCGGTGATGCCCTGGTCGATCAGGCGGTCGAGCTGGCTAGCCTTGAGGTCACTGGCCAGTGCCGCCCAGAACGTGATCGGCTCGCGCCGGTAGGTGCGCACGAGCTTTTCAGTGAGCTGGAGGTCTTCGCGGGTGCGGGGTCGCAACTGGTGGAAGGCGAATTCGACCTTGTCCTGCAGGCTGAGTTTATGGACGTAGCTCATGGTGCGGCAGTTGCGCAGCAGGCTCGATCGGATCCGCGAGAAATCATTGCCGGTGAAGATCACCGGAATGATCGATCCGTCATAGTTGCGGTACGCCTTAGGACGATCCGCCAGCCGCTGAAACTCGCCCGTCAACAGCGGTGAGTTGATGGTCCGGCCCATCTTGTCATCGGCGCCGAGGATGGACAGTTCCATGTCGTCGATGATCGCCATGTGACGGAGCCGGGTTGCAGCCGATGACGCAACGACGGCGGCGAAGAAGCCGGTAAGGACGGTCGTTGCGCCGCCTTCATGTTCGCTCGCCAGTTCAGCCGCCGGCAGGATTGCCACGGCCCAGCCAAAGCGCAGCGCCGCGTCACAGGATGTCGCGGTTTTTGCAGAGCCCGTTTCGCCGGCAATCAGCAGATACCGGTCTGCGCTTTCCATCAGCGACGGAATGCAGTTTCGATAAAGATGCCGATGGATCACTCGTTCCAGCTGCAGGAACACATACCCCTTGGGATAGAGGAACTGGCCGGGCATGCGGATCGCATAGGGCGATGGGGCTGGGGGATTGGGGAGCGACGACGGTTTGAGGTTGGTTTGGCGTTCGTTCATGACAGGTCCTCCGGGTTGGTGGGGTCGAGATCGCTGGCTAGCGGCGTAAAGCTCTCTTCGCCGAACGCATCGGCAGAGAGCGCGGTGATGAGGGTGTCGCCGTCGCTGTCATCGGTGGCGGCCATCAGGGTCAGCAGTTCGACGAAAGCCGCCTGTTCGGTGGCCGGATCCACCGGCACAGGCAGCGCCGGCGGTTCGGGCCAGGAATTTTCAACCGGCGGATCGACCGTGATGTCTTCGTTGAGCAGGTCGGCGAGATGCTCCTGCTGCAGGGTGTTGCGTGTGGGATCGGTTGACATGGAGTCCTCTTTGATCGGGTGAGCGGGTGGGAGCTGGGACCGGCGCGATGCGTCCACCGCGCCGGGCTGCATGCGTTAGTTGGCGATCTTCGGCATCAGGTCCGGTCGTGCCGTGTAGGACACCTTCTTGCCGTCCTTGGTGGGCCGGATACTGACCGGGAACGCGTAGGTTTCGTTCGGGACGAGGTCCGGCTCCTGGTAGGGCGGTCCATCGAAGGTGCGCGGGAAATAGATGGTCTCGCCCGTGATCGTTCCGTCGGCGTGGGCCAAGTGCACGCGATACGATTTGTCGACCCGCGTGACGCCGGTGGCGGGGTCGACCCGCTCAAACCGGCCGATGTTTATGAACTTCGCTTTCAAAATCAGCATGTGTGTTGCTCCTGTTTGCTGGCGAACATCCGGCCTGCGCCGGATCGGGTCTCGGGATCAGTCTCCCGAATGGGGATGCGCTTCAGCTCGGCGGTGTTTCGCGCGCAGCTTCTTGGCGTCGTTGAAAATCCGGTCCATTGAGGTCAGGCGCCGGCGATGGACGGCCAGCGCAAAAGCCACCGCGACCACGGGCTTCACGCGCAGCTGACCGTTCTCGTGCTCGATGAAGCCTTGGGTATCGAGGCAGTATTTGCAGGTCTCGCGGACCGCGCCCCGGATCGAACTCGGGTCCGTCGAGAACCCGTCGCGGCTTTTGATGGCCCGGACATCGACAATCGGCTTGTAGGAAACCTTGAGCGCGCGCTGCCACAGCGCCACGTATTCGGCCTGGCGGATGTAGCGGTGGTCGGAGAGCGCGCCGCCTTCCACGACGACAAGCGAATGGGAGTGGACATGCGCGGTGATCGGCCCGCGTTTCTTCTCGAAATCGACCTCGATATTTGTGAAATGACCAAGCGTTGCGGTCTGCAGGCGCTGAAAGGACCAGAAGGTCTTGAGCGCCTTCTGGTGATTGAGCAGCATCGCGCGGGTCTGATCAAGCGGCCGATTGCGCGATGTCAGGGTGAGCATGAGCACGCGAGCGCCCGGGGTCAGCTGCCAGACGTAATCGAAGAGCTCGATGGTGTCCTGAGCCAACGCGTTGGCACGCTTCGATTCACAGCTGATGCAAAATCGATTGCCACACGCGCGCTTGTTGGTGCTGGCCACGAAGCTTGCCTCACCGGGCTTTGAAACCAGACGGTGATAGGCGGTGACGCCACAGGCTTCGGTCCGCTGCGCCTTCTTGGCGAGAAAGCGGCGCAAGCGCCCGGCGGGCATTTGGCGGGCCCCTTCAAGCATGGCTTCGCTCACGGCGAGCGTGCTTTGCTTGTGCAGTTGTCGGCGGTGCAGGGCTCTTGTGACGTGCGAGATCGTGTTCATGGTGAGCTCCCACGGAATTCTGTGCGATCGATGGGTTGAGTGGACCTACTGGCGGGTCTGGTATTCAGCGGTGGAGCGGAACGTGTTGTCCGCAAGCCATGCTTCTAGGTCCGACAGCCGGTAGGCGATGCGCGCGCGCTTGCCTTTGCCGAGACGGATAAAGGGCGGGCCCGATCCATTGCAGCGCATGCGCTCAAGTGTGGGGATGGATAGCCCGAGGAATGCTGCTGCCGTTTTGGAGTCGAGGAGCGAGCTGAGGGGGGACTGGACGCTGGTGGGAACCATGGTGAGCCTCCTTCTTACGTGCTGAGACGAAGAGGAGAGTGAAGCGCTTGTCAGCAGCGGCAACAGAGGTCACTGCAGACTGAATTGTGGCAAAGTTCAGCAGCCATCGCGGACACTTGGCGGTCGCGCGATGACATCTGCCGACATCAAATTCGATTTGGCAAAAGGTGGGCGAATCAGTTGCGATACAGGCTCACGCAACAAGAATCATCGGGTTTCCCCCATGCAACGTTCAAGTCTTGAAAGTGTGATTGAAGCCCTGCTCGATAAGATTGCCGACGCCAATGGCTATGGCAAAGGCCGGCGGAGCCGCTATCAACCGCTTCGTGACACGAATTATACGAAGGTTCGGGCCACGCTGTTTCCGCAAGGGCAGCTGCCGGCGACTTTGATGAGTGAGGAGCTGTTTTTAGGGATAAAATCTGCGCTTAAAGCGGCGAAAGGACCGGATGGTCGCGTCTGCTTGTCGGCCGCTGATCTTGAGCAGTTGGAACAGGCACGGAAGCGTTACAAGCGGGAAACGCTGACCGCTCCTGACCGCCTGCACGCACATTGGACGACGCTGGCGGCAACCTACAATGTTACGCCGAAGCGGCTGAAATCCCAGATGGACATCTACTGGTGTCTCTATCCGATTTTGTATGAACCCATGTTGCGTGGCGATGCCGAGACGTTCAACCAGAACAATCTTGCGCTCTTGAGCGCTTTCAACACGGGCAGCGCAGCTTTGCCAGCAGACATCATGTTGCGCACGAAAGTCTGGGGAGTTCTATTCGACAATTGCCGCGTTCTGCCACCATCGCCTCAGTCAGAAGGAGGGGCAGGCTGCATGTATCCATGAAATGAAACGTCTGTTGCGGTCGGAGAAAGATCGGCTCTTAGCGGTCGAACTCTACGGCCATGCCTACTATCACAATCCCAAATCAACAGCAGCGCTGCGCGGGCGGCGCCTAGTGGAGGATCACGGGCTGCCAGAAGTCTATGATGACTGGAGCGGGTACGACTTGGGTCGAGCCGGAATCTCGGCCATCAATCTTGGTTGCGATGGCTATGCGCCGTGCCGCGAACTGGGTGGTATGACACCTATCGATGCCATTCGCCGGGCCAGCGACGTTATTGGAGAAAATGGACATACTGCGCAAGCTGCGTTCTTCGAAATGACGTCATTGCTACCCGACGCTCTTAAGGGAGATGCCGGTAAGGTCTATGAACGGACAAGCGAGATCCGACAAAGGGTTCATCAAAGCATGGGTCCGCTGTGGCTGATCGACGACCAACATGCAGTCCTCCGTGCGATCGTCCATTATGAAATCAGCGGGCGTGGAATAGAACAGGCTGTTGGTGGACAGCGCGTTGATCTTGAGCAGGCACGTCAGTATGTCGACCGACTGAGTCCATGGTTCAAATGCAGGCGCGGCATTGAGTACACAAAGATCAACCAGATCATCGATGCCACAGACTGTTTCATGAACTGAGCGGCCGCTGGCAATCGTTGCTTGCACGATGCTGAGCATAAATTGGTCGTCGATGCACCGTAGACAGCCGTTGGTAGTCGAGCAACTTTGGAATGGTTGCTCACTTTACATAATCGAGATTATGCGAAGTTGTGGAACGCGTGGAACGTATCGCGTTCGATAGCGGCTGAGGGCCTTCGTCGAGGAGCCGCACCTAAGTCAGCGATCCTTTAATCAGCCCTCCGTTATCAAAGGATACCGCCTGAAGCTTGCATTGCACAGAGTGCCCGTGCAACTTTTTGTTCAACCTATGGACTATGGGATGGGGCATGTCGCTCCTCTGACACAAAATAATCATTGTCAGAAGCCGCAGGCGTTTTTTCTGTTTTACAGGTTTCAAGAAGAGAGAGTTTTAAGACCAGTTTCTCGTTGGAGATCGTTCATCCGTTCAGTGACTTGCCACAGTTTTTTGGACTGATCGACGGCTGGGACAGATTGATCGACGGCGGTGGACAGAATGATCGACGGGTTTGCCGGAATGTTCGACGGTCCAACTGGACTGATCGACGGTTTGGACAAATCCCTGAGGTCGCCCTGGGGATAACTGTCTCGAGAGGTCTGTTGCCTCGTCGCACGTGATTTTTGTCCAGAAACGGCGGAGTGATCGACGGCGTTTTGTCCATGCGAGCCGCTGGACAGAATGTTCGACGGGATTTTGTCCAGCACGCCCGAGACCAGATGTCTCCCAACTTGGGCTGCTCACGAATTGGACAGAATGATCGACGGTTTTTTGTCCCGACACGTTGGGGTCCTGTCGACCGCCGCTGCCCTCCCCTGCCCTGGCTGCGGACCGAAATGGACAGAATGATCGACGGGATTTTGTCCATGCTAGGTTTCGGTCTTCGCGCCAAGCCGGCGTCTGCGGTCTGTCATGCGCAGCTTTTCGCCGGATTTCGTGGGCAGAAGTTCAAGGTCGTAGTCGGGGAGCGGATCCACCTGGGCTGCCTTGACGACCTCGTGGATGGTGTCGCGGAACTTCGCGAACGGCATTGAGGATCCAGATCTGGCGTAGAGGGTTCTCCAGTCCGTAGTCGGCGATGCCGTTGGTACCGGTGGCCTTGCGCGCAAGGCGGTAGATGAAGCGCGCGATGGGGTCGGCTGATCAGGAAGTAGTTGGTGTTCAGGGTCAGGATACTGGGCGCCTCATCGGGTGTGACGACGCCTTTGTAGACCCAGTCGGGTATGTCGATTTCGACTTGGTCGATTTTGTTGCGCTGGGTTCGGGACACGACCTTGTAGCGGCCAATGAGTGGAAAGGCTTCCGAGGCGCGGCGCGTGTTGTTGTGGGTCAAGTTGGTGATCTTGTACCGGGTAGCCTGGAGGCGATCGAGCGACCCTTCGAGCTGTTCATACTGGCGCCCACCCTGGTCGCGCCGGCAGAACTTCAAGATCTCCGCTGCGCTTGGCCGGTAGGTACGCGGCGGCAGCGACGGCCGAAGTCCGCGCTTCTCCGCCAAGCGGTACTCGCGCATGGTGGCCGCTAGGTGGGTCACCATGTGAATGAAAATGTCATAGTCATAGGCGGTCACGAGGCCCACTTCGGCGCCGCCTTCGATAGTGATGATGGCGTCCTTTAACTCATAGCGGATGATCCCCTGCCGAATGTTCTTCGACAGAGAAAATGGCGCAATATCCATCAGATTGATGTCGTCCTTCAGGGGCGCGTCGTGCACCGTTGGGACAAAGAACATGAGTTGCGCGTCATCGGGCGGCGGTTCCCGGTAGGTTGGTTCTGGAGAAGAGGGCGTCTCATGGGCAATGGCTGCGCGGACCTCACCGAGATGCACGGTCTCGCCGAAGCGCTGCATGGTTCGGCGGAGACGGGGTCTTCGAGCTCTTCCAGTCCCAAGTCGGACAAGCGTCGGCGTAGATAAAAGCGGCGCAGACGGGACAGAGCATCTTTGTCGAGGGGCTGGGGAGCCGGTTCGTTGCGCGCGGCAGCCAGAAGCTGGGCGACGTTCTGGAGGTAACCGTTCTTTTCAGCGAGCGACAGTTTGGCGAAGTCTTCGCGGGCAAGCAGGGTGGTGCGGGGTGTGTTCATCTGTCTAGGCGTTCATTCGCTTCTCCATGGTTGGTGGTCCCCGTCCCCTGCCCTGTCGGCGGGACGGGCTGACTGGGTCAGGCAATCGCGCTCACATTGTATTTGCGGAAGAGATCGTTCAGCGCTTCGCTGAGCAGGCTCTGATGCGACCGTTCGAGGTCCACGGCCAGACGGCGGAGCTGCTTGAGCACTTCCGGTTCGACGTGACCCGAGACGCTGCGCTTGCCGATGCGGGATGGGGCGATTGGCATTTTTGGAGTGGGTGGCGCGGCCGGTGCCGGCGGGACCACGGTGACAATACTGGCGACTTTGGCTGTGTCGGCGTGTTGGACGCCGAGCATGGCTTGGCGGAGGGGATTTGGCTTTGTGGACATGTCTACATGTCTTCCTTTCTGGTTGTGTAGGTGTAGAGGGCGCGGATTTCTTTGGCAGACGGCCCCTTGGGTTCGTACTCAGTGACCCCCTGCCCTTGGGTCAGTGACTTGATGAAGGCAACGCGGTTCCCGATGCGCGGCGGGGCTAGCGGCAGCCCGTAGTCACCCAATGCATCGGCCGCCATCTCGGTCAGCGAACTCGCGGCCTTACAGCCATTGAGCACAAAAGCAGCCGGCGTCTTGGCCAGCTTTGCGATGTTGACCGTGTCGGCAACCGCATCGAGATCGAGGTTCGATGGCTGGCAGGGAATGAGAATGAGATCGGCCAGTTTCGCGGCGGCCAAAGACGCGCTCTCCGATTTCGGTGCGGTGTCGATGATCACGAGGTCGGCCCCTCCCCCGCGCGCCTGGTCGATCAATTGCGTCAGGTTGGGCATGCCCACTGATGATCACTGGGTCTTCGTCCGTTCTGAGGCGCGACCAGCGCACCGCACTTTGCTGCGGATCGAGATCGATTAGAACGACCTGATTGCGGGCCTGTGTGGCCGCAATGGCAAGATTAATCGACAGCGTGGTTTTTCCTGAACCACCCTTTTGGGAAAGCACGGCGATTGTTTTCATGTCGACAGGCTGTCACGTCGACACTGAGACGTGAAGACAACCCGACAAAAACGCATGTGGGGTGTGTGGCATGCCTGCACGTGGTGGTGTGCACGTGTGTGGATGTCTGGTTGTCGAGATGGCAATACCTAGACATGTCGGCCTGTGGATAGCGCGACATGCCCACGTGAATGTATGCCGCCAGTTCTACATCGCGGGGTGACGGCATGTGCGCATGACGACAACCAAATCATGCGACATGTCAGAATGGAGAGGTGTCGAGATCGAGCCATGTCGGCATGACGAAGTGCGTGTCTGCCGACATGGCGTCTTGTGGCGTAGAAAAATATCGTCCACGTGGAGGTGTGTTCATGTCGGCATGGAGGGTGTCGTTCAGCTCTGCATGTAGACACTCATTCTGGGGTAGGGGGACGTTTTTGGGCCAGAGTGATTGTCCGCTGGTCTTCCATAAGCTGCCTAGCGGTTGAGTTCGGCTTGGGGCCAAAAGCGCCACAAGCCAGAGGCGGATCATCAGACAGCCTGTGCTCTCCGCGCATCGAAAATCAACGCAGGTTGCCACGAGGAATGCTGCGCCGCATCCCGACCGACGCGGATTTCTTCGACTGACGACGGCTTATTGACCTATTGCGACGGGTGAACCGCGCACTCGTAACCCGCACTTTTGACCCGGAGCTGTCCTGACGACGACTGTTGGAGCGGACGAGATTGCGTCCGCATATTGCCTACAATCCGGATAATGGCTCGACGACAACGGCATGGATCACGTGCATGGCGCGCCGGAAAGAATGAAACTGCGAACACCTATGTCATTGAAGAAGCTCTCTGATTTCCGCGACCGGCCGTTGTGACTTTCCGATGCGACTAGGCCGAATGGCGCTTCGGCTCGGTGATGGTCGCTCGTGGCACGACGTCGAGCGTCTTCTCCAGAGCCAGCGAAATGTGCTTGGCCGCGGAAGCCGGGTCCGTGCAGGTTCCTTGATTGCATCCGAACTCGAGCTCTTCACACAACTTGGAGACGCGAGTGGCTCCGATGCTCAGGCTTAGAGACTTCAAGGCGTGCGCAGCGCTGGCGATCTGAAAGAGATCCGCGCCTTCATCCGCGGCCAAGAGCTCGAGAGTGCGCATTGCGTCGGGCGCATTGTCAGCATAGAGGCCGAGGACGCGGAGCACCAACTCATCGCCCTGGATTTCTCGCAGCATGTCCAGGGCGGATCCATCAACGAGATCCTCGTTGTCGACCGGAGTGGCGATTTCCGAGGTGCCGCTTGGAGAGACTGCCGGCCCATCGGGCTCAGAAACTTCGGCGCCCAGATGCGGGCGTTGAAGCCACTTGGCAAGGCAGTCCGACAGCGCGGAAAGCGTGTAGGGTTTGGCCAGATAGCCGTCCATTCCCGATTGCCGCCATTGATCGTGGATGCCTCCGGCAACATGGGCTGTCATGGCGACAATCGGCGTTCTCTTGCGTCCGGTCTCGCGCTCCCTGCGGCGGATCTCTCCGGTGGCCTCGAAACCATCGATCTCCGGCATGCTGCAGTCCATCAGGATCAGGTCGTAGCTGCGGCTGTCATAGCGCGCCAGCGCCTCGCGGCCGTTGGCAGCCGTGTCCAGCTTGACACCCATCCGGCCGAACGCTTCCATGATGACTTCGCGATTGACCGGGCTGTCATCGGCAACGAGAATTGTGGCGCCGGCGAATGCCGCGTCTGCAGCTGAGGCGCTAAGCTTCTTTGCGTGATCGCGGGAATTTGTGCCGAGCAATGCTTCCTCAACGGCGCGGCGGATAGACAGAGGAGTCGCTGGGCGGCATAGCACGCCGGCGATCTCATCAGTTGCGCGAAGCCGGTCAATGCGGCTGTCGCCGATATCGGCGACCATGATCACCTTGCCTGCGACTTCTTCGTCCGGCTGGCGGTTGCGCACTGATAACAATGGCGCTTCGCTTTGCGTTTGCAATCCGGGAATGGCCGGCCGCGAATTCCGCATGAAGCGCTGGAGTGCCCAGCGGGATGCGGCATCGCCTGTAATGTCGTTGCAGAGAACATGTGCCGGCCGCGGTACGCTTGTAGCGGCGTCCGCTTCCAGGTCGTGCGTGAGATCGACGGCTGCGAGAAACACAGTGCCCACCGATTCCCGGCTGTGCACCCGGATCTCGCCGTTCATGGCGGCCGCCAGCCGGCGGCATATCGTAAGCCCCAGACCTGTACCGCCATACTTGCGCGTCGTGGACTGATCGGCCTGCGTGAAGCGCTCGAAGATCGAGGCTTGCTTATTTTTGGGAATGCCGATTCCGGTGTCAGCCACGGCGATCTGCAGACGCAGGCTTTGCGGCCCGCGGTCGCGCGCCGTCACTGACACGACGACTTGGCCTTCCGACGTGAATTTGATGGCGTTGTTGACGAGGTTGCTCAGGACCTGCGTGAGACGCGTTGAATTGCCGATCAGCATCGGCGGAACTGCCGGGTGAACTGAAGCTGCGAGCCCGATACCCTTGTCGTAGGCCTTGTCCCAATACAGCTGGAGAACGTCATCGACGAGTTCGTCGACCGAGAAGCGCGTGGCTTCAAGTTCCAGGTGCCCTGCCTCAATTTTTGAAAGATCCAGAATGTCGTTGATGATGGCCAGCAGGCTTTGTCCCGAGCGCGCGATGACGCTTGCCAGCCGCGTTTGGCGGGGGTTGAGTTCACTAGCCGCGAGCAATTCGGCCATGACCAGCACACCGTTCATGGGTGTGCGTATTTCATGGCTCATCGTGGCCAGAAACTCCGATTTGGCGATGTTGGCGCTCTCGGCTTGATCCTTGGCGATCCGCAACTCAGCCGTGCGCTCGCGGACCCGGTCCTCAAGGACAGACTGGTGTTCGAGAAGGCGTCTGTCGCGCTCGGAAATGTTTTCGAGCAGCGCATTGAAGGCTTTTGCCAGCGTGCCGATCTCGTCACTGCGGGCGACTGGAATGCGCGAGGTGAAGTCATGCGAATCCTTGATCGCGCTCATTGCGTTGGTCAAGGACTGGACCGGGGAACTGATCGACTGCTGCACCCAGATCGCGAATGCGCCGGCGAAGGTGATCGCGACAACGGCAATGAGCGCGGCGATGTAAAGGTTCGCGCGCAGGCGCTCCTTCAGCGAACCGGTCGATGCGATGAGGTTCAAGCGGCCATAGTCTGTCCCGCCATAGATAATGGGCACATTGATGCTGAGGGTCGAGCCGGTGAGGACGTCCCAGGTGCTCAGATCCTCTTTGGCCTCGAGGCCGGTCTGCAGGATCTCCTGGGCATTGAGAATGACCTTGGTTCCGATTTCGGCAATGAGGGCGGCGTCCAGGTTGAAGACGCGCAGGATGTCCACGTCTTCCAGCCGTGCCAGGACCGTGAGCCGTTGGCGAATTTCCTCTCTGCGGTCCTCGGCGACGGCCTTGGCCACTGACATCGACAAAACCGACGCCGTCGCGGTGAGTTCGCTCGTCTTCTGTTTCGCAAAGGTCTGCGCGTCGCGCCAGCTGACAGCGCCGACCGTGAGGAGCACGGCGACGAGAATGCAGCTTAGGATGGCTGCAATCAGGCGGGTCTTTATGGAGCTGAATTGAACCCGCATTTTCTAGATGACCTAGCTCGCTCGCTTATTGGATGATATCGGGATCCGCGGCGTTTCTCTTCGAGCGCACCGCTGTCGGACTAGCACGCAGCCTTCTGGCTTGTGGCGTCACGACTCGATTGGGCCAGGCGGATGATTTCTGAAACCTGAAGATGCTCGATCGGCTTGCGTAGCGTGCCGATGACGTGCAGCTGGTTCGCACTGGCCAGCGCTTCCGCGCCCTTGACGATGGTTTGATGAGCGCCGGTGACGAACACGATCCTCGGCGCGGAAGGCCGACCGGATAGAAAGGAAATGAACTCAATGCCGTTTCTTTTCGGCATATTGAGATCTAAGAACATCAGTCCGATGTCGTGTTCGCCTTCGGCAAGAAGAAGCCGCTCTGCCTTGTCGCCATTCTCCGCAGTAAGAATTTCCGTGAGGCCATGCTTCTGCAGGATGGTTGCGAGAACAATGCTGACGATGGGATCGTCATCTACGATGAGCACTTTCATGGACGCACGGCTTTCTCAACGGGTTCTAGCAAATATAATTGCGGCACAATCAGGGGGGCGCCTTTCGCCATCCTGCCGAAGTTCAATTAAAATTCGTTTGCCCAATTATCCTGGCTGATCGGGCGTTTCATTTTGGACGGCGGTGCAACGTTTTGGTAACGACCACAGTGATTGCGGCCAAATTTCCCGACAAGAAATCTATGATGGGCGGGGCGTAAGTCTTCCTTAAGCGACATCCCGGCGCTCGATTGACGAGCATGATGAATTTATACAAATTGCTAGAAACACGGCTGCGCTTTTGAAGGATCTGTACGCATACTATCTTGCTGATGGCTATGCTGCTCAAGTGTGTTTGATGATTGTCGGGAGACCAATTGCGAAGGCGTTTGCGCGGTGCCAAAGCGGCAGCACGGCAATTCTCTTCGGCTTCATGTCTGCCGTAATTCTTCTTCTAATCGGTGGAACTATCGATTTTCTGCGCTTGTCGAGCTTCAAGAGCAAAATGCAATCGCTCGCTGATGCAACCGCAGTGCTGAGTGCGCGGTCGATTTCGGTTGCGCAGTCAGATGAGGCATCGGTCAAAGCGCTTGCCGAGACTTACATCAAGTCCTACGCGGATAAAAGTATCGCCGATGTGACGGCGAGCATATCGGTGAATATGGCTGTACGGCGCGTGGCTCTAACCCTGACGTACGCGCCGGAAACCTACTTCCAGACACCGTTTGTCAACTCGGGTTTGAATGTAACCGCGACCGCACAAGTCGTTGGGCAGCTTCCGTTGTGCGTTCTCACCTTGAATGAAGATGACAACAATGCGATCGAGTTGAACAATAATTCGCTGCTGACGGGCGTCGATTGCGCGGTCTACGCGAATTCGAAAGCCTCCAAGGCCATTTCTGTGGCTGGCGGCGGCCAGCTCAGCGCCGGCCTCGTTTGCTCCGCTGGCGGGGGCGCAGGTGATGTGAAGCCATCGCTCACAAGAGATTGTCCTGTCTTGCCTGACCCGCTGGCCGGCCGTCCCGCACCCTCATCGTCCATGTGTGATGAGACCGGCTTGTCCTACGGGGTCGCGACCGGGGTGTCGTCGACGACGAGCGAAGGTATCGGGAAGCTTATCAAGAGTGACACGGCGGGCGAACAAAGTGGCAAGGACAAGGACCGTTCAAGCCCGCCGCCCGTAGGCCAAGCGCGCCAAAGCGTTGTCTTGAAGCCCGGCGTCTATTGCGGCGGACTGGCAATCGGCAGTGGGTTTGATGTGGAGCTGGCGCCTGGCGTCTACGTCATCAAGGATGGGCCGCTGTTTGTCGATGGCGACGCAAGGCTGATGGGATCGCACGTCGGGTTCTATTTCACGGGCGAGGGCTCGTCGTTCTACTTCGGATCATACACCTCCATCCACTTGACGGCGCCGGCCGATGGCGAATTGGCCCGCCTGCTCGTTCTATCAGGACCCGGCCAATGAGCAGGGGCAGTTGTTCGGCATTCTGAGCGACGATGCGCGCGTGCTTACCGGCACCATCTATCTTCCCAACGGCGAGCTGGTTGTGGATTCGGACGAGGCAGTCGCCGATCAGTCGGCCTACACAGCCATTGTTGCCCGCAACCTGACGCTCTACACGGGGCCAAATCTTGTCCTCAATAGTGACTATGACGCGACTGACGTGCCGGCGGCAGTTGGCATTGACTACAACAAAACCGTTCGGCTTGTGAATTGATTGAATGCGTTTGCGGGCCAGAAGCAGCAGCGAAATAAAATGACTGACCCTCGTCCCATACCTGGCAAAAGTCTTTTGCGCGGCAAGACCTGCCTGATCGTGGATGACGATGCCGCATTCTGTGAAATCGCGGCGGCCGTCCTGCGCCGGGAGATGGCGAATCCGGTCGTAAGGCACAGCGGTGCCGATGCGCTCGAATATCTCGAAAATCGCCATTGCGATCTTGCGATCATCGACTTGGTCATGCCGCACGTCGATGGGTTCCGGCTCATCTCGTTTATTCGTCACATGGAGAAGTACAGGCCCCTTCCGATCGCAGTTGCCACATCCCGGCTTGATGAGCGTGCCCGCGAGGACGCGGCACGGCTGGGGGTCGGATGTTTCATGACGAAGCCGATCAACTGGCTGACCTTTGCATCACTCTTGGAGCCGATGGTATCAGCGGGGGAAATTGCATCGGCCACGGCCGATGATCGCCAAGTTTAGCCGCCAGGGCCGGAGCGCAGCGTTCCGCGGTGAAGCGCAAAACACTCTCTTTGAGAGAAACGTCGGTGCGGCTGCGGCCTCACCCGGCACCTCCGCCCAACACCGGAGTTGGCTGAAGAATAGTTGTTCATGCGCCAGACCACTCCGGGATACTGACCATGACTTACGACTGACCTGAGACTGAACCGCCCCCGAATGTGATCTCACGCGGATGAACCGCCGCGATGGCCGGGGCTGCGTTGACTGCTAACTACAGAACCCATCCCACTTCTCTGTCCAGCCTATCAATTTGCCTGCTGTGGGACGAATGCAACCTATGTGCGGCCGAACTGGAAATCGGTGTTCCCGAATTTAGAAAACTGGCACACGGGTATGCGGTCCGAACTGCAAGCCAACGTCCGATAATGGCCCTCTTCGACGTTTCGCCGCGGCGCGGCATGACGGTCGGTCTCTGGACCGATCGCGTCGCTGGTACTCCGGTCATGGCACCGATGGTCGGTATCGGAGGCAGTGCGAACGTCATCTGAACGACGCCCAAGCCCGCCTCTGACCCGGAGCGGAACAAGATTGCGTAGTCCTCATCCGTCCCGCGGACTGCAATAGAGCCGCCGTTAACACATCGTTTACATTTTTCGTCGAAGTTTCGATCAAGTAGAATACTTATTTGAGCTTCCCTTCGTATCCTGCGCATTTAATTGGTCGCGCGGGAGTAAAAATGTTCCCAAATTTCAACAGCGCTTGGCGCGCCCTGGTCAGCGACCAGCGCGGCGGGGTAGCAATCGTCTTTGCGCTCAGTCTCCTGCCATTGTTTGCTGCCGGCGGTTTGGCCGTCGACTACGCCAAGGCAGAACGTCTACGAAGTAGGTTGCAGGCAGCTGCCGACTCCGCAGCGCTTGCCGCTGGCAGCGCCCTCGGACTTGACGTTACAGGCCGGATCGCGCACGGCGCCCGAGTTTTCACTTCGAACATATCGGTCGAATTCGGAACCATCACCCCAAATATCAATATTGACGGAGATGGTATTGTTACTGTGTCAGCGGGCGCGCCGAGCGAAAACTCCCTTATGAAAGTCTTGGGCTACGACCACATTGATGTTTCCGTCGTATCGCGCTCTAAGGGTGCCGGGGCAAGTGGTGAGATTGTCTTGGTTCTCGACTACTCAAGTTCCATGACGTCGGATGCAGGCGGCGGTAAAGAACGGTGGCAAGCCATGCGCGACGCCGCCATAGATATGATAGAGAGACTGACCAACGGGCTGCCAAATCCTGCGCTCAAGATTGGTCTCGTACCTTTCGCCGATGGCGTCTACTTGTCGCTACCGGGACAATACGTTCTGGGTGGGACAACAGGCGTCACCTGGAGCAATTGCACCTACGACCGTAAATGGCCCTACGTCCGAGAAGACACGACTCCTGATACGTTTAACGATGAAACAAAATGGGGTCGGACGGACAGCAACGACACTATAGACGCTAATGAGTATAGCGATTGTTCGAACTTCTCGTCGAGGAATCTGGTTGTAAAGCCACTGACAATTGACCATTCCGCAGTCATCGCCCAACTGCACGCGATGACGCCCCACGAGGGAACAAACATCTCAGCCGGAATGTCGATTGGTTGGCACGTAATCTCACCCAACGAGCCGTTCGTCGAAGGGGCCGACTATAACACGGGTGAGAAGACCATAATTCTGCTCACAGACGGTGAGCAAACCACGGAGTCGTTTGGACCGGGCAGTTCATTCGAAGACTCGGCTGGTGAACAAAATCTCGCTGACATGTGTACAGCTGCGAAGGCAAAAGGGGTTCACATTATCACGGTGGCATTCAGCGACGACATTGGTACTTCAACCTTAAACCGTCTGAAGAATTGCGCCTCGTCAGACGACTATTTCTATAATCCGCAAGACGGGAAGGGGCTCGCCAACGCATTTGGCGAAATATCGAAGGGCCTCGGGACAGCTGCGGTGCTTATCAAATGAGTGTCCGTCGTCGAACGCTTTGAGACAGTTTTCTGTTTGTGTGAGCGGAGCCTCGGGTAGGTTCGCGGGGTTCTCTCGATCTTTCCAAGGCGGCGTCGCGGTAGAAATTTCTCCCGCGAGTGGTCCGCGACTGGCCCTCAGCAGACCTCATTGATCCAGTCGATTGTGGTGGCTTCCGCAAGGAATGCAGCTGACGACATTGGAAAATGACTGCTTTCGGTGAGTGGTGCCAGGACGTCGGCCTGTTCGAGAAATTCCGTGGGGAAGACAGCAAGATGCAGCTCAACTGGTTTCTCCTGTCGCGGACCACATAGACCAGCACGAGGGTTTGAAATTCAGCTACGCGACCGGTGCACGAACGGGCTGGCGGAATAGTTTATCCCCGCCTGAAGGGCGCCCCGCATAATGCGCCCATGAGCGTGACACTTGCTTCCGCAAAAGCCATCTATGACCTCTCCGAAGTCGAGTTTCACCGGATTCAGAAGGGGGACCCTGAAGGTTTTCAGGCCTTGCTGGAGGCCCTGACGGAGAGCGACATCGCCGACCTGCTCGATTGGCTGTGTGACCCTTGTCAGTCAATTGCCTGTAAGGCTTGGGTCCGCCATTGACCGTGATAGGATTGCTCCCATGGGCCATTGGGAACAAATCGGGGAGGAGAACCGGCGCTGGCGTGAGCGTCAGGCGAAGTTGCCTCGATGGCGGCGTGTTGACTGGCTCGACATTGCGATGACTGTGCTGGCCGTCGGCTTTTGGATTGGCCTCGGCTATGTCTTGCTGAAGGCTTCAGGGGTCGTCTCTTGACTGCGGACCTCGAAGACCACCGGCTCCGATTGGCCGCTGTGGAACACGTCAAGCGATTGGGCGCGGGAGGCGCCTTTACCTCCGACCAGCTCTACGCGGGCTTCGTGGTTGATGGACAGCGGATCGCCCTCACCAACATTCAGCGCGGGATTTTTAAGCCCGCGGCCATGCGGCACCTCCTGAGCGTCAAGACTGTTTTCCCGACCCAAGGTCGGAAGATTTGGTACGACGATCAGCGCGAGGTCCATGAACAGATCGCCCGAGGTGAGGAGCTGATCGACTACGCCTTTATGGGGGACGATCCAGAGGCCCGGGAAAACCGCTGGATGCGGGAGGCCATGGAGGCTCAAGTCCCCATCATCTACTTCCTCGGTGTGGCTCCCCAGCGCTGGATCGCCATCTGGCCGACCTATATCGCCGAGTGGTCCGCTCGTGATCTCAAGGCCCGGCTGGCGTTCGGTGCCCCCGTCCACACCGCCGTCTCGCAGATCGTCCCTGAGGCGCCAGAGCGCCGCTACGGCCTGCGCCAAGTGCGCCAGCGTCTGCATCAAGCGACCTTCAGGGAGGCCGTCCTGACCGCCTACGCAGGGCGCTGCGCCTTCACCGGGCTGCCGGAACCCCGCCTCCTCGACGCCGCGCACATCATCCCCGATGCCGATGAGGCGCTCGGGCAACCCGTGGTGTCGAACGGCATCCCGATGTCAAAGTTCCATCATGCCGCCTACGACGCCAATTTGATCGGCATCGATCCCGATTACATGATCCACATCAGCCCTCAGTTGCTGTCGATGAACGACGGGCCGATGTTCGAACAGGGGCTCAAGGCGCTCAACGGCGCCCGCCTGCGCCTGCCCTCCCGGACCGAAGACCGGCCAGACCGAGCGCGGCTGGAAGTCAGGTTCGCGGATTACTGCGCATAGCCCTGAGCCATGGGTAGGCGGCCTTTGACCATCCTGGCTGCTGGCGCGCCAAGCTGCGCGGAAGCGAGTGCAAGGACGTGCTGCCTATCCGCTGAGCCTGCTATAGGGTTTCTAATTCGATCTGCCTATCCAGTCGTCTGAGGTGATTTCGATGAGCCGACTTTTCATAATGTCGCTACTTTCCGTCATCACCTGTGGCGCCCATGCGGACGCAGGCTTCGTGGCCAACTACTCGAAGTGGAAAGAGATGTCTCGACAGACCAAGGACGGCTACGTCCAGGGGATGTGGGACCAACTGTCTGTAATGCTTCCGATGGATGCGGACGGCCAAGCCCTCGCGCTCGGCGCAGGTGAGTGCAGTCTGGCCATCTCACTGAAGAGCGGCATGCTGGTTGATGCGGTGGATGGCTACTACGAGAAAAATCCAAAGACCTGGGCGGAGCCTCCTGGAGTGGCGCTCTACAGGTCCATGGTCTACCTCGGTCCATGCCTCAGTTACGTCAACGCGCAGCGGGCAAAGTTGGGCCTTACCGAGATCAAGGCGCAATGAGCAAACGCAGTGAGACTTGGGAGCCCATCTTCTACAGTCCGCGCTGAATAAACTGGTAGAGCACGACACATGCAGCGCAGAATACGGTCAACCTATAGAGGGCCTTTGAGACGCCTGCGATCATCATCATTCCCGGCGAAAGGTCTCTAAACGGCCTCCACGCGGATTGACTTGCGGCGTCCAGGGCTTGGTACTCTAGAAAACGGTGTCTCATCGCCTCCAGCTCAAGCGGCGTCGGCGAAGCGCGGTCAGCCTCATCTTCTGTCGCGGCTTCTCGCTCCCGCAGCTTCTTGTATGCAACGCGGTCCACCAACTCCGAGAGCTGCAATGATGCCGCTCCAGCGGCGAGAGTCAGCTCTTGCGCTCGGAGCGTGGGGTCATCTCGTTGTTGCAAAACAGTCCCCCAAGTTCGAACCGAACACTCAGCAAAAAGTTCAGTTTTTAGTACCGTCAGCCGTCGGCACGGCAGTCCCCGTCGCCACCTGGAGGTGCTCGATAAGCTGCAGCGCCAGTGAGCGGTCCAAACCGAGCCCGATATGGCCTTTTGAGGGAAAGCGCAGCCGCAAGAATATCTCGCCGGTGACCGGCGTTTCCCCAACGTCAAACCGCTCCACCGTCATCGCGAAGTCCTCTGCTGCCCCAATGCGCGGCACCGGGCTCAGCGACTTTGCCGCGATCATGCTCGCGATCAGCTCGTTCAGTTGTCCTGGCTTTATTCCGATCGCTATCTCAGGACCCTCGGGATGACGAAAGCCCAACAGGACATACTGGCCGTCGTCTGTGAGCTTGTGCCCGAGCGCCTCTGCGACCGGAATGAATTTAATCGGTTCAGAAGACACAAGCAATTCCCCCATTGGTGAGCGGATCGGAACCCCTTCAGCGGACCGGGAATCGACCGGGGAACGCAAAATCCTCCATCCCGTGCCTCAGAAAAATCCGCTAAGTCATTGAATTACTTGGTCGGGGCGACATGATTTCGAACACGCGACCCTCTGCTCCCAAAGCAGATGCTCTACCAGGCTGAGCTACGCCCCGAGGTCCAAGTCGCCCTTCTGTGCCGCGTTGGAAGCTTCGGGTCAAGCCTGCCGATGCCGCGCCCAAACCGCCACCAACCGGGCGCACGGCCACCGCGACGGGCTTGCCCCGCACGCGCGATCTTCATCAAGGGGCCGGCGCGTTGCCGAAGGCCCGGTGCCGAACGGTATCCCCGGGTTTGAGGCCATGCCGGGCAGCGGCCCCGCCGTTCAACTCCAAAACAGCCAGCACCGCCCCACGCGACGCGATGATCTCTTCGGAGTGCGGCTCGGTCATCGCGGCGATCCGGTGAACTGTGCCGTCGGCCCGCACGAAAACCATATCGAGGGGAATGTACGTGTTGCGCATCCACATGCCGACTTCGCGGGGCTTGTCGTGGATGAAAAGCATGCCCGCGGTGTCGGCAAGACTGGTCCGGAACATCAACCCGACGGCCTGCCGGGCCGGGGTGTCGGCAATCTCGACCTCGATCGGGACGACGCCGCGCCCCGTCACCAGTTCCAAGCGTTCGCGCACGCTCGTGTCCGGTTCCGCCGCCGCACCTGCAATGAGGGCCACCAGGGCCGTGCCCGAGCCCAAAAAACGGAGGGCCGCCGAAACGGCAGCCCCCTTGGTGTTTCTCAAATTTTGCCGCATCGGCACCCATCCCGTTAGTGCGGAGACGGGGGCACTCCTTGCATGGGGCCATCCGGTCTCAGTTCAGCAGCCATACACCCCTTGCTCCCGAAACCCCAGCGGACCATTACGGTCTGCCCGGGACGAAGCTCGGTGAAGCCGAACCGGCGTAGCGTCTCCATGTGGCAAAAAATGTCTTCGGTGCCTTCGCCGCGTGTCAGGAAGCCAAAGCCCCGAACCCGATTGAACCACTTGACCGTGGCCTGCTCCCAGTCGCTCTCGGGCTGCACCTGAACATGGGTGCGCTGAGGCAACAGTGACGGGTGGATGGCCGTGCTTTCATCCATCGAAAGGATTTGAAAAGCCTGCATCCCCTTGGGGCGCTTGAGAACTTGGCAATGGACGCGAGCGCCTTCATACGCCGTCTGATAGCCCCCGGCCCGCAGACAGGTGACGTGCAGGAGCACGTCCGTGGCCCCATTATCGGGGACGATGAAGCCATAACCCTTTGAGACGTCGAACCATTTGATGGTGCCGGCGATTTCGACAATCTCGCCCTCTTCATCAGGCCGCGCACCTTCGTTGGCCGCAACCTGTCCAGCGCTACCTAGCGCCGGAGGAACCTTAGAGTCCCCCATCCGAATACCCCCGCTTACATGTGCAAATACTCATCCCGGTCCGACTGGACCGTACCGCTTCAACGACCCCCATGGCCCTCCAGCCGGGAACCGCCTTAGCGATGTGTTAACTAAACTGAGACTAGGCCGGACTACCAGCTGAAAATTTGCGCGCGGCCCCTTTCGAGGCGCCTGTTCCTCGTGTTTTTCACAGCAATTCTCGTGGCGCAAGACATTGATATAGTGGTATTTTATCAAACTTCCGCCCAGGCGGCACATTCTTTGGCACTCGCCGCCGCAAAGCCGTTCATGAACATCGTTGAGTTTGATTTTGGTGGGTCAAAAACCCGAATCATCGCCGCACTGATTCGGGTCGTATGACAGTCCTGTAGCGCCGTCCGCTGCCACCTGGGACGATCCCCTTGCGGTCCTCCACGCAGCCAGTTATCCACAGGGTTCGAGGGCCCCGGCGGCCAAGCGTCCCGGTGGCAATTCCCACCCTGCCATTGACTAGTGGCCCAATAGTCACAGCATCGTGTCACACCCGGGTGCAGACCCATGGTCTGAGACCTGGAACCGGCCTGACCCTATACCTGTCCCGCGCACCGACCGGCGCACGTCCCAACGCTCCGAGGAACCCGCGCATGCGCTACCTGCACACCATGGTTCGAGTGACAAATCTGGAAGAGAGCCTTGCGTTTTATTGCGGTCAGCTTGGACTTTCCGAAACGCGCCGTATCGAGAACAAGCTTGGCCGCTTCACGCTGGTCTTTCTGGCCGCGCCCGCCGACACGCAACGTGCCGCCAGCGAATGGGCGCCCCTGTTGGAACTGACGTACAATTGGGACCCGGAAGCGTACGGCTCGGCACGCCACTTCGGTCACCTCGCGTTCGAGGTCGACGACATCTATGCGCTGTGCGATCGCCTGCAAGCTGGCGGCGTCACCATCAACCGGCCGCCGCGCGATGGCCGTATGGCGTTCGTCCGCTCGCCCGATCTCATCTCGATTGAACTTCTGCAGAAGGGCGGCGCGCTGCCCCCTGCCGAGCCGTGGCTGTCGATGCCGAACACCGGTACGTGGTGAGCGGTATGGCAAACCTTGCAGACACACCGCGCGCCAGCCCCCCGACAGTTGCCGTGTTCGGTGCGGGACCCGCGGGACTTGCGGCCGCCGAAGTCATGAGCGCGGCGGGCCTGACCGTGACTGTCTTTGATCGCATGCCGTCCGTGGGCCGGAAGTTTCTGATGGCCGGGCGCGGCGGGTTGAACTTGACCCATTCCGAGCCCCTTGCGGATTTTCTAGCGCGCTATGCGCACCTGCCCGACCCCGTACAGCACGCCATCGAGAACTATCCACCCGACGCCGTCGTCGCCTGGGCAGAAGACCTCGGACAGCAGACCTTCATCGGGTCCAGCGGACGCATCTTTCCCATGGCCATGAAAGCCTCCCCGCTGTTGCGCGCGTGGCTCACGCGGCTCACCGCGCAGGGCGTCACCTTTCGCATGCAGCACGCATGGCAAGGCTGCGATGCGCGCGGCCGGCCACTGGTCAGCGATCACGGCGCGGCTCCGGAACCTTTCGCCTGCGACGCTGCCGTTCTGGCGATGGGAGGGTCGAGTTGGCCGCGCCTCGGATCGAATGGCGCGTGGGCCACGACTTTTGCCGAATTGGGCATTCCATGCACACCGCTCAAGCCAGCGAATGCCGGGCTGACACTCGAATGGACCGCCCACTTCAAGGATCGCTTTGCCGGCCAGCCGTTGAAGCGCATCGGCTTGACCATCGACGGCACGACACATCGCGGTGAAGCCGTCATTACGCGCAGCGGGCTCGAAGGCGGTGTCGTTTATGGTGTGTCGTCATGGGTAGCTGGCAGGGTGGCCCAATCGGGTCCGGTCGCGATCAGTGTCGACCTGAAGCCTGAAGAGACGCACGACATGTTGAGCCGACGCCTTCTTCGGGAGAGAGGCAAGGATTCGGTTGCGACGTGGCTGCGCAAATGCCTGAAGCTGCCACCCGCCGCGATCGGGCTGCTGCGCGAAGCTGAAAGGACCTTGCCGTCCAGCCCCGACGATCTTGCCCGCCTGATCAAAGCCCTGCCGCTGACCGTCACTGGTACCTCGGGGCTGGAGCGGGCCATCTCGACGTCAGGGGGCGCTTTCGCTCGAAGCCCTCGACCAGAACTTCATGGTGCGGACTCGCACCCCGGCATCTTCCTTGCCGGAGAGATGCTGGATTGGGACGCACCGACCGGCGGCTACCTGCTCCAGGCGTGCCTCGCTACCGGCCGGGCAGCCGGACACGGCGTACTCTCTTATCTGACGCACACCGGGGCCGGGACCGCCGCAGCCGCGCCCGTCCAGATTTAGCCCGTGCAGGCTTAGCCCGTCCGCTGTCCGGGTGTGCCAGGATCGCGGTACTGAGCACCCCCGGATGCGGCCCTTGCGGCAACCCGTCCAGAAACCGCGGCACAGCATTGCGCATCCGTCGATCGGGGTAAAATTTTCTCTCCTAGCAGCCCTAAGTTCGAAGCATTCCGTTCTTTTTTCTAAAGAGCCCTTCATTAGCGAACTGATTTCGCTTAAGTGTGCCCCATCTCGGAGGCTCCATGACGATACTCAATCCCGATGCGCGCGCCGCCGCGCTCGAAGCGCAACTCGCGGCCACGCCCGACCTCGGCGCGCGCCTGCGCCTGATTGCCGAGTGCGTGAGCGGCCGCATTGCCTTTTCGACATCGCTGGGGATCGAAGACCAGGCCGTCTTCCACGCCCTCGCCGGGGCTAGTCTCGACTTCGATGTCTTTACGCTCGACACCGGCCGGCATTTTCCAGAAACGCTCGAAACGCTTGAAGCCACCGAAGCGCGCTATGGCCGCCGCATCCGGGTGGTCTTTCCGGACGCCACGGAAGTCGAAGACCTCGTCGCGCGCGATGGGATCATGGGCTTCCGGCAGGCCGTCGAGAACCGCAAGGCCTGCTGCGACATCCGCAAAGTCCGCCCTTTGAACCGGGCGCTTGAAGGTGCCGCCGGGTGGATCACCGGATTGCGCCGCAGCCAGTCGTCGGACCGGTCGGAGGTCCCCTTCGCCACATGGGACCGCGCGCACAATCTGATGAAGCTGAACCCCATCGCGGATTGGTCGCTCGAAACCTTGGAAAAATACGTGAGTGATCATGACGTGCCCGTAAATCCCTTGCATGCACAGGGCTTCCCATCCATCGGATGCCAGCCCTGCACGCGCGCCATCCGTCCCGGCGAAGATATTCGCGCCGGCCGCTGGTGGTGGGAAAACGAGGACGGTAAGGAATGCGGGCTGCACAACCGCCCGCGCAACAAGGACGTCGCCCTATGAGCGCGCAATTCTCTCACCTGGACCTGCTCGAAGCCGAGAGCATCCATATTTTCCGCGAGGCCGCCGCGCAATTCCGCAAGCCGGTGCTGCTCTACTCGATCGGCAAAGACTCCACCGTCCTACTGCATCTGGCGCGCAAGGCATTCTGGCCGGGCCGGCTGCCGTTCCCGCTTCTCCACATCGACACGAAGTGGAAGTTCAAGGACATGATCGCGTTTCGCGACAAGACCGCGCGCGATTTCGAGCTGGATCTTCTCGTCTACACGAACGAAGACGGCCGGCAGAAGGGGATCAATCCCTTTGATTACTCGCCGTCGGTCTATACCGATGTCATGAAAACGGTGGCCTTGAAGGCGGCACTGGACCAATACGGCTTCGACGGCGCCTTCGGCGGCGCGCGGCGCGACGAGGAAGCCAGCCGTGCCAAGGAGCGCGTCTTCTCGTTCCGCGCCGAGGGGCATCGCTGGGATCCGAGAAAGCAACGCCCCGAAATGTGGCGCCTCCTCAATGGCCGCCTGGGTGCGGGTGAAACCGCGCGCATCTTCCCGCTATCCAACTGGACCGAGCGCGATATCTGGCGCTACCTCCTGCGCGAAAAGCTCGACGTCGTGCCGCTCTATTTCGCCGCCGAGCGCCCGACCATCGAGCGCAACGGGCAGCTTCTCATGCTCGACGATGATCGCATACAGCTGAAGCCGGACGAATCCGTCGTCAATCGCATGGTCCGCTTCCGCACGCTGGGATGCTGGCCGCTGACCGCGTGCGTTCCGTCCGAAGCGACCACGATGGAAGAAGTTGTTGCCGAAACATTGGGGGCGCGCACATCGGAGCGGCAAGGCCGCTTGATCGACCACGACCAGGTCGGCGCCATGGAAAAGAAGAAGCAGGAAGGGTACTTCTAAAAATGACCGCGCAACCTGCTCTCAAGGCCGCCGGCGCGGCCTCTCCAGCCACCGATACCCTGGCCGACGTCGCACCGGAACTTTCCGGGCTTCTGCGTGTGCTCACATGCGGCTCGGTCGACGACGGTAAGTCAACGCTGATCGGCCGGCTGCTCTGGGACGCCACCGATCTCTTCGATGACCAGCGCGAAACGCTACAGCGCGGCCGCAAGGTCGACGGCGGCCACCCCGATTTTTCGCTGCTGATGGACGGTCTTGTCGCCGAGCGCGAACAGGGCATTACCATCGACATCGCCTGGCGCTATTTCGACACCAAGTCCCGGCGGCTCGTCGTCATCGACAGCCCCGGCCACGAGCAGTACACGCGCAACATGGCCTCTGGAGCCAGCCACGCAGATGTGGCGATCCTGCTCATCGACGCCCGGCATGGCATCAAGACGCAGACGCGCCGGCATGCGGCCATTCTCGACCTCGTCGGGTTGAAGCGAGTCGTGCTTGCCGTCAACAAGATGGACCTTGTCGACTGGTCGGCGGAGAAAGTTCACGCAGATCGAACACGACTTCCGCAGCCTGATGTGGCGCTTCGGCTTCAAGGAAGCGATCGCAATTCCGGTGGCCGCCGTCTCCGGCGACAACGTCGCCACCAAGTCAGCCCACATGCCCTGGTACACGGGGCCATCGCTGCTCGAACATCTGGAAGACGTGCCAAGCCGCGGCACCGAACCGATGGGCGCGTTCCGCATGCCGGTGCAAACCGTCCTGCGCGACAGCCGCGCGGATTTTCGCGGCTTGGCGGGCACAATCTCGTCGGGCACCATCCGCGTCGGCGACACCGTTGTTGATCCGGTCAGCCGGCGATCGGCAAAAGTGCAGCGCATTGCCACCATGGACCGCGATTTCGAGGAAGCGGTGCAGGGGCAGGCCGTCGCGATCCAGCTCGATACCGACATTGACGTTTCGCGCGGTTCGGTGCTGGCCGATCCCGCCGCCCAGCCTGTCGTCGCACGCACACTGGAGGCCCGCTTTGTCTGGCTTTCGGAAACTCCGTTCGACAAGCGCGGCAGCTATCTCTTGCGCACGGCAACCGACCTCGTGCCCGTGACCAACCTTGAGATCAAATCGCTGCTCGATCTGGAAACCCTGGCGACGCATCCCGCCACCGACTGCAAGGTCAACGACATCGCCATCGCGAATGTCGCCCTCGGCCGGGCCAGCGCCATTGACCGCTTCTCCGAGGCACCTGAGACGGGCAGCTTTATGCTCGTCGACGCCATCACCGGCGCCACCATCGCGGGCGGCATTGTCACGACGGCGAGCCCCGATGCCAAGCTCGGCGAGGATGTCTTCGTTCTGACGCGCGCGATGCTGGGCCGTGGCTTGTGCGCGGATCTGGCGGACACGCCCGAGGGCGAGGCCGAATTCCGGCGGCGCACCAACGAAGTGGCCCTTCTGCTTCGTTCCGCCGGCGTCGCCGTGGAAATCGAAACACTGCCCGACTACGTCATCTAGTCCATCGCGCTCATAAAATTTTTTGACAGAGATCAGCGTCACCATGTGGGAAGACGTCATACTTTTTGCGGCCATCGGCTTCGTCGCGCAAATGATCGACGGCTCGATCGGGATGGCCTATGGCATTTCCGCATCGAGCGCTTTGTTGAGCATGGGAGTTCCTCCAGCCACGGCGAGTGCTTGCGTCCATGCCGCCGAGACGTTCACGACCGGTGCATCCGGTCTTGCGCACTGGAAGATCGGCAACGTCGACAAGCGTCTCCTGGTCAGGCTTGTCTTGCCCGGAATGATCGGTGGAGCCGTCGGCGCCTATGCTCTGGCCAGCCTGCCCGGCGACCTCCTGAAGCCTTATATCGCCATCTACCTGATGCTGCTCGGCGTCTTCATCGTGTGGAAGGCGATTGGCCAAAAGGCGCGCGTTGAGAGTGTCACACCGCGCGCCGTCACGCCTCTGGGGTTGTTTGGCGGATTCCTCGATGCCGTCGGGGGCGGAGGCTGGGGACCGCTGGTAACGTCGTCCCTGCTCGGTCAGGGCACGACACCCCGCTATGCCATCGGCACGGTTAACCTGGCAGAGTTTTTTGTCACGCTCACAATCTCCACGACCTTTTTTCTCACAGTGGGGCTGGAGCTTTGGCCCATCATCGCCGGCCTCATTCTCGGCGGCGTCATCGCGGCACCCTTTGCAGCCTATGCGACAAAGCATATACCCGATAAGATTCTCATGATCATGGTTGGTACCGTCGTGGTGCTACTCAGCATCAGGACACTCGTGCATTCACTCGGCTAGAGTGCCATGACACGCGATCATCGCCGGACGGACGACAAAAAGACGACGCCCCTAGAACCAAGACAAAGAAATACGCACCGCCGATGGACGCCCTTATCGCCAACTCCCTGATGCTGATCGTCGGCGGTGGATTCGTCATCGGCTTCCTCATTGGCATCACCGGTGTCGGTGCCGGATCTCTGACCACCCCGCTCCTCATCACGGGCGTGGGCGTGCCGCCCGCCATCGCGGTTGGTACCGATCTCCTGTTCGCGGCCATCACCAAAATGAGTGCGGCCTGGCGCCACCAGAGCCTCGGCAACGTCGAATGGCCGATCCTGGGTTGGCTGGCCGCCGGCAGTCTGCCCGGCGCCTCTGCCGTGCTGTTGTGGCTCTATCTAGCGGAACCCGACACGGTCTTGCTGGCCTATTACGTCCGCAAAACGCTGGCCATCACGCTCATCGTCAGCGCGATTGCCATTCTCCTCCACCCCATCCTGCGCCGCAGATCAGCCAATGGGTCGAATGGAGACACACAAGGGCCGACGGCCTCGCGGGCGCTGCCGACCAGCCTGTTCGGGATCGTCCTGGGTGCGGCGGTCGCGCTGACATCGGTGGGTGCTGGAGCCATCGGTGTTGCCGTGCTGACCGGGCTCTATCCCTTCATGATGGCCCGCAGGGTGGTGGGCACCGACATCGTCCACGCCGTACCGCTGACGCTTCTTTCCGGGCTGGGTCACGCCGGCATGGGGCATGTCGATCTCGTCCTGCTGTTCAGCCTGCTGTGCGGCTCCGTTCCCGGCATTCTCATCGGCTCCCGCCTGACGGGCAGGCTGCCCGACTGGTTCCTGCGGGTGGGACTGGCCGCCGTCCTGGCATTCGCGGCTTACACCTTGCTCGGCCGGTAACGGCTTTCATCCCGCTTACTTGCCGCACGCCAGCGGCCCGCATAGACTTGGCCCCTGTTTGTCCAGAGGATGAGCCCGTGGGAACAATCGATTTTGATGCCTTGTCGCGGCTCGGTGCCGTCACGCATACGTTCGATGCGGGCGAGAAAGTATTCCTGGAGGAGGACAGCGCCGCGCGCATGTTCATCGTGCGCTCAGGCCGCGTGCAGATCGTGACTTACGGTACCGTTCTGGAAAACGTCGGGCCCGGCGGGGTCTTCGGCGAAATGGCGCTGATCGACAATGCACCCCGCAGCGCGGCGGCACTCGCCGTCGAGGCGACCGAAGTTGTCGAAATCGACCGGCTGCAATTTCTGGAGCTCATCCGGGCGAACCCGGAATTCGCGCTCCACATCATGGCGATCCTGTCGGCGCGCATCCGCAAGATGAACGCGAGCCTCTAGCGCGCGCCCCGCCGCACTCTTCGCGTGCTCGATCAGACCTTGGCCAACACGATATCGTCGTGGAACTTGTTGCCGGTCGGCGTCGCCTTGACGACCCCGGCGCGCACGACGAAATCACCGAAGTGCTCGCCGTCCTTGCGCTCCTTCGCGTACCGCTTCAGCAGCGGATCGAGCAGCTTCAGGATCTGCTCTTCATTCACGTCCTGGGCATAAAGCTTGGACAAGCGCGTGCCATCGAAGGCCGCACCGAGATAGAGGTTGTAGAGCCCGGGATTGCGGCCGACGAAGCCGATCTCGGCCAGATACGGCCGCGCGCATCCGTTCGGGCACCCGGTCATGCGCATGACGATGTCGTCGTCGCGCAGACCGGCCGCGTCGAGGCTGTCTTCGAGCTTCGTGATCAGGTCCGGCAGGAACCGTTCGCTTTCGGCCAGCGCCAGTCCACACGTCGGCAGCGCCACGCAAGCCATGGCGTTGCGGCGCAGGCCCGAGGATGTGGCGATGGCCACGCCGTATTTTTCGAGTATGGCCTCGACCTTCGGCTTCGCCTTCGCCGTCACATTGGCGATGACCAGATTCTGGTTTGAGGTGACGACGAAATCGACGCCGCCCGCCAGCGCGATTTCGCGCAAAGCCGTGCGCAGCTTCATGTCGGGCGTGTCTTTCACCCGGCCGTTCTCGACATAAAGCGTCAGATGCCACTTCTTGTCTGCCGGCTTGCCATCCAGCGTCTGCCGCCAGCCGATCGGATCGCCGGTCGAGGTGAAGGTGAAGAGCCGCGGCTTGCCGAGCTTGTAGCCCAGCCGCTTTTCGACCTCGGCGCGGTAGGCGTCGATGCCGACCCGCTCGATGGTGTACTTGAGGCGCGCGTTCTTGCGCACCGCCCGGTTGCCCCAGTCGCGCTGCACCGTCACGACCTTCTCGGCGACATCCACCGCCTGCTCGGGCGTACAGAAGCCCAGCATGTCGGCCGTGCGCGGGAACGTGTCGGTCTCGCCATGGGTCATGCCCATGCCGCCGCCGATGGTGACATTCCAGCCGGCCACCTCACCCTTCTCGACAATGGCGATGTAGCCCAGATCGTGCGCGAAGATATCGACGTCGTTGTCGGGCGGAACCGCGATGACGGTCTTGAACTTCCGGGGCAGGTAATGCTCGCCGTAGATCGGTTCAACTTCAGGCGCCGCCTTGCCGCCGGTCTCGACGATCTTCTCGTCGTCGAGCCAGATCTCGTGATAGGCGCCGGTGCGCGGCAGCAGATGCGCGCTCACGTCCTTAGCCAACTGCTCGGCCGTCTTGTGCGCCTTCGACAGATAGGGGTGCGAGGCGGACATGACATTGCGATTGACGTCGCCGCACGCCGCGATCGTATCGATGCACGCCGCGTTGATGGCCTGCATCGTCCGCCGCAGGTTCGACTTGATGACGCCATGGTACTGGAACGTCGCGCGCGTGGTCAGCCGCAGCGTGCCATTGGCGTAGGTTCCCGCGATATCGTCGAGCTTCAACCACTGGTCCGGCGTCAGCGCGCCGCCCGGCAACCGCAACCGGATCATGAACGAGAAAGCCTTTTCCAGCTTCTTCTTGGCCCGCTCCGCGCGCACGTCCCGGTCGTCCTGCATGTAGGACCCGTGGAACTTCAAAAGCTGCGTGTCGTCCTCGGCGATGGCGCCGGTTTCAACGTGGCTCAGACCATCGGCGATCCCACCGCGCAGGAGGCGGCTGTTCTCCTTGATGATCTCGTTCTTGGAACGTGTGTCGGTCATCTGGGCCTCTTTGGGCATTCCGTCTCGTCGTCGGCCCGCCACCGCGGCGGCAAGGCCAAATCCGGTTTAGTAGACGTCCCGCTGATAGCGGCCCGCCTTGGTCAGCTCCTTGAGCTTGGCGCGGCCGGCCTCTTCGTCGCCCTTCGCCGCCTCGGCAAGGATCTTGACGAGCGTCTGATCGACGTCCTTGGCCATGCCCTTTTCGTCGCCGCACACGTAGAGATGCGCGCCCTCGTCCAGCCACGCGCGGACTTCGGCACGCCGCTCCCACAGCCGATGCTGAACGTAGATCTTCTCGGGCTGGTCGCGCGAGAACGCGACGTCGATGGCGGTCAGCGCACCGTCAGCCAGGAAATCCTGCCATTCGAGCTGATAGAGGAAATCGTTGGTGTAATTGCGCTCGCCGAAGAACAGCCAGCTCTTGCCCTTCGCTCCCGTCTCCACGCGATCCTCGATGAAACCGCGATAGGGCGCGACGCCGGTGCCCGCACCGATCATGATGATGGGGCGGTTGCCGTCGGCGGGCAGGGCGAAATGGCGGTTCGGCTTGACGTAGACGCGGACCGCGTCGCCGGTCTTGCGCCGGTCGGCAAGGAACGTCGAGGCGACCCCGCCGCGCTGGCGCCCATGCGAAGCCCAGCGCACCGCACCCACGCACAAGTGCGCCTCGCCCGGGTGCGCCTTGATGCTCGAGGCCACCGAATAAAGCCGGCCGGGCAATGGCCGCAGCAGGCCGATGAGCTGGTCGGATTTCAGCTTTTCTGGAAACGCCTCGAAGAAGTCGACCAACTGACGGTCGGCGGAGAATTTGGCCAGCGCATCGCCGTCCAGAAGTGCGGCGGCGTCCTTGCGGCCCGTCAGTTTGGCGTAGGCATCGACCGTGGCCCGCGACAGCGTCGTGATGTCGAACGACTTGGCGATCTTCAAGACCAGCGCTGCATCGCCGTCGAGACCGACCGCACGGGCCAGATCGGCGGCCAAGGCCGGATCGTTTTCGGGAACAATGCCGATGGCCGCCCCGGGCTCGTAGGTGAAGCCGGGTGCATCGACCGCGATCTCCACATGCCACGTCTCGCGTGTCGAGCCAGTGCCATTGAGATCCACGCGCGCGGAAATCTCGCCTTCGCACGGATTATCGGCTGTGTAGAGCGGCTCATCGGGCTCCAAGTCAGCCGGCACACCCTTGAAATCGACATGCACCACCGTCGCGGTGGCACTCGCATCCGCGGGTGCGAACTTCTCCAGCGTGGTGTCCGTCCAGGCGGCGGCCGCCTTGGCATAGTCGAGATCGAGATCAATGCGGTCGGCAATCCGCACACCGCCCAGCGCTTCCAGCCGCGCGTCGATCTTCTTGCCCGTATCGCAGAAATTGACGTACGCGGTGTCGCCCAGCGCCAACACGGCAAAGCGCACGCCATCCAACCGGGGCGCGGTGTCGCTCATCAACTCGTTGTAGAAATCGACGGCGCGCTGCGGCGGGTCACCCTCGCCCCACGTCGAGATATAGACGAGAAGGTTCTTGGACTTGGTCAGCGCGGCCGCGTCGATATCCGCCATGTCCACGACCTTGGCGTCGCAATTGAGCTTGGCGGCTGTCTTCTTGGCCTTGAACGCCAAGGCTTCGGAGTTGCCGCTTTCGCTGCCGTAAAGGATCGTCAGGGGCACACGCGGGCGCGCGGCCACCGCCGGGGCTGCCGCGGCAGCGCCCGAGCCCTGCGCGGCGTCGAGCCCCGCCAGGAAACCGGACAGCCAGCTCCGCTGCAGCGGCGTCGAACGCTGCACGAGACCATCGAGGAATGCGATGTCCTCGGCACTGAAAGGCGCGTTCTTCGGCAAAGGAGGCAGGGGGGCCACGATGGGTCTCCTTAACGGGTGGCAAGCCGGGCGGGCCGGGATTGGGCGAGCTAGGGTTTCAGCAGGCGTCGAGACCTGCTGCAGCAAGGCCATCGCTGACCTCGCGCGGCGGAGCGGCGTAATACACCTTGACCTTGTCGGGCATGGTCAGGTTTGCGTCCTGCCAACTGAGGCCACCGAAGATAATGGCAGGCCCCTTGATCCCGAAGGCCACGATGGCGTCGGCCAGCGCATCGAGCGTCGTGGCGACGGACAGTTCGTTGTCGCGCGTGCCGTTCTCAACCACGACCATGGGCATGCCAGGCGCGGCTCCGGCACCGAGAAGCTTCTGGCGCAAGCGTCGCGCGGACCGCACGCCCATGTAGATGGCGAAGGCCTGATGCGGATCGGACAAGGCCGCCCAGTCGAGATCGATATCGCCGTCCGCCGTGGCACCAGTCGCCAGTGAAAACTGACGCACGGTTTCCCGCAACGTCATCGGCAAGGCGATGGATGCCGCGCAGGCGTGCGCGGCGGTAATGCCGGGCACGATTTCGACCGGCAGGCCGGCGGCCCGCACGGCGGCAATTTCCTCCGCGGCGCGGCCGAACACAAAGCCGTCCCCGCCTTTGAGCCGCGCCACGTGCCGGCCCTTCATGGCTTCCCGAACCAGAATGTGATTGATCTCGTCCTGCGGGGTCGATGGACCACCGGCTTCCTTTCCGACCGCGATGATCTCGGCGTCCGCCCGGGCATAGGCGAGCACACCGGCCCCAACGAGACGATCCACGACGAGAACGTCGGCGGCCCGCACGCGATCGACAGCGCGCACCGTCATCAGATCGGCGGCACCCGGGCCGCACCCGATCAGGCTCACGCGTCCCCCTGTGGCAGCGGCCACGGGTCTGGGCACGGCACGGCCCTCGGACTGGGAATGCGTCATCAGTTCCTCTCTCAACCCGGGCCTCGACGGCCCCGCCACAAACGGCGTCCTGGTTACGTATGATCGGGCGTCCCGGAGCACGCCAGCGTTGCGCGGCGGTGCTTGATGTGATGCTGGGACTTAAAGGGTTCGCCCCGGCCCGCCAAAAAGAATTTCTGGCAAGACCACGCCAAACAGGCCGAGCGCGCCTATCCGGCGGGGCCTCAACGTGATTGCCGCCTGCGAGACCGGCCCACTGCCAGAATATCGTCCGAAGAAGATATCACAGCAAAATTATGCTTCAAGTAAAAAGAATTGACCCATGCGGTTAGCATAACATACCTGACTTTGGCGTTATAACGGAATTGCATCCTATTTTGAGGACTGTACGGCATGGCCATTTCCGTTCATCGCGCCTGTTACCCGTGCTGGCCCCAGTCAGGGTCCGGCGGGCGCCCCGGAATGACCGGCCGTCACACGGTTTCGTTATCCCAAGTGACTTGAAACGGTTGGGGCAATCGTGGTTTTTAGAACTTATCGAGATTGGTGCGAGCCGATGTCTCGGAGACTGGATCGGGAGACCCCAGTCCCCAATGAGAGAATGCCCCTGGCGGGGCACTCGGCGCGTCCGCCAGCCCATAAAGGAGCCGCCAACGGCTCTAGATAAGATCTTGGAGGAGAACACGATGAAGACCTGGACCAAGCCCGCCGTTCGCGAACAGGAAGTCGGCCTCGAGGTGACTTCGTACCTGCCGGCAGAGATCGACGTAATCTAACCTTTTCGTGCGGCTCGTCCCTCCCATCGGATGAGCCTGATCTTGGCGCGGCGGCCGCATCACGGGCCGCCGCCACGTTTTGCGGCGCCGCTTTCGGCGAAGTATCGCCGCCCTGAACCGTCAGAGACACATGATCATCAGGGTGCTCGGGGCATCCGCCGGTGGCGGATTCCCGCAATGGAACTGTAACGGCCACATGAGCGCCAGCGCGCGCGCGGGAAAGCCCGGCTTTGTTCCGCGCACCCAATCGTCGCTGGCCATATCCGCAGACGGCAAGCAATGGGTTCTGCTCAATTGCTCGCCTGACCTGCGCCAGCAGATCGCCGACGCGCCGGCCCTCTGGCCCGATCCGGACGGCCCCAAGCGCAATTCGCCGATCAAAGCCGTGGTGGTCACAAACGCCGACGTCGACCACATCATCGGGCTCATCAATTTGCGCGAAGCGCAGCCGTTCACGATCTACGGATCCGATCGCGTGCTGGCCACCATCCGCGCCAACTCGGTCTTCAATGTCTGCAATCCCGAGATCGTGCCACGCCGCGAGTTGCCGTTGGATCAGCCCGTCGCGCTGGAAGATCACGGCGACGATTTGGGGCTGACCTTCGAGGCCTTTGCCGTGCCCGGCAAGATCGCGCTCTTCTTAGAAGACTCCTCGGATACAAAGAGCTTCGGGAGCCGCGAGGGCGACACCATAGGCCTCAAGATCACCGAGACGGCCACGGGTAAGTTCTTCTATTACGTGCCCGGCTGCGCCGAAGTCGACCCGCCGCTGGCTGACCGTCTGCGTGGTGCGCCGATCCTGTTTTTTGACGGCACGCTCTTCACCGACGACGAGATGGTCCGGCAGGGCCTGATGAACAAGACGGGCGCCCGCATGGGCCACATCTCGATTTCTGGATCCAACGGGTCCATCGCGGCGTTCAAGGACATGGGCATCGGTCGCAAGATCTACGTCCATATCAACAATTCGAATCCCGTCCTCGATGACAATTCACCCGAGCGCAAGGTTGTCCAGAGCGCCGGTTGGGAAGTCGGTTACGACGGCATGGAGATCACCCTATGAGCGATAAGCTCTGGACCCCTGACGAATTCGAGGCTGCCATCCAGGCGGTCGGCGCGGAGCGCTATCACGACAAGCATCCGTTTCATAAGATGCTGCACGGCGGCGATCTCAAGAAAAGCCAAGTCGCTGCCTGGGCGCTGAACCGCTATTGCTATCAGTCCGCCGTGCCGCGCAAGGACGCCGCCCTGATCAGCCGGGTCTTGGATCGCGGTCTGCGCCGCGAATGGATGCACCGCGTTCTCGAACATGACGGCTACGGCGACGACGACGGCGGCATCGAGCGCTGGCTCGTCCTCACCGACGCCCTCGGCCTCGATCGCGATTACGTCCAATCGATGAAGGGCGCGCTGCCGGCGACCCGCTTCGCTGTGGAAGCCTACGTCACTTTTGTGCGCGAACAGCCGCTGACCATTGCGGTCGCCTCGTCGCTGACCGAGCTTTTCGCCCCCAAGATCCATAAGGAACGCATTTCGGGGATGCTGGAGAATTACGATTTCATCGACGACAAGGTGATGGGCTACTTCAAGAAGCGGCTGGTTCAGGCGCCCGCCGACGCAGATTTTGCCCTGAACTACATCAAGCAGCACGCCAAAACCCGCGCCGAACAGGAAGCCTGCGTGGACGCAGTGCGGTTCAAATGCAACGTGCTGTGGGTTCAGCTCGATGCGCTGTATCATGCCTACGTCAACGGCAACGTCCCGCCGGGAGCATGGCGATCGGAGGACATGACATGACGAACAGACCAGCCCGCACACGCACGATGATCACCGGCGCCAGCCGGGTAAGCATGCCTCGCTACGTTAAACTCCGGCATGACGCCGGCCGGGACCGCTGGATCATCCTTGCCCCGGAACGGGTGTTCAATCCCGATGAAATCGCCGTTACCGTGCTCAGGCAGTGCGATGGCGTAAAGTCGGTGGACGAGATCGCGGCGGATCTCGCAGCCGAATACAAGGCCCCCGTCGACGTGATCCTCAAGGACATCATCGAAATGCTCCAGGATCTTGCCGACAAGGGCGTGATTGAAACGGACGTGCAGTCCAACACCGAACGGAGCGCCGCAACATGAACGAGGTTACTCCCGTCGAGACCCGCGCCGTCGAGGGCGCCAATTGCGCGCGCGCGCCGGTCGGCATGCTGTGCGAGCTGACCCACCGCTGCCCGCTGCAGTGCCCTTACTGCTCCAATCCCACCGAGCTGGAACGCGTCAACACCGAGCTGACGACGGCGGAATGGCAGGACGTGATGCGTCAGGCCGCCGAACTCGGCATTCTCCAGGTTCATTTGTCCGGAGGCGAGCCCACGGCACGCAAGGACCTGGAAGAGATCATTCAGACGTGCACCGAGGTCGGCCTTTACACCAACCTCATCACCGCCGGCGTCACGCTGAACCGTGACCGCATGATGAAGTTCGCCGATCTGGGCCTCGATCACGTGCAGCTCTCGGTGCAGGATGTCGATCCGGAAAATGCCGACCGGATTGCGGCCTACAAGGGGGGGATGGCCAAGAAAATCGAAGTGACGAAGTGGGTGAAGGAGGCTGGGCTGGCGTTGACCATAAACGCGCCAATCCACCGCCAGAATATCCTCAATGTTCCCCGCATGATCGAATTCGCGGTGGAGTGCGGGGCGGGGCGCATCGAGATCGCGCACGTACAGTACTATGCGTGGGCGCTCGTCAACCGATCAGCGCTCATGCCGACGCGCGAGTCGTTCATGACGGCCGCCAAGCAAGTCGATGAGGCGCGCGAGAAGTACAAGGGCATCATCGTCATCGACATGGTCGTACCCGACTACTACGCCAAGTACCCCAAGCCCTGCATGGGCGGCTGGGCGCGCGGAATTCTGAATGTGACGCCATCGGGCCGGGTGCTGCCGTGCCATGCCGCGGAGTCGATCACACATCTGTCGTTCGACAATGTGAAGGACCGCAAGCTGGCCGACATCTGGCTGAACGGCGACGCCTTCAACAAGTACCGCGGCACCGAGTGGATGAAGGAACCCTGCCGTTCCTGCTCGCGCCGTGAAATTGACTTCGGAGGTTGCCGTTGCCAGGCGTTCGCGCTGACAGGCGATGCCGCCAATACCGACCCCGCTTGTTCATTGTCGCCCCTCCACGATGAGTGGGCCAACGTGGCAGAAAGGGAAAGTCACGCCCCGGCCCCTGAATTCATTTATCGCCGGGTCGGGGGCACGGCTAAGTCCGGGACCCAGTCTTGAGCGGCCAGTCCTAAAACTTGTGCACGAACGCCCCTGGCAGCCGTGGCAGGACCGGTGTAAAAGCAGGAACGCCTCAAAACACCTGTGCCTCGCTGGCGTAGGTGTTTCACCGGACTGCGGCAACTTGTTCAGCTGGGGTTCAGGTGAAATTTGGCTAACTAAACGCTAGAGTCAAAAAATTGGCTCGACGGACCGATCAGTGGTCCGAATGCCATCTCCGGGAGGAAGTTGCAGATGCTGAAGTGGGTTATTGCCGCCGGTCTTGTTCTGGCTGCTCCGTTTGCTGCGTCGGCTCAGGACGCTGAGGCCGGCAAGGCTGTCTTTAAGAAATGCGCCGCCTGCCATCAGGTCGGCGAAGGCGCCAAGAATGCTCTGGGCCCGGCACTGACGTGCGTCGCTGGGAAGCAGGCCGGCACGCATGAAGGATTCTCGGGCTATTCCGATGCCCTCAAGAACTCAGGCATCACCTGGGATGACGAGAAGCTGCTCGCCTGGTTCGAGAAGGACGACAAGGTTGTCCCTGGCAACAAGATGATCTTCCCGGCCGGCGTGAAGGACGAGACGGATCGCGTCAACCTGCTCGCCTACATCAAGAGCCAGTGCGCGTCGTAATCCGACGAGCCGATTGAGTTTGATACCGCCGCCGGAGCAATCCGGCGGCGGTTTTCAATTCAGGTATCTGGCCGCGACGGATTCGTACTCACTCGCGGCATTCAGGGATCTGGCATCACAGTCGTCCCGGCCGGATCAATCGACGCGGCGATCTCCGCGATGGATCGGCCGCGCACGCGTTCGGCGGGCGCGATATCCAACAACGGCAAAACCACGAAACTGCGCATTTCGATGTAGGGATGCGGCACCTTCAGATCGGGCGTGTCGATCGTCTGCCCGCGATAGGTAAGGACGTCCACGTCCACGAGCCGCGGTCCCCACTTCTGACCGCGCACACGGCCCATCGCGTCCTCAACAGCGAGGCAGCGCGCCAGCAGCGCATGCGGCTCAAGGTCCGTCGTCACGGCCGCGGCAATATTGACGAACCAATCCTGATCGAGCACGCCCCATGGCGGCGATTGGTAGAGCTTAGAGCGCGCCACGACCCGCACAGCCCCGTCATCGCTCAAGAGCCGCAGCGCCGTATCGATATTGGCAATCTTGTCGCCGAGGTTCGTCCCGATGCCGATCAGCGCGTCGTAGAGCGCGCGGCCGCTTGTCTCAGTCATACTTGACGTAGGCGAAGCGCGGATCGGAGGGCGTTCCCTCCAGCGAGTTCGACGTATCGGTTGCAGGCTGCCACTGGACGACCTCTTCGATCTTCTTGGCCAGCGCCAAATCCTTGTCGGTGATCCCCTTGGCCGAGTGCGTCACGAGCCGCACTTCGACCCAGGCATAGGACGCCGTGATGTCGGGATGGTGCCAGGCGGCTTCGGCGAGATGCCCGACAGTGTTGATCACCATCAGAGTTCCCTTCCAACTGTTCGTCTTGTAGGTCCGCCGGATCCAACCGTCTTCCAGGCGCCACGATGGCAGGTTGGCCTTCAGCCACGCCTCAACCTCGGCTTCGGTCATGGCTTTTTCACGCGCCGCGGTCATTTCGCAGTCTCCTCGCTTGGGCAGGGATTGACATTTCTGGCTCCACCGTAGATCGACTGGGTGACGCCTTCAATCACCGACCGCCCACGTGCGGGGATACATCCGGGGGATTGGGGCGACCTGGAACGCCAACAGCTCGGATACCGATGCGGGCCATCACCGTCAGCGCACCTGCCCGCCTGCACTTGGGGTTTTTGGACCTTAACGGTTCGCTCGGGCGCAAATACGGATCGATCGGCCTTGCCATCGACCAGCCGGTGACGCGCTTGACCGTGCGCGAGGCCAGTACATTCAAGGCCACGGGTGCCGAGCGCGACCGGGCTTTGAAGACGCTCCAGCGCTTTGCGGCTCTCTACACGCCGGACCAAGCCTACGAAATCGACGTCGCCTCGGCGATCCCAGCGCACGCGGGCCTTGGATCGGGCACCCAGCTGGCGCTCGCCATTGGATCGGCGGTCCTCAAGCTTGCCGGCAAAACGGCCGAGGCTCAATCGCTGGGCGAAGTCGTCGAGCGTGGCGCGCGCTCGGCCATTGGCATCACGGCCTTCGAGCAGGGCGGCTTTGTCGTCGACGGCGGCCGCGATGGCACCTCACCACATCCGCCGCCCGCCATCGTCCGGCTGCCGTGCCCGGAAGACTGGCGCGTCATCCTTGTGCTCGACCCGCGCGAAACCGGTGTTTTCGGCGAGAAAGAGACGGCGGCATTCAAGGCACTGCCGGCCTTCCCCGAAACCCAAGCGGGGCATCTGTGCCGGCTGACCCTGATGCGCATGCTGCCGGGGCTGGCGGAGCGCGACCTGACGGCGTTCGGCACCGCTCTGAGCGAGGTTCAGAAAATTGTCGGCATGCATTTCGCGGCGGCCCAGGGCGGCGCGCCCTGGTCGAGCCCCGCCGTCGGCCGGATCGTGGCGAAGCTCGGCGAGGCTGGCGCAAAAGGGCTTGGCCAAACCTCTTGGGGGCCGACCGGGTTTGCCTTCGTCGAGACCGAGACTGCGGCGCACCGCCTCTATTCTTCTTTAGTCGAAGAGGCTAAAGCGGAGGGGCTTGAGCTGAAAATCGTGCAGGGCCGGAATTCCGGGGCCATGTTCGCGAACGCCTGAGCCTTCCGATGATGCGCGAATCCCGACTGAACCAACCCGGCCGCGCACCTTCCGCCAACGTGACAGCCTCCTGGGAGACAAAAAGAAAATGAGCGACGCGACGCCCATCCTGCACATGCTGGACCCCCGCAAGCACGTAAGCCCGTTCGACGTGAACATGGCGGCTGATGCGGGCTTCAAGGTCATTGTGCCCTACACCAACGTCGAACTCGCCGACGTGACACCCCTCATCCAGGACGCCATCTTCTCCCGCCCGCCCAACTACGGCGTGCGCACCGGCTTCTTCATGGGTGGCAAGGATGCCATCATGGCGCTCGACATGATCGACGCGGCCAAGAAGGCCATGGTGCCGCCGTTCGAATGCTCCGTGTTCGCAGACCCGGCCGGTTCGTTCACCACCGCCGCCGCGATGGTCGCGTGTGTCGAGCGCGTCCTGAAATTGAAGTTCGGACGCACCTGGAAAGGCACCAAGGTCGCCGTATTCGGCGCCACCGGTGTGGTCGGTTTCGCCTCATCCATCATCGCCGCGCTTGAGGGCGCGCAGGTGCAGCTCGTCGCCCACCGCGGCGTCGACCGCGTGGTCAAGAGCGCCGCCGTCTCGAAGGAGCGCTTCGGTGTCGACCTGGAAGCGGTCGCCGGTGAAACGGCCGATCAGAAGGCCGAGATCATCGCCAATGCCGAAGTGATCTTCGCTGCCGCTGCGGCGGGTGTGCAGGTCGTCTCGAAGGAACACAAGGCGCTGGCCAAGAACCTTCTGGTGATCGCCGACGTCAACGCCGTGCCGCCGCCGGGCGTGGAAGGCATGGAGCTTTTCATGGACGGTGAAAAGCTGCCCGACTGCGATATCCTGGGTGTGGGACCGCTGGCCATCGGCGACATCAAGTACAAGACGGAATCAGGGCTCTTCAAGCAGATGCTCTCATCCGACAAGCCGCTCGCGCTCGACTTCCGCCATGCCTACGCCATGGCCAAGCAGCTGACCGGCCTCGCCTGAGTTTTCACAATCCAACAGCGGGGGAGGGGCTTGTAAAAAGTCCCCTCTCCCCGTCCTCACGGGGAGAGGGTTAGGGAGAGGGGCAGCCGCACGAGTCGGAACCAGCAGCCGCCCCTCACCCCAACCCTCTCCCCATTGCCAAGTGCAATGGGGAGAGGGGAAGTACGCCGTGTCCGCGGACCATCCGCCAACGCACTCCGTTCTGATCGCCGCCTTCTCGGGCCGCGCGCTGGCGCAGTCTGCCCAAAGGGCTGGCTTTCGTCCGCTGGTCGTCGATTGTTTCGGAGATGAAGACACGCGCGCGGCCGCTGATGCCCTGATTTGCCTGCCCGCCCGCGTCCAGGTTGGCTTCACCAAGGGACCGCTGATCCGGGCACTGGAACGGTTATCGGCTGCGCAGCCGGAACGTCCGCTCGGGCTCGTGCTCGGCGCAGGGTTCGAGTGCAATCCGCGCCTCGTCGCCGCCCTCGCCGAACGGTTCACGCTGCTCGGCAACAGCGCGGAGATTATTCAGCGTGTGAAGGACCCCACGCAGTTCTTCGAGACGCTGGCGCGGTTGGGCATCCGTCATCCCGAAACGCAGATCGCGCCTCCCGGCGCGCCGGACGGCTGGCTGATGAAGCGGATCGGCGGCACGGGCGGCTTGCACATTCACAAGTGTCCCGCCCAATTCGAAGCCGATCCCCGGCGCTATTTCCAACGCGAGGCGGCTGGCACGCCGCTGTCTGTCCTCGCCGTCGCGAACCCGCGCGGCACGGCCTTCGCGCTGTCCCACCAGTGGACCTCGCCGCGCGGACGCCGGCCCTACCGCTATGGCGGCGCGGTGAGCGGCGTTGCGGTTTCGACGGATCTCGAAACGCAGGTCCTGGATATCGCGCTGGCGGTGCTGGCCGAGTTCCAATTGACCGGCCTCGTATCGCTCGACTTCCTCGTGGATGAGGGCGAGCCGCTTCTCTTGGAAGTGAACCCACGTCCCGGCGCCACGCTCGACGTGCTCGACGATGAAAAAGGCTCGCTCTTTGCAGCGCATATGGCCGCTGTGCGCGGCGAAAATCCGGCTGTCATCCTGCAACAGCAGTGGCGCCCCCCCAAAGCGGCGGCGGCCGCTTATCTCTATGCCGACCGTGGCGCATTTACCGTGCCGCCCGTCACATGGCCCGATTGGACGGCGGACCGGCCCCCAGCCGGAACCGCCATCGGCCGCGGTCAGCCGGTTGCCACTGCCATGGCCCAGGCGGACACCAGTACAGCCGCCGAACAGCTTTGCCGCGAGCGATTGGGCGCGCTCGCCGATCTCATGTATGTAAACTGAAAACCACTGAGGAAACGCCGACAATGACCCATGCCTTCAACCAGGCCCCCAGCGTTAACGCACGGGCCGCCGACATCGTCGATACGATCGTGTCGAATGCTCAGGCGCTCCGCTGCGCCGTTTCGACCGGCGCCAATGGCGAGCGGCTCGTGGATCTCGGCGCCAATACGCCGGGCGGCCTGGAAGCCGGCCGTCTCCTCGGCGAGGTTTGCATGGGCGGACTCGGCACAGTGCAGTTCACATCGGCGTCGGGGCTGGCGAACTGGCCGCTCGGTGTCGTTGTCCATTCTTCGAACCCGGTCATCGCGTGTCTGGGCAGCCAGTACGCCGGCTGGACGATCACCGAGGAGAGTTCGGGCTTTTTCGCGTTGGGCTCGGGGCCAGCGCGGGCTCTGTCGCGTGTCGAGGAGCTCTACAAGGAACTCGGCTACGTCGACCATCACAACAAGGGGGCGCTGGTCATCGAAGGTGACAACGCGCCGCCCTCGTCCGTCGCCGCGAACGTCGCTTCCGCGTGCGGCATCCCCGCTTCCAACCTGACGATCCTCTACGCGCCGACCGGCAGCCTCGCCGGCACCGTGCAGATTGCCGCGCGTGTGCTGGAAGTCTCGCTGCACAAGGCCCATGCGCTGCACTTCCCGCTGGAGAACATCGTCGACGGCTACGGCGTGGCGCCGATCGCGCCGCCGATCCCCGATTTCGTGAAAGCCATGGGCCGCACCAACGACGCCATCATTTACGGCGGGCGCATTCAACTGTTCGTGCGCGGCTCCGACGAGGAGGCCAAGAAGCTGGCCGAAGCGCTGCCGTCGAGCGGTTCGACCTCTTATGGCAAGCCGTTCGCGGAGACCTTTGCGGAAGTGAACGGCGACTTCTACAAGATCGACGCCATGCTCTTCAGCCCCGCGCTGGTGACGGTTTCCAACCTGGATACCGGCGCCTCGTTCCAGGCCGGCAAGCTGGCCCCGGAAATCGTCGAAGCGAGCTTCCGGTAATCTTCTCCCTCTCTCCCCATTCGACGTCAAATGGGGAGAAGGAAAAGGAACACCATGACCACGCCGTCTTTCTCGATCAGCGCGCGCCGGCCAGGCTTGTCCGGGCCGCGTATCGTTTTGTTCGTGGAAGACGGCGGCGGCGACTGGCATGCGCGGCGTCTGCGCGAGGCTTTGGAAATGCGCGGCGCAACCGTCGTCACGACGTGCCTCAAGTTCTGCGCCTTCGACACGCGGCTTGCGTCCGGCATCTCTATCCCGGGATTCGACGGCGACTTGCCCGACGGGGCTTTCGTGCGCTCGGTGTCCACTGGCTCGCTGGAGCAAATCACTTTGCGTCTCGGCATTCTCCATGCGCTGCGCGAAAGCGGCGTCAGGGTCTGGAACGATGCCCGCGTCATCGAGCGCTGCGTCGACAAATCGACCGCGACGTTCCTGTTCCAGAAAGCCGGCCTGCCCGTGCCGCCGACGCGCGCGGCCGAGGGCCTCGCGGCGGCCCAGGCGTTCTTCGCCGCGGAAGGGGGACGGCCCCTCGTCGCCAAACCGCTCTTCGGCAGCCAGGGAAACGGCGTCACCCGCGTCGATCATCCTGAGAACCTGCCCGAGCCGTCAGCCGTTGGCGACGTCTACTACCTGCAGCGCTACCTGCGCCGCCCCACCGACACGCACTTCGAGGACTGGCGCGTGTTCGTATCCCGCGGCCGGCTGTTGTCGGCCATCGTGCGCGTCGGGCGCACGTGGATCACCAACGTGCATCAGGGCGCGTCGCCGGTCCATGTCGAGCCCGATGAGCAGATGACCGACACTGGCGCTCACGGCAACCGCCGCCATCGGCGCCGATTACGCCGGTGTCGATCTGATCCGCGACGAGAACGGCCAACTTCTGGTTTTGGAGATCAATTCCAATCCGGCCTGGAAGGGATTGCAGAGCGTCACCGACGTCAACATTGCCTGGACACTCGCGGAAGATTTTCTGGCCGCCCTGTCTGAACCCGCCGCGTCATGAGCTTTCCGCTTGCCAGCGCCAGTGTCGCCGGCGCCTACCGGAACGCCTGCTACGCGGAGGTCCGCGCCCTCAAGCCGGGGAATGTCCATGTCTTCGCCGAAGGGCATGGCATGGCCGTCAGCGATTTCGAACGCAGCGCCGACGTGACGGCCAATCTCATCGCCGACACCGGCCTCTCTGTCGGGGAACGCATCCACCGCGCCGTCGCGGCGACATTCGACACGGTGGGCTGCAACACCAATCTCGGCATCCTGTTGCTCTGTGCCCCACTGGCCGCTGCCGCGACCAAGCCCGGTACCACGCAGGCCGGGTTGCAAGACTGCCTCGCGCGCACGCTGACGGGGCTTGATCAAGGCGACGCCGCCCACATCTTCGCCGCCATCGCGCGGGCAAGTCCTGGCGGGCTTGGGGACGCCGCCACCTACGATGTCAACGCACCGCCCCCACCCGGAATGCGTGTCGCCGACGCCATGCACGCGGCGGCGGATCGCGACCTCGTCGCCAAGGCCTACGTCACGGATTTCCAACAGGTCTTCGATCTGGCGCAGGCCATCGACGCGCACGCCATCGCGCGCGCGGAGACGGAAGCCGTGACGCTGGCCTTCCTCGATGTGCTCGCGTTGACCCCCGACACGCACATCGCGCGCAAACATGGCCGGGACACCGCGCGCGCGGTCTGCCAGGCGGCACAGAATTTCCGCACGGCCAACTCTGAGATCCTGGCAGCCACCCCGTTCTCTCCCGTCGCGATCGAGGCGCTTCTCGCCTTCGATGCCGCGCTGAAAGCCGCAGGGTACAATCCGGGTTCGCTCGCCGATCTCACCGCGGCAGCGCTCTTTGTGCACAGGCTCAGAACCGCCGCTGACACAAAACTTTGATGTCCCGCAGGGCTCGCCGGGGCCGCCATGCCGCGCCGTGTGTTGTACCAACCCCTTGGACCGTTTCGAATATTTTGCGGCTATTCGACCAAAGGCGCATCTCCCCTTGTCGAACCCCAGCCTCTGTGGCTAATAGGGCCCGGTGCTCTAGGCGCGCCGCTATCTGGTGATCCGGTCCGGTGTCGCTTTTTCACCGTTCCCTGCCATCACCGCTAGCTTGGGACGAGCGTAGCCGGCCCACACCGGATCACTCCGGGGCGCGCCGGCTCACATTGTTTGTTCGAAACTGGGAGGAACCCCACTAATGGCCAAGATTAATCGCGTAATGGTTGGCGAGTCGCTCGTCGGCGACGGTAACGAAGTTGCTCACATCGACCTGCTCATCGGCCCGCGCGGCAGCGCCGTCGAGACCGCATTCTGCAACTCGCTGACGAACAACAAGGACGGCTTCACGTCGCTCCTCGCCGTCATCGCGCCGAACCTTGCTTGCAAGCCCAACACCGTGATGTTCAACAAGGTCACGATCAAGGACGCCCGCCAGGCTGTCCAGATGTTCGGACCGGCACAGTACGGCGTTGCAAAGGCTGTTCAGGACGCCGTTGCCGAAGGCATCATCCCCGCCAACGAAGCTGACGACGTCTACGTCTGCGTCGGCGTGTTCATCCACTGGGAAGCTGCCGACGACGCCAAGATCCAGGACTTCAACTATCGCGCGACCAAGGAAGCCATCGCCCGCGCCGTTGCCGGCAAGCCGACGGCTGCCGAAGCGACCGCTCAGCGCAACTCGGCTGCCCATCCCTTCAGCGCCAAGTCTTGAAGCGGAAACCGTCCACAGCAGGATAACAACAATAACGCCCCTCCTATGAAAGCGGGTCTGCTGCAGCGATTGGGTAGAATACTCTCTGGCCGTTGGAACGGCTAACACACCGAGTGGATTCCCCAGCCACTCGCACGGTGTGGACTGAAACTACCAGCCGGCGATCTCATGGAGGTCGCCGGCTTTTATTTGGCCCGCGTGCAGGGCGCTCGCCACCAGCACGCCTGCAGCGCCTTCGTCCTTCAGCGCGCGCACATCGCCGATCCCGCGTACCCCGCCGGCCGCATGGACCCGCCGTGACGGTCCCGCCCGCCTCACGATTTCGGACACCCGGGCGATATCGGGCCCTGCATCCCGTCCGACTGCCGCCAACGTCATGACAATGAGGGTGGCGGGCCACAGGGCAGGTTCCTCCAGCAGCAGTGGCGGTCCGATGAAGGCATCGCCGCGAAAATCGAGCGACAGGATCGAAGCATGCCTCAGCGCCGCCGCCTCACCGGCCATGCTGCACAGGCCCGCCGCCAGAAGCGATTCCGACCCCACGACACGCTGCACACGTGCCGGCGCGCCCGCCGGATCGAGGCCGCCGTCGTCGATCCACACTTGGGCGCCGCCCCAAGCCGCCGCCACGTCCAGGTGCAGGGACGCCGCCGGACGCCCACCTTCAATGCCATCGAGGTCGGCGACATACAGGGTCTCGAAGGGGTAAAGTGCGCGATAGCCTTTGGCGACCGCCACCGGATCGGGCGCGGCGGCCAACGCCGATTGCAGCGGCTGATAGCGCGCACGATCCCCCGCGACCGCCCGCACCGCCAGCCCGCCCCGCACATCGATAACCGGAATGACCTGCATCCTCTTTCCTCCGTCCGGACTTGGTGTAACACAGGCCGCAGACGCTCACGGAGCCCGAACCCATGACCATCCGCGTTGGCCTTGATGTCGGAGGCGCCCACCTGAAGGTGGCCCGCGTCGAGGGCGGCCGCGTCACGGCGGTGGAGCAGTTCCGCTGCCGCCTGTGGATGGGACTTGAGAAGCTCGATACCGCCCTGCGCAAGGCCGCAGCGCTGGCCGCCGGGGCCGATCAGGTCTCCGTCACCATGACCGGCGAACTCTCCGATGTTTTCCCCGATCGCAAGACCGGCGTCGAGACGCTCGTCGCGCGCCTTGCGCGGGAGTACGGCGCCGGGACGCGGTTCTGGATGGGCCCACGCGGCTTCGGAGATGCGGGCATGGCGCTGACCCATCATCGGGACGTGGGTTCGACGAACTTTCTGGCCACCGCCGCCCTGGTGTCGCAGCGTCATACCGAGGCGCTGTTGATGGATTTCGGGTCCACCACCGCCGATATCATACCCATTCGCGATGGCGCGCCGTGTCCGGCCGGATTGACCGACGCGCTACGCCAGACAACGGGCGAACTCGTCTATACGGGCTTCACGCGCACCGCCGTCATGGGCGTGACGAACCGCGTGCCGTTCCAAGGCCATTGGGTCACGCTGGCGCGCGAATATCTGGCCACGATGGCCGACGTGCGGCGCATCCTCGGCGTGGATCTGACCACCATCGATCTGCACGCCACCGCCGACGGCAAGGGCAAGTCGGTCGACGAGAGTGTGGCCCGCCTTGCCCGCTTGCTCGGCCGCGATGCCGCCGACGGCACAGCCGATGAGTGGGCGACGGTGGCGGCTTACATCCGCGAAGCCCAATTGCGGTCGTTGCACGACGGCGCGCTCCAGGTCCTCTCCGCCATTTCATTGTCTCCGGCCGCACCCGTGATCGCGGCGGGAATTCGGAGCGGGCGACATTGCGCAGATCGCCGCGCGCCTGGGCCGCGAGGTTCTCACCTTTGCCGAAATCGTCGATACCGGCAGCGACGTGGCCCCTTGGGCGACCGCCTGCGCACCCGCGGTTTCGGTCGCGCTTCTCCACGGTTAACAAGCGCTAAGACCAGCAAAAACCGAGGATTGTGGCCGCACGCCTCACCCCTCCCGTTGCGGGGGTGCGGCTGCCCCCGTACAACGCTGACAGGGATCGGGAACGATGGGGAGTCGTCCGATGCGCTCGAACAAGAGACTGGCGGCGTGCGCCGTGATCGCGGCCGCCGCGGTCGCGGGCTGTGCCGACACTTTCGCCGTTCCCCCGACCGATCCCATCATCGGGTCCATCGACAAGAACCCGCAACTGCTTCCGGGCGTGCCCAACGGGTTCGAATGCCCGATCGTACCCAACGGCTTCGATCCCGCCGGTTCCATCTACCGCCTCGATAAATCGGGCACTTTCTATCGCGTCACGGCTTACGGCGAGGAACCCGCCATCCTAGCCATGAAGGGCTACCGGCGCGACATCAAGATCGCCGACTACACCTTCAGCGATGAGCAGAAGTCGAGCGCGGGCGTCTCCTTCGCCATGCTCAAGAACGTTATTCCGGGACTGAGCGCTTCGGCCACCGCGGACGCCAAGAAGAGCCTCAAGGTCGACGTCAACGTGTCCGACATGCGCGCTGAATCGATTGACGATCAGGTCGCCGACCACATCCTTGAACGCTTCCGCACCGAGGTGAAGCCCAAGGCCGGCAGCAAATACTTCCTGGTGCGCGAAACAATCCGCGCCGGTGCCATCAGCTATGGCATCAAGCGCGAAGACTTGAAGAAACTCGGGGCCGAAGCAGAGGTCGCGGCCCTTGGTGGCGGGAATGCCAACGTGGTCGTCAACGACCAGAACGGGCTTGTCGCGATCTCGCAGAAGTTCGCGCCCGATCGCGTGCCTGTCTGCATCAAGGCCGCGGAAATTGTGGTCGAGGCCTCGCGTGGCGGCGCGCCGGCGACCATCACCCTGAAAGATGCCCGCGATACCGAGATGCCGGCGATCACCAAGATCGGCGGCGACGAAGCCAAGAAAATCCCAGGGGCAACGGCAAGCCTGCCTGCCGCTCAGCCGTCGACTTCGTCGTCCGCTGCGGCGGCGCGGCCGTAAGTCTTGAACTTCTCGATGACGGCGGCCATTTCCGCTTCCGGCAGGATATGTGCCGGGCCGAGCGTCAGGACTTTGCAGTATTGTTCGGCCAGTACTTCAACCTCGCGGGCCAGTTCCAGAGCCGCATCCAGCGAGCGGCCCAGCGCCACCTGTCCATGATGGGCCAGCAGGCAAGCGTCGCGGCTGGCCAATCCACCAGCCACGTGTTTCGCCAGTTCCTCAGTACCGAACGTCGCGTACGGCACGAGCGGGATGTCGGCGCCGCCCGCCACCGCGACCATGTAGTGAAAGGCCGGTATCGGTTTACCCGCGCACGCCAGCACGACGGCATGGAGCGAGTGGGTATGCACCACCGCAGTCATATCGGGTCGGACCCGGTAGGCCGCCAGATGCAAATGCCATTCGCTCGATGGGCTGCGGTGTCCGGCTGCTGCAAGACCATCATCTCCGACAAAGACGATGTCGTCGGCGGTCAGGTCCGCATAGGCGAGGCCCGACGGCGTAATCAGCATCCCGCCCGGAGCGCGGGCCGACACGTTACCCGACCGGCCCGGCGATAAACCGCTGCGGCTCATTTGTTGTGCCGTGGCGACGACAGACTTGCGCAGCGCCTTTTCGGATGGACCCTTGCGTTTGCTCATGCCGCACCCCGTTTCTCGGGATAGAGCCCCAGAAGCCCGGCGTCCGAGGCGGCACACACGCCCCGTTCGGTAATCAATCCGGTTACGAGCCGCGCGGGCGTCACGTCGAAGGCCGGATTGGCCGCGCGGCACCCCTCGGGGGCCAAGGCAATCGAGACCAATTCGCCGGCCGCCGTCCGGCCAGGCAGTTGCAGCACTTCCTCTTCCCCGCGTTCCTCTATGGGAATGGCCATGCCATCGCGCAAGGTCCAGTCGATGGTCGAATGCGGCAAGGCCACATAGAACGGCACGCCCGTATCGTGGGCGGCCAGCGCCTTCAGGTAGGTCCCGATCTTGTTGGCCACATCCCCCGATGCCGTGACGCGGTCCGTGCCGACGATCACCAAGTCGACGGCGCCGCGCTGCATCAGATGACCGCCAGCATTGTCGACGATCAGAGTGTGGGCCACGCCGTGCGCGCCCAATTCATATGCCGTCAGAAACGCGCCCTGATTGCGCGGCCGGGTTTCATCCACAAAGACGTGGACCGGAATGCCGGCGTCATGCGCCTGATAAATGGGCGACGTCGCCGTGCCCCAGTCCACACACGCGAGCCAGCCGGCGTTGCAGTGGGTCAGGATGTTGACCGGCTGCCCGGCGGGTTTGCGCGCGGCGATCGCGCGGATCAGCTCGAGGCCATGCACGCCAATGCGCCGGCAGGTTTCCACGTCTTCATCGGCCATGCGCCCTGCCGCCGTGAAAGCCGCCGCGCAACGCTCCGCAGGCTCGATCGACGCGAGAATTTTGCGCATTTCCTCCAGGGCCCAGCGCAAATTGACCGCCGTCGGCCGCTGACGGGCGAGGTGGACAATGGCCGCGTCCAAGGCCGCATCGGATGCATCGTTTTCCATGGCCAGCGCGACGCCGTATGCCGCCGTGACACCGATCAGCGGCGCGCCCCGCACCTGCATGGTCAGAATGGCCCGCGCGGCGTCTTGCTCCGAACGCAAGGTCACGACTTCGAAGGCATGCGGCAGGCGTGTCTGATCGATAATGGCAACGCCGTCGGGCGCGCGCCAGATGGTGCGATAGGGCGTTCCGGCAATCTTCATGGCCTCATCCCTCTCCGCCGGGAACCTGCGCGCCCATCGGCACGCTCAGCATATGGTCGAGACCGCACGCCGCGCATGCGAGCCGGTACCATTCCGTATGGGGCCGCGCGGAGTGATCGGTCAGGTGGACGCCACGCGCCCCGCAAACGGGACAGTCGAAAGCGCCATGCGGATCCATGCGCCATTGCGCGATGACGGCCCGCGCCGCGTCCAACCGCTCCAACGGCAGTGCGGGCTCGCCCATCGCGCTAGTGTCCCTCGAATGCCACGAGCGCATGGCAGTCGATCCCCGCCTCGTTGAGCAGCCGCACACCGCCGAGTTCGGGCAGATCGATAATAAACGTCGCGCCAACGATCTCGCCGCCCGAGCGGCGGATCAACTGCGCCGCCGCGGTGGCCGTGCCTCCGGTCGCGATAAGGTCATCGACAATCAGGATGCGCTCCCCGTCGCGGATCGCATCCTCGTGGATCTCGATCACATCGACCCCATACTCAAGGGTGTACTCCTGCCCGATGGTACGCCACGGCAGCTTACCCTTCTTGCGAATGGGAATGAACCCGCACCCGAGCCGGTCAGCGACAGCGCCGCCGAGAATGAAGCCGCGGGCCTCGATCCCCGCCACGGCGTCCACCCGCAACGTCCGGTAGGGCTCCACCATCTGGGCGATGGCCGCCTTGAAACCTTGCGCGTCACCGAGAAGTGTCGTGACGTCTCGAAACATGATTCCGGGCTTGGGATAGTCCGGGATCGTGCGGATCAGGCCTTTCAGGTCGCTCAACAGACACCTCACGGTCAAATTCACGGCGCAAAATACCAATATCGAGCCATATGGGATAGTCGGGCAGCTACAGTGATTTGCAGCGTCTACTGATTCGTATGACAGGCCTGCCAGGGCCGCGCCGGCGGCAGGCGACAGAACTGAGGATTTCGCGCGATGAATTTACCACTCACCGCCGACGGCGACGGCGAAATGGACGACCTGCCCCGCACCCTGCGACGCGAGAAGGAAGCGCGCATGCGGCAGGCCCGAGAGCGCGAGGCGATTGCCGCCGGGCTCGCCGCGCCGCATCCTGATCCAATGGGGTACGCAGGCACGTCCTCCGATGCGTACGCCACGGCCTATGGCCAAGATGAGACGTATCCGGCGGCCGTCCGGTCAATCGAAGTTCCGTTTTTCCGGCTCGTGGCCTTTTTCCTCAAGGCGGTGATCGCCGCCATTCCGGCGTTGCTGCTGCTGGGCGTAATCCTGTGGCTCGCGGGCCAAGCCCTGGAGACGGCGTTTCCCGAACTCCTCAAAATGAAAATCTTGATCAGTTTCCCCAACAGCTGATGGAGGCGCCCGTGTCCTCGATCACCCGGCGCCAGCTCGCCTTTGGGATCGGAACACTGACCGCTGCATTGATGTTGCCGCGCGGAGCGGCCGCCAATTCGGCTCAATCCGCCGCCGATTTGGAAGCGGAGTTTTCGGCCCACGGCGTAACGGGAACTTTTGCGCACCTCGATTTGCAGACGGACCGCGTGACACTCGTCGGCGCCGCGCGCGCTCAAAAGCGCTTCATACCTGCCTCGACATTCAAAATCCCCAACACATTGATCGCAATCGAGACGGGAGCCGTGTCGGGACCTGACGAGGTTTTTAGCTGGGATGGAAAACCCAGGGTGTTCAAGACATGGGAAAAGGACATGACGCTGGCCGAAGCGCTGCGCGTGTCGAACGTTCCCGTTTATCAGGAGATCGCGCGGCGCATCGGTCTCAAGCCCTATGAGACATGGCTCGACACGCTCGGCTACGGGAATGCGACGACTGGCACGGCCGTCGACCGGTTCTGGCTCGATGGTCCGCTGACCATCAGCGCCATTGAACAGACAAGTTTCCTCGCCGCGCTCTGCCTTGAAGAACTGCCGCTCCGCCGCGCCACGCAGCAGGCGGTGAAAGCCATGTTGCGGCAGGATGAGCGAAAGGGGCGAACCCTCTACGCGAAGACCGGCTGGTGTACATCCACGACCCCCAACATCGGCTGGTGGGTTGGATGGGTGGAAGGCAACGGACGCAAGGACACGTTCGCCCTCAACATTGACATCGCGTCGGAGGCGGATCTGCCCAAGCGCATCGATATCGGGAAGGCCATTCTCGGACGCATGGGCCTGTTCAGCGGCTGATGCTCACACCTTGCCCAGCACACGACCGGCCACCGCATCCAGTTTGGCGAGCAGCGCTGGATCGCGCGCCTCGGGCGCGGTGATCAGCGCCACATCGAGCGCGCTATCAGATCCAACGGGGCATTTGGGATGCACGCGTGGAAATTGCCGCGCCAGCCGCCCGACAAGACGCTGCGCCTTCTCGGTGTTGGCGGTCATGACGGCGATGATGGATGCCACATCGACGGCGGCGTGATCGTCGTGCCAGCAATCGTAGTCGGTCACCATCGCGACGGTGGCGTAGCAGATCTCGGCTTCCCGGGCGAGTTTGGCCTCGGGCATGTTGGTCATGCCGATGACATCGCAGCCCCAGGACCGGTACAGATTGCTTTCAGCGCGCGTGGAAAACTGCGGCCCCTCCATCACGAGGTAGGTGCCGCCGGGCGTGTGAGCGATGCCTTCCGCCGTGGCGGCCTTGGCGATTTCCTCGACAAGGAGCGGGCTCACCGGATCAGCAACCGATACGTGCGCCACAAGCCCCGGCCCGAAGAAAGACTTCTCGCGGGCGAATGTGCGGTCGATGAATTGATCCACCAGCACAAAATGTCCCGGCGCATAGGCTTCCTTCAAGGAGCCGCACGCGGAGATGGAGACGAGGTCGGTCACGCCGGCGCGTTTGAGGCAATCAATGTTGGCGCGGTAATTGATGGCCGACGGCGGCACGCGGTGCCCCCGGCCATGGCGCGGCAGAAAGCGGATCGGCAGGCCGTCGATTTCGGCGAAAAGAATGCTGTCGGATGGCGCGCCCCACGGCGACTGGATGGCTTTCCAGTGCGGGTCGGACAAGCCCGGCAGATTGTAGAAGCCGCTGCCCCCGATGATGCCTAGAACCGATTGCGCCACGCTAACCTCCACGCCACCGCTGCCGACAAAACGAAAACAGCGGACACGAGGCTTGGCCCCATGCCCGCTGCCTGATCGTCAGTGCCTATAACACTAGTGCTCGATGCGCGACCAGATCCGCTTCTTGCCCAGGAAGAGCAAAATGGTCGTCACCAGCAGGAACAGGAGCGCCTGCCAGCCGGTTGCTTTGCGCGTATTGAGATGCGGGTCTGCCGCCCAGGCTAGGAACGCTGAGACGTCGCGCGCGTGCTGATCCAGCGTTTCGGGAACGACCGGCTTGCCATCGGCGCCCTTGATATATTCGACCGCGCCATCACCCAGGATCGGCGGCATCGCGATCTGCCCACCCGGGAAGGCCGCGTTGTAGCTCATGCCTTCGGCAAGGGCCACGCACTCATCGGGCTTGCCCTCGTCGCTGTGATTGATGGCGATGCATTGCTCGACCGGCTTGCCGCCATCGCCTTCCGCACCGACCGGCACCAAGTGCCCCTTGTCGTCGCGCACGTAACTCGGGACATCCTTGTACCCGGTCAGAAGCGCGTAGAGATAATCGGCGCCGCCTTCCTGATAGCCCGTGAGAATGTCTTTCATCATGTGGGTCGGATGGCCCCACACGGACCCGTGGTACTCGGGATTGCGGGCCTTGGCCATGAGCGACAGATCAGGCGGATATGCGCCGTTCTGGGCGGCGCGGGCCGCCTTTTCGTTTTTGTAGGGTCCCAGGATCCGGTCCGACAGGAGAGCGGGCCGCTGGAACATCTCGCCTTCGTCGTTCGGGCCGTCCGTAATCTGGTTCGGCCAGCTCGCCGCGAGCGCCTTGACGGCCTCCTCGGGGAACTCCGGACCGCCCTTTTGAACGAGATTGCGCCAGGACACGCGATCCAGGCCATGGCATGCGGAGCAGACTTTTTCGTAAACCTGGAAGCCGCGTTGCAGTTGCGCCTTGTCGAACTGTCCGCCGAACCCTGCGAAGGGCCAGGATTGACGCTCGATGTGCGGTGCGCCACCCGCGGCAAACGCCGCGGGTGCCATGCCGGCGGCGAGAACTGCACCCGCCGCAACGATGACGGAAGCCTTGATGATGGAAGCCTTGGGGCTCAACATATCGACATTCTCCCTTAGCGCTTCTCTGGGGCGGCAGTCGCGCCTGCAGGCACCGTCCCTCCACCACCGGACTTGCCGAGAACTGATTCCGTAATCGAGCGCGGCAAGGGCCGCGGCGTCTCGATCAGGCCGAGAACCGGCAACGCAATCAGGAAGAAGGCGAAGTACAGGAAGGTGAAGATCTGCGCCCACATCACGTAGGGCTGCTCGGCGGGCTTTGAACCCAGCCAGCCCAGCGCCACGCAGGTGAAGGCGAAAACCCAGAATGCAATCTTGTAGTACGGCCGGTACTTGGCCGAACGCACGCGGCTGGTATCGAGCCAGGGCACGAACAGCAGGATCAGCACCGATGCGAACATCGCGATCACGCCACCCAGCTTGGAGGGAATGGCGCGAAGGATCGCGTAGAACGGCAGGAAGTACCATTCAGGTACGATATGCGGCGGAGTGACCAGCGGGTTGGCCGGCGTGTAGTTGTCCGCGTGACCGAGGTAGTCAGGTGCGAAGAAGATGAACCAAGCGAAGATAATCAGGAAGGCGAATAGACCCACCGCATCCTTAGCCACCGCGAAGGGATACATCGGCACCGAGTCGGACTTCGACTTGATGTCTAGCCCCGTCGGATTGTTCTGTCCGGTCACATGCAGCGCCCAGATGTGCAGAATGACGAGACCGAAGATGACGAACGGCAGTAGATAGTGGAGCGAGAAGAAGCGGTTAAGCGTCACGCCCGTCACCGCATAACCGCCCCAAAGCCATTCCGTGATCGCCGTGCCGAGGCCAGACCAAACGCTGTCCAGCGCGGAGAACAGGTTGGTGATGACGGTCACGCCCCAGAAGCTCATCTGACCCCAGGGCAACGCATAGCCCATGAAGGCTGTGGCCATCATGGCCAACAGAATGAAAACGCCCAGGATCCAAAGCACTTCGCGGGGGGCCTTGTAGGACCCGTAGTAAAGGCCGCGGAAAATATGAATGTAGACAGCGATAAAGAACATCGACGCGCCGACGGCATGCATCGGTTGAATGAGCCAGCCAAAGTTCACGTCCCGGCGGATGTGATCGAGCGAGTTGAACGCGTCATCGGCACTTGGCTGATAGTGCATCGCCAAGACGATACCGGTGACGATCTGTGCGACGAGGCAAAACGTGAGGATGCCTCCGAACGTCCAAGCGTAGTTGAGATTGCGCGGCGTCGGGAATTCGACGAACTGACCGTGCATGAGGCGGGCGACGGGCAGGCGCTCGTCAAACCATTTTCCCATGCGGCTTGTTGGCTTGTAATTCAACTCGTGGGCCGACATTGTTTGCTCCCCTTAGCCGATCTTGATTTTTGTGTCGGAGACGAATTCGTAGGGCGGCACGTCCAGATTGCGCGGGGCCGGTCCCTTCCGGATGCGCCCGGACGTATCATAATGCGAGCCGTGGCAGGGGCAGAACCAGCCGCCGAATTCACCCTTGCTGTCGCCGATGGCCTGGCCCTTGGGGATGCAGCCCAGGTGGGTGCAGATGCCGACGAGGATCAGCCACTGTTCGTGGCCTTCCTTCACCCGGTTCTTGTCGAGGGCCGGCACGGCCTCCGGAAGACCGAGGTTGCGGGCGGAGCTGTCCGGCAGGCTCGCCGCGTCATCCGCCTTGGCCTTGGCGATCTCGTCGGCGGTGCGGTTGCGGATAAAGACCGGCTTGCCGCGCCACATCGCCGTGATCGCCTGCCCCTGCTTGACGGGAGACAGATCGACCTCGATCGACGCGAGTGCCTGAGCGCTCGAGTTCAGGATTCATTTGCGCGATGAACGGCCACATCGTGACCGCCCCGCCGACCGCCGCGAAGGCAGAGCCGGCAATGACCAGGACGTCCCGGCGATTTGGATCTTCCACTGTCGAAGTCACGTGATCCTCCAAAAAGTAGGGCGAACGCCTCGGCGAAAGGCCCCCCACGGGCGGTAAAGGCCATGCCGGCTTGAACAAAATCGACCGTTCCAGGCGGCGAATCGTCCAGATCGCGCATCGATAATCGGCGCTCTTATACTGCGATGGGATGGCAAGCGGTGCCTGTCGCGATGACTTGCATCGTTTGGCCGCACCCGCCGGGCCGCATCGCAAAACCAGAAGCCGCCGTCCCACCACGGGCTGCCGAGCAGTGTCCTCGCGGACGGACGCCGACGGCCATTTTCAACGTGTGCTCCATTACGCTAAAGAGCCTCAATGCGGATTGCACTGTATCAACCGGACATTCCCCAGAACACCGGCACCATATTGCGCCTGTGTGCCTGCCTGGGGGTACCGGTGGACCTCATCGGCCCAGCCGGATTTGACATGTCCGATCGAAATCTCAAGCGAGCTGGTCTGGATTACCTGCCACACGTTGCCCTGACACGGCACGTGTCTTTCGAAGCTTTCGAGACGGCCCGAAAAAAGTGCACGCAGGGGAGCGGGCGCCTCATCCTGCTTTCAACCCATGGCGCGGTGGACTACACGGCCTTCACCTACACCCCCGCCGACACGCTGCTGCTCGGCCGCGAAAGTGCCGGCGTGCCGCCGGACGTTCACAATCGCGCCGACGCGGTGGTCAGGATCCCCATCCAGCCTCCGCTGCGTTCGCTGAATGTTGCAGTTGCAGCCGCCATGGTTCTTGGCGAAGGACTGCGTCAGACCGGCCGCTTCGCTCAAACCCCGTAGTCAATCCCCCGGGCTCCAGGGCCGGTCAACGCCCCGAAGTTTCGCTGAGAATGCGCTTGGCGATGACGACCGAGACAGGGATCGCCAGGATGAAGCCCGCCAGAGCCGCCCATGGCAGTGTCTCGGCGGCTTCAGCTGAGAGTGACGGCGTTGCAAGGATCACCGTCCCGAAGATGCCCGCCATTGTGATGCCAAGCATGATCCAGATGAGTGTCGCCAGTTTTGCCATTGTTCCTCTCCTGCCGGTTTTTGCGCCCGCGCCGTCGCGTTAGCAAAGCAACGTGAATTCAGGCGCAAGGGTTCCCCGATTGATGGAACTTCGGCTTTGATCCAGGGCAAAGGTGCTGAGGTGCCGCAGATCAGAACACGGCCTATTCGGCTGCATCCTTGGCCAGGAAACCGCCCGACTGGCGCTTCCACAGATCTGCGTAGAGCCCGCCCTGACGCAGAAGTTCTGTATGGCTGCCTTGCTCGACGATGCGGCCCTGATCCATCACCACCAGCCGGTCCATGGCTGCGATCGTGGACAGGCGATGCGCGATAGCAATGACGGTCTTGTCGGCCATCAGGTCCTTCAGGCTCTCCTGAATGGCGGCCTCCACTTCACTGTCGAGGGCACTGGTCGCCTCATCCAGAATGAGAATGGGGGCATTCTTCAACAGCACGCGGGCTATGGCAATGCGTTGGCGCTGACCACCCGACAGCTTCACGCCGCGCTCACCCACGTGCGCGGCCAGACCCCGGCGGCCGGCTAGGTCCTCCAGGTCTGGGATGAAGGCATCCGCATGCGCCCGCGCGGCGGCGACTTTGGCGGCCGCCAGCCCGGCTTCGGGACGGCCATAGAGGATATTGTCGAGAACGGAGCGGTGCAGCAGTGACGTGTCTTGCGTCACAAGGCCGATCTGGGCGCGCAGGCTTTCCTGGGTCGTCTCCGCAATATCCTGGCCGTCGATCAGGATGCGGCCGCTCTCCAGGTCGTAGAAGCGCAAGAGCAGACTGACGAGCGTCGATTTGCCGGCGCCCGACCGCCCGACGAGCCCTACCTTCTCACCCGGCGCGATCCGCAGCGACAACTCGTCGATGACGCCGCCCGCGCGCCGATCATCCAAGGTCCGGGGACGCCCATAGCGGAACACCACATTTTCGTAGACGATCTCACCCTTGCCGACGGCCAATGGCTTGGCGCCGGGCCTGTCGAGCACCGACCACGGACGCGAAACCGTCTCCATGCTTTCGTAGGCGATGCCGAGGTTCTCGAAAATGCCGGCGACCGTCCACATGACCCAGCCCGACATATTGACGATCCGGATGGTCAGGCCGAGGACGAGCGCGATGGCGCCTACAGTAACAGCCTCCTGGGTCCACAACACGATCGCCAGCGCCGAAATGGCGACCAACAACACGCCGTTGATGGCGAACAGCGACGTTTCCATGAGGGTCGTCAGGCGCAGTTGGACCTGCAGTTTGTCCAGCTGCTCACGCATGGCGCTCCGGGCGTAATCGTCCTCGCGTTCGGTATGTGCGAAGAGCTTGACAGTCAGAATGTTGGTATAGCTGTCGACGATCCGCCCGGTCAGCATGGAGCGGGCCTCGCTGGTCGCGATCGCGCGGGCCTTGAGCCGCGGGATGAAGTAGCGCAACACAAGCGCATAGGCGATGAACCACACGGCCAGCGGCACCACCAGACGCGCGTCGGCGTTGGCAAACAGCGCCACGGCCGTCATCCAGTAGACGGCGACGAACCACACGGCGTCGATGGCCTGGACGACGCTTTCGCGCACGGCCGGTCCGGATTGCATGACCTTATTGGCGACACGTCCGGCAAAATCGTTTTGAAAAAATCCCAGGCTTTGGCGAAGCACATAGGCGTGGCTTTGCCAGCGGATCAGGGTCGTGAACGATCCGCCGATCATCTGGTGCTTGAGAAGGTCGTGGACGAACGACACCAGAGGCCGAACGACGGCGGCGATCACGGCCATGAAGACCAGCGTGTTCCAGTGATCGTTGATGAAGGTGCTGGGCGTCTCGGCGGCGCGCATGAGATCCACGAGCGAACCGACGAACGCGAACAGCGAAGCCTCGATCACGGCGCCGATGAATCCGACCACGAGCAGCGCTACGAACGATGGCCAGGCCTGGCGCACGAAGAACCAGTAGAAGGCCCCGAGGCTGGCGGGCGGGCGCACCTCCCCCGATCCCGCGAACGGGTCGATGTGGTTCTCAAAGCGCTCAAACAGGCGACGCACGTGGCACTCGCTTTGATTGGGGTTGCAGCTGAAAGGGCGGTCCGGCCGGACCCGACATGGCCTCAGCCAGGGTCGGCCCTTCACGACGGCCTTCCAATACACTATTCGCTGAGGCAGCATCGTGCCAGAACGATGGCACCAGCATAGCGGATACGATGGACCACGGCCCATGGATGTGACGATCGACGAGATGAACGACCACAAGGCGAAGGCGCGGGCGTGGTTCGAGACCTTGCGCGACGATATTTGCGCCGCTTTCGAGAAGCTCGAAGACCAGTTGCCGGCCGGCACGCCCACCTCCGATCAGCAGGCTGGACGGTTCGTCCGCACGCCCTGGAATCGGGCAGAACACACCGGGACCGACCCGTCCGCCGATCTTGGCGGCGGGGTCATGTCGCTCATGCATGGCCGGGTATTCGAGAAGGTGGGCGTGCACACGTCCACCGTTCATGGAGAGTTCGCGCCCGAGTTCCGCAAGCAGATCCCCGGCGCCGAGGAAGATCCGCGCTTCTGGGCGTCGGGCATCTCGCTCATCGCCCACATGCACAACCCGCACGTCCCCGCCGTTCACATGAACACGCGCATGGTCGTGACGTCCAAATGGTGGTTCGGCGGCGGCGCCGACCTGACGCCCGTGCTGATGCGCCGCCGCACGCAATCCGACGCCAACTCCTTAGCCTTCCACGCCGCCATGTATGGCGCCTGCCAGAACCACGCCATCGCCGACTACAAGCGCTACAAGGAATGGTGCGACGAATATTTCTATCTGCCGCACCGCAAGGAGATGCGCGGCATCGGCGGCATTTTCTACGACTACCTCACGCCCTCCGAGGACCAGGGCGGATGGGACGCAGCACTCGCCTTCACGCAGGACGTCGGACGCGCATTCCTGCAGGTCTATCCCATGATCGTGCGCGGCAACTGGACGACGCCGTGGACCGAGGCCGACCGCGAAGAACAGCTGATCCGCCGCGGCCGCTACGTGGAGTACAATCTGCTTTACGATCGCGGCACGATGTTCGGCCTGAAGACAGGCGGCAACGTGGAAAGCATCCTCTCGTCCATGCCGCCCGTGGTGAAGTGGCCCTGACAGGCTGCCTCAACGCCCGTCCGCCGGGTGTATCTGGTTCTGACGCCCGCGCCGGGTCGAACGGCGTCACGGTCTGGGCGGCAATGGCGGCATCGGTAAACACGACGCGGTCCGCTTCCGGTGCCCGCTCGCGGCGGGCCATGCGCCAGAGGACATAGAGGATCAACACCGCGTGCACCGCCGCGGTGAAAAAGAAGAGCACCGGCAGCCCCGCCCATTCGCGGGTCAGCGAGGCCAGCACGGGTCCGGCGGCCGCACCGAGGCCGAAAATCAACAACAGGCCACTCGAGACATCGACGAAATCGCGCGAGGCCGCATGGTCGTTGGCGTGCGCGACCGACAGCGGGTAGAGCGGGAACGCCCCCGCGCCGAATAGAGCACCCGCCAGCATCATGGACATGCGGTCATGATCGGGAACGATCATCAAGATGCCGGCCGCAATCATGGCCACCAGCGCGGAAACGACGATGACCGCGCGCCGGTCGAAGCGGTCCGAGAGGGTCCCCAACGGCCATTGCGACGCCGCCCCTCCCAAAACGACGGCACTCATGAACAGGCCGATGCCCGTGGACGTCAGTCCGATGTTCTGAGCGAAGACCGGTCCCAAGGCCCAGAAGGCGCCGTTGGCGAGACCCACCGCGAAACATCCCGCCACGCCGACGGGAGAAATCCGGTAGAGCTTTTTCAGATCCGGCAGGACCAGGGCCGCCGCCGGGGCGGTGGGCGACTCCTGCATGGTGAACGCAATCGGCATGGCCGCCAACGACACCAGGATCGACGACAAGGCAAAAAGTGCGAACGACGCGGGATCGGCCAACCCAAGCATCATCTGGCCTGCCGTGATCACCGTCAGGTTGATGATCGTGTAGACCGAGAAGACGGTGCCGCGAAGCTCGTTCGTCGTCCGTTCGTTCAGCCAGCTCTCGACGATGATGTAGAGCACCGCGAAGCAGTAGCCGGTCGCCGCGCGTTGAAGCGCCCACAGCACTGCATCCACGTGCAAGGGGTGCAGGACTGCCACGGCCGATGCCAGCGACGTCATCGCAAGGTAGGCGCGGATGTAGCCGGCCCGGCCGACAAGGTAGGGGCCGTGCAGACATCCGGCCGTGAAACCTATGAAATAGAACGTACCGAGGAGGCCGATCTCGAACGCGCCGAAGTTTTCCAGATTGGCTCGGACGGGCACGAGCGTGCCCTGGAGGCCGTTGCCCATCAGCAGAATGGAAACGCTGACCAACAGCGCGGAGACGGGAAGCAGAGCTGCCTTGAGGGATTGGCCCGCCGCCGTTCCAGACCCTGACCGGGCTACTTGTGAGGGCTCCTGCCCGCTGTCCACCCGAACCTCCCGACTTCTGGCGCCACCGCCGGCAACCGCCGATGCGAACTGCGTAGCGGCATTGTGCGAATTTTTCCAGACGCACGCAGCACCTAGGGCGCGCACGCGGCGTCCGCCGGCGGGCCACCTGGATACCTCGATGGGACCCGTCGCACCCGTCGTGGGCGCGCTGCAATTCGAGCATGTCATGGAACTGCGTCCGGACATCGCGCACACCAGCCGGTAATCGGTCGGCTAGACCGGGCAAGCCGAATTGGGCCTCAGTCGCGGCGCAGGGTCGACCAGGGAAAGCGAAGCCGATGTGCAGGGATTTATCGGAATCGGCTTCGACCTGAATCGATGACACCCGCGATCAGGACGTTTGCGGATCGTTGCTGCGATGCAGTGGACGGCGGGCATCCGCGTCGCGTGCGTCACCCGCGCATCACTGGGTTGTTGAAAAGCACGCAACCGGCCCCGTGGCGCACTTCTGGACTTTGGCGGCTTGGCATTCGCGCGCATAATTACGGCGCGGAGTTTTCAACCGCTGGAGGACAACCATGACATTTGCAAAATCGTTGTGTGTGGGGGCCGCGCTGGCGGCGGGTTTGGCAGTTTCCGTGACTGCGGCCAACGCCCATACGCATTGTGTTCGGGCGGGTGGCAGCGCCACGGCGATCACCAAGGAAGTGGCCACGCTGCTGGCGAAGGAATCCCTTTATCAATCGAATATGATGGCCGGCCGCAAAGGACGTGGCGCGCCGACCGTGACCTGCAAGTACCAAGGCATCGTCACCACGTGCCGCGCACGCCAAGTTTCGTGCAAATAGCCGGCACCTATTGAGTTGCCCAAAAACTGCGCCCGCGGCCGTCAAAGCCGCGGGCGATCATTTGCCAATGGAGGAAGGAGCGCCCGCCAGCCGTTGGATCACCGCCCTGCTGCGATCTCATCGAAAACCTGAGAAAAGACGATGGCGCCTTCGTTCTTGAGGTTGACATCCATGCGCTCGTCGAGCGCCTTGAGCAATTCGGCCCCGGTCTTGCCCCGGACGATGGTATTGCGCCAATAGGCGGACCGGGCAAAGAAGTTGGGCGTCGGCGCGCTGCGGCCCGCTCCCTCCATCATCTCCAGCCCCGTGACGGGTCCGGCGAGATTCATGAGTTCAATTTCCGCGCCCGACAGCTTCGGCCGGCCCCGCTTCTCAGCCAGAGTTTTCAATCCCTCCAATTTCAGAACCTGAAGCCAGGGTCCGATATCGCCGTCAACATTGATGGCATGAATGCCGTAGCCCTTCGCCGTTCGGCCCAGCGCCTGGTGGCGGCTCCATTCGTTGGGGATCGACTTCGCGACCGCCAGCATGCGCGAGAGGATGGCGGCCTTTTGTTCATAGCGCGCGGCCTGGGCTTCGCTTTGCGCGCCTTTTGCCATGCGCTTCAGCCGAGCGATGAAATCGGGACCGTGCTTGACGAGTTCACTGGTGGAGTTTGCGGTCAGCAATTGGGCGTATCCGATCGCCGTTGATATGGGCTTGCCCTTCTTGGTGATGGGATGAATGCCAGCCACCATGTCCGCGGTGCCCAGCCCGCTCGTTTCCAGGGCATAGACGCGCACCACCTGATCCTTCGTCAGGCCGACTGAAAGGGCTTCACGGGCATAGCGCCGCTTGAACTCGCGTTCGTCGATCCGGTCCGGCACAAAACCGAACTGGGCCTTGGCATGGGCTAGGAAATCGGCGATGCCCGGCAGCGGCTTGGACGGCGGCTTGGCCTTTTCGTCCTTGGCTTGAAAGGCGGCCCAGCGCTTGGCGAGACCTGCCGACAGTTTGACGCCGGTATATTCGGGTGGAAAGCTCTGCACATAGTCCTTCGACGTGAATGCGACGTCGGCCTTGCGCTTCTTGCGCCGCTGCGCACGCTTCTCCTCGACCTCGCGCCAGTATTCATCGGAGGTCAGATCGTGAAACCGGCGCGCGGCAATGTAAGTTTCGAACTGGCGACGTTCAGTGGCATCGAGCGTCGACGCGAAGTCCCGTTCCGGGGATGCCCGCGCGGCCGGAGCGGTGGCACCCAGCGCGATGGCGAGCAGCAGCAGCGCCAGCCCGCGCGACAACCAGGCCGCAGGCGGGCAGGCAGCCCGCGTGGAGGTCCCAATGTCCAGAGTCGTCGCGACCTGCAATCCTGCCATTCTCACGCCCCGCTCGGTATCCCGCCCCTGCGAGGGGGCAAATGCTCACGATTCGGCGCAACTTGAGCATCTGAATGGGACAAAATGGGGCAGACGTCCGATATTTTGAGTTCTGACCTGGAGCCGACGCACCTTGCTCGGCGCTGTGCTAGACTTGAACGATGCTGCAAGCCATGTCTCCGCCGCTCTCACTCACCGCCCAGGCCTTTCGCGATCTGGCGTCGGTCCGGCTTCACGCGCGCGCGACGGAGGGCCTGCAGCCCATGACTGCTTCAGACCAAGTCCTGCCTCCGTCGGACTTCGATCTCAATCCCGCCGCCTTCGCCGATTGGCGCGGCGGCGATGCGCCCCGGCCGGCCGCCGTACTTGTCCCCATCGTGGCGCGGGACGACCTCACGGTGCTGCTGACCCAACGCACCGATCACCTCCCCGCCCACGCAGGCCAGATTTCGTTTCCAGGCGGCAAACCACACCCCGAGGATGACGGCCCCCTCGCCACGGCGCTGCGCGAAGCCCAAGAAGAAATTGGCCTGCAGCCTGAAGCCGTCACCCCGCTGGGCTTCCTCGATACCTACCGGACGGGAACCGGTTATGCCGTGACCCCCGTCGTGGCCCTCGTCGCGCCTACGATTTCACTGAGCCTCAACAATGATGAAGTTGCCGATGCGTTCGAGGTTCCGCTTGCCTTCCTGATGGACCCGGCCAATCATCGCATCGAAGCGCGCACGCTTTCTGGCCGTTCCCGGCATTTTTATGCCATGCCCTACGGCGACCGCTATATCTGGGGTGCCACCGCTGGCATTCTCCGGAACATGCAGGTTCGGCTCTTCGAGCCGCTTCCCGGCCTCCTGACGTAACCACCCGGAAAATCATGATCCGCATCGTTATCGAAAACCTGCTCCTATTCCTTTTGCCCACCGCGGCCTATATCGGCTGGGTCCTGATTGCGCGGCCCGAGCGGGTGGAACGTACCGCCGACGGCCGTGTGATGCCGTCCAAATTATTGAACGACGCACCGCTGTTGTGGCTGGCGGCAGCGGGGGCCTTGCTCCTCGTCGTCGTTCTGGTGGCCTTCGGATCGACGTCGGGCGGCAAGCCCGGCCAGCAGTACGTGCCCCCGGTCTACAAGGATGGGCGCATCCAGCCCGGTCACATCGAGTAGGGCCGACCCCGCATGTGTGCTTGCGCGCCATCCAACACACCCCATCCGCTTCTGGAGGGAGCCGCGTGGCTGCGCGCGCCGGAGACGCAATTGATCCTGCGGATGCTGACCGCTGAAGGCGGCACGGCGCGTGTTGTCGGCGGGGCCGTCCGCAACGCACTCCTGGGACGGCCCGTGAAAGATATCGATGTGGCGACCGACGTGTTGCCCGAGGACGTTATGCGGCTGGCCAACGGGGCCGGTCTGCAAGCCATCCCCACGGGACTGGCCCATGGCACCGTGACGGTGATCGCTGGCCGGACCCCCTATGAGGTAACGACCCTGCGCCGCGATCTCGGCACCGATGGCCGCCGGGCCACAGTCGCCTTTACCAGCGACTGGGTGGCCGACGCGGAGCGGCGCGACTTCACGATCAATGCCCTGTATTGCGACCCTGCCGGCCGGCTGTTCGATTTTGTTGATGGGCTGACGGATTTGGACGCGCGCCGCGTGCGGTTCATCGGCCGCCCCGAGGATCGCATCGAAGAAGACTTTCTGCGCATCCTGCGCTTCTACCGGTTCACGGCCGAATACGGCGAGGGGCGGATCGACGCCGAAGGCAATGCAGCCTGTATGGCGCTGCAAGAGGGCCTGGAACGCATTTCCGCCGAGCGTATCCGCGCTGAAACCGTTCGGCTGCTGGTCGCGCCCTATGCTCTGATCGCGCTATCGGAAATGGACGAAGCGGGCATTCTGCGCCGTATCCTCGGCCGGTCGCCTGATCTCATGACCTTTGCCCGCTTGACCGCGATTGAAGCGGCCCAGGGCGTCGCGCCCGAGGCGATGCGCCGGCTCTATGCCCTTGCCGCGACCACGGCCGACGCGGCGGGCGATCTGCGCGACCGGTTGCGGCTGTCCAAGTCCGAATACGAACACCTCGCGGATCTGACGCTGCCCGACACCGCCTTCATGCCCGAAGGCGACGAAAACCGGGCCCGTATCTATCTGTACAGGCACGGCGCACGTGCCTTCCGAGATGGTCTGCTCATCACGTGGGCGCGCGATCTCAAGCGCCCGGTCGACGACGCACCCAGTCGTGAGCGCCTCGCCTTGCAAGAGCGCTGGCCCGTGCCTGTGTTGCCGGTCAGTGGCCGGGACGTCATCGCCCTCGGCGTGCCACCCGGTCCGGACGTCGGCACGATTCTGACCATGCTCGAACAGTGGTGGGCGGCGGCGGGCTTTCCTGCTGACGAGACACTCATCCGCGCCCGGCTCGCCGCGATCGTCAACCTTAAGGAAGCGTAAAGTTCCGCTTCACGCCGTGCCTGCATCAAGCTAAAGTCTTGATCGGCTGTGGGGTTGTTAACTTTTCCGCGGGGCGGCCGTTGCCGCCCGATGTCCTGCAGCCGGCACGCGAAGCCCTGTTTGTTTTTGTATCTGCGTAGGCACGGCTCAATGAACCACGATATCGACGACGAAGTGATTTCCGAGATCCGCCTGCGCTCGCAGCGTTTCGTTCAAGTCATCTTCGCGGCATTCACCCTCGCCTTTGCTGCCCTCGGCCTCGTGGCGCATCACACGCCAGAATGGCTGGCTCTGGTCGAAGGCCAGCCCCGGCAGGTCGCCGATACGTTCCTGGTGATCGCCGCCGCATATGCGGTGTGCCTCTATGCTTGGGAACATATCTACACGGTGCAGACCGAGTAACGTCCAACCGGCCTGTTTTAATCGGCCTGATCGAGCCAGCCTATTCCAACCCGCAGAGGCGCGGGCGGCAGGCCGTGAGCCCTCGCCCTAGCCACCAGCTCGTCACATCAAACGGTCCTTGGCGCGCCTTGAGAAATCTCAACTCGAGCGGGGACCCGCCATGCGTGTCAGCGCAGCCTCGATCCGCCGCCATTCCGCGGCTTCATCGCGCGCGCCAGAACTCTCCAGGGCCTGCGCCTTTTGAGCGGCTTCCGCGATAGCCCTGGGGCCATGCGCAGCCATGAGGCGGCGCGCCTGGTCTTGAATGTCCATTGCGGGCATGGATGGCATCATCAAACCTCCTCTTCGAAAAAACACACCGTCGAACAAGGTGGGATGATGAGAGGATGGGCGCGGTCTGTGCCGATTTCAAGACAACTCTACACCCCAGCGGGACGAACACCGGCACGATGGGGCGCGGAACCCAAGCAAAAGGCCGCCATGCGATCGCAGGCGGCCTCTGCCGTGTCGGTCTTGATCGAAGTCGGATGCGCCGATTAGATCGCGAAATCGTCGAGCTTGCCGCCCTTTTTCATGCGTGCGACCAGCCAGTTCGGCTTGCGCCCGCGGCCCGTCCACGTTTCCGAACGGTTGTCGGGATTGGCATACTTCGCCGCCGACTTCGAACGGCCGCGACCCTTGACCGTGAAGCCATAAAGCTCAGCGACTGTGAAACCCGATCCATCGACCAGACGATCGATCTTGTCTTTCAGGTCTGACTTTGCCTTTTCGCGCGCGGATGCTTCCGCCTTTGCAATCTTGGCCTTGAGATCATTGATCTCCTTCAGAGACATACGATCTACGTTCACGGTAGCCATGGAAGTGTTCCTTTGTTGAGACCTTGGACGGGCGACAGGGCGCCCCACGCGGCTTTCACCGCGAAATGTAACCTGACCGGCTCCTTATATAGACCGGAATAGGCGATCACAGTGCTTTCTTGCCGCACGATTACATCAGGAACCGTTAACGCGATCAAATTTCCATTGCCAACATGGCAAATCTAATTTTCACACGTACGTACCTAGGCCAGTTGCCCGTAATTCGGGGAAATACTTATATTTTTACATGGATCAAGCTAGTTCCGCGATTGACGCGCGGAATTTATATGCCCACGGCCTATTCGCTGCGCAGCGCATCGATCGGATTGAGGCTGGCCGCGCGCCGTGCTGGAAAAAAGCCGAAGACTATTCCGGTTGCGGCGGCTGCCAGCATGGCCCCGCCGATAACGCCGGGACTTATGGCGACGGGCCAGCTTGCCGCATAGGCAATTCCCGTAGCGATTGCAATGCCAGCCGCAATGCCGATGAGCCCGCCGAGCAGGCACAGCGCCACAGCTTCAACGAGGAATTGCATAAGAATGTCGCGCTTGCGGCCGCCGACGGCCATTCTCAAGCCAATCTCGCGGGTCCGCTCGGTCACGGAAACCAGCATAATATTCATAATGCCTATTCCACCCACCACCAGCGATATAGCCGAGGTCGCCGCAAGCAGATAGCTCATGGTGGATAGGACTTCGGTCCGGGCACGCATGAATTCCGCCAGATTGCGCACCGAAAAAGTATCCTCGTTATTTGCGCCGCTTTTGCGCCGCTGGCGTATGACGGATTCGATCTCTTCCTGGGCCTCCTTCATATCGACGTCGCTATCGAGCTTGACGTAGAGCCGCCCCACCTGATCGACCTGCACACTGCTTTTGCCGACAATCCGGTTCCGCGCCGTGCTGATCGGGATAAGGACGATGTCGTCCTGGTCGCGGCCCATGGCCGATTGGCCCTTTGCGGCCAGCACACCGACAATCTCGAAGGGGACGTTCTTGATGCGCACACTCGCCCCGACCGGATCTTCACCCGGAAACATCTGCCGCGCGACGGTGGCGCCGAGAACGGCGACGCGCGCCGCGGTTCTGATGTCTTGCGGGGTCAACACACGGCCGCCGCCGATCGTCCAATCGCGCGTCGCTGTATACTCATCGTGAACGCCGCTGATCGATGTGGTCCAGTTGAGATTGCCGCGCACGATCGGCGCGGATTCGTCGATCTGGCCCGAGATCGCAACCACGCCGTAGACCTTTTCGCGGACCGCGGCGAGATCCCCTTCCGACAGGGGAATGGCCGTTCCAGCGCCGCTCGAACGGCCCATCACACGCATGGCATCTGGAAATACCACCAGCATATTGGTGCCCAGCGCCTTGATCTGCCGATCGACCTCTCCAGCGGCGCCATTGCCGACCGCAACCAGGATGATGACCGACGCCACGCCGATGACAATACCGAGCGTGGTCAGGATCGAGCGGAGCAAATTGGCCTTCAGCGCCGTCAGCGCCACCATGAGGCTGTCCAGGACGGTCATGCCGCGACGCCTCCCGGTGTCTTGGCCCGTACCTCGGCCGGCACCCCGGCGGATTTCATTTCTCCCGGGGCTTGGCGCTCATCAGAAATAATGCGGCCATCCTTGAATGTCAGGCGGCGGCGGGCCCACGCGGCAATGTCCGCCTCGTGGGTGACGATGACGACGGTAATGCCTTGCTGGTTGAGATCGCTGAAGAGCCGCATAATCTCTTCGGATGTGCGGCTGTCGAGCGCGCCCGTCGGCTCGTCGGCGAGCAGGATCTTGGGGCGATTGATGAGGGCCCGCGCGATCGCTACACGCTGCTGTTGTCCGCCCGAAAGCTGGCGGGGCAGATGATCCATGCGCCCACCCAGCCCGACCTGCTCCAGGCGGGCGCGGGCCTCGCCTTCCATGTCGTCGGGACGGGGATGGGCATAGAGCATGGGAAGCATCACCTGCCGCAACGCGGATGTCCGCGCGAGCAGATTGAACTGCTGGAAAACAAAGCCAATGGTGCGGTTGCGCAGCTCTGCCAACTCATCCGACGACAGGCTCCCGATTTCCCGGCCATCGACCGCCAGAGTTCCGTTGGTGGGCGTATCGAGCGCTCCGATCAGGTTCATCATCGTGGACTTGCCCGAACCGGACGCGCCCATGATAGCAACGAAGTCCCCCGCTGCGATTTCCAGCGAGACGTGATCGAGCGCCAGCAGCTCCTGATCTCCCATCCGGTAGCGCTTCGTCACGTCGCGCGCGACGATGATCGGCGCCGGACTGCTCGTGGCGCCGGCCGGATCAGCGCCCGTCGTCATTGCGCCACCTCACGCGCCCGGACGATAAACTGGTCGCCTTCCGCGGCCTGCCCGCCCAGAATTTCGGTGAACTGGTCATCGGCGAGGCCAAGCCGCACCCGGCGCCGCTCCGGCGTGCCATCGGCACCGAGCGCCCACAGCGCGGCCATCCGGGTCCCTTCGCGGCCAGCCTTCCAACGCTCGTAGCCGAGCCGCTGCGCGTCACTGAGGGTCGGCCCCAGGGCCTGATCGACACGCAGAATGAGCTTCTGCCGGTAGGCGGAGGCGTCGAACCGGCGCGCCGTCAGGCCAGGGGCCTCAGCCTCGGCGCGCAGTTCCGCACTGAGCGCCTCGACTTCCTTTTTCAAGCGGGCGGTCTGTTCGGCATCGAGTTGGAGATCGGTCGTCAGTTGTTCGATCACCCGCTTTGTCCGCTCCGCGGGATCGCCGCCGCGGCTGTTGCCCGTGGCCGCGTCCGGTGTGCGCGGCCGATAGCGCAGGGCATCATTCGAAATGCGCAAGACACCGTCACGGCGTGCGCTTTCAATGCGGACATTCGCCGTCATGCCGGGAAACAGACGCCGGTCTTCGTTCATGGCTTCGACGATGACCGTGTATGTGACAACATTGTTGATTTCCGTCGCGGCCAATCGCACCTGAGTGACGCGCCCTTCGAACTCACGCTCCGGGTAGGCATCGACGGTGAACACAGCCGGGTTTCCGGTCGCAATCGATCCGACATCGGCCTCATTTACCTGAGCCTCGATACGAATGCGCGAAAGGTCCTGCGCGATCTTGAACAGCTCAGGTGCTTGCAGGCTGGCCGCAACCGTTTGTCCTGGATCCACCGTGCGCGAGATCACGGTGCCGCTGATGGGGGAACGGATCTCGGTGCGTTCCAAATCGATGTTGGCCTGGACGAGCGCCGCCTTGCGCTGTGCGATCGTGGCTTCGGCACTCGCGATCTGCGCTTTTGACACCGTGATGTCTGCCTTCGCCACTTCCTGGTCGCGGATGGCATTGTCCAAAGTCGCTTGGGCGGAAAACCCCTTCGAAGCGAGCGACTTTTGACGGGCGATCGTGCGGTCCGCATTGCGCAGTACCGATTCCGCCTTCACAAGCGCCGCCTTCTGATTGGCAAGCGCGGCTTCGGCGACGGCCAGATCGGCAGCAGCAGCGGCCGAACGTGAGGCGAACGTGCGCCGGTCGAGTGTCGCCAACACGTCGCCGGGTTGGACCTCGCTGTTGAAGTCGACCGAGACCGTCTCGACCTGTGCGGAGAGCTGCGAGCCCACGCTGACCGTGACCAAGGCGCGCACGGGGCCCGACGTCGAGACGATCCGGCGGATCACCCCGCGCTCAACCGGGGCAGTTTCGTAAGTGATCTTCTGCCCACGCCCGCCACCGAACTCCATCATCCAGGCCAAGCCAGCCAGCACCGCCGCCACTGGAACGGCGAGTGTGAAGACCCGGCTGAGAGAGGTTTTTTTCATCGAACTGACTTGGTCCTGGATGGGCGGCGACGATCCCGTATCCTTCATACGCGCCAAATGAGGCGTTCGATGCCAACAACGCGCCATTCGGCTAATTCCGTCGAAATACCCGTCCGATCGTTTTCAGGTTGCGGTGAAAACAGGCCCATGCGGGACACTTTAAGATGTATCAACTCTGCAAGGCTGTCCCGCGGAAGACTGGTACCCTCGAAAGAAGTCTGGCAACTTCGAAAGTGGTGTTGCTATCCAGGACCGGAAGCGGACAGCACCCGTACCGATGAACAGCACATGAATAGTGCATTCAGACCCTATTCAGCGCCCTGGACGTAGTGTCGCTCCACCCTGGTCACCAGACTTCCCCGGCGTGATCCAAGGGGGCGCATTGCCCAGGGTCGATGCGTCCCCACACTCATGCCCCCAAACATGGCCCCAAACGGGGAACTGATCGGGCCCTCCCAGACTTGTTTCAATACGGACGCGCGGCTACGGTGCCGGCCAACTCACTTGGCTGGCGCTCGACCGCGTTTTCGGCAATGCGGAACCAGCCCTAAATCACAACCGCCCGAAATAAGAATGGAGTGCCCCGATGACTTTCAAGCTTCCGGAACTGCCCTACGCCTATGATGCCCTGCAGCCCCACATGTCCGCCGAGACGCTGCAGTTCCATCACGACAAGCATCATCAGGCTTACGTCGACAACGGCAACAAGCTGATCGCCGGATCAGGTCTTGAAGGTAAATCCATCGAAGAGATCTGCACGGCGGCCTTCGCAGGTAAGAACGCCGGCCTGGTGAACAACATCGGCCAGCACTACAACCACCTGCATTTCTGGAACTGGATGAAGCCCAACGGCGGCGGCAAGAAGATGCCGGGCCGCCTTGAGCGGCTCGCGGAGGAATACGGCGGCTTCGACAAGATGCGCGCCGATTTCGTCAACGCGGGCATGACGCAGTTCGGATCGGGATGGTGCTGGCTTGCCATTCGCGACGGCAAACTGGAAGTTGCCAAGACTTCCCAACGGCGAGAACCCGCTGATGCACGGCGCCCAGCCAATTCTGGGGTGCGACGTGTGGGAGCACAGCTATTACATCGACTATCGCAACGCGCGTCAGAAGTACCTCGAAGCCTGGTTCGACAGCCTCGTGAACTGGGACTACGTCGATCAGATGATGGGCTGACCCCATAGGGCATGCGAATGCCTCAATCCGGTTGCAATTTCCAGGCCGTCCGCCCCCAGCGGACGGCCTTCTAGCGTCCGCTCAGCCACACCCGTTGCCTTTTGGCACCGGGCATCTGGGGCAGTGTGTATGCCGAATTCATAATAAATTTGCGGCATGCTATCAGGCTTGTGTTTGATTGAGTTGCTGAGGTCATTTTGAGCGTTCGCATTGCTATGACTGCAGTTTTGGCCGCGGCCCTGCTGGGCGGCGGATGCGCTGGCATGATCGAACGCACGCCCGTCCCGACCGCGCTGGCCGATGAGCGCGCGGACGTTCCAAAGATCAAAGGCAGCCGGTTCTGGGCGGATAAATCACCCAAGGACGTCAAGGCAGCCTACAAGACCCACATGGACGGCCAGCCTGAGCTCTTTGCCAGTGCGCCGCGCGTCAAGGGCCGGCCGCAACTGGAAATTCTGGCACTCTCGGGCGGCGGCTCGGATGGCGCCTTTGGAGCCGGCGTCCTTTCCGGCTGGACCGCACGCGGTGACCGCCCCGAGTTCGAACAGGTGACGGGCGTTTCCGCCGGCGCCATTACGGCGCCCTTTGCGTTCCTGGGTTCGAAATACGACGGCCAGATCAAAGAGATCTGGACCCATTACAATACCGATCAGCTCGTCGTCCCGCAGCTTCTGGCGGGGCTCTTCGGCGGCGAGTCGATTGCCGACACCACGCCCTTGCGCAATCTGGTGGCCAAGTACGTCGACCGCGAATTCCTGAAGGAGATCGCGGTTGAGTACGAACGCGGCCGGCTCCTGACCATCGGCACCACGAACCTCGACGCCAAACGGCCCGTGGTCTGGAACATGGGCGCCATCGCCCGCCATTACGACGACCCCGCCGCCGTTCAGCTTTTCCGCGATGTCATCATCGCGTCCGCGGCCATTCCAGGATTGTTTCCGCCTGTAAACATCAAAGTTCAGGTTGACGGAAAGCTCTATGATGAGATGCACGTCGACGGCGGCGTGACGCGGCAGATCTACGTCAATTCGGTCAATCTGCCCTTCAAGGACTTCGACAAGCTCTATTCCAAGCCGCCGCAGCGCTATCTCTACCTGGTCCACAACGGCAAGCTCGATCCCGACTATGGCGCGGTGAAACCCTCCACGTTCGAAATCGCCAGCCAGTCAATTTCCGCGTTGATGCTGTATCAGCACAAGGGCGACAACTACCGCATCTATCGCATGGCGAAGGATGCTGGCGCGGACTTCAATTCGATTGCGGTGCCGCACTCGTTCACGTTCCAGTCCAAGGAAAAGTTCGATCTCAATTATCAGAAGGCGCTGTTCGAGCAGGGCTTCGAATTAGGACGCGCGCGGCGCTGGCAAAAGGCGCCGGACGACGTGCCGGAAGTCCGGTCAAAGCCTAAGCCCGTGGAAGTGGTCGCACCCCCGGCCGAAGTGCCGCCGCCTGCCTCCAGTCCGATGCCGGCAACACCTGATCAGGCCCCGGCGGAACAACCGCCTGCCGCGCCCCCCGCACCACCACAGCCGGTCGCCATGCAGCGCGTTTCACAAGCCGCGACCGCACCGGCGCCCTAGCCGCGCTGGCGGCGGCGGACCTTCCAGCTCAAACGTGTTCAACGTAGTTTCTGAGTTCGCCAATGCGCCTGAGATAAGCCCGGCGCAGACATCCAACGCGCGGGCCGCAGGCATCGCGCCGGGAAAGCCAGGCCCGCTGCTCAGCCTTCACCGACTGCGTCTGATCAAAATAGCTGGCCCGCTCCAGGGCGCGCCGGTACCAGCTGTCCAGGCGTTCGTCCAAGGCACCCAAGGACGGCGTCGTGCATACCCGCTGGGCCGCGGCTGAAAAGTGCGCCGTCTCCATGCAGGAGTAACTCTGCGCTCGCGCGGACGTCATCGTGGCCGAAAGCAGTGCGGCGGCCGCGATAGCACCAATCAGCAGTTTCATGGGTGGGCTCTCCAAACTCGGGCGTTCGTTGAAACCGAGAATGGTTGAGACAGTCTTAATGGGGGCTGACGTCCGCATTCATCCGCCGTTCACGGACGGATGGCCCAGCTGTGACAGCGGCTTACTGCGGCTTGGCCAGGGAGTTGAGATAGCCCAGGAACGCTTCGATCTCTTCCGGGCTAAGGGTGAAAACCGGCATGTCCGGATGGCCCGACACGATGCCTTCTGCCAAGGCTTCGGCCAGATCCTCGCTGGGATAGATGTCAACAACGTCCCGGAACGGCGGCGCCTTCTCATGCGGGCTCGCGTCGTCTGCACCGATGGCATGGCAGCGCGCGCACTTGTCGGCGACGAGCGCCTTGCCCTTGGCGATCATGTCACCGTCGTCGGCCCGCGCGGGAGCCGCCATGACGATGATGGCCGTGATGGCCATCGCGAACAGCCCTGAAACCCTTGTCATTTGCGCCTTCCTTGCTGGCGGATGGCGAAGAGCCTCCGCCGCGCGATCGATCCTAACGGCGGCCGCCCTTGATGGAACCCACAATGATGTTCTTGATCGTGGTGGCGATGGTGCGCGAAACTGATCGCTGCAATTCCTTGCCGATCATCTCGCCCATGCCCTGACTGCCGCGCCGCCGCGTTCCCGTGCCGGTGCTGGAACCACCGCCGAAAATGACATCACTCCAACTGCCGCCTTCTCCGGAATTGGCTTGGGCCGCGGCCTCATTGGTGCGCTTGGTCAGGATTTCGTGGGCGCTCTCGCGGTCGACAGTTTCCTCGTACTTGCCGAACAGCGGACTGTATTCGATGACGCTCAACCGCTCGTCCTTGGTCACGGGACCGATGCGGCCCTCCGGCGGGCGGACCAGCGTGCGTTGAACGACGGACGGCTCACCCTTGTTCTCCAGCATGGAGACAAGCGCCTCGCCCACCTTCAGCTCCATAATGACCTTTTCCGTATCGAGGTCGGGATTCTTGCGGAACGTCGTGGCGGCGGCCTTCACCGCCTTCTGCTCCTGCGGCGTGAATGCGCGCAAGGCATGCTGCACGCGGTTGCCGAGCTGCGCCGACACTGAGTTCGGCACGTCCATGGGGTTCTGCGTGATGAAGTAGACGCCAACGCCCTTCGAGCGGATGAGGCGGGCCACCTGCTCGATGCGTTCGAGCAGCGCCTTGGGAGCCTCGTCGAACAACAAATGCGCTTCGTCGAAGAAGAAGACGAGCTTGGGCTTGGGCTGATCGCCCACCTCCGGCAGCAGCATCCAGAGTTTGGACAGCATCCAGAGCAGGAACGTTGCGTAGAGCCGCGGCTTTTCCATCAGCCGGTCGGCGGCGAGGAGATTGATCACGCCACGACCGTCGGGGGCAACCCGGATCATGTCCATGATGTCCAGCGCCGGCTCGCCGAAGAACTCGTTGGCGCCCTGTTCTTCCAGCACGAGGAAGCGGCGTTGAATGGCGCCGATCGAGGTCGTCGCGACGTTACCGTATTTGGCGCCGATTTCTTTCGAGCGCTCCGCCACGTTGTTCATGAGCGAGCGCAGGTCTTTCAGATCGAGCAGCGGCATCTTCTCGTCGGCCGCCAAACGGAAGGCAATATTGAGCACGCCCTCCTGCACCTCGTTGAGTTCGAGCAGGCGCGACAGCAGTAACGGCCCCATGTCCTGCACGGTGGCGCGGATCGGATGCCCCTGCTCGCCGAACACATCCCAGAAGATCGAGGGATAGGCCCGGTGCTGAAATTCGCCGGCAAGCCCGATTTGTTCCACGCGCTTGACGATGAAGTCCTTCGGCTCGCCGACGGCGGCGATGCCTGAAAGGTCGCCCTTGATGTCCGCGGCGAATACGGGAACACCGGCGGCGGAGAAACCTTCCGCGAGGATTTGCAGGGTGACGGTCTTGCCGGTGCCGGTGGCCCCCGTGATGAGGCCATGGCGGTTGGCGAGTTTGAGATCCAGGTATTCCGGCTTCACGCTTTTGCCGATGAAGATCTTGCCGTCTTGCAGGACCGTCTCGCTCATGGATGTTCCGCTCCGCAATGATCCGGCGCCTCGCCGGAATTCCCCACCCGTATCAGCGCCCGGACCGCCGCCCAGGCGCACGAACTCGGGACCAAAACGCTGCCCCCGTCTTGGCACAGCCCGCCCCCCGATGGCAAACCCCGGTTGCATGGCTTACTTGATGCACGGGGAGTAGAAAGAGTTATGCCCTTGCGTGCCGGTGCGAAAGGCTGCCCGCCCCGTCCCGACCCTGCACACTGCGGCGACAAGCCGGTGACAGGCGCGGACATTTTGGGGTGCATGGCCCCCGCGTTGCTTCTATAGACACCAGATCATCCGGGCGCTTTTGCGCCAACGCTTTTCCCGACCGCCAGACCCCGTAGGACGAACACGCCCCATGTCTCACGCTCAGCCGCCGGCCACCCCTGCCCCCGAACCGCTCGCCACGGGATTTTCCGATGCCGGACGCGATGCTTGGCTGGCGCTGGTCGACAAGGCCATCAAAGGGGCGGACTTCGAAAAGAAGATGGTGTCGAAAACGGCCGATGGATTGCGCATCGAGCCGATTTACACGCCCGCCGACGCGCTTCCCGGAACGGAGGGGGCTTGGCCCGGACACGCGCCCTTCACGCGTGGCACGCATGCGGCGCCGTCGGGCCTGGGCTGGGACATCCGGCAGTTCCACACCGGCCGGGATGCGAAATCCGTCAATGCAGCGGTTCTGGAAGATTTGGCCGGCGGCACGACGTCCATCGCGATCGAGATTGGCGGCAGCAACGGTCTGGACCTCTCGGTCGATGCTTTGAAGGCAGCCCTCGACGGCGTTCTCCTCGACATCTGCCCGGTCACGCTCATTGCTCACGAGAACACCCCTGCGGCCGCGAAGGCGCTCATCTCCGTCTGGGAGGCGCAGAACCTCGCGCCCGCCAAACGGCGCGGCGGTCTCGGCTTCGATCCCTTGGGCACACTCGCCGTATTCGGCCAGCTCACCAAGCCCGTCGACGCGGCCCTGGCGGACGCCACCGCGCTGATCGCCCTGACGAACGATATGCCCGGCGTTACGGCGCTGGCGGCCGATGGCCACTGCTACCACTGCGGCGGGGCCACGGAAGCCCAGGAACTCGCGGCGGTTCTGGCCACCCTCGTCGCCTACCTGCGCGCCGCCGACAAAGCTGGCATCGCACCCGCCGAAGCGCTGCCCAAGATCGCCGTCACGCTAGCCGTTGATGCGGACCAGTTCCTCACCATCGCCAAGCTGCGTGCGGCCCGGCGCCTCGTCTGGCGCATCGCCGATGCCTCGGGCGCAGGCGACGTGGCAAAGTCCATCCGCTTCGATGCGGTCACCTCCTGGCGCATGCTCGCCAAGCGCGACCCCTGGACGAACATCATCCGCACCACCATCGCGTGCGCAGCGGGTGCCCTTGGCGGCGCCGACAGCATCACCGTTTTGCCCTTCACCTTCCCGCTGGGCGAGACGGACGGTTTCGCGCGCCGCGTGGCCCGCAACATCCAGATCGTCTGCCAGGAAGAGAGCAATCTTGGCCGCGTCGTCGATCCTTCGGGCGGCTCTTGGTATGTCGAGAAGTTGACCGACGATCTGGCGCAGAAGGCCTGGGCCCTTTTCCAGGACATCGAAGCCGAGGGAGGCATCGCGGCGGCCCTCCAGTCGGGATACATTCAGGCCGAGATCGCCAAAAGCGCGGACGCGAAAGCCAAAGCCATCGCCACCGGACGGGCAGAGCTGACCGGCGTATCCGCGTTCCCGTTGCTCGGCGACGACGGCGTGGCCGTGGCTCCGTGGCCCCGCAATCCCGTCCGCCAAGGGACAGGCCGCGTCACCGTTACGCCGCTGAAGATGGCCCGAAGTGCGGAGCCCTTCGAAGCACTCCGCGATGCCGCCGACGCGCACGCCGCCAAAGCCGGAACACCCTACCGCGTGTTCCTGGCGAGCCTCGGCGCCGTCATCGACCACAACGTCCGCTCGACGTGGATCAAGAACTACTTGGCCGCCGGCGGCATTGCCGCCGACATGTCGGATGGCTACGCAAACGCCGAAGCCGCCGCACAGGCCTTCAAGGCATCGGGCCTCAAGGCGGCGTGCATCTGTTCGTCCGACACCATCAACGCCGAACATGCCGAAGCAACCGCGCGCGCGCTGAAGTCAGCAGGGGCCACACTCGTCCTGATGGCGGGCCGGCCCGGCGAGCAGGAGGCCGCACTGACGGCGGCGGGCGTCGATCAGTTCCTGTTCGCGGGCGCGGATGCGGTGGCAACCCTTGAAGGCCTGCAGGCAAAACTGAGCTGACCGCCTGCAAACTGTGTTACTTTTTCCTCACGCAAGATTCCGGGAAAGTTGAGAAATGTCTCGTATTCCTGACTTCACCAAGGTCGAGTTCACCGCCACTGCCGCGGGCAACGCCCCGGCGTCTGCCTCCGCGAGCGGCCGAAGCCTGGGTCACGCCCGAGGGCATTCCGGTGAAACCGGTCTATACGGGCAGCGACACCGCCGGTCTCGACTTTCTCAACACCTGGCCCGGCATCGCGCCCTACGTGCGCGGCCCCTATCCGACCATGTACGTCACCCAGCCATGGACGGTGCGCCAGTACGCGGGCTTCTCGACGGCGGAAGAGAGCAATGCCTTCTACCGGCGCAACATCGCCGCCGGCCAGAAGGGCCTGTCTATCGCTTTCGATCTGGCGACGCATCGCGGCTACGACTCGGATCATCCGCGCGTGAAGGGCGACGTCGGCATGGCGGGTGTCGCCATCGACTCGATCTTCGACATGCGCACGCTGTTTGACGGCATTCCGCTGCAGGAAATGACCGTCTCCATGACCATGAACGGCGCCGTGCTGCCGATCCTCGCGCTGTTCATCATCGCGGGCGAAGAGCAAGGCGTTGGCCCGGATAAGCTTGCTGGCACCATTCAGAACGACATTCTGAAAGAGTTCATGGTGCGCAACACCTACATCTACCCGCCGCTACCCTCGATGCGCATCGTGTCGGACATCTTCGCCTACACCTCGCAGCACATGCCGAAGTTCAACTCGATTTCGATTTCCGGCTATCACATGCAGGAAGCCGGCGCGACGGCGGACCTGGAACTCGCCTACACGCTCGCCGACGGCGTCGAATACGTGCGCGCGGGCGTCAACGCGGGTCTCGCCATCGACAAGTTCGCCCCGCGCCTGTCGTTCTTCTGGGCCATCGGCATGAACTTCTTCATGGAGATCGCCAAGATGCGCGCCGCGCGTCTCATGTGGGCGAAACTCATCCGCGACGAGTTCAACCCGAAGGATGCCCGCTCGCTGTCGCTGCGCACGCACTCGCAGACCTCGGGCTGGTCGTCTGACGGCGCAGGATGTGTTCAACAACGTGACGCGCACGTGCGTGGAAGCCATGGCCGCCACGCAGGGCCACACCCAGTCGCTGCACACCAACGGCCTGGATGAAGCCATCGCGCTGCCGACCGATTTCTCCGCCCGCATCGCGCGCAACACGCAGCTTCTGCTGCAGCAGGAAAGCGGCACCACCCGCGTCATCGATCCGTGGGGCGGCAGCCACTACGTCGAGCGGCTGACCTATGAACTGGCGCAAAAGGCGTTCGTGCACATGAAGGAAGTGGAAGAGCTGGGCGGCATGGCCAAGGCCATCGATGCCGGCATTCCGAAAATGCGCATTGAGGAAGCCGCCGCCCGCACGCAGGCGCGCATCGATACCGGCAAGCAGACCATCACCGGCGTCAACAAGTTCAAGATCTCCGACGACGCCAAGATCAACCTTCTGAAGGTCGATAACGCGGCCGTGCGCGAGGCGCAGATCGCCAAGCTGAAGCGCCTGCGTGCCGAACGCAACGAAGCCGAATGCCAGGCCGCGCTCACCGCCTTGACCGAGGGCGCCAAGGGCACCGCCAACCTGCTCGATCTGTGCGTGAAAGCGGCGCGCGCCAAGGCGACCGTCGGCGAAATGTCGGAGGCCATGGAAAAGGTTTTCACGCGCCATCGGGCAGAAATCCGCGCGATCTCAGGCGTCTATCGGTCGGAGGCATCCATGAGCAGCGACGTCACCAAGGCCCTCAAGCTGGTCGAGGCCTTCGAAGAAAATGACGGGCGCCGTCCACGCATCCTCATCGCCAAGCTCGGCCAGGACGGCCACGACCGCGGCCAGAAGGTGATCGCCACGGCGTTTGCGGACCTTGGCTTCGACGTGGACATCGGGCCGCTGTTTGCCACCGCCGGCGAAGCCGCGCGGCAGGCCGTTGAAAACGACGTGCATGTCGTGGGTGTCTCCTCGCTGGCCGCCGGACACTTGACGTTGGTGCCAGAACTGCGCGAGGCGCTGGCGAAGGAGGGCCGCGAGGACATCATGATCGTGGTGGGCGGTGTTATTCCCCCCGGCGATTACGACGAACTGTTCCGCGCCGGTGCGAAAGCCGTGTTCGGTCCCGGCACCAACATTCCCCAGGCCGCCGCCGACCTCATCATCAAACTCAACGACCAGCTGGGCTACACGAAAATCGCAGCGGAGTGAGGCAATGCCCGCCACCTACTCCAGCGGATAGGTGCTCAAGACGAAGTCGCGGCCGGCGGTGTGGCAGCCGGAGCAGAGCGTGACGCCGTTGGCGGCGGCGACCGGGCGGCGGTTGTCGGTGGTGCTTTTCACTTCGTACCAGTACCAGCCCTTGCCATCGTCGCTGGCGGCGGCCGTTTTCACGGCGACAGCCCAGCCGTTGCAAGTCGCCCTTGGCTGAATACATCTCCTTCACCACCGCAGAACCGGCGGGATGCTCGGCAGCGTCCGCGGCCAGCGAGGCGTCGAGGACGTCGTTCATATAAACGCGCACATCGAGGCCCACCTTGGTATGCGGACCCGCCGAAGGGTGCCGCTTCGTCTCCTGCGCCTTGAATGATTTGTAGTGGCCGTCCTGCAAATACTTGAAGAGGGCGGCGGCTTCCGCGGGAACACTCTGCGACGTGTCCATCGGCTCTGCGTGACCAGGACCCGATGCGGCATAGACAAGACCGAGGAGAGCCGCCGAAAGACAGGCGCCGAGGCTGACAAAGCTGGGGCTGCGCATGGGAAACCTCTTCATGTTGATCATAAACGCCAGACTGCGGATCGGCACTTCAGATCGGCCGGGCGACCGCGCATTCATAAAAATTTCAGACAGACCCGCCGGGGCTTGGGACGAGGACCCGGACATAGGTCTGGGGAGGGGATGTCCGGATTGGCGGGCCTGTCTGAAATAGAGTGAGGCTGAAGACGAGTAAGGTTGAAAACGAGTGAGGTTGAAAACGCGTGTGTCCGGAATTGAATACAGCGGTGAAAAATATGATCGGACGCGGCGTCACAACGACCGGTTCGGGGAGGACGGACGCCGGTCCTTGTGGAGGGGCTGGCGCCGCAGTCCGATCTGGAACTTCAACTCCTGGGCGGCCGCCTTAGCGCACGCCCGGGTGATCCTGCATGGCCTTCTCAGCGAGGCCCTTCGCGCCGGGCTTGGCCGTCGGGTTCGCGGTGGTACCGGCACCGTTCACACCGGGAGAAATCTTCATGGCCTGCTCGGCAAGACCGCCCGTTTCGGGCTTGGCCGTCGGGCTCACCGTTGAGCCGGCACCGGTGACGCCGGGGTTGTCCTGCATGACCTTGGTGGAGAGATCGCGGGCGGAAGCGAAAGAATGCGAGGCGGCAAGAAGGATGGTGGCGATGATAATGCGGTTCATGGGCGTAACTCCTTTGGGTTTGAAATCGTGTTCTTTGATACGTGACGAACTTTGTGTGTCCCGGGGCTTGGCGGTGTTGACCGCCGCCGGTGAATAAGAACCTAGACGACTCGTTCCGTTATTACAATAATAAAACGATACGTTTCGTATTCACAAAATCGTGATCAGTCAGCTGTCGCAGTAGTTTCCGACCATATCGCATTGACCATAATGGATATTGTCTGCATTTTGCGCCGTCTACGGGCTTCCCGGTTCATGGTTCTCCAAGGGTCGAGCGACATAATCACCGCCGATATTGCGGTACGGTTCGCATCGTATTATATTACGAAACAACGGAGCACATGATCAGGAGCACACCTTGGCTGAGACCGACGACACCGCATGCGAAGGGCCGAAGCGGTCACCCGGCCGCCCGCGCAGCATGGGGACACGCCAGGCCATACTGGATGCCGCCGTATCGCTCGTGGGCGCGCGGGATTATCGCGACGTGTCGATCGATGCCATCGCGTCGGAGGCCAAAGTCGGCAAGCAATCGATCTACCGCTGGTGGGACTCCAAGGCGGATCTCGTGCTGGAAGCCTTCACGGAGCATTCACTGAGCCGCATGCCGCCGCTGGTCCCCTCCGCCGACGCCTTCGCCGATCTGGAAGCGGACTTGGCGCGCTTTTTCGCCTTCATGCGCAATGACCTTGTCGCCAAGGGCGTGCGCAGCCTGATCGCGGAAGCCCAGCTCGACGCGGAGTTCCGCACCAAACTGTACGAGCGCGTGCATCGCGTGCGCTGCGAGGCCCTGCGGCGGGTGTTGCGTCACGGCTATGCGCTTGGGCAGTTCCGCAGCGATCTGGATGAAGACGCGCTGGCGCATGTCATCCACGGCGCATTCTGGTACCGGTTCCTGTCGGGTACGAAATACCCCTACGACGGCACCTATGCCCGCACCGTGGTGGCGCTTCTGCGCCCGGGACTCGAAACGAAGCGCGCTTAGAAACCTACCCGCCTACTTCACCACGTCGATCGGACCGTGATTATCGCAATGGTCGCCGTGTGGATGGTGCAGATGGCCGTCAACCAGATAATCGATGTGATCGCCGTGCGGCACGGCTTCGTGCCCGCAACCGGGTCCGTGCACATGCCCTGGCGCGTGTCCGGCACATGTGTGACCCGGCGTGCAAACGTCGGGGTTCTTGGTCGAGACTTCGATCTTGTGCTCGTCCACATGTCCCGCATGCATATGGTGCAAATGTCCATCATGCAGGTAATCCACATGATCGCCGTGCTTCACCGCCGTATGGCCGCAGCCCGGCCCATGCTGGTGATCGTGATTGGCGTGATGGGGCAGCTTGCAGTCCGACATGAGTTTTCTCCCGCGTGATGAACTCATGGTAATCGAATTCGCCTATTCTGGAAGCCTCATTGTAGAACTTTCCGGCGACCGGTCTTCATGGCAGGGTCGCGCAAAGTCAGAATCAGGAAAAAATCTATGGGCTGGTTGGAGATGTTTCAGGACCCCAAGAGTATCGGACTCATGGTGATGATCGCCATCGGCGCCATCGTCGTTGGACGGGTGGTGCACAACCTCTGGCCCAAACATCGCACGCCCGCGCTCTGGGGTTCGCTCGCGGCCATCCTCGTCGCCGGTGCCCTGGCCTACATGGGCAGCGCGGAAGCGGCCGTCGTCGTGTGGGTCTTTGTGGCAGGCGCCGCCGTCATGGGCGTCCTTGCCATGATGTTCTGAGCGCTATCCGGTCTCGCCCTGCACTGTCGCGGGCCTCGTGTGCACTCGCTTAAGCTATAGTGATTTGAGGGACAGCTGCTTTTCGCGCTCCAGCGCCGCACGATCGCTCAACTCGGCCCGCTCCAGCACCGTATCGTCGACGTGAACCGCGGCACGCGCCTTTGGCGCATGCTCTTTCAAAAGCACGCCAAAGGCGGTCGGCCTACCTTCGACGGCGGCGCCATACAGCCCCTCCACGATCTGCGCCTTTTCCGCATAGTCCGTGTCCTGCAACAAGCGCTCGTGGAACTTGCGAAGTTTATAGTGGGGTACGGTCGCCATCAGATGATGCGGCTGGTGATATTCCATCCCCCACGGCAGCACGGCGTAGCGAAACAGCGGTCCGGTGAGAATGACGCGCGAGTTCGTGTAGCGGCCGCGATCCGCGTTGCCGTGCTGGATCCACTCGCGAAAGATCATGAACACTGGAAACGCCGTGAAGAGCGGCACAACCCAATACAGGCCGAAATACATCCAAGCTTTTTCATATCCGGTGAGATCGATGGCTGTCAGCGTGCCATACACCAGCGCCATGAACGAGATGCGCGCGATGGAACCGATGCGGTGGGAGAGCACCGGCTCGACACGACCGGACGCGAACCAGTCCTCGGGGATCACGGCATAGAAGAGCACCGTCGCCGCCCACATAATGAAGAAGGTCGTCATGACAGCCGTGGCGCTGAAACCCGCGAGCATCATGCCGATGAGCACGGCGGGCACGATGCCGGCGAACAGAATGCCGACGGATTGGGCAGCAGGATGTCCCGGGCGCTTGGGATCACCGTAGGGATTTTTTCCGAGGCCCAACGCGCTGTAGCGGGCCCGCGCGACCGTGTATCGAATGAGATTGGGCACCCACAAGAGCCGCGCCAGACCCTTCATGAGCTCCACATGTGTCAGCGGAAAATCGAGCCAATGCCCGCTCTCGTCCGCCTGTCCGAAAATCGGGTCGCGATCGGGATCGTTGACGAACTGGTGATGCGCCATGTGGTGCAGACGGTAATGGTGCGTCGAGGTGTAGATGGGGAAGCCCGCCAGCCAATCGGACGCCACTTCATTCAACGTGCGGTTGGCAAACAACTGAAAATGCGTGCCTTCGTGGATGGCGCCGCCAAGTTGATGCTGCGAAGCACCCATGACGATGATGGCGACCAATGCCAGCGGCAGGATTGCCTCCCAGCCGTAGCCCAGACTGCGCAACTGGCTCTCGCCCCAGATGGCGACAAACGCCGTGGCGGCGATGACAGCCCAGTTCAAAACCAGATAGCGCCAGTTCGTCCAATTATCGCGGGCCTTGAACGCCTCCATCTCGGCCGGCGTTATACGCCCTTTGCGTTCCTGAGCGTTCGCAGACCCTTCGGCCAGTGCGGAGGCTGATGATGCTGTCACTTGCCTGTCTCCGTTAGAGCGCGGTGTCAAAGGTTCGCGGACGACGTCCGGAACGGTCTGCACAGACCGGTTCAAAGATGACTACGCGCGACGGGCCAAAACGTTACGCGAGTGCGACAATAAAATCTTGGCGAGGATACGATGCTCCGTGCCCGCCTCGACCGCTAGACGCCGCGGCGCACTCGCCAGCCGCGCGCGATACGCTAAACTGTATCCCTTCGCCTCCTGTCCGAACATCGAAAGGAGCACCGATGAGCTGGCAACCCTGCGATGATCCCAAGCCCGGCGATACCCACGCCTGCGACCTGATCGAACAGGTCATTGTGCCGCGCGCCCGTGACCTCGGCGGTTTCGAAGTACGGCGTGCCCTGCCGGCGGCCGGCAAACAGATGATCGGACCCTTCATCTTCTTCGACCAGATGGGACCGGCAGAATTTCTCATAGGTCAGGGCATCGACGTGCGCCCGCACCCACATATCGGCTTGGCGACCGTAACCTATCTGTTCGACGGCGAGATCATGCATCGCGACAGCTTGGGCACGGAACTGGCGATCCGCCCCGGCGCACTGAACCTGATGACGGCCGGACGCGGCATCGTCCATTCGGAACGCACCGCGCCCGACATCAAAGCCACCGGCCCTCGGCTGTTCGGCATCCAGGCCTGGGCGGCGCTCCCCGCTTCTCACGAGGAGGGCGCGCCCGCCTTCGTCCATTACCCCGAGACCGAACTTCCGCGCATCACTGGCGAAGGAAAGCGCGTGCGCATCATCATGGGCTCCATGTTCGGCCAGACGTCGCCGGCGACGTTTCCCCACGATTGCGTCTATGCGGAAGCGGTTCTCGCGCCCGGCGCAGTGCTCCCCCTCGATCCCGGTTACGACGAGCGCGGCATCTTCATCGTCTCTGGCGAGATCGACATCGCGGGAGAGACTTTCCAGTCCGGCCGGCTCCTGGTCTTCCGTCCCGGCGACCGTATTTCGATCCTCGCCACGACCCAGACCCGCCTCATGATCGTCGGCGGCGAGCCCATGGATGGACCGCGTCACATCTGGTGGAATTTCGTCTCATCATCGAAGGAGCGGATCGATCAGGCCAAGGCCGACTGGCGGCAAGGCCGCTTCGACACGGTTCCGGGCGACGCGGAGGAGTACATCCCCTTGCCCGAGGGCAAGGCATGACGAGTTCGGAAATTCCACCGATTCTGTTGGTCATTCTCACTCTGCAAGGTCTCGTCTTCGCTGCCTTCACCTACTTTGCTTTCCGGACCCTCTTCCGCTTGCGCGGCCATGCCCTCAAGGTGAAGCGCCCGCACACGGGGCTGGCCTCCGAAGTCCTCGAACGGCAGCGCGCGGATTTGGTCACGTTCCGGTATTTTGCCGTCGCCCCTGAATACCGCACCGAGCGGCGGCGGCTTTTGGCACTGGTGGCGTCGCTCTTCGCGCTGATCGGCTTCCAGATCGCGCTGACAGACCGGAATTCACCGCAAGGCGCGCCAGCAATGCCGGCTGAGGATCGACATCCATGACGCACACCGGACGCTGCCATTGCGGGGCTGTCGTGTTCGAGGTCGATGCACCCGATGACGCGATCGCGCAGGATTGCAATTGCTCGATCTGCGCCAAGACCGGCTTTCTGCATCTCATCGTGCCGAAGTCGAAATTCCGTATTGTGCGCGGAGACGGCGTCCTGACGCGCTACACGTTCAATACCGGCATCGCGCAGCATTTTTTCTGCAAGATCTGCGGCGTGAAGCCCTTCTATGTTCCCCGCTCCAATCCCGACGGGATCGACGTCAACGTGCGCTGCCTCGATACGCGACCAGCCAACCTCGTCATCGAAACCTTCGACGGTCAGAATTGGGAGGCAAACGCGGCGGCTCTGGCGCATCTCACAGCGGCAGATTAAACAGTCCAGACTTGTGGAAGGAGTGCAACGATCAATGGAAACCTTCACGAAGGAGATGGCTTACGCGGCGGCGCTTGGCGCCCTCGTCGGGCTCGTCTTCACAATCGGGCAAACGGCGTGGTGGGGACCGGGCGGCTATGGCGACCTCACACTGCCTGGCCTCCTGTCGGCTGCTGCGATTGGCGCGGTCGCGGGCATCTTGGCGTTCGAAATCAGGCGGCGGATGTAGCAAAATTACAAACCTGTTCCGTCAGGGACAGCGCGGGACGCCCGCTTGAGCCAGTCTGGGGTCTCTGAGTGTCCCCAGTCGCAACAGGTGTCCCATGGTACCGTCACCCAACTCGCCCCATTCCGCCAGCCCCCTGGCCCAGCGCCGCGCCTCGTCCATCCGCACCCCCGCGTACGAGGCCCTGATTGCCCGCCTGAGGGCGGAAACCATCGCGCGCGAGATCGCCAAAGCCTGCACGGCGTTAACCCAAGCCCTGCCTGCGTTGCGTCAGTGGTCATTGGCGCGCCACAAAGCATGCTATCAAGACGGCATGTCGAGAATCGATCTCAGCGCCCGCACGCCGACCGTCACCCGCTACCGGGCTGGGTGGCCGCGATGGTTTGCCCGCACGATCGAACTGCCCAAGCGGGCGAAAATGCCCACGGCCAGCCCGGCACGCGATGCCGACGACGCATCGGCCACGCCCTATACGACCGCACGCACGGCAGCCGCTGACCACGTTGAAAAGCGCAACGCCGGTCGCGAGGCCAGCAACCAGTCCGGCGCGACGAGCAAAAAGCCCCCGACCATTTTCGGCCTCCTGGCACGCGAAGCCCTCACGCTCGCTGGCATGGCGGGGGCTCTACTCACGATTATCGCGCATCTTGGGTGGCATACGACCCTTGCGTTGCCGTTCTTCGATCTGTCCAGCCGCTGGATCCTGTGGACGTCCAGCATCTGGCGCGACGTTCTGGGCGGCAATCCCGAATTCGACAACCTGCGCCTGCAGGGCGCGATGACGCTGGGCGTCTGCCTGGCCCTGATTGGGCTTGGCGCGTTCGTGTCCCGCCAGATCCAGGGCGCGGAGGAAACGCGCAAATGGCGGTTCGTCCGGCTCGCGGCCCTGCCGGGTTTGCTGCTCGCGGCTGCAACGATCCCGATTTTCGCCTGGGGCTTTGAGCCCTTTGTCAGCGCCAACCCGTTCGACAATCTCGGCGCGCGGGAACGCGGGCAATCCTACATCGTCATGTCGATCCTCGCCGGTTACGCGGTGGGCGACCTGTTCGGCCGGCAACGGTTCCAGAGCCGCATCTTCGTTCTGGCCGCCGCCCTCGTCCTGCTACTGGCCGTCAATGGAATGACACTGCCAAACCGTTGATTTTCCTTAGACGAGGCCGCAAGGCTCACCAGGGGTGTGGCCGCGCTACAGCTTGCGCGCAAGGCCCCTTCCGTGCGACCTGACCTTGGTTATCACCGACAAATTCGGGGCCCGTGCGCCCGTTGTTCTCCAGTCCGCCGCCGGGCAGGTCCTTGATCGCGAGGAGAGCACAGCGCATGGCCAAATCACAAAGTGATCTGTTCGCAGTACTGGAAAGCGCCATGACCGACAAAGCTGTCCGCCGCAAGACAGGCGACGCCTCCGACAACTACACGGCCGCCGACATCGAAGTCCTGGAAGGGCTGGAACCGGTACGGCGCCGCCCCGGCATGTACGTCGGCGGCACCGACGAAAAGGCGCTGCATCATCTCTTCGCGGAAGTCCTCGACAACGCCATGGACGAGGCGGTGGCGGGACACGCAAGCTTCATCGACGTGCGGTTCGACGCGGACGGCTTCCTGTCCGTCACCGACAACGGCCGCGGCATTCCCGTCGACCCCCATCCGAAGTATCCCAAGAAGAGCGCGCTCGAAGTCATCATGTGCACGCTCCACGCGGGCGGCAAATTCGATGGCAAGGCCTACGCCACGTCAGGCGGTCTGCACGGCGTCGGCGTCTCCGTCGTCAATGCACTGTCGGAAACCTGCGAGGTCGAAGTGGCCCGCGGCCAGCAGCTCTACCGCATGGTGTTTTCACGCGGCTTGCCGATCACCAAACTGGAAAAGCTGGGTTCGATCCATAATCGCCGCGGCACCAAGGTGCGCTTCCGGCCGGATGAAGCGATCTTCGGCAAGGGCGCGCAGTTCAAACCGGCGCGGCTGCTCAAGATGGCCCGCTCCAAGGCGTACTTGTTCGGCGGCGTGGAAATCCGCTGGGCGTGCGATCCTTCGCTGATCAAGGACGACACCCCGGCCGAAGCCGTCTTTCACTTCCCCGGCGGCCTCAAGGATTACCTCTCCTCCGAAATCGCCGGTCAGACGTACGTGACCAAAGAGATCTTTGCCGGAAACGTCGAGCGCGAGGGCAAGCACGGTTCGGTGGAATGGGCCGTCGCTTGGGTATCGGACGAAGACGGCTTCTGCCGCTCCTACTGCAACACCATTCCGACCGGCGAAGGCGGCACGCACGAAAATGGATTCCGCTCCGCGCTGTCGAAAGCCTTGCGCGAGTTCGGCGAGCGTGTCGGCAACCGCAAGGCGGCGCAGATCACCGCCGACGACGTCATGGGCACCGCCGCAGCGATGCTCTCTGTCTTCATCCGCGAGCCGGAGTTCCAAGGCCAAACCAAGGACAAGCTCGCCACCGTCGAAGCTGGCCGCATTGTCGAGAACGCCGTCAAGGACGCCTTTGACCATTGGCTCGCCGACAGCCCGCAGCAAGCCACGCGCCTGCTCGAATGGGCCATCGAGCAGGCCGACGACCGCCTGAAGCGCAAGCGCGAAAAGGAAGTCTCGCGCCAGTCCGCGACGCGCAAACTTCGCCTCCCCGGCAAGCTCGCCGACTGCTCCATCCAGCAAGCCGCGAACACCGAGATCTTCATCGTCGAGGGCGACAGCGCCGGCGGTTCGGCCAAGAGCGCGCGCGATCGCGAAACGCAGGCCATCCTGCCCCTGCGCGGCAAGATTCTGAACGTGGCCAACGCCTCGTCAGCCAAGATGTCGGCGAACCAGCTGCTGTCCGATCTCATCCAGGCGCTCGGCGTCGGCACGGGCACGAAGTACCGCGACGAGGACCTGCGCTACGAGCGCGTCATCATCATGACCGATGCCGACGTCGACGGCGCCCACATCGCCTCGCTGCTGATCACGTTCTTCTATCAGGAGATGCCGGAGCTGATCGAGAACGGCCACCTGTTCCTGGCCGTGCCGCCGCTCTACAAAATTGCGCACAAGGCCGACGTCGTCTACGCGCGCACCGAAGCGGAACGCGACCAGATCATCGCCGAGCAGTTCAAAAACAAGAAACCCGAAGTCACGCGCTTCAAGGGTCTGGGCGAAATGGACTTCAAGGACTTGAAGTCGACAACCATGGACAAGCACCGCCGCCTCCTCTTGAAGGTTATGGTGGGCACCGGCGAAGGCGAGCGCAGCGCGCTCACCGAGACCGTCTCGCGCGCTCATGGGCTCAAAACCCGAAGCACGCTTCCGCTTCATCCAGGACCGGGCGGCCTTCGCCAAGGATTTGGATATTTAGGCCGGCTTCGCAAGACAGTTCCCCTCAGTAGAACGAAGTTCAGCCCTGCACCTGTGTCGCACCTGACGTAGAGCAGGCGTAGGGTTGCCGTGCTGGATGACCGATTCGCCATGAACGCGGCGCTACGATCGCGGGGCGGAGCGGACGGATAGGAGCACCATCCCGTCCAGCGTTTCGGCCAATACGAACAGGGGAAGACCAACCATGAACATCAGAGCGCTACTCGCCGAACTGATCGGCACCTTCATGCTGATGGCCTCGATACTCGGGCCGGCCTTTTATTCGTTCGGCGCACCAAGCGGGGCGGCGGGCATTCTGGGCGTTGCCTTCGCCATCGGCATCGTCGTGATGGTGATGGCCCGCTCGATCGGTCACATCTCGGGCGGTCACTATAACCCCGCGGTGACGATCGGCCTTGTGGCCGGCGGCCGCTTTCCTGCTGCGGACGCACCCGGCTATATCGTCGCCCAGTGCATTGGCGCGGCTGCGGCATGCGGTGTCTTCTCAGTCATCGGCGGCGGCGTCGGCGGCAACTACGCAGCCAACGGCTTTGGCGAACTGTCGATGCTCAAGGTCGGCATGGAAGGCGTGTTCCTCATCGAACTGGTGATGACGGCGTTCTTCCTCATCGTCATCATGGGCTCGACCCGCCCGACCGCACCGGCCGGCTTCGCACCGCTGTCCATCGGCATGGCGCTGACGGCCATCCACATCATGTCGATCCCGGTCTCCAATACGTCGGTCAATCCGGCCCGTTCGTTCGGCCCGGCGATCTACGCAGGCGGCGAGCCGCTGGCACAGCTGTGGGTATTCTGGGTGGCCCCGATCGCGGGCGCGGTCATCGGTGCCCTGATTTACCGTTTCCTCGACCCCGCCGAATAGGCCAGTTTCGGCGCTCAATCGCACGACGAACGCAGGACCGGGGCCACCGCGCCGGTCCTGCACCATTATTCAGCATTTCCTGACCAAAGCCGCGTTTGCGACGTTCCACCGCCGGGCATCAGCCCCGTTTTTCTTGCATTTCCAACCAGTCTGTGTCAGCAAGCGGCACGCTCGAGCGCAGGGGATCGATTCATTGATCCATATTCGAGCCTCATAGATTTCGCCGGTGGCTTTTAGCCCGTTTTGGCACCTTCTTTCCCCCTGCGCTCTCTAGAAACGCGAGCACTCGTCCAGCGCCGCTGGGCGTGGGAACGCACGCGTGGGATCAGTGACCGCAGTCGGAGACGAGAGTTTTTGGAAACGAAGCCCTTTGCTGAGCTTGGTCTCAGCCCCAAGGTTCTGGCCGCCATCGAGGCCGCCGGCTACACAATCGCCACGCCCATCCAGTCCGAAGCCATCCCCGTTGCCGTAACCGGCCGGGACGTTCTTGGGATCGCGCAGACCGGCACCGGCAAGACCGCCGCCTTCACCCTGCCCATGATCACGCGCCTGGAAACCGGGCGCGCCCGGGCACGCATGCCGCGCTCGCTCATCCTGGCACCCACGCGCGAGCTTGCCGCCCAGGTGGCGCAGGCTTTCGAGAAATACGGCGTCAATCACAAGCTCGACGTCGCGCTGCTGATCGGCGGCATGTCCATGGACGATCAGGTCAAGAAACTCGACCGCGGCGTCGACGTGCTGATCGCCACGCCGGGCCGTCTCCTCGACCATTTTCAACGCGGCCGCATCATGCTCATGGGCGTCGAAATCCTCGTCATCGACGAGGCCGACCGCATGCTCGACATGGGCTTCATTCCCGACATCGAGAAGATCTGCAAGCTGCTGCCGCCGCGCCGCCAGACGCTGTTCTTCTCCGCGACGATGCCGCCGGAAATCACGCGCCTCGTGCAGCAGTTCCTGAAGGATCCTGTCCGCATCGAAGTGGCCAAGCCCGCGACGACGGCGAAGACGATCACGCAGCGCTTCTGCTTCTGCCCCTCCAGCGAGGATTGGGCCAAGCGCGACATGCTGCGCGACCTGATCCGCGACGAGAAGGTCAAGAACGCCATCATCTTCTGCAATCGCAAACGCGATGTCGCGGTGCTGCACAAGTCGCTCGTCAAGCACGGCTTCAACGCCGGCGCTCTGCACGGCGACATGGACCAGAAGAGCCGCATGGAGACGCTCGACAAGTTCCGCTCCGGCGATCTGATGCTGCTGGCGGCGAGCGACGTCGCCGCGCGCGGCCTCGACATCCCGGACGTCAGCCACGTCTTCAATTTCGATCTGCCGTGGCATTCCGACGACTACGTGCATCGCATCGGCCGCACGGGACGCGCCGGCCGCGAAGGTGCCGCCTTCTCGATCGTGACGGTCGAGGACCTGAAGCTGATGAAGGACATCGGCAAGATCACCGGCGATACGCCTGAGTGGATGGGCGATCCTCCCACTGAGGACGACATCGCGGATGCCGGCAAGCGCAAGCGCGGCCGTGGCGGACCCACGCAAAAGGATAGTCGTGGCGGAGCCACGCGAGGACAGAGCGGCGGAGTCACGCGAGTAGAGCAGCGCGCCAGCGCGGAGCCACGCGAGTGAGCAGCCGCGGAGCCGCGCGAGGCGATTCACAAAACGCTAAGCCCCCGTCACGAGACGCCAGCCGCACGGATGAAGCGCCCCAAGCGGACGGGACTCGGCGCAGTGGCGATCGTGAAGAGGGCGCACGCGGCCACCGCCGCGACCGTTCCCGCCACCGTTCCGAACGTGCGCCCACACCGGCCGATACTGGCGTGGCGACACCGGATGTAAGCGCCGTTGGTGCAGAGCAACCCGCCCGCTCCGCACGTCCTGATCAACCCGGCCGTTCCGGACGCGGCGAACGCCCCAAGCGTTCCGATCAGCCTGCCGGGCAAGATCGCCGGCCAGAACGAAATCGGGAAAAGCGCGCAGACACGCCATCCGGCGAAAATCGCAGGCCCCAGCGCACACCCGTCACCTCGGGGCCGGCATCGGATCGAAATGCCCCCGCAGGTGGTTTTGCCGAAAACGTGCCGGCCTTCCTGCGCAAGCCCGCCAGGCCCGCCAAAGTGTCCAGCGACTGAGGCGCGGAAGCGCGCTCGGCGTGCTCTTGAACACCCGTCAGGACGGCGTGCGCTTTTTGCGCGTGCCCGCTCTGGCGGGTTTCTTTTGGGCCGCCGCCCGTGCGACCCGCATCGCCTCGCGTGCCCAGCCGGCCGCCTCATCGGGTTCGTCAAATAGCCGTTCCGGCATGCGCCAGTAGCCCAGCGCGACCGTGCGGCCACGCGCCTCGTATACGAATGGCTCGCTGCCTTCGGCGCGAAAGGCACATTCGGTTTGCTGATCGGCTTTCAGAAAAATCGTGCCGTCCGCGATGAGACCAAACATCAATCCGTCGCTGAAAAGTCCCGCGCCGCCGAACATTCTGCGGATGCTGACGGCACCGGCCGCGGCAAACAACTCGCGTGCAAGATCGGCAAGGCTCTCATCGACGGACATCGGCGTGCTCGCTTCAGGCCGCGCTGTGACGCGCGGGCCACGGGTATCGGAGTTTGACAACAGTTATTCCAAAATGAGCCGAATCAAACGGTGGAAAAGGTCTTGTGGACACAGCGGACAAATGCGGGTGCGGCTAAAGTCACATTTGACGGAAGCCACAAATTTGGATCGGACGCTAACCAATTCAGCGTGCAGGTCTCCGGATTTCGAATTCGCTACGGACGCCAGAACAGGACGCCAGAACAGGCCGCACTTCCATGCAGACGTCACGCACACAGGACAGACGCCCCCCACCGGCCACGGGCAGGGCCGGCCGCGTCGTGCCGCGGCGGACGTCCGCTCCCGAAGCTGCGCGGCGCGAGCTTGAAGAACTGGTGCGATTGGCCCGCACGATCCTGGCGAAATCGCCCGAAGATCTGGCTGCCATCGCCGATGACAACGCGACTGTGCAAGCCGGATGGATCGAAGCCTTTGCCGCTCATCGCGCGCGCGCCGAAACCGAGGCACAATTCTGGTCGGCGGCCATCGCCTATCTCATGGCCTCCGCACCGCGTGCCGTGGCCAACGACGACTGATCCCGCGACGGCCGCAGGATCGAACTCAGAAGTTCAGAAATTTCGTGTTTAGCGCTCGTTCAGCGCATCCGAGTTGGCAGGCGCCAGTTCAACGCTCTCGCCGCAGCCGCAGGCGCTTTTCTGATTCGGGTTGTTGAAGACGAACTGGCTCGTCAGCTTGTCGGCCTTGAAGTCCATCTCCGTACCGATGAGGTACAGGATGGCCTGCGGGTCAATCAGCACGCGCGCGCCGTCCACCTCGATCACTTCATCCAGGCGTCCCACACTGTCTGCCCAGGTCATGGTGTACTCCATGCCCGCGCAACCACCCTTCTTGATGCCGATCTTCAAGCCTGCGACGTCGGCGCCCTTTGCGGCCATCAGGGCTTTCAGGCGCGCGGCGGCGGCCGGTGTCACTGACATGACTTGCGGCCGTGCCCGGCGCGGGGCCGGCTCGGGCTTGGATGTGGAGGGGCTCTGTTCGTTCATCAGGTGCAAATCCGGGTTCAAGGCCAGGGGTGCTAGATTGATATATAACATCTTTCGCGCCGATTGCGAGACGGCCCGAGGTAGCCGTTACGCCGCCCGGCGACGCCAGAACCGCCGCAACCCTTTTGAATCTTTAATTATTTCCCGCGCGGCATTGTGCCCGGGAACCCCAGAAACCCCGCCGCCGGGGTGGCTGCCCGCCGCGCACATGTAGAGCCCGGCGAGTGGCCCCCGATAGTCCGCGATCCCAGCGGCCGGGCGAACGGAGAACACCTGGTTGAGCTTCAAACTGCCATGAAAGATGCAGCCGCCGACGAGGCCGTAATCGCGTTCCAGATCCTTGGGAGTCAGAATCTTTCGCGCGGTGACGGAGCGCGAGAAATTGGGCGCGTAGGTATCGATCGTGCGTAGCATCAGATCAGCGACTTCGTCGCGATGGTCGTCCCAATCGCGGCCATCCGACAGGACTGGCGCAACGTGCTGGCAGAACAGGCTTGCCACGTGTTTGCCCGGCGGCGCCAGCGTGTCGTCCAGCGTCGTGGGCAGACACATCTCGATCATCGGCGCCTTTGACCAGCCGCCATACTTGGCGTCGTCGTAGGCGTCTTCCATGTAGCGCAGGGACGGGCAAATCATCACCGATCCCGTGTGATGGAGCGCGGCCGCCGAGCCTGGAAGCGCGGTGAAATCGGGCAGTTCGTCGAGGGCTACATTCATGCGGAACGTGCCCGACACCGAGACATAGTTGTCGATGTCCGCCTTCAAGTCGGCTGGCACGACAGCGGCGTCAAGCAGCCGCCCGAAGAGGATCTTGGGATGCACCGCGGAGATGACGCGCGGCGCTTGGAAAACCCGGCCGTCCGCCGTGACAGCCCCCGTGACCGCGCCGCGCGACGTGGTGATCTCGCGGACCGGCGCGTTGACTTCGACGGACATGCCGTGCGCCGCGCCAGACCGGGCGATCGCATCGGAAATCGCGCCCATCCCGCCCTTGGCATGTCCCCACATGCCGCGCACACCATTCGCTTCGCCCACCACGTGATCGAGCAGGATGTAGGCGGTTCCCCCCGCGTAAGGACTGATAAAGCTGCCAATCGCGGCCAGATAGCCGAACGACGCCTTCACCGCCTCGTCCTTGAAATACCGGCTGATGAATTCGGCGGCCGGCATCGTCATGATGTCGACCAGCAGCGCGCGTTCGCGCACGTCGAGTTTCCGCGCTGTCTTGAGCGTCAGGAGGGCATTGAGAATATCGCTGGCGCGGCCGTCCAGGTTCGGCGGCGTTAGCAGCATCAATTCCCGGAACACCGGCACGAGCGCATTGAGATCGCGATCGAGCCGCTCGTACCCCGCCGCGTCGCCGGGGCACCGCGCCTCCAGCTGCCGCATGAAGTCCGCCGAGTCAGGGCCGTACATGAGATACGTGCCATCCGGCTGCGGGAAGAACCCGTCGCAGGGTCTGGGTATGACGTCCAGCCCGTACCGGGTCAGTTCCAGTTCGCGGATCACTTTCGGGTTGAGCAGGCTCACGACATAGGAACAGCTCGAATTGCGGTACCCCGGAGCGAACTCTTCCGTGACCGCTGCGCCGCCCTGAGTATGGCGCGCCTCCAGGACCTTCACTTTCATCCCAGCCCGCGCCAGATAAGCGCCGCATGTGAGTCCGTTGTGACCGGCTCCGATGATCACCGCATCCCACGTTTCCCGGCCCATGGCTGGTCTCCTTACAGTCCGGGCATGCACCGCCCTGCCCCTCGCCAGGTCATCCTAGACGGTTCGCGGATTTGGCAAAGCGGGGCTGACACCAGGGCCAGGAAACACGGCCGGAAACACGAGGGCCAGGAAATTCACGTAAGGCTGCGCAAACCCTTGATCGTCCCGCCAACACGACAGATGATGGGCTTTGACGGTTCGCGTTTGCACCGAAACCGAGCGCCAGCGCCGCAGCAGGGAACCGCCCCAGATGCAGCCATTTTGCCAATTATCTTCAACATGTTACACATCCATTTCTGGCCTGTTACGGCTGGAACAGCGTGGATGTGTTCCCGCTGGCAGTTTCAATTCCAATCAACGGCGACTCCACGGTATGGCGCCGATTAATCACATTTGACCCACGGGAGCGGAAAATGACCGGCAAATCCATCCAACTTGGCCTCGCGGCGATCGCGATGCTGTTGGCTTCCTTGCCGTTGGCACCGCGCGCCGATGCAGGCGGCGGCGTCCAGCTGCAATTCGGCGGGCCACTGGGAACTTTCACCGCGCGGGAAAATCCCAACAGCACCGGCGGAGGCAGCTCGGGCTATGGGAAGCACAAGCCTTCAAAACCCAAATCCCACTACAAGAAGCCCGCGCAGCCGGCACCGACTGCCGCGCGCCACAAGGCGAAGCCCAACCGCAACGTCGCCAAGTCGACCATTCGCAGCACCAAAGAGGCGCCGCCGAAGGCCGCCGCCGTGCAACGCGAACCGCGCGTGGTTTCCCGCGGAACCGTCGAGGACACCGCGACCGACACCGTAACGCCGTCCTCCGGGACGCGCTCGCTGGCCGCTGGCGCCCTGCCCTTGTCAGAGCCGATCGCTGCCACGGGTAAGCCCGATGAAAATATCACGGCGGTTGACGCCCCGGATTCCGATCAGGCTGAATTGACCCAGGCGGCGGCTCCTGCCACCGGCGCGAAAGTCGAAACCGCCGATGTGAAGGCTGAGGAATGCAAGAAGTTCATTCCTGCCGTCGGCATCACTGTGACAGTCGCGTGCGGTGAGTAAGGCGGGGTGCAGACCACACGGATAATGTGACCGGCAGCCGGAAACGGCTGCCGCCCAGCGGTGGCCGGGTGGCCAAATATCGGCACTACAAAAGCTTCAGATACATTGAATTGGGCGAGACATGAGCAAAGCACAGTCGACGACACTTGGTGGAGCCGCCGATCTGGATCCCGCCCTGACCGTCAAGAAAATCAAGATGGCGCCCAAGCTCGCCTACCGGAACCTGTTTCATGACCGGTTGAGCCTCGTCGTCACGCTGGTGGGCATCGTCTTCTCCCTCATCCTGGTAGCGGTGCAGTGCGGGCTCTACCTGGGCTCGGAACAGAAAATCGCAACCGTGATCGACAAGACCCCGGCCGACCTTTGGGTCGTGCCGTTCGGCACCAAGTCCTTCGATGATCCCTCGCTGCTGACCGGCCGCGAAAAGTACACAGTCCTGTCGACACCCGGTGTCGAAAACGTCGAGGAGATGGTGGTCAGCTTCGCCAGTTGGCGCAAACCCTTGGGCGGTAAGAAAGCGTTTATCCTGGTCGGTCTCGACATGGCGAAGGGCGGCGTGCAGCCCTGGAACATCGTCGAAGGCAGCACGGCGACTTTGGGCGCGCCCAACGCGGTGGCAGTCGACAAATCCTATCTCAAGGATCTGGGCATCGATGGCATGGGCGCGCATGCGGAAATCAATCAGCAGCGCATTCAGGTGACGGCGCTGACGCAGGGCATCCGGTCATTCACCACCTTGCCCTATGTCTTCACGTCCATCGACAACGCGCGCAAATTCGTCAACGCCGCCCCCGAGCAGGCCACCTATCAACTCGTCAAGGTCGCGCCCAACGCCGACATCGAAGAAGTACGCAGTGCCATTGCCGCGCGCATGCCCGACAACGAGGTTCTCTCGCATCAGGAGTTCCGCGACCGGTCACTCAACTACTGGATGTTCAACACCGCGGCCGGCGCGGCCCTCATCGCGGGCGCCGCATTGGGTGTCATCGTCGGCGTCGTCATCGTGGCCCAGACCCTCTACTCCAGCACGAAGGACCATTTGAACGAGTTCGCCACGCTGCGCGCGCTCGGCGCATCCGCCAGCTATATTCACGCGGTCATTCTCATCCAGGCCGTTCTGAGCGCTGTCATCGGGTACATCGTCGGGTTCACGCTGACCATGCTGCTGATCAACGCGACCAAGAATTCCACCCTGAATATCGTGATGACTCCAAAGCTCGCGTTCGCCCTGTTCCTATTGACGCTCGGCATGTGCATCTTCGCGGCGATTTCAGCGATCTTCAAAGTCACCCGGATCGATCCGGCCGGTGTCTTCAACCGCTAGAACTCTGAACGGCGGGCGGCTTGTGCTGTCCGCCGTGCTTCCATGCGGCCGGCCATCCGCGACAACATCGGCCGCACAGGGAGAAACGCGCGATAGGCCAGTTCGAGTAAGGGCGTCACGCCCGGCACCCGCGCGAGGCGCGCCGCCCAGCGCCAGGACGGTAGTACCCGCCAGATCTTGGCGAATGCCGCCGCGCCGGAGACTAAATCGCCTTGTGGCGTGCGGACGTGAAAGCGCTCCAGTGCGGCCTCGCGGCCCAGATCGTCAGCGAGCGGTGCTGCCGGATCCGACACATCCACGAAGCAAAGCCCGTCGCTGCCGACTTGACGCGCGTAATGGCCGATCTCCGCCCGGCACAGCGGACACGACCCGTCGTAATAAACGGTCAGCCGATCGGGATCTGCCGCAGTGGTCTGTGTTTGAAACTGGCTCATGCAGCGTCTTACGATGACAAGCCGCCAGCCGATCTGAGCGGAGGCACGCCCTTGCTAGAAGCTTAGCGGCACTTCTCAACATGGGGCGAGTGCGCCAGAAGCCCCGCAGCCTTATTCGACATATTCGGCTGACGCCCTCGCGGCGAATGGCGCCAGCGAGGGACGCGTGAAATTTGGAGCCTCTGGCGCGCAACCAGTCTGCCACGATAGGCGACGTCACGGCCAGCGCGCGGAACGAGCGTCGTGAGCCGATGGCCGCGCAATAATTCGGCCAACGGGCCGTCGAAACGCAGAAAGCCGCCTCCTGTTGGAGGCGGCTTTCCGAAAGTCTTGCGCAAAGCGCTGCGTCTTAGGCAGCTTCGATGCGACCGACAGCGATCTTGCCGCTACGGCGATCTTCTTCGGTGTCGAACTTGACCTTCTGGCCTTCGGTGAGGCTCGAAATGCCAGCGCGCTCAAGCGCGGTCGCATGAACGAACACGTCCTTGCCGCCGTCATCCGGCGCAATGAATCCGAAGCCCTTTTGATAGTTGTAGAATTTCACAGTACCCGACGTCATGGGATGTCCTTTAGGCTGTCTAAACAGAAAAACTAACGAGCTAGCAAGCGCGCGGACGCGCCCGCCAGCTCTCTTTTTGTCGATGATTTGGATGGGTTCTGAACGCGTTCCCGGCAAAGCCTGGGAGGAGCGGCCCGGTTGTCCGGCCAAAGTCGATGTTCAGTATGTAAATGATACCAGGCATTTTTTCAAGACCATTCTTCACATTTTTAAAATCAGGTGAAATGAGGCCAAAAAATGATTTTCTACGACTTTTTTCCCAGATTGCGAATTGCCGCCACTTCACGCGCCCACTCCTTGAACGGACGGGCCGGCGTGCCACCCATGCGCGCGCCCGGTTCAACGTCGTTCTTCACGTGCGCCATGCCTGCGATCTGCGCGCCCGATCCGACGGTCACGTGACCGATGACACCGGAATGCGCGCCCATGATCACGAAGTCACCGAGTTGCGCGGAACCCGCAACGCCGCTTTGCGCGACGATGACACAATGGCTGCCGATGACGACGTTGTGCGCAATCTGCACGAGGTTATCGATTTTGGTCCCGTCGCCGATGACTGTATCGGTCAGCGAGCCGCGATCGATGGTCGAATTGGCACCGATCTCGACATGATCACCGATGAGGACACGCCCGATCTGCGGCACCTTCATGTGCCCCTGGGCGCTCATCGCAAAACCAAAGCCATCCTGCCCGATGCGCACGCCGGAATGAATGATGGTATCGTTTCCGACGATGGCGTGCGTGACAGTTGCGGAAGGTCCGATATAGCAATCGCGGCCGAGAACGACACGGTATCCGACGACCGCGCCGGCCGCGACCAGCGTGCCTTCGCCGATTGTTGCTTCGCGGCCAATGACGGCACCCGGTTCGATGATGGCACTCTCCGCGATGGTGGCGCTTGCATGCACGAGCGCGCCGTTGCTGCCTGCGCGTGTCGCGGCCGCCTTGGTGCGCAACGCATCTGCATAGAACAGCGCCAGTACGCGCGCGAACGCGCGATAGGGGCTGTCACTTGTCAGAACGATAGTGCCTTTCGGCGCGCGGGCGGCATCACGCGGAGCCAGAATGCATATGCCCGCAGACGTGGCCCCCAGCAGGTCCAGATATTTGCGATTTTCGAAGAACGTAATGTCGGACGGACCCGCCAAATCGAGGGGTCGCACATCGCTGACGAGCTGGTCCTGAACCGATGGATCGTCGTTGACGGCTCCCGAGGCAATCACAACGTCGCGGAGCGCAAATGGCCCGGCGCGATGGAAAAAACCCGGGTGCTGCATGTCCTGCTCCGTTACCGGACGCAAGGCGCCCGCTGCCGCTGGTCGAGAACGCGTCGCGCAGAGGTGTTCGAGGTAACTCTACCCGAGAAGGATGCATGGCGTATCGCCTGAATACGGCCCCGGGGCACCCTGTCGTCCACGTGTTGGTTAAGATAGCCCGGGACGCGACAGGGGGTAGTCTGGATGTTCATATAACTGCCTGATTTCCGCCGCCTGGAATCGATCGTCCTCGATTTCCATCACCGTGCCGCCCTGAACATCGGCGGGCAACTGCTCCATGATGAAGCGGATCGCCTCGGCCGCCGTATCGAAGCGATGAAACTTCACAGGCCGTTTGGTATTGCCTCGGCCGCGTGTTGCATACACTTCAGCTGGCACCGTGAAATCGAACTGGTCCATATGTTGGAAATGGCCATCGTACCAGCGATTTTCAAGTCTGTGCGGGTCATGATGGGATCCAGCTGCGGACCAGTACACAAAGCGCTGACGCTTATATAGCGCTGGAGCGCGGCAGAGCCCCCCAGAACTGCGCTTTCCGCTCTTGGCTCCGCTAGAAGCGGGCACTCCCTTTGATCCCGAGGGAATGGATCTCAACATCGTCGCCGAAGCGGCCGTCGTAGCCGAACCGCAGGGCCGTATCACCTGCATTGATGACATCCAGACCTGCTGAGATATCGAACACCGTCTCGTCCATCCCGCTGCGGATGGTGAAGGCGTCGATCCCGGCAGGGGAACCCACAAAGCTGGCCGACAGCACGGCCGACGGGTCATCGAACCATGTCATGCCCGCGCGCAGGTAAGGCCGAACGAGCGTCCCATTTTCCCACCACCACGCGGTGCCCACTTCGAGCGCTGGCGAGATGCTGAAGACGGTTTCATCCCCGCCGTCAACATTCAGACCGGCGGCACCTGCACCCGTTTCCGTCAGACGGTCCAATTCCGTGTGGGTCACGTTGAGATCGACGAGCGGTTTGAAATAGAGCGCGGGGGCGCCGAACACATAGCTCGCATGCAAGCGGCCTGCGAGCACGTCGATGTCCTGTTCGCCCCGCGCCAGTGCGGTGAGACCGCCGAAATCGAGCGGCCGGGTCGTGTCGTACCAGCCACGCCCGCCCGATGCCACGGCGGCCAGGAGCAGCGGCCCCGACGAATATTTCAATGAAATGCCGCCGAGCAGAAGGTCTCCGTCGCTGGACGCGCCGCTCGCCATATCAAGCGAACTCGTCTGATACCCGAGCCCGAAGCCAAAGCGCCAGTTGTCATCGAGCGCGATCTGACCGCCGCCTGAGAAATGCCCAGACCGCTCGTCGAAGCCGATCTGCTGACGTGTCCCATCGTGTTCCGAGTTTCTGCGCGCGCGCGCCGATCCACAGGCATTGTCCTTCGCGGTTGATCGATGCCGCGTCCGGACCGTTGACCTTGCAGCTCAAGAGCCCGTTGGAGAACCCCAGGCTGGCAAATTGCGCGGAAGTCTGCGCGTTGAGGAACACTTCCGGCGACAGCTGATCGAGCGCCGAGATATAGCCTGCGGCCGAGGGCACGCGCGACAACGCCGCCAAGAGTTCCTGCAGACCGCCGCCGCCTGCTGCAAGCGCCGCGTTCAGGTGCGTTGCGATGGCGAGCTGGTTCACATTGAGCCCAGCGGCCGGCGCGGTGTAATCGAGTGTAACACCTAAAACGAGGTCCGTGGCTGTGCTCGAGAGCGCGTAGGTCACGACCGGCGAACCGGTCACACCGCCCAGCGCGGCAGAATTTGTGAGGCCACCGGCCGCCGACACAAGCGTGAATTGCAGCGAGGCCGCCGAGGGCGCCAGAAGATTGACGGCCACGGTGCCCGCGATGTTGGCCGGTCCCGTCAAATTTATCCGGTCGTTTGGCCCGGTCGCCGCGTTGCCGCCGACATCGACGGCCAGCGTGCCCGTTGCGGTCTGGACGAGTGTGCCGTCGATGGCGGTCGTGGCGATCGCGCCCGACCCGCCCGGAGACAGCGTGCCAGCATTTGTCAGCGTGTTGGCGCCGCCACCCAGCCCGACCGTCGCGCCTGTCTCGAAGACGCCGCCGGCCAGAACCGAGATGCTGTTGGAATCGGCGCCCATATCGATGGTGCCGCCGGAACCCGCGAACAGGCCACCGATGGTGAGGGTATCGTTACCGCCGCCCATGGTCAGGGGGCCCGAGTTGTTGAATGTGCCGCCCGCAGCCACTACCACATCGTCATCGCCAGCCTGCAAGGCAACTGTGCCGGTGTTGGAGAACACACCCGTCACGTTCAGCGCGTCATCCGCGCCGTCAAGCAGGAGATCGCCCGCGTTGGTGAAGGTTCCGGCCACGTCGATCAGGTCCTGTCCGTTCTCCGTGCGCACCGTACCAGAGTTGGTGAACGTTCCTCCAGCGGCGATACGGATCTCGTCGGCCCCGTCATCGGTATCGATCAGGCCGCTGTTCGTCAGCGTTCCAGAGACCAGAATCTGGTCGGCACCGTCGGCCGTGCGGATCGTGTTCGTATTGATGAGCGAGCCCGCGACCGAGATGGTGTCGCCATTGGCTCCCGTATTGAGAACGCCGTTGTTGATGAACAAGCCCGCCGGTCCGGCGACCGTCAGCGTGTCCGACCCATCAGCCATTGTGATCGTGCCGGTGTTGATCAATAGACCGGCTATGGTGATGTCATCCGCTCCAGCCTGCGTATTGAAATCTCCGGAATTGCTCAACGAGCCGCTGATGGTGAACGTATCTGCGTTGTCATTACCGGCAAGGGTACCGAAGTTGTTCAGCGTTCCAACAATAGAAAAGATGTCGGAACCATCCGAGCCCCGAATGGTCCCCGAATTGTTGACGATGGTGCCGGCCAGGAAATTGAACGTATCGGCGCCATTGCCCCCATCGAGGATGGCTCCCGCGTCGATCGTGATCGTTCCCGCCTCGAAGTTGAAGGTATCGGCCCCGTTCTCACCGTCGACATCGGCACCTGCCTGGAAGACCGTTCCGTCTTCGACGTTGAGCGTGTCAGCCCCGCCACCGGCACCGAAAGGCGCGTTGATCGTGCCGTTACAGGTGATGGTCTGACCGCTTCCGTTGCCCGCGGGCGAGCACGCCGCGTGCGCGGGGGCTGGTGACAAACCGAAAATGGCCGCTGAGGCGAGCAGGCCGGCCCATAGCAGAGGCACGGGCCAAGTCGTACGAGGGGACCAGCGACGGCAGAAATCAATATGCGGCATCGAACACCCGCTCCAAAACATTCGCTTCAAAAAACGCATGCGGAACAAATGTGCCGGCCTCATAAAAAATGCTGAGGCCTAGCCGAATCGCCAAATAAATTAAAGACATTCTACAGAATGAGCACAAGCCGCACGTGGCGGCTGTTCAACGCTGATGTAAATATTTGTGCGGAAGAGGAGCCGTTGCGGCCCTGCCGCCACACTGTGCAACCGCAAAACTCGTCAGAACATATTCAGCGCCAGGCGCGCTTCGTCTGACATGCGGCTTTGATCCCACGGCGGATCGAACGTAATCGTCGCTTTCGCCCCCATGACACCGGGAACGGCCGACACCGCGTTCTCGACCCAGATCGGCATTTCGCCGGCCACTGGACAGCCCGGCGCCGTGAGCGTCATCAGCACCGACACTTCCCGTTCGTCGGAGATATCGATCGAGTAGATCAGTCCAAGTTCGTAAATATCAGCGGGAATTTCCGGATCGTACACGGTCTTCAGCGCCTTCACGATCTCCGCCGTCAGAACATCTAGCTCCTCTTGGCTGAGCGTGGAGCCGTCCACGGGAGTTCCGCCTTCGGCGACGGAGGGCACCCCCGGTACGCCATGCGCGTGCCGGCTCAGGCATGGAGGATGCGTCCCCGCTCGCGGTGGCCTGCGGATCAATCTTGTTATCGTCCATACGCTTCAACTCCTCCGCGCGCCGCTCACGCGAACAGATCCCGCGCCTTATTGAGAGACGCGATCAGCACGTCCACGTCAGCCTTGGTATTGTACATCGCGAACGAGGCCCGGCAGGTCGCGGACACGCCAAGCCGCGCCATCAGCGGCTGCGCGCAATGATGACCGGCACGAATGGCAACGCCCGACCGGTCGATGATGGTCGAGACGTCGTGCGGATGCAGCCCTTCGACATTGAACGACAAGATCGCACCCTTGCCCGGCGCCGTGCCGTACACCGTCAGCCAGGGATGTTCGGCGAACTGAGCATGGGCATAGGCCGAAATCTCATGCTCGTGCGCGGCGATGGCCTCGCGTCCGGCCTGCATCATGTAGGTAAGGGCCGCGCCCAGTCCCACCGTCTCGACGATGGCCGGTGTCCCCGCCTCGAACTTGTGCGGCGCGGGTGCATACGTCACCCGGTCGACGGCCACAGTCTCGATCATCTCACCGCCGCCCTGATACGGCGGCATGGCGTCGAGATGCGCCCGCTTGGCATACAAAAGCCCGATGCCCGATGGGCCGTAAAGCTTGTGACCCGTCGCGACGTAGAAATCGCAATCCAAGTCCTGGACATCGACCGTCATGTGCACGGCGGCTTGGCTGCCATCCACGAGCACAGGGATGCCGCGCGCGTGGGCGATGCGGATCACCTCCTTGATCGGCACGACCGTGCCCAGCACATTCGACATGTGCGTGATGGCGACCATTTTTGTCTTCGGGCCGAGGAGGCGTTCGAACTCGTCGAGCAGGAACTCGCCTGAATCCGACACCGGCGTCCATTTCAGCACCGCCCCGCGCCGCTCGCGATGAAAGTGCCAAGGCACGATGTTGGAATGGTGTTCCATGATCGAGAGCACGATCTCGTCACCCTCGCCGATCACCATGCCCCCGAACGACGAAGCCACCAGATTGATGGCGTCGGTCGCATTGCGGGTAAAGATGATCTCTTCCACGCTGCCCGCATTGAAGAAGCGCCGCGCCGTCTCGCGGGCGTCCTCCATGCGCGCGGTCGCGGCATTGGAGAGATAGTGCAAGCCGCGATGCACGTTGGCGTACTCGAAGCGATAGGCGTGATCCATCGCCTCGATGACGGACAGCGGCTTTTGAGCGCTGGCGCCGTTGTCGAGATAGACGAGCGGCTTGCCGTGAACTTCGCGGAAGAGAATGGGAAAATCCGCGCGCACGCGGCCGACATCGAAGGATGCCTCCGGAGCGGGCCGTGCAACGGTGTCGATGTGACGTGCTGCGCTTGTCATGCCATTCCCTTGGCCTAAGCCTCTTCCTCGCAAGGTCCCCGGACCGACAGATCCGGCGAATGTCCCGCTTATCGTTCCACATCCATACCCAAGCTGGCGCGCGCCGAGGCAAAAAGAACCGCGCGCAGATCGTCATGGGCGACCTTTTCGATCGCTTCACCGATAAACGATTCGATCAGCAGCGCACGCGCGACCGGAGCGGGAATACCGCGCGATGTGCAATAGAACACCAGATCGGGATCAATCTCGGCCGCGGTGGACCCGTGGCCGCACGCCACATCATCGGCGTAGATTTCCAGCTCCGGCTTGCTGTCGAACTCCGCATCCGGCGACAGCATCAGCGCTTGCGCCATCTGCTTGCCGTCGGTCTTCTGCGCATCGGGGCGGACAATCACCTTGCCCTGGAAGACCGCCCGCGCCTTGCCATCGAGGACGGCCTTGAACAGTTCGCGGCTCGTGCAATGGGGCACCTTGTGATCGATCACCATGGTGCAGTCGGCGTGCCCCTGACCATGAACCACCGAGGCGGCGCCATAGTCGAAGGTGCTGTTGGGACCGTCGAAGCCGACGTAAAGCCCGTGGCGCACGAGGCCTTCGCCGATCGTCATCTGGAACGGCTCGTAGCGCGCGCCTTCACCGAGTGTCACATGCCAGTGACCAAGATGCACAGCCCCGGCCTTGGTCTCGACGAGCTTGATATGCGCCACTTCCGCGCCAGCACCAACTTCGATCTGGGTCAAGGCGCTGGTCTGGCGATCAGCGAGCAGCCCCGTCCGGTCGATTTCGACAAGGGTCACCTTCGCACCGGCGCCAATGCGAATGACATGGCGCAGGGCGACCAGTGCGGCATCCGCGCCCGGCGCGACGGACAGGATGGTCACGGGCTTTTCGGGCTCGGCATTCGCGGGCACATCGATCACCGCGCCATCGGTGAAGAGCGCCGTATTGATCAGGAGGTCGGGGGCTCCGGCCAGCGCTTCCGCACCGAGCGCGGCACCGACGAAGTCCGGCGGACTGTCGAGCTGGCCTGCGAGGAAGCTGCCGCCCGCTGGCTTGCCGTGTCCGCGCCCATCGGCGAATACGATCATGTCGCCCAGGGCATCGGCCGGGATATGCGGACCAAGTGCGGCGGCGACATCCGATTGCGCGGCGTCCAGCTTCACGGCCCCCGCGAGCGGATGCGCGTCTTTCAGGCCCACCTTGAGGTCGGTGTATTTCCATTCCTCAACGCGACGGCTCGGCAGCCCGGTGGCCGCGAAGGCGCCAATGGCCTCGCGCCGCCGTGCCGCGATCTTCGCGCCGCCCGGCAGGCGGTCCGCGTTGTCTTCAAACGCCTTGAGGAGCGCCTGTTCCGCCTTTGTCTTTACGTTCTGCACCGTCATACTGCGTGCCGCCTCTAGAGTAACTGCCACTGCCTGCGCCCTTATCTCTGGTCCTGCGTTCAGGCGGCCTTGCCGCTGTAGCCGGCATAACCGGACTTCTCCAGTTCAAGCGCCAATTCCTTGCCGCCCGTCTTCTGGATACGGCCGTCGGCCAGCACATGGACCTTATCGGGCACGATGTGGTTGAGCAGTCGCTGATAGTGGGTGATGACCAGCATCGCGCGATCCGGACCGCGCAACGCGTTGACGCCTTCCGAGACGACTTTCAACGCATCGATGTCGAGGCCCGAATCCGTCTCGTCGAGGACGCAGAGTGAAGGCTCCAGCATCGCCATCTGGAGAATTTCCGACCGCTTCTTCTCGCCGCCAGAAAAGCCCACGTTGACGGGACGCTTCAACATCTCGAAATCGATGTTGAGCTTGGCCGCCTTGTCCTTGACGATCTTCAGGAACTCCGGTGTGGTCAACTCCGCCTCGTCGCGCTTCTTGCGTACGGCGTTGGCCGCGGTACGCAGGAACGTGAGGCCGGCGACGCCGGGAATTTCCATTGGATACTGGAAGGCCAGGAACACGCCCTTTGCGGCGCGCTCGTCGGGCTCCATTTCCAGAATGCTCTCGCCGTTCCAGAGAATGTCGCCGTCGGTCACCTCGTATCCGTCGCGGCCCGCCAGCACATACGCCAGCGTCGACTTGCCCGAACCGTTCGGGCCCATGATGGCGTGCACTTCGCCCTTGGGGACCGTCAGCGACAGTCCCTTGAGGATCGCCTTGTCCTCGTCTTCCAGCTTCACGTGCAGGTTCTTGATCTCAAGCATTCCGTCCAACTCCGTTCGAATTTGTCAAAAGCGCACCGCCCGGCGCGCGAATTCAAGTCTTATTGCCCCAGCGCCAGCTCCATTCGCCGTCTGTCTTGGCGCGGCAAACCTGGATGAAGCCCACAGTCACAACGAACAGCAGCACCAGCCAGGTGATGAGCGAAGCGACCAACGGTCCCGACTGCTGGATCGCGGGCCACACCATCAGCGGCAGCGATATCGCCGTCACCACCGCGACGTAGGCAAGGATTGCCGCCCAGCCCTTCCAGTTTGCGGGATATGCGCCGTATCCGTGCGTCTTTGGCACGAACCAATAGTCCTTCATGTCCGCCATCAGCCCACGCTGCCTTCGAGTGAAATGCCGATCAGCTTTTGCGTCTCAGCGAGAAATTCCATCGGCAATTGCTGCAGCACGTCGCGCACGAACCCATTGACCACAAGCGCCACCGCTTCTTCCTCCGAGAGACCCCGCTGCTTGCAATAGAACAGCATGTCGTCGGAGATCTTGGATGTGGTCGCCTCGTGCTCGAAGTGCGCCGACTGGTTCTTTGCCTCGATGTAGGGCACCGTGTGCGCCCCGCACTTGTTGCCGATCAGCAAGCTGTCGCAGCACGTGAAGTTGCGGGCACCCGTGGCCTTGCGGTGGGCGGAGACAAGCCCGCGATAGGTGTTCTGCGAGCGGCCCGCGGCGATACCCTTGGAGATGATGCGGCTCGACGTATTCTTGCCGAGATGGATCATCTTGGTGCCGCTGTCGACCTGCTGATAGCCGTTCGACACGGCGATCGAGTAGAACTCACCGCGTGAATTGTCGCCGCGCAAGATGCAGCTCGGATACTTCCAGGTGATGGCCGAGCCGGTCTCGACCTGGGTCCAGGAAATCTTGGAATTATGGCCCCGGCAGTCGCCGCGCTTGGTGACGAAGTTGTAGATTCCGCCCTTGCCGTTCTTGTCGCCCGGATACCAGTTCTGCACGGTCGAGTATTTGATTTCCGCGTCATCCAGCGCGATCAGTTCGACGACGGCGGCGTGCAGCTGGTTCTCGTCGCGCATCGGGGCCGTGCAGCCTTCCAGGTACGAAACGTAAGAACCCCGGTCGGCAATGATGAGCGTACGTTCGAACTGGCCCGTCTGCTTTTCGTTGATGCGGAAGTACGTCGACAGCTCCATCGGGCAGCGCACACCCTCGGGCACGTAGACAAACGAGCCGTCCGAGAACACCGCCGAATTGAGCGCGGCATAATAGTTGTCCGACTGCGGGACTACAGAGCCCAGGTATTTCTTCACCAGATCGGGATGCTCGCGCAGAGCTTCCGAGATCGAGCAGAAGATGACGCCCGCCTTCTTCAATTCATCCTTGAAGGTGGTCACGACCGATACGCTGTCGAACACGGCATCGACGGCGACGCGCGGCTTGTCGCTCTTCACGCCAGCCAGGATTTCCTGCTCCTGCAGCGGCACGCCCAGCCGCTCGTACATGCGCAGGAGTTCTGGGTCGACGTCGGCCAGCGACTTAGGCCCTTCCGTGCTCTTGGGTGCGGAGTAGTAATAGAGATCCTCGAAGTCGATCTTGGGATAATCGATTTTCGCCCACGTCGGCTCGGTCATGGCGCGCCAGCGGCGATAGGCATCGAGACGCCACTCAAGCATCCATGCCGGCTCGCCTTTCTTTTCGGAAATGAAGCGCACGATGTCTTCGTTGAGACCCTTGGGGGCCTTCACGCTTTCGATGTTCGTTTCAAATCCGTACTTGTACTGGTCGACGTCGATCGTCTTGACCTTGTCGATTGTCTCTTGAACCGCTGGCATCACATCCTCTTCTCATCTGGCTCTGCCGAAGGAGCCGAACCAAAAAACATTTTCTCCGCCTAGCCCGCCCTATGCGGCGAGCGCCGGCCGCTTAATTGCTTCCGCCCAGGCGGCGGCAAACCGTTCGATCTCGTCACGTGTCGTCGCAGGACCGATACTGACCCGGATGGCCGCGCGCGCGATATCAGCCGGCACGCCCATCGCCTTCAGCACGTGGCTCTCGCCCACTTTGCCCGACGAGCACGCCGCGCCCGCACTGACCGCAAAACCGGCGAGATCCAATTTGATCACCAGCGTTTCGGCGGACTTGCCGGGCATGGCGACCAAGGTCGTGTTGGGCAACCGTTCGGCCTCGGCACCCAGGATGACGCAGCCGGGAGCAGCAGCCTTAAGTGCCGCCTCCAAGTGATCGCGCAGGGCCCGGACCTTTGCCGCGTCGTCCAAGTCTCGCTGTGCGGCTTCCGCCGCGGCACCGAAGCCCGCCAGACCGGCAACGTTTTCCGTGCCTGCGCGGCGGCGGCGTTCCTGCCCGCCGCCCTCCAGGAGCGCATCGAGCGGCACGCCGTCACGAACGATCAGCGCGCCAACACCTTTGGGTCCGCCGAGCTTGTGCGCCGACACGGACATGAGATCGACACCCAGCGCCTTGAAATCGACGTTTACGCGCCCCGCAGCCTGTACGGCATCGGTATGCACGATGACACCGGCAGGCCGCGCCCGCTCGGCCAGCGCGCCGACCGGCTGCAACACACCGGTTTCGCCATTGGCGAGACCAAGGGTCGCGATCCGCGGGCTCGGCATCGGCGGCACGGCATCCAGCCAGGCCATGGCGGCTTCGAGATCGAACCTCCCATCGGACGCCGCGATCAGTTCTGTGCAGGCCTGTCCGAACCGGCGGGCCGGTGCCAGCACGGACGCGTGCTCCATGGCGCCTGCGAGCACGGCAACCCAAGGCCGTCCGCACAAGGCCATCGAATTGGATTCCGTCGCCCCGCTCGTGAAGACAACTTCGCCCGGACGTGCGTTGACGAGGGCCGCGATCTGCTCGCGTGCGCGCTCCACGACTGCGCGCGCAGCGCGGCCTTCCGCGTGAACCGATGAAGGATTGCCATCCAGATCCAACGCGGCGAGCATCGCTGCGCGTGCTTCCGGCCGCAGCGGCGCGGTGGCGTTCATATCGAGATAGGTGCGCGACACGGTCATTCCGCAGCCACCCTTTCGGCCGTGTCGTCGGGTACGGCGGGCTTCAGCAGGCCGCGGTTCTCCAAAACGTCGGCGAGCGTCACGCTACCGAGGAATTGGGTGATGTGCTGGCCGAGTGCCTGCCACAGACCGTGGGTCAGGCAGCGTTCTTCGCCGACGCACCCCGCACTCTGCTCGCCCGAGCAGCGCGTCATGCGGGTCTCTTCTTCCACGGCCTTCAGAATATCTGCGATGGCGATCTGCCCGGCAGGGCGGCCAAGCTTGTAGCCGCCTGAACGTCCACGCGCGCTGACGACCAGTTCGGCCCGCCGCAACCGAGCAAACAGCTGTTCCAAATAGGCCAGAGACAGCATCTGACGTTCGGCGATGGACGCAAGGGCCACCGGCTCACCCGCGCTGAAGCGGGCAAGATCGGCCATGGCCATCACGGCATACCGTCCGCGCGTCGTCAGTTCCATGCGGTTCCGAACTCCATGTCTTCCTGACCCTTCACCCAAAAAATCCGTCGTCGGCACACGTCCAGGCGTTGCAAAGCTTGCAAGACACGCCCTGTCCTGTGCTAAGAGGTCCGCCCACCCCGTCGAAGGCCCGGCGCTACGGCTCTTTAGGCTTACGACGGGTTCTTTCGAATAGTTCTAAATCGCTTGGACTATGGAAATTCCAAGCGGCTAAGTCAAGTATTGACGGAATCAACCGGCAACACACTCCTGTGAGGGGTCGTGTGCGCCCGATCCGCCCGCCACAGCATCGCATCTGAGCCGGCAGACCCCCTGCCCGCCTTGAGGAACGAGGCCAAAAGACTCATGCCCGAATTGATTATGAATGGGCCCGCCGGCCGCCTCGAGGCCCGCTACCATCACGACCCGAAGCCCGACAGCCCAATTGCGCTGATCCTGCATCCGCATCCGCAGTTCGGCGGAACGATGAACAATCAGGTCGTCTACTCGCTCTATTACACCTTCGTTGAACGCGGCTTCTCCGTGCTGCGGTTCAATTTCCGCGGCGTGGGACGCAGCCAAGGATTCTGGGATGGCGGCCCGGGCGAACTTGCCGACGCGGCAAGCGCGCTCGACTGGCTGCAGATCGTCAAGCCCGACGCCAAGTACTGCTGGATCGCCGGCGTGTCCTTTGGCACGTGGATCGCCATGCAATTGCTCATGCGCCGTCCCGAAATCGACGGCTTCATTTGCGTGGCGCCGCCCTCGAACCTCTACGATTTTTCGTTCCTGGCCCCGTGCCCATCCTCGGGTCTGATGATCAACGGCGACAAGGACCGCGTCGTGCCAACCGCGTCGGTCGCGGAGTTGTCCATCAAACTGAAGACGCAGCGCGGGATCAAGATCGACCACGAGGTGGTCCCCGGCGCCAACCACTTCTTCGAGCATAAGACCGACGAGTTGCAAACCGTTGTGGGCGGCTATTTGGACCGCCGCCTGACGCTGGCCGAAGAAGAGTACGAGACCAAGAAGCAGCGGGAACGTGAGCGCGAAGCGGAACGGCAGAGAGAGCGTGAGCGCGAACGCGGCGAGCCCCCCGTGGCGGACGAGGAATAAGTTTTCACGGTGCGGGGCTGTGTAGATCGGCCCTGTTGGTCACTTCCTCGCAAACACTTTAATCACCTTCTTTTTAGGCTGCGCTAGCGCGTGGACCGCGTTGGGCTATGGTCGATCATCCGTAATCTGACTGATAGCCCATGGGCTGGAAAGGTCCGCAGGTGTGGTGGGTCGCTCTCGTGGCGGCAGGAATGGTCGTGTCGGTCGTCGCGGCAATCCGCTACGCGATCGTATTTCCGCGCCAGCCCCTGACATCTCCTCGCCTGCCCCTCGAAGCTGAAGACCGCCTCCTCGCGCGGCGCCTGATGCAACATTTGGAAAACCTGGCGAGCCGTCCGCATAATCTCGCGCACTATGCCGAACTCGAGAACACCGCCACGGGCATCGAACGCAGCCTGCACGGCTTCGGCTTCGCGCCCCTCGCGCAAGTCTATGATGTCGGCGGCCGCAGTGTGCGCAACATCGAAGTGGAACTTTTGCCTCATACCGTGACCGGCGACACGGAAACGATTGTGCTGGGCGCGCATTACGACAGCCCGGACGACTGCCCGGGCGCCAATGACAACGGAAGCGGTGTAGCGGCTCTGTTGGAAATAGCACGAGCGCTCCACGGGTTCACCCCGGCACACACGCGCATCCGTCTGGTCTTCTGGGTCAACGAGGAACTGCCGTACGGCAAGACGCCCGACATGGGCAGCTGGCGCCATGCCCAGCGTCTACATCAATCGGGCGAGCCGGTCAGAGGCGTCATCGCTCTGGAAACGCTTGGCTACTTTTCCGACGAACCGGGCAGTCAGCGTTTTCCCTGGCCCTTCGGGCTGATTTATCCAGACCGCGGCAACTTCATCGCCTTCGTTGGGTTGCCGGGGTCGCGGGTATTCCTGCGCCACGCACTGGCGGCGTTTCGCACCCAGCGGTGCTTTCCCTCCATCGGTGGTGTGGCGCCCGGCTTCCTCGAGGGCATCGATCTATCGGACCACTGGGCCTACCGGCAATTCGGCATGCCAGCGCTGATGGTCACCGACACCGCCCCGTTCCGAAACCCCTACTACCACACGACGGGCGACCTGCCGCATACCGTCGACACCGAAAGCCTCGCGCGGATCACGCGCGGTTTGACCGCCATGGTGCGCGACATCGCCTAGCCGCGCAGAAACCGGCGGCCTGAGCGGATGGCAAGCCATCCCAGAATGACGGGCGCCACGCCCAAAATTGCGAAGTACATCCAGAATTCATCGGCGTCTTCAGACAGCCGCACATACCGTTTGTCGGCACCGTCCTGGAGGCCCCAGTTCACCCAGAACTCGCCGCTCTTCAATGACGCAAGCATCATCACAGTGCCCATGAACATCGCCACCGCACCAAAGAAGGCCAGCGCGGCTGAGAACAATAGCCGGAAGATCCCCATGCCGTTCAGGTCCAAAGCTCAAGCCCCCTGCGCCGATGGCCGGCAGAGCACGCCGCCGGTCATGGGCTGCGCCACGCCGGTCGTGCCTGGAAACGTGATGGGCAGCCCGCGCAATGATCGGACCGCCAAATAACCCCAGGCCTCCGCTTCCACCGCGTCGCCATCGAGCCCCACCGCTTCGGCGGGGGCGACGGCATTCTGCACCAGCCCCGCCAGCCCGCTCATCATGGTCCGGTTACGCCGCCCACCGCCTGCGATGATCCACAGTTGCGGTTCATCGGGCAAATGTTCGCGCGCCTTGGCGATCGCCGACACCGTCAGTGCGGTCAGCGTCGCCGCGCCATCCTCGACACTCATCCACTCGATGACATCCCAGATGAAGGCATTGCGATCGAGCGACTTGGGCGGTGGTTGCGCGAAGAAGGAGTGCGAAAGACAGAACTTCAAAACGGCGGTATCCACCCGGCCGCGCGCTGCGGTGGCCCCATCGGCATCGTAGGCCGCGCCCGCGCGCTTCATCATCCAGTCGTCGAGCAGCGCATTGCCCGGGCCGGTGTCGAAGGCGATCAGAGTTCCGTCGCGCCCGATGTAGGTGATGTTGGCCACACCGCCGATATTGACGACGGCCACCGGCCGCTGGACGAGCGGCGCGACGAGCGCGCGGTGATAGACGGGAACCAGCGGCGCACCCTGTCCGCCCGCCGCAACATCCCCGGCGCGCAGATCGTAGACGACGCCGAGGCCGGTCAAATCCGACAGCAGAGCTCCATCACCCAGTTGCACCGTCAAACCTGCCTCCGGACGATGCAGCACGGTTTGACCATGAAACCCGACCACGTCGATGCTGGCGCGCGCAAATCCCTGATGGCGTAAAAACGCCGAAACGGCCGCGGCGTGCAATTCCGTGAGGGTCTGTTCGGTTTCGCGCAGTTCGCCGGGCCGTGCGTGCCGGCTCGTCAGCGCCCGCGCCGCCCCCATGGCACGGGCGATCTGCCGCCGCTGCTCCGCGTTGTAGGGGAATGTCATGGCTGGCCCACGCACGACCTCCTGGTCGCCGTCGGTCGTGATCAGCGCCACGGCAATTCCGTCCATGGACGTGCCGCTCATGAGCCCCAGCGCGCGCATCGGCTTGCTCCCACCCCCGCCGTCATGCAATTTGCCGGGCGATTTAGGCCGACTTTAGCCCAAGGCCCCGACGGCCCCAACCCTGATCGAAGTGACGATGACAGAAAAACCAAACAGCGCGTTCCTGGCCACCCTGACCGAACGCGGCTTCATCCATCAAGCCTCGGATATGGCGGGCATCGACAAGCTCGCCGCCGAAGGCAGGATCGTCGCCTATGTCGGGTACGATTGTACGGCGCCGTCGTTGCACATCGGGCACCTGCTGTCGATCATGATGCTGCACTGGCTGCAAGCGACAGGTGCGGGCCGCCCCATCGCGCTCATGGGCGGCGGGACGACACGTGTCGGCGATCCGTCTGGCAAAGACGAGACGCGCCAGTTGCGCCCCGTGAGCGAGATCGACGCCAACAAGGAAAGCCTCAAGCAGGTCTTCGCACGCTTCTTGAAGTTCGGCGACGGCCCAGCCGACGCGGTGATGCTCGACAACGCGGAGTGGCTGGCGCCGCTCAACTACATCGAGTTCCTGCGCGATGTGGGCCGCCACTTCTCGGTCAATCGCATGCTGACCATGGATTCGGCCAAGATGCGGCTGGAACGCGAGCAGGAGCTGTCCTTCATCGAATTCAACTACATGCTGCTCCAGGCCTATGACTTTGTCGAACTGGCGCGGCGTTACGGCTGCAATACGCAGATGGGCGGGTCCGACCAGTGGGGCAACATCGTCACCGGCATCGATCTGGGCCGGCGCATGGGCGTTGCTCATCAGCTGTACGCGCTCACCTGTCCGCTGCTCACCACTGCATCGGGCGCCAAGATGGGCAAGACAGCCGCCGGCGCGGTCTGGCTCAACGAAGCGCAACTGTCGGCCTATGATTACTGGCAGTACTGGCGCAACACCGAAGACGCGGACGTCGCGCGTTTCTTGAAACTCTTCACGACGCTGCCGATGGACGAGGTCAACCGGCTCGCGGCCCTTGGTGGAGCGGAGATCAACGACGCTAAGAAAGTGCTGGCCACCGAGGCCACCGCGCTGATCCACGGCCGCGACAAAGCTGAGGCAGCGGCCGAGACCGCGCGCAAGACGTTCGAGGAAGGCGCGCTGGCCACCGATCTGCCGACTGTCGAAATCGCAAAGGCGGATTTGAATTCCGGCCTTGGCGTCCTTGCCGCGTTCGTCACGGCGGGACTTGTCAAATCCAACGGCGAGGCGCGGCGTCAGATCCAAGGCGGCGGCCTGAAGGTCAACGATACGGCCGTCACCGACGAGAAATCAACGCTGTCGCTCCGCGACCTCACCGGCGACGGGATCATCAAGCTCTCACTTGGCCGGAAAAAACACGTGCTGCTGAAGCCGGTCTGACGCGCGGGCGGTGCACGATCAGTTGCGCTTCGTCGGCACCACGGTATCCGACGACCAGCCGTCGATGGTGGGCGTCTCGCCCGCACGGCTGTCCGCGGCCGACGAACTGGAAGCACGAACGCGTTGGTCAGGCGGCATCGATGGCGTGGTCGGCCCGCGCGGCAGCACGGCGGTGTTCGGGTTCGTCACCTGGAAAATCTCGCGGAAGATGCCGGGAGCGACGAGTGAGAGTGGATTGACGATGACCTGGGGTTGCGACATCTGCCCCTGGATGGCGAATGTGATGCCGAAAATACCTTCCCCGCGCGGTCCCGACAGGATCTGGCCGAGCACGGGGATTTCACCCAGCATGTTGTTCAGGCCCTGCAGGGGAATGTAGGTGCCGCCGAGGTTCACGCGCTGCGCACCGTAATCGACCTTGCCGCGCAGCGTCGCGCCCAGCACGGGGCCCTTCACATAGGATTCGCCGATGACGAACTGGCCGTAGCCCACCGAGAACGGCAACTTGAGGCGATCGAACTCGAAGACTTCGCGCACGACGCGCCGCTGGCCCGGCGGCGCCGCGCCGATGGCGGGGCCGTCACTGCCGGCGCCAGAGAAGACCTCCGAGACGACGGGGTCGCCGAGAACCTTGAAGTTTTCTATCCACACGACGCCAGATTTCTCAGCCGGCCCGAACGCATCGAGATCGACTTCGGCGCGCACGCGGCCGCCCTGCATGTTCGGGATAGAACCCGATCAGCCGCAGGGCCTGACCGGCATCCGTCGAGTCGGCCAGGATCTTACGCGCTCCACCTTGAGCTTGGAGCACGGCAGCGAGCGGGCGTCCGCCATCCAGTGTGCCGCGCGCGTCGAGCGCAGTCATTGTATCGCCGCGCCGCGACAGCTTCAGTTTCAGATTGCGCAAGGCGACATCCGAATGCCCCAGCACATTCGTGATCTCGGCATCGAGATTGATCCCGCCGGTGCTGCTGGGCGCGCGCGCCGGTCGGTTGCTGCCGTCGAACGAGAAGAGCGAGCGGAAGAAGTCCTTGCCATCGAACGTGGTGCCCCGCGCCTTCACGTCCCAGACATCGCGGGCGCCACGCTTGCCCTCGATGTCCATGCGCGACACCAGATCGAGCCAGAACGTCGGAAACTGGAATTCCTGCGCCTTCTGATCCGCTCCCAGGCCCACCCAGCCGTCGACGGCGATCCGGTCGCCGCTGATCTTGAAGTTCTGCAACTCAGTCTTGTGGGTTCTGCCCTCGACCACGTCGAACTGCAGCTTTGCCGTCCGGCCCCTTGGCTTCGACCACGCCAGCTCATTAAGCTCGAAATCGGCGCCCGTCAGGTCCGCATTGACGCGCACGAACGAAGCAGCGTCGTCTCCCTGCTCGAAAGTGACGGTCACCGGCACTTCGCCCTGAATGTAGTCGTTGACGTCAATGCCCAGCTGCTTGCGATCCGCATTGTCCAGATTGGCCGTGATCGCCAGAGGCGGCTGCTTGCCGGCGTCGGGTGCCATGTTCCGCCGCCAGTCGATCTTTGCCAGCACGCCATTGAGGATCAGCTCCCCCTTGGCCACGGCTTCTGTTTCGCCAAGCGTTACGTCAACCGATCCGCTTTGCACATTGATGACGCCGATCTTTTCTTTCGACTTCACCTCGCCGATCTTGGCCTTGCCTTGGATCGTGATGCTATCCGGATCGACCTCAGGCGATAGCGGCACCTTGATCAGAAACTGGCCATCGAACTTCCCGTCGATCTTGTCGGTGGGGAGATCGAGCGTGCGCGCGACGCCGACGTCGAGCAGCCGCATGGCTTCAAGCGTCGTGCCCAGCGCGGACTTGGCCCGGAAGGTGACCTCCCCGATGGGTCTTGGCGCCTCGATGTCTTTGGCGATCAGCCGCCCGTCCTTCAGATCCATTCCCTGTCCGTCACGGGTGGTGACGACAAGTGCCTCCGGCGTCGCCACGTCAAGATCGGTGTTGCTCACGCGCACCGTCAGTTTCGGCGCGCGAACCAAGGGGCCATCGAGAAAAGGCAGGAAAGCCACGTTTTCGGCATCGAGCGTCAACACAGTGCGTTCGCGCTTGCCGCCGGCCGCGAGCACCGCATCGGGACCGGCAAAGCCACCGCTTGAGAACGTCATTTCAGCCGCCGTGACACGGCCTTCGCGCAAATGTCCGCCAACCCAGTCACGAGCTCGCGGCGCCATGATGCGCGGCCAGAAAATCTTCAGCGTGTCGGCCGACATGGGACTGACCCGCGCGGCCAGATTAACGCCTGCTTCCGGCCGGTTCCCAACGACAAACTGCCCAGCCATTCCAAGTTCGCCGCCACCGGCGAGGACATTCAGTTGCGCCACTTCAATGCGGGCCGCCTGAGGATCGACGCGCCCGTTGACCGTGAACCGCTCCAGAGCGACAGGCGCCACACGGAACTCTTCCGCCGCAAGACTGCCCTCCACCGACTTGATGTCGAAGGCCCAACCCGCGGGTTTACCGGCGACCGTCTCGCCCGTCATCGTTCCAGCCAGCGTCACATGGCTCTCGCCCCAACGTACGGTGGAAGGCATCATGACGAGGCGTTGTTCAGCGGCCTGGTAGGTCATCGTCAGAAGCCCTGCGTCGATCAGCAGGGGAGTCGTGAGTGACGGCCCGAAAGTCGATCAGACCGCGGCCGAGTTCGATGGCGATGCCGGCGCTATTGAGATCACCCGTCGTCTTCAGATCGATGGTTGCGTTGACGGCCACGGGCAGATCGAAGGTTCGCAGAAGCGACAGCTCCGGCGCCACGCGACCCAGCGTGCTCGGAACGAGATCACGGACGGAAGTCTTGAGGGACAGCGTATTTGTCTTTTCGGAATCATCCGTAACGAAACTGACGGTCCATGGGCCGCGTTCGGATTCGATGTCGGCGTGACCCGAGATCAGGCTTCGCTGGCGCCGGTGATCGAGATCGATGGCCATTTCGCGCAGCTTCCACTGGCTGCGGCTGCCGTCGTAGTCCACATCCACGATCGCGTTCTTCAAACCTATCTGGGTGAGCGCAGAGGTGGCGGCGGCGCCACGGCGCGCCCGTGCGGTATATTCCGAAAGGACGCGCGCCAGATCGAGCCGCTTCAACAGGGTCGGAATGTTACCTTCGGTGCCGGCAGCACCGGCTAAGGGCGTGCGCGGCGCATCGTCGACGCCAGGGCGCAGGAGGGGCGTCCCATCTTCGGCGCGAGCCGGCGGCGTCTCCTTGAAGCGCAGGGCGAGGCCATCGGCTGGGGTATAGCTCACCGCCAACCGGGGCTCGATGAAATCCACGCGGCTTGGAACGAACTGGAACCCGAAGAGGCGCCAGTGATCAAGGACCACCGCCGCGACGGGCGCGGACGCCACCGCACCGCCGTCCTCATCAAGTAACCGCAGATTGACGAGCCGGAACTCGAAACCGCCGCTAGCCGTTTTCTGAAGAACCGTATCGTCGACCAGAGCCGTCATTCCGCCGAGTTCGGCACTGATGCCGCGCTCAATCGGACCGGCCAGAAACTTGAGCGACACCGGACTGTGCATCAGACGCACATAGATAACGGTCGCCGCGATCAGCGAAAGCAAAGCCACCGGGGCAACGAACATGGCCACGCGGCCAAGCACGCGGAAAACCGGTTTGGCGCGGCGAAAGCGAGATGGGGTTGGGGAATTGGTTTCAAGGTCCGGCGGCAGCGGCGGCGGTGTCATCCGGGACCGTCTCCGGCCCTGCGTGGTGGACCTGGTCCCGCCACCAGGTTCCGTTCGTATCGTCCTATCCACGCCCGTCCCCACCGCTCCCTGGCCGAAGTGTCTTTGAAAACCGCGCATGCACCGTTCGTCAAAGCCGCGATCGACACGACAGAATGGCTTTCGCACGCAGACCAGACCGCGGACAAAAACCCTTCCGAATCAACTAACTTTTGAACCACACTCGGGATTCTCGCGTAGCACCGGAAGTGCGGCTGTAAAAGCGACAAAAGAAAGGCGCAGACACCATGGTGGACGAGGGTTCTAAGGCTCCGGATTTTGAACTGCCCGGCGGCGATGGCACGCCCGTGCGCCTGTCCAAATTGAAGGGCAAGCCGGTCGTGCTCTACTTCTACCCCAAGGACGACACATCGGGATGCACGCGCGAGGCGCAGGACTTTTCGGCTCTGAAAGGCGCCTTCAGCAAAGCTGGCATTGAAGTCTTTGGAATTTCTCCCGACAGCGTCAAAAGCCACGAAAAGTTTTCCCGCAAGCACGACCTGGCGGTTCGTCTGTTGGCGGATGAAGATAAAGAGGTGGCGAGCGCCTATGGCGTGTGGGTCGAGAAATCGATGTATGGCCGCAAATACATGGGCGTTGAACGGTCTACTTTCCTGATCGATGGCAAGGGCAAAGTCAGAAAAGTCTGGCGCAAGGTCAGCGTCCCTGGACATGCCGAGGCGGTTCTCGCAGAGGCCAAATTGCTCGTATCCTAGGGCGCTTGTCAGTCAATGTTGACAGTCCCGCCGCCTGCTTGCCGGGCATCTTGCCCGCCCGCGCGGCATGGGACTTATCCCCGCGCGGAGCCTCGTGACCCCCTCCACAAAACATGTTAGGCACTCCCCGCTTGCCTTTCTTGGGGGTTGCGGCGCCGTTTGCTGTTTCCGGTCTTAATTTTGCAAGAGGCAGGCAGTAGTCGAGCGTTCGACGGGTTTGTGGCGTTCGTGGTGGAGGGTTGTAGATGTTGCCGAATTTCAGAAAGACCGAAGGCGAACCATCTAAGACGGGTTACATGTCTCCGCCGCCCGCCCCGCAACCCGCCGGCCTGACCCGCCCGATCGGCTCCCCGCTGCGCACAGGCGAGCGCGGAACGCCCTCTATCATCGGACCGGAACTCCAGATCACGGGCAATCTCGTGTCCCGCGGTGAAGTGCAGATCGAGGGCGAAATCCACGGCGATATTCACGGGTCCCACGTCATGGTGGGCGAGCGCGCGCAGATCACCGGCGGCATCGTTGCCGACGAGGTCGTGGTCCGCGGCCACGTGATGGGCTCGGTGCGCGGCAAGCGCGTTTTGCTGCAATCCACGAGCCGCGTCGAAGGCGATGTCTACCATCTGACACTCGCCATTGAGCAGGGCGCCTATTTCGAGGGCAAGTCCCGGCGCACGGAAGACCCAACGGCCGGCTTCGGTCATCCGAATGGGGCGGCGGTACCTCCTTCTGCTGCGTCCAATGACGCGGTCGAGGCACCGACTGAGACCCCGGAGACGGACACGCCCGTGTCAGCGGATGCCGATCCGGCCAGCGAATCTCACGGTTCGTAATCGGCGACCGCTGGGCTCCCAACAAATATCGCAGCCAAAAACTCCGGGCACTGCGCGGACGTGGCCTGACACGGCGTCACGCCGTTGCTCTGACGCCGGCCTTCAATCGTCCTGTAATTTTGCGACGGGTGACGGCGTGTTCTCGCCCGGTGCGGACGTGAGAACGACGAGTGTGGTCCCCAACAGGATAACAACCCCGGCCTTCAACAAGCTCTTGGCCGACATGGTTGAAGCGTTCCATCGGTTGACCCTCCCATGCTGACGCTCTCATGCGACCTAGCATCGGAGTTTTACAGATGGATGATGAACACCGTTGGCGGTCTAATCCGAACTCAAGCGCGCGATAGCGCCGGCATCAGGGGCTAGCCTAACGCCCTCCCCAGCATGACCAGCGGCCGGCCATTCCAAACGCACCGGCCAACGTCCTTGAACCCGCAGGCGGCATAGAAGCGCGTATTGCGCATCCCCTCGCCGGTCACGGCATGGACGCCTGGAACGCCAGACGCGCGCGCGTCGCCGACGAATGCGGCGACCAGATCCCGGCCGAGCCCCCGCCCGCGCCATGCCGGCGCAAGATTGACGTGGAGCTGCGCGGGATAGTGCCGTGTCACGTCCGCCAGCTGTTGGAAGTAGCCCAGATCGGCAAAGCGTGGGGACTGCGCGGGATCGTCGTGCGACCCCACGATGTAGCCGGCGATGGATTCTTGTGGCGTTGAGGGCGCGGACACGGCCAGATGGGCCAAGTGAGGATCGTGAGCGAGATAGCGGCCCAACCATCGCTCACGGAACGCCAGTCGTTCCGCTTCCGACGCAAAGGACGTAGTGCCGCTCGCGCCGAAGAACACCGCATCGAGATCAGCTAAATGCGCAGCCGTTCTTGGCCGGTCGGTAAATCGCTCGATCACCAGCCCCACGATGCCATCCTGCCCCATCCTGGCCCATCCTGGCCCGGACCAGATCGTACCCGCCGGACATTACCCGGCAGGATAAGAATTCAACGCGTGCAAATCCAGCTATTCCCAGATCGTGCGCACCGCGCCGAGGGCAACGCGAGTGAGGCCCCACGCTGCTGACGGCGGGTGTCGGGCGGCGGCGGGGGAATGCCGGCCTCGTCCGGGCCCATGACAGCCGGGAGACCGTCATCGCCCGCCTCGGTGGCCATGGGCGCGTTGGGAACGTCGCCGCCCGCATCGTCTTGGCCCCAGGCTGCACCGGCACCCATCGGCGGGGCCTTTTCAGCGTTCTTGACCATGATGGGCGCGGGGCCACCATAGTTGCGGCTCCACGGGGCCGTGGGATCGTCGGGGCTCTGGCGGATGCGATAGGACGGTGCCGTTTGCGCCGGCAGCCCGTCGTCTTCAAGTTCGACGGGAGCGGCGGCAACGGTGCGCACGGGGGCCGGCTTGGGCTCGGCCAGCATCCAGGCGAAGACTTGGGGGCCTTGCGGCGCTTTTGAGCTGCACGCTCCGGCGGCCAGTGCCAGCGACACAGCGAATGCGGGCTTAACCGCACGCATGGAGAACCGGTTTACACCGGTAAGGCAAAACGCAAACATGGGACGCAGACCTTGCACAACAAACGCAACTGGCTGGATCGTGCCAGCAAGGTCTTAACGGCCAGCTAATGGATGTCTCAGACCGCGCCGGGCACCGCCCCAAATTAGCGCGACCGCTCTAGCGCGCCTGCTCAAGCGGCCAGCCTGCGCGCATGTATTTCACGAACCACGCCGTGAAAATCTCAGGATGCAGGTCGAGTCTTTGCAATAGGTCCGCTGGTGTCACCCAATCGATCGCCTCCACTTCGGCGGGATCGGGTGCCAACGCGCCGTCATGGGTGCCGCGGAACACGTGAACAAACTCATGCTCGATCAGATCCTGGTCAAGCTCGGCGCGATACGTCAGCGTGCCGAAATGCTCGAGCTGGGTTGCAAATCCCAGTTCCTCCGACAGCCGCCGCGCTGCCGCCGCCGCAACGTCTTCACCGGGACGCGGATGGCCGCAACAGGCGTTGGTCCACAGCCCACCCGAATGATATTTCACGCGGGCGCGCTTCTGCAGCAGAACCTGGCCGTGGCTGTTCCAGATGATGATGGAAAACGCCCGGTGCAGAACGCCTGCCCGATGCGCGGCCATCTTGCCCGCCGTGCCGATGGCCTGATCGCCCGCATCGACGAGCACGACATTCTCGGTTTCTGTCTCCGGACCATCCATCGGCCGATGCGTGTCCCTATCTGACCTGCGTCATCCTGCGAGGTGCTCCGGCCTTCATGACCCGCCGGCGCCGACGATACAAGACCCGTCCGTCAACTTAACCCTGACAGGACCTACCTGAGTGGGGTAGACCGTCAGATAGCTCCCCTGGCCGCACCAATGGCGATCCGCCGGGGCAAATGTACGACCGCACGTGGCGAGAGCACGATGATCGACAAACTCGAACTTCTGCTGGCCCTCTCCCGCGAACGCCATTTCGGCCGCGCGGCGGAATCGTGCGGCATCAGCCAGCCCACGCTCTCCTCCGCCGTAAAGAGCTTGGAAGAGCAGTTGGGCGTCCTGATCGTCGAACGCGGTTCGCGCTTCCGCGGCTTTACGCCCGAAGGCGAACGCGTGCTCGATTGGGCGCGCCGCATCGTGTCCGATGCCCGCACCATGCGCCAAGAGATCGACGGCCTGCGCCGCGGGCTGACGGGCACGCTGCGCCTGGGCGTCATTCCCACGGCCTTGCCTTACATTCCCGACTTGTCGTTGGACTTCATGGCCCGGCACACGGAAGTCCATATTACGATTGTGAGCATGTCGACGGGGACGATCCTGTCCGGGCTCGACAATCTCGAAATCGATATTGGCCTGACGTACATCGGCACCGACCTGGTCCAGCGCTTCCAGACCGTGCCGCTCTACGAAGAACATTATTCGCTCCTTGTCGCCCCCGGCCATCCACTGGCCAACCGGACCTCGATTTCGTGGGCGGAAGCTGGAAAGCTGCCGCTTTGCCTACTGACCAGCGACATGCAGAACCGGCGGATCATCGACCAGCATCTGGCGGATGCGGGTGTCGACGTGCGGCCCATGATGGAATCGAATTCGATGACCATGCTGCACGTCCATGTCCGGTCAGGCGCGCTGGCGACAATCGCGGCGCTCGGCATCGGCGCCCGGTTCACGCCGCCGATGGAGCTGGTGGCCATCCCGGTTGTCGAACCCAGCGTGACGCACGAAATCGGTCTTGTCCTGACGGCCCGCGAACCTCACCCGCCGCACGTGGCGGCCTTCCTGACCGCCGCCAAGCGTCATGCGAAGCCGGCCACGGCCGAAGCCGCGCGGCATGCCGAAGTTCCCTAGAGTGGAGGTTCCGCGCATTCAGCGCGGGACTTACCCGTGCAAGCCCGGGGCCTCGTGACCGGTGCGGGCCACATATTCCGTGTAGCCGCCGCCATACTGGTGGATGCCGTCCGGCGTCAGTTCCAATACACGGTTGGAGAGCGCGGCCAGGAAGCGGCGATCATGGGACACGAACAGCATCGCACCCTCGTAGTTCGCCAGCGCGGTGACCAGCATTTCCTTGGTCGCCAGATCCAAATGGTTGGTCGGTTCGTCGAGCACGAGAAAATTCGGCGGTTCGAAGAGCATCTTGGCCATCACGAGGCGCGCCTTCTCGCCGCCCGATAGCACGCGGCATTTCTTCTCCACATCGTCACCCGAAAAGCCAAAACATCCAGCCAGCGTGCGCAGCGGACCCTGACCGGCTTTTGGAAATTCATCCTCCAACGTTTCGAAAACCGTGCGGTCGCCTTGCAGGACCTCCATGGCATGCTGCGCGAAGTAGCCCAATTTGACGCTGGCGCCGATGCCGACGCTGCCGGCGTCGGGTTTGGTTGCGCCCGCGATGAGCTTCAACAGCGTCGACTTGCCAGCGCCATTGACGCCCATCACGCACCAGCGCTCCCGGCGCCGGACCTGAAAATTCAAATCCTCGTAGATGATGCGGTTGCCGTACCCCTTCGAGACGTTCTTCAACGTCGCCACGTCCTCGCCCGAGCGGGGCGAAGCGGGAATGTCGAACACGACCATCTGGCGCCGCTTGGGCGGCTCCACCCGTTCGATCTTTTCCAGGCTCTTGACCCGGCTCTGCACCTGGGCCGCGTGTGACGCGCGCGCCTTGAACCTTTCGATGAACCGCAGTTCCTTGGCCAGCATGGCCTGCTGGCGCTCGAACTGCGCCTGCTGCTGCTTCTCACTGAGTGCGCGCTGCGCGACATAGAACTCGTAATTGCCCGAATATGTCGTGAGGCTGCCGCCGTCGATTTCCACGATCTTGCTCACGATGCGGTCCATGAACTCGCGATCGTGTGAGGTCATCATCAAGGCGCCCTCGTAGCCCTTCAGGAACTGCTCGAGCCAAATCAGGCTTTCCAAATCGAGATGGTTGCTCGGCTCGTCAAGTAGCATCACGTCAGGCCGCATGAGGAGGATGCGGGCCAGCGCCACGCGCATTTTCCAGCCGCCCGACAACGCGCCGACGTCGCCGTCCATCATCTCCGGACTGAAACTGAGGCCGGCCAGAACTTCGCGCGCACGGCCATCCAGCGCATAGCCGTCCAGTTCCTCGAACTGCGCTTGCAGCTCGCCGTACCGCTGGATGATGTCATCCATGTCATCGGCGCGGTCCGGATCGGCCATCGCCGCTTCCAACTGGCCGAGTTCGGCCGCAACCGCACTCACCGGGCCCGCCCCGTCCATCACCTCCGCCACCGCGCTGCGGCCGGACATTTCGCCAACGTCCTGGCTGAAGTAGCCAATCGAGACGCCGCGATCGACGGAGACCTGTCCCTCGTCCGGGGTATCCTCCCCGGTGATCAAACGGAACAGAGTCGTCTTTCCCGCGCCATTAGGGCCAACGAGACCCACCTTCTCGCCGCGATTCAGCGCCGCCGACGCCTCGATGAAGACGATCTGGTGACCATTCTGTTTGCTGATGTTGTCGAGACGAATCATGGGGCACGGGTCCGGATGCGAAGCTGCCCGCTCTTAGGCCATCGCAGCTGAGTGCGAAAGAGTGCGCATCTGGGCGGCAAGACCTCAGCTGCTGATCGCGACGAACGCCTGCGGCCCGGCACGCTTGCATGCTGGCCGGTGGAAGCGTGCGCTTCGCGTGTCTGGGATGATGGGGGATGTCGCCGGTCGCTGACAAAATTGGTCGGAGCGAGAGGATTTGAACCTCCGACCCCCAGTCCCCCAGACTGGTGCGCTAACCAGGCTGCGCTACGCTCCGAACGGGCCCCTTATGGGGCGGCGCGGGGGATAGGTCAACGCCGGAATTGCCAGCGATTGCGGCGCCAGCGCGCAGAGCGGCCAGTGCGGCCATATCGGCGGGCAGGCGATGGACGCATGGTGCCGGGTCCCCCTCCAGAGAGACCGCCAAGGCGGCGATCCCCCCCTGGCCCGGCTGCAGATCGACGGTCGTCAGGCCGCCGAGCCCGGAGAGTTCGGCGAGGGGATGTCCGGGAGGGGATGGCGGGTTCCCGCCGGTTTCAGACGCCCGCTCCCCGCCCCAGACGCCCAGCGCCGACAGCGTCCGGCCAATGCCGAACCCGGTCGCTTTGGCGACGGCTTCCAGGCGGGTCCACGCCTGGAGAAAGCGGTGCTCGGGATCATCGGGCAAGGCCACGCCGGGAGCCAGAGCAAACGCGGCGGCTTCAATCGCCGCGCGCCGCGGATCACTCAGGTGGACCACGCGGGTGAATTCCAGATCGAGCCCCAGGCGCGCGACAGGCCCAAGCCCGATCAGGGCGAAACCGTTGGCATGCGAAACACTGAAGTCGCCGGGCAACCCTTCAAGCTTCGGCTTGCCGCGCGGGCCACGCACGAACGGGATTTGACGGTATTGGGAACCGAAGGTCCGTTCGATCAGAAGCCGCAGCGCGCGGCGCGCGGTCAGGCGGTCGATGGACGCGGAGATGGGGATAGGTGCGCTGGCGGAAAGGGATGCGCGCTCGTCGGGAGCGAGGAGCGGGTCGCGCGCATCGAGGTCAGCAAGCGGCGTCTGCAGCGCACGCAGATCGGCGAGCCATACGTCCAGCCGCGCAACGGATTGCGGCAACGGACCCGTGACGACGCCTGACACCACCAACGGTTAGCCCCTGGCGGCGCGAACGCGCGGACGCGTTGCGCTCACCGTTTCCGTTTTCAACGGCTCGCCAAGCAGCAACCGGCGGCACGCATCGAGTTCAACCACCGCGCTACGCAGCAGCGACTCCATATCCTTCGGCGCCGCGATCGGCTTCGCGTTGGTCACAACCGCGGCGACCGCGACGGCGTTCGCAGGGCTGGATTTGGCGGTGGGGGCCACCTGTGCACCCCGGCCGCGCGTGCGGGATTTGGATTTTTCAACCGGCAGATCCGCCGCCGCACTCGCCTTGACGTGATCGACGCCGTGCTCCCGCAGGATCTTCTGAACGCCCTTGATGGTGTAGCCTTCCGCGTGCAGAAGGCGGCGGATACCGCGCAGCAGTTCCATGTCCTCGGGCCGGTAATACCGCCGGCCGCCACCGCGCTTCATCGGGCGGATCTGCGGAAACTTCTGCTCCCAAAACCGCAAGACATGCTTGGGAACATCGAGGTCAGAGGCGACTTCACTGATGGTGCGGAATGCTTCTACCGCTTTGGCCATGGAACGATCCTAAGAATGCAAACTCACAGTCCCCGGCAGGGGCTGCGCCGAGACTGACAACGCGCGCCGTCATGGGGCCACCGAAGTTCATAATCATAGCGCGTCGTGCGGCACGCGTCGCCACACAATGGCGTGCTTAACATCGCAGGTGTGGAGAAATCGCTGCCGGATCCGAACAGCGCATGCGCGGCGTTGCGCTCGAACGGTGGGGCCAGCGAACCGGCACTTGCAGGCGGACCGGTGAACGGGATGCAGTTTGCGCGGCCCACGTCCCGCTCGGCTACCCCGCGGCACTTTTTGCTGGGCACCTCCGCAGCACTTTTGCTGGGCTACTCCGCAGCCTTGCGCCGCATCCGCCCGGAGTTGATCCGATCCTTCATGATGTTGCTCGGACGGAACACAAGAACCTTGCGCGGCGTGATCGGCACTTCCTTGCCCGTCTTGGGATTGCGGCCGATGCGCTGTCCCTTTTGACGGATCCCGAACGACCCGAAGGATGACAACTTGACGGAATCTCCGCGCGCCAAGCTGGTCGAGATTTCGCTCAACACCAGTTCGACCAGGTCCTGCGACTCGTTGCGCGGCAACCCGACCTTTTTCACAACGGCTTCCGCGAGATCTGCTCGCGTCAATGTTTTCCCAGCCATTATCCGCGCCTCCCCGCAGCTTCAACGGCACCCTTCTTTTTTGTGGTGCAGAGCAATGCTAGCGGGAGCAATGTCGCGGGTCAACGAGGGACACAGCGCAAGATGCTGAAATTAAACAATTATCCTTCGTTCTCTTATCGCAGTGCAGCAATTTTAACCGAAAAGCCGGGAAAATTTACCATCGGACCAGCACGGCCCCCCAGGTGAAGCCGCCGCCCATGGCCTCCATGAGGACCAAATCGCCTTCCTTGACGCGGTGTTCGTCAACGGCCGCCGCCAACGCCAGCGGGATGGATGCCGCTGACGTATTTCCATGCCGGGACAGCGTCTTCATGATCTTTTCCGGCGCCACGCCGAGCTTTTTGGCGATACCGTCGAGAATGCGGGCATTGGCCTGATGCGGAACGAAAAGATCGATCTCGTCGGCCGCGTGTCCGGTCGCGACCAGCGTTTCTTCAATGACCCCGGAAATTTTCTGAACAGCGTGCCGGAAGACCTCGCGGCCGTTCATGCGCAAGTGTCCGACCGTCTTCGTGGACCCCGGCCCGCCGTCCACGTAGAGCAAATCTTCGTAGCGGCCGTCGGAACGGATGATGGTCGAGAGGATGCCGCGATCGTTTCCGGTACCATGCTGCGGCTGGGCTTCGAGGACTACCGCACCCGCACCGTCGCCGAACAAGACGCAGGTCGAGCGGTCCGACCAGTCCAGGATGCGCGAAAACGTCTCCGCGCCGATCACCACGGCCCGCTTGAACTGCCCGGACTTGAGAAAATTGTCGGCAATCGTCATGGCGTAGACGAAGCCCGAACACACCGCCTGCACATCGAAGGCGGCGCCCTTGGTGATCCCCAGCTTGTGCTGGATGCGCACGGCGGTGGCCGGGAATGTCCTGTCGGGCGTGGCGGTGGCGCAGATCACGAGATCGATTTCGATGGGATCGATGCCGGCGCGTACCAGCGCCTGATGCGCCGCCGCGATGCCCAGATCGGACGTCAGTTCATCGTCACCGGCGATATGGCGCTGACGGATACCCGAGCGCTCGACGATCCATTCGTCGGACGTCTCTACAATCTGGGAGATATCCGCGTTGGTCATGACGCGCTTGGGCAGATGAGCGCCGACGCCGCGAATGACCGACCGAATGACTGCCACGCTCTTGCCTCTTGTCGTTTGCCGCGCAACGTGATCGCCGCGGCCTTGCACCGGTGCGGACGTTCCGTCCCGGGGTCAGGTTCCGGTGGCCGCTTTCTCAAGCGTATGATGGAAGCTTTCCAGATCGCCCCCAAGCCGCTCCAGGAGCCCGCTCTGGGCCATCTCGTAGCCGAGATCGACCGCGCTCGCAAAGCCCAGTGCGTCAATGCCGCCGTGGCTCTTCACCGCGATGCCGTTCAGCCCGAGGAAGGTTCCGCCGTTCACCCGGCGCGGATCCATCTTTTGTTTCAAGACCCGGAAGCCGCCCCTGGCCATCCTGGCCCCCAGCTTGGAGGCCCAGGTGCGCGTCATGGCGTCCTTAAGGTACTGGCTAATCTGCCGCGCCGTCCCCTCCGCCGTCTTCAGGGCGATGTTGCCGGCAAAGCCCTCGACAACGACCACGTCCACTTTGCCCTGCCCGATCTCATCGCCTTCCACGTAGCCGCGGTAGTCGAGGGGAAGGTGACCGCCCTTCAGGATGGCGTGCGCTTCCTTGACCTCGTCGCCCCCCTTGATCTCCTCGACACCGACGTTGAGGAGCCCCACGGTCGGGCGTTCGACATGAAACAGCGCCCGCGCCATCGCCGAACCCATGAGGGCAAAGTCCGCCAGCTGCCGGGCGGTCGCGCCGATATTGGCGCCGACATCGAGAACAATGCATTCCGATTTGACGGTCGGCCAAAGGGCGGCAATCGCCGGCCGCTCGATTCCTGTCATGGGCCGCAGGATGAGACGCGCCATGGCCATCAGCGCACCAGTGTTGCCGGCCGAGACCGCCGCGTGGGCTTCACCGTCGCGAACCGCCTGCAACGCCAGCCACATGCTGGAGCCTTTGCCGCGCCGCAACGCTTGGCTCGGCTTGTCGTGCATGGCCACGACGAGATCGGTGTGGACGACGCGCGCGCGCGCCTTCAGCGCGGGATGCTGGTCGAGCACCGTGTCGATCCGCGCCGCGTCACCGTAGAAAATGAAGGACATTTGCGGATGACGCACGAGCGAGATCGCCGCCCCCCGCACCACGACCTCCGGCCCATGATCACCGCCCATGGCGTCGAGCGCCAGCGTCCGAGATTCAACCATGGTGTGCGATCACTCTTGTCAGAAAAGGCCGGCGCCACATTCCCGTGCCGCCACGCTTTGAACAGGGCGGTCCGCCGAAGCAGCCGGACCGGCGGAAAATAGCGGCCCAGCGCGGACTGACAACCGATAATTCAGTCGCGGTGCGCAGACGACGCGCCGAAACCGCACGCTTAGGTCATGGATTTGATGGGCCCAGCTCCACCGCCCGGTCCATCAGCCGTCTTTCTTCAACGACTTCAGAGCGGCAAAGGGGTGGGTTTTGATCCGGTCAGCCTCGGCGCGAGGGTCCTGCCAGTCGAAATCGGCCCCCTCCTTGCGCGGGTAGGGATTAAGCCCCGCCGACAGCGTTTCATAAACGATGCGGCCAACCTCGATGCGATCCCGGATCAAGGGCTCCACATCCTCAGCGGCGAGAATCTCCATTTCTGGGTCCGTGGTGTCAGCTTGGCGGGCGGTCTTGGGCCCGTCTGTGACCGCATCGCGGTGGAACGTAACCGTGAAGCGTTCGCGGACACGATCGGTGACAGGCTCGAGTGTGATGACGCAGGCCTGCACGACACCGGCATCCACTTCGCCCGTCACCCGGTACGCATCGCGCCCGCGGCCTTCGACGGTATACGTCACATCCAAGTGGCTGCAGGACACGAGGTCGAGGTTCTGCGCGAGCGCGGCGAGTTCCGCGGAAGTCGCGGACCGGCTCTTTTTCAGGCCGCGCTCACCGATGTCGGTCGCCTCATGCGACCAGTCGAGGATTTCGGTCATGGCTTTTTTCCATTCAAGCTGTCGTGGCGGCGCTGGACCCACTGACTGCCGCCGCGAGAGTTCGAGACCGCTCAGGCGGCATGTTCCAAGTCACCCGCCAAGATGCGATCGATGGGCCGAGAGGCGAGGTCGGCTGCTTCGGCACGCATATGCCGGGCAATGGCCGAGGCATCAAGCGGACGGTCCGCCGAGGCCGGGACGACGCGGCCGATCAGGGCCGGCAAGGCGTCTGGATCAGCCGCCGGGTCCATGGCCGCCCGATAGGCCTCGCCCCGGTCGTAAAACGCCGCGGCGGCCTTTTTCACCTTCTTCGGCACGGTCAGGTCGCCGACCCCCATTTCGCGCATGTTGTCGTCCATGTCGGTGACAAAGGTCTCGATCAGATCACGAGCGGCATCGGCGGCGGGTCCGGCGGGACCCTCGGCGCGCAACCGTTCCATCACAAGAAAGAGTGTCAAAACAAGAGCTTCGTATCGTCCCTCGGGCGTATCTGCGATGCCGGCGCCCGCAAACAACTCTGGCGTGCGCGCCTTAGCCACGACCGCGCCATAAAGGTTCGCTGCTTTACGGCGGCTGGCAGTGCGGCGTGAAAACCAGGTCAGCATGGGGAACGGGGCTCCATTTCATCGACAGGGCCGAAACTTGTCAGGGGGAACCGCGCGCGCTTGCGTTGCACGGCGGGTCCTCAGGGGATATGGCCTGCGATAACCGACATTCCAGTGTGATTCTAGGGACAACGTGATCAGCATGCGCCCAGGACGACTGCCGCGACGCCACTTCGCCAAATGGGCGCAGCTGGTGTTTCTAGGCGCTGTGGCCCTCGCAGGCGGGTGTGCCGAGCAGATCACCAAACACGGCCAGATGTTCCGCGAGACGGACATCCAGCAGATCCAGCCCGGCATGGCGCAAGAGCAGGTGCGCCTCGCCCTCGGCACACCGACATCGACGACCACCACAGGCTCGGGCCAAGTTTTCTATTATATCTCCTCCACCATGACGCAGACCGCGTTCTTTTCGCCGGAGGAAGTCGACCGCAAGGTGCTGGCCGTCTATTTCAACCAGACGGGCACGGTGGACCGGGTCGCCAATTACGGACTGAAGGACGGCAAGATCTTCGACTTCATCTCGCGCACCACACCCGCGCCGGGCGGCAGCGAAGACGGCATCCTCAAGCAGCTGTTCCGCAACCTTGGCACAAAGCAGATCTTCGGCGAGTGATCGGAGCACGACGCAGGCTGGTTTCAGCGTGGCTCGTCCCGCCTGAGGTCGACCGCGCACGGAACGGGCCTCAACTTGTACTTTGGAAAGAGATATTCCAAAGGCAAGGCAGGTTCGGAAACCTTTCGTTAACCACAGGCTCTCTACCCTTTTCACGCCACACTGATGGTGAAGTGTCCGTCCGTCTCCCTTGCGAGCGGATACGGCAACGAGAGTATTTGCGTAGATGTTGCGGCGTTTCATCCTGCCCTGCGTGCTGGCTGGTACGGTTCCGGCGAATGCCGACCCCGTCCGCCTGTCCAGCGACGATCTGAAGGCCACCTTCAACGGGGCGCTTCTCGAACTCGACACGCCCCTCGGCACGACCATCCCTATCCGCTTCGGCAAGGACGGTCTGGTTTCGGGCAATGCCGGGGCCCTGGGTCCCGTGCTCGGCGCGGTCAAGGATCGCGGCCGCTGGCACGTCGCCAACGATCAGCTTTGCCTCAAGTTCTTCCGCTGGTTTGACGCCAAGCTGCGCTGCCTCACGGTCGGGCTCGACGGCACACGTCTCAACTGGCGTGACACCAGCGGCGAAACCGGCACCGCCACGCTGGTCGAGCGCGCCCCTGTGCTGCTGGCGATGACCAAGCCGGTCAAGCCGGCAACCGCGCCGAAGATCGAGCGTGAGCCCGCCGCGAAGCCCAAGCCGGAGAACCAGCCCGCACCAGCCGAGAGCCGCGCTGCAGCAGCACCTGCCCCCACTGAACCATCACAACCCTCCCACGCAGCGCCTGATTCGATCGCGCGCGCCATGGCGCCAGCCGAGCCCATCACCGTGGCGGCAGAGAGCGGCGTGGCGGCCGCATCCGAAGCGCCGCTGCAGTGGTTCGCGTTCGCCTTCGCGCCGGCGGCACAGGCTGCGGCGCGATCGGCGGCCATGCCGCAACCCTCTGGTCTGACCAATGCCACGCCGCATCGAAGCCCGGCGGACGCGCCCGCCAAGCCAGTCCCGGCGTTCACCACGGCAGCGCTGGTGACGCCGGCGGCAAAAGCCGCCCCGCCAACTCCGGTGCGCAAGGTCGCGCAGCCCAAGCGCACGAAGGCTCCGGCGGCAAAGCCGCAGCCCGTCAAGGCGGAACCTCCAGTCCCAACCTTTCAAGTCGCGCGTGTCGAAATCTTCGACGTTCTCAACGTGCGCTCCGGTCCAACCGAATATCATCCGCGCGTGGGCGCCATCCCACCCCATGGCACGGGCGTGCGGATCACCGGGTCGTGCGAAGGCGACTGGTGCCCGATCCGGCATGGGGCCGTGTCCGGCTGGGTGAACAGCTACTACCTCGACGAAGAAAACAAGTCCGCCGCCCTGCAACGGTAGATCCGGCCTGGATGGTTCAGGATGAGCGTCATCCCGCCAATAAAAAAGCCCCGGATCAACCGGGGCTTTTTCGTTTTCGTGGTGGCCGGACTTCTGATTGGCGTTATCCGTGCGCGAGCACGGCCAGCATCAGAAGTGCCACGATGTTGGTGATCTTGATGGCCGGATTGACGGCCGGACCGGCCGTATCCTTGTAGGGATCGCCGACCGTGTCGCCCGTCACCGACGCCTTGTGCGCCTCCGAGCCCTTCAGGTGCTTGACGCCATCCTTGTCGACGAAGCCGTCTTCGAAGCTCTTCTTGGCGTTGTCCCAGGCGCCGCCGCCCGAAGTCATCGAGATGGCGACGAAGAGACCGGTCACGATCACGCCGAGCAGCATGGCGCCGACAGCCGAGAAGGCCGCGCCCTTGCCACCGATCGCGCTGATCACGACGAACAGCACGATCGGCGAAAGCACCGGCAGGAGCGACGGAACAATCATCTCCTTGATGGCCGCCTTCGTCAGCAGGTCGACCGCGGTCGCGTAGTCGGGCTTCTCGGTGCCCTTCATGATGCCGGGCTTGGCCTTGAACTGGCGACGCACCTCTTCGACGATCGAGCCCGCCGCGCGGCCGACGGCCGTCATGGCGATGCCGCCGAACAGGTAGGGGATGAGACCGCCGAGCAGCAGGCCGACGACGACGTAGGGGTTGTCGAGACCGAAGTTGATTTCAACGCCCTTGAAGAACTGGAAGGCGGTGGCGCCTTCCTTGTTGGCTTCGGCGATGAAGTGCTGGAGGTCGTAGTTGTAGGCCGCGAACAGCACCAGGGCGCCGAGGCCCGCCGAACCGATGGCGTAGCCCTTGGTGACGGCCTTGGTGGTGTTGCCGACCGCGTCGAGCGCGTCGGTCGAGCGGCGGACTTCCTTGGGCAGACCCGCCATTTCGGCGATGCCACCCGCGTTGTCCGTCACCGGGCCGAAGGCGTCGAGCGCCACAACCACGCCGGCGAGGCCGAGCATCGTCGTCGTTGCGATCGCGGTGCCGAAGAGGCCTGCCAGATTGTAGGTCATGAGAATGCCGGCGACGATGACGAGCGTCGGCATCGCGCAGGCTTCGAGAGAGACGGCGAGGCCCTGGATGACGTTGGTGCCATGACCGGTGACGGACGCCTGGCTGATCGAGCGGACGGGGCGATAGTCGATGCCCGTGTAGTACTCGGTGATCCAGACGATGAGACCGGTGACGCCAAGACCGACGAGACCGCACTGGAACAGCGCCATTCCGGTGATCTCGACATCCTTGGCCGTGCCGACCGGACCGAAACCGCCCAGAACATACTCCGTGGCGACCCACAGACCCGCGACCGAAAGCACCGCCGAGGCAATGAAGCCCTTGTACAGCGCGCCCATGATCGAGCCATTGGTGCCGAGTTTGACGAAGAACGTACCGATGATCGACGTGACGATGCACGCGGCGCAAATGGCCATGGGGTAGATCATCAGCGCGGTCAGGTTGGCCTGCCCCGTGAACAGGATTGCCGCCAGAACCATGGTCGCGACAACGGTCACGGCGTAGGTCTCGAACAGGTCGGCCGCCATACCGGCGCAGTCGCCGACGTTGTCGCCGACGTTGTCGGCGATGGTGGCGGGGTTGCGCGGATCATCCTCGGGGATGCCAGCTTCCACCTTGCCCACGAGATCGCCGCCGACGTCCGCACCCTTGGTGAAGATGCCGCCGCCGAGACGGGCGAAGATCGAAATCAACGACGCGCCGAAGCCGAGCGCCACGAGCGCGTCGATGACGGTGCGGTCGGACGTTGCCAGACCCAACGGACCGGTCAGGATGAAGTAGTAGACGGACACGCCCAAGAGCGCGAGACCGGCGACGAGCATGCCGGTGACGGCGCCCGCCTTGAACGCGATGTCGAGACCGGCAGCCAGCGACTGGGTCGCGGCCTGGGCCGTGCGCACGTTGGCGCGCACCGACACGTTCATGCCGATGTAACCGGCGAGTCCCGAGAGCACCGCGCCGATCAGAAAGCCGAGGGCCACGAGCGGTCCGAGCAGCGCCCATGCGAGGGCGAAGATGACCACGCCGACCATTGCGATGGTGCGATACTGGCGATCCAGATAGGCCTGTGCGCCCTCGCGAATTGCGCTGGCAATCTCCTGCATGCGCGCGTTGCCCGCGTCCGCGGCCATCACAGCACGGGCCGTGAAGACCGAGTAGGCAATCGCCAACAGCCCGCAGGCTATGATCGCCCAAAGTATTTCCGTCATGTTGTTCTCCCCTTCGGCCGTAGCCGATTGAACCCGAATTCTTGTGGGCGCGGGACTTCCCCCTTTTGAACCCCCGCGACCTGCTGGGCCGGGCCAGACCCCAAGTTGCGGCCGGACCATGCCAAAAGTGCCGCGCCGTTGCAACTGAGGCACAGGGGGGCAAGGCTGCACTTAAGTCGCATTTCTGGGGGTTTGCGCTGACATGCACCACCAGATGCCACCTGCGCGTTGTAAGTCTGAGCGCGCCTGAGATAGGAAAGGTCCGTCATCCCGGCACGGATCAAGGAGCGCGCGGTGAATATTCTCGACGTTTTGACGGACGGACAGGACAGCGGCGCGGTCGCCAATCTGGCCCGCTCCTTTGGCCTGGACCGCGACCAGACGGCGGCCATCCTGGAGGCCGTAGTGCCTCAGCTGACCCGCCGCATGGAGCGCAACACCCTTAATCGCGGCGGCGTCGCGGACCTGGTCGCCACCCTCGGCAAGGCCAATTACGCCAAGACGCTCGCCCCCGATGCGCCATTGGATTCGGATGCCGTGCAGGCGGCCGGGATCGAAGTGCTCGACAACGTGCTCTGGTCGAAAGACGCCAGCCGCGGGGTCGCCCAGCGGGCCGCGCGCCAGACCGGCGTCAGCAACGACCTCATCAAGCAGATGATGCCGGCGATTGCCGCGATGGTCATGGGCGGGCTGTCGCAAAAGGCCGGCGGACTTCTGGAAAACCTGGCCAATCAGTTCGGCGATCCGCAGCAGCGGTTGCCGGTTCCGGGTGAAGGGCGCCGGGATGCGACAGGAGCAAGGTATCAGGGCCAGGACCTGGATGCGCCCACACCCGCCTCTGCCCCTTCCTCTCCGTCCCAGCCGCTGCCGCGTGGTGGCGGCGATGTGGGGACGCAACGTCCGTTGCCCATACCCGGCGACATTCCCGGAGGCTTCGGACGCGAGGAAAACCCTTACGGCGACCTGACCGATATCATCCGCCGCGGCGGCAGGAAGGTTCCGCGCGAGAGCCTGCCCCGGTCACCCGGTGGGGGTATTGAACTGCCGCAAGGCGGCGGATCTCTCGACACCATCATCCGGGATATCCTCGGCGGCGTGCTCGGCTTTCAGAGCAAGGGAATTATCGGCTGGATTGTGCGTCTGATCCTCGTCCGCTGGGGCTGGGGATTCCTACAGTCCATCTTGCGCCGGATCTTCCTCGGCCGCTGAGGCCGCGGTAGCCGGGCAAGCCTGGCGTCAAATGAGAAAGAGCCAGAGCGTGGGCTGCGCTCCGGCTCTTTCAATGTTTGCTGCGTTGGTTCCGGATGTCCAGTCGGGCGGACGGCAATCCGGAGTTTTTATGGTCATGCGGCTAGAAAAGAGAGAGAGGAGGCTAATACGATTGCTTTGAAAAAATCAGCGTGACTACTCCATGCGTACGAACGGCGGAGATCGGGTTCTTCAGGGCCAGACCGGTCGATCTCCCAACCGGAAGGCCAATTTCTAATCTCAGCGGCAGGGCCGCCCTTCGAGCGAGCAGTTGACGCCCCCACCCCCATTGGAACACGATACCCGGCGGCTGTTGGCCTTGTTGAAGTTGGCCCAGTCGGAACCGTACTCCATGGCCGTGAAGCCGGACCACGACCCGACAGCATCCTTCATGGCGATCTTCTTGGTGCCGCCAGAGCCACTGCCGTAATGCCAATGATCGACGATGCAGACCTTGCGGCCCTCACGACGCAAGTCGTGGAGCGAGCCGGCCATGCCCGTGTCATCCGCCTGTGAGATGGCCGGCAGCACTGCGGCCGAAACCACCGCGCCAGCTAAAATGATGAGTTTCTTCAACATGCTAATCTCGTTTTCGAGCTTCAGGCGCACGCAACCTTGAACGCTGCGAATCTGACAGATTCACACTGAAGAAACGAGTAACGGGATCAAATTCCGGCAAAAATCACTGCCAAGCGGCAAAGGTGCAACACAGTTGTCTGCGCATGTGTTGCGCCTGCATCCGCTGCCGGGCCCCGTTGGGCGCAGGGTTGGGCCTGCTATTTGACGGCAATGACGCCGATCTCGACGAGCATGCGCGGATCAACGAGCTTGGCCTCGACAGCGGCGCGCGCGGGCGCATCCTTGCCGCCCATCCAGGCCGACCAAGCCTCGTTGACGGCTTCGCGCAAACGAATGTCGGAGAGCCAGAGATTGGCGAACACCACCTTGGATTTATCGGTGCCGGCGAGCGCCAGGAGACGGTCGATCTCGGCCAGGACTTCCGCGGCTTGATCCTTGGCGCTGGCATCGAGATTGGAGGGCACGATACCGGCGGTGAAGACGAAACCGTTGGCCTCCACGGCCTTGGAGTAAATGGCATTGGCGTCGTGGCGGACGATTTGCATGGGTGCGCGGCGCTCCTGGAATGTTGGGAACCGGCCGGCCCACGGCCGCCGGAAGGCGGCGGTCTCATAGCAGCCCCGGTCGCGCGAGACCAGCCGGTCCCGCGCTAGAGCAGTGGTTCCTGCGCTAGAGCAACGGTTCCTGCGCCACCATGGCCCCATCCACCTTCAGACCCTTGATGGCGACGTCACCGCTGTCGCCGACAGCAAGCACCGCTTCGATACGCTTCTCAAGAACCTGCTTTTCGAGATCGCGGCCCGTCCCTTCAGGTACGAAATAGGTCTCGATACCGTAGCGCAGCCGTCCGACTTGCGCGGGACTTTCCGGCTTCTCCCGGCGCGCCCACTCGACACGCCCCTTGAGCACGACTTCGTCGGCGCCGACCGCGCCTGGATGCGCCGCTGCAACGGAGGCTATGTCCCATTGGGCAGGACCCGCCTGCTTCAAAGTCGCATAAACCGCATCGCCCTTGTGCACGCCCAAGGGCAGCGCGATGTCGGCGCCCGACGCAAAGCGGTAGCCGAGGATCACGTAATCGCCACGGAAGAAATCGCGTGGATCGACGGGCACCACTTCGGCCAAAATCTCCCGGCCATTGGAGAGCAGCGAGACGCGATCCCAGACCATCCAACCGATGGCGAACGATTGGGCAAGAGCGGCGGCGATGAGACCCACGCGCAACGGGCGAGACAGAGCGTTTTTCATATGCGGGCCTCCAGGGCTTCACCGCGGGCATGCAGGCGATAAGCGAAGAGCGCCAGTCCCGCCACGACGAGGCCGGCCGTCAGGAAGAACAGCGACGAGCCCATCAGCGAACCGATGGTGCGCGTGTAGATGCCGAGGATCTCCACCGAAAATCCGGCATAGCCGAGCCACAGGCACGAGCGGTCCGGGGCAGCCAGTCCCCACCAGATCGCGCCGAGCGTCAGTGCGAGTGTCAGCACCGCGATCACGACAAAAGCCGGGATGGTGGGATCGCGCACGAACTGCAAAGCCCACAATCCGGCGAACACGGTCAGGAAGCCGTAGACAAGGCCGCCGCGCCAGAGTGTGTCCCAGGCGGGCAACCGCACGAGACCGAGCATCGCCAGCGCGCCCATCACCGTGCCGGAGGCGACCACGAGTTCATATCCCGACGACTTGTGCCAGATCACGCCCATCACGATCAGGAAGCCCGTGAGCGCCAAGCCGCTCAGATGGACGCCGGGTGCCCAGCGCTGCCAGGCAAAAGCCGCCGCGACGACGGCCCACGCCACGAGGTAGGGCCAGAACACCTCTTCGGTGCGGCCGGTCTCATACGCCCCCCATAGCGAGAACAGAACCAGCGCGAGCGCCAGTGCAGGATTGGATCGAATGGCCAGACCGGCCAGGAGTGTGCCGGCAGCCCACAACAGGATGGCATCGGCCGGATTGCCGTCCATATGATACATCTGCGAGACGAGCATGATGCTCGCACCGAAGACGCCGCAACCCAGCAGAACGGCAGCATGCCCAAACGCATCCATACCGCGCGCGAACAGGCGATCCGCCGCGGCGTAGGATGTGAGGAGCGTCGCCAGCAGCAATCCCAGCCGGGCGATGCGCGGCATGTCCTGCCAGTTGGCCGCAACAAAACTCATGACGGCGAAACCGATCAGGACAGCTGCCAGGATTGCCAGTGCCCCGGGCAGTCCCACACCGGACCCGCGCGAACGAACATCGGCGCGGATAGCTTCGAGCGCCTCAGGTGTCACCCACCCCGCGGCGCGCCAGCGCTCCAGATCCTGCTCCAGACGATTGCGATAACCTCTCATGGCCGACCTGCCTTCTCAGTCAGAGCGCATCTCAATGGAATTAATTGAACGATGTTTATATTTCGAGACCAGTATGGCGGCATCATGGCAAGCGGCCAAGGACTACGCCTCAGAAGCCATAATACGTTGGAATAACAATGAAAAAAGCGCGCCCGGGATGCGGGCGCGCTTTCTATTGGGTGGTCATAGTCTGCCGGACCCGACTTAGGGGGTCGCGGGAGCCGGTTCCGCCGGAGCCGGTGCCGGTGCCGGTTCAGGCGCTGCCGGAGCAGGAGCCGGTTCAGCGGGAGCGGCGGTCGGAGCGGCGGTCGGCTCGGAAACCGGTGCCGGCGCCGGCGGGCCACCGAGAAGCACATAAGCCAACACCGCAGCAGCGGCTGCCAGCAATATCAGTGTCAATGCGCGAGATCCCATTCTTCTAGTCCCCCTTGATTTGTCATTCTTGATTCTGGTTCGAAACATGGACGCACAGAAGTCCTTGTAAGTGATCTTTCAGCGTCCCGCCAGTGGCGCACCCCCGTGGCGAATGACACCCTGATGACAGACCCGTGGACTTTGACCCTCGACGCCGGGGGTCAACCAAGTCCATAATCTTGCGCAGGATTCCTGCTGGAGAACGCCGCGCGATGGACCTCGACGCCACACTTCTGGCCCGCATACAATTCGCGTTCACCGTATCCTTTCACATTATATTTCCGAGTTTTACGATCGGTCTCGCCGCGTTCATCGCGACCCTGCTGGTCCGATGGCGCATGACGGGCGACGACAAACTCCATCGGCTGGCCCGGTTCTGGACCAAGATTTTCGCCGTCAGCTTCGCCATGGGCGTCGTCTCGGGCATCGTGCTCAGCTATCAGTTCGGCACCAACTGGGCCGAGTTCTCGCGCGTGACTGGTAACGTGCTCGGGCCGCTCATCGGCTACGAAGTGCTGACCGCGTTTTTCCTCGAAGCCTCGTTCCTGGGCATCATGCTGTTCGGGTGGAACCGCGTCTCGCCCAACCTGCATGTCACGGCCGCGGTGCTCGTCGCCATTGGCACGTCGCTGTCTGCATTCTGGATTCTCGCAGCCAACAGTTGGATGCATACGCCCACGGGCCACGAAATTCGCGATGGCGTCGCCTATCCCATCGACTGGCTCGCCATCATCTTCAATCCAAGCTTCCCCTACCGCTTCGCCCACATGTTCACAGCCGCCTATCTGACGACGTCGATTGTCGTGCTGGCGGTCGGCGCGCGCTACCTCGTGCAGAATCGCTTCCATGAGGAAGCCAAGACGATGGTGCGCATGGGGCTCGGCATGGTGATCGTCCTCGCGCCGCTGCAAGTGCTCATCGGCCACGAACACGGATTGAACACGGCGGAATATCAACCCGCGAAGCTCGCGGCCATGGAAGCGCATTGGGATTCGAGCGAGCCCGGCGACTTCGTTTTGCTCGCCATTCCGAACGCTGAAGGCAACGGTAATGCCTTCGAACTGAAAGCGCCGATCTCCGGTCTGGCGAGCTTCGTGGTCACCGGCAGCTTCGATGGGAAATTTGCCGGCCTCAATGATTTCAAGCCCGAGGATCGCCCGCCGATCATGCCGGTGTTCTATGCCTTCCGCGTCATGGTGGGGCTTGGGATGCTCATGCTCGCGATGGGTGCCATCGGCGGCTACCTCTGGTTCCGCGGAACCGTGTTCTCGGCGCGGACTTATCTGAGCGCTGTCCAGCACACCTGGAGTATCGGGTTTATCGCAATACTCGCGGGGTGGTGGGTGACAGAGACGGGCCGCCAGCCCTGGCTCGCCCACGGCATTTTGCGCACGGCCGATGCCATCTCGCCGGCGGTGACGGCGGGCGCCGTGCTCACGACCCTTATTCTCTTTGTGGTCGTTTATTCCGCTGTCTTTTCGATGGGCATCTACTACATCAACCGCCTCATCAATAAGGGCCCCAGCGGAGCCGCGGCCAAGCCGCCCGAAGGTGTGCCGTCGCGACCGCTGTCGGCGGCCGAGGATGCCGCACGCGAAGCCATCCAGGGAGCAAATTGATCATGGGCGATATGGCAACGTGGCTGCCGCTCGTTTGGATCGGACTGCTCGGCACGGCAGTCGCGCTTTACGTCGTGCTCGACGGCTTCGACCTGGGCATCGGCATCCTGTTCCCTTTTTCGCCCGACGAAGGCGACCGGGATGTGATGATGAACTCTGTGGCGCCCTTCTGGGACGGCAACGAGACGTGGCTGATCCTGGGCGGCGGCGGACTATTCGTGGCGTTTCCCATGGCCTACGGCATCATCATGTCCGGGCTTTACCTGCCGGTCATCATCATGCTTCTGGCGCTGGTGTTCCGCGGCGTCGCCTTCGAGTTCAGATGGGTGGCGAAGCCGAAACACGCCTTGTGGGATCTGGCCTTCTCCGGCGGCTCCATCGTCGCGTCATTCATGCAAGGCGTCATCCTGGGTGCACTGCTGCACGGTTTGCCGGTGGTGAACAATCATTTCAGCGGCGGCATGCTGGACTGGTTCGCGCCGTTCCCGCTGTTCGTCGGCGCCGCGACGGTCGTGGGCTACGCGTTACTGGGCGCCACATGGCTGATGATGCGGACGGAAGGCGAAGTGGCGTCCGGGGCGCGTGCGCAGGCCCGCATCCTGCTGCCGCTCGTGCTGGTCGCGATGGGCATCGTCAGCTTGTGGACACCGCTGGCCGAAGCGCGCATCTGGGATCGCTGGTTCACCATGCCCAATATGATGTACCTCGCTCCCATTCCGCTGCTGACGGCCGCTGTCGCATGGGCGGCTTGGCGCGGCATTGAACGCGATAGCGAAACGACGCCGTTTTTCGCGACCGTCGCGCTCTTCCTCCTCGGCTTCGCGGGGCTCGCGATTTCGACGCTGCCCTACCTCGTGCCACCGTCGATCACGGTATGGGATGCCGCAGCGCACCCCTCCTCACAGCTGTTCATGCTGGTCGGCACGGTGATCATGCTGCCGGTCATTCTGGGCTACACCGCGTTTGTCTACTGGACCTTCCGAGGCAAGGTGAAACCCGGCGAGGGCTATCACTAAGCCATCATCGCCAACACTTGCCGCTGCCACGTCGCGTCTCTTGCGATGCGGCGCGCTTCTCGGCGCGTCCGCATGAGCGGCACCGGAGCCTCCCGCCCCGTGGCCAATTCAGGCGGGCGGCATTTCAGATTGCGCAGACCCTCCGCCATGACGATGTGGCCGCCATGACGATGTGGAACGCGAATTAGCGGATCGTTGACCAATCTCTTATGCCAAATATTAGGGCGCAGTCTGATATTACCGAGTTCCTCGCTTACTTGGTAAAGCTCATGAACATCCACGCTCTCTGGCAACAGTTCCAGCCCATCGCCGGACTGCGGCGCTTTGCAAGTCGTATGCGCGCCGATCAGTCCGGCGCCGTTGCCATCTTGTTTGGCGTGATGTTCATCGTCATTGCCATGTTTGGCGGCCTGGCCATCGACTACGCGCGGGCGGAGCGCGCCAAGTCTCGCATAAGCGCGGCGGCCAATTCAGCAAACCTCGTTGCAGCAAAGGCCGCGGCAACCCTTGCAGCCGCGGATCCGACCCTCTCTCAAAGCGAGATCAAAACCCAGGCTGAAGAACAAGGAACGCGGTTCTTCGAAGCCAATATCGGCAATCACGGTGACTTCACCATCCGGAACTACAATATCGTAGTCAACCGTCAGCCCGGCACGTGGACAGCGACGTCCAACTTCAGCGCGACATCGCCCGTTTCGCTGCTCGCCCTGACCGGCATGGATGAAATCGCGCTCGCCGGGCAGTCGTCCGCGTCCATCAAGCCTGGCGTCCCGGTTCTGGACATCGCAATGTGCATCAACTCGACCGGGTCGATGACCCCGACGTTGGATGCTGTGAAGGCGAATGCCACGACGTTTTACGACAACTTGAGCACCGAACTGACTGCGCGCGGCGTGGCCCCATTCGCTCAGGTCCGTGTGCGTATTGCCTTCTTCAAGGATTACGGAGATGAAGTGCCCGGATTCTGGGATCCCGATCCCATGCGCGCCTCCGGGTTCTTTGCCCTGCCTGACCAATCGGCTGATTTTCTGAATTTCGCAGCCCCCCAGGTCGCCTATGGTGGCGGCGACTGGCCAGAGGCGGATGCAATCTGCCTCAACGAGGCCATGGACTCCGCCTGGATGCAGCCCGGTGATGTCATCCCATCCACCGGCGACCGCGTCACCGACGTATACCCGCTCATCGTGGTCTGGACCGATAGTCCTGCGCATGGAGTGGGCTTTGCCAACTATGAGGCAAACCCCGACTATCCAGCACCCGATCGGATGCCACGCACATACGATGAGTTTCTCGCCAAATGGAACAATCCTGCCGTTATCGACCAGACCAACAAGCAGATTTTGTTTTTCGGCGACCCGACCCTCGACGACCCCGCAATCGCCGACCGCAGCGCGTGGCTGACGATCAAGGATTGGCCGAGCTTTTCGGTCGGCGGCACATTGCTTGAGGGCAATACGGAGATGGTCGAATTCTTGGCCGAGGGAATATCGCACAAAGTGCGCGGCCTCAGCATTACCAACTGAGGCTTAGCGCCGGAGCCGCGCAGATCAATTGATCCGCGCGATGGTCTCACGTCAAGCAGTCCGAGCGAGCGACGTGCCGTCCGCCGATGCGGTAGAGGGCTTCAAGCCGAATACATGTGGGGCACCGGCAGACGAAGCTCCGGCGCCGGCCGTTCGTCCTTCGTGGTGCGATCGCCGCCATTCAAGAAGACAACCGATGCCTCTTGATGGATCGTGAAAACGCGGTCGGCTTCAGGCAGCGTGGCTTTGCGATCCCGATCGTTTCCAGCATTCTGCGTGCGGATCCCGGTCATGCGGCGGCTCCTTCTTAAAACCAAGCAATAGCCTTCCGCAGTCAAAACGATCTGAATCCCGTATTGTTCCCTCCGCGCTGCCATTTGACCGCCCGGCCAGCCCGTGAGATAGGCTCACACCCATGACAAACCTAGCGCCCATTCACGTTATCGGCGGCGGACTCGCAGGCTCCGAAAGCGCCTTCCAGATCGCCTCCGCCGGTGTCCCCGTTGTACTGCACGAGATGCGCCCCGCCCGAATGACGGAAGCCCACAAGACGGATGGGTTCGCCGAACTGGTCTGTTCCAATTCCTTCCGCTCCGACGAGTGGGAAACGAATGCCGTTGGCCTGCTGCATGAGGAAATGCGCCGGGCGGGTTCCATCATCATGGCCGCCGCCGATGTCACCAAGCTGCCGGCGGGCGGCGCGCTCGCCGTCGACCGGGACGCCTTTTCCGCCGAGGTCACCCGGCAGCTCGAAGCGCATCCCCTCATTACGCTTGACCGCAGTGAGGTCGCGGGCCTGCCGCCCGGCGACTGGGATAGCGTCATCGTCGCCACAGGCCCGCTGACGTCGCCGGCGCTGAGCGCCGCGGTTGCGCAGTTGACGGGTGAAACTGAACTGGCCTTCTTCGACGCCATCGCGCCCGTCATTCACGCCGACAGCATCGACATGTCGATTGTCTGGCGCGCGTCACGCTACGGCAAGGCGGGGCCTGCGGGGACGGGCGCCGACTACCTGAATTGCCCCATGACCAAGGACGAGTACGAGGCGTTCCTGGACGCGATGCTCGCGGCTGAAAAAACGGTCTTCAAGGAGTGGGAAGCCAACACGCCCTACTTCGACGGTTGCCTGCCCGTCGAAGTGATGGCCGAACGCGGACGCGAGACGTTGCGATATGGGCCGATGAAGCCGGTCGGCCTCGACGACCCGCGCACGGGGCGCTGGCCCCATGCCGTTGTACAGCTTCGCCAGGATAACGCGCTCGGCACGCTGTGGAACATGGTCGGCTTCCAGACCAAGATGAAGCATGCCGAGCAGGTCCGTGTCTTCCGCATGATACCCGGGCTCGCCAATGCGGAATTCGCGCGGCTGGGCGGATTGCATCGCAACACGTATCTCAACTCGCCGCGCGTGCTCGATCGCACGCTGCGCTTGAAGGCCATGCCACGCTTGCGTTTCGCCGGACAGATCACGGGCGTTGAGGGCTATGTCGAAAGCGCGGCCATCGGGCTGGTCGCAGGCCGCTTCGCTGCCGCCGAGCGCATGGGCCACCCCTTATCTGCGCCGCCGGCCACGACCGCGCTCGGCGCCCTCATCGACCACATCACCGGCGGACACATCGTGGCCGACGAAGCGGATGCCGCCACAGACGATGCGCCGCGCCCGCGCTCCTTCCAGCCGATGAACATCAACTACGGTTTGCTGCCGCCGCTGGACGACGTGCCAACGCTCACCGCCGACGGCAAACGGCTGAAGGGTCCAGAACGGGGATTGGCAAAGAAGCGCCTGCAGTCGCGGCGGGCCCTGGAGGATTTGGCCCAGTGGCTCGGCACGTCGCATAGTAGCGCCGCCGCCGAATAGGCAGCCCAACGTCGATGCAAAACCAGAACGGCCGACAGCCTGCACGCGCAAGGGTGCAGGCTTGCCTCGGCGCGGACGCGATCCGCCGTTCACCCCCCCATCACAAATTGTTTTAGACCAAAGGACAGGTGGGCATTCTATTCTCATTTGGATATAGCATTCCGATTGAGCTGCCAAGAGGCTGCACAGCCCAAGCATTAGGCTGGCACGCCCTCCTGAAGAGAAAATTCCGGAAACAGACGCTCAGCAGACGGCATCCCAACAAAAGCCAACAACACGTCATCCCAGAGGAGGAACACATGCTCCAGCAGGCGCTTAACGAGCTGGCCCAACAGATCCGCATCCGTGCGCGCTACGACAACTTCATCGGCGGCACGTGGGTGCCCCCGGCGAAGGGCCAATACTTCGTCAACATCACACCCATCACCGGCAAGCCGCTGTGCGAGATAGCTCGCTCTACGGCCGAGGACATCGAAACCGCCCTCGATACCGCCCACGTCGCCAAGGACAAGTGGGGCCGCACCTCACCGGCTGATCGCGCCGCGGTGCTTTTGAAAATCGCCGACCGGATGGAAGCCAATCTCAAGCTTCTCGCCATGGCCGAGACGCTCGACAACGGCAAGCCGATCCGCGAGACGACAGCCGCCGACGTGCCGCTCGCCATCGACCACTTCCGCTACTTCGCCGGCTGCATCCGTGCCCAGGAAGGTTCGATCTCCGAGATCGACCACGACACCGTCGCCTATCACTTCCACGAGCCGCTCGGTGTTGTCGGCCAGATCATCCCCTGGAACTTCCCGCTGCTGATGGCCTGCTGGAAGCTCGCCCCGGCGCTCGCCGCCGGCAACTGCGTCGTCCTGAAGCCCGCCGAACAGACGCCCATGAGCATCATGGTGCTGATGGATCTCATCGGCGACCTGCTGCCGCCCGGCGTGTTGAACGTCGTCAACGGTTTCGGCGTCGAGGCCGGCAAGCCGCTGGCGCAGAACAAGCGCATCTCCAAGATCGCGTTCACCGGCGAGACGACCACGGGCCGTCTCATCATGCAGTACGCATCGGAAAACATCATCCCGTGCACGCTGGAACTGGGCGGCAAGTCGCCCAACATCTTCTTCGCCGACGTCGCCGACAAGGATGACGCGTTCTTCGACAAGGCGCTGGAAGGCTTCGCGATGTTCGCCTTGAACCAGGGCGAGGTCTGCACCTGCCCGTCGCGCGCGCTGGTGCATGAATCGATCTACGACCGCTTCATGGAACGCGCAATCGCCCGCGTGAACGCCATCAAGGCCGGCCACCCGCTCGATCCCACGACCATGATCGGCGCGCAGGCCTCCAACGACCAGATGGAGAAGATCCTCGCCTACATCGACATCGGCAAGCAGGAAGGCGCCCAGTGCCTCGCCGGTGGCGCACGCAACATGCTGGACGGCGAACTGTCGGAGGGCTTCTACGTCAAGCCGACCATCATGGCCGGCCACAACAAGATGCGCATCTTCCAGGAGGAGATCTTCGGACCCGTCGTCTCGGTCACGAAGTTCAAGGACGACGACGAAGCGCTGGCCATCGCCAACGACACGATGTTCGGCCTCGGCTCCGGCGTGTGGAGCCGCGACGGCACGCGCGCCTACCGCTTCGGACGCGCCATCCAGGCCGGCCGCGTGTGGACGAACTGCTACCACCTCTACCCGGCCCACGCCGCGTTCGGTGGCTACAAGCAGTCCGGCATCGGCCGCGAGACGCACAAGATGATGCTCGACCACTACCAGCAGACGAAGAACATGCTGGTCAGCTACAGCCCCAACGCCCTCGGCTTCTTCTAAGCCCCAGGCGTCACGGCAAAAACACAGAAGGCCCGGTCTCAGACCGGGCCTTTTTTGTTTGGGGGCGTCGATGCGTAGGGCGGGTTAGGCGCGCAGCGGCACGCACCGATCGCTGCGCACGGTCTTGTGCGCAGCGTGAATTGGCCGCGTCAGAAAACGCGAGCAGCGTAACCCGCCGAGGCTGGGCGAGTTGATGGCCAAACGGGATGCGTCCTCGCGCGCGTTGGCGGGTTACGCTCCGTTAACCCGCCCTACGGGCTTTGGCGTTCAAAAACGCCGGTGGTGAATTGCAACTCTATTCGCTAGTTTGTGTCCATCACTGCACTGAGTTTATGGGCCCGTTTGGTCGGATGATAGATGCACACGCGATATGATTGACTATTTTCGCTTGATCCTATCCCTAGACGACAGGCAATTAGAGCGCTTCGTTCGGGACTGGGTCGCCTTAAAGAAGAGCGAATACCACGAAGTGCACCGCTTTGGAGGCGCAGGTGATCTCGGCCGCGATGTTGTCGGCTTTGTTACGAGCCAGCGGCATGAAGGACCGTGGCACAATTTCCAGTGTAAGCAATATGTGAAGCGCCGGCTTCCCTATAGCGAGGCGCTCATTGAACTGGCCAAAACATTGTACCACGCAGACGCAAGAGGCTTCAGCTTTCCGGAGCAATACTTCTTCATTGCGCCGCACGGGTTGCAGCGCCGTCTTGAGCTGCTCTTGGACAAGCCGACCGAGTTGCGCAACGACTTGATCACCAACTGGAACAAGTTGTGCGCAAAGCATATCGTCGACAAGAAGACCATACCGCTCACTCCCGAGCTGAAGAGCAGGATCGCCGTCTACGATTTCGGTCGCGTGTCTCGAATCGACATCAATCACATGCTTGCGCACCCGCATGTAAATCTCGTGCTGCATCAACATTTCGGCGCGGATCCGGGGCCCGCTCCCGTCGGCACTGCACCAACGGCAATCGCTCCCTCTGAACTCAAGTACATCTCGCAACTTATCGACGCCTATTCGATCCGGTCAGGCACCACATTCGCCACACCGGAATGTGCGCTTGATGATCCTACCCACGGCCGGCATCTTCGGATGCAGCGCGAGCGGTTCTACGATGCTGATTTCTTCAAGCGCTATTATCGCGACAATACGGCTGCAGAGGTGCTGCCGACTTTCGAAAAGGACATCGAGCACGGGGTGTTTGAAATCTATTCCAAATCTTACAAGGACAGCCTAGATCGCGTTGATGCCGTGATGGCTCAGGCCGCCAGCGTCCTAACTTCCGGACCGTTGGCGCCCCACGCGCGCGTTTCAGTCAAGCAAGGCGTGTGTCATCACTTTGCCAATGAAGGGAAGCTCAAATGGCAGACATAGCGCCGGCCACTCCCGACTTGCCATTCAACAGCCCACTTGAAACCGGGGTGCGCGCCCTGATCATCCTGAATGCGCTCTACCCGACTGCGCTCGACCTTAGTGAACTCCTGCTGTTCGACCATCTCGTCGTTCACACGGCGGATTTTTCTGGCCCGCCCAGCCTGCACCCAGATATTCTCCCGCGCTCGGGCGAGCCCCTGGTCCGACGTCGACTGATCGAGAATGGCCTGACGCTGATGCGGCTTCGCCATCTCATCGAGATTGATTTCTCCCCAAACGGCATTCGCTATCGCGCCAGTGAGGAAGCGGGTGCCTTGATCGGGCTGTTGCGCTCGCCTTATGCGAAATCGCTTATCACACGCGCAAAGTGGCTTGCAGACCAATGCGCGCAAGATGGGGGCTATGCGGTTAAGGAACGTGTCACAGACTACATAGGTCGATGGCATTCGGAATTCCAGCTTAGCGCCCAACGCCCGTTGACCGCATGACCGGAAAGATCCGCATCAACAAAATCGAATTCACCGGTCCGGACGCTGAGCCGGCGCACCTCGATTTCGGCGGCGATCCCGCGTTCGTTTATGGCGCATCGAATACGGGGAAGTCCTTCGCATTGAAGGCCATCAATTTTGTACTCGGCAGCGCCCCTAAGGAGTTGCCGAATATCGAAGAACGCGAGCCCTATGATCGCGCTTGGCTCGCTCTGCATTTGCCTAAATTCGGCGCCGCCGTCCTCGAGCGATCGACCAAGGGTGGCGCTATTGCCTTGCACACAGGTCCCAAAGAAACAGCGCAACCGCGTTTACTTGGCGCAACTCACGCCGATGACGACCCTGACACACTCTCCTCGTTCCTGCTCGATGAATTGGGATTTGGTCGCAAGCGGATCGCCAAAAATGCCGCTGGCCAGACGGTCAGCCTCTCGTTCCGTAATCTCGTGCGCTACTGTATCGTCGACGAAACGTCGATCCAGGCCACGCAGCCGCCGATTTGCGGAACGCGGCCCGACATCGCTTTGGACCGTAGCATTTTTCGTCTCGTCCTCACCGGACACGATGACAGCGAAGTTGTCGCGAAACTTACTCCACCGCAGTTTCGGGTGTCCAAGCATGCACGACTCGCGACCATGGATGATTTAATCGCAGATGTTGAACGTGAGATCGCCGAGACAAAAGCCGCCCTCTCTACTCTGCCGGGAGGCACGGCGGAGGCTGAACTCGATTTGATACGCCAAGAAGCCGAGACCGCGCGAGTATCCATCCGCGATCTCGTTTCTTCGAGAACTGAACTTGTTTCCGCAATCGCCGACACAACTGCCCGGCTCGATGAGATCGGCGCACATTTGGCGCGGTTTCATGAGCTGGAGCGACTTTACACGTCCGACATCGAACGCCTTGAAGCGATTGAAGAAGCTGGCTTTCTCCTCAACCTCGGCAGTGAGCGCGATTGTCCGCTATGCGGCGCGTCACCCACCCATCAACACGCATCACACGGTGCGGCAACCGTAGAAGCGGTTCGAAATGCAGCACTCGCGGAAATCGGCAAGATCCAAGCACTTCGCGCCGGATTGCAGCCAACGATCGCCGATCTCAATAGTGAGCAGCAGGCGATTGTGATGCGCTCAGCAGCGCTCTCCGCTCACCTCGAACAGATCGAACACGACATGTCGAGTTTGGCCACCACAGTGAGTGACAAGGAATTCGCTCTGCGCGGAGCGCTGATCCGGCGGGACATCGATCAGAAACTAGCGCGATTAATCGAGCAGCGCTTTAGCTTTATCAAACGTCGTGATGACTATCATGAGCAGAAGCAGTCCAAGAGGGACACAATTGATTTTTCGACCCCCGATAAACCACTACATGACCTATGCCAGCTGATCAGAGCTATACTTACCCAGTGGCAGTTTCCCGGCGAGAGACACGTTGCCTTCGATTTCGCCGCAGACGATATCCGCATTGATGGCAAGTTGCGGACCGATAACGGCAAGGGCGTGCGCGCACTCACCCACACAGCTTTTAAACTCGGCGTCATGCAGTACTGCCTCGAGCGAGGCCTGCCTCATCCCGGCTTTCTGGTTTTGGACTCCCCACTCCTGACGTACCGCGATGTGGTCCGGCAGCCTCAGCACGGAGCGTTGACACCCGATGAAATGGCTGTCGCGCAAACACCTGTCCGTGAAAAGTTCTTCGAGCATCTATCGACATTGAAAGATCTGGGCCAGATCATCGTGTTCGACAACATCGACCCACCTTCAACGGTCTCGCTTTTTGCTAAACCAGTACTGTTTACTCGCAATCCAGACGAGGGACGCTACGGTTTCTTCCCAGTTGAACGGCACTGATCGGGACCATGCAGTTTGGGAATGAGTGTGTTGGCGTCAGTCGGTGCTGAAGGACTAGCATGCCAACGTAAACCTTTGTGTTAGAATAGGCCCCCCAACAAAAAAGCCCGGTCTCACGACCGGGCTTTTCGCATCCACTCCGAACTGACCCCCTCACACCGCCCGTCGCGCCGCCGTGTCGATCTGCGCGGCCAATGCAGGCGCAATCCCCAAGCGCGCGGCGAGGTCGGCGAGGAAGGTCTGCTCGGCCGGGGTGTCGGGGTCGATGGCGATGCGCGCGGCCGTGTAGACCTCGATCGCCTCGGTCTCCGAGCGCACGCCCTCGGCCAGGATCGCCGCCGTCGCGGGCGACTGGATTTCGCGCGCGAGGAACGCCTCGGCCTCCTTGTCCGCGCCCGACTGGCGGAACGTCATGAGGATCTTCTCGCTCTCCCGCTCGTCGATGCGCCCGTCGGCCGCCGACGCCGCGATCATGGCGCGCAGGATGCGCACCGCCGTCTCGTTGCTCATGGCCTGCGGCTCGAAGCCCGTGCCCGCGGGCGCCGCCGCGACGGGGCCGCCGATCGCCAGCGGCGGCTGGCCGGACTTGTAGTTCTGATACGCCTTGTAGGCGAGACCGCCGATGAGCGCCGCCGCGCCGAGCTGCAGCGCGTCGCCGGCCATCTTCCGGCCCGTCTTGGTGCCGAGCAGCAGCCCGCCGAGGCCGCCGAGCACCGCGCCGGTGGCAAGTTGGTTATTCGAGACCATCGATGTCACGCGGCTGACGATGTCCTCCGGCGCCTGTCCCGAAACGCGCGTCACAGCGCCCCGCGCGGCTCCTGTGAGGCCGCTGTCGTTGGACGCATCGCGCACGCCCTGGGTCGCCTGTCCGAGCACGCCCGTCAGCGTCTCGACGAGCCCGCCACCGCCCGGCCCAGCGCCACCTTGCCCGCCGCCCTGCGTGACACGGGCGAGCACATCGGCGATGCCGCCGCCCGATCCGCCGGGGGCCGCCTCGCCCTGCGGGCCGACGCTGCGCGTGATCTGATCGAGAAGAGCCTTGGCATCGAACATGTCGCGTATCTCCGGTGTTCTGTTTCGCCACCTCAGCTGGGAACGCGCACGCCAAACGACAAGCCCCGGCGCGGGGCGCGCGGCGGCCCACCCCCCACTTTCTGCCAAGCCGCCACATCCGCCCTTGGCACCAGGGCTTCCGCCACCTATCTTCGTTCGAATATAACCCTAGCCATGAGGCCCTTATGTCGAGCCCCACACTCCGGTCGCTCTTGCAGATGCCGACCGAACCGGCACCTCTCAGCAAGTCCGCCCTCATCCTCATCGACTGCCAGCAGACCTACCGCGAAGGCGTGATGAAGCTCGAAGGCGTCGAGCCCGCGCTTTATGAATGTTCGCGCCTGCTGGCGCGCGCGCGCTCCGCCGGTGTTCCCGTCATCCATGTGCAGCACGACGCCGGCCCCGGCTCGCCCTACGACACGCGCGCGCCCATCGGACAAATCGCCGATCCCGTGGCGCCGCGGCCCGGCGAGAAGGTCATCACCAAGACACGCCCCAGTTCGTTCGAAGGCACCGATCTCGACGAAGAATTGAAGCGCCTCGGTGTCACCGACCTGGTGCTTGCGGGCTTCATGACGCACGTGTGCATCAATTCGACGGCGCGCGCGGCCTTCAACCATGGCTACCGTCCCACGGTGATCGCAGCCGGTACGGCCACACGTTCAATTCCCGATCCGCGCGGCGGTGACGTTGCCGCCGAAGTCCTGCACGCGGGATCCCTTGCCGCCCTCGCCGACATCTTCGCCATTGTCGTCCCCGACAGTTCCAAGGTGCCGGCATGAGCGATGTGGCCCGTGTCAGCGCCACACCGGCGACGCTGGCGTTGATCGCCAAGCTCCAGGCGGTCCATGGCCCGCTCTTGTTCCACCAGTCGGGCGGCTGCTGCGATGGATCGGCCCCCATGTGTTATCCGCGCGGGGAGTTCCGCGTCGGCGCGCAAGACATTTTCTTGGGCGAGATCGGCGGACAGCCGGTCTACATCGGCAGGGCGCAGTTCGAGTACTGGCAGGACACACACCTCATCATCGATGTCGTACCCGGCCGCGGGTCGGGCTTTTCACTCGAGGCCCCGGAAGGCGTGCGTTTCCTGACGCGTTCGCGCGTCTACACGGATGCCGAGTTCGCCGCGCTGAACGTCATGGGTCCGCCCCCGACCGGCGTCGACCGTCCGGCGGCTTGAGTGGACGGGGCGCGTGACCGCCTCCAGCTGCGACATGCCCGCACGCTGGCCCTAGGGAGAGGGAGACGGCGCGGTCTGAACGGGCTTAAGGTAGTCCAGCGCTGCTGCGCGCGTCTTCCTCAAGCTCGACATAGGTTCCGCCATGGTTTCAAGCCCCCTCTCCCGCCCCCTCAAATACGGTGAGAACCCACAGCAGAAAGCCGTCGTTGTTCTCGACAAGGCCCCTCGCGATCCGCTCGCCATCGGCAAGTTCCACGCGGTCGGCGGCGCGCCGATCGCCGACGTCATCTCAGACATGGGTTGGGTGAACCTGACCGATCTGGACCGGGGCATGGACGCGCTCATCCGCATCGCCGCGGCCTTCGAGGTCAACACCGGCGCGGTGCCGCATATCGCGCTGCTCATCGAACACGGCAACGTCGCCGGCGCGGCGGCGGGGCCGTCGGATCAAGTCCTCGTCCACGCCATCAATGCGAATTACCGCGCGGCGTTCGGATCGTTTCTGGTCACCAACACGCCCATTTCGCGCATCGCGGCGCTCGCCATGCGTGAAGCCATGGCGCATCTGCGGCCCTTCTCCGGCATCGCCGCGCCGGAGATCGACGGTCCGAGTTCCGTGTTTTTCAAACGGAAGAAGGGCAAGTGTCACCTGCTCGTGAACCCGGCGCTGGCCAAAGCGGGTCTTGCCAACATCGACACCGGCACACACAGCCGCTCCATCCGCGGTGGCACCGTGACACAAGAACCCAATACGTTCGTGCCGCGCTTCCCCAAGTCGTGGGATGCGTCCCTCATCGCCGACATGTGCCTCGCTTGGGGCGTGTGTGCGGCGAGCAATGCCAATGCCATCACCATCGCCAAAGGCGGCGTTCTGCTCGCCAACGCCGTCGGTCAGCAGGAACGGGCGGCAGCCTGTGAATTGGCCGTCCAGCAGGTACGCCAGACCCGGCGGCTTGCGCAGCTCAAGGGTGCGGCCGCCGTCAGCGACAGCTTCTTCGCCTTTGCCGATGCCTTCGATATTCTGGCGCGTCGCAAGGTAGCCGCCGTCTTCGCGACCAGCGGTTCCGTACACGACAAAGAGGTGGCCGAGCACGCGCGGCAGTTCGATGTCATCTTCCACACGGTTCCGGACGCCAAGGGACGCATTTTCTCCGGACACTGAGGATTGAGGCTTCTACGAGCCCGAGATGGGGAATTTCTCGGTAAATCAATGGGTCCGCCACCCAGATCGCGACAAAGCTGTCCAAGTGGAAAGATAGCTCAAATCGATTGATAGAAAACTCCTATCGCTCCAAGGGACGGCTTTCTTGATGCCGCAACCTTGACCGGGCATGGTCGGATTGGAACGACGTAGGCAAGCCTAGGTTGCATCTGCCAATTCCTGAAACAGGATTGAGGCGGGTGAGCTTAGCGCGCCTGCGCCGTCACGCAGTGGTCAGCCCACGCCGCTCATCGGCTTGGCGGGCGTGACATTAGGGGATGGCATGGCAAAGAGCTCAAACGGCACGCTCACATTGGAAAAGCGGGCCAATCACCCGGGGGCCGGCCGCCGCAAGGCCGCCGCCTATCAGAAGGGCCGGCAGTTGCAGCCTTCCGAGATGGCGGCAACGAAAGCCCTCATCGGCGACGCCCCCTACGAACGCGCCCTGCTGATTGAGTACCTTCACAAGATCCAGGATGCCGAAAAGTGTCTGCCCGCGGGCCACATCCACGCCCTGGCCGAACTCCTGCGCATTCCGATGGCCGAGGTCTACGAGGTCGCCACTTTCTACGCCCACTTCGACGTGGTGCAGGACGGTGAGGAGAAGCCCGAGCCCATCACCATCCGCGTTTGCGACAGCCTCTCGTGCATGCTTGCCGGTGCTGAAAAGCTGATTTCCGCACTGGGCGCGGAAGACATGCCAGACGTCCGGGTCCTGCGCGCGCCCTGCATCGGCGCCTGCGACGTGGCGCCCGCTGCCGAAGTCGGTCACAAGAACGTGCCCAAGGCCACCGTGGCCAAGATCAAGAAGGTCGTCGAGAGCGGCGACCTGCACGCCGCGATCCCGAAATATCAGAACCTCGCCGCTTACAAGAAGGAAGGCGGTTACACGGTGCTGAAGGAGTGCCTTGCCGGCACTCGCACCGTCGACAGCATCATCGCAACACTATCGGACGGCGGCTTGCGCGGCCTTGGCGGCGCCGGCTTCCCAACAGGGCGCAAGTGGACGTTCGTGCGCGCGGAGGCAGGCCCGCGCTACATGGCCGTCAACGGTGACGAAGGCGAGCCCGGTACCTTCAAGGATCGCTATTACCTCGAACGCCGCCCGCACCAGTTCCTTGAAGGCATGCTGATCGCCGCCTGGGCCGTCGAGGCTCAGGAAGTTTTCATCTACATGCGCGACGAGTACCCGGCCGTGCTCGAAATCCTCCACAAGGAGGTCGAAGCTCTTGAAAAGGCCGGCCTGACCAAACACACGAAGGTCTCGATCCGCCGCGGCGCGGGTGCCTACATCTGCGGCGAAGAAAGCGCGATGATCGAATCCATCGAGGGCAAGCGCGGCCTGCCGCGCCACCGTCCGCCGTACGTCGCCCAGGTCGGTATTTTCAACCGCCCGACACTCGTCAACAACGTCGAGACGCTCTACTGGATCCCGCAAATTCTTGAAAAGGGCGCCGAATGGTTCGCCGCCATGGGCAAGAACGGCGCCAAGGGCAACCGGTCCTACTCAGTATCCGGCCGCGTGAAGAAGCCCGGAGTCGTGCTCACTGCCGCCGGTTCGACCGTGAACGAACTGATTGAAGCTTGCGGCGGCATGCTGGACGGGCACGCATTCAAGGGCTACCTGCCGGGTGGTCCATCGGGCGGTATTCTGCCCGCGTCTCTCGGTGATCTGCCGCTTGATTTCGGATCGCTCGAAAAGCACGGCTGCTTCGTCGGCAGCCATGCCGTTGTCATCCTATCCGACAAGGACGACATGAAGGACGTGGCACTAAATCTGATGAAATTTTTCGAAGATGAGAGTTGCGGTCAGTGCACGCCGTGCCGGAACGGTACTGAAAAGGCCGTTCAGATCATGCAAAACGGCAAGTGGGACAAGGATATCTTGGCCGATCTCGCGCAAGTCATGCGCGATGCCTCCATCTGCGGGCTTGGCCAGGCCGCATCCAATCCCGTGGTTTCGGTGTTGAAGTTCTTCCCCGACGACCTGAAATAACAAGTCTGAGCCGGCAATCCCGACACGCCCAACGCGAGAGAGCACCGAGACCATGTCCAAGATCACGTTCGAGCTCGACGGCAAGATGGTGGAAGCCGAGGATGGCGAGACCATCTGGCAGGTTGCCGATCGTCACAAGACGAAGATCCCGCACTTGTGCTGGCTGCCCGAACCGGGCTACCGCGCCGACGGCAACTGCCGCGCGTGCATGGTCGAGATCGAAGGCGAGCGTGTTCTTGCCGCCTCCTGCCAGCGCAAGCCGGCCAACGGCATGAAGGTGAAGACCGCGTCGGAGCGCGCCAAGAAATCGCGCGAGCTGGTGTTTGAACTCCTGATCGCCGACCAGCCGGCGAAGTCGGATTCGCATGATCCCAATTCCAAGTTCTGGAACTGGGTTGGCGCCATGAACGTCAAGCCGGAAAGCCGCTTTCCCAAGGCCGAGCGACCCGAAGCCGACTACACGCATTCCGCTATCGCGGTGAACCTCGACGCGTGCATCAACTGCGGTCTGTGCGTGCGCGCCTGCCGCGAAGTGCAGCACAACGACGTCATCGGCATGGCCTATCGCGGGCATGGCTCCAAAGTCGTGTTCGACTTCGACCAGGACATGGGGAACTCGACGTGCGTCGCGTGCGGTGAATGCGTGCAGGCGTGCCCCACCGGCGCGCTGATGGAATCCAATCTCATCGACAAATCGAACGGCAAGCGCGTCCACTTCGAAGAGCGGGCCGTCGATACGCTCTGCCCCTTCTGCGGCGTCGGCTGCCAGACCAAGGCCTACGTCAAGGACGACAAGATCCTCTACGTCGATGGCCGCGACGGGCCTGCCAACGAGAACCGTCTGTGCGTCAAGGGACGCTTCGGGTTCGATTATATTCATCACCCCGACCGGCTGACGGTTCCGCTGATCCGTCGCGACGACGCGCCCAAGCGCGGGGATATTGACGTGGACCCCCGCAATCCCTGGAACGTGTTCCGCAAAGCCACGTGGGAAGAAGCGCTGGAGAAGGCGGCTGGCGGGCTCAAGAAAATCATTGATCGCGACGGTGGCGACGCGCTGGCCGGCTTCGGTTCGGCCAAGTGCTCCAACGAAGAAGCCTACCTGTTCCAGAAGCTCGTCCGTCAGGGCTTCGGCACCAACAACGTCGACCACTGTACGCGCCTGTGCCACGCCTCGTCGGTCGCAGCGCTCATGGAAGGTCTGAACTCCGGCGCGGTGACGGCACCATTCATGGCCGCCAAGGACGCCGAGGTCATCATCGTCATCGGCGCCCGCCCGGCTGAGAACCATCCCGTCGCGGCGACCTTCATCCGGGATGCGGCCCAGAAGGGCGCCAAGCTGATCATCATGGATCCGCGCGGACGCGCCAGCGGCGCCCAGCGCTACGCTTCCCACATCCTGCAATTCAAGCCCGGCGCCGACGTCGCGCTGTTGAACGGCATGCTGCATACGATCGTGGAGGAAAAGCTCTACGATCAGCAGTACATCCAGGCGCACACCGAGGGCTTCGAAGCGCTGAAAAAGAAGGTCAAGGACTATTCACCTGAGGCCATGGAGCCCGTCTGCGGCATCGCCGCGCAAACCGTGCGCGAAGTCGCCCGTCTCTACGCCAAGGCAAAGTCATCGATCATCTTCTGGGGCATGGGCGTGTCCCAGCACGTCCACGGCACGGACAATTCGCGGTGCCTGATCGCGCTAGCCCTGGTCACGGGACAGATCGGACGGCCGGGCACGGGGCTGCATCCGCTGCGCGGCCAGAATAACGTGCAGGGTGCGTCCGACGCTGGTCTGATCCCGATGGTCTATCCCGATTACATCTCGGTGGAAGACCCGCAGGCACGCCAGTTCTACGAAGAGCTCTACGGCCGCGAGTTGCCCAAGCACAAGGGACTGACTGTCGTCGAGATCATCAAGGCGATCCTGAATGGCGATGTAAAGGGCATGTTCATCCAGGGTGAGAACCCGGCCATGTCCGATCCCGACGCCGCCCATGCCCGCGAAGCATTGGCCAAACTCGAACATCTCGTCGTCCAGGACATCTTCCTGACCGAAACCGCCTTCCATGCGGACGTGGTGCTGCCTTCGTCGGCGCACGCAGAGAAGTGGGGCACCTTCACCAACACCAACCGCCAGGTTCAGATGGCCCGCCCGGTCGTCAACCCGCCTGGCGAAGCGCGCCAGGACTGGGAACTCCTCCAGGCGATCGCCCGCGGCATCGGTCTCAACTGGACCTACAAGCACCCCAGCGAAGTCTTCGACGAAATGGCGTCCTGCATGCCCTCGCTCAAGAACATCACGTGGGAGCGTGTTGATCGCGAGGACTCCGTCACCTACCCGTGCGATGCGCCCGACAAACCCGGCAACGAGATCATCTTCGCCGAAAAGTTCCCGACCAAATCTGGCCGCGCGCGCATCGTCCCAGCGGACGTTTCACCGCCAGCCGAACTGCCGGACGCCGACTACCCGTTCGTGCTGACGACGGGCCGCATGCTGGAACATTGGCACACCGGTTCCATGACGCGCCGCGCCACAACGCTCGATGCAATCGAACCGGAAGCCGTCGCGGGCTTGAACGTCCACGACATGCGCAAGCTGGGCGTTTCTGCGGGCGATTTTATCCGCGTGTCCACGCGGCGCGGCGAGGTTTTGCTGCGCGCACGGCAGGATCGCGAAGTGGCGGAAGGAATGGTCTTCATTCCGTTCTGCTTCGCTGAGGCCTCCGCGAACATGCTGACCAACCCGCAGCTCGACCCCTACGGCAAGATCCCCGAGTTCAAGTTCTGTGCCGCCAAGGTGGAACTTGCCAAGGCTGCCGCCGAAGCCGCGGAGTAGTGGAGTTCCCCTCTCCCCATCGCCGGGGCGAAGGGGAGAGGAAACAGGATGTCAAAACTCGCTGAGTTCATGGTTCGCCCGAACCCCGACGACCCGCGCTTGTCGGTCGCCGTGGACGGCATTGACCATGAGGGCAACGCGGTCAAAACCGATGTCGTCACCGAGCGGCCATTGACGCTGTTTCTCAACGCGCGCGAGATCGTGACCCTGATGACCATCGGGGATCACCCGGACCTGCTGGCGGTCGGCTACCTTCTGAACCAGAACATGCTCCGCCCCGACGACGAGATCACCGGGATCGACTACGAGGAAGATATCGAGACGATCGTTGTGCGCACGGCGCGCAAAACCGACTACGAGGAAAAGCTCAAGAAGCGCGTCCAGACATCCGGCTGCGCGCAGGGCACGATCTTCGGCGACTTGATGGAAGAGTTCGACAAGGTCAAGCTGTCGCCCGCCGCCAAACTGCGCACGTCATGGCTCTATGCCCTGACGCGCAAGATCAATACCGAGCCGAGCCTCTATCTGAAGGCCGGTGCCATCCACGGCTGCGTGCTGTGCCAGGAAGACCGGCCCGTGGTCTATATGGAGGATGTCGGCCGACACAATGCCGTCGACAAGATCGCCGGCTACATGCTGCTCAATCGCATCACGCCTGAAGACAAGATTTTCTACACCACCGGCCGGCTCACCTCCGAGATGGTGATCAAGACCGTCAAGATGGGCATACCGATTCTCGTCTCGCGCTCTGGTTTCACCGCCTGGGGCGTGGACCTCGCCAAAAAATCAGGCCTCACACTCATCGGCCGCGCCCGCGGAAAGCGCTTCGTGTGCGTGTCCGGCGATGAGCGGCTCATCTTCGATGCGGACTTGGCGCGCGTGGATGAAGAAGACAAGAAGTCGGCCCGCAAGGGCGCCCACGCGGATGCGGATTGAGGGAGCGGTCATGACACCCGACCTGCGTCCCCTCGCCCCCTCCGATCGCACGGCCTGGGAAACCCTCTGGCGCGGCTACCAGGACTTCTATGGCGTGGATCTGCCCCAAGCCACAACCGAGCGCACGTGGTCGCGACTGCTGGCACCCGACGAACCGGTGTTCGGCATTGTCGCAACTGTCGACAGCGTGGTGATGGGCTTCACCCACGGCATCTTTCATCGCTCGACGTGGCTCGAAACAGACACCTGCTATCTGCAAGACCTGTTCGTGGAACCGTCCGTTCGCGGACGCGGCCTTGCGCGCGCACTGATTGACGCCGTCTACCGTCACGCCGACGCGCACGGCGCGGGGCAAGTGTACTGGCTGACACACGAAAAAAACTCCACCGCGCGCCAGCTCTACGACCAGATGGCGCATTTCTCCGGCTTCATCGCCTATGAGCGCTTCGTGGAGACACCGCTGCCCCCCGAGGGTGGACAGACATGACAGCCGCACCGAAAGAGCCCACAGGCCTGTTGCTCGCCGGCGGTCAGTCGCGGCGGATGAGCGACGCGTTCACCGCCGGCCGCGGCGACAAAGGTCTGCTCGACATCGCCGGTAAGCCCATGCTCGGCCACGTGATCGAGCGCCTGAAGCCGCAAGTCGGCGCCATGGTCGATCAACGCCAACGGCGACCCATCACGCTTCGCACCTTTTGGGCTGCCGGTGGTTGCCGACACGATCGAAGGCTTTGCCGGGCCGCTCGCCGGCATTCTCGCCGGATTGCGCTGGTCGAAATCAATGGCGCCGGATGTGAGCCACGTCGTCAGCGTTTCAACCGACGCGCCGTTCCTTCCCCACGACCTCGTCGCGAAACTCCAAGCCGGCCTAGCGGGCGGCACGGGCGCGATCGCGCTGGCGCGCTCTGGCGGCGAACTTCACCCCGTCATCGGACTGTGGCCCGTCGCCCTTGCCGACGATCTGGAGGCAGCCCTGCTGGCGGGCACCCGCAAGGTGCTGGCCTGGACCGACCGCCATGGAACAATCGCCGTCGACTTCCCATTTACCGTACTGAAGGGCCGCGACGTCGATCCGTTCTTCAACGCCAACACGCCCGAGGAACTCGCGGAGGCGCGCGACCTGCTTGCGGGCTAACCGATCCATGCTAGAGAACCCAACCATGAACGCGACGTACCACACCCCTGTCATCGGCATCGTCGGCTGGAAGAAGTCCGGCAAGACGACGCTCACCGTGCGCCTCATTGAGGAGTTCACGCGGCGGGGCTTGAAGGTGGCGAGCATCAAGCACGCTCACCACGAATTCCAAATCGACGATCAGGAAACCGACAGCGCCCGCCACCGCCGCGCCGGGGCAGGCGAAGTCGTCGTGGTCGGCGGCAAGCGATGGGCCATGATCCACGAGTTGAAGGACGAACCGGAACCCAATCTGGAAGAGATCTTCACCTGGCTTGCGCCGTCCGACCTCGTCATCGTCGAGGGCTATAAGACGGCAGCGATCCCGAAAATCGAGGCGCGCCGGACGGGACAACTCGACCGGCGCCTGCTGGCTCCGCGCGATCCTCTGATCGTCGCCATTGCCGCCGACCACGAGACGGACCACGGCAGTCTGACACTGTTCTCTCTCGACGATGTGGCCGCCATCGCCGATTTCATCGAGCAGACCGTCATGACGGTCCGCGCTGCTGCACCTTCCGGCACTTCGTCCCACGCGCCACGCGCCTAGCGCGATCACGGTTCCGTTCCCGGTTTGAGCGTGCATGGCTGAACTTGCAACGGACCAGGGCTCCATGACCACCCGCTCACTCATGGCCGACGAAGATGTGCTGGGTGATCTCGTCCACTGGCGCAGTGAGGGCCTGCGCACGGCCCTCGTCACGCTGGTGGCGATTGACGGCAACACGCCCCGCCCGCTCGGCGCGCAAATGGCCGTCGCGGAAGACGGTCGCTTCACTGGCTACCTGTCGGGCAACTGCATCGAAACGTCCGTCGCCAAGGAGGCCCAGCGCGCCATTGCTGACGGCCGCAACGCGCTGGTGCGCTACGGCAAGGGTTCACCCTATTTCGATCTCAAGCTGCCCTGCGGAAGCGGTCTCGATCTTTATATCGACCAGGGCCTGACACCGGCCATCATCGACGCCGCCAGCGCGCACCGGCAGGCACGCCGGCCCTTCGTCCTTTCGACCAATCTCGATACCGGTATCAGCACGATCTGCGAGAGCAGCGAAACAGGTCCGAGCCGGCTGGACGGCCGCATCTTCCTCCGCGTGCATGGCCCCGCGCCGCGCGTGGTGCTCGTCGGCGGCGGTCCCGCGCTCGTTGCGATTGCGACACTCATGGCCGCCGCGGGGTTCGACCTTGATATCGTTTCTCCGGACGATGCGGCCCGCAAGGAAGTCGCCGACTTCGGATTGCAAACGCGCGGGCTGAACGATCCAGCAGCAGCCGGTTTGGACAAACTCGACCGATGGACGGCGGCCATCGTCGCCTTTCACGAGCACGACTGGGAGGCGCCCGTGCTGGCCCAGATTCTTAAATCCCCCTGCTTCTACATCGGTGCAATGGGCAGCCGCGCCGCGCACGCGAACCGCTGTGCCGCGCTGGCGGACCTGGGCACAACGCCCGCCGCGCTCGCGCGCGTGCGCAGTCCCATCGGCGCCATCCCGGGTTCCAAGAGCCGCGCCACGCTTGCCGTGGGCATTCTCGCTGAAGTCATCGCCGAGGCAAAAGCCGCAGGCCTCATCGCCTGATGCCGGCCGGAATGCGCACCCATGCCGTAGGCACGCGGAACAGGGTGCGTCCCTTCAGCCATAGCGGGCCGTCAAAAGATTGGAAAAATTTGGTGGGTGATCACAGGCTCGAACTGTGGACCCGCTGATTAAGAGTCAGCTGCTCTACCAACTGAGCTAATCACCCACTCGCCGCTGAAGACGCATCGATCACGGCCCCAGAACGAAACGGGGTCCGTCGCCGGACCCGTGGGCGAGCATCTAGCACCCTGACGCACCCCTGTCCAGCAGGTTCGTTGCGGTGTTTTTGCCCCGTCCCAGCCCAACCTTACCCGTTGATGTGATGACTAAAATATTGGCCCGGACGGCGCGCGCATGGCCCCGTCCCGTCCATGCGCATCCGCAGCCAGCGCCAACCCCAGGCCAGCCATCAAGGTCATCATCGAGGTGCCGCCATAGGAGACGAACGGGAGGGGGACGCCGACCACGGGGACGAGCCCCGTCACCATGGCCACGTTGATGAAGACGTAGAGGAAAATCGTGATCCAGCTCCCCGCGATCAGGAGGCGCGCAAACGGCGTGCTGGCCCGCATCGCCATGCGCGCCAAAGCCGCGAGCAGAAGCCCGTACAGGGCCAACAGCGCGACACATCCTATAAACCCCCATTCCTCGGCGAAGGTCGTGAAGATGAAATCCGTGTGCTTCTCTGGCAGGAAATCCAGCTGGCTCTGCGTACCCTGCATGTAGCCCCGGCCCGTCACTCCGCCAGCGCCCAGCGCAATCTTCGACTGCGTGATGTGATAGCCGGCGCGAAGCGGATCGCTATCGGGGTCCAGGAAGATCTCGATGCGCCGGCGTTGATAATCGTGGAGGCCCGCCCAGATGAGCGGCGAGGCGGCGGCAATCGCGACGCCGCCCGCAATGAAGTAGACGATGGACACACCAGCCAGGAACATCAGCGATAGTCCCACCGCCGCGAAGAGCGTTGCGGAACCGAGATCGGGCTGACGGAGCGTGAACACCACGGGCACGGCAATCATCGCCAACGGTGCCAGAACGCAACGCGGATCGGAGACCTTGCCGGCAGGCAGCCATTGATAATAGCGCGCGAGCGCCAGCACGAGGGCTACCTTCATCAGTTCCGCCGGCTGGAAACCGATGCCCGCGATGCTCAGCCACCGCCGCGCACCCAGCGCCTCCACCCCAATCAGCGGCACGAGCATGACCATGATCAGCGCCGCTGAATAGAATGGGTTGGCGGCGCGCAACCACGTCTCCAGCGGCACCAGAAGCATACCCATGATGAGGGCCGTGCCGACCAGGAAACGCAATCCATGGCGTTCGGCCCATGGGCGGAAGGATCCACCTTCGACCGAATAGAGCGTGGCGATGCCGACCGCCACGAGGATCGCCACAATGACGAGCACCGGCCAATTGGCACGCGCAATCCACTGAAATGCGCGATGGCCGCGGTCGGTGCGGGAGAACCCGTGTCTCATCGGCCCGTCTCCCCGGCCAGAGTGGACACCGGCGGCGCGGTGACATTTCCGCCCTCCGCATGGGGACGTGGCGCCACGGGATCGCCCGCCATGATCATCGCAATGATGTCGCGCACGATCGGGGCGGCCATCGTGCCGCCCGCTCCGCCATGTTCCACCACGACGGCGACGGAATAGCGGGGCGCGTCGGCGGGAAAATAGGACACGAACAGCGCGTGGTCCCGGTGTTCGAATGGGTCGTCCGGAGAGCCCGCATCGGCCGAGCGCACCTGCGAGGTTCCCGTCTTGCCCGCGATCACGACCGCGTTGTCTTCAAGTGCCGCGTTGCCGCCCGTACCGCCAGCATCGTTGACGACGCCGACCATCGCCCGGCGGACCGCCTCCAATCCCGCCTGCGGAACATCGAGCGGAGGGAAGACCTGTTGTTCGGGCACGGCATCGCCGGGCCGGCGCACGAGGGTGGGAACGACGGCCCGCCCCGTGGCCAAGCGCGCGGTCATGACAGCCAGTTGGAGCGGTGTCGCAAGAACGTAGCCCTGCCCGATCCCGGCGAGGATCGTCTCGCCGCGCAGCCAGGTCCGGCCCAAGGCCGCCCGCTTCCAGCCGGTGTCCGGGATCAGACCGGGCTTTTGTGCGCCGATGCCGGCCGCATAGATTTGGCCCAGCCCCAAGCGCCGCGCCATGGACGCGATCTTGTCGACGCCAATGCGCTCGGCCAGCGTGTAGAAATAGACGTCGCAGGATTCCTTCAGGGCCCCGTTCAGGTCCAGGCGCCCATGACCATCCCGCCGCCAGCACCGGTACGTGCGATCGGCTAATTCAAAACTGCCGCGGCATGTGATGTGCTCATCGATGTCAACGGCGCCCGCCTCCAGCGCGGCAAGGGCCGTCACCATTTTGAATGTCGAACCGGGTGGATATTGCCCGCTAATGGCGCGGTTGAGCAGCGGCTTGTTTTCGTCGGCCTGCAGTTTCTCCCACGCGGTGTCCTCGAAGTGAATGGTCAGCTGATTGGGATCAAAGGCCGGAATCGAAACCATCGCCGCCACTTCGCCCGTGCGCACGTCCATCACCACGGCTGCGGCACGGCGTTCACCGGACAGGCGCTGCATGACGCGCGCCTGGAATTCCGTATCGATCGTCACAACGACATCATTGCCGGGCGTGGGGTCGGTATGGCCCAAATGGCGCACGATCCGCCCGCGTGCGTCGACCTCGAACTTGCGGGCGCCCCCACTGCCCCGCAACTCAACATCCATGCCGAGCTCGACACCGGCCTTGCCGACCCGGACATGGGGAAGCTTGAGAAACTGCGCGTCGTCCATCGCGTAACGGTCAACGCTGCCGACGTAGCCCACCACATGTCCGGCAACCCGTCCGTCGGAATACGTCCGCTGCAGTTCGATCTCGGTTTCCACCCCGGGCAGATGCGGAATGAGCAATCCAACCTGGGCAATGGTGTCGAAGTCGAGCCCGGCTTTCAGCTCCACGGGATTCACCCGTGAGGCACCGCGGGCACGGGCCAGAATGCGTTCGATATCATCTGAACTCAATTTCAGCAGCGGCTGCAGTGCGGCGAGCGATACGCGCATGCGGGTCTTCTCGCCGGGCAGCATGGTGACACGGAAGGATTCCACGTTGCTCGCCAGAACGCGGCCATGGCGATCCAGAATGCGCCCCCGCACCGGGACCAAGCCGCGTTGGCTGATGCGGTTGTCTTCGGCGAGCGGTCCGAACCGGCGCCCTTCCATCACTTGCAGCTGATAGAGCCGCCCGGCGATCAGCGTGAAGGCGCCCACTTGCAGTCCGCCGAGAAGCAGCGCCCGGCGGGTGAAGCCGCCACCATCCTCGCCACCGCCGCCGTGCGTGGCCCCCATCTCACTGCCCCCGGATGAGGCTGTCGTTGGACCGGCGGACCGGATCGAGATCGAGAGCGCGCAGCGCCAGCGCTACGATTGGATAGGCGAGACCCGCCAGTGCAGCGGCCCAGGCAAAAGGCTGCCAGTCAGCGACTTCGAAGGCGTAGACGGATGCGATCCCCCACGCGGCCGCAACGAGCACGGCGAGGGACGTCAGAAACAGAAGCCAGCGTCCGGCGGGACCCGTACCGGTGACAAGATGCGCTTCCGCCGCGATGAGATATCCGACCAGATAGATCAAAGACCAATAGCCGAGCGGACCATTCGACAACACATCGACGGACAATCCGGCGAGAAATGGGACCCAGGCGGATAGCCGTTCTGGATGCCGTGAGGTCCAATAGTGAATGGCGATGAAGGGCAGCAGCGGAAAGACAAACCGGCCCCCTGGTGGAAGTCCCCACGGCAACACCGCCACGAGCGCCAGCACGGCGACCGTCAGCGCTGGAATGAAGCGGCCCGCGTTGATCATAGTCCGCTACTCCCGTCCGGTGCGCGCGGCCGCGGCACCATTGAGCGACCTGGCGGCACCCAGAAGATCGAGCGCGGGCGTGTCGTAGAGGAGGACGCCGAGATATTCGATGGTATCGAGATCGGCATCGAGACGGACCGACGGTGTCGCGTTCGCATCCAAGACGGTGCCGATCCGCAGTCCGCGCGGAAAGAAGCCGCCGACCCCGGAAGTGGACACGACATCGCCGGCGTTTATGGCAACGTCGGGCGCGGAGAAGACAAGACGCGGATTGGGGCCATTGCTTCCCGTCAGAACCGCCCGCGTGCCCGTGCGACCCACATGCACCGGCACGCGGCTTTGCGCGTCGGTGAGAAGTAGAATGCGCGACGCATTCGAACCCGCATCGACGACGCGGCCAACGAGACCATCACCGCTCAGAACCGGGTAGCCCGCCTTAAGCCCCTGGTCCTGTCCGGCATTGATCGTGGCGGAGCGCACGAAGGCCCCGGACGAGTTGGCAATGACGCGCGCCGTAATGAAGGCGATCTGCGTGTCGCGCGCGGTTTGCGCGGCAGCCGACAAGTCGGCGAACTTGCGTTCGAGTTCGACCGCGCGCCATTCCCAACCCTTGAGACGCTGGTTCTCATTGCGCAGCCGATCAAGTTCGGCATGCAGCGTAAAGGTCTCGCTCACCGTTCGGGCGGCGGCGCGGATCGGCTCCAGCGGCACCATGGCGGCGCGCAGAACCGGATTCATTAACTCCGTCACCTGTCCGCGAACCCCCGCGATATACCCATGATCGAGACGGCTCAGAATGAGGAGAGCGACGGAGAGGAAAATCAGGCCGGGTAGCAGAAGACCGTTCGATGGCCGTCGCGGCATGCCCCCGAGGGGCGCCCTGCGGCGCATCTGATCGTAGCCCACGTACCTCATCACAACCCCAACCGCACGGGTTCGGCACTCGGTGCATTCCGGCAGGGCCGCGTGTCCGTCATCGCAGCCTCCATCACGGACGTATCAGCAGATGCTCGCGTTCCGCGATGTTCTCCAACAGCATCGCCGATCCCCGAACGACACAATGCAGCGGATGCTCGGGAACCACGAAGGGAACGCCAACCCGCCGTTCGAGTTCCGCATCGAGCCGATGCAGAAGCGCGCCGCCGCCCGTCAGGAGGATGCCGCGATCGCAGATGTCTGACGACACGTCGGGAGGCAGATCTTCCAGCGCCCGTTCGATGAACTCGGCCATGGCGGCGATGGGTTCTTCCAGAGCCTCGGCCACATGTTGCGGCAGCAGGATGATGCTCTTGGGGCGGCCTTCGCGCAGATCGCGGCCGCGAATGTGAATTTCGCTGGTCAGGCCATTGGGCAAGCGCGATGCCGACCCTGCCTCGACCTTGATCCGTTCGGCATTCGCTTCGCTGATGATCAGCTGATGTTCGCGCCGGATGTAGCGCATGATGGCTTCATCCATGGCGTTGCCTGCGACGCGCAGCGAGCGGGCCTCGATGACGCCGCCCAGCGACAAGACCGCGATATCCGTCGTCCCGCCGCCGATATCGACCACCATGGAGCCGGTTGGCTCGTCGATGGGCAGGCCCGCACCGATGGCGGCGGCGATCGGCTCTTCCACGATGAAAACCCGGCGCCCGCCCGCCTGTACTGCCGTCTCATAAACTGCACGGCGCTCGACCGGCGTGGCGCCCGCAGGCACGCAGATGAGAATACGCGGCCGCAGAAAGCCCAATGACTTACGTGTGCGCTTGATGAACTGGCGCAGCATTTCCTCGGTGGCCACAAAATCGGCGATGACGCCATCACGCAGCGGGCGGATGGTCTCGATCGACCCGGGTGTGCGCCCGAGCATCTGCCGGGCCTTTTCACCGACCGCCAGCACCTCACGGTGACCCGGCCCGATGCGCACGGCCACGACCGACGGCTCGTCTATGACAATGCCGCGTCCCATCACGTGGACGATCGTATTGACCGTCCCGAGATCGATCGCGATGTCTTCAGATAGGACGCTTCCGATCCCTAGACGCATGCACACCCACTCGACGCGAAAGGTCCGCAACCAGTTGAGGCCACGGGCCAGCGGCCGGGAAACCATGAATCCCGACACCATTTTTGGCGAAGCCTAGCAACTAGCATGCCGAGACTTGCCCACGACCGCGCCCTTTCGGGCACGGCCATGTTCCCAGATCTTGAGTGGTACCGCGTTCCCACGCATGGCGCCAGTTCACAGACTGAGTATTAAGCAACGAGAAGAATAAGGTTATTTGCAGTGGCGGGCGGATAGGCGCCGCGGCGCCTATCCGTTTACTCGCGCGCGGCCGAAGCCGGGTTAAACCCCGTGCTGGGCCTGAGCCACCTTCTGGCGCTTGACGATCAGCTTATTCAACGCGGCGACATAAGCCTTCGCGGACGCCACCATGGTGTCGGTATCGGCGCCGCGGCCCGTGACCACCCGCCCGTCCTCCTCCAGGCGGACCGATACCTCGGCCTGCGCATCCGTCCCCTCGGTGACGGCATGGACCTGATAGAGTTCCAGGCGCGCGGTGTGCGGCACCAGCTGCTTGATGGCATTAAAGGTTGCATCGACAGGCCCGTTGCCTTGGGCCTGCACGGTCGACGGCTGTCCGTCGATATCGAGGGTCAAGGTGGCGGCCTGGGGACCGACGGTGCCGGCAATGACCGTCAGCGACGTCACCTTCATGCGGTCGTGCGCGTGGGCGATCTCGTGATCGACCAGGGCTTCGATGTCCTCGTCGTAGATGTGCTTCTTGCGGTCGGCCAGCGCCTTGAACCGGTTGAAAGCATCCTCGAAGGCGTTCTCGCCCAGCTCGAAGCCAAGTTCCCGCAGCTTCGTCCGAAAGGCGTTGCGGCCGGAGTGCTTGCCCATCACGAGCGACGTCTTGGCCACGCCAACCGTTGCCGGCGTCATGATCTCATAGGTCTGCTGGTACTTCAGCAGGCCATCCTGATGGATGCCGCTTTCGTGCGCGAATGCATTCCGGCCCACGATCGCCTTGTTGTACTGCACCGGAAAATTGGTCACCGACGACACGAGTTTCGACGCCCGCGACAACATCGTTGTGTCGATGCGGGTCGCGTAGGGCAGTACATCGCTGCGCGTGCGAATGGCCATGACGACCTCTTCCAGCGCCGCATTGCCGGCCCGCTCGCCGATGCCGTTGATGGTGCATTCGATCTGGCGCGCGCCCGCCCCCAGAGCCGCCAGCGAGTTGGCCACGGCCAATCCGAGGTCGTTGTGGCAGTGCGTGGAGAAGATTGCCTTGTCCGAATTGGCCACGCGCTCGCGCACCGCCCGGAACATTTCGTAATATTCCTGCGGCGTCGCATATCCGACCGTGTCGGGCAGATTGATGGTGGTGGCGCCCGCCTTGATCGCTGCGTCGACGCAACGGCACAGGTAATCGATCGGCGTGCGCGTCGCGTCCATGGCGGACCACTCGACGTCCTCGACGAGATTGCGCGCGCGGGCGACGGTGGCGGCAATGATCTCCAGCACCTCCTCCTGCGTCTTGCGCATCTGATATTCGAGATGGATCGGAGAGGTCGAGACGAACGTGTGAATGCGGCCGCGCTGTGCATGGCGCACGGCTTCGCCTGCCCGGTCGATATCCGCGTTGATCGCCCGGGCGAGCCCGGCCACGGTCGCGCCCTGGACGCGCTTGGCGATTGCCGTCACGGCCTCGAAGTCGCCCTCTGATGCGATTGGGAAGCCGGCCTCGATGACGTCGACGCCCATTGCGTCCAGGCAATCGGCGACTTCGAGCTTCTCTTCATAGGTCATGGTCGCGCCGGGGCACTGTTCGCCGTCGCGCAACGTGGTGTCGAAGATGATGACGCGATCGCACCCGGCTGCGGGCGGCTCTGGCGTCGGTGTGGTGGTCGTCATGGTTCTTGAGATCCCTGATGGGGCCCGACGGACTTGGCGCGTTCGGGCGTTCCTGTCTTGAAGCACATGGTCTGGTCCCTCCCCTGAGCACCGGACCGCGTGGCTAAAGCCCTGCGCGGTCGCCCCGGCTCAGGGGCCGGTAAGGAGCAGGACCAGAAGATGTGTGCCCATCGGACGCGCAACCCCCGGCGTCTCCGCGGGGATCATCCCGGCGGAGGCGAAAAATCCAGGCTCTGTGGACCCTTGGCGCATGCTCAAAATCAAGACTATGGACGTTGTCCACTCGTACAATACGCCGCAGAAGTTGACAATGCGCTGAAATCGCCCTGCCTTTCCGGCCTTTTAAAGTGTGCCCGCCACTCTTACGTCAGCCCGACGTCAGGCCGAACAGGCTAAAGCGGTGTCATGACGTCCACCAAGAGGTGCTCCCATGGACAAGACCCAGCCCGATCACCGCTATCCCCTGACCCTCATCAGACTCCACTGGCTGACGCTGGTCCTCATCGCCGCCACCTACGCCCTGATGGAGTTCAAGGACATCTTTCCGCGTGGCAGTGACGGACGCGAGCTGATGAAAGCCACACACTACAGTCTCGGCCTCACGATTCTCGGCCTGACTCTGGCGCGAATTGTTATGCGCTTCACGTCAGGGCCCGCACCGGCCATCGAACCGCCGCTGGCTCCCATGCACGCCCAGGCGGCCAAGTTCCTGCACATCGCACTCTATGCGTTCTTGGTGGCCATGCCTGTCATCGGCTGGCTACTGCTCAGCGCCGAAGGCAAGACCATCGTGTTTTATGGCCTGAGCCTTCCCCCGCTCATCGGGCCTGACAAGATCTGGGACGGGCGGTTGGAGGAAGTCCACGAAACGCTGGCGACCGTCGGCTATGTCTTGATCGGCCTCCATGCGGTGGCAGCCCTGGTGCATCACCACGTGTTGAAAGACACCACGCTGCGGCGCATGCTGCCGCACAAATCGGCGGCTTGAGCCCGCGCGAACGTCCGGCGGCGTCAACCGCCGCCGGATCAGATGGAGCCGGATCAGATGGACATCACACCGTTGCTGACCTGCACCGCGTGTCCGCCGATCCGGACGCCCTTCAGCTCGTCGCCGACCACATTCAGAGCGAGAGAAATGAAGCTCGGGCGCCCCATTTCAAAGCCCTGCTCAACCGTGCGCCGATGCGTGCCATCGGGCAAATCGTCGAATTGGTGGATGACGCCGGCAAGACCGACCGCCGCCGAACCTGTCGCGGGATCTTCCGGGACACCGGCATCGGGCGCAAACATACGGGCATGGAAGGCGGAGCCCTTGTGCTCGCATTGGCGCGTATAGAGATAGACGCCCAGAAACCCTTGTCCGCGAAATGCCTTGGCCCAGTGCTCCCCATTGATCCGCGCCTTGGCGATGGCCTCGCGCGTGGAGACGGGCACGAAGGCGAAAGCGTTGCCCGCCGCGTAGCAGACCGGCCGGTGGTTCTCGAAGCCAATTTCGCTCGGAATCAGCCCCAGTCCCGCCGCGAGAAGATCCACGGCCTGGAGGCTGCCGGCAGCCGACGGCAGCCGCGGGGCATCGAATTCGGCGAACGGTGCGGCGCCGGGGCGCAACCTGACGCCGACGCGCAAATTGCCCACCTGCTGTTCCAATACGATCAGACAATCGGAATTTCCATTCGAAGCGGCATACTTCTTCTCGGCCAGCACAGCCGCCGTTCCGACCGTCGGATGACCGGCAAATGGCACTTCCTGCACTGGCGTGAAGATCCGCATCTGAGCTGAATGGGCGGGGTTGTCCGGGGGAAAGACGAACACCGTCTCGGAGAGATTGAACTCCCGCGCAATCCTTTGCATCAGCGCATCGTCGAGTTTGTCCGGGGCCTCGACGATAGCCAAGGGATTGCCGCCGAGACACGTCTCGGTGAAAACATCAACAGTCTGGAATGTCAGTCGCATAGGGGCCCCTCTGCCCGGATCGGGTGGGGGCACTTAGCGTACTTTCCGCCCGCCGCGATAGTCCTCTTGAGCGGCCTATGGCCGCCCAGGTGCGGATGCGAACAGGAAACCCATCAGATGACGGGTAAAAGCGGGCATCGCAACGTCCTCCAGATCGGCCGGCGTCCGCATGGCCACGATGGCCTCCAGTTCGCCGTCGCTGTCGGCGGCCAAGTGCGATCCGATGCTGGACACTAGTTCCACGGCGGACAAGGGCGAGACGAACTGCGTCGCAATCGAAACCTGTTGCCCGGCGCAGGTGACCACGTGACCCGGCAATTGCCGCAGCCCGGCCGGATCGACCCCCGTCTCCTCCGCCAATTCACGGCGGACGCTGCCGGCCACGTCAATGCGTCCATCCGGATCCACATCGCGGGCATCGATGAAGCCGCCGGGCGGATACGTGAGACCCGCGTTGATGTTGCCGGCCCGTTGTCGGCCCAGAAGAACCGCGCCATCCGCGGACCACAATACGCCCGAGCCGAAGGCATCGTAAACGCTCCGGTCGGCTTCACCCGTCTCGTGCCAGTACAAAAACGGTTTGAAGTCGACCGCGATGAAGCGGCCGGCGAACGTCGCGCCGTCCCGCACACACGATGTCATCACATGAATGCGCCCATTAAAGAACGCGGGCGCCTCGGCGCGGCGGCGTTCCCAGTGCGCGTCAATTGCCGCCGCGTTCACCTCGGCAAAGTCCCAGGTGCCGGGAACCAGCCGCAGGTCGCACATCTCAACCCTGAAGACTTGGGCGGTGGATGTCTCAACACTGGCACTGATCACGGTCGCTCCCACGTGGAATTCAAGGCCTGAACGTGCCCGCGGCGATGACAACCATCGCCACCCCATACGCCACCGAGAGCGCTGCGAACCACGCGCGGTCCCGGCGGGCCACGACAGCCGTTGTTTCTCCGTCCTCGGTCATCCACGACGACCGTACGACACGCAGCAACACGAACATGATGAAGGCATAGGATGCCAGATAGACCTTGTCGACCATCGTCAGATAATCGACCTCCGGCAGGCTGCTACCCCCGGCCAGTTGCAGGGCGACCAAGGTCAGCAGTGCGGTGATGCCAAGCCCCACGCGCGCATCGATGAATTGCGGCCGGATGAAAAGCACCAGCCCCGCGCAAGCCAGAATGAGCAGGATCGGCAGGAATGTCTTGACTGACAACGCCGTCAGGGGCCGCTCGACCGGCACGATCAGCGCAGCACGCGAGTAGGCTTCGCTATCGCCCACGGTCGGATCGCCGAAGTTGGTTGGATATTGATTGTGACGCACCACCAACCTGGGCTGGCCGATCTTCAAGCCCGGGAGTGTAATGGACGGCGACAAGGTGATCGGATTGGCGTCTGGAAGGTAGACTTGGCTTTCGGCGCCGCTGGCGTTGTCCTCGAACTCAATCTTCAATTCCTGCCGGTCGAAGGGATAATCCGCCAGCAGCATCTTGGATGCAAAACGGCCCTGGTTGCGCACGATGGAATAGAAACTTCCGTCGGGCAGTTCCTTCGGCTCTTCATAGATCGCATCGCGCACGTGGTCGTCGGGGGCAAAGCGGTTCATGAATTCGAGCGTCTTCGAGGGATCGATCGCCTTATCACGCCACCGGAACCAGATGTAGAGATCGACCGCGTAGCTGTGGGTGCGGAAATCCAGTTCCTGGATGTCGTTGATGTAGGCACCGATGACGACGTCCTGCGGGCCGGGTGCGGACGCACTCTCTTTTGCGGCAGCTTCGACGCCCGGTGGCGCGCCATCGCCGGCGAACACGGGTGATGCGAACGCGCACAGGGCCGCCATCAGGCTGCCAGCCAACTTAACGAATGCGGATCGGTGCAAATCAGGCTCCTGTGCCATGCAAAATTTTGGTGACACTAGCTTGTGCTCAGACGCCGGACAATCAGCCGTCCAGCCGATTGGGCGGGCGCGGCGGTTGCAATTGCCGCATTGGCGTGCGTATCCCCCCACTGGCTGGCCACTGAACGCCCGTCAACATGACGGGGCCTTGGTGGAAAACGCTGGGGATGGCAACGCGCGCGGACCATGCGATGATCATCCGCCATGACCGATCCACGTCCCCGACACGCCACCCGCCCATGCCGCAAGCACCCCCGGGCGTCCCTGCCCTTCGGCCTGCTGGCCGGCATCGCCGTCGCGGTTTGCTTGGCGTCAATGGCTGTGTTCGGCGGGAGCCTGTTGGCGCAGAGCAATCCCTCGCGCGACAGCCTTGGTCAGTTCCCCGACGGCTGGACGCGCACCGTCAGCGACGTGATCTCCTACTATGCCCCAGCAACCGACGCCGGCACCCTGACGATCATCTTGGCACCGGCGATCCAGACCGGCAGGGACTTGCGGGCCGCCTTTAGCGACGAAGTGCCCGCCCTCATCGAAGATATGGTCGGCGACATACGTCCGTCTGGGCCGCTGGTCCCCTTGCCGGCCTCGGCGGGTGTGCCGCCGGGACTGATGCTACCGCTCACGGTGATGACGGAAGACGGCGTCGAAACCCGGGTGGAAGTCACAGGCTACCGGATGCGGGCGGGCACCCAAGATCATTCTGCTGGCAGCACCCAATGGAATGGCCGAGACCGATCCCATTCTGTTGACCGCGCGTGCGCGCCTCGAAGCGTGGCGGGCCGACGGCTTGATCGTGACACCGGATCTGCGCCTCAAGTCATCGGACGACGGGCCTGAAGGCCAGCCCGGCGATGAGGGCGACGCCGCACCGGACAAGGCGGACCCGGAGGCGAACCCGCCCGCTGACCCCAATTCCCTGGTTGAGGATGTCATCCACTATCTGCGGTTTACCTTCGACGGATCGGATCCGGCGAGCGCGGTCGACCCGAAGTCCATCACAGCCCTGTTGCTGTCGGACGGACGGGTGTTCGAAAACGAAGCCCGCGCGCCGGCGGCGTTCGATGCCACAACGCGGCCGCTCGGCAGTCCGGGTGCCGGCCGCTGGCAACGTGACGGCGAGGGATATGCCCTGGCCTTCGGCGACGACACACAGGGTACTGCGGTCGCCAAGGCAGCCAAGACCTTCGCAGCGGCCGCGTCCATGGCCTTCGCGGGGCACTATGTGGGCGCGGGCGGTGCGGCGACGGCAGACCTTCCCGACCATCTGAGCTTCTACGACGATGGCAGCCTGAAGCGCTCGGCGGCGCGTGAAGGCGGTGACAGCGCGCGCTACACAATAGCGGCCCGCACCATCACCCTGACGGGAGCGGACGGCGCTGCGACGTCCTATCTCTTCGGCTTTCAGGGCGAGCGCGAGGCACCGTCGCTTCTCATCATCGGCAACAGAATTCTACGAGCGCGACAGCGAATGAGAGCCACGCCGTCGCCCAATTTGCTCTGATCGCCCTAAAATAAGCGGCCCGCGCATCGCGTGATGCGCGGGCCGTTCGTCTCTTCAAATTGATCGCGGCTTAGTTGCGGCCCTTGTCGACCAGCTTGTTCTTGCCGATCCAGGGCATCATCTCGCGCAGGCGCGCACCCACCTCTTCGATCTGGTGTGCGTCGTTGTTGCGGCGCGTGGCCTTGAAGCTCGGCTGGCCGGCCTTGCACTCCAGCATCCAGTCGCGCGTGAAGCGTCCCGACTGGATATCTTCCAGAACGCGCTTCATTTCGGCCTTCGTCTCGGCCGTGATGATGCGCGGGCCGGTGCTGTATTCGCCGTATTCGGCCGTGTTCGAGATCGAGTAGTTCATGTTGGCAATGCCGCCCTCGTAGATGAGGTCGACGATGAGCTTCACTTCGTGCAGGCACTCGAAGTAGGCCATTTCCGGCGCATAGCCCGCCTCGACCAGCGTCTCGAAGCCAGCACGGATCAGTTCCACAAGGCCGCCGCAGAGCACGGCCTGCTCGCCGAACAAGTCCGTCTCGCACTCTTCCTTGAATGTCGTCTCGATGACGCCGGAGCGTCCGCCGCCGACGCCCGAGGCGTACGACAGGAACAGGTCATGGGCGTTGCCGGATTTATCCTGGTGGATCGCAATGAGGCAGGGTACGCCGCCGCCCTTCAGGTATTCGCCGCGAACCGTGTGGCCGGGACCCTTCGGCGCCACCATGCCGACGTCAAGGTCAGCGCGCGGCTCGATGAGATTGAAGTGGACGTTGAGCCCATGCGCGAACATGAGCGCGGCGCCCTTCTTCATGTTGTCGTGCAGGTGGTCGCGATAGATGTCGCCCTGCAGTTCGTCGGGCGTCAGCATCATGATGACGTCAGCCCACTTGGCCGCGTCCGCGACGTCCATGACCTTGAGGCCTTCCTTCTCGGCCTTCTGGGCCGAGGCCGAGCCCTTGCGCAGCGCGATGGTGACATCCTTCACGCCGCTGTCCCGCAAGTTGAGGGCATGCGCATGGCCCTGGCTGCCGTAGCCAACAATGGCGACCTTCTTGGTCTTGATGAGGTTCAGGTCGGCATCACGATCGTAATAGACGCGCATGGCTCTCTCTTCTTCGGTTCTAAGGTCTCGTTCATTCCCGCGCGGCGGTTGAAACACCGGCGAGCCGTCTGGCACGTGCCGCCTGCAGCAGCGCGCGGTATGCGTGGGATCGGACCGCCCGGCAAGGCGGCAGGGGCGCGAAACGCGAGCGGACCCTACCTGTGACTTGCGCGCCGGGCAACGGCCCCGCCCGTTCGGGCGGATGCGACAAATGCCGTTGTGGCGGCTTCCAGGCCCTTGGGAACCCCTAGGGTACCCGGATCAGGAACTCCCCTTATCGCGCGGTTAACCGAACTGCAACCGCTGTTGCGTTAGCAATCAGAGCTTAGGTCCGTTTCAAAACCGCAGGCTGCCCATGCTCTCCCTGAATTCGCGCCGCGCGCTCCTCATTCTTGCCTCAGCACTCGCACTCACCGGTTGCGGCAATGGCGGCGGCGAGCCCAAGGCCAAAGCCAAACAATTCATCGTCACGTCTGCCGTCGATTGCGCCGACAACGCAGGGCTCAGCTACGAGGCCTGCACCGAAATCATCGCCTCGGCCGTGGCGGTCCACAATAAGTCGGCCGCCAAGTACCGCTCGCTGAAAGCCTGCGAAACGACCGAAGGCGAAGGCAAGTGCGAGCGCATGGACGAAACCGAGTACCGTCCGCGCCTGACCGCCTTTCATATGACTCTGTCGGACAAGCCCTCCGCCGTCCCGCTTTATCCCGTGCAGGATACCACCGCCGGTTTCCGCAATGCGGGCAACACCGTTCTGAGCCTCGACGACGAGAACCTCAACTTCACCAAGAGCGCGACCCATGCCTCCGAGCTGTACATGGACGGGAAGAAGCAGCGCAAGAAGGTGATGTAAGCGGGGTCCTGGCCAACAGGCCGAACCCGTTACAGACCAATCCAAAGGGCGGACAGCCGTGCGGCTGGACCGCCCTTTTACGTTTGCCGGGATGCCTCAGGCGGCCGCGCCGCGCCCGATGGCGGCGATACCCGTCCGGCTCACCTCCACCAGACCCAGTTCGCGCATGATGCCGATGAAGGTCTCGATCTTGGAGGCCTTGCCGGTGATCTCGAACACGAAGTGCTCCGTCGAGGTATCGACGACCTGGCAACGGAAAATCTCGGCGAGACGCAGCGCCTCGATGCGCTTCTCCCCCTTGCCGGACACCTTCACCAGGGCCAGTTCGCGCTCCAGCGATACGCCTTCGCCGGTGAGATCGCGCACCCGGTGCACCGGCACCAGACGTTCCAGCTGATGCTTGATCTGCTCGATCACGGCGGGCGTGCCGCGGGTGACGATGGTGATCCGCGAGACATGCCGTTCGTGCTCGGTCTCGGTCACGGTCAGGCTGTCGATGTTGTAGCCGCGCGCCGTAAAGAGGCCGATCACGCGCGCAAGCACGCCCGGCTCGTTGTCGACGACAACCGACAGCGTGCGCGAGACCACATCCTGCGTGATAGACGGGCCGACATAGTGGCTTTGCGGATTGGGGTTGGCCATGGCGTTAGTTCTTCCCGTTGTCTTTTGTGTCGTCGCCGGCTGGTGCGCCTTCAGCCGGCGCATCGCCATCTTCCTCTGCGGGCATCTGACCCGACTTCTCCAGGGCCTCGATGTCCCCGGTCGATTTCGGAAACACGACCTTGAGGAAAACCGGTAATCCGTGCCGGTCCACTTCGACCTTGAATTTCTCAGCCTCCGCCGCCGTCACCTTGTACTGCGAGAACGCGGCGACCACCCGGCGGCCCATCGATTGCGCGAGCAATTCGGCTGACGGAGCCCCGATCTTGCGCAAGGCTTCGGGCGACAGGCGGCCATAGATGCGGGTCAAAAGCTTGGTCAGCAGATAGTCCTGCGCGATGCAGCCCTCGAATGGCGCGCTGTAGGCGGACGCCAATCCATGCGTGCGGTAACAGGCGTCGATGAATTTCACGGCGCCGTCGGCACCCTTTGCGCGCTGGATCTTGCCAATACGCTCGGCCGCGTCGCGGATGTTGGCGGGCTGGTCCCAGGTGACAGACGCCGCGGGCGCGGTGCCGTCCCCGGCCGCCCAAAGCGGCCCGGACCAGCACAAAGCCGCGAGTGCCAGCGCCTGGGCCGCGATACGCCTCACACCAGCACCTTGCCTTCCTTGCCGATGGCCTTTTCGATCTCTTCCGCCGAGACGTCCTCGCCGAGCAGCATTTCGTTGTGGGCCTTGCCTGACGGGATCATGGGGAAGCAGTTGGCGAGCTTGGCCACGCGGCAATCGAAGATCACCGGCACCTTGGTGTTGATCATCTCCATGATGGCCTCATCCAGATCGTCGGGATGATCGCAGCGCATGCCCTTCCAGCCGTAGGCCTCCGCCAGCTTGACGAAGTCGGGCAGGCTCTCGGTGTAGCTATGCGACAGGCGATTGCCGTGCAGGAGCTGCTGCCACTGGCGCACCATGCCCATGTACTCGTTGTTCAGGATGAAAACCTTGACCGGCAGGTTGAACTGCACGGCGGTCGAACATTCCTGGATGTTCATCAGGATCGACGCATCGCCCGCGATGTCGATGACGAGCGACTTGGGATGCGCGAGCTGCGCGCCGATCGCGGCCGGCAGACCATAGCCCATCGTGCCGAGACCGCCCGAGGTCATCCAGCGATTGGGCTCTTCGAAATGGTAGAACTGCGCCGCCCACATCTGATGCTGGCCGACCTCGGTCGTGATGTAGGTGTCGCGGTCCTTGGTCAGCTCATACAGACGCTCGAACGCGTACTGCGGCATGATCACGTCCTTGGACTTCTTATAGGACAGCGATTTCTTGGCCCGCCAGCCTTCGATCTGCTTCCACCACGTCTTGTGCGCGGCCTTGTCGAGCTGGGGCGCCTTCGCCTTCCAGACTCGCAGCATGTCTTCCAGCACATAGGCGCAGTCGCCGACGATCGGAATGTCGACGCGCACGTTCTTGTTGATCGACGACGGATCGATGTCGACGTGGATCTTCTTGGAATTGGGCGAGAACGCGTCGAGCCGGCCGGTGATGCGGTCGTCGAAACGCGCGCCGATGTTGATCATCACGTCGCAGTCGTGCATCGCCAAGTTGGCTTCATAGGTGCCGTGCATGCCGAGCATGCCGAGCCACTGCTTGTCGGACGCCGGATAGGCGCCGAGACCCATCAACGTCGAGGTGATGGGAAAGCCGGTCAGGCGCACGAATTCGCGCAACAGCTGGCTCGCCTTCGGGCCGGAATTGATGACGCCGCCACCCGTATAGAAGATGGGCTTCTTGGCCGACGCGATCAGCTCGACGGCCTCCGCGATGGGGCCGGCATCCGGCTTCACCTTCGGCCGGTAGGTCTTGTGCTCGATGTTGGTCGGACCCGTGTAGTTGCCGGTCGTGAACTGGATGTCCTTCGGGATATCGACGACGACCGGGCCGGGACGGCCAGTGCGCGCGATGTAGAACGCTTCGTGCAGGACGCGCGCCAGATCATTGACGTCCTTCACCAGCCAATTGTGCTTGGTGCAGGGGCGCGTGATGCCGACCGTATCGCATTCCTGGAACGCGTCGTTACCGATCAGATGGGTCGGCACCTGTCCGGTGATGCAGACCAGCGGAATGGAATCCATCAGCGCATCGGTGAGCCCCGTGACGGCGTTGGTCGCGCCCGGACCCGAGGTGACGAGCACGACGCCGACCTTGCCGGTCGAGCGCGCATAGCCTTCAGCCGCATGGACCGCGCCGCCTTCCTGGCGCACCAGGATGTGCTGCACCTTTTCCTGCTGGAACAGCTCGTCGTAGATCGGCAGCACGGCGCCGCCGGGATATCCGAAAATGTGCTCGACGCCCTGGTCGGCCAGCGCCTTCACGACCATTTCGGCGCCCGTCATCGTCCGTGCCATTGAAGTACCCTTAAACTTTCGGCCCCTTGCCCCCTACCCGCGCCAAATGGCGGCGCGGACATGGCTGTCCCGCCCCGGATGCGAGGGACGAGCGCGCCGCAACCTATGGGGCACAGAGTGCCGGGTCAAGGTAAGGAATCAATAAACGCGACGATTTTGCCGACTGAACTTTCCATTTGTTGCGTGGAAAGACTATTCCACGACTTCATATTACCATTGATCCAGGTGGCCTGCCGTTTGATATAGCGCCGCGTCTCCGCTTTGCCCTCGGCGACGGCGTCCGCGAGCGGCAGCCCGTCCCGCAGGTGGGCCATCAAAGGACGCAGCCCCAGCGCCCGCATCGCCGGCAGGGCCGGATCGAGATCCAGGTCCGCAATGGCGGCGGCCTCCTCGAGCGCGCCCTCTTCCATCATCCCGTCGAAGCGGGCATCGCTGCGCATGTGGAGGATTTCCCGGTCGGGCTGCAGAACCAGACGCACCGTCTCATCCGGCTTCAAGACGGGACGGCCCGGCTCGTTCTGCCACTCCCATAGCGGACGTCCCGTGGCCTCCAGAACTTCCAGCGCCCGCACGATGCGTTGCGGATCGGTGGCGCTGAGACGCGAGGCGGTGACCGGATCCTGGGCGCTCAATTGACGATGCAGCTTTGCCGGGCCCAGCCGATCGGCTTCCTGCCGCCAATGCTCGCGAATGGCCGGCGGGATTTGCGGAATGGGCGACAGCCCTTCGAGCAGGGCTTTGAAGTAGAGGCCCGTGCCGCCGACAAAGATCGGCCCCAGACCCGCAGCCGCGAGTTCGGCCAGCACCGTCTCGGCTTCGCGCACGAACCGCCCGACCGAATAAGCCTCCCGTGCTGGAACATGCCCATAGAGCTTGTGCGGCACACGCGCGAGATCGTCCGCGCCGGGCCGTGCGGAGAGAATGGGCAGCTCCGCATAGACCTGCATGCTGTCCGCGTTGACGATGGCGCCGCCCAGCGCCTCGGCGAGGCGAAGCGCGAGTTCGGATTTGCCGCTCGCCGTTGGACCAGCAATCAGGATAGGTTTTTGTGTTGTCATCGCCCTCCTTAGCCGACGGCTGCCCCCAGCGCCACCGGAACTCCTGAGCAAAGAACCGCCTCATCCCATGTCCCGACCGTTCGCCCTCGTTCTCACCACCGATCCCGCCCAATGCCTGATGAACGATGCCGTGGCCGAGCGGGTGCGCACCGTGGTTCCGGCGGCGGACCGTGCGGAACGCTGGCTGGCTCCGGGTTGGGCCTTGGAATTCATCTGGAACGCGCGCAACGCCAATGAGGTCCGGCAGGTGCGGTCCGCGGCAACCGGCGCGCTCGCCAGCCATCCGGTTGATGTGAATGTCGTGCCCGCCGATCCAGCTGTTCGCCTTAAGGCCGTCGTCGCCGCCGATATGGAATCGACGCTGATCCAACAGGAACTCATCGACGAGTTGGCCCAGATCGCCGGCTGTCACGACGAGATCGCCGCCATCACGCGCGCCACCATGCGCGGCGAGATCGACTTTGCCACGTCGCTCACAGAGCGCGTGGCACGCCTCGCCGGACTGACACTGGCTGATATCAATGCCGTGACCGCGCGCATCACACCCATGCCTGGCGCGGCCGGACTGGCACCTGCCTTGAAGGCCCACGGCGTCCATACGGCCATCGTGTCCGGCGGCTTCACTGTTTTTACGGAGAAGGTCGCAGCACGGCTGGGGTTCGATGCACAGTGCGGCAACGTGCTGGAAATCAAGGACGGGCGGCTGACCGGCCGCGTCGTGCCCCCCCTTCTCGATGCGACCGCAAAGCGCGACCGCCTCATCGACCTCGCGGAAGGCCACGATGTGGACCTCAGCCGCACTCTTGCTGTCGGCGATGGCGCCAACGATGTGGACATGCTCAAGGCGGCCGGGCTCGGCGTCGCCTTTCGCGCCAAGCCCGCCGTGCGCGCCGCCATGCGCAAATGGCCCACTGGCGCCGTTATCGACCACGCAACATTATCCGCACTCCTCGCACTCCTCGGCATACCGGTCCCCGCCTGAGGCCTGCGCGCCACAGGTCCGCGACCCTGGCCCTATCAATCGCGCCAAGCAGCGCAAAAGTGCGTCCAATGATGACCGGCCCTTGAAACCATGCCGCAGCGGTGTCAAGTGAACGGCATTGGCCGGGACCGGACAGCGCTGCGGGGACACATCGTGACGAATATTCTAATGCTGATGGGCGGCTTCGCGCTGCTCATCATTGGCGGCGAGTTGCTTGTGCGCGGTGCTGTCGCGGTGGCGGAACGATTGGGGATGTCGCCCCTGCTCATCGGCATCACACTCGTCGGCTTCGGTACGTCAGCACCTGAACTCGTCACGTCGGTTCAAGCCGCCCTCGCCGGTTCTCCCGGCATTGCCGTGGGCAACGTGGTCGGCTCCAACATCTCTAACCTCCTGTTGATCCTGGGCCTGTCTGCCATCATCACTCCCATGGCCGTCCAGTCCGGTGCGCTACGCCGCGATGGCGTCGTCGTGCTTCTGACCGCGCTTCTGTTCGCCGTGGTGAGTTACACCCACATGCTCGATCGTATCGCGGGCACCATCTTCCTGGGATTGCTGATCTCCTACCTGTTCTACGCCTATCGCCAGGAACGCTTGACGGACCGTAACGGGGATGGACACACGTCGGCCTTCGGCAAGGCAGAGGCCTACGACGAACTCCACGACGGCCCATTGCAGGATCAGCGCCGGCTGAAGAGGTGGGCCAATGCCATCGGGCCTTTCGCCCCGGTGCTCATGGCGATCGGCGGCCTGATCATCATCGTGATGGGCGGCAAGATCCTCGTTGAAGCAGCCATTGCGATTGCGCGGACCGTGGGCATGTCCGAAACGGTGATCGGCCTCACCATCGTCGCGGTCGGCACATCGATGCCGGAATTCGTCACCTCCGTTGTCGCGGCGATCCGCAAGCACGGCGATGTCGCGATGGGCAACATCATGGGCTCCAACATCTACAACGTGCTGGGGATCGGGGGCGTCACCGGGCTCATGTCTCCGACCGCCGTTCCCGATGAGATCATCTACTTTGACAACTACGTGATGCTGGCGGCGAGCGCCGCCATGCTTCTCTTTGCTTGGAGCGGTTACCGTGTCAGCCGGTGGGAGGGTGGCGCGCTGCTGGCAGGCTATATCACCTATATCTACGTGCTGCTGCCCAAGTAGTTCTCAGCCCGAGGGTTGTGTGAACCGCGCCCACCAGGTGCGCACGGCCACACGTGAGCGCGCGAGCCATGCGGTGGCCAGCGGCTTCCACCGGGCCCAGGCCCGGCGGGTCTCCTGGCGCACCCTGGTCTTGACCATCCGGCCATAACGCCAGACCCACGAGGCGCGGATCTGGGCGAACAGCCGGTCCTTCCACGGCATGAACCGGTGATAGGCGCGGGCAAACCAGCCGATCTGCAGAAGGGCCGGACGGGTCAGCATGAACAACCGTGCGACGAGCGCCGTCGACGCGACCTTCGCGGCCGCGAATAGTCCCGTCGCCGTCATCACCTTGCCCTGCGCCAGCAGCCACATGGCGACGAGCTTGAGCGGAAACAGAAAGACCGTCGGCAAGGCGAAGACGAAGAGCGACGGATAGGGCGGCAGCCGCGAAATGACACCTTCCAGGCGGGCGACAACCCGGAACCGGGCGAGCCACGCGAGCGCGTCCGAGAGGGGTTTCCAGCCCCACTCCTCGAACAGGACGATGAGCGCCGCCACGACCTGCAGCGCAGTCATGAGGACAGGGCGCAGCGCCGACCAACTGAGCACGGCGAGCACGCGGATACCGGCCCACAGTATCCGCAAGCCTTCCTTCAACGCAGCCATGAGTTGTTGCATCACGCGTTGTCCCGAGCACCGGACCCGCCGGTCCGGCAAAATCTTACCCCAGCGCGGGATGCAGACCGGTTAATCCGCCTTTAGATGACCGGCGGTATGACGGTATCGGCCCGGCGCAGCGCGCCCGTACGCTCGGCCTCCTCGAGGGCCGCGGCCAGATCCTCGCGCGCCTTCTCGGCCTGGCGCTGGCGGTTCCAGAGACTCGCATAGAGCCCGTTTTGGGCGATCAGTTCGGCGTGCGTGCCCTGTTCGACAAGCACACCCTTGTCCAGCACGATGATGTTGTCGGCGTGCACAATGGTCGAAAGTCGGTGGGCGATGACGAGTGTCGTGCGGTTCTTGGAGGCGACATCCAAGGCGTCCTGAATTTCCTTTTCCGTGTGGCTGTCGAGCGCGCTCGTCGCTTCGTCCAAAACCAGGATGGGCGGGCCCTTGAGGAGTGTGCGCGCAATGGCCACCCGCTGCTTCTCGCCGCCCGACAGCTTCAGCCCACGTTCCCCGACCATGGTCTTGTAGCCCTGCGGCAGCGCCTTGACGAAGTCATCAATCTGCGCCTGACGGGCAGCCTCGATAACATCCTCATCGCTGGCGTCGTTGCGGCCATAGCGAATGTTGTAGAGGATCGTGTCATTGAACAGCACCGTATCCTGCGGCACGACCCCGATAGCGGCGCGCAGGGACTTCTGGGTCACGTCGCGGATATCTGCGCCATCGATTGTCACGCTGCCCGATTGGATGTCGTAGAAGCGGAACAGGATGCGTGAAATTGTCGACTTACCGGCCCCCGACGGCCCGACGATGGCCACCATCTTGCCGGCTGGAACATCGAACGACACGTCCTTCAGGATCGGCCGGTCGCGGTCGTAAGAAAACGATACTTTATCGAAGCGGATTGATCCCTCGCGCACGTGAAGCGGGCTTGCGCCGGGTTTGTCCTCGACTTCGGGATCTTCCGCCAGCAGGGCGAACATGGTCTCCAGATCGACAAGCCCTTGTTTGATCTCGCGATAGACCATGCCCATGAAGTTCAACGGCATGTAGAGCTGAATCATCATGGCGTTCAGCATCACGAAGTCGCCGATTGTGTAGGTCCCGGCCACCACGCCGCGCGCGGAGAGCCACATCACCAGCGTCATGCCTATCGTGAAGATGAGCGCCTGCCCCGAGTTGAGCACACCGAGCGAGGCATAGGTCTTCACCGCCGCGCGTTCGTAGCGCTGCATGGCGCTATCGAAACGGCTGCTTTCCAGTCCCTCATTACCGAAGTATTTCACCGTTTCGAAGTTGAGCAGGCTGTCGATGGCCTTGGTGTTCGCGTCCGTGTCACTTTCGTTCATCTCACGCCGGATGGCGATGCGCCGCTCGGAGGCGGCAAAGGTGAACCACATGTAGGCGACGATGGTCGCCAGCAGGATCGCGACGTAGGACCAGTCAAAGTAATAGACGAGCAGCCCGCAAACGAGGATGAGTTCCAGGAGCGTGGGCGCCAACTGCAGGATGCCCATGCGCATGATCAGATCGACGCCGCGCGTTCCGCGCTCGATGACCCGCGAAAGCCCGCCCGTGCGCCGTTCCAGGTGGAAGCGCAGTGACAGTTTGTGCAGATGCTCGAATGTGCGGTTGTTGAGGGCGCGGACGGCGTTTTGACCGACCTTGGTGAAGAGCACGTCGCGGATCTGGTTGAGAACCATGGCGATGACGCGTCCCGCGCCATAGGCGAGGATCAATAGCGTTGCACCGAACGCAAGGTCGCCGGCACCGAGCGAAATCGTGCTCGGCGCATCGGCCGTCAGCCAATCCGTGACATGCTTGAAGGCGATCGGCACCGTGATGGTGACCAGTTTCGCGAGCACCAGCATCAGAAATGCCAGGGCAACGTTGAAACGCAGATCGGGACGCCCCTTGGGCCAAACGAAAGGCAGCAGGCCCTTAAAGACCGTCCAGTGATCCGCGTGGCCGCTGAGCCCCAGCAAGTTCGGGTTCTCACCCTTGGTGGCATGTGCGGCATGGGCATGAGGCGGCGCGCGCGGGGTCGTAATCGGAGCGTTCATAAATCGTTTGGCCTATGGGCTGGGACGGGTGGCGTGCCGGCGATGTCACAAGCAGTCAAACCCGGCAATGCGCGCAGATGTTTCATCTTTGAAATAGGCCGTGCGGACGCGCGCGGCAAGCACGGGGGCGAAGTTTGGCGTCAAGGCCGCAGGCTGCTAGGGCGGCAGCAGCGCTCAGGCACGGCCCTCCGGCAGGCGCAGCCGTTGACAGGGCCGGACAACATGCGGACTGGGCATCCGGCTCCGATTCACCCGGTAGATCCGCGGATAGAGATACCCCGCGCCGTAGAACCGCTCCGCGATATCCCACAGCGTATCGTGCTGACCGGCCACGTACCATCGCCGGCCCTTGCGCATCACCACCCAGCCAGTCTCGCACCGTGCCGGAGACGCCTTGCCTGACCATTTTGCGACACGGGTGGCTTTTGCACTGGGCGCGCGCGGCGGTGTGCGGGCGGCCGGTTCAGGCCCCTCCGCCATGGCCATAGGTTGATCTTTCAACGAGGGCGGCAAAGCGGGCGCGGAGACCGTGCGATCCCCGGGTAACGTGATCGGTTCGAACGTCAGCGTCTCGCGCCGCACGGTCTCGTTGCGTCCTGTCCCTGGCGCTTGAGCAGCACGGTCCGGCTTGCCTTTGGCGTCTGCGTCGGCCGCCTTGCGCGCGGCCTCCAGCGCGCGCAGATTGTCCGCGATGCGCTTCTTGTAATCCGCCTGACGCCGTTCCAGTTCCTCGGCTGCCTTGCGGGCGGCAGCTTCCTTGCGCGCTGCTTCGCGGATGCGGGCCTCTTTCTCCGTTGCCTTGCGCGCCGCTTCCAACCGCCGCTTTTTTGCCAGTTCGGCTTCGGCGGCACGCCGCTCCGACAAGAGGCGGCGCGCGGCGTCCGCGGCGGAAATCCCATCTTGCGCGCTTTGGGTCCGCGCGGGATCGGCGGCCCGATTGCCGTCAGGAGCGGAGACCGCGTCCCCGGGTTTGGGCTCGGCGAGCTTACCGACAATTTCACCGCTATAGGCGCGGGCCGAGCGCTTCAGCCAATCGACAACTACGCCGAATGTCCCTGGCGTTTCGTCTTTTTGTTTCGCTGCGCCTAGCGCGGCTGCAGACGGCACCGGCCCTTGTCCGATCTTGATTTTGCCAGAGTGCTCGGGACCAGGGCGCGCGGGCTTTTCGGGATCCGCACGCCGCATCACGTCGGTAAAGGCATCGTTGGCCGCTTCCGCAAGGCTCTCGGCGCGGTTTCGCGTTTCGGGCGCGACGGCAGACGGCGACTGCTCTCCGCCCTTGTCATAAGTGCCAGCTTCATCATAGGTGATGCTCTGCGTCTCGACCAGCCGGTCCGGAATGGAGATGCGCACCTCGTCGCCCAGGATATCCCCACCGCCGCGCGGGAAGTTCGCAGCCGATTGAATCTGATGGACGCCCGGCGGCAGGCCTTCCTTCAAAACGATGTGCCAGTGCTGATCCTGACCGACGCGTGCTTCACCGAGCGGCACGCCCCGCGATATCAGACGCACGAGGCTACCGGGCGTTCCCTTGCCCTCGACGCGCGACACACCCTTGGCTTCGACCACGATGCGCCCGATCGTCGGCGGCAGCGGATCGGCAATCTCAGCCCAAGCCCCGCCCGCCGCGCTCACCCACGCGGCCACGGCCAGGATCGCACCTGCCAAGCCAACTTTCACACCGTCACCAATCCAACGCACGCGCGTTACAAATCCTCACAGAACGAGGTTTATCATAGAGCGTCCACGGTCGAGCGTCAGTCTTAAGCCCGCTTAGATGGCAGCAAGACGGCTGACCTCGACTTTGCCGCATCCAGCCCCCATCTTAGGCCTCAGACATCAATGTTCTTAGAACGGAAGGCCGCGGCAGCGCGGCGCATGAACCTCGCATGACATCAAACAGACCTCGAACGCCGAAGACAGCGAATGGTGCGTTAACCGTAAAGCGGGGCATTGGATCCCGTTCCACCAGACCCAAGCCGCCCTTGCGCGCCGTGTGCGTCTACTGCGGGTCGGGGCTTGGCGGCGATCCCGCCTATGGGGAGGCCGCCCGGACACTGGGCGCGGGTCTCGCCAAATCGGGACTGGGTCTCGTCTACGGCGGCGGCAGCCTTGGACTGATGGGCGAGGTTGCACGGGCCACGCTCGCCGCCGGCGGACACGTCACCGGCATCATTCCGGAATTCCTGACCGCGCGCGAACACATGCTGAAGGACGTCAACGACCTCATTGTGACGCGCGACATGCACGAGCGCAAACAACTGATGTTCGAACGCTCGGCGGCCTTCGTGGCGCTGCCCGGAGGCGTTGGTACCTTGGAGGAACTCGTCGAGCAGCTTACCTGGTCGCAACTCGGCCAGCACACCAAACCCATAGTCGTCGCCAATATCGCCGGCTTCTGGACGCCGTTCCTCAATCTGCTGGCGCACATGAAGGCCGACACGTTCATCCGGCCGGGCCTGGAGGTGCGCTTCAACGTGGTCGACAGCGCCGAACTCATTGTTCCGGCCGTAATGGCGGGCCTCGATAAATCGGCGCTGACCGATCCCAACGCGGCCGTCCTGGCCAAGTTCTAACCCGCGCGGGAATAAGTCGAACGGGGCTCCGTTCTTTCTTTCGTATCTCCGTTTTGCCGTCTTCCTGGCGTCAGCTGAGGAGTGGCACAGTGATCGAGAGCGTGTGAAGGGAACCCAGATGAGCGACACGCTTGCAGCCGGCCCTGATTTCCGAAGAGCACAGCATCGAGCCCAGCATAATGTCGCCCACTCCTTCGTGCTCCTGGCGAGCCTGGGTGTGCTGGCGGGCATATCGGCTTATCTTCTGGCGGGGCTGTTCGGCCTCATTGCGGTGGCCGCCCTCGTCGTTGGCATCGCGCTGTGCGCCCCGCGCATGCCGGCCGACACGCTCATGCGGCTCTACCACGCACGACTGGTGCCCCCCGACGACAGCCAGCTCTCCAGTCTGGTCGACGTGCTGGCCTACCGGGCGGGGCTTCCAATGCGTCCCGATCTGTACCTGATCCCAAGCTCCACCATTCACGCCTTTGCGGCGGGCCCGGCCGGACGCCCGGCCATCGCCATTTCCGAAGGGCTGGTACGCCGCCTCTCGCTGCGCGAAATCGCCGGTGTCATCGCGCACGAAGTGGCCCACATCCGCAATGGCGACCTGTGGGTGATGGGGCTCGCCGATATCACGGCGCGGGTGATGCAAGGTTTGTCGCTGTTGGCCCTGGCGCTCGCCGCCATCAATCTGACGATCCAGCTTCGCGGCGACGAAACGTGGCCCTGGCTCGCCATTGCACTTCTCTACGCGACGCCGGCACTGCTCAACCTGTTGCAGCTGGCGCTGTCGCGGATGCGTGAGTTCGAGGCCGATCGCGACGCGGCCGCCTTGACCGGAGACGCCGTTGGACTGGCCGGCGCCTTGCGCCGCGTCGAGACCTACACCGGTCACTTCTGGGAAGATCTGATGCCAGCAGTGGCCGCAAGGCGCGTGCCCCAGCCCTCGCTACTGCGCACACATCCGCCGGCGGACGCGCGCATCGCACGCATCCTCGATGCGGCACGGGCCCCCGTCACCGATCCCCTGGTGATCGTCGAACGTCCCATGCTGTCGCTGGTCGGCATGGGTCCGGCCACATTGCGTCCACGGTTGCGCTGGCCGGGCCTATGGTACTAGGCGGCCGGGCACGCTCCACGCCAGGTACAGCGTGACGACCGGCACCACCGGAAGGCTCAGTCCCCCGTATTAGGGTTATTCGCAGGCGGGGGATCGGGCTTATTCGCATCGTTGTAGCCGTCGATCAGCTGCTGATCGGTCTTGTCTGGCTCGAGTTCCTTCATTTTGTCGAGCCAGTCCTGGGCCGCGTCCGGATCGTTTTTCTTCCATTCGTCATAGGTCTGGTCGGCCAGCACGGGAGCGCCGGCAGGCAAGCACAATACGCCGGCAAGCAGAAGCACCGGCAGCAAGCTGAGGGACCGTCGCATAGGGAACCTCCCTGGTTCGTTTTGGCCGCGTTCATTGAGGTGTCGCGTGGTCTCATAGTGCTCACTCTGGCACCAGGGCCTCGGCCCCCGCGTTGATTTTCGTCAAGGCCGGTATCACTCACGCCCCGTGTTTTTCCGCTCCGAGCACTCCGCCGTGATACTGCCGAAAAGCAGGCGTCCCTTTACTCACCGCCCGTGCCGCATCTTAAACGGCAGCCCGGCCATCAGGGATTTGCCCCATGCTGCCTATCGTCCACGACACTCCAACGTCTCCCGAGCCGTCGATCTTCATCCGAGATCCGTCGCGCGCTGTCGGGTCTCGGCCTGATCGCGCTGATCGCTGCCGGGCTCAGCGCACCCGCAGCCGCGCAACGCGTCTTTCGCGACTACGAAGACGGTGCGCACCAGGAGTTGACCGACGAGGACATTCGCCGCCTGTCCATCGAGCAGAACAGGCGGCAGGGTGCGGCGCGCGACGAATTGTATGATGGACGCAATCGTCCCCCGGGCGTGCGCGACGATGACGATACAGGTCCGCCGGAAGACGACGATATTGTCGAGTATGACGACGAGGACGACGACGGACGGCGAACCTACGATCGGGACGATGAGGATGATGAGGAGATCTACGAACCGGAAGACCGCAGCGACGGCGGCTTTCCGGACCGGGACCGATTGACGGACACAGACGACGACGAGCGCCGCTTCGATCGAGACGGCCGTCCGTCGGACCGCGAGCCGCACCGCCAATCCGGACCGCCCTTATCGCCTCAGGCGGCTCCGTCCGCAAAGCCGCCCGAGGCGGCAATGTCGAAACCTTCACCGCGCCCGCAACAGGTCCAGAAGCCCGGCTGGAAACCCGCCATGGGCAGCGGCGCCCGGACCGAACGGACCGGGCCAGGACAACCGGGGCCCGCAGACGAGCCCGCCCGCGATCCACCCCGCCAGGACGACGGCGCGACTTAGCTGCCGACGGGACGAATTGACCGCCTTATCCGCCGCCAGCTGGGGGCGAATGGACCCAGGGCGTTGCGCGGTCCGGCACTTCCACGTATCAGCGGACCATGACCCGTCCGAACGCCCCTGTCGAAACCGATGTCGTCCGCGACCGCGCTGCCGTGTCCGCGCTGGTGGATCGCGTCGTGGCCCGCGAGCGCCGCGCGGTTTCCGAGGCGGTGACGGATCTGGAGCGTCTTTCGCCCCGGTCGCCCGGCCTGCTGCAAGCGCTTCAGCCCCATCTGGGCCACGCCCTTGTCGCGGGATTCACCGGCCCGCCCGGCGCTGGAAAATCGACCCTCGTCAACGCCGTCATTCGTGAACTGCGTGCGGCTGGAAAAACCGTCGCCGTCATCGCTGTCGATCCTTCGAGCCCCATTTCGGGCGGCGCCATTCTCGGCGACCGCATTCGCATGACGGCCGCTCTCGACGATGACGGCGTGTTCGTGCGGTCCTTGGCCTCACGCGGCTATCTGGGGGGCCTGTCGCCCGCCGCCGTCCGCATCATCGATGCCTTCGACGCGGCAGGCTTCGATCTGATCCTTCTGGAGACCGTGGGAACCGGCCAGAACGAAATCGACGTCGCGGAAGTGGCCGACGTGCGGGTTGTCGTTTCCGCGCCCGGCCTCGGCGACGACATTCAGGCCATGAAGTCCGGACTGCTCGAGATCGCCGACATCCTCGTCGTCAACAAGGCCGACCGGCCGGGCGCGGAGCAGACCATGCAACAGCTGGTGGGGGCGCTGTCGATCCGCGCCACTGTTCGTGAGAAGATACCGGTTCTGAAGACGACGGCCACGTCCGGCGAAGGTGTCGCCGCCCTGCTCGCGGCGATGACGACTTCGGGCGAGAAGGCCCTGAGCCAAGGCCCCGTGGCCCGCCGCCGCCGCCGCGCCCGCTACCTGATCGCACGCGCCGCGGCTGATCTGGTGGCCCGGCGGGTCCGGCGCGGCGAGGCGGCACGTCTCGACGACCTCAGCGACCGCGTTCTGGGCGGCACGCTGACGCCCGATCAAGCGGCGGAAGTCCTCCTCCAAGATTGACGTCATGCCCATCAGCCGACGATTCCTCGGAACTGTGGCCAATGCGCACTAGCCGAGCGGGGCCTGCTCGTGACTAAAATTCGGCCATGAAGGTATTCAGGTCCGCCCGCATCCGATCGATTGCGGCGGGACTGGCGTTTCTTGACGCTGGTCCTGCAGGCCTTCGTTGCGGGTCATCACCATGGCGCCATGGCCGCCAGCGGTGCGGATAACCTGCGGCTGGTGGCCAGCCTCAGCGACCTCGGGCTGACCTTGGCCGATCTACCGTGCCATGCCGGAAATCCGGCGGGCAATGTTGACGGCGGGGCGGGCACAACGCCCATCGGCGGCGCGAAATCCAACTGTCCCTTGTGCGCCATGCACGGCAGCACGATGGCGGCCATTGTTCCAGCCATTAGTCTTTACGTCCCAGTGCGGCTCGCACTGGCTGTAACCCGTCCGGGCCACGCGAGCATAATTCCGCGGCGGGCGAACGCGCTGGCGCATGCGCGTGGACCACCGGCGCACGCCTAGCGGAATTTGCATCCAGCGTTTTTTCGTTGGCATACCGCTGACCCTGTTGCCGAACATCGTCCGAAAACCAGGAGGCTGCGCGTTGGCGCGCCCCGCTCAGACAGGCCCATAATCATGTCGCATCACGCTCCTTCGCACACCAGCGGCTTCCGCCCTGGCCTTGACGCTCGCAGCCGCTTTGGCGGTTGGCAGCACGCCTACCCTTGCCGACGAAAACCATTCCATGCCCATTCCCGATGGCCACGCGCCAGCCGGCGTCATGGTCGATCACATGCACAAGGCGGGCGAATGGATGGTCGGCTACCGCTACGGATACAGCCGCGCCGATGGCGATACACTCAACGGCACCAAGTCCGTCGACGACCACGACATACGCCATAATGCCTGCCTCCTGCATGGCGAAGACCCGCACGATCACGCCAACCACAATCACTGCGCGATGAAGCAGTCCAAGATGACCATGCAGATGCATATGCTGGACATCATGTATGCACCGACAGATTGGCTGACATTAATGGTCATGCCCATGTGGATGACCATGGACATGACAATGTCGCCTGTCGAAGGGGCGATGGGCGGTGGGCATGGCCACGGCGGGCATGGCGGACACGGCGGGCACATGGGCTCGCACTCTCACGGTGTCGATGGATTTGGCGACACGATCTTCGGTGCCCTTGTCAATCTCTCGAAGGGCCACGGCTACAGCCTCCATACGGGCTTGATGTTCTCCGCTCCCACAGGCTCGACGACTGAGACAGGACCGAGCGGCAACCTGACCCACTACATGATGCAGCTGGGATCAGGGACCTGGGATTTCCAGCCGAGCCTGACCTATAACGGCCGTGCCGGACGCTGGTCGTGGGGTGCGCAGATGTCGGGCATCATCCGCCTGGAAGACGAAAACGACGAGGGCTATCGTTTGGGCGACGTGTTTCAAGCCACCGGCTGGGGTGCCTACCGGCTGACTGATTGGCTTTCAGCGTCGGTACGCATTCTCCACACCCAGCAGGGTGAGATCGAGGGCCATTACAACAAGCCGCACGGACATGGCAGTCCGCCGGACTTCCCCGAGAACTACGGCGGCCGCTTCTGGGATATCGGATTTGGCATCAATACCGTGGTGCCGAGCGGCCCGCTGCAGGGCCATCGCCTGGGCGTGGAGTGGCTGCAGCCGATCGAAGACGACGTGAACGGCTACCAGCAGGAGCGTGAAGGCACGCTCTGGGTCAACTGGTCGAAGGCGTTCTGAGACCTTCGATGCCGGTTTGAAAGATTGTGGGCCGCGCTGTCATGGCGCGGCCCTTTTCGTATGGCCGTCGATGTGCCCGTCGCGCGGGCGTTGCGCCGCTATGGCACGGCCGTGGGCGCGATCAGCCGCTCGGTGTTCTGCGCCCGGTCGAGACCTTTCACGGTGTCGAAGCCTTTCGCACCGGCGAAGTTCGCTTCATCCAAATTGGCGCCCGTGAAATCGGCCCCGGTCACATCCGCGCCGGTAAAGTCAGCGCGCGAGAGATCGGCTCCGACAAAGCGCACGCCCTTGACATTGGCATTGCGGAAACTTGCAAAACCGAGCCGGCTGTCGATGAAGGTCGCGCCTTCCAGATTGGCATCGTCAAAGTCGCCGCTGAACAGGCCGACGCGCGACAGCGCGGTATTCTCATCGCGCGGCTCAACGCTGCCGAATACGGCGCGCTGCAAGTTGGCATTCTTGAAATCGGCAAAGTCGAAACGTCCGAACAGCTGCGCGCCGGCCATGCGCGCGCCGGTGAATTTCGGCGCTTCCATCCAGTTCGTATCTGCCACCGTGAAGGTGGAGTAGATGCTCGGCCTCAGGATCGTCGCGTTTTCGAGGTTGGCGCCGGAAAAGTCCGCGCGTGTGATCGTCGTGCGGTCAAGCCGGACGTTGCTGAGGTCGGCCCCCTTCAAGTTGGCGTCCGACAGATCAGCACCGATGAGATCGGAGCCCGCCAGCCGCGCGCCGCTGAAGTCCAGCCCAGCAAGATCCAGTCCGGCCATGCTCTTGCCGCCAAAGTCGATTGGCTTGCCGTTTCTGGCTTGGAACAGCGAGTGCGCGATGTCCTTGGCTGTGATGTCAGCCGCCGACACATGGCCCGCGCCAGCAACGGCCAGAGCGCCCAGCGCTGCAGCGAAACGATAAGAGGCCATAAATTATCCCTTCGAAGCGATGCCTGAAAACATAGCACCGACTCGCGCGTCAATCCAGGCAACGCTAAAAAGGCTCAGTCGCCCAGCGAGTTAGTGCGCCACCGCACCATCGTGGAAAAGCTTGTAGTTGATGCTGTCGAGCAATGCTTCGAAGCTGGCATCGATGATGTTGGGCGACACGCCGACCGTGATCCAGCGCTCGCCCGTTACCGTGTCCAGCGTCTCGACGAGCACCCGCGTCACCGCTTCCGTGCCACCCGTCAGGATACGCACCTTGTAATCGACGAGTTCGATACCGGCGATATGCTTCTGGTAGCGGCCGAGATCGCGGCGCAGCGCCTGATCCAGCGCGTTGACCGGGCCATTGCCTTCGCCCACCGACCAGAGCGGGTCCTTGTCGCCGTTAATGAAGACCTTCACGATCGCTTCCGACACGGTGACGAGTTTGCCCAGCGCGTTGTGGCGGCGCTCGACCATGACGCGGAAGCTGTCGACGGTAAAATACTGGGGCACGTTGGCGAGCGTGCGGCGCGCCAGCAGCTCGAATGACGCTTCCGCCGCTTCATACGAGTAGCCGGCCGCCTCGCGTGCCTTCACCTCTTCCAGCAGCCGCGAGATGCGCTCGTCGTCCCGGTCGGACACCAGCCCCATGCGCTCCAGCGCGGATAGAACGTTGGAGCGCCCGGCCTGCTTGGACACGAGAAGGCGGCGCTCGTTGCCGACGGCCTCGGGCGGGACGTGCTCGTATGTTTCCGGCTCTTTCAGGATCGCGCTGGCGTGGATGCCGGCCTTGGTCGCGAACGCACTTTCACCGACGTAGGGCGCGTGGCGGTCCGGCGCCTGATTCAGCACCTCGTCCAGCACGCGGCTGGCGTGGGTCAGCTTGCGCAGCTTGTCGGGCGTAACACCGGTCTGGAAGTGATTGGCGAACTCGCTTTTCAGAAGCAGTGTCGGGATGATCGACGTCATGTTGGCGTTGCCGCAGCGTTCACCGAGGCCGTTCAACGTCCCCTGGATCTGGCGCACGCCCGCGCGCACCGCCGCCAGCGAGTTGGCGACCGCGTTTTCCGTATCGTTGTGCGTGTGGATGCCCAGGTTCGGTCCCGGCACCACTTTGGCGACCTCGGCGACGATGCGTTCCACCTCGTGCGGCAGCGTTCCGCCATTGGTATCGCACAGCACGACCCAGCGCGCGCCAGACTCATAAGCCGTGCGCGCCACGGCCAGCGCGTAGTCGCGGTTGCCCTTGAAGCCGTCGAAGAAGTGCTCGCAATCGAGCATCGCTTCCTTGCCGGCCGCGACGACGGCCTTGATGCTTTCTGCGATGCCGGCCAGGTTTTCATCGTTGGTGATGCCGAGCGCCACGCGCACATGATAGTCCCACGACTTGGCGACGAGGCAGACGCTGTCGGCCGCCGACTGGATGAGCGCCTGGAAGCCCGGATCGTTGTCGATGGAGCGGCCGGCGCGCTTGGTCATCCCGAAAGCGGTGAAGCGCGCGCCGCCGAGTGTGGGCTTGGCGGAAAACAGTTCCGTGTCGGTCGGGTTGGAGCCCGGATAGCCACCTTCGACATAGTCGACGCCCAACTCGTCCAGCACGCCGATGATGCGCCGCTTGTCGGGCAACGAAAAGTCAACGCCGGTCGTCTGCGCTCCATCGCGCAGCGTCGTATCGAAGAGGTAGAGCCGTTCCATTGCCTTGTCTTTCACCAGACGCCCAGAAGCTTGACCGCGAGAAGGACCGCAGCGGCCAGAACGGCCAGCTTCAGGATCATGTAATAGGTTCGGTGCCGCTCGAAGGGAGGCCCCGTATCGTTGCCTGTCATGACGCGTCCTCCTTGGCTTCGGCAACCAACTGCTTTTTCATCGTCGTGTTGGTCAGCCACTCGCCGAACCGCTCGACCGAATTGCGCTGCTGGGCGACGTAGCCGCGCCCTTCGAAGAACATGACAGACGTCTCGCTGGCCTCGGCCGTGATGTCCTTCGCCCCGCGTGCCTTGGCGATCAGTTCCAGCGCATCGCACAGCGCCGTCCCGATGCCCTCGCCCGCGTGATAGGGATGGACATACAGCATATCGAGAACGGAGTTGTTAACGAGCGTCGCAAAACCGGCATGCTCGCCATCGACCTCAACCACGAGAGTTGTGCCGCTTTCCAGCCGCGCCTTGAACGCTTCCGCATCCTCGGCCACCGCCGCCCAGGCGGCGCGCTGATCTTCGTCATAATCGTCCTGCGTCAATTCCTCGATGGAGGCGGCGAACAATTCGCGCAACGCCATCGTGTCGCCGGGCAGGAAGGGGCGGAGCGGATAGGCGGACGGCGTCATGGCGCGAGTTCTCCACCCTCCGGCGTCATCCCGGCATCTGTGTAGGCTGTCGCCCTACCTACAAACGTCATCCCGGCGCAGGCCGGGATCCGGTCAAGCTGGAAACATGCACCTGAACGCGGGCTTGCGCGGGTCCCCGCCTTCGCGGGGATGACGATTGTGTGCGGGGTTGACGTCATCGCATCACCTCCCAGGTCGTTTCGATCTCGCCGGTCTCCTTGTTTTTGGAATCCTTCAGCGCGATGCCCATGGCGGCCAGTTCGTCGCGGATGCGGTCGCTCTCCTGAAAATCTTTGCGGCCTCGCGCCGCTTTCCGCGCTTCGACCAGTTCTTCGACGACAGATGCATCGTAGCTCCGGACCACGTAGCCTGGGTTAAGTTCTAACTTGGTCTCGTTGTCGTATAGGCCCATAAATTGAAGCGTCGCCTTCAGAACCGATGCGCTCTCAAAATTTCGATGCGCTGATTTGGCCAATCCATGAATAATCGAAATGGCACTCGGCGTGTTCAAATCATCTGCAAGTGCAGCAACGACCTCGGGATGGGGTTCTGCAGCAGCGGGCGCTTCGTGCAGAAAACTTAGATCCCACAATGTAGATCGCGCCTGGACCAACCGCTCCACCGTCCAATCGATCGGTTGACGATAATGCGTGCCCAGCATCGCCCACCGCACCACACGACCATGCCACTGGTTGTCTCCAAACTTCGTCGTCTCCAGCAGCTCATTGATCGTGATGAAGTTGCCCAGCGACTTCGACATCTTCTCGCCTTCGACCTGCAGGAAGCCGTTGTGCATCCATACGTTCGCCATCATCGGAGTATTGTGCGCGCAGCGTGATTGCGCGATTTCGTTCTCGTGGTGGGGAAACGCCAGATCGATGCCGCCGCCGTGGATGTCGAAGACCTCACCCAAATGCTTCCAGCTCATGGCCGAGCATTCGATGTGCCAGCCCGGACGCCCCGGCACCGCGATGCCGGCGGGCGACGGCCAGCCGGGCTCACCCGGCTTCGACGGCTTCCAGAGCACGAAATCCATCGGCCCCTTTTTGTAGGGTGCCACTTCCACGCGCGCGCCCGCTTCCATCTCTTCCAGCGAGCGGTTGGAGAGCTTGCCGTAATCCTGCATCGACGACACGTCGAACAGCACATGGTCGGCGGCGACATAGGCGTTGCCGCGCGCGATGAGCCGGTCGCACAACTGCACCATTTCCGCGATGTGTTCCGTCGCGCGCGGCTCCACGGTGGGTGGCAGCACGCCCAGCGCGGCGATGTCCTTATGGAACTGCGCCGCCGTCTCTTCCGTCAGTTTGCGAATGCCCACTTCGGGGGGGAGATCGGGATAGCGCTCGGCGGCACGCGCGTTGATCTTGTCGTCCACGTCCGTGATGTTGCGCACGTAGGTGACGTGATCGGCGCCATAGATGTGGCGCAAGAGCCGGAACAGCACGTCGAAGACGATGACCGGGCGCGCGTTGCCGATATGCGCGAAGTCGTAGACCGTCGGTCCACAGACGTACATGCGCACGTTTGCCGGATCGATGGGCTGGAACGGCTCCTTGCGCCGGGTCAGCGTGTTGTAGAGCGTCAGTGACGTGGACGATGACATGGGGAGTGGCCCCTGTTCACCGGCGGGGCTGAGCTCTGTCTCGGGGAAACGAATAAGACGAGTTCGCGCGGCCGGCGGGTTTGACTAGCCGGAAATGATGATGCCGCAACAGTTGTTTACGGGTCGTTGAGGTTCGCGCATGGACATCGGCTGCTTATGCGGCCGCCACCCTGCCGCGTCAAGCCAGCCAACGGTCACATGAGTTCCCCGTGGGCAGGCGAGGTGCCGCAATTGCTCCCCAATGCCTGCCTATGCCATAGAGGTCGAACATCAAGGATTTAGCCCGCATAGCCGCACGTTGGCTGGCGGGCGCGGGCCAGGATATGACGGCCAGGACATGACGGGCAGTACGCACAAATTTCAGCGCTTGCGTTCGCGCCGGGCAGCTCCCGTGCTGCTGGCGACGGTGGCGCTTGCGCTGACGACCGGATTTGCCGCCGGCGCCCTGGCGCAGGGGTTTTCCTGGCCCTGGGACAGTCCGCCCGAGCGCAAGCCCGCCGAGCAGCCGGCCCCCGCCTGGCGTCCGCCCCCCGAACCGTCAGCCCGCCCCGGCGCTCCCCCGGCAGCCGGTGGCGGCTTCGCAGGCCGTCCCCCCATCTGCCTGGATCTGGAAAAGCGCCTGGTGCAGGAAACCCAGGCTGGCGGTCAGTCGCGCGATCTGATCCCCATGGTGGAAAACCAGCTCCGCCAAGCGGAGACGCAGTTGAACGCAGCGCAAAACTCGCTCGACCGCTCCAATTGCTACGACTACTTCCTGTTTTCCAAGACACTGAAGCGGACGCGCAAGTGCGTGGACCTTGCGCGTGAGGTCGATCGCCTGAAACGGCAGGTGGGCGAATTGGAAACCCAGCGCGGGCAACTCGTCGCGTCATCGGGCCGGTCTTATCAGGATGAAATCGTCCGCGAGTTGGCGCGCAACAATTGCGGCGCAACCTATTCCCAGCAGGCCGCACGCCGGAACAATTCCAATCCGTTCTCCTCGCTCTGGGAGGAAGACAACAGCGGCTATGGCGGCGGGCTCGGCGGCTCGTATTCGAGCCTGCCCTACGCCACCTACCGCACCATGTGCGTGCGGCTGTGCGACGGCTACTATTTCCCGGTCAGCTTCTCCACGCTGCCCAATCACTTCGAGCAGGACGCCCAAGTCTGTCAGTCGAAGTGCGCGGCGCCTGCGGAACTTTTCTATTATCAGAACCCGGGCGGCGCGATCGAGCAGATGGTGGGCGCGCAATCGAATACGCCCTACACCTCGATGAAGACGGCGTTTCTCTATCGCAAGCAGGTCGTCAACGGCTGCTCGTGCAAGGAAGACGAATTCAACACCGCCAATCCCGCGCCTCAGCAGCAGGGCGCGGCCCCTGCCGCACCCGGTGCACCGCAAGCCGCGGCCTCCGGCGCGGCGTCGTCCTGGTCGTCGGAGACGACCAATCCATAGAGCTGTCGGAGACGACCTCGCCATAGCGCTGCCGGAGGCGACCTCCCCCTCCCCATAGAGCTGTCGGAGACGGCAAGTCCATAGCGCTGCCGGAGGCGGCAATCAAAGAAGTCGTCGGAGGCAGCAATCAAAGTGCTGCCGGAGGCGGCCAATAAACGAGCAGCCGGAGACGACGGACTTAGCCCGTGCGGCCTGCCAAGCGCTTCAAGGACTTCTCCCGGCCGATGAGCGGCAACAGCAGCTTTAATTCTGGACCGCTGTCGCGGCCGGTCAAAGCCAGTCGCAAGGGATGGAACAGAGCGCGGCCCTTGGCGCCGGTCGCAGCCTTGAGGGCGCCGGTCCACGCACCCCAGGTGTCTTCCGTCCAGGGCTCCTCGGGCAGCAAGGCGGCGGCCTGTTCCAGAAACGCGGCGTCCTCGATGGACGGACACACCTCACCGTTGACGACCGTCCACCAGGTGAGCGCATCGTCCAGGACCGTCAGGTTGCCGCGCACAGCCGTCCAGAACGCATCCCCACCGCCGATGCCGCGTTCCGCCAGACGAGCCGCGACGTCTGCAAAGGGCGTGGCGTGCAGATAGCGGGCATTCAGCGCGCGCAGTTCCTCCAGATCGAACCGCGCCGCCGATGTCGAGACGTGCGACAGATCGAGCCCCTGGGCGAGATCGGCCATGGACCGCTTGGGTTCGATGGCGTCGGATGTTCCGATGAGCGCCACGTAGCTCGCGATGGCCATGGGCTCCAGATCGCGGCTGCCCATCAAGGCCAGATCGCCCGAGCGCTTGGACATCTTCTGATCGCCCGTCGCGACCAGCAGGGCATGGTGGGCGAACTGCGGCGGCTCTGACCCGAGCGCGCGGAACAGATCGATCTGAACGCCGGAATTGGTGACGTGATCCTCGCCGCGGATGATGTGCGTGATGGCAAAGTCGATGTCGTCGACAACGCTGGTGAACGTATAGAGGTAGGTGCCGTCGCCCCGGATCAGGACGGGATCGGACAGCGAGCCCAGATCGACGGATTGCGGTCCGCGCACGAGATCGTCCCAGGCGACCGGCGTCGGCTGCGGGGTCAGGCCATCCGCCCCGGCATTTTCGAGCCGGAACCGCCAATGGGGCACCCGGCCTTCGGCCTTCAGGCGCGCGTGATCGGCCTCGGCCAGCTTGAGCGCGGCCCGGTCGTAGAGAGGCGGCCGCCCGCTCGCCAACTGCCGCTTGCGCCGCCGGTCCAACTCGTCGGCGGTCTCATAGCAGGCGTAGAGCCGTCCTGCGGCTTTCAGCGCCGCCGCCATCTCCGCATACCGCTCCGTGCGGTCCGACTGGCGCGCTTCGCGGCTCCAGGTGAAGCCGAGCCACGTGAGGTCATCGCGGATCTGGGCGGCGTATTCTTCTTTCGAGCGCTCCACGTCCGTATCGTCGAGCCGCAGCAGAAAGTCGCCGCCATGCTTTACGGCATAGAGGTAGTTCAGCACAGCCGTGCGCAGATTGCCGAAATGCAGATAGCCCGTGGGCGAAGGCGCAAAGCGCAAATGTGGGGTCATCGCGAACCGAAATTTGGAGGGCGGGCCTTAGGCGCCCGGATCGGCGCGCACACTAGTGTTCCGTCTCAGACATTTGTTTTCCTCCGCCGCACGGTTGAGAGCAAATGTCTGAGACACGAGGAACACTAGCAAGGTTATGATTTTAGTGTTGCACTTGTATCAGGCGCTTGGGTCTGGACCTTGCCGCGAAGGGAGACCAAGCGCCTGATACGCAACACTAGCGTGGCGGCGGACAAACACAAGGACGGTCCGGATCTGGCCAGGACAGACGCAAAGGTCTGCCGTCAGGCTGACGCCAAGACAGCCTGGAGCGCATCGGCTTCAGCCGCATTGGCCGTGGCGAACAGTATTTCCCCCTCGCAGGTCTCGATTTTGAGCCGCGTATAGCGCTGCGTCGTGGCGCGATGGGCTTCCCAGGCACTCGCCAGACCAAACCCGCCGAGGAGCAGCGCGGCGATCAGAAAGCGCGGACGCCAGCCCGACACCACGACGCCGTTAGCAATCACCACGGCGGCGAGAATGGAGATCGCCGCGACGGCGAGAAGCCCGACGTTGTCCCGTTCAGCCAGCGCTTGGCGGGAGACCGAGCGGATCTGCCGGGGATCGAAGGCCCGCGCGCCTATTCGCACCGTGCAGCTCCCGGCGCTGCCGCCGTCGGGCAGCCGGGTCCACATGCGCGGGGTCGGTTCAAATCGGAGCGGCAGGGCCACGCGGCACCCCCAAAGGGCCAGAAGTTGTCCGCATGCTAGTCCGGGACCCGTTGGCAGGGTCTTAACGCGGCGGGCGATGCCTGCCCGTCAGGACAGATCCCCGCCATCGGCGCGCGGGGGCGCGACGCGCGGCACCATCGATCCTGGACTAAGATCCTCGGCGGCGAGGCGGTCACGGAACCGGTTGGTGATGGGATAGCGGCGGTCGCGGCCAAAACTGCGGGCTGAAATCTTCACGCCCGGCGCGGCCTGCCGGCGCTTGTATTCGGCCAGATAGAGCAGCCGTTCCACCTTCTCGACGGTGGCGCGGTCATGGCCACGCGCCGTGACTTCGGCAAGCGGCATCTCCCGTTCGACAAGGCAATAGAGAATGTCGTCCAGCGCGTCGTAGGGCGGCAGGCTGTCCTGATCGGTCTGGTTGGGCCGCAACTCGGCAGAAGGCGCCTTGGTGAGGATGCGCTCGGGGATCACGCGTTGTGCGGGTCCCAGCGCGCCAAGTGGAACATGCGCGTTGCGCCACTGCGAGAGCCGGTACACCTCGCCCTTGTAGAGATCCTTGATGGGGTTGAAGCCACCGTTCATGTCGCCGTAGAGCGTGGCGTAGCCAACCGACATTTCGCTCTTGTTGCCGGTGGTCAGGACCATGAGCCCGAACTTGTTGGAGATCGCCATCAAGATCGTACCGCGCGCGCGGCTCTGCAGGTTCTCTTCCGTGATGTCGGCGTCGCGGCCCGCGAACAGGCCGGTCAAAGCTTCGGTAAATCCCTCCACGGGTGCGCCGATGGGCACGATGTCATAGGTGATGCCGAGCGCCTTGGCGCAGGCCGCCGCATCCTCCACGCTTTCCTTCGACGTGTAGCGGTAGGGCAGCATGACGGCGCGCACCTTATCCGCCCCAAGGGCGTCGACCGCGATCGCCGCAACGAGTGCGCTGTCAATGCCGCCCGACAGGCCGAGAACCACGCCGGGAAAGCCATTTTTGGTCACGTAATCGCGCAGGCCCAGAACGCAGGCGCTATATGCCGCCGCATCGCCTTCCGGCAGCATGACGCGCGCGCCCGCGGCGCAGACCCATCCCTCCGGCGTGCGCGACCAGTCCGTCACCGCGAGGTGCTCGCCCCACGCCGGCATTTGCATGGCGATCGAGCGGTCGGCATTGAGCACGTAGGATGCGCCGTCGAACACAAGCTCGTCCTGCCCGCCAACCATATTGAGGTAGATGAGCGGCAGTCCGGTCTCGGTCACACGCGCGACGGAAACGTTCATGCGCTGGTCGGGTTTGGGCCAATCGAAGGGCGAGCCGTTGATGGAGACAAGAATTTCCGCGCCGCATTCCGCGAGGCACTCCGTCACCTGATCCTGCCAGATATCCTCGCAGATCGGCACGCCGAGCTTGACGCCCTTCACGACGACGGGACTGGGCAGCGGGCCGACCGCGAACACGCGCTTCTCATCGAAGACGCCGTAGTTGGGCAGCTCCACCTTGAGACGGACCGCTTTGATTTCCCCGGCCTCAAGCAGCACGGCGGCGTTGTAGACCTGAAAATCCTGCGGCCAGATCGTGCCGACGATAACCGCCGGGCCACCGTCCAAGGTTCGCGCCAGATCCTGCACCGCGCGCACCGCCGCCTGCTGGAAAGCCGGCTTCAGAACGAGGTCCTCAGGGGGATAACCGGTGATGAAAAGCTCGGGCAGCACCAGCAGATCCGCGCCCAGCCGTGCGGCTTCGGCGTGGGCGTCCACGACACGCGCGGCGTTGCCGGCGATATCGCCGACGACGGGGTTCAGCTGAGCGAGGGCGATTTTCAAGGCGGATGTGGATGCGGACATGGGCTGTGTTCTAGAGCAAGTCAGAACCGGAGGGAATCGTGCGCCTTGCGGTGAAGCAGCACCCCTCGCCTCCTTGCATTTGCAAGGGGCCAAAGGCGGGCCTAGTCCTCGTCGTCATCGCAAGGCACCGGGAATTCGTGATCGGGCTCCCAACAGACATCCGCGCTGCCATCCTGAATGCGGGCAACCAGAGGCGATGCGCACAGGACCGCCCACAACGCCAGAACGAACCCTGCCCGCCGCCACCACATGACGCCATCCGCATCCCGGAACCGGGACCCATCAGCGCTTATATCCCAAGCACCGGCAACGCGGCACGGATTTGATTGGGGCGCCAATGCGCAACACCCGGCCGCGCGATGGCCCCGCGAGGGCCATTAGACCTTGGCACTTGAGGCACCCCATCGTATTCAGGCCTTTTGCCAACGGAGGGGCCAGCCGTGAGCGACCGGACACCTGAAGCCACAGAACCCCGTCTGGCCCGCACCATCGGACCTTTCCAACTCACGCTGTACGGTCTCGGCAGCATGCTTGGGTCGGGCATCTACGGACTTGTCGGCAAAGCGGCTGGTATTGCCGGCAACGCCGTTTGGCTGTCGTTCGTCGCGGCCCTGTGCGCGGCGATGCTGACGGCACTCAGCTATGCCTCGCTCGGATCGCGTTACCCCCGCGCGGGCGGCGCGGCCTTCGTCACCGATCGCGCCTTCGGTCTGCCGCTCATTTCCTTCGTCGTCGGTCTCGCCCTCGTCTGCTCGGGCCTGACCTCCGTCGCGACCCAATCTCGCGTGTTCGCTGCCAACCTTGCCGAACTTATGGGCACCAATCGGTTACCCTTGGAGGTCCTGGCCATTGGCTTCCTGCTCATCATGGCGGGGATCGTGTTCCGGGGAATTCGCGAATCCATGTGGGTCAACGTCGTCTGCACGCTGGTCGAGGCGACGGGCCTTTTGATCGTTATCGCGGTCAGCCTGTCCTACTGGGGCAGCGTCGACTACTTCGAGGTTCCCGCGGAAACTGCCGACGCGAATACCGCGCTGCTTGTCCTGCAGGGCTCGATCCTCACATTCTTCGCCTTCATCGGCTTTGAAGATACCTATAACGTCGCCGAAGAAGTGAAGAACCCGGCCCGCACCATCCCCATCGCGCTGATCACGGCCATGCTTCTGGCGACCGTGCTCTACATTGCGGTGGCGATCAGCGCCGTCTCCGTGGTGCCGCATCAGGAACTGGCCGCCGCCCCTGCTCCGCTCACCGCCGTGCTTGAACGCGCCGCCCCGGCGTTTCCAGCCATCATCATGACGGCGATCACCATGTTCGCGGTCGGCAATACGGCACTCGTCAATTACATCACTGCCTCGCGCATGTTGTATGGCATGTCGAACCAGGGGCTGCTGCCCGAACCCGTCGGACGTGTACACCCGGTGCGCCAGACCCCGCACATCGCGGTGCTGATCCTGTTTCTGATCCTGCTCCCGCTGATGCTCTCCGGCACGATTTCTGAACTCGCCTCAGCGACCGTTCTGCTGCTGCTGTTCGTTTTCGCCATCGTCAACGCGGCACTCTACGTGCTCAAGCGCCGGCCAGGCGAGGAAACGGGACAATTCGAAATCCCCGCATTCGTACCCCTTGCCGGGGCCATCCTCTGCGTTGGACTTCTGTTGATGCGCATGTTGTCGGGCGATCCGAAAGCGCCGCTCATCGCGCTGGCACTGGTCGGCGGCATTCTCGCCGTCTACTGGGCCGTCAATCGCGCCAAGTAAAACGCCGCCACCCGAATAGGCAGCGGCGTTGCGTTATACCGATCACAAGATCACAGCGGCAGCGCTTACTCGGCCGCCTGCTCCGGGGCCGACTGCGCACGCGCCTGACGCTCGAGCTTCATGCGCTCGGCGACGAGGAAGGCCAGTTCCAGGGCCTGATCCGCGTTGAGCCGCGGATCGCAGTGCGTGTGGTAGCGGTCCTGCAAGTCCGTCTCCATAATCGCGGTGGCGCCGCCCGTGCACTCGGTGACGTTCTGCCCTGTCATCTCGACATGGATGCCGCCGGCGTGCGTGCCCTCGGCGCGATGGACGTCGAAGAAGACTTCCACCTCCTTGAGGATGCGGTCGAAGGGGCGCGTCTTGAAGCCGGTGGCGGCCGAGATGGTATTGCCGTGCATGGGATCGCACGACCACACGACCTTCTTGCCGGCTTTCTCGACGGCGCGAATGAGCTTGGGCAGATGCTTTTCCACCTTGTCGTGGCCGAAGCGGCAGATCAGCGTCAGACGGCCGGGCTCGTTGTTGGGATCGAGCACGTCGATGAGACGCAACAGACCATCGGGTTCCAGCGACGGACCGCACTTCAGGCCGATCGGATTGCGGATGCCGCGGAAGTACTCGACATGCGCATGATCCGGCTGTCGCGTGCGATCGCCGATCCACAGCATGTGGCCGCTGGTGGCGTACCAGTCACCGCTGGTGGAATCGCGCCGCGTCAGCGCCTGCTCGTAGCCTAGAAGCAGCGCTTCATGGCTGGTGTAGAAGCTCGTCGTGCGCAGCTGCGGCGTGTTTTCGCTGGTGATGCCGCAGGCGCGCATGAAGCCCATCGTCTCGGTGATGCGATCCGCCAGTTCCTGATAGCGATGACCCTGCGGGCTGTCCTTGACGAAGCCCATGTTCCACGCGTGCACGCGCTCCAGATCCGCGTAGCCGCCGGTGGCGAAGGCGCGGATGAGGTTCAGCGTGGCCGCCGACTGGCGATAGGCTTCGATCTGCCGCTGCGGATCGGGGATGCGCGCCGCCGGTGTGAACTCAGGCCCGTTGACGATGTCGCCGCGATAGCTCGGCAGCTCCGTGTCGCCCTTCTTCTCGGTGGGCGACGAGCGCGGCTTGGCGAATTGACCGGCGATGCGGCCGACCTTCACGACCGGGCTGCCGCCGGCGTAGGTCAGCACGACCGACATCTGCAGGAAGACGCGGAAGAAGTCGCGAATGTTGTCGGCGCGATGTTCCAGGAAGCTTTCGGCGCAGTCGCCGCCCTGCAACAGGAAGCCGTTGCCGTTGGCGACATTGGCCAGCGACTTTCTGAGCTCGCGCGCCTCACCGGCAAAAACCAGAGGCGGGAAGTCCGCAATGCGCTTTTCGACGTCCGTCAGGACCTGAGCATCCGGATACTCAGGCACCTGCACGATGGGCTTCGTGCGCCAGCTTTCCGGGGACCAGTTGGCCATAATACGTGAACTCCGCGTGCTGATATGAAGCCGGGGTCGCACTCACGCGAGGTACACCCACGCAAGTCACGGCCCAGACGGCTCTGTCGTCCTGTGCCCTCTATATAGGCCAATGCCTGCCCGGGCACCAGAAAAGTCGCAGATGAAAAACGCTGTTTGGGCTCTCAAAGCACCGTGCCGCTGCCCGTTGCGGCGTGCTTAGCCCACTCAGGGCGTCGCGTCCGGCAGGGTCGGGATCTGCAGCGGCACCTCAGGACCGGGATCGGGCGGCGGCGTTACCGGGATCACCGCACCGGGCCGGTCCGCGGCGGCGGGTTCGACCGGCAGCGGCAGCGCCCGGCGGTGCAACTCGGTCTCGATGCTGATGCGGATCTCGTCCGAGACAAAGGGGATCGTCCGTGTCAGCCCCCAGTCCGAGCGGCGCAGTTGGGTCGTTGCCGAAAATCCCGACGCATAAATTCCGGCATAGACCGGATTGATGGTCGAGAGCGGATGCTCGCCGGTAAAGTTCCAGACAACATCGAGAACGACCGGCCGTGCGACGCCGTTCATGGCGAGGTCGCCCGTCACCTGTCCCGTGCGGTCGCTCTTCATCTGCACCCCCGTACTCTTGAAGGTGATCGACGGATGCGCCTTCACATCGAAGAATTCACGCGAGTTCAAGAGATGCTCGTCGAGCTTTGCTACGCCCGTTCTCAAGCCCTCAAGCGGAATTTCGACCTCGACCGTGCTGAGCTCCGGCTGCTGCTGATCAAACGTCAGCGTTCCCTTCACATCGACGAACCGCCCTCCCTGGCGCGACAGGCCCAGGTGGTCCCAGGTGAAGCGGACTTCCGTGTGCTCAGGATCGATGTCGTAGGTATCAGCCGCGGCCATTGGCGTTGCCAAAAGCAGACTGACCGCAAGCGGGATGATCGCCCCGCCGAATTTCGTCCACCGCATGTAACTAAGCCCTCCGCATGTGAGGGACCTCACCATCATTACCATGGGGCCAGATTGCGGCGTTCGCCCCGGTTTCGGGCTCAGAGTGCCGCCGTCATGCCGCCATCGACGACCAGTTCCGCGCCCGTCATATAGCTGCTGTCATCACTAGCTAAAAACAGGGCAGCCTTGGCGATGTCATCGACCGTTCCCAGCCGCTTCAGCAGCGTGCGGTCAATCAGCCATTTCTCGAACATCTGGTTGCGCAGCACGCGCTCGGTCAAAGCCGTTTCCACATAGCCCGGCGACAGCGCATTGACGCGAATGTTGAACGGTGCGTACTCCACCGCAAGCGCCCGCGTCAGGGCCACGACCGCCCCCTTGGTCGCCGAATACCCCGCCAACTGGCGCAGGCCCTTCTGTCCCATGATCGACGCGACGTTGATGAGCGCCCCGCCATCGCGCGCGTGGCGCAGCAGTTCGAACCCGTCGCGCGCCATGCGCACGACGCCATCGAGATTGACCTCGCGGATCTTCACCCAATCGGCGTCCGACAGATGCCGGAAATCGCTGCGCACGTTGAGGCCCGCATTCGACACCAGAATATCGAGCCGGCCGCTTTCGTCCTTCACGCGCCGCATCACGGCCAGAACGTCCTGGCCCTTGGAAACATCCATGGTGGCGGGAACGGCTTTGAAACCGCGCGCCGTGAGGTCCGCCGCCACCGCCCCGGCCCGCTCGCCGTCGATATCCGTCACATAAACGTGGGCGCCCTCGGCCCCGAACCGCGTTGCAATCGCCTGCCCGATACCATTGCCCGCCCCCGTGACGAGCGCGATCTTGTCTGCCAGACGTGCCATGTGTTGCTCATTCATCCTGATGACCCGCGCCAGGGGCTGCATCCGTTTGCCGGGACTTCTTGAAGCCCCTCAGCGCTTGGCGCGCAAGGTGACAAGCTCTTCTGCCGCGCTCGGATGCAGAGCCATGGTGCGATCGAAATCCGCCTTGGTGGCCCCCATGTTGAGCGCGATGGCCGCCATCTGCACCATTTCGGCGGCATCCGGACCGAAGATGTGAACCCCCAGGACGCGATCCGTCGGGCGGTCGACCACCAGCTTCATGAGGGTACGCGCCGCACGGCCGGCAAGCACGTTGCGCATGGGCCGGAAGCGGGTTTCGTAAATGTCGACCGCGCTGGACCGCGCCCGCGCGTCCTCTTCCGAGAGCCCGACCGTGCCGATCTCCGGCGTCGTGAAGACTGCCGTCGGGATGTTGCCGTAATCGACCGACCAGGGTTTGCCGCCGAATTGCGTGTCGGCGAAGGCATGCCCCTCGCGGATGGCGACGGGCGTCAGGTTCACGCGGTTCGTCACGTCGCCGACGGCAAAGATGCTGGGCGTGCTGGAGCGCGACTGACTATCGACAATGATTGCCCCCGCCGCGTCGGTCGCGACGCCGGCCGTCTCCAGGCCCAGCCCGCGCGTATTGGGCGAGCGCCCGATGGCGAACAGGATCTGATCGGCATCGAGCACGTGGCCACCGCGCGTGGTGCCAACGAGACCGGACGGCGTCTTTTCAATTTTTGCAAACACGTCGCCCATGACGAGCCGGATACCGCGCGCGGTCATGGACTCCATGAGTGCGTCACGCAGGCCTCCGTCGAAGCCGCGTAGCACCTTGTTGCCGCGATAGATGAGGGTCACGGCGCTGCCCAATCCGGCGAGAATGGATGCAAACTCGACGGCGATGTACCCGCCGCCGGCCACGATGACCCGGCGCGGCAGTTCTGGCAAATCGAACAGTTCATCCGAGGTGATCACATGCTCGACCCCCGGCAGGGTGTCATCCACATTCGGCCGGCCACCCGTGGCGATGAGGATCGTCTTCGCGCGAACCGTGCGCCCTTCCGCCAAGTGCACCGTGTGCGCATCCGCGAGGACGGCGCGGGCATCAAAAATGCGCACGCCTGCATTTTCCTGACCCTGCCGGTAAAGCGCTTCCAGCCGAGCGATTTCCGCATCCTTCGCCGCGATCAGCGCCGGCCAGTCGAAGTCAGGCCACGCCAATGTCCACCCGAAGCCAGCCGCATCTTCGAAATCATCCGCAAAGCGGCTGGCGTAGACGAGGAGCTTTTTGGGCACGCAGCCCCGGATGACGCACGTGCCGCCGAACCGGCTTTCTTCCGCGATCGCCACGCGCGCGCCATGACCGGCCGCGATGCGCGCCGCGCGAACGCCACCCGAACCGCCGCCAATGACAAAAAGATCAACGTCGAATGCCGCCATGATGCGCTGCCCGTCAGTCCTTCTTGACGGGGGCGGGCACCGGGGCCGGGGCCATGCCGGTCTGCGCGCGCAGCGAATACTTCATGCCGATTTCCGATCCCTTTTGCATCAGCTGGGGCATCGCCTGCACGAACTTGGCGCCCGGGCCTGAGCGGTAGAAATCCGCGATCGTCTTCATCTCGTCCGCAGTAAAAGTCTCGGCATAAAGCGTGGCGAAGTCATCGATCATGTTCGCCTTGTAGCTCATGAACGTCGCCAAGCGCGCGTCGAACTCGGCACTCGCCTGCTTGCCGGCCGCATTCGTGTCCGCCTGAGCGCCCGTCGCGAAGCCCTGTTTCATCACGTCGATCATGGTGTCGAGCTGCTGCGTGACCCCGGTCGCGTCCATCAGGTCGCGTGCCGCCGCGATCCGCGCGGGATCAGATGCGGGCGTTGCCGGTTCGGCCCGCGCGGACAACGCGCACAGGCAAGCTGCAACCATGAAGCCCGCGCGGACAGCTGAGCGAATGCCCGACATCGTCACGTCTCCCTCATCGCTTGGCCGCTGCGTCAGAAATCAGTTTCGACGCAGGATCTAACCCGCCTCGGCCTCTTCGCCATACGACGCCGAGAGCACCGTGACACCCTCACGGCCTCCGATGATGGCCGCGTCCGCGATGCCGAGGAACAATCCATTCTCGACCACGCCGGGAATAAATTTCAAGGCTTCGTCGAGCGACTCCGGGTCCTCAATGCGCCCGAAGTGACAATCGAAAATACAGTTGCCGCTGTCGGTCTTGAACACGTCGCCGTTGCCGGCGCGGCGCAAGCGAATGTCGCCCTGGCAGCCGGCATCCGCCGCCAGCATCTCGATCATGTTGCGCGTGGCCATCAGGCCGAAGGAGACGACTTCGACCGGCAGTGCGAACGCGCCCAGCGTGGCCACAACCTTGCTTTCATCGGCAATGACGATCATGCGGTCCGACGCGGTGGCGACGATTTTTTCGCGCAGAAGCGCGCCGCCGCCGCCCTTGATCAGCCGAAGCTCGCTGTCGATTTCATCGGCGCCGTCGACCGTCAGATCGAGAAAGGGAACTTCATCCAAGGTCGTCAGAGGTATGCCGAGTTTCTCGGCCTGGCGCCGTGTGGCGTCGGACGTCGGCACGCACAGGACATCGAGGCCCTTCTGGATCTCCTGGCCGAGGAGACTGACAAAGAGTGCCGCGGTCGATCCCGTGCCTAGTCCCAGCTTCATGCCGGACTCGACGAACGCAAGCGCTCGCACAGCCGCGGCTGTTTTCATCGTGTCGGAGGTCATCCCAACTCTTCCCCTGCGTTGGAGGTACCGGTTTGAACCCGTTCCCTAGCACGGGAGACCGGCCTGGCTGGCGGAAAATTGACGTCTCTGCCGCGTTTCTGGGCCAAGCGGGCGCCGATCCGCCCCTCTGGCCCGGTGTTTTGTGCTGGAACGGGGCACGGGCGATGGTATAGGCCGGGTCCATGCAGAACTTGACGGTCGTCTTCGACCTCGACGGGATTCTCGTCGACACCGCCCCCGACCTCGTCGCCGCGACCAACCATGCGCTGGCCGGGATCGATCTGCCGCCGGTCGCGGCGCACATCGCTGCGCCCGTGGATCAGCTTCGGGGCACGGCGCATGATCGTGGAAGCCCTTGCGGTCTCGCAGGCCCACAAGCCGGAGGCGAAGGTTGACTGGCCGGAGGCGAAAGTTGACTGGCCGGAGGCGGAGGTCGACCGGCTCCTGGCCCAGTTCATCGCCTACTATGAAGTCAACATCGCCCGCGAAAGCCGGCCGTATCCCGGCGTGGTTGAGGCCGCGCACAGCTTGCGCGCGGCGGGTGCGATCCTGGCTGTGTGCACCAACAAGCGCGAAAGTCTGTCCCGCAACCTGCTCGATGCGCTCGACCTCGCACCGCTGTTCAGCGCGCTGGCGGGACGCGATACCTTCCCGGTACACAAGCCGCATCCGGACCATTTGACCGGCGCCATCCGGCTGGCCGGCGGCTCAGTGGACCGCGCCGTGATGGTCGGCGACAGCGACGTCGACATTGCAACCGCAAAGGCCGCCGGCATACCCGTCGTCGCGGTCAGTTTCGGCTACACTCAGGAGCCGGTGACCGCATTCAGCCCCGACCGGATCATCCACCATTACGATCATTTGGTTGCAGCGGTCGCCGATCTGCATGCGGCGCATGCGACCGCTGGCGCCAAGAAAACTTCCCAAACCTGAGGCGCTTAGCCGGCAGTTCACCCCCCTCGATTCACCGCCGTGGGGCGCCTGTACCTCCCCATGCGGCACCACCCCGGTTTGACAGCGACCGCGGCATCACACATGTTCCGCGCCCCGGACGCCGGGTGTGTTGCAACCACAGATTGTCTCCCTATCGACCTGCGGCCGGCGTCTTTGTGGCTCCGGAAGCCGCAGCAACATGAAAGCACGACATGAACGTCCTGATCGTCGAATCCGCCGCCAAGGCCAAGACCATCAACAAGTACCTGGGAGACAATTACAAGGTCATCGCCTCTTACGGCCATGTCCGCGACCTGCCGCCAAGAACGGCTCGGTGGAGCCTGACCACGACTTCCGAGATGCAGTGGGACGACAGCGATCCGCGTGGCCGCAAGGTCATGAAGGAAATCGCCGACGCGGTGAAGACGGCCGACAAACTGATCCTGGCCACCGACCCTGATCGCGAGGGCGAGGCCATTTCCTGGCACCTCCTGGAGGTGCTGGGCGCAAAGAAGGCCCTGAAGAAGGACCTCGAGATCGAACGCGTCGCCTTCAACGCGGTGACGAAGCCCGCGATCCTTGCCGCGCTCAGCGAGCCCCGCCGCATCGACGAACCGCTGGTCTCCGCCTATCTGGCGCGCCGCGCGCTCGACTATCTCGTCGGCTTCACGCTGTCGCCGGTGCTGTGGCGCAAACTGCCGGGCGCCCGCTCGGCCGGCCGCGTCCAGTCCGTGGCGCTGCGCCTCGTCTGCGACCGCGAAGCCGAGATCGAAGCCTTCCGTACGGAAGAATACTGGTCCATCGAGGCGACCATGGCGACCGCGAAGGGCGAGTCCTTTCCCGCACGCCTCGCCGCCATCGACGGCACCACGCTGAAGAAGCTCGACATCAAGGACGGAGACACCGCCCGCGCCATCGTCAAGGCCATCGAGAAGGGCGCATTCAGGGTCTCGCGGCTGGAGAAGAAAGCGGCCAAGCGCAACCCCTACGCGCCGTTCATGACCTCGACGCTGCAAATGGATGCCTCGCGCAAGCTCGGCTTCTCCGCCAAGCAGACCATGCAGATTGCCCAGCGCCTCTATGAAGGCGTGGACATCGGCGGCGAGACGATCGGCCTCATCACCTACATGCGAACCGACGGCGTCACCATTATCCCCGAAGCGTTGAATTCCATCCGGGGCATGATCGCGCGCGAATATTCGCAGAAGTACGTCGCGCCCTTCATCCGCGAGTACAAGACCAAGGCCAAGAACGCCCAGGAAGCGCACGAAGCCATACGGCCGACGGATCCGGCGCGCCGCCCCAAGGACGTCGCCCGCTATCTCGACCGCGATCAGTCGGCCCTTTACGAACTCATCTGGCGGCGGACCATGGCGAGCCAGATGGCGTCCGCCGAACTCGAGCAGACCAGCGCCGACATCGACGTCAAAGGCCGCGACGGCAAGGCGTACATGATGCGCGCCACCGGCTCGATCATCAACTTCGACGGCTTCCTCAAGGTCTACGAAGAAGGCCGCGACGACCGCATTCGCACCATCGAGAAGGGCAAGGACGACCACGCCGAGGACGACGAGGATAGCCGCCGCCTGCCGCAGTTGGCCGAGGGCGATACCGTCACCGACACCGCGATCGAACCTGAGCAGCATTTCACCCAGCCGCCGCCGCGCTTTTCCGAAGCCACGCTCGTGAAGCGCATGGAAGAACTCGGCATCGGGCGGCCGTCGACCTACGCGTCCACCATGGCGACGCTGGTCGACCGCGGCTACGTGAAGATCGACAAGAAGCGCCTCGTTCCCGACGACAAGGGCCGGCTCGTCACGGCGTTCCTGGAGAGCTTCTTCAAGAAGTACGTCGAATTCGACTACACGGCGGGCCTGGAAGAGAAGCTCGACCTCATCTCGGACAACAAGCTCAACTGGAAAGACATGCTGCGCGAGTTCTGGCGCGACTTCACCGGCTCCATCGACGAGATCAAGGATCTGCGCGTCGGCGACGTGATGGAAGCGCTGAACGACATGCTGGGGCCGCACATCTTCCCCGACAAGGGCGACGGCTCCGATCCGCGCGCCTGCCCGAAATGCGCCACCGGACGGCTGAGCCTGAAGCCCAGCAAGTTCGGCCCCTTCGTCGGCTGCGGCAACTACCCCGAATGCACCTACACGCGCCAGCTTGCAACCGGCGGCGAAAATGGCGCGGAAGAGCGCGAACTGGGCTTCGATCCCGATACGGGCCTGCCGGTGGTCATCAAGAACGGGCGCTTCGGCACATACCTTCAGCTCGGCGAGGGCTCCAAGGAGGAGAAGCCGAAGCGGTCGTCGATCCCCAAGGGCATCGATGCTGCGACGATCGACCTGGAACGTGCGCTCCAACTCCTGTCGCTGCCGCGCGAAGTCGGCATGCATCCAGAAACCAGCACCCCGATCATGGCCGGGCTCGGCCGCTACGGGCCGTTCGTCCTGCATGACGGCACATACGCGAACATCGACAATGTCGAGGATCTCTTCACCATCGGCGTCAATCGCGCGGTGACGGTGCTGGCCGACAAGCGGGCCGGCAAAGGTGGCGGCCGCTTTGGCCGTGGGGCTGCCAAGAAGACTGTTCTGAAGGATCTCGGCGAGCACCCGCAAGAGGGCGGCAAGATCGAGGTGCTCGACGGCAAGTACGGCCCCTACGTCAGCCACAACAAGGTCAACGCGACGGTGCCCAAGGGTATCGAACCGGCGAACCTGACCGTGGACGAAGCCATCCGTCTGCTGTCGGAACGCATCGCCAAAGGTGGCGGCAAGAAGCCCACGCGCAAGGCCGCCGCTAAGAAGGCGGCGCCGAAGACGGCGAAGTCCGGGGCGGCAAAGACCGGGGCTGGCACGGCGGCGAGCAAGGCGAAGGCCAAGGCCAAAAAGGCCAGCCGCCAAAAAGCCCGCGGCCGCGCAAATCGAAGGCCGACGCCTAGGGACAGCGGAAGAACGGGCGTTGGGCGGGGCCGCTGCGGTCTGCACGCGCGCCCGGTTTTCCCCGCCCCGTCCACGGCCTCTCAACAGCCCCCAATCGCCGCGGGTGCCGTTCGCACAAATCAGGCAATGTCCCAGGAACTTGTTCGCCTTGCGTGTGCATGGGCGGAGCAGGTTTGGCGTGTGCCAAGGTCCTCATCCATGACAGTGCCGATGCCTTATATTCCACCGAACGTTTATCTCTTGGCCGACAATCTCGATGCCGCGCTCGCCGCGGGCGAGGATCTGTTGGCGTCGCGCCTCTCATGGCACGGCGGGGAAACGCGCGATGGTGAGGACATCGCCCGTACGCGGGCCAAGGAGCGCGCCGCGTTCGAGGCGGTGCGGATGCTGGAGCAGGTTCTCATCGCGCGCATCCTCAAGTCGCGCGAGCGCGCCGAGGACGTCGCGCACCGTGACACACGCTTTGGCGCCGTCGCACGGCTCTACAATGCCGGCACGGCAATTCTGATCGAGGCCGTTGCCGATTTTGGCGATCAGGCGGGACAGGATTTCGAGACCGGGGGCGGGACCCTGGCGTTTCTGCGCTCGCGCGGGCTATTGGCGGACGATGCCGCGCAACCGCCGGAAGGTCAGCCCTTACCCGTGACGGAAGAATTTCTTGTCGCCCACCGAATCCGGCTCGGGACGCTGCTCGACCTCGTCGCAATGTTCCTCGATACGCTCGAAGTCCATTACGATCTGTTCAGCGAAGACGCGCCGGAAAGCGACATCCTGCCCGGCGAGACCCCGCTCGCGGAAGACGGTGAAGCCGCGCTTTCGACCAAGCTTGGCCCCTTGCCGGTCTGACGGCGCCGTCCGCTCATCTTGTTAAACGAGCGCCGACGGTTGGGTCCGCATGACGGGCCCACGCTGGTCGTCGCGCTCATCCAGCAACTCACCGGCCGGGATCCGCGGCGCGGGTCCGAGAATGCGTATCGACGTCGTTGCCATCGGACGATCGTAGGGAACGTTCCAGGATCGCCGACGACTGCCAGCCACCGGCCTTCTTGAGCGCGGCGGAACGGCCGTGCGATTTCGGCAACTGGGCGCGCTTCACGCGCGAAGGCCCGGGTTGACCCGCGGCAAGGGCCGTGGCGGGCGGCGGCGTGATCTTGGCGCCTCCCTTGGCGGTCTTGGTGGTCTTCGCCTTGCGAAGTCCCGCGACCTTCGCCGGCTTGCGGTAGCGCTCTTCGGCGTAGGTGGTGAACCCGACGCGGATCTCACCCGTCTCGGCCTCGTGCCGCGCGCGCGCCGACCGCATCTTCGTGGATGGCTGCTGGCTGACGGTCGGCTTGCGGGTCGCCGTGACACGTGCCGCCGTGGCGGGCATTTGTGTCTTTGCCTTCTCAGAACGCTTGGCCGCGCGGCGAACGGGCTTTGGTGTTTCTACGGCCGCCTTCGCACTACGTGCCTTCGGCTTGGCCCGCACCGGGGCCGGTGCTGTTTCCGCCTTGACCGGCGCGACATCGGCGGATCGGATGGTCTTACCGGACAGCGGCTCGGATTGAAGGGAACGGCGCGGGGGCGCGACAGCCGTGACGGCTTGCGCCGCCGCGACCGGTGTCACGCTGGCTGCAAGCGGACGCGCATCGATGGACGCCTCACGCGTCAGAGCAACCGGTGACGCGGTGGCCACATTGGCGGACGCGCGCAGCCGGCCTTCCACGTCAACCTGCGCCAAGAGCGCGGACTTGAAACCGCCATCGGGCACGTCAAAGCGCGGCACGATGGGCGACTTGAAGGCCACGGTGAGATCCGAGGCCGGATCGACGCTCTCCGCGGCGCCATTGGCAGCAAGTGCGATAGCGGGCGCTCCGGTGGCACCGGCGAGGCCCTTGGTCGACGGCAGCCCCATGGCCACCATCACCGACATGGCGCCATGCGCCGCATCGAGACTGGCGAATTTGCCGATGGGACCCGGCACGGCCTCATACACGCAATTCTTCACATAGCGGGCTTCAGCGTCGGTCGGCGCCTTCAGGACGCGCAGCTTCACCTTGCCGACACCTTTAACGCCAAGCTTCTGGGCCGCCGCGCGCGACAGATCGAGCTTGCGGTCGCCCCAGTAGGGCCCGGCATTGTTGATGCGCAGGACGACGGCTTCGCCCGTCGCGTCCGACCAGACGAGCGCCACGGTTCCGTCGGGAAGAATAGGACTGGCTGCGTTGTCGGCGCGACCCGGTTCGAAACGCGCTCCCGACGACGTCAGACCGCAGGGGTTGAACTTGTCCTTCTTGCAGCTGTCGTAGAACGAGGCGGTCAGCGTCATATCGCGGCCGATCAGTGCTTTCGTTTCCGCAATCGTCTTCACGCGGTGGCAGGTTTTGTAGAAGCAGTAGGTGCGGCCAGGCCCCTTGGCCTCGGCACTGTCCATGCCCACGACGAGGCTCGCAGAGCCGGCCACAACGACGACTGGCAGCGCGGCAGCGATCGTCGAAAGCAATTTGGAAAAAATCGCGTGCGCGGCACGGCGGCGTCCAGCGGACGCTGCAAACTTCAGACCGATCATAGGGGCACTCCCACCCGTTGAACCTAGCGGACCTGGTGGACAGAGCGCCCCCGCTCTCCGTCGCGTCACCGTCCTTAACTGGGCCGCAACTGAGCAAACCCCACGGGCCTGAGGGAGTTCCCAAACCGTCGCGCGCCGTATTGACGAACGACGTTCAAAAGTTCTTCAATGAATTAATGCAAGTTGTTGTTTTATATATTGTATTTATAGCCCGCCGCTTCCAACTTTTCGCGCAGTTCCCGCGCAGCTTGTGTCAGAGCAGTGTCATCGCCGGACCGCAGCACGAGGTCCGTCGAATATTGACCGTCCTTGAACGCCGGATAGCTGCCCATGGCGACCGACGGCCATGCCGCCTGATGCGCGCCGAGCAGTTCGGCGATCTCCCCTTCGGCATGCTGGACGATGATGGAGCGGGACAGAACGCGCGCACCGGTTTGGAGATGCGGGATGGCGCAGGAGAGCATCGACTCCATGATGGCCGGTACGCCGGCCATGACGAACACGTTGCCCATCTTGAAGCCGGGCGCGACCGACACTTCGTTGACCAGCAAGTCGGCGCCCTCAGGGATGCGCGCCATGCGCATGCGCGCCGCGTTGAGTTCGATCCCGCGCTTTTCGTAGGCCGGCTTCATGATGGCAACGGCACGCGGATCGACATCAATGCCAACGCCGAAAGCCTTGGCGATGCTACCCGCCGTGATGTCATCGTGGGTCGGACCGATGCCGCCGGTTGTGAAAAGATACGTGTAACGGGACCGCAGCGCGTTCACGGCTTCGATGATCGCCGCCTCGTCGTCGGCGACCACCCGGACCTCTTTCAAGGCGATGCCGATTTCCGTCATCCGGTCGGCAATGGTGCCGATGTTCCGGTCCTTGGTCCGCCCCGACAAGATCTCGTCCCCGATCACGAGCAGAGCGGCGGTCACTGTGGATGTCATGCTCACGGTACGTCTGGCCTGTTGCGATGTGGTGCGTCTGGAACGGGCGCGCATCGGGCAGCGTCGACGTGCGCGCCCGCACCGGAAGCGTGCGCAGTATAACGAGAAATCTGTTGCCGCACCCTTCCCTGTACCTCTATGCCACGCCCTATGCAGTTCAAAACGCCCCTTCTGCGCGCCCGGCTGGACAAGCGCTACAAGCGGTTCCTCGCCGATGTGACCCTCGACGACGGCACCGCCGTCACGGCCACCTGTCCCAACACGGGGTCAATGCAGGGGCTGTGCGATCCGGGCCTGACCGTCTGGCTGTCCGAAAGCGATAGTCCCACGCGAAAATACCGCCATACGCTGGAACTCGTCGAGCTTGCCCAGGGCCGCACGAAGACGCTGGTCGGCATCAATACCGGCCATCCCAATGCGGTGGTTGCCGAAGCCATAGCCGCAGACCGCATTCCGCCGCTGGCCGGCTACGCCAGCCTGCGCCGCGAAGTGAAGTACGGCCAATCGAGCCGGATCGATCTCCTGCTGGAAGATCCGCAGAAGGGCCTCGCCTACGTCGAGATCAAGAATGTCCACCTGCTACGCAGCAAGGGGCTGGCGGAGTTTCCCGACAGCAAGACCGAGCGCGGCGTGAAGCACCTGGAGGAATTGACCGCCATGGTCGCGGAGGGGCATCGCGCGGTCATGGTGTATCTGATCCAGCGGGGGGACGTGGAGCGCTTCGCCATTGCCGGCGATATCGACCCAAAGTACGCGGCGGCGCTGATTTCAGCCCGCGCGGCGGGCGTGGAAGCCCTGGCCGCGGTCTGCCGGATCACGACCGGCGAGATTGTTCTGGAGCGCCTCCTTCCCGGCATAGACTGAGGAGATGGGGAAGAATCCGTGCGGTCTCGAAACTTTCGCCCAGTTTCTTGCGTATGTTGCACCATGAAGGACAGCCGGCGGCCCGATGCGCGGGCCGTGCGACCCAACCCGTTCCTGGAGCCTGATCCATGCTCGACCGACGCACATTCACCTTTGCCGGACTTTCTCTGGCCGGCGCCCTGGCCGGTGCGACGGGCATGTCGGGCATCCGGACCGGAGCAAAGGCCGCCAGCGACAAGGAGACATTCGAGGTGACCAAGACCGAAGCCGAGTGGAAGGCCATTCTGACCCCTGAGCAGTATCAGGTCCTGCGCCGTCATGGCACCGAGCGCGCTGGCACCAGCCCACTCGACAAGACCTACGCGCCGGGCACCTACCACTGCGCGGGCTGTAACCAAGCCCTGTTCACATCGGAAACGAAGTTCGACAGCGGTACCGGCTGGCCGAGTTTCTATCAGCCGATCGAGAACGCCGTGGGGTCATCGACCGACTTCAAGTTGATCTACCCGCGAACGGAAATTCATTGCAGCCGGTGCGGCGGCCATCTCGGCCATGTCTTCGATGACGGTCCAGCACCCACCGGCAAGCGCTACTGCATGAATGGCGTCGCCATGACGTTCGTGCCCGCGGAGGGTGGGAAGCAGGGCACCTGACGGCCAGCTCTGCTGTAGGACGTTTTGGCCCCAATCAACGGAGACCTTGCCCCATGACGCGCGCCGCGACGCTGTCCTTGATCATTGCGCTTCTGGCAGCATTTGCCGTGACGCTTGCGACGGGGCCAATGGAATTGCGCGCGGATGAACAGAACGATCAGACCCAGTTGCCGTTGAAGCCAGCGGCGCCTGGACTGTCCGAAGCGATTTTCGCCTCGGGCTGCTTCTGGTGCACCGAAAGCGATTTCGACAAGGTGGACGGCGTCGTCGAGACAATCTCAGGCTATACGGGCGGAAAATCCGCCAACCCGTCCTATCGCGATCACACTGGCCACTATGAGGCGCTTCTGGTGCGCTTCGACCCGAAGCGCGTCAGCTACCAGGACCTTCTGGACTACTACTGGCGCCACGTGGATTTCCTCGACGGCGGCGGCCAATTCTGTGACCGGGGCGCATCCTACCGCCCGGCGATCTTCACGTTCGGGCCCGAACAGGCCGCCGCAGCCCAAAAAAGCAAGGACGATCTGGCCCGTCGCCGGGGCGACCTGGGCGAGATTGCCGTCGCGATCCTGCCGGCCGGGAAATTTACCGCGGCGGAGAATTATCATCAGAATTACTATAAGAAAAATCCCCTAAGATACCGGTATTACCGCAATGGCTGCGGGCGCGATGCCCGCCTCAAACAGCTCTGGCCGTCGCCGCAAAGCTGACCCAGGCTGCGGTGGGCCGTGTTCCACACGCACTAGTCATCGCTGTCACAATCCGTCAAAGTAAGCGGGCTTGGGCGTTGACCGATTCTCGCGTAACGGCGCATCATTTCAGCGCGTCCGGAAGGACGCGCCGCGTGCGCTTGCAGCGTCTTGAGCATGGACTGCCGCCGTCGGGACGGGGCGAACTCTAAGCTGCGCGTGCAAGGAATTTTGATGCCATCGACTGGTCTCGTACCTCTGATCCGCTACCGGGACGTCGCGGCGGCCATTGATTGGCTGACGCAGACGTTCGGCTTCGACCAGCGGTCAGTGGTCCATGATCCTGACGGCACGATCGCCTACGCCGAACTGTCCTACGGGCACGGCTTACTCATGATCGGCCCCGTCGGGCAATCGGTGCTCGACAGCCTGTTGCGCCAGCCGGATGAACTCGGAGGCATCGGGACACAAAGTTGCTACGTCGCGGTCGAGGACGTCGAAGCCCATTTCCAGCGCGCCAAGAACGCCGGCGCGGAAATCGTCCTGGAATTCGGCAGCGACGAAGCGGGCGACCGGGCCTATGCCGCGCGCGACCCTGAAGGCCATGTCTGGAACTTCGGCGCCTACTCGCCCTGGCGCTCGCTCGTCAGCGACGCGTCGCGCGGGGCCTCGCCCAGCAGCAGCGATGGCGAAGTCCTGCCGCCACCAACCAAAGTTCAATCGGTGCTCGCCGCCGGCGTCGCCGCGGTGGCGCTCGTCTCGGTTGCCGCAGTCGCCATGCTGGATATGCCACCCGCCGCCGCTTTGCGCGCGGGGCTAGCCAGCGCAGCGCCTGCCGCGGCGGATGCGCGTCAATCCTCAACCGCCGGTATTGACGACGTGCGCCGCGAACGGGACGCTCTGCGAACCGCGCTGGATCGCGAAGCGCATGCGCGGCGCGAAGCTTCGCGGACCGCGGCCACCATCCGTGAGGCACTGTCGCGGGAACGCACCGCGCGCCAATCGGCGGAAACGGAAGCGACACGCCTGAAAAGCCAGCTCGTGCGTGAGCGGGAAGTCCGCATCGCGCCAAAGCCGGAAACGCAATCGCGGGGACCGGACTCAGCACCTGCCGGGCCAAAACCATCGCAATCCGCCAAGGCGCCCGACCCCGCTCCCCAAGCGGACGACACACCACAAGCCCGCATCGAACAGCCAGCCAGCGCAACAGCCGCGGCAACTCCCGCCACGGCGCCGCCACCCGCGACGACCGGATCGCTCGGTGACAACTCCAAGGCGGTGGATCCCGCTCCGCTTGCCGAACCAGAGCCCGACACGGATCTCAGCGAGCCCGAGCCGGATGAGGCACCGACGGCCGCGGCCAATCCTTCAAGTACAGACGGCAATGCCGAAAAGTCTGACGCGGCGAAAGCGACCATCAGCCAGCCAAAAAAGGAACGGCCAAAGCCTCAGCGCCGCGCCAAAGCCACCCCATCTCCGAAGAAGAGCTCTAGCGCCTCCAAGCCCAACAATCCGTTCTTCATGTACGATTGAGGGCCGCGCGTCTTTGACGGCGGCCCTCTATTACAGACCCGTGCGGGGCAGACCACACGAGGGTTAGGAACAGACTATCAGCCAAAACGTGCCCGGCTGGCTTCCCTGCTATCTTCCAGGGTCTTGAGGCCCGTCGTGGGCGCACAGACCAGCGCGGCCATGTTCCCCGGCTTGTGCTGGTTGCGGTACATCTGCATGTGCGCCTTGGGAATGTGATCCCAAGAGTAGACTTCAGACATGCACGGATCGATGCGCCTCTCGATCACCAGCCTGTTGGCGAGGCTCGCCTGCTTCAAATGCGCAAAATGGGATCCCTGCACCCGCTTCTGATGCATCCAGAGATAACGTGCATCGAGGGTCAGATTGTAGCCGGTCGTTCCGGCGCAAGTGACGACCATGCCCCCGCGCTTCACCACGAAGACGGACACGGGAAATGTCAATTCTCCCGGGTGTTCAAAAACGATATCGACGTTGTTGCCCTTGCCAGTCGTTTCCCAGATGGCGCTGCCGAAGCGCCGCGCTTCCTTGAACCAGGCTTGATAGGCCTCAGTTCCCACCTTGGGCATCTGGCCCCAGCAATTGAAGTCCTTGCGATTGAGGACGCTGCGCGCGCCCAGCTGCAAAACGAAGTCGCGCTTGTCGCTGTCCGAAATGACGCCGATGGCATTGGCCCCAGCCGTCGAGCACAGCTGCACGGCCATGGAGCCAAGCCCCCAGAAGCGCCCCACACGAGCACGCTATGCCCGGGGCGCAGAACATGTGGCCGATGGCCGAACAACATACGATAGGCCGTGGCGAGCACGAGCGTGTAGCAGGCACTCTCTTCCCAGGTCAGATGCTTGGGCCGCTGCAGTAGCTGGCGGTCCTGCACGCGGCAGAATTGCGAGAAGGAGCCATCCGGCGTCTGGTATCCCCAGATGCGCTGCGATAGCGAGAACATCGGGTCGCCACCGTTGCATTCCTCGTCGTCACCGTCGTCCTGATTGCAATGAATGACGACTTCATCGCCGACCTTCCAGCGCTTGACCGCCGATCCAACTGCCCAGACGATACCCGAAGCATCCGATCCGGCGACGTGAACAGGGCTATTGTGAACGTCGAACATCGACACCGGCGTGCCAAGGGACGCCCAAATTCCGTTGTAGTTGATGCCGGCAGCCATCACCAATACGAGCACGTCATGGCTATCGAGTTCCCAGGTCGGCACGACCTCGATTTGCATCGCGGTGTCGGGCTCGCCCTCGCGCTCGCGCCGGATGGCCCACGCGTACATGTTCTTCGGCACATGCCCGAGCGGCGGGATCTCTCCGATCTCGTAGAGGTCCTTGAGCGGCTCTGCCGGCGGCGTGGATGAATGCGGTATCCTGTCGCAGATTCACTATCGAATTCGTGGCCATGATTCACCCCCGTACCTTTCGATGCCCGAACATGACTGACTCCGAGCCCAAAATTAAACCGAGGAACGGTGCTAGCCGCCGCCGCCTATTTCGAAAATAGATTTTTCTGACTGCTATGATTTACAAATGCAATGCTTGGCGCGGTGGCTGTTCGGTCCCATCACCCAGGCACCGGACGATGTGATCGCGCAGCTTGGTGGCCGGCGGGGTCAAGCACGCGCGCGGTCATCAGGGCGATTTCCGTGTCCTTCAGGTAGGGCAGCGGGTCGCCATCGGTTATATGCAGACCGTGCGGCACCATTTCGCGCGGGAGAACCGCGACCCCAAGCCCCGCCCGCACGGCCCCCAGCGTCCCTGCCAGCGATGCGCAGGTGTACGAGACCCGCCAACGCACCCGGGCGCGGTTGAGCGCGGTAATGGCACGCTTGCGATAGACGCAGGGCTCCGGCGACACGACGAGCGGAAGCGGTCCGTCGCTCGCGATAAAGTCGTGGTGGCCCGACACCCACACCAGGGGTTCACGCCAGACGCGCACACCGTGCGCGCCCGCACCCTGTTCGCGTTTGACCAGAACGATGTCGAAACTCCCACCCGGAAACCCGCAAGAAGGTTGAGCGTCAGATCGCAAGTCACTTCCAGGGCCACGGACGGATAGGCCTGCACGAACCGCGACAGGATATTGCTCATCTGGTGCGTCGCGAAGTCTTCGGGCATGCCCAGCCGGATGTTGCCTTGCATCTGCGGCTCGAGCGACGAGCGAGACCACCTCGTCATTGAGGTCCAGGATTTTCTGGGCGTACCGCAAGACCGCCTCGCCTTCAGGCGTGAGGCACACGGAACGTGGCGTCCGGTCGAGCAGCCGCTGCCCAAGGGCATCTTCGAGTCTTTTGATTTGCAGCGAAATCGTCGACTGCTGGCGCAGCAGCCGTTCTGCCGCCCGTGTGAAGTTGCCGACTTGAGCAATCGTTACGAACGTGCGTAGTAGATCGACATCCAGATTGATCAGACTTTTGGGCATGGGCCGCCAGCATTGTTATTTTTGATAGTTGCTCCAAACATTATTCAATTAGCCAATCAAGTTGGCAAGGGCCATATGCCTCTAGTTGGATTGCGCCGGACACCTGCGGTGGCTCCACGCACGGCGAAAATTGCAATTGCTAAGGAGGCAAGACGTGGCGGAACTCGCGAAGCTCTTTGAGAACAATCGTCATTGGGCGGAGTCTAACCAGGCGGCCGACCCCCTGTTTTTCGAACGGCTCGCCGAGCAGCAGTCACCGAAGTATCTTTGGATCGGCTGCTCCGACAGCCGCGTGTCCGCCAATCAGATCCTGGGGCTGAAGCCGGGCGAGGTCTTCGTTCACCGCAACGTCGCCAATCTGGTCGTACACACGGATATGAGTTGCCTCTCGGTGATGCAATTCGCCGTCGAAGTTCTCAAGATCGAGCACATCATCGTGTGCGGTCACTACAGCTGCGGTGGCGTGCATGCGGCCTGCGGTACACGTCACTTCGGCCTCATCGACAACTGGCTGCGCAACATCAAGGACATTTACGTCCGCCACCACGAAGAACTCGATCAAATTGCGGATATGAAGGCGCGCGGCGACCGCCTGTGCGAGCTCAATGTCGTCGAACAGGTCAAGAATGTCTGCCACACGACGATTGTCCAGAATGCATGGAACAATGGCCAGCCGCTGTCGGTGCATGGACTGATCTACAGCTTGTCGAACGGCCTGTTGCAGGATCTCGCCGTTCGAATTCTCAAGCCCCGAGCAGCTGGCCGCCGTCTATCAGCTCAAAATGGGGGAAGCCGCGGATTGACTGGGGAAGAATCCGGGCAGCTGAAGCTGCCCGGTTCGGTCTGCGCAGAATTCTGGCCGTGTCGTAGTGATCCGGCGCACCAACTCGTCACAAGTTTAGCCCACGAACCGCGGCACCTGTGGAAGGCCATCGTCGAGCGGGGACGTGACACTCAAGAGCTGTGTGTTGGCGTGCCGGTGAATACGGCCAATTGAGCGGCGAACGCACGCTTGAAGGCGGGCCGCGCTTCGGCGCGGGCCGTATAGGACTCGAGGTTCGGATACCCCTCCAGCAGAGACGATCCCTTCAATCTCTGCAGCACCGACACCATCAAGAGGTCCCCGGCGCTGAATGCTCCATCGAGCCATTTGGCGTCGCTGAGGCGGTTGGAAAGCTGGTTCAAGCGATTAAAAATCCGATCCTTGAGGAGAGGCAGCCGGGCTTGATGCCAGTGCTTGTCATTCTCCACGAGCATCGCCATTTCGCGTTCGACAATGGGTGGCTCGACCGTACTCAGGGCGGCAAACATCCACGCGATGGCACGGGACCTCGCGTTGGGATCATCAGGCAGAAGACCCGCATGACACTCCGCGATCCGCAGCACGATCGCCCCCGATTCAAACAGGACGAGGTCATCCTCTTCAAAGCTCGGGATCTGCCCGAATGGGTGAAGCGAGCGATGCGTGGGCTCCTTCATCTCACTGAACGACAGCAGACGCACGTCGTAAGGCTGGCCCACTTCTTCAAGCGCCCAGCGCACGCGCATGTCGCGCGCCAATCCCCTGCCCCGATCGGGCGACCGTTCAAAGGCGGTGATGGTGATGGTCATCGGAGCGCTCCCGCGTGCTTGATTGCGACCATTGTCCACTATGGCTCAGAAGACCAACGCTTTGCCCAAGGTGTTTTCTCCATTCCGGTTCGAATTTTCTCTATGGGTCGGTTGTGTGATGAAAACCGCTGCCCCACGCGCAGAACCGTTCTGATCAAGCCAGCCCCCGGGCAATATCAAAAGGCGTGACAATGAGGTAAGCTGGCGGCATTCAACGAATCTTGTTGCGACGGACACATCGTCAGCCGCCGCCGGCCCTGCGGCAATTCGGGGCCGTCGCAGAGGGAGCACCGGCATGGTTCACTGGAAGACGATGGACGAGTTTATCGAGCCAAATTGGGAAAAGCTCGGCACCTCGGGCGCGCCGGTGCTGTTCTGGCGTGGCGCCAAGGGCGCCGTGCTGGGCTACGTTCGCGATGGCGAATTGTTCGACAATAAATGGCTCTACGTCTGCGATTTCGAACAAGGTTACGCACTTTTCAGATGTGAACGGGCCTGAAAGCAACGTTGTGCAGTTGGACAGCTCCAGGGCGTCCCAGCCAGACTGAGCAGCCGGGAGAACTGCCCAGATTGGCTGGGCAGATATCAAGGTCTTTGTCCGATCGAACCGTATAAGTGACGCAAACACGTCCAGGCCGGAACGGCTGATGGGCCGAAGCGGGCGACAACGCTGGGAAGGCCGCTTCGGGGACGTGTGCCGGGACGGAAGACCAGCCTAGGCGATGCGCAACTTCAGGACCGCACCGCGGGGGCGCGCGGTTTGGAAAGCCCTGCGCATGTGGAACGCGCAATACGGACTGCCATCCGCGTGCGGCCGGCCGCAGAAATGGAAATCATTCTGCGTCGGGTCGCCGAAGGGCCAACGGCAATCCTCAGCCAGCAGCGTGGCCACGGTCTTGCGCTCGCCGACCGGAATTTCAAGGTCGTCCTCGAATTGAAGCGGCTGGGGGGGTGTGTTTTCAAGCATTATCTAGTTTAACACACTAAATCGAGTTCCAGGGCACACGTTCTGCGACACATAGGTCACAAGATGCAGACGCACGGCGTGGCGGATGTGATCGTCCGTCTGCGGACCAAGCCGTTTATCCGCGTCACGGCGGCAATACCGGGCAGCGCAGGCCCGACAGAATCGACTGTCAAGTCTGCCTCGTCTGTCAGTTCTGCGCCCCCGGCTATCGCGCCGATGACGTGGGGACCTCTCGTAACGCGGGATCCTCTACGCGGCGGCCTGATTATGAGCCGCGAGAACCTGATCTGCCAATCGCCCGACAAGCTCGGCCAGATGATCGAAGCGCGACGAATACGTGCCGACACCCGCCGTCGCCGAGCGCAACTCGACGATCAGATCCTCCATCTCCGACGCCGGGATCTGAGCTGTGACGAGATCCCAGCCCGGCCAGCCATCGCGGGCATCGAAGCCCAGGATCTGACCGCGCCGCGACGAGATGATCGCATTGACGCGCGCCGTTGCATCCGACGGTACGGCGATTTCGACGTGGTTGACCGGCTCCAGCAAGACGGGCTGGCAGTTCGGCATACCCTCGCTCATGGCAAGGCGGCCTGCCTGCCGGAACGCCATGTCGGAGCTGTCCACCGTATGGTAGGAGCCGTCCGTCAGTGTCACCCCGACATCCACGACGGGAAAGCCGAGCGGCCCGGATTTCAAGTAATCCTCCACGCCGATCTCTACCGATGGGATGAACTGCTTGGGCACCACGCCGCCCGTAATCTTCTCCTTGAACACGAAGCCCGTGCCGCGTGGCAGCGGCTCGATCGTCACCACCACGTCGCCGAACTGGCCATGACCGCCCGACTGCTTCTTATGCCGCCCGCGCACCTCAACCGATTTGCGGATCGTCTCCTTGTAGGGCACTTGCGCTTTGAGCCGTTCCACCTCGATGCCATGCTTGCGGGCCAGCCGCTCAAACGCGACACGCAGGTGCATCTCGCCCTGCCCTCTGAGCAACGTCTGGTGCGTGTCGGCGGCGTGCACGACGATGAGCGAAGGGTCCTCCTCGACCAGCTTGGCCAGCGCCGCTGACAGTTTCACCTCGTCCTTGCGATCCTTCAATCCGATGGCGGACGTCAGGACAGGCTCGGGCGGCGGCGGGGCAGAGATTTGCGCGATAGGGGATTTTTCGGTCGTAACGGTGTCACCGGTGCGAATGGTATCCAGCCGGCCCAACGCAACTGTGTCACCTGCCTTCGCGCCGTTGCGCTTCACAGGTTCCTCGCCGCGTAGCGTAAAGATGCCCGCCGCGCGCTCATGCGATCCGGACGGTCCGGTCAGTGTGGCACCGTCTGCCAGGTCGCCGGCAAGTACCCTGGCGAGGGAGAGTTTACCGCCATGGCCGGTGTACATGGACTTCATCACGTAGGCAGCATTCTTTGTGCTTCCGACACCAAGGCGTTTTGCAGTCTCAGCGACGAACGGCACCTCATGGCGCAGCGCCTTCAGAAGCCGCAGAATGCCGTTGCCGTTCTCCGCCGAGCCGAGCAGAACCGGGCAGATGAGGCCCTGGCGCAGGTCCGCCGACAGATCGTTGAACACCCGGTCGTTGGGTGGCTCCATATCGGAGAGCAATTGCTCCATCAGTTCGTCGTCGTAATCGGCGAGTTGTTCCAGCATGCGGAAGCGCGCTTCTTTTTCGCGCGCTGCAGCCGTGCCGGGCAATTCGACGATCTCGCTCGGCGCATGCTCGCGATAGACATAGGCCCGCTCGGAGGCGAGATCGATGAAGCCGGTCGCGACGCCGTTCTCCCAGATGGGAATCTGGCGCAGCACGAGAGGCTTGGTGGACGCGGGCTGCAGCATCGGGATGATGTCGCGCACGGGGGTCGAGAAGCTATCGATCTTGTTGAGGAACAGGAAGTGGGGAATGCCTCGGTCTTCGAGGCCTTTCAGGATCACCTGCAGGGCGGGCACGCGCTTGGGGTCAGGCTCTGACACGACGACCGCCGCATCCACCGCGTTGAGGGCCAATGCGCCCTCGTGCTGGAATTCGATGGATCCTGGACAATCGATGAAGGTGAAGGTGTCGTCGAGGAATGAAATGTCGGCAGCGTTCAGGGAAACGCTCATACCGTGGTCGCGGGCTTCGGGAGAGGCGTCGCCGATCGTGTTCTTTTCGGCGACCTTACCTTGTCTTGTGATGGCGCCCGTTCGGGCGAGGATGGCTTCGAGCAGCGTCGTCTTGCCGGAGAGATACGGGCCTACCAGTGCGATGCAGCGGGAGCTGCGGCCCGATACGTGGCCCTCGCGTGGGCCATCGGAAGTCCCCATGGTTTCCTCCTGTTCCGCATTATTTGACCGGCTTTGCAGCCGGTGGCGGTTTCGAGGCGCATGGGTAGGCGCGTGTCGCGCAACCTCCGCACCTCACACAGGAGCGCGACGTCTCATGCTCGCGCCGTGACGCCCGCATGACAAGAGCCTATGGCGCGTTCATGCAAAAAACTCTCAGGGCTAAGGAACGCCAGTCCCCGGGCTGGCGTTCTGTCGATACTGCAGGGCGATCATCTTGCAGTGCAGCGTGAAATTCAATTTTCAGGCATTCGAATATTGCGCCGCGAAACAAGTCAGCGGAATTCGAAAGCATTTTGAAAGAATTCGCGCTGTTTAATCTTGACGTGCGGCTTTGCCGCATCAAAGATTGAATTGAGCATTGTTGGGTATTTTTCCTCGCTCCGGTCGCCCGGTTTGGAAAATCGCCCGCAAGCGGGAGGGTATCGTGGTGTTGCGGGGTAGACGTATCATGACCGACGATCGACTGATGGCGATGGCCCGCGCAGCCGGGTATTCCATGATCCCGCCCCAGGACGCGTTTGACGCCGGACCGGAGGCCGACGCGCCTGCCGATGCCGGCTCCGAGCAATCCGCCAGTGCAGATACCTCCGCGCTCCATCGGCTGAGGACGTGGGCCGGTCAGTCGGCGAATCCGGTCACGGCCATGCGCGATGCCGTCACCAACTGGTACCACGGCCGCGCCCACGCCTAAGCGCCTGCTCGTAGGACCTTGGCATTCCACTGAATTTTCCAGGGTTCATTCACCCGGATACCGGCAAGCGGTGTCCGGGTAATCTGCCATGCATTTGCCTGCGTTGACGGAGAAGCTCGCCAATGCCAGCTTTTGCACCGTCGGCGGACCATCCGCCGGATCGAACAATCCGGGAGTTGCCTGATGCGCCGATCGTCTGCACGCAATTTTGCCGCCGCTGTTTTGACGTCTGTGACCGCTCTAACAGCCCTGGCCGCAATTGGCGGTGCCGCTTTGGCCCAGAACGCCGCCGTGATCAAGGAGCGCAAGGCCAACTTCAAGGCGATGGGCGACGCCGCCAAGCCCACGGGCGCGATGCTCAAGGGCGAGGCCGACTTCGATCTCGCCGCCGTCAAGAACGCCATCAAGGTGTTCCAGGAGAAGGCGCCGTTGCAGGCAGCCCTCTTCCCCGACGACAGTAGGGAAGGTGAGAAGACCGAGGCGCTGCCGGTCATCTGGGAGAACAAGGCGGATCTTGAGGAACGCTTCCAGAAGCTCGCGGACGCCGCCAAGGCGGCAGAGACCTCGATTATTGACGAGGATACATTCCAGGAGGAATGGCCGAAGGTGATGGGCAATTGCGGCAGCTGCCACAAGAAGTACCGCAAGCCCAAGGACTGATCGTGACGCCCGAGACGTCCGCAGCCCCGTCGCCGGCGGTCCGCGCCTGGGACCTGCCGACCCGCATCTTCCATTGGACGCTGGTCGCGCTGGTTCTGTGCGCGTGGGTGAGTTTCGAGTTCTCCGAGACGTTCGACGATCCACGTCTCGTCTGGCACCGGTGGAACGGACTGGCGTTGCTCACCGTTATCGTCTGGCGCCTTCTCTGGGGCATCGCGGGCCCGCGCAACGTCCGCTTCAACGCGTTCGTTCGCAGCCCGTGGGCGGCGGCCGCCTATGGACGGGATCTGATCCAGGGCCAGCCGCGCCGGTTCCTCGGACACAATCCGCTCGGCGCCTACATGGTCCTGGCGCTGCTCGCCGTCACTGGGACGATCGGCGCGCTCGGTCTGTTCGCGGTGGAGGACAATGACTTGGCGACGGGGCCCCTTTATCGTCTCGCCGGCAACGAACTGGCGAAAGTGGCCACCGGCTGGCACCGCTATTTGTTCGAGCCTGTGCTGCTGGTGCTCATCGGCCTGCACGTGGCGGCCAACGTCCTTTATGGCGTGCTGAAGAAGGACCCGCTCATACCGGCCATGGTCACCGGCCAGAAGCCCGCCGCCGCCTACGAAGATGCCACCGAAAACCCTCAAGAGCCCGGGCAGCCGGTCGCGCGCGCACTCATACTGCTGGCCGTGGCCGCACTCATTGTCTTCGGCGGCATCTGGGCCCTCGGCGGGCGGTTCCCGTGACACAATACGTGGGACGAAAAAAGGGCGCCGCAGCGGGCGCCCTTTGATGCGATGTCCTGCGCGCCGAGCTTACCCGCTTAACGCAAATTCCCACAAAACCGCTGAATGCGCGTGCAGGCTTCCGTGAGGCTTTCGCGTCGAGGCGGCATACGAGATGCGGAACGCCGGGCTGCCCGCGAACGCGGCGCCATGGACCACGGCCACGCCTTCCTCTTCCAGAAGTGCGGTCACGAAGTCCTCATCCGTCTTGATGACCGTGCCCTTCGGCGTTGTCTTGCCGATCGTGCCCGCGCACGAGGGATAAACATAAAATGCGCCTTGCGGCGTGGGACACGAGATGCCCTTGGCCTGATTGAGCATCGAGACGACGAGATCCCGGCGCGCCACGAACCTGGCGTTGTTCTCGGCGATGAAGTCCTGCGGACCGTTCAGCGCTTCGACGGCGGCCCACTGCGTGATCGAGGACGGATTCGACGTCGACTGGCTTTGCAGCTTACACATGGCCTTGATGAGGGCCTCGGGTCCCGCCGCGTAGCCGAGCCGCCAACCCGTCATGCAATAGGCCTTCGACAACCCGTTCATGGTCAGCGTGCGGTCATACAGGCCGGGCTCGACCTGGACGGGCGTGTAGAACGTCAAACCGTCGTACAGCAGATGTTCGTACATGTCGTCGGTCAGCACCCAGACATGGCTGTTCTTCGGCTTCATCAGAACATCGGTGAGGGCCTTCAACGCTTCGCGCGAGTAAGCGGCACCCGTCGGGTTCGACGGCGCGTTGAAGACAAACCACTTCGTCTTGGGCGTGATGGCGGCGTCGAGCACGTCCGGCTGCAGAACGAAGCCGTCTTCCATTTTCGTCTCGGCGAACACGGGCGTGCCGCCGCCGAGCAGCACGATATCGGCATAGGAGACCCAGCACGGCGCGGGCATGATGACTTCGTCGCCGGGGTTCAGCGTGGCGAGCAGCGCGTTATAGAGCACCTGCTTGCCGCCCGTGCCGACGGAGACTTGCGACGGCTTATAGTCCAGTCCGTTGTCCCGCTTGAACTTGGCGCAGATCGCGGCCTTCAGCTCCGGGATACCGTCGACATCGGTGTATTTGGTCTTGCCTTCATCGAGCGCGCGCTTGGCGGCGTCCTTGATGTTCTGGGGCGTGTCGAAATCCGGTTCACCCGCCGAAAGCGAGATGATGTCCCGGCCCTGCGCCTTGAGCTGGCGCGCCTTGGTGGACACGGCGATGGTGGCGGAGGGCTGGATGCGGTTGAGACTGTCGGCGAAAAAGCCCATGGCTTTTGTGTCTTTCGTGTTGGCGCCCAAGGTGACCGGAGGTAACCCTGGGCAGCGTGACCGGAGGTAACCCTAGACAGCGTGACCGGAGGTAGCCCTTGTCAGCGGGACGGCGCGCGGGCGCTCGCGCGATCCGGCAAACGGCGCGGAAGCTACGCCGCAGTGCAGCACAGCGCAAGTCGACCTTAGCGCAGATGCCCAATTGGGCGCACCGCGCTCAAACACCGGGCAGACCGGCGCATCGCGGCCCCGCGGCCACACCCGGCAAACGTTTGAGCTGTTTTGGAAAAAGCCCGCGCCGCGCCACAATCCGTCCCAAACCCCGCCACAGGTACCGCCGCTAATGGCCCCGTTGTTTGCGCGACGGCGTCCGATTCGGATAGCCACGCATTCCGGAGGGCACCCATGACCCAGAACCTGCACATCGACCCAGGCCAATTCGCCATCGATATGGCGGCGGGCCTCGTTGGATTTTCCCTGATCGTCTTGACAATCGTCGGCGGCAGTTCCCCCGCCGGGGCCGTGGAGGCCAATGTAATCGCCTTCGCCGAAGCGCGCGCACTCCCCTTACTGATGATTGGCGGGATATTTTCGCTGTTCATGGCGTTTAACCTTGCCTTGTATCGCCACGCCCGACGCATCTACGCCCCCGCCGCCAAGCGCGGGAAGCGGGTCATCGAGCAATCTAACGCCTCAATTCGTTCGTAACCTCCTGCATACACAAGATTTGGCTCTCACCGCCGGACGGCTTATATTCCGGGGAACTGATTGCAGGGAACATTGCGCGCCATGCTGAGGAAAATCCCGTCCGTCCGATCGACCGTGCCCATGTTGTCCGTGCTGGCCCCCGCCATGGTGCTGGGTCTGGCGTTTGCCTCCCTGGACCCCGGAGCTGATCTGGAACAGGGGCTGAACGCAGCGGCCCGCGCCGAAGTCATCCTGGCGGCCGATCTGCCTTCCGCTCCGGCCCAGTCCCAGGCTGTCGCAGCCAACATCATCGAAGAAGGCTCGGAAGCCTTTTGGCTCACTCGCGCCCCTGACACGTCCGGCGTCGCGCGCGTCGCCTGGACCGCCCCCGTCGCGCCGGGCGACCGCATCGTCGCCAATTTCGGCGCGCTCGACCGGCAGATCCTTGAAGTGGTGACGGTGGACGATGCCGCGGCCGGCGAGACCCCGACCCGCATCCAGACGGGATCCGACAGCGCGCCGCGGTTCCTGCTCACCTGCCGCAACGAGGCGGGCGAACTCGTACGCTTGGTCGTCGACGCTGCGGGACGGGGCATTACGGCCGTCGGCGCGGCCGACCGGAGCCTGTAAACTCAAGTCAAGCCGCGAAGCCTTGCGGATCGACGGCGGCTGGCGGGCGTTAGCCCGGTCATTGGAGCAGCCTTGGCAGCGGAAGGGCCTGGGCCGCCATCGGGATTGCCAGCCGCGCCTGGACCACCGTATGCTAACCCCATCGTCAGCCGGGGCTTGAACCGACCCGCGCCCGGGGGAGTGCCATGCGTCTCAATCCGCCGACCGTCATCATTTTCATGATTTCGCTGCTGCTGGCCGTGCTGGCACTGATGACCAAGCTGCAGATCGTGCCCATTCCGCGTCACCTGCCGCACCAGGAATTCTGGCTCGCCATCACCGCCTATTTCACGCTGATGGTCGGCAATATCGTCAAGGGACTCTAGCCCCCGCGCGGCCCGGCCGCCGCAGGTAGCGCCTCACCAGGCGATCTGCTTGCGGTCGCGGAAGAAGCCGCCGGTCGGGCCATCGTCCGGCAGCGTGGCAAGCCACACCGGCGTTTCCGCCCCCTGCTCCACTGGCCGCTCGGCCTCCGCCCCGCCCATGTCGGTGCGCACCCATCCGGGGCAAACCGCGTTGACCTTGATATTGACGCCCGCCAATTCCGCCGCCGTGATCCGGGTCAGCGCATTGAGCGCCGTTTTCGACATGCGGTAGGCGGGAAAGCCCGATCGCATTTCCGCCAGCTGCCCGGCACCCGATGACAAATTGACGATCCGCCCGTAACCGCCGTTTTTCATGATCGGCACCACGGCCTGCGTCATGCGGAGCGGACCCAACACGTTGGTTTCGAACGTGCGCCGCGCGGTGTCGCTCTTCAGATCGAACAGGCTGGATTGAAACCCGCCCGGCCCGTCGACCAGGATCGCCGCATTGTTGACCAGCACGTCGATGCGCCCAAACAGCCGCACGACTTCGCCGACGGCATCCGCGATGGAACTGCCATCGTCCACGTCGAGTTTGACAACCGCGGCATCCAATCCCTCCGACGCGAGAGCCTTGGAGGCCGCCTCGCCCTTGGCAAGGTCGCGCGCGCCGATGACGGCGATGACGCCGAGGCGGGCGAGCTGCCGGACGATCTCGAGCCCGATGCCCCGATTGGCTCCGGTCACGAGCGCGATTTGCGTTTCGGTCATTGCTTAACCTCGTTCTTGCTTGCCTGCCTACATAACCCTTTCGGCGACAAGCAGGAAACCCTACCTACTCATCGTCCAACCCATAACCGCAATCGCCCGCCCGCGGCGAGGCGGAGGCAGCCACAATCCGGGCAGAACCTGGGACGTGGTGGCAGCGCCTTGGGATCACGGTGCACCAGCGCGTGTAATCTCTTTGCCAATCTGGCGACGGACGCTTGTCCCGCCACGCCTGGACTTCGGGAACCTGCGTCTCACACTTTCTGATCACATATTTACGAGGGATTTACGCTGCTTTGAACCATTGCGAGCACTTAGCTATGCATTAACACAGCAAGCGCACCGTCCTTGCATGAAGTCTTTCTGACTCTAAGAGCATCCCATGCGCTTCGAACGAATTACACGGTTTGTTGGTGACAGATCAGGCTCGGTAGCCGTTATCTCCGCCATCTGTATGATTGGTATCTTGGCGACAATTGGCGTCGCCGTGACCTACGCATCCGCCGTCAACGAGCACGCCGAACGCCAGGCCGCCCTCGACGCCGCTGTCCTCGCCGGAGCCAGTCTGCACGAGGAGGTCAGTGACGAGGAAAAAGTCTTAGTTGCGAGCGAGGTGTTTGCGGAGAACCTCAAGAAGCGCAACGTCACGCTGAGTTCCGCTTCCACCATAGAAGCCGGCCAGTCAGCCCCTCAATTCACGGTCCTGGATAGGATTGTTCGAGGTCAATCGAGCACACATGTGCGAAACTATTTCTCCGACTTCGTTGGCACGGAGAACATGGCCGTCACGGTGGAATCCGCGGCACGCGCTGCACGTTCCGAACCCGTCTGCGTATTGGCCATTGATGATACAAGTCCGCAGGCCATCGAGATTTACGGGACCGCCGTATTCACCGCACGAAACTGTGCGGCGCAAGCCAATTCCACCAACGGATTGGGCATGCGCACGTACGGCAGCGGCCGAGGAACTGCCCGCCAATTCGGTGTGAAAGGTGGCTACTCCGGCGATGGGTTTACCCCCCGCCCGATTACCGGCGTCCCCACCATACCCGACCCGTATGCATCGATTCCTGTTCCGATGACGGGACCATGTGTCGATATTGCAGCCAAGCTGCAGAATACGCCAGCGGTACTGACACCGGGAACTTACTGCGGTGGAATCCGGATCATGGCGAACAGCCAAATCATCATGGAGCCTGGCGTCTACGTCATGCTCGATGGTCCCTTCCGCATCGACTCGAATTCAACCGTAAACGGCACAGAAGTCGTGATTGCTTTCACGGGCGTCGAGAGCACCCTTTATCTTGGATCGGGTGCCATCATCGACCTTACGTCGCCAACCTCTGGACCCTACACCAACATCCAGTTTTTTCAGGACCGCCATTCGAGTGCGGACCAGTGGGTTACCATGATGGGCGACATCAAACTCCGATTTGATGGTGTCATGTATTTTCCAACACAGGACGTCTGGGTCGGCGGCGGATCCACGATTGAGGCTAAGTCGCCAAGTTACATTTTCGTCGTGGAAAAACTTTGGTTTCAGGACAATTCAATCATCGACGTCTGGCAGGAAAACAGCCGCGGGCTTTCTGTGGAGGGCACTGGAAGCAGCATGATGGTCGGCTCACGACTGACACGTTAAGGCAACGTATTGGCGTGTATAGCTCGAATTCACAAATGCAGCGGAATGCAGAATGCTTCCCGTACGAAGAAGGTGATCCAGGACCGAGACAGGGGTTCGGGAAACGTAGTCAGCCGGCATGAACCGCGCGCAACGAAACAGCGCGGACGTTGCCGTCCGCGCTGCCATCCGCAATTTGTCTAAAGCGCTACTTGGACGCCAGCGAGCCGGCGATCTTTTCCGAAGCGAACCCGAACGCGGCGCCGATGATCATCGAAATAATGACATTGAGCAGCGGACTGGTGGCAATGTCGGTGCCTGTCGCATCCGCACCCGTCTTCAGAAGCGCGAAGGCGGCCGTGGAGGCGTAGCCATAGACCGCCGGTGGAATGGCGGAGAGCAACGGCACCTGCGCCGCCAGGATCATGATGGCGACCGTCAAGCCGACCGCAATGGCCGCCCCGACCGCGCCCATGTCCAGGATCGGCATCAGTACGAGCGCCACCGTGGCCATGACCGCACCCCAGATGGCGCCGATCACCGTGTTCTTCAGACCCGTTTCGCCACCCCCGGCATGATAGAAACTGCCCCAGGCGATGAAGGCCGCCCAGATCGATAGCCCAAGACCCGCGAGCGGTCCCAGGAATAGCCACGTCGCCACGCCTCCCAAGGCGCCAATAACAATCGCCAGCGCTGTAACAAGGTTCATTTTGTTCTCCTGTCGCGTTTAGCGTCTTCCCCATGGGGACAGAGAGAACATGCGCGGGCATGCAAATTCATGGGTGCTGCTTGGCCCGTACACGCCAAGACGCACGCACAATTGTTGCCGTTGTAAGTCAACTCTTCCCCGCGGGCACCTTAGGCAACTCGGCTTGGGTTGTCATTGCACCTATCTCGCAGATGCTCAGTGGCGGGGCGCGGCCCAAAAAGTCCCGGCGGAGTTGGCCGCGGCGGGGCCCCTCAACCGAACGGGCAAGCCGGGCTGATGCGCCCGATGCGAGGGATCGGCGGTCCATCATTTTGACGATCATCCGCGCCGGCTTGCTTGGGTATCCGGGGATCACGCGCGCACCGATGCTCAGAACTTGGAACTTCGTGGCCGTCAAGCCGTTGTCCAACATGCACCCTTGAGAATGGCGAACCGAACGTGCGCCGTTCCAGACCTTTCCAGGCGCATCCTGCCCCGACCACTCGGATCGAACATCGAGCACCTGTCTCACAGACGGATAAAGCGAAGCCGGCCTAAACATGTTTGGCCCTGACGATGATGGAGGACATGATCGAGGCGCAGACGCGCAGCTTTGTTACCGCTGGAGCCACGTTGCTGTTGATTGCGGCAGCGCTGTTTCTGGCTTGGCAGGCGGTCGATGCCATTGTCATCATCATGGTCGGAGCGGTCATGGCCGTGGCGCTCCGCGCTGCCGCCGACGGGTTGGCACGGATCGCACCCGTCTCTCGCAATTGGGCGCTCGCACTCGTCATCCTTATTTTGGTTGCCGCGACGGTTGGCGGCATTTGGTTCGGCGGGTCTGCGCTGGCCGGACAGCTTCAAGCGTACTTGAAAGCGGTTCAGGAAGTCGCGCGCAGCTTCCAGGACTTCGTCAGCCGTGGCGCTGGTGGACTGCTCCCCGAAGGCAAAATTGATATCAGCGACGAAATGCCGAAGTTCGCGACCATATTCGGCAACGCGGCCCGCCTGTTTGGAGCGCTCAGCGAGTTGGCGATCGACGTCATCATCATCGCCTTCCTGGCGGTCTTTTTCGCGTGGCAACCCGAAGTCTACCGGTCGGCGCTAGTGACGCTCACCCCACCCGAGCAGCGATCGCGAACGGCAAGCGCCTTGGATCGCGCGGCCTCGACTGTGCGGAAGTGGATCGCGGGACAGGCAGTCAGCATGATCGTCGTCTTTACGGCAACGCTGATCGCACTGCTTGTCGCTGGCATGCCGTATGCCATCCTGCTGGCGCTGATGTCCGGCTTGCTCACCTTTGTGCCGACGATCGGTCCCTTCATCGCCGGCGTAGCGATTACGATCGCGGGGCTTTCCGTCAGTCCGGCCATGGGCCTCTACGGATTTGGTATCTATCTTCTCATCCAGTTCGTCGAGACGTACATGGTGACACCTATCGTTCAGAACGAAGCGGTGCATCTTCCGCCTGCCGCAACCCTGGGTGCGCAGCTTGTCGGCGGGGCTGTGCTCGGTGGGCTTGGATTTGCGTTCGCCGTGCCATTGGCTGCCGCGGCGCGGGCGCTGGTTCTCGACCTGTATGTTGAGCCGATGGAAGATGCGGCCAGGGGCTCACTCCCTGCTTAGGCCGTGCGGCTCACAACGTTCTGCGGACGGCCTGACCGGGCCGGGCATCGGCGTTCTCAGCCGCAGAGGTCAATTGCCACCCCACGCGCGTCAAGTTATCTCCAGGGCAGCGCTTCCAGGCATTTGATAAACGCTTGCTTGCACGCCATATTCCCCGCCATGGCCCGCCCCCCGAAGTCACCCAATTCAGACGGTCCGAAGGCCCGCCCCTCGCGCGGCCGGTCGGGCAAACCCGCCGCCCCGCCAGCCGAAACGGCGGCGGCGACGCCGGGACTTGGGAAATCTGGGCTCGGCGAATCCATGCAGGCGTCGTATGTGCCCGGCACCTCGACATTGCCCGCGTTGCGCACCTCCGGCCCCTTGCCCCCGAGGGCGGGCGACAGTTCGATTTCCGATGCCTTGAACGCGCTGCTGGCCAAACCCGCCGAGCGCAGCGACCGGGCCAAGGAGATCCTCGCCCGCCAGCCGATGATGGCCGCGCATCCGATCGTCGCGGGCGTTGCGCGCGAGTTCGTGCCGCATCGCCCGGAGCGGCCCGACAAGAGCGAAGGCGGCATCCGGTTCGAGATCGTGTCGGAGTACGAGCCGAAGGGCGATCAGCCAACGGCCATCGCCGAACTGGTCGCGGGCATCACGGCGCGCGAACACGATCAGGTGCTGCTCGGCGTCACCGGCTCGGGCAAGACGTTCACGATGGCGCAGGTCATCGCCGCGACCCAGCGCCCGGCGCTCATCCTGGCGCCGAACAAGACGCTGGCCGCCCAGCTCTACGGCGAGTTCAAGAGCTTCTTTCCCAACAACGCGGTCGAGTATTTCGTCTCGTACTACGACTACTACCAGCCGGAAGCCTACGTCCCGCGCACGGACACCTACATCGAGAAGGAAAGCTCGATCAACGAGCAGATCGACCGGATGCGCCATGCGGCGACGCGGGCGCTGCTGGAACGCGACGACGTCATCATCGTCGCGTCCGTCTCATGCATCTACGGCATCGGCTCGGTGGAAACCTACACGGCGATGACCTTCGCCGTGAAGGCCGGGGAGCGTCTGTCGCGCGACCAACTGCTCGCCGACCTCGTCGCCCTGCACTACCGGCGCAACGAAATCGCCTTCGTGCGCGGCACGTTCCGGGTGCGCGGCGACACGGTCGAAGTCTTCCCGGCGCACTATGAAGACCGCGCCTGGCGCATTTCGCTCTTCGGCGACGAGGTCGAGAGCATCGTCGAGTTCGATCCGCTGACGGGCCAGAAAACCGACGAACTGGCGCTGGTGAAGATCTATTCGAACTCGCACTACGTCACGCCGAAGCCGACGCTGCAGCAGGCGATCAAGAACATCAAATCCGAGCTGAAGCAGCGCCTCGACGAGCTGTACGCCGTCGGCAAGCTGCTCGAAGCCCAGCGCCTCGAGCAGCGCACGACGTTCGACATGGAGATGATGGAGGCGACGGGATCGTGCGCGGGCATCGAGAACTATTCGCGCTATCTGACCGGCCGCGCGCCGGGCGAGCCGCCGCCGACGCTGTTCGAGTACCTGCCCGACAACGCGCTCGTCTTCGCCGACGAAAGCCACGTCACCGTGCCGCAGATCGGCGGCATGTTCCGCGGCGACTACCGGCGCAAGGCGACGCTGGCCGAATACGGCTTCCGCCTGCCCTCGTGCATGGACAATCGTCCGCTGCGCTTCGAGGAATGGAACGCCATGCGGCCGCAATCGGTCTACGTCTCGGCGACGCCGGGCGACTGGGAACTGGAGCAGACCGGCGGCAGCTTCGCCGAGCAGGTCATCCGCCCGACCGGACTGATCGATCCGGAGGTCGAAATCCGCCCTGCGAAATCGCAGGTCGACGATCTGCTCGACGAAGTGCGCGAGGTGGCCAAGAAGGGCCATCGCGTCCTCGTCACCACGCTCACCAAGCGCATGGCAGAGGACCTGACCGAGTACATGCACGAGACCGGCATCCGCGTGCGCTACATGCATTCCGACATCGAAACGCTGGAGCGCATCGAGATCATCCGCGATCTGCGCCTCGGCGCCTTCGACGTGCTCATCGGCATCAACCTGCTGCGCGAGGGTCTCGATATTCCCGAGTGCGCACTGGTCGCCATCCTCGACGCCGACAAGGAAGGCTTCCTGCGCTCCGACACGTCGCTCATCCAGACCATCGGCCGCGCGGCGCGCAACGTCGACGGCCGCGTCATCCTCTACGCCGACACCATGACCGGCTCGATGGAGCGCGCCATCGCCGAAACCAACCGCCGCCGCGACAAGCAGCGCGCCTACAACCTGGCCAACGGCATCACGCCGGAAAGCATCAAGCGCAACATCCACGACGTCATGGCCAGCGTCTACGAGCAGGATCACGTCACGGTGGACGCGGGCCTCGCCGATCAGCCGCTGGTCGGGCACAACCTCGCCAAGACGCTCGAGGATATGGAGAAGCGCATGCGGGAAGCCGCCGCCGATCTCGAATTCGAGACGGCCGCGCGCCTGCGCGACGAGATCAAGCGCCTGCGCGAGACCGAACTAGCCATCGCCGACGACCCCCTCGCCCGGCAAACCGAGATCGAAGACCGCACCGGCGGTTTCAAGGGCGAGAAGAAATATGGGGCGGCCGGGAACGAACCTCCGCGCACGGCCTCACGCGTTTCAAAACCGTCGCTGGATGACATGGGTCCAGGCACCGACCGTCCGGTGCCCCGCCGCGCAGCGGCCAGCGGCCAAGCGGCCGCCGCGGCAAGCCGCGCCCCCGCGGAGCCGTCCGGCGGCGCCAGCCGCCGATCAGACGGCGTGAGCGACATAGACCCCCGAACCAAAGCGGGGGCGTTTGGCGAAAAAATCCGCGGCCCCCACAAGCCGACGCTCGACGAAATGGGTCCGCATGCATCCCTGCCGGTGAAGTCGGGCAAGCCGCTGCCGGAAAAGCCCGCGCTGCCCACGCGCACCGTCGAACTTGAAGACCCAGCCGAAACCAAATCCCGCCGTGGCCGCCCGAAGAAAACCGGCCGCCCTGGAAACTAATAAAGTTCGCAGATGACAAAGAGATGCTCAAATATCCCGCCATAGAATTTTCTACCTTGGATGAGCTTTGCAGCTTAGTGACGCTCAAAACAGAAGGCTGGGATACGCACTTGGTTCAGAGGCAGCACGTCACCAGATTATCAGTTACTACCGACGATTTTCCGCGATGATTTTCAAAAGAAACGGGAAGGATATCTATCTGTTGAATTTCGGCGGCGAGCGCATTCGCGACTATCAGGCCTACCGTCACGTTTTGATTGGCTTTGCGCAATGCAGCACCATGGATTACCTACACGACTACTTGACTGGTCTGCAAGCTTGGCCGTGGCTCTTTATTTTAGCATTGGTGATATCGATTGGAAAGTAGCGCGAGGCCCACGATATGGGTTCTGGATCCGTTCGCGCTTGCCGCCTTCACGGACATGATTCCAAGTTCACCAATAGCCACTGATGTTAGGGTGTCTGCGAATTCGAGATATTCCATTTTGCGACGACTCGGGAGGCTTCCAAAACGAATACTAGTCTTTTACCCTTACCGTTGTTCCAAATTTTCTTTTTGATCGGCGTGCGGCACAAAATGGAACGTTTACCCTCCATAGAACGGCATCAGACGTCGATCTGATGGTCATTCCGCAGTGCCGTGTTCAACACGTCAGAAGCACTATAAACATCGTTCGCCTCGCCAAGAGGCGAAGATACGCCGAAGTAATAAACAGTATTCTCTATCCGCCGCCATCTTCTGACGCATTTGTGCCCCCGACATCGATGGCATGAAACACTACTTCGGTATAGTGCGACTTTCCAATCGGTCAGTTCTTTCGCGGATCTGACGGGCACCTTTGGATAGACAAAGGGCCCCGCGCGCGAACGCGGGACCCTGTCACGTCAAGCGAAGGGCTGGATCGGCTCAGTAGCCCATGCAGTCTTCGAAACGGCGCCACCAATACCGGCTGTCGGTCTGGACGGCGTTGCGATAGAGCCACTCACAATCGCCGTATCCATACCCGGGATAAGCATCATAGTAGCCGCCGTAGTAGGCCGACGACCCCCATCCGTATCCATAATAGCGCGGGATGCGAACACGCTTGTGTTTGTGCTTGTGGTGCCGGTAACCGGGCCGCGGCCCCTTCCACGCGCGCTTAGCTCCGGAGAAGCCCTGCTTGATGCGTGGGCTGCCGCGATACTTGAACTTGCTGCCGCCACCGACACTGCCGCGAAACGCGCGCTGGCCAACGGAACGGGACCGAAGCGTGCTGGTGTAGGCCCTGCCCGGATTACTGAACCCCTGGGCGCTTCGCGCGCCGGCCTTGCGCGCCTCGGCAGGCGCGATCGACACGGACAACGAAAGTGATAAGGCGAGCAGACACGCCGCTGCACTGGAGAAAAGTTTCATCTCGAACTCCTGGTTCCGGATGAGGGAACGCATCGCCGACTGGGCGCGTTCCAACGCTCGGCTTTGTTTTAAATTATACCACCCGAACCGCGTTCCATTGTGGCAGATCAACTGAATCCGCATCGGCGGATACGCGCCAAAGAACTCGAGAGTTCTGTCGGGTTAGCGCTGGTGGCGATCCGGAGTTGACGGACGGCACGAATGGCGTGGCTGACCGGTCAAATCAGGCCATGACTGGCGGCCACGCGAACCAAGTTGGCAAGGGCCCCGGCCGAGATGGCCGCAAATGTCAGCGACATGCCGGTGACGCGCAGCCAGATGCGTTCCGGCGACTGACTGACGCCGAACGCATGAACGAGGCGTCCCGCCAGCAGCAGGACACCGATGCCGTGTACCACCCAGGCCGCTGTACCTTGCTGTTCGGCCAGAAGCATCAGAATAAGCGCAAGCGGGACATACTCGGCAAAATTGCCGTGCACACGCTGGCGCCGCAACAGCTGGGCATTGCCCCCGTCGCCGAGGGCCACGCGCGCTGCGCGCCGCGCGCCGATCACCCTCACGCTCAGGCTGACGAAGAACAATGCCAGAATGCTTGCGTACATCGCCGTGATGGCCATCGCCGACCCCTTTGCTTGACTACCCTCGTCACTACAGTTTATGTAGTTACTAGTCAATGTGTTTTGATTGCCACCTTCATCCGGCGCTCGTATTTTCCCAAGGATGGGCACCTCGTCAAAAATCAAATGTCCCGTGGAGCGGGCCGCCAAGATCGTCGGCAGCCGATGGACCGCCTTGATCATGCGCGATCTTCTGCTCAAGGGCCGGTGCCGGTTTCAGGACTTCGTGGACTCGCTGCCCGGCATTCCGCCGAACACTTTGTCCGATCGCCTGAAGATGCTGGAGGAGAACGGCATCGTGGAGCGGATGTTTTATGACCAGCATCCACCGCGCGCCGACTATGTGCTGACGGACAAGGGCCGCGAATTGGGTCCCGTCATTCGGGCCATGCGCGACTGGGGCACGAAACACCGCTGAACGGCCTAGCACGCGTGGACTAGGCGCGCGTGGAAAGTTTTCCCTTAGTCAGTCAGGGATCAGCCGGCCATTGGCGGAGATCCTCAGCACGCTAGATGGTCAGAAGGACGCCGGGCTGGGCGTGCCGGACGACATGGTCCATGGCGTGCGCCGGCAGCATGTGGTCGGCGGTCTTGAAACGGTCGGCCACCGACGACGACAATGCGACGAGATCCCGGTTGGGTTCGCAGCCCAGCAGCGCCAGTGCGCACGCCTGCAGGGCGGGACACGCCTGATGCTGGTAGGAGGCGATCACCGCCATGGCGACACATTCGTCGCGGCCGAAGCTCGGCGCGCCCGGTTCCAGCACCCGCAACGGACGCCGGGAACGATCACTCAGCAGGCTGACCCAGCGCGAGAAGTCCGCGCAGACGACCCGCGCGCCTGCCGTCCCGAAGGCCCCGGCCGACAGGTCGAACGCGCGCTGCCAGTAGGAGAGATCGCCCGTGTGAAATCCGGTGAGCCAATAGCGGAAGCTGGTTCCGACGAGCTTCTCGGCGTGCCCGTGAACAATGGGGCCGGCCTTTCGTGAAGCCCGGCGCCTCGGATGGGCGGCACTCGGGCGAATTTGCTTTGTCATGACATACCCCAATTGGTAGGGTTCAAAGCCCCAAAATCGGTGAGCGGCCCGCGTGAGCCTTATCGTTTAAAGACAATCGAAAGCCAGCGCTGTCAACAGCGCGATGCATCGCTGTTTCACTTTGAAATTATTCTATTTTCAAAGTCGCGCCGGGACGATTGCTCTACTGCGTCCGAATGTAGTGATGGGCGCGTTGCGCTTTCGTCCGCGCGCGCTTCACCGCTGTCTTTTTCGCCGGCGCGGATTTCTTTGCAGCCTTCGCAGCGACCAAGCCCTTCAGCGGACCGCCGCGCTTGTTGCGCACCATGTCGGCGAGAGTGTGCTGATTGAGGACCGACACGAAGGCTTCCAGCGCATCGTCAAAGACACCGGCAAACAATTGTGCCTCGGACTTGGAGCCTGACGCCGGGCTCTCGATGTTCATGCGCTCCATCGACAGAACGACCTCTCCGACGCGGATGTCTTCGAGCTTGCGTGCCAGCATCATGCCACCCTTAGGACCGCGCACGGCGCGAATGAAGCCCCCACGCGACAGCAGATGCACGATCTTCGACGTGTTCTGCTCGGAAAGATCGAGCATACGAGCCAAGTCCGCGCCCTTGATCAATTGATCACCTGACCGTGCGGCGGCGATCAAAATCTGGAGGGCGTTGTGCGTTGTCTTGCTGATCCGCATGCCGATCTACCGGTGGTTGAGGAATGACCCTCTCTTAGCAGGCGCCGATGTGCCTGGGGAGATCCAAATGATCGCCACAGGGCCCTCACCGCCCGAAAACTGGGGCTGAAAACCAACACCGTCATCGCCACAGCGAACGGAATATCGCGACGCGGGAGCGTCGGGAGCGTATTGACCTTAACCGGGCCGTCGTAGGCAGCGCTCAAGATGCCGCTGTTGACTTCGTGAAGCACAGTCAGAACGCGAGCATCGCCGACGGCCAAGCGGCGGACCGTCGAGAGAGCCAAACTCTGATGCGCCGGTGATCTCAGGCCCATCATCGGTGATGGCCGTGCGTGCCGCCTGTTTGAGATCCAGACGCGGCGCTGTCGGGACCCGGGTTTCGCTTCGCACCGCGATTAGGGTAAATTCAGTCGCCAGATCCGATACTTGGCGAACTTTTAACTTGCACACGACGGCACACAACGGAGACAAAGGACGCAACCGCCGCGCGCGCCATGGTACGTCTCTGCGCAGACCGATGGCGCGCGAATTTCCTTTCCACGCACATGCGCAACATGGGAACCGATCATGCGGACCGAGGAGTGAACGTCTTGATCACAAGACGCGGGCGCACACAGACTGCGGCGGCCATCACGCTCGGTGTCATAACCCTGGCGCTGACACTGCTCGCCTCCGCTGCCCCGAGCGCCGCCGAGGACCCGCCCGTGGTCGTGGAAGCCGTGCGGAAGATGCCTTTGATCAACCGGCTGGAACTATCAGGCACCGTGACGGCGCGGCGTGTATCTCTGCTGTCCACCCAGCTGCCGGGCTCGGTGCTGACCGTCCACCACGACGCGGGTGCAAAGGTGGAGGCCGGTGAGGTCCTCGTCGAACTCGATCCGAAGCTCGAAGAGATTGCCCGCCAGCAGACGCTCACCGAGATCAAGGAGGCCGAAGCGCAACTGGCCGACGCGCAACGGCGGTTGAAAATCGCGGAGAACCTCGCCACGCGCGCGATCGGGCCACAAAACAACGTCGACACGATCCTGACCGAGATCGCCGTCCGCCGGGCGACGCTCGAACGCCTCAAGGCCCAACGGGCGGCGGCCGACGAGCGCATCGCCCGCCACAACATAAAAGCGCCGTTCGCGGGCGTTATCTCGCGCAAACTGACCGAGGCGGGTCAGTGGGTGGTGCCGGGCAACACTGTTGCCGAACTTGTCGAGCTTGACGGGTTGCGCATCGAGCTGCCCGTACCGCAGCAGTATTTCGCGCGCCTTTCACAGGACATCGGCATCTCTCTGACTTTCGATTCCATACCCGATGCGGCCATGCCCGCACGCATCGATGCCATCATCCCGGTCAGCGATCCCAATGCGCGCACGTTCACCCTGCGTGTCGTTCCACTGAACCGGAATTTAACTCTTGCACCGGGGATGTCGGCGCGCGCCAGCATCGATTTGCGCACCGACGAGGAAGGGCTCGTCGTCAGCCGCGATGCCCTTCTTCGGCAGCCGGATGGCCGGATCACCGTATGGATCGTGGAACCGAACGGCGACAGCAGCCGCGTGCGCGAGCGCCGCGTCGAGATCGGAGTATCGTTTGACGGCCTCACAGAGATCCGGTCGGGCCTCAAACTCGGCGACCGCGTCGTGGTCCGGGGAAATGAATCTTTAAGCGAGGGGCAATCCGTCCGTCCCGCAAGCTAAGGCGCAACGGCGGCGCCACGAAGGAACCGGCAAGATGTTCGATGCCCTCGTCAAACGAGGAACACTCATAGCAGTCGCGACGCTGATCCTGTGTGTCGTGGGCATCGTCGCAACGATGCGAATCCCGGTCCAGATGATCCCTGACCTCGACATCCGGACGGTCACGGTCTCGACCAGCTGGTCGGGCGCCACGCCGCAGGACATCGAGAAGGAAATCATCATCGAGCAGGAGGAGTACCTGCGCTCGCTGCCCAGCCTGGAACGCATCATTTCGCGCGCATCGAGTGGAAGCGCCGAGATCGAGCTGGAGTTTCCCTACGACATTGATCTCAACGAAACCCTCATACGCATCAACAATGCGCTGAGCCAGGTTCCTTCCTATCCCGAAAATGTCGATCAGCCGCGCATCTTCGCCAGCTCCTTCAGTGCGAATTCGTTCATCTTCCTGCGTGTCTCGCCGCTGGAGGGTAATCCCGCCCAGCTCGACATGGACATGATGCGGGACTTCATCGACGACAACGTGCGTGCCCGCCTGGAGAGCGTGCCGAATGTTTCCCGCGTCAACATCGGCGGCGGGGCGGAGCGGCAGGTGCAAATACTTGTCAACGCACCGGCCCTTGCCGAACGCGGGCTCACCATGACCGACGTGCGCAACGCGCTCGCGTCCAGGAACCGCGACACATCCGGCGGGGAAATCGAAAGCGGCAAGCGCCGTTATCTACTTCGCACCATCGGCCGCTTCGACAGCCTCAAGGACCTTGAAGAGCTTGTTGTCGTGCGCCGGGGCGAACTCGATCATCAAATTGAGGGACGTGGCCAAGGTCCGGCTGGACCATTTCGAAATCCGCCAGCACGCCTACGTTAACAAGAACCCGATCATCTTCCTTTCCATTCAGCGCGAGGCCGGCTCGAACGTCATCGATATCAAGCGTCTGGTGATGGCCGAGGTCGACGCAATCAATCGCAACATCCTCAATCCGGCCGGCATGATTCTGGAACGAACCGCCGACGACGTCGTCTACGTCGAGGCGTCGATCGCCAACGTCTGGACCAACCTGGCAATTGGCGCCGCGCTGGCCACTGGAATCATGTTTCTCTTCCTGCGCACCGCATCCGGAACGCTCATTGGCGTCATCGGCATCCCAATCTGCACCATCGCCGCGTTTCTCGGCCTGCTTCTGTTCGGGCGCACCATCAACGTCATCTCACTGGCCGGCGTGGCATTCTCCATCGGCATGACCATCGACAATTCGATCGTCGTGCTGGAGAGCATTGAACTGGAAAGGCGGCGAGGGCTCGACCGGTTCCGCGCGGCTGTCGAAGGCGTGCGCAAGGTCTGGCCGGCCGTCATCGCCTCCACGATGACCACGGTTCTCGTTTTCATCCCGATCGTCTTCATCCAGGAAGAGGCCGGGCAGCTCTATTCCGACATCGCTATTGCCATTGCCGCCTCCGTCCTAGCTTCCATGCTCGTGGCCATCACCGTTATTCCGACGGCATGCGCGCGGGTCGACATTGCCAATCCAGCGTCAAAGGCCCGAGGCACACACCAGACGAGCCCGATCGGTTCGTTGGTCGGCTGGATCATTGGGGAGCGCCGCCGTGCTGTGGCGACCGTGGGACTGACGGCCGTGCTCGGCGCCGCGGTGATCACCTATCTGACGCCGCCGGCCGAATACTTGCCCGAGGGCGAAGAGCCCAAGGTCTTTGCAAGAATGAATGCGCCGCCTGGCTACAACCTGGACACGATGCACCGCATTGGCCTGGAAATTCAGGACGATCTGATGCAGTACGTCAATGACGATCCCGCGCGCTTCAAGCGCGGCGAGGTCGCGTTTCCTGCCCTCAAGTATATTTTTCTCCGGATCACGCCGGAGGGCCTGCGGATCATCTCAGAGACAGTCGATCCCGCGGAGATCGACGCGTTCATGACCGCCATCGCCGCAAAGTTCAAAACCTATCCTGGGATGCGGACTTTCGCTTCCCGGGGCTCAATCATTACCAGCAACGACGGCGGCACGCGCAGCGTCAGCCTCGACATATCCGGACCTCGGCTCGAGGATATTTTCGCCGTCGCGCGCAGCGCCTACCAGCGCGCCGAGGAAGTCTTCGACAATCCGCGAATCCAGGCCGACCCGCCGACGCTGACACTGTCACAGCCCCTGATCGAAGTGCGTCCGAAGTGGGAAAGGTCGGCGGAACTCGGCGTGAGCGCCGATGAGCTGGGCTTCACGGTGGCGGCGCTGACGGACGGCGCGTTCGCGGGCTACTTCTATCAGGACGACCAGAAGATCGACGTCTACTTTTACGCCCGCGATCCCTCCAACATTGCTGTCGACGACCTCACCCGGCTGCCCATTTACACGCGCCAGGGCACAATGGTTCCGCTCTCGGCGCTGGCCGACGTGCGCGAGACCGTCGACACGAGCACGATCCGGCGCATCAACGGCAAGCGGACGGTCACGCTTAACATCATTCCACCCCGTGACGTGGCGCTGGAGACAGGCGTTCAAATCGTTGAGCGCGATCTTGTCGAGCATTTACGGCGCACGGGCCAAATTCCCCAGTCGATCAGCCTGGATATTTCAGGGGCCAGCGATCAGCTTGACCGGACCCGCGAGGCGCTGGCCGGCAACTATATCGTCGCGGTTATCATCATCTACCTGCTGCTCGTGGCTGTGTTCACCCACTGGGGTTACCCCCTGCTGATCATGACCGCCATCCCGCTTGGCATCGCCAGCGGCATCGTCGGGCTGGCGCTCATGAACATTGTCGGCGCGGCACTTCCAGCCATCGGGATCGCCGGGTTCCAGCAGCCGTTCGACATGATTTCCATGCTCGGCTTCCTCATCCTGATGGGCACGGTGGTCAACAATCCCATCCTCGTCGTGGATCGCACGGCAAGCAATGTGCGGGACCTCGGCATGGACGTGCGCGCAGCGGTTATCGAGGCGGTGGACTCCCGCCTGCGTCCGATCGCGATGACGACTCTGACCACGATCTTCGGCCTAGCGCCGCTGGTCTTCATCCCCGGCGAGGGTACGGAGCTCTACCGGGGCGTGGGCGCCATCGTGTTGTTCGGAATCCTCGGCAGCGCCATCGTGACCCTGACATTCCTGCCCGCATTGACGAGCTTGACCTTCAGGGCAGCGCCGCCGCAACCGCACCCGGATGCGGGACCACCCACATCCAAGCTCAACCCCGCCACGGCCTACGACGACGCTTCAGGCAGCATGTAATTCTTGATCAGCCATTTGATGCTGTGCGCCCACGTCTCATCCGTGTTGCCGCGCACATCGACGCTGCGCTCGAAGGTCATTCTCTCCTTCTCCACGTCAGCGACGTAGACGTTGAAATTGAGAATAAGGTTCGAGACCTTCTGGACGCGGATCCATGCGATCCGGTCCGCATTCAGGGACTTGCCATAGTCGATTTCACAGCCGCCGCAGTCGCCGACCGGCTGGCCCTGCGCGATTTTCTCGCGCATCTCCTGCGGAACGGGCAGGAACGTGTACAGACCCGCCTCAGACAGTATCTCGACGAAGTTTGTTTCCAGAGCTTTCAGCCGCGCACGCTCCGCGTCGCTGGTGGGTTCGTACATGGCGTTGTCGTTCAAGAACTCGACACCTAGAAAGGCAACGGTCGGCGGACGGCTCTCAGCCGACACCTGACCATGGCTGAATACTGCGGCGAGCAGCACTCCCATGGCGAGCCATTGGAGTGCGGGCTTGAACGATAGGAACCTGATTGAGCTCATGACGGGCCACCGTGTTGTTGTCATCCTTGTTGCAAAATATATGGGGATGCCGATCGCCAAAAGCCAGAGCGGTGCGGCGGCCATTCTGAATGCGCAACGTCACGTGCGTCATTCTCCTGATGCCAAATTCTTCAGAACCCAAATTCTTCAGAACCCATGTGTCGCGGCGGTGGACCTGAACTTTTTGGGCGCCTGAGCGTTCCCCAATCTGTCGCAACTGCAGAGAGGTGAACCATGCCGAAAATCAGTAAGGCGAAGATCGCGATCCTTGCGACGGACGGATTTGAGCAGTCGGAACTTCAAGTTCCGCTGGAAAAGTTGCGTGCGGCCGGGGCGCTGGTGCACGTCATCGCGCCCAAGACGCGCAAGTCGAAGGAGACGATCCGCGGCTGGAAGGACGGCGATTGGGGACCGGAGGTTCCCGTCAGCGCTGAACTCGCCGACGCGAGTGTCAGCTTCTACGATGCCTTGGTTCTTCCGGGCGGACAGATGAACCCCGACACTTTGCGTCAGACCCCTGAAGCCATCGCCTTCATCAAGGACTTCGTGGCGTCAGGCAAGCCCATCGCCGCGATTTGCCATGCACCCTGGCTGCTCATCGACGCCAATGCCGTCAGGGGCCGGCGCATGACATCCTACAAGTCCATCAGGATCGACATGGTCAACGCGGGCGCGACATGGTCCGATGAGGCCGTCGTCACCGACCAGGGGATCATCACGAGCCGCAATCCCGGCGACCTCGACGCCTTCGTTTCCAAGATCATCGAAGAGGTCGAGGAAGGCAAACACGACCGAGCGGTGCTCGCCGCGTAAGCGCGGTGGAACACGACATGTGACGATGGCGGCGGGCCCAGTGTCCGCCGTCTTTGTGTCACCAGCCCGCGACGGGCCGTGCGCAGACCTCATATGGCCCGGAAGCTGCTTGGAACGGGTGAAATCTTCCCCCTGAGCGCCCGGGACCCCCGCCATGATACCCACCCGCCGATCCGTTCTGACCGCTGCCCTCGGTGCTGCGTCTGCCACAGCCGCCACCGCGTCCGCGCTGGCTGGACCCCGGAAATCGAACCAGACCACCGCCTTGGCGGACCGGCATGCCCTATTGCCGGATGATAGCCCCGATCACACCGGGGCCCTGCAATCCGAAATCGATGCCGCCGCCGCCGCGGGGCGTCCGGTCCAGCTGGCCCCCGGCTCGTATCGCATTGGCACACTGGTGTTGCGGCCTGGGACCGTGATTTTGGGCACTGCGGGGCTGACGACCCTGTCTTTCATCGGCGGTGCGCGGGCCTTTTTAACCGCTGAAGATGCGCCCCGCCTGCGCCTCTCGGGCCTCGTTATCGATGGCGGCAACCGGGCTCTCCTGACGGACGACGAGAACGCTGCCCTCTTGGCACTGTCCGGCTGCCCGGATCTAGACCTGCACGATGTGGTGCTGCGCAACAGCCTCGCCAATGGCCTGAGCCTGACACGCTGCAGCGGCCGCGTGCGTGATTGCACGATCAGTCACGCTCTGCTGGCGGGTCTGCGCAGTATCGACGCCGGCGGCCTCGCCATTCAACACAACGCGATCACCGATTGCGGCAATGCCGGCATCCAGATCTGGCGGACGTCACCGGGCGACGACGGCACGCAGGTGTCGGGAAACCGCATCCAGGGGATCGCGGCCAAGGGCGGCGGAACCGGCGAGAACGGCAACGGCGTCAACGTCTTTCGCGCGGGCGGCGTGGCGGTTTCTAACAATCGCATTTCCGACTGCGCGTTTTCAGCCGTGCGCGGCAACGCGGCATCGAACTTCCAGATCCTCGCCAATTCCTGCGCCCGGCTTGGTGAAGTCGCAATCTACGCCGAATTCGGCTTTGAGGGCGCCGTCATCGCCAACAATATCGTTGATGGCGCGGGGACCGGCATCTCCGTGACAAACTTCAACGAAGGCGGACGGCTGGCGGTGATCGAAGGCAACCTCATTCGCAACCTCTTCCGGCGCGAAAACGATCCCAACGACAAGCGCGGCGAGGGCATCACGGCGGAAGCCGACAGCATCGTCAGCGGCAACGTCATCGAAGGTGCGCCAACCTGCGGAATTCTCGTCGGCTGGGGACCCTACATGCGCAACTGCATGGTGACCAACAATCTGGTTCGCGATGCAAAGGCTGGTATTCTGATCACGTCCGATCCGGCCGGAGGCGCGTGCCTCGTCAGCGGCAACATGATCTCGGGCACCGAGACCGGTGCGATCCGCGCCATGGATCACGGCCGGCCGCACGGACCCGACCTCGCGCTCGCCCCGGTCGCCAACGCACGCATCACAATCAATGGCAATATGGTGAGCTGATCACGGATCAATTGGGCGGGGTTGCGGCGATCAATTTTAACAGCTCGCTGTCCTTGGCGATTTGGGTGACGTCAGCGCAGCGCTCTTTCGTGGCCGCCGTGCATTCGATGGTCACGGTGTAAGGCACGCCGAACTTGGTGATCGTATATTCGGCGATGGCGCCTTCCATGCCGTCTTCCACCGTGCCGTCCATGACCGAGACCTGCGGTCCGGCCTGAGGAGCCGCACCCGGCGGCGTCGTATCGTAGACCGGATAGTCGGCGCCGAACGTGTGCTGCACGCGCAAATCGGCCGATACACTGACGGTTACGTCACCGTACGTATCGACGATCTGATACCAGACGGGATTGGTCTCGTCGGTCACAATATCACGCGTGCCCGTCGGCTGAGGGCCAAGTCCCGGGAAACGAACTTTGCACGAGACCCGGCGCGCCCTGGAAGCCCAGAACGGGAAGTTTCACCTTGTCCAAACGCGACGGCTCGGCCGGTGCCAGACCGCGTGCGGCATCGGACTTGCGGGTCTCCACGAAGTTTTGGATATCCGGATCGGACCACTCAATCTGGAGCAGCGTATCGGCCGCCCGCGCACCCGTTACAGCCGCGCAAAGGGCCAGCCCGAAAGCCCCAAGGACTTGCAGATACCGCCGCGCAATGCGGGCCGCGACCGGACTTTGCACCGGACTTTGCGTTGACTCAATTTTCGAACGCACGGCGCACCTCTTGATTTGACTGCGCGCGGACCCAGCGCGGTGATAGACACGGGCAATGTAGCGTCTGAGCCCCTCCCACATCAAGCGCGCCAAGCCCGGGAGGTGTCTCTGACGTCACACAACGTCCCTATCATGAAGCTGACGCATGACATGGGTCGTGTGCCTCGGCTAAGGTGCCCGGACACCCAGACCCGGCATCACAAAGCCACCACATAGTCACGCAAAAAAGCCAAGCTAGGGAGTGGGACCTATGACAGCCGACGCAGAGGCGGCCCAAACCGCGTCAACCGGGGCCGGGGATCAACCAGATCCGACACCGGCGCAGCGCAGCAAAATCCGCTGGGGCTGGATCGCGGGCGGTTTCATCGTCCTGTTGCTGGCGATTGCCGTCAGCATTCTTTTCCTGCCGCCATCCGGGTTCATCACCGGTCTCATCCAGAAGGCCGTTCGTGAACAGACCGGCAAGGAACTGACCGTCGCCAGTTCCAACTATGTTATTCGCGAAACGGTCACCGTCGAATTGAATGGCATCGGCTATGGCGCACCGGGCGCCGCGGCGGCCGATCGGCTCATTACGTCCAGAACCCTGCGGGCGACCTTACCGCTCAGTTCGGTCCTGTCGGGCGAACTCGACCTCAAGTCTCTGGAACTTGACGCGCCAGTCTTCAATCTCGTGCGGCGCGCGTCCGGCGCCACCAACTGGACCGGGGAACCGTCGCCAACGTCTCCAACGGGCGAAGCACCCCAAGCAGCAGGCCCCGTGCCGGATGCCCCCGCACCCGCATCCGATGAAGCGGCGGACGGCGCGGCACCGTCCGATCTGCAGGACCTGACAGGCATCCTGGCATTGCCGCCGACGACGATCCGCAACGGCACGCTGCTCTACACCGATGAGTCGACCAGCGGGGCACTGCGTCTCGACACTATCGACGCGCGCCTCGCCATGGATCGCAAATTCGGCGGCGCGGCGGCCCAAGGCAGCCTGCGCTACAACAACGAGCCGCTGACCTTCGATCTCGCCATCGCCGATGCGGCGGCCGCCTTCGGGGGCAAAGCCACAACCCTCGGCCTCACACTCGATAGCCGGTTTTTAAAAGCCAAGCTCGCCGGTGAAGGCGCCATCGGCCAATTACCCATGCTCGCGGGCGAGATCGAGGCGACCAGTCCCTCGGCGCGCGACCTCGCCAAATGGCTCGACGTGGGCGATGACGTTCCCGATGCACTAGGCGCGGTCTCTTTCAAGGGGAGTGCTGACGCCGGTTCCGGCAAGGCTGCGGGAGTAGGTGTTGCGGTCGTTGGATCGGAGCCCGTCAGCTACGATCTGACGCTTGAAAACATCCGTGAGGCCGTCGCTGGGCGGGCATCCGCCTTGAAAGCCAAATTGAGCGCGCAGGATCTCAACGCAACGCTCGACGGAACCATTTCACTGGGTGACGCGCCCGTCTTCGAAGGGGCCGTGGACGCGGCATCCGACCAAGTCGGCAAACTGGTCCAGAAGCTCGGCGCCAGCGCGTCCGCGCTCACCAAGCTGGGTGCGGGAACACTGAAGGGCACCACCAAACTGGCCGCCGATGTTATCACTTTGAAAGACGCTCAGTTCGATGCGGACGGCCAGAGCGGCACATTCAGCGGCGATGTCGCGCTCGGCGGACCGCGGCCGAAAATTACCGGCGCATTGACCGTGCAGGAGATCGACATCGATACCATGGTCGGACGAACGGCACCCTCGTCGCTCGCCCCCGAAGCCGTGGCTCCATCACCACTCGACGAAGGTTTCGACACGACGTGGGACGCCCTGCTCGCCGAGATCGATGAAATCGAGAACCCGCCGCGTCCGTCCGCACAACTGGAAGCGGCCCCGGCGCCCGCGTGGGACACCACACCGATCGACCTTTCCGCCTTGCGGACCGTCGATCTCGACCTTGATGTGATGGCGCGCAAGGTCAAGTACGGCGCACTCAATATCCGCGACGCCAAGTTCAAGACAGCGCTCGACAATGGCGAACTGGCGACACGCATCGACGATGTGAAGGTCGGGCCCGGCAGCGCGTCGGGTGCCATTGACGTCAAGGCACGGGGTTCGCAGCATCAGGCCGCCATCGCCTTGAAGCTGAAAGGCGTCGAGGCCGAGCCGATCACCAAGGAACTCTCAGGCAAGCCGCTGCTCGACGGCATCTCCAATGTCGACATCAACACGACGGCGACGGGCAAATCGCTCAATCAGCTCATCGCCACACTCGACGGCGGTGCACGCTTCGACATGGGCAAGGGACGCCTGCGCGGCTGGGATATCGCCAAGATGGTCGAGGAACTGTGGAATTATAAGGGCTGGGGTTTCAACACCGCCCGCAGCACGCCCTTCGACAAGATGACCGCCAATTACACCATCAAGGCCGGCACCATCAAAAGCGCGCCCGACCTGAGACTGAACGGCCCGTCGGCGGGCCTCAAATCGACCGGCAACGTCGTGGTGCCGCAGCGCCTCATTGACCAGGAGTTGGCGATCCAGAACTTGTTCTTCAACATCGTGATCCGCGGTGACTGGACCAAAAAATTGTGGATCGGACCAAAGATCTTCGCGAGCCTCAGCCAGTCGCCGGCAGCGAGCGCGGAAGCAGCCCCGCCACCGCCGCCGACACCGCCCGCGCACGTCGTTGCCGCGATCAAACGCGTCCTCGCGACGCCGGCGGGCGCTTCGAAGTTCACGCCCGCCCAGCGCGCATTCATGACGTCTTTGTTGCCGAATGACCCCACGTCGTTGGACCCGGCAGGCGCACCATGACGCAATCATGACGGGAAATGCGAAGCAACGATGGAGACGCGGTCACTGCAGCACTCGGGAACGCAACCGGAGATAGGCAGGCACCGGATGGGGTTCGTTGCATCGTCCGATGGGATTGGGCATACTTTCGAGCAATGCGAGGCCCGTGTGCCAGCTCGGCACCGGGCACGGACAGGGGGGTTCTAGTGGTGGCGTCACGTCGTGATCGAACGCGCAAGGGTCTGAGGCGCGACGGCGTCCTCGCCTTTTCCGCAGCGCTGCTGGCGGCAATGCCATCCGCGAACGCCGAACCGTCTTCAGCACCGACGCAGCTCGCATTACAAGGCCGGGATATTCTCACCCATGCCTTCATCCGCTCGCTCGAAACCGGACCAGGTTCGGCACAGCCTTCGCTCAACCGCTTTCCGGTCGCGCCCCCACAACCCTGTCTGCCGGATGCCGCAGCTGCGCCCACCGAGGGCGGCGGTCTGCATAACGTCAAATGTCAATTGACACCGACGCCCGCGCCCACACCTGAGCCCACTCCAGAACCCACACCGGGCGACACCACCGATGGCGGCGCAACGCCGCCTCCTGAACCCGAAGCACCCAAGACGCCGGACTTCGCCTACTATCCGCCCGGCGACCTATTGGAAAAAGACAAAGGCCGCGGGCGCGCCGGTGATCGCTTTGTCTATCTGCCCGACATCATCTTCCCGCTGAGACTGGGGGACGGCCTCTATCCGCACATGAACTCCCAAATCTGGGGCTATGGCGGCGGCGGCTGGGGCGGCAAGGGTGCGGCCGGCGGCAGCGAAAGCGACCGGCGCAACTACGACCCCATGAAGCAGCGCGATAATTACTGCGAGGTTCGCGGCTGGAAGATGCCGCTGTGCCCGTCCGGCGTGGGGCATCAGGGTCAAGACATCCGGCCACCAACATTCAAGGACAACAACTGGCAGGCGGTCGCGGTCACCGACGGCACCATCACCAACGTCACCTCCAATACGACCGTGCAGCTAAAGGCCAACGACGGCACGAACTATTACTACCTTCACATGCACCCGAGATCGATCACGGTGAAAACCGGCCAGAAGGTCAAGCAGGGCCAAGTGCTCGGCAAGATCTCGAAGTACATGAACGGGTCGCCGTCCACGAGCCTGCATCTGCATTTCCAGGCGCGCCAGACCATCAAGTCGGGCTCCAAGACGCTGACGGTCTATGTCCCGGTATTCACGTCGCTCGCCGCGGCGCTGCGCAGGGACAAGGGTTTCGATGACGGTATCGGAGACGATGGCACGCTCATCGCCGACGGGCGTTTTGAGATCGGCGCGCCCATGCCGTCGCCGCCCCCCGCCCCAGAGCCCGAACCGGCGCCGGAACCTTCACCCGAACCGGCACCCGAACCTTCTCCGGAACCTTCACCCGAACCGGCACCAGCGCCAGAGCCTGGACCTGGACCTGACCTACCTGCACCCGAACCGGCACCGGAGCCTGCCCCTGAGCCGGAACCCACGCCAGCTCCAGAACCGTCGCCGGAACCAACGCCAGAGCCCGCACCAGAACCGGCCCCGGCACCTGAGCCCGTGCCGCAGCCCGAACCTTCTCCGGAACCTGGACCTGCGCCTGAACCAGCTCCAGAACCAGCTCCAGAACCGGCGCCTGAGCCCGCACCAGAACCCACGCCCGACCCGCAACCCGAACCTGAACCCGCACCGGCGCCAGAACCTGCGCCAGAACCCGCACCGCAACCCGATCCTGCTCCTGCCACAGGTTGGTGGGATTGGATCAAGGACGGCGCATCCGGCGCGAAGGATACTGTCGTGAAATGGTGGTCGAGCTGGTGGGAATAGCCGTGCCTGGAGCACGCGCGGCAGACCCTTTGCGAATGACCGGCCCCGCCTGCTCCGCAGGCTTAAATTACAGACCTGCTCCGCAGGCTTAAGGTACAGGCCTGCTCCGCAGGATGGCATAAGAGGTGACGAATGACACAGCGCCCCGCCGTACTCTTCGCGGCCGCGGTTGCGCTCTCAGCAATGAGCGCTGCGGCCCACGCGGATAAGCCGAACTACGATCGGCTGAACAACATGCTGGAGGAGAAGTTCGCACCACCGCGTTCGCCGCCGGCAGAAGCCTCGCGCTCCTTGCGTGAGAGCACGGGAGCCCCACCGCCCGTCACAGCGCCCGCGCCGTCGCCCGTCGTGAAATCTCAGGGCGCGCCCGGCAAGGACGGCGCTGCACCGTCCCAGGCGCGGCGCGAAAAATATGATTGGGTGAAGCCCGATGCGGAAGTCGTCAAGAAGCGCAGACTGCGCCGCGGCGACCGCAAGCATCGCGGCAAGAAGCCCGAGGGCTGGTACGACTCCATCAAGAACAAGATCTGGGGACAGTCTTCGCTGCTGACGCCCTCGCCCGTCCTTTCGCCCTTCGTTGCGGCGGCCATGGCGGCCCCGATCACGCCGGTGGATGCCGGTTCACACGGTCTGGTGGTGCGCACGGGCGGCACCAGTGGGTCCGCCGCGAGCCAGCAGGTGCCGGTGGCGAAGAAAAACAGCTACATGATCCAGCTGAAGCAGGACGCGAGCGAAGAGCAGATCCAAGAGCTGCTCCGCAAGTACGACCTGACGATCACCAAGGTGATCGGCGCACTCGGGGTCATTACAGTGGAGCAGAATGCTGCACCCGACGAGCCGACCCGCAACCTGGAGTCCTCCAGCGACCCCACGGAAAAATTGAACCGCATCCTCACGCCTCAGATCGTCCAGGATCTGCGCAAGGAACCGGCCGTCGACGCCGCTTTCGTCAATTCGCTCATCGCGCCACGGGCTCTGCGCAAACGGGCCGGCGCCGATGTGAAAATCGGCGACCAGTCCTACGCGTGGCGCTGGACTCCGGGGACGACCCCCGACGGCAATTGGGGCCTCAAGGCGATGCGCATGCCCGCGCTGTGGTCGCTGCTCGAGCGTTACCGCGCCAAGCATCCCGACAATCAGCGTCCAAAAGTTGGCATCATCGACACGGGCTTCACCGAGAACGCCAACGTCAAGTACAATGTGGCGATGGGGGGATACCGCCCGCCGCTCGTGCGTCCCGATTGCGAAACCAACCACGGAACCCACGTTGCCGGCATCATCGGCGCACAGCAGGGTGCCGCGCCCGGCGTCGACGGCATCGTGCCCGATGCCCGCCTGGAAGCGGTCGCCATCTCGGCAGAATTCATTGGCGAGCGCGACAACCTCGACGCCGACGAAAACTGGCAGGCGCAGGCCATGCTGTTTTCTGACGTCTTGTCGAACACCATGGTCTACCTGACCGACAACTTGCGCACGGACGATAACCTGCGCGTTATCAACGTCTCACTGGCCTACAATTTTGTCGCGCGCGGCGTTCTGGGCGACGCCGATCCCGACACCATCGCGGGCCTGAAACTGCACATCGCCGAGCAGGCCAGCGTGATCCGCACGATGGCGCGTCTGGTCGAGAATGAAGTGTTGTTTGTCGTCGCCGCCGGCAACGACAGCGACGGTTTGGACGAACCGCTGCATACCCGCTGGGCATCGCCTTTCGCCTGGGCTGGAACCTACGAATGGGCGAGCGGCGATCCCGTCCGCAACATCATCGTCGTGGAAGCTTTCGACCGCGAGGGACTGCGGGCGGAATTCTCCAACGTCGGCGGCCATATCGCAGCGCCCGGCGTCGACATCATGAGCACGCTTGGCGGCTCCACGATGCCCTTCGGCGTCTGCTCGGGTACATCTCAAGCGGCACCGCACGTGGCGGCCCTCGCCGCCCTGCTCTTCGAACTGGAGCCGTCCAAGACGCCCGAAGACGTCATCGCGGTCATCAAATCGGGCGCCCATCCCCCCTCCGAGGTGGACGGAGGAGCCCCGCGTATCGACGCCCTGCGCAGCGCATTCGAATTGACGGTCAACACGCGTGAAATGCTGGCTGACGTGGATGGGAGCGGCACGGTAGATGCCGACGATCTGAAGGTCTTTGCCCGCCATCTGGGTGCGATCGAAACAGCCGCGGCGACGGAAGCACCCTTTACCGAAGACTTGAACGGCGACGGCGTCGTCGATGACAACGAGTGCTTCTATCCGCGCATCGACCTCAACGGCGACGGGCAAGCCTCGGTGCGCGAGGCCAAAAACGCCAAGAACCCGGCGCTCAAATCGGATCTGGCCCCCATCGAGACGTTCTGGGCCGCGGGCTCCGAGGCACTGAGACTGGCAATGACGGAAACCGGCCTGAGTGCGCGTGTCGCCCATATGCTGGTGGCCAGTGCCGACGGCGACGCGGAGCCTCTGCCCGCCCAGTGCCGGCGCAGGGATGGCGCGTTGATCGCCGCTAACATGCCGCCGTTGAGCGGCGGCACCACAACGGCGCCGGAGAGCGGCACACCGTCCGCGGGTGCCGTTACCGAGGCGGTGCCGCCACAAGATGGCGGTGACCGCAGCATTCCAACCGTCGTCATTGCCGATGCGGGAACCGTGGGTGGGTCGGCGCCGAGCGCGGATATTCGTGCTGAAGTCAGTAAGGGTGTCGAAGAACTCAAACGTGAGAACCCCGAACTGCGCGTCACGATCAATCCCGCCACGGGACTGCCCAGCAGCATCTCCGGCTTCGCGCCGAGTCCGGCCGCGCTGACCGCCGGGGCGCGTCCTGGCGGCGAACAAACGGACGAAGAGACGCGGCGTATCGTGGAGTCCTTCCTGTCCACGAGCGGCCTGACCGCGGCCCTCCCGACACGCAACAAGAAGGTCGAGTTGGAGTACACCGGCCGGCGCAAGGACCCTGATTTCCCCGGCCGCTTCATCGCCAACGTTGAGCAGCGCGTCGACGGCGTGAAGGTGTTCGGGTCGTCGGCCAAGCTGACGGTGGAAAGCTCGCTCGGCGTCACCCGCTTCCAGGGCGCGACATCGGCGGCGGCCATTCCGGATACCAAGCCCACCGTACCGGAGGGAGATGCGATCACGGCCGCCCGCCGGCGTCTGACGGAGCTTCTGCGCGGGTCGGTCAATTCACCCGCGCCACCGCTGCCCATGGGACCAAATCCCGACACCGCGGATGCCAAGGCTGAACTGACCGTGTTCGATCCCGCGTTGCTGCGTGCGAAAATCCCCGGGGGAACGCGACTTGCCTGGATGGTCACGATCGACTCGTTCCGGCTGTTCGTCGACGCCAAGTCCGGCGACGTCTTCCACTACTACCGCGACAAGCCGACGGGACTGATCCGGCGCATCTACGACCTCAGCGGCGGATCCACGGATACGGCCGTCGTCGATGAGGCCGGCAAGCCCAACGGCGCCGACGTCCCCAGCGATGCGGAACAGGCGTTCCGCTACACCGGCGCGGTGCGCGACTACTTCTTCCTGGTGTTCGGGCGTAACAGCTTCGATGACAACGACCAGGATGGCCCGAATGGCGGCGCACCGCTGGAATCCTTCGTCCGCTACGGAACCGTGCGCAACGCCTTCTGGTGCCCGTCGAAATCCTACGACTGCCCCAAGAAGAACGTGATGGTGTTCGGGCCTGGCTATGCCGACGCCGTCGATATCGTGGCCCACGAAATGGTCCACGGCATCATCGCCCACGAGGCCAACCTCATCTATTCAGATGAACCTGGCGCGGTGAACGAATCCATCGCCGACATCTTTGCAGCGCTCATCGAGTTTTATGCCAAGGGACCGTCCGCCAACTGGTTGATCGGCGAAAACGCCCCGGGCTTCACACTGGAACAACCGTTGCGCAGCCTCGCTGCACCCAACCTTGCCGATCCGACAGGAACATCGCTCTTCAACAAGAACGCCAACTTCTCAACCGCAAACCGCGGCCAGCCGGATCATTTCGACGATGTCGTGCGGCCGGAAGATCCCATTTGCGCCTCCACCTGGCTGAACGATAACGGTTGCGTGCACTTCAACAGCGGCATCCTGAACAAGTTCGCCTATCTCATTGCGGAGGGCGGCACGCACAGGGGCACGGCGGTCGAAGGATTGGGACGGCTGAAGCTCGCGCGCCTGACTTACCGCACGCTGACCGTGAACCTGAACCAAACAGCCTCGTTGGTGGAAACGGCCGAGGGCTTCCTGCAGTCCTGCCTCGATCTCACGACGAGCAAGACATCGGGCTTTACCGAGTCCGACTGCAATCAGGTGCTGGCGGCCCAGCAGGCGGTGGGATTGATCTACGGGAGTTGATCGGCATTGGGCCCACTGGCCCGCGTCAGCAGATGTGCTGCCGGCTAACAAATTGCGGCGCGAAACACTGGTTGTTTCGCGCCGCTTGATTTTAGTGCTTCTGGATTTGCGGCCACATCGGGCGATGCACTAAGCCGGTTGGCCGATCGCGCCTTCCTGGATGATCGCCTTCAGCATCACAGCCGCGCCGCACTGCTTGGAGACGGCGTTGCCATCCCACACGTTGTCGGCCACGTACTTGCCCTTGCTGTAGTGATTGGAGAAGCTCCACAGGTAGGGCGTGTTGATGCCGTGCAGCAGGCGGCTGCGCCAGCCGTTGTAGGCTTCCCAGCGGTAGAGCATACGCGGCAGTTCCCAATCGGTGAGGTCCGCGAACTTGTCATACCGCAGGGCATCGACGGCGCTGGAATGCCAATCGGTCGGCGGATTCCAGGTTGACGGACGGCCCTTCGGGATTTGGACCGTGCGGTACTTCAACGGATCGCCATTGTGTAGATGCTTATTGAAGTCAAAGCCGCATTCCATGCCATGAATGACGGCCACGAAATACCACGGCACGCAGATTTCATCTTCGATCTTCTGATACCGCTCGCGCCGCGCCGGATCCGTCAGCTTGCTCGTGTACCACTTCACCTCACTGGCCTTGTCCGAGCGGATGACGGCGGTCTCGAACAGCTTGCGATAGCTATCGGCCACATCTTCATACTTCGGAGCCCTGATGGCTGCGGCGGCCGGGCGGCTTGGATCAATCCCCTCGCGCGGCATCTTCTCGCTGGCCAGAACCTTGCCGAGAAGCGCGCTCGCCTGCTCCTTCAGATCCTCAGCCGCATCGGCCTTGTCGGCCGTCGCCGTTTGAATGGAGCCATCAAGGCTATCCATGAAATCGACGATCGCCGGCATCGTGACCGAATAATCTTCCGTCATGCTCTCGGGGCCCAGCGACATGCGCGGCACCGAAAGGCCGAGCTTCTTCGCTGACAGCGCTAAGCGTCCCAATTCGCTCCAGGTCTCGCTGGCCTGTCCAGCGGCACCCAGGGCGGCCTCTTGCGCGAGCGCCGGCCCCGCGAGGTGACGCAGGACGAAGGGGCTTGCGACGGCAGCCGCCAATCCGGTTGCGAACGTGCGGCGGTCACACGCGATACGGCGGGACATGGACTTCTCCACCCAGCAGTTGGCATTGATCCGATTATGCCACCGGTACCGCGTGAGGCGAAGCCGGTTGCCCCGCCCCCCGGGCGGATATCCCGCGCGAGCGGGAACTGGGCAACAGTAGCAGGATCATCAGGATCAGCACAGAAAAACCGGGCGTTTTTGCAGACAGACTGAGAGAAGCCGACGCGACGGCGAAGAAATAAACGATGACCGCCAAGGCCTGGGGCCGCGCGCGCACCACCTCAAGACAGAAAAGCAACAGTGCGCCAAAGAACAAGACCGATGCGATGATGCCGTGCGACAGGATCATGGACACCCAGAAACTCTCAATTCCGTAGTCCAGGCCGTAGTGGCGCATCAGCGATGCGATATAGCCGTGATCGGGGCCGAACAGGAGCGCCGGCCATGACAAGTGTTTGAACAGCTCAAGCATTTCCAGGCGAGTTCCCGCGCTCCCCTGATCGTCGGTCAGCCGCGACAGGAAGCGGTCGAAGAAGCCCGCGTCCGCAAGGACCATCACAGCTCCGATGAGGACGGGCACACCGATCAATCCGGCGAGAACGAGCCGGGGATCGAAGCGTTCGCCGGAGAGCACCGCGATGGCGCGGCGCAGCACATGCCAGAGTGTAAAGAGGATGACGAGACCCGTGGCCGCGCGCCCCCCGAAGACGATCATGCCAGCGCCGGCGATGAGAAACAGAATCGGCTTCATCCACACCGGTAGATCGCGCGCACCGCCTGAGAGCAGCAGCACCATGTAGCTGCCGGTCAGCATGGCATTCGACAGCGGGTGCCCCATCAGCGCGGACGCGCGCCACTCCTCCTCCAGAAACTCGCCCTCGATGTGCAAGGGCGTCAGGCGAAAGCCAAGGCCGAACTCGGAAATGCCGATCAGCGTGTTGGCGAGGAACAGCCCATGCACCAGCATCGCGAGGGAGCGGCGGCGCGGGTCGTCGAGATCCAACAGCAGAACGAAGACGAGCGCCGGGCCGATGAACGTATCGATGAAGACCGTGAAGGGCAGCCCGACGACGAGAAGGGCATGGGCCATCATGGCCGCCACGGCCATCAGATAAATGGCAACGCGGGGATGCGATGCCAGTGTCTCGCCGAGGGCAAGCAGCGGATTTCCTTGGGACACGGCCACGAGCAGCACAAGAAACGCCGTCAGGAGCGTGGCGGGATGGATTTTCTCCAGCGCACTGCCGCCGGATTCGCCGTACTGCCATCCGAATTCAATCAGGGCGAATGGCGAGATGACCAGAAAAATGAGCGTCACGACAGCAAGGGCGGCGCTGAACAGCGCGCCGTGGGGCGGCGTCAGTCTGCCGGTATAGATGTCCGCGATTCCCGGCATCACGTCCCAATTTCTAACCTGAAGCGGCGGCTCGAAGCCGGCCATGGTTAATCGCGCGCAGGCGCGGTTCCCCTAAGTGCGTCAGAGCAAGTCCCGTGCCTCACAGCCCGCGACCTTGGCCCGTTGCTTCAGCCGGGGCCTTAAGCCAGCGTGACGCCGCACCGTGCCGGCCAATCGAGCCCGTCACGGGTGGCCGCCTTCGGCTTGTATTCGCAGCCGATCCATCCGTCATATCCCGTGGCGTCGATAGCCCGGAAGACCGCCGCGTAGTCGAGCGGGTCGCAAGCCGGTTCGCTGCGGTCGGGCGGATTGGCGCACTGGTAATGGCGGGTCAGCCGGGCGAATTCCGGAATGGCCTCCATCACGCCGCCCTGCATCTTGTGGCGATGATACAAATCGAACTGCAGTCCCAGATTGGGAGCACCCACGGCCTCGATAACGCTGCGTGCATCTTCCGTGGTGGACAGGTGATATCCCGGCATATCATGGGTGTTGATGGGCTCGATCAGAATGTCGATACCCTCCGGTGCTGCCCACGCGGCGGCCAGAGCTAAATTGGCGGCATAGACATCGCGGTCGGCGCCATGCGGATCGAGCCCCGCCATCGCGTGCAGACGCGGACACTTCAGCGCGCCGGCGAACTGCAAGGCCAAATCCAGCCCCGCCGCGAACTCCGCCTCGCGCCCCTTCAGTGCCGTCACGCCGCGCTCGCCCTGGTCCCAATGCCCCGGCGGAAGATTGAAGAGCACGACCTCCAGGCCAAAGGTGTTCAGCCGGGAAGTGATGTCGTCTTGAGAAAACGCATAGGGAAAGAGGAACTCCACGCCCTTGAAGCCCGCCTGCGCCGCAGCCTCGAAGCGGTCGAGAAACGGCAGGTCTGTGAACAGCATCGTCAGGTTTGCGGCAAAGCGGGGCATGGATAAGCGCCTTTGTCGGTCGAGCAGCGGGTTCAATCAAAATCGGGTTTGGTGCGCCGCATTTTCTTCACGTCGGCGCGGTGCCCCTTGGCTTCGAGACGGCGTTTGCGCGACGCCTTGGTCGGCTTGGTCGCAATGCGCGGTTTAGGCGGAACGAGCGCCTCACGGATCATGTCGATCAGACGCGCGCGGGCATCGTCGCGGTTGCGTTCCTGGGTCCGAAAGCGCTCGGCGCGGATGACGAGCACACCGTCTTCCGTCATGCGCCTGCCGGCGATGGCCTTCAGCCGCGCGCGGACCGCGGACGATAAGCCGCCGCCCCGGCTCAGATCGAACCGCAGTTCCACCGCCGTCGAAACCTTGTTGACGTTCTGCCCGCCGGGTCCAGAGGCGCGAACAAACCGTTCCTCCAGATCCTTCTCATCGAGACTGAGCGTGGGTGTAATGCGCATGGGCGCCAGATCCTCGGCCGCGCGGCACGGCATATTTTTCCAAGCGCGGACTTCAGCGCGCGCCAATATCCCAATAGTCGTTGCGGAAATAGAGCAGTGGCTCGCCGTCGTCGCGGAACCGCCCGTCGATCACGCGCCCGATGAAGATTGAGTGGGTGCCAAACGCGTGCGCATCCACCAACTCGCAATCGAGGCTTGCCAGCGCGCCCTTCAATACAGGCGCACCGGTGGCGAGAGTTTCCCAAACCTCCGGGCCCAGGAACCGCTCTTCTCCGGTCAAACCACCCTTGCCGGAAAATCGCTCGGCGAGAGGCTGCTGCGCGCTTGCCAGGATATTGACGGAGAAACTTTTCGCCACCGTGATGATGGCATGCGTGCCCGACCGGCGCTGCACGCAGACCAGCAACATCGGCGGGGCGTCCGACAAAGAGGAGAACGCCGTCGCGGTCAAGCCGCCGCGCGCACCTTGCGGTCCTGCGGCAATGATCGTGACGGCGCCGGCCTGATGGCGCATCAGCGCACGGTAACGGGGAGCATCCATCGGCGGGCTTCGGGTCCTTCCAAGGGGCTGAACCCCGGCCTCAACGTCAATCGGAACGGCTGGGGCCCAGCGTGCCGGCGCGGCGCTAGCGCTGCAGGGCACCCTCAGGTTCAGCAAACAATACGATCCGATTGCCGAATGGATCGGTCAGCGTCAACTCCCTAAGTCCCCAAGGCTGGTCCTGAATGCCGGGACGGAGGAACTTGTAAGCCTTGGCAGCCAGTTCGGCGGCGATGGCGTCGACATCCTCAACCCCGATCCGGACCGTGGAACCGGGGGTTGCATCGCCGTGGTGCTCGGACAGATGCAAGCGGCATGCGCCGCGCTCGAGCCCCATGTACAAAGGCAGGTCCGGCTCGAACCGGTGCTCGAACGTCACCGCGAACCCGAGGTAGTCGCAGTAGAAGGCGCGCGCCTTGGCCACATCGAACATCCGCAACACGGAAATGGGAGTTTGGAAGGTCATGCCGCCTATGTCGCACATCAGGCCCCGGCCCGCCAGCTGCCGGCCTTCCACCACCGCAAATCCTTCAGCATTTCGCGCGCCGCATTGCGGCCCGGCAATCCGGTGACGCCGCCGCCGGGATGGGCGCCCGAGCCGCACAGGTAAAGACCAGGAATGGGCAGGCGGTAATCCGCATGTCCGAGCACCGGGCGCAGCGAGAAGAGCTGACCGAGCGAGAGCTGGCCATGGAAGATGTCGCCATCGACGAGGCCGAAACGCGTTTCCAGATCTAGCGGCGACAGGATTTGACGGCCCAGGATCGCGCGCCGGAAATTCGGCGCATGCAATGTCACCGTTTCGATGACGATATCGGCGAAGCGCTCCTTCTCGCGCGCGTTGGCCCAGCTGCGGCCATCGGGCAAGTGCGGCGCGACGTGCTGCACGAACAGCGATGCGACGTGGCGGCCTTCGGGGGCGAGGCCCGGATCGAGCACGGACGGGATTAGCATTTCCACGATCGGTTCGCGCGCCCAGCCGTCGCGGCGCGCGTCGATATAGGCGCGTCTCCATGTAGGCCAGCGTCGGCGCGATGATGATGCCCGAGCCATGATGCGGACCCGCCTTAGCCCCCGGCCGCGCGGTGAAATCGGGGAGTTCCGACAGGGCGACATTCATGCGGAAGGTGCCGGAGCCGGTGTTGATGGCCAGGAACCGCGCGCGCGTCTCCGCCGCAACCGCGCCATCCGGGATAAGATCGCGGAACAGGAGTTTCGGCCCCACATTGGCGGCGACCGCACGGCCGCGCACGATGTCGCCATTGGCCAGTTCCGCGCCGGCCGCCCGGCCATTTTCCACCACAAGCCGCTTCACCGGCGCGTTGCACCGGATAACCGCACCAGCCGCTTCCGCGGACCGGGCCATCGCCTGCGTAATGGCGCCCATGCCACCGACGGCATGTCCCCACACACCGCTCTTGCCGTTCACCTCGCCAAAGCAATGGTGCAGCAGGACATATGCGGTCCCCGGCGTCGATGGCGCGGCGTAGGCCCCGACGATCCCGTCGAAGCCAAACAGAGCTTTCACATGATCGTTCTCGAACCACTGATCGAGAAAATCCGCCGCGCTGCGGGTAAAAAGATCGGCGAGCAGCCTCTGGTCGTCCAGACCGATCCCCAGGAAGCGGCGGCCGATAGCGCCGCCCTTCAACAGTTCGATCCATCCGCCGCCAGCATTGGGCGGCGTGCGCCTCGTGAGGTCGCGCAGCACCGCCGCGGCCCGCTCCAGAGCCGCGTCGAAGGCTGGATAGCCGCGCCGCATCGCGCGCGGAGAATTCCGCGATCGCCGCCTGCTTTGCTTCCATGCCGTAGGGCCACAAAAGCGCGCGCTCGGAATCGATGGGCAGAAAGATCGCGGCGGTTCGCTCGATGATGCGCAGTCCATGCCGCGCCAATTCCAGATCGCGGATGACGCCAGGATCGAGAAGGCTCACCGTATAAGAGGCGACCGAGTTGCGAAAACCGGGGTGAAATTCTTCCGTGACGGCCGCCCCGCCCGCGACCGCGTTCTTTTCAAGAACGATCACGCTGCGACCCGCGCGGGCGAGATAGGCCGCCGCCGTTAATCCATTGTGACCGCCGCCGATGATCACAAAGTCATATAACGTTTGCATTGCAGCATGCCCTTGTGGCGCTGGCCTCAGAGCCAAACCGCCTTATTTTTTGCTTGTCGCGCGAATTGCCGGCCCATTCAAGCCCGCCCGGAGGCCGGCATTTCATTGCAGCGCATCATCGAAAGTTGTTTCGATGGACGATTTACGGCTGTCCCCGGCCCTCAACTTCGACTTAACATTGATTTTTATTGCGTTGCCGGGAATGAGCGACTTTTCCATTCGTTTACAATTTGCGGCCGATACTCGTGCCGGCGGGGGCCTCGAGATTGGGCCAAGGAAATTGCAGGGAGAGCATCATGCCAGCCGCAAGCGTTGCGCGAATTGACGGTCTCGCACCTGCCCGCTCGGCAGACCTGACCGAGGTCATGACTGGCATGACCATCACCGCGCTTCTGCCCGCCCTGTTCTGGACATCCGCCTACGCCGGCGTCGCTGGCATTTTCGGGCACGAACCCAGCACGGGTTCCCTGGTCGCCATCGGCGTTGCTATTGCCGCGTTCCTCACACCCATCTATCTGGCGATCCGCAGACGCGGCGTCTGAGACTTGCCGCGCGCTACTCAGCGGCAGCCCGCGATTTCGGCTGCACTTCCGCCATGTAATCATTAAGCAGAGTTTCGCACACGCGGCCGGGTTGGAACGTGTCCGGTCCGATCTCGCGCACCGGCGTCACTTCCGCTGCCGTGCCGGTGATAAAGCACTCCGAGAACGTCGCCAGTTCCTCCGGCATGATGGTCCGCTCGTGGACGGGAATGCCGCGGCGGCGCGCGAGTTCGATCACCGTCTGGCGCGTAATGCCGTTGAGGAAGCAATCGGCGACGGGTGTGTGAATTTCGCCGTCCTTGATGAAGAACATGTTGGCGCCGGTGCATTCCGCGACGTGGCCGCGCCAGTCGAGCATCATCGCATCGGCATAGCCTGCGCGCTCGGCGCGGTGCTTTTCGATGGTGCAGATCATGTAGAGGCCCGTGGCCTTGGCCTTGGACGGGATGGTTGCCGGATCAGGGCGGCGATAGTGCGCGAGCCCGACGCGGATCCCGCGAAGGCGCTCCGACATGTCGAAGTAGGAGCCCCAGTTCCACGCCGCGATCGCCAGATGGATCTTGCTGTGCTGCGCCGAGACGCCCATCTGCTCGCTGCCGCGCCACGCGATCGGGCGGATGTAGCCATCGGTCAGATTATTGGCCTTAAGAGTCTCGCGGCACGCCGCATCGATCTCTGCGACGGAATAGGGAATTTCGAAATCGAGCATGCGGCCGCTCTCGATCAGCCGTTCGGTATGCTCGGTCAGCTTGAAGATCTCGCCGCCATACGACCGCTCGCCCTCGAATACCGCGCTCGCGTAGTGCAACGCATGGGTCAGCACATGGACATTCGCCTCGCGCCACGGGACGAGCTTGCCATCGTACCAGATGAAGCCATCACGATCATGATAAGGCGGAGTGGGCAAAGCCATGGTGGTCTATTCCTCTGGACGTGAGGTCATGCGTTGAGGATGCGCGACAGCGACGGGGCGCACCGGGCCATTGCGATGAGGACACTGCCCGAGCCAAACGACCGGCAAAGTGGCCAAGCCCACATCCCTGGCTCACACTCCAGGATCACATGGCTCTCACGCCACGCGTCTGGGCGGCGCGGCACGCCAGGGCGCCGGACTTCATCGCGAAATGACTTGCCACGTCTACCGATCAGCGGCAAATAAGTCAACATGACTGACATAACTGCGGAGAACCCTCGGCCCCAAGGTGCCTTGGCCCCGGCGGGCACGCCGGCAACCCCGGTCCCGGACGCTGCACCGGTGTCGGACGCGCTGGTGTCGTTCGCTGAGCTGTTCTATTTCGCCTACCGCAATTTCACCGGTGATCCCGACGCCGTCCTGGCGCGCTACGGGTTCGGGCGCGCGCACCATCGGGTGTTGCATTTCGTGGCCCGCAATCCTGGCCTGAAGGTGGCCGAACTTCTGGAAATTCTCAAAATCACCAAGCAAAGCCTGGCCCGCGTCCTCAAGGATCTGCGTGAAAAGGGGTTCGTTTCCCAGCGCCCCGGTCCGGACGACCTGCGCGAACGGCGACTTTATGCGACACCCAAAGGCATCCGGCTAGCCGAAAAGCTGACCGAACTCCAGATCCAGCGCATCGCCGGGGCCCTCAGGGAAGCCGGGGCCGGCGCGGATGCGGTAACACGGCGTTTCCTGCTTGCCATGATCGAGCCGCAAGAACGCGATGAAGTCGCCGCCCTCGTCAAATGGGCCGATCTGGAGGCCCTTTCCCCGTCCGGCCCCTCGGCGGACGCGCTGGAACAGCCCAAGCAAGGCCAAGTCCCATGACCGACCTCAATGTCCGCAAAGGCGAAGCGCTTCCCGACGACGCCTATCACGTCCTCGTCGTCGACGATGACCAGAAAATCCGCGATCTGCTCGGCCGCTATCTGTTCGAGAACGGCTTTCGCGTCACGACCGCGGCCGATGCCGCAACGGCGCGCGCGGCCATGCGCGGACTGGCGTTCGATCTCATCCTGCTCGACGTGATGATGCCGGGCGAAAGCGGTCTCGGTCTTGCCCGCGAGTTGAAATCCGTCTCCGCGGTCCCCGTCTGCATGCTGACGGCGCGCGCGGAGACGGAGCACCGCATCGAAGGCCTAGAAATCGGCGTCGACGATTATGTAACCAAGCCGTTCGAGCCGCGCGAACTGCTCTTGCGCCTGCGCAACATCCTGCGCCGCGGCCAGCTCGGGCCCGGCGCGCCGGTCGACGAGGTGCGCATGGGGCCGTTCGTCTTCTATGTATCGCGTGGCGAATTGAAGCGCGAGGACGAGACGATCAAGCTCACCGAACGCGAGCGCGATCTCTTGCGCCAGTTCGCACAGCGGCGCGGCACGCCCATTCCGCGCCACGAATTGTCAAGTGACGACAATACCGGCAGCGAGCGCGCCATCGACGTGCAGATCAACCGGCTGCGCCGCAAGATCGAGAGTGACCCGTCGAACCCCGTCTATCTGCAGACGGTGCGCGGCAAGGGCTATATCCTCTATACCGACTGACGACGGACAGCGGGGTAAGTAGCAGATGGTCGCCGGCTTCGAAGGCGAGACCGGGAAACCGGTGGGACGCATCGCCGCCATCAAGGCCTGGGCCGAGGCGGCGCACGCCACCGGCCTGCGCTGGATCAGCGACGCGATGCCCAAGGGCCTGTTCGCGCGCGCGCTGCTGATCATCATTACACCCATCGTCGTCCTCGAGGGCGTGATCGCCTTCGTGTTCATGGAGCGCCACTGGCAGGCCGTGACGCGCCGTCTTTCCGAAGCAACCGCACGCGATATCGCGGCGCTGATCGAGCTCTACGACACCCACAAGGATCTGACCGCTAATTCCAGGCTGATCGACCTGGCGCGCGACAAGCTCAATCTATCCATGCAGATCCTGCCGCCGGGCGACCTGCCGGCACCGCGCCGAAGCCATTTTTCGATCTCCTCGACCGTGCCCTCTCGCGGGAAATCTCCCGCCATGTGCAACGCCCGTTCTGGATCGATACCGTGGGCGAGAACCGACTCGTCGAAATCCGCGTCAACCACGACGACGCCATCCTGCGCTTCATCGCGACACGCTCGCAGACCTATGCCTCCAACTCCCACATCTTCCTTCTGTGGATGATCGGCACGTCGGTCATTCTTCTGACCGTCGCCATTCTCTTTCTGCGCAATCAAATCCGGCCCATCCTGCGGCTTGCGGATGCCGCCGACGCCTTCGGCAAGGGCCGGCCGTTTCCCGAGGACTTCCGGCCGCGCGGCGCACGCGAGGTGCGCGCCGCCTCGCAGTCCTTCATCGAAATGCGCGACCGCATCACCCAGCATGTCGAGCAGCGCACCACCATGCTGGCCGGCGTCAGCCACGACCTGCGTACGATCTTGACCCGCTTCAAGCTGGAGCTGGCGTTCCAGCCGGATACGCCTGAGACCCGCTCGCTGCGTACCGATGTCAACGAAATGCAGCACATGCTGGAGGACTATCTGGCGTTTGCGCGCGGCGACGGCGGCGAGGAAGCCCGCCCCACGAACCTGCGCGCCCTTCTTGAGGAAATCCACGAGGAGGCCCAGACGTACGGAACGTCCATCGAATTGAAAATGCGCCGCAGCAAGCAGGATCTCGTGCTGCCCCTGAAGCGCAACGCCTTCAAGCGCGCGGTGACCAATCTCGTGTCCAACGCCGTGCGTTACGGCGACCGAATTGTCATTCGCGCGGCGACGGAAGGTCAATGGTTGCGCGTCGAGGTAGACGACAACGGACCCGGCATCCCGCCGGAGGAACGCGACAACGTTTTCCGGCCGTTCTACCGCATCGACAAGGCCCGCAATCAGGACACGGGCAACTCTGGTCTTGGCCTCGCCATCGCGCGCGATATCGCCAAGAGCCATGGTGGCAACGTGACACTCGGCACCAGCTCGATGGGCGGCCTGCGCGCCATCATCTCGGTACCGCTGTAGGCGCACGGGCTAATAGCGCGTTGTCAGGCTGACGAGCCATTCGGGCGCCACATCCAGGATCGCCGCTTCCAAAGTCTTGTCGAAGCCGGTGATGACCAGAGCGGCTATGACCACCAGGAGCGCGCCAAGCACGAGTTTGCCCGTCCGGCCAGCACCAAGGAGCCGATCACGAAAGCGGCCCATGGCCTCGCGCGACACAAACCCCAAGAGCATCAGCGGCAGCCCCGCGCCAATGCCGAACATGAGCATCGTCAGCGCCACCGCGCCCAGATCCTCCCCGCGCGCGGCGAGCACCGAAGCGGCCCCCAGTGTCGGCCCGACGCACGGTGCCCACACGGCCCCGAGCAGCAGACCGACGAGGAATTGCCCGCTCCATCCCTCCGGCGATAGGCTGCCCATGCGGCTCTCCGCCCAGTTGCTCACCGGGCCGCCAGCGGCGGCCACGCGCGCCTGCAGTCCGGGCATCAGCAGCAAAAGACCAAGCAGCGCCAGCAGCACCGCGCCCGCCATTCGGAAAGCGACCGCGTCAAGACCGATGGCAAATCCAACCGTGGCGACGAACAAGCCAAGCGCAGTGAAGGAGAGGGCCAGCCCCGCCGCGAGGGCGGCCGGACCATAGGCATGCTTGGAACCAGCCGTCGCCAGGACAATCGGCACCAGTGGCAGGACGCACGGCGAGAGGATCGACAGAAGGCCGGCCACAAATGCCAAGCCGATGCTTGCGGGGTCCATGTCCGGGCCTCCGTTGAGTACTGCGGGAACGATTGACGGAGTCCGGCTCAGAGCGCCTTGCGCGCCACGTCCTCGACGATCTTGGGATCGGTGGCGCCCACGGAGCGGCCAACTTCCGTCTCGCCCTTGTAGACCACGATCACCGACTGCGAGGTTGCACCGATGGCTTTCAGCGCATCCTTCTGGCTATCGAAGTCGATGCGCAAGGCCACGACATCCTTGAAATCGGCACTCGGTGCCAGCTTGTCGAGCGTCGTCATCTGCGCGCGGCAGGTCGGGCACCACGGGGCATGGACATGCACGAGTATCGATTTGCCTGACTTGCGCGCGCCATCGAAGGCCTCGGCTGTGAATGTGGCGAATTCGGCAGCGGATGCACCGACGGCCATGACGCTGGCGAAGGCGAGGGCGAGAAAGGCACGGACGAGCATGAAACAGACCTCTGGAATGTTGACGGCGGGTTGACGACGCGCGGCCACGGGCAGCGCCTCATGCATATTACGCAGCGCGCGTCCTTCAGTTTCGGTAGGCCTTGTCCAAATTCTTCGCCTGATCGAGGTTCTTCGCGTCATCGGCGTTCTTCATGGCGCCGATGCGGGCCGAGTTGACGTCGGCGTCGGTGAAATTGGCACCCGTCACATCCGCGTCGGTGAAATCCGCCCCCGCGAGTTCACTGCCCGACAAGTCCGCCCCGGTGAGGTCGGCATTCTTCAGGGTGGCGAATTCCAGCATGGCGCGCTTCAGGTTGGCGCCCTTGAACGAGGCGCCTTCCAGATTGGTCGACCGGAACGTGCCGCGCATCAGGCCCATGGACTGGTTCTTCTCGTCCGCCGAGAGATCGGCCTTGTCGAGCTTCACGTCCGTCATGCTGGCCTTGGAGAAATCGCCCGCCACGCGCGCGCCGGTCAGATCCGCGCCATCGAGCTTGGAGCCGATCAGCTGCGTGCCGAACATGCTGGCGCCTTTCAGGTTGGCGCCCGTCAGGTCGGAGTTCATGGACCAGACGCTGTCGAGATTGACGCCTTCCAGATTGGCGCCCTTGAGGTTCACCATCATCAGGCGTGCAGATTGGAAGTTTGCGCGCCGCAGATCCATGCCAGACAGATCCAGACCGTTCAGCGGCTTGCCGGTAAGATCGAGCGTCTCGCCCTCCTTCAGCTTGGCCAGCGCGGCTTCGATATCGGTGCGGCTCATGACAGCGGTGGTGAAGGCTTCCGACTTGAAGTCCACCATATCGAGCATGTCCTGGGCCCTGACGCCCGGCGCGCCCGCCACGGCGCAGGCCAGCAGAACGGCGGCAAAAAAGCGATGGATGGACATGGCTTGCTCACTCCCTGAATTCTCTCCGGATTTTTTGAAGCGTTCCGGCTTTGTCCGCTTGTCTGCCACATGCCGGCAGGGCGTGTCTGTGACCTGACTCACATCAGGGATTACGCGGCTGATGCGGCTGCGGTTTCAAGCGCCCGTTCCCGCGCCCTTCGGACGCCAGATCCGCCGTTCACGGCGCGAGCCACGTCCCTGCCCAGCACGTGCCGTCCCAGGTCCAGCGGGCGCGGCGGTGGCCTTCGATGGCGAGGTAGAGCCATTCGATCGTCTCGACGGTCAGCATCAGCACCGCGAAATTCTCAACCCCGCCGTCCGGCACCGCCTCCGAGCCATCCGGATTGAGCGGCGGCAGCGCCACCGCGCGCGGATCGGCGACCGGCTGACCCGGCGTTGCCGCTTGCGCATAACACTGGCGGCTTTGCGGGCGTGACGCCGCCCACCCGGTTCCGGCCACCCCGTCGCCGATGTGGAGTTCGGCCCTCGCGTCGAGGCGAAGTTGCAGTTTGGCGGCCGGATCATACAGCAGCACGCCCGCCCGCGGGTTCGCGGTGATGTGGGTTAGCTTGGCCGCGCGCTTGTCGGTATGGAAGCGCAAGGTGCGCGCGGACAGATCCACGCCGCGCAACACCATGATCCGTTGCGCGGGCGCGCCGTCTGGCGTGGCGGTGGCGACAACGGGGGTATGAAAGGCCGACCGCCGATCCGCAGCCCCGCGCGCGAGCATCGCCCAGGCGTGCACCAGCGACCCATCGAGATCGTTGTAATAGCCGGGGAGCGCGTGACCACGCGCAAATTTGTCGGTCGAACCTGCCGCCGGCATACTACCGCCCCGCATCGCTTCACAGGTCCAGTATACGGCGGTGCGCGACAGATGCGATCACGAAAGACAAGTCGGTTGCGTCACGGCTACGCGCGGTGTGTGCGGACCCAGACGTCGGGGCGCAGGCAGGACCCCACACCGAATTCGCTTTCCTTCACCACACGGTCGACCGCTTCAAGCACGGACTTGATCCGGTAGCGCGCCTCGCCCCAGGCGACCGGCAGCAATGCCTGAATTTTATAGGAGCGGTTTACATCGAGGCGATCCGTCTGCCTGGGATCGAGCCTGACGATTTGGCCAACCCGATACTTGTGTTGTGACATCGCGCGCCTCCATTCCGCCAACCCATCGTCCGCCAGCCCTTGTGGTAGGGCTGTCTACGCCGCTTGTGCCGCCCCCATAAACGTAGGGGCGGCACGCACAGCTTCGTCAAAGTCCGATCAAAGCGACCGGCCCTTGGCGAAAGCTTCGACGTCCGACTGAGCCTTGGCCTTATCGAGGCTGTACTTCGATTGGACCTGGGCCACGAGGTCGTCGGTATTCTTCAGTGCGGCGACTTCGGACGAAGTGAACTTGTCCCACTTGGCCGCGATTTCACTGCGCATGCCGGATACGGCGCTCGAGCCTGTTGCGGCCTGCGGCTGTGTGTTGGTTGTCATTGAAAACCTCCTAAACATGACTTCTAAATATGATCTGAGCTCATGCCATCCAAATCACATAAGTATTTATATAATTGAATTGTGTTCGTAACGTGTCGCTCGAAATAAAAAGCAAATATTTATAAATCATATTCTAGGAGCGATTTCGAACTATACAAAGATCCTTCTTTAGCTCTGTTGCCATCTTTTTTCGATTTCTGATGATCTATATTGTGCTGTAGACTACAATCTGAGTATTCGTTGATTTATATACTTTTCCAGACACACCTTGCTGCCGCACCGCGTCTTAAACGGCGGTTGCGGGCCAATGCGATCCCAAACGCGGGCCGGCGTCATCAGTCCGAGGATGACGTCACCCTCGATGGCGATCAGAATAGAGGGTTTTGGATGCCGCCCTCCAACCATGCTGACCGCGCTGCACGTCGCGCTTACCTCCGTCCAAGCTTGCCGAATTCGCTGTCCAGAAGAGCCCGAATTTTCTTGGCTCCGCCACGAAGGGCCGCTTCGACATTCGCGTCAGTGTGGGTGACGACTTGCGGCTGCATGCCCTCAGGACGCGCCTCGATGGTGCAGCGAATATCATCTTGCCCACCCTTGGCGGCGTTGACATCTGCCAGATGCACCTCGATGCGTGAAAGACGACCTGTCAGATGTCCTAGCGCCGAAACAACAGCATTTTCGGCCACTTCGGCTAGGCGCTCATCACCCTTGATATTCGCATCCGTATTGAGTTGAAATTGCATGTCGATGCTCCTGCGTGTCTGAACTTCTATCCTTGAAGGACTAGGCGCGTGCCTAGTCCAGCGCCTGCCGCTCAGTGCACGATCAGCCATAGTAACCGCTCGTCTTTGGCAGGGATGCGAATTGCAAGCCTACCACAGTGCCCATCCCCGCTTGCGTTCCGACTCATGCATGGCGTCGAATTCCCCACGGGTTCACACTCGCCCCAGCAAAGCGATTTCTGGCTGAGCCCAAGTTGGGGAGGGTCATGAGAAGCGCGCCCTGGCGATCGGCGGGACGGCCGAGCCAGCGCCAGCGCCGCTGGGTCACGCGCCGCCGGGGCACGGGCCTCCGGGCGAGGGGCCTCCGATCCCAAGTCACACGGGACGATTTCCCGCCCTCGAACACGCGGAACAACACACAAAAAATCCAGCCGCCAAACGCAATGCCGTCCAGTCGACCAGACCGGGATTAACGGGGGGTTGATGGAGTGGGGATGCGGGGTGGGGTGGTTAAGGGGGCGGCGGATTCCGCAGAACAGAGGGAGCCGTCATCAAGCCGCCTGAACGGCGCAGCTTCGTGAGCGGAGATGTGACGTCCGCAATGCTGTCAGAAGCCGCCAAGTGGGAGAGGGCAGCTAAGGGCCACTTGCTGCTGCCTTGAAGATGCTCACTTGAATGGCTGCTAAGGTTCAGAGAGTCGACGTGGTCGACGTCCGCTGCTTGCTACATCTGCCCGTGTCCCCTCCTGTATATACCCCCCACCAATCCACCCCTGCACCTTCCCGCGTAGACCTTTGACATCACCCTGACACGGGGGATGCGGTCGCGCGCGGGCGTGGTGAAGCGGCTAAAGTCAGATGAACGAGATTGGGCGGTCGGGATTGGGCGGGTGAGGTCGGGCGTGTTCATGCGGCATGCGATGAAGTTCCTGCATACGCTGTCGTCGTGCGGCGTCATCGGGGCGCTCTTCGGCTACGCGATCGTGCTCGGCTGGTCGCCGCAGGGTACGCCCGCGCAGTACGCTGACGTGCGCCAGACCATCGATCTCATCTGCGATTACATGCTCGTGCCGTCGCTCGGGCTGTCGCTCGTCACGGGGCTGCTCGCCATGGCCGTGCACCGGCCCTATCAGGAAAAGCGGTGGGCGTGGGTGAAGGCCGCGACCGGCATCGGCATGTTCGAGGCGACGCTCGCCATCACCAACGCCAAGGCGGAGTTCGGCGCCAAGACGTCGGCCCAGATCGCGACACAACTCGCGGCGGGCGAGACGGGCGCGGCCGACCTGGAGGCCGCACTTGCCACCGCGCTTGCCTCCGAGTGGACGACGCTGTGGGCGCTGCTCGTCATCGCCGTCGCCAACATCGTGCTCGGTGTCTGGCGGCCGAAATTGCGGCGGCGCTCTCTTTAGCCCACACCGCGCAAGCGCGCTCTTTTGTTTGCCCACACGGCGCAAGCGCGTGTGGGCCGGCTGTTCTCTTCAACTGCGAAACTGTGCGGGGGCCGAAACAGTCACCCGTCAGGCGCTCTTTTTCTACCCACGCTCCGCAAGCGGGCGTGGGCTGGACGTTCTTTTTCCCTGCACTGCTGTGTCGGGGCCGAGACAGTCACCCGTCAGCGGCACGGCCGGAATCTTGATGAGCGAAAGCCAGCCCACCCAGCACAGCGGCTATGGCTAGGCGGATTCCTGCCCCACACCGGCCTGCCGAGTGTGGGCGAAAAGTACCCGCCCCACACGCGACCGCGCGGTTGCTGGTGGGCAACCGAAGCGCAACTGAAAAAGCGAGTGTGGGGCCAACAAAAATCCTACTGATCACCCTCGGCGGCGATTTCGGTAGGGTCGGCGGGCGGGGCCAGCAGCGCTGCCATGATCTCTTCGGAGATCAGCACCTTGTCGATGACGTGGATGATGCCGTCGGAGGCCATCACGTCGGAGCGCAGGATCTTCGCGCCCTCGATGTCGATCTCGCCGGTCTTTCTGCGCTTGGTGATCTCCACCTCGGAGCCGTCGATGGCCTGGATGGTGTAGTTGCGCACCCGCGCGTTCAAAAGCCGCTCGGTCGGGTAGAGGCCGGGAATGGCGTGGTAGAGCAGCAAGTCAGTCAGGATGGCGCGGTTGGCCGGATCGAGCAGCCGCGTGCGGATCATGGGCGGCAAGGCGTTGAAGGCATCGTCGGACGGCGCCAGCAGCGTCAGCGGGCCCACATTGATTTCCGGATCGTCGAGGCCGGCCAGATGCGTGGCGTCCATCATGCGGGCCAGGACGCCGGTAGCAAGTGCTGCCTGCTTGAGGTTAGGCATGTCGGCCGTGTCGGCTTCATCGGGTTTGGCCGCCGCGTCGATGGCGCCCGTCTCAGGCGGAGCATCGGCGGCCCGGACCTCCATGGCAATGACAATCGTCAGTATCGTGCCTAGTACCAAAATCATCCACGTGCGCGCGCGAGGCATGATGCCCTCGTCCGCGCGCCGCGCTTTCGCAACAGCCTGCATGAGTTCCCCCGAAACCCCGCCCGACGCCGTCGCGCCCCATCGCGGCTTAGCGTCGTCGAAGGTGACACAAGGTCTCAGTATTCGCGCGCGACTTCAACTGCGAAAATCGGCGAGCGTGAGAATTGGCACAAAATTCATGCCCGCATCGCGGAACGCATCCGCCGCGCCGTCCTGACGGTCGACAATCGTGATCACGCGCACGATGGTGGCGCCTTCCGCCTGCAGTGCGGCGGCGGCTTTCAACGCCGAGCCGCCCGTCGTTGTCACGTCCTCCACCACGACGAGGCGCTTGCCCTGCATGGTGTCGCCGCGCGCAAGACCTTCGACCAGCGACTGCGTGCCGTGCTCCTTGGCCTGCTTGCGCACGAAGAACGCGCCGAGCGGGCGGCCGCGCACATGCGAGATGGCGGCGACGGCGGCCGCGATCGGCACTGCGCCCATCTCCAGTCCGCCGACGAGATCGGCGTCCACGCCGTCGAGCGCATCCAAGATGGACTCCGCGATGAGGCGCGCGCCTTCCGGGTCGAGCATGGTCGGCTTCATGTTGAAATAGAACGTGGACGTCTTGCCCGACGCCAGCCTCATCTCCGGGCCTTCCTGGAAGGAGCGGGCCTTGACGATCTCAACGAGGCGCGCGCGGCGGCCGGCGGGGGTGGCGGGCACGGAGGGGGTGGCGGTCATGTCGGACATGTCCTCGTCGGAACAGAGCGGAAAGGCGTGGGGCGCACGGGTCGCCCGTCCGGCGCCGCCCTGTCAAGCCGCCCCGTCCGGCTGTCCCGCTTTTCTTCGTCCGGCTTGCGGCACGCTGCCCCTGACGGCGCCCCCGGATTGTCCTATATAGGGCCGAAACGCGTGGCCATCGCCACCGGCTTCCTGACCGAAAAGGACCCCGCCGCCCATGTTCGATCCCCAGAACCCGCCCGAGCTCAAGGCCTCCGCCTGGATCAACTCGGATGAGCCGCGCCCGCTCGCCTCGCTCAAGGGCCGCGTGGTCGTCGTCACCGCGTTCCAGATGCACTGCCCGGGCTCGCTGAAGCATGGCCTGCCGCAGGCCGCGCGCATGGCGGAAGGCTTCTCCGACGACGAAGTCGTCGTGATGGGCCTCAACACCGCGTTCGAGGAACCCGAGAAGCAGACCGCCGATCAGCTCGCGGTGTTTGCCGGCACCCAGGGCCTCGGCTTTCCGATCGCCAAGGACGAAGTGAACGGCGGCGAGGTGCCCGAGACCATGGCGGCTTACGAAATCCAGGGCACGCCGACGACGCTGATCTTCGACCGCCAGGGACGCCTGCGCCGGCATTACCTCGGCCGCGTCGACGACGTGCGGCTCGCCGCGGAGGTGATGGCGTTCTGCATGGAAGCGCCCAACGCACCGGTGGAACAGTCGATGGCGGTGGAGCGGCGGCTGGCGGCGGCACTGGTCGATCCGGACGCGCACGCCCATTCCGGCGGCTGCTGCGGCGGCGGACACCACGACCATGATCACGCCCATGGGCACGATCACGCGCACGACCATGCTGAAGGCGGCTGTGGTGACGGCGGCTGCGGGTGTAAGCATTAGCTTTCTTGGGGCCCACATTCGGCAGGCCGATGTGGGGCTTGCTGGCCCACACCGCGCAAGCGGGCGTGGGACTCGCTGGCCCACACCGCGCAAGCGGGCGTGGGCTGGATGATCTTTTCCCATGCACAGGTTTGCTGGGGCCGAGACAGTCACCCGTCAGCCGCAAGGCTGGCGGGTTTCGATTTGGAAGCGTGACGCCGCCTGCATCGACGGGTGAAAGCCCGCGCACCCTGCACAGCCTCGGTGGCCGGGCGGATACCCACCCCACACCGGCTTGCCGAGTGTGGGGGAGACACCCACACCGGCCTGCCGAGTGTGGGGGAAAAGAGCCCTCCTGCCTTCCTGCGGCCGTGCGAATCACTTCAAGTCGTTGATCAGTTGTATCGACGGATTGGAGCGGATCATGGCCGGGCGTTCGGCAGCGAAGACAGGCGGAAAATCGACGGGCAGTTCGCGCGCGGACACGGGCGCGCGCAAGCCCGCCCTCAAAGCCGTTCCGCGCCCAGAACCCGCCGCGACAGGCGAAAGCAAACCCACTCCCTCATCCAAACCGCGTGGCGAAAGCCCGCCCACCCCGCACAGCGCCGATGGCCAGGCGGATAGCGCGCCCAACAGCGGCCTGCCGCATGTTGGGCCAACCAAAAATGCAAACCCCACAGGCGAAAGCCCGCCCACCCCACACAGTCCCCGTGGCCAGGCGGATCGCCCATCCCACACCGGCTTGCCGGATGTGGGATACACCAAAAAGATCATTTCCCTCGTCTACGACTTCGACGGCACGCTTTCGCCGAAGCCCATGCAGGAATATTCGTTCCTGCCGCAGCTGGGGATCGACCCGAAGGCGTTCTGGGCGGAGTGCGGGCAACTGGCGCGCGAGCACCGCGCCGACCCGCTCATCACCTACATGCACCTGATGTACAAGAAGGCGCGCGCGCAGGGCCTTCACGTGGATCGCGCCGCCCTCGTCGCGCAAGGCGCGGCGGTGGAGCTGTACGCCGGCGTGCGGGAGTGGTTCGACGAGATCGCGGCCTACGTCGCGTTGCGCGCGGAAACGCCCGGCATCGAGCTGCGCCACTACCTCATTTCCGCGGGTCTCACCGAGATCATCGAGGGCACGGCGATCTACCCGCACTTCCACAACGTGTTCGCCAGCGAATACTGGTTCGAGCCCTACGAGACGCCGTTTCCCAAGCGCGTCATCACCGACACGGCCAAGACCCAGTACCTGTTCCGCATCAACAAGGGGCTGGAGGATCTGAACGAGAGCATCAACGGCCACATGCCCGAGGACGAGCGGCCGATCCCGTGGGCGAACATGATCTACTTCGGCGACGGCGAGACGGACGTGCCGTCCATGGCGCTGATGAAGAAGTCGGGCGGACACGCGCTCGCGGTTCACAACCCGGAGGCGTCATCGAAAACGTGCGAGGAGTTATTCCGCGCCGGCCGGGTGGATTTCTACGCCCCCGCCGACTACCGCCGCGGCTCCGACCTCTTCAAGCGCACCTGCCTGCTCCTCGACCGCATCCTCGCGGACATCCGCGTGCGGGAAGAGGTATGGGAGATGGGGAGGTAGGGGTGAGCATGCAACAAGATAACAATTGAAATTCTTGCAACAGAGAGACGCGATAAAGCACTCGACGTTCGCCACTCATCAACATTATTCTGCCATCAAGCGCAGCATGCGATGTCAATTCTAAGGACAAAGCCCCAAAGCCCACAAATAAAAACGCTACTCTGTGCCTTTAAATGCCAGCCAAAGGCCCGGTCCCATATGGCTAAATTATGCACATCTATAAGCTCACCCCGGATTCCGATTGAGCTAAGCTATTTTGCCACGATTGTTGGACAAGATGAACTTCAGCGAAGACTAAGAAAGATTCGAAAATTTGCATTAGCCAATCCGCCATTGGGTAGAAACGCCGTAGATAAACTTGATATTCCACTAGGCATTGGTTCGTTATATGGCCGTCGAGTGTCTCAACCTAACGCCGCCAATGGTGCATCACGTAATCATTATTTGTCCCTAGCATTCATAGCCCAAGCCAATGAAATTCATCGACACATTTCAACACCAGGCCGACGCAAACTACGAGGACAATTGATAAAGGCATTATCGCTAGATGGTGACGCCAGACAACTAGCTCATGAATTCAGAGCCGCGACGTATCTTTCCAAAGAAGGCTGGGACGTTTCATTCTCCGACCTAGATGGCACAGAGCGCTACGACCTAACAGCTTGGAAGGGGCCGCAGCGCATCGAATTAGAATGCAAGACAATCGCAGGCGATACCGGAGCAGCCATACGGCGAGGTGAGGCTACTAACTTGGTCAAAGCCATTTTCGCGAAAATTCCAGACTTGCAGATACTGCTACAAATTGAGATCGGTTTCGAACTCTCGCCTTCCAACTTGCAGCACAGAAATTGAAACAATTGCCAAAACTGTTACCAATTCGATTGGATCGACTGAGGATAGCGGAGAACTTTTGGGTTGCTCATTTACAATAAGAGAACTTGACGCTGTAGAATGTTCCAATTTATTGGCAATTGATGGGCCAACCGAGGCGCAGCTCAGAAACATCGCCGGCGATGATGCAGGCTATGCCTCATTCAGACGTGATTCCGAAGGGGGCGTTGTCGTCTCGCTTCGCAGCATGCGAAAATCTCTATTGCAGAAAAAGGCGCTGACGGCTTTGCGGGAGGCTTCTTCTCAGTTCTCCGGAAGCAGTCCCGGTATTATTTGGTTGCACTTTTGCGACCTTGAAGATCGCGAACTTTTGCAGTTGACGGAAATTGAGAGCACCAATCAGTGGACCGCACTTTCCGGGCTCGCTCATCAAATATTCTCATCCGCCACGCACAAGCACGTGGCTGGTATATTTTATTCTGCGAGAGGAAACGTTCTGAGAAAAGGCGGTAGAAACAGCTTGATTATTCACGACCCTTTCGTAACAGAACAAGGCCATACCGCTCGGCTATGGAATAAAAATTGCTCGTTGAATGAGCCTCTTGTCGAACTACTGTGACATTTGATGTGCCAAACGGGTTTAATGCTGAAATTCGGCATTTTCGAGAATTGGCTGCACGGCGACGGCCCGTGGGCTTGTAGGTCGACTTGGCGGTGCGGTTGATCGCGGTGACGTCACCGCGACCGCAACTCAGTTCCAAAAGCACATCTAAGCGTCAACATGAGCCACTGAAAAAGTATGCTGCTCGCCGCCGTATATAATCGAAATATCGAAATAAGATTTTCCGTTCGAGCTCGCTGAATGGAGAGGATCAAGAACAATCGTACCGCCATACCATTCTCCAGGCATGACTGTGTGATCTTTCAGGATTGTTCCCTCTAGCATTTGAAGATTCTGCTCACCCACTTGCTGGAGACTCGAAAATTCTGATTGAGTTTGAGCTTGAGCGACCTGCTGAGCTAGTTGGGCCCGCATTGGATCATAGGTAGTAGACGAATAGGTGCCATAGGCAGAACCATAAGATCCATAGGCATTTACTTGGCCTGTTGTCTGCACGTATCCTGCATTGGCCGCAGACATTGCTCTTGCTGCACCAGATAGCGCAGCCACGATCACTCTTCTTTTTTGTTCTGCTTGCTCCTCAGAAACTAGTTCGTCGAATCTGTGGATGCGAAGTGTATAACGGGTACCTTTGATCATTTGGGACGCTGTCAGATTTTTTTCTAACAACGTTTCCGGATTTGCCCCCCGATTTAGAACAACTACTGTGAAGGCGGGGCGACCATTCCCGTCTATCTTTCGATAGTTCGGTCTGAGCATCACCATGTGCTGCTTCTTTGAAACAAGCGTCGGCATACCATCCCGCACTAAAAACTCTTGGTCAGCCGTTGGTAGCAATTCAACCGCAGCGCTTGAACATCCAGCAGCGCACAGCGAAAGAGCAAGGAGAGCAAGGAGAGCAATATGTCTCTGTTTCATATGTATTTCTTCTGAATAAAAATTGAGTAATTCGGGATCCACGGAATATTTTGACCACAAATGGACATTAGTTTCCACCCTGGAGATGCATTGCAACGTTGAGGATTCGAATCGGGACTGCGATCTGTCGCATAAGTAATTGAAGCCGCAAGCCGATTTTTCTGTGCCTCGGATTAGTCACCATGCTCCGCATGGACGGGATGACATTTGAGGGTGAGGCGCGGACGGCGCTACTCTCTCTGTCGTCATCCCGGCGAAGGCCGGGACCCAGTCAACGGGCTGCGTGACGGCCATCGCGTCTGCGGCCAGACCTGTTTCAACGGCTGCGAAAGTCATCGGGCGGAGGCTTGTCTGGGTCCCGGCCGGCTCCGCTGCGCTTCGCACGCCGGGATGACGTTTGGTGGGGAGGCCCGGGCGGTGCCCATCACCCCACTTATCCCCACCCCCACGGCGCGCGCCTACACTTCCCCCATCCTGTCCCACGGACGAGGGGGCGTCGCTTAAGAGGCGTCTTGACGGTGCGGGGCGGGAGGCAGGCCGGGACGGCGGAGACGCATCCGCTCTCCCGGGGGCTCGCCGTCGTGCCGGAGGCGCGCCAGCAAAAACGGCGCTGGAAGCACGCAGCCAAGAGAGCCCCTGCCGGCACGCCCATTTCATTTGCGCGCTTCCAGCGCGACCCGCCGGTGAAGTCTGGGTCGCGGGGAATCCGCTGAAACGCCATGCGTATGCCGCGACAAGTCCTGCGCGGGGCGGCCCGAACGCCGCTTCCTCTTTCCACCCCGCGGCGCTCGCGCCGCCCCGCACCCCTCTGGGAGCCGCGCGTCACGCGCCAGCCCGAGGGTCCACGCCGGAGGTCCCGTCCCCTTGCCGAAAATCACCCATCGTTCGACTTGTAGAACCACGATACGCACGGAGACACCGGGCGATGCGGCCGCCGCCGTGCCGAAGAAAATCCGGCGTGCGCAGCGGCGGCTTCACGCGGCGCAGGTGCTGCAGGCGCGCGATCTCGCCCGCACGCTCACCGCCCAGCGCCGCAAGCGGCATCCGAACAAGGTGCTGCGTCTGGTGCGCGAGTTGAAGGCGCTGGTGCGGCTGGCGCGCGCGGAGGTGTCGGGGCTCACAAACGCGCGCGCAACGCGACACCCGCACCGGGCGGCGAAAGGCACGCGCCCATGACAGCAGCGTGCCGCGCGATCGTCACGCGTGAAGTCAACATCGCGGTGTGCACGTGCTCACGGATGAGGGCGCGGTTCGCGCGTGCAGCATGCGGCACATATGTCTGGACCATGACGATGCCGGGAATTTTTCCGGTCCACGGGTGGACCCGCGCGAAAACGGGCGCGTGGCCGCAAAAATCGTAAACCAAGGAAGCATTTTTTGGCCAATCTGACTTTCTGTTCAGCAAACGGCCTTGGATGTGTCGCTTCCAGCCCCCATACTTCACCCCCAAGCCCATCGGATCGCAAGGCTTGCGCCTGGGAAGGCACAGCAAGACCCTAAAAGTGAGGAAGGACGACATTATGCGGAGACTGACACTTGGAATGATTGCGGGTGCGGCATTGCTGGCACTCGGCATGGCCGCTCCGGCCTCGGCCGCGCCCTTGGGTGCAGCCACGGCGGCGGCTGTCCAGCCGGCGGCGACGAACGGCATCGAGACGGTGCACTACCGCCGTTACCGGCATTGCCACTACCGGTATGGCGACCGCTGGTGCCACGGCGGCAAGCGCTATCGCGGCTACTATGGCCCTGGCGTGAACATCTACGTCGGTCCGCGCTACAAGCACCGCCACTATCGCAAGTATCGCAAGTATCGCCGCTATCACTAACGGCTGACGGCAGTTGGTTGACACGAAGCCGCCCCGGATCGCGAGATCCGGGGCGGTTTGTTTATCATCGGCCCCGCGGACCGCGTGTAGACTTCACGCCTGCGTCGTGCTGAGGCCGCTGCCGGTGGGATCGGTGCCGGAGGGATCGGGTTTCGGCTCGGGCAGCGCGGCGGGTTCACGGGTTTCCGCAGCGGCCGGGGCAACGGCCCTGCGGTAGAGGTGCCAGGTCGCATGCCCGATGATGGGCAGCAGGACGATGAGACCGAGAAATGCCGACAAGATCGACAGCCCCATCGCAATGCCGATGAAGACGCACCACGCGAGCATGGAGAGCGGGTTCTTTTCCACCAGCCGCACGCTGGTCACCATGGCGGTGACAAAATCGACGTCGCGGTCGTAGAGCATGGGGAAGGACACGGCCGAAATGGAAAAGACGCCGAACGCGATGAGGGCACCGGCGACGTTGCCCAGAATGAGAAATGTGATGCCCGAGGGTGTCGTGAAGAGCTTGTCGAAACTGTTGGCTTCGAAGCTGTTGACGCCGCCGAACGCGAAAGTCAGGAACGCCGCGATGTCCATCCAAAGCACCAGCGCGAAGCCGGTGATGAGTGCCATCCACCGCAGGTCGCGGTTGATGCCGCGCCTCAGGCCGGCGAGCACGCTTTTCCAGGTGGGTTTTTCGCCGCGTTCCAGAATGTCGGACACGGCGTAGAAGCCGCCGGCCGCGAAAGGCGCGATCAACGCAAAGCCCATGGCCAGCGGATAGGCCAGATAGGGCAAACCCATCACCCAGAGAAGCCAGATGAGCAGGAGGCCGCCCAGCGCATAGAGCCCGCCAAAGACCAGACCGAAGATTGGGGCTTGCCGGAAATCGTTGATGCCCGCGACGATGACTTCGTTGAGATCGTCGAGCGTGATCCGGTTGACCTCGGGCCATTGTGACTTCTGCGCCATGGGACCTCCGCATCGCCTGCGGCTGCAGGCTTGATTCTGTCCATAGCGGACAGCGGCGCGGATGGTAGCGGTTTCTTGCGGTTGATCAAACGGATGAGGGATAATTGCTGACGTGGAACAGGAAAAATGCTGGCGCGCCCGGGCGTGACACTGAACCGCGTCGTGGCGCCTGGCTATTGCGCGGTGTTGCCGGCATCGACGGGCAGGGCCACGCCAGTGATCGAACGGGCCGCATCCGAGGCGAGAAATACGACGGCGTGGGCGACATCATCGGGGGCGACGATCCGGCCGAGGGGCAAGGCAGCACCCAGCACCTCGATATGCGCCGCACGATCCGCGACGCCCGCGCCCAGCATGGCGGTATCCGTGTCGCCGGGACATACCGCGTTGACCCGGATGCCCGCCGCCGCGTGATCGAGCGCCATGCTGCGCGTCATCTGAATGACCGCACCTTTGCTCGCCGCGTAGGCAAGCGCGTCACGCGCGCCCACCAGCCCCCAGTCGGAGGCGATATTGACGATGGCGCCGCCAGTTCCGTGGGCGTGCATCTGCCGGACTGCGGCCCGCGAAGCGCGAAAGACCGCCGTGACATTGGTTGCGATCACGGCGTCCCAATCTTCGTCGGTGCAGGTCAGCGCCGTACCGGTGCGGAGAATTCCAGCATTGTTGACGAGCACATCCAGCCGGCCGAACCGGTCCACAGCCATCTGAACGATCTGTTCCGCCGCCCCTTGAGCGGTCAGATCCACGCTGACGAAGTGCGCCTGGGCTCCGGCGTTGACTATGCGATCCACGAGGGCGTCACCGTCGGACTGGCGCCGGCCCGTCAGCAGGAGTTTGGCGCCCGCTGCAGCGCACTGTAACGCCACCGCCGTACCAATTCCTCCGGTCGCACCGGTAACGATAACGACCCGTTCGGATAACAGTTTTGCCACGCGCGGATCTCCCCTGGAGGGCTATGCGTCCATTATACTCAAACGCACCGTTTGGAACTCTTCGTCCAGCTGTGCATTTTCCCTTGCACGAGAGGTCCGCCGACAGGCAAAATGTTCGCTATCGGGGAGGTAGACCTGTCCCAAACAAGGAGTAGAGCATGAAAATGAAGCTCGCCCTGGCAGCTGCGGCCCTCGGGGTTGCTGTTGCCATGTCCGCACCTGCTTCCGCAGCACCAATGTCTGCGGCAGGCGCGCTCGCCAAGGCCGACGGCGCGACCGCCAGCGCGGTCCAGGAGGTGCATCGCAAGTGGCGTAAACATCGCCGCTGGCACCGCGGCCACCGCTACTACCGGCCATATCGCTACCGGCGCTACGGATACTATCGTCCCTACGGATACAATTACGGATCGCGGTACTATTACGGGGCACCCTACTACTATGGCTACCCCTACCGTCGCCGCGGCGGTGTCAGCCTGCACTTCGGATGGTAAGGCGCTAGTCGATACCCACAACGTAAAAAGAAGAGGGCGGCGGATCCATTGGATCAGCCGCCCTTTCTCATTGCAAACTCATTGTCGCATTGGCGACCCGGCCAATCAGTCGTCGTCTTTCTGATCAGCGGCGTACTTACCCTTGATGCTGTCGATACCATCCTTGAAGATGCCGTCGATAACTTTCCGGGCTTCCTTGTCCTCGACGCCGTTGGCGTCATAGGTCGCGGACCAGACGACGTTGATTTCATCGAGATCGTCGTCATCGGGTGTCACGGAAAACTGGGCGGTATAGTTCTTGACCGGCAGCGGGCTTTCCAGAATTTCGTACTTATAGCTCGTGGAGCCGCGATCGATCAGCTTCTCCTTGATGACGCCGCCGTCCTGCAAGGTCAGCGTCCGCAGTTCCGTGTCGCCGTCCTTGCTCTCTTCACACTTGGCAATTGCGGGATGCCACTCGGAAATCGCGCACCAGCCGCCGACCTTTTCCCAAAGCGCGACGCGTTCGGCTTCCGTCTTCGTCTCATCGACGTTGATTTCAAGCTTCTTCGCCGAGACAAGTGAGGCGGCCTGCACAGCCGACACGGAAATTCCAAGCGTCACGACAGCCGCACACAAACCGAAAGCCAGTCTCATGTTTCACTCCCAGATGGCCTCATTTTTTCAAGGCCGGTTACCCAGACGCTGGCATCACCGCGACGCCTTGCGCATAGATGTTACTATATAACATCAATGTTGGGCCAATCACAAGCATGCGGCTTTGACGCTACCGGGCCGGTCAAGGCAGATTTTCCCACCGTAGCGTCCGTTGCAGGCCGCCATCACAGGACAACCGCCGATGCCCACGTTTCGCCTTGCCCAGCGGGCCGATGTTCCCGATCTCGCCCGGCTCCTGGGTAAGTTGTTTTCCCAAGAACACGAATTCACCCCCGACCTTGCGATCCAAGGCCGTGGCTTGCTGATGCTGCTCGATGAAGGCGAGAAGGCGCGCATTGCCGTTGCCGAGGCCGATGGGCAAATCGTGGGGATGGCCATACTGCATTATTCCATCTCGACCGCCCTCGGCCGGAAGGCCGCGACGTTGGAAGATGTTATCGTGAAGCCAGAGTGCCGGGGACGCGGCGTTGGAAAAAAGTTGCTGGCGTTTGTCATCGAACAAGCGCGCGCCGATGGCGCTGCCCGCATCACGCTTCTCACCGATCATGACAACACGTCGGGACAGGCGTTCTACGCCGCAAGCGGGTTCACCCGATCGAGCATGGTCCCCTATCGGCGCATGCTCGCACAGAGTTTGACAGCCTAGCTACCGCCCGGTGGCCGCGTGTCCGGACCTGTTCCGGCCCCGTCGTCCTCGGCGAATGGCAGAGACATAACGCCAATTCCCATGGAGACACTGCCAAAGGTCAAGGCGTTGAACGTGTAGAGCAGAAAAATCGCCAACACAGGCTGCTGGGCCTCAATCAGCAGATCCTTGAGGCCCGCGACATTCGCCAACACCAAAGCGGACGCGAAGAACACGCCGAGCGCCACACCGATACCCAGATACAAGGCCAAAAACTGCAGAAGTTGTGGCAAGCGGCTCCAAAGCCGCTGGCGTCCCGTGCGCGGATTGGGTAGCTGGGGTTTCGGCGGCGTGGATCTTGCCTCCATGGCGCCATGTCCTCCAGTGAACGCACCTGATCTTTGGAACGTGTTCGATCCAACGCATCATGGCCAACGCTCTAATCGTAACGGCAAGCCGTCCGCATTCGCAACCGGGATTGCATGCGACACAACACCGGAGGCCGCGTGCGGCGATCACAAAAGCATCTCGGGACACTTTTTGCGGCGACGGTGACGTGTGTTGCCGCTGTATTGGGCGGTTGCAGCCCAACGGCCGCGCCGCAAAGTCCGGACACCGGCACGCAGCCGGGCGCCGGACCATCCCTCCCGGCCAGCGATGCCGCGACGCGGCGCACGCCGGTCGTCGCCGGCCGTCCCGCCAGGGTTTTCATTTTTGCCGGATGGAATGACGACTGCTCGCCCGTGCCAGATCCGGAATTGTCCATCACGTCCCAGCCATCCCAAGGCGACATTTCTTTCAAGCCTGGCCAGATGACAACCGTGCAAACATCCGCGTCCGGAACTTGTGCCGGGCGCACGGTGACAGGGACCGGGGTCTATTACACCGCGCGTACGGGCGCCACGGGGTCGGATCACTTCGCGATCACTGCGCGCCTTGCATCCGGTGAAACGACCACCCGGCAATTCAGCGTCACCATTGCCGAATAGACGGCCCGTCCGCGACGTTGCCTGCCTGTGCCGATGCACACTGGCGCAAGCGCGTGGCATTTCCCCATGCACACTGGCGCAAGCGCGTGTGCAATGCCATATAGCGCCCTCATCCCCCAGCCTGGACACGCGCACTCATGACCTCCGCTCCCCAACTGCCGCATGACATCAACACGCCCGCTTATGTGCTCGATGTCGCCAGTCTGCAACGCAATCTGGAAACGGTCCGGCGCCTGAAGTCAGAAGCCGGCATCAAGGTACTTCTGGCGACCAAGGCATGGGCGATGCCAGCAGCATTCCCCATCCTGCGCGACACCCTCGACGGCACGACCGCGTCCGGTGAATACGAGGCGCGCATGGGGCGCGAGGAATTCGGCAAGGAAGTGCATGTCTATGCACCGGCCTATGGCCCCGGTGAAGTCGAACGGCTCGTCACGCTTGCCGATCACATTTACTTCAATTCACCGGGTCAGCTTCGCCAGCACATCGCAACAGTCAAAGCCGCGGGCCGCAAGGTCGGCGTGCGCATCAATCCGGGCTATTCAAGCGCAACCCTGGGCGGTGCGCTCTATGATCCGTGCGCGCCGGGCTCACGCTTCGGCACGACGAAAGCGGACTGCGTGAACATTCCCTGGGGCGAGGTCGATATCCTGCATGCCCATGCCCTGTGTGAGGCGCGCGAAGAAGGGTCGGCGGGGCTGATTGCGCACGTGGCGCAACACTTCGCGGACGAAATCCGCCAAGTGAAGGCTGTCAATTTCGGCGGAGGCCATTTCATCAACCGCCCGGGCTACGATCTCGATCCGCTGATCAAGGCGCTCCAAGAGTTCCGTCGCACGTTCGATGTCGAGATCATTCTGGAGCCGGGCGCGGGGTTGGTGGTGAACACCGGCTGGCTCGTGGCAACCGTGCTCGATCTGCATCGCAACGAGAAGGACATCGCCATTCTCGACACGTCCGCCTCCACGCACATGCCCGATGTGCTCGAAGTGCCCTATACGCCCATCATCATCGGAGCCAAAAAGCCCGGGACGCTGCCGCACACCTATGTTCTGGGCGGCAAGACCTGCATGACCGGCGACGTCATCGGCGAATATTCGTTCGCGGAACCGCTGAAGATCGGCGACCGGCTGATCTTCACCGACATGATGCAGTACTCGTTCGTGAAGAACACGACATTCAACGGCACACCGCTGCCCGACCTCGCCATTCTCCACGAGGACGGCCGGTATGAGGTGCTGCGCTCGTACGGCTACGACGAGTTCCGCCGCCGTCTGGGCTAATCACCAACGGTGTGCCGAGCGCCGTCATCGCGGCAACAGTGCCTTGGCCGCCTCGAGCGTATCGGCCTCCTCCGCCGGCTTGTCCCAGCGGATGCGGTGAATGCGCGGAAAGCGCATCGCGATGCCAGATTTGTGCCGGCTGGACGGCTGCACCGCATCGAAGGCGACCTCCAGAACGAGCTTGGGTTCCACGGCGCGCACCGGCCCATAGCTCTCCGTCGTATTCGACCGGATGAACCGGTCCAACTCGCGCAGTTCGGCATCGGTGAAGCCGGAATAGGCCTTTCCCACGGGCACGAGATCGCGCGCGCCCGGATCTGGACCGGCGCGCCAGACACCAAACGTCAGATCCGAATAGAGTGACGAGCGCTTGCCCGATCCGCGCTGCGCGTACATCAGCACGCAGTCCAGCGTTTGCGCCGCGCGCTTCCACTTGAACCAGTGACCTTTCGGCCTTCCGGCGAGGTAGGGGCTCGCGCGGCGCTTCAGCATCAAACCTTCGATGCCGGCATCGCGGGCGCGATGCCAATGCACTTCCAATTCGGCGAACGTCTCGAACGCAACCAGCGGACTGATGTCGCTGAGCGGAGGCGCTTCCGACCGGTGCCAATCGAGCAACCGGCCGCGGCGCGCATCGAAATCCCGTGGACGAAGATCTTCCTCCCCCACGAACAAGAGATCGTAAAGCCGCAGATGCGCGGGATACTCCCGAAGCATCCGCGCCGAAACCGTCTTGCGGTTGAGACGCTGCTGCAGATCGTTGAAGGGTGCGATTGTATCGCCCCGCTTGACCAGCAATTCGCCATCCGCAACCGCATCGACATGCGCGAAGGCGGAGCGGATTTCCGGAAACGCCGGTGAGATGTCATCCCCCGTCCGCGAATAGAGACGCACGTCGCCACCCGACGCCGCAATCTGCACGCGGATGCCGTCCCACTTCCATTCGGCGGCGAAATTCTCCGGCCGGAACGAAGGCCAGTCGCTGTCTTCGACGGGATTGGCCAGCATCAAAGGCCTGAAAACCGGAATTCCAGCGGAGTTCAGGCCGGGGCGCGCGGCCTTCGAGCCAGGAAAACAGGTCATGGTACGGTGGCGCAAGCGCGTGCCAGACCTCTTCGACATCGGCAACCGCGACCGGACCCAGGCCCGCCACCGCGGTCTTTGCCAGACGCGCCGATACGCCTACGCGCGGCGCGCCGCCGATGAGCTTCAGGAACGCCCACCGTTCGCGAGCATCACAGCGGTTGAGCACGTCCTCTATCAATTGACCTTGCTCGGACGGCCGCGCGGCAATCAACGCGCGCACCACGTCGCCGAGCCGGGGCGGCTGACGCTGCGCCGCGTCGGTTGCAGGCCATAAGAGGGCAACCGTCTCAGCCGTGTCACCGACGAAATCGCGAGACAGCTTGTAGAGAACAGGATCGACGCGGCCGGACATGAGGGTCATCAAAATGCGGCGCAACGAGACCCGTAGCGGCAGCCCGTCCGTCAGCGCGGCCAGCGCCCAGCCCCGGTCCGGGTCAGGCGCGGCACGCAAATACTGCTCCAACAGCTCCAGCTTGCCGTTCCGGCTCTGCGTGTTCGACAAGCGGTCAAGAAGCTCGGCAAACGCGCGCATCGGCTACTCCGCGTCGTCATCAAAGCCGACCAGAGCCAGCGCCCGCGCGCGCCGGCCCATCGAAGCCAGCTGATGAACCAGGGCATCGTCCCGGCCATGGGTCACCCACACGTCTTCCGCGCCTGTCTCCGTGATCGTCTGAAGCAGCTCGGGCCAATCGGCATGATCCGACACAATCAAAGGCAGTTCGACACCCCGCTGGCGCGCCCGGCCGCGCACCCGCATCCAACCGGACGCGAAGACGCGCACGGGGTCTTCGCCCATGCGGCGCGACCATCGATCCTGCAAGGCGGACGGCGGACACATGACCAGCGCGCCGGCCAGATCATCGTCGGTAGCTTCCGTTACCGGACGGCAATCACCCAGGGCGACGCCAAGCGCTTCGTAGAGTCGTGTGAGACCCACCAGGGCACCGTGCAGGTAGATGGGGCAGTCGTACCCGGCATCGCGCACCAGCCGGATCATGCGCTGGCATTTGCCCAAGTCCGTAGACGCCAAGCAGATGTGTCCGCTGCGGATGAGCCGCCATGGACGCAAGCAGGCGGCCGGCCTCGTCGCTGGCGCGTTCATGCCGGAACACCGGCAATGCGAAGGTGGCCTCCGTGACGAAGACATCGCAAGGCACCAGTTCGAACGGTAAGCACGTCGGATCAGCCGCGCGCTTGTAATCGCCCGAGACGACCGCCCGCTGGCCTTGGTGTTCGAGCACGATCTGCGCCGACCCGAGGATGTGCCCCGCCGGCACGAAGCGCACATCGACGTCGCCGATGCGCTGCGTTGCACCGAGCGGCACGGCCTGGAACGACCCAGCTGATTCCTCCCCATAGCGGACCTTCATGATGGCGATCGTCTCGGACGTGGCCAGGACATTCGCGTGGCCAGGTCGCGCGTGATCGGAATGCCCGTGCGTGATCAGCGCGCGTTCGGCGGGGCGGGGCGGATCGATGTAGAAATCACCCGGTGCGCAGTAGAGGCCTCCGGGCGACGGATAGAGCCAACGTGCGACCGATGTCATTGCTCATCCCAACTGAGCCCGGGGACCATCGCCCTGCCCGTTGCCTCAACGCAGGCGGCGGTTCAACGGTTCAATGCGTCCGAGACACTCCAGCGATGGCGCGCCAAACAAAGCGAACGCCGATCAGCAAACACTAGCCCAAGTCAGGCTATGATATCCGGCGTCAGCTGATCTTCGATGGCGGTGATCTGATCCTTGAGCTGCAGCTTCTTTTTCTTGAGCCGCCGGATCAGAAGCTGATCGGCGCCGCCCATCGCTTCCAGTGCAACGATCTCCTCATCGAGCGTGCGATGGTCGTTTCGCAGCGCCATGAGTTCGTCGCGCAGATCCCTGTCGTTGTGACGCTGCATGCCGGTGTCTCGTGCCGTTTCCGCTGGCCGCCTGCCGCCGCAGGCCCGATTGGCCTCGTCCAGCGTGATCGCCGGGTTTTAAGCCTATCTGGCAATTTCGCAAGATTTTGCCAACCGCCGGGGGCCACTGACGCTGTAGCTTCGATCAATCAAGGCCTTACTGTCTCGAATCGACAGCATTGCGGCCCAAATATTCACATTCACGAAACAGTGTCCACGCAGGGCACTTGGACAGAGGCTGAAAATTCTGGCAAACTCCTTCGGCTCGGCTCTGACAAGGAGGAAAGAATGGCGATATCCGCACATCTCCACGAACTCTCAGAGAAGCACCGGCAGCTTGATCGCCGGATCGAAGAGGAGATGGCCAGACCCGGATCCGATGATGTCGAAATCCGGCGGATGAAACGGCAGAAGCTGAAAATCAAGGAAGAGATCGACCGGCTGCAAGTTCACGTGCGCCATTAGCGATGCCAAGCCGGCCCCCTGGGGTCGGCTTTTTATGTTCTAGGGGTCATCCAGCCGCGCCGCCGGCATCGATGGTGCGCGGGCGCGAGGTGATTTGCCCGACTTGAACGCCGTAGTGTTTTGCTGCGGCGGCTCGCGGTGTCGTGCGGCCTGGCGATCCCGAGTGGACGACGCGCGTGCGCACCCTGCATAAAAATTGGGAGCCCGCCGACAGATTGACGGCGGGCTCCCGTATGCCGATCGTGAAAATACTTGGAACGGCCGCTTACTCGGCGCTGCCGCCGTCGGTTTCGGGTGCGTCAGAGGGAGCCCCGCGATCCATGCGCAGACCACGGCGGTCCTCACGGTCGCGGTCGCGCCAGCCACCGCCCCACGATTTGCGATCGCCGCGCATGTGCTTGCCGCGCATGCCCATCTTCGACACGGTGTCCTTCTGCGTCTGATCGAGCGTGGCGTAGAGCTTTTCAGCGGCAGGACGCACGGTCTTGAGGGCGTCGAGGGCCGCCGTCAGCTGGGCCTCGGTGTCGGCGAGCCGTTCGGGCAGTTCCTTGCGGACGCGCTTACGCTCGGACTTGTCCTCGCCGGCATCGGATGCGGCGGCCTCAGGGGCGGCCGGGCATGCCGCGGCGACCTTGGCCGCAGCCGCCTTCATGGCGCTCTTGAATTCCTCAAAGCCCGGCTTCTGTGCGTCGGTGGGCTTCACGCGGTGTTCGATACGCACCAGCATGTGATCGGTCCGCTCGGCCAGATCACCCTTGCAGAAGCGACCCATGGGTCCGCCAAATCCCATGTGCAGACCGCCCATGCCGTGGTGGCCTTTGCCATGCCAGCCACCGTGACGGTGGGCGACCGCGGCGGCCGAGCCGAGCGCAAGAAGGACGGCCGCGCCAGCAAGAATTTTTCCATTCCGATTCATCATCATCTCCTTTGACTTGCGCGGCACGCCGCCCCCTTGATCCTGCGGGGAAGCCAGGCGTCCGAGGGCCAGAACGCCAAGGACCATTGGGGTCAGCGCACCGCGTCAACAAGGAAACGGCGGGCGGCCGGCGATCCGTCGCGGGATGAGAAAAAATTGCGGCCGTTCCCGTTTGGGGGACTGATTTGGAGCCCCAAAGCTTTAGCGGCCCAGGATTTCCCAGGCCGGGGTGCCGGAGGCCCGCTGGCGCAATCAGGCGTCCTTCGCAAGATCGCGCAGCCGGAACTTCTGGATTTTGCCGGTCGACGTCTTCGGAAGCTCGGTGAATACGATGTGGCGGGGGGCCTTGAAGTGCGCCAGCCGTTCCCGGCACCACACCACCAGATCTTCCTTCGTCGCCTCCGCGCCCGACCGCAATTCCACGAACGCACACGGCGTCTCGCCCCACTTCTCGTCAGGCTTGGCGACCACCGCGCAGGCGGCCACGGCGGGATGCGTGTAGAGCACGTCCTCGACCTCGATTGAGGAGATGTTCTCGCCGCCTGAGATGATGACGTCCTTAGACCGGTCCTTGAGTTGGATGTACCCGTCGGGATGCAACACACCCAGGTCGCCCGAGTGGAACCAGCCGCCCGCGAACGCTTCGGCCGTCGCTTCCGGGTTCTTGAGGTAGCCCTTCATGACGATATTGCCGCGGAACATGACCTCGCCCATCGTTTCGCCGTCGGCGGGCACCTCCGTCATCGTCTCGGGGTCCATGACGGTCAGCCCGTCCAACGCGACGTAGCGCACGCCCTGACGGATGCGCTTCTTCGCCCGCTGCTGTTCCTCGATGGCATTCCAATCCGACTTCCACTCGTTGATGGACGCCGGACCGTAGGTTTCGGTGAGACCATAGAGGTGCGTGAGTTCGAAGCCGGCTGCGATCATCGCATCCAGAACTGCCTGGGGCGGCGGGGCGGCGGCATGATTGAACGCGACTTTGTGGCTGATGGGCCGCTTTTCGTCTTCCGACGCTCCCAGCAACGTCGACATCACAATGGGCGCGCCCGAGATATTGGTCACCTTGTGATCGGCGATGGCGTCGTACATGGCCTTGGCGCGCACCCAGCGCAGGCAAACGTGCGTGCCCGCGACCAGCGCCAGGGACCAGGTAAAGCACCAGCCGTTGCAGTGGAACATCGGCAGCGTCCACAGGTAGACCGGGTGCCGCCCCATACCCGTGGCAATGGTATTCGCGTAGCACATCATCGCCGCGCCGCGATGATGGTAGACCACGCCCTTTGGATTGCCGGTGGTGCCTGACGTGTAGTTGAGGGAAATGGCCTCCCACTCGTCCTGCGGACGCCGCCACACGAACGCGGGATCACTGCTCTCCAGCAGCACCTCGTAGTCGATGTGCGACAAGGCCGGACCCGTCTGGGGAAATTCGCGGTCGTCGTAGTCGATGATGATCGGGCGCACCTTGGCGAGCGCCAGCGCCTCGGCCATGACACCGGAAAACTCCCGATCGGTAATCAGGACCTTCGTTTCGGCATGGTCGAGCTGGAAAGCGATGATGGCCGGGTCCAGCCGGGTGTTCAGCGAATGCAAGACCGCGCCCACCATCGGCACCGCATAATGCGCCTCCAGCATCGGCGGCGTGTTCGACAGCATCACCGAAACCGTATCCCCAGGCCCGATCTGCAGCCTCGACAACGCCGACGCAAGACGGCGGCAGCGTTCGTAAAAGGCCGACCAGGTCAGCCGGGACTGACCATGGATCACCGCGGCATGATCGGGATAGACGGCAGCAGTCCGTTCCAGGAACGAGAGCGGCGTCAGGGACTGGAAGTTTGCCTCGTTCTTCTCGAGGTTGCGATCATAGGCGCTGAGAAGTCATGGGCGATTTGGCCACCTTCTAAAACATGATGCCGCGAACGCTAAACAATTGCGGTTTCTGGAGCAAATGCGAAACCCGATCCGCCGACCTACCCCCGCTTACGCTGAAAGGCCGAGAAAATACCTTCGACTTTCGAAGACATGGGTGTAGATTAGATGCAGAGTCAGCGCTTGTGATCCAGGGGAATGGGGCGATGACAGAACCGCGTCTTGAAGGCCTCGCATTGTGGGTTTTGGTGGTGCTTCTGTTCGCACTCACCGTCATGCTGGAACTGACCGTACTGGTCAAATAAGCAGCCGTTCGGCCGCCTGCCGGGATGGCGTCAGCGCCACGCGCCGACGCTAAGATCATATTTTTGCGGCGGCATTCAAAGCTCAACAAATTGAAATCACTGAAATATCCTCAAGTTTTCGGGGTGCGCGTCCCTTCGCGCGGTTGCCGCGCGGCAAGAACCTCGGGCAGTCTAATGGTGCGTCGGCGCGGCGGAATGATTTACCCGTGAGTCGCTGCACATCCCACTGGTTCCTCGCTCCGGATAATCCATGACCGCCCATCACGCTCCCCCCCAGCAGCTCCTGCACCTTGTCTTCGGCGGCGAACTCGAATTGCTCGAAGGTGTGACCTTCCGCGATCTGTCCACGCTGGACGTAGTGGGAATCTATCCGAACTACGCCGAAGCCCACGCGGCCTGGAAAAGTGCGGCCCAGCGCACGGTAGACAATGCCTTGATGCGCTATTTCATCGTGCATTTGCACCGCTTGCTGGACCCTGCGGTGCCACAGGCCGCCAAATCAAACACCTGATGCCCAACCGATCGGCGTTTCCCTGAGCCGTCATCCTGCGCTAGGGAAGGCAGGTCTTGAGAACGAGGTCGATTTTGGGCGCGCCGCAAGAGCTTGAGAAGCCGACCGATCCAGAAGCCGCCGCCAAGCCACCCGGCAAGGCGGCCCGCCCGCGCATGCCCTTCAACGAGCGGGCGCGCAGCCTGTTGTGGCGCTTCGTCCATGATTGGATTGTACCGCGCTGGCGCGAACTGCTGATCGCCGCGGGCCTGACCGCTCTGCTCGCGGCATCGACCGGCGCCTACCCCCTGATCATCCGCTACGCCTTTGATACGCTGATGAAGGGCGATGTCGCCGACTTGCCGCGCGTGTTGCTGGCCATCGTTGCCGTTACCCTGGCGCGCAGTGTGTTTCTCTACCTGACCACGGTCCAGACCCAGCGCGTCGTCTTGAAGATGTCCGCGTCGATTCAAAAGGCCGCGTTCGCGCATTTGATGCAGGCTGACTATGCCCGCCTGTCGCGCGATGCGCCCGGCCGGCTGATGTCGAAACTCACCAACGATGTCACCTTCATCCAGCAGGCGACCCTGGCATCGGTCAACACGCTGGTGCGCGATGCATTGTCCGTCGTCGCCCTGGTCGGGGCCATGATCTACCTGGACTGGGTGATGTCTCTCGTGGTTCTCGGGCTCTATCCCTTCGCTGCCATTCCCATCACCATCATCGCCCGCCGCCTGCGCTCGAACGCGACACGCACCCAGACCGAGTTGGGCGGGCTGACCCAGGTCTTGAGCGAAAAGATCGCCGGAGCGCGGCTCATCAAGACGTTCCGGCTGGAAGGCTACGCCAGCGGCAAGGTCGAGCGCAGCTTCGATGAGGTCGTGCGGTTGCGCCTGAAAGCCGTCTCGAACCGCGCCCGGCTGGAATCGCTTCTGGAAGCGCTCGGCGGACTTGCCGTGGCAGGCGTCATCTGGCTCGCCTACTGGCGCATTGCCAACGATGCGTCCACGGTCGGCGACTTCATGGGCTTCACGAGCGCGCTCCTCATGGCCGCCCAGCCGATCCGATCGGTCGGCAATCTCATGGCGCGCATCCAGGAAGGACTGGCAGCGGTCGACAGCTTGTATGGCCTCATGGACGAACAGCCGACCATTGTCGACAAGCCGGGTGCTGCGCCGCTGGCCGTCCGCGACGGGGCGATTACGTTCGACAACGTCGAATTTCGCTATGTCGGCAACGAGACCATGCCCGCCGTCGAGAATTTCACCCTGGACGTCGCCGGTGGCACGACCGTCGCATTCGTCGGGCGATCAGGAGCGGGCAAATCGACGGTCATCAATCTGGTGCCGCGCCTCTTCGATGTCACGCGGCGGCGCCATCAGGATCGACGGGCAGGATGTGCGCGATGTGACCGTGGCATCGCTGCGCAATGCCATTTCCATCGTCAGCCAGGACGTGACGCTGTTCGACGACACGATCCGCGCCAACATCGCACTTGGAAGGCTCGATGCGACCGAAGAGGAAATCATTGCCGCCGCCAAGGCCGCGGCGGCGCACGAGTTCATCATGGATCAGCCCAATGGCTACCAGACGCAGATCGGCGACCGTGGCTTGCGGCTTTCGGGCGGTCAGCGCCAGCGGCTGGCCTTGGCGCGTGCGATCCTGAAGGACGCACCCATCCTGCTGCTCGACGAAGCGACAAGCGCCCTCGATACCCAATCCGAGCAACTCGTGCAGAAGGCCCTGTCCGATTTCACCCGCAACCGCACGACGCTCGTCATCGCGCACCGGTTATCGACGGTCGAGAACGCGGATCTCATCTGCGTCATGGAAGGCGGCGAGATCGTCGAAGTGGGCTCGCACGCCGCACTCCTCGCCCAAGGCGGGTCCTATGCCCGCCTCGCCCGCGCGCAACTGCTGTCGGTCGCCAGTTGACCGCTATTCGCGTTTCAACACGCTGTCGATGAGCCGGTTGGCCATGCCGCTGGCGTGAAACGAGCGCTTCAACGCGTCAGGATCGTAGTGCTGGTCGACCCAGTCGAAGAACGCGATGGGCTCGTTGCGGGCATGCTCCAGGTAGCGTTCGAACAAGAAATCCAGGACCCCGGTATCCGCTTGCCTGATATGGCCGTAACGCAGGCTCAGCTGCCGCTTGGCTTCCTCGATGGGAACGCCCTCCACGACGTGGAGATAGAGAACGCTGGCCAGGCCCGCCCTGTCAGCGCCCGACTTGCAATGGAAAAGAACCGGGTGCTCCAGTGTCGCGAACAAATCCTTGAACCCGTGCAGTTCCTCGCGTGTGGGCGCTGCACGGCTGCGCAGTTTGTAATCGACATAGATGAGCCCATGACGCTCCACGGCCGCCTTCTCTTCGCGATATCCAGCCGTGCCGAAGTTGCCGCGCAGGTTCACCACTGTGCGCACGCCAAGCGCCTTGATCGCTTTCATCTGATGCGGCAACGGCTGGGCGGCGCGCCAAGCCTGCTGGCCCAGGCGGTGGCGATTGGGAAAGGCCAGCCGGATAATCAAATGATCGAAGATCAGCATGTCCGCATATCGCAACGGCGGACCGATGATTTGGCGCACGGGCCCCGGGGTCACGGCCGCGGCGGCCGAGACACCCGTCATGGCGGCGCGGCGCAAGACGCGCTTCATGCGTTTCAATGTGCGCGCCATGCGTCGGACAATTCCCGGGACAGCCCATAAGCACCGCCTTTTGCGAACTGATTCTGTCCGCATCAGGACCATATGCACAGACCCCGGCCTGGCAGGGTGCTCCGCGTGCGATTTCGGTTGATATGCGCTATGGGAACCTGAGACAAGAGGGGCCCGGCGGGGGCCATGGCCAGCCCGCCGCAGCCTTGAATTTTCTGAACCAGCTCGCCCATTTGCGAGCCCTTTCGCAATGACGCCGAGGCGCAACATTCGATGGCCAAGCTGCCGATAGCCAAGGCTGACGCCGGGCGCATGGCCGGACGACATCTGGCCCGGCTCGTGCGGCTGGTGCATCGCACGTCCCGGATCGTCGCCGAACCGCCAGGAATTCTGGAGCGGCTGCGGACCGATCATCCGTGCATCGTCGGTCTCTGGCACGGCCAGTTCATGATGGCCTCGATGCATCGCCCGGATGTTCCCGTCGCCGCCATGGTCGCCCGGCATGGCGACGCGGAACTGATTGGCGCCACCATGGAGGCCCTGGGCGTCGAGTTGATCCGCGGCGCGGGCGCGGGTGGCCGTCGCAAGGACAGGGGTGGCGCCAGCGCGCTGCGCGGCGCGCTCCAATGTCTGGCCGCCGGCAAGTCGTTCGTCATGACGGCCGATGTCCCGCCGGGACCTGCCCGGCGTTGCGGCGAAGGCATCATCACCATCGCACGCATGAGCGGCCGGCCCATTGTGCCGCTCGCGGTTGCCTCGTCGCGGTTCAAGGCGCTCGATACGTGGAGCCGCCTTACCATCAATCTGCCGTGGTCGACGTTGGCGTTCGTCTACGGCGAGGCGATCCACGTGCCCCGCGATGCCGACGCCGAAACACTCGAACGGCTGCGTTTGGACGTCGAGCACAGTCTGAATGCCGCGACCCGCCGCGCCTACGAACTCGCCGGCGCCGACATCACACGCGCAACGCCGCGCACCACGGCCGACCCCACGACCGCGCCCAAGCCCGGTCTGGGTCTCAAGCTCTATCAGGCGACCACCGCCGCCTTGAGCCCGCTCGCTCCGATCATTCTCAAGACACGGGCGCGCAAGGGAAAGGAAGACCCCGCGCGCCAGGGCGAACGGCTAGGCCTCGCATCTCAGCCACGTCCGGAAGGTCCGCTGGCATGGGTTCACGCGGCAAGCGTGGGCGAGGTCATGGCAGCGCTTCCGTTGATCCAGCGGCTGAGCCACGAGCGGCCCGACTTGTCGTTTCTCGTCACCACCGGCACGGTCACGTCGGCGGGGCTGGCGGCGGCGCGTCTGGGGCCCAGGGGCATCCATCAATATGTGCCGATCGACACGCCGGCCGCCACGCGCCGCTTCCTGGCCCACTGGAAGCCCGACGTCGCCGTCTTCACCGAGTCTGAGATCTGGCCCAATCTTCTCTTTGCGGCATCCAAGCAGAATGTGCCGCTGGCGCTCGTCAACGCGCGCATGTCGCCCCGCAGCTTTCACCGCTGGCGGCGGCGCAGGGGCGTGTCGCGGCCGCTCTTCGGACGCTTCTCAGTGATCCTGTCGCAAAATGAAAAATTGACCCGGCAATTCGCGCAGCTTGGCGCGCCTCGCGTCGAAACAGCGGGCAACCTCAAGATCGATGCCCCGCCTCCGCCGGTAAACTCCGCCGAACTTACCCGTCTCACGGGTGCCTTGGGCGCGCGTCCGGTTCTGGTCGCTGCCAGCACACATGAAGGCGAGGAAGTGATCATCGCGGAAGCGCACCGCAAGTTGCGTGCGTTGACACCGGATATTCTGACAATTGTCGCGCCGCGCCATCCCGAACGCGGGCCGGCTCTTGCCGATACCCTGCGTGCCCTGGGGCTCACGGTTGCCGTGCGTTCGACGGGGCAGTTGCCCGACGCGCCAACCGATATCTACCTCGCCGATACGATCGGTGAACTGGGACTGTTCTACGCCATCGGCCACGTGGTTTTCCTGGGCGGGTCGCTCATCCCCCACGGCGGACAAAACCCCATTGAAGCCATCCGCCACGGCGCCGTTGTCTTGACGGGGGCGAGCACACACAATTTCACAGATATTTATGCGGCGCTGGAAGCAGGCAACGCGCTCATTCGGGTCTCGGATGCCGGCGAACTCGCCCAACACGCCCGCGACCTTCTGGGCGATGCGCCGCGCCGCCAGCTGATGCGCGCGCGTGGCGAGAACGTCCTCGACCAACTCGGCGGCGCGCTTGACCGCACCATTGCGGCCCTGCTGCCGCTACTGCCGGAACCGCCACAGCAATCTGTTACCTCCCAATCCTCCCCCACCGATCAGCCGGAACTGAAACGTGCCTGCTCGTGAACCCCGCTGGTGGTACGACACTGAAACCCGTTGGCCCGCGACCGCGCTTGCGCCCATCGCCCAGATCTGGTCGGCGACGGCCACGCGGCGGATGCGCAGGGCGCACACCGCGAAAGCCGCGCGGCCTATCATTTGTGTGGGCAATTTCACGGCCGGCGGAACGGGCAAAACACCGTTCTCAATCGAACTGTCAAAACTGGTCAAAGCGCGCGGGCATGTCCCGGGCTTTCTGACGCGGGGCTACGGCACCGCCAACCGGCACGCCCGCATCGTGGACCTTGACCGCGACACAGCCGAAACCGCCGGCGACGAGGCCTTGCTGCTAGCGCGCCATGGACCGGTGGCGGTCTGTGCGGATCGGATCAAAGGCGCGCAGGCGCTCGTTGCTGCACATCCCGAATGTACCATTTTCTTGATGGATGATGGCTTGCAGAACCCATCGCTCGCCAAGGATTTGCGCATTGCGCTCATCGACGGCCGCCGAGGCATCGGCAATGGGCGTGTCATCCCGGCGGGCCCGCTGCGCGCACCATTTCTGTTCCAACTGACGATGGCCGATGCCGTTGTCGTCACGGGCAGCGATGAATTGGAAGCGCCCGTGCGGCGCGCGCTTTCGGCCAACTATCGCGGGCCAATTCTGCGCGCGATGCCACGGCCTGGCGGCGACATAGAATGGATAACTGAGAAGCCGATCCTCGCATTCGCCGGGATCGCCAATCCCGGCCGCTTTTTCGACCTCTTGCGATCGCTCGGCGGTGAGATTGCGCAAACACGCATTTTTCGCGATCACCACGCATTCCAGCATTCGGAAGCCAACGAACTGCTCGCACGACGCCGAAGCGAAGGGTTGGCAGCTCGTGACCACGGAAAAGGATCACGTACGCCTCAAAGGCGAAGATGGCGCCATCGCGACGCTGCACGGCCGTGCACGGTCTTTGCCGATTTCACTGGTGACGAGCCCGAGCGATGCGGCGCGGCTGATGGCCTTGGTCGACGACGCCGTGGCCCGGCACGCCCGCTGATCAGTCAGCAGGGCGCGTCTCTAGATAGCGCTTCATGGAAATGTCGGCGGAGGCATAGGGCTCCTGCAGATCGACGCTCCAGTATTTCAGATTTGCCAGTTCGATCCGCTCACCGGTCACGGCGCAGCGCACATAATCGCCGGAAGAGACGACCTGAATATCCCCGGCGAGATACCGGATGCGGGCTTCGGTGCCGCCGCCAAAAAGCCGTTCCAGTCAATTCATCACGTAAACCTCAAAGTGCAGCCGGAGACCTGATGATCAATCTGGCCCTGTCGCCTTCGATTGGCCCATCGTCGCGGCGCCGTCAAGGGTCCGGCGCGCCGCGCCCAGCATTATCGGACCCCGCGCCAGCCTTTAGAACAGCGAGCCTTGTGCCGATCCCTTGCGGCGCACCTGCGGCGGCGCGGATTGATCCGTTCCCTGCCGTCCATGGCCGCCGGATTGGGAGGCACCGGATTCGGGGGAACCCCCACGGTTGACCAGGGCACCGACGCGCGTATCGGAAAATTCGATCTCAACGCCATCTCCCGGTGACAGCATCATTGCCTTGCGCACCATGCGCCCCTCAGCATCGCGCACAATCGCGAACCCCCGCGCCAGCACGGACTGATAGCTCAGGGTGGCCAGCAGCTGGCCCTGCGCATCAAGGGCGCGCCGCTTCTGATCCAATCGATTGGCCAAGGCCTCGATGCGCAGCCGCCCGGCAACGCGTTCGAAGCGGGAGCGGCGCTCGCCTGCGGTACGGGCAAGGCCTGTCCGGGCCCGGTCGAACCCGTGCGTCAGGCGGCGCTCGCAGCGCTCGACCAGATTGGTGAGAAGCCGAGGGGATAGCCGCGCCGCGATCCGTGCCTGACGTGTCGCGTGTGCCCGGGTGTTGGCGAGAAGCGCCCGCGCCAGCCGCTGCTCGGCCGCGTCGAAACGCTGACGCGGCAGCGCCACCAGATCCTCGGCGCGCGGCAAGCCACGTTCGGCCGACTTCAAGTGAGTTCTGGCGGTTTCCAGATGCCGGCGGCACGCCATGCGCAGCCTCTGGGTCCGGTCAGCGATATCCGCCATCAACTCGGAGTATTTCGGCACGGCCCATTCCGCGGCCTTGGTCGGCGTCGGCGCACGAGCGTCGGCAACCAGATCGATCAAGGTCCAATCGGTCTCGTGGCCCACGGCCGAGATCAGCGGGATGCGGCTCTCCGCGGCGGCGCGGACGACGGCCTCCTCGTTGAAACCCCAGAGATCCTCAAGACTGCCGCCGCCGCGCGCCACGATGAGCACGTCGGGACGTGGGATTTTCCCCTCCGGCGGCAAGGCGTTGAAACCCCGGATGGCGGCCGCGACTTCCCCAGCACTTCCTTCGCCCTGTACGCGCACCGGCCACACGTACACGCAGGCCGGAAAACGCTCCATGAAGCCGTGCATCATGTCGCGGATGACGGCACCCGTTGGCGATGTCACGATGCCGATCACACGCGGCAGGAACGGCAGCGGCTTCTTGCGCGCCTCGTCGAACAGACCCTCAGCGGCGAACTTGCGCTTTCGCTCTTCGAGCAGCGCCATGAGCGCGCCCGCACCCGCCGGCTCCAGTGCCTCGATCACGATTTGATATTTGGATGAGCCGGGGAATGACGACACCTTGCCGGTGACGATCACCTCCATTCCTTCTTCGGGCCGCACCTTGAGGCGCCCGAACACGCCCTTCCACACCACCGCATCGATGCGCGCCTTGTCGTCCTTCAGCGTGAAGTAGCAATGTCCCGATGCGTGCGGACCCCGGTACCCGGAAATCTCGCCACGCAAACGGATATGCCCGAAGCCATCTTCAAGCGCGCGCTTGATGGCATTCGACAGTTCCCCGACGGAATACTCAGGAGCATTGCGCAAGGGCTTGGTGGTCGGTTCGGTCACGAATCACAGCTCTCGGTTCAGTTGGCCTCTCCACCTTACTCTAAACCGGGTTGTGGCATCATCCGTCGCATTTCGCTGCGAAATCCCCTGTTCCAGCGATTGGCCAACCTCCGCGTTCCCGCGCCAACGGAACCCGGAGCGCGCCTTTGCGTTCTCCCTCCATAGCCAGATACACGCGCGGTCGACGGCCGTGCAGAGGCGGTCGCCGTGTTTCCAATGGCCAGCCGGGAAGGAGGAACCGAATGATAAGTGAGCGAACCCTGACACTCGCCCCCACACGCGCCGCGTTCGCCTTTCGCTGGATCGGCGTTGCCGTCGTCGCCAGCTCGTTCATGGCCGCGGCAGCCATGGCGCAAAATCCGGCCAACAACGCTGGCCAGAAGGCCGCGACGCAAAGCGCCATCCCCCGAGCAAGCGGCGATCCAAAGACCACGTACAACAACCATTGCCGCACCTGCCATGCGATCGATCCGGGTGACAATAGATTAGGCCCGACGCTGCACGGCGTCGTTGGACGCAAGGCCGGCACCGTCGAGGGCTACAGCTATTCGCCGGGCTTCAAGACAACCGATCTGGTCTGGACGGAAGAGAACCTCGACAAGTTTATCGAGAACCCGAATGCCGTTTTCCCGGGGTCGAACATGGCGACCTTCGCCGGACTGAGCGATGCCGACCAGCGCAAGGCGATCATCGACTACATGAAAACGCTGAAATAGGACGCTGAGTTCATTTGGCGCTTCACCCAAATCGGCGAGTTCCCCGTCCCCCCCCTCTTCCCTGAGCTCGCTGATCAGGCCGATAGCTCGTGACCCTCAAAGGTCCCGGGCTATCGCGTCTTGAGAGGCTCTCCCGCGACGATCCGGCCATCCACGATGCGCACCTGCCGGTCCGCACGTGCCGCCAAGTCGAGATCATGCGTTACCATCACCACCGCGCGGCCTGTCGTATCGACGAGATCGCGCAGTACCGCCAGCACTTGGGCACTCGACTGACTGTCGAGATTGCCGGTGGGCTCGTCGGCCAGGATCACCTGTGGCTCGTTGGCAAGGGCCCGCGCGATGGCCACGCGCTGGCGCTGCCCGCCGGAAAGCTGACCGGGCAGCCGGTGCGCCTGCGGCTCCAGACCGAGCGACGCGAGCAGCCGGAGCGCCCGCGCCTTCATTTCCGCCTCACTCAAGTTTCCCAGCGCACGCATGGGCAGCATGACATTGCCCAAGGCCGTGAACTCGGCGAGCAGGAAGTGAAACTGGAATACGAAGCCCAAAAGTTTCAGCCGGAGCCGGGCCCGCTCCGCTTCATCGTCCTCCGCCACCGGCCGGCCTTCGATCAGGACCCGTCCGGACGTCGGGACATCGAGCAGGCCGAGCAGGTAGAGCAGAGAACTCTTGCCCGAGCCCGACGGTCCCGTGATGGAGACGAACTCACCGGGCTCGATGCGCAAATTGATATCGCGCACCAATGTCGTCTCCACGCCGTCACCGATGGTTTTGGTGACACCGATCAACTCGATCAGGGCCGGAGGCCGGCTCTTACGATCACTCAAGATGCCCCCCGGATGATTTCCACGGGGTGGACGCCGGCCGCTTTGCGCGCAGGCAGATATCCAGCAATTCCCGACGCCGTCATCGCCACCAGAGCGGCCAAGGCGTAGTGCTGGGGAGCGTAATAGATGGGCAGGTGCGTGGCGTCCATGAACGGACTGCGGAATTCGAGTGATCCCAGCATCATGCACAAAACATAGCCGAGGCCCCATCCAAGCACCGTGCCACCAGCGCCGATGATCATGGCTTCGACCAGAAAGATGGAGCGAACGGTCCGCTCGGTGAAGCCAAGCGACTTCAGAATGGCAATGTCGCGGGTCTTCTCATGGGTGATGGTGGAGATGATGTTGTAGGTGCCGAAGGATGCGACGAGCAAAATGGCGCCCACGACCGTGTACATGATGAAATTGCGTATCTCGAAGGCCGAGAGAAGATCCTCGTTGGCCTCCTGCCACGATACGGATTTGTAGCCGGTCTGGGCTTCGATCCGTTGCGCGGTTTGCATGGCCTGCGTGATGTCCGACACCCGGATGCGCATGGCATTCACAATCCCGGTCTGGCCGGCAAGGATCTGCGCGGTCTTCAATAAGGTGTAAGCTTGGGTTTCGTCGGATTGGCTAATGCCTGAGTGCACGAGCGCGACAACCGTGCAGGACAAAATGCGCCCCGTTCCCGACACGACGGCAATCGTATTGCCAACCCGCGCGCCAATCCGGGAGGCCAGCCGGTCGCCGAGAATAATGGCATTTGATGACTTGTAGAGATCCTTGAGCGATCCTTCGCGGATCTGCGACACCAGTTTGGAAACCTCAACTTCCCGTTTCGGGTCGATCCCCGTAACGCTCGCCGCCGTATCCCGCCCCGCATACCGGATGACAGCCCGCGCGACGACAGACGGCGCGATAGCCCCATCCAGCCAACCTTCCACCGACGCCATGATGGCAAACGGATTCTTGATGCCGGGGCGGGTCGCTTTCGTGCTCAACCCGCTGAACGACACGACTTGATAGTGGTCCTCGGCGGGCTGCCTGGGTGGATCGCGGCGCTCATCGCTCATCGTGATGTGGGGCAGGTTGTCCACCAACTGCGTCACGAAATCGCGCTGCGATCCCTCCATCAGTGCGGCCATCATGACCGAAAACCCGACCCCCATCGCCACGCCCAGGAGTCCGACCAGTGTCTGGCGCAGGCGCGAGCGCACATGCGTCATGGCAATGTCGATCACGAGTCTCATGACCCGGGCCCTGCAGCCGTGGCGGGCACGGCCCTGACGGTGCCGCCGTCGCTGAGACCGGCGACCACCGGCGACACGACAAGGTCACCCGCCGCTACATCACCACGGATCTCGACCTCGCTCGTGCCCCGTATGCCGGTTTCGACCGCGACCCGTGAAAGCCGGCCGTCTTGCACTTTCCAGATGCTGCCGTCGGTCAGGGCCTCCGCCGGGACCAGCAGCGCATTCTTGGCCTCGCGAACAACGATATTGGCTTCAACGCTCATCCCGATTTTCAAGGGCGAATCCTCAGGCAAGAGGAGATGAACGCGGAACGTCTTGGTTTCCGGGTCACCCTTCGGCGTGATGCGCTCGACGGTAGCCTTCAACGGCGCGCCCACCTGCCCTTCATGGCGCAACAGAACAGGCTGTCCGGGAGCGACTTTCAGAATGTCGTCCTCGTTGACGTCCGCGATGATCTTGAGTGGCTTGGGCTGACCCACCCACAGCAACGTATCCGTGGCGCCTATGCCCGCGATCTCGCCCACTTCTCCTGTGCGGCGCAACACTACCCCGTCGAGCGGCGCCTTCAACTCCAGTTCACTGACGCGGTTCTTTTGGAAAAGAACCCGCGCCTCGTGCTCGGCGACTTCCGTCATCTTGTCGTCGAGCGAAACGCGCGAGGCGATGCTGCGTTTGACGAGGCCCTCCAGCCGCGCCGCATCCTCCTTGAGGCGCGTTAATCGCGATTCCAGCTCGGTCAGTGTCGCCCGCTCCTGCTCGTCGTCCAGCCGCACCAGCACGTCGCCCTTGGCAACCGCTTCGCCCTCGCATTTGCAGATATCGACAATGCGCTTGCGCTGAAGGGATGTGACTTTCGCCCAGTACACCGGTTCGACGATGCCCGTGGCATAGACGACCTCGGCGGCGTCACCGGAGCGAACCGCAACGACTTTGACGTCGGGGCCGCGTTCCAGCCACCACCATCCCGTCAGCACCGCGAGGACAAATGCGACCAACGCCAAGAGGCGGGCAAGCGGATGCGCGGGAACCCACCCGTGCTGGCGTCCGTCCCCTGGCTGGCCCTCACCCATGCCCAACCAATCAAGCACGGTTTCGGACAATCCATCCCAGGCCCTGGAGGCCAGTCGTGTCATGCGGGAGGCTCCTTTGATGGTCGGCCCAACGGCCCCTTCGGGGCAGCCTATGCGCATGATCTTGGCGCACCCAGATGGCAATTCTCTGATCTGCATCAAGTTCGTGCCGGGAGCCTCCGTCGCAGGCCGCAGCTGTCGGCGACATATCCGCCCTGGTCACCCGTTGCGGCGTGCGGCGTGTAACCCCTTGACCGGGAAAGTGTCTCCGTAGCACTTGAGCCGGCATGAATGTCCTTTTGATCGGCTCGGGCGGCCGTGAGCATGCCCTCGCGTGGAAGCTGGCCCAAAGCCCGCTCCTGACCAAGCTCTATTGCGCGCCCGGCAATCCGGGCATCGCCGCCGTTGCCAGCAATGTGGACATCGACACCGCCAACCACGGCGCGGTGATCGACTTCTGCCGGGCCCAGGCGATCGACTTCGTCATCGTGGGACCGGAAGCGCCCCTCGTCGCCGGCCTGACGGATGATCTCGCCGCCGCCGGCATCAAGCACTTCGGCCCGTCACGCGCGGCCGCCATGCTGGAAGGCTCGAAGGGTTTTACCAAGGATCTGTGCCGCGAGCATGGCATCCCGACCGCCGCCTACGGACGGTTCACCGATGCGGCCGCCGCGAAGGCCTATCTCGCCACGCAGCCAGTGCCGATCGTCGTCAAGGCCGACGGACTGGCGGCCGGCAAAGGCGTCATCATCGCGGCTACGCACACCGAAGCGGAAGCCGGCATCGATGCCTGTTTCTCGGGAGCCTTCGGCGCGGCGGGGGCCGAGGTCGTGATCGAAGAATTCCTTGACGGGCGAAGAGGCCAGCTTCTTCGCCTTGTGCGATGGCCGCAATGTCCTGGCCATGGCGTCCGCGCAAGATCACAAGCGCGTCGGCGAAAGCGATACCGGCCCCAACACCGGCGGCATGGGCGCCTATTCCCCCGCCCCCGTCATGACCCCCGATCTGGTGTCGCGCACCATGGACCACATCATCCGCCCGACGGTGGCGGCGATGGCGGACCGGGGCACGCCGTTCAAGGGCGTGCTGTTCGCCGGTTTGATGATCACCGCGAAGGGTCCGCAGCTCATCGAATACAATGTCCGCTTTGGCGATCCTGAGACACAGGTGCTGATGCTGCGCCTGCGGTCGGATCTGTTGGCCGCCATGCTGGCGGTGGCCGACGGTGTGCTCTCAACCTTCGACCTGCGCTGGAGCGACGACGCGGCGCTCACCGTCGTCCTCGCCGCCAACGGCTATCCCGGTCCACCCGAAAAGGGCACGGCCATCGCGGGACTGGACGCGGCGGCGCGCGTGGATGGCGTGCAGGTGTTCCACGCCGGGACCAGGTTGAAGGACGGCGCGCTCGTCGCTGATGGTGGCCGCGTCTTGAACATTGCGGCGCGTGGCAAAAGCGTCGCCGAAGCCCAGGCGCTTGCCTACGAAGCCGTCGACCGGATCGACTGGCCCGGTGGATTTTGCCGCCGGGACATCGGCTGGCGGGCCATCGAGCGCGAGCGGGGCGGCTAGTCCGGCTGTCGTTGCGTCTGTTCCCAGTCGAGCCACAGGCGCACCCGCGCTTCCGGATGCGGCGACGTGAGAAAGTCGGTGATGACAGCCACGCTGTCGGCCCCGGCCGCGAGGACGCCGCCCGCGCGCTCCGGTGTAATGCCCCCGATGGCCACCAGCGGCAACGTGCCGATGCGGCGCCGCCAGACGGCGATCCGCTCTAGACCTTGCGGGGCCCATGTCATGGCCTTGAGTTTGGTTTCATAGATCGGCCCCAGCGCCACGTAGTCCGGCGACGCTGAGAGCGCGGTCTCCAGTTCGTCCTCACTGTGGGTCGAGATGCCGAGCCGCAACCCGGCCTTGCGGATGGCCGGCAGGTCCGCGCCCGCCAGATCTTCTTGCCCAAGGTGGACGAAATCAGCCCCGGCATCGATGGCCGCCTGCCAGTAGTCATTGACGATCAGCTGGCAGCCATGCGCGCGGCAAAGCGCGAGGCTCTCCTTGATCTGCGTCGCGACCTCATCGGGGGCGGCGTCCTTGAGGCGCAGCTGAACCATCCCCACGCCCAAAGGTACGATCCGGCGCATCCACCCCACATCCGGCACGATCGGATAGAACGTGCTGAGGCCGGTCATCACTTGGGGTCCAGATCGAAAAACGGCGTACCCGCGAGCGGCGTCGACGGGCTTGCCATGTCGCGCTGTTCCATCAGGCCCGCCTCATAGGCCGCGCGGCCGGCATCGATGGCTTGAGCGAATGCGCGGGCCATGGCAACCGGATCACCCGCTTTCGCCACTGCGGTATTCAAGAGGCACGCATCGAAGCCCATTTCCATCGCTTGCGCGGCATGGCTGGGCGCGCCGATCCCCGCGTCAATGACCAGCGGGGTCTGTGGAAAATAGGCGCGCATCGTCCTCAACGCATAGGGGTTCGCAAGCCCACGTCCGGTGCCGATGGGCGCGCCCCACGGCATCAGGAGTTCGCATCCCGCCGCCAGCAGCCGTTCCGCGGCACCCAGGTCTTCCGTCGTATAGGGAAACACCTGGAAGCCATCGCGCGCCAGGACACCGGCTGCTTCCACAAGGCCGAACAGATCCGGCTGCAGTGTGTCATCGTTGGCGATCACTTCCAGCTTGATCCAGCTGGTGCCGAACAATTCGCGCGCCATCTGCGCCGTCGTGATCGCCTCGCGCGGCGTGCGGCACCCGGCCGTGTTGGGCAGCACCCGCACATCGAGCGCGCGGATGAGATCGAGAAAGCGCTCGCCCGTGCGGCCCCGCGCCTGCTCCCGGCGCAACGACACCGTCACGATGCCTGCGCCCGCCGCCTTGACCGCATCGGCCATGATTTGCGGCGAGGGATAGAGCGCCGTGCCGAGCAGCAGACGTGAGGTCAGGTCACAGCCGTAGACCGTGAAAGGTCTTATGCCGGTTTTTTGACCCGTCAGGTGGGGTTCGCGCGGATTCATGCCCTCTATGTAGTCCAGCCTGTTGCCGGAAAGAAGTAGTCCCGTGTCTCACGCGCGCCTGTCACACCGCTTGGGTTGACCTGAAACGGTCTGTGGTGATGATCTGGCCCCGGACGCGGGGTTTGAGTGATTTTCGGGGGGCACCATGGCGCGCAAGATCGCCGTTCTTTTCGTGCATGGCATTTACAATAGCGCCGACGATTTTCATCTGCCGATGAAGGAGCGGCTGGAACGGGCGCTTCCGGCCAACCTGCGGGGGCACATCGATTGCGAAGCCGCCAACTGGGCGCCCATCGTGCGCCGCCACCAGACGGCCTACATGGACAAGCTGATCAGCGAGGGACTGGTCGACGACACCAATTTCCGCCGCATGGCGCTGCAAGGCCTGGGCGATGCCGCCGCCTATCAAAAAACCCGCAACTATCGCAACTCCGCCTACTACGAAATCCAGGGCAAGGTGCGCGAGGCCATCGACAGGCTCGACCAGCGCGGCGAACCCGACCGGCCGCTCGTCCTCATCGGCCACTCCCTCGGATGCCATATCCTCTCGACTTTCGCCTGGGACACCTACTCCATGCGTCGCCGCTTGCAGGATCGCGAGCAGGACGGCGACCTGAAGATGCAGGAGTTCGCCTCCTACTTGCGCGACGGATCGCCCTTCCGCCGCCTGGAAACGCTGGCCGGCTTCGTCACCATGGGCTGCAACATGCCGCTCTTTACGTTCACGTTCGGACCCGAACGCATTGTCCCGATCACCAAGGCGCGCCTGCCGACCGAGCACCCGGCCTTTCCCGGCGCCGGCCTCCCAGCCGACATCAAGGCGCGTGCCCGCTGGCTCAACTTCTACAGCCGCAATGATCTGCTCGGATACCCGCTGAAGCCTCTCAACGCCGACTACGCCGCCGAGGACCGCATCGTCGACGTTCCGGTCATCTCCGAGCGCTTCTGGCGCCGCGCGCTGACGCTGCCCTTCCCGGCGCTCGCCACCTACGCGGCGCACACCGGCTACTGGACGCACCGCCGCGTGGTGAAGGATACCGCCAAACTCCTCGCCGACATCATCCTGGCCGACGAGCCGGAAAAGACGGTGCGCTTCCCCATGTTCCGGCGGCGGCGGCAAACGGAGGTGGTGGACTCCACGACCCCCGCCGCAGCCAGGGCAACGTGACGGCTTACGCCTCGCGGGGCCAGCGATAAAGGAAAGTCAGGAAAAGTAGCGCCAGATAGATGGCGAGGAAGGCGAGCGCGCCAAGGCACGCGGCGGCTTCGTACTGGGTCATGGCCAAGGCTTCGATGGGCGCGCTGCCGAACCCGGGAATTTCCGTCGCCCTATTGCCGAGCTTCGACCACGCGCGCTCCGTGCCAAGCAGCAGTTCATGGATGCCGATGGTCAAGGCACCCATGAAGGCGAGGCCGAACGAAAACACGACGAAAGACAGGAAGCGCAGCACGAGAGGCGCGTGTTTCAGAACAAGCCACAGCGCCACGATGTAGGCCGAGATCATAGCGAAAGACACTGAAACGACCGAGACGATGATATCGGTCAGTTCGTTGCGAACGGAAAGGATTTCAGCTTCGGTCATGGCGTCTCTTAGGGCACGGCGGCGAGGAACAGGAACACGGCGAAGATCACGAGATGAACCGCCCCCTGCAGGATCGTTGTGCGGCCAGTGGCGAGCGTCACCGTTCCGATAAACAGCGACAGAACAAGAAGCGCCATTTCTTCGGGACCGAGGCCAAGCTGGAGCGTCATGCCCGACATCAGTGCGAAGGCGCTGACGGCCGGAATTGTGAGGCCGATGGTGGCCATGGCGGAGCCGAGCGCAAGATTGAGGCTCGTCTGAAGCCGGTTGGCGGCAGCCGCACGCACGGCCGCCATACCCTCCGGCAAGAGCACCAGCGAGGCGATGACGACACCCAGAAATGCCTTCGGCAGGCCAGCGTCGGCTATGACCGCTTCGAGGACCGGCGACAAGGACTTGGCCAGCAGGACGACGCCCACCAATGACATGAGGAGCAAGACGACACTCGCGGCGGTGGTGCCGGCGCTTGGCATATCGTGGATGGGGATTTCTTCGCTGGCATCAGCGAGAAAATAGTCGCGGTGCCGGATCGTCTGGACGAACAGAAACATGCCGTAGAGAACGAGGCACGACAGACTGACGAACACGAGCTGACTGGGATTGTAGTTCGGGCCGCTGGTGGTCAGCGTATAGTTCGGCAAGACGAGCGTAATGGTCGCGAGCGTGCCCAGCACGCTCAGCGCCGAACTCGCCGCGGTCGTCTGGAACGTCTGCTCGTGATGGCGCATGCCGCCGACGACGAGGCAAAACCCGACAATCCCGTTCAAGACGATCATCACGGTGGCGAAGACCGTATCGCGGGTCAGAAATTCACCCCCCGTGGTGGTGCTCATCAGGATTGAAATGATCAGCGCCACCTCGATAACGGTGATGGAAACTGCGAGTACGATGGAGCCGAACGGCTCGCCGACCTTGAGCGCGATGATTTCCGCGTGATGCACGGCGGCGAATACCGCACTCGCAAGGAGGACGGCTGCCAGCGCTAAAATGACGCCGTCTTCGGCGGGGATGACGTGCGCGAATTTCAGCCCGAGCAGGATCGCGGCGGCGATGGGGGCGGCCCAGGTCCAGAGCGGAATTTTATTGACGTCGTGTAGGGCGGCCATGCGCGCGCAATTCCTCCCGGCAAGAAGTGAGGGCCGGATGATGCGTCCGGCCCCGCTGGTTGTTCAAGTCTTCACTTTGAACAGCTCTTCCTGGTCGGACTTTTTGAGGTCCTTGAGGTGCCAGGGGAGGCCATGGTCGCCGATGGCGTCCATGAAGGGCTTCGACGGCAGCTGCTCGACGTTGAACACGCCCTTGCCCTTCCATTCACCCTTGAACATCATCATCGCGCCGACGACCGGTGGCACGCCCGTGGTGTAGGACACCGCCTGCGCGCCCGTCTCCTTGAACGCCTGCTCGTGGTGGCAGACGTTGTAGATCATGGAGATCTTCTTCTTGCCGTTCTTGGTGCCGCGGAAGATGCAGCCGATCGACGTCTTGCCGGTGTAGCCCTTGCCCAGCGACGACGGCGGCGGCAGCAGTTCCTTCAAGAACTCCATCGGAATGACCGGGTTGCCCTTGTACATGACCGGATCGATGCGCGTCATGCCGACGGACTGCAGCACGTCGAGATGCTTTATGTAGTTGTCCGAGAACGTCATCCAGAAGCGGATCTGCTTCAGGCCCTTGATGTTCTTGACGAGGCTTTCCTCTTCCTCGTGATAGATGAGGTAGGACTTGCGCGGACCCACTTCCGGGTAGTCGATCATGGTTGAGATGGAGAGCGGATCGATCTCAATCCACTTGCCGTCTTTCCAATATTTGCCGCGCTGCGTGACTTCGCGCAGGTTGATCTCGGGATTGAAGTTGGTGGCAAACGACTTGCCGTGGCTGCCGTCGTTGCAGTCGATGATGTCGATGGTCTCAATTTCGTCGAACAGGAATTCCTGCGCGTAGGCGCAATAGATGTTCGACTGGCCGGGGTCGAAACCGCAGCCGAGCACGGCCATGATGCCGGCGTCCTTGTACTTTTTGTGATACGGCCACTGCCACTTGTAGGTGAACTTGGCTTCGTCACGCGGCTCGTAATTCGCCGTATCCATGTAATGCACGCCCGCCTCCAGGCAGGCATCCATGATGGGCAGGTCCTGGTAGGGCAGCGCCATGTTGATGACGAGGTCGGGCTTGACCTTGCGCAGGAGCTTGACCGTCTCCTTGACGTTGTCGGCGTCGACCTGGGAAATCTCGATTGGCGTCTTGCACCGCTTGGCCACCGCCTCGCAGCTGGCAAGCCGGCGCGAGGCCAGATGCACCTTCTTGAACACGTCGCGGTTCATCGCGCACTTCTGCGCCGTGACGGAGCCCGCGGCTCCCGCACCAATGATCAGAACGCTGTCCAAGTCCCCAACCCTCCAAGTGAGAAACGCGGCATCGGCCGGCCGCTAGCGTCCCGGCATCGCAAGCAACCGGGAGACGCGGAATTAGGGCACTTGTCTGTCAAATACAATACGCGATCGGGCGGACGGCTAGCTGGGTTTGCCGCGCGCGATGATCATGATCCAGATGCCGCCCAGCATGGTGCTGAACAGCGCCCAGGCGACGAGGCCCTGACCACCCCAGATGACGAGCGCAATGACAGCCGCTGCAATGTAGGCGACGAGGGCGGCCAGAACCGCCAGTTCGGCCTTGGACCAGCCTGAGGAACCTACCGAGCCGTTCGTATGAGACATGCGTGAGCACTTTCTTGTGCCGGCGCGCCGCGATCAGACCGGCGTCGCAGGGTAATGAACCAATGGCGTGAGCCGCGGCTCTGCTTCAACTCAGCCCTGGAAATGGCGCGACAGGTCCATACCGGCAAGGCGCGAAACGCCCGTGCGACGCGGAAGCGCGGTTAAGGAACCTGCTGACGGGAAAGGGTTCCCGGCCCTCAGCCCGCGCCGTACTTGTAAAACCGCCCCCCTTCGGGTAGCAAAGCCAGCTTTCCAACGCGGAAGCACCTCACATGACCGCACCTTCGCCCCTCGTCGGCATCATCATGGGCAGCCAGTCGGACTGGCCGACCCTCAAGTGCGCGGCCAATGTCCTCGCCGATCTCGGCGTCCCCTACGAAGCCAAGATCGTCTCCGCCCATCGCACGCCGGACCGGCTGACCGATTATGCCAAGGCGGCCCGATCGCGGGGGCTCAAAGTCATCATTGCGGGTGCCGGCGGCGCGGCCCACCTGCCCGGCATGACCGCCGCCATGACACCCCTGCCCGTTCTGGGCGTGCCCGTGACTTCGAAAGCCCTGGCCGGTGTCGACAGCCTGTATTCCATCGTCCAGATGCCAGCCGGCATTCCGGTCGGCACACTGGCCATCGGCGAGCCGGGCGCCACAAATGCCGGACTCCTCGCGGCTCAAATCCTCGCCCTCAACGATCCCGCCTTGGCCAAACGAATTGAGGCCTACCGCGAGGCTCAGACCGCCGCCGTCGCTGAAACGCCCAAGGACGCGTGAACCGCACCATGAGCGCCCTTGCCCCCGGCTCCACCATCGGCATCCTCGGTTCCGGCCAACTTGGCCGGATGCTGGCTCTGGCCGCCGCGCGTCTCGGCTTCAAATGCCATATCTATTCCGACGTGCCAGGCCCCGCGTTCGATGTCGCAGCTGACCACACGATTGCGCCCTATGAAGACGAAGCGGCACTTGCCGCATTCGCTCGCCAGATTGATGTTGCGACCTACGAATTCGAGAATATCCCTGTAAAAACGGTTGAATTTCTCGATGCGCTGGTCCCCGTGCGCCCCGGCGCCAAGGCGCTTGCTTGCGCCCAGGATCGCATCAACGAAAAGACCCTCGCGCGCGAACTGGGCGCCGAGACCGCACCATTCGCACAGATCGATACGCTGGCCGACCTGACCCGCGCCGTCGACGGTGCGATCGGCACACCCAGTGTCTTGAAGACCCGCCGCTTCGGTTACGACGGCAAGGGACAGGCCAAAATACTATCGCCGGACGGCACTGGCGACGCGTGGGCCACGATGCGCGATCAGCCCTCCATCCTGGAAGGCTTCGTGACGTTCGACCGGGAAGTGTCCGTCATTGCCGCACGCGCGCTCGATGGAACCTTCCGCGCCTTCGAGGTGACGGAGAACGAGCACCGCAACCACATCCTGCATCGCTCGGTCGCGCCGGCCCGGCTGTCGTCCGAAGCGGCCACGGACGCCCTGGAGACCGCAAGAAAGATCGCCCAGGCTCTCGATTACGTCGGCGTCTTCGCCATTGAATATTTTGCCGTCACAGCTGGCGGACGCGAGCACGTCTACGTCAACGAGATGGCACCCCGCGTGCACAACTCGGGGCACTGGACCATGGACGGCGCGGAAACATCCCAGTTCGAGCAACACATCCGCGCCATTGCCGGCTGGCCACTGGGATCGACACGGCTCAAGGCGCCGGGTGCGGAAATGATCAACCTGATCGGCGACGACATTCTGGCCTGGGAGAAGATCGCGGCAGACCCGGGCGCCTTCCTGCACCATTACGGCAAGGCCGAGGTGCGCGACGGCCGCAAGATGGGCCACGTCAACCGGCTGCTGACGTCCGCCGCTGCCTAGCGTGCGACACCTCCCGGCCCACGTGAGCACGGCTTAGATGGAGTTGCAGATCCCGTCCTGTGTCCCAGTAAAATGCGTGGGGTGTCATGGACAATTCGGGATGGCTTTGTTAAAAGGCGCGCCAAGGAACAGCCCCCCAGGGCTGCCGGGTGGATCTCCTCCGGCGGCACTGGATGATGTTTTTCCCATTCCGATCAACTCGATAGCAGCAGAGGTTCAGTCTCTTGCAAGTGCTCGTTCGCGACAACAATGTCGATCAGGCCCTCAAGGCGCTCAAGAAAAAGATGCAGCGCGAGGGTATTTTCCGCGAGATGAAGCTGCGGAACTATTTTGAGAAGCCCTCCGAAAAGAAAGCTCGCGAGAAGGCGGAGGCTGTGCGCCGCGCCCGTAAGCTGGCCCGTAAGAAGATGCAGCGTGAAGGGCTCCTGCCCTCCAAGCCCGCAGCACCGCGCGGTGGTCCGGGCGCCAAGGGTCCGGGTCGTCCGGGCGGCGGATTTGGCGGCAGCGGCGGCTACAGCAGCGGCGGCGGCTTCAACAGCGGCGGCGGCTCCCAGGGCGCTTAATCGCACCCACGATCAGCAGATTGAAAAGGCCGCGATCCAAGCGCGGCCTTTTTCTTTTGCCCGCCCGCTGGACTTACTGCGCAGCCGCGGCGTTCGGCCGGAACCGTTCGAGCCAGCGAAAGATGACGTCGTAGGATCCGTATAGGTAATGGTCCGAGTGGCCAGCACCTTCGATAAGCGCCGTTTGCACCGGACCAGCTATCGCTGAGGCCAGTTCCTTGCCCATCGCTACCGGAATGATTGTGTCTTCGGTTCCATGAACAATGAGCACCGGTACGGTAATCCGGTGCGCCAAGGGCAGGCTCTCGTAACGGTCGGTCATCAAGAAGCGCACCGGCAGCCAGGGGTAGTGGATGGCGGCCAAATCAACGATCGACGTGTAGGGTGCATCGAGGATAACGCCGGCGACGGGCTTTTCCGCCGCCACCTGCATGGCGACACCGGTCCCCAGCAATTCGCCATAAAGAACAATCTTCCCGGCCGGAATTCCCTCGCGGCGCAGCTGGTCATAAACAGCTTTGGCGTCGGCCACATTCGCGGCTTCTGAGGGTGTTCCCGTGCTTCCGCCGAACCCTCGGTACGTCATCATGACGACGCCGTAGCCCTCAGCGAGATATTTACGGATCCGCTCGTACCGGGTCGCGAACGAACCCGCGTTGCCATGAAAATAAAGAAGTGTTGGGTACCCGGCACGCGCCCGCCCCTGCCAGACCAGAACCTCCTGGCCCGGTGCCGTGGCAATCGCGCGTTCGGCGACATCGCTCAGCCCAACTTCCGTCGGCGACATGCGGCGTGTGTCGGGAAAATAGAGCAGCTTACGCTGCAAAGCATCCGCGCCGAAATGCACGATGAGCGCGAGGCAGGCCAGCACGGCCAGGACTTTGGCAATGAGTATCATGCGACCAGCGTTCCGCGTCTTCCCAAGTTGGCAAGGGCGATCGCGCGCGCCATTGCAGAAGCGATGGTCCCTGGATCAGTCACCGCTTTACGGCTGGATCGCGCTCGTTGACCGCGATTTCCCAGTGCCGCCAGGCAGCCAAAACCATGAACAGGTAGCCATAGGTCTCGATCAGTTCTTCCCAGAAGCGCATCCGCATACTGGTAACGATCCGCTCATCAAAATAGATGCCAGCAACGATGAACAGCGCGGCGGCGAAAAGCGGCCATGTCCGCCAGCGCAATGTCAAGCCGACGAGTTCCATGAGGTCAGCGCGATGCCTGTACAGATAAAACAGGATCGGCGCCGTCATGGCGATCATAAGCGCCTCCTGCAGTCCGTGGTCCGCCAGAAAGTAAAACCAGTCCGGCCCTGTGACCTCGGCGGTCTTCTTAAGATCGAGTTCGCGTACGAAGCCCGCACCCGCCAGCATCGTCAACGCCCCAGCGCCCGTTTTGACCGCACCGGTGGCATCACGCCACGCGCGGTAGAACAGCCACGTGCTGAGACCCGTGAGCAGCGAATGTACGATCTCCAGCACGCCCCACTCATGGACGTAGATCTCGTAGTCGAGCGTATCGGATTGCCACGCGAAAATCAGGTAGGCGGATGTGGCGAGGGCTATGAGAGCCACGGCGAGTTCGATTGCCAGCGCAAACCGTCTCGATTGCGCGTCCCGCACCTCAGGTCGTGTCGTCAAATCGCCCCCTTATCGGACTTCGGCAAAACGGACCGGCTCAACCAGAGGGCACACTTAACGGGCGCCCCAGCACGGGCGCCACATCCAGGGATGGTGGTCCAGAAGCGCCTCGGCGGGACAATGGTCCGCCCGGCATCCGGCGTCAATTCATCTAGCTAACCCACGAGCGGCGGGAAAATGCGAAGCCATTACGTTGGCAACTGAATTTCCCATGCCAGCCCGGCTTTTACCTGTGGGGCCCGGGTGGGTGAACAGGCATTTCTGGGTTGGCTAGCGAACGCCTTCAGCCAGTTGCGACGGACTGGGCGCCTCAAACCCGAACGGGTTGTCCAGGTTCTCTTCCGCCGGATCGTCGAAACACGCCACCAGCCGCGCCGCCCGCTGCGGGCCGGGCAAGTGTCCAAAGACCGAGCCCCGGCTTTGCGCCAGATACGGACCAAAGGCGACAACGTCCTCCCGGGCCAACAACCCTTCCCGCCGGCCGGCCTTGATCGACCAGCAATCGGCTTCGTTCTCGCTGGTCGCGGTCGGATAGAACACGTGGCCCATGACGTGATGCGCGCATTCATGATTGAAGAAAAAGATCTGCATTTTGCCTGGGAGCGTGTCGAGCCGGGCGCGGTTGAGGGTGATGATCGGCATGCGGTTAATCACCCGCGCATGGGCGACATCCCCTAAATCATCCAATTGAATAGATCGGACGACCTGTCCGCGGAAATCACGGCATTCGAGGTTGGCCCCGCCGAGGGTCACGCGGGTCTGCAAGCTGTTGCCAGCATTTGCATGCGCCGCGGTGGCTGCCAGAGCCACAATCAACAGCAGGAGCATACTCCCGGCTTGTCGCATCCAAATCTCCCTCGCCTTGCGCCGCCCATCACCAGTCGAACTGCAAAAGAGTCACATCAGACTAACGGCGTTCGTTGGGGCCGTGGATCAATTTTTGTGACAGCCCGATGGCGGGGGCGGGAGGGGCCTCCAATTTACCTGGTGCGTAGCAAGCCCTGCAACCGCACGGTTTGGGTTAATTTTCCGTGTGTTAACGCTTCAGAGCGTCCGGGCGTTCCATGACCGGCCAAGTTGCCGCGTAACATCAATCCACACGCCCCGCGCGAAATTCATGACAGTGTGGCCGGAAGCGCACCCCACACACGCGAAAGGCCCGGGTCGAAACCCGGGCCTTTCCATAGCAGCGATCAATCGCATGACGCGGATGAGGGCGCGGCGCGCTTGGTCAGCCCGCGCGTCAATGAGCCAGTGATTTGGCGATCTCTTCCGTCATCTTCTTGGCGTCGCCGAGCACCATCACCGTGTTGTCGCGATAGAACACGGGATTATCGATACCCGCATAACCCGAAGCCAGCGACCGCTTGTTGAAGAACACCGTCGACGCTTTCCAGACCTGCAACACGGGCATGCCGTAGATGGGCGAGGTTTTGTCGTCCTCGGCGGCCGGATTGACCACGTCGTTGGCGCCAATGACGTACACCGCATCGGCCTGGCTGAACTCGGAGTTGATGTCTTCCAATTCGAAGACCTCGTCATAGGGCACGTTGGCTTCGGCCAGGAGCACGTTCATGTGACCGGGCATGCGGCCAGCCACAGGGTGGATCGCGTATTTGACCTCCACACCCGCCTTCTTAAGCTGGTCACCCATTTCGCGCAGGGCATGTTGGGCCTGCGCCACCGCCATGCCATAGCCCGGCACGATGATGACCTTCGAAGCATTCTTAAGCACGTAGGCCGCATCTTCCGCCGAGCCGAGCTTGACGGGCTTCTGCTCGCCGCCGCCGCCGCCAGCCGCGGCTGTCTCACCACCGAACCCGCCAGCGATGACCGACACGAACGACCGGTTCATGCCTTTGCACATGATGTACGACAAAATAGCGCCCGAGGAGCCGACGAGCGCGCCGGTGATGATGAGGGCTACGTTACCCAGCGTAAAGCCGATGCCGGCAGCCGCCCAGCCCGAATACGAGTTGAGCATCGACACCACGACGGGCATGTCCGCGCCGCCGATCGGGATGATGATCAGAATTCCGAAGACAAGGGCCACCAGCGTGATCGCCCAGAACAGCCAGCCCGAGCCGCCCGACATGCACAACTGATAGATCAGCCAGATGAGCAGCGCGAACAGGGCCAGATTGATGATGTGCCGCATGGGCAGCAGGATGGGAGCACCTGACATCTTGCCCGACAGCTTGGCGAACGCGATGACCGAACCGGTGAAGGTGATGGCGCCAATGGCAACGCCGAGCGCCATTTCAAACAGGCTGGCGCCATTAATGTTGCCCTGCGTCCCAATGCCGAAGGCCTCCGGCGAATACAGTGCGGCAGCGGCGACGAACACGGCTGCCAGACCGACGAGCGAGTGGAAGGCCGCCACAAGTTCCGGCATCTGGGTCATCGGAATTTCGCGGGCGATCTTAGCGCCCAGGAACCCGCCGGATCCGATACCGGCAGCGATCAGTATCCAAGTCAATATCGAGTCCGGGGCGCCCAGCAGGCCCAGCGTCGTCAGAATGGCGATGGCCATACCAACCATGCCGAACGTGTTGCCCTGACGTGATGTCTCGGGATGCGACAGGCCACGCAATGCGAGGATGAACAGAATGCCCGCGGCGAGGTAGAGGAGGGCGGCGAGGTTGGCGCTCATGGTCTGGCGGTCCTTAACTCTTTCGGTCCTGGTCGCGCCGGGCGGCGCGGGGAAAAGATTGGCGGAGAGGAGCCCCTACTTCGCCGCGTCCTTCTTGGGCTCTTTCTTCTTGTACATGGCGAGCATCCGCTGCGTGACGAGGAAGCCGCCGAAGATATTCACAGACGCCATCACCAGGGCCAGGAAGCCGAACAACTTGGCAAGGACCGAACCGTCTTTCACCAGCGACACACCGACGGCCAGCAAAGCGCCGACGACGATCACCGACGAAATAGCATTCGTGACCGACATCAGTGGCGTGTGCAGAGCGGGTGTAACGCTCCAAACCACGTAGTAGCCGACGAAGATCGCCATGGCGAAAACCATAAGCCGGTAGATCGACGGGTCCACCGTGCCGCCGGCGCCCTCAGCCGCGAATGCGGCCGTGGCGAACGTCGCGCCGGCAAAGGCCGCCAGCATCGATATCAACAAGCGTGTCATGGGTTGTATCCTCACGCGGCCGGGGATTGCAGATTGGGATGCACGATCTTTCCGTCCTTGGCGACAAGCGTGCCCTTCACGATCTCATCGTCCCAGTCGATCTTGAGCGTCTTCTCCTTCTTGTCGATCATCGTCTCGATGAATGTCAGAAGGTTCTTCGCGTAGAGGCTCGAGGCGTTCACGGCGACCGTGCCTGCCAAATTAATTGGGCCCGCGATCGTGACGCCGTTGACCTCGACCGTTTCACCGGGAACCGTAACCTCGCAGTTGCCGCCACGCTCGGCGGCCAGATCGACGATAACCGCACCCGGCTTCATGCTCTCGACCATGGCGCGCGTGATCAGGCGCGGCGCGGGTCGGCCAGGAATCAGTGCCGTCGTGATGACGATGTCCTGGATCTTGATGTGATTGGCGACCAGTTCGGCCTGCTTGGCCTGATATTCCGGCGACATCGGCTTGGCATAGCCCGCCGCCGTCTGCGCCTGCTTGAACTCGTCGTCCTCCACCGCCACGAACTTGGCGCCGAGCGATTGGACCTGTTCTTTCGTGGCGGGACGGACGTCGGTCGCCGACACGATGCCGCCGAGACGGCGGGCCGTTGCGATCGCCTGAAGTCCGGCGACGCCGACACCCATAATGAAGACCTTCGCGGCCGGAACCGTTCCCGCAGCGGTCATCATCATCGGCAGGGCCTGCCCGAACATCGACGCGGCATCGACAACGGCTTTGTAACCGGCGAGGTTCGCCTGCGATGAGAGCACGTCCATCGACTGCGCGCGCGTGATGCGCGGCATGAACTCCATAGAAAAGAGCGTCGCACCCCGGCCGGCCGCGGCCTCGAGGCCTGCCCGGTCGTTGAACGGCTCGATCATGGCGGCGACCAGAGCCCCTGGCTTCAAGGCCGCGATTTCTTCCTGTGAGGGGCGGCGGACCTTGAGCAGAATATCGGCACCCGAAAGGGCTGCCGCCGCGCCGTCAACGATCTCAGCCCCTTGCGCCTTCAGCATCTCGTCGGAGAAGCGTGAACGCAGGCCGGCTCCGGACTGAACCTTGACCGTGGCGCCCAGAGCCGTGAGTTTCTTGACCGTTTCGGGAGAAACGGCGACGCGCGGCTCGTCCGGCCCCTCCGCGGTAACTGCAATGCTGATCATTGAGGTATCCGATGAGTGGCGCGGCAAACGCGCGACACTTGTGTTGATGGACTTCGGGAGGGTGGCAGAGTGACTGCGCGACCCACGCGGGGCAAGAGATCCCGCGAAGGCGCGTTATGTCCATAGCCGGAGCGGGTCACACCAGGAAGATGTACATTCCGGTAAGAAGAAGGACCAGAAATACGATCCCGATCTTCGAATAGCGCAGGAAACCGGAGTAGGTGTCCTTGTGCTGGTTGTAGTCCATGGCCGTGTGGCCACCGGAATAATCGATACTCATGGGTCTTCCCCTCCCTATGATTTCCCAGGGCCTTTTCGGCCGCGAAGCGCCGTGAGCGCTATTTTGTACCTACCTCAGCCCCCAAGGCACATCAAGCGGTGCGACAGCGCGGCTGAACGGATTTTCGAGCCGGAAGTCGAGCCGCGAACAGGGCGCTGTCGGTCCCGATCCCAGGCGGTGGACCCCGCCGGTCCGGTCCGCTCTACGGGACGCTTGCGCAGCAGGCCTCATTGCGGGCTAATTGGGGTGCCACTTGTCCGGCCGCATCAGTCGGGTGAAGTCGTTGTCTTCATTGACAATCTGAAGTGACCTCACCCCTCACTTCAGAGAAATCCGTTGCGAGGGACCTCATCTTGCCCATGCACCTTCCTGGACGATCCAGGGCCATGCACCCGCTCTCAGCCCGCGGCGCGTCCGCTTGGAGACCCCACGGGGCTCCTCGCTTGGGGATGCTGGCGCTCACCGTCATCTGTGCATTGTCCGGTCCGGCGAAGGCGCTGGAGCCCGCCGAGGGGGAAGCCGACGCGATCCAGAAGTGCGAACAACGCATCTGCACCATGGCCCTCTCGCCCAAGCCCGCCGGCGAGGACTTCACCTGCGCGGTGTCGAAGACGTGGGATCGCGACACGCTGAAGAAGGGCGAAGACAAGGCTGTGAAGTGGGGCTTCGGTGACGCGCGGTGCGCCGTTGATCTCGACATCAAGCGCGCCGACGTGATCGCCGCCCTCACACGAAAAGAGCATACGGTCGAAGTGCCCGAGCACACGGTTAAATGTGTGGTGGAACGTGACGGCAAGCTCAGACCCGTTACCGCGAAGCTGTCGCCCAAGCTCGTCTTCAAGAATGGCAAGGCCGATAAGATCTGGATCAACCTGAAGGACATCGACGGGCCGTCCAACGTCAAGGCGACGGTTTGGATGGCGGCCAATCTGGAAGATAGCCTCGGCATCTTCCACAAGAGCATGATCAAATCGGTCAACAAGTTCCTGCATCAGAAATGCGCCCAGCGCTATTTCGCCGATGGCCGCCGCAAGCCGGACCCCAAAGAAGCCGCCAAGAAGGCCGCCGAAGCCAAGAAGGCCGCGGCGAAGAAGGCCGCCGCGGCGAAAGCCAATAGCGCCACTGCTGCCGTTCCAGCCAAGCAAGCGGCCAAACCAGCAGCACCGCCCAGCGAAACTGGCTCAACTGCGCCAGCCAAAACGACAGCACCGGCCCAGCCACTCTCCGCCGAGAACAAATGATCGCCCGCGCCGGAGCGGCCATGATGCTAGCGCTTGTCGCGCTTGGTACCCCGCAAAAGGCAGCGGCGGCTCAAGGCCCGGACACCAGCCTCAGCGACGATTGCTATGAAGACCTGGAAAAGGGGACACGCCCGGAGATCGCCTGCCGGGTTCCCCTGCGGCTGTCCGAAACCGAACGGGCCGAATTGGAGAAAGGTTCGCGCGGGTATGTGAAGGACGTCACCTGCGACATGACGGTCCGGATACCGCGCAGCGACATTGAGACGGCCATTACATCGCGCGATGTGATCTTTCAAAGCCCCGAACAGCCCGTTCGCTGCACCGTGACTGCGCCGAAGAGCACCTTCGATATTACGGCGACGTTCGCCCCGCGGGTGGTGATCAAGAACGACGTGGCCGTCGAAGCGACACCTGGCCTGGGTAATGTCAAAGGCATCACGCGCGTCATCTCGTGGCCGGTCGTGGCTTTCGTCAACCGCTGGCCGTCGATCCGGGCCGGCATGCTGCAAGTGGTCAACGCCTACCGGTCCCATGCCCGCAAGAAAAAGTCCGCCGCTCCATGAAACCCCGGCGATTGAGCCCCGCGCGATCGGCCGGCTGTTGAATGCTCCAAAAAATGGAAAAGCGACCGCCGGAGCCCGGCAGCCGCTCTCAACTTCCCAATCGAGGTGACGTTTAGATCACGTCGATCTCGGCCGGCAGGTACGACGTCACTTCGAGGCCGACTTCCTGCTCGCGCACGGCGGGCTTGATCCAGGTCTTCATGGGATTTCCTCCTTAGAGTTGGGTCGTGATACATCTGTGCGGGTCGCCCGCCCGGATGCGATGCTGTGTTTAGGCGCATCTGCCGCAGGGGGCCAATCGTAATTCCTGCGGTCGCCGATCAGCCGACATGATGACCCGGCACGGCGAAATACTCGCGCAAAACTGATGAAAGCCAGATATTCGGCCAGTTTTGCTTATCGCCGGCGCAACAAATTCCGATTGGATTGCAACGGCCTCGACCGTTACCCCTGGGGTCCCAATCGAGGAGTTCCCATGACTGACAAGACAACCCTGACAACCACGGCCGGCGCACCCATCGCCGACAACCAGAATTCACAGTCAGCCGGTCCGCGCGGGCCCTTGATGCTGCAGGACTACCAGCTGATCGAGAAGCTCGCCCATCAGAACCGCGAGCGCATCCCCGAGCGTGTTGTCCACGCCAAGGGCTGGGGCGCCTTCGGAACACTGACCATCACCAACGACATCACGCAGTATTCTTGCGCCAAGGTGTTCGAGAAGGTCGGCAAGACAGACCGAGATGCTGGCCCGCTTCTCCACGGTTGCGGGAGAACAGGGCGCGGCCGACGCCGAACGCGACGTGCGCGGCTTTGCTCTCAAGTTCTACACCGATGAAGGCAACTGGGACCTAGTTGGCAACAACACGCCGGTGTTCTTCATCCGCGATCCGCTGAAGTTCCCCGACTTCATCCGCACGCAGAAGCGCCATCCGCGCTCCAACCTGCGCTCGCCCACCGCCATGTGGGATTTCTGGTCGCTCAGCCCGGAAAGCCTGCATCAGGTCACGATCCTGATGTCGGATCGCGGCCTGCCCGTGGCGCCGATGTTCATGAACGGCTACGGCAGCCACACCTTCGCGATGATTAACGCGAAGGGCGAGCGGTTCTGGGTCAAGTTCCACTTCAAGACCATGCAGGGTCACAAGCACTACACGAATGCCGAGGCCGAGCAGGTCATCGGCAAGTGCCGCGAGACCTACCAGCGCGAACTGTTCGGTACGATCGAAAAAGGCGAGTTCCCCAAGTGGCGCATGATGATCCAGGTCATGCCGGAGACCGACGCCGACAAGACGCCGTACAATCCCTTCGATCTCACGAAAGTCTGGCCGCACGCCGACTATCCGCTGATCGAGGTCGGCGTCATGGAGCTCAACCGCAACGCCAATAACTACTTCGCGGAAATCGAGCAGGCCGCGTTCTCGCCGTCGAACATCGTGCCGGGCATCGGCTTCTCGCCCGACAAGATGCTCCAGGGCCGCATTTTTGCCTATGCCGACGCCCATCGTCACCGGCTCGGCACGCACTACGAAGCGCTGCCCGTGAACGCGCCCAAGTGCCCCGTCCATCACTACCACAAGGACGGTGCGATGCGGTTCTTCCAGAACGACACCGGCAACCCGGACATCTACTACGAGCCCAACTCGCTGGGCGGTCCGAAGGAAGCACCGGCCTACCGCGAACCGCCGCTCAAGATCTCGGGCGACGTGGACCGTTTCAATCACCGCGACGGCAACGACGACTACAAGCAGCCGGGCGATCTCTTCCGCCTGCTGTCGCCGGATGGCCGCGAGCGGTTGATGGACAACATCGCCGCCGCCATGCAGGGCGTGCCCAAGCCTATTATCGAGCGGCAGGTGGTTCATTTTGCCAAGGCGGATCCGGCCTACGGGGCTGGCGTCGCCAAGCGCATGGGCGTGTCGGTACCGGCCGCTGGCGCGCGGGAAGCCGCTGAGTAACGCAAAATTGCACCGCGAGGGCCTCCCCCTTGCTGTGCAACCAAGCACCCCGGTTCGCCACGCCGATGCGAGCCGGGGTGTTTTTCTTTTTGCACGGCTGCGCGTGTTGACCGTTAGACCGGAAGCGGCACGCCCGCCGACGCAAAGGCCGCGTGCTGGCGCTGCGTGACGGTCTCGACGTCGAAATCGGCGATGGTTTCGTTGAAAAGCTCATACCAGTTGAGCTCGGCGGCCAGATGCAGGAACACCCCGCCCAGTCCGATGGCGGCGCGGTCCATGAACACGAACTCGCGCGGCACCGTCACCGGTCCCTTCTCTTTCAGAATGCGATGCACGGCGAAGGCTTCCTTGCGGCCATACTCCCCGGGCTTGGTATCTTCCGCGATGGTGCGCACCCGGTCATCGAGCAGCGGGCCGTAGATGAAGCGGGCCCAAATCGTCATCGCTTCGATGAGATCCTTGGTCAGCCCCTTGAAGCCCCAGCGCTCGTAGGCGTGCACAATGCGCGCCTCGTCGTTGGCCAAAAGCCCTTTGTAGAGATTGACGACCCCTTCCACGAACGCGACTGGAAACGTGCGGATGCAGCCATAGTCGAGCAGATTGATCCCCGCCGGCCGGCCATCGCTTTCAAAGACCGTGTAGTTGCCCAGATGAGGATCGCCGTGGATCACGCCAAAATGGGAAAACGGATACCACCACGCCCGGAACATGGCGCGGGCTATGGCATTGCGATCGTCCAGCGGCGTCTCCTTGTAGGAAAGCAGCCGCGCGCCCTCGAGCCAGGACATGGTGAGCAGCCGTCCGGTTGATAGCTCGCCCACGATTTCGGGCACACGGATCAGGCCGTCGCCTGCAAAAATCTGCGCATAAAGCCGCGTGTGCCGCGCTTCCAAGTCGTAATTCAATTCCTCGCGCAGCCGCGCCGATATTTCTTTTAAGATCTCCGTCGTATCGACGCCGGGGTCCATGCGCGCGTGCAGCGCGAACACGAGCTTCAACTGGTTCAGGTCGGCTTCCACCGCCGACTGCATATCCGGGTATTGGAGCTTGGCCGCCAGCGGCGCGCCATCGAGCCCGACCGCCTTATGCACCTGACCAAGCGACGCCGAGGCGGTGGATTGCTCTTCGAATGAATAAAACCGGCCCCGCCAATCGGGCCCGAGTTCGGCCTGCATCCTGCGGCGCACGAAGGCCGGCCCCATGGGCGGCGCCTGCGACTGCAATTGTGAGAGTTCGCGGGCGTATTCCGGCGGCAGCGCTTCTGGAATAGTCGAGAGTAGCTGCGCCACTTTCATCAGCGGGCCCTTCAACCCGCCCAGCGCGGCCGCGAGCGCGGCGGCCTCGGCCGATCTGTTGCCCTCCAGGCCCAGCATGCGCTGTCCGGCGACCTTGGCGGCCACCGAACCCACATTCGCACCGACCCGCACATAGCGTGCTGCACGGGCCGTAAAGCGATTATCCTCGTTGTCCATGGAGACCTGTCATGTTGCCTGCTGGAATGCTTACGTGGTTGTCACGCGACAGGATTGCCAGGGAGGGGCAAACTGTTCCTCTCTTCTAGCGGAGGATGGCGCTATGCATCAGTTGCGAAAAACCGGACCGGCCGTCGTGCTCGGGCTGACACTTCTCATGCTGGGATGGCAGGGCGCCGCAGCGGATACGCCCGCGACCGGCCAGATCTTCAAATCCGCCACTTGCGACTGCTGCAGCAAGTGGATGGCCCATATGCATCAATCCGGCTTCAAATTGGAGCCCAAGGAGATGGCCAATAAGGACCTGCATCGCTTCAAGGTGCATCTGGGGCTGAAACCCGGCCAGTCCGCGTGCCATACGGCGCTCATTGAAGGCTATGTCATCGAAGGGCACGTTCCGGCGGAGGATGTCAAACGGCTGATCGAAGAAAAGCCCGACGCCGTGGGCCTCGCCGTTCCAGGCATGCCGATCGGGTCACCTGGAATGGAAGACGGCGACCGCAAGGAGCCCTACGAGGTTTTGTTGATCAAGAAGGACGGATCGACCGAAGTCTTTGCCCGCCACTGAGCGCATGGCGCCTTCAGTTCGGCAAATCGGGGATGAGAAACAGGACGCCGCCGCTGCGCACGCCCGCCGGTTCGTTCTCCACGGCCCATTGCAGTAACGTATGGGTCAGCGCGCGGGTTAGCAGTGCTTCCAGCCGCCCGCGCACATGCACGTAGGGCTTCACCGCGCCCGTCACGGCATCGACTGAAAACCTCAAGGGATGCTCGGGGCCGCACGTCACAACGTCGTCGACGTTGGTGCGAAACAACAGCGCTTTCTTGGAGCCAGCCGTGGACCATTCCATTTCCACGGCCAGAAACGGCGCGTCGGCGACCTTGACGTCGACCTTCTCGGACGGTGTCACCAGGTAGGTGCCTCCGTCGGTATCCTTGCGCAGCACACTGGCAAAAAGCTTCACTAGTCCCTGGCGATCAATGGGGCTTCCCCGATACGACCACGTGCCGTCGCCCCCGATGGCGAGGCCGATGTCGCCGCAATAGGGCGGGTTCCAGGGATTCGACGGACGGTAATCCTTGCGCCGCGCTGCGCGCGATCTGATCGGCAAGGCCACCAAGCTGAATTCCGGTGTCATTCTCAGACATTGGACGATTTTCCGCAAACAAACGACAAGCACTTGAATTGCAACCTGTTACACAGGTTTAACTTGACCAGACGGGGTCGCCGCAACGCACTATCCGGGCGTCCCTGCCGGGCTGTCCAGTCGTATGATCCGCGCACGTGACCGGCAGAGACGGATGTAGCATATTTTGCCGATAGGGCAGATGATGTGCGCCAAATCATGACGCGGCCCGTATCAGGGTGACGCCCAAGCTGTAAGGGCGCCTGAAAGGGCGATGGAGTTTCAATGACAAGCCTGACGTCGACCGACGAGACCATCGTGCCCCGGCTCGAAGCCGCAGCACTGCAGGTGCAAAAGGCCCACAAGGCCGCGGCGAGCGTGATTTACGGTCAGGACGTGGTCATCGAGCGCACGCTGATCACGCTGCTGTCGGGCGGGCACGCGCTTCTCATCGGCGTTCCGGGACTGGCCAAGACGCTGCTTGTCGATACGCTGGGCAAGGTCCTGGGCCTCGACGCCAAGCGCATCCAGTTCACGCCCGACTTGATGCCCTCCGACATTATCGGCGCGGAAGTCCTGGAAGAGACCGCCGGCAAGGCGCGGTCGTTCCGCTTCATCAAGGGACCGATCTTCACGCAGCTGTTGATGGCCGACGAAATCAACCGCGCCAGCCCCAAGACCCAGTCGGCGCTACTGCAAGCGATGCAGGAGCATCACGTCACGGTGGCAGGTCAGTCGCACGATATTCCCTCGCCGTTCCATGTGCTGGCCACGCAGAACCCGCTGGAGCAGGAAGGCACCTATCCGCTTCCCGAAGCGCAGCTCGACCGCTTCCTCCTCCAGATCGACGTGACCTATCCCGATCTCGCCGCCGAACGGCGCATGCTCTATTCGACCACGGGCACGGAGGAGCGCAAACTCGAATCCGTCCTCAACGCCGGCGAACTCATGGCCATCCAGCGGCTTGTCCGCCAGATCCCCGTACCCGACAAGGTCGTCGAAGCGATCCTCACCCTGGTCCGTTCAGCCCGTCCCGGAACGGGCGCCGACGCAGACGTCGAGCGCTACGTCGCCTGGGGCCCCGGACCGCGCGCCAGCCAGGCCTTGATGCTGGCGGTGCGCGCCAAAGCGCTCATCGACGGGCGGCTGGCGCCATCGATCGACGACGTGGTGGGCATGGCGGAACCCATCCTGAAGCATCGTATGGCGCTGAAATTCGCCGCGCGCGCCGAAAATCAGGATCTGGCAAGCATCATCGCGCGGCTTGCCGCCAAGGCCGGATAAACAGAGAGAATGGCAGCGGCCGCAGCAAACGTGTCGGCAGGTACGGCGCAGGAGCGTCTTGCGGCTGGGCAGATGCCTGGCCTGCAACAGGTTGCTCACGGCCTCGCCGACCGGCTTCCCGATCTCGTCATCGACGCGCGCCGGATTTCGCAGACCGTCGCCCACGGTATTCATGGCCGGCGCCGCTCGGGACCCGGCGAGACGTTCTGGCAGTTCCGGCCCTACGAGGGCACAGACAGCGTCCAGTTGATCGATTGGCGCCGCTCGGCATCCTCAGATCATTTGTATGTGCGCGAACGCGAGTGGGAGGCGGCGCACACCGTCTGGCTCTGGTCGGACCTCTCGGCCTCCATGGATTTCCGCAGCCACCTGTCCGCCACGACAAAGCGGGATCGCGCCATCGTTCTGATGCTGGCGGCGGCCGAGCTTTTGGTGCGCGGCGGCGAGCGCGTCGGACTGATGGGACTTTCCCAGCCGTCGGGCAATCGCAAGATCGCGATGCGGCTTGCGGAAACTCTGATCGGCAATGCGGCGTCACCGCTCATGTCCAAGAGCCGGCCTCCGCAACAGGAGATCCCCAGGCACGCAGACGCCATCCTGTTCGGTGATTTTCTGGCGCCCATTCCACTCGTTGCGCGAACGCATCGAACTTCTGGCGGGCGCGGGCGCGAAAGGCCACCTCATCCAGATCCTCGATCCGGCCGAGGAGACGCTGCCCTATGATGGGCGCACCGAGTTCCTGAGCCCGTCCGGACGCGAGCGGTATCTGGCGGACCGCGCGGAGAGCGTGCGCGACCTCTACCAGAACAAGCTCGCCGAACATCGCGCCGAGCTGGAGGAATTCACGCACCGCTTGGGCTGGTCATTTCTGGTCCATCACACCGATCGCCCCGCGACCGAGCCGCTGCTGACGCTCGTCATGCGGCTGGCTGGCGTGCACGGCACCGCTATCCGCACCGAGACGGGCGCGGGCACCGGGAGCGCGCCATGAGCCTCGCGGGACTAGCCTTCCTCAATCCCTGGCTTTTGACGGCACTCGCCGCACTGCCGCTCATCTATTGGCTGCTGCGTACCGTGCCGCCGCGCCCGCGCCAGATCGCGTTTCCACCGACGCGCATTCTCGTCGGCATCGAAAACAAGGAAAAGACACCCGCCAAGACGCCCTGGTGGTTGTTGCTGATCCGCTTGCTGGCCGCCGCGCTGGTGATCTTCGCGCTCGCTGAACCCGTCTTGAACCCGCAAGGTCCGAGCCCAATCCGCGGCGGTGGCCCGGTCGCCATCGTCATCGACAACGGCTGGTCGGGCGGACCGGACTGGTCCGAACGCATGACCATGGTGGACCGGCTGATCGACGAAGCGGAAAGTGAAAACCGCGCCGTTGCCATTGCCGGCACCGCACTGGCCAGCAAGGCGCCGATCGTCAAGGTCGAGGCCCCCGCCGACGCCCGCTCGACCGCAGCGGCCCTCGCGCCTCAACCCTTCGCACCCGATCGCGCGGCCCTGCTGCCCGCCTTGACCGAAGCTCTCAAATCGGCGGGCGCGGAAGGTGCCAGTATTGTCTGGCTGAATGACGGGATTGATCATGACGGCAAGGCCGCGGCCTTCGCGGATTCCTTGAGTGCGGCCGCCACCAACGGCAGCTTTGCGGTCGTCGACGTGACGTCAGGCTTTGAGCCACTCGGGCTGATCGGGTCCGTTGCCGCCGACGGCAAACTGGCAGGGACTATTCTGCGAACTGGTGGCAGCGCGCGGGAGGGCATGGTCTATGCCTTCTCGGCCAAATCTCAGCGTCTGGGAGAAGCGCCCTTCAAGCTCGCCGCGGGGGCGCAGTCGGCGCGCGTTTCATTCGAGATGCCGCTGGAGTTGCGCAATCAGGTCACACGGCTGGAAATCAGCGGACAGCGCTCGGCCGGATCAGTCAATCTCCTCGATCAACGGTCGCAATGGCAGCGCGTCGGCCTCATCAGCGGCGAAGCGCAGGAGAAATCACAGCCGCTCCTGGCGCCGCTCTACTACATTCAAAAGGCGATCCAACCCTACGCTGAAATGGTGCTGCCCAAGGAGAAGAACCTCGCCTCAGGCATCACCCGGATCATCGACGAACGGGCAAGCATCATGATGCTCGCCGACATCGGCACCTTGTCGGGCGACGCGCAGGCTGCCGTAGCGCAATGGGTTGAAAAGGGCGGCGTGCTCGTGCGTTTTGCGGGTCCGCGTCTCGAAAAGGGTGGCGACGACTTGCTGCCCGTCGGGCTGCGTATCGGCGGCCGGTCGCTCGGCGGCGCATTGTCGTGGTCGACGCCCCAGCCGTTGGGACCGTTCGATGACGCAAGCATTTTTTCTGGGCTCACCATTCCGGCCGACGTCGCGATCCGCCGTCAGGTTCTGGCCGATCCGGCCCTGCTGACACCCGAAGTCAAAGTCTGGGCACGCCTCCAGGATGGCACGCCGCTGGTCACCGCCAACCGGCGCGGCGAGGGGCACATCGTCCTGTTTCACATCACGGCCAACTCGGATTGGTCGAACCTGCCGATGTCGGGACTATTCGTTGAAATGCTGCGGCGGATCACGGAGCTTGGATCGATGACCAGCGCCGCCGCTGCGGGTAACGACACGGGCGCGGCCGATGGGGCTGACGCTTCGGCGAACGCGGCGTTGGACGTCGAAAGTCTCCCGCCTGTCACGGTGCTCGACGGTTTTGGAGCCCTGAAGCCGCCGCCCCCGACAGCGCAACCCGTGGCACTGTCGAAACTCGATAAGACAGTCGCGAGCTTGGATCATCCACCGGGCTATTATGGCGCTGGTGGTACGCCGCGCGCCATCAACGTGCTGACGCCGCAATCGACGCTGGCGCCATTGCCGCCGCCGCCCTCCGGCACCCAGCGGCTGAGCTACGACAAGGGACAGACCACCCCGTTGAAGCCATGGCTGCTCATCGCCGCCCTCGCCCTGTTGTTTGCCGATATCCTGGCCGTTCTCGTCTTGATGGGCGGGCTACGCCTTCCCATGCGCACGCCGGCACCCGCCGCGCGATCAGCGGCACTCCTGCTGGCCTGCCTTGCCGGAGGCCTTGCGCTGTCGGCACACGACGTGCGCGCCCAGGACTTCGACCTACCGAGCCGCTTCACATTCCCCGGACGTCCTGCTGCACCGGCCGCCACCGTGACCGTTCCCGCCGATGTGGCACCCGCCGACGTTCCCTCCGTCAAGGCGACGTCCGAGGTGACGTTCGGCTACGTTCTCACCGGCGACCAATCCGTCGATTCCGTGAGCAGTCAGGGACTGACCGGCTTGATGCGCGTTTTGCGCGCGCGTACGGCAGTCGAACCCGGCGAGCCGCGCGGCGTGGACATCGTCAAGGACGAGATCGCCTTTTATCCCGTCTTGTACTGGCCGGTCGTCGATACCGCGGAAGCCTTACCGGAAGACGCATTGGCCAAGATCGACGCCTACATGAAACAGGGCGGCATGATCATTTTCGACACCCGCGACTACGGCAACGGACTGCCCACGGGAATGGCGATGGCGGGCGAACGCGGACCGGCCCTTCAACGTCTCATCGGACGGCTCGACCTGCCGCGTCTAGAGCCTGTTCCGGACGGTCATGTCCTGACCAAATCGTTCTATCTCCTGCAGACGTTTCCGGGTCGCTGGGATGGCGGTCAGTTGTGGGTGGAAGCGCAAGAGGAGACCGGCGCGGACGAAGGCGGCGACGAGCGGCGGGCACGTCAGGCGGACGGTGTGTCGTCGATCCTGGTCACGCCCAACGACTTTGCCGCCGCCTGGGCGCTCGATGAGCGCGGCCGGCCTTTGTATCCCGTCGTGCCCGGCGGCGAGCGCCAGCGCGAAATGGCGCTCAGAACGGGCGTCAATATCGTCATGCACGCACTGACGGGCAACTACAAGGCCGATCAGGTCCATGTGCCGGCCCTTCTCGAACGGCTGGGCCAGTGAGGCTAAATCCATGAACTGGTCGATCGATTTCGCGCCTCTTGTCCCCGAACCCGTCCTGTGGGTTGCCGCGGTGCTTGCCCTGGCCCTGTGCGCGCTTCTCCTATGGCGCCACAGTCGCGGCGCGGTGCTGCGCGCCGCGGCCCTGGCAGCCCTGATCGCCGCGCTCGCCAATCCGACGCTGCGGCAGGAAGACCGTGAGCGGCTGACCAACATCGCGGTGGTCGTGATCGATGAAAGCACCAGCCAGTTTCTCGACAAGCGGCCCGAGCAGGCCGCCACCATCCGCGCGGAACTCGAAAAGCGTCTCGGGCAAATCCCCAATCTCGAAGTGAAATGGGTCACGGCGGCGCGCGCAGGCGAAACCGGAAGCCGCGGGACGCAACTCTTCGCCGGACTGAACGTGGCCCTTGGCGATGTGCCGCCCGATCGCGTGGCCGGTGTCGTTCTGGTAACCGATGGGCAAATCCACGATGTCCCCAAGACCGCGGAGTCCTTGGGTTTCAAGGCCCCTGTTCATACTCTGCTCACCGGCCGGCCGGATGAATTCGACCGGCGCATCGAGATTGTGAAAGCCCCGCGCTATGGCCTCGTCGGGCAGACGCGCGAGGTGGAAGTCCGCGCCATCGAGACGGGCCGGAAGGGCAGTGCCGACAACGTCGTCACGCTCAAGGTCCGCCGCGACGGCAAACCGGATGAATTACGCCGCGTCGAAGTCGGCTCCACCGCAACCTTCGGCATGGAGTTCCCCCATGCGGGAACCAACATCCTGGAAGTCGAAATCGAAACGGCGCCCGGCGAACTGACGCCGGTGAACAACCGCGCGGTGATCGCCGCCGAGGGCGTGCGCGAAAACCTGCGCGTTCTGCTGGTCTCGGGCGAACCCCATGCGGGCGAACGCACGTGGCGCAACCTTTTGAAGTCGGATGCCGCTGTCGATCTCGTGCACTTCACGATCTTGCGGCCACCCGAAAAGCAGGACGGCACACCGATCAACCAGCTGTCGCTGATCGCCTTCCCGACGCGCGAGCTGTTTTCGGAGAAGATCAAGGATTTCGACCTGATCATCTTCGATCGCTACGAACATCGCGGCATCCTGCAACTCAACTACTACGACAACATCGCGCGCTATGTCGAAGAACACGGCGGCGCGCTGCTGGTGGCCGCCGGCGACGATTATGCCGGTGCGACCACCATCTACCGCACGCCACTGGCCACCGTGCTGCCCGCACGGCCGACGGGCCGCGTCTTCGAACAGCCGTTCAAGGCGGCGATCACCACGGACGGCGCCAAGCATCCCGTGACGCGCGGCCTTGCCGGCGCTGGCATCGACGGCAAGCCCGCGAGTTGGGGCCGCTGGTTCCGGCAGGCGGAAGTAAAATCCAGCCGCGGCCGGGCCATCATGGCCGGCGCGCAGGAAGCGCCACTGCTCGTGCTCGATCGCAAGGGTAAGGGGCGCGTGGCCTTGCTGACGTCCGACCATGCCTGGTTGTGGGCCCGCGGCTTTGAAGGTGGCGGTCCGCATTCCGACCTGCTGCGCCGGCTCTCGCATTGGCTGATGAAAGAACCGGATCTGGAAGAAGAGCGCCTCAAGGCTTCGGCCAAGGGGCTAAAGATCACCGTCGAACGGACCTCGATGGGATCCGAGGTCGGCCCCGTGCGGCTGACGGCGGCCGATGGCTCGGTCATCGAGGTGCCTGTCGCGCCGGCCGGCGCCGGCGTCTGGCGCGGATCGGCCGACGTCAAGCTACCCGGACTTTACAAGGCCGCCACCGATGGTCCTGAAGGCCCGTTGTCGACTGTCGTCCATGCCGGAACGGAAGATCCGCGCGAGATGAACGACGTCACCGCCAGTGCCAAACCGATGCAGCCCATGGCCGAACAGACCGGCGGCGGCATCTTCTGGACGGGCGCCAAGGCCACGGCGTCGGCCCCGGAGCGCGCCGATGTGCCCCGAGTCAGCATGCTCGTAAACGCGAAAGTGTTTTCCGGTTCCGATTGGATGGCTCTGCGAGACCGGGAAGCCCATATCACCCGTGGCGTCAGCATTTTGCCCCTGTTTACGGGGCTTCTCGCGTTGGCCGCCCTCCTCGCCCTCATCACTTTGGCCTGGTGGCGCGAAGGCCGTTAACTCCAATATGCTGGAAAATTGTGCAACACCGTTTGCCAAATTGGCGACGATGTGGCGGCGAGGCGCGTTATTCACTGGCGAGTTTAACTTTTGAGTGTTTAAACTTGAGAATCTGCTGCGTCGCAAAATAGCATGACCAATCGGGGGTTTGCTGCTCTGCAACACGGCAAGCCACCACGTCTAAGGTCGGGGGCCAAAGGCATGCATTACTACGCTTACGAATTTGCGCACGCGATTGTCGGACCTTTGAGGTTCGGTGCGGAGGCGCTCAAGTACAGCGTGGAAAGCCCGCTCAATCCGTTTTCGTCAACGCCGTTCAACCGCACCATAGCGGCGGCATGTGAAGTCTTCGAGAATGTCACGCGGCGCTACGGCAAGCCGCACTTCGGGCTCAACGAGACCAAAATCAAGGGTGTTGCGGTTCCGGTCACGGAAGAACTGGTCGTCGCCAAGCCGTTCTGCAACCTGGTTCACTTCAAGCGCCACTTTGCCGACGGCAAACCCAGCAACGACCCCAAGGTTCTGATCGTTGCTCCGATGTCGGGGCACTACGCGACCCTCCTGCGCGGCACCGTCGCCGCGATGATGGAGGAGCACGAGGTCTACATCACCGATTGGGCCGATGCGCGCGAAGTCCCGCTGATCGAAGGCCGCTTCGACCTCGACGATTTCATCGACTATCTGATCGAGTTCGTGCGTGAGCTTGGTCCGTCAACCCATGTGCTCGCCGTCTGCCAGCCCGCCGTGCCCGCGCTTGCCGCGACCGCCGTCATGGCTGCCAACAACGATGCGATCCAGCCCCTGTCCCTGACACTCATGGGCGGCCCGATCGACACGCGACGCAATCCGACCGCCGTCAACGAACTGGCCGGGCAGCGCTCGATCGAGTGGTTTGAGAACAACGTCATTTCGTTCGTGCCGCCGGCGCACGCGGGCGCCATGCGCCGCGTCTATCCGGGCTTCATGCAGCTCACCGGGTTCATGACCATGAACCTGGAACGGCACATGAATGCACATGTCGATCTGTACAATAATCTCGTTCAGGGCGACTGCGACAGCGTCAAGCAGCACCAGGACTTCTACGAAGAATACCTGGCTGTGATGGATCTCACCGCAGAGTTCTACCTGCAGACCGTCCGAACGGTGTTTCAGGAGCACGCGCTCCCCGAAGGGCGCATGATGCATCGCGGCAAGCTGGTCGATTGCTCGGCCATCACGCGAACCGCGATTATCACCATCGAGGGCGAGCGCGACGATATCTGCGGCATCGGCCAGACCGAAGCCGCCCATACGCTGTGCACGAATGTGCCCGACGATGAACGGTTCCACTATGTGCAGCCGGGCGTCGGCCACTATGGCGTGTTCAACGGCACGCGCTGGCGTACCGAAATTCAGCCCCGCGTGCGCCAGATGATCCGCTCGGTCGAGCGCAAGCGCAAATTGGCTGCGGCGCCTGAGCCGAAAGTCTCCGGTGGCGGTTGGCGGATTTCGCCAGGCGGTGCCGAGCGCGGGCTTCTGAACGGTGTTGCCGACAGTTCGAGCTGATCAATCGGCGCATCACGCACAGCCACCTGACTGACCAATCAGCGTTTTTCCCCAACCGACAACCCCCGGGTCCGGCGATCCGGGGGCGACTTCGCGGTATCCTCCACGCCACCACGATGTCCGTGGCAAGCCTTGGAGGAAAACTGGACGATGTCGCTCCTCTTCACCATCGTCTATGCGACTCACGCCAACGGGACGCATCACAAGCTGGCCCTTGATGCACTGCGCCATCTTGAACGACCAGACGCGGAAGCGTGGCGCCGGCTTTTCCTCAAGCATGCGGAAGTCTATCTGCTCGGATCGAAGGCCCCCGACACCGAGTTCAAGGATTTCAAGAACCATGTCCTTCACGTGCGTGACGGGTTCTGGGGTGGCGCACCGGAGAAGGCTGTCAGCTGGTACGGGCACCTCGTCGATGCTCTGAGAGATGGGGACTTCGAGCGCGCCGTTTATGCGGCAGGCGTCTTGAGCCACTACTACACCGACCCCATTCATCCCTTTCACACCGCCCAGTCGGCAGCGGAAAATAATGTCCACCGCGCCGTCGAGTGGAGCATCAACCGCTCCTACAATGCATTGCGCGCACTGGCCGAGGAGTCGCACCGGGCCGAAACGGCGGTCCCTCCCGACGGGCCCGACTGGCTGAAGGCCCATATCATCGCCGGGGCCGAACGTTCCAATCCGTCCTATGAAACCCTCATCACGCATTATGATCTGCACGCTGGCGTCGTCGATCCGCCGTCCGGACTCGACGCGCACGCGCGCGAGACCATTGCCGGGCTGCTGATGTACGCGGCCAAAGGGTTTGCAGCGGTTCTCGATCGCGCCTTTACCGAGGCTGGTGTCACGCCTCCTGAAGTCGCCCTGACGGCGCAGACACTGCTTGCGACACTCACCATTCCGCTCAAGTGGCTGACCAAAAAAATTGACGATGCCGCAACGCGGGCGCAGGTCCAGGCCATGTACGACGAGTTGATGGCCACGGGCCAAGTGGAAGCCAATCTTCCCGAGGACGACCGGACGGTCCGCGATCTTCACCGCGTCGAGGTTCTGATCCCGCGTGAACAGCAGCGCGCAGCAGAAAAGACGTTGCGTCTGATTTCGCCCACGCCGGCCGCACAGCCCGCGCGGCGGCCCAAGCACGTCGCTCCGCCCGCCGCCACGGCAGGCGGCCGCGCACCCGATGCCGCGACACCCCGCACATCATCCCAACCGCCAGCCGCATCCGATCCCGATGCGCCCGCCCCGTCCCGCCCCGCCATCGTGACGCCGACCCCCTTCGGGCGTAACGGCTTGGCGAGCCTCGCGTTGAAGCCGCGTATTCACTTGGCAGAGTCCGACGACTTGGAACGGGCACCGTCCATTGGGCCCAAGACAGCGGAGCGGTTCGCCGCCGCCGGCATCGCGACCGTTGCGGATTTTCTGGCCGCCGACGCCGACGTCTGTGCCGCCAAGTTGGGTGATAGCCGGATCAATGGGGAAGCCATCGCGCGTTGGCAAAGCGAGGCACGCCTCGTGCTGCGCGTCCCTGGGTTACGCGGCACGCACGCTCAGCTGCTGTATGGTTCCGGTTACCAAACGGCCGAAGCGCTCGCCGCCGCCGACCCGATGGAGCTGTCCGCCGCATTGCTCGCCTATGCCACAACTTCGGAAGGTGCGCGCATTCTGAGGTCCGGCGATGCCCCGGATGTCGAAGCGGTGACCCGATGGGTACGCAGCGCCCAAGAGGTTCTTGCTGCTTAACCCCGCCGGCGTTGGGATTTCGTCCCTTCGTCCGCCCGGGCGGAACCCAACGGCCACACCCGATCCGCATTCACAGCACGAACCAGATTTCGCCGCACTGTCTCCCCAGTTGACCGCTTTCTAGCCCGGACGCGAACGCACGGCTGGACCGTGCCACATCGCTCGGCAGCGGGGGCTTGCCGCACATTGGAAGCGTTCCGCTGGAAGTGATCCGGCGGAACGCTCGTGTGAACTTCGAGGCGCAATCGCCTGGAAGCTGAATTGTAATGCGAGAGTGACAGGAAAGGTCGATCAGAGACATGTCGGCAGCCAGCGTCGTGCGGGAACGCATTCTAAGTCACAGTCTGGGTTTGGCGAGCGCGCGGGGACTCTCAGCGCTTTCGATCGGCGACCTTGCGCGCGATCTCGACTTGTCCCGCAGTGGACTGATGGGCCATTTCACCGACAAGGAAGCGCTGCAGCTCGGCGTCATCGAAAAGGCCGCCGGTCTCTTCATCGCCGATGTGGTCAATGCCTCTGCGGGCGTCACCGAGGGTGATCAGCACCTGCGCCGGCTTTTCACACGCTGGCTATCCTGGTCACGGGCCCCGCGGCTGAGCGGCGGATGCCCGTTCGTCCATGCCAGCGCCGAAAGCGATGCCCTGCCGGCGTCCGTGCGCCACAAGCTCGAGGAATTCCTCGACGGTTGGTCGATGACCTTGAAGGGCGCCATCGAACAAGCCAAGGACGCGGGCGCGCTCTCGGCGGAGACGGACGCGGACCAATTGATTTTCGAGTTGTACGGACTCTATCTCAGCCATCACTTCTGGCACTGGTCGATGAAGGACCGGACGGCCCTTGAACGCACCACACGGGCTTTCGACCGGCTCATGGCCGCTTCGCGCTGATCTTCCAACTGTCGCTCTGACCCCGGACTATCCCGGCTCATTCGTCTGGCCTGCTTGCCAGAACCGTCACAAGCCGCCACACTAGCCATCTTTCCGAGGGGCGCCGGTGTTCCGGCTGAGATCGCGTCACGCAGCGCGAGCACCCTTCGAACCTGATCCGGGTCATGCCGGCGAAGGGACGGACATGGCACAAGCAAAAAGCACGTCAGCCGCGCGCGCGCGCGGCGCACAGGATAATCCAGATCGCCGCCCATGGCGTGCGCTGCCGCGCGTGGCCGCGGCCGCCGTGTCACTTGTGCCAGGCATGGCTTTCGCCGCCGGGACAGGCTGTGCCGATCTGACGTTCAGGTCCAACGACTACACCGTCTGCCGGTTCGACACCCGCGCGGACGACATACGGCTCGTTCACCGCGCACCGGATGGCGAGCTGGTCCGGAATTTCGACCGGCTTAGCGCCATCACCACAACAGCAGGGTCCCAACTGACCTTCGCCATGAACGGCGGCATGTACCATTCCGACCGCGCGCCGGTCGGCCTCCTGGTTGTCGATGGCAAGGAAATCGCGCCCCTCAACCGCGGCCGCTGGGTTGGAAATTTCTACCTGAAACCCAACGGGGTCTTCGTCATCGTCGGCGATGGCACGGCCGCCGTATTTGAGACGGACGCCTACCGCAAAAGCGCGATCGAGCCGCGCTATGCTACGCAATCCGGGCCGATGCTGGTGATCGACGGGCGCCTGCACCCGCGCTTCCTCGTCGATGCCTCGTCGCGCAACATCCGCAACGGTGTCGGCGTGCTGCCCGGTGGACAGTCCGTGATCTTCGCCATCAGCCGTAGCGAAGTGACCTTTCATGAATTCGGTTCGCTTTTCCGGGAGCACCTGAAAACGCCCAACGCCCTTTATCTCGATGGGTCCATTTCCCGCTTGTTTTCCGCCGAACTCGGCCGCAACGACCCGGGCGACGACATGGGTCCCATCATCGCGGTTACCCGCAGTGCCCAATCCTCAAATCCATCCGACGGAGCCAAGCCATGAACAAGCCCACCCGCGCCGCGGACCTCGCCATCCCCGCCGTGACCACCGGACCCATCCGCGGGTCGCGCAAGGTCACCTCGTCACCGGACGGACACCCCGATCTCGCCGTGCCTTTGCGCGAGATCGCGCTCACCGATCCTGCCGAACCCACATTTCGGGTCTACGATCCATCCGGTCCCTACACCGATCCGGCGGCCGCGATCGACGTGGCCAAGGGGCTTGCCCGGCACCGCACATCCTGGATCGAAGCGCGCGGCGGCGTGGAGAGCTACGCCGGGCGGGATGTGCAGCCGGAGGATAACGGGCATGTCTCGGGCGCTGCCGCCGCCCGCATTTTCTCAGTGACCCACGCGCCGCTGCGCGGCCTGCCCGGCAAACCAGTGACGCAGCTCGAATACGCGCGCGCGGGCATCGTGACCAAGGAAATGATTTATGTCGCCCATCGCGAGAACCTGGGGCGAACCGCGGTGCTGGAGCGCGCGGCCGGCACCTTGGCCGACGGTGAAAGCTTCGGTGCGGCGATCCCGGCGCATATCACGCCTGAGTTCGTGCGCGAGGAGATCTCGCGCGGCCGGGCCATCATTCCCGCCAACATCAATCACCCTGAGCTGGAGCCGATGATCATCGGCCGCAACTTCCTGGTGAAGATCAACGCCAACATCGGCAATTCGGCGGTCACGTCGTCCGTGGAAGAGGAAGTCGAGAAGATGGTCTGGGCAATCCGCTGGGGCGCGGACACCGTCATGGACCTCTCCACCGGCCGCAATATCCACACCACGCGCGAATGGATCTTGCGCAACGCACCCGTTCCGATTGGCACGGTGCCGCTCTATCAAGCGCTGGAGAAATGCGGCGGCGATCCCGTTAAGCTCACCTGGGACCTCTACCGCGACACGCTGATCGAGCAGTGCGAGCAGGGTGTAGACTATTTCACCATTCATGCCGGCGTGCGCCTTGCCTACGTCCCGCTGACGGCCAACCGCGTGACCGGCATCGTCTCGCGCGGGGGCTCGATCATGGCCAAGTGGTGCCTCGCCCACCACAAGGAGAGCTTCCTCTACGAACGCTTCGGCGAGATTTGCGACATCATGCGCGCCTATGATGTGTCGTTCTCGCTCGGCGACGGCCTGCGCCCCGGCTCGATCGCCGATGCGAACGACCGCGCGCAGTTCGCGGAACTGGAAACATTGGGCGAGCTGACACAAGTCGCCTGGGCGAAGGGCTGCCAGGTGATGATCGAAGGTCCCGGCCATGTGCCGATGCACAAGATCAAGATCAACATGGACAAACAGCTGCGCGAATGCGGCGAGGCGCCGTTCTACACGCTCGGGCCACTGACCACCGACATTGCACCGGGCTACGATCACATTACGTCCGGTATCGGCGCGGCGATGATCGGCTGGTTCGGGACGTCCATGCTCTGTTACGTCACGCCCAAGGAACACTTGGGGCTTCCCAATCGCGACGACGTCAAGACAGGCGTCATCACCTATCGCATCGCCGCCCACGCCGCCGATCTCGCCAAGGGGCATCCCGCGGCCCAGCTGCGTGACGATGCCCTGTCGCGGGCGCGCTTCGATTTCCGTTGGGAGGACCAGTTCAACCTGTCGCTCGATCCGGACACGGCACAGAGCTTCCACGACGAAACGCTGCCGAAGGATGCCCACAAGGTCGCCCATTTCTGTTCCATGTGCGGACCGAAATTCTGCTCCATGAAAATCACGCAGGATGTCCGTGACTACGCCGCCAAACTCAACGAACAAGCGGAGGGCATGGCGGATATGAGCGAGAAGTTCCGCGAGTTGGGCGGGGAGGTCTATGTCGATCGGGATCTGACGGGCGCGGAAGCGCCGCCGTCCAAGCTCCCAAACGGCTGATCGGGCGCGGCTGAACCGTCCGGGTACCGGCCGCCGCCGGGGTGCGGGCGACCGGCTGGCCGGGCTGCCCCCTGCGTTCTTGCTCATCGCGTTCATGCGGCGGGGCCACAGAAAGCAATCATTTCTCAGGAGAACAATTCGGCCACATTGGCGCCGCGGGGGCGACCTCATAAGAGACGTACAAGCGACTCCACTTACGTCCAAACCCTTAGACCGCCGACGCCCATGCACACACCGCACGCCGCCACTCCGGGCCAGCGCGATCCGCGCATCGACTTCTTTCGCGGCCTCGCGCTCATCTTCATTTTTGTCGATCATATCCCCGATAATTCATGGGCTTACGCAACGCTCAAGAATTTCGGATTTGCCGACGCGAGTGAAGTTTTCGTTCTCCTGTCGGGCTATTCGGCGGCCCTTGCCTATCGGCTTGGCGAGGAGCGGACCAATTTTGCCGGCGTCTGGCAGCGATCCTGGCGGCGGGCCGGGTCGATCTATCTGTGGCACCTGGCGGTCTTCGCCGCCTCCGCCGTGCTCCTGTTCTGGGCCGCCCAGGTCTTTCAAAAGCCGGCCTACGTGAACAACATCTGGCTGCAGAATCTCTCAACTGATCCCGTCACCTGGATCAGGTCGGCCCTGCTGCTGACGTATCAGCCCAACCAGATGAACATTCTGCCGCTCTACATTGTGCTGATGCTCTGGTTCCCGGTGCAGTTTGCCCTTTTCCGGCTTGGCGTCACGACCGCGCTGACCGTGTCGGTCGGTATCTGGGCGATCGCCAATATCGCCGGACTGAACCTTCCGGCCAACATGCCCGGCCAAGGCTGGTATTTCAATCCGTTCGCCTGGCAGCTTTTGTTCGCCACCGGCGCCGCCGTCGCCATCCTCGCGCGCCGCCAAGAACTGACCAGCAACACTGAACTCCTGACGCTTGCCGTGGGCTTCCTGCTGTTCTCGCTGATCTGGGCGGCGCCATGGGTCGCGATATCCTGGCTGCCCAATCACGCTCCATTACCCAAGGGCCTCGTCGGGGCGGTGAGCAAAGCGGATCTTTCGTTGTGGCGGTATCTGCATGTGCTGGCTTTGGCCTATGTGGCCGCAACGCTGGTGTCGGCGACGAGCACTTGGCTCAAGACTCCAGCGGCCAAAGCCGTCGCGCTGTGTGGCCGGCATTCCTTGCAGATTTTTGCGCTTGGCACGGTTCTGTCGTTCCTGGCGTGGATCATCATCACGGAGCTTGGGACCCGGCGGAGTGTCGAGTTCGTGGTCAACGTGGCGGGCATCGCGCTTATGGCATGGGTGGCTGCGATGTTGACCCGGCAGAAGGCCGCCCGCGCGGCGCAACCCGACGAGCAGACCGTGCCGGCCTGACGCGCACCTCATTTTGGCGTCTCTTTTCATGAGCGGCGAACCGTGGCAGACTTCCCCCATCTGCAACAACCGAAGGGAGGTGATCCGATGTCGAGTGGGATCTTGAAGGCTGCGATGATTGGATCGCTCAAGACCTTGCCGGACGACCTTCCAGCGAGGGATTGAGAGACGCGATCCATCCGGAGACGCACGTTTCCGGTCTATCGCACACCGGTCTCACGGGGGCTGCCTGGCAACGGGCAGCCCTTTTGATTTTTCAGCGCGTCCTCCCCCGGCGCGGCGCATTGCGGCGCGAGGCCTCGGATTTGATTGAGCGCAATACATGCCGGCGGCCCGCGCGGTAGGCGGAGATGACCGCTCCGACCGGTCGATTGCAGATAAAGGGATGCGTCGCATGAACCACCGCCACCGCAAGATCGTGCATGCACTTTTTGCCCACCCGATCCCGGCCAATCTCGATTTCAAGGAAGTTCAGAACACGCTGAAGGAACTGGGCGCCGAGGTCGAAGAGCGGAACGGGTCCCGCATCGCCGTCACGTTGAAAGGCCACACCGTGCTCTTCCATCATGCGCACCACTCCCTGCCCAAGGAGGAGGTGGTGCAGATCCGCCGATTTCTGATCGATTGCGGCATCGCCCCCGAGCAGTTTCCCCTTTAGCGCGCGAGCCGGTTCACCACCGTCCAGCTTCCTTGCTCCGTATCCGGGGCCTCAAAAACCCGCTAGAAGCCCTGGATGACACAAAAGCGTTTTCTAGCTGGGGCCGGGGTGCTGGCCGTCGCGGCCGTGACACTGGCGCTGGCCCTGAGGTTCGGTCTCGGCGCGCGCTGGTACAGCTTCTACGGACCCGGCACGGTCGCGCTCGCGACACTCCCCTTTGCGGCCAGCCTACTGTGGAAGCGATTGCCGGCAGCCGGGTTGAGCCGCTGGTGGACCCTTGCCTATGCGGCCCCCGTGTTGCTGATCGCCGGCGTACAAGTCGGATACTGGTCGGCCTTTTTCGCGCAAGGCCCGGCAAACCCCACTCTGGGGATCGTCCGCGAGATGGTCCGGCCGGCCCTGGATCGCGCGCTGCCCTGGGGGGCGGCCCTCCTGCTCATCGCTTGGACGTATCTCATGTGGCGCGCCGCACGGCCCGCCCGGCGCTGAGACCGCGACGGCTGCCTTTTTCCTAAATCTGGACTATCCGCCAGCGCTTGGACCCGCTGGACGAGGCCAAAAGCAGCCTCAATCGCCGCCGTTCACGTTCCTCGACATATTTTCACCAAGGCCTCATGATGCTGGTCTAGGAGTGTGGGTGGATCATCGTTTTGTGGGGAGGAGTATCTCGTGTTTAATCGTGGCCCAAGTCCGGACGCCAATCAGCCCAAGCCGCCCTCAACCAATTTGCCGCCCATGTCGGCGACACCGCCGCCCGTCACCGCGCGGCCAGCTGGGTCACCGTTCGACCGCGCCTCGACCGGCACCGGCACATCGGTCATCGGGACCGATCTGACGATCATGGGGGAAAAGATCACCATCATCTCCCAGAACAAGCTGACCATCGACGGCGATGTGCATGGCGACATCCATGGCCGGCAGGTGCTGATCGGCGAAGAAGGGTCCGTGATCGGAACCGTCAATGCCGACGCCATTGAAGTGCGTGGCGGCATCAAGGGCGCCATCCGCGCCAAGACCGTGACACTGCACCCCACGGCACAAGTCGAAGGCGACATCACCCATCAGACATTGTCGATCGCGGAAGGCGCACAGTTCGACGGACGCGTGCGCCGGGCCAAGGAGCCCGATGAGCTTTCGCCCAACCTCGACGTGTCTGCCTTCGAGAACATTCGCATGGCTGCCTTGACCAACGGCAGCTGAATTTCTTAACGCGGATATCTTTACCAGCCCCCGGATCGAATGTGCGGTCCGGGGGCATTTTCGTCCAGTCTGCTACCCATGGCGCACGCAATCCTTTATCCTGCTTCCATGAGATCAAACCGCAGACCCGTGACGCTGTTGACGGGCTTTGGCCCGTTTCCCGGTGTCACCCACAATGCCTCCGAGGATCTCGTCGGAGACTTGGCGACCGCCGCGTCCAGGCGGCACCGGGACTTCCGCTTCGTGCCGGTGATCCTGCCCGTTGACTGGGAGGACACGCCCAGCAAACTGTTGCATCTGCTCAAGTCAACGCAGCCGGTCCTCGTCCTTCACTTTGGCGTTTCGGCCAAAGCAAGCGACTTCGTCATCGAAACGCGGGCCTTCAATAAAACCAGTTCTGCCATCGATGCACGCGGCCGCACAAAGTCCCAGGACTGTCTGGTTCCCGGCGACCGGCCCGTGCGCGTCACCACGTTGCCCGCGCGCACGCTGCTCAATGCGCTGCACCGGCACGGCATCCCTGCCTCCCTCTCCGGCGATCCGGGCCGCTACCTGTGCAATGCGGTGATGTTCCATTCGCAACGCTTCGCGCACGAAGTGACGCCCCGCGTGCGCTCGGGGTTCATCCATATCCCAGCCACGCTTGATCCCGCCCAGATTGGCAATCCAAGCCGCATCGACCACGGCACGGCGATTAAGGCCGGGCTGGTGATCATCGAAACCTGCCTCGACCCATTGCGGGCGGCCGCGCGCAACCTATCTACCGGATAGGCCGTGCGCGCTCGAATTTGACCAGCCCGGAGATTTTCCGCGACATGTCCCCTGCCCAGCGCCGCCGCGACGCCCATCAGTACCGCCGCACCGCGGCACTCTTCGCAAGTTTCCTCATGTCCCTCGGGCTCGTCATGCTGCTCCTCGGCGGGTTCGGCGCATGGCGGGGCTGGCAGACATTGTCCTGGCCGACGGCGAGCGCGACCATTCTCTCAAGTGCGCTGGCGGAAGAAGAAACCACACGAACGGTTCCCATGACCGACCGTCTGCGCGGCGGCACCAAGGAAACAGTCGAAAGCGTGCATCTCGATATCCGCTACCGCTATGTCGTCGAGGGCGTCACGTTCGAGGGCACCAGCATCGAGCCTTGGGATTTCGGCGTGCAAAGCCTGTCCAAGGCGCGCGACCTTGCCGCGCGTGCCTCTGCCGGCAGTGCGGGCCAACCAGTAACAATCCCCGTTGCCTATGACAGCCGCGATCCCCGGCGCGTCTATCTGGCTCCAGGTCCCAGCACCACCGCCATGACCATGGGCACCGTCGGCGCTGTTCTGGTCGCGCTCGGCTTCATCATGGGACGCATCCAGCGGCGCGCCTAGCCGCGCGATCCGCCAAAGAAGAGCGGCGCGGAATGCTGATCCCGCGCCGCTCAATTCGCGATCCTTCGCCGATATCGCGACCTACTCAGCCGCCTTCACTTCGACGACGGCATGGGCATCTTCCTTGCGCTCGTAGATATGCGGAGCAAGGCCGCGCTTGCGTAGCGCCTCCTGCATCTTGAGCCGCATGAAAGCGCTGGTCGTGTAGCGCGACGTGGTCAGATAGTGATCGGCGATCATGTACTCGATCATCTCGGCATAGTCGTCGTAGAGATCGTCGGCGATCCGGCAGCCGTCGTGATTGACGACGGAATTGACCCGGCGGCCGGCCGCGACGCAAGCCGCAACGAGGGCCTTGCGAAGATCATCGATATCGCTCTTCTTGCGCGCGCTCCACCCTTCGAGGTTGACGAACAGGATGTTGCGCTCGAGATCGTAGCTGATGCGCTCGGGCAGCTTGAGATTCACCAGGTCGGCGAGAAGTTCCATGGGCTCGTCGACGAAAATGCGGCGGTCCATCGGCTGCGGCTTGTTGATGATCGGCTTGAAGTCCATGTGCGGAAGGATATCGCGTTCGATATCGATGCCGGGTGCGACCTCGATGAGTTCAAGGCCTCCCGGAGTGAGCTGGAACACGCACCGCTCCGTGACGTAGATGACGGGCTGGTTCTTGCTCGAGGCATACTTGCCGCTGAAGGTGATCTGCTCGACGTTGCGGACGAACTTGCGGGCCTTGCCCTCCTTGACGATTTTCAGCTTGCCGTAGTTCATCTCGACCTGGAGACCGCCGGCTGTGAATGTACCCGCGAACACGACCGCGCGGGCATTCTGTGAAATATCGATGAAGCCGCCGCAGCCGTTCAAGCGGCCGCCGAATTTCGACGTGTTGACGTTGCCGTGCTCGTCGCACTCGGCCATGCCCAGACACGTCAGGTCGAGGCCCCGGCCGTGGTAGAAGTCGAACATCTGGTTCTGGTCGATGATCGCGTGCGCATTGGCCGAGGCGCCGAAGCTCGACCCGCCAGCCAGGACGCCGCCGATGGCGCCGGCTTCCGTTGTCATCGTGATGAAGGGCGTGACACGCTCTTCCGCCGCGACCGCCGCCACGCCGTCTGGCGCGCCGACGCCCAGGTTGATCACGCCATTCGGCGGCAGTTCGAACGAGGCACGCCGCGCGATGATCTTGCGCTCATCGAGCTCCATCTTGGCCATGTTCTCGACCGGTACGCGAATTTCGCCGGAGAGGGCGGGATTGTACATCACGCCATAATTCATGCGGTGCATCTCGGGATCCTGGGCAACGACGACGCAGTCGACGAGAATTCCGGGAACCTTGACGTCCTTGGGCTTGATCGACCCCTGTTCGACGATACGCTCGACCTGCGCGATGACGACACCGCCGCCGTTATGCGCGGCCATGGCCTGCGCCAGCGCGTCGAGCGTCAGGCACTCCTTCTCCATGCTCAGGTTGCCGGAGGGATCGGCGCTGGTGGCGCGGATCAACGCGACATCGATCGGCGTCGCCTTGTAGAAGAGCCATTCCTCGCCATCGACATCCACATGCTTCACGATGTCTTCGGTGGTCGCGTCATTGACCTTGCCGCCGCCCAAACGGGGGTCGACGTAGGTGTGCAGCCCGACTTTGGTGAAGAGGCCCGGCTGGCCCGACGCACATGAGCGGTACAGCTTGGAGATCACACCCTGCGGGAGGTTGTAGCCCTGGATCTTGTTCTCTTGCGCGGCCTGCGCGACCTTCGGCATGCGGCCAAAGTTGGCGGCGATGACGCGCGACAAGAGACCTTCGTGATGCAGGCGTCCGGTGCCCAGGCCCTTACTGTCGCCGGCACCGGCACACATGATCAGCGTGAGGCCCTTGGGCGCCTTCGTCTCGACGTAGCGCTTCTCAAGCGCGGCGTGCAGCGCTTCCGGGATGCAGCTCTGGACGAAGCCGGTGGTGCACACCACGTCGCCGTCCTTGACGAGCGCAATGGCCTGGTCGGCGGATATGACCTTATTCTTGGCTCTGACTTCCATGTTGCGTGCGTCTCCCGGTCCCGCTGGCCATCGCAGTTCCGGGACGGGCGGCCTTGGCCAACCCGTGCCGTCCGGATGGTGTTTTGTTGTGCCGACAAGAGCATCATACTTTCGGCGGAGATCACATAGCGTTCTTCACCCGTTTCGCGCCCTACTCCGCTGGGTAGAACCTGCCTATCCGCGGCAGCCACCAATGCCGCACCGAGCCAGAATACGCCTCCCAGGCCCCTCCGGTATGCATTTTGTTCTCCCTACCCGGCCCGCCCGCCCGACGAACCGCCGGCCCGCACATCCGCCGCAATTTCGAGACAGCACTACATCAGGACTTCAACGCGCTCGGCCCATGCGCCCCGCGCCTATGGATAGGTTCGCCATGCCCACGACGGCCTCACCGCGACGTCCCCTGCCCGGACTATTGGCGCTCATCCTGTCGGGCACGCTGGCAGGCGGCGCGGCGCTCGCCCAGACATCGTTCACGGAACTGGCCGGAACGTGGCGGGGCGACGGGCGCGTTTTCCTCATCAGCGGGCAGTCGGAAGCTTTGACTTGCAAGGCTTATTTCACAACGAAGGAGGCTGGCGCCGGCCTCGGCATCGCACTCTCGTGTGCCAGCGCCTCCAACAAGATCGACCTGCGCGCCGCGTTGCAACAAACGGGCTCCGACATCACTGGGACGTGGGAGGAGCGCTCGTTCAATTCGACGGGCTCAGTGTCGGGAACATTCGACGACGACAGGATCGAGCTGGCCATCGACGGGACCATCAAGGCCACCATGTCCATCACGCTTGAGGGCAAGAGCCAACTCATATCGATTTCAACGGACGGCCAGGGCTTCAAGTCGGTCGATCTGGAGTTGGAGCGTACCTAAGCCCATTGTCCGCAGTCACATTCTTGCGTTGGGCGCGGCAGTCCGGCCACCCGGACCAGCGCGAACCATGATAATCATGCGCTGAAAGGGGCCGGCCACCTGAACGGGCCGCCCGCCATGAACGAATTGCCGTTGGAGATCAGACTGATGCGCGCCATCGTTGCAGCCCTTGCCTTGTCCCTCGCCGGAGCCATCCTGGTCACCACGGTCATTCCGGTGGATGCCGGGTGGCGGCGTAACCGGGGCTATGACGGGGCCGACGAAGGCTACGTCGTCGCCAACAGCCGCTTCGGCAATGGCACCGCCTCCGGGCCGGTGCGCGAAGCCCGCTACGGTCTCGAAGTCCGCCTGCCGGGCGGGACTTGGGTCGGATGCCGAGCAAGCTGCTCGGAGACGCTGCGGGTGGAAACCGTCGACAAGTTCGAGAACCAGGGCCAGATGACCGGCTACGGCAGCGCGATGCAGGAATGTGGCATCTTCGGCTGCCTCGACCTCGGCACGGCCTGGCGCGACTGACTGATCGCGCGGACAAGCACCGCCCGCCACCGCCTCACGTAATGAACGGGTTGGACCGGCGTTCCGCGCCAATGGTGCTCGTGGGACCGTGGCCGCAAATGAAGGCGTATTCGTCGCCGAGCGGCAGCAGCTTCGTCTTGATGGCGTTGATCAGCGCATCGTGATCGCCGTAGGGAAAATCCGTACGCCCAATCGAGCCTCGGAACAGCACGTCGCCCGCCAGCATGAATTTCTGGGCCGTATTGACGAAGACCACCGAACCCGGCGAGTGGCCGGGACAGTGCAGAATGCCAAAACTGTGACCGGCCACCGTTACCGTATCGCCTTCCTCAAGCCAGCGGTCCGGCTTCAGGTTGCGCGCGGGAATGCCGTAGGCCGCGCCCTGCTCTTCCAGATGATCGAGTAGAATGTGATCGGCGCGGTGCGGGCCCTCGATCTTGACGCCGAGGATTTCGCGCAGTTCGTCCGCCCCGCCGGCATGGTCGATATGGCCATGTGTCAGGATGATTTTTTCCGGCTTCATGCCGATTTCGGCAATCGCGGCCTGGATGGCCTCCAGATCGCCGCCTGGATCGACGACAGCGCCGGTCTTCGATGCCTCGTCCCACAACAAGGTGCAGTTCTGCTGAAACGGCGTGACGGGAACGATGGCGGCCTTGAGGCCCGTCTGCTTGGTGGTCTCAGTCATGAATGTCCTCGTCGCGGCACGCCGCCAGCCGAAACCGGCAACGGCGGGGCGATTCTCAGATTGATCCTGCCGCCGGCACCGACACGAAGCTTTCACGCGCGTGCTTCACGGCGTCCGGATTGCGGTCTGTCGTATAGTAGTCGCCCATGACGAGCACATCCATGTCCGTCCGGTGGAAACACGAAATCGCCTGCTCCGGCGAATTCACCACCGGCTCCTGCCGATTGAAGCTCGTGTTCAGGATGACCGGAATTCCAGTTAGTTTGGCGTATTCCTCGATCACACCGTAGTAGCGCGGGTTTGCCTCGCGCGCGATGGTCTGAATGCGGCCCGTGCCGTCGACGTGGGCCGCGGCTGGAATGAGGGCGAGCTTGTCGGGATGGATCCGCGGGGCAAGCGTCATGAACGGGTCGGGCTGGCTCACCTCGAAGAACTCCGCGGCGCGTTCGACCAGCACCACGGGCGCGAACGGACGGAACGCCTCGCGATGCTTGATCTTGGCGTTGATGAGGTCCTTGATCTTGTTGTCGCGTGCATCCGACAGGATCGAGCGGTTGCCCAGCGCGCGCGGACCCATTTCGCCGCGTCCCTGGAACCAACCGACGATCTTCTGCTGGCTCAGATCGTGCGCCACGCGCTTCAAAAGCGCGCCTTCCTCGAACTTTTCATACTTCAAGCCGGCGCGGTCGAGGGCCGCCTTGATTTCGGCATCCGTGAAGCCTTTACCGTAGAAGGCATGGGTCATCTCGAAGGTGCGCGGATTGCCGAGCGTCTGATGCCAATGCCAGAGTGCCGACCCCAGCGGCGCGCCCGTATCGGACGCGCACGGCGGCACCCACACGCGCTCGAACTCGGTGTCGCGCAGGATGCGGGCGTTGGCCACGCAGTTGAGACCCACGCCGCCCGAGATCACCAGATTGCGCGAGCCGGTGCGCTTATGCATGTCGCGCACGATATGCAGGATCGTTTCCTCGATGGTCACCTGGAGCGCGTGCGCCATGTCGCGGTGGTGATCGGTCAGCGGATCCTTGCGATCGCGCGCCGGACCGAACGTCTCGTAAAAGCGCCGCTTGAAGGGCCGCGTCAGGCCATGGGTGTCGAACGAAACGTAATCGCGGTTGATGCGGAACTGTCCGTCGGGCAGCAACTGAATGAGTTCGCGGAACTGCGGCAGAACCTTCGGCCCGCCGCAGGCCGCGAGCGCCATGACGGTGCCTTCCTCGAACACCTTGAAACCGAGGTGCTCCGTGACGCAGGTGTAGAGCATGCCTAAGCTGTCGAAGAAGTGGCTCTGCCAGAGCCGCTCCAGTTTAATGCCGCGTCCGGCATAGCCGCTGGTGGAGGTGTCGTCGCCATACCCGTCCATGACGAGCACGGCTGCTTCTTCGAACGGCGAGACGTTGAACACCGCCGCGTGGGAGTTGTGGTGCGAGACCTGAACGATCTTGGGAACATTGCGGAACCCGTAGCGCTTGCCGAGCCCCATCCATAAACGGAACGGTAGATTGACGATGGCCGAGGCTTGCACGCGGTGCGCGGCCGGCCGAAGCAGATTGATGCTCGCCGGCAGCTTGCCCGTCACGTTGTGGAAGAAGGTCGGGCGCAGCCGCGCCATGTCCCACGGTGTCGTGATGACGTCGATGTCATCGAACGACAGCCGGCCGTCGCCGAACAGCGCATCGAGGCAATGGGCCGGGAATTCCAGCGTATGCTTCTGCCGGTTGAAGCGCTCTTCCTCCAGGACGGAGGTGGGCACGCCGTTTTCCACGAGTGCCAGGCCCGTATCATGGGACTTGGTGACAATGCCGAGAATATTCACGGATCTGAAGCCTTCCTGCCCTTTGAAACACGACACCCGATACGCGGATCAGCCCGCCTCGGCCAGTGCGGGCGCGCGCATGTCGCAGCCGCCGAAAGTCCAGCCGTGCCGGGCTTCTGCTGTCCCAGGCCCCGGCGAAGTTGTCCAACCTATCGGCCGGACGGCGTTAATTGCCGCGTTGCACATGCTAGAAAACGTGTGTTGTCCGGCTGACGGCATCCGCGCGGGCGTGTAGCGTGTGCCCCGGATTCGAGGATGCCATGCCAGCGCATCCTCATCCAAAGCAGGACGGCACGACATGCAGCTCAGAGACATGCGCTACGCCACCATTTCGGGAACGGAGGTGGCTGTTAAGGTGAATTCGGCCACCGAAGCCAAGGCGGCCATCAAGGAGCTGCGGCACAAGAAGAAGGAGGTGACCCTCCTCAAGCGGCGGCTGGCCGCCGAACTGAAGCGGGCGCGCGCCGCCGAGGAACGCGCCGAACGGGCAGCGGCGGCCCGGCGGCGGAAGAAAGGGTTCATGGCGGCCCTGTCGCGCCTGTCGTCGGCTTTCAAGAGCAAGGATGACACGGCCAATTCCGCGCGGCTGGAAGGCGACATGCACAAGGCCGAGGAAATTCTGCACAACATCGACAGCTGCATCATCCAGCTGGAAGGCAAGCTGCTGACCTGACCAGCAGCCGGAGGCACCCGATGCGTGACACCGCGATTTCCCTCATCGTCAATGGCGAAGCCCGCGAAAGCCGGGCCGCGACACTTGCTGAACTTCTCGACGGTGAAGACTTCGGCGCGGTCCGTGTCGCGACAGCCGTCAACGGTGCGTTTGTACCGGCCACCGCGCGCGGCACGACGCGACTGCAAGACGGCGACCGCATCGAGATCGTCTCCGCCAGGCAGGGCGGGTGAGGGCATTCGAAAGGCTGCTGGCATTTCATGGGCTGATGTCAGTTCTTGACCTGCCAGCGCGGCCCGAAGCGCGATACGGCCGCATATAAAAGCTTGGCCTTAGAGTCCGAAACACCGGACGCCAGCAGGGCCTCATAAAACATCGTGTTCACCTCATCCGGCGTGCCCTGCCGAGTCTCGACGTAGTAGTCGTGCAGAATGGATGGGTTGCGCATCTCGCCGGAGAACGGGCTGCCGATGACCGACCAGAGCGATGCGGGAATGGAGGCGCCGTCGCTCACAAAGCCACTTGGCGCAGTCCACGTCTTGCCTGCGCCATCGCGAAAGACGAGGTCCTTCGTCAGACGGAAGCTGCGCCCGTCTGCCAACATTTCTACCGATGCGCTGCTCAGGAATTCTCCCGTGCCTCGAACCGGTGCCCCTGGTCCTTTTGTCGGCGGCAGCGGCTCGTCGACCTTTTCCGTTCCCTGCTGGATACGCTGGTAGGTCGCCAATTGCTGCGCCAATTCTGACGCCTTCGTGTAGTTGGCGTAAGCGTAATAGCCAACGATCGCCAACCCGGCCGCAAGCAACGTCGAGCCCGTCAGCGCCAGACGGGTCCGGAACACGGCGCGCTGCAGTTTCTCGGCGCGCTGACGCTCCGCGCTGGTGCGCGCAGCCTCTGCCTGTTCGCTCGCGGAAATGAAATCCAGGTGCTGCTCGGTCGGCGGCGGCGCATCCTTGGGGAGCCGGGTCAGCCATGCGCGCGCCGCCGCAATGTCGCCTCCGTAAAGGAGCCGGTTCTCGGCCCGCCCCGACGACTGCCACTCCAGCGCGCGCACCAGGAGCCTCGTGTGCTCCCTGATCCAATCGATGTCGGTGGTCAGCGCGCGGCGCAGAGACGTGAGGCCTCCGATGAACGACCGCGGGCGGCCATTCTCGTCAGGGTCGAAGCGCACGTAATTCAACGCCGCGAGTGCCGGAGGCACCTGTCCGCCTTCGACCGGCACAGCCAGAACGGGCACTACCTTTTTAGAAAGCCGCAGTGCTTCCTTGACCTCCCAGTGACAGATCGGGGACTTTGCCGAAGTCGGCGTAAGAACGAATGCTACAGCATCGCATTGCGCGATGAGCGCACCTAACCGCGTGCGCCAGTCTTCCGATTCGTGGATCGCAAACCGGTCAATGAAAACTTCGAAGCTCTTATCATATTCTAGACCCGCCACCAGTTCATCGGCGAACATCATGTCCGATCGGGAATAGGAGACAAAAATCTTCGGCTTCAGCGCCGGCAGTGGAGCGGGTTCATTCGTTGCTGGCACGGTGGCCATACTGCGCTCACTTCAAAACCGCCGAAGGGCGGCGGCATGTGCTGCCCCTCAGCTGCAAGAACTCTTTCCGAAGAATGCGCCACACTCCGCCCAGCCGCAAGTCCCGCCCCAGATTGATCGCGCTCAACCGGCCCTACTCCAGATCCGACACCTCGGCGCCGGTGCCGCCTTTGATGCGCGCGGACAGTGTGGCGTGGATGAAGGGATCGATGTCGCCGTCCAGAACGTCGTCGGGTGCGGTCGATTGCTCGCCGGTGCGCAGATCCTTCACCAGCTGGTAGGGCTGCAGCACATACGACCGGATCTGATGCCCCCAGCCGATATCCGACTTGGCGGCTTGATCGGCGCTCGCCTGCGCTTCGCGGCGCTTCAACTCCATTTCATAAAGCCGCGCCTTCAGCCGCTTGAACGCCACATCTCTGTTCTGATGCTGCGAGCGATGCTCCTGGGCGAAGATCATGATGCCGGAGGGCTTGTGCACGAGACGGACCGCGCTTTCCGTGCGGTTGACGTGCTGGCCGCCGGCGCCCGATGAGCGCGCAAAGCTCACTTCCACGTCGGCCGGGTTGATGTCGATGTCAATGGTGTCGTCGACGACCGGATACACCGTGACGGAGGCGAAGCTGGTGTGGCGGCGCGCGTTGGAATCGTAGGGCGAGATGCGCACCAGCCGGTGCACGCCCGCTTCCGTCTTTAGAAGACCGAACGCGTTTTCGCCCTCGATTTCCAAGGTCGCCGACTTGATGCCGGCTTCTTCGCCCGCGCTCTCGTCGATCAGCTTGACCTTGAAGCCGCGCCGCTCCGCCCAGCGCATGTACATGCGCAACAGCATCGAGGCCCAGTCCTGGCTTTCGGTGCCGCCGGCGCCGGCGTGGACTTCCAGATAGGCGTTCATGCCGTCGGCTTCGCCCGACAGCAGCGCGTCGATGCTGCGCTCCTGGACTTCGTGATTGAGCTTGGCCAGCATGGCTTCGGCTTCGCGCACGCTATCGTCGTCGCCTTCCGCTTCACCCATTTCGATGAGGGTCAGGCAGTCTTCCAGATCCTGCTGCATGCGCTTGAAGCTGCCCAGCGCGCGCTCCAGCGACTGGCGCTGGCGCATCACCTTCTGAGCTTCGGCGGGTTTGGACCATAGGGCGGGGTCTTCGGCGCGCCGGTTCAGTTCCCCGAGCCGCTCTTCCGCGTGTTCCGGGTCAAAGATACCTCCTCAGAAGCGCGAGGGCTTCTTGGATGGAATCGACAAATTTTTGCGCTTCAGCGCGCATGGGGTTCTCCAGAACAAGCGGGGAAACGTCCATCAACCGGACGACCTCGATATAGTGTCCGTATGCGGCACTGTAAACGGCGGCGTGGTGCGACCTCATCGGTGCCCACCGCGAGGTGAGCGGATCACATCACCAGACGCTGCCCGGCTGCCGTGGCGGCGGGCGCGGGGCGGGCGCGTTGCCGGGCGGCGCCACCTCTGCCGGCGACCAGGCATCGGACGCCGCATTGTATTGACTGTCGGAAGACGTCTGACCCGGCGTCCCTGTGCCGGCGGCCGCGCCGTCGGTGGGGAACTGGAAGCCGATGATCGAATAGGCGTCGTCGGGATCTTCGTTCGGTTTGAAGGCTTCCAGGATGACCTGGCTGTCGCCGGGTCCAGCTCGCAGGCCGGTCTTGAGATTGACGCGCACGAGCTTCAGGCCCGGCGGAATGCGGAACGGCGCCGCCGGCTGGTCGCCCAGCGTGCGCTTGACGAAGTCACCAAAGATCGGCGCGGCAATGCCGCCGCCCGTGCGCCCCTTGCCCATCGGCTTGGGCGTATCGAAGCCCATGAACACCCCGACCACGAGGTCCGGCGTGTAGCCCACGAACCAGGCATCCTTTTCCTCGTTGGTCGTGCCCGTTTTTCCTGCGATCGGACGATTAAGGGATTTCAGCGACGTCGCAGTGCCGCGCTGAACCACGCCTTCGAGGATGGACGTCATCTGGTAGGCCGTATGCGGGTCGATGATCTGGCGGCGATCATCCGGGATCTCCGGCTCCTCCTGCCCATTCCAGCTCTCGGCGTTGCAGCCCGTGCATTCGCGCGCATCGTGCTTCCAGACGGACCGGCCCCAGCGATCCTGGATGCGGTCGATCAGCGTGGCGCGTACGTGTTTGCCGCCGTTGGCCAGCATTGAGTAGGCCGTCGCCATGCGCAGCAGGGTTGTTTCGCCCGCGCCCAGCGACATGGACAGGACCGGCAGCAGATCGTCATAAATTCCGAACCGCTTGGCGTATTCGGTAATCAGCGGCATGCCGACGTCCTGCGCGAGACGCACCGTCATCTGGTTGCGCGATTTCTCCACGCCGACGCGCAGGGTCGTCGGACCGAAGGATTTCTCCTTGTCGTAATTTTCCGGCTTCCAGATGTCCTGGCCCGGTCCCTGGTCGATCTCGATGGGCTCGTCGAGAACGATCGACGTGGGCTTGTAGCCATTGTCCAGTGCAGCGGCGTAAACGAACGGCTTGAACGACGAACCGGGCTGGCGCTTGGCCTGAATCACTCGGTCGAACTGGCTCATCGCGAACGAGAACCCGCCCGCCACGGCCAGCACGCGGCCCGTGTGGGGATCCATGGCGACGAGGCCGCCGGCGACCTCCGGGATCTGCATCAGCGACCAGACCCCGTCCAGCTTTCGCGGGTCCTTCGGCGCGATGTAGATGACATCGCCAGGGTTCAAGATATCCGTCAGCGCCTTGGCTGTCGCCTTGGTGCCCGGTACCTTGGCCCACTTGACCTCGGCAAAGGTGATCTCGACCGCCTCGCGCTCCTTGGCCAGCGTGCCATCCTGCATGCGCGCGGGTCTCAAGCCCACAATGGCTTTCGACTTCTCAGCTTGCAGCACGACGCCGAGGCGCCACGGCAGAATGTCGGACGGGATGTCGATGGCGCCCAGCGGGATACCCCAATCGCCGGCGATATCGATCTTGGAAACCGGGCCGCGCCAACCCTGGTCGCGATCATAGGACACAAGCCCGTCGATCAGCGCCAGCCGCGCGCTCTCTTGCAGGCGCGGATTGAGCGTCGTGCGCACGGACAGGCCACCCGCATAGAGCTTTTCTTCGCCATACTGCGCATGCAGCGAGCGGCGGACTTCCTCGGCGAAATATTCCGCTGCGAAGATGTGCGCACCCGATTGGCGGAAATTGACGGTGATCGGCTTGGCCTTGGCTTCCGCACCCTCTTCTGCGGTGATGTAGCCGTTCTCGACCATCTGCCCGAGAACCCAATTCCGCCGGTCGGTGGCCTTCTGGCGGTGACGGAATGGATGGTAGTTGTTGGGCGCCTTGGGCAGGGCGGCGAGATAGGCCGCCTCTTCCAAGGTCAGGTCCTTGAGCTCTTTGTTGAAGTAATTGAGACCGGCGGCGGCCACACCATAGGCGCCAATGCCCAGGTAGATTTCGTTCAGGTACAGTTCGAGGATCTTATCCTTCGTGTAGGCCCGCTCAATGCGGATGGCGAGAATCGCTTCCTTGATTTTGCGGTCGAAGGTCCGGTCGCTCGTCAGCAGGAAGTTCTTGGCCACCTGCTGGGTGATGGTCGATGCACCCTGGATGCTGCCGCGTCCGGTCATCTTCGTTTCGAGGAATTTGACGGCGGCGCGGCTGATGCCCTGCAGGTCGATACCGCCGTGCTCGTAGAACCGGCTGTCCTCAGCCGACAGGAACGCCGCGATGAGGCGCTTCGGGATGGTCGTGATCGGCACGAAGATGCGCCGCTCGCGGGCGTACTCTGCGATCAGCGAGCCGTCGTGCGCGTGAATGCGCGTCATCACGGGCGGCTCGTATTTCGCGAGGCTCTCGTAGTCCGGCAAATCCTTGGACGCCTGCCACAGGAGATAGCCGACACCAGCCGACCCGGCGACGAACAGCACCACGAAGAGCGCAAAGCTCCAGCCAAGAAAACTCAGCAGCAGGCTTTTGCGGCGCCGCTTTCGCTTGGGCTTGACTGGCGGTGGCAGAATGGGTGGTCGCATGGGCGGCGCTTAATCTTCCCTTCCGGGGGCTCTTCCTAAACCGATCGCTGCGTTGCAGCAATCCCGGCCCGGCGGATGCTCACCATACCATGGATTGTGGCGCAACATCGTCGGAACATCCTCAGCGGGACAACAGTTTATCGCATCTTGCGCGACAATTCGCGCGCCCGGCACAGTTGCCGCCGTCGGGTTTCCCCAGCGCGGCGGCACGTGCGGCACCCGCCACGGCGCGGCCTTAGGGCACTCCACTAGGGGCCGCCCCCAACCCGCTTCTCGAAATAGGCCTCGACGGCTGCGGCAATCGATCCGGCCACCTTGCTCTGCCAGACCGTGGAGCGCATCAGCCGGGCCTCCTCGGCATTGCTGACGTAACCCAGTTCGACCAACACCGACGGCGCATGGGTCTGCTTGAGCACCTTGAATGACGCGGAACGCCGCGGCACCCGGGACAGGCTGACATTGGATTTCAGCTTGCGGACCAGCGTGCGGGAAAATTCGGCTGAAAAATTCGAGGTTTCCCGTTTCAAAAGGTCGATCAGAATGCTGCGCACCTGATTGTCTTCCTCGGTTTCCACCGCGTCGAGGCCGGCGATCATGTCGGAGGCGTTCTCTTTTTCAGCCATCGCCCGGGCCTGGGCGTCGGACGCCCGCTCCGAGAGGGTGTAGACGGTCGCACCCTTGATGGATTGGGTATAGGCAAACTCTTCGATGGAATCGGCGTGGATCGAGATGAACAGATCCGACGCATGCTTGCGGGAAATCGCCAGCCGCTCGCCCAGTGAGACGAACACGTCGGTCGATCGTGTCATGACCAAATCATAGGCGTTCTTGGCGGCCAGCCTGGCCCGCACCTTGCGGGCCACCGAAAGGACGATGTCCTTTTCCAAGGTGTTCTCGGCCCCCACCGCTCCTGGATCGATCCCGCCGTGGCCGGCATCGATGACAATGACCGGCTTCTGCCGGCTGGCGGGCTTTTGCACGTCGTCAGCGGGCGCGGCGGCCCGCGCTTCGGCGGCCTTGGCGGCACTGCGTTCCGCACCGGTCCCGGCCCCGAAAGCCCCGGCATCGGTCGGTTTGAGTTCGACGACGAGTACGACGCCGCTGCCGTTCCGGCCCATCGACATCGCCGCCTTACCGATGCTGACGGGACCATCGGTATCCATCACGATCCGGGCCTTTCCGGCGGCGAATTGGCCGAAGCGGAACGCGGTAACCAACCCCCGCCCCCGGCGCCCGGCGCCCTCCGGCAACCGGAATTCCAGATCGGGCAAATCGATGATCACCCGGTAAGGGTTTGCCAGCGTGTAAACTTCGGCGGTGACACCGCGTGACAACGTCAGCTGAAAGAGGGTGGAGGCACGGTCGCCGACGACCTCCACGTCCACCGCTTCGGACTTGGCAGCCGTATTTGACGGCGTCTCGGCTGCTTCGGCAGGCACCGTATCAACAGGTGCCACGACATCGGGCGACTTGGTATGGTCCGATACGGATGCAGGCGGGGTCGTCTCGGCGCGCTTCCAAAAGCCGGTCAGCCCCCAGCCCCCTTCGCCGGCGATGGCGCGGGGCGTGAGACCCAGACTAAGGAACAAAACGAGGACAAGAGCGCAAAGAGCGGGCACGCGCAGCGTTAAGCGGTGGCTCCGAGCCCCGGCGATTCCCGTCCGCGTGTCGCAAGGAGAGCCCCCCGGCATCCCTGACCCCCATTAAAATGTGTTGCCGCGACGCAAGTTAAGACAAAATTTGCCCTGTTTCGTCAAACTTGGGCGTCAAGGTTCCCGGAACCCGGCAGTTTGTTACCTTAACACTCTTGTCACCAGGACCGCGAACCCGTTACACTTTACGCGCGTTCCGTTTCTCCGCGCTTCATCCAAGCTGCCGGAAGACGCGCGCCCCGTGTCTCGCAACTCGTGTTGCACATCGGCCTTAGTGGCCGGTCGGACCTGAGGGCTGCGCCCCGCTTCCGTATGGCAGCCGCCAAGGATGAATGCCCGCGTGGAGCAGCGAGATACTTGAAGAGCGCTCCGCTGGCTGCAAATCGGCGTGGGAAACCGCAGCGACCAAGCGCCACGAGCCTCCAGAGTTTCTTCGTTCCTCGAACGATCGCGTCGCCACGGAACGGACGCACTGTCCAATTTCTGCGGCTTTCATGCCGGGGTCCAATGAAAGGGGACCTCTTAAGCCGCGGTCCGCGGTGCCTGTCGCGCGTTGCGCGACGCGTGGCACCACACCTGAGTTAAACCCGGCTGCGAGAGCGGACGCGCTGACGCGCTCCACTCCGAAGCCCCTAGCGAACCAGTTATGCAAACCACTCGCGCAACAATCTCTCCCGCCGCCCGGCTCTCCAGAGCTCCCGGCTTGCGTCGCCCGGCCCAGCCGGCGGCGCGGGATCTGCGCGCCCGCATCGCTTTCAGAACCCTTCCTTCAACCACCCCAAATGCGCGCGCCCTCGACCAGCACACGGCCGCATCAGGCCCCTGGTTTCTGACCGGCCCCCTGCCGAGCCGGCGCGCCAAGGAACGTTACAAATGTCCAACAACAAAATGCTCATTGATGCGACGCATCCCGAGGAGACCCGGGTCGTCGTCCTTCGCGAAGGCCGCGTAGAGGAATTCGATTACGAGAGTGCCGCCCGCAAACTGCTGCGCGGAAATATCTATCTGGCTAAGGTCACGCGCGTGGAACCGTCGTTGCAGGCGGCCTTCGTGGATTACGGCGGAAACCGCCACGGCTTTCTGGCATTCAACGAAATCCATCCGGACTACTACCAGATCCCGATGGCCGACCGGCAGGCGCTTCTGGACGAGGAAGCACGGGCCGAAGCGGCCGAGGAAGCGGCGGCTGATGCACACGCCGAACGCATGGCGCGCCGTCGCCAGCAGCGGCAGTCCCAGTCTGCTTCCAGGTCCAGTTCGGGCGACGCCAGCGACGACCGTGGCGAAGATCTCGATCAGATCGAAGAGGCCGGTGAAGACGCACCGCCATCCGACGATGACCGCGACCACGATGATCATGACCACGACGATCATGGGCACGACGACGACGATCACGGCGACGGCGCCGATGACCCGGATCATGGTGCGCGCCGTGCGCTGTCCGATGAAGGACACGGCGACGACGACGTTATCGCCGAGGATCTACCCGAACCCGAAGTAGTCGGAGGATTCGAGCCCGGTGGCCTGTCCGACGCTGACGCGGGCGACGATCGCGACGAACGCTCTGCCGCGACACAGCCGGATGACGACGAAGATGTCGCCGCGGCCGCCTCAGACGCACCCGCGCCGATTGGACTGGTCGAGAACGAAAGCGTCGACGTCGTTGCCGCGCCCGTGGGTGAGGGTGACGCTGTCGAACAGACCGGTGCGGAAGACGCACTGGAGGAACTGCCCGCACGCCCGCGCCGGCGTCCGCGCAGCTATAAAATTCAGGAAGTCATCAAGCGCCGCCAGGTGATCCTGGTTCAGGTGGTCAAGGAAGAGCGCGGCAATAAAGGCGCGGCGCTGACCACGTACCTGTCGCTGGCCGGCCGGTACACGGTGCTGATGCCCAACACGGCACGCGGCGGTGGGATCAGCCGCAAGATCACGAACCCGCAGGACCGCAAGCGCCTGAAGGCCATCGCCGCCGAGCTGGAAGTGCCGGAAGGCATGGGGCTCATCATCCGCACGGCCGGTGCGGCGCGAACCCAGCAGGAAATCAAGCGCGACTACGAATACCTGCTGCGTCTGTGGGAAAGCGTCCGCGATCTGACCTTGCAGTCGACGGCGCCGAGCCTCGTCTACGAAGAAGGCAACCTGATCAAGCGTTCGATCCGCGACCTCTACAATAAGGACGTTGAAGAGGTCGTGGTGGCCGGTGAGCCCGCGCACCGCGAGGCGAAGGACTTCATGCGCATGCTCATGCCGAGCCATGCCAAGAACGTCATTCTGCACAGTGGCGCCGATCCCCTTTTCAACAAGTACGGCATCGAGCGGCAGCTGAACGCCATGTTCAGCCCATTCGTGACCCTGAAGTCGGGCGGCTACCTCGTCATCAACCAGACGGAAGCTCTGGTTGCCATCGACGTGAACTCCGGCAAGTCGACGCGCGAATTCTCGATCGAAGAAACAGCCTACAATACCAACCTCGAGGCGTCCGACGAAATTGCCCGCCAGCTGAAGCTGCGCGACCTCGCCGGCCTGATCGTCATCGACTTCATCGACATGGAGGAGAAGCGCAACAACCGCTCCGTGGAACGGCGCCTGAAGGATGCGCTGCGCTTCGACCGCGCCCGCATCCAGTTGGGGCGGATTAGCCACTTCGGCCTCATGGAAATGTCGCGCCAGCGCCTCAGGACCGGCGTTCTGGAGGGGTCAACCACGCAGTGCCCGCACTGTCAGGGCACAGGCATCATCCGCTCGACCGAAAGCGTCGCACTGGCCGTCCTGCGCGGCATCGAAGATGCGCTCATGACAGGACATCCCGCTTCGCTGGTGGCCACCACCACGGCCGAGGTCGCGCTCTATATCCTGAACAACAAGCGGCGGTTCATCACCGATCTGGAAGCCCACCACGGCATTTCCATCACGGTCCAGGCCAGCGACAAGCTCCAAGGGGCGAATTTCAACGTCGAGAAGACCCACGTTCGCACCGAGGCACCGCGACGCCCTGAACGCTCGGTCGTCAATATGGATTGGGGCTTCGAAGGCGGCGATGACGCCGAGGAGACCGATGGCGAACCCCAAGCGGAGGGCGCACGCTTTGTCGACGACGTTGAAGAGCGAGAGCCGTCGGGCAGCAATGGCGGGCGCGATGAAGGGGGCCGCGGACGGGGCCGCAAGCGGCGGCGGCGTGGCCGGCGCGGCGAACGACCTGGCCGCCCGGACGGGGACTACGCAGAGACTTCCGGCGATCGCGCGGCCCGCGACTTCAACGGCGGATCGCGGGATGATGAGGATCGCGATACTGAGGCTCCGCCGCGCGAAGGTGGCCAGTTCCGCGACGACATCGCCGATGACGACATGGAAGCCGATGGTGATACCGGTGGGCCGGGCCAGCAGGACGCAGCCGACGGCCGCAACGGTGCACCGCGCGGTGACGACAAGGGCGGACGGCGCCGTCGCCGTGGACGCCGGGGCGGACGGCGCGGCCGTGGCCGTGACCGAGGCGACGCTGCATTGGCCGGCGATGCCGGTCAGGACGGCACGACCGGTGACAACGGCTACCCCACCCGGACGCATGTGACGGAAGAGTTTGTTGATGACTTTGCCGGCTCCGTGGAGGAGGCACCGCAAACGCCTGCCGAACCCGCCGGCACTTCGGTCGACGTCAAATCCGCCGGACGTTCCGGCCCGCGCGATGGTGGACGCCATCGCCGGAGCGGTTCCCGACGTGCGCCGTCCGAGGACACCGCCGCGACGGAGACCCCGGACAGCAATGTGGAGGTCGAAGCCAACGCGCGTCCGATCGCGGCAGCGCAATCGGAACCGGTGACGGAGCTCGCTGCCGAGGCCAATCCGGAACCGCGCCGCCGCTACGGCGAACCGGTTTCGACCGAACCGCGCCTGGAACGCGTGGTGGTCACGCCCGACCATGCCGCCGCTGAGCAGGCCGCTGCCGAGCAGCCGGCGCGGCGCGGGTGGTGGCAGCGCAAGCTGGGCGGCGAATAGACCGCAGCCAATTTGTGAGACTGAAAAGCCGGACCTCGTGTCCGGCTTTTTTGTTTTAATTCATCATCTTAATGCTATGCAACATGGTTATGTTGCACTGCGGTACACGTCGTCGCACCCCGCCTCGGACGGGTTCTGAGCGCCGCAATTTTACCATAAGGTCCCGGCTGTTGGCGGTGCCGGCGCCCAGGTGACCGCAAGTCACCTGCGACGGTAGCCAATGTTCGGGAGGGGAGTCGCAGTCGATCGCAACGGGGTTTCAGAATTACCGAGACAAACCCCTAGTGCCTGGAGCGGCACGATCGAGCGCAAGACTTGGAACAACACGCAAGCAGCGTTGCGCCTCTCTCATTACCGGGTCCACCGGTCCGGACAGCCTCCGTATGGAAAGGGAGTACTCATGAGCACTCGTTTGATTTCGGCCATTGCCGCCATCCTCGCCACGTTCGGCGTGATGTCCACCGCAGCCCAGGCCCGCACGCACTCGCTGCAGGACGTTGTGTCCTTCAAGGACCGCGCCAGCGTTGCCAAGAACTATCAGGGCAAGTCCAAGAAGACCTATGCGGTCAAATCCAAGAAGACGTACGCGTCCAAGACGAAGAAGAGCCGCAAGTACGCCAAGACCGGCGCCAAGAAGCGCTCGTACGCGTCCAAGAAGGGCGTGAAGTCGCGTTCGTTTACGAAGTACGCTTCGGGCGGCTCGTCGCGGACATGCCTCCAGCCCCAGGCGCGCGCATTGCTCAACCGCATTGAAAGCCAATTTGGCTCGGTCAGCATCGTGTCCACCTGCCGTCCCGGCGCGGTCATCGCAACGAGCGGCAAGCCCTCTAAGCACCGCTATGGCCTCGCCATCGATTTCGACGCGGGCAGCCGCAAGGGCGCGATCGTCAACTGGCTGATCAAGAACCATCACTCCGGCGGCACCATGACCTACCGGGGCATGAACCATATCCACGTTGATATCGGGCATCGCTTCGTTTCGCTTGCCGCCAACAGCGGCCGCCGCCGCGGCTAAGCCCAGCTTCAACGTCTGGTATCTTTGGAGGGGCGGCGCCGCGTGCGCCGCCCCTCCTCTATTGGACCAGCGACTGGGTCCATCTGGCCCCGGGCCAAGGGCCGTGGTCCGCCATGCACCCTACTTGCCGATCTCTGGGGGCCTTTGGGGGGCCTCGCATTCGGTCGGCTTTTTTACTATGTAGGGCTTGGGCGTAAGCCGCTCTTTCGGCTCATTTCTGGGCGAACGTTTTGGCATGACGAGATCGTTCTTGAAGCATTCCCTGCACAACGCGGCCTTGGCGTCCCTCGGACTGCTTTCCGCCCTCACCGCCGTCATTTCGATCGCGGGCACTCAGGCCGCTCAGGCCCAGGGCATCCCACTCATTCGCGATACGGAAATCGAGAATCTGCTCAGCGATTACGCGCGGCCGATCTTCAAAGCCGCAGGCCTTGGGTCCGGCCGGGTCGGCGTGCGCATTGTCAACAACGAGGCCTTCAACGCCTTCGTCGTCGATGGCCGCAGCGTCTTTATCCACACCGGTGCGCTGCTCCAAGCCCAGACGCCCAACGAAGTCATCGGCGTGCTGGCCCATGAAGCCGGTCATATCGCGGGTGGGCATATGGCTGCTCTGCGAGCCCGCATCGCGAAGGATCAGACCCGCGCGCTCCTCGCGCAAATTCTTGGTATCGGCCTCATGGTCGCTGGCGGCGTCGCGGGCGGTGATACCGCGCGCGAACTGGGCGGTGCTGGCCAGGGTGTGCTCTACGGCGGTAACGAACTCATTATGCGCGGGCTGACGGCGGAGCGCAGATCGCAGGAATCGGCAGCCGACCAGGCTGGTCTCAGCTACCTCAACGCCACCAAGCAGTCGGGCCGCGGCATGCTGGCGACCTTCGAGCGCTTCGCCGGCCAGGAACTTTTCTCCGACCAGCACAAGGACCCCTTCGTCCGCACCCATCCCGTGGCCACCGATCGTCTGGCCCGGCTGCGCGAACTCGTCGAGGGTAGCCCCTACTATGCCAATTTCGATGCCCCCGACCTGCAACTCCGCCACGATATGATGCGTGCCAAGCTCTCCGGATACATCGAAGGCCCGCAGACCGTATTCAATCGTTACCCCACCAGCGACCAGACCGTGCCGGCGCGCTATGCGCGCGCGGTGGCGAGGTTCCGCATGGGCGGATCGGGAAGCCTGGAGTCAGCGCTTGCCGAGGCTGACCAGCTCATCAAATCGAGCCCGTCCAACGCCTACTTCTGGGAACTGAAAGGCGACTTCCTTCAGAAGTCCGGGCGCTCGGCCGAGGCGGTACCTGTACTGCGCAAGTCGCTGCAGCTTGCCGGTGAGGCCCCTCTGATTTCGGTTCAGCTCGCCCAGGCGATGCTACAGTCCAAGAATCCGGCGTTCCTTGACGAAGCCATCTCAATCCTGCGCAAGGCCATCACCCGGGAAGGCGAAAATCCCATGGCCTACAACATGCTAGGACAGGCCTATTACGACAAGGGGCTGATCCCGCAATCTGAACTCGCACGCGCGCAAGGATTGTTCTATTTCGGTGCCGTGAAGCAGGCACAGGAATTCGCCCGGCGGGCCCAGGCCGCGCTGAAACCGGGCAGTCCGGATTGGATCAAGGCCGACGACATTCTGAACTACAAGCCGCAGACGTAAGTGAGCGGCTACACTCTCTCATCCCGCGCCGCATCCACGCATGCGCCGGTTCCAACCCGAAAGGCATTGCCCCATGGTCTCCCCCGATCGCCCTGAAGCCAACGACGGCAAGCCTGTCTCCAATTCAAAATTGGCGCTGACGTTCGCGCTGCCGGCCTTGGCTGCGGCGGTTCTTGGATTTTTCATGTTCGCGCCGGGGCAGGTCAACGGTCAGTCGCAATCGGCCGACACGTCGATGTTCAGCGATCAACAAAAGCGCGGCATCGAGCAGGTGGTGAAGGACTATCTCCTTTCCAACCCCGAGGTCATCGTCGAAGTTCAGGCCGCCCTCGAAAGCAAGATGGCCGCGGCTGAAGCCGAGCGCACGCGCAAACTCGTCGCTGACAACGCCAAAGAGATATACCGTCACCCCGATGCGCCCGTCGCCGGAAACCCCGATGGCGACATCACGGTCGTGGAGTTCTTCGATTACAACTGCGGCTACTGCAAGCGCGGCTTTTCCAACCTGCTCAAGCTCATCGAGAGCGACCCCAAAGTCCGGGTTGTCTTCAAGGAGCTGCCGATCCTGAGCAAGGATTCAGAGGATGCGGCCAAGGTGGCGCTCGCCGCCAAGCAGCAAGGCAAGTACTGGGAGGTCCATCGCGCCCTGATCGAAGGCAAGGGACGGGCGAGCGAGGCGACGGCACTTGAGGCCGCGTCCAAGCTCGGGCTCGACATGGACAAGCTCAAGGCGGATATGGCCGGGCCGCAGGTAAAGGGAGAACTCGCCCGCGTCGAGGCACTGGCGCGTAAGATGAACATCAACGGCACCCCGCATTTCCTCATCGGCGATGAGGGTATCGGCGGAGCGCCGGAAGAACTCCTGGAAATGCTTAAGACCAAGGTTGCGGAGCTACGCACCAAGGGCTGCGGCTACTGCTGACCCGCACGCCCCGCATTTGGGCTAATTTACCCACCGCGCCGGGGCTCCAGGCCCCCCGGCAGACTTTCGTTGCGTTGCGAAAACTGCTAGACCCCGGGTTGTAACGCACAGTCGAGTTGCGTCCCGCGCCCCGTAGCTGGGGCGGCACGGGCACGGCTGCGCAGGAGACACTTTCCAGATAGCGTGCACATGGCCAAGCCGGTCTTCATACTCAACGGACCCAACCTCAACCTCCTCGGCGCGCGCGAGCCGGCGATCTATGGCCGCGACACACTGGCCGACGTTGAGGCGCGGGCTACGTCCCGGGCTGGTAGCCTGAAACTCGCCATCTCCTTCCGGCAGTCCAACAGCGAGGCCGAATTGATCGGCTGGGTGCAGGAGGCCCGCACCTCCGCGTCCGCGATCATCATCAACGCCGCCGGACTGACGCACACATCCGTCGCCTTGCTTGATGCCTTGCAGGCGTCAGAATTGCCAATTGTCGAAGTGCATCTATCCAACATCTTCCGGCGCGACAGCTTCCGCCAGCATTCCTATGTCTCGCTCGCCGCAACCGGGGTCATTTGCGGTTTGGGTGCGGCAGGATATGAACTGGCGCTTGAGGCTGTGCGTGGCATCCTCGACAGGTCGCCGTGAACGCAAAAAGCAAATCCAAGAGTAGCAGAAAAAAACCGAAGGCCTCAAAGCCGCGGTCGAAGAAAGTGGGAAGACATATGACCGGGAAGGACAAGTCCGAGGCGACCAGCCCCGAGCAGAAAATTATCCGCGATATGGCGGAGCTTCTGAACGAGACCGGATTGACCGAGATCGAGATAGAGAAGGACGGGCTGAAAATTCGCGTCGCCCGTAAGGTATCGATCCATGCCGCTCAGGTCGCCCCCGCCCCTGTTGCCGCGCCGGTCGCGGCTGCAGCAGCTGGCGCGGCGCCTGCCGCTGCCCTCGGCGATCCCTCTCAGCATCCCGGCGCGGTCAAATCGCCGATGGTCGGCACGGCTTATCGTTCGCCCGAGCCCAGCTCGCCGCCCTTCATCGAAGTCGGCAGCCGCGTCAATCAGGGCGACACGATCCTGATCATCGAGGCCATGAAAACCATGAACCAGATCCCCGCGACCCGCTCGGGTACGGTGACGGCGATCTTCTTCGAAAATGGACAGCCGGTGGAATTCGGCGAGACTCTGGCCGTCATCGAATAATTTAGGAAAGGGGAGCTGGCACGGGCCCAAGGGCGATGGACGCTGATGGAGCGTTCCCACCGCCGCCGAGGACTACGCCGGAGCCGTATCGAGACATGTTCGACAAAGTTCTGATTGCCAACCGGGGTGAGATCGCGCTGCGCATCCAGCGCGCGTGCAAGGAACTCGGCATCGCCACCGTCGCTGTTCATTCAACCGCCGACGCGGATGCCATGCATGTCCGCCTTGCCGACGAGAGCGTATGCATCGGCCCGCCGACGTCGTCGGATAGTTACCTCAACATTCCGCGCCTTCTGGCGGCCTGCGAGATCACCGGCGCCGACGCCGTGCATCCGGGCTATGGCTTTCTTTCGGAGAATGCCCGGTTCGCCGAGATTCTCGAAGAGCACAACATCACCTTCATCGGCCCCACGTCGGATCACATCCGCATCATGGGCGATAAGATCGAAGCCAAGGAAACGGCTAAGAAGCTCGGCATTCCCGTTGTGCCCGGTTCCGACGGCGCGGTAACGACCGAAGCCGAAGCCATGAAAGTTGCCAAGGGGATGGGCTTCCCCGTCCTCATCAAGGCGACAGCAGGTGGCGGCGGGCGCGGCATGAAGGTCGCCCACACCGCCGACGATCTCGCCATGGCCTTCTCCACGGCACGCTCGGAAGCAAAAGCCGCGTTCGGCAACGACAGCGTCTACATCGAAAAGTATCTGACGAAGCCGCGCCACATTGAGATCCAGGTTTTCGGCGATGGGAAGGGGCATGCCGTCCACCTCGGCGAACGCGACTGCTCTTTGCAGCGGCGCCATCAGAAGGTGTTTGAGGAGGCCCCCTCGCCAGCCCTCAATGCTGAGTCCCGGGCCCGCATTGGCGAAACCGTCGCCACGGCCATGCAGAAAATCAAGTATCGCGGCGCCGGTACTGTCGAGTTCCTCTACGAAGACGGCGAGTTCTACTTCATCGAAATGAACACGCGCATCCAGGTGGAGCATCCGGTGACTGAAGCCATCACCGGCATTGATCTCGTCCTGGAGCAGATCCGCGTCGCCTCCGGCGCGCCCCTGTCCTTCCGCCAGGAAGACATCATCCTGTCCGGTCACGCCATCGAATGCCGCATCAACGCGGAAAACCCGCGCACCTTCCGTCCTTCGCCCGGGCAGATCACCTATTGGCATCCCCCCGGCGGTCTCGGCGTGCGCGTGGACAGCGGCGCCTACCAGGGCTACCGGATCCCGCCCTACTACGACAGCCTCATCGGCAAGCTCATCGTGCATGGCAAGACCCGCAACGAGTGCATGATGCGCCTGAAGCGCGCCCTGTCGGAATTCGTCATCGACGGCATCGAGACGACGATCCCGCTGTTCCACGAACTGGTCCGCCACCCGGATGTGGTGAACGGCATGTACGATATCCACTGGCTGGAAAAGTACCTCGGTAAATCCTGACCGGGCGCGGACGCGAGGACACCACGTGGCCGAAAGCGAGCCCCCCTTCGGGACGTACCAGCCGACGTCGTTTCAGGCCGGGCTCATTGCACTGGGGCATCGATTGCCGCCGACGCGACTGGGCAAGCGCACAGCCTCGTTCATCCGCTCAGCAATGCGGCGGCTGCGCACCGAGCCGCTCGACCTCGACGTGCTCGGCCAGAAGATGCGGCTCCATGCGGGCAACAACGCATGCGAGAAGCGCCTGATCGTAACACCGCAGTTCTTCGATCCGGCCGAACTTGCTTTTCTGAAATCGCGGATCCACCCCGGCTTCACGTTCCTCGACATCGGCAGCAACGTCGGAGCCTACAGCGTATTCGTGGCAAAGAACGCCGGGCCGGGCGCCCGGGTCGTGGCTGTCGATCCCAACGCGATTGTGCTGCGCCGGCTCGCATTCAATGCGGCGGCCAATGGGCTTTCCAATATCGAGGCCGTCCAGGCCGCGGTGGCGGACGCGGAAGGGGAGATGGATTTCGCGCTGGAAGAAAGCAACATGGGCGGGTCGTCGCTCCAGCTGAACCGGGCGGCACGGGGCGGAAAAACGATTTTCAAGGTGCCGGTGCGGACGCTGCAGGGGCTTGTCGCCGACGCCGGTTTTGAACACGTCGACGCCATCAAGATCGATGTCGAGGGCTTCGAGGACAAAGTGCTCATTCCCTTCTTCCGCGCGGCACCGCCGCACCTCTATCCGAAGGCGGTCATTTTGGAAGCCAACGTCGACAGCTGGCACGGCGACCTCATGGGCGAACTCGCGCGCGCCGGCTACCGGACGTCCGGGGAATTGGCGCACAATGGGATTTTCGTGCATTAGGGCTGGGCCAGGAGGCCAATAACCCGACATGGCTCGCCAATCGGAAAAAAGGCCACTAGACTTGCCCTGTCGTAGTCATCAACAAGGGCAACCGTGCCGATGTCGCGAGACGACATCTTGATTGAAATTACGCCGCAGGTGCTGCTGAAAGCCTACACCTGCGGTATCTTCCCAATGGCGGAAAGCGCCGAAGATCCGGCGCTCTACTGGATTGAGCCGCAGCATCGCGGCGTTCTTCCGTTTAATTCCATCCACGTCCCCAAGCGCCTAGCCCGGACCCTGCGCACCACGTCCATGCGGGTTCGGATCGATTCCGATTTTGAAGGGGTCATCGAAGGCTGCGCCGGATCGCGTCCTGGCCGCAATTCGACTTGGATCAACAGCCGCATTCGCACGCTGTACCGGGAGCTGTTCAGACAAGGCCATTGCCATACCGTCGAAGTCTGGGAGGGAGAGACACTTGTCGGTGGCCTTTACGGCGTGGCACTGGACGGAGCGTTCTTCGGCGAGAGCATGTTCTCCTACGCGCGCGACGCCTCCAAGATCGCGCTGCTCTATCTCGCCGCCCGGCTCATCCACGGCGGCTTTCGTCTGCTCGACACACAATTTGTGACGGAACACTTGCGCCAGTTCGGCACCATCGAAATCGAGCGGGACCAATTCCATCGCCACCTCGAACACGCGCTCGGCCACCCGGCCGAATTCAACCGGCTATCCGTCGACGCCACGCCCGACGAGATCCTGAGCATCATCGCCGCCGCACACGCGTAATTCGAAAACCCCACAGATCGGAGCCGGGGCCCTGCGCTTTCACGTGGCAGCGCATGACCGCTCGTGTTCCCCACGGGACAGCGTCGGCCTTCCGATCCTGGCATCGTGATTGTCATGGGGCGCACCACCTGATGTGCGGCGCTCCGTTTGCGGATCGGCGGTGCCGGCTCCGCTGTCAGGCCCATAACCAACGGAGTAGACGCATGCGCCTTCAGTTCCCTGCCCTCGCTGCACTTGGCCTCGCCACCATGGTCGGCTTTACCGGCCTCACGGCCGCGGTCGACACCGCGGAGGCCGGCAAGAAACATCGGCACAGTCACGGCATCACGATCCATCTTGGTGATGGCTATGGCTACGGTTATCGCCCCTATTACGGGTCGGGCTGCGGCTGGCTCTATCGCAAGTGGCAGCGCACCGGCAATTACAGGTGGTTCCACCGTTGGGAGAAGTGCAAGTACGGCTGGTAACGGCCCCGCACATCCCGACCGCGCGGCCGGATGATCGTCCCTCCGACCCCCGCCATCCGGCCGTCCCTCCCCTGGTTCCTTGCCAGGGGAGGTCGCGGCTTTCTACGACCACGGAAAGCCACGGACCTGTGGCGACGCCGATACAGGCGGCGAGGCAGCGGACTGGTACGCTTTTACCAGCGTTCTTGCGTATCTCGGGTCCGTTTCATGCAGCGTTTACATTTCCGGCCAGTTGTGTCTCTCGCCATCGCGCTCGTGATGGTCTTGCCTACCGTGCTTGCCGCCCACCACACCTACGTCACAAAATACAATAGTGCCGAAAAGCGCCGCCTCTCGGGCATCGTAACGTCGGTCAGCTTTGGCAACCCGCACATCCATTTCTCGCTGGAAACCGCCAACGGCACCTGGTCGGTTGAAACCGAAAGCATCCCCGTGGTCAAGGCGAAGGGCCTCACCGGCAATCTGCTGAAAGCAGGCGCCAAAGTAACAGTGACCGGCTGGCCGGCCCGCAGCGGCGCGGCGGAACTGGGATTAAACGCCATCACCTTTGCCGGCGGCCCGACCATCACCATACGGGGCACGGCGCGCTGATCGCGCCTTGTGTAATCACCATGCCGGAGATGGACGGATCAATCTGGCAGACGGTGGCGGATACGGCGCTTGGCGTGGCTATCCGTAAATCGCCTTGGATTTATCCGGCTCTTGAAACCATCCACGTCATCGGCATCGCGTTGATTTTCGGCAGCATCCTCGCCTACGACCTGCGCGTGCTTGGCGTGACACGCGCCCTGCCATTGCGCGCACTGGGCACTCACCTGCTGCCGTGGGTCTGGACAGGATTTCTCCTCAACATCACCACCGGCGCGCTTCTGTTCATTTCCGACGCCGCCGAGTTCGCGGTCAATCCCGCGTTCCGCGTCAAGCTCCTACTGCTGATGGCCGCCGGACTGAATGCCTTGGCCTTCAATGCCCGGTTGGCCCCGCGAACGGCCGGTTTCGCGCCGGAGGTCGAATTGGGCCCTGGTGCGCGCGCCTCTGCAGCGCTGTCGATCGCGCTCTGGCTCGCCATTATCACCGCGGGCCGCATGATGGCCTACACCGCCAGCTGAATTTCGAAGGCCTGTTTCGCCGGGAACAGCGGCCGCGCTCAGCCCCCGGCATAGTGAGGTCATCGAAAGCGAACGGCTCCTCCCCGCTCCCCCTTTCGCGCTTCTCCTCCCCCGCCGGGCTTGCTCCCCCTGGAGCCCGGCCTCCCGGCCTCCACGAGCAACTCCCGCTCGTGGGGGCCTTTTCTTTATGAACTCGTGGGATCAAGCACCACTGCCGTCCAGTGTGCGGACAAAACTGCGGCCGCGACCACGAGGTTCGACGCGAACTTGAACCGGGATCTGCTCGATCATCGCCTGCACGTGGGTAATGACGCCCACCTTGCGGCCCTGGCCCTGCAAACTTTCCAGTGCGGTGATGGCGACGTCGAGCGTATCCTGATCGAGACTGCCGAAGCCCTCGTCCACGAACAGCGTGTCGACGAACGATTGCCGCCCTTCCAATCCTGACAAGGCGAGTGCGAGCGCCAGCGACACGAGGAAACGCTCACCGCCCGACAGACTGCGCGGCGAGCGGGCGTCATCACCGAATTCGCGATCCACCACATCCAGCGCCAGATCAGCGTCCGGGATACGGCTTTGACGCAGCGCGAAGCGGCCGTTGAGGATTTGAAGCTGTTCATTGGCAAGCCGGATCAGCTGACCGAGCGTCACGCCTTGGGCAAAACGGCGGAACTTCGCGCCGTCCTGCTGTCCAATGGCGGCATCAACGGCCTGCCACACCTCGTAGTCGGCGCGCACCTTGGCGATTTCCGCGCCCTTTTCGTCGCGCTTGCGGCGGGCCTGATCATCCCGGTCGAGATCCGCGGCAATGACGGCCAGCCGCGCCTTGATGGTATCCATCACCGCGAGGGTCGTCTGGCGTTCGGTTTCGTATTGGGCAATCCCATCGGGGTCCGGCTCGGCAAAATCCGAAACCAGCGCGTGCAAGTCCTTCGTCCGCGTAGCGTGAGCGGCGCGGGCTTCTTCCACGGCGCGGTCAAGACGGGCGAGGCGTTCCGCGATGGCCTCCCGCTCGCCGCGATCGATGGCCAGCAACTCGCGGGCATCGATCGCGCTCAGACCCATGCGGGCGAGCGCCGCTTCAAGGGCCTCAGCAGCGGCGGCTTCGGCCTCTTTCGCGGCATCTTGCGCGGTGACCAGGGCCGCCAATGCCGAGACCTTTCCAGCCAAGGCTTCACGCGCCGTGGCGGCAGCCACTTCCGCCTCCGCCAGGGCCGCCTTGGCCCCAGCCTCCCGCCCCTCGATCTCGCGGCGATGGGCGTCCGTTTCCCGCCCGTCCAGCAGAGCGGCGCGGCGGGCCTTCGCCTCCCCCACCGCGCGGACCCGGGCCTCGTGCGCGGTCTGCTTCTGCAAGCGATCCTCTTCTGCGGCGGCGGCCTCGGCCTCGCTGCGGCTTACATCCGCCGCAAGGCCCGCCGCCTCAAGGGATGCTTTCTCGCGGTCGGCCCTATGGCGCGCATGGACTTCGGCCAAGTGCGCGAGCCGCCGGCCGGCAGCCGCCGCGTCGCGATCGAAGTCGGTGGCATCCAGACCCGCCACAGCCAAGTACGGTTGCAACCCACGCGTCGTCTCAGCCATCAAATCATTCAGATGGGCCCCGGTCTGCGCCAAACCCGCGCGCGCACGTTCCAGTTCCCGCTGTGCCGTCTCGTCCGCCCGCGATGTCTGGACCGCCTGGTCGATCCGCGCCGACAGCCGCTCGCTCTCGCCGGCAAGTTCGGCACACGCCTTGTCCAACGCCGCCGCGCGGTTGAGCGTGTCCCGAACTGCCACCTGGGCTGAGGCAACCAGCGCGCGCACGTTTTCAATATCCCCGACCGTGACCGCGCTGGCCGACGCCCATTCATCCACGTCCAAGCCAGTCGCCTTGGCATTCGCCCGCGCACCCGGCAGCGCTTGCGCGAGACCGCGCTCAGCCTGCTCCGCTTCGGCCGCGTGCGTCTGGAACAGGTCTTCCGCCGCGCTGCCTTCAGCCTGAGCCGCAGCGATCGCGGCGGCCGTTTCGTTCAATACAGCCTGCTCCCGCGCCAGCGCCGCATCGAGTTCCTCACGGCGGGCGGAAATCTCGCGGGCGAGCGCCGTGGCGGGATCGTCGGCGGTGGCTGAGGGATGTTCCTTCGCGCCACAGACCGGACAGGGCGACCCGTCAACCAGCGCGCTGCGCAAATGCGCGGCCTGCTCGGAGAGCGTCGCCTCGGCCAAGCCGGCATAACGGGCAATTTCCGCACGCGCCGCGGCGTGTTTGTCATAGGCCGCGCGCGCGACTGTCTCCCGATCCTGCGCGCGTGCGCGGCGGGTTTCAGCCGCGGCCTGCCGTTGAGCGGCCTTGTCCTTCAATGCCCGGGCCTCATCGCGCCGCGCTGCGAACGCGATCAGGCGATCCACATCCCGGTCGAACCGGGAAAGTGCGTCGTCCCGGATCTTCAGTGCCTCGGGATTGAGTTTTTCCAAGGCGGCGCGCCGCTCGGCCAACTGACGCTTGACGGTCTCGCGCGCGGCTTCATCACGGGCACGCGCGGCCTCTGCGGCGGCGACGCGCTGTCCAAGCTGGCCAGCCGTGGCATCGCTCCGTGCCAGCTCTTGTGCGTTGACCGACTGCCGGACCCGCAGACTGACTAGCGTTTCAAAGAGTTTAGCAATTTCGCGCGCATGATCGGCAAGCACCGCGTGATCGGGCGCCGCGGCCAAGAGCGTGGCAGCCTCATCCCGCCGCGCCAGCGCCGCCGCATGGCGCGTCCTGATCTCATCGCGCGCCGCCGCGCGGTGCTCTGCTTTTTCCCTGGCTGAACTGAGACCGGCTTCAGCAGCGGCGCGCTCGCGTTCCGCGCCCGTGATGGCTTCGTCGAGATCGCGCGCCTTCATCCAGATGGGCTTGTAGTGCTCAACCTCGGCTGCGGCCGCCTGCGCGGCGGCCAACCTCTCGGCGACGACGCCGGCTGCCGTCTTAACCGCCGCCTCGGCCACGGTGCGGGTTTCCATCGCCGCGCGGGCGGCCTGCGCACTGGCCTCGCGTGCGCGCCGGGAGTCGTCGTAGCGCTCCGCGTCCCGTCGGATGGTCTCCGCCTTGACGAGGGCCGCAAGCTGCGCGCGGTCACGTGCGGCAGCCGTCGCCTCGGCCTGAGCCGCGGCAAGCGTTGTCGCGGCCTGGGCAATGACGCCACGCAGACGGCCGATTTCAGCCACGCGGTTCAAGATGCCGCTGACGCCAGCGAGTTTGTGTTCGGCATCCTGCAGGTGAGCCCGCTTCTCCGCCGCCTCGGCATCGAGCGCGGCGCGGGCTTCATCGTCCAGGGCACCGCTGTTCAGTCGTTCGGCTTCCAGGCTTTGCAGCGTCCCGGCGCGCGCCGCCGTCTCTGCATAGACACGGCTGGAAATGCGCGAATAGATTTCCGTGCCGGTGATCTTCTCCAAGAGTGCGGCCCGCTCGCTCTCGTCGGCCAGAAGAAGCGCGTCGAACTCGCCTTGCGCCAGAAGAACCGCGCGGCGGAACTCGTCAAAATTGAATCCGGAGCGCTCCACCACCGCTTCCAGTACAGGCTTGATGCCCGTGGCGACGACCGTGCCGTCGGCCTTCGTGAGCGTGCGATCCAAATTGGCCTGCAGCCGGCCCACGGCGCTGCCCCGGGCGCGGCGAACACCCCAGTGTGCGGTGTAGCGTTCGCCGTCAGCACCGAAAAAATCGACTTCGGCATGACCCTGGGCGGCACCGCGCCTCAAAATGTTTTTTGGATCCGATGACAGGACCTCCTCGCCGCTCGGATCAAGGATACGCTCGCGCTTGTTGACGCTGGCACGCGGATAGGCCCCGTAAAGCGCAAGACAGAGCGCATCGAGGATGGTCGACTTGCCGGCCCCGGTGTCGCCGGTGATGGCGAACAAGCCGGTCCCAGCCAGCGGCGGCGCGGTGAGATCGACATTGAACGGTTCGGCGAGGCTCGCCAGATTGGCGCCACGGATGGCCAGGATGCGCATCAGGCCTCTCCGCTCGCCGCAGCCGCCAGTGCCCGATGGAAGGCCTCAAGATGGGCGACCCCGGGGGCGGCCCCATGCTTGCGCTCAAAGGCCATGCAAAAAATGTCCTCCGGCGCGATGTCGGTGAGGCGGGTCAGTGGGTCCTCGGGCATTGCGCCACCCGGCACATCGGTTCGATCTCCCACCCGCAGATCAACGAGGCGGACAGGAAAATCTTCCGCGATCCTGTCAGCTTCCGCACGGTAGCCTGGCGCCAGCCCTTCCCGTTGCAACCTCACCTGCACAAACGGCCGCTGCGCCAGCGGCAAGCCAGCCGGGAGCCCCAGGGCCTTCAAGTGATCCGCCAATGCGTCGAGCCGCATGTCTCCCGTGACCGGGAGACGCAGAAACGGGACCGGGCGCGGCAGATCAATGTGTTCAATGTGCACGTCACGGCCGTCGAGCGTCACGAGGCTGACACCGTGGCCGTACCCCAATTCCGCCGCCGACAGCGGCAGCAGCGATCCACTATATCGAATGGTCGCGCGGCCGATGGCCTGTGCCTTATGGAGATGGCCCAGCGCCACGTAAGCCGCCTGCTCGGGGAATACGGAAGGCGGGACCGCGTGCTGGCCGCCAACTAGAATGCGCCGCTCCGCCCCTTCGGATTCGATCCCGCCCGCCACGTGAAGATGGCCCGTCACCATGAACGGCAGCCCCGTGCGCAAGACACCAGACCGCTCGGCAATCTCGGCGTAAAGCGCGCGGGTCGCTTCGACGATCGGCGACGTCCCCTCCTTGACGGAGACGTGAGCGAATGGCGGCAGGCAGGCGGCGGTCGGATAGGACACGGCAAGCACATGAGCCGCGAGTTCGCCACCCGCACCGTGAAGTGGAATGAGATGACGCGCGGCATCGATGATCCCGTCGCGCCGGACAACGCTGCCGACGACATGCACACCCATGGGTCGCAAAAGGGCCGCCGGCGCTTCCAGCCGCCCGGCCGCATCGTGGTTGCCTGCCGTGACGACAATTGTGAGTGCGGGGCGCGCACCCTTCAACGCCATCAGTGTTTCGTAGAACAGCCGCTGTGCGTCACCGGATGGATTTTGATGGTCGAACACATCGCCGGCCAGCACCAGAGCATCGACTTCGCGCGCGCGGACAACCTCAACGAGGCTCTGCAGAACCGCACGCTGTTCCCCGATCCGGTCGTAGCCATGTAAGGTTTGGCCCAGATGCCAGTCGGCCGTGTGAAGAATGCGCATGGTGTCCTGATACAGGATGGCGAGCCGGGTCTCCATCGGAGCGGGACGGTCATCCACACCATGGTCCGCCGAATCGGGTGCATTTATCCCCGCCCTGCGCGGCGAAACTATGCTCCTGCGTGACGGCAACAACCACGCGGGCACCATGACGGATCAAACGCCAAACTTGGACCTGCCCTACATCCTCGCGGCACAGGCCCAGAAGCACGTCACCCACAACGAGGCGTTGCGCCTCTTGGATGCCGTGGTGCAGCTGACAGTTCTGGACCGGCTGCTGAGCGCGCCCCCAGCCACGCCCGCCAATGGCGACCGGTACATCATCGCCGGTTCCCCGTCGGGTGACTGGGCTGGCGCCAATGCTGACACGATCGCCGCCTACCAGGACGGCGCCTGGACATTTCTGACCCCGAAGCCCGGCTGGATGAGCTGGGTGGTCAGCGAGCAGGCTCTTCTGGTGTGGACGGGCAGCGCCTGGGTTGCCGTCTCCGCAGGCGGCGGCGGCGGTGGACCCGCGCTCAATCCAGTCACCGGCGGACTTGTGGGTATCAACGCCACCGCCGACACCACCAATCGCCTGTCGCTCAATGCCGCCGCCGCGCTGTTCAACCATGCCGGCGCAGGGCACCAACTGAAGATCAACAAGGCAGCCAACACCGACACGGCATCGCTCTTGTTTCAGACCGGCTTCTCCGGACGCGCGGAGTTTGGAACGGCAGGCGATGACGATTTCCGGATCAAGGTCAGCCCGGACGGCACGGTCTGGTCAGAAGCCATTGTCGTCGATCGGACCAGCGGCAGCGTGACCTTTCCCAACACGTCGCTGGGCGGCGGCGGCATCAACTCCAACATCATCGTCAACGGCGATTTCCAGATCAATCAGCGCGGGTTCGCGGGCGGGGCGCTGCCGGCGGCTAACTTCGGCTTCGACCGCTGGAAGGCGGCAACGGGCGGCGCAAACATCACTGTCAGCGGCGATGTGGTGACGCTCGCCTCGGGCGCGAATGAGCAGGTGATTGAGCCTGGATTGTGGGGTTATTCTACATTCGCCTCGCAGGCCATCACCGTGTCCGTGGACACGCCAAGCGGCGATATCACCGTCACCTTTGGCTCGCAATCCGGCACGATCACAGCAGGTAACGGCCGGCGTGCGGTGACGCTCAATCTGGGCGCTGGCGATACCGGCAATCTTACGCTCAAGCTCGCTGTGGCCGCCAGCACGACGTTTGGCCGTGTGAAGGCGGAAGTCGCGGCGGCGGCGACCGGCTGGCAAGCTAGATCTTGGGACTACGAGATGGGTCTTTGCGGTCGTTACTATGAGCGCATGAATGTACCCAACGGGGCACAGCTTGCCATCTTGGGCAATCGCAGCTCGTCCAGTCCTTACACCATGTCGGGATTTGTCCCGTTTCTCTGGCAAAAAAGGGTCGCGCCGACTGTAGGGTACAGCGACTTGGCGCACTTCGATATTATAGGCGTAGGTGGCGACGCAGTAACAAGCATCGCCGGCCAGACGTTTACTAACGGCCATGGTCTGAACGTCGTGGTCACGGCGGGCACGCTGGCAGCGCGTGATGCCTGCACCTTCGGGTCAAAAGACGCGGCCTGCTATATCGAATACGACGCGGAGCTTTAATCATGCAATTCGCAAACGCGAAATTCATTGACGAGGAACGCGCGATGATCTCGGTCGAGATCGGCGACGCTCCAGCATTGGTGCCTGTCAACCCGGCGAACAGGCACTACGCCGCCCTGCTGGCCTCTAAGGTCGCGATCGCTGACCCGCCCGTCCCTGAGCCGTCAGGTGCCGACGTGCGCGCCGAGGCCTCGCGCCGGCTGCAATTCGCATTCGGCGCACGCGACGCGGCGCACCTCGACATCATCGTCGCCAACGCGACGCGCGAAGTGGCCCGTCTCAATCAGATCAAGGTGGGTGTGCCGCATCCGGCCGGCGGTTGGCTGGCAGAGCCGCGCGACTGGACGGCAGAGGAGCGCGTGAGGCTCGCGACCCTGCATGGCGCCGATCAGATGCTTGAAGCGATCCGCGCCGCGTCGAACCGGCTCGAAGCGATAAAGCCGGTTCCGGCCGATTACGCGGCAGACCACCACTGGTCCGGGACCGCGCCAGCCTGAAGCCCGCTAATGAAACGGCCCCGGCGCGCGATCCCTATTTGGGCACCTCGCGTGCGAGAAGTTCGCGCTTGCGCTCGATGCCCCAGCGATAGCCCGCCAGCGCGCCATCGTTGCGCACCACACGATGGCAGGGGATGGCCACGGCGATCTTATTGGCCGCGCACGCCGCCGCCACGGCACGGACGGCACGCGGCATTCCGATCCGCGCGGCGATTTCGCCATAGGTCGCGGTCTGGCCCGGCGGAATCTGGCGCAGCGCCTCCCAGACCCGATGCTGGAACGCGGTGCCACGGATATCGAGCGGCAGGTCCAATCCGGTTGCGGGCGCCTCGACCAGCCCAACGACCTTGGCCATGACGTCTTCGAAAGTGCGATCGGCACCGATCAAGTTGGCTTTGGGAAACCGGTCCTCGAGGTCGTGAACCAGTGTCTCGGGGTCATCGCCGAGCAGAATGGCAGCGATACCCATGCCGCTGGCGGCAACCAGAATTGAGCCCAGCGCGCATTCTCCTACTGCGAACCGCAAATCGGCATTGGCGCCGCCTGCGCGATACGCGGTAGGCGACATGCCGAGAACGCCGGCGGCGGTATCGTAGAACCGGCCACTGGAATTGAAGCCGGCCTCATGCAGCGCCGCGGTGACCGATTTGCCGCGTGTCGTCAGGATTTCGCGCACCCGCTTTTGCCGGTGTGCGACCGCGTAGGCCTTCGGCGTGACGCCGGCAATGGCCTTGAACAGACGATGAAAGTGGTAGGGGCTCAGCCCCGAGGCCCGCGCCAGGTCGGCGAGCTTTGGCGGCTCTTGTGCTGTCTCGATCAATTGGCAGGCGCGGGCCACCTTGTCTGCATCGCGTTCGCGAGGCGTCGGCGCGTTGGGCTTGCAGCGCCGGCAGGGACGAAAGCCTGCGCGCTCAGCATCACTGGATGACGCGTGGAATGCCACGTTCGTCCGGTTCGCGCGGCGCGACGGGCACGAGGGGCGGCAGTACACACCGGTTGTCGTCACGGAGTAATAGAACAGGCCGTCGAAGGTGCGGTCGCGGCGGCAAACGGCGTTCCAGAGGTCGCGCTCGTTGTCCGGCAGCGGCGTCTCGGCCACGGATTTCGCCGTCGATGCGGCGGCCTGGGAGTCGGGGATCATCTGGCCCGCCTTCTTCATGCTTGGTCGCCCGCAGACTAGGCCGCAATTTGTAGCCCGGCACTCCGATCCTTGCTTTTGAACCCAAATTTTTGGAGGCGACGGGCGCCATGTCCAGGCACCGCGATTAGCTGCATCGGTCCGATCTGCGCCGCCTTTAATCTGTATTCATCAGATCTGCGCTGTTACGGCCCGGATGGCCCTGCATTATGTTGCAGAATAAAGACAGACCGCACGTCAATGCGGGACATTCCGCGTCGGCGCATCAAAGCCACAGTTTTCGTTGGTGGGGGCCGTTATGGCCGAAATGTACTTGCGCGGCCGCGCCCGCCTCGCCTATCTCGGGTTCACGGTCGACGGTGCCGCCGAGCCGGTGCCAGCTGGAAACGCGGAGACTGCTCATGAGGCACTTGTGGGTCATGCTTTCGGCATGTGCTGCGGGCTTGCTGTTCGGGACAGGGGCCACGCTGGCCCAATCCAATTGGTCCGACAGCGGACCTGTTTTCGAGAGCGACCGGAAGGCGCAGGAGGAACGGGAAGAGGCCGCGCGCGCCGCGCGCCGCAAGACCTACGCGCCCGTGGTGTACCCGAAGTACATGGACGGCGGCGAGAAGCCCGACATCCAGCCTGCCAAGCCGCCGATTGTGTATTTCGATCGCGCCGAGGAAGTTGGGTCGATCATCATCGATACCCAGGCGCGCAAGCTCTATTACGTGCTGCCCGACAAGCAAGCCTACGAGTATCCGATCTCCGTTGGCCGGGATGGATTTACCTGGACCGGCACCGAGCGGATCAGCCGCATCGCGTCCTGGCCGTCGTGGACTCCGCCGCCGGAGATGCACCAGCGCGTGCCCGGCTTGCCGGTCACGGTGTCGGGTGGCCTCAAGAACCCGCAGGGCGCGCGCGCGCTCTACCTGGGAAGCACCATCTACCGCATCCACGGCACCAATAATGATCGCACTGTAGGGAGAGCGAACTCCTCAGGCTGCTTTCGACTGGCCAACGAGCATGTCGTGCACCTCGCCTCGATCGCGAAGGTCGGAACGAAAGTCAGGGTGATGCAGTCCTACGCCGGCGGGGTGAGTCCGAACGCGCCGCTCTCGTCGCTGTTTGATTTTGGTTTTCTCGGTCCCGAGCCTTCACCGGCACCGGCAAAATCCAAAAAAACCAAGAAGAAGCCGGCCACCGCCAAGAAGGCCCCTGCAGAGCCCGCCAAGAAGGTCGCGGCGGAGTAGGACGGACGTTGCCGGGTGACGCCGTCCAAAACGCCACCGTTCCCGCACCAAGGTCGCCCTGCGAGTCAGCGCCGACCTCTTGAGGCCCATCCGTGCGTGAAGCGGAAAATGGCACGCCTCAAACGCGACTTGGAGCGCGACTGCGCGACCGGCGCCAGCGCTGCCCCCGCGGAGGTACTGAGCGAAGCGAAATGGCCGTGAGCGAAAAAATGGCGCGACGGACAACATAAAAGTGCAAGCACATATGAGATTGAAATATTGACTTGAGCCCAATCAGCGATCTGTCTGCTTTTGTCGGGGTAGAGGGGCGCTCACGCTTTGCCCGCAGCGATGAAAATCCGCGGATCCTTGCGCCCCGAACCGTGCCGCGCGCGCTCGATGATCGTGAAGCCTGCACTCTCGATACCAGCCTCGAGCTCCGAAGCGGAGAAGAACGAAACGCTAGGTGCCTTTCCGACCAGCCGGGCGACGGGGACGGCGAAGCGAATGAGTGGGTTCATCTCAGAGAGGCAGGGGGTCTTCGAGATGAACAAGCCTCCGGGCTTCAGCATGCGGCGGACGTGCGCCAGCATCGATGACCGTTCGGATATCAAATGCAAAATGTTGAAGGCGAGTACGGCATCGTAAGCGCCGTCGGATCCAGGTGCGCGCTCGGCGCTTGCGACCGAGAACTCGGCGTTCCGGCATGCTTCGGCCGCGGCCTTCTCGCGCGCAATGACGATCATCTCGCTCGATACGTCCGTCGCGATCACGCGGGTGACCGATGGAGCGAGCCTCAGCGCGGTGGTGCCGGTGCCGCAACCGATTTCGAGCACGGTTGCCGCGCCGTCGAGTAATTCTTTGGTGCGCGCGATCGTGCGCTCGTAGCCGACCATATCCTTGATCGGGTCGACCGCATACTTGCGTGCGGTCCGGTCCCAGAAGTGCGCGTCGTCGGCGATGGTATGCATGATGTTCTCCTTCGCCACCTCTCTATCATATGCGCAAATGAAGTAATTTGCGGAATATTTCACATAGTATATACGCATTTGCATGAATGAACTCGACTGGAACCTCGCGCGAGCCTTCTGCGCCACAGCGGATTCCGGCTCCCTTACGGCAGCGGCGCGCAAGATCGGCCTCACGCAGCCGACGTTGTCACGTCAGGTTGCGGAGCTGGAGGCAAGCCTCGGCGTCGCGCTGTTCGATCGGATCGGCAAGCGGCTGCGGTTGACAGATGCCGGTCTCTGTCTCCTGGAGCATGCACAGGCTATGGCAGCGGCAGCGGAGGCCATGGCACTTGTGGCTGCCGGTCAGTCGCAGGAGGTGGCGGGACGCGTCACCGTTTCCGCAAGTGACGCTATCTCGGCCTATATCTTGCCGGACATCGTCGCGCGCATTCGTCGCCAGGCGCCGCAGATTACGCTGGCCATCGTAGCATCCAATACGATCAGCGATCTCCGACGGCGCGAGGCTGATATCGCCATCCGCCACGTACGCCCGACCGAGCCCGAGCTGATTGGTCAGTTTGTACGTGAGTCATCGGCACACCTCTACGCTGCAAAGTCTTGGATTGCCGCAAACGGCGCTCCCCGCTCGGTGGCAGAACTCGCCGAAGCCGGTCTGATGGCGTTCGAGCCCGCCGACCGTTTCGCTGCGCAACTCACCAGCGCGGGCATTCCAATCACCACAGACTGTTTTCGGATCATTTCCGAGAACTCAGTTGTACTCTGGGAGATGGTACGGCGAGGCCTCGGCATAGGCATGATGCTGCGTGAGGTCGCTGAGCGCACCTCAGGCATCGTCCGCGTGTTACCCGATGTGCCATCAATTCCTGTCCCGATCTGGCTGGTCAGCCATCACGAGCTTCGCACCAGTCGCCGCGTCCGGTTCGTGTTCGAGAACTCTCGCAGAGGAACTGAGACGCAATTCGACCGGATTCGGCGTCGAATAAGCACGGCTGCCCGAACTGCAAACTATCATCAGGCTAGCAAAATGGCGCTCCCTAGGGGAATCGAACCCCTCTTTCAAGAATGAAAATCTCGCGTCCTAACCGATAGACGAAGGGAGCAGCGCGGCCCGGTATAGGCAGGTTTGCGGCCCAGCGCAAGCCGGGTCGGCCCGATAGCCCACACGGGCGTCAACTCGCCGCCGTTCCCCTTGGAAAACCTCACCATTGCCGGCCTGTTTCAGACCTGCCGGCGCGGATCTGCGGCGTCCTCTATGGTCAATTCTATCTTTTCCCGGCCACCCCAGGTGTCGCGCTTCAAGGTCCCCACGATATGCAGGGGCATGCCGCCAGAACCTTGCAGTAGATCGCCCAGCGGCTGGCCCACCGCGCGGAACGCAACCCCCTCCAGGCGCGAGCCGTCTGCGGCCTCGAAGACGCAGCGCAAATGGACCTCGCCGACCGGCTTGACGAACTTGACCCGCACGGATGGGAAGGCAAAACGCGGCTGCGGATTGCCTTGGCCGTATGGGCCGGCGCGCTCGATCAAATCCATCAGCGCGTCGTTGACGCTGGAGGGCACCAGGGCGCCGTCAATGTCGAGCCCCGCGCGGGCCCGTGCCGAGCGGGCGCTGTCGGCCAATTCGCCGGTCAAGTAGGCCTCGACGTCGCCGAGCCTGTCCTGCGCCACGGTGATGCCCGCCGCCATGGCGTGGCCGCCACCCTTGGCCAAAAGGCCGGCCGCCACTGCCCCGCGCACCGCCGCGCCAATGTCCACCCCGGCCACCGATCGCAGGGATCCGGTGCCAGTTACGGACTTGGACCCGCCCTGCTTTTCCCAGGCGATGACGCACGCTGGACGGCCGAAGCGTTCCACCAAGCGGCTCGCCACCAGGCCGACGACACCCTTGTGCCAGGTCTCGGACCCCACGATGACGAGCGGCAGATCCGGTGTTTCGGTGACCTTGCGGTCCGCTTCCGCCATTGCTTCCTCGAGCATCTGGGTCTCGATGGACTTGCGTTCCTTGTTGAGCTTGTCGAGGAGGGCTGCAATGCGGGCCGCTTCGACGTCATCACTGGTGGTGAGAAGGCGCGCGCCCAGCGCCGCATCGCCGATCCGGCCGCCCGCGTTGATGCGCGGACCCAGGATGTAGCCAAGGTGGTAGGTGGTCGGTGCCTGATTGAGGCCGGCCGCATCGAAGAGGGCGCGCAACCCGATATTCTCGCGGGACTTCATGACGGCGAGGCCCTTGCGAACATAGGCACGGTTCAGCCCCGTCAGCGGGACGACATCCGCCACGGTCGCCAGTGCCACGAGATCGAGGTCGGCCAGAAGGTCGGGTGTCGGCCGCGCATCCCCATAGTGCCCGCGCTGGCGCAGTTCGCGCATGATGGCCACGAGAACCAGGAACACCACGCCCGCGGCGCACAGATGGCCCTGACCGGAAACGTCGTCCTGCCGGTTCGGATTGACGACCGCGTGGACATCGGGCAGCTGCTCGTCGGCTTGGTGATGGTCGATGACGACGATGTCGGTCTTGAGCGCGCGCGCCGCCGTCATGGTTTCGAAGCTCGTGGTGCCGCAGTCGACCGTCACGATCAGCTGCGCGCCTTCTTTCACCAGGGACTCGAGGGCCGCAGGATTGGGACCGTAGCCCTCGAAAATGCGATCGGGAATGTAGATGCGGGCCGGCGTCTCATGGGCCATGAGAAAACGGGCCAGGAGTGCGGATGAGCAGGCGCCATCCACGTCGTAGTCGCCGAAGATGGCCACCGGCTGGCGTTTCACGATTGCGTCGGCGATACGCGCCGCGGCCCGGTCCATGCCCGCGAGTGTGCCCGGATCCGGCATCAGGGCTTTCACACTCGGATCGAGAAAAACCGCCACGTCATCGAGGTTCACGCCGCGCGCAGCGAGCACCCGGCCCAACAGCTCGGGCAACCCGTGCTGCTGTGCGATGGCAAGGGCCAGATTGCGGGCATCGGCGGCGAGTCGCTCGCGCCAGACATAACCGCGCGCCGACTCCGCGACTCCGAGAAAGCCCTGCGGCGGCGCGGTATCCACCGACATCTCCTTGCGTTTGCGCATCGCTCCCGCGGCCATCGTCGCCCCCTTAGCGCGGCTGTGAGCCCTCCGCCGGGCCAGCGCCGCCTGTGTGATTTGCGTATCCGCTGAGTTCAGCACCCCCGTCGGTCAAGATCGAGGTCGGCGGCCCAGTTGCCAACAGCGGGATGGGTCTGGCGGGCCTTTAGTTGTGCCAGCATCACCCCAGTAGAATGAAATGGTTCGTCAAACCGTCGAGGGGCGGCGCCCTTGACCGGGGCACGGGCGGCCTGAATACTCCCGCGACGCACGCCTCCTGGGCCCGGGTCCGATCCCGGCCGGCCCTTCCCTCATCGCCATTTTCCCGCATTGGGTCCCCCATGCCGACCACCATAGACGCCGCGTTCCAGCACCGCGTTGCCGACATGCTCGCCCGGGAGCGCACTCAGTTTGCCGCGCGCACACCCTGCTCGCGCAGTTTGGCTGATGAGACCGCGCAGCATTGGCTCAATGGCGTGCCCATGCACTGGATGATCGACTGGGGTACGCCCTATCCGCTCTTCATCACCGAAGCACGCGGCGTAACGCTGACCGATGCCGACGGCCACGCCTACGTCGATTTCTGCCTGGGCGATACGGGCGCGATGTTCGGGCACTCACCGCATGCCGTGGCTGCCGCCATTCACCAGCAAGCCGAACGCGGCCTGACGACCATGCTGCCGAGCCCCGACGCGGCGGTGGTCGGCCGGGCGCTGGCGGCGCATTTCCAGTTACCGTTCTGGCAAGTGACCGCGACCGCCTCCGATGCCAACCGATCGGTGATCCGCTGGGCGCGCGCCGCCACGGGCCGCCGCAAGCTGCTGGTCTTCAACGGCTGCTACCACGGAGCGGTGGACGACACATTCGCAACCTTGGAGAACGGCAAGGTGCGCAATCGTCCGGGCCTCGTCGGTGAGGTGCGCGATGTGGCCGCCGACACGGTGGTGATCGAGTTCAACGATATTCCGGCACTTGAGCGCGCGCTAGCGGGCGGCGAGATCGCGCTGGTCCTTGCCGAACCGGTGATGACCAATTGCGGCATGGTGCTGCCGGACGAGGGATATCACACGGCGTTGCGGCAATTGACTCGGGCGCACGGGACACTTCTGTGCATCGACGAGACCCACACCATCAGCTCGGGGCCTCGCGGCTATACCGGAACGCACGGCCTGGAGCCCGACTTCTTCGTCATGGGCAAACCCATATCCGGCGGCGTGCCTGCCGCCATCTACGGCTGGACGCAGGACGTCGATGCCGCCATCAAGACGTACCTTGCCAATCGCGAACCCGGCTACAGCGGCATCGGAACGACACTCTCGGGCAGCGCGCTGCAACTCGCCTGCATGCGGGCCGTGCTGGAAAATATTCTCAAGGATGACATCTACGCCCGCGCCATGCCGCTGGCCGAAGCGTTGGAGGCGGGCATTGCCGCGCTCATCGCGCATCACGGCCTGCCCTGGCATGTCGTGCGCGTGGGGTTGCGGGCGGAAATCGTCGCGGCCCCTCAGCATCCCCGCAACGGCACGGAAGCCTTGCTCTTTGCCCACAGCGAGGCCGAGCACGCCTTGCATCTCTACTGCCTCAACCGCGGCGTCGTCATCACGCCGTTCCACAACATGATGCTCGTCTGCCCGGAAACGCGGGAAGCGGACATCGCGCGCCTGCTCGATGCTCTCGACGGCGCGATGTCGGAACTCTCCCTCAAATCCCCGGCCCGCTCCACAGGTCACGCATGATCACACCACCCCCTCGCGAACAGCTGGCCGGCGAAGCCAAAGCCTTTCTTGCCGCCAATCCCGACGTGACGCAGTTCTACCTCATCTATACCGACCTCGGTGGCGTCCAGCGTGGCAAGCTCCTCACGGCCGCCGAACTGCTTCCTGCTTGGGAGAACGGCCGCTTCATGGCGTGTTCGGCCATGTCGATGGATGTGACGGGCCGCGACGTCGAGGAAACCGGCATGATCTGGCAGATCGGCGATGCCGACCAGGTGCTGTGGCCGGTTCCGGGCAGCCTGAAGCGCATGCCATGGTCGGGCACCCCGCGCGCGCAATATCTGGGTAGCTTTCATGGACTTGACGGCGAAGGTGCCGTTGCCGAACCCCGCCACGCGTTGAAACGGGTGATCGACCGTTTCCAGGAATTGAATTTGACGCCCGTCGCGGCGGTGGAACTGGAATTTTATCTGCTCGACCGCGACAGCGCTCTGGCGGGCAAACCCAAACCGCCGCGCGGGCTTACCGTGCCCGCCGAGCAGCGGCATTTCCAGGGCTACAATCTGCAGGATCTGGAAGACTTCGCGCCCTTCTTCGACGAGCTTTACGCGTGCGCCCGTTTGCAAGGCCTGCCCCTGGAGGCGCTCCTTTCGGAATATTCGCCCGGCCAAATGGAAATCGGCCTCAAGTACCGCACCGACGCCTTGAAGGCTTGCGACGAGGCGATTGAATTCAAGCGGCTCGTCAAGGGCATTGCCGACAAGCACGGTCTGATCGCCAGTTTCATGGCCAAGCCCTATTCCGCGTGGTCGGGATGCGGCATGCACTTGCATGTCAGTCTTGCGGACGCGGAGGGCCGGAACATCTTTGCCTCCGACGAAGAGATCGCGAATGCCCATTTGCGCCATGCGATCGGCGGCATGAAAGCAACCATGGCCGATGGCATGGCGATCTTCGCGCCAAACGCCAACTCGTACCGCCGTTTCCGAAAATCGAGTTACGCTCCGATTGCGCCTAACTGGGGCTTCAACAACCGGTCGGTGTCCTTGCGCATTCCAGCCGGCAAGGGGCAGGCGCGACACGTCGAACACCGGGCCTGCGGCGCCGACGCAAATCCGTACCTAGCCATGGCCGCGGTTCTGGCCGGGGTCCACTATCGGTCTGACCCACAAGACCGACCCCGGCCCCATGGTCGAGGGCAACGGCTACGAGCAGCCGGCCGACCCGATGCCGACCAACTGGTTTGCGGCGCTCGTCACAATTCCGGAAATCGGACTTTATCTCCGAGTATTTCGGCGCACGCTTTGTCGACGTTTTTGCAACCCTGAAGGAAATCGAGGCCGACCGCTTTTTTGCTGAACCCCAACCGCTTGATTTTGAGTTCTACTTGCGCTCAGTCTGAACCGAGTATTTCATTGAACGGCATTTCAAAGCGGGGACGCGCACGAAGACTTTCCAGCACATCGCGCGCTGCAACATACTTTGAGGAAATTCCATGCGCTCCGATCCGGAGGGCGTGGTCGAAGCGGCCATCGCGTCGTTCGGCCTCGCCGATTTCGAGGCAACAGCGGCGTATCTGTCGCCGGACGTGAAGTACGCCCTCTACGTCGACAAAGACGTGCTGCCCTACGCGGGTGAGTTCGAAGGCCGCGACGCGGTGCTCGACTGCTATAAAAATATCGCCACGCAATTCGTCATCGTCCTTTATCGCCCCCGCAATCTGATCGCGGTCGACGAAGTCGTGCGCGGGCAGGTGGAGTTTGTTTTCCGGCATAAGGCCAGTGGGGAGACGATCGACGGCATCATGCGTCTCGTCGCGGAAGTGCAATCGGGGCTCATCGTACGCATGCGCGAATATCACGACGTGGAACGCATCCGCGCCTTCATGCGGCTATGCCAATGGGGTGCGGCACCCGAGGCCCGGTCTCCGGATGGGTCTAACGAGCCAGTTGCATGAGGTTGGTATAAATCGTCCGGGCCAAGCCATTGAAGACTTCCATATGGCGCTGCGCAGCGGCCTCGAAGCGTTCGAGAGCACCAGGGCCGTGCAAGCTGTCAATCTGAGCGCGGTACGCAGGAATACGGCCCCATTCACCGACCGTATGCGACTGGACTTCCAGATGGCCTTGAACACCCCACGCCCGGGGTGCATAGCGGGCGGCCGCAATTTCGCAGTCCGCGGTCGCCGCAAGATTGACCGCGTCATCCGGCAATTGGGCCACATGGACCCCATGCCACTGGACGCAGGGCAGTTCGTCGGGAACCCCGGCGAATAGCGGATCGGCTTTACCTGCTGCCGTCAGGCGCATCGGAATAACACCGACTTCCGGCTCCGCCAGCGGGCCGCACGTACCACCGAGCGCATCGGCCAGAAGTTGATGGCCCAGGCAAAGACCCAGAACGGGCCGCCCCAGATCACGAACGAAGCTTCGGATGGCCCGCTTCTCATCGGCCAGCCACGGATATTCCTTGAGATCCCAAACGTCCATGGTGCCGCCCATGATCCACAGCTGGTCATAGCGTGAGAGATCCGGCACCGTATCGCCGCGATTGAAATGGACGGGATCGAAGGATCCGCCATCGGCCAGAAGAAGCGTGCCGAGCGTTCCGGGCCCCTCTTCGTCGTGGTGCTGGAAGACGGCAACGCGCATTGGCTAGGCCCATCTTGACGCGGAAACGTTATGCAAGGCCGGCGCGCGGTTCGCGCCAAACATCAGATCCTTGTTAAGCTGGAAAACGGGCACCGATATCGCGGAAGCGAGTCTTCACCCGGCGCACTGTGCCCGACTTGGACCGCATCACGACGGTTTCCGTCTCGGCGAAGTCTCCCACGAAGCGCACGCCATCGAGCAGCGAACCATCCGTCACGCCCGTGGCCGAGAAGATGACGTCGGCGGAGGCCATGTCTTCCAGATTGAACTTCCGGTTGATGTCGGTGATGCCCATTTTGGCGGCGCGAATGCGTTCGTCGTCGTTGGTCGGCTTCAGGCGGCCCTGGATCTGGCCGCCAACACAGCGCATGGCCGCCGCGGCGAGCACACCCTCCGGCGCGCCGCCCGAACCCATGTAGATGTCGATACCCGTCTCGCGCGCATCCGTGGTCCAGATCACGCCGGCGATATCGCCATCCGGGATCAGGCGCACGGCGGCGCCCGCATCGCGCACGGCCTTGATGAGATCGGCATGGCGCGGCCGGTCGAGAATACAAGCGGTGATCTCCGCGACGGGCACGCCCTTGGCGGCGGCCAGATCCTTGATGTTGTCGCCGGGAGACTTGTCGAGATCGACGACGCCCTTCGGATAACCTGGGCCAATGGCGATCTTGTCCATGTACATGTCCGGCGCATTGAGCAGGCCGCCCTTTTCCGAGATCGCCAGAACGGCGAGCGCGTTGGGCATCGACTTGGCGCAGATGGTCGTGCCCTCCAGCGGATCGACGGCGATATCGACTTCCGGACCCTCGCCCGAGCCGACCACCTCGCCAATGTAGAGCATGGGGGCTTCGTCCATCTCGCCTTCGCCGATCACCACCGTGCCACGGATGGTGAGCAGCGCCAATTCCCGCCGCATCGCATCGACAGCCGCCTTGTCGGCGGCCTTCTCGTTGCCGCGCCCCCTGAGGCGGGCGGCGGCAATCGCGGCTGCTTCCGTCACGCGCGTGATTTCCAGAACCAATACACGGTCGAGCCCGCTCAAACGATCGTTGCTCATGGTCTCATGTCTCCTTGGCCAGACACGGCGCTCAGCACCGGCGGCGAATTGGCTGAATGGAACGCCTAAAGCTCTTCAATTCGAATCATCTGCGGACGGGCCGCGACCTTGCCATCCGCTTCGATGGCGTCGAGGGCCTTGCGAATGGCGTCTTCGGTCGTCTCGTGCGTGATGAGCACAACGGGGGCGGCAACATCCGTCGCGGGGCGGGCTTCGGCCCCGCTCCCGGTCATCGGACGGCGCTGCACGATGCTTTCCAGCGACACGCCGCGGTCTCCCATCCGCTTGGCGATGGACGCCATGGCGCCCGGCCGGTCGAGCACAGAGAGGCGGACGTAATAGGGTCCATGATGCCCCGACAGGCTTGCCTTCTTGAAAGGCTTGAGCTGGGCGACGGGCTTCAGGAACGGCGGCAGGATCAGCCCGCGCGCCACGTCGACGATGTCGCTGGCCACGGCCGAGGCGGTCGGCTTGGATCCCGCACCGGGGCCGACGAGCAGAACGGATCCCGAATAGTCGCCCTCGATGGCCAGACAATTGGTAACACCCGACACCTGCGCGATCGTGGCGGCTTCCGGCACGAAGGCTGGATGCACGCGCGCCTCGATCCCTGTCGGCGTGCGTTCGGCAACACCGAGCAGCTTGATGCGGTAGCCGAGGTTGCGCGCGGCCTCGATGTCGGCGGCGTTGATGCTTTCGATGCCTTCGACGTGGATCTGATCCGTCGGAAGGCGCGGTGCCGAAAGCAAGGCTCGTCAGCAGGGCAAGTTTGTGGGCGGTATCGAAGCCGCCGATGTCGAAAGTGGGATCGGCTTCCGCATAGCCCTTGGCCTGCGCGTCCTTCAGCACATCGTCGAAGGCCAAGTGCTCATCCTGCATCTTGCTCAGGATGTAATTGCAGGTGCCGTTGAGGATGCCGTAGATGCGCTTGACCTCGTTGGCCGCAAGCGCCTCGCGCAGCATCTTGATGACCGGAATGCCGCCCGCGACGGCAGCCTCGAAATTGAGCGCCACCCCGCTCTTTTCCGCCAGACGCGCCAGTTCCAGCCCGTGCTTGGCGAGCAGCGCCTTGTTGGCGGTAACGACGTGCTTTCCGGCCTTGAGTGCGGCCTCGACCGCGGCACGCGCGACGCCTTCGTCGCCGCCGATCAGCTCAACGAAGCAATCAATCCCGGGATCGGTCGCCAAAGCGACCGGATCATCCACCCAGCGCGCGTTCCCCAGATCGATACCACGCGCGCGGTCACGATCGCGGGCCGACACGGCCACGACGGCGATGGGACGATCGAGCGTCTCGCCCAGACCCGAACCATGGGTCTTGAGCAGATGCATAAGGCCGGCTCCGACGGTGCCCAGCCCCGCGACACCGAGTTTCAAAGGCTCTTTCATGACGATTGATTGCTGTCCGGCTATCTGGTGGCCTTGTGAGTGATGGGAACGACGTTGCCGGCGTTGGCGGCACCCTCCGTCGCTTGCGAGAAGAACTTCCTGACGTTGCGGGCCGCCTGGCGGATGCGATGCTCGTTCTCGACCAGCGCGATGCGGACGAACCCTTCGCCGTATTCACCGAAACCGACGCCCGGCGAGACGGCGAGGTCGGCCTTCTCGATCAGCAGTTTGGCGAACTCGACCGAGCCCAAGGCGCGGAACGGTTCGGGGATCGGGCACCAGGCGAACATGGTCGCCGGCGGCGGGGGAATGGACCAACCCGCGCGCTCGAAGCTTTCCACCAAGCAATCGCGGCGCGCTTTATAAATCTGGCGGATTTCCTCGACGCAGTCCTGGGGTCCGTTGAGGGCAGCGGCGGCGGCCACCTGAACCGGCGTGAAGGCGCCGTAGTCGAGATACGACTTCACGCGCGCCAGCGCGCCAATCAATCGTTCGTTGCCGACCGCGAACCCCATGCGCCAGCCGGGCATGTTGTACGTCTTGGACAGCGAGGTGAATTCCACGGTCACGTCGATCGCGCCGGGCACCTGCAATACCGATGGCGGCGGATTGCCGTCGAAATAGAGTTCCGCATAGGCGAGGTCGGACAGGATGATCAGGCCGAGCCGCTTGGCCAGCGCGACGGCATCCTTGTAGAAATCGAGGGTCGCGACCATGGCCGTCGGGTTGGACGGATAGGACAGAATGAAACCCAGCGGCTTGGGGATCGAATGCCGCGCCGCGTGTTCGACCGCGCGCAGGAATTCCTCACCGTTTCCGGCCGGAACATGACGGACAGCGGCGCCGGCAATGATGAACCCGAATTCGTGAATGGGATACGTCGGGTTCGGTACGATCATGACGTCGCCGGGCGCGGAAATGGCCTGAGCCATGTTCGCGAAACCTTCCTTCGATCCCAAGGTCGCGACGATCTGGGTCTCCGGATCGAGCGACACGCCGAAGCGGCGCTCGTAATAAGCGGCCTGCGCCTTGCGCAGCCCCGGGATGCCCTTGGAAGCCGAATAGCGGTGCGTGCGCGGCTTGGAAATCGTCTCCACGAGCTTCGCCACGATGTGCGGCGGCGTATCCAGATCCGGGTTGCCCATGCCCAGATCGATGATGTCGGCTCCCCGCGCGCGCGCCGCCGCCTTCAGCCGGTTGACCTCGGCGAAAACATAAGGGGGCAGGCGCTTGATGCGGTGGAATTCCTCGATCACGTCGGACGGGTCTCCGGGAAAGGGGTTGGGGCCAAAAGGTTAAGGCAGGCGGCATCCTGTCGCCTGGAGCACGTCTTTACGCCCCGCCGTGGGGGCCAGTCCAGAGCTTCCTCCCCATCAGGCAGCCCGGATAAGGGGATTATCGCAGTGCAATCTGGCGGCAATCCGCCGCCCCGGACGGTCAAAGCCATTCCATCACCTTGTGCGAATGTCGTCCTCCAATGGGCCGGACGCTGTGCTAGTAATAAAGGCCCGCGCACCGAGTTAAGGGCCCATGACCAAAGAAAAGCCAAAAGACAAGTCAGCCGTCGTCGATCCCACGACCTACAAAATCCCGGACCCGGAAGAGTTTACCCGCAATCTTCTCAAGGCCTACGAGGATGGCGGTCGCGCCGTGTCGGAATTTCTCGACCGGTCCGATACGCGGCTGACGCCTTTTTCCGCCGCCAGCGAAATGACCCGCGCCACGGAGACCATGTCGTCCGTGATGGCCCGCTGGATGTCGGATCCCACAAAATTCGCCCAGTCCCAGGCCGAACTGATGGGCTCCTACGCGGAGCTGTGGAACCGGACGCTGCAGCGCATGATGGGCTCCAAAACGGAGCCCGTCATAGAGCCGGCGCCGACCGATAACAGGTTCCGCGACCCGGAGTGGTCGAGCAATCCCTACTTCGACTTCGTCAAACAGGCCTATCTGCTGACCACCCGCTGGGCCGAGGATAATCTGGCCCACACGGAAGGCCTCGACGAAGCTGGCCGGCATAAGGCGGAGTACTATTTCCGCCAGATGACGAGCGCGCTTTCGCCGTCGAACTTTCCCATGACCAATCCCGAAGTCGTGCGCGAAACGATGACCACCAACGCGCGCAACCTCGTCTCCGGCGTGTCGCACCTGCTCGACGACCTCAAGGGCTCGGGCGATCTGATGCGTATCAGTCAGACCGACGCCACGGCCTTCGATATCGGCCGCAATCTGGCGATGACACCCGGCAAGGTCGTCTTCCAGAACGAACTCCTGCAGTTGATTCAGTACACACCCACCACCGACAAGGTGCGCGAAATTCCGATCCTGATGGCTCCGCCCTGGATCAACAAATACTATGTGCTCGATCTGACGCCCCAGAAGAGCTTCATCAAGTACGTGGTCGATCAGGGCTTCACCGTCTTTGTCATCTCGTGGGTGAACCCCGGCGCGGAACTGGCCGACGTTACGTTCGAAGACTACATGATCCAGGGTCTTCTGACGGCGGCGGACGCGGTGCGCCGCGAGACGGGCCTCGAACAGATCAACGTGCTTGGATATTGCGTCGGCGGCACGCTGGTGGGCACGACATTGGCCTGGCTTGCCGCGCGCGGCGAAGCACCGTTCAAGTCAACGACCTTCCTGACGACCCAGGTTGACTTCAGCAAGGCCGGCGACCTTTTGTTATTCACAGAAGACGAGCAGCTCGCCGACCTCGAAGAGGTCATGAAGGAGCGAGGGTTCCTCGATGGGTCGCGCATGGCCAACGTGTTCAACATGATGCGGCCGCGCGACCTCATCTGGCCCTACGTCGTCAATAACTACCTGCTGGGCCGCAAGCCGTTCCCGTTCGATCTTCTTTACTGGAACCAGGATTCGACGCGCATCGCGGCGGCCTGCCACGCCTTTTACCTGCGCGAGTACTATAACGAAAACAATCTCGCCGAGGGCCGGATGGAGATTGCCGGCGTGCCGCTCGATCTCTCCAAGGTCACCTTGCCGATCTATGAACTGGCAACCCGGGACGACCACATCGCCCCGGCGAAATCGGTCTTTATCGGTGCGAAGTTGTTCGGCGGCCCCGTGGAATTCGTCCTGGCCGGTTCGGGTCATATCGCCGGCGTCATCAATCCGCCCGACAAGGTCAAATATCAGTATTGGACTGGCAAGAAGCCGCGCAAGGGCGACTTGGACGACTGGCTGAAAGCCGCCGAGGAGCATCCAGGGTCGTGGTGGCCGCATTGGATCGAATGGCTGCACAAGCAATCGGGCACCTGGACGCTGCCGCGCGAACCCGGCGAACATCTGGGCGTCATCGAGCCCGCTCCGGGAAGCTATGTGAAAAAAACTCACTAACCTTTGTCCGGCAATGGGTCGCGCGCAGGCCGCGATCGCTTGCCTATCAAGCTCCCAGATCAACAGAATCTTAGTCGCTATTCGCTAAAGTGACCATCCAAATTGACGGTTCACGGAGCGGCGCCGCGCTTTCATTCTTATTGCGCCACCCCGGTCGAACCCCTTCGGGACTTGGCCTCAGTGAACGATGGCGTGACATATGTGGAGGAGAACGCGCTTCTGGCGCGGATCTACGCCCGTATGCCCGTCGACGTACAGATGTCCTTCACGCCTGAGCAGATCGCGGCCCTGGGTGCTGCGACGTTCGAAGCTCCCACGCCGCACCGGATTGCCATCCGCAAGACCTTCGGCCTCCTGGGCCGGCACTACTATTTCGCCGTCTTTGCCGGCAAGGATCGCCGCCGTGACACCGGAGCCGTCCAACATCACGTGAGCGACGAGTTCCGCGCCGACTGGCGCTACCTTCTGATGATGGTTCTGATGCTCTGCGCGGGTCTCGCCTTGCTGTGCGGCGTGCTGTTGTCGTTCTGGCTGATCGTCGCGACGCTTGCGGGCGGCCAGTATCCCAGCGCGCCCGCTGCCATCAACGAATTCTTTTCCAGGTAGCCCAAACGTACTGGACCGTGCGCCATCAGCCGATTGCCGTCAGTCCCTCATTCAAATCGGCGATGATATCGTCGGCATCCTCGATACCGATCGACAGGCGGACCACGTCCGGTCCCGCCCCCGCCGCCAGCCGCTGCTCGTCGGTCAGCTGGCGATGCGTCGTGGATGCGGGATGGATGACGAGGCTGCGCACGTCGCCGATGTTGGCCAGATGCGAGAACAGTTTCAGGCCCGAGACCAGCGCGGTGCCGGCGGCATAGCCGCCTTTCAGACCGAAGGTGAACACCGCGCCTGCGCCGTTGGGACAGATCCGCTTGGCCGTGTCGTAATTGGGTGAAGACGGCAGGCCCGCGTAGTTGACCCAGGCGACAGCCGGATGGCTTTCGAGATAGCGCGCCACTTTGAGCGCATTCTCGCAATGCCTGGCCATGCGCAGCGGCAAGGTCTCGATGCCGTTCAGGATCAGGAACGCGTTCAAGGGCGCGATGGCGGGGCCTAAGTCGCGCAGGCCCATGACACGGCATGCAATGGCAAATGCCATCGGCCCGAATGCGTCGGCGAGCACCATGCCGCCATATGATGCGTTGGGCTCGACCAGCGTCTTGTAGCGGTGCTTGGCCGCCTGCCAATCGAAGGTTCCGCAATCGACGATGACGCCGCCGATGGAGTTGCCCTGCCCGCCCATGAACTTGGTCAATGAGTGAACGACGATATCGGCGCCGTGCTCCTTCGGGCGGCACAGGTAGGGCGTGGCCAGGGTGTTGTCGACGATCAACGGCACACCGGCCGCCTTGGCAACGGCTGCAATCGCGGGGATGTCGATGACGATGCCACCGGGATTGGCGATGCTCTCGATGAAGATCGCCTTGGTCTTCGGCGTCACCGCGGCCGCAATCGCCGCCGGGTTGGTGGCATCGGCCCAGATGACGTTCCAGTTGAACTTCTTGAAGGCATGATTGAACTGGTTGACGGAGCCGCCGTAAAGCTGGCGTGCCGCGACGAACTCGTCGCCGGGTTCGAGCAGCGTATGGAATGTCAGAAACTGCGCCGCGTGGCCCGAGGCGACAGCCAGCGCCGCCGAGCCGCCTTCAAGGGCGGCCACCCGGGCCTCCAGCGCGCCTTGGGTCGGGTTCATGATGCGGGTGTAGATGTTTCCGAATTCCTGCAGGCCGAACAGCGCCGCGGCGTGATCGGCATCGCGGAAGACGAACGACGTCGTCTGATAAATCGGTGTTACCCGCGCGCCCGTCGCCGGATCGGGGGCAGCACCGGCATGGACGGCAAGGGTGGAGAACTTCTGCGGCGTTGATCCGGTCATGGCGTCCTCTGGTCTCTCTGAAACGATAGCAGAAACCAGGAAAGGAGCCGCTTGGGATGCGCTCTGTCAACCGTCCAAAGCCGGTGTTGACAGGGATCAAGCCCTTGCGGGCGGGCGCCGGTGCCGAACCAAGCGCCGCGCACGCCCCGGGGGATGTCAGGTCATCCAGTCCCGGCGGGACATCGGGGCGGGTGTGCGGCTCAGATCTTCGCGTAGAGCCCGGCCTTGTGGCAGGTCCAGCGGCGCGCCGCCCATTGCGGATGGGCTTCGACCCACTTGGCAATCTCGGGCTGGGCCCCCATGAGGCACTGCATCGGCGTCAGGTTCTCGGCCGAATAGACCAAGCTGACGTCCTTGCATCGGGAGGGATCGGAGATCAGGCAGAAGGAAACCAACAGCTCAAGCATTGGACACCCCTAGCGACAGTTATGATCTCGCTAAACGAGATCGGCTGAAGTTTGGGCGCCTTCCCTGCTGGCTTTTGTTGTTGAGTGAAATGGTATGTCACAACAGTGAAATCAGCAAGATCAGAAACGTGGCAGTGCTTGCCGAAGAATTAATCCTATCGTTCTACCTGCGCGCATTTGGCGAGAATGCAGGCAATCTCCAGTTTCGATTTGGAAATTTCGAAAGTCCGTGGCGCGTCATTCCGGTCACACGTCCGGAGCGCTGCCCAACTTTTGATGTTTCCAGCATCGTGCCGCGCACAGCCAGCGCGACTCACGTGATTCGCAAAACTAGAGCGTCTGGAGGAAGGCCATCAAAGCCGCGCGCTCGTCGGCATCAAGCTTCAGGTCGCGCACAAGATTGGGTGCCAAAGAGGGCCGCTGGCGCATGTTACCGGCGTAATGCGCAATCACATCCTCGAGGCGGGCGAGCGAACCATCATGCATATAGGGCGCGGTTTTTGAAACCTGACGCAGCCCCGGCGTCTTGAATGCCGCCATGCCCGGCGTACCGCCTGGAACGGCGCTGCGGCCCGGATCATCCCCCGGCAATCCGATATCGTGGAATTGATCGTCGGTCATTCGCCACCCGCCATGGCAGGAGACGCATCCGCCCTTGCCGACAAAAATGGCAAAGCCGCGTTTCTCCATCGCCGACAAGGCATCATCAATTCCTTCAACCCAAAAGTCGAATTGAGTTTTTGGCGAGATCAGGCCGCGTTCGTAAGCTGTCAGCGCGGCGATGATGTTGGCTTCCGAGACGGCCGGATCATCCGGAAAGGCATTGGCAAATGCGCGGGCCGTTTCTGCATCGGCCGCCAGCAGCGCGACGCTCCGGGCGAGATCGGCGCCCAGTTCGTTGGGTGTCAGCATGGGCACGCGGGCCTGGGACTCCAGCGTCGCCTCCCGCCCGTCCCAATAGAAGCTGGTGGCGTCCTTCAGGTTCCACAAATGCGGCGTGTTTCTTTGGAGCGGCGTCCCGTCGGCGCCGGCGGCACGGCGCAGACCGTCCGTAAAGGCCCGCTCGGGCTGGTGGCAGGTGCTGCAGGCGCGCGTCCCCGAACCCGAAAGGCGGGGATCCTGGAAAAGCTGAGCACCGAGCGACCGGCGCTTGTCTTCCCAAGGCTGGCCAGTCTCAGTTGGCGCGGGGCGGGCAAAAATCGACCGCCACACCGCATCCCGCGAGAATGCGCCATCGCCGGCGACGGCCGCCGTCAGCGGGGCCATTGCCACCACTGCCGCCAAAAGGCCCAAGTTGCCGCGCCGCCGATTGATAGTGATCACTGGATTTTTTCTCGCAAGTCGAACCCAACCTATTCTTATCACATGGATTTCCATGATGGCACCAGGGTCGCCGCGGTCGAATTGCGCCTCCGCACCGCCGTCGCGGGCCAGCCTGGGGATAGCGGGGACAGTTCTCCCATACCCCCCCTTGATCACCGCGAATCTCTCTACGAATTGCTGGCATCAGTTGCGTTGAGTGCGCGTCCGTCGCCGCGTTCCGCTTTTCACGAGTTATCAGTCTTTGTTGCGTGCCTCGCTTGTTCCAAACCGGCCCGTCGCCGGTCCTGGAGCAGTCCTGCGCAGGCGCCATGGGGGGTATCATGTTGCTTTCTGCTTCGTCGTTCCGTTCCGCACGTCCTTTCCTTGCCGCCAGCGCCGCCGCCTTGCTGTGCGCGGCCTGTGCCCAGAACGGCTCTCAGCTCAACACGCTGCAATTGAGCGAACCAGCCCCGGCCGCGGGCGTCGAGCCCGTGACGAAGGCACCGCTTGCGACCGCCTCGCTTCCCGATATCGAAGTCTCGCCCAAGGTCGGCGCGGCGATCCGCGAAGCCCGGGCACTGCGCCAGTCCGGCAAGAAGGCCGCCGCGCTTGAGCTTCTCGACAAGACAGCCGGGGCCGACAAAGATCCCATGCTGATCGCGGAACGCGGTTTGCTCGCCCTTGAATTGGGCAAGCTCGACAAGGCCGAGAAACTGCTGGCGCGAGCCCAGAACGCCAAACGTCCGGATTGGCGCCTCCAGTCGGCCTATGGCGCGGCGCTATCGGCCAACGGCAAACAGCTCGACGCCCAAACCCAGTTTGCCAAGGCCCTGGCGAATGCACCGGACCAACCGGCGATTCTCAACAATCTCGCCCTCAGCTATGCGCTGGACGGGAAGCACGACGAGGCCGAGCGCGTTTTGCGGCAGGCAACGCAAGTGTCGAATTCTCCGCAAACAAAGCAGAATCTGGCCCTCATTCTGGGGCTCAGAGGCAAAACCGGTGAGGCCAAGGCCATTGCCGAAGGCGCGCTGCCGCCGGACAAGGCAAAAGCCAACGTCGCCTATTTCGAGAAGCTTCACGGTGGCGGCTCGACCGTCTCGCGCGCGGAGGTGCCAGCCGCACAACCAGTCCGCGCGGCCAGCTTCGCCGACCCCACAGCCGACCAGCCGATCATGCAGCTCGGCACGCACAACTGACGCCGGCTCACCTCGATCCCATGATGCGCCCAGACCTGAGGCCCGCACGATGTGCGGGCCTCTTTTTATGCGATGAACGCCAGGCCACTTCATGCGTGACGGTCACGCGCGCGGCGAAAGCTCTGCCGGCGCGGCGCGGCCTGCTTCCGGGCCGTCGTCATCATCGCTCTCGCCCATTGCCGCCTCGTAGACTTCGTAGGCGGATCCCGCATTGAGGGCCGCAATTCCAAGTCCGACAACGATGTCGGGCCACATGGATGCGCTCGCGGCCGTCGCCGCGCCAGCTGCAATGATGGCGACGTTAGCGGCCACATCGTTGCGCGCGGAGAGAAACGCCGCTTTCGTCAGGCTGCCACCGTGGGTGCGCACCCGCGCCAGCAGGAACGCGCAGAACGCATTGACGAGCAACGCGCCGGTGCCGGCGAGCGTCAGGAGGACAGGGTCGGGCAGCACCGGTGACGAAAGCTTTTCCCACGCGGTCCAAAGTGCCGCGATCCCAGGGACGAGCAAGACACAAAGCCAACAGCAGCCCCACCGCGCGGCGGCGGGCGGCCGACCAGCCCAGCGCCAAGAGGACCAGGATGTTGACGGCCGTATCTTCGAGAAAATCAATGCTGTCAGCGAAAAGCGCCACGGAAGCGATGGCGATCGCGACCGAGAACTCGACAAAAAAGTAGCTGAAGTTCAGTGCGGCAACGATCGCGATTGTCCGGCGAAGCGGCGCGGCGGGTTCGTCGGACGGCGTAAAGGCGGTCATGCGGTCGTTCCGTTGCGAAGGGCACTCCGCGCGAGCCTATAGAAACACTGACGTTCAAAAGCAAACGGCCGGGTCCAAAGACCCGGCCGATGCAAGAATTGCAGGACCGTTGCCGGCGCTTAAGGTGCCGCGGCGGGCGCGCCGCCGGCAGCGCCGCCCACGGCCGGAGCCACACCACCAGCGGCGCCCCCGCCGCTGGAACCTGAGGACCCACCAGAGCCCGCGTAATCTTTCCAGGTCGCGCTGCGGCGCTCCGACGACCGGGGCGTCTCTTCCTGGGAGACCTGCAGGTCGCGCGAATTGGCAACCGTCAGGGCCAGATTGCGCTGCGTGGTGCAACCGAAGTCGTTGTAGGGCAGGCGTTCGCGATTTTCGCCCATATCGGTGCCCCAGTCGGCGCACTGCGGGGGAATGGCCACCGGCCGCTCATAGGCGAGCTTGACGGCGGGACCCACGCGCGACGTACCGGAATACCGCGCCACCTGCACGGCATCGGGATCGATGCCCGCGTCACGCACGATGTCCTCGACATCGCGAACGGAACGCGAGGTGGACAGGTATCCTCCGGCCGAGCGCGGAGCGGCGATCTTCAACGGACCACTGCCTTCCTTGCGGTAGCGGTCCACAAAGCGCCAGACATCCGATTGCTGGTTGGCGCTCAGTCCGCCGCCACCGGGCGGGACCTCGACAAAGAGCGCTTCCGTATGCGGCGTGTAGCCGATCGCATGGCGCTTGACCGGATCGCCCAGCTCCGCCGCGGTATAGTCGTCGAGCCGGTTGCAGGCTCCGAGCCCCACGGCAAGGGCGGACAGGATCGCCAGACGTATCGTGGCTTGCGAGCGGCGGCGCGCGGCCTGCAGCACGTGTGCGTTGCCGGTCATCCCTTTACTCCCGGATATTCGATGATGTAGCCGAAGTCGCCGCGATAGCGGTGGTTGGCGGGATCTTCGCCGTGCCCGTAGACACGATTGATGTTGCCGAAGAACAGTTCCTTCAGCTCGTTTTGAGGCATGTACCCGTCGGTGGGTTTGGCAAGTTCGCCCGGCTGCGAGTGCGTCGCGATATAGGGTGTGACGAGGATGACGAGTTCTGTTTCGCGCTTGCGGAAGTCATTGGACCGGAAGAGCGCACCGAGCACGGGCAAATTCTTCAACCCAGGAACGCCTTCCACGCTCTGACGCGTTTCATCCGACAAGAGACCGGCCATCGCGAGCGTCGCGCCGCTTGGCATTTCCAGCGTGGTCTCGGCACGGCGGACCTTCAGGCCCGGCAAGGCAACCGAGGCCAGCGTCACGGCGCCTTCGGTGGAAATTTCGCTGACTTCCGCCGAGATCGTCAGGCTGATCCGGCCTTCGGTCATGACGACCGGCTTGAAGGCCACGTTGACGCCAAACTGCTTCCATTCGACCGAGATGGTGTTTTCGTTCTGGGCCACGGGAATGGGAAATTCGCCGCCCGCCAGGAACTTCGCGGTTTCACCCGACATCGCCGTCAGCGTCGGCTCGGCCAGCGTCTTAAGAACGCCGGAGCGTTCCAGCGCCTGGATCATGGCCGTCACGCTATCGCCGCCCGATGCCCACGTGGGCTGCAGCGCGGAGCCCGCGCTGGCGAACGGCGCGACGCCCGTTGCGATGGCCTGTGCCGCCGGAACCAGCGGGCTCGTGACCGGAAATGCGTTCTGGATGACCTTCGTGAAGGTGAAATTGCCCGCGCTCACCGCCGCACCGGGCAGATCAACGCCAATGCGCCGCAGCCCGTCGCGATGCATCTCCGCGACCTGGACCTTCAGCAGCACCTGCTCCTTGGCGTCCGTCGCCAGCATGTTGACGACTTTTTCTTTCGACTTCACGACCCGCGCCGCCAAGTCGGCTGCACGATTGGCGTCGACGGGATTGGCCACCGAACCGGCCAGAACGACGGTATCGCCCATCATTTCCGCGCGAATTTTGGAGCCCGGCAGCAATCGCTGCAGGCTGTCGTTCAGCACCGTCAGATCGCGCGACACGGTGATTTCGAGAAGCGCCAGCTTGCGTCCATCCGGAGCGATGAAGAAGGCGTTCGCCTCGCCCACGGACTTTGCCAGCAGATAGACCTGCCGCGAAGTCTGAACGACCGCGTCGACGATCTCTGGATTGGACACGAGGACATTCTGGAGGTCTTCGGGGACATCGACGAGAACGGACTTGTCGAGACCGATGGTAATCTTGCGTTCGACACTACGGCCGTTTGAAGGGGGCAACGAGAGCTCGGAGCGATGCTGGGGATCGAAGCGGGCCTTTGTGGACCCGCTGCCGTCTTCCACGTCACCACCCGCCCACGCGCCGCCGGCCAATAAGACCGCAGTCCAAGCGACGCAAAGTCCGCAAAGCGCCAAGCGGCGCAGCTCAACTATGAACATTCCACTCCTGCATCCGGCCTCAACGGCGCGGACACTCCCCTGAACGCGAAAAAATTCAATTGGAACGCAACGCGACGAACGCATGCGGGCGCACGACAAGCCGACAGTCAGAAACGCTGACCAGAGCAGGTGCGACACCAACGAAACGCGACAGGTACTAAGCGCGGCGACTGGATGGGTAGGAACCGCGACAGGTGCAATGTCGTGAAATTCATCGGCACTTGCCACCGTCCTGTGCGTGGCCCTGTTGCAAACCCGTATCCGGCTCACATGTTGTCCACAGGACATGCACCGGCAGACGGTGTTCGTCTGCGCACGTCCGACGCACAGCAGAATTCAAAAAAGCACTTGAGTTCAGAATATTACGACAGTGGAAACCGCATGTGCCGGCGCACGTTCTCCACCGCCAGCCTCATTGGCGCGAAGCTGTGCACGAAAAGCGGCAGGCGCGGAGCGCGGGCTTAGCTGCTGACACGCAACTTTGCGATTTCCCGGCCAATCGTTTGGAAGGCCTGAATGAGCGCGTTCTCATCCGAGGCGATATAGGCGTTGTCGTTGGTCGACGCGCACTGGCGCAGGAGACTGAGGCCCGTCGCCGAGATATTGGTTCCGAAGGCCACGGTAAAGACCGTGATGCCTTCCGCTTTAGCATTGGTGCATGCGGCCAAGGTCTTGGCATTCACCGCCGTGTTGTAACCGCTTTGGGTGTACGTGGTGCCCAAGCGGTCCTGGGCCCCGAAGCCGTAGGCCGCATAAACAGACCGGTTGTGCTGCGTCTTGCTGGCGACCACGTTGTCACCGTCGGTCATCACAATCAGCACTTTCCGGTTTTCCTGATCGTCGTAGGCGCGGCCTTCCATGAAGGGCAGATTGGGCGACAACACCCGCCAGCCCCAGGCGGCACCTTCCGCGATGTTCGTATTGCCGCTCGCCACCAGCCCGTCGACCGCGTCTTCCACGTCTTGCCGGACCGCCGTCAACGGAAGTATGGCAGGTGTCGTGCAGGACGCATTGGGACCACTGGCGGAACCCTCAGGCGATCCAGGCGTGGACCCCTGATATTTGCACTCGCGTGTCTGCGCTTCGACAACGCCGATCGGCGCCGGACCCCAGGTTTTGCAAGTCTTTACGCCGCCCACCCACTTGTAGGCTTTACACTCTTGCGCCGGAGCCGGGCACGTCCCGTTGAAGTCGGAGATGTAATTGTTCGGGTAGCCACTACTATTGCCGCCCGAGGTGCTGTAGCCCGCATCCTCGGCATTCATATCGTCGGGCTCATCGGGCGCGAACATCGGCACAAACATGGTCGCGAGGTTGCCGGCATCCGGCGGCGTGTCGTTGACGTCATAGGGCGACGTCCGCGCTTCAGTACAACCGCCCCAGGACGCGCCATTCATGCGCGACAGAATTTCGAAGCGCGACGCACTGCCTTGGAACAGCGGCCACGGCAGCGAACTTTCCGGACCCTGATAAACCCATCCGCTACCGGCGTTATTGGGGCCGACGTTCACGCTTGCCGCAAACGGCACGACACCAATCTTGACGTCGTCACCACCTTCCGCACCCGCAAATACGATGCCGATGAGATCGTTCGCCGCCGACTTCAGCGTTTCAATTTTGGTGCCGGCCATCGAGCCGGAGTTGTCGAGCACCATCGCCACTTCGATGGTCCCGCTGCCTTTGACGACCGTCGAGCGCGCGCCCACCGGGACGTAATCAATGCGCTTCTCCTTGGGCAGGATGGCGCGCATGAGCGTCATGCCAAAATTGTTATTCGCCTCCGCAACGACTGTTCCCGCCTGCCCGTCCAGATCGACGGAGATTTGGGCGGATGTGCCCGATCCCATGTTGGCTTCGAAAAATCGCTCGGCGGTTGCCTGACCGGCCTCGTCTTCGTCTTCCAAGCCCAAGTGAAACGATGCGGCGAGTGCGGCGGCATCGGTCGCATACTGCTGGCGGGCCTGCTCGTGACTGGCACGGGTGAAATCAATAACGATGGCGGCGACGAGAAACAAAATTGAGAACAGAATGCCGAAGACGACGGCGGTCACACCACGTTCGTCGCGCCGGAAGTGGCCAAGCAAAACGCCGGCTCCCGGACCCTGGTGGGCGCGTATCAAACATGCGGCCAAGAAGCTCCGCGGGCGCCTCATCACAATCTCCCTTAACGAACAGTAAGACGAGGCTATCGAATTCGTCCTTAAAGCCCGTAAATCTGACCGATCGTATTTGATCTAACTTGCTTGGGTCAGCGGGAACCGTGGTCTGGGCGTTGCCAGCACCCGCCGTTTGGTGTCCAAATCGCACGACCTGGCCTGAACTAGGGCTGGACCGGCAACGGTTGCCGATCCATTTGAACCAGGTATCCGCGCCCGCACGACCGTCCCATCCTGCGTCCACACCGGCAAAACCGTGAGCGTGCCGCCCCATGAGCCGACATTTCGACCCTGCGGACAGCCGTTCGACACTCTTTGAAGCCCTTCGTCAGGCTGCCCGTCGGTATGGACCTGCCAAGGTGATCCTGGAGGATGCCGAGCGTCAGCCGCTGACGTACCGGCGGCTCATCCTGGGAGCCCTGGTCCTCGGACGGCGGCTGGCGGCGGAGACAGCGCCGGGTCAGGCGACCGGCTTGCTCTTGCCCAACGTCAACGCGTTGGTCGTTGCCCTGTTCGGGCTCAATGCCTACGGCCGGCCCGCCGGCCTTTTGAACTTCACCGCTGGCGCCCGCAACATTGCCTCAGCCGCGCGCACCGGCCCACTGCCGGTTGTCGTCACCTCGCGCCGCTTCATCGATACCGCCAAGCTCGACGATCTCATCGAAACACTGCAGGAGACGGAATGGGCGCCGGGCCGCACGGTGCGCATCGTGTATCTGGAGGACGTGCGCCGTGACCTCGGCACCATGGCGAAAATCAAGGGCATGCTGGCAAGTCTGGCGCCCCGGCTTGCCACGGGTGCACGGCACCGGCGCCCCCAGGATACCGCCACACTGCTGTTCACTTCGGGTACGGAGGGCACGCCCAAGGGCGTGGCGCTCAGCAACGCCAATCTCATCGCCAACGCCCGCCAAATCTTTGCCCATGCCGACGGGGCGCTTTCGGCGCGCGACATCGCCATGAATCCGCTGCCCATGTTCCATTCGTTCGGTCTGACGGCCGGCACGCTGATGCCGCTGCTGCACGGCATGAAGGTGGTGCTGTACCCCAGTCCGCTGCACTACAAGCAGGTTCCAAAGCTGATTGGCGAAACCAAAGCCACGCTTCTGCTCGCCACCGATACTTTCCTGCAAGGCTATGCGCGCGCGGCCGATGGCGGCGAACTCGAACTCGCTGACCTTCGTCGTTGCCGGCGCCGAACGCGTCAAGGAAACAACCCGAAAGCTCTGGGCCCGCTCCGGGACCGAAATTCTGGAAGGCTACGGGGCGACTGAATGCTCCCCCGTCATTTCGTGCAATCTGCCAGGCGCCAACCGGCCCGGCACAGTGGGACGGCTTCTACCAGGGATCGAAGCCCGCCTTGACCCGGTCGAAGGCATCACCGAGGGCGGGCGGCTCTATGTGCGCGGACCCAACGTCATGGCCGGCTACGTACTGGCGGACAATCCAGGCGTTGTCGTCCCACCGCGTGACGGCTGGCACGATACCGGAGATATCGTCACCATCGACGACGGCTACGTGACCATTCGCGGCCGCGCCAAGCGCTTCGCCAAGATCGGCGGTGAAATGATTTCCCTGGCGGCCGTCGAAGCGCTGGCCTCGACACTCTGGCCGGAGAACACGCATGTCTGCGTTTCCATTCCCGACCCGCGCAAGGGCGAGAGCCTCGTGCTCGTCACCGACAAGCCTGAAGCCGACAAGGCGGCGCTCGCCGCTTTCGCCCGCGACCAGGGCATTGCGGAGCTGTGGGTCCCCAAGGCGTTGCTCGTCACCCCGATGATCCCCATTCTCGGATCAGGCAAAGTGGATTATGCCGCCACACTCGAAATGGCACGGCAGGCCCGCCCACTCCTCTGACCCTCGGCTCCGGGCCGGGTTTTCCGCAGCATCACACCAAAGACCTCATAACCATGACCATCGCGACGACCCCGACACTGTCCGAAGGCGTCAAGGCCGCCCTAACGCGTGCCGTCCTGGCTCCGGTACGCGCATTCCGACCGGCGTATCTGCCGCTGCTCATGGTCTACTTCGCCTATGGCGCGCTCGGCCTCATCGCGGTGGCGGACAGCTTCTGGGTGAAGAAGGAACTGACACTCTCGCCCGCGTCGCTGGCACAGCTCGGAGTTCTGGCTGACCCTGCCCTGGGCGATCAAGATGGTGTTCGGCGAACTCGTCGATACCGTGCCCCTGCTCGGCTCCCGGCGCCGCGCCTATGTGTTCGTCGGGGCCGGCATGATCGCCACCGGACTACTTCTGTTGGCTGGTGCGGCGGGCAATTGGCTGACTTTTGCCGCACCTGAAACGCTCTATGTGACAGCCCAGATCGTCACCGTGCTCGGCGTCGTCATCCAGGACGTCGTAGCCGACGCGATGAGCACCGAAGTGGTGGCCCGCACGCATCCTGATGGCACGCCACGCCCGCAGCCGGATGTCGATCACGATCTAGGCATGGTGCAGATCCTGGGACGGCTGGCACTTTCACTCGGAGCCTTCTCGGTAGCCGGCCTGGCCGGCTGGCTGGCTGCGCATTATGCCTATGAAACGGTCTTTCTGATGGGCCTCGTCATCCCGCTGATATCGGCCAGCGGAGCCGTAATGGTCAAACTCGAAACCGCAGAGAGCCGGCCGACCGACTGGCGCATTCTCGGAGGCGGGCTCCTGTTTGGCGCCGTCATCGTGACCCTTTCGCTGACGCGGGTCCCTTACGCGCAGGAACTCACGTTCCTGATCTCACTGGGCGTCATCGTGACGATGCTGGCGCGCGTCACGGCGGATATCGACCCGAACACGCGGCTGCGTATCCTCTATGCGGCGCTGATCATTTTCTTCTTTCGCGCCACGCCGGGCGTCGGTGAAGGCTATCGCTGGTTCACCATCGATGTCCTGGGCTTCGACGAGGCGTTCTACGGCATTCTCAGCCAGATTGGTGCGGCCATCGCGCTGGTGGCGGCGTGGCTGCTGTCGGATGCAATCACCCGCGTACCGGTAGCCCGGGTTCTGCTGTGGCTGACCATTTTGGGCGGCATCATCTCGATCCCGAACTTGCTGCTCGTGTACCGCGCCGACATTTGGACGATGGACCATTTGGGATTTGGCGCGCGCACGATCGCCATTGTGGACGCCGCTGCCGCCTCGCCGCTGGCGCACCTCAGTATGGTGCCGTTGCTCACCCTCATCGCCATTTATGCTCCGCCGGCAAAACGGGCAGTCTGGTTTGCGCTGATGGCGTCATTTCTCAATCTGGCGCTGATCGCCGGCCAGCTTGCAACGAAGTACCTGAACCTGATTTTTGTCGTGGAACGGGGCAACTACACGGCTTTGCCGGCGCTCGTCATGACCGCGGTGATCCTGGGCCTCGTCATTCCACTGACCGCCATCGCCGTTTTCGGCCGCAAAATCCGCTGAATTTTGCGAAGGCCTTTTTCCCAAAACAACGAAGCGAGGCGCCACTGCGTGGCGTTCGCATCACTGTTCAGAATTGAAACTGTGTTGGCGCGGGGCATCGCTTGACCGGAGCGCCGCCGCCGATCAAACAAGGGGAGTTCGATGGTCGGTAACGGGCGGGGGCGCCCGCATTGCCGATACAGCCCCCTACCGGTTGGGCCAGACATGCCGGTCAATTCAGTTTGAGATCCGCCAAATAACGGATCGAGCGTCCGGGGGAAGTCCAAAAGACATGAGCATTCAGGCCCAAGGGACCACCGACGGTGCGTCCGAAATCAGTGCCCCCATTTTTAATCTGCGGTGGGCCGTGCGACGCACCCTTCTGGGCATCCTGATCCTGGTGCTGGGAATCGGGACTTTGGCGTGGTTGACGCATGCCTCGATTGATCCAGCCCTCGAGAGTGCCAGCGCCGCGTCCATCGCGACGGCGCGTTGAGCACCAGCCCCGGCCCACAACCGAATATGACAGTCTGCGCATAATGACGGTCTGCACAGGATAACTGGCAACCGTGGCTGGCGGGCGGGCAGGACATCTTTGCCTTCTCGCAGCCTTTTCTTTGCCGGCACGAACCAGTAGCCTAACCTGGATTGCTTCGACGGCGTGGTTTTCTCAAACCGCGCAAGGCCCATCTCCAGGTGAACCCATCCCATGCCGACCGCCGAATTTCTCCAGCTGATCGTCGTCGCGCTCATCGCCGGCTACATTGGATATCGCTTGGGTCTCGCCTCTGCGGGACGGCCCGCCGGGGGCATGACCGAAGCGGACATGACGGGCGGCCAGCGCCCCTTGTCCGTGCCCGAAAGCGTTCCGCAATATCGCGAACGGACCGGAGCGCCGCCGCCGGCCGCCAATGCCGGGCCTTCGGCGACCCCTGGGGGCAACACCGGCCGGACGCCGCCGCGCCGCTCGTCGGCGCCGCCACCAGCCGCGGCCGGCCTGATGGGACGGGGCGACGACAAATCATGAGCGGCACCGGGCGAGCGATGCGACATGACATCGGCGCGCGCCGGATCGAAGATCGACGTTCATGCCGCGGCCAAGGCGCAACACACAGGATATTCGGCTTGCCGCACGGCGAACCATCCAGGATTATTTGCGCGGTCCGCAGCACCGGGGCCACTGGGCCGCACGCGGCGGTGATCGAGGGACGCGACGCATGAGCGAGCAGCGCAAGCATTTCCCCGAATTCTATGTGACCGCTGCCCAGCCGTGCCCCTATCTGCAGGGCCGGCTCGAACGCAAACTGTTCACGCACCTAACCTCCGACAAACCGCCCGCGCTGGTCGACAATCTTCTGCGCGGCGGTTTCCGCCGTAGCCAGAACATTGCTTACATGCCCTACTGCGAAGGCTGTCACGCCTGCGTGTCGGTGCGCGTGCTGGTCGACGAGTTCAACCCATCCGGATCCATGCGGCGCGTTGCGGCAGACAATCGCGACCTTGCCGCCCGCCGGGTTCCAGCCCTACCGAACGCCGAGCAATACGCCCTCTTCCGCCGCTACATCGATGCGCGCCATGCCGACGGTGGCATGGCCGACATGAGTGCGCTCGACTACGCGCTGATGGTGGAAGAAAGCGTCATCGAGACATCGATCACCGAGTATCGCCTGAAGCCGGCGGAAGGCGCGCTGACGACCGATCCGGGCGGATGGCCGCTGGCGGGCGCGGCGCTGTGCGATATGCTCTCCGACGGTATCTCGATGGTCTATTCGTTCTACGAACCGACCGAGAACCGGCGCGGCCTTGGCACCTACATGATCCTGGAAACCATCGCGCATGCCCGCGCGCTCGGACTGCCCTATGTCTACCTGGGCTATTGGATCGAGGGTTCGCGGAAGATGAACTACAAGACGCGCTTCCTGCCCCAGGAGCGCCTCGGCCCCAGCGGCTGGGAACGGGTGTAGAGCACGGGGCTACCTGAGCGCCCGCGCCGAGACCTACTTCGCCAGTTCGGCGTCGATCTTGCTGAACATGTAGGTCCATTTGGCATTCTGCGTCTCGACCAGCATGTTCATGTGGCCTCGCAGCGTTTGGAACAGCGCGCAGTTCGGCGACGCCGCCGCCGATCCCTCGTCCCCCATGGCCGTGATCTGGCCGAGCAGTTCATGCGTGCGCGCGTCGTAGCCGTCGATCTGCTCGTCTTTCACGAACGGCGCGGCCTCGTTCAGAAACTGATCCTCACTCCAGGCGCGCTTGTCCTTGAGGACGCGCAGCTTCTCTTGGAACTTCGGCTTATTGAGCTGATTGAGATCGCGCAGCGCCGCAGCCGCCTGATCGACGACCGTTTCGAAATCGGCCTTTGTACATGCGGCGATACTATCGGCCGGTGCTGGCGGCGCGGGTGCCTCGGAGGGCGCCGCTGCGCCGGGCTCTGTGACTGCCGGCTCGCTGGCGCCGATCGAACCGGCATCTGGTGGACTGGAGCCCGGTGCCTCCTGCGCGGAAGCCGAAATTGACAGCCAGAACATGGCGCCGAGCACAAGCCCCGCCACCGTCCGCCCGCCCGTCAAATTCGAAAGTCCGCCTGCCAGCCTCATGCCTTGTTTGGTAGCCGTGGCTTGGAGCCGTGGCAAGGAGGTGCGGGACACAGGTCCAAGCGGAACTGTTTCGCCGCTCCTCTAGAAGGCCGGTCCGAACTTGTTGGACCGGGGGAACCCCTTTGGCGCCATGTGACCGGCCTGTGCGCGCTCGCCCGACCATTCCTTCAAATCGCTCCAGTGAAGCGTGAACGTCCGGCCCGCGCTATCAAGCCACGTCAGGCCTTCCTTCTTGGCAAAGACCCGCGCGTCCGATAGCCCGCCATCCTTGAAGCGCTGCAGGATCGTGCCTTTGCCGCGCGCCATTTCGTTGACGTCGTCCAACTTGAAGACGAGCAGCTTGCGGTTCTCGCCGATGGTGGCGACCATATCGCCGTCAGCTGGAACGACGACCGTGGCCTCCTCGTCATCGGAGAGGTTGAGAACCTGCTTGCCCTTGCGGGTCGATGCGATCACTTCGTCCTCGGGCACGACGAACCCATAGCCGCCACTCGATGCAACGAGCAGCTTGCGGGTCGCGTCATGAACGAACAGTTCCACGAAATCGTGGTTCTCCTCCAGATCGACCATCAGCCGCACCGGCTCGCCGTGGCCGCGTCCGCCCGGCAACTGCCCGGCATCGAGCGTAAAGAAGCGCCCGTTGGTTGCGAACAGAATGAGCTTATCGGTGGTCATCGCCTTGACGGCGCGCTTCAGGCTGTCGCCCTGCTTGAAGTCGAGTTTAGAGAGGTCGTCCTGGTGGCCCTTCATCGCCCGAATCCAACCCTTCTCGGACAGGATGACGGTGATCGGTTCCTTCTCGGCCAGCACCTCGTCCAGATCGACGGAAATTTCCGGTGCGTCCGCGAAGCTCGAGCGGCGGCGGCCGAGTTCGGTCTTCTTGGAATAGCGCTCGCGGGTGGCCTTCACCTCGTCCGAGATGCGCTCCCACTGCTGCTCTTCGGATTTCAGCAACTGCTTGAGTTCGCGGCGTTCCTTCGACAGCTTGTCGTGCTCGGCCTTGATCTCGACCTCTTCGAGCCGAGACAGGCTTTTCAAGCGCAGGTTCAGGATGGCTTCGGCCTGGACGTCGGTCAGCTTGAATGTGGAAATCAATTTCGCCTTCGGATTGTCCTCGAAGCGAACAATCCGGATGACCTCGTCGATATTCAGGTAGGCGATCAGGTAGCCATCGAGCACTTCCAAGCGGTGCTCGATCTTTTTCAGGCGGAACTCGGAGCGGCGGATCAGCACCTCGATGCGATGTTCCAGCCACTGTTTCAGCACGTCCTTGAGACCAAGCACGTTGGGAATCTGCCCGCCCGACAGCACGTTCATGTTGAGACCAAAGCGGATCTCGAGTTCGGTCAGGCGGAACATGCTCTCCATGAGCAGCATGGGATCGATGGTCCGGCTCTTGGGTTCCAGGATGAGGCGCACTTCCTCCGCGCTTTCGTCGCGCACGTCGCCCAGAAGCGGCAGCCTCTTTTCCGTCATCAACTCGGCGATCTTCTCGACGAGCTTGGCTTTCTGAACCTGATACGGAATCTCGGTGATGACGATCTGATAGCCGCCCCGGTTGGTCTCTTCCTTTTCCCAGCGGGCGCGCAGACGGAACCCGCCGCGACCTGTGCGGTAGGCTTCGAGAATGTCGGCGCGCGGCTCCACGATGACGCCGCCGGTCGGGAAATCAGGACCGGGGACGAACTCGACCAGCTTTTCGACCGTGGCGTTGGGATGCTTGATGAGATGCAAAAGCGCCGCGCACAGTTCATCGGCGTTGTGCGGGGGAATGTTGGTCGCCATGCCCACCGCGATGCCGGACGAACCGTTCGCCAGAAGATTGGGGAACGCGGCGGGCAGAACGGACGGCTCCTGTTCGCGGCCGTCGTAGTTCGGCCGGAACTCCACCGTGTCCTCGTCGATACCATCCAGAAGTTCGGCGGCAACCGTCGTCAGCCGCGCTTCCGTGTAGCGGTCGGCGGCGGGGTTATCGCCATCGATATTGCCGAAGTTGCCCTGGCCATCGACCAGCGGATAGCGGACCGCGAAATCCTGGGCGAGGCGCGCCAGCGCGTCATAGATCGCCTGATTGCCGTGCGGGTGAAAGTTACCCATCGTCTCGCCGACGATCTTGGCACACTTGCGGTAGCCGCCGTCGGGATCCAGGCCAAGCTCGCGCATGGCATACAGGATGCGCCGGTGGACCGGCTTCAGGCCGTCGCGCACGTCGGGCAGCGCCCGGTGCATGATGGTGGACAGCGCGTAGGCCAGATAGCGTTCTTCGAGGGCGTCCTTCAGATTGACGGGCTCGATGGGGCCTGGGCCGGCGGGAGGAATCGATTGCTTGCTCATGCTGGACGGTTATCCGACCCAGGTAGCTCCCGCAAGGTCAAGAGTTGGTGATGCACGGATCATTCCGATTTTTTACTAGAGCGCGCCAGTGGATGGGCTCCCAGTTGGATAGGCTCTGGTGGCGCGTTGCTTCTGCTGCTGAACGGGTGATGCCTGGGTTTAGACACTGGGACGTCTTGATAATCACAGGCATTGGTTTTGCGTTTTTCGTTCTTCTTCATTGGCTGTCCGATGGTCGAACAACGCCCCTGATACATGTCGTCGGCTCTCTCGGCACATACGCTCTGGCTTTCTTAGTCCCCTACGCCATCATCTACCGCCATGCACGAAGACAAGATCGGTTGCTCGACAGAATTCGGGGCGCGTTCATCATTTCAATAGAGGCCTTGAACGATCACAAATTGGCCTTTGCCAAGCGTAAGCTGAATGGAATTCGACGCATGGAGAGACGTTGGCGATGGGGCGCCAGTGCTCCTTATCGCTGGTCGCTCAGGGTCACGGCACTCGTGTCTGGCGTAGCTTTTGGCCTTACGCACTTTGCGTTCTCGTATTTGACGCAGCCAAACTCCCAACGGGATTTCCAGATCCACACGTTCTCTAACTCCGTGCTGTTCCTTCTAGAACACCCACTTCCTTTGGCTTTGAGCCTTTTGATGTCTGGGTTGATCGGCTTTGTCGCCACGAGCGACACGTCTCATATCCAGGGCCGGCCATGGTCTGACTTTTACGGGGACAGACTTGCGCAAGCTATAATTGCCGGAAGAGGTATAAATCTCGCGCCGCAGCATGAAGGGCCTGAATTACCGCCTGACGGCGCAACCGCGCGTGAGATCTTGGGATTAGGTCAAATCTACTCCAAGTTCGAACTCCGAAATGCGTGGATCCGCCTTGCGCGCGAATTGCACCCAGACAAATGGGCCAGCGAAGGCATAGCCGTCCAGCGCTTGAAGGAGGCGGCACTCAAGCGAGTGAACAACGCAAGAGATGAACTTGAACCGTACGCCCGATAGTTCGTTGCCTTGCCGATTTTTGCCCACTTTGTAGGGCCTTAATCGCGGCTGAACGCAACCTGTGAGGGTGGTCTGATCCATGCCCCTGCCCGATATCCCCGCCGTCGAGGCGGCGGTGATCGAAATGACCAACGCCTACCGCCGCCAGAACACGCTGGGCGAAGTCCGCCCCAGCGCGCCGCTGGCTAAGGCCGCGCGCGCCTATGCCGCCTACCTCGCCCAGAGCGGCACGTTCTCCCACACGGCGGACGGACGTGAGGCCGGCGACCGGGTGAAGGCTGCAGGCTACGCCTGGTGCAGTGTGGCGGAGAACCTAGCCTTGCACCTGGACAGCCGCGGGTTCGAAAGCCGGGACCTGGCCAAGAAATCCTTCGAAGGCTGGATCAACTCGCCCTCCCATAAGAAGAACCTGCTGGCGCCCCATGTGACGGAGATCGGTGTCGGGGTGGCGAAGGCGCCCGACAAGGACCCGAAGTACATTTCGGTCCAGCTCTTTGCCCGGCCTCAGACGGCGGAAATCACGTTCCAGATCGCCAACACGTCGAAAGCCAAGGTTGGTTACGAATTCGCGGGCGAGCGCCACACCATCGAGCCGCGCATGGCGGTGACCCACACGTCATGTAACCCGGGCACGCTGGCCTTCGAAACACCCGGTCCGCGTAAGGTCAAATCCCAGTTCGAGGCCGCCGACAAGACGGTCTACACGCTGTCGGGCGATGCCAAGTCGGGCCTCGACGTGGTGCTCTCGGCCCGAGAGACGGCGGACTGAACTTAGCCGATACGCGCGCCCAGAATGCGCCCGCGCGATTCAGGCAGCGTCTCCCCGCGTGCCGACAGGACCCGGCTCTCCAGGAAATGCCCCGTCAAATCGAGCCCATGGCGCACATCCACGTCCGTGACCTCGGCCTGACGGGCCTTGGTGAGGAACGCGGGCAGCGGCAGGAGCCGATCGCGATAGGGCTCGCCGGCGGACGCCGAAACCGCACGGCCCGATTTGGGCGACACATAGATCAGCTGATCGTTGGCGCCGGTTGCCGCGCACGCCGACAAGTCCAGGCCAAAGCCGAGGTCCTGCAGCAGCGCCACCTCCCAGCGCACGTAAAGCGCCGGCCACACCGTCGGATCGTCGAGAAAACTCAAGACGAAGAGCGTGACCTCGTAGAGCGCGGGATGGGGATCGCGTTCGGGGAGCAGGCGCGACAACGCACACAACGACGAGAGAGCTGCCAGTGCCGGCGGATCGTCCATGGCGGCCGCCGCATAACCCCGGCGCAGTTCCAGCGTCGCGTGACCGAGATGCTCCGACAGACGCGCCTTCCAGGTCGCATCGACATGATTGCCGATCTGCAGCACGGGGCGTGATTTGCGCGACCGCCCGCCGTGAACCAGACCCATGTGCCGGCCGTGGGAGCGCGTAAACAGCTCCACCACCGCGGCGGTCTCCCCGTGTGGCCGCACGCCGACAACGATCGCTTCGTCACTCCATTCCATGCGGGTCGTGTGATCCTTTAGATGTCGCGCTTGGGGCCGCGCGGCCTGACGCGAGGCGCCGACGGGCGGATCGTACAGGCTCGCGCGATGGCGATGCACTCAAAACCTGACGCGGCCGGCAGGCATTTCATCAGCTTCTGAGACGCGATGCGCCAAGCCGGGTGGGCGATGCCAGCCGCCTTGGCCCGCGCGGTCCAGCTGGCAATCGCGTGACGGTGGGCCTCACGTTCGGTGGGTGCTTGCGTCAGTTCGCTCGAAATCCTTTGGGTGCACTGACGCACGGCGGCCTCGACCGGGGAAGGTCCAGACAGCCCGACTAGCAAAGCAGCACATAGCGGGCGCATGAGAGATCCCATCTTGATCATGGCGCGCCCGCCCTTCAATCCTTGGGAAAATCCAGTCCCATTTCACGGTAGCGTTCCGGGTCGCTGCCCCAGTTTTCACGGACCTTCACGAACAGGAAGAGATGCACGTCGTTCTCGATGATTTTAGAAAGTTCGGCCCGCAATTCACTGGAGATGCGCTTGATCGTCTGGCCGCCCTTGCCCAGCACAATGGCCTTCTGGCTGGCGCGCTCGACGTAGATCGTCTGTTCGATGCGCACCGAACCGTTCTTGAAGTTCTTCCAGTCCGAGGTCTCGACGGTCGCGGAATAGGGCAATTCTTCGTGCAAATACTTGTAGATCTTCTCGCGCGTGATCTCGGAGGCGAGCATCCGCAAGGGCGCGTCGGAAATTTCATCTTCCGGGTAGTGCCACGGCCCGAGCGGCATCAGACTGGCGAGGTGCGCCTTGAGATCAGCGACGCCACTGCCGTCGAGCGCGGAAATCATGAATACCCGGTCGAAGGTGATGCGCGCGGTCAGCTGCTTGACCAGCGGCAACATCCAGTCCTTGTCCGTCACCCGGTCCACCTTGTTGAGGATCAGGAGCTTTGGTAATTTGGTGTCGGCAAGCCTTTCCAGGATGCGTTTCACATCTTCATCGGCGCCCTTGGCGGCATCGACCATCAGCGCCACCACGTCGGCATGATGTGCCCCGCCCCATGCCGCATCCACCATGGCCCTGTCGAGGCGGCGCTTGGGCTGGAAAATTCCGGGCGTATCGATAAAGACCAGCTGACTGGCCCCGTCTATGGCGATCCCGCGCACGGGGACGCGCGTCGTCTGCACCTTATGCGAGACGATGGAAACCTTCGCGCCGACGAGGGCATTGACGAGTGTGGACTTGCCCGCGTTCGGCGCACCGATGATGGCGATAAAGCCGCAGCGGCGGTTTTCGTCGGTCGGCGGCGGTGGCACAGGAGCGCCAGCCTCAGACATTGGGTTTCCTTTCAACGACGCCTTCACGTTCCAACAATGAGGCTGCGGCGGCCTGTTCGGCAAGCCGCTTCGACGTTCCCTCGCCGCGCGCGGGCTCCAACGGCCGGACTCGCACCTCGGCGGTGAACATCGGCGCGTGGTCGGGCCCTTCCCGCGAGACGACCGAATAATGCGGCAGCGCGAGCCCCCGCCCCTGCGCCCATTCCTGCAAGGCCGTCTTGGCGTCGGCAGCCACCTGGGGGCGCTGCTCATGCAGTAACGGCTGCCACAGTTTCAGAACGCAGCCACGCGCCGCGTCAAAGCCCGCCTCGATGAAGATCGCGCCGAGGATCGCCTCCATCGCATCGGCGAGGATCGTATCCTTGTCGCGTCCGCCACTCTGGGATTCGGCCTCTGACAAAATGAGCCGCGGGCCGATCTCCAGCGCGCGGCCGATGCGGGCGCACGTCTCACCTCTGACGAGGCTGTTGTAACGCCGGGCGAGTTCGCCTTCCTTGGCGTGAGGAAAGCTCTCGTTCAGAAACCCGGCGATGGCAAGACCCAACACCCGGTCTCCGACAAACTCCAGCCGTTCATTGTCCGCGCGCACCGGCTTGCCGCCGCGCACACTCGCGTGTGTCAGCGCACACTCCAGCAGGGACTCGTTTTTGAAGCGGTACCCGAGTTGCTTTTCCAGTTCCTTGAATTTGCGCGCCCTGAACATGAGCTCCGTCAGCGCACCAAATTGAAGAAGCGGCTCCAGCGGATATCGAAGGGCCATGTCCACGGACTGGTCCAGCGCAGCGCGTTCGGCTCGTCCACCGCCGCTGAGAAGAAGATGACTTCGGCGCGGCCGACCAGGTTTTCCGCCGGGACGTAACCGACAGCCCAGAGAGCCCGGCTGTCGGTGGAATTGTCGCGATTGTCACCCATCATGAAGTAGTGGCCGTCGGGGACCTTGTAGGGCCCGACATTGTCGAACGGTGCGTTCTGCTCAGCATCAAGAACGGTGTACTTGACGCCATTGGGGAGCGTTTCCTCGAACGTCGAGATCTCTTCGACGGCACCATCTTCATCGGGCGTCGTGAAGCTGCCCTTGGCAACCTTGGGCACGCCCTTGCCATTGATGAACAGCTGTCCCGCGCGCATTTCGACTTCGTCGCCTGGGAGCCCGATCACGCGCTTGATGTAGTCGGTTGAGTTGTCACGCGGGAGCTTGAACACCACCACGTCGCCGCGCTCGGGTGCATCGGCGAAGATGCGCCCGGAAAAGAGATTGTAGCCGAACGGAAATGAGTACCGGCTGTACCCGTAAGACAGCTTCGAAACGAAGAGATAGTCCCCGACCAGCAACGTCTCCTTCATGGAGCCCGAGGGAATGTTGAAGGGCTGGTAGAAGAAAATCCGCACGACCATGGCGATCGCCAGTGCCTGCACGACGACAACGGCAGTATCCCACCAGCCGTAGTGGCGCGATGCATCGGCCTTACGTAGCGAACTCATGTGATCTCCAAGTCAGGGATAAGGGCAAGCGGGCCGGGCGGCGCGCCATCATGCCCTGCAAATGTGCCGCTCGCTATACCGGTTCGCCCTCATTCAGGCAAATCGGCCCGCCGGTCCATTCGTCGCGCCGCATCACCCGCGAACCGCGGCCTTGGAAGCGATACATGAAATGATTACAACGGCTTCTGCGAGCGGAAAATCATCCGTAATCGTCAAATCGATGCGCGCCTCGTAACCATCCGGCACCAGAAGCCGCAAATGCCGGGCAGCACCCCCCGTCAGCTTCAAGGTCGGCCGTCCGGTGACCAGGTTCACGACGCCCATATCGCGCCAGTAGACGCCATGGCGCAGACCCGTACCGAGTGCCTTCGCACACGCTTCCTTGGCCGCGAACCGCTTGGCATACGACGCGGCGCGCGCCGACCGCCCCTCGGACTTAGCCCGCTCGATATCCGTATAGACCCGGTCGATGAAGCGGTCGCCGAACCTATCCAGCGTCGCCGCGATCCGGCGGATGTCGATGATGTCGTTGCCGATGCCGAGGATCATGGCGGAGCTATCACATAACGGAACTGGACGTGCGGCGCGGCTCCGTTCTGGCGTGATCCATCAAGGCGCGCATATGACGGATCGCAGAATGCATGCCGCCGAAGATCGCTTCTCCGATCAGAAAATGACCGATGTTGAGCTCCACGATCTGCGGCAGGCGCGCAATGGGTGTGACGGTATTGTACGTCAGGCCATGGCCGGCATGTACCTCAAGCCCGGCCTCGTGCGCCAATGCGGCGGCTTTCGCCATCCGGGCGAGTTCCGCGGCCAATCCCTTGGCGTCGTCTTCCAGCGCCCGCTCGCAATAGGCCCCCGTATGCAGTTCGACAATATCGGCCTTGAGTGCAGCCGACGCCTCGATGGCGCGAGGGTCCGGCTCGATGAACAGCGAAACGCGAATGCCGGCATCCCGCAGCGTCGAGACGATGGACTTCAGGTTCTCACCGCCGCGCACGACATCCAGTCCGCCTTCCGTGGTGCGCTCCTCGCGCCGCTCCGGTACGAGGCAGCACGCATTGGGCACATGCCGCAGGGCAATGGCCAGCATCTCGGACGTCGCCGCCATTTCCAGGTTCAAGGGGCGCGTCAGCTCCGCCTTCAAGCGTGCGATATCGGTATCGGAGATGTGGCGCCGGTCCTCGCGCAAGTGCGCCGTGATGCCGTCGGCGCCGGCCTCAACGGCAAGATGCGCCGCCCGCAACGGATCGGGATGCCGGCCACCGCGCGCATTCCGGATCGTGGCGACATGGTCGATGTTGACACCGAGCCTCAGCGGCAGATGCAAAGATCCAGATGACGTCATGACAAGGTCCATGCTGTTCGAACTGCTTTGCTCGGCGCTCCGCGTTTGTTCGCCGGTGTCGGGGGCAATGCCGCGCCTCTCATCAGAAGATGCGCTCCACTTGCGTCACCACCGCAGTTTCCTTCAGCGCGGAAATGATGCGGTTGAGGTGGGCCAGATCGAAGACTTCCAGCTCGATCCGCAATTCGGTGAAATCCGATGCGCGGCGCATCATCTTGAGATTATCGATGTTGCCGTCCCGTTCGCCGATCACCTCGGCGATCTTGGCCAACGTGCCGGGCTCGTTGGGCGCCGTCACACTGAGCCACGCCGGAAAACGCTCCTGCTTAGTGGGGTCGATTTCCCACGACATATCGATCCAGCGCTGGTGCTCGAATTCCTGAAGCCGGGGCGAGTGGATCTGGAAGATGCGGATGCCGGTGCCGGGCTCTAAGACGCCGACGATGCGATCGCCAGGAACCGCGCCGCCATCCTCGAAGATCACCGGCACGTCGTCTTTCAATCCGCGCAGCGCGATACCCGCCGCCGGGTTCTTCGTGCCGTTGAGCACAGCCTCCGTCCGCCCGGCCGGTGCGCTGGATGCTTTCACCCTGAGACCGGTAATTTTGGTTAGATCGAGCCAGCCCTTCAGCGGATTCTCGAGACCCGCGGGAATTGCGTTCGCCGACGCCGCTTCTGGCGCCACCGCTTTCAACACATCGCCCGCCGGCAGCTCTCCACGCGCCACCGCCGCCAGAACTTCATCGAGCGACTTCTGAGGAAACTTCGACAGCACGCGCTTGACGTTTTCATCCGCGTAGGTCACGTGCGCAGCCTCGAACGCGGCCATGGTCAACCGCCGGCCCAATTCGACGTACTGCCGGCGCACGGCTTCGCGCGCGGCACGGCGAATGGCACCTTGCGCGCGGCCGGTCACGCACAGGCTTTCCCAGGCGGCGGGCGGCACATGTCCCTTCGAGGTTCTGATCTCCACTTCGTCGCCATTGCGCAGCCGCGTATCGATCGGAACGTGGCGGCCGTTCACATAAGCCCCGACCGCGGCATTGCCGACATCGGTATGCACGGCGTAGGCGAAATCGAGCGGCGTCGCGCCGCGCGGCAGAGCAATCAGGCGGCCCTTCGGGGTGAAGCAGAAGACCTGATCCTGAAACAGTTCGAGCTTGGTATGCTCCAGGAATTCTTCCGGGTTGGAACCTTCCAGCAAGGATTCCACCATGTGCCGCAGCCACACGTAAGGACCATGCTCCTTATCGTCGAGCGAGGTCGGCGAGCCGCCGACTGTAATCGCACCTGCACTCATTTCCTTGTAAAGCGCATGCGCGGCTACACCATATTCAGCGACCTGATGCATGAGCTGGGTGCGGATTTGCAGTTCGACGCGCTGGTGCCGGGGACCGACGACGGTTGTGTGGATCGACTGGTAGTTGTTCTGCTTGGGCGTCGAGATGTAATCCTTGAAGCGCCCCGGTACGGCCCGCCATGTCGTGTGCGCCACGCCAAGAACGCGGTAGCATTCCGAGATGTCGCGGCAGGTGACCCGGAAGGCCCAAATGTCGGACAGCTGCTCCAGCGAAATCTGCTTGTTCGTCATTTTCCGCCAGATCGAGTAGGGCTTTTTCTCTCGTCCCTTGACGCTCGCCTCGATGCCAACATTGGCGAGATGGGCTGCCAGCGCCGTTTCAATTTCCTCGACTAAGCCTTCATTCTTGGTGCGCAGGTCAGCGAGCTTCGAAGTGACTGTCGAGTAGGCGTCCGGATGCAGCCAGCGGAAGGCGTGATCCTCAAGCTCGTCACGCATCGCCTGCATGCCCATGCGGCCGGCGAGCGGCGCATAGATGTCGAGCGTTTCCTGCGATATGCGCTGCCGGCTGCCCGGCTTCATGTGCTCCAGAGTGCGCATATTGTGGAGGCGGTCCGCGAGCTTGACGAGCAGCACGCGGATGTCGGTCGAAATGGCGACGAGGAGCTTGCGGAAATTCTCCGCCTGCTCGGTCTGCTTGGAGACGAGATCGAGCCGCTTGATTTTGGTGAGACCGTCGACCAGGGCCCCGATTTCCGCGCCGAACAACTGGTCGATCTCAGCGCGTGTCGTGTCGGTGTCTTCGATGACGTCGTGCAGCAACGCCGTCGCCACGGTCGCGTCATCGAGCTTGAGGTCGGTCAGGATCGCGGCGACTTCGAGCGGGTGGGAAAAGTAGGGATCGCCCGAAGCACGCTTCTGGTTGCCATGCGCCTTCATAGCGTAGACGTAGGCGCGGTTTAGAAGCGCCTCGCTGGCTTTCGGATCGTATTTCTGAACCCGTTCGACGAGTTCGTATTGCCGCATCATGGTTGCAGTCGGTCCTCGGGTGAGCAGATCCGCCGCGCCGGAGTATAGCGCGCCCGTTCGCACTCCACGAGGCCCCGCGCCAGGGCCGATGCGCGCATCGCCGGAAAGCGGTGCACATCCCTAATCCAGGCCTAATCCAGGACGCAGCGTAGATCTTGCCGACCTAGCGGCCCCGCTCACGCGGGTTGGCGGGACCCGTGCCGGCAGACGACGGCTCCGACGGGGTCATGCTTTCCAGGCCACGCAGCAGCTGCTCTTCGGTCAGAACGTCGACCTGGGTATCGCTCGACTGATCGTCGCGGCCAAGGATCGGCCCGCGGCGCTCGATGGCCAAAACAGGGGCGGCCCCAGCTTCCGGCTCGTCGACTTCCACATTCTTCTGGATCGAATGGATCAGGCTTTCGCGCATGTCATCCGGCGGGATGGCCTTCTCAGCGATCTCGCGCAGCGCAATGACCGGGTTCTTGTCGTTTTCATCATCGATGGACACCGGACCACCGTTCGCAATCGCCCGGGCGCGGTGGGCGGCCAGCAACACGAGTTCGAAACGGTTGGGGACCTTATCGACGCAATCTTCGACGGTGACGCGAGCCATCCTGAATCCATCCTCGAGCTTCGTGGTGACAGGAGCGATCGGGGCGGACGATCCATCCCCGCGCAAAAATGATCATTGGCTCCGGCGACAAACTGCGCCCACGCGTAGCCAAACAACATCGGGCCGCGCAGCACCTGCCCAGCCCAACAAATCCAAAGAAGCACAAGATGGCTTCGGGATCAAGGCCCTGATTGCCAAAATCGCCGTCGCCGAAGGCCGCATTTCGTTCTGGTCCGAGGCACGATAATCTGTGGGCAGATTGAACATCCCGGCGTTTGTTGCAGGACCGTCACTTTACCAAACCCGTGTCCGCATTTATTACCCATGGGAATAATAAAATCTCGCTGTGCGTTACTTGTGGAGATAGCGGTCGGGATGCTCAATCTCCACGTGAGCAAGATTTTCGCTTTGGCCTCGTCCCGAACGGCACCCGGCCCGCATGCCGGACAGTTAGCCTGAAACGAGAGACGCCAAGCTTGCGGACACAAACCGAGCCGTTTGAAAACAAGACTAAATCTTTGAAAGGCGTCGAGATGCATTTCTACCAGACCGAGCGGGTCGCACTATTTATCGACGGCGCCAACCTCTACGCGACGTCCAAGTCCCTCGGTTTTGATATCGACTACAAGCGCTTGCTGACGCATTTTCGCGCCAAATGCCAACTGGTCCGCGCGCTCTACTACACCGCTCTGGTCGAAGATCAGGAATACTCTTCGATCCGCCCCTTGATCGATTGGCTGGACTACAACGGTTACACCATGGTCACCAAGCCGACCAAGGAGTTCACCGACGCCAACGGTCGGCGCAAGGTGAAGGGCAATATGGATATCGAGCTTGCCGTCGACGCGATGCGTCTGGCGGAGTCGCTCGACCACATTGTACTCTTCTCCGGCGACGGTGATTTCCGTTCGCTGGTTGGCGCCCTTCAACAGAAGGGCAAGCGTGTCAGTGTCGTGTCGACCTTGCAGACGCAGCCCCCGATGATTGCCGATGAACTGCGCCGGCAGGCCGACCAGTTTATTGACCTCGCCGACTTGGAAAGCATCGTCGGGCGTCCCGCCAGTGCCCGCGCGCCACGCGATGGCCGCAGCTTTGTGCCGGCCCGGGGTGGACCGTCGAACGGTGCCCCAGCGCGCGGACCCGTGACCTACGAGGACTTCGACGACGTCACCGAGGAAGAGGTCTAGCCCGCACGGCGCGATCTGCTCGGCTTGGCCGGAGGACTGTGCTAACGGGACTTCATGGCTATAAAGTCACGAAGTGCGCAACAGACAGTCGCCCAGTCAACCGCCCAGTCAACGCCGGAGGCGCCCGCCGATTGCGCGCTATGCCCGCGGCTGGCGCGGTTCCGTGCCGATGTCCAGATCACCGAGCCCCATTGGTTCAATGCCCCTGTGCCGTCGTTCGGGTCCGCTCAGGCGCGTCTGCTCGTGGTCGGTCTTGCGCCAGGCCTGCGTGGCGCAAATCGGACCGGCCGGCCGTTCACCGGCGACACCGCGGGCGTCATTCTTTACGAGACGCTGCTCGCGCACGGGTTCGCCCGCGGCACTTATGCGGCCGATCCCGCCGATGGCCTGACGCTCATCGACTGCATGATCTCCAATGCCGTTCGCTGCGTTCCTCCCCAGAACAAACCCACACCGGATGAGATCGCGACTTGCCGACCGTTCTTCGCCGCGCGGATTGCCGCATTGCCCCACCTGCGCGCTCTTGTGGCCCTGGGACGGATCGCGCACGATCAGGTTCTGGCGGCCTTGGGCCTGCGCAAGTCAGCCTATCTCTTCGGCCATGGTGCCCGGCATTCCCTGTCGCCCACCCTGACACTGTTCGATAGTTTTCACTGCTCACGCTACAACACCAATACGGGGCGCCTAACCGGGCCCATGTTCCACGACGTCTTTGCCGCCGTCCGTGCCCATCTTGACGGGACCTGAGCCGTGTCACGCCGAATGCGCCATCGCGCCAGATGAAGCGGCCCGCGCGTCATGCTAAATTGCTTGCACGTTAGTTTGAACGAGGCGCCGACATGAAGACCCACGAGGACAATGAACCGGTCGCAGACTTTGGCATCGCGCCTGAAAAGGTCGGGCACGTCATCGTCAAGGCGCGCGAGTACGGCGCCAAGGTTGGGGCATGGAACGACAACACCGGCGAGGGCGATGCCGACGAGGATCCAGCCGCTGTTCTGGAAGATTTCGCCAACGATCCGGTCAGCGGCGAGATCGCTGGCTTCATAGATGCGCTCAATGACGACGAGCAGGCCGCGCTGGTCGCCCTGGCGTGGGTCGGCCGTGGCACATTCGAGCCGGAAGAATTTGACGACGCAATGGAGACGGCACGCAGCGAACGGGCCAACTCCACGGCGGCCTACCTGCTTGGCATGCCGTTGCTCGCCGATTACCTCGAGGAAGGTCTGGAAAAGCTCGGCCACTCCGCCGAGGACGTCGTCGGCGATGTTATGTGAGCGGCCGTCGCGGCTGAACAGAAGGCCCGGCTGGGAACCTCATTCGTGCGCACCGCGCGACTAGAGCAGTTCCAGCACGTCTTGCGCGTGCCGGCCCGGCGGGTGCACCGGATAAATGACGCGCACCACCTGACCGTTCCAGAATAGCAGTGTCAGTCGCTTGAGGAACGTCACCCCGCCGGCCTCGAACCGCGGCAGCTTTAACGCATCTGCGAAGTGCATGTTCTCGTCGCTGAGCAACGGAAAGTCCAAATTCAGCTGGCGCGCGAATTCCCGCTGCCAATCCCGCGATTGCGTGCTCAACCCGAAGACGTGCACGCCGCGCGCACGGAACGCCGCGTGGTGATCGCGAAAACCTTCCGCCTCCACCGTCGATCCATGGGCCCCTGGAATGTCATCCCAGCCGGGCGGATTGGGTACGCCTGCGCGTCCCGACCACGGATAGATGAAGACCACGCCGAGGCCCTGGACCTTGGCGAGCGAGATATCCCCTTCCGAGGTTGCGGGCAGGGATACGTCGGGCACGACGGTGCCCGCACCCAGGTGGGCAGCCCCACCGTCGTCGTCGGGCGCCGGATAGGGCCAAGCCGTCATCGGGGATTTTCCTTCAGCCATTGGAGCACATCATCAGCATTCCGGTCCGGTGGGAAGACCGGATAGAAAACAGCCGTCACGCGCCCATCATCGATAATCATCGCCATGCGCTTCAGTAACGTATGACCGTCAACGTCGAATATGGGAAGCCGCATTGCGATGGCGAGGTCCAGCTTGGCATCCGAGAGAAGCGAAAACGGCAGATGCAAACGGCCAACGACTTCGCACTGATCACCGGTATTCTGCGCTGACAGGCCGAAGACGCGGTCCGCCCCCGCGTCCTTGAGTTGGACATGCAGATCGCGGAACGAACACGCGTGCGGCGTGCAGCCGCGCGCACCTGGAATAGCATCCCAATCTTTCGGCAAGGCGACACCCGGATTGCCGGTCATCGGGTACACGAAAACCACCGTGCGCCCTGACTGGGCGGCCAGTTCGACGGTTCCGCCGTCCGTCGCGGTGAGCGCCACGGCGGGCACGCGGCTGCCCGTCAGATGACGGGCCGCGCCGTCATTGGCGGGCACCGGTAAAGCCGACCAATCGACAGCCAGAAGACTGGCGTGCGAGGGCGCGCCCATCAGCCTTTGTCTCTCATGATGCGCGCCTTCTGACGCTGCCAATCGCGTTTGGCGGCGTCCTGGCGCTTGTCAGTGAGCTTCTTGCCTTCGGCGAGCGCCAGCTTCAACTTCGCCACACCGCGCGCGTTGAAATAAAGTTCGAGGGGCACGATGGTCATGCCCTTCCGCTCGATCGCTTGGAAGAGCTTGGCCATCTCCGACTTGTGCAGCAGGAGTTTGCGCCGGCGACGCGGTTCGTGCTGAAAAAAGCGGCCTGCACTCTGGTACTCAGGGAAATAGGAATTGATAAGGTAGAGCCCGTCGTCCTCGAACGAGGCGTAGCTCTCGGCGATATTGGCCTGACCCCGGCGCAGGGATTTCACTTCCGTACCGGTCAGCATGAGGCCAGCTTCCCACGTATCGGTGAGAAAGTATTCATGCCGGGCCTTGCGGTTCTCGGCGACGAGCTTGCGCCCGTCATCCTTGGCGGCGGCCATGGCCCTGGATCCTTGTCATCGAAGCCGGTTCTGGGGTCACTCGGCGGCGGCCGCGGTGACGAGCCCCGCCTTGGCGATCGCCGCGTCCACGACCTGCTTGGCGCCATCGGTCAACGGCACCATCGGCAGACGCATTTCTGGCGAGCACAGGCCGAGCCGCGATGCGGCATACTTTACCGGACCGGGATTGGTTTCCACGAACATTGCGTCGTGCAGCGGCATCAGACGGTCCTGCAATGCCAGCGCCGCCTTGTAGTCGCCGCTGAGGCAGGCGTTCTGGAACTCGGCGCACAGGCGCGGGGCGATGTTGGAGACCACCGAAATGCAGCCATGTCCGCCGTGCGCCATGAAGCCCAGCGCCGTCGCATCTTCACCCGAGAGCTGGATGAAGTCAGGCCCCATCGCCGCGCGCTGCTGAGAGACGCGCGCCAGATTGGCGGTTGCATCCTTGACGCCGGCGATGTTCTTCAACTGAAAAAGCCGCGCCATGGTCGCCACCGACATGTCAACAATGGACCGCGGCGGAATATTGTAGATGATGATCGGGATATTGACCGCGTCGTTGATCGCCTTGAAGTGCTGGTAGAGCCCTTCCTGCGTCGGCTTGTTGTAATAGGGCGTGACAACCAGAAGTCCGGTCGCACCTGCCTTCTCGGCATGCGTGGACAATTCGATGGCTTCCGCCGTCGAGTTCGAGCCCGTGCCCGCCATGACCGGCACGCGCCCGCGCGCTGCCTCGATGGTGATTTCGATCACCCGCTTGTGCTCGTCGAAATCGAGCGTCGGGCTCTCCCCGGTCGTGCCCGTCGGCACCAGACCGTGCGTGCCTTCCAGTATCTGCCAATCGACGAACCGGGCCAGCGCCTCTTCGTCCAGCCTACCATTCTTGAACGGCGTGATGAGCGCCGTCAGCGAGCCCTTGAACATTCCTACACCCTGCGCCGCGGAAAGGCCCAAGTCCTTGCCCGGCCGTTCCAAATTTTTGCCTGACGTGTTCAGACCGGACTTCTCTCCGGCGCCCGGCTTCGCCTTGAAGCGGACGAACCCGATTGTTACGTTGCTGAACAACGAGAAATGGGTACGGATCGCACCGCCCGTTCCTTCGGCGGCGACATTAGGCGGTCGATGTTCGGATCGCAAGGCGACGGACCCTGCAGAATAGAAGAAAGGGCCCATGGCTTGGCACATCACTCAGGGGTAGCCGGAACGCAGCACGCAGCCGCCGCCACAGGGATGCGCAGGCTCGGACTAAGGCTCACCCCACCCAACAGCGCAGTGGCGGTGGTCGCGGCGGCCCTCGCGTTGGTGCCACAAGGCGTCGCCGCGGACCCGGCCCCGGGCGGGGCGGCGGCGCGGCCGATGTTCGAGCGCCCCTTCAACCCTGGACCTGACGAGCGGGCGCATCTGGCGCGCTACGATAAGGCCATTGCGCCGGTACTGGCGACGCCGGTTTCCGAAAAGGACGCAGCGGCCCTACGCGACGCGGCCAAAGCCTTCGGCGGCGCCAAGCTGAACGCCGGCCTCGATGCCGCCAAGACAATTTCCGATCCGACCGCCGCCAAACTCGCGACGTGGCTGCGCCTGCGCAACGGCTACGGCACCGCGGACGAATTCCGGGCCTTTCTCGATGCCAACCCCGCCTGGCCCGAACGGCAGCTTTTGACCCAGCGCTTGGAAGAAGCCCTCTTCACGCAAGGCGGTACATCCACCCAAATCCGGCAGCACTTCGCCAAAGGCGGCCCCGACAACGGGGTTGGCTTCGCCGCTTTGGCCTCATCCTATATGGCCGAAGGAAAGACTGAAGACGCTGCCAAGTATGCCCGCAAAGCGTGGCGTGAAATGTCTCTTCCCGCAACGCTCGAAACGGGGTTCCTCGACCGCTTCGGCAAGCTCCTGACCCCGGCCGATCATCTGGCGCGCCTCGACCGGCTGATCGTCGACGACCTGCGGTACAAAGCCCAGCGCGCGGCGCGGGCCGCATTCGCGCGCCGGACGATCGCGCTTCTGCCCGACGAGGAACGCGCGCGCGCCAACGCCCGGCTTGCCGTGTTTCTGAGACAGGACGGCGCGGGCGCAAAGATCGCCAATATGGCCGCCAACGCCGGCAAGGATTGGGGTCTCGTCTACCATCACATTCAAAGCTTGCGGCGCGCTGACCGGATTAGCGAGGCCGCGCGTATCATGTTGGATTCACCGACTGGCGATGGCGTACTCGTCAACCCCGATTCCTGGTGGGACGAACGCCGCGCGCTCGCCTACGACGCCCTCAAGATGGGCAAGCCCAAGCTTGCTTACGAACTCGTCGCCAAAACCGCGCCGCTTTCTGTCAATCCCCTCAAGGAACAGGCCTTCATGGCCGGTTGGCTGGCCCTTCGCTACCTGAAGGACCACGCCATGGCCGCCCCTCACTTCGCCGCCCTCCACAAAGCCGCCGATGGTCCTTTGAGCCGCTCCAAGGCCGCCTACTGGTTGGGCCGCAACGCGGAGGCCCGCGGCGACAAGGCCGCCGCGAAGGCGGCCTACACGGACGCCGCGGCCTACGCCGATACGTTCCACGGTCAGCTGGCGCAGCAAAAGCTCAACCCCAGTGTGTCGCGCTTTCCCGTCACGCCGCCAGTCGCGCCCAGTGCCGCCGAAATTGCCCGCTTCAACGAACTCGATGCCGTCAAGGCCGCGGTGATCGCCAACAAGGCCAAACTAGACCGCAGCGTGCGGCGGGCCTTCCTGACGCAGCTGCGGTTTTATCTGAAGAGCGAGGCGGAGATGGCGATGATCGCCCATCTGGCCGAAGCCATGAACGATACGCAGATGGCGGTCCGTACCGCCAAGTCGGCCATCGGCCAGGGCCATAACCTCATCACCTACGGCTATCCGGTCCATCCCTTCCCGGCCTACGCGCCGCTGCGCACGCCGCCCGAAACCGCCTTCCTGCTCGGCATCGCGCGGCAGGAAACCGAATTCAACGTCGATACTGTCTCGGGGGCAGGCGCCAAGGGCCTGCTGCAGGTCATGACGATCACGGCGCAGCACGTCTGCCGGGATTACAAGATCAAATGCGACATCAAACGGCTGCTGACCGATCCCGCGTACAACACCATGATGGCATCGGCCTACATCGGCGACCGTATGCAGAGCTTCACCGGCTCGTACGTGCTTTCGTTGGCCGGTTACAACGCCGGGCCTGGCCGGACACGGCAGTGGATCGCGGAATTCGGTGATCCGCGCGACGCAAAGATCGATCCCATCGACTGGATCGAGCGCATTCCGATCCAGGAAACACGCGAGTACGTGGCCAAGGTTCTGTCCAACATCCAGGTCTACCGGGCGCGGCTCGGCGAGGAAGACGTGGCGCTGCAGCTGGAGCGGGATCTCAACCGCGCGCGCGTCGCATCAAGCGGCACAGGCGGCGGCGCACCGGGCGAGAAGACGCGCTCGGCCTCGGACGGCTGAGAAAAACGCGCGCTCACGGCGGGTTGAGGTCGCGCGACGGGGCGCGATTGGTTAATACGTCGGGTCAGCATCGCAATAACAAGCGAGGGATCCACGGCATGACCGTCGCGCAGCAGCGCTTTGAGAGCTTTTTCACCGTCCAGCGCAATGGCCTCAAGATCCATGGCCGCCGCTTCCAAGCCCATCACGCAACGCCGGAGGGGTCGCTGGCTCAGCGCCGGCCGCTCGTGTGCCTGCCCGGTTTGACGCGCAATGGGCGCGACTTCGATGTGCTCGCGCTGGCGCTATCGGCAGGACCCGACGCGCGCGACGTCTATACCCTCGACTATCGCGGGCGCGGACTGTCCGACCACGATCCGGACTGGCGCAACTACACGGTCCCCTCTGAGATGAACGACGTGGTCGACTTCCTGATCGCGCGGGATTTGGCCGAGGCGGCAATTCTGGGGACATCGCGTGGCGGCCTCATCACCATGGTCATGGCCGCGGCGCACCCGGGATTTGTCGGACCCGTTATTCTCAACGACATCGGACCGGTCCTCGAGCGTAAGGGCCTGACGCGCATCGCGTCCTATGTCGGTCGCACACCGCTGCCACGCGATTGGCCGGAAGCAGCGCGGCTGGTGCGCGACATGAGCATCAAATCGTTTTCCGCCGTGCCCGACGAGGATTGGGAACTCATCGCCCGGCAACTCTTCAACGAACGCAACGGACGTCCGGCACCCGGCTACGACCCGGAACTGGCGCGGGCCTTCTCAGTCCTCGACGGGCCCATGCCCGAACTGTGGCCCCAGTTCGAAGCCCTGGGCCGCGTGCCGGTCATGGTGATCCGCGGCGCCAACTCCGACATCCTCTCGGCCGCGACCGTGGAAGCCATGCGCCGCCGCCATCGCGATCTGACCGAATTGACCATCGCCGGCCAGGGGCATGCGCCATGGCTCCGGGACGCACCGTCGATCGCGGAAATTTCCAACTTCCTCGTCCGCTGGGACGGCGCCCATCCGGTCTAGAACCCATCTTGTCTAAAACGAAAACGGCGCGCCAGATCGTCTCTGGCGCGCCGTCGCTTTTGATGTCTGTCGCGAGCCGACCGAACGTCAGCTTTCGCGGCTGCTATCCACCTCACCGCGATCGACGCGGCGTGAGAATTCTGTCTGGCCGCCCGATGCCAGAATGCGTGCCTGCTCGATCCAGTTCTCGCGCTCGATACGGCCCTTGAAGTCGAGCATCGTGCTGATGCGGTCGATATCGGCACCGGTCCAGTTGGCGATCTGTTCGTAGGAGACGATCCCCAGTGAATTCAGGCGTTTCTCAATCAATACACCGACACCGCGAATCCGTTTCAGATCGTCGGTGCGATCGCCGGCCAGGGGCGGTTCGGAGCGCAGAGCTTCCGACCTCACCGAGCGGAGGCCCGCAAGTTCGCCGCGCGGCGACTGAGGCGCGGCGGCGGCCTTCGCAGCCGTATCCTTGTTTTCGCGGATCGCATCGGCGAGCCGCACAGGACGCGAGGCGGGTGTCTCGGTCTCGCCGGCATAACGTGCCAGCACGCGGGCCTGTTCGACCCAATTGTCCAGACCGACGCGGCCCGGCAATCCAAGCGTGCCTTCCACCTTCTCGATATCGGATGACGACCAGCGCGAAATATCGGCATAGCGCGTTACGCCCATGCCGATGAGCGCCTTCTCCAACTCCGCATCGATGCCGATGATGCGCGTTAGCCGGTCCGGCCCGGCGCTTGCCTGTGCGGTGGCACTTGCCGCGGCTGAGGCCGCGGCGGCACCCGTCGAGGCCGCCGACGCGGCGGCCGTCGATGACGCAATCCGTTGGCGGCGCGAATAGTCGGTCTCTCCGCCGCGCGCCAAGATCTGCGACTGCTCGATCCAGTTCTCCTGTTCGATCCGTCCGACGAGACCCAGCGACTGGCTCATCCGCGCGACGTCGTCCGTGGTCCATCCGGCCACGTCGGCATAGCGGTGTACACCAACTGCATTGAGCCGGCTTTCAAGGGCCGTATCGATGCCGCGGATCCGCTTCAGATCGTCGGCGGGGGGCGACGGCTTTGCCGCGAACGTGGGAGGCGCGGGGGTGGGTTCTGGTGCGGACGGCTTGGATGCGGCGGCAATGCCAGCAGCCGCAGCCGATGCCGCAGCAATCGCCGTATAGCTGGCGGCCGCCGATGCGCTGTCATCCCGGACCGCTGCAGGATCCTTGGCCGGCGGGGCTGGTGGCGCTGCGGCCGGAGCCGGAGGTGCCGGAGCCGGATCAAGCGGAAGGTCGAGGGTATAGCCGGCCGGGGCAAGCGGCACGGGCGCGGGGTCGGTGGAGGGCTGATACGCCGGGGCCGACGACGAGACGACATTCGCACGATCCGGCGGCGTGACGATCTCAGGTGCGGCAACGGGAGCGGGCTCCGGAGCGGGCGTAGGTGCTGCCTTGACGATTTCGATCGTTGCCGGTGCCAATGCGGCGGGCCTGACAGTTTCGGGCCGTTGCGTTACCTGCTGGGGAGCCACGGGTGCGGCGGGGGGCGGCGGTGCGGGGTCGGGCGTGCGCTGACGCACTTCGACGACGGGCTCGGAGCGCGCATTGGACGTCGCTGACGCCTCGCGGCCGGTCAGGGCCCGTTCGAAGCGCGCGGCTTCAGGCGTCGTCGGACGCAGGACAGGCGCGGGCGATGCGGTTGCCACCGCCGTCGTGGCCATGTTTTCCACAGGCTGGTCTGCACGCGAGTCATGGAACATCCGCCGGAGCATGCAGCCCAGCAAACATCCCGCGAGAAAGGCCGACAGCAACAGCAGGAAGATCTGCAGGGCCAGGGTAATCATACAATGCTACTCCTTCGTCGTGCGAAGCCCAGGGCGTTGGCCAGTCATTATTCCTCTGCCTCGCCGCACGAGACCCATCCCATAAACAGCCCGAACGCAAAGGCGCCGAGCACGTACCACATCAACTTGATCAGCAGATAATCCATCTCGAACTCCCTCGCGTCTCGACGGCTCCTGAGCGAGCCGTGTCAGACGGCCCACTATTCCGCAATCACCTTGAACTCGATCCGCCGGTTCTTGGCCCGTCCCTCCGCCGTGGCGTTGTCGGCGATCGGCCGCTCCGCGCCGTATCCGACGGCGCTCAACCGCGAGGCATCGACCCCGGCCTCACTCAGATACGTGAGTACGGCCTGCGCGCGCCGCTCGGAAAGCGGATTGTTGCGCTCGGGGATGCCTTCCGAATCCGTATGTCCCTCGATGCTGACGCGGAAACTCGGACAGTCGTTCATGATCTTCGCCAGCCGGTCGAGCGTCGGCCTGCTGCGGCCATCAAGATCCGCGGACGCGCGCTGGAAATTGATGACGCCTGCGCCCGCGGCATCGGACAGGAGTTGCTCGCAACGCGCGGCCTCGGTGCGGGCTGCGGCCCGGCGTTCCTCCGCGGCGGCTTTGGCGCGCGCTTCTTCCTCGGCCTTCCGGCGTGCCTCGTCTTCGGCGGCCTTCCGGCGGGCGTCGGCTTCAGCCGCGATCCGGGCCTCTTCCTCGGCCTTCCGCTTGGCTTCCTCTTCCGCCGCCAGACGCGCTTCCGCTTCGGCGAGGCGCTTGGCCTCTGCCTGCACGCGGCCCGTGCTCTCGACGTTCACAACGGTCAGGCAGTCGCTCGTGGACACGCCACGAATTTCGCCTGGAACCGCTTCGGCAATGCGATCGTCGTCCGTGCTCCCCATGACACTGAGGCTGAGCCCGCTCAGCGTGAGCGATCCTTGTGTGAGTTGTCCCAAACCTCTGAGGCCCGCCAGGAGGCAGCCCTGCCACCCTTCGGCGGCGCCGGAACGGACGTCCAGGCTGTCCTTGATCGACACATCGGGGAACCGCTCGCGAACGGCGGCGACGACGGCAATCCGTGCGTCCTCGCTTGGAACCGAGCCCGTCAACTCCAACTCGCCATCGGCGATGGAGGCTGTGGTGATGTAGGGCCCCGGCGCAATGACGGGGGCCGGTGCAGGCGCCGCCGCGACGGGAGCCGGCGGAGCGGGAGCCGGTTCGGGTGCTGCCGGTGCCGGAGGAGGCGGCGGGGGCGGATATGTGATGGCACTCGTGGCCGAAAGCGGCGCGGGAATGGCCGCCGCGAAGCTGCGCTCAACGGCGTTGGCGCGGGCCTGGTCTTGGGCCCGCCCCTTGAGCGTGAACGCCTTGCCGGCCAGCGTGGCGCGGCCATCCTTCAACTGGTTGAGCTGTTCGAGACTGGCGGCGGCTGCCGATGCAAACCCTTCGGGCGCACCCTCGCCGACCTCGACGCGATCCACGACCGCGTGGCGGGGAAAGAGCGACTTCGCCTTTTGAAACAGCGCATCCCGCACGGAGGCCGACGGCACATAGCCCGACATGACGACCTGATTGCCCATGAGCGCGGCATCCCAGGCGTAATTCGCGATTACCGGTCCCGTCAGTGCGTCGCGGCCCAGCACAATGCCCTGGGGCAGCGCTGTCTTCAGACGCGAACGGATGGTCTTGAGACTCGTCTGATCGGGTGTCTGCCCGGCAATCGACAACGTGGTGCCGGCCAGTTCGACATTACCTTCCTTCAGCGCGGCGAGCTGCTTCAGCGCAAAACCGACACCACCAATAAACACGTCGCGATCCGGTGAACCGCGTGCCAGCTCCATGGCGTCGTCAATACGGTAGCCCGGGAGATTGGCCTTGGCTGCATTGAGAACCGCGCGGCGCGAGGCTTCGGTGGGCACAAAACCGCTCAGCTTCACACGCTTACCGTCGCTGCGGGTCGCCGACCATACGAACGTCTCGACCTTGCTGATCAGATCGGTGCGCGCATCCACGACGCGCACGCCCCATACCCGGCGAATAAGATCTGAGGCCTTGGAGGGATCGTTTTCTTCCGAGGCGCGGCCCGTCAGCAAGGCATCGCGGCCATCGAACGTCGTCGTGGCCCATGACAGTCCGGCTGCTTCAAGCGCTTCTTTCGAGCGAGCCCGCAGGTCATTCTCGATTTCGGTTTGATGCAAGTGCAGCGCGATCCAGCTGAGGGGCGCAATCAGCAAAAGGCCCCAAAGCCAGCGCCAAGGATTACATCTCATACCCACAGTGCTCCCACATCCTCAATGCGTGCCGCGCCCCGGACACAGTGTCCCGATGCGCCGCGCGAGGGTGCATGGCTGGACCGTTTCAACAGTCCGCCGTCGTCGCTGCCTGGTCGATCCCCTCGCCCCTGACGTTGGCACTATAAAGGAGCAAACCGACCTTTCCAAGCTGCCCCACTGTGACGGAATTGATGCAACACATTGATGAACCGCTTGAAAAGCAGCCATCGGCTGGAAAAGGCCCATCCCAGCCAAGCCAGAGCGCGCGGCAAAGGAGTTTCGCCGCAGCGGCTATCCTGTCGTCGCTCACCGCGCGCCCCTGAGGGGTCAAAGCCCTGCAGGCCCCTTGTGCTTTGGTCGGAGGAGTTTTGCCACACGTCTGAAAACAATAGCCTTTTTGTCCACCGCGCCGACCAGCGCGCTGCGACCAATTCCGCCGCGTTCTTTGACACACCTCGCCCCCGCACGTAGAGGTCGAACCCGATGCTCGCCGCTGCGGCGCACACCTCCTCAAGGACAACCGATCCATGGCCGAGAGCTTTCTCGTGGTCGACGACCATCCCCTATTCCGGGATGCCCTGACCCTGGCAATCAAAGCCACATATCCGGACGCGGCCATCGACGAGGCGTCTTCCATCGAGGCGGCCAAGCAGATGGTTGGCACGGGGGTTCGCTACGATCTGGTCATGCTCGACCTCTCGATGCCCGGCGTGTCCGGGTTCGAGGGCTTCCTGGAACTGCGCAGCCTCGACCCCAAACAGCCCATCGTCATCGTGTCGGCCCTGGAAGATCCCCGGATCGTTCATGAAGCCGTGACCCTCGGCGCGGCGGGGTTCATTCCCAAATCCGCCCGCAAACCGGAACTTGCGGAGGCCATCGCGACGGTCATGCTTGGCAATCTCACGTTGCCCAAAGGCTATCAGCCGCCCACAGCAGCCGAAGGCGGCGCCACGGACATCGCCACCCGCCTGTCATCGCTGACGCCCCAGCAGCTTCGCGTCCTGTCCATGCTTCGGCAGGGCCTGCTCAACAAGCAGATCGCACACGAACTGGGCGTCGGCGAAACGACTGTCAAAGCGCACGTGTCTGAAATCCTGCGCAAGCTGGACGTCGCATCGCGGACGCAGGCCGTCATCGAAGTGAGCCGCATCGACTTCGACAAGATCACCGGCGGCAACTGATCCGCGCCCGCGTCTGGCCTTGATCCGAACCGTGCTGTCCGGTCAATGGGCTTCGCCAGAACTCGCGATGACGTGCAGCATCAGCGCCCGGAGCTCGGCCGGCTTGACGGGCTTGCGCAGCAGCTCGAACGGACCCTGACCGGCGAATGTCGCCGGCGTCAGCGTATGGTCCGCACTGATGATAATGGCGGGCACAGCCGCATTCAAACTCCGCCGCAAGCCGGCCACGACACCAACGCCCGTTTGCCCCCGGTTCAAATGATAGTCGGCCAGTACGAGATCAGGCCGGAACTCCGCGTCGTTGAGCAGCAGCGCTTCGACCTCTTCGCTGCTCGATGCCACGCGCACCTCGCACCCCCACCGTGTGAGCAATGCCCGCATGGCGTCGACGACGGCGGGTTCGTTGTCGATGACAAGGACATGGGCGGCGGGCAATCCATAACCCGGCACGGCGCTGACCTCGGGCAACCGGAACGGTTCACGCTCGCCCACATAGGGGACGCTCACCATGAAACACGATCCCTGCCCCACGCGCGAACACAGGCTGAGTTCGTGACCCAGGGCATCCGACATGCGCTGAACGATCGAGAGCCCCAGGCCGAAGCCACCCACGCGCGCCGTCTCAGATGAGGTGCCACGCTGGAACTCCTCGAAGATGCGATTGCGTTCCGCCTGCGAAATGCCCGGGCCCGTATCCCAAATCTCGATCCGCACCGCGTCGCCGCGGCGGCGGCAGAGAATGCGAATTTTGCCCGTGTTCGTGTAGTGGACCGCGTTGGCGACGAGGTTCTGGACGATACGGCGGAGCATCAGCGGGTCGGACTGCACGAGCAGACGCGTCGGACGCCAGCCGATGGACAACCCTTTGGTCCGCGCAATGGGTTCCAGATCGCCGGCCACGCCCGCGCACATGTCGCCTAGATCCACCTGTCTGTGGGTGGGAGCCGTCACACCCGATTCCAGTTTCGACAGATCGAGAATTGTCTTCAGCAGTTCCTCGATGCTGGACAGGGCATGATCGACCTGACCGGCAAGTTGCTGCTGATCCGGATCGTCCTCGCCGTCCAGCATGGCCGACAGAGTCAGCCGCGCGGCATGCAGCGGCTGCAAAAGATCATGTCCCACCGCTGTGAAGAAGCGTGTCTTGAAGCGGTTGGCCCGTTCGGAGGCATCGCGCGCCAGCATCAATTCGCTGTTGGCCTGCTCCAGGCGATCGAGGGCCGTCTTGAGCTGGTCGGTGCGCAGACGCACCTGGCTCTCCAGGCCGATCGCCGTCTGGAACAGCGAATAGGCGTTCGCCTGCTGATCCATCGAGCGCTCGACGCGCTGCATGAGCGCGGAATTGATCCGCGCCAGCTTTTCCAGCCGCCGCTCCTGTTCCGAGGCCGGACCCTCGACCGGCGGCGGGATCGGATATGTGATCTTGTCGCTCTTCATGCGGCCGTGGGCACTCCCTTGCCGAAAGCAATACCCGTCAGCGTTTGATTGAGGTGCATGGCGTTGAACTGCTCGCCGTAGGTATGAAAGCCCACAATGCGGAAGCGCCGGTACAGTTCATCCATGTGGTGGCGGATCTGGCGATTTTCTGCATCGAGGCGCCTCAGGACACAGTCAAAACCGATCACCAGATCGATCCCGCCCAGGTCTGCGCTGATGTCGGAAAGCACACCTTCCGTGGCACTCAACATATCCTGCGGGCGGGCCACGGTGAAGACCAGCCCCTCGTCGATGGCGCAGAAGAACGACAGGCTACCGTCCTCGTTCATATTGCGGATCGACCGGCAATAATAGTTCCCGCCGACCTTCACCACGAGCGGATACGAGGCAAAGCTGAAAGGCCCGAGATCGTCCGGCAGCAGTCCGATGGCCGCCGCGTATTCTCGCGCGGCAGGTTCCGCGTTCAACTCGCGCACGATGCGCCGTTCCGTATCCGCCGAGGTCACAACGAGCTTGATCGGCGTCGGTTCGAAGTTCTGCGTCTTGAACACGCGAAACGGGATGTTCGTCTCGACCAGGATCAACACGGCCGCATCCGCAAGCACGCGGCCCTCGTGCACGATCACAGCGCCGCGGAACGATAAACCGTCGCCGGCCGAACCACCAATAAGAGGAACATGCTCGATAGCCCAATGCACCGCCGCAACGAGCGGTTCTTCGGCATTGGACAGGCCGTCGACCATCATGATGGCGAAGGCTTGCGGACCCGAGGACGAGGGTTCCGTTTGACTGAGTCTCGACTTGAGTTTGCGGGCGATTTCGGTGGCGCGTTCCACCCCGTGCACGGACACATTCTCGATGACGCCGCTATGCACCCTAAAGCCGCTCTGTGGAAATGCGATAATCAGAACGCCCGTTTCGGTCATACCGCCCGGCGTGATGGCACCCGCCGTGGAGCACCCTGAAATCGGTGTTCCGGGAAATCCCGCATTGAGCGCGGCGACGAGCGGAGCGATCTCGTAGTCGGCCGAGAAATACGCCACCACATGCTGAAAGGGTCCCGGTCCAAGTGCCGCGGACAGTTCCGCCACGAGCGCGTCGAGATCACGGCGTGTGCTGGCCGCACACCGGATCCCGCAGGCGCTGAAAGTCGCCGCTGGGCTTTGCACGTCAGGTCGTCTCCCGAACGTCGCGCCGGTGGGTGTGGTCGCAACAGGACCGCCAGGACGCGCTTCTATCGTTGAGATCGAGTGTTGCCACAGCCGCGCCCGCCCGGCAAATGGGCCGCGCGCTCAAGATGAACCGGCCGGACGCCCTCAATGGAGCGTGAGACTGTAGGCCCCTCACATTCGGGGTACCTGCACAAAGGGCCAGGATGCAACGCGACCCGACGCCAAGGCCGCACCTGATCGCAGATCAGCGCGCAGTGGGCGGAGCGCGATCAGCACATGAGACCACAAAATGGCGGGGTTGGCGGGAGAATGTTTGTACTTGAGCCCGAAGGGTTCGGGAGCAAGGCGACCCGCGGCGCGTGCCGCGCCCCCGGGGAGCGCTCATGGGCGCGTGTGCGGAAATGGCGGAGACGGAGGGATTCGAACCCTCGATACATGTTTCCACGTATAACGCTTTAGCAAAGCGCCGCCTTCAGCCACTCGGCCACGTCTCCCCGCGTTAGGCAGAGCACCCGTATAGTGGTGGGCCGAAGCATTGGCAAGCGTCCGGACCCCGGTCCGATCTCGATGCTCGCCAGAGCCATTTTCCATGGTAGATCGTGGGGGCGGCGGATCGGCAATGGCCTCCCGGCGGGCGTAGGTCAAAATTCGGGCGATGTTCCGGCGCAGGGAACTGGCATGAAGAAGGCAATCATGGCGCGTCAGGCCGCAGCTCGCCCGATCCGGCGGTATTACCCGGTCGACCTGTCCCCAATGCTGGCCACAGCATTGGCCGTGGGCGTGATCGCCGTTTTCGGCGCCCAGCCCGCGTCGGCGAACGCCTATTGCGTCGCGTGCTTCGAGCCCGATGCCGTCTATCGCTGCATGGTGAAAGGCCAGGCGGCCGGCGTGCCGCCCGACCCCCGTCACCAGATCCAATGCATCAAGGAACTGGCGCAAGAGGGTGGACACGCCCGGTGCAGCGTCGAGAGGTTCTCAGCTCAAGGGTGCGATGGCCCGGTCAAGGTGATCGATCCCAATGCCGCCGCTATGCCGCCACCCGCCGATCAGCCTGCCGAGGTCCAACAGGACCAACTCGATCCGCCGACAGCGGTCATGACCGGTGATCCCGAACAGGGCGACACGCAGCCGGTCGAGGATGAAGCTGCACCGGCAAAGCCCAAGGGACCGCCGCGGACTGTCGAGGAACTGGCGAAATCAACCGCTGAGTCGACCAAGAAGGGGCTGGAAAACGTCGGCAAGACCGTGACGGATCAGACCAAGAAAGCCGGGGATCAGATCGAGGGGGCCGGCAGCGCGCTCGGCAATGCAGCCAAGAAGACGTGGGACTGCCTGTCGTCCTTCTTCGGCGATTGCTGAACGGCAAAGCGCCATTCAGCTTGAGACGCCGTCCTGCAGAGACGTCTCAGTGCTTGGACAGCCACTCGCGCGCCTGACGCTGCGCTTCGGCGATCTCGTGCTTCGACATCTCGCCCGCCAGTTCAAGCCGATAGCGCTTGGCATCGGCATTGCCCCGCACGGCGGCGAGATTGAACCACTTGTGCGCCTGGACGAGATCCAGCGGCACATCGCGGCCCGCGCAATACATCAGACCCAATTCGAACAACGCATCCGGGGCGCCGCCCTGCGCCGCGAACTCGACTGACTCGAATGATGCGATTTCAAATCGCCCCATGACTGTAACTCCGTTTCGACAACCCGTTTCATGTCTGCGGCTTCTTGGAGACGACCGGTTAGCCAACGCGGCTTCCGGGGTGCGCCAGTGCCTTGTAGCGGCGTCCGCAGACCTGGAAAGACTGTCAGCATTGTGATGATAACTGGTAAATTTGCGTGGGAATTGGGGCCCATCAAAGTGAAGTAACTGCTCAACAATTGCTCCAATCCGACCCGTTTGCTGCAGAAGTGCTCAAGCGCCAAGAGAGCTTTAAGAGGTGTGGAAAGGTCGTAGTTACCGTAATTGCAAAATGGGTTTGGAGACCCCATTCAGGTACCGTTCAGGCACGCGGCGCTAGACACGTCATCAGCTCGGACTGAGCGGGACTCAAAGCAAGGGGGAATGTCAGATGACTGCGGGAGGCGTGAGACAGGGATGGACACGGCCAGCAACGCTGAGCCTCGGTCTTTTCTTGGCGCTGGCGTCCGCGGGCTGTTCGTCGTCGCCCGGCAGCTTAGGTTTGAATGCTGAACCGTCTTATCTGGGCGCCGCGCCGCGCGCCGCTGACATGGCCGTCGCCGAAAGCGATGGCGATGACACCCTGGAGCCCAGGGTGTCCCCGAGCAAAGTCCTCTCGGCAATCGTTTTCGAACGGGTCACGGGACGCGAGGTCGACCCCGCCCGCCTGATCGAACGCTAATCCCAAGGCCTCTCCCACGCCGCCTGCCTTGCAGACCCCACGCCACGCGTCACCCCCGCGGCGCGTTGCCGAAGAGAATGCGCTGCGCGTCCTTGTCGGTCGCCAGATCGGGCTGGTTGGCCGCCAGCTCCTTGCCCATGGCCATGCCTCGCTGCACCGCCGGACGCTGCCCCACGCGGTCGAGCCACGCCTTCACGTGGGGAAATGCGTCGATGTCTTGACCCTGGCGCTTCCAGAGCGTCGCCCAGGGATAGGCGGCGATATCGGCGATGGAATAGTCGCCGGCAATGAAGTCGCCCTTGGCCAGCTGACCGTCGAGCACGCCGTAGAGCCGCGTGACCTCCTTGGTGTAGCGTTCGATGCCGTAGGCGATCTTTTCCGGCGCGTAGTTGCGGAAGTGATGCGCCTGCCCGGCCATGGGACCGAACCCCGCCACCTGCCAGAACAGCCACTGATCGACGGCGATACGCTGACGCTCGCTCGCACCGCAGAGCCGGCCTGTCTTGCGGACGAGATACTGCAGGATCGCGCCGGATTCGAAAATCGCGATCGGGGCTCCGTCGGGTCCGTCGTTATCGACGAGTGCCGGCATCTTGTTGTTGGGCGAGATGGCGAGAAACGCCGGCTCGAACTGCGCCCCCTTCGAAATATTCACTGGCCGCACGGTGTAGGGCAGCTCCAATTCCTCCAGAGCGATGGTGATCTTGAACCCATTGGGCGTCGGCCAGAAGTAGAGGTCGATCATGGCGGTGGTCTCCTGTTGCGACCCATATGAGCAAGAACGCGCGCGGGTCCCGAATTGTTCACGGCCGCAGGATGGTCGAGCCCGTCGTCCGGCGCGCTTCCAGATCGCGGTGCGCGGCGGCGGCATCGGCCAAAGCATAAGTCTGATTGACCTGAATGCGGATCTGCCCGCTGGCGACCATGGCGAAAAGGTCGGCTGCGTTCGCCCGCAAGCTGCCGACAGTTGCCGTATAGGCCATGACCGAAGGACGGGTCGCAAAAAGAGACCCCTTCAGGGCCGTCAGGTCGAATGGCGGCACCGGTCCCGACGCATTGCCGAAGCTGACCCACAGTCCCTTGGGCTTCAGGCAGTCGAGGGAGGCGGGAAAGGTATCCCGACCAATGGAGTCATAGACGACATCGCAGCCGCGGCCTCCGGTCAATTCGCGGACGCGCTCGACGAAATTCTCCGCCTTGTAGTTGATCACGTGCGTGCAACCCGCGGCCTTGGCCAAGGCGGCCTTCTCGGGCGAACTGACCGTGCCGATCATAGTTGCGCCGATGGCCCGCGCCCACTGGCACGCGATCAATCCGACGCCCCCCGCCGCGGCATGAAAGAGCAGAACGGTCTCGGGCCCAACGGCGAACGTCTCGCGGAACAGATAGCGGACGGTCATGCCCTGCAGCATCATCGCGGCCGCGGTTTCATGAGGGATGCCGTCGGGTAGCGGCACAATGCGATCGGCGGAGATCAGCCGCTCCTGGGCATAGCCGCCCAGTTCGGTGCCGTAGGCCACACGGTCACCAGGCTTGAAGCCCGTGACCCCCGACCCAACCGCCACGACTTCGCCCGCGCCTTCCATGCCGAGAATGGCCGGCATCGCCGCCAGCTTGTAGAGCCCCGAACGCTGATAGGTATCGATGTAATTGAGCCCGATCGCATGGTGCCGGAGGCGAACCTCACCAGGGCCCGGCGCCGGCACGACCACGTCTTCGCCTCGCAGGACATCGGGACCGCCTGTTTCGTGCATGCGAATCGCGAAAACCATGCTCATGTCTCCAAAACTGGCGCGCGGCCGAAGCGCGCGGCGCGTTTCTATCCCACACGACGGCCGCGGAAAAACGAAAAGGGCACCAATGTGCCTTGACCCCGCCACGGCCGCCCCATAAGCGCAGGCAAGCTTAGGACACCGCAGGAGCGCCATGCCGCGCCCAATTCAGATGCCGAATGACCGCGCTGACCCCATCAGCCGGCCCCTGGGCCTTGCCATGTTGATCGCGATTCTCGCCGGAGGATGCGCGGGCGGGGACGGCATTAATTACACAACCGCCCAGGCCGGCCTGCGCTGCGTCGACGACAGCCCAGGTTGCATTTCACAACGTCAGTCGACCCTGAAAGCCTTGGTCTCCGACCCCCAGCGCAGTTGGATCAGCCAGCGGCCGGATGCCGCGGCCTACGCTTCCGGCGTCAGGCTTTTTGCGTTCAAAACCAAGAAGAAAGAACTGAGCTGCGCGGAATTGCAGACCGGCCGGCAGGAGGCCGATGCGGGCCCCGCCATCTTGCGCGCGAGCGGAAGTGGCCTATCTCCGGCCCAGGTCTCGCGCGGTGTCATCCTCGCGGGTGAAATCAGCCGCGAACTCGGCAACGAATACAACCGGCGCTGCAGGAAGACTTGATGACTTTGGGCACTTCCCAATTCAGCGCCGGACAGGCACGATCCTGCGCACACAGACGTCATGGCCTGACCCGCAGGCCCAGCATTGAAGGCCCCCGATGAGCGTGCAGGACTTCGTTCAGATCATTGTCACCTTCGTCAGAGAGCACGAAGAGTGGGCGGTTCCAGTGGCCTTTCTCGTCGCGTTCGCCGAGAGCTTCTGCTTCTTCTCGCTTTTGTGGCCTGGGACGGCGATCCTGGTCGGCATCACCGCGTTGCTCGCCGCCAGCGGCGCCAGTCACACCATTCTGCTCCCAGCCGTGATCTCGGCGGGCCTGGGCGGCACGCTGGGCTATGCGGTCTCATACTGGATCGGGCTCTACTTCAAGGACAGCATCCACACGATCTGGCCGTTTCGCAACCAGCCCCAGCTTATCCAACATGGCGAACACTTTTTCAGCCGGTGGGGCGGATGGAGCGTGTTCTTCGGCCATTTCTTCGGACCGGTTCGCTCGGTCATTCCCGTCGTCGCGGGCATGTTCGGCATGCGCCAGCTGACGTTCCAGATCGCCAACGCCGTCAGCGCCTTTATCTGGGCCGCGGGAATCATCGCGCCCAGTTTCTTCCTGGTGACATTCCGCGAGGAGATCATCGGTTTCGTGCGCGATCACCAGATGCTCGTCGCCGCGCTGTTGTTCCTGACCGCCTACCTCAACAGCATTCCCATGCCGCTACTCGCGATCCCGACGCTGATCCTCTTTGTGGCCTTAGGCGCCGCCTTCTTCTACGCCGGTGCTGATCCGGCCCTGGGACTTCTTGCGAGTATCGCAGGCGCCTTCGCCGGCGACCTGCATGGCTATCTGACCGGCCGCAAGCACGAGCGCGACCTGCACGATGTCTGGCCTAACAGTTGGAGCCCGGAATCGGCGACGCGGGCGGTCTCGTTCGTTGAACGGTGGGGGGTGACCGGCATTTTGCCGAGTAAATTCCACACAACGCTGCGCTCGTTCGTGCCGCTGGCGGCGGGGGCTCAACAGCAGCCCATGGGCGCCTTCGTCGCACTTAGTCTTGTATCCGCCGCCATCTGGACGGCCGCGCTGCTGGCCCCAATGCCCATATTGCAGCGGTTTTTCAGTTTCTAAGCGGTTCGCGGCTTGCCAACTGGCCTGGATTTAGCCTAGAGGGTGCGCTTCCCTTTACCGGGCCAGCGCCGACCGCGCGCCCTCAGACCGATTTCAAGGATCAGATCCCATGACCGCCCGTAGCGCGCGCAACGTCGAGACGCAGAAGAAGAAGGCCCGCCGCGCCATTCCCCGCCCCAAGACGACCCGCATCCAGGGAAATACGGCGGCTGCACGCAAGCGTCTGAAGAAGCTCGCCGGTAAGGCCCGCGTCGCCAAGAAGGCCTAGAGCCTTTTCAGTGCCGGGCTACAGCTCGAGAGCGCGGGCAGCTTCAGTCACGCGTTCCCGCATCAGCGCTATGGCCTGATCTTCCTCCAGCACCACCACCGGGCTGCCGTCCGCCGGACCGCGCCCATCATCGCTCATGCGGGGGCGTGATGAGACTGCGCGCCCGATGCGCGCCCAGACGTCCTTGTCGACGCTGCCGCCCTGGCTCCACATGCCCGACAGGATGTAGCTGAACTTGGGACTCTTGGCAGCCAGTGCTTCCACCTGATCAATCAGCTTGGGGCCATGCTTAACCATGGCGTTCTCGATGAGGCCCGCGGCCACGAACGCGGCATCCTGAGGCGTCTCGCACGCATCCATGGTGGCGACGATCAAGCGGACCAGTAACTGGGGATGATCTTCGACTGTCTCATACTCGCAGTCGGTCACCCAATCAGTTGCTGCGTCTTCGGCGACCTCGCCGCCGGGTTCATCGGCCACCTGATAGGCCCGCGCGCGCGCCACGATCGCCGACGCAACCTTGTCGAAATCAAAAGACCCATCGGGCTTGCGGCACGGATGCTCGCCGCCGCCGTACTTGCAGTCGAAGCAATCGGGAAGCATGCGGTCCTCGCAATTGGTATTGCCCAGCCGGGGTTTACACCTCGATGCCGAGCTTCGTCTTCAAAATGTCGCTGACGGCCGCGGGGTTCGCCTTACCCCCGGATGACTTCATCACCTGACCGACAAACCATCCCAGCAAGTTGGGCTTGAGCTTCGCCTGCTCCGCCTTGTCCGGGTTGGCTGCCAGGATCTCGTCCACGGCTTTTTCGATGGCGCCGAGGTCGGTCACCTGCTTCATACCGCGCGTCTCGACAATTTCGGCCGGGTCGCCGCCCTCGGTCCACAGGATCTCAAACAGGTCCTTGGCGATCTTGCCCGAGATGACACCGGACGTGATCAGTTCAACCAGTCCGCCGAGCTGCTGGGCTGACACAGGCGAATTCTCTATGTTCTTGCCCTCTTTGTTGAGACGGCCGAACAACTCGTTGATGACCCAGTTCGCCGCCTGCTTGCCGTCGCGTCCCTTGGCGACGGCTTCAAAGAAGTCAGCATTCTCGCGCTCGGCAACCAGCACGGCCGCGTCGTAGGCTGACAGGCCGTAGTCTTTCATGAAGCGGGCGCGCTTTTCATCGGGCAATTCCGGGAGATGCTGGGCCAGATCGTCCACCCAGGCCTGCTCCAGTTCCAGCGGCAGAAGATCAGGATCGGGGAAATAGCGATAATCGTGCGCTTCTTCCTTGGAGCGCATGGACCGCGTCTCGCCCTTGCCCGGATCGAACAGGCGCGTTTCCTGATCGATCTTGCCGCCGTCTTCCAGAATATCGATCTGACGGCGCGCTTCCACCTCGATCGCCTGACCGATGAAGCGGATGGAATTGACGTTCTTGATTTCGCACCGCGTGCCCAGATCTTCGCCGGGGCGGCGGACCGAGACGTTGACGTCGGCGCGCAGGTTGCCTTTCTCCATGTCGCCGTCGCAGGTGCCCAGATAGCGCAGGATCGTGCGCAGCTTCGTCACATAAGCCTGCGCTTCCTTGGACGAGCGCAAATCGGGCTTGGACACGATTTCCATCAGCGCCACGCCGGAGCGATTGAGATCGACGTAGGAATAATCGGGATGCTGGTCGTGGATCGACTTACCCGCATCCTGCTCCAGATGCAGACGTTCGATGCCAACCCTTTTCGTGTCGCCGTCGACCTCGATCTCCACCTCGCCTTCGCCAACCACCGGCTGCTTGTACTGGGAGATCTGGTAGCCCTGCGGCAGGTCGGGATAGAAGTAGTTCTTGCGGTCGAAAATGCTGCGCAGATTGATCTCGGCCTTGAGGCCGAGCCCCGTGCGGACGGCCTGCGCGACGCATTCCTCGTTGATCACCGGCAGCATGCCCGGCATGGCGGCGTCGACGAGCGACACATGGCTGTTGGGCGAACCGCCGAAGGCCGTCGAAGACCCCGAGAAGAGCTTGGAGCGCGACGCCACCTGGGCATGGACTTCCATGCCGATGACGACTTCCCAATCGCCGGTTCCGCCGCGGATCAGCTTCGAAGTTTCGGAACGCGCCATGGGTGGAACCTGCCTATGTTCATCCGTGATGAGAGAGAGGCAGATTGGTTATCGCACCGGGGGGCGGCAGGCAACCCGGCCCCTGAAACCGGCTCCCTGACGCGCGCGGCGCTCAAAGTATTACTCCGGCGCCAGATACTTGAGCGCGGCCCCCGAAACCGCCCCGCCGACCACGCAGGGAATGCCGAGTTGTACCTGACCCAGCGCGCTCGCCGCCACGCAGCCCAGCGCCAGCGCCGTCTGACCCGCCTGTCCCCACCAGGCGTAGGTGCGCTTGCTCTCCGGACCCTTCGCCTTCAGGTCGTCGATGGCTTTGACGGCGTCGCGCCGGATTTTCGCTGTCTCGAAAGTCTCCGCCGCCAGGATCACTTCGCGCAATGCCACGCGGACGGTCTCATCGCCCTGCAGGTTCATCTGATCCTTCAAGTCGTCGAGCAGGAGCTTGTCGCGCGTGGCGTTGGAGGCCAGCGTCCACTTGGACATGGCCGCGATGGTCAGGCGCTCCACATCGTTGGCCTCCTTCGACCATTGCAATGCGGAGACGATGCGGGCGAGCGCCGGTTCAGAACCGCTGCCGAAATAGTAACCCCAGTGCGTATCGAGCACGACGGCGCCCTCATCGAGCGGCAGCTGGAACAGCGTCTGGCCGTCGCCGTACAGATATTTGTCGATCAGGACCCGGCGCGCGGGCATCCGCTCGTTGAACGCCACCAGCAGGCCCTTCCAGTTGGGCAGGCCCGAATAGGCGATGGCTTTGATGAGTATGACCTGCTCATCGGGCGGCATCGGGAACATGCCGGCGACGAGGCGGGTGGCCGCATCCGGATTGGTGCCGAGCACCCCGGCAATAAAGCCGACCTGCAAGCCTGCCTGTTCCAGTTCGCGCAGCATGCCGTGCTCGCCCATGGCGCGCACAGCGGCAGGCAATTTGTCCGGCTCTGGATTTTCGCGGTAGGCGTTGATCCACTTGAGGACGGATTCCGCCTTGGGGAAGTCAGACGCGGGCGCAGGCTTTTTGGCCCCGGCCGCCAAGGCGGCGGCAGGGACCAGAAATGCAGCAATGATCGCAATCTTCAGTCGCGCGCGCATGAGGCCTCGACGGTGGGTTCCCCCGACAAGGCGCGCCAAGGCGTGGCGGTTTTGTGGCGTTGGAACGTTTCAACGAACAGATCGGCCCTGGCGGGAGCTGCCCTGCCGGCTGCGCCGGATTCCGATCAGGTTTTGCCCGGGAATTGCCCGCTGGCCTGGCGTGCCTTGGCATTGGCGGCTTCCAGGAGACCCTTCTCGAACAAGGCAGCCTCCGCATCGCGACGCGCGTGCAGGCGCGCCCATAGTGGCAGGCCAAAGGCTCTTCATAGCCCGAAACTGTTCGGGCACGAGCTCGAACTTGCGCGCGGCCATCAGGTCGCGGATGTTGCGCATGTGGACACGTCTTGTCACCTTCGAAACTGGTGCCCCGATTGTAGACGAGCGAGACGAGCGCGCCAAAGCTGTCGGGTGGTAGTTCGTGGGCATTGGGAAAATTGGCGAGTACCATCCCGCCAAACTTGGCCAGTGTTTGATCGTTGAACACCCCAAACGCAGCCTCCCAAGGCACGCGGATATCGCTGACACTGGCCAGGGCTTCTTTAGCTGCCTCACCCTTCTTGCCAACAACGGCAGCAAGTCGGTCCAGGTCTCCGGCCGGAAGGTGCGGACCCCAGGTAGCCCTAACGTCTTCCACGGTATGATAGCCGAGATCGTAGCCGATCCCGATGACCACACCCGACGAGAGACCGGGCCAGACCGGACGCGCAAATCGCTTCTCATAGTCACTTTGGCTGCCCACTTCATAGGCCACCATCAGTGCCGCCGCGTCTGGAGATATGAGCGTCCTGACTTCCTCGGGCGTCAACGGCACAAATCTCTTCGACGGCGCCTTGGTGTCCGTCTGTTCCGATTTAACAATGTCGCGGCCCTTGTTGACGCCATCGTCAATGCCCTTGATGACGCCGTCGGCAAGGCCTTTGGAGGCGGTGGCGCTGCCAATGCTCTGCGTCAGCTGGGCCAGCTGCTGTTCGTACTCCTTGATCTGCTGCTCGCGCCGGTTGAGTTCCTCAGCCGCGATCCGCCTTTCTTCAGAATTACGCAACTCGCGCCAGCCGATCCCACCACCCAGGAGCGAAAGCCCGACGAGCCCGGCGAACATCAACCGGGACATCCGCCGCTGCCGTTCGAGCACCTCAAGGCGCAGCTTGTCACTTTCCTGTAGCGCCTTCAGCTTGTCGAGTTCGGCGTTCTTCATGGCCTCGGCTTGGGCCTTTTCAAAGGCCTTGCGCGCCTGTTCGGCGGTCTCGCTTTCACCAATGAATTCGCGCTGCACCAAGGTGGGTTCGGGGGCATTGTTGGGACGGCGGCCCATCCAGGCCTTGGCTTCAATGATCGCATCGCCGCGCAGAAGGAGTGATTCCGGCTGCCCCTTGGATTTCCACCGCACCGCCTGCTCGGAATAGGCCGTATGGGCGCGGATCCAATCCAGATCCGTCTTCAGCGCTTTGGCGAGTTCGCTGAGGCCACGGCCGAAAGACCGGTCCTCGCCGGAGAAGAACACATAGTTGAGCCGCCGTAGCCGGACCGGCGTATCGGCCTCCGCGACTTCGCGCCAGACGACCGGGATGATGCGTTTGCCAAGGTCTTCGGTGCGATTGATTTCCCATTCGACGCGCTCGGACCTGATCGAGTTGGGCGAAATGATGAACACCACGGTGTCGGCAGCCTGAATCAACCGATCGAGACGCTCCTCCCAAGGCTCGCCGGGAACAATATCGTGCTTGTCGAGGTATGGATCGAACCCTGCCGCTTCGAGCGCCAACAGAAGGTCTTCTGCGAAAGCGCTGTCCTTTCGCGAGTATGAAATGAAGACCTTTAAACGTTCGAAATCCGACGGAATGGACATCGAGACCCGTCAACCTGAGCAATGACGTCATTACAGCACACAGATAGCAGCCTCGCAATCGACTGCCGTTGTCCAAGTCTTTACGACAGAAACTTGACGCAAGAGCCGGCGCAGCCAATGTTCCGCACCATGGCCGACCTGCCCGCAGACGACACATCCGGCGATATCACATCCACCGTGCTTCCAACGGGACCGGAGGTCATCGCCGGCTACCTCAAGACGCTGCCGTCCCAACCCGGTGTGTACCGCATGCTCGATGCGGAAGAGACGGTGCTCTACGTCGGCAAGGCGCGCAACCTGAAGGCGCGTGTCTCGAACTACGCGCGCGGGGTCGGCCATTCCAATCGTATCGCGCGGATGATTTCGCTGACGGCATCGATGGAGTTCGTCACCGTCCGCACCGAGGCCGAGGCACTGCTGCTCGAAGCCAATCTCATCAAGCGGTTCAAACCGCGCTTCAACGTTCTGATGCGCGACGACAAATCATTTCCCTACATCCTCATCCGGCGCGACACGCCCGCGCCCCAGATTGTCAAACATCGCGGCGCGCGCACAGCCAAGGGCGACTACTTCGGGCCGTTCGCCTCGGCGGGCGCCGTCACCCGCGCGATCAGCATGCTGCAGCGCGCATTTCTTTTGCGCTCATGCTCCGACAGTGTGTTCGAAGGCCGCACGCGACCGTGCCTGCTGTTCCAGATCAAGCGCTGCGCTGGCCCGTGCACGCACGAAATCCCGGACGCGGACTACAACGCGCTCGTCAACGAGGCCGTGCGCTTCCTGCGTGGCGAGAGCCAGTCGGTCCGCGAGATGTATCAAAAGCTCATGCAGGACGCCTCGGATGCACTCGAATTCGAGCGCGCCGCGAAATACCGCAATCGTCTTTGGGCCCTGGCGCACGTGCAGGCCGATCAGGCCATCAATCCGGACAACATCGAGGAAGCGGATGTCTTCGCGGCGCACCAGGAGGGCGGGCAGACCTGCATCCAGGTTTTCTTCTTCCGCGCCGGACAAAACTGGGGCAATCGCGCCTACTACCCGAAAGCCGACAAATCCGTGCCGGTCGAAGAGGTGCTCGCCAGTTTCATCGCCCAGTTTTATGACGACAAGCCCGTGCCCCGGCTGCTTCTCGTTTCGCACGACTTCGAGGATCGCACGCTAATGGCCGAGGCGCTCACCACCAAGGCCGAGCGCAAGGTCGATATTCGCGTTCCCAGCCGCGGCACGAAATCGGGCCTTGTCGAGCATGCGCTCAACAACGCGCGGGAGGCCCTGGGCCGCAAGCTGGCGGAGACCTCATCACAAGCCCGGTTGCTCGAAGGGGTGGCGGAACGCTTTGAATTGCCCGAAATGCCACGCCGCATCGAGGTCTACGACAACAGCCACATTTCCGGGACGAACTCGGTCGGCGCGATGATCGTGGCCGGACCGGAGGGGTTTGCCAAGAGCGCGTACCGCAAGTTCAACATCAAGTCGCCCGACACCGCCCCCGGCGACGACTACGCCATGATGCGCGAAGTGCTGACGCGGCGCTTCAAGCGGCTGGCCGAGACCGAAGGCGCCATCATGCCCGCTCCGGCAACCGCGCCACCAACATCATCTGCCGATGGGCTGCAACCCGAAACCGTCACCATCGCCGATGACACAGAGCGCGCATTCCCCGACCGGCCCGATCTGGTTCTTATCGACGGCGGCGCGGGACAGTTGGCCGTCGCACGGGACGTGCTGGCCGAGCTTGGCTTAGAAGACATTCCACTCGTCGGCGTTGCGAAAGGCCCCGATCGCGACGCGGGCCGGGAGCATTTCCACGTGCCCGGGCGCGCCCAGCCCTTCATGCTCGAACCTCGCGACCCGGTGCTCTATTTCATCCAGCGGCTGCGCGACGAAGCGCATCGCTTCGCCATCGGCACCCATCGGGCCAAGCGGTCCAAGTCGATCAGCGCCAATCCCCTCGACGAAATCGCGGGCATCGGCCCCACGCGCCGGCGCGCGCTGCTTAATCACTTTGGATCGGCAAAATCCGTCTCAAAGGCGGGGATTGAGGATTTGAAAGCGGTGGAGGGGATATCCGCCGAGATGGCGCAGAAGGTGTACGACTTCTTTCACGAGCGCGGTTGAGCAAGGCGCAGCGCCGCGAACATCAACAGCGGCAGCGCGCCCATCCAAACCAAACCGATCCCGATGCAGCTCAAGAGTACCGGCTCTCCCAGGGAAATCGCACCCAATTTAGCACCGGCGTAGTACGAGGGACCCGATGCCGCGAACGCCAACAAAGCGGTCAGCAGCGGCCGGTCCCGCAGCCAGCCCAGCGCTACGTTGGTCATGGTCGCGAACGCCAGCCACAAACCGATCATGAAGGCCGGCGGCAGGATGCCGAAACTCAATCCCGCCGCGTGACGAACGAAACCAAGGCTTACCAGAGCCGTCTCAACGACAATGCCGATGAGCAGCGCGACGCCCATCAAGCGAAGGTTCTGGCCGCGCTCATCATTCGGGGTCAATCCCAGGTGCAGGGCGACAGCGGCAAGCGACGGCAGCACAGCCGCCAAGAGGTGCCCGCGCGCGGCCAAGAGAGCCACCGCGAACCACGATATGTAGGCCGCCGCGACGTTAATTCCCGTGCGCATCGTCTCTCCCAAAAATGCCCCATCGGATCCCGGCCCCTGCGGGTGCCGGTTCTAGTGCCCAACTGGGTTGCCTTGTAGCGCACCCGGCGTCCATGTCCATTGACGCAAGGCCGCCCCGGTGATCTTAAGAAATCATGAGAGTCCGGCGCCGCGTATGCGCTTCACAGACGTGTACGCAATCCGGAAGCAATGGGATGCACCGCCTGCCATGTCTACAGCGACACAGACGACTGATACCCCGACGACCGAAGCCCATAATGGCGGCACACGGCCGCTGACAATCCGCTATTTCGCCTGGGTCCGCGAAAAGACCGGGCGCGCGGAGGAGGCGGTCGAAGTCCCGGCTTCGGTGACGACGGTCGCTGGGCTGATGACGTGGCTCGCCGCGCGTGGCCCCGAATATGCGGCGGCCTTTGCCCGTCCCGCTGTCATCCGTGCGGCCATAGATCAGAAGCATGTCAAGGCCGACACACCGCTCGCGGGCGCCCGGGAGGTGGCCTTCTTCCCGCCCGTGACCGGGGGTTAGCGCGGTGAGCGTCAGCGTCCAGACCGGAGATTTCGATATTGCGGCCGAGATCGCGGCGCTGACGCGTGGCCGCACCGAAATCGGCGCAGTGGTCACGTTCACGGGTCTCGTTCGGGGAAGCGTGCAAGGTCGCGACCTCGCCGCCATGACACTCGAGCACTATCCCGGCATGACGGAGGCCGAACTTGAACGCGTCGAAGCGGAGGCCCATGTGCGCTGGCCGTTGCAGGGCAGCCGGATCATCCATCGCGTCGGCCGGCTGGAACCCGGCGCCAACATCGTGCTCGTCATCGCCCTGTCGCCCCACCGGCAGGCGGCCTTCGAAGCCGCGGCATTCCTGATGGACTACCTCAAGACCCGTGCCCCGTTCTGGAAGCAGGAAGCCTTTGCAGACGGCGAGACGCAATGGGTGGACGCGCGCGAAAGCGACGATCAGGCGCTGCGCCGGTGGGAGCCCGCTGGCGGCGACGGCAGCTGAAGGCTCGCGGAATACTCAACACGTCCAGTACCTTGTCCATCGGCGGGGGCACGCCCTGCCCGGCGCTGTTCCTCAGGCTGATCGGCTCGTTAGGGCTTTGCTAACCTTTACGCTTCCATAAGAAAGACAGACGATGTCCCGGAAACCGCCATGTTCCCGGAGCATCGTCCAGACTTTCCCGCTGGTTGAACCGTATTGCGTAGACGGGGGTCGAGAGGAATGGTTCCAGGGACTTTGCGGTCGAGTGCCGCGCGCGCACTTGCGTGCCTATCGCTGTTCGCTGCTGCCGTGATGGCCAGCGCGCCGATGGCGCATGCCCAGTTGAGCGGAACGCAGACGCTGGCGCAGGACCAGCTCCCAGCCTTCTCGAAGCCGGCCGCCGCAAATCAGCCCGCGCGGACACGTTTTCTGATCGGCATGGACCGGTCGGTCACCTTTACAGTTCAGTCGTTGACCAATCCCAACCGCGTCATCATCGAGCTTCCCGACGTAGCGCTGCGCCTGCCGGAGATGCCCGGTGGCGGGCCTGTGGGTCTCGTTCAGTCGTTTCGCGCCGGCCACTCAGGCCCTGGCAAGACCCGCATCGTCATCGACGTCGTGAAGCCCGTGGTGGTTGAAAACTCGCGGATTACCAAGGACGCGTCCGGCAAAGCCTTCAATCTCGCGCTTGAAATCGTGTCGACCGAAACGGTGGTCAAATCGGCGCGCAAAGCGTTCAAGACCAAGCCGTATTCTCTGGGTGCTGCCGGACTGCAGCCGCCCATACCACGCCCTGCCAAGCGACCGGAATTGGGCGAGGATGATCGGTACAAGCCCACGATCGTCATCGATCCGGGACATGGCGGCGAAGACACCGGCGCGGTAAAGAACGGCGCGGTCGAAAAGGATGTCGTATTGGCCTTTGCGAAAGTGCTGCGCGACAAGATCGTGAGCACAGGCCGCTACCGGGTCCTCATGACACGCGATACCGATCGCTTCATTCCACTCGATGAGCGAAGAGAATTTGGCGAACGCAACAAGGCGGCCCTTTTTATCGCCGTGCATGCGGATTACGCCACGACGAAAGCGCGCGGTGCCACCATCTATTCGCTGCGCGAGAACGTCGCCAACTCGCTGAAGCGGTCAGCCAAAGGACAAGTGAGCGGCAACGTCCTGTCGGCTAAGGAAGTCTCGGCGGTCAAGGACGCCAGCAGCGCTGCGGATGTCTCGACGGTCCGTAACATTCTGGCGGACCTAGCACAGCGCGAAGTCGAATCCACCCGGGAACGCACCAGCCTCTTTTCCCGTTCGGTCATCGAGCACATGGGCGAAACGACCAGCCTGCGCAACAAGCCGGATCAGCAGGCCGCCTTCCGCGTCCTCAAGACCGCGCAGTTCCCATCGGTCCTGATCGAACTCGCCTACGTGACCAACAAGGAAGACGCGGCACTGCTGAAGTCCGACGCTTGGCGCGAAAAGGTTGCCGACAGCATTTCCACGGCCGTCGAGAACTACTTCAGCCATCAGATGGCCCGCCTGCCCATGTAGCGGTCGTGATGCCGCTCGATACTGCCTGATATCCAGAAAACTCGGCCTGTTAATAGCCGTTTAACCAGCCTTCTTATCGTACGGTTAGTCCCTCCTACCCTAGTGTTAGTCCGCATCAGGAAAAACACGAGTGGGTTCGAACGATGACGTGCGGCGAATTTCTAAAGCGCTTCACCAGAGATTGTCGGGGCGCTGTCGCGATTATTTTTGGCATTTGCCTGCTAGCCATCTCGCTGACGGTTGGGCTCGCCATCGATTTCGCGCGCGGTTCAAGTCTGCAGGTGAGCCTGCAGAACGACCTGGATGCGGCGGTCTTGAGTGCAGCCGCCAAGGCTCAATCCGAAAGCCAATTGCAGCAAGAAGCACAGGACTATTTCGACGAGAATTGGAAATCCAAGCACGGCGTCGAGGGCGCGGTCGCGGTCAGTGTCCAGAAGACCAACGACACCCAGATCCGGGGCGAGTTGACCGTGCAGTTCCCCACCTCTTTTATGACGCTCGCCGGTATTAAGACAGTCCCCGTCAGTGTCGCGTCATCAATCGAACTAGCCGGCGAGAATGTCGAGATGGCCCTCGTCCTCGATGTGACCGACAGCATGGCGGGAGCGAAAATCGACGCACTGAAGACGTCCGCGACGGCGCTAATCGACCAGATTTATGCGAATGACAAAGCCAAAGACCGGGTCAAGATATCGATCGTCCCGTTCGCCGATTACGTCAATATTGGCGACACGAACCGCAACGCATCTTGGATGAGCGTGCCGCTCGACTCGTCCGAAACCAAGACTGAGTGCTTCGACAATTACCAGGAAGTCACCGGCACATCGAACTGCCGGATGGAGACGTTTACGGGCAACCGTGATGGCATCCCCTACACGTACGAGGCCCAGGTCTGCGATTATCAATACGGCCCACCGCAAACGAAATGCTTCGACAACACTTACGTAACCCAGTGGTACGGCTGCGCCGGTTCGCGCGACTATCCCCTCGACGTCAGAGACGAGGACTTCTCGACGCCTGTTCCGGGCGTCATGAATGTCGGCTGCGGAGCGCCGGGAACGTCCTTGACGAACGACGTCGACGTCCTGCGTGACAGGATCAATGCCATTTCCACGTTCGGCAATACCTACATTCCCGCCGGCCTTTTCTGGGGTTGGACCACGCTCTCCAGTCAGGAGCCTTTCACCGAGGCCGCCGCTTACGGCGCCAAGGTCGACGGGATGCCGGTGCAGAAGGCGATGGTTCTGATGACGGACGGCGCGAACACGCGTTCGCCGGACTACGTCAACAAGACCCACTTCGGCGCTGACGTTTTGCTCGCCAATGACCGCACGGCCGAACTGTGCACGAACATCAAGGACGCCGGCATCAAGATGTACACCGTCGCCTTCGACGTGATGGACAATACGATCAAGGACATCCTGCGCGACTGTGCTTCGTCACCTTCGAATTTCTTCGATGCCCATGATGCGGGAGAGCTCCAGGCAGCCTTTGCCAACATCGGTGCCGGCCTCGCGCCCCTGCGCATTGCGCAGTAAGGCAACTTGGCAATTTGAAAGAAAAAGGCCGGTCGCGAGACCGGCCTTTTTTATTGGATGTGCCCGGCGCATCCGGGATCGCACCCCGCGCCGGAAGGCGTCAGTCACGTCATACTTGGAGGATGAGCGGGCTTCAGTCGCCAGAGCAGAAGAAAGAACCAATCGAGTTCGGGCTTCGCCGGAGACGAGCGGTGTGTTCGGGACGCCAACTTCACATCAATCCATGGACGAAAGTGCGTCTTCATCAGGCACTCCCTCGAAGGTCGTGGCACCGCATCAACGGTCTCGCGCGGGGACCAGTCCTCGCCACAGCCGAAAAGCCACGCACACGCCATTGGCCACGGGCGGACCTATGACGACGAATGCATTTCGCGGAATCTGTGTGAGGTGACGCGGCGGTCTTGGACGGCTCTACGGGAAGATTTGGTGCGCACCGGCCCAGCGTTCCCTCGAGCGGACCCGTCCAGATCCGCCCCACGCCCGACCGGCCATGACAGCCAGCATGTCTAAACCAGCACAGAGAAATCAAGGGGTGTTGTCCCTTAAAGCTCCGACGCACGCACCTGCTGGGACACCCTCGACACCGCGTGCGGTACTCAGGCGACCCGAGCGAGGCTCCCCCCGCTAGGGAAGAATTTAAGTGATTCGTTCGCGACCTGTGTGACTGTTGTTGCGGCGCCGACCGCCCAATTCCACGGCAACGGCAAAGGCCGCGCGTGTAAGGCGCGGCCTTGCTCAATCTGAACAGTGTACCGGTGGGTTTGAGATCGGTCGGGTTCGCACTTCGTCCGCGAACCGTGCAGAACTCCGATCCTAGACCGCTTCCGCTTCGCGCGCGGCGCCTTTCACGGCCTTCTGCACCTTCTCGAACGCCCGCACTTCGATCTGCCGGATGCGTTCCCGGCTGACGCCGAATTCGACCGACAAGTCCTCCAGCGTTGAAGGATCCTCGGCCAAGCGGCGGGCCTCGAAGATGCGGCGCTCGCGATCATTCAAGGTGCCGAGCGCCTCCAGGAGATACGACTTGCGGCGCGAGGCTTCCTCGCTCTCCACCAGACGCTCTTCCTGATCGGGCGTTTCGTCGACCAGCCAATCTTGCCACTCCCCGGCCTCCATGTCGGCGCGCACAGGGGCGTTCAGGGACGCATCCCCGCCGAGGCGCCGGTTCATGGAAATGACGTCGTCTTCGGACACGCCGAGCTTCTTGGAAATCGCCTGCACGTGCTCCGGCTTCAGATCGCCCTCTTCGAGCGCCTGCAGCTGGCTCTTGGTGCGGCGCAAGTTGAAGAACAGCTTCTTTTGAGCCGCGGTCGTGCCGACTTTCACCAGGCTCCACGAGCGCAGGATGTATTCCTGGATCGACGCCCGGATCCACCACATGGCGTAGGTGGCCAGCCGGAAGCCGCGATCGGGATCGAAGCGCTTGACGGCCTGCATCAAGCCGACGTTGCCCTCCGAAATAACTTCGCCGATCGGGAGGCCGTAGCCGCGGTAGCCCATGGCTATGCGCGCCACCAGCCGCAGATGCGAGGTGATGAGCTTCTCGGCGGCCTCGGCATCGGCATGTTCCTGCCACGCCTTGGCGAGCATGAATTCCTGGTGCGGCTCGAGCATTGGGAATTTGCGGATCTCATCGAGATACCGCGACAGGCCCTGCGAGCCGCCGGCCAGAACTGGAAGTGCTTTGGTAGCCATCTTTCCCTTCCCACCCGTCTGCGAGAACATCCTCCAGATCGGACGCGATGCTATCGACTTACGAGAGAAATGGTGCCGCTCGCGAGATTTTTCAAACGAGATTACGGCGATTTAACCACGCGTGCGGTTGCTCATCAAACCAACAACGCCTGATCGGCCGTTAAGTTCCGCAGGGCCCAATAGGGACCGCCGGAGCACGGGCATCCAAACCCAGAGCAAGATTTTGAAAACGCTTTATTTTTCCACGCGGCTGCGCGATTCCGCCAGGCGCTCCACGTCGATCCGGTCAGCCCAGGAGCTGCCGTCGACCGCCCGGTCGATCCGGTCGGCACGCGAGGCATTTGGCCAGAGCGCGATGACGCTGAGAATGAGCAGTCCGCCCAACGCGATGAACACGTCGGTGATGCCACCTGCAAATGTCCCGCCCGCATCGCTGGCGTACAGGAGGCCGATCAAATACAGCGCCGACAGAATTTTGAATCGCAGGCCCATGTTCGCAGGATCTCTTGCTGCTCAAAGCGATGCTCAGGCTATCACGCGGCTGTTAATGGCCTACTCCACCGCGCGCTACCCTCGCATCATGCTGAACGGAAGGCTAACGCTTGCCTCTCTTTGATGAGGCGCCGCGCACCTTTTCGGCCGGTGCCAAGGCTGCGACAAGGCGCTGGACGTCATCCGGCAGTTCGGAACTGAATGCGAGGCTCTTGCCGGTCCGCGGATGCACGAAGCCCAGTTCCGCGGCGTGCAGGGCCTGCCGTCCGAGTGCCGTCAGGTCCTCCCGGGCCGCTTCGGGCAACCGGGACGCGCGGGTCGCGAAACCCTTGCCGTACACGGGATCGCCCAGGAGCGGATGCCCAATGTGCGCCATGTGAACACGGATCTGGTGGGTGCGGCCCGTCTCCAGTTCCAAGCGAACCAGTGACACCAGCGGCGCACCTTCAACGTCGGGAAAGGACCGCAAGACCTCGTAATGGGTGACGGCGCGCCGGCCGGCCTCCTCACGCACCACGGCAATCTTCAGCCGGTTGGTCTTGGACCGTGTCAACGCCGCATCGATGGTTCCACGCACGCGCGGTGGCACGCCCCATACAAGCGCCAGATAGGCCCGGTGCAGCCGCCCGTCCTCGCCATGCGCCGCGAACTGCTCGCTTAGACCCCGGTGCGCGGCGTCGTTCTTGGCAACCACCAGCAGGCCTGATGTTTCCTTGTCCAGCCGGTGCACAATTCCGGGCCGGCGCACGCCGCCAATGCCCGACAGGCTTGCCCCGCAATGCGCGATGAGCGCGTTGACGAGTGTTCCCGTCTGGTGGCCCGCCGCAGGATGCACGACGAGACCCGCCGGCTTATCGATGACGATGACGTCTCCGTCTTCGTAGACGACGTTGAGCGGCAGATCCTCGGCCTGCGGTTCGGCCGGTATGGGCGGCGGCAAGCAGATGGCGATGGTCTGACCGGTGCGCAGCTTGGTGCCCGGATTGTCGAGCGGCACTCCGTCCGCCGTCACCTGCCCGGCCCGGATCAGGGCCTGGAGCCGCGACCGGCTGAGATCGGGCAGAGCCCGCACCAGGATCTTGTCGAGGCGCGCGCCCATGTCCGCATCGCTCACCGCCACGGTGGCCACGTCGCCCTGCGCAATGGCGGGCGGAAGGTCAGCCTCGTCGAGGTCATCTTCGGTCACGGAATGTCCTGCGGTTAGGTGGGCAAGGCGGATTGCCTTCGGGCTGCGCCCAGCTTGCACCGAGACACGCTCCGAGTCCGCGCCACACACCACGGGGCGAGCGGCGCACGGCCCGTCGCCCCCACCTATCCCGCGGCCAAGTTTCACCGCAACCCCAAAGAACAGCCTTGATCGCCTCCTCGCGTTCCCCTAAACCTGACCGCGCGCCAAAAGCCCCGTTCGTCTAGTGGCCTAGGACACCCGCCTCTCACGTGGGCAACAGGGGTTCGAGTTC
>CAWAZY010000004.1:285000-562658 GCA_963786675.1 uncultured Alphaproteobacteria bacterium | reverse complement strand
TGCCGCCTGATTTCCGTCAGATGTGCACTGATCTCGTCATCCGTTGCGAAGACTTCGCGCCCGATGAGGTACTGGACGAACTGGGAATCGAGAGCCCGTTTGATCTGATGGGGCTCTACCAGGGCATCAGCCTGGACAAGAAAAGCACACTGGATGTTGCCCGCGAACCCGACATGGTCTTTCTCTACCGCCGGGCCATTCTCGACTACTGGGTCGAGGAAGGCGAGGCGCTCGGAGATATCATCACCCACGTGCTCGTTCATGAGATTGGCCATCATTTCGGGTTTTCGGATGCCGACATGGAAGACATTGAGAACGAGGCATCCGGGTAACAGCAAAACCTTGATGTGAAACGTTTTGGGGTGGCTGGCGTTCCAATCGGCTTGCCATCAATATCCGGCTGGGCGATGGTGAGCCGTCTGCGCTGAGGCCCATTGGATCGAAAGCAGGAATTCCGGAACCCGCATGTCCGCTTTATCCCGACAGCACCTCGTGTTTGCCGCGCTGGTCCTGCTTTTGCCATTTGCGGGCTGGGCACTTGCCGACGATATTCCGACGCCGGAAGAATACGCGGCCCACGTGGGCGACGCGGAAATCATCAAGCCGGGGCAGCTCAAGCTTGATGGACGCCGGCAGGTCTGCGGGCAGCGCCCGACGGTGATCGACCGGACGCTCGACGATTACGGTGCGGCCTATCCCGGCTTTTTGATCCTCAACCCGCGCCTGCTCGACAAAGTGTCAACGCCGGTCAAGATGTGGATTTATGCGCACGAATGCGGTCATCAGTTCCGCGGGCCTGACGAGGAAACGGCGGATTGCTTCGCCGTTCAGCGCGGCCGCCGCCAGGGCTGGCTGACCGAGCAGGGCCTGGACGAGATCTGCCGGTTCATCGCGCCGGCCAAGGGCGACAGCATGCACTTCTCCGGCTCGCATCGCTGCGAATACATGCGCCAGTGCTACGCTGACCCGACCATCCGCTGAGCACGCGGTCCTGACTTTTCATTCCCCGCGCGCCCCGCTTTATCCCCGCAGCCTGCGCTGATCCTAAACTGACCCCATCTTCCGGCCCTCGATCCCTGAGGCCCTCCGATGCGGGTTCCCGACTACTCCAAGCGCATTCTCGCACTGGCCGAAATCCTCCACCGGTGGGGCGGTCAGCTCATGGCGCTCGACGGCGCCCGGCGCGACAAGGTCGCCCGGTATGCCGAAGAAATCGCCGATACGCTATCGCGGGCGGCGGATGCCCACCTCAAGCTTGAGGCCGATGTACACGCCCAGGCCGCGCAGCGGACGCTGGTGCGCGAATTCGGCCGGATTTCGGGTTATTTGGAAACCATTGTCGGCGTGCTGCATCGCCATCTTGACGGGCGTAAGCTCGCTGGCGTTAAAAGGCGGCTCGAACAGCTTCGCCCGGCGCAATCGGGCGGTGCTCCGCCTGCTCTCCCAGGGCCAGCCGCGCATCACGCGGCGATCGACCGGCTGACGGCGGCGGAGGGGTACTTTCGGGCTCTAGCCGATGCATTGAGGGCGTAAGTCGCGCCCGCACAAGAGGACGCGATGGATAAATTCGTCAAGCTCACCGGTGTTGCTGCTCCGCTGCCCCTGCGCAACATCGACACCGACATGATCATCCCCAAGCAGTTCCTGAAGACGATCAAGCGTACGGGGCTCGGCAAATCGTTGTTCTTCGAGATGCGCTACGATCCGGCGACCGGCAAAGAGATCGCGGATTTTGTGCTGAACAAGCCGGCTTATCGTGGCGCCACGATCCTGGTGACGGGCGAAAACTTCGGCTGCGGCTCCTCGCGCGAACATGCACCTTGGGCGCTTCTGGATTTCGGCATCCGCTGCGTGATCGCGCCGGACTTTGCCGACATTTTCTACAACAATTGCTTCCAGAACGGAATTCTGCCGATCAAGCTGCCGCAAGCCGACGTGGATAAGCTGATGGACGATGCGCAGCGCGGATCGAACGCAACCGTGACCATTGATCTGGAGGCCCAGGAGATCCGCGGTCCCGACGGCGGCGTGATCAAGTTCGAGATCGATCCCTTCCGCAAGCATTGCCTGCTGAACGGCCTGGATGCCGTCGGCCTCACGATGCAGAAGCAGGATGCGATCGCCAATTTTGAGAAGCAGACTGCTGTCAGCCGTCCGTGGCTCTAAACAGTTAAGTCCGGGAGGATGCCGTGGCCAAGGCCGTCCACATGATGGTGCGGGTCCTCGATGAGGCCCGCTCGGTCGATTTCTATTCCAAGTGCTTCGGCTTGAAGATCGCGGATCGCCGGGAGTGGCCCGATTTTTCGCTCACCTACATGAGCAATCCGGAGAACGACTTCGAGGTCGAGCTGACCGTCAACAAAGGCCAAACAGCACCATACGATCTGGGCAATGGCTACGGCCATGTGGCGTTCGTGGTCGACGATCTCGATGCCGAGCACGCTCGCATCAAGGCGGCGGGGTTCCAGCCCAAGGACATCAAGGAAATGACCCACGAAGGCCAGCCCTTCGGGCGGTTCTTCTTCATCGAGGACCCTGACGGCTACAAGATCGAGGTGCTCCAGCGCGGCGGCAGGTTCCGCTGATGGATGAGACCAAAATCGATCCCGCGATGATGGGCCGGCTTTCGAAAGCCTTGGCCTTCATTTGCGGCGCCGATCATCCCGCGACCGTCGCACTCAAGACGGCGTCGGAGACGGGTGCGGACAAGGACGTGAAGGCAGCGCGCACGCAGTTCTTGAAGGTGAAGTCCGGAGATCGCCGCGCGGCCCTCGCCATGCTGGACGACTGAAAACAGTCTAGCCGATCAGGCGATGGGCATGGCGCGCGTCATGGCAAGCGCACCTTCGAGTGCCGCGGCGAAATCTTTTTTCTCGTCCGCGTTCAGGAAACGCGCGAACTCGAACTCCCGCCCATGAGAGATCAGCTTGAGCACGGCGCTTCCGTCAGGCCACTCGTTGAGCAGTACGCGCACCCAATAGGGATTGAAATCGAAGCTGGCGCTGCGGCCGGACGGTTCCACCTGTGTGATCTTCAGGAGCTCAGGTGATAGTTCGACCAGCTCATAGGCAGTTCCCGCGCGGTAGTTCAATTTGAAGGCGACATAGATCGCCAGGACGTCCAGTCCGAAAAAGCCCAGGACAGGCCAGGCGCCGAGCAGATAGAACGCCAGGCCGGTGGCGAAGCTGACAAAAGCGATGAACCCCATCAACAGCACGAATCCCCGCTGCGACAGCGAGCGGTGGGGGTGCAGGACAGCGCGGAAGCTCTGCGGATCTTGCGGCGGGGCCGTGTTCTCGGTCATGACTGGACATTAGACGACAAGGTCGGTGGATATGAAGCCCCCAAGCTCCAAAAAAACCAAGGCGATCCCGCGGGGCAATGGCGCCGCCAAGACGGCGGAACGTCTACGGCTTACGGCATCCCCGAAGGGCACGGATCATCGCGGGGAACAGGATCCTGAAAAGCGGGTTGTAAAGCGGCCAGCGGCATCCCCGCGGCGCAGGGCGCGCCGGCGCCCGGCCGGTGAGATCGAGGCGATCTTCAAGGGCCTGCACGATGCCAATCCAGAGCCCAAGGGCGAATTGGAGTATTCCAACCCGTTCACGCTGCTGGTCGCCGTCGTGCTTTCCGCCCAGGCCACCGATGCCGGCGTGAACAAGGCCACCCGCGGCCTGTTCGCGCTCGCCGATACGCCCGATAAAATGATTGCGCTGGGGGAAGACCGGGTGCGCGATCTCATCAAAACCATCGGCCTGTTCCGCAACAAGGCCAAGAACGTCATCTTGCTCTCCCAACGCCTCGCCGCCGAACACGGTGGCGAAGTCCCGCACGACCGGGCAGCACTGGAAGCCTTACCGGGAGTTGGACGCAAGACCGCCAACGTTGTTCTCAATATCGCGTTCGGCGAGCCGACCATTGCTGTCGATACGCATGTGTTCCGGCTCGCGCACCGGCTCGGTCTGTCGAACGGTAAGTCGCCGGAAGCTGTCGAGCAGGATCTCATGCGCTGTGTGCCCGCCGCCTATCTACAGCACGCCCACCACTGGCTCATTCTGCACGGACGCTACGTGTGCAAGGCTCAGCGACCGGATTGCGGGCGCTGCGTAATCGCGCCGCTGTGTGCCTCGAAGGATAAGATCGTGTGATTGGCAAACTGAGTTCGTCTCGCAGCCGCTGCCGTCGTCGTGGTCGCAAGCCCAGCCTTCGCGGCCGATCCAGCCGTCCCGCCTGACGCGGTGCGCGCCACGATCGCGCACGGCCGGGAGATCACGCCGGGGATGACGGGGCCGGAGGCGGCAGGCCCCCTGAGCGGTCGCCGTGTCCCCGGCGCGACGGTGCAGGATGGGAAGATCCCGGCCTATGCACGACGGGTGGCGCAACCGGCAGACTATGGCGGCGGGGAAATTGCTGGCCCGCACATCCTCATTGAAAATGTCGAAATCAGCGGTGCCCTTGATATTTCAACCGGGCTTCCGGTCGTTCTCAATCGCGTCGTCGTTACAGCGCCAGACGAACTTCCATGGCTGGTGCTCGTGCGGCCGGACGCTGGCCCTGTGCATATTCTCTGGTCGGATATCGGGGGTGCGTTGCGCAAGCGCGGGGCAGCGCCACATGTGGGCGTTGCGCTGGCCTTGCGGGCGGATGGCGCGCGCGTTTTCCGCTCACGGATCGGGGCTGCGGCGGATGGCATTCAGATTGCCGGTCGCGATATTCAGATCCGCGAGAGTTTTATTGGTCGTCTCCTGTCGCGGGCCGGGGATCACAACGACGCTGTGCAGATGTTCGACGGTGCGGAGCGGATCGTGCTGGAGCGCAGCCGCATCGAAAACAGCGCGCCGCAAACCAGCGCGGTGACTGTGCTCGGCCGGGATATCCGGATCACCAGTAACGTGCTCGCAGGCGGCGGCTGGACGCTTTATGGCGGGGCGGAGCGCAACGGCAAGGGAAGTGGGTCGGCAACGGGCGTGCGCGTTGAAGGCAACATTTTCGCACGCATGTTCGCGCCCAAAGTGGGGACGTTCGGCCCCGTCACCTACTGGGCCGCGCCGCCGGGCTCGGGCAATGTCTGGCGGGGCAATGCCGACGACCAGGGTCGCGCCGTCGTCCCGTGAGGTCGAGCCGGCATCACGCGGGGGGTACGCCATCCATGCGCATGGGTATGCCCGCCGCCGCCATGGCGCGCTTGGCTTCGCCGATGGTGTAGGTGCCGAAGTGAAAGATCGACGCGGCGAGGACGGCGCTGGCGTGGCCTTCCCTCACGCCGTCGACCAGATGGTCCAGGGTCCCCACCCCGCCTGATGCGATGACCGGGACTGCCACGGCGTCGGAGATGGCGCGGGTCAGCGCCAGATCGAACCCGGCCTTGGTGCCGTCACGGTCCATGGAGGTCAGCAGGATTTCGCCCGCCCCCAATGCGACCACGTCCTTCGCGTAGGCGATGGCGTCGATGCCCGTCGGCTTGCGCCCGCCATGGGTGAATATCTCCCAGCGGCCGGGTTCGCCCGGGCCCGAGACCTTCTTGGCGTCGATGGCAACGACGATGCATTGCGCGCCAAATTTCTCGCTGGCTTCCTTCACAAACTGCCGGTTGAAAACGGCGGCGGTATTGATGGAGACCTTATCGGCGCCGGCTTCCAGCAGCTTGCGAATGTCGTCCACCGTGCGCACACCGCCGCCCACGGTCAGCGGCATGAAGCAGCGCTCCGCCGTGCGTTCCACGATATCGAAGATCGTGTCGCGGTTCTCGTGGCTCGCGGTGATATCGAGAAAGCAAAGCTCGTCCGCGCCAGCCGCATCATAGGCGGCAGCAGCCTCGACGGGATCGCCGGCATCGACGAGATCGACGAAGTTGATACCTTTGACGACGCGGCCGTCTTTCACGTCGAGGCACGGGATGATGCGGTTCTTAAGGGTCATGGGCACTCAGTTAGCGTGCGGATCAAAGCAGGGCAAGGCGGCTGGATAAGGTTATCATGACCTGCCGCCCGCTGGCCGGGCCCACAAGGCGGCGATGGTCACCAGGGTGAGAATGGCCGTCGCGCTGGCCGTCGTCACAACGAAACCGGCAACCGGCGCATGCGTCATGGCCACGCCCGCGATTGCCGGACCCAGAATGCTGCCGATCGTATACATGAGGATGAAGGCGGCGTTGGCTGTTGCCAGATGCCGTGGCTGCACTTCCTCCCCCAGGATAGCTAATCCGAGGGTGTAGAAGCCGATCACGATCGCCCCGATCACGAATAAATTCACATATGCCAGAGTTGGATTCTTCAGCGCTTCGGGAAGGAAGATCATCAGGCCCACGTAGATGAAGCCAAGGGCAATCAGCATGCCCTTGCGCGAAGTCTTGTCACCGAGCCATCCGAGAACGAACTGAGGCGCCACACCGCCGACCAGCAGCGTGGTCAAGAGCCTCAACGCTTCCGCTTCGTCCATCCCCGAAGCAATGGCGACATTGGGCAATAGCGAGAACTGTGTTGTCTCCAGATAGCCGCCCAGGAATCCCCCAACCATTGCGACGGGAGTCATGCGCAGGCCGCCCCAAAGACCCGTCGGTGGCTCGTGCGCTAGATCCGGTGCCAGCTTGCGGGCAAGCGCGATGGGGATGGCGGCCAGGACGGCACCCGCCGCGCCAGCTACGAAAGGTAGGTGGTCGCTGGTTCCGACGGCCTCCAGAATGAGCGGGCCTGCGGCAAAGCCTGTGAAAATTGCCGTTGCGTAAAATGCCATGACGCGCGCCCGGTTGGCGTCCGTCGCCATCATGTTGATCCAGGTTTCGCCGACGATCCATGGCAGTGCCATGGCCGCACCCATCAGGAAGCGGATTGCGATCCATGCTGGGGTGCTGTCGAGAAAATAGAGTGCGGCATACCCAGCAACCGTCAAAGCGCAGCCCGTGAGAATAGCGAGCACCGGATGAATCCGGGCCACCGTTCGCGGCAAGATCGGCAACAAAAGCAGGATCGCCAGCGATGGCGCTGCTCCAGCCAAACCGATGACCCAAGACGGTTCTCCACGCTGTTCCAGAACCAGTGCCGTCAGTGGATAGCCCATGCCGTAGGCTGTGCCCACACCGAGCGACGACAGGATAATGGCTGCGAGGCTCTTCCGCCGGCGCGATAGATCGAATCCAGCGGTCAAACTTGCGTCCATGGACATTTTCCTATATTCAACAGTGTTGAAATAGCGCTGCGGCGGCGCTAAGGCAAGGTCTTCTTCGCGGTGGTTTTGAAGGCACGCAAATTGACGGCAGGCCGGCCTCGCGGGCAGCAGTGCCTCGAGTCCGAGGACCTCGTCCGCGTTGCCCTGGCCGAGATGGAAAGGACCGGTATCGACGGCTTTTCACTGCGCGCGGCGGCCCGGGCCGTCGGATGTGACCCGGCGGCCCTCATCTACCGGTTCGGGTCCCGCGAGGGTCTGGAGCGCGCCGTCGCCGATCACCTGCATGCCGAAATCGGGCGACTTGATCCTGCATTGCCTTGGCGTGACCGTCTGCTCGGCATGGCACGGCAATACCGCTCTGTCGCGCAAACCTACCCGCGGACGTTTCCCGTCCTCATGCGCTATTGGACGACCGGCCCCCGCGACCTCCTTTTGACGGAAGACAGCTTGCGCGCCCTGAGTGACGCGGGCGTGCCGCCCGAACGGCTCCCGGCGGCCGAATGCGGCCTTTACGCCGCGCTGTTGGGGTTGTGTGCCGGCGAGGCGGGCGGGCTCGTGGGAGCACCAACTCCGGCCATTCTCGACGATATTCGCGACCAGCCAGGCTTTGACACCTTACGGTGCTACCTGCCACAGATTGAACAGATGTCCGCCGACGATGTCTTCGAGATTTCGCTTGGTCTCCTGCTCGACGGGATTGCTGCTTCAGGCCGCGGCGCGACGGCGCGGGAAAAAGCGTTGCGTGACACGCGCACAATGACCGGAAAGACGTGAGTTATGTCTCGTTTGCCTAACAACGTCTTGGCCTTTCTGCTTGCACCGCAAGGTGGTTGAGCAGTAATCCCTCGCACGCAACGATCGTTTGGCTGTTCCCTATCCATGTCCCGCAATACCTCCATCGCCGCGCCGGCCGCTGTTCGTCCCGAATGGGATCGGGCGCGCCGCATCGTGGTAAAAATCGGCTCCGCTTTGCTCGCTGACCGCGCCACGGGAACACTGCGGTCGGCGTGGCTGGCATCGCTCATGGACGACGTGGCTGCACTGCGGCGTTCGGGGCGGGATGTGGTGCTCGTGTCGTCGGGTGCCGTGGCGCTCGGACGGTTCAAGCTTGGACTGCCCAAGGGTGCCTTGGAGCTTGAGCAGAGTCAGGCCGCGGCCGCCGTCGGGCAGATCAGTCTCGCCGCAGCTTATCAGGCGCTGGCGGCCGCTCACGGCCTGACGGTCGCACAGATCCTGCTGACGCTCGGCGATACGGAAGAGCGGCGCCGGTATCTCAATGCGCGCCATACGCTGGAAACGCTTCTGCGCCTCGGGGCTATTCCGGTCGTCAACGAGAACGACACGGTGGCCACCGCCGAGATCAAATATGGCGACAACGACCGGCTGTCGGCGCGCGTTGCTTCCATGGTGACCGCGGATTGCCTTGTACTCTTGTCGGACATCGATGGGCTCTACACCGCGCCGCCGCAAGCCGATCCGTCCGCGCAGCACATCCCGGTGGTGACGGCGATCACGCCGGAGATCGAAGCCATGGCGGGCGCACCGGGCACGGAATTGTCCAAAGGCGGCATGAAGACGAAAATCGAAGCGGCCAAGATCGCGCTGGGCGCGGGCACGCACATGGTCATCACCACGGGCGACGTGCTCAATCCGCTGCGCGCCATCGCCGATGGCTGCAAGGTGACGTGGTTCCTAGCCAGCCAGGATCCGGTGACGGCCAAGAAGCGCTGGATCGCCGGCAGATTGGAGCCGCGCGGTATCCTGCAGATCGACGCGGGCGCCGAGGCGGCACTTCTGTCGGGCAAGAGCCTGCTGCCGGCGGGCGTAACGCGCATTGAAGGCACCTTCGATCGGGGTGACGCCGTCGTCATCCGGTCCGCGGACGGGCGCGACTTGGGGCGCGGACTCGTGGCCTATGCCTACGCCGAGGCTGAGAAAATTCTGGGCAAGCGCAGTGCCGACATCGAAGGCATCCTGGGTTACGATGGCGGCGACGAACTGGTCCATCGCGATGACATGGCGTTGAACCGGAAATCCGAAGCATAGAGGACTGCACGGCGTGACACGGCCTGAGAAGATTGCTGAGACGCTCCATGATGCGATGCTGTCCGTCGGACAGGCCGCCCGCGCGGCGTCGCGGATCGTCGGGCTGGCCGCGCCCGCCGTCAAGAATGCAGCGCTCTGCGCCATGGCGGCACATTTGCGTGAGCGCACGCCCGCTATTCTGGCGGCCAATGCCGAAGATGTGAAAGCCGCCGAAGCGAATGGTCTGGCGGCGTCCTTCATCGACCGGCTGACGTTGGCACCGGCGCGCGTCGAAGCGATCGCCAAGGGGCTTGAGGATATCGCGGAGCTGGCCGATCCCGTCGGTACGACGTTATCGGAATGGACCCGTCCCAACGGTTTGCGCATCGCGCGGGTGCGCGTGCCCATCGGCGTCATCGGCATCATCTACGAGAGCCGCCCGAATGTGACGGCGGATGCGGGCGGGCTCTGTCTCAAGGCCGGCAACGCCGCCATTCTGCGTACGGGTTCGGATGCGTTCCGTTCGGCGCAAGCCATTCATGACTGCCTCATGGCCGGCCTCAAGGCCGCGGGCTTGCCGGAAGCGGCGATCCAACTCGTGCCGACGACGGATCGCGCGGCGGTGGGCCATCTGCTGTCCGGTCTAGCCGGCGCGGTCGACGTCATCGTGCCGCGCGGCGGGCGCAGTCTCGTCGAGCGCGTGCAGAACGAGGCCCGCGTGCCTGTCTTCGCGCATTTGGAAGGCATCTGTCACACCTACATCGACAAGGCCGCCGATCCGGACATGGCCGAGCGGATCGTCGTCAACGCCAAGATGCGGCGCACAGGCATATGCGGGGCGACCGAGTGTCTGCTGGTGGACCGTGCTGCCGCGGCGGGTGTTGAGGCCCGCCTCGTCAAGGCACTGCTGGATGCAGGCTGCGAAGTCCGCGGAGATGCGTCGGCGCAGGCCGCTGATGCGCGCGTAAAGCCGGCCGTGGCAGCCGACTACGGCAAGGAATTCCTGGACAGCATCATTGCTGTGAAAACGGTCGATGGGGTCGATGGCGCCATTGACCACATCACGCGCTATGGCTCCCAGCATACCGACGCAATCGTAACGAATGACGAGGCCGCAGCCAGCCGCTTTCTGACCAACGTCGACAGCGCCATCGTGCTGCATAACGCGTCCACGCAATTCGCGGATGGCGGTGAGTTCGGTTTCGGCGCGGAAATCGGCATTGCCACCGGCAAGATGCATGCGCGCGGGCCAGTGGGCGTCGAGCAGCTGACAACCTTCAAATACACTGTCCGCGGCGCGGGTCAAACCCGGCCGGGGTGAGGCTCGCCAGACGTCCAGTCTCAGTTGGCCCGAGCTGTATCGGCCTGCCCGGTCACGCGCCAGATCCGGTTGCCAACGTCGTCAGCGACCAGAAGGCTGCCGTCCTTGCCGATCGCCACACCGACAGGCCGGCCGTAGGCGATGCCATCCGCCGTATTTAGAAAGCCCGTCACGACATCGGCGGGCGGACCGGACGGCTGGCCATTGGCGAAGGGCACGAAAATCACCTTGTAGCCACTGGGCGGTTCGCGGTTCCAGGATCCGTGCTGGCCGATGAAGGCACCATCTTTGAAAGCGTCAGATAAGTTGGCGCCGGAGGCGAAGGTCAGGCCGAGCGAAGCTGTGTGCGCACCTAGGCCATAGTCCGGCGCAAACGCCTTCGCGACCAATTCAGGCTTCTGTGGTGACACCCGCGTGTCGATATTTTGGCCGAAGTAGCTGTAGGGCCAGCCATAGAACCCGCCATCCTTCACACTCGTCAGATAATCAGGCACGAGATTGTTGCCGAGCTCGTCGCGCTCGTTGACGACAGTCCATAGCTCGCCCGTTGACGGCTCGAACGCCATACCGTTGGGGTTGCGCAGGCCGGATGCAAAAATGCGCGTTGTGCCTGACGCGACGTCAACTTCGAGAATCGCGGCCCGATTTTCTTCCTTCTCCATGCCGTTCTCGCCGATATTGCTGTTGGATCCGACCGTGACATAGAGCTTGGCGCCATCGGGATGCGCGATGACGTTCTTGGTCCAATGATGATTGAGATCGCCGGCAGGCAGGTCCGCGACCTTGACCGGCGTGCCGGATACCTTGGTGTCACCCTCGCGATAGGTAAACCGCACCAGCGCATCCGTGTTGGCGACATACAGATCGGTACCGATGAGCGCCATGCCGAAGGGCGAATTTAGTCCTTCTTTCGCAAAAACATGCCGTTCGGCGGCCGTTCCATCGGCCTTCACACCACGCAGCAAGGTGATGCGATTGGCGCTCGGGACTGTGGCGCCCGCCTTGGACATGAAGTAGCTCATGAACAAACCTCGGATGCTCCAAGATCCGTCTTTCTCTGGGGCGTTGGATTCGGCCACCAGGATGTCCCCGTTCGGCAGGACGTAGAGCCATCGGGGATGATCGAGCCCCCGCGCATAGGCTGTTGCCGTCAAGCCTGACGCGGCGATGGGCGCCTTGCCATCGGGCCAGGGCTCTGCGTCGGTGACGTTGACTGTGGGAATGAGCGAGCTCTCGGGAGCCGGCAATTTGGGATTTGGACCGTAGCCCACAGCGTATTCGGCCAGTGCGGGCGCTGACATGAGCATAAAGAGCAATACTGCGATGAGAGCTTGGCTCTCTTGCTTGCGTTCCATGTGGACCTCTGACGAAAACGAATGGTCTTGGCGTTAAGCGCGCGAACCTGAAAAAAGGTTCCCGTTGCCCGAAGCGACAAATGCCAAACATGGACAAACTGAGGTTGAAGGTTTGGAATTTGGATAGCTTGGCTGAACGACCGACACGCAGAGCCAAACGCACAGCGGCGCTAAAGTATAAACTTCGACAGGTCCGCGTTTTTCGCCAGTTCGCCGATGCGATCTGTCACGTAGGCGGCGTCAATCGCTATCGTGTCGCCGCCGCGGTCGGAGGCCTCGAATGAAATCTCGTCGAGCACGCGCTCCATCACGGTCTGCAGCCGGCGGGCGCCAATGTTCTCGACCGTCGAGTTGACGAGCACGGCGGCGTCGGCCAGCGCGTCGATGGCTTCGTCCGAGAACGACAGCGTGACGCCTTCGGTCGCCATCAACGCCACGTACTGCTTGATCAGGCTCGCTTCCGGCTCGGTCAGGATCCGCCGCATGTCCTCGCGCGACAGCGCGGTCAGCTCGACACGGATCGGAAGCCGCCCTTGCAGTTCCGGAAGCAGGTCGGAAGGCTTGGCGACGTGGAATGCGCCCGACGCGATGAACAGCACATGGTCGGTTTTCACCGGACCGTATTTGGTGGCGACCGTGGTGCCTTCGATGAGCGGCAGCAAATCACGTTGAACGCCCTCGCGGCTCACGTCGGCCCCGCCGCGCGTGGTATCGCTGCGCGAGCAGATCTTGTCGATTTCATCGAGAAATACGATGCCGGAATTTTCCGCCGCGCGGATGGCCTCCGCCGCCAGACTGTCGTTATCGATGAGCTTGTCGCTCTCTTCCGCGATCAGGACATCGTAGCTGTCGGAGACCGTCATGCGGCGCGGCTTCATGCGTCCGCCCATGGCCTTCTGCAGCATCTCGCCGATATTGATGCCGGCGCCCATGCCCGGCCCCATACCGGGGATCTCGAACATCGGCAGGCCGCCGCCCGTTTCGGCGACCATGATCTCAATTTCCTTGTCGTTGATTTCGTTGTCGCGCAGCTTGCGGCGGAAACTTTCGCGCGTGGCGGGGGAGGCGGTATGCCCGACGAGGGCATCGAGCACCCGCTCTTCGGCGTTCTTTTCCGCCTTGGCGCGGACTTCCTTGCGCTTCACCTCTTTGACGAGGCCCATGCCCACTTCGACGAGATCGCGGATAATGCTGTCGACGTCGCGCCCGACGTAGCCGACTTCCGTGAATTTGGTGGCTTCGACCTTCAGAAAGGGCGCGCCCGCGAGCCGCGCGAGGCGGCGCGATATCTCGGTCTTGCCGACGCCGGTCGGGCCGATCATCAGGATGTTTTTCGGCAGCACCTCGTCCTTGAGGTCGCCAGTCAATTGTTGGCGGCGCCAGCGATTGCGCAACGCAATGGCCACGGCGCGCTTGGCGTCGTTCTGGCCGACGATGAAGCGGTCGAGCTCGGAGACAATCTCACGGGGCGAAAAGTTGCTCATGGGGACATCGAACTCATGGGATGGGGCAGCCGGCGGGCGAGATCCCCGGGTAGCAGTCTGATCAGAGACGTTCGCAGCGGACGCCAGCCGGCGCTGAGCAGGAGTACAAAGGCTCCCAGGACAAGGAGGGTGAGCGGCGCGGTGTTGCCGGTGACGCCCGTTTCGCGCAGGAGCACGGCAAAGGCGGTCCCGGCGTAGACGAGACCTGAGACGAGAAGGGCGCGCCGGTCGATCAATACCGCCACGGCGCCAAGGGCGAAGAACAAGGCCAAAATGGCCATCGCATTCTCAATTGAAAGGGACGGCGTCGCGGACGACAGCCCCGACACCAGCGGATGCACGATCAGCGGTGCGGCGAGCAGGTGCAGCCAGAACGCGATGTCGGTCCGGCGCGTCACGCGCTCGGGATCGGACATGTCGAACCGCATGGCGAGGGCGAAAAATGCCAGACCGAGCCCAAAGGCGAAAATGTTGATCCACCGTGCCAGGAGTTCAGGCGCAATGGCGGACACGAGCGAGATGAAGGCCAGGCCCGCGAGGGCCGCACCTGCCGCGATTGTGATTGGAACGCCGAACCGGCGATAGTGCAGGGCGACGCATAAGATGGCGATCAAGCTGCCTGTCCCGAACGCCAGCGTATCGCCCTGGAATTTGCCGATCGGACCGGCCGGCGGACCGGATTGTGGACCGAACTGGAGTGTTTGAATCGCGCTGGACCAAAACAGAAAGCAGGCGGTCGCGAAGGCGATCAGCAGAACAATGCTGGGCAGCGCCATGCGCCGCTGCCGCGTGAAGAATTCCGCCAGCGCCCAGGAGGCGACCGCCAGGCCTGCGCCAACGGCGAAGGATCCGGCCAGTTGATCAAGGAAGTATCCGGCGGCACCTAGAAACAAGACGATCCCGAGGGTTACGAAAATATCGCCGAAGCCAGCGATGAAGCGCAGCTTTTCAGCGTCTTCGGGCTCGGCGCCGTTCGCGGTGCGTGCGTCCTCGAGTTCTTTCAGGCGTACGGCTTGCTCGGACGTGAGAATGCCGCGCTCGACCGCTGTCGACAGCGCATCTTCGGAAATCATGCTTCGAGACTTTCCACGATGAGGTTCGTGTTGGTGTAGACGCAGATGTCTGCGGCGATGCCCATAGCGCGCCGTGCGATCTCTTCGGCGGTCAGCGGCTGGTCGATCAGCGCGCGGGCAGCGGCCAGTGCGTACATGCCGCCCGATCCGATACCCATGACATGGGCTTCGGGTTCCAGAACGTCGCCTGTGCCGGTCAGGACGAGGGTGGTGCTCTTGTCCGCCACGAGCATCATGGCTTCGAGGCGGCGCAGGTAGCGGTCCGTGCGCCAATCCTTGGCCAGTTCCACGGCGGCCCGTGCGAGTTGCCCGGGTAGAGTTCGATCTTGGCTTCGAGCCGTTCGAACAACGTGAAGGCATCCGCCGTCGCGCCGGCGAAACCGCCGATGACGTCGCCACGCCCCAGCCTGCGCACCTTTTTCGCGTTGGCCTTGATGACGGTCTGGCCAAGGCTCACTTGGCCATCGCCGGCAATGACCACGCGCCCCTCCTTGCGGACGGTCAGAATGGTCGTGCCGTGCCAGGTTGGGACGCCGGCGGGTTGGGAATGTGTGCTCATATGATCCACTGATCTAGGCGGGGGGCGTCTGTAAATCAAGAAAGGCTTACCTGGCGCAATTAGGGCGGTGCGGTGCTGGAATGGACCCGCAAAGACTGCTAGATCGGGACAATCGGTTGGAGGGTGCGGACGCGGGGTCCGTGCCCGCTCCGGCCGGCTCGAGGACGACCCGTGAAGCGCCAGGCATCCCTTTCGCGCAAGACCAAGGAAACCGAGATCACCGCGGCCATCGATCTGGACGGCACCGGGGTCTTCGATATTCAGACCGGTATCGGATTTCTGGACCACATGCTGGAGCAGCTCTCCCGGCACGCGCTGATCGATATCAAGCTTGTGGCGAAGGGCGACCTGCACGTCGATTTTCACCACACGACGGAGGATTCGGGCATCGTCCTGGGTCAACTCGTGGCCAAGGCCCTGGGCGACAAGACCGGGATCTCGCGCTACGCGGACGTGCATCTGCCGATGGACGAAACGCTGACGCGCGTTGCCGTGGACGTGTCCGGACGGCCGTATCTCATTTGGAATGTTACGTTTACCCGGGACAAGCTGGGTGAGATGGACACGGAACTTTTTCGTGAATGGTTCCAAGCGTTTGCACAAAACGCCGGTATCACGCTGCACATCCAGAATCTCTACGGCGATAACAACCACCACATTGTCGAGACATGTTTCAAAGGACTTGGCGCGTGCCTTGCGTCTGGCCATTGCGCCGATCCACGGCAAGCGGGCCGAGTACCGTCGACAAAGGGAACACTTAGCGTATGATTTGGCTCCTGGTTCGCGCAAAGGACAACAACGTCGTGAACGTCTACACGGTGCATGAGCCACCTGAGCCTCCGGCCGACCGTCTCGACCGGGCGCAGGCCCTGGAATTCATCAAGGACGGCTTCTCCTGGGGCGCCGCGCTGTTCTCGCCCTTTTACTTCGCGCTGAAGGGGCAGTGGTTCGGACTGGCGCTCTATGCGGCGGCTGCGCTGTGTCTTTCGGCCGCCCTATCGGCGTTTGGGGCCGATCAGCAATGGACCATGATCGGTATACTGGCCCTCAATATCTTCGCCGGGTTTGAAGCCTCCTCCATCGAGCGCGGATGGCTGACCTATCGTGGCTGGACGGAGATTGGCACGGTCAGTGGCCGTAACGCGCACGAATGCGAGCGGCGGTTCTTCGAGACGTGGCTGGCGGAGCAGCCGATGATTTCGGGCTTCTCGCATGAGGCGTCGCCGCCGCCGTCCGGTTGGCGCCGTATGCTCGGCGTCGGAGCCTGACGCGTTTCCATGCAACGTGTGGCCATCATTGATTACGGCTCCGGAAATTTGCATTCGGCGGCCAAGGCATTCGAACGTGCGGCGCGCGAAGGGCCGTCGGCACGCGAAATCCTTGTGACATCCGATCCGGACGTGGTGCGGCGCGCGGATCGCGTGGTGCTGCCGGGTGTCGGTGCATTCGCGGATTGCAAGCACGGTCTCGAAGCGGTCCCGGGGATGGTGGAGGCGTTGCACGTCGCGGTGCGCGAGAACGGCCGTCCGTTCCTGGGCATTTGTGTCGGCATGCAGTTGCTCGCCACGCGCGGACTGGAACATGGCGTCAGCGAAGGCTTGGATTGGATCGGCGGCGAAGTTCGCGCGATCACGCCGTCCGATCTCAACCTGAAAATTCCGCATATGGGCTGGAATACGTTGACCGCCCTGCGTCCGCACGCCTTGCTCGATGGCCTGTCAACGGGGCCGAACGGGCTGCATGCGTATTTCGTCCATTCCTATCATCTGGCAGCGGCCGACCGGGACGACGTCGTTGCCGAGACGGAATACGGCGGGCCCGTCACGGCGCTGGTTGCTCGGGGCAACATCGCCGGCACGCAGTTCCATCCCGAGAAGAGCCAGTCGCTCGGTCTTGGACTGATTGGCAACTTCCTCGCCTGGACGCCTTAGAACGCGCCTGCTCGGCGCGCCTACGGCTCAGCTGCGCCGCGCGACAACGAAGCGCGCGGCCTGACGCAGGGTGTCCGCCTTGCTGCCGAATGGTTCCAAGGCCGCAAGCGCCGATGCTTCCGTCTCCACCAGCATGCGCCGCGCGGCATCGATCCCCATCAGCGAGACAAGCGTCGCCTTGTTCGCCGCCGCATCCTTGGCGACCGCCTTGCCGACGACGGCCGCATCGCCTTCCGCATCAAGCAGATCGTCCGCGATCTGGAAGGCGAGACCAAGGGCGGACCCGTAATCGTTGAGGGCTTTAAGTTCGCTGTCACCCGCCCGGCCGAGAATGGCGCCAGCCTCGCACGCATGGACGAGAAGCGCGCCCGTCTTCATGGCCTGCAACCGGCGCACGTGATCTGTCGTTGCAACTGCCGGGTCGCCCAGCTTGTCAGCCATGAGATCGAGGGCTTGGCCGCCAACCATACCCGCGGCACCGGCGGCGCGCGCGAGAGAACCGATCAGAGCCACGCGCACGCTGGGATCAGGATGCGTCGTTTCGCGGGCCAGGACGTCGAATGCGAGCGTCAGAAGCGCATCGCCCGCGAGAATGGCGGTCCATTCGTCATAGGCCGTCCACACGGTGGGCTGGCCGCGCCGCAGAGCGTCATTGTCCATGGCGGGCAGGTCGTCATGGGCCAGCGAATAGCAGTGGATGAGTTCCAGGGCCGCCGCCGTGCCCGCCGCATCGCGGGCCGAAAGGCCGAATAGGGCCGCACTTTCGACGACCAGCAACGGACGTACGCGCTTGCCGCCCCCGAGAACCGCATGGCGCATGGCCGCGATCAAACGTCCCGCCTGGGGCGCAGGTGCCTCGCCAATAAGAGATTTTTCGCTGAGTAGCACGTCGAGTTCACCCTCGACGAGAGCCGCCGAGCGGGCGAGGCTTTGCGCGAACGACATGGACAAATTACCTAGTCGGCATGTTGGCACTGGGCGAATGGGACGGAACGCTTATCATGCCGGCAAGGGTCGAGGCGAGCGGGGAGCGATCAGCTTCGAATTCTGAGATCCCAGGCATCCATCCGTGACTTGGACGGGGCGTGGTACAGGCGCAGATCTACGAGGGGGACTTGCCGACGTGACTTCGGCGCCAGACGACCCGATGACGCCAGATCCTCCGGACGATACGCCGGCGGCGGCGGGCGCTGTTAAGCCAGCGCCCAGCGGGACGGATCCGGCCGCCCACGCCCATGCGGCGGAGGACGCGCTGTCCGTGCTGATTTCCGCAGCCGTTCGCAGGATCGCTGACGAGGCGGGCGTGGCGCATCCCGCAACCGGCGCATGCTCGGGCTCCACGCCGGTGAACTCGGTGCCATTGGCAGGCACAGCCGGCGAACCCGATGAAAACCTCGCGCGCATTACCTTGCTTCAGCTGACAACCGGTGCCGTCCGAATCGAACCCGTGCTGCCCGTTGCGGGCTTCGACGACGCGAAGGTGACGCAACCGCCAGAACCCAAAGTCATTGAGCCCAAAGTCTCGGAACCTGAAACTGGCCATCCCGCTCCGGAGGTTCTGGCTCGTCGATGACGCTCCGGTCCAGGCGATGCCGGAGCATACCGTTGATGCTGCAGCAGTCCGGGCCGAAGTTGCCGAGCGTGCGGATAGCCCTGTATCTGCGGCGGCCGGGTCCACGTGGCGGGATCGGGCATGGTGGGCGGCGCGAATGGCGGCGATGGTCTTCGCAGGATACATTGGCATCGTGCTGATACTGATCCTGCTCTACCGGTTCATTGCACCACCGGCATCGACGCTCATGGTCTATCAGTGGCTCACGGGAACGGAACTCAGCCGCACGTGGGTGCCGATCGAGGACATTTCGCCCAATCTGCTGCGGGCAGTCGTCGTGTCGGAAGATTGGGGCTTCTGCGACCACTACGGAGTCGACCTTGAGGCCATCGAGCAGGCGATTGAGAAAGCTGGGAACGGCATTCCCCGCGGCGCTAGCACGATCTCCATGCAGGTCATCAAGAACTTGTTTCTGACCCAGTCGAAAAGTTACGTCCGCAAGGCGATCGAGATCCCCTTGACGGTGGTTGCCGAGGCGGTCTGGCCCAAGAGCCGGATGCTCGAAATCTACTTGAACATCGCGGAGTGGGGACCGGGCATTTTCGGCGCCGAAGCCGCGGCGCGGCACCACTTCTCCAAACCGGCCTCGAAACTCAGCGAACGTGAAGCGGCCCTGCTAGCGGCGTCCCTCCCCAATCCGATGATCCGCGACGCGGGCGACCCGGGTCCGCGGACCGCGCGCAAGGCCACGGTCATCCAATCCCGGATGCGGGCGGCCGGCCCGTCGGTGGCAGACTGCGCCATGCCGCCGCGCCGTGAGAAACGGGCGGGCGATTGGGAGACTTCGGTGAAGAAGAGGGCTGGCGCGGCACCCTGATTATAGTATAAGGCGCCCTCTGTGGTCTGGGTTAGCCCTGCCGCAACGCGCCATTGTGTGCGTCCGCGGCGGCTCCGGACCGGTCAAATTCAGGTTTTCAGCCGTATATTCAGAGGTTTACAGCTTCTTTTCGGCGGCGGACGGCCTCATCACGCACTATCGGAGTTCAGGACCATGGCAGTACCTCGCAAGAAAGTTTCGCGCATGAAGACCGGCCAGCGCCGTTCCCATGACGCCCTCACGCGCCCGTCGTATGTCGAAGACAAGGAAAGCGGCGAGCGCCGCCGTCCGCACCACATCGACCTCAAGACGGGCAAGTATCGTGGCCGTCAGATCCTCACGCCGAAGGCCGAGGCGTAAGCATCCGTTCTGGCCCTACCGGCTGAAACGCAGGAAAAGACATGATGCCGTCGGTATCGGAGGCTAAGTCGTAACAGGGCTCGGGGCCCGTTTCGCGGGGTTCGACTGCCAAAGGGAGAAACCTATGTCGCTTGCTGCTCTTCCGCTGACCATCATTCCGTTTGTTCTCTACAACTTGTTGACGCTCATTGGCATCAACTTCAATGTTGATGGTGGCGGCTCGCTGGTGGGCGACGGCATCACGATGTTGAGCGGTGGCATCTGGAAGCTGACCTGGGGCGATGTCCTGCTACTTATCGCCATGGTCGTGCTGTTCATCGAAATCGTTAAGGCGACCTACACGGGCACGGCCTCGATGCTGAACCATGGCCTGTCGATGTTGGTCTTCATCGCCTTCCTGGTCGAATTTCTGATGGTGCAGCAGGCTGCGACGTCAGTGTTCTTTCTGCTCATGATGGCTTGCCTGATCGATGTGATTGCCGGCTTCACAATCGGCATCCGCGTTGCCCGGCGCGATATTGGCCTGGGCGGTGCCGACGCTTAAGCAGCGTTTCGCTCCAGTTTCTTTCGACATCCAATCGGCGCGCTGGTCTCCAGCGCGCCGTTTTCGTTCGTTTACTGCCATTCGAAGCAAATTTTAAATGTTGTTAGGAATTTGGAACTAGTTTGGATCGAGTATCCGCAGCCATACCGGCGCGGAGGCTTTTGCGTGCCGGCGATCAGCTCGTATTGGCTGTGGTGTGTGTGGGGACGGGTAAGTCCGTGAGTCAATCCCAGAAAGCGGGCGGTTCGGGCACGAAGGCCGCAGTCGCTGCCGAAATTGCCTTTGATCCGCTGACCGAGTTCGGAAGGCTTCGATCTCGTCGGAATCCTGTCCGCGATCGATGAGACGGCCTATACGTGGGATATCACGTCCGACAGTATCGACTGGGAGAGCAACGCCGTTGCTGTGCTGGGTCTCAACAAGCCCGAAGACATTGCCACCGGCACCCGGTACCACGCGCTCATCGCGCCTGAGCATGCCGATCTGAGGGCGTCCGTATTCGCACCGGCGTCATCGACAGGGCTATCGGCCACCGGCTTCCCCTATCGCCTCCAGTACCGCCTGCAGCCGCATGGTGCGCGCGGCGTTGCGATCTGGGTCGAGGATCACGGCCGCTGGTGGCCGGACCGGGAAGGCCGTCCCGTGCGGGCCCGGGGTGTCTTGCGCGTGGTCGCGGACAGCTTCATCGAAGAGCAGAGGCTCCTGTATCGCAACGATCATGACGAACTGACCGGACAGCTGAACCGCGCCCGCCTGACCGATGCCCTCAATGCCGTCATTGCCCGTTGCGCACGCTCACACACGCCGGCTGCTTTCCTCATGGTTGCCATCAACAACCTCTCGATGGTCAACGAAACATTTGGTCACCACGTCGGCGACGACGTCATCGCAGCGGTGGTCAACGCCATCAAATCCAAGCTGCGTGGCGGCGACACCCTGGGCCGCTATTCCGCCAACAAGTTCGGTGTCATCTTGAATGACTGCGGACCAGGCGCGATGGCCATCGCAGCCGACCGCTTCATGCGCGCGGTCCGCGAACTTGCGATCCGCACCAGTGGCATCCAGGTCCAGGCGACCGTCGCCATCGGCGGTGTGGTCCTACTCGACCAGGCTCAAACGGTGCACCACGCCTTGAGCTGTTCGCTGCAAGCGCTCGACCGCGCCAAATACCAGCGGTCGGACGGCTTCGTGCCCTATGAGCCCAATCCGGCGCTGGATCGCTCGCGGCAGCGCAACGTTGCCATGGTCGACGAAGTGATCAGTGCGCTCGAGGCCGGGCGCATGCGGCTCGTGCTACAGCCGATGGTTTGCGCCAAGAGCGGCAAGCCGGCAATTTACGAATGTCTTTTGCGCATGGAGCGTCCGGACGGCGAGATCGTCTCGGCGGGGCAGTTCATAGAAGTCGTCGAGCAACTCGGGCTGTCGCGTCTGATCGACAAGCGTACGCTGGAACTTTCCGTCGATCTGCTCAAAAAGCATCCGGAACTGACGCTATCAGTCAACGTCTCGAGCCTGACGGCGAGCGAGCCCGACTGGATTTCGGCGCTGAAACGGCTTTCAGGCGGCGACAGGTCACTGACCAGCCGCATGATCGTGGAGATCACCGAGACGAGCGTGATCCATGATCTGGAATTGACGAAGACTTTCGTCAACGACCTTCGCGCGCTCGGCTGCCGGATCGCCATCGACGATTTCGGCGCCGGTTACACTTCGTTCAAGAACCTGAAGGCCCTCAAGGTCGACATGGTCAAGATCGACGGGGCGTTTGTGAAGGATCTAGCCGCCGATACGTCGGATCAGGCGTTCATCCGCACGATGGTCGATCTGGCCCGCGCCTTCAAATTGCAGACGGTCGCTGAGTGGGTGGGCGACGAGGCGTCGGTGCGCTTCCTCACCGATGCGGGGATCGACTACCTGCAAGGCTTCCACTATGGCGCACCCCTGACGCCTGAAGAGTTCGACGCGGCAAAATCGTCGTCCTGAAGTCTCAGCGGGCCGAAGCGGATTGCAGCCATCGCGCCCTCCGCCACGCCGCTGCCCCATAAAACCTAAATGCAGCCCGCTGAAGCCGGGCCGATCATTCGCGGTCCTTGGTCAGACGCTCGATGCTGCGCTGCATGGCGTCCAGCTGCGACTTCAGCTCGGAGATCTCGTTCCGCTCGCCGCCTGCCGCCGCCGGAGTGGTTTCCGTCTCCGAGGTTGCATCCCCTGAAGGCGCGGCGCCCGGGGGCCGCATGCCGGGTTGGGCTGCTGCGCCAAACGACGTCCACATGGACACCGCCTGCTCGAACATCGCCATGTTCTTGCGGGCCTGCTCCTGGTAGGCCTCGAACGCCGCGGCGGGATTAGTGAAGGCCGCGGTAAACTGGGAGCGGATCTTCTCCTGCTCCTTGACGAGGTTTTCCAGGCTGAACTGAAGATAGCTCGGCACCATGCGGCCGATCTGATCGTCGTAGAAGCGGATGAGCTGGCGCAGGAACGGCGTCGGCAGGAGGTTCTGGCCGTCGCTGCGGCTTTCCTGCTCCACGATGATCTGCGTCAGAACAGAGTGCGTGAGGTCGTCACCCGACTTTGCGTCGTAGACAACGAAGTCCTTGTCAGCACGCACCATCCCAGCAAGATCGTCGAGCGTCACGTACTGGCTGGTCTCGGTATTGTAGAGCCGCCGGTTCGCATACTTCTTGATGACGATCGCTTCGCGTTTCTCCGATGACGATTCCGGCTTGTTCAACATGGCCATTGCCGCGCTTTCTTCCCCTTGTTGCAGTGCGGCATCGTAGCACAGCCCTGGGCGGACTTGCCAGACCCTCTTGCATCAGTTTTGGGCGGATTTGCCGCCCGCTCGTGCAATTGCGAATGCGTTAAGGGAACTGCTATGCAAAATAGACTTCAGCGGCGACGTTTCCGAAGTGGACGGGCCGCGGAGCATCCCCAAGCGCTCCACACGATTCCCGGGAGGAGGCCGGACCCCAAATGAGCCAGGATACCGATACCATCGTCATCGTCAGCGCCGCACGTACACCCGTCGGTTCGTTCGGCGGTTCACTTGCATCCTTGCCGGCCCATGAACTGGGCGCGGTCGCCATCAAGTCCGCCTTGCAGCGCGCTGGCGTTGAGCCCGGCGATGTGTCGGAAGTCATTCTCGGCCAGGTCCTCACGGCTGCTCAGGGTCAGGGACCCGCACGCCGTGCCGCCATCGCGGCGGGCGTTCCGGTGGACGCGCCGGCCTGGGGCATTAACCAGATCTGTGGTTCGGGTCTGCGCGCCGTGGCCCTTGGCGCTCAGCAGATCCAGACCGGCGCCGCGTCGGTTGTCGTGGCCGGTGGCCAGGAGAGCATGAGCCAGTCGGCACACGCCATGCACATGCGCGATGGCATCAAGATGGGCGACGGCAAGCTCGTCGACACCATGGTGCGCGACGGTCTGTGGGACAGCTTCAACAACTACCACATGGGCACGACGGCAGAGAACGTTGCGCGCCAGTGGCAGATTACGCGCGACGAGCAGGACAAATTCGCCGTCGCCTCGCAGAACAAGGCCGAGGCTGCACGCAAGGCGGGTAAGTTCAAGGACGAGATCTGCCCCGTGACCATCAAGGGCCGCAAGGGCGAGACCGTCGTCGATACCGACGAGTACATCAAGGACGGCACGACGCTGGAAGGCGTCTCCAAGCTGCGTCCCGCCTTCGATCCCAAGGAAGGCACGGTCACGGCGGCCAACGCGTCGGGCATCAATGACGGCGCGGCCGTGGTGGTCATGATGACGGCTGCCGAAGCCAAGAAGCGCGGCCTGAAACCGCTGGCGCGCATCGCGTCGTGGGCGCAGGCGGGCGTCGATCCGTCCATCATGGGTACGGGTCCGATCCCGGCGTCAAAGAAGGCCCTGGAGCGGGCCGGCTGGACGATCCAGGATCTCGATCTCATTGAAGCCAATGAAGCATTCGCTGCGCAGGCCATTTCGGTCAACAAGGGCCTCGGCTGGGATACCGACAAGGTGAACGTCAATGGCGGCGCTATCGCCATCGGCCATCCGATCGGTGCCTCCGGTGCTCGCGTTCTGACGACGCTGCTGTATGAAATGCAGCGCCGTGACGCGAAGAAGGGCCTCGCCACGCTGTGCATCGGCGGCGGCATGGGTATCGCTGTCTGCGTCGCGCGCGACTAATCGCAATACCGAGTGATAGCCGGGTCCCATCGCGGGTCTATGACCCAGGGGCCCGGCTTCTTCGTCCCAGCCCATCGAATTCCAGTCCACAAACGCAATCAATTCAAAGAAAACACCAGGGAGGTTTCACATGGCTCGAGTAGCCCTCGTCACCGGCGGCACGCGCGGCATTGGTCACGCAATTTCCATCGCACTCAAGAGCGCGGGCTATCGCGTAGCCGCCAGCTATGCCGGCAATGACGCCGCCGCCCAGCAGTTCCAGGTCGAGACCGGCATTCCTGTCTACAAGTTCGACGTCGGCAACTTCGAGCAGTGTGAGAAGGCCATCAAGCAGGTGGAGAAGGACGTCGGACCGATCGACGTGCTGGTCAACAACGCCGGCATCACCAAGGACGGCATGTTCCACAAGATGACAAAGGAACAATGGGATGCCGTCATCGGCACCAACCTCAGCGGCCTGTTCAACTGCACGCGGCAGGTCTGGGAAGGCATGCGCGCCCGCAAGTTCGGCCGCGTCATCAATATCTCGTCGATCAACGGCCAGAAGGGCCAGATGGGCCAGGTGAACTACGCCGCCTCCAAGGCCGGCGACATCGGCTTCACCAAGGCGCTCGCCCAGGAAGGCGCCCGCGCCGGCATCACCGTCAACGTCATCTGCCCTGGCTACATCGCCACCGAAATGGTGAAGGCCGTGCCGCAGGACGTTCTTGAAAAGAGCATCCTGCCGTTTATCCCGGTCGGCCGGCTTGGCGAACCTTCCGAGATCGCGCGCTGCGTGGTGTTCCTCGCGTCCGACGACGCCGGCTTCATCACCGGTTCGACCATCTCGGCCAACGGCGGCCAGTATCTGGCTTAACGCCAACGCCAACGCCGACATCGACGGATCGGCGTCACAATGCAACAAAAGAAAAATCGCCCCGGAGTGCAGACTCCGGGGCGTTTGCCGTTCGGATCAAGGTAGTCCGCAATCAGCGGGACCGCGATAGCACGGCGTAGTCCGTATAGCCGCGATGCAGCCGGGCGAAGCTCGCATCGAGACCGCGGTCCGATGCAACGCGGCGCACATCGTCTTCCAGGCTGGCGCGTGGTGATACGGTGTAATGGTCCAGGAATTTGAACAAGCCGCGCTTGAATGTGGCGGGCAGCCGTTCGCACTGCCCGAAATCGACGATGTGCAGGCGGCCGCCCGGTGCGACGTGATCGGCACCGAGTGCAAGGGCCTGCTGCCAGCCTGGAATCATCGACAGCGCATAGGAAAAGAAAACACGGTCGAACTGGCCACGGTCGAGCACATCGATGGCGTTGAACGTCGTGGCATCGGCTTGCGCGACGGTGATCCGGCCGGCGAGACCCTTTCGGCGGATGGAAGCCCGCGCCGTGTCGAGCATGGCATTGGATACGTCGACGCCATAGATGCGGGCTTGCGGATAGCGCTCGGCGGTCCGGATAAGGTTCCATGCCGTTCCGCAGCCGATTTCCAGCACAGTCTCACCGGCGGCCGGCTTCAAGTCCGCGATGAGGTGCCGCCGTCCGATGAGGTAATGCGTGCGGGTCGCATCGTAGATGTAGCGCTGGTAGCGGTAGTGCCGGTCCATGCGCTCCGCGTCGGAAATTCCCGCCATGCTCATGCGTGATCTCCCTTCAGAATATACAGGTGGAAGCCACCGTAGATCGCCGAACGGTCCTGCTCGATCCCGGCGCAGGATGTGGCCTCATCGTAGGTCCACTTGTCGAGGATGCCGGCGGGCACCCGGCCAGGAAGAATGGTTTCGGTACCTGCCGTGCGGAAAATGACGCGGGCGCCGGGCCGCGCCGTCCGCGTGATCTGCTCCCACAGGTCGGTGAGGTCCGCGTCGCTCATCCAGTCCTGCGCATCGAGAAGAACGTAGCGGTCGAGGTGCGCCACCGGGAAGGCACGCAATTGCTCGGTGAACGAGATGTTTCGGATGGAGATGCGGTGCGCGCGGCTGCGTACGGCGTCGTAGTTGTTCTCTTGGAGATAGGGCGGCAGCGGTCCCGCGCCGTTGCGGCCGTAGCCCCGCCCGAAGGCCTGCCAGGCGAAATAGTTGTCCTTGAGATCGAAGCCGCACGCCAGGCGCGCCAGCCGTTCCTCAACCACCTCGTGCATGGGCCTGCCGCCGGCAAGGGCATCGTACTGTGCTGGCGGAATGCCAAGCCCGAATAGCGACGACCGCTGGTCGAGAATGGTGCGCACCAGCCGCTTGTCCAGCAGCGGCTTCAATTCGCGGGCATAGATCTCGCGTTGTTCGTCCAGCGTGCGGGCCTGCATCATGACGCGCGGATCGCGTCCGTACAGCTTGGCGACGGCATGGCCGAACGAAATGAAGCGGCCGAGCAATCCGAAGCGATAGAAGCCGCGGGCAAAGCGCGTGATCCGGCGGCGCCCCGTCAGGTCGCGCCCAGACCAGAAGGCAGCCGTTTCGGCATCGAGCCGCGGCTGAAGCAAACGCTCATAGATGTCGACATTCGCTTTCGCATCGGCGTGACCGAAAAATGTAATGAACGTTTCGTAGTCCGGCAGCGTGCGCGCTGCTGCGATCTTCAGCCGGTTGAGGGCGACATGCGACGTATTGAGATCGACGGCGATGATTTCTTCCGGATCCGCGGTGAGATAGGAGAGCGCGTTGCAGCCGCCCGAAGCGATGGTGATGATTCGGTGGCCAGGACCGATCTGCATGGCCTTCATATCGACGACGGGGTCTTCCCAGATCTGGGGATAGACGAGATTGGAGAAGGCAAAGGTGAAGGCGCGCTCGTTGAGGCCGGCGCGTGAGAGCAGCCTGTTGCGGTTGACGGCCGCGCCGACAAGCGAGCTGGAGCGCTTGCGGCTCAAATCGATGGGTTCTACGGCTTCGACACGTTCCATGCCTTCTATCTCCCGGTGGCAGCGTGGCTGCGCATGAATTGACGGTTGTCTTTCAGATTGAGCGTCCCGGCGCGGACCTTCACGGCCGTTTCGGCGAGACGGATATTGTCGAAGAACATTTGAGCGGCCCGGCGCCAGCTGAAGTCCGCGGCGCGGCGGCGCGGCGCTGAACGGTCGAGCGACAGAGCCCCAAGCGCTGCTTGGGCTAGGTTGGTGTCGAGCACGCCGCTGACGCCGTGTTCCACGATGTCGATGGGCCCCGTAACCGGGTAGGCCGCGACGGGCAATCCGCTCGCCATGGCCTCCAGTATGACCAGACCGAACGTATCGGTGCGGCTGGGAAACACGAAAACATCGGCGGAGGCGAATGCACACGCCAGTGCCTCGCCCCGTAGCCGGCCCGTGAACAGCACGTCCGGATAGGCCGCGCGCAGCACCGCCAAATGTGGACCGTCGCCTACGACGACCTTCCGGCCGGGAAGCGCCGCGTCCAGAAACGCTTCGAGATTCTTTTCCCGCGACACGCGCCCAACGCTTAGGAACACCGGTTCGCCGCTGCCGAAATTGCGCACGGGGCGCGGATGAAACCGTTCCACGTCAACCCCGCGGGTCCACGGCACGATATTGGGAAATCCGCGCCCGGAAAGTTCGCGTTGCAGCGAGGGCGTCGCCACCATCATGCCCGCGCTCTTGGCGTGGAATTGCCGCAAAACGCGATAGCCCCACGACGCCGGCACCGACAAGAGGGCCTGCGCGTACTCGGGAAAACGGGTGTGGTAGCTCGTCGTGAAGGGATATCCGTGTCGCAGGCAGTAGGCCCGCGCTGACCATCCAACGGGCCCTTCGGTGGCAATGTGGATCCAATCGGGCTGTGTCGCCGCGATGAACGCTTCGGTCCGGCGGCGTCCGGGAACGGCAAGCCGGATTTCGCCATAGCCGGGGCATTGCACAGTCCGGTATCCGGATGGCGTCAGCACGATGAACTCATGTCCAAGGGCTTCGGCCTCCTGCCGCAATCGCGTGTACGTGGCCACAACCCCGTTGACTTGCGGCTCCCAGGCGTCTGTGGCCAGAAGGATCCTCATCTATTCGGCGGCCACGAGTTTGCGCGAATCTCCCAGCTCACTCTGCAGGGCGCGCTGCACATCGTTCCAGCGGATGATCTTCATCTCGCCCTCATGCGTCTCGACGAGGGCCGTCGCGCTTTCCACCCAGTCGCCACAGTTGAGATAATGGACGCCGCCGATCATGCGGTCGGCGGCATGGTGGATGTGTCCACAGATCACACCGTCGGCTTCGCGCCGACGGGCGACCTCAGAGAGAGATTCCTCGAATTCACCGATGAAGTTGACAGCCGTTTTGACCCGCTGTTTCAGGTATCCTGAAAGCGACCAGTAGCCGAAGCCCAGCTTCTTGCGCGCCCAGTTCAAGGGCACGTTCGTCGCCAGGGCCAATTCATAGGAACGGTCGCCTAGGAACGCGAGCCACCGCGCGTAGCGGACGACGACATCGAATTCGTCGCCGTGCATCACGACATAGGTCTTGCCGGACGCCGTCGTGTGCAGCGCGTCGCGGCGCAATTCGATGCTGCCGAAATTGATCCCGCAATAGTCGCGCAGACCTTCGTCATGGTTGCCAGGAATGAACACGATCCGGGAGCCCTTGCGCGCTTTGCGTAAGAGCTTCTGGATGACGTCGTTGTGGGATTGCGGCCAATGGGGACCGCGCCGCACCTTCCAGAAGTCGATAATGTCGCCGACGAGGTAGTAGGTCTCGGCGTCGGCGTCCTTCAGGAAGTCGAGAAGGGTATGGGCCTGCGATGCGCGTGTACCAAGATGCAGATCCGAAATGAAAATCGCGCGGTAGGTGGCTTCAGGCCGGGCGTCTGTCACGGCGCGCCTCAATTCGCTTGGTCCTCATCTTCGGGGACTAAAGCCCGAGGTCTATTTCAGGCGTGTGACAAGCCGGGGCGCCGCTGTGGGACAAAAAGAAACGCCCCGGCGGGTGAGGCCGGGGCGCGTCATTAACCATAGATCTTGGGCCTTTTGGCGTCAGCCGCGGATGCGGTTGCGGACGATCAAAGGCATCTCGTCGTCCTGGGCGGAGGCGCCATACTGGCGACCTTCATCGGCACTCCACCACCGGTCACCGGCGGCGGGAGCCGCTGCCTGCCGTCCGGGCTGCTGCGGGGCTGCGTATGCCTGCGTCTGCTCCGGGGAGCGTCCCTGCGTAGCGCCCAACGGTGCGCGCTGTGCCATGGGCGACCCACCGAACCAGGCGTCGATGAGATCCAGTTCTTCCGCCGACAATTGCATCCCCTGACTGCGGCAGCGTGCAATGACGAAATTGCGGAAGCGGCTTGAGAAGAGATTGGCGGACGCGCCTTGCTCGAACCAGGGGTCGGTCTCGCTGACCACTTCCAGTACGAAGCGGACGTCGTCGCGTTTGACCTCGACGCCGAGTTCCGCGGCGCGCTGCGCAATGTTGCTCAGCGTCTGGGCACCGGTCAGACCATTGGTGTTGATCTCCTGCGCCATCACTTCAAACAACGCACGGTACTCCGGCGGTGCCAGCGGGGGAGCCTGGCAGGCGTCGTGGATCCGCGTGATGGACTGTTGAATGTTGCTGGAGGGCGGTTCCTGGCGTGCCGCAGGCCGCTGGGGCGCTGCCGCCGCAGGGGACGCTGCGTACTGCTGAGGCGCACGCGTCTGCGCATAGGCAGTCTCAGGTGCGGCCGATGCGGGCGGTGTTGCCGCCAGCCGATCGAGGCGGGGATCGATCCGCGGCGCGCGCGGAGCCGATGAGTTGGATGCTGCCGGGGCTAGAGCCGGTTCCTGACGAACAGGTTCGCGCAGGCTCGGCTCGGACCGCGGCATGATGGGCTCGCGGAAAGCGGGCTCGGTTCGGCGCGACTCCGGCTGCGTTTGGGTGCCCTGTGTCTGGGTGCTCTGTGTCTGGGTGCTCTGTGTCTGGGCAAGCTGCCGGCTCGCATCGAAAACGTAGTAGGGCGGCTGGTCCGACAAGCGGATCTCGGCGGGCAGGCCCTTGCCAAGGAGATTGCTGAACGAGCCGGCGCCGGCCCATCCCGTGCCAACGGTCCGGTCATGCCCGAGCGTGCGCACCGCACGGTCGGCCAGGGCTTCGAGGGGAACCGGCTGTCCGGCGGTCCGTACCCAGCCGACCACTTCAGCCAGGATTTCGCGGCGGATGGCGTCGAGGGATTCGGCGGTCGTGGCCGTGCCCGTCGCCGATTGCGCGGCATTGGATTCCGCTGTCGCGCCCGAGCGGCCTTCCAGCAGCAGGGCGATCAGGCTGGATTCACGGATTTCGCCATCGGCGATCGCCGTGTATGGCGCAGCCGTGTGATCGTTGGCGAAGACGACGGTGCGGCGGGCATGCGCGCGCAGCCGGTGCAAGAGCGGCGTAAAATCCGCATCACCAGAAAGAATAATGAATTCATCGAAGTAGGTGTCGTGACTGATCAAGTCGCGGACATCCATGACCATGCGGATATCGGCGGAGTTCTTCAGCTGCGACGTCAGCGGCGGGCAGTCGATGGCCTCCATGCCGGCGCGCAGAAAATGGTGCCGCACGAACGGAAACGAGTTCATGTCGGTCGAATTGTCGGACGAATTTCGCCGCGGCACCGGATTGCCGTAGCACCGGTTCATCACGATACGCCGGGGCGCGGTCGTCGCCATCCCGTTCGTCGGGGTGATCAGCGATCCGCTCTCGATTTCGCGCAGCCATAGGGCCGCGTCCTTCGCGAACCTCTTGGCGGCATCTTCATTTTTTCTTTTGAGCGACAAGTAGATGTTGTCGTAGTCGACAAACACAGTGCTCAACAACGGTCCAGACGCCTGGGCCTTCATAGCGGCAACCCCCGTTAGCCGTAGAATTCAGTTGAGGCACTCTTGATGAGTCGTATTGGAGCGGCAAGGCTGCTTCCGCCGCACGCGCCAAGGCGCCAAAAATAATCAATAAAAACAGTATCTTGACGTTCTTTTGTCTACCTAAAATATGGTGGAAAAGTTTCTGCCTGGGCTCCCGTTCGCCACCGTGGTGGCCCTGTGATTCGCCGGATGGGGGTGTCAGGGCAGCGGCGGGGCCGCGCCGGGGGCGGCAAGGACGAAGCCTTTGAAATCAAAGCCGGGCGCCACGGTGCACCCGACCAGCGTCCAGGCTCCGGTGCTGCGGGCTTGCTGCCACCAGCCGGCCGGGATGATGCCTTGCGGTAGGACCCCGGCGCCTGGATCGAAACCCAGGATCAGCCGTTCGGCCGCCCCGCCCGGCCGTGCCCGCCCCAACTCCAGCGGCGCTCCGGCATGCCAATGCCAGATTTCCGTGGCGTCGACCTTGTGCCAGCGCGAGACCTCGCCGGCCTTGAGCAGAAAATAGATCGCGGTCGAGGCTGCGCGACCGGCCGCGTCGGTTGCGGTGTCGCGAAACGTTTCGCGGTAATGCCCGCCTTCGGGATGCGGCTGCAGGCCGAGGTGGGCGATGATGGCGTCGGCATCCAAATGCTTGTCGGGCGCGGAACCGGTGGCGCTCATGCCTTGTTCTTCCGGTTGCGTAGTTCGCCGAAAACCCGCCAGTCGGCGACAGCGCCCATGCCAAGTTGCTGGCGCGTGGCGCCGACGTGAGGCCGCAGGAAAACGTTGGTCTGTTGTTCCAGATCCAGTCGCGTCGGCACGGTCAGGCCGCCGTTGGCCAGCGTTTCCTCAGCTTGTTCGAGCCGGTGGCGCAGCATGGCGTTATCCGGCTCGATGGTCCGACCGAAGCGGGCGTTGGCCAGCGTGTACTCGTGGCCGCAGTACAGCAGCGTCTCCGGTGGCAGCGCCGCGATGCGGCAGAGCGAATGCCACATCATCTCGTGATTGCCTTCCAGCACCCGCCCGCATCCCATAACGAACAAGGTATCGCCCACGAAGGCTGCCGAATCCTCGGGGAACCAATAGGTGACATGGCCGATTGTGTGGCCTGGCGTGCCGATCACATTGACGGTGTGGCCACCGAATTTGAAACTGTCTCCATCGTCCACGGCGATGTCGAGGCCCGGTATGCGGGCTTCCTCGGCGCGCGGTCCGATGATCTTGCAGCCGGTCCGTGCCTTCAGTTCCACATTTCCGGCCGTATGATCGTTGTGATGGTGGGTGGTGAGAATGTGTGTCAGCGACCACCCCTTTTCCTTCAGGGCCGCCTCCACGGCTTCGGCGTCGGGAGCATCAATGGAGGCCGTGCTTCCATCCTGCGCATGCACCAGCACGCCGATATTGTCTTTCCGGCAAAGGAACACGTGAATGTCGAGGGCTGGCATGCGTAACTGAATTTCCCAAGTTTAGAGGTGGCAAGGCCATTGAGGTGGCAAGGCGGGGCAGAGTAGCGGGGGCAACCCGTCATTTCAATGCACCCGGTCTGCTATTGATGAGCGTTCGGGTGCATAATGCGCGCGCGGCCGCAAGCACGGCAGCCTAACGATCCAACCGGCCACGGCCCATCAGGAACGATACGTCGCGCACATGGAACTTGATGTCGTCGATCTCAGAGACTTCTACCAATCCGCGCTCGGACTCACCGTGCGGCGGATCGTGGGCCAGGAGGTGCGCACGCGGTGGCGGGGACACCGCGGGGGAATGGTCGTTGGCTTGGGCTTCGGCGTTCCCTATCTGGGGCCGTTCCGGCAAGAGGCTCGCTGTGTCGCAGCACTCATGCCCGAAACCCAAGGCGCGTTGATCTGGCCGGCGTCCGGTCCGCTCGGCAGTGTTCTGGTGGAAGATCGTGCCCTGCCGCTGCCCGACAATTCCGTCGACCGGCTGCTCGTCGTGCACAGCCTGGAAGCCACCGACCGTCCCGCCGCGCTGATCCGCGAACTCTGGCGTGTCTTGATGCCGGAAGGGCGTCTCATGATCATCGCGCCGAACCGGCGCAGCGTCTGGGCCCGCATCGATGCAACACCCTTCGGGCATGGCCGTCCCTACAGCCGGTCTCAGCTGGAGCGCCTGCTGCTTGACGGTATGTTTACACCGGTCTCTTGGGGCACGGCGCTGCATCTGCCGCCCATCAACCGCCGGTTTGTCATCAAGTCGGCGCCGGCATGGGAGCGCGTGGGGGCAAAGTTGTGGCCGGCCTTCGGCGGCGTGTTTATCGTCGAGGCGCGCAAGGAGGTCATGGCGCCGATCGGCGGCAAGCGGGCCGCCGCGCGTGCTCTGCGCGAACTCGTCACCATCCGGCGCGACGGCACCGTCAGCGCCGGTGACGGGGAGCCAGCAAAAACACGGCCTTTTCGCCAAGCAGGTTCTGCAGCGACAAAGAATTCTTGATCGGCAGGCGCTCGCCGCGGCTGTTGAAGGCCACCGCCTCCTCGACTTCCGCATCAAGGAGCCGCACGAGATCGGAGAAATCCTTGATCGTGCAGAGATGAGAATCCTGGCTGTTGTACCAGGTCTCCGGGAGATTGGGCGTGATCGGCATCCGTCCGGTCATCAGGAGGGCGGTGCGGATCTTCCAGTGGCCAAAATTCGGAAACGACACGATCGCCTTGCGGCCGATCCGCAGCAGATTCTCAAGCACGGCCTTGGGCTGTCGCGTCGCCTGGATGGTAAGCGAAAGCACGGCGTAGTCGAACGCTCCGTCGGGATAGCCCGACAGGTCCTCATCCGCGTCACCTTGAATGACCGACAAGCCGCGCGCGACGCAGGCGTTGACGTTCTCGCGGCTGATCTCAATGCCGCGGCCGTCGACACCCTTTTCGTCGATCAACAATTGCAACAACGCCCCATCGCCGCAGCCGACATCGAGCACGCGCGAATTAGGTTCGACCATTTCAGCGATCAATTGGTGGTCGACGCGGGCGGCGGCCATGGCTGGGCTGTGCGACTTTGACGAGCGTGATGCGGAGCTCATGCGATTCCCCGCTTGGCGGCGGCCGCATTGAGAAAGCCCCGGACCGTGGCGAACAACTCCGTCTCGTGCAGCAGAAATGCGTCGTGGCCCTTGTCGGTTTCGATTTCCACGAATGAGACGTTCGCCGCCACGCCGTTCAGCGCCTTCACGATCTCCTTGTTGTCGCGTGTCGGATAGAGCCAGTCGCTGGTGAAGGAGATGACGCAAAATTGCGTCTTGGTTCCGGTGAAGGCGTGCGCGAGCTTGCCGCCGTATTCAGACTCCAGATCGAAGTAGTCCATGGCACGCGTGATGTAGAGATAGCTGTTGGCGTCGAAGCGGTCGACGAACGTCGAGCCCTGGTGGCGCAGATAGCTTTCAATCTTGAATTCGGCATCGAACGAGAACGAGCGGGCTTGCCGGTTCTGAAACCCGCGGCCGAATTTGTCCTGTAAGGCCTTCTCCGACAGATAGGTAATGTGTGCCGCCATGCGCGCCACGGCGAGGCCGCGGGCCGGGCGCGTTCCGGCGGCGTAGTAGTTGCCACCGTGCCATTCGGGGTCGGCCATCACGGCTTGGCGCCCCACCTCGTGGAACGCAATGTTTTGTGCCGTGTGCCATGGCGCCGTTGCGATGGGCAACGCCGTCAGCACCCGGTCCTTATAGCGCGCGCACCACTGCAGCACCTGCATGCCGCCCATGGAGCCGCCGACGACGGAAAACAGCTGATCGATTCCCAGGTGATCGATGAGACGTGCCTGGGCGTTGACCATGTCGCCGATGGTGATGACGGGAAAATCAAGCCCGAATGGCTGGCTCGTTTTGGGGTTGATCGACGCCGGTCCCGACGATCCCATGCAGCCGCCGAGAATATTGGCGCAGATAACGAAGAAGCGGCTGGTGTCGACGGGCTTGCCGGGACCGACGAGCGTTTCCCACCATCCGCCCTTGCCGGTCACGGGATGCGGGTTGGCGACGTGCTGGTCGCCGGTGAGGGCGTGGCAGACGAGAATGGCGTTCGACTTATCGGCATTGAGCGCGCCGTAGGTCTGATAGGCAATGACGAGCGGCGCGATTTCCTGGCCGCTGTCGAGCAGCAAGGGGGCATCGGCGGGAAACTCCACGACGCGGCTGTCGGGCTGATGGACTTGCCGAAGGGCAGCATCCTGCACCGCCGCCGAATCGCGGCGGTCGGCTGATTTCGGGTTGGGCTCGATCGAAGCCATGGCGCGCAACGGTCTCCAGGCCCCCAATCGTGCGGGGGCCAAAAACAAAAAATCCCGGCCGAATTGCCCTGGCTGTTGGCCGGGCCCATCCGTTACCGGGAGCGCGCGGCCACTTTAGCGAGTTGTTTAACGTGGCTGCAAGCCGGCCGGCCAAATCACCACGAACCAGAGCGCAAATTAGCGAACGCTCGTGGTCAATGCAAGCGCCTGGGGCGTTAAACACGGCACGGCGGCGCGAGCATTTATCGCCTTTCGCCGGGCGTCATGCTCGTATACCTAGCAGACCACTCCACCAAGCCTTACCGATCGAAAGTCGAGCCGTATGACGCTGTCCGTCCCTTCACCCCGCCCTGGCGTGCTCGCCATCGAGGCCTACGTGCCTGGCGAGAGCAAGCTTCCCGGGGGGCTCAAGCCGATCAAGCTGTCGTCGAATGAGACACCGCTGGGTCCGAGCCCGGCTGCGGTCGCGGCGTTCAAGGCAGCGGCGGCCGATCTGGAGCGGTATCCCGATGGCCAGGCGACGGTTCTGCGCCAAGCCATTGGCCGGCGCTACGGTCTGGATGCGGAGCGCATCGTGTGCGGATCGGGGTCTGATGAACTGCTGACGATGCTGGCGCACGCCTACCTCGGCCCGGGCGACGAAGCGATCTACACTGAGCACGGATTCCTGGTCTATCGCATCGCGATCCTCGCGTGCGGGGCGACGCCGGTCGTTGCCGCCGAGACTAACCTGACGACGGATGTCGACAAGATCCTGGCTAAGGTGACGCCGAAGACCCGTATGGTGTTCCTGGCCAACCCGAACAATCCGACCGGCACCTACAGTCCCGGTCAGCGAAGTGCGCCGGCTGCGCGCGGCCTTGCCTGGCAATATCGTGCTGGTTCTCGATGGGGCCTACGCCGAATATGTGCGCCGCAACGACTATGAGGCCGGCATCGAGCTGGTCGCGACCACGCCCAACACGGTCATGACGCGCACATTCTCCAAGATCTTCGGGCTGGCCGCCTTGCGTATCGGCTGGGCCTACTGCCCGGCCGCCATTGCCGACGCCTTGAACCGGATCCGCGGGCCGTTCAACATGTCCGCGCCCTCGATCGCCGCCGGCGCGGCCGCCATGGACGATGCCGCCCACACCGAGACCGCCGTTGAGCACAACGAGCGCTGGCTGTCGTGGCTCACCGCCGAAATCGAAAAGCTCGGGCTCACGGTCACGCCGAGTGTCGCCAACTTCCTGCTGATCCACTTTCCAACGGATGCAGAGAGGGGCGCGGCGGCATGCGACGACTACTTGAAATCGCGCGCCATCATCCTGCGCCGCGTGGCAGCCTATGGCCTGCCGGATTGCCTGCGTCTGACCGTGGGAACGGAAGCCGAGAACCGCGCCGTCATCGCCGCTCTCAGCGCATTCGTCGGAAAGGCCCCGTGATGGCTGGCGCACCTGTTTCCATGTCAGAACCCATGTTCCAGCGCATCGCGCTCATCGGCATCGGTCTCATCGGTTCGTCGATCAGCCATGGCTGCCGCCGCGCAGGACTTGGCGCGGCAGATCGTGGGCTCCGCGCGCACGGCCAAGACCGTTGAAACGGCCAAGTCGCTCGGCCTGATCGACGAGGGCTTCACGACGGCGCGCGAGGCGGCCGAGGGCGCCGATCTCGTCATCCTGTGTGTGCCTGTCGGCCTGTGCGGTCCGATCGCCGAGGAGATTGGACCCGTTCTCAAGCCCGGCGCAATCCTGACTGATGTCGGCTCCGTAAAGGGCGCGATCGTGCGCGATGTGGCGCCGCACGTCCCGGATGGCGTGCATTTCGTCGCTGGCCATCCCATCGCGGGCACCGAGCAATCGGGCCCCGAATCCGGTTTTGCCGAATTGTTCGATGGCCGCTGGTGCATCCTTACCCCCGACGCCGGCACCGATCCCGGCGCCGTGGCAAAGCTGAAACTGTTCTGGGAAAAGCTTGGTTCGGATGTGGAGATCATGGCGCCGGATCATCATGATCTCGTGCTCGCCATCACGTCGCATCTGCCGCATCTGATCGCCTACAATATCGTCAATACCGCCGCGCACCTGGAGCGGGTGACGGACAGCGAAGTCATCAAGTTCTCGGCCGGCGGCTTTCGCGATTTCACGCGCATCGCCGCCTCCGATCCCGTGATGTGGCGCGACGTGTTCCTGACCAACAAGGAGGCCGTTCTGGAAATGCTCGGCCGCTTCACCGAAGACTTGAGCGTCCTGCAGCGCGCCATCCGTTTCAACGATGGTGAAACGCTGCACCGCCTCTTCACGGACGCACGGGCCATCCGGCGCGGTGTCATCCAAGCCGGCCAGGATACGCCAGCGCCCAACTTCGGCCGGCCACCGCTGGGCGGCAAGGGCGGACCGGATACCGCGTGACCGGAGGCGGGACCAGCACGCCCCTTTGGGTGTTCGGGTACGGCTCGCTCATGTGGCAGCCAGGATTTGTCTACGACGAGGTGCGGCGCGTGCGCCTCGACGGCTACCGCCGCGCCTTCTGCGTCTACTCGCTGCATTATCGGGGCACCGCCCGCCGGCCGGGGCTAGTCCTTGGGCTCATGCGCGGAGGCACGTGCGAGGGCGTGGCCTTCCGGGTGGCCGACGCGGAGGCTCCAGCTGTGCGTGCCTATCTGCATCAGCGGGAGCTGATCTACGGCGTTTACCGGGAAGCCACTCTTCCAGCCGAACTGCACGGTCCAGGAAGCGCGCGGATCGAGGTTCTCACCTACGTCGCCGAACCCCGGCATCCCAGTTACGCCGGCGCGATGCCGGCGGCGCGTCAGGCGGCCATGATCCGCGGCGCGCGCGGTGTGGCCGGCAGTAACCTGGCCTACCTCGTTTCGACCCTTCGCAAGCTCGCCGCTCTGGGCATCCGTCAGCCGGAACTGGAACGCGTTGCGCTGGCGGCGGGCGTGGCAGATGTCATGCGCCGGGACAGTCCGGTGCGGTGCCTGGAATCGCGCTGTGCCGCTTTCGCGGGCCGGCCGGCGCCGCGTAAATCCATCGTGATCGCACGGCCGCACGCCTTTGCATTCCGGCGTGCGCTCCCCGGTTGACCGGCACCCGAATAGCCAGAGACGGCCGCGGCGTTACCCTCAAAAAGAGAAACGGCAGCCACGCGAGGGGGCTGCCGTAGAAATTCTCAAGTTACGCCTGAGGCCGGGATTACATTCCCGCAGCCAGACCGGACACGATGCCCGTGCACTGGCCGCTGCGCAGGTCGGTTTCGATGAGGCGGCTTTGCTTGGCGTTCGGAGCCAGCAGGTGCACGTGAACTTCGTTGGCACCCAGGTCCGCGCCACGGCGGCGGATTTCGGCAAGGTTCAGCGAAGCCGCAGCGTTGCCGACACGGCCGATGGAGAGCACCAGACGGCGGCCCTCTTCGTCGCGATGGACCAGGATGTAGTTGCCGGACGGAATTGCCGGGCATTCAACCAAGGAGTAGATCGTGTGCACGTAGCGGCGGCCCGACGCGCCGTTCCAGAAATGGAAACGCTCTGCGATGTCGGCGGCCCCGTCGATCACGGCGGGTTGCGACGCTGGCCCTGCCCGGCGAGCCTTGTAGTCGGCAAGGGAAATAATACGCGCGTGCATACTGTGGTGTCTCCGAACCCAGCCGTTGACCGGCCTTCACGCCCCAATTCGTTGACAGCCACTTTCTCCGAAAAGTCTGGATGAAGTGTGGCTCGATCTCAGTGATTTTGTGGCAAGGTGAACAAGCAGTTACCCGCCGTGCCGCCCTAGTGCGGATTGGAGCGTACGGCGGAGTGAGACTCGCCAGTGCGGCGTTAACCCTCAGCCGCAGCGGGAAAAACCGCAGGTCTCGCAGGTCCAGCACCCCTCGCGCAGGACGAGGCCGGGCGTGGCGCAGCGGGGACAATGCCGCCCTCCCGCCATTTTTCGAACTTCCGCGCCGGACGGCGGTTCGAGGGGCCATGACCCGAGCGCGGCCTCGACGGATTCGGGGTTATGGGACTGGTCATCCTTGGCTGTCGCGGCGGGCGGCAGAAAGCCGATGCGGCGCATGTGGGTCTCGATGATATCGCCAATGGCCGCCAGCAGGCTCGGCACGTAACGCCCGCCCATGAAGCGCCCGCCCTGAGGATCGAACACGGCCTTGAGTTCCTCGGCGACGAACGACACGTCGCCGCCGCGCCGGAACACCGCCGAAATCATCCGCGTCAAGGCAACGGTCCACGCGTAATGCTCAAGATTGCGCGTGTTGATGAAGATCTCGAAGGGGCGCCGACGCGGTTGCCCATTAGCATCCGGCGGCTCCATTTCGATATCATTGATCGTGATGTAAAGCGCGTGGTCACTGTCCGGCCAGCGCAGTTTGTAGGTTGCGCCGGACAGCACCGGTGCCCGCTCCAAGGGCTTCGAAAGATACACGATCCCACCGGACTGTGCCGGACCTCGGGGAGCTGGTGGCGCCACGGCTGCCGCCTTGGCTTCAACATGGGCTTGGCTTTTGGATTCGTAGCCGGGTGCTGGCGCGTCGTGCGCTGTGATGTCCGGGCGCGATGCCGTGTCCTCGTGTGCGGGCAAGGTCTCGCCGGAACGGGTGGTCCCGGCGTCGTCCTTGCTGCCCGGCTCATCGGCCGCAAGGCCGGCCGGAACCAGAACGGACCCCGTGACGAGATTGGGACGGTATGTCGTGCAACCCTTGAGCCCCATGTCGTAGGCGTCGCGGTAGATCGACACGAACGCGTCGAACGGTATGCCGGGCGGGCAATTGATGGTCTTGGAAATGGAGCTGTCGATGTGCTTTTGCACCGCCGCCTGCATGACCAGATGGTCACGTGGGGTCAGATCCTGCGCGGTGACAAACGCCTCGGTCAGCGGCATGCCGGCCCCGCACTGCGTACGGAACAGCGCATGCGCGTAGTCTTCCAGGACCTCTTCGTGCGCAACACCCTGCGCATCCAGCATTCGGCGGCGGGCGCGAAAATCGAAAACGGGTTCGATGCCGCTGGAAACGTTGCCCGCGAACAGTGAGATCGTTCCCGTCGGCGCAATGGACGTCAGGCAGCCGTTGCGAATCCCATGGCGCGCAATGGCCTTGCGCACGTCCTTCCCATGGGCGGCAATATGCGGGCGTTCCAGGTACCGGTCGCGGTCGAAAAGCTTGAAAGCACCCCTCTCCTGGGCCAGTTCGCTGCTCGCCAGATATGCGGCGCGGGATATGGATGCGGTCCAGTCCTCGGCAAGCTTTGCCGCGCGCTCCGAGCCGTATCGTACGCCGAGCATGATGAGTGCATCGGCGAGCCCTGTCACGCCCAGACCGATCCGCCGCTTGGTTTTTGCTTCGCGCTTCTGGGCGGCAAGCGGATACTTCGAGACGTCGATGACGTTGTCGAGGAAGCGCACGGCCACGCGCACGCGTTCTTCCATACGGCTGAGGTCGAGGCTTGCGTCCGCGGCGAACGGCCGGGTGATGAAACGGGTCAGATTGATGGAGCCCAATAGGCATGCGCCATGCGGCGGCAAGGGTTGCTCGCCACACGGATTGGTGGCGTGAATGTTTTCGACGTAGCCAAGATTGTTCGCGCGGTTGACCCGGTCGATGAAAATGACGCCCGGCTCGGCATACGCGTAGGTCGCTTGCATGATGCGGTCCCACAGCGCCGCGGCCCGCACCTCGCGGTAGACCTTGCCGCCGAAAACCAGCGGCCAGGCGGCGTCGGTCCGCACGGCTTCCATGAACGCATCGGTGACGAGTACCGAGAGATTGAAATTGCTGAGGCGGCCCGGCTGCGACTTGGCATCGATGAAGGCTTCGATGTCGGGATGATCGCAGCGGAGAGTCGCCATCATGGCCCCACGCCGGGCACCGGCCGACATGATGGTGCGGCACATGCTGTCCCACACATCCATGAAGCTGACGGGGCCGGACGCGTCGGCACCGATGGAATGCACGAGCGCTCCCTTGGGCCGCAGGGTGGAAAAGTCGTGCCCGATGCCGCCGCCCTGCTGCATGGTCAGCGCGGCTTCTTTCACGTTGTCGAAGATGGAGGCCAGATTGTCGTCGATGCGGCCCATCACGAAGCAATTGAAAAGCGTGACGTCCCGGCCCGTGCCCGCGCCAGCCAAAATGCGCCCCGCAGGCAGAAATCCGAAATCGGCGATGGCGTCGTGGAAGATCCGCGCCCAGCCCTCCCGTCCCGGCTTGCCACCCTTGCGCTCGGCCGCAGCCACCGAGCGGGCGACCCGCCAGAAGGTGGCATCCAGATCAGTGTCGGGCGCGGGCGCATCCGCACGCGCGTCAGCGGGCAGCTGGAAGCGGTACTTTTTCTCCCAAATTTCTCGCGATATGGCGGCCGGAAACGCGGCGGGCACGGTCATGGCGCAGGGTCCTTGAAACCTACCCCATCAAAATAGGCCCGCGCTCCCTAAGAGTCAATGAATGTTCTTCTTATGTATTAACTTTGTTCTTTATCCGGTGATGTTGAGTTGATTGGCAGCGGCGGTGGATTTGGACCCGCGAGGGCCTCTTGCATGAGCCGGGTGCTGGCAGTTTCAATTGCCGTCTCGATGGCTGCTTTGGCCGCCTTGCGCGGCAGGCCGGGCGGAACCGGAGGCAGGAATTCCACGACAATCGTGCCTGGGTAGCGGCGCCAATTGCGGCGCGGCCAGAACAGGCCCGAGTTCAGGGCGAGCGGCACGCAGGGAACGCCGAGCGCGTCGTACAGAGCAATATATCCAGGTTTGTAGTCGGGTGGCGCGCCGGGCGCCCGCCGTGTCCCTTCTGGGAAGATGACAACCTGACGGCCGGCGGCGATACGATCGTGGCCATCCGCGACCAGGGCTTTGAGTGCCACCGCCGCCTTGTCGCGCTTGACCAGGATGTGGCGGAACTTCACGCAGAACCAGCCATAGAACGGAATCCATTTGAGTTCGTCCTTCAGGACGATCGCCGGATCCTCGAACAATGGAATGAGCGCGAAGGTGTCCCAGGCCGATTGATGTTTCGCGACAACGAGCACGGGGCCGGGTGGCAGGTTCTCGCGGCCCCGGACTTCCATGCGTGTGCCGCAGATGACCTTGAGCAGCCACGTCGCCAGCCGCCCATGCAATTTCAATCCGGCCATGGCCCAACCGCGCGGCGCGAGCAGAAGCCAAGACAGCGTGATGAGCATCACACCGGTCAGGAGATAGAAGGCGGCGGCGTAAATCAGCGAGCGCAACATGATCGGGGTCCGGAGGTCAGCTGAGGTTCGGCACTCTCCAGACGCGCCGGCCGGCTAGGACCTGTCACGAGCGGCGATCCTGTGCGTTCTTCACTTCGGCCACGGAGCCCGCTTCGAAGGGAGCGAACGCGCGGTTGAGAGCAAAGCGCGCCGCAGATGGCAGGAATTTCAGGTATTCCGCAACAAGATTTCGTGCCGTGACGGGGCTCAGCCACCATGCATCCCGGTCGAACGCGACGGGGATCACGGCATGCGGAATGAGCTTGGTATCGGGCAGGACCCGGGAGAGTTCCACAAGACTGCGGGGCATGTGGTAATTCGAGGTGACGACGATGAGCGAGCGGTATTGGTTCGCGGTGGCCCAAGTGCGGGTCTCGGATGCATTGCCGGTCGTGTCGAGCGCCGTATAGCCGAGGTCGACGCAACACTCGAATTTCTTCGCGTCCAAACCAGATATCCGAATGAGATCCGACCGGCCGGTCTGGATGTTGACGCCGGAGATCAGGAGCCGGTTACCGCGGTTCTGCTTCAGGAGTGCGGCGGCTTCCTTGATGCGCAGCTGTCCACCGGTCAACACGACGATGCCGTCGGCCTTCTCCGGCAATCCGTCAGGCGCGCGCATCACGTTCATCGCAAACACGATGAAGCCAAGCGCCAGCACCCAGCCTGCCGCCGCGACACCTCCAATGACCATGCGATGGGCTGCTGGCATGCGCTCTGTCCGGGGGGAAGCCCGATGTCTCCGATGTCTCGCCGGCGATATGACCGGTCACGTCATCTAATTAGACGATTTCGCCCAGTATGTGACAAGCCATAGAGCCGGAGAAATCGGCTTGCTGTCTTTAACAAAAACAAAGTCTTACACAGATGTTCTTTGGGCACCGCAAGTGACGGTGCTTGAGGCGGGTGTCGACGATACGAGGGCCCGGCCTCAACGGCGCGGTGGTGCCGGTGGCCTGAAATGCCAAAGCGCGTGCTGGTCAGCGCTGGGCGTTCAGGATGCGAAACACACCCCAGCGGCTCGTCAGCGTGCACAAGGCCGCGATGATGACGACCACGATGCCCAAAAGGACGAATCCGGCCGTGTCCAGGGAGCCGGTGCCGATCAGGCGATGCATTTCGGCCATCATGACGGGGCCTCCGCCCATCAGCTCCATGACCAGCGGCATGGTGAGAAAGACCAGCGCTGCCAGCCCCGCTCCGACCAGTCCAGCGCGGATGCCAAGGCGCAGGAAGTGCTTCTCGAACTCCCGCGCGATGAAGCGATCGGTGGCCCCGACGAAGTGCAGCACTTCCACGATCTCTCGGTTCGAGGCCATGGAACTCCTTGTGGCCGAGACGATGATGGCGGTGGTCGCGGCGGCCACCAGCACCAGAATGGCAATGCCGCCGAGCGCCAGCGACCGGGTGACCGTTCGGATTTGCCGCTGCCATTGGCGGTGATCGTCGAGCGTGACGCCTTTGAACTTCTGTTCCAGGTCCTTGCGGATCGCCTCCATGTCGGCGCCCGTTTCCCGGTCCAATTCGACGGCGATGAGACGCGGCACCGGCAAAGCCTTCAGCGCGTCGGACTTGCCCAGCCACGGTTCGAGAAGTGCTGCGGAATCTGCTTCGGCGAGCGGCCGGGCGGCGCGGATGCCCCGCGTCTGTCCCAGAAGATCCGCCACGTCCTTGATGGTCTTTTCCGTATCGGTACCATCCTGGGGCTCGATCTGAACCGTCACCTCCGATGCGATGTCCTTGAGCCAGGCATCGGCGGATTGATTGATCATGTAAACCGACCCCGCCGTAAGGCAGGCCAGGAAACACATGATCGCAATCACGAGCGTGAGAGAGCGGCCCGTGACCGATCCAGCGGGCACGATGGGCGCATTGACCTGCGCTTTCGCCCGCTTGCCCCGTTTGCCGGTTTCGGCGAGGTCCGGGCGCATCTCGGGTTCCAGGCGCGGCGGGGGAAGTTCGGTGTACTCGGCATAGGTCGCGTAGGTGGGTGGATCGCGGTCGGCGGGATCGCCGCCGCCGGCATGCCGCTGGGGCACGGCCGAGCGCGGACCCGACGGCCCTGTCACGGGATCGTCGTAGTACTCGGTGGGCTCGGCCGGGTAGCCGCCATGCGGCATCGGGCGGCCCGGCCCCTTGTCATACGATCCGGACATGGCCGTTGTGCAATTCCAATCGAGGCGCCTTGAACTGGCGCATGAGCTGATGATCGTGAGTGGCGATGACGACCGATGTGCCGAGCCGGTTCAATTCGATGAACAAGCGCAACAGGCGCCGCGCCATCTGAGGGTCGACGTTACCGGTCGGTTCGTCGGCCAGGAGGATTTCCGGCTTACCGATGACGGCACGGGCGATGGCGGCGCGCTGTTTCTCACCGCCCGACAGCACGGACGGATAGGCGTGCATCCGATCACCCAGGCCGACCCACTGCAACAGGTCTGTCACGTCTTCCCGGTAGTCGTCGATCTTCTTGCCGACAACGCGCAAGGGGAGGGCGACGTTTTCCCAGGTCGTCAGATGGTCGAGCAGCCGGAAGTCCTGGAACACGATGCCGATGCGCCGGCGCAGTTGCGCGCGGCGGGCGTGGTTCACGCGGCTGATGTCTTGTCCGAACATCTCGATGCGTCCTTGCGAAGGATGGATCGACATGAACAAAAGCCGCAGCAGCGACGTTTTCCCGGCGCCCGAGGCCCCATGCAGGAAGTGAAACGAGCCAGGTCTCAGCTCGATGCTGACGTCGGAGAGTACGTCTGGCCCGCGATCGTAGTTGAGTGCAACATTCGTGAACCGGATCAAGGCGAACCTGCGGTATGGCGTTCGGGTGAGAGAATCGATGGGGTATATGCCGCCAAAGCGGACCTTCGATCAATCGTTTACGATTGTGGCGGTGTCGTGTGCGCGCCATCTCTTGCGTTTGGACCGCGTCAATGGGACCCTCAGCGCTTGCGGAACGGGTTGGCCAGTCCGAGACCTGGGAGCCCGAATCGTCAGGAATTCAACAGGAAGGGATCGGTGGGCATGACTACTGGCACCACGGCCTCCAACAGTGTGGAGGTGGTGTTTTCAGCCGATGAGATTGCGGAACGCCTCGAGTCGCTCGCGGCGGAGATCAAGGCTGCAGGCTTGCCGGGGCTTCTGGTCGTGGCCATCCTGAAAGGAAGTTTCGTCTTCGCGGCGGACTTGATCCGGGCGCTGTATCGGGCGGGCCTAGCCCCCGAGGTCGATTTTCTCACCCTGTCGAGTTACAAAAAGAGCCGCACGTCATCAGGGCGCGTCGAAATTCTGCGCGATCTGGATCTGACCGTCGATGGGCGCAACATCCTCATCATCGATGATGTTCTGGATAGCGGCCGGACCTTGGCCTTTGCCAAGGATCTCCTTTCCGCCCGTGGCGCCGCCTCCATCCAGACTTGCGTGCTGCTCGAGAAGCAGGTGGCGCGTGCCGTCGCTGTTTCCGCCGACTACCGGGCCTTCACCTGCGAAGATGAGTTCGTGGTCGGCTACGGCATGGACGTGGCGCACCGCTATCGTGAATTGCCGTTCGTCGGACGCATTCAGTCGGACAATTGAGGGCTTGGGAGGAACACGGGCATGGCGCGCATACTCTTGGCAGACGATGATGCCGCCGCGCGGGATCTCGTACAGCGAGTGCTCACGTCTGCCGGTCATGACGTACTTGTCGCGCACGATGGGCATGAAGCGCTCTCGCTACTGGAAGGCGGCGCGGGCATCGATGTGCTGGTGACGGACGTGCACATGCCCGGTCTGGACGGCATTGAGCTGGCCCAGCGGGTGCTTGCCGCCAACGCCGGTTTGCGCATTCTCCTCATGAGCGGCTTTCCCGAACAGCTGGCGCGCGGCCGTCAATCCATCGGCGGGCGCATCGAAACGCTCACCAAGCCCTGCACTCTGGAAGATCTGCGCGCCGCGCTGGGCCGGCTATTGGCCTAGCGCCCGTCACGACGCCACCTCTGCACCGGGATTCGGTGGCCCCCGCAGGGCCGGACGATCCATCCCGAACAGCGACAGATCAAGTGCCGGCGTGCGATCCATCGCCAGATCCGCCAGGACTTCACCCACGACGCTCGCGAATTTGTAGCCGTGGCCCGAGCAGGGCGAGGCGACGATGACCTCGGCGAATCCCGGCAGCCGGTCCAGGATGAAATGACCGTCGGGCGTGTTGGTGAAGAGGCACGTCTTGAGCGCCAGGCATGGCCCATCGGCATCCGGAAAATACTGTCGTAGCCCGGCGCGAAGGGCTTCTTCGTCTGCCCGGGTGAAATCGCGGGGAAGTGCATCCGCGTCGCCGTGTTCCTGCAAGTGATGATAGAGGCCGATCTTAAAGCCCGGCACGTTCCAGACGGGGAATTGATAGAAGTGCGCCGCACCCGTCTTGAGGTTCGAAACAGGAAACGCACCCATCCGGAAGAGTTTGGGTTTTTTGGGCTGGAACCATCCGATCACTTGGCGTTCCGGTACGGCGACCCGCTTGAGTGCCGGTACGTGCGCGCCGATCCAAGCGCCTGATGCCAGGATGACCCGCCCCGCCTCGTAGGTGTCGCGATCTGTTCTGACGCGCACGCCGCCGCCCGGCAGCGGCGCGAAGTCGATAAAGCTTTCGCGCGCGTGCAGGACCGCACCGGCATCGAGCGCCAGGGCCGCGGCCACAACGATGGCTCGCTCGCTGGCGATGAAGCCGCCGTCGCCCTGATACACACCCTCGTAGCTGTCCGGCAGGCGATACCCGGGATAGCGCCGCATGAGCTCGGCGGCATCGAGGTGCTCGTGCGCGAGGCCGTGGAGATGGCAGCTGGCCAGTGAGTTGGCAATGACATTGGACCCGCGAGGCCCGATGTCGAGCGATCCCGTCACATGCAGGAGCCGTTCGCCGGCGGCCTGTTCGAGCTCACGCCATAAGGCATAGGCGCGGCGCAGGAGCGGCACGTAGCTCGGATGCTCGAAATAGGCGAGCCGGATGATGCGATTGACGCCGTGCGACGATCCCATGGCATGGGGAATGTCGTAGCGCTCCAGGCCGAGCACGCGTTGACCGCGGCGGGCGAGCTGATAGCAGGCTTGCGCGCCCATGCCGCCGACGCCGACCACGATGACATCGAAGCGCGCGGCCATTCTTGGGGCTTGTCCTGTGAGGTGATCCGCGACCTTTTGATCGTCGAGCCTTAGCCGCCCGTCACGCTCATGTGGCGCGCGACGGCGGGTTTGCGGGTCGTCCGGTCGATAACGAAATCGTGGCCTTTGGGCTTGCGTGCGATAGCGGAGTCGATGGCCTCGGACAGTAAGGCCTCGTCCGTTGAGGCGCGCAGGGGCGCACGCAGGTCCGCCGCATCGTCCTGGCCGAGGCACATATAGAGTGTGCCGGTGCAGGTCAGACGCACGCGATTGCAGCCTTCGCAGAAATTATGAGTCATTGGCGTAATGAAGCCGAGCCGTCCGCCGGTTTCCTTGACGCGCACATAGCGCGCGGGGCCGCCCGTCTTGTAGTCGATGTCGTCCAGCGTGAATCGATCCATCAGACGCGCCCGCACGACGGACAGGGGTAAATACTGATCGGTCCGGTCGCCCTCGATTTCGCCGAGGGGCATCGTCTCGATGAGTGTCAGGTCGGCGCCGCGCCCATGCGCGAAGCGGATCATGTCTTCGATCTCGTGCTCGTTGACACCCTTGAGCGCCACGGCATTGATCTTGATCTTCAAGCCCGCCCTCTCGGCCGCATCGAGACCGTCGAGGACGACGCCGAGATCGCCCCACCGCGTGATCGCCTTGAACTTCTGTGGATCGAGTGTGTCGATCGAGACGTTCACGCGCTCCACGCCGCAAGCTTTCAGGTCGGCGGCATACTTGGCCAACTGACTGCCGTTTGTCGTCAGGGTCAGTTCGTCCAGGGATCCACTTTCCAGATGCCGGCTTAATGCGCGAAACAGCCATAGAATGTTTTTGCGCACGAGCGGTTCGCCACCCGTGATCCGAAGCCGGCGCACGCCTTTGTGCACGAATGCGGTGCACAGCCGATCCAGTTCCTCAAGCGTCAGAAGATCCTGCTTGGGGAGGAACGTCATATGCTCGGACATGCAATAGACGCAGCGGAAATCGCAACGGTCCGTCACCGATACGCGCAAATACGTGACCGTGCGCCCGAAGGGGTCGATCAGCGCGGGCCGGCCGGTAGCGATGGGAGCAAGTGACGTCAAGTCGTGCGGTCCTCTGGATTTTTTTGGAGCTGGATCTGAGCGAACCTAGCAAGGCAGTGGCCGAGTTCAAGTTCAACTTTGCGGACGTTGCGGCATCGGCGGGGTTTCGGCAATCCCGTACGGCTGCCAGGGGTTTTCTGCAATCTTCCGGGGACTGCAATGCTTGTCCATGACGCCATAGCAGGCTAGTGATACCCGGAAATAAACATAAAGCCCCGCTGTGCAAGACTTTGCGCGGGATGGGGCGGTGGCGACGGGGGAAATGATGTCGAATGCGGTGACCGTGCCGGGCCAGGATCGGCCGGGGCTCTTGGATCGTGAGCGGATTATCGCCACGGCGGGTTTCAACCGCTGGATGGTGCCGCCCGCCGCGCTCTGTATCCATCTCTGCATCGGCATGGCCTATGGCTTCTCGGTGTTTTGGAAGCCATTGGAAAACGCGCTCGTGGACGCCGAAGGCAAAGTCCTGCCCTTGTGCTCGGCCGGCGCGACGACCTTCTCCGAAAAGGCGGCAGGGACGCTGACAGCGCTGACCGCCACGGACTGCAACTGGAGTCAGTTCGACCTCGGCTGGATGTACACCTTCTTTTTCGTGATCCTGGGTCTTTCGGCGGCCGTCTGGGGCGGTTGGCTCGAACGGGCCGGGCCGCGCAAAGCCGGTGTCGTCTCCACCGTCTGCTGGACCGGAGGCTTGCTGATTTCGGCGCTCGGCATCTACCTGCATCAGCTCTGGTTGCTCTGGATCGGCTCCGGCATCATCGGCGGAATTGGCCTTGGTCTCGGCTACATCTCGCCAGTCTCGACGCTCATCAAATGGTTTCCTGACCGGCGCGGCATGGCGACGGGCATGGCCATCATGGGGTTTGGCGGCGGCGCCATGATCGGGTCGCCGCTGGCGACGTACCTCATGGGCCTCTTCAAGACGCCAGCCAATGCAGGGGTGTGGGAGGCGTTCGTCGCCATGGCCCTTATTTATCTGGTGTTTATGCTGATCGGATCGTTCGGCTACCGCATCCCGCCCGCAGGCTGGAAGCCGGAAGGCTGGACCCCGCCGGTCAACAGCAACGCCATGATCAGCTCCAAGCACGTGCATCTCGATAATGCGCACAAGACGCCGCAATTTTGGTTGCTGTGGATCGTGCTGTGCATGAACGTGTCGGCAGGGATCGGCATCATCGGCGCGGCATCGCCGATGCTGCAGGAGACGTTCGGCGGCGCGCTCGTCGACCGGCCGGAACTGGGCTACCTGGAGTTGCGGCAGGACGTTGCGCTGGCCGCGGCCGCTGCGACGGTCGGGGCCGGCTTCGTTGGTCTGATCTCGCTCCTCAATATTTTCGGCCGCATCGTTTGGGCATCGTCGTCCGACAAACTCGGCCGCAAGGTGACCTATTTCATCTTCTTCGTGCTCGGCATCGCGCTCTACGTTCTGGCGTCGTTTGCGGCGGATTGGAAAGCGCTCGCCATCTTCGTGCTGGCGTTCTGCGTTATCGCGTCGATGTACGGGGGCGGCTTTGCCACCATCCCCGCCTACCTGGCCGATATGTTCGGTACGCAATTCGTGGGCGCCATCCATGGCCGGCTGCTTACGGCGTGGTCGACGGCTGGAATACTGGGGCCTGTGATCGTCAACTATTTGCATGATACCCGGCTGGCCGCGGGCGTTGCCCCCGACCAGATCTATGGTCCGATCTTCTACATCCTGGCAGGCATGCTGGTGGTGGGCTTCGTGGCCAACATGCTCGTGCGTCCCGTCAACCCAAAATGGCACATGACCGACGAAGAGGTCGCCGCCGAGCGCGCCAAGCTGCATGAACGGACTGATGCCGTCGTTTCTGGCTCGTTTGGCATCGGCAAGGGTGGTCTCGACGCCAAGGCCTTGGCGTTCTGGACGCTGGTTGGCATCCCGCTTGCGTGGGGAATCTGGAAGACAGGTGAGAAGACACTCGTTCTGTTCCAGTAGGGCTCAAAAAGGGGCGGTAGCCGTGGTGTTTGGGTGGCGGTGGCGTTCAGCGGGGTTGCGGGCTGGTGCCGCGCTCGCCGTGTTCGGCTGCGTTCTGGCGGGAGCCGCCCAGGCCGTTCATCATATCGTGCCCGAGCCCTCCCCGGCCATCCGCCACGCATTAACCGGCCATGACCCCGTGCTCGCCTCCGTCCAGCGCACCGATGCCTTTCTGAAACGATCTGAAGCTTCAGACGCCATCGAGACCGGCTCGCTCCCGGCTCCGATGTTCGGCCTGGAAGCGGCCGCCCTCCTGGCCTTCGCCCTGCTGATTGGCTGGCTTATGGCCGGGGCCGTTCTGCCCTACCGCACGCAGGGCAAATCCGCGACATGGGCCGCCCAGGCAACCGCGCCGCCGCTGGACGAGGCATCGGCACCGTCCACTTCGGCCACCACGGCAATATTGGGTAGTCCCAGGTCCCGTGGATAAACTTTGACTTCGCCTCCGGCCGGCGTGTCCGCGCACTGTGGCACCACGATGCGCAGCTGCGTGAAGTGGCCCGCCGCCGCCGCGAAAGGCGCCCACGCTGCGCGATCCGTCCCCCACATGGGCACGAGCACCGTGCGAGCCGGGGTCCGCGCCAGAAACGCCAGCGCCTTGGCCAGCGAGACCGGATCGGCGGCATCGACGCGAACCGGCAGCAGCCGCGTCGCATCTCCGTCCGGGACCATCCCGATCAGGCGCTCGGCCAGCACTGTCCCATCGCCGCCCTGCGCGGCCGGTGTCGCGTTGGGCGAGGATGCGAAAGGCGTGCGGTCGTCGTCCACCACGTCCCAGCCGATCAGTTCGCCTTCACCATCGCGCGCCAGCCGGGCGGCAATCGCCGGGCGCGTGTAGTCGATGCCGGTCGTGATCAACGCAACGGTGGGTCCATCGGTCTGGGGGCCTGGGGGGACTTTCGGATCCTTCGCTTCGGCGCCGAGGGGCAGCACGCCAAGCGCAAGCAAACTCACGATACCGCGTGTCCAGCCGCACGGGCAGATGTTGCGGTGCGATATCGGGTGGGTTGGCCAAGGCGGGGTATTCATGGTTCGGTGAGGTCTCCATTGCCGGGCGCTCGGTCTCAGGCATAGCATGCCGGTCCGAGTTTCGAACCGGGGTCCGATCATGATGGGACGCGCCGCTTTCGCCATCGCCGCATGGCTCTGCCTCGCGGGTCAAGCCCAAGCCACGGGCACCCTCCATTGTTCCATCGCCGATCGCTCGCTGACCGTCACGTTCCAGGCCATCGTCAGCCACGGTCTGGGCGAGGGCCTTGTCTCGGTCCAGGGCCAGGTCATCCCCGGCGAGGCCCTCGCCGCGGCGGGCCATGGACCCTTCCCGCTGGATCGCGAAACCGTCGCCCAGTACTGGCACCGTGGCGGAACCCTGAAGCTGCGCCTGTATCGCGAAACGCCGACACCGCCGCTGCTCAGTCTCGACCTGATCATCGAGGCAACGCGCGAGAAGCGCGACCCCCGCGCCTATGCGGGGCGCTACGAGGCGGAGGCCTTCCGCATCGACGACGTCACCGGTCCGGAGGGCCAGGTCATCAAGGCCAAGGGCCGGGTGGATTGCCAGTCGGGCTGAAGGGAGCCTCACCCATTCGATTTGAGAACTTCGCCGCGCTCGCTATAACGGGCGCGGCCGGCCGATTGACAGCTGGCGCATGAGCGACAAGGGCCAAGGGGGCAGACGTGACGCGCATTTCCCGCCGCAAATTCGTTGCCGGTGCTGCGACCGGCGGCGTGGGGCTCGCCGCGGCCGCCTGTGATTCCTCCACGCCCGCCGCCCCCGCGATCGTCTCGGCGCAGCCCGAATTGCGCTGGCGCATGACGTCGAGCTTCCCGCCCTCGCTCGATACCATCCACGGCGCGGCCAAGGTGTTCTCCAAGGCCGTCGCCGACATGACGGACAACAAGTTCCAGATCCAGGTGTTCGCCGCGGGCGAGATCGTGGGCGGCCTGCAGGCGGCCGACGCCGTCACCGACGGCACGGTCGAGAGCTGCCACACGGCGTCCTACTACTACTGGGGCAAGGACCCGACATTCGCGCTCGCCACCGGCATTCCCTTCGGCATCAACTCGCGCATGCAGAACGCGTGGATGTGGGAAGGCGGCGGCGTGGAGCTGATGAACGCCTTCTACAAAAAGTACAACATCTACGGCCTGCCCGGCGGCAACTCCGGCGCGCAGATGGGCGGCTGGTACCGGCGCGAAATCAACACGCCGGAAGACTGGAAGGGATTGAAGATCCGCATCGGCGGTTTCGGCGGCGCCATTGTCGCCAAGCTCGGCGGGGTGCCGACGCAGATCGCGGCCTCGGACATTTATCCCGCGCTCGAAAAAGGCACCATCGACGCGGCCGAGTGGGTCGGGCCCTACGACGACGAGAAGCTCGGCTTCGCGCGCGTCGCCCGCTACTACTACTATCCGGGCTGGTGGGAAGGGCAGGCCATGCTGCACTTCTTCTTCAACCTGCAGAAGTTCAACGAGCTGCCCAAGACCTATCAGGCCATCGTCCACGCCGCCGCGCATACCGCCAACACGGTGATGATGGCGCGCTACGACATGCAGAACCCGGCGGCGCTGCGCACGCTGGTGAAAAACGGCGCCATCCTGCGGCCGTTCTCGGAGCCGGTATTGGATGCCTGCTTTGCGGCGTCGAACGAAGTCTATGCCGAACTCTCCGCCAAGAACGCCGACTTCAAGGCGGCCTATGAGGCGATGATCGCCGTGCGCCGCGAGAACTACCTCTGGCATCAGCTGTCCGAGCACACCATGGACACCTACATGATGATCCAGCAGCGCAAGGGTAAGCTGTAGCCACGGCTCGATTGGCCCGGCCTACGCATTTGGTGGACAGCTCGTCTTGCATAGTATAAAAAAACGCAAAAAGTTATACTATTGCCATGAAGCTGATCGACCTCAACCTGCAGACCCTTTACGCCGATCTCACGCAAAAAATCAGCGTGTATCGGCCTCCGCATGGGACTGTCTCTGTCAGGACAGTATCCGGCAACAATCGGTATTATATCACCCTGCCAGATGGCAGGCAGAAGTATCTCGGCACTGTCGGAGATCCCAAAGGCGAAGCGAAGGCAACCGCTGCGCGGCGGCTCGCGGATCAGGCCAAGCGTACCAAGACGATCGTATCGACGCTGAAGCGTTCGGGCATTCCCGCGCCGGATATCTACACCGGACGCGTGCTTGAGGCGCTATCCCTCTCCGGAGTATTCCGCTCCGGCGTCGTCCTGATCGGGACCACGGCCTACCAGCTCTATCCCTGTGTGGTCGGCGCCTACCTCGACGAAACGGCGACGCGGACGCAGGACGCCGATCTTGCACTCGCAAGGCTTGCCGTCGCAAAGCTGACCATGGCGGAACCGCTCGATGTCATTCTCCGCCGGGCCGACAAGTCGTTCGCGCCGCACTATTCTGCAAACGACAAGATGCCCAAGCTGTTTCGCTCTGCCCGGACCGGCTATGAAGTTGACGTCGTGACGACCGAGGGACGTACAGGTGGGCCTTTACAGGTGACGGCGCTCGGCTGCGCCGCGACGCCCCTGCCCTATCTGCAATACCTGATCGCGGACCCGATCGATGTCGTCGCGCTGTATGGTTCCGGCATCCCTGTGCGCGTGCCGGACCCGGCCCGATATGCGGTCCACAAGCTGATCGTGACACAAGCGCGTGCGGCGTACTCGGGCAAGAAGGGCAAGGATTTGCTCCAGGCCAGAAGCCTGATCGAGGTGTTGCGGGAGAATGAACCCGAGAGGCTCGAAGCTGCCGTGGAGGCGGCCCGATCAAAGGGGCCGAAGTGGCGCAAGCTGGTCAACGACGGATTGGTGCTTCTCGAGGGCAAACCCAAACGGCACTGACTACGGCATCGATTAAATAGCCTCGGCGATGCGTTGGCGCATGGATCGCCGTGTCTAAGGCGTTCGCTTGTCGCGGCGGCCGCAAACGCCACCATCACGTGCGTGAGCCCGCCCGCTAAAGCCGTGGCCTGCCCCACACGCGCCTGCGCAGTGTGGGCAAGTATAGAGCGCCCCACACGCGCCTGCGCAGTGTGGTCAACTTAAGTACGCGTTGGCGGTCCCGATGTGGCGGTCAGAGACACAGCCATGCGCCCAAGCAGGTCTTGGGTGTGGCGCCTGTGCAGGCCATCTGCGACGAGCGGCACGTCGTCGTCGTCGCGCCGCTTTCGCACGTCGTGCGCACGGGTCCCTTGCCCACGCGGCCCTGCGCAGCGAGGGTATTTTTGAGCGCGTTTGTGGAGAAGAGCACCGCGGTATCGTGTGTCAACATTTCGCCGAGAGCCGCAACCCTCTTGCAATCGGCGGCCTGAGCCGTCGCCGAAAGTGCGCCGAGCATCGCCGCCACCAAGCCGAATTTCCAAGACTGCATTATCCCCTCCCAAAATGTCATCTCAGCCGGACGCCAATTGGCTGGCAAGCCTTAGCCAAAGACGACGCTGCCGCAAGTCAGATTTCTTCGCAAAAAGCCGTCAGCTTGAGTAAATCGCGGCAGCGATATGCTGATTGATGATCAGAACGGCACCGTCATCGAGAGTCGGCCTTGCGGACAGGGGGTGCGAACGCCGCGAAAGGGTTGGCCGCGTGAGCCGTGTTGTCCTTCCGATCCCAAGCCCGCACCTCGCCGTCAAGACGCCTCCGGACGGCGACCCCCGATTGGCGCGGGAGCGATGAGGTTACGCGCGGTGCGATGGGCCGGGGATAAGGATTTTGAGGGGGGGTGCAGGTTTGTAGAGGGAGCGGACGAGGGCTGCGTAGCGTTTTGAGCCTAGCTGCGGTGTCCGCCATCCAGTCGGAAACGGACATGCTGGGAAGTTCAGCTTAGGGCCGATTTTGTTGCAGAAGTTGGTTGAGAGGCCCGGCGAACCGTGATTCCCTTCGTCGAGGCGGTGGCATCGACGGAGCAGTTCGATGATGGGGCAGCGCACAAAAGACCAAGGCCAGCTGTTTTATTCCTTTGATCTGAACGCGGCCGTTCCTGACGATCATCTCGTTCGCAAGATCTCGGCAGTTCTGGACTTATCCTGGGTTCATGCTGAACTGGCACCGCACTACTCGCACACCGGACGCCCGTCGATAGATCCGGTGCTCATGATCCGTATGCTCGTTATTGGCTACGTGTTCGCGATCCGCTCTGAGCGTGCGCTGTGCCGCGAGGTGCAAGTGAATCTAGCCTACCGCTGGTTCTGTGGCCTTGGCATCGAAGACAAGATCCCCGATCATTCTGCCTTCACGCGCGCACGTAACGAGCGTTTCCGTTCGCACGACATTTTCCGCAAGGTGTTCGAACGCGTCGTCGCCTCCTGCATCGAGGCAGGTCTGGTCGGTGGCAAAGGCTTCGCCGTCGATGCGAGTCTGATCGCAGCCGATGCCAACAAGTGCGGTTCGACGCCGGGAGGCGAGTGGAGCCACGATATCGATCCGTCGACGGTGCAGCGCGCCGTGCAAGATTATCTGGCGAACCTTGATGATCCCGCCTGGGGTGCTGCAAGCGACGTGGTTCCGAAGTTCGTCGCGCCTGCCGACCCGGCGGCGCAATGGACCGGCGCGCTACGCAATGCTGCCTTCTTCGCCTATGCCGACAACTACCTCATTGATGTGAAGTTCGGCATCATCATGGATGTCGAGGCGTCGCGGGCAATCCGACAGGCGGAAGTTGGCGCATCGCAGACGATGATCGAGCGCACCGAGGCGACGTTCGACATCAAGCCGGACTGGCTTGTCGCAGACACCGCGTACGGGGCTGCACCCAATCTGCATTTCCTCGTCGATGAGAAAGGTATCGAGCCACACGTGCCGGTCATTGATAAATCGAAGCGCGATGACGGCACTTTCAGCCGAGAAGACTTCAACTACGACGAAGTGCGTGATTGCTACGTCTGCCCCAACAACAAAGTCCTGCCGCGGTCGAGCAGAAAGCGCAGGTCACGCGGCGACGACATGATTTCCTATTTCTCGCGCGTCGCCGACTGCAGGTCGTGTCCACTCAAGTCGAGATGCTGTCCGAAATCGCCGAGTAGGAAGATTACGCGGCACATTCACGAGGCTGCGCGCGACGTCGCCCGGGCCGTGGCCAAAACGCCAGCCTACGAGCAGACGCGCCGTGATCGTAAGAAAGTCGAGATGCTGTTTGCCCATCTGAAGCGGATCCTCCGGATGGGACGTCTGAGGCTAAGAGGACCGGCTGGCGCCCAGTTCGAGTTCACGATCGCGGCCATCGCTCAAAATTTGCGGCGTCTGGCCAAGCTGACCGTGCATCCACCGGATAGAACAGCGTTGTGCGTTGCGTAAGCGTTGGTTGCGTCAGTGAGTTAGGAGCCGCGCCCTAACGGGGCAGCGGCAAGGCCGGATACGCTGCGTTCTAAAAAAGGACCACCGGCGGCCAATCCGCCACTTCCAGCCTACTTCTGCAACAAAATCGGCCAGGAGCCGCCGTTCCGTCTTAGCTGCACGGATCGACCGCGAGACCTACATTCCAGACATGCGCGGGCTGAACTCACTCTGTTGCGTCCTTCGGTAGGACGGGCTCCGGACCTTCACGGCCGGAGGCGAGCCAGGTTTTGCGGCTGGGCAGCCAAGTTTGCCAGTCGTCGGTGTGGTAGGGCCACAGGCGGCGCTCGACGCACCAGAGAGGCGGAGCTGCGGCTAGGTGGAAACGCTGGCGCTGCGCGGGCGTGAGGCAGCGGAGAGCGACCCGCTGGGCGTCGGCGACCAGTTCCTGGCCGGACGGAAAGAACTCCCACACCTTGGCGGTCTTGTCCTTAGAAGCGGTGACAATGCGCAACCCGTCCGAACTCACCGCGACGCTCGTCACAGCGCCGTCATGCCCCTTGAGCGTGGCCAGCTCGGCGAAAGCCTTAGCGTCCCACACCTTGGCGGTGTTGTCGCCAGAGCCGAAGATGAGTTCGCCAGAGCCGGTGACGATGCGCGACCCGTCCGCGCTCACCGCGACGCTATTCACCTCGTCGCCATGCCCCTTGAGCGTGGCCAGCTCGGCGAAGGTACTCACGTCCCACACCTTGGCGGTCTTGTCGTTTGAGCCGGTGACGACGCTCGACCCGTCGGGGCTCACCGCGACGCTCGTCACAGCGCCGTCATGCCCCTTGAGCGTGGCCAGCTCGGCGAAGGTCCTCGTGTCCCACACCTTGGCGGTGCCGTCGCCAGAGCCGGTGACGATGCGCAACCCATCCGGGCTCACCGCGACACTGTTCACTGACTTGCCATGCCCCTTGAGCGTGGCCAGTTCGGCGAAAGCCTTCGCGTCCCACACCTTGGCTGTCTTGTCACCAGAACCGGTGACGATGCGTGACCCGTCCGCGCTCACCGCGATGCTCCTCACATCGCTGCCATGCCCCTTGAGCGTGGCCAGCTCGGCAAAGGTCCTCGCGTCCCACACCTTGGCAGTCTTGTCGTCCGAGCCGGTGACGATAAGCGATCCGTCCGCGCTTACCGCGACGCTCCACACGATGTAGCCATTCCCCTTGAGCGTCGCCAGATCGGCAAAGGTCTCCGTGTCCCACACCTTGGCGGTGCCACCCCACGAGCCAGTGACGATACGCGACCCGTCTACAGTCAGTGTGACACTTTGAACCGGGTGACCATGTTCCTCTAGCGTGACCATCTCGGCGGAAGTCTTCGTGTCCCACACCTTCGCGGTCTTGTCGCCAGAGCCGGTGACGATGCGCGACCCGTCCGCGCTCACCGCGACGCTCCACACCCCGTCACCATGCCCCTTTAGCGTGGCGAGTTCGGCGAAGGCCTTCGCGTCCCACACCTTGGCGGTGTCATCGGCGGAGCCGGTAACGATGCGCGACCCGTCCGGGCTCACCGCAACACTCGTCACATCGCCGCCATGCCCCTTAAGTGTGGCCAGTTCGGCGAAGGTCCTCGCGTCCCACACCTTGGCGGTCCTGTCGTCAGAGCCGGTAACGATGCGCGTCCCGTCCGGGCTCACCGCAACGCTCCACACCGTGCCGCCATGCCCCTTCAGTGTGGCCAGCTCGGCGAAGGTCGTCGCGTCCCACACCTTGGCGGTCTCGTCGGAGGAACCGGTGACGATGCGCAACCCGTCCGTGCTCACCGCGGCGCAATTCACTCTCCAGATGTGCCCCTTTAGCGTGGCCAGCTCGGCGAAGGTCCTCGCGTCCCACACCTTGGCGATTCCGCCGCCACCATCCTCAGCGCCGAGGTTGTCAGAGCTGGTGACGATGCGCGATCCGTCAGGGCTCAATGCGATGCCCCACACTGCGTTAGTATGCCCCTTTAGGGTGGCCAACTCGGCAAAGGTCTTCGCGTCCCACACCTTTGCAGTCTTGTCCTCAGAGCCGGTGACGATGCGCGACCCGTCCGCGCTCACTGCGACGCTCCACACCACGTCACCATGCCCCTCCAGCGTGGCCAACTCGGCAAAGTTCTCCGCGTCCCACACCTTGGCGGTGCCATCCCACGAGCCGGTGACGACGCGCGACCCGTCCGCGCTCACCGCGACGCTGGTAACACGCCAGGCGTGCCCGATCAAAATCGCCTTCTCGCGCAGCAGTCGGCGGGCGACTTCCAGGCCGACCTCGGCCGGCGACCAGTAGGGCCGGGTACGCGCGGTCTCGTCGCCGCTCGTCGTGTCCGGCAGCGCTTCCAGCGCCACGAGCAGGGCGGTGCCGGCGTCGCCTTCGCTCAGTTCCTGCCGCGCCCGGTCAGCTAGATGCTTTGACTCGCTCAGCAGCGCCTCGTTTCTGGTCTTGTCGGCGCGCTTCTTCTCTATGACCGCACGGGCTTCGTTCTCCACGGCACGCGACTCGTTCGCTATTGCGATACCTCGCTGCCAAAACGCAGCCCCCGCCAGCATTAATGCCACAACAAACGCTGCTAGCGCGGCCCCGACCAGCGTCCGCTGCCGCCGCGTCACCGCCTGCCGGCTGAGCGTCACGAGCGCCCGGTGTGCGTCCGTCGGGTCAGGCGCCTTCTCGGGGCGCGTTGTCAGCCACGTCTCGGCCGCGTTCAGCTCCACCCCGCGCAAGAGCAGATCGCCCGGCCGCTTCCTCGCCTCCCACCGCTCGGCGAGACCGCCGAGCCGCGTGTGCTCGCGGATCCAGGGTATGTCGGTCTCCAGCGCCCGCATGAGATCTTCGACAGCCGTGTCGAAGTCGCCGCTCGTACCGACGGCCGCGTTCGGGATGAAGAAGATGTAGTTGAGCCGCGCAAGCGCGTCCGGCACCTCGCACCCTGCGAGATCTCGCGCCACGATCGGCACGAAGCGCTTGTTGAGCCGCTCCGCGAACGCGACCTCGTCCTTGCAGACTTGGGAGTTGACCGAGCCCGGGCTCAGCACGAACACGATGGTGTCGGCGTCAGTGATGAGCTGCTTGATGCGCTCCCACCACTCTTCGCTCTTCTCGACGTGGTCGCGATCAACGTACGCCTCGATGCCGTGCGCCGCCAGCGCTGCCTGGAGCGGATCGACAAAGGCGATTTCCTGCCGGGAATAGGAGATGAAGACGTTGAGCTTGCGGGCCTTACGCTCAGCCGCGCCCGGCGCGTCCGTCGTCGCGATAGCATCCATGCCCGCGCCCCCCGGGGATAAAAAGCCATTCAATGATATTTCAGGGAAGCACGACCGACTGGCAGGAGCAAGACAGGCGCTTGTTCGGGATAGCGGACATGGAGGCGAGGAGACGCGAATGCCCGCTTCGGGTCAAGTGCTGCGGCTGAAGCCGCGCCCAGAAGTCTGCTCTTTATCCGGCAGCCGATGCAAATCTGCTCAGATGGTCGAGTGCGTTTGCCTGTCAGGGAGAATGTCCGCTTCTATATAAAAGGCACTCCACCCAACTCCCTCTCGGCACATGCTTCAACACGCCCTCATCGCGCCTCCCACCCTTGGCAGCCGTTTCCGGCGTCGAGTGATAAACCGCTGATCGCACGGCGGAATTGCGAAAATGACACTTGTCAGACTGCGACGGATCAGGAAATTTTTGTCGGGTGCCTTCCCTCACTGCAAGGAGAGCCCATGACCTCTGCGGATTTCCAGCGCCAGATCGCCGGCTTCGGCCTCACCACCGCCGACATTCTCTACCGGCTGCCCGATCATCCCGCGATCCTGCAGCAGTACGTCTGGCAGGAGTACGACAAGGCCCCGGGCTTTCCCGAACTCAATCGCTTCCTGGCGTTCTGGGAGGCCAAGCTCGAAGGGCTGCTCTACCGCGTCACGGTCTGCCACAAGGCGCTGATCGGACCGGCGGAGCTGAAGGTCATCGACGGCGAATTCCGGCTGCATTGAGGGCCGGGCGCCGTCATGCCCCCGCGGGCCGGAACGCCTTGCACACGGCCGGGTCGGTTTCGAGCCGCGCGCCGCCGATGAGATCGATGCAGTAGGGCACGGCGGGGAACACGGCCATCATGCACAGCCGGATCGAGGCGGGCTTGCCCGGCAGGTTGACGATGAGCGCCCGTGCCGCGAATGCCCGCCGTCTGGCGCGAGAGGATGGCGGTCGGCACCTGCTTCAAGCTTTCCTGACGCATCAGTTCGCCGAACCCCGGCATCATCTTTTCGCAGACCGCTTCCGTCGCTTCCGGCGTGACGTCGCGGGGCGCGGGGCCCGTGCCGCCCGTCGTCAACACCAGCGAACAGCCTTCGCGGTCGATGAGGTCGGTCAGCGTGGCGGCGATGCCGTCGCGGTCGTCGGGGATGACGCGGGCCACGGGCTCCCACGCAGACGTCAGGAATTCCGTCAGCACCGCCGCGATGGCTGGACCGCCGAGGTCCTCGTAGAGGCCTTTGCTGGCGCGGTCTGACACGGTGACGATGCCGATGCGTGCGGTCATGGAGGTCTCCGGAATGGGCGTTGTGGGTCTGTCATACCCGTGACGGGGGCGTGCGTCACGATCGCGGATGGAGGGCGGCGGGCCCGCGCGTCCAGGGCTGGCAACCGGCGCTGGCAATCTGATTCAAATCAAGGCACGGCGCGGCCTGCGCGTCCACAAGAGATGACGGGGAGACGAGGGGTCTGGGCGCACGCGCGTTTGGCGATCGGGCGCGGCTTTCCCCTCTGTTTGCCTCACCAACATGAACCAGCAAGGACGCATCTGATGCTCGACAACCGGAACACCCCCAATGAACTCGACGAGATGTTCCCGGAGGCGAAGGCCGCCATTCACGACCTGAAAACGCACGATGCCCACTTCGCCAAGCTGGCCGAGCGCTACCACGAACTGAACCGGTCCGTGCACCGCATGGAAACGAACGTCGAGCCCGTCTCCGATGAGACGCTGGAAATCGAGCGCAAGTTGCGACTGGCCGTTCTCGATGAGATCGCGGGCATCATTGGCCGCCACGGTACGGCGGGCTAGGCGCGCGGGCGCAACGTCAGCCCTCGATTTCCTGGCGCAGCATCTCCAGCTCCAGCCACTGCTCTTCGGCGGCGTGAAGCGCGGCTTCCGCGGTGGCAAGCTTGGCCGTGGTGTCGGCGAAGGCCTTGGGGTCCTTCGTGTAGAGGGTGCCGTCGGCGAGTTTGGATTGCAGCCGCGCCACGTCGTTGGTGAGGGTATCGATCTTTTGCGGCAGCGTTTCCAGCGCGTGCTTTTCCTTGAACGAGAGTTTGCGCTTTTGTTTCGCTTCTGCGGCGGCTGGCTGCGCGCCTGAGGCTGCGGGCCTGTTGAACTCGGCGGCTGCCTCACGCCGGTCGAGGTCGGCGCCTTTGCGCTGGACGAGCATGTCGGAATAGCCGCCCGGGTATTCGCTCCATTGGCCGTCGCCTTCGGCCGCGATGACGCTGGTGACGACGCGGTCGAGGAAGTCGCGGTCGTGGCTGACGAGGATGACCGTGCCGGGATAGTCGGCGAGCATTTCCTGCAGCAGATCGAGCGTTTCGAGGTCGAGGTCGTTGGTCGGCTCGTCGAGGACGAGGACGTTCGATGGTTTGGCCAGCGCGCGCGCCAGCATGAGGCGGCCGCGTTCGCCGCCCGAGAGTACCTTCATGGGCGAGCGGACCTGTTCGGAGGTGAACAGGAAGTCCTTCATGTAGCTGACGACGTGGCGCACCTTGCCGTTGACGCTGACCTGATCGCCGCGTCCGTTGGTCAGCGCTTCGCCCAGCGTCCACTCGGGCTTCAGTTCATCGCGCTTCTGGTCGAGGGTGACGAGTTCGATCGACTGGCCGAGGCGGATGCTGCCGCTATCGGGGGCAAGCTCGCCGGTGAGCATGCGCAGCAGCGTCGTCTTGCCAGCGCCGTTGGGGCCGACGAGGCCGACGCGGTCGCCGCGCAGGATGGTGGTGGAGAAATCGCGAACGATGACGGTATCGCCGTAGCTCTTATTGATTTCGAGAGCTTCGACGATGAGGCGCGAGGACGTGCCGCCGTCGGTGGCGGCGAGGCGGACGTTGCCCTGGACGTGGCGCTGCTCGCGGACTTCCTGGCGCATGGCCTTGAGTTCGCGCACGCGGCGGACGTTGCGCTTGCGCCGCCCGGTGACGCCGCCGTGCATCCATTGATTTTCGCGGACGATCTTGCGGTCGAGCTTGTGGCGCTCGGCCTCTTCCTCGTCGAGAACCTTGTCGCGCCAGGCTTCGAAGTGGGCGAAGCCTTGCGGGAGTTCGCGCGTGACGCCGCGGTCGATCCAGAGCGTTTTCTTCGAGAGTGTTTCGAGGAAGCGGCGGTCATGGCTGATGAGCACGATGGCGGCGCGCAGGCCCTGGATCGTCTTTTCCAGCCATTCGATGGCGGGCAGGTCGAGGTGGTTGGTCGGCTCATCAAGAAGGAGCACGTCCGGATTGGCGGCGAGAGCGCGCGCGAGCGCGGCGCGGCGGGCCTCGCCCCCGGAGAGGTGGGCCGGGTCTTCGTCGCCCGTCATGGCGAAGTCGTCGAGGAGTTTGCGCGCGCGGTAGGGATCGTCCGTCGGGCCGAGGCCGCCTTCGACGTAGGCCAGCACCGTTTGCGCGTCGCCGAAGTCCGGCTCCTGGGGCAGATAGCGCACGGAGGCGTTGGGGTGGACGAACCGCTCGCCGCTGTCGGGCTCGACGAGGCCGGCGGCGATTTTCATGAGTGTTGACTTGCCCGAGCCATTGCGGCCGACGAGGCACAGGCGATCGCCCGGCTCGACGTTGAGGTCCGCGCCCTCAAGGAGGGGCGTGCCGCCGAAGGTCAGGTGAATGTCGCGGAGGGTGAGAAGGGCTGCTGCCATGCGCTGCTGGCTACTAGATGCAGCGCCCGCCGTCTACTTCGATGGCGGTGCCGGTGATGAAGGCGGACGCCGGGTCGGCGAAGAAGAGGGCGGCGTTGGCGATGTCGGAGGGCTTGGAGAAGCGGCCCAGCGGAATGCCGGCGATGAACTTGGCGCGGTTTTCCGGCGTGTCCGGCATGCCCCATGAACTGCTCGATCATGCCGGTTTCGCCGATGACGGGATTGATGGCGTTGACGCGGATGTTCTTCGACGCGAGTTCGGCGGCCATGGATTTTGTCAGCGTCAGGGCCGCGCCCTTGGTGCCGTTGTACCAGGTGAGGCCCGGGCGCGGGCGCACGCCCGCCGTTGACGCCGTGATGATGATCGAGCCGCCGCCGCGCTTTTCCAGCTCGGGCACGGCGGCCAGCGTCGTGAGATAAAGCGACTTCACGTTGACGGCGTAGATGCGGTCGAAGTCGTCTTCCGTCACGGTCATCAAGGACTGGTTCTTGTGCGTGACGCCGGCGTTGTTGACCAGGATGTCGAGGCCGCCGAACGTCTCGCACGCAGGCCGCGATCATGCCATCGACATCGGCTTTCACCGAAACATCACACGTGAACGGCACCGCGGCGGTCCCGATGGCAGCCGCGACGCCGGCAGCACCCTTGGTATCGCGATCCGCGACCATCACCTTGGCGCCCTCGTGCGCGAAGGCTTCCGCGATGCCGCGTCCAAATCCGGACGCGGCTCCCGTGACGATGGCGATCTTGCCGGCAAGCCTCATGCGGCAGCGTCCTTCAATGGCCGATCCGGGCTTCGGCGGGACGGGCGCGGGCCTTGGCTTCCGCGCGGTAGGGGCTCGCGAGGTAGGTGCCGAGCACCTTCAGCTCGGTCGAGAAGAACGACAGCTCCTCAAGCGCCAGCTGCACGTTGCGTTCGACCGGATGGCCTTCGATATCGGCAAAAAACATCGTCGCGTTGAAGGTGCCTTCCGTCTGGTAGCTTTCGAGCTTCGTCATGTTGACGCCGTTGGTGGCAAATCCGCCGAGCGCCTTGTACAGCGCTGCGGGCACGTTGCGCACGCGGAAGAGGAACGTGGTCACGACGACGCCGTCTTCGGGTTCCGCGTCGTCGGGGTCGGACGCCAGCACGACGAAACGCGTCGTGTTGTGCGCCTCATCCTCAACGTCGCTCTTGAGAATTGTCGAGGCCGTAGATTTCGGCCGCGAGCCGTGACGCCAGCGCGGCCAACGGAGGGGTCGGCCGACTTCCGCCACCATGCGCGCCGAGCCCGCCGTATCGGCCTCCGGCACCGGCTTCAGGCCGAGCTTGCGCAGCGTATTGCGGCACTGGCCGAGAGCCTGGGTGTGGCTCATGACGCGACTTGATGGTGTCGAGTGTCGCGCCGGGCTTGGCCATCAGCTGGTGATGCACGCGCAGAAAATGCTCGCCCACGATATAGAGATCGGCGTCAGGCAGCAGGTGGTGGATGTCCGCGACGCGGCCGGCGACCGAATTTTCGATCGGGATCATGGCATAGGCGACGTCGCCGGATTTCACCGCGGCCAGGGCATCCTCGAATGTCGGATAGGCGACGGCCTCGTAGTCCGGATAGGCCTCGCGGCAAGCCAGATGCGAGTTGGCGCCCGGCTCGCCCTGGTAGGCGATCCGTCGTGGCGTGGCGGCGTGCTTCGATGTCGGCATCGCTGAGGGCTCTGGCGTTGAACAGGCTGGCGTCTGGGCGGGCTTTTGTCTGGGTGTCCGGTCAGGAAGCGGCGGCACTGCCAGCACCGGAGAGCATCCGGCGGGCCCGTTCCAGATCGGCGGGAGTATCGACACCGAGCGGAACCGTGTCAACGATCGACACGTCGATGCGCATGCCGTCCTCGAGCGCGCGCAGCTGTTCGAGGCGCTCGCGCACCTCCAGCGGCGACGGCTTCAGTGCCACGAACCGTTCCAGCGCCGTGCGCCGGTAGGCGTAGATTCCGATGTGATGGTAAAGCGGCCCATCGCCATGGGGCGCCGTGGCGCGCGTGAAGTAGAGCGCGCGCAGGCGGCCCGGCTGCGGCAGCGGCGTTCCCGACGACCTTGACCACGTTCGGGTTGGTGCGCTCCTCCTCGTCGCGGATCTCGGCGCACAGGGTCGTGATGTCGGGCCCCCGCTCGGCGAGCGGCGCGATGCATTGTCTGACGAGCATCGGATCGAGCGTCGGCAGGTCGCCCTGCAGGTTGACGATCACGTCCGCGTCGGCGTCGGGATCGATCCGGTTCAGGGCCTCATAGACGCGATCGGACCCCGACGCATGATCGGGGCGGGTCATCACGGCTTCGCCGCCCGGCCGTGCGGATGGCATGAGCGATGGCGCCGCTGTCGGTCGCCACCACCACCCGGCCGCACTCGGCGGCCATGGCTTGGCGCCATACGTGGACGATCATGGGCGCGCCGTGAATGTCGGCCAGGGGCTTGTCGGGGAGGCGGCTGGCTTTGAGTCGCGCGGGGATCAGGACGAGAACGCGTGGCATGGCGGCACAACCTTTGAAGGCCGGGCTTTGAAGGCCGGGGCGTGGGATCCAGCCCCCACGGGCGGCGACGGTGACAATAGGTCTCGTCGCAAACGTCTAGATCACAGCATGTGCTGCGTTGCAAGGCGAGGCGGAAATCCGTAAATCCGGGCTAACTGCTCACGTTGCCGCCGCACGGGCGGCGTGCGGGCCGCACGGTTCCACCGATCCGCGTGGCAAGCGCAGCAACAGAAAGGTCGAGCGATGGATTCCTTCGAACTGAGCAAGATCGCCGGGGCGGTCATTTGTGCTCTCCTCCTGATTGTCACTTCCAAGCTGATCATCGAGGCGCGCCTCGCGCCACATGGCGAGGAACAGGTCGGCTACCGCTTGCCAATGGAGACGGCAGAAGCTCCCGCGGCCGATGCCGCAGCGCCGGAGGCGGGGGTTGCAGCGCCGGAGGCGGGAGTTGCAGCGCCAGCCGCCACCGATAGCGCCGCCGCCGAAGCGCCCGCCGCCCCGGCAGCCGATGCTGCGGCTCCTGCCAATGCTCCCGCTCCCGCCGCCGGCGGTTTCGATCCCAAGGCCGTCGTCGCCATGCTGGCGTCCGCCAAACCCGAGGATGGCGCCGGCGTATTCAAGAAGTGCTCGTCCTGCCACGTCGTCAAGAAGGATGCGCCCAGCACAGTGGCCCCGAACCTGTGGGGGATCGTTGGACGGCCGAAGGGTGGTTACGCCGACTTCGCCGCCAAGTACTCCGATGCGCTGAAGGGCAAGGGCGGCGACTGGACGTACGAAGATCTCGCGGCCTTCATCCATAAGCCGAAGGGCTATCTGCCCGGCACCAAAATGGTCTTCAACGGCATCAAGGACAACGGCGACATCGCCAACTTGATCGCCTACATGCGCACGCTGGCCGACCAACCGGCGCCGCTACCCAACTAATCGATCCGTTCATCGACCGAAAACAAAGCCCCGCCAACACGTTGGCGGGGCTTTTTGCGTGCACGGGACATTAAGAAAGTTTAAGCGGGAGCGCCCGCGTATGGCGCGGATCGCCATGCTATTCACAAGTGACCCGTTCGCGCCCGCCGGGGCGTATGCAAGTCGAGACACCGCTGAGGAGGACCCCCTGTCGATGAATCGCGCTTCGCTGTTTGCAGGTTTGCTTGCCGCTCTCATGGTGTTGCCGCTGGTGCCGAATGCCCAGGCTGGTGACGCGGGCGCGGCGAAAAAGCGCCATGCCGTCTCGCTTATTGGCGAACCCAAATTGCCGGCGGACTTCACGCACTTCGAGTGGGCCAATCCGGATGCTCCCAAGGGCGGCGCACTGCGTCTGACGGCCATCGGGACATTCGACAGCCTGAACCCATTCACGATTAAGGGCCAGCCGGCTGCGGGTCTCGGCAACGTCTTCGATACGCTCTTGTTCAATTCCCCCGACGAGCCCTCGGCGGAGTACGGCTTGTTGGCCGAATGGATTTCCTATCCGGACGACTACAGCTCGGCCACCTTTGGGCTGCGCGCGGAAGCGAAATTCCATGACGGCAAGCCTGTGACGCCCGAGGACGTCATTTTCAGCTTCACCGAGATGAAGAAGAACGATCCGCGGATTGCGTTCTACTACCAGAACGTCGTCAAGGTGGAGAAGACCGGCGATCGCGAGGTGACGTTCACTTTCGACAAGACCGGCAATCGCGAACTGCCCCAGATTGTCGGCCAGCTCAACATCGTCCCGAAGCACTTCTACGAGGGCAAGGACGCTAAAGGTGAGACGCGCGATTTGGGCAAGTCGTCGCTTGAGCCGCCGATGGGATCGGGCGCATACAAGATCAAGACGGTCGATGCCGGCCGCCGCATCGTTTACGAGCGCGTGCAGGACTGGTGGGCGAAAGATCTGCCGGTCGCGCGCGGCCTCAACAACTTCGACGAAATTTCCTACATTTACTTCAAAGACCGCACGCCCGCGTTCGAGTCGTTCAAGTCCGGCGTTGTGGACTATTGGCCTGAGAGCTCTGCTGGGTCCTGGGCCACTCAGTACGAATTCGATGCCGCCAAGAAAGGCCTCGTGAAAAAGGAAGCGCTGCCTCACAAGCGTGTTGCGCCCATGCAGGCCTTCGCATTCAATTTGCGCCGCAAACAGTTCGACGACATTCGCGTCCGACGCGCCTTTGCGCTCGCCTTCAATTTCGAAGCGCTCAACAAGTCGATCTTTTATGGACAGTACGTGCGCGCGCAGAGCTTCTTTGGCAATTCGGAGCTGGCGGCCACGGGGTTGCCGGAAGGGCGCGAACTGGAAATCTTGAACGAGGTGAAAGCCGATCTGCCGCCTGAGGTCTTCACGACCCCGTGGACGAGCCCGGTCCACGGCTCGGATGAGGAATTCCGCAATAACATGCGCACGGCGTCCAAGTTGCTCGATGAGGCGGGCTGGAAGGTGTCGGGCGGTCAGCGCAAGGATGCGTCGGGCCAGCTCTTGAAGGCCGAAATCCTGCTGGTTCAGCCGGATTTCGAGCGCATCGTTCTGCCCTACATCGAGAACCTGAAGAAGCTCGGCGTTGCGGCGAGCGTCCGCGTTGTCGACAGCTCACAGTATGAGCGCCGTGAAAAATCGCGCGACTTCGATTTGATCGTGGATGGCTTCGGCCAGTCGCACTCGCCCGGCAACGAACAACGCGACTTCTGGGGCTCCACGTCCGCCGACCGCGAAGGCAGCCGCAACACCATCGGCATCAAGAACAAGGCCATCGACACGCTGATCGATAAGGTCGTGTTCGCGAGCGGCCGTGAGGAACTGGTGGCCGCGACTCGCGCACTCGACCGCGCGCTATTGTGGAATTTCTATCTCGTCCCGCAGTGGTACTACCCCTATGACCGCGTGGCCATCTGGGACATCTACGGCCGCCCCGACAAGCTGCCGTCGCAGAATCCCGCTTACGTCAACGCCTGGTGGATCGATCCCGCGAAGGCAGCTGCGGTGAAGGCCGCGCGCGGCAAGTGAGTGTGTCGCGCGCTTCCTTCCTTGCGGTACTGACCGCTGCCGTGCTGGCCACGTCCGTAACCGCGGAAATCGCCGTGGCGGAAGAGCGCCATGGTCTGTCCATCTTCGGCGACCTGAAGTACCCGCCCGACTTCAAGCATTTCGATTACGTCAATCCGGATGCGCCCAAGGGCGGTAAGGTGGCGCAAGTCGGTCCGGGCGGCCGGCTGACCTTTGACAGCTTCAATGAGTTCATCTTGAAGGGCGACCGCGCGCAGGGTCTTGAGCTCTTGTACGACAGCCTCATGGTGCGCGCCTTCGACGAGCCGGACGCTGTTTATGGATTGATCGCGAAATCCGCCGACGTCGCACCCGATGGCATGTCGGTCACGTTCAAACTGCGCGAAGAGGCGAAGTTCGCCGACGGCAGCCCTGTGACGGCGGACGACCTCGTTTTCACCTTCGAAACTTTGAAGTCCAAGGGACATCCCACGTACCGCATCACACTGCGCGATGTGGAGACGGCGGTGGCGCTCGATCCGCACACCGTGCGCTACACCTTCAAAGGAGATCTCGTGCGGCCACTGCCGCTCGATGTGGCGCAGCTTCCCGTTCTGCCCAGGGCCTATTATGCCACGCGGAATTTCGAGGCGACCACGCTGGAGCGTCCGCTAGGCTCTGGGCCCTATCGCATCGGCGCCTTCAGCCAAGGCAAATACGTGTCCTACGAGCGCCGCGACGATTACTGGGCCATGGACCTGCCTGTGAACCGCGGCCGTTTCAACTTCGACGAAGTGCGCTACGATTATTTTCGCGATCGCAATCTCGAACTCGAAGCGCTGTTCGCCAACACCATAGATTTTCGCGAGGAGTTCACCTCCAAGGATTGGGCCACAGGCTACGATAAGCCGATGGTCAAGGACGGGCGGGTGCAGCGGTTGACGTTGCAGGACGCGACCCCTTCGGGTGCGCAGGGCTTCTTCCTCAATACGCGCAGGGAGATCTTCAAGGATGTCCGCGTGCGCAAGGCGCTCGATCTGGCCTTCGATTTCGAGTGGTCCAACCGGAACCTGTTTTTCGGCCTCTATACGCGCACCGCCAGCTTCTTTGAAAACTCCGACATGAAGGCGACCGGCGTGCCAGGACCTGAGGAACTGGCGTTGCTGGAACCTTTCAGAGAGAGCCTTCCAGCGGAGGTTTTTGCCGAACCCTACACACCGCCCGTGACCGATGCCTCCGGCCTGCCGCGGGATAACCTGCGCAAGGCTGCCGCGCTTCTGAAGGAAGCCGGATGGACCATCGATCCCGCCGACCGGACCTTGAAGAATGCGGCGGGTCAGCCTTTGAAGTTTGAGATCCTCTTGGATGCGGCCGCGTTCGAGCGGATCGCCGGGCCCTATGTGAAGAACTTGAAGAGCATCGGTGTGCCGGCCAGCATCCGCGTGGTCGATCCGGCGCAATTCGAACTGCGCATGAAGACGTTCGATTTCGACATGACCATCGAGCGCTACAGTCTGCGGCTGACCCCAGGCGTGGAATTGAAGAACTTCTGGGGTTCGGAAGCGGCGCGAACGGACGGCAGCTTCAATTTGGCGGGCATTGCCGATCCGGCCGTGGACGCGCTTGCGGACCGCGTCGTCAAGGCGTCAACGCGCACCGAGCTTGTCGCGACCACACGCGCGCTCGACAGAGTGCTGCGTGCGGGCCACTACTGGGTGCCGCACTGGTACAAGGCGGCCCACCATCTGGCGTTCTGGAGCAAGTTCTCCTGGCCGGAGGTCAAGCCGAAGTATGATCGCGGCGCTTTGTCGACGTGGTGGTACGACGAAGCAAAAGCTGCAAAGCTCAAATCACGATAACCTCAACAGGCGAAGCGCAATCAGCCATGGCAGCCTATCTCCTGAAACGACTGGCGCTCATCTTCCCGACCATGCTCGGGATCATGCTCATTTCATTCGCCATCATCCAGTTCGCGCCGGGCGGTCCGGTCGAGCGCGTGATCGCGCAGCTGTCCGGAACCGGCGTCGGCGCGACCGAGCGTTTCGGCGGCGGGGGCGGTGAACTGAGCGCGGGCGGCGCCAGCGCCCAGACGGGTCAGGGCGGCGCGGACGCCATGAACTCCAAGTACCGCGGCGCGCAGGGCCTCGATCCTGAATTCATCGCCAGCCTGGAAAAGCAGTTCGGCTTCGACAAGCCCGCGCACGAACGCTTCTTCCTGATGATGAAGAACTATCTGGTCTTCGATTTCGGCAACAGCTACTTCCGCGATATCTCGGTCATCGAGCTCATCAAGGAGAAGCTGCCGGTCTCGATTTCGCTCGGCTTGTGGATGACGCTGCGTTACCTACCTCGTCTCCATTCCACTGGGAATTCGCAAGGCGGTGCGCGACGGCGAGCGCTTCGACACCTGGACGAGCACGGTCCTCGTCATCGGCTACGCCGTGCCGGGATTTCTCGTCGCGGTGCTGCTGCTGGTGGTCTTCGCCGGCTCGTCGTTCTTCCAGTTGTTCCCCTCGCGCGGGCTATTCTCCGACAACTGGGACGACCTGTCGTTGTTCGGAAAAATCGTCGACTACTTCTGGCATCTCGCGCTGCCGCTCACCGCGCTGGCGCTCGGCACGTTCACGACAATGGCGTTCCTGACCAAAAATTCGTTCCTGGACGAGATCCGCAAGCAGTACGTCGTCACCGCCCGCGCCAAGGGGCTCAACGAGCGGGAAGTGCTCTACGGGCATGTCTTCCGCAACGCCATGCTGCTCATTATCGCCGGGTTTCCCTCTGCGTTTATTGGGGCTTTCTTCTCAGGATCGCTGCTGATCGAGACGATCTTCTCGCTCGATGGCCTGGGGCTGCTCGGCTTTGAAAGCGTCATCAACCGCGATTATCCCGTCGTGTTCGCGACGCTGTACATCTTCTCGCTCGTCGGCCTGGTGATGAACCTGCTGTCGGACTTCATCTATACACTGGTCGATCCCCGGATCGATTTCGAGAGCCGGGAGGTCTGAGGACCATGACCGCCCTGCCCGCAGGTACCACGGCTGCCAAATCCTCCGTTCCGAGCCTTGCCGGCCGGCTGATGTTCTGGCGCGGCCATGAACTCTCGCCGTTGAACCGGCGCCGCTGGGACAATTTCAAGGCCAACCGCCGCGGCTACTGGAGCCTGTGGATCTTCTCGGTTTTGTTCGGCATCTCGCTGTTTGCGGAATTCGTGGCGAACGACCGGCCCATCATCATGAGCTACAAGGGCGAGATCCTGACGCCCGTCTTTGTCGACTACCCCGAGGAGAAATTCGGCGGGTTTCTGGCCGTCACCGACTACCGCGATCCGGTCATCCTGAAGGAGGTCGAGGAGAACGGCTGGGCGCTCTGGCCACCGATCGGCTACTCCTACGATACCATCAACAAGGACTACCCCACACGCGCGCGCTCCGACGGGTCGTGTACCGAGACCAAGGATGGGATCGAGACTCCAAGCGGCATCGGCTTTCCAGCGCCGCCGCAATGGGCATCCAGCGTCAAGCTCTGCCCCGCGTCGGAAGAACAGTTGGCGCGCTACAATGCATTGGGCAACGTCAACTGGCTCGGCATCGACGACCAGGGGCGTGACGTGCTGGCACGCATCATCTACGGGTTTCGAATCTCTGTCGTCTTCGGCCTGATCCTGACCATTCTCGCGTCCATCGTCGGGGTGGCGGCGGGCGCCGTGCAAGGCTACTTCGGCGGCCGCGTCGATCTCATATTCCAGCGCTTCCTGGAAATCTGGTCCTCCATTCCAGAACTCTACGTGCTGCTGATTATCTCATCGGTCCTGATTCCCGGGTTCTGGACGCTCCTCATCGTTCTGCTGGCTTTCCAGTGGACCTCGCTGGTCGGGATCGTGCGCGCGGAATTCCTGCGTGGGCGCAATTTCGAGTACATCCGCGCGGCGCGTGCACTGGGTCTGTCCGACACCACGATCATGTGGAAACATCTGCTGCCCAACGCCATGGTGGCGACGCTCACCTTCCTGCCCTTCAAGCTGTCGGGATCGGTGGCACTGCTGACGGCCCTCGACTTCCTGGGTCTCGGCCTGCCACCGGGATCACCCTCGCTCGGTGAACTGCTCCTGCAGGGCAAGAAGTATCTCGATGCCCCGTGGCTCGGGTTGTCGGGCTTCATTCTGGTGGCACTGATGTTGTCGCTGCTGATTTTCGTCGGCGAGGCGGTGCGCGATGCGCTCGATCCCAAGAAGACATTCCGGTGAGGGGCTGAGCCGATGACCGACAGTGACAAGGCCAAAACCAAAGCCAAAGTGACCTCTCAAGCGGTCGCGGAGCGAATTCTGGACGTCCGCGATCTTCAGGTGGCGTTCCGGTCCGGTGACAAGGATATGCTCGCCGTCAAGGGCGCGAGCTTCCACATCGCGCCGGGCGAGACAGTTGCGCTTGTCGGCGAATCCGGTTCGGGCAAGAGCGTCTCGGCCCTATCGATCATGAAGCTCCTGCCCTACCCGGCGGCATCGCATCCGGGTGGCGCCATTCTGTTCGAAGGCGAAGATCTGTTGCAGGCGTCCGAGGAGGCGATGCAGAAGGTGCGCGGCAACCGCATCTCCATCATCTTCCAGGAACCGATGACGTCGCTCAATCCGCTGCACTCGATCGAGAAGCAGGTGGGCGAAGTTTTGCGCGTGCACCGCGGTCTGGACGATCAGGCGGTTCGCCGCCGCGTGGTCGAACTCCTGACACGTGTCGGCATCCGCGATGCGGAGAAGCGGCTGGCGGATTTTCCGCATCAGCTTTCGGGCGGCCAGCGGCAGCGTGTCATGATCGCCATGGCGCTCGCCAACGAACCCGACCTGCTGATCGCTGACGAGCCGACGACGGCGCTCGACGTCACGATCCAGGCGCAAATCCTCGAACTGCTGGCCGAGCTGAAAGCCGAGTTTGGGCTTTCGATGCTTCTCATCACCCATGATCTGGGCATCGTGCGCCGCATGGCAGACCGTATTTACGTCATGCGCGCAGGTGAGATCGTGGAGGAGGGCCGGACGGAGGAGCTGTTTGCCGATCCCAAACATGCCTACACACGCCACCTGATCGAATCCGAGCCTAAGGGGCGGGCCAGTCCATCGCCGGCGTCCGCGCCGGTGCTGGTGGAAACCGAAAACTTGAAAGTCTGGTTTCCCATCAAGCGGGGCCTCCTGCGCAAGACCGTCGATCACATCAAGGCGGTCGATGGCGTTTCGCTCAAGTTGCGCGAAGGCGATACCCTCGGCGTTGTTGGCGAATCCGGTTCGGGCAAGACCACGCTCGGCCTTGCACTTCTGCGTCTCATTTCGTCTGAGGGGCCGATTGCCTATCGCGGCCGGCGCATCGACGGCTTGAATTCCAAGGAGATGCGCCCCCTCCGCAAGGAAATGCAGGTCGTGTTTCAAGACCCCTATGGCTCGCTCTCGCCGCGGCTGTCGGTGGCGCAGATCATCGAGGAAGGCCTGCAGATCCTGACGCCGGAACTTGATTACGCGGCGCGGCGCGAGCGTGTGCGTAAGGCCTTGGGCGAAGTGGAACTCGATCCCGATTCGATGGACCGCTACCCGCATGAATTTTCGGGCGGGCAGCGCCAGCGCATCGCCATCGCGCGCGCCATGGTTCTGGAACCGAAGTTCGTTATGCTCGACGAGCCGACCAGCGCGCTCGATCAGAGTGTCCAGGCCCAAATTGTCGATCTCCTGCGCGAATTGCAGAAGAAGCGCGGGCTCGGCTATCTCTTCATCAGTCACGACCTCAAGGTCGTCCGCGCGCTGTGCAACGACATCATCGTCATGCGCAATGGCAAGGTGGTGGAGAGCGGCAGCTCGGAGGAGATCTTCGCCAACCCGAAGCAGGATTACACCCGTGCCCTGTTGGCGGCGGCATTCGATCTCAAGGTGATCAATCGGGCGTGACAGCCGTCTGAGGGGCCACGCTTGCGCCGCCACTGAAGTCCGGTGCAGGCGCAACGCAAGGCGAATTGTCAACCTCATGTACGCTGCCGCCTTGACCTCCCGCTCCGACCCGGCAATGTGCGTCGGCTAAGTGTTGATCGCGCGCGAATTTCCCTGAAAGCTGCAAGTCTCCCATGGCCAGTGCCATCTCCAACATGCTGCGTCTGGCGCGAGCCGGTTTCGTGCTCGCCAGCCATAGCGTCAGTCTGGTTCCCAAGATGGTGCCGGAACCGCTGGCGCTGAAGGTGCTCCATTGGGCGACACTGCCGATCCGCGCCATCGCGGCGCCGTTCCGCTGGGGGCAACCGCCAGAGAAGCGCCTGTCACGGCGCCCTGGCCTCGCTCGGACCGTCCTACATTAAGCTCGGTCAGTTCCTGGCGACGCGCGGCGACATCATTGGACCCGAGATTCAAGCCGACCTGGCCTTGCTGCAAGACCGCATGGCGCCGTTCTCGATGGCCGAAGCGCGCCAGGCGATCGAAGCGGCGCTGGGCGGGAAGCTGGAAGATCACTTTGCCGAGTTTGGCCCACCGGTCGCGGCTGCCTCCATCGCGCAAGTCCACAAGGCTGTTGTGATCGAGAACGGCGAGCGGCGGACGGTTGCGGTGAAAATCCTGCGTCCGGGGATTGAGCGGCGATTCAAGAACGACCTGGACAGCTACTTTTTTGCCGCGCGCCTCATCGAGCGTTGGCATGCGCCGTCGCGCCGACTGCGTCCCGTGGCCGTGGTGGAAAATCTGGCGCGCACAACCGAGCTGGAGATGGATCTCCGCCTCGAGGCCGCCGCGATGTCGGAGATGGCCGAGAACCTGAAATCCGACGAAGGCTTCCGAATTCCCGCCGTCGATTGGCGCCGGACGGCCAAGCGCGTGCTCGTCACGGAGTGGATCGACGGCACGCCGATCAGCGACAAGGCGGCGCTGCAGGCTGCCGGGCACGACATTCACGCACTGGGCATGACGGTGATCCGCACCTTCCTGACCCATGCGATGCGCGACGGCTTTTTCCACGCCGACATGCACCAGGGCAACCTGTTCGTCGATCGCAACGGCATCGTGGTGGCGGTCGATTTCGGGATCATGGGGCGGCTCGGTGTGCGCGAACGGCGCTTTCTCGCCGAGATTCTGCACGGGCTGATCACGCGCGACTACCGGCGCGCGGCGGAAGTGCATTTCTGGGCGGGCTATGTGCCGCCGCATCATCCGGTCGAAGTCTTTGCCCAGGCGCTGCGGGCGATCGGCGAGCCGATCCACGGCAAGACGGCGTCCGAAATCTCAATGGCCGATCTGCTCGGCCAGCTGTTTGCCTACACCGACGTGTTCGACATGCAGACGCGGCCTGAGCTGATCCTGCTGCAGAAGAGCATGGTGATTGTGGAAGGCGTTGCGCGCAGCTTGAACCCGTCGCTCAATATGTGGGTCGCCGCCGAGCCCATCGCCAAGGACTGGATCGAAAGCAATCTCGGCGTCATGGGACGGCTGCGGGATGCCGGGGACAGCGCCTCGATCCTGGCAAAGCTGGCGGCGGAGTTGCCAGCCGTATTGACCAGCGCCGAGCGCGGTCTGGCGGCACTGGGCGCCATGGCGGAAGGCGGCATGCGGCTGGACGAGGCAACCATCGCGCGGCTTGCAGACGAGAACGCGCGCAAGTCGCGCTGGCGTACCGTTGCGGTCTGGATCGCGGCCATCTCGCTTGCCGTCCTGGCATTGGGACAGGCCGGTGTCATCACGCCCTGATCGGCGAGCTGCCCTACAAAGAGAAACGGCGCAATCCGCGAGGACTGCGCCGTTGTTTGTAGGTCAGGCTCTCCGCGCGGCTAGACGTCGAGCGTCTGCGAGCGCTCCCAATCGGTCAGATGCGAGGTATAAGAGTTCCATTCCTGCGTCTTCATTTTGATGAAGGCGGCAGAGAACTCGTCGCCAAGCGATGATTTGAGCACGGTGTCCCTGTCGAAGTAGCGGATGGCATCGAGCATGTTCAGTGGCAGCTTCGGTGCGTCTTTCACCGTATGGCCGAGCTGGTACATGTCGATGTCGTAGCGCGGCCCCGGGTTGGCGCGATTGTCGATGCCGTTGAGACCGGCCGCCAGAACGACGGCCTGCAGGAGATACGGGTTGGCCGCGCCGTCCGGCAAGTCGGAGCTCGAACCGGCCCTTGCCCGGCACGCGCACCATGTGGGTGCGGTTGTTGCCGGTCCAGGTCACGGTATTCGGCGACCACGTGGCACCCGAAAGCGTGCGCGGCGCGTTGATGCGCTTGTAGGAGTTCACGGTCGGATTGGTGATCGCCGCCATGCCTTCGGCGTGAGCCATGATGCCGCCGAGGAAGTGGTAGCCCTGCTGCGACAGGCCCATCTCGTCGGTCTTGTCGAGGAACATGTTGGTCTTGCCGTCCTTGTCCCAGACCGACATATGGACGTGGCAACCGTTGCCGGTGAGGTTGGAGAAGGGCTTGGGCATGAACGTCGCGCGCAATCCGTGCTTCTCGGCGATGCTCTTGGTCATGAACTTGAAGAACGAGTGCCGGTCGGCCGTAATGAGCGCGTCGTCGAAATTCCAGTTCATCTCGAACTGGCCGTTGGCATCCTCGTGGTCGTTCTGATAGGCGCCCCAGCCCAGTTCCAGCATGTAGTCGCAGATTTCCGAGATGACGTCATAGCGGCGCATCAGGGCCTGCTGATCGTAGCAGGGCTTTGACGCGATATCTTTGCTATCGGAAATGCCTGTCCCGTCCGAATTGATCAGGAAGTATTCGCACTCGACGCCGGTCCTCATGTAGAGGCCCTTTTCGGCCGCGCGCTTCATGACCTTTTTCAGAACGACGCGCGGTGCCTGGTCGACATGCGTGTCATCCATCACGCAGTCGCCAGCAACCCAGGCCACTTCCTTTTTCCACGGCAGTTGGATGACAGATGCGGGATCGGGCAGCGCGAACATGTCGGGATGCGCTGGCGTCATGTCGAGCCATGTGGCGAAACCGGCAAATCCGGCGCCGTCCTGCTGCATCTCCGCGATCGCGGCGGCAGGGACCAGCTTGGCACGCTGCATGCCAAAAAGGTCTGTGAAGGAGATCATGAAGTATCGGATACCCCGCTCTTTCGCCAGGGCAGCAAGATCTTGAGTCATCGGCGTCTCCTTCACGGAACAATTATCGTTGGACGGGCGTCGTCTTTTTATTGGTGGAAACTAAGCGCGCACAAGGAAAAGGGCGGTCACAGACCGCCCTGCCCCTGTCCAGGAATCCAGCTCGTGCCAGCGAGCGGCACGCGTGCCATCGCTGCGGCTTCCAGTGTCAGTGCACACAGATCCTCGGGTTCGAGGTTGTGGACGTGATTGTGCCCGCAGGCGCGCGCGATGGTCTGCACTTCGAGCGCCATGACCTTCAGATAGTTGGCCAAGCGGCGTCCTGCCCGAACCGGGTCAAGGCGCAAGGCCAGTTCCGGGTCCTGTGTGGTGATGCCGGCGGGGCAGCGGCCCTCGTGCCAGTCATCGTAGGCGCCAGCCGTCGTGCCCAGCTTGTTGTATTCCTCTTCCAAAGCTGGATCGTTGTCGCCGAGGGCGACGAGCGCCGCCGTGCCGATGGCCACCGCGTCCGCCCCAAGCGCCAGCGCCTTGGCCACATCCGCGCCGTTGCGGATGCCGCCCGAGACGATGAGCTGAACCTTGCGGTGCATGCCGAGGTCCTGCAGGGCCTGAACGGCGGGCCGGATGCAGGCCAGCGTCGGCTGACCAATGTGTTCGATGAAGACTTCCTGCGTCGCCGCCGTGCCACCCTGCATGCCGTCGATGACAACGACATCCGCACCGGCCTTCACCGCCAGGGCGGTATCGTAGTAGGGACGCGCCCCACCGCACTTCACGTAAATGGGCTTCTCCCAATCCGTGATTTCGCGCAGCTCGAGGATCTTGATTTCGAGATCGTCCGGTCCTGTCCAGTCGGGATGGCGGCATGCGGAACGCTGGTCGATGCCCTTGGGCAGGGTGCGCATCTCGGCCACGCGGTCGGAGATTTTCTGGCCGAGAAGCATGCCGCCGCCGCCGGGCTTGGCGCCCTGGCCGACCACGACTTCGATGGCGTCGGCCTTGCGTAAATCGTCGGGGTTCATGCCGTAGCGGGAGGGCAGGTATTGATAGACGAGCGTCTGGGACTGACCGCGCTCCTCCGGCGTCATGCCGCCGTCGCCCGTCGTCGTCGACGTGCCCGCAATCGTGGCGCCGCGGCCCAAGGCTTCCTTGGCCTGCGCCGACAGCGAACCGAAGCTCATGCCGGCGATCGTGATCGGGATCTTGAGTTCGATCGGCTTCTTGGCATGGCGGGCGCCAAGCACGACGCTGGTGGTGCATTTCTCACGGTACCCTTCGAGCGGATAACGTGACATCGACGCGCCGAGGAACAGCAAGTCGTCGAAATGCGGGACGCGCCGTTTGGCGCCGCCGCCGCGGATGTCGTAGATGCCGGTCGCCGCCGCGCGGCGGATCTCCGACAACGTGTAGTCGTCGAAGGTGGCGGACTTGCGGGGGGTGGTCGGCGGATTATGATAGGTCATCAGTAGGCGTCCGCGTTGTCGATGTTGAAGGTATAGAGCTTGCGGGCCGAGCCGTAGCGCTTGAACTCGCTGGTCTTGACGCCGTTGACGCCGGCCTTTTCGAGGAGTGCGGCGAGCTGTTCGTGGTGCTCGGGGCGCATTTCCTTTTCGATGCAGTCGGCGCCGAGGCTCTTCACGTCGCCGCGCACGAAGAGCTTGGCCTCGTAGATCGAGTCGCCAAGCGCGTCGCCGGCATTGCCCAGGACAACCAAAGAGCCGCTCTGGGCCATGAAGGCCGACATGTGACCGATGTTGCCGCGCACGACGATGTCGATGCCCTTCATCGAAATGCCGCAGCGCGAGGCTGCGTTGCCTTCGATGACGAGAAGACCTCCGCGGCCCGTGGCACCGGCGTACTGGCTCGCATCGCCCTTCACGACGACGCTGCCCGACATCATGTTTTCCGCAACGCCGGGACCGGCTGAGCCATGAATGGTGATGGCGGCCTTCTTATTCATGCCGCCGCCGTAGTAGCCGACGCTGCCCTTGACCGCGATCTTGATGGGCGCATCGACGCCCACCGCGACCGCATGCTGGCCGCGCGGGTTCAAGATTTCCCACTCGCCTTCGTTGGTACCGTCAGTCTGGCGATGCAGTTCCGAGTTGAGGTCCCGCAGCGGGGTCTCGGCAAGATTGATCGTTCTCATGCTCTCACCGTTCCCAGAAATAGACCGTTGCGGGCTCAGGCTCCCAGACCTTGGCATTTTCGATGCCTGGAAGGCCGACGAGCGCGCGGTACTCGGAACCAAAGGCCACGTACTGATCGGTCTCGGCCATGACGGCCGGCTTGCAGGCGATGGGATCGCGGATGACGCCAAAGCCGTTCTTCGTGCCGACAACGAACGTGAAGAAGCCATCCAGGTCGTCGAGGCTCTTTTCCAGCGCTTCACCCAGGTTCATGCCCTGCTTCATGCGCCATGTGAGGTAGGCGGCCGCGACTTCCGAGTCGTTCTCCGTCTCGAAGGTCATGCCGTCATGCTTGAGCTGGCGCTTCAGGCTGTTGTGGTTCGACAGCGAGCCGTTGTGCACCAGGCACTGGTCCGACCCCGTCGAGAACGGATGCGCGCCAAGCGTTGTCACGGCGCTTTCGGTCGCCATGCGCGTGTGCCCGATGGCGTGCGAGCCCGACATTTCCTTCAGGTGGAAGCGTTCGGAGACGTCCGTCGGCCAGCCGACTTCCTTGTAGATCTCGATGACTTCACCCGCACTCATGATGCGCACGCCAGGATGATCGGCCTTGATCGCGGCGCGGGTGTCTTCCAGCTTGCCGGCAGGTACGGTCAGAACCGCGTGGGTTTCCTTGCGCTCAAACTCGACCGGCGCGCCGATGGCTTTGCCGAGCGCTTTGTCCAGGCCTGCGAAATCCACGTCAGCGTTGGCCGATTGGACCGTCAGTTTGGCTTTGCCGTTTTCCGGTGCGCCGTAGACGGCGAAACCCGCCGAGTCCGGTCCGCGCTCGCACATGGTGGACAGCATCTGTGCCGTCAGTTCTCCGAGCCGTGGCTCCAGAGACTTGTCCTTGATGAAGAGTCCGACGATCCCGCACATGGGGAATTCTCCTTCTCAGCGGTGCTTCCGGAATTTCTAGCAAGAAGCGGCGCGATGTTCAACCAGGAGAATTATTGTTTCCTCACAGGGGAGTTTGGCCGATCAGGACTTCGCTATCATCAGCCAACCGCTCAACCTGAAGGCCGAAGATCTAAGTTGCCGAGTGGACAGGAGATTCCGGAATTCGCCAGCGTTCCGGGAATTCTAAAGACGGATGGCGTGTGTGTCACCTTCGGACAAACCGACCCGGGCCGCGGTTCGCGATTATGGCCCGGAATCGGGGCGCGCATCTCCCGGTGCCAGGGCGGCAGCTCCGGCGCTGCCCGGGAATGCAGGCGTGCCATCCTCGATAGCATAGTAGTCGGATTTCTCCGCCGTGAAGATGTGAGCAGCCGTCGTCAGTCCGGTCGGAAGATCGATCGAGCCTGCCAATACGGCGATACGATCCCCACTGGATGGCCGCCAAAACAGGCTTGAGCCGCAGGTTGTGCAAAACCCGCGTTCTGCATGATTGGACGAGCGATACCAGGTCAACGCGACGGCTCCGGAGACGAGCCGGAAGTTTTCGGGTCTGACGGCGGTCGCGGCCGCCACATGACCTGTCCAGCGCGCACATTGCCGGCAATGACAAACGAACACGGGTCGCAGCGGTCCTTGGAGCTCGAACCGTACCGCCCCGCACAGGCACTGCCCCGTAAATATCCTGTCCGTCATCGTTTCGGCCATCATGAGAGCCTATCGGTTCGATCGCTTTCCGGGCAAGGTGTGCCAGTGCGTGCCATAGTACTCTGCCCAACCGGGATGGCAGATTCCGATTGTTCGGGTTCATCACAGACCGGCGCCCCGTCGGACGCAAGTGCACAAGGCAGGGGCGGAACTCAGTTTATCGCTAGTAGGCGAGATATGCCAACGGGGAGCGAATACGATGCGCCTGCTCGTCCTCAAGCACATCGCGTGCGAACATCCGGGGCGGCTGCGATACTACCTTCAGGAGGCAGGCATCGCTTGGGATGGGGTCGAACTGGGTCAGGGTGAGCCCATCCCGGAGCTCAACCCCTATGATGCGCTGTGGGTCATGGGTGGGCCCATGGATGTCTGGGACACCGACACGTGCCCCTGGATGATCGAGGAGAAGCGTGCCATCCGCCGATGGGTCCGGGACATGGGCCGGCCCTTCCTTGGCATCTGCCTTGGCCACCAACTCCTCGCAGATGCGCTTGGGGGAACATGCGGACCACAGAAGCCGCCCGAGATTGGCGTTCTCGACGTGGCACTCACATCGCACGGGCTTACCGATCCGCTCTTTCGCGGACTACCAGAGAATTTCAAGGCCCTACAATGGCACTCGGTCGCCGTGCGCCAGCCCCCCGAGGGAGCGGTGGTGCTTGCCAGCTCACCGGTATGCAGCTGTCAGGCGATGCGGGTCGGACCACGAGCCTGGGGGCTGCAATACCACGTGGAGATCGAGGATACGACAGTGTCCGAATGGGCTCAGGTGCCAGCCTATGCCGAAGCGCTCGAACAATCCCAGGGAGCTGGCGCGCTTGATCGCATGCAAGCCTCGGCTCATACGCATATGTCGAGTTTTGCCGCTCAATCACGGCTGCTGTTCGACAATTTCCTTATAGCCGCGAGATGATGCTGGATTGAGATTTCCCACCGCTGCGTCACCTGCTGTGGGCACCGACGAGGTCGTTGCGCGCCTTTTGCATGTGGTGGATCATGATCTCGGCCGCACGTGCCGCATCGCGAATCTGTACGGCGCGCACGATGGCCGCATGCTGTTCATTATAGATGCGCATATTCTCGGGCGTTATGATCTTCTGACGCATCTCGCCCCACAGCGCGTGCGTACGAATGTCGTTGATGCGCTGATAGAGCCAAACCAGAAGCGGGTTTGACGTCGCGCTGGCGAGCGCCAGATGGAACTGCTCGTCGGCCGAAGCGTAGCTCTCGGAATTGTGCGCCTTCTCTGCAGCGAGCAGATTGCGGACCAAGCCCTGCAGACGATCGAGATCGACAGCACTGGCGTGAAGAACAGCCAGACGCGCAATCTGCGGCTCGATGGCCTCACGAACCTCAATGAGTTCGAGGGGGCTGGTGCGCTCGGCGATGTCGGTTTCACTGGCCGACGCTTGGAAGCTTACATAGGTCCCGCTGCCAGCACGACGGCTGACGAGCTTCTGCGACTCCAAGAGCGCCAGCGCCTTGCGGATCGTGGTGCGCGAGGCCCCGAAGGTGAGGGCAAGCTGACGCTCCGTGGGTAGCCGCTCGCCATGATTGTAGGCCTGGTCGAAGATCGCCTGTCCGATTTCGCGCGAAATTTCTTGAGAGCCCTGAATTGATGGCGCCCTGTGTGCTGTAGTCTTGCGTGCGAGTGACACTTTGATCCTCTACTCCCAAAGTCGTCGTGTGCGGCTGCCTCGTGATGCTATTTGCCCGACACCCGCGTCACTTCGATCGCGAGCCGCTTGGTATGCGCAGTCACGCACGCCGATCAAGCAGGCCAGACGCAGCGCCACCGTGGATCAGATCCCAAATCATACTGCGACGGTCCTGCATGACCGCCTACTTTATACCAATTATGTGCCAATTTATCCGTTTGGCACAGCGAAAAGTGGGTGCTAACCTCAAAGTTGATCTTAAAGGGCGTGAAAAGGCCAGGGTGTGGTCATGATTGGTTGGACCAGCCGCATAGAATCGCCGCGTACCCAACGCCTTGAGGGTGCACCCTCAAGGCTGACCGCTATGAGATATGGCCACCTGCGGCAGCAGGGCCGTTCCACGCTACGAAATCAGAGACATCATTTGGTTGGGCTCATCCCGTCAACACACGGGACTGGGGGGCACCTTCAGGCTCTAGCGCCGCTCCATTGAGAACACAAAAGCCCGAGAACAGCGTGCGCTCAGCGGGCGCTTCATAAGAAGAACTCGTCTCTAGGGTGGACATCAAAGAGAGGGATAGAATGCAGAATACGCGAGTTGCCGTTATCGGTGCGGGCCCCAGCGGACTGGCCGCGCTCAGAGCATTCGAAAGTGCAAGGCGCAACGGCGCCGACATCCCCGAGATTGTCTGCTTCGAGAAGCAGTCGGACTGGGGAGGGCTGTGGAACTACACCTGGCGCACCGGCCTCGATGAGAATGGCGAGCCGGTCCACTGCTCGATGTACCGTTATCTATGGTCGAACGGACCTAAGGAAGGGTTGGAGTTCGCCGACTACTCTTTCGAGGAGCATTTCGGCAAGCAGATCGGCAGCTACCCGCCCCGCGCGGTACTGTGCGATTACATTCAGGGTCGCGTACTAAAAGCGGGGGTGCGCGAGTGGATTCGTTTCTCCACGACCGTCCGGATGGTGAAGTACACCGACGGCAGAGGCAATTTCACCGTAACCGCGAACCATCCGGCGAGCAGCAGTTTCACCGTCACCGCCAATGATCCCTTAAACAGCAAGTTCACCGTCACTGTGCACGATCTCGTCAACGACCGGATGTATGAAGAGGACTTCGACTATGTGATCGTCGCCTCTGGACATTTCAGCGTGCCGAACGTGCCGGAGTACCCCGGTTTCGACAAGTTCAACGGCCGCGTGCTGCACGCGCACGATTTTCGCGATGCACGGGAGTTCACTGGGAAGGACATCCTCATCATGGGGACGTCCTATTCGGCCGAGGATATCGGCAGTCAGTGCTGGAAGTACGGCGCCAAGTCGATCACCAGCACCTATCGCCGCCAGCCCATGGGCTTCAAATGGCCGGCGAACTGGGAGGAGAAGCCCGGGCTCGTGCGGGTCGATGAGCACAACGCCTATTTTGGTGATGGCACGTCCAAGAAAATCGACGCCATCATCCTTTGCACTGGCTACAAACACCACTTCCCGTTTTTGCCCGATGACCTGCGGCTGAAGACGGCGAACCGGCTGGCGACGGCCGACCTCTACAAGGGCGTGGTCTGGGTTCACAATCCGAAACTTTTCTACCTCGGCATGCAGGACCAGTGGTTCACCTTCAACATGTTCGACGCGCAGGCCTGGTGGGTGCGTGACGTGATCCTGGGTCGGATCAAAGTTCCGACCGACAAGGCGGTACTGCTGAAGGACGTCGCCGACCGTGTGGCGGGCGAGGATGCCGGCAAGGATGCGCATGACGCGATCCACTATCAGGGCGACTATGTGAAGGAGTTGATCGCGGAGACGGATTATCCGTCCTTCGACGTGGACGGTGCCTGCGAGGCCTTCTTCGAGTGGAAAGAGCACAAGTATCAGAACATCATGACGTTCCGCGACAATGCCTATACGTCGGTCATCACCGGCACCAGGGCGCCCTTGCACCACACGCCCTGGAAGGAAGCGCTGGAGGATTCGATGGAGGCATACCTTTCAAACAAGTAGCGATGAGCCCATATCGAAGCGGGGCAGCGGCACGGACCGCTGCCCCGACTGCAATCCGGCAGCATCCGGTGATTCCGCCGGAGAAAGGCATCCGGCCGGATTGCAATCCAGGCACACCGGCTTAGCCCGGAATCGCGGGAGTTGAGAGATGACCGACAGCGTCCTCGTCACGCCCCAGCGTCCCAAGCTCGTCGACCCGGCGGCCGCGTCCTTGGAACCCGGCATCGAAAGATACGTCGTGAAGGGCGGCGGCTCGGCGGTCTACGCCCTCGAGCACGACGACGTGCTGGAGTTGGCGCTGTTGGAAGGCGGACAGAGCGTGGAGATTGTCGCCTTCGGCAAGGGCGGCAAGGCCGACCTCGGGGCGCTCGGCCTGCGCAGCACCGGCAAGCCTTCCGGTCTGCACCGCATCCTCGAAGGCGACAGTGAGGATGCAACGCGCGTGCGCTTCGGCCTGTTCCGGCGCGGGATCGACATCGGACGTGTGCTGGGCGCGCGCCTGTTCGGCGAGGACGCACCGGCCGGCGAAACAATCAGGCTTCATGCGACGCGACCCGTCGTCGCCGTCGTTGCGGCCCCTGCCGATCAGATGACCGTCTGGGATCAATCACCGCCCAGCGACGTTCTGGTCTTCATCCGGCGCGCCAGCCCTCGCCCCTCCGGCAAGCCGCGACGGCCAGAGCCACTCGCCGAGCCGCGTGCCGAGATCCTCATCGAGGTCGCGAGCGCTCAGTCCTTCGAGGTCTACGAGGGCGAATACATCCAGATCATCGATGTCGACGGCCGCCAATGCTCCGACTTTCTGGCCTTCAATCGGCGCGCTCTGGACAAGGGCCGGATCATGGGCCTCGACTCGACGACGACACGCTCCGTCACGGGCACCTCCTATCCCAAGCCGGGTCTCTACTCGAAATTCTTCGACGCGGACCGTAACGCGCTCGTCGAAGTGATCCAGGATACGGTCGGCCGCCACGACACGTTCAATCTCGCCTGCACGGCCCGCTATTACGAGGATACGGGATACTTCGGTCACGCCAACTGCTCGGACAACTTCAACGGCGCGCTGGAAGGCTATCAGGTCGGTCAATACAAGGGCTGGCCAGCAATCAATTTTTTCTACAATACCAACGTCGACGATCATAACAACATCTGGTTCGACGAGCCCTGGTCGCGTCCGGGCGATTACGTGCTCTTGCGAGCAATGTCGGACCTGGTCTGCGCCAGCTCCTCCTGTCCCGACGACATCGACCCCGCCAACGGTTGGAAACTCACCCCGATCCTCGTCCGGGTTTATCCGAAGACCGCCACGTTCAAGCGCGCGATTGGATTCCGCATGACACCTGATGCCCCATTACAGCTCACTCGGGAGACAGGCTTTCACGCCCGCATCTCGGCGCTCACTCGCTCGTTCACGGAATACAATGGCTACTGGCTGCCGACGTCCTTCACCCAAGGCGGCGCTATCGACGAGTACTGGGCCTGCCGCGAGCGCGCGGTGATCATGGATCTGAGCCCGCTGCGCAAACTGGAAATTCTCGGACCGGATGCAGAGCAGTTCTGCCAGGGCCTCTTTCCCCGGGACATTCGCAAGCTCGCCGTCGGTCAGATTACCTATTCCCCAATCTGCTATGAGCATGGCGGCATGATCGACGACGGAACCCTGTTCCGGCTTGCAGAGAACAACTTCCGCTGGATTGGCGGAGACGATGCGAGCCTGCTGTGGATCAAGGACCAAGCGGCAAAGTCGGGAGCAAATATTCTCCTCAAGACCGCGAACGATCAGATCCACAACGTGGCTGTCCAGGGTCCGAAGTCGCGCGAGATCCTCGCCAAGGTTCTGTGGACACCACCCGGACGGCCGGAGATCGGCGAACTCGGCCTTTTCCGCTTCACCACCGGCCGCTTCGGTGGACACAATGGTATTCCCGTGCTCGTCTCGCGCACAGGCTATACGGGCGAACTCGGCTACGAGGTTTTTTGCCATCCCAGCGATGCCCCGGCGGTATGGGACCACATCATGGAGGCCGGAGTACCGCACGGCATCAAACCGTTCGGTTTCGATGCCCTTGACATGGTCCGCATCGAGGCCGGTCTCGTTTTTGGCGGGTATGAATTCGGCTCCGAGATCGACCCATTCGAGGCCGGGATTGCCTTTTCCGTTCCCGCCAAGAAGGAGGAGGATTTCATTGGGAAAGCCGCATTGGAGCGCCGCCGGGCCAATCCGGTTCGCAAGCTCGTCGGACTGGACATAATCGGCAACGAGAAGCCCGCCCATGGCGATCCGGTGTGCGTTGGACGCGCCACCATCGGCGTCGTAACCAGCGCGATGAGGTCCCCGATCCTGAAGAAGACCATCGCGCTTGCCCGCATCGACGTCACGTATGCCTCAATCGGAACGGCAGTTGAGATCGGCAAGCTCGACGGCCACCAAAAGCGCTTGAAGGCTGAGGTCGTGCGCTTCCCGTTCTACGATCCGGAGAAAACGCGCGTGCGAATGTGAACAGCACGCGGGAGCGCGGTAAGGATGTTTCAGAATGAAGCCCGTGAACAAGGATGAGCGCATCGTCGCCAACATCACAACGGCCCACTTCCGGCCCTTCTTGGTGGAGGGTGTACCCCTTGCGGGCCAGAGCGTGCTCCAACTCGACCAATCGCAGCCCCTGGGCGTCGGGTTTCATGTTTACCGCATGGAGCCGGGAGCTGTCTCACAGCCCCACGAGCACACCTCCGACGAACAGTTCCTGATCCTAGACGGGGAACTCGTCGATCACGACGGCACTGTTTATCGCACCGGCGACTTGGTGTTGTTGCGCAAGGGATCGCAGCACAGCTCTCACACCGAGACGGGCTGCACGCTCGCCGTGTTCATTGCCACAGCTGAGCGCAATCTGTAGGGCGCCCGCCTTTCTTACGCCCCGCCAGTCTCACACCCCTGTCGATCTTGGCTGCGCTCAATCGAACCGGTCTCGCAGACTCATCCACGCCTCCACGAGCGGAACCATGGGACGCGCCATGAAATGAAACGGGAAAGCCGGAAAACGCAGATCATCGAAGGCTGTCCGCCCTTCCGGATCGCCCAGCACCTTGAGCGCGACCTTGTGACCGAAGTACGTGGCGCGCGATATTCCCGCATTGCCGCAGTAACCAAGCGCATAATAAACGCCATCGCGAGTGCGTCCGATGTGGGGAACATTGTCGTGGGTCATGGCGATCACGCCGTCCCAGGCATGCGTGACGGGCACATCTGCCAACTCGGGAAAGAAACGGATCATGTCCCGGGCAAGATGGCGGTAGGCGCGCGGCGAGGTGCCGTCGAAAACCCGGCTAACACGCCCGCCAAAGATGATGCGGGTGTCATCGGGGGAGCCACGGAAGTAGGAGAACACACGCGCCGTGTTGCCGTAGACGCGGTTCTTCGGCAACAGGCGGCGGAAGACGGGCTCAGGCAGCGGTTCGGTTGCGATCATCGCCGAACCGACGGGAACGATGCAGGGGTTCAGCTCGGCCACAATGCGGCCCGCATGCGCATTGGCCGCAACAACGACGTCGCGAGCGCTGATCTCACCTGCTTCTGTCGTGAGCCGCCAGCCGTCTCGATCCCGCATGATGGCCCGCACGTCCGCCCCTCCGATGATCGCAGCCCCGGCCTCGAGCGCCCGCTCCATCAGCCCCGCGTGATAAAGGGCGGGATGAATTGTGGCGTCGTTCGGCAGAACCGCACCGCCGTGGAAGATCTCGGTCCCGACCTCCGTATCGAGCTCGGCACGCGGCACCATGTAGCTTTGGAGCCCCGTGAGCTTTCTCAGGGTCTCCAGGTCGCGCGCCATGCGTTCATAGTGTTCCGGGCGCATGGCGCCGCGAAAGCGCCCGCAGCGCCGGAATTTACAAGCGATGCCTTCGCTCGTCACAACGTGTTCGATGTGATCGAGAATGCGTATCCCTTCGCGCAGTAACTCGCCGACGGCATCCTCACTGCCAAGTCCCGATAGCTTTGTCAGGCTGAGTTTCTGGATTCCCGTGCCGACCTGCCCGCCGTTGCGCGTGCTCGCACCAATCCCAGGGACGTCTCGCTCCAACACGACGACCGAGCGGCCGCGGCGCGCCAACGTCAGGGCTGCTGAGATCCCCGTATAGCCCGATCCGACGATGGCGACATCGGTACGCGCCGGCAGGCGGTTGGAGCCGCTGGACATAGCGGGCCGGGGCGCCGCCTCCCACCAGTAGGGAGCAAACTTCAGTCCTGCTGCGTCGGAAAAAACGCCCCGCGCCATGTCGATGGCGCGGGGAGGTGGGGCTGCTTCATGAGTTGCCTGGACCATTTGCGACCCTGCAGCGTGACGTACTGGCGCCTGGGGAACCCGGAGCTAGAACTTGGCGTAGGCGTTGCGCAGGTCGACGAGCGGGTGATTCTCCGCCATCTGGAACTTGATCAGAAGCTCGCGCGCCAGCATGTCCCGGTCCTGCTGATTGTCGGGCAGCTTGACGCCAGCTGGAACCTGCACCCAGCCGTTCACATTGCGATCGAAGACGGCCGGGCGGCCCTCCTCGTAGCCCATGTGAACGTCCTCCAGCCAGTTGAGGTCGCTCCAGCCCATGGTCTCGATGTAGGACTTGAGGAACGGCGTCAACCGCTTGTAGTTGGGAACGAGATTTACGTCGTACCGATAGCCGATGTGCTGACCAATCAGCTTCTCGCGCTCGGTTTCCACGCCATCGCTCTTAATGAAGTGGTCAACGTCCTCGTTGGTGACGGCGACGGGCACGGGCCGTCCAGGTTTGATGTCTGCCATCGGGGCTCCTCCTCAGTAGCGCGTCATGTCGGGGCGGCCGACAGTATGCTGTGTGCCTGCGAGCGGAACCATCGCCATGGCCGATGCCTCCATGGTGAGAGCTGCAAGATCTTCCGGTTCCAGCGAGTGGATGTTGGTCTTGCCGCACGCGCGCGCCATCATCTGGCATTCCATGGTCAGCGTGTGCAGGAAGTTGTAGACCCGCTCGGCCGCCTTGTCGGGATCAAGACGCTTGCGCAGGATCGGATCCTGCGTCGCCACGCCCACGGGGCAGCGGCCGGTATGGCAGTGGTAGCAGTAGCCCGGAGGCACGCCGACTTCCGCCTCGTAGTCGGCCTCGGGGATCGCCTTGTTGCAGTTCAATGCCATCAGCGAGGAATGGCCGATGGCCACCGCATCCGCACCAAGAGCCAGTGCCTTGGCGATGTCGGACCCGTTGCGGATGCCGCCCGCATAGATGAGTGAGATCTCTCCGGTCTTGCCGACATCATCCAATGCCTTGCGCGCCTGCCGGATGGCCGCCATGCCAGGAACACCGGTATCCTCCGTTGCCAGATGCGGACCGGCGCCAGTGCTGCCCTCCATGCCGTCGATGTAGATCATGTCCGGGCCAGTCTTGGCTGCCATACGCACGTCGTCGTAGACGCGCGCCGCGCCGAGCTTCAACTGGATCGGGATCTCCCAGTTTGTGGCCTCGCGCACCTCCGCGATCTTCAAAGCCAGATCGTCGGGTCCGAGCCAGTCGGGGTGACGCGCAGGCGAGCGCTGGTCGATGCCGGCCGGCAGCGAGCGCATCTCGGCCACCTGATCGGTCACCTTCTGGCCCATGAGATGGCCACCCAGACCAACCTTGCAACCCTGTCCAATGAAAAACTCAACCGCATCGGCCAGACGCAGGTGGTGCGGGTTGAAGCCGTAGCGGCTCTGAATGCACTGATAGTACCACTTGGACGAATAGCGCCGCTCGTCGGGGATCATGCCGCCCTCGCCCGAGCACGTCGCCGAACCCGCCATGGTGGCGCCGCGTGCAAGCGCGATCTTGGCTTCGTAGGACAAGGCACCGAAGCTCATACCCGTGATGTAGACGGGTATGTCGAGAACGAGGGGGCGTTTCGCCCGTGGACCCAGCACCGTCTTCGTGATGCACTTCTCGCGGTAGCCTTCAATCACAAAGCGCGTCAGCGTTCCGGGAAGGAACGTCAGGTCATCCCAATGCGGGATCTTCTTGAAGAGCGAGAAGCCGCGCATGCGATAGCGGCCAAGCTCCGACTTGATGTGAATGTCGTCCATCACCTCGGGCGTGAAGATGCGGCTATGCCCCAGGAGCTGCGTGTTGCGCGCGGGCGGGGTGTAAGCCTCCGCCTCTGACTGCGCAGGCTTTTTTTGTGGACCCATCGGGTAACTCCTCCTCGTGTCATGATCGCGAAATTCGTCACATTCTGTAGCGGGTGTCGAACGAATTTCGCGATCTGAACGACACTAGCTTCTTCGATGATCTAGGGTGATCAAGATCGAGAAGTCCGCATCGCAACCTAGCCACGAAGCAATTAGCGAACTTCTCGTTCGTCACACTAGTGTTCCGGTTTTGACATTTGCTATCCTTTGCCGAATGCTCCCGAGCAAATGTCAGAACCGTCGGGAACACGATCAACACCATGATTTTAGTGTTGCTCTTGTCTCTGGCGCTTGGTCTCGGTCCCAGCCGCAACAGGGGATCAAGCGTCAGAGACGCAGCACTAGAGAACCAGTTTCTTCTCGGTCGGCTCCAGACTGTCGTAGTTCCACAGCTGTTTGCCGGCGACGATCTTCGTCATTTTCTTGAGGTCTTTGGGCTGCTCAATCTCGTAGACTTTGAGCTTGCGTTCCAGCCAAGCGACATCCAGGTCTGTCATCTCCGCCTCGACGGCATCGACACCCAGGCTGGCGATCTTGCCGCCGACGTAGATCGTGCCGTCATACATGCTGTCGCCGAGATTGGCGCCCGCATCGCCCAATACGACCATGCGGCCGCGCTGCATCATAAAGCCAGAGAACGCCCCCGTGCGTCCGCCGATGATGATGCTACCGCCCTTCTGATCGATGCCGGTGCGAGCGCCGACGTCGCCCTTGCAGACGAGATCGCCACCGCGAATGGCAGCACCGAAGCAGGAGCCGGCGTTCTTCTCGATAACGATGGACCCCGCGAGCATGTTTTCACCGCACGACCAGCCAACGCGACCCTTGATGTGGACGTTCGGGCCATCGATAAGGCCGCAGCCGAAATAGCCCAGAGAGCCTTCAAAGTGGAGCCGCAGCCGGTTCAGGATGCCAACACCTAGGGAGTGCTTGGCCCCGGGATTGCGCACGACGATCGTTCCGTTGCCTTCACTCATCAGGCGGCGGATCTCGGCGTTGATGGCGTTCGTTTCCATCTTGGCCGCGTCGAATTCGGCGCGCTTATTGAAATCGACCTCGTAGGCCCACGGATACGTGAAGCGATCGCTTTCGGAGTTGACGTCGAAGAATTGCTGCTGCGAGCGGCCGAGCAACACTTCGCTGTGCATTGCCTCTGCGCTCGCTTTTTTCAGTTCTGCCATACGCGCACCTCTCCTTCGTAGGGGTCGAACGTGTCGATTTCATTCGGGAAGATCGAGCGGATGGCCACTTCCTCGCTGGCCAGAGCAATGAAATTCTCGCCTTCGTAGAGGACCATCGGCTTGGCAGCCATGGTGTCCTTGGCCATGCCGAGGCTGTCGGCGGTCGCCACCAGATAGGTGAACACACCGTCCAGTTCCTCGATCGAGCGGCGCATGGCGTCTTCCAGGCTGTCGCCCTGATCCATGCGCTCGGCGAGATAGACCGCGATCAGCTCGCTGTCGCAGTTCGACATGAAGCGGCGGCCGCGCCGCTCCAATTCACGGCGGTTGTTCCAGTAGTTGGTGAGCTGTCCGTTGTGTACGACGGAAACGTCGCTGAACGGATAGGCCCAATAGGGATGGGCAGAGCGGATGTCGACGTCCGATTCCGTCGCCATGCGCGTATGACCAAGCGCATGCGTGCCGTTGAAGCCCTCGAGCTTGTACTGCTTGGCGACCGTCTCGGCATCGCCCAGGTCCTTGACCAGCTCCAGGCTGTGTCCGATGGACAGCAGTTCGACGGACTCGATATCCTCCAGATAATCGACCAGCTTCTTCAAGTCGCCTTTGTAATTGAGGACATACTTGAAGGCGTAGGCCGTTGCCTCCACCTCGTCCTTGATTTTGGCGCCGAGTTCCTTGATCCGGTGATTGACCTCGGCCCGGCGCTCCTTGACGAGTTCCCGGATCTTGTAGCCGTGGCGAAGTTCCTCCTGCTCGGCCACCTTGAAGCGCATTATATACTGACCCTCGCCTGCGGCGGGACCGTAAAGCGCATAACCGGTCGAGTTCGGTCCGCGATGCTTCAGCGCCTGAAGCATCTTGGTCATCTCCTCGCCGATGTCGCTCTTGCGGCCGCGATGGATCAAGCCCGCAATTCCACACATGATATTCGTCTCCGTCGTTTTCAGTTGGTCCGCTCGCCGATGCCCTCGCCCGATCCGCTCCAGTGGCGAACCAAACGCGGCATCGATACGGTCGGCATAGCTGCTCAGTTCAGTGTCTGCGGCATGGCCAGGGACCATGCCGCGGGCACATCACGGCAGGCAATCGAGGTAGCGATCGACATCCCATTCGGTGACCTGAGCGTTGAAGCGTGCCCACTCGTCACCCTTGTAATGGGTGTAGACGCGATACATTTCATCCGGCAAGGCTCTCTTGACGACTTCGTCGCCATCAAGCCGTTCGAGCGCCTCACCGAGCGTGAGCGGCAACTTCTTGACGTTTTTGCCCTCTTTCATTGCCTGGTAGATGTTGCGGCTCTCCGGCTCGCCGGGATCGAGCTTCCGCGTGAGACCGTCGTCGAAGGACATCAACAGGGCCGACGAAAGGATGTAGGGGTTTACCATGCTGTCCACGGCCCGGTATTCGAAGCGTCCGGGTGCGGAGACACGCAGACCGCACGTCCGGTTCTGGTAGCCCCAGTCGGCATAGACAGGCGCCCAGAAACCCTGATCCCACAGACGGCGATAGGAATTGACCGTCGAGCAGCCGATGGCGGTCAGCGCCGGCAAGTGCTCGATCACGCCGCCGATGCAGTGGAGACCGACGGGACCCGGTTTTTTGTGGTGATGCGCGGAATTGGGCATGAAATGGTTGGTGCCGCCGCCCGAGTACATGAAGCTGTTGCTCAAGCCGGGCAACTCGGTTTGGCCGAGCCGATTGACGCTCTCTGTGCCGCCGCTCCACAGCGAAACGTTGGCGTGGCAGCCGTTCGCCGAGACACCCATGAAAGGCTTGGTCATGAAGCAGGCGATGAGATCGAACTCGCGCGCCACCTGTCCGCAGATCTGACGGTAGGTTGCCAGCCGGTCGGCACTGCGCAGGATGTCGTCGTAGGTAAAGTTCAGTTCGAGCTGACCTGGAGCGTCCTCGTGATCGCCCTGAATCATGTCGAGCCCCATTGCGCGCGCATACTCGATGACGCGCAGGGAGACCGGCCTCAGGCTCTCGAACTGGTCGATGTGATAGCAATAGGGCTTCGAGAAGCCGCCATCGGGGCGTCCATCCGGACCCTTCTTGAGCCACATCATCTCAGGTTCGAACCCCGCGCGCATGCGCATGCCATGCTCCTGGGCGAACTGCTCGTGATGAATGCGAAGATTGCCGCGGCAGTCCGATGAGAGATGCCCGCCGGGATTCTCGTCCTCCTCGCGGTTGCGGAAGCAGGTGCAGAACACGCGGGCAACGCGCTTCTCCCAAGGCAACTGGACGAACGTCTCGGGATCGGGGATGCCGACCAGCTCAGAGGCCTCCGGTCCGTAACCGATGTACTGGCCGTGACGATCGGTGAAGAGGTTGGCGGTGGAACCGTAGACGAGTTGGAAGCCCTTTTCCGCGGTGCGCTCCCAGTGGTCGGCGGGGATGCCCTTGCCGATGATGCGGCCCGTGACGGAGATGAACTGATAGTAGATGTAGGTGACGCCGAGCTTGTTAATCTGCTCGCGGACCTGACGCACCAAATCTGATCGACCCGGAGCATTCACATGTTTCTCGAGATCCGTCGTCTGCTGCATCGGGTCGTTCCTCCTCTTTTTTCCTTGCCCCTGCGTGAGCTTGCTATTTTTTGGTTCTTTGCCGCCGTCTCTCAATTCAGTTGTCTGACGACATTAAGCGTACGCAGCGTTGTCCGTCTGGCATGGCCATCAGTTAGCCCTCAACTCCATGGATAGGGGCTGTTGGACACGGGATGCAGATCACCCTTGGCGTAGCGCGCAAAGCGGAATGGCTCGAGCAGCTTGCTCGCACTGCCGGTCAGTTCACGCGCCACGAGTTCGCCCACGCCCAGCATCTTGTAGCCGTGATTGCTGTCGGCGATGATGTAGACGTTCTCACAGAAGCGATCGAATATCGGGAAGTTGTCGGGTGTGAAGCAGCCAATCCCGCCCGATGGCTCATCGCGATAGACACTCATCTGACCGGAGAAGCGCGACTGGCAGTGGGCCAGAGCCGAGACCCACATGCGCTTGAAATCCTCGCCCACGATGAAATCGGGACTTTCAGGACCATATGGATCGACGGCCACCTGGTCGGGCGCGGTCTCGATTTTGAAGGGCATCGCCCCGCCTTGCACACCGCCGAAGTAGAAGTCGGGCTTGTAGTAGATGCCCCAAAGCTTGTCGGTAATGAGCGAGCCATCGACGTCGGAATAGAGTGGCGCATCGGTGTCGACGTGAATGACGGGTGGCATCTTCCCGTCATTCGTCTTCTGCATCTCGGGATTTACACCGAGCGTGCCTTCCTGCAACGACCAGAATGTCCACATTTGACGGCCGTCGTAGAGCTTGCCGTCACGCCCCTTGATCGTGATGCTCTCGGGCAGCTCCAACATGTCCCAGATCTGCTTGACCCAGGGACCGGCGCCGACGACGATCTCCTCGCACGCGATGCGGCCCTTATCGGTGAGCACGGCCTTTACCGCGCCCGATGCACCATTGGCACGCTCAAACCCCGTGACCTTCACACCTGTTTCTATGCGAACGCCTTCATCGCGGGCGAGCTTGGCCAGCCCTTCGATCGAACGCATATTGTTGGCGTACCCGCCCTTCTTCTCATGAAGAATGGAGGTGATGTTCTGCGCCCGCCAGTCGACGAACATGTCCTTCATGTAGCGATCGCAGTTCTTGGCACCCTCGATGAAAACCGAGGGATAACCAATCGCCTTCTCCTGCTCATAGATGGAGCCGACCTGTTCGTGCATACACTCCGGGCTGATCTGCATGTAGCCGACGGGATGGTAGCTCAACACATCCGCATGGCGCTCCCAGACCGAGACACTGTGAGCCATCAGTTCGCGCATGGCGGGTTGATAATAGTTGTTGCGCACGACGCCGCACGCGATGCCCGAGGCACCCGCGCCGATATTCTTCTTGTCGATTACGAGAATGTCTGAGCCTGAGCCACGGCCCTTAGCGGCCAGTTCCCTGGCCAGATGGTAGGCTGTGCTCAGCCCATGAATTCCTGCACCGATGACGAGGTACTTCACGCCTTCCGGCAGCGGCATCGGGGCCCCCTACACCATTTCATACCAAATGCTCGCCCACATGGCCGGCGACCGGTCCCTGCGCACAGTTTTCAAGCCTAGCATACGTAATCGGGTGTGCCAAATATTTTAATTGGCCTACTATTGGTACATGGCAGCGCGCTGCCCCGCGCACGAATGCAGGCCGTCCCCGGTCCGCCGAAGTCCTGATTCTAAAGACACAAATTTGGATCGCCGATGGCAGTCAAATATCCAGCCGCAAGCGCTGCGCGCATGTCGCTGATCTGCCGGGGGCGCTCGGCACGCCAAAGCGCCAGACCATCGCGCGTCGGAGATTGAGCGATGCGCCGGGCTTCTTTTGAAACCACCTCGGCTTCCTCAAGGCGGCCGCAGGCCTCGTGCCGGCCCGCCTGAAGCGCGAGTATTGTGCCAAGCACAGGTTCGAATGGTCCGCTTGATGCGCGGCGCTTATCAATCGACTGAGCCAGCAACGCGTCGGCCGCATCATCCTCGTCGCGCATGTAACTCACCAATGCCGTATTGAACATCGTGATCGCTGCAGCGCCGTCGAGGAGCTTGCTCATGGTGTGACGCTTGAACGTCTCATAGCCTGCGCGGTGGCGCTGTTCCATGCGCAAATGAAAGAGAGAACTGCGCGCGGCGACGGGTATGGCCATGCTCTCGATCCAGGATCGCGATGCCTCCCAACAGACAGCAGACTGCTGCAACGCCGAAGCTGCGCGGTGCAAATCTTCCCCAATGAGGTGTGCGATCCCGACATTGTTCGCTGCTGCAGCACAACGAGGATCGCCATCGGGAAAACCTGACGCCACCTCACCGCTGCGTTGCCACAAATGTACGGCTGCCTTCAGATCGCCCGCCGAACAGGCCTCGATGGCCGCTACCGACAGCGCCTCCCATTCCCATTGCGCACCTGCCATGCCCGGCTCCGTCGGCCTTTCATTCGTTCGGCGGCATCGCGCGATTGAATTGCACCGAGTGCGACATGCTCATGTCCAAAAAGCCGAACGATTGCCGTTCGCCAAAACCCATTGAATCCCGTTGCACACAAACAACCAATTGCACCACTTGATTTCAAGGGGGTTTTTGTGGACTATTCCAATCCGCCGCTCCGGTTTGTTTTGGTTCAGATTGGTCTGCGGTGGCGGTTGGCGTGTCGCGAAACGCTCGCGAGACTGAAAGCCGGTCGCTCCAAGCATCTCGACCGGCCGGAGAAGATCCGGCCTCTCTCCCGAAGACCGCCGTGATGTCCATCACGTCGTCAGCGATCGTAGCCCTTGAGGCAAGTAGTCGGAGGACCGAGAAACCATGACAAGTCTATCGCGAAAAATCAGCCGCCGCCGATTCATCCAATCATCTGCTGCGACAAGCGCGGCATTGACGATGAGTTCGGGCCCCTTCTCCAGCCTCGTGATGGCCGGTGAGAAGGTGGTCAAGATTGGTTTTCTTGCTCCCCTGACGGGCGAAGTTGCCGCCTGGGGCAAACCCGGCCTCGATGGCTGCCTCGTCTGGGCCGACCGCCTCAACTCTACGGGCGGCATGAAGATCGGCGACGACACCTACAAAATTGAATTCGTCGCGTACGACGAGGAATACGATGCCGGAAAGGCCCGCACGGGTGCGACCAAGCTCATCAAGGAAGACGGCGTCAAGTTCATCATGATGCTCGGCGGCGATCCGTGGCCCGGCGTCCAGGAAATTGCGGCACGCGAGGGCATGCTCGTGTCCACGCTTCTGCCCAGCGACCTGACGCCCGAAACCAAGACCCTCGTTGCCCCCTGCGAAGTCCACCCGATTTACAATGTCACCGGCGTCGACTGGTTGGCTGCCAACAAGCCCGACCTCAAGACTGCCGTGATCTGTGCGCAGGACGACAGCCTCGGAAAGCCTTCGGTGGCGACTTACCTCGCAGCATTCGAGGCGGCCGGGATCGAAGTCGTCGACGCCCCCTTGTTCTTCGATCCGGCGACGACGGACTTTGCGCCCGTCATGACCAAGCTTCTCGCCAAAAAGCCGGCGATCATCTGCCTCGATACCTGTTACGCAGACTACGTACATCCGTTGTGCGAGCAGGCCTTCCAGCAGGGCTTCAAGGGCCAGATCATATCCTGCACCGCCGACTTCTATCCCAAGATTATCGAGAAAACGTCCAAGGAGTTCATGGAGGGCTTCATCTTCCAGTTCCCCGACTTCGACGACCCCGCACTCACCGACAGCCGCGTCAACTTCGACAAGCCCGGTGAGTTCTTCGCCCAATACGTGAAACGCTTCGGCGAAGGTGAGTGGAGCGCAGTGTCCTGGGAGTACGCTTCCATCATGGACCTGTGGGTCGATGCCGCGCAGCGTGCCGGCAGCGTCGAACCCGACGCTGTCCTCACGGCCATGAAGGACGGCGGCAAGGGCAAGCATGCATTTGGTGACGCCGAGTGGTGGGGCAAGGAACTCTTCGGCATCGACAATGCGCTGGTCGGCAACTGGCCTGTCGTCGTGATCGAGAATGGCAAGGCGGTGATCAAGGAATACCGCTCCATCCCGGCGTGGTGGGGCAAGAACAAGGATCTCTTGATCAAACACATGACCGCTCTCGGCCAGATGTGGAGCCAGCGCGGTTGAGAAATGAGAAACGCTGCGGGCGGGGGGGGGGTGGCGGGCTGCCACACCGCCCGCAGCGCTTCGCCCGCAAATTCGATCACCGGCCCGGCCAACCGGATGATGGTGGATCCAAACCGCTGAGTCCCGAGGGAGCGCATTGCGCATGGAGCTACTCGTTCAGACCGCGCTCAATGCGACATACGCAGCAAGCTACATGGCGCTCATCGCTGTCGGGCTGGTGCTGATTTTTGGCGTCATGGGTGTCATCAACTTCGCCCACGGCGAGCTCTACATGATGGGCGCTTACACGGTGGTGTTCCTGTATGCGCAGCAGCAGTTTCCCTTTTTCGCGGCCGTCGCCGCCGGGCTCGTCTTTGTCGGGCTTCTCGGGCTCATAATGGAGCGCACGCTTTTCCGGCCATTGCGCGACAATCCGCTCGCAGGCCTGATCGCCTCGATCGGCTTTCTGCTCATCCTCCAGACGATAGCTGTGCTTGGCTTCGGCCGCCGCATGGGCCATGTCCCGCCGCCGACACGCGACACGATCGAAATCATGGAGGGCGTGATGTTCCCCATGCAGCGCATGTACGTGGTGATCGCCGCCATTGTCCTGCTCGGTGCGCTATGGGCGTTTCTAAGGCACACGAAATTCGGCTGGGCGCTCAGAGCCTGCGCACAGGACGCCGATGCAGCGGCCCTCCAGGGCATTTCCCTTAATCAGACAGCGCGGATTGCGATGTTCATCGGGGCGGCACTTGCTGGTGTCGCTGGGGCGTTGACGGCACCGCTCGTCAATCCGACACCCTTCATTGGACACTCGATCATCGTGACGGCGTTCATCATCATCATCGTCGGAGGGATAGGCAGCTTGGAGGGAGCCGTCATCGCAGCGGTGCTCTACGCCTTCGTGCACACCTTCGTCACAACATTCTATGATGGCGTGATCGCCAATATTGTCGGATTGCTCCTCATGTTCGCCGTGCTGATCGTGCGGCCAACCGGATTGTTCGGCGCGGTCGAACGTGCCTGATCAACGATCAACGGGAGACTTGGCGAACATGCGAGAGGCGGCTCACTCCCTGCGACCTGCCCGACCAAACCTCCGGGGACTTGCTACGCTCCTTTGGGCACTGCTCGTTGCGGGCCTTCTGGTGCTGCCGCATCTGCTGTCCTATTCCCAGATGGAGATCGCAGTCCTCCTGGTCTTCAATGTCTTGCTGGTGTCGAGCTACCGGCTCATGACACTGACCGGAGAATGGTCGCTCGGGCATGTCGTCATGATGGGGATCGGCGCCTACGCAAGCGCACTTCTGGCGCGCCGCATCGGCCTTCCCGTTCCCATATCCATGTTCATGGCCATGCTCGTCACCGGCGTGATCGCCTACGCATTGAGCTTTCCCCTCTTCCGGATGAAGGGCTTCTATTTCTTGATTGGCTCTTTCGCGGCCGGCGAGATCATTCGCCTCATCTGGAAGCGCTTCACGGACCCATTTGGCGGACCGACCGGGCTGAAACGCATCCCCGGTTTTCCCAACATAGAGCTTGGAGGCCTGACGATCGATTTCGCCGACGCCACCACCTACTTCTACTTTGCGTGCATCGTCGTCGCGATCAGCCTGTTCGTTCTCTATCGCATCGAGAGATCGCGGTTCGGGCTCACATTTCACGCGATACACTGGCAGGACAAGCTCGCCGAATTGGTGGGCGTCGATACCTTTCGCTACCGGACGCTCGCCTTCGTGATCGCATCGAGCTTCGCTGGCCTCTCCGGTGCGCTTTATGCCCACTACGTTCAGGCCATCAACCCCAACAGATTTGACATCGAGCAAATGGTCTATGTGCTGGTTTGGGCCATCGTCGGTGGAACGGCGACGTTCTATGGCCCCATCGCGGGTGTCGTCACACTGACGGTACTGAACGAGATTGTTCTGCGCGGCCTCGGCGCCGACGAATTGAGACCGATGATCTACGGCTTCCTGCTCATCGCCGCCGTGCTCTTTCTACCAAAGGGTCTGGAGAAGTCTCATCGAGCCGGTTCGGCAACGCTTCATGGGCTCGGCGAAATAGCTTCCGTAGAGCGCCTCATCTGCAGCAGGCCGTGGAGGCTGGTCACCTAACCGCCGAGATAGGCCCGCCGCACGTGGTCGTTCTCGTGCAGGTCGCGCGTCTGGCCATGCAGCGCCACGTTGCCGGTCTCCAGCACGTAGGCATACTGCGCAAGCCGCAGCGCCATTTCCGCATTCTGCTCCACCAGCACAACCGGAACGCCTTTCTGAGCAATATCGAGCACGATGCGACCGATCTCTTGCACCATCACGGGTGAAAGCCCCATCGACGGTTCGTCGAGCAGCAGGAGCTTGGGCGCGCTCATCAAGGCGCGGCCGATGGCGACCATCTGCTGTTCGCCGCCTGAGAGCGTGCGAGCCCACTGCCGGCGTCTCTCACGCAACCTCGGAAAGCGCTCGAAGATGGCTTGCAGATCGCTTTCAATGACGACCCTGTCCCTGCGCAGATATGCTCCTGTGCGCAGGTTCTCCTCCACGGTCAATCCAGGGAAAATCCTGCGGCCTTCCGGAACGTGCGCAATGCCACGCCGCACGATCTGTTCGGGCGGCAGATGATCGATACGTTCGCCCCGGAAGCGGATCTCGCCCGACGTCAGCCGCTTCAAGCCGGAAATGGCGCGCAACGTCGTCGATTTTCCCGCTCCGTTGGCGCCGATAAAAGTTACGATGCCGCCTTCCGGCACGCCCATGCTGACACCTTTGACAGCGGCGACGCTGTGATAGTGGACGTGGACATTGTCGAGCTCAAGCAGCATGAGGTGCCCCCAGGTACGCCTCGATCACCTGCGGATTAATTCGGATGTCTTCGGGGCGGCCTTCGGTCAGGAGCTGGCCGAAGTTCATGACCGTGATGACGTCGCACAATTCCATCACAGCCGACATGTCGTGCTCTACGAGCATCACGGTCACGCCGCGGTCGCGGATGCGGCGCACCAGCACGACCATCTGGCGGGTCTCCTCCGGGTTCATTCCCGTGAACGGCTCGTCGAGAAGGATGACCTTGGGATCTGCCGCGAGAGCCACGACCATGCCCAGTGCGCGCTGATGGCCGTGCGGCAGATTGTCGGCCGTCTCATTCGACAGATGATCGAGCGAAAACTCGTCGAGAAGTGCACGTGCCTTGCGGCCGGCCTCCGCTTCGATATCGCGGTCGCTTCCGGTGAGCCGCTGCAGAAGTCCCGCACGCGCGCTCAAATGGCAGCCAACCAGCACATTCTCCAGAACCGTCATCTCCTTGAACAAGGTTGTGCCCTGGAAGGTGCGCACGAGGCCGATGGCTGCAAGCGCGCTGGTCTTGCGGCCGGACACGTCGCGGCCGTCGTAGATGACCTGACCCGATGAGGGTGCGTAAAAGCCAGAGATGAGATTGAAGGTCGTCGTCTTGCCGGCGCCATTGGGACCGATGAGGCCGTGGATCGCACCCTTGGCGACTTTGAACGAAAGCCCGTTGACGGCAACGATCCCGCCAAACCTCCGGGTGAGATCGCGCACTTCAAGAATGGTCTCACCCATCATCGACCTCACGCCCACCTATGACGGGTTACATTGCCTAGCAGGCGACTTGGGTGCTCCCGGCGCCCAGAACAGAATGCGCCAACGCACCTGCACGTCGCGAAATTCCAGCGTGAGAACTTACATGCGGATATAGGCTACGCCGTGGCATGGAGTTCGCTGGATGCGGATGGGCGCAGAGGCGCACGTGGTGGTAATGGCGGGAAGCCAGCAGAATAAGCCGGCTTCCCTATCATCGCAGATCAGTATCGGTCGATCGCCTTGTTGATCTCGTCCTGCCGGTTAGCGTGCTGCATGTCGTGCCGGATGTCGGCGCGTTCCTGGCTGAACTGTATGACGTGCCAGATAATCCAGAACGCGACGCCGGCAATGACCATGGCCATCTCCGTGCCCTGAAACGGATAGATTGCTCCAACAGTTGATAGATCGACAGCCCAAGTTGTTATTCCATTGGTCGACATCATTCTCTCCTAACTGTCTCTTGGAATTCATCGCGCGGGAGAAGGCCCCGCCGTTACAGCGGGGCCTTTACGGTCGGGCGTCACCTGACGCCGTTGGCAATACTTGCCCGCTCCGCGGCTTGAACCTCCATTATGGCTGCGTTGGTGGCCTCGTCCGTGCTGAAGTCGAGCCCCATGAGTTCAACTTCGAGCGGCACCCTGAGGACACCGAAGGCCTTGAGGATCAGGGAGACAATCAAAGCGGGGAAGAAACCCAGCACGAAGAACATGATCAGCGCGCCGATAAACTGACCCAGCGGGTTGATTGTTGCGAAGCCCTCATAGGGTGACGACGGCTGGCCCCAGAGCATGAAGCCTGCGATGATCAGTCCAGCGAAGCCAGCGTAGCCATGCACCGCCACCGCGCCGACAGCATCGTCCACTTTGAACCGGCGTTCGACGAAGTAGTGGAGCTTGTAGGCGACGAGAGCACCGATTGCGCCGATAAACATGGCCTGAATGGGATGATATAGGTCATTACCTGCTGACGCGCAGATAATGCCAGCCAAACCACCCGAGAACGTCCAGAAGGGATCACCCTTCGAGACCGCATAGGCCATCATCAAGCCACCAGAAAGCGACATGAGGAAGTTGAATGTGATCGCACTCAACGTCGTCGGAGTGAGATAGATGTTTGTGGCTGTCCATGTTTCGCCGGTGATCTGCCCAGCAATTGCAGCGGGGCTGATGATCGGTACGTTGCATGCAGCATAAAAGCCCCAGAAGCCGGTATAGATAAGGAAGAGACCGACCGTTACCAGCCAGGGGTTATGAGGCGGTATATCGCGCGGTGTGCCATCGGGACGGAACTTGCCGATGCGCGGTCCGAGAACGACGAGAACACCAAGAGCAAAGCCGCCTGCGATGGCGTGAATAACGCCGGACGCGTAGGCATCATGGTAGCCGAGCAGCTTGACCATCCAGCCCTGCGAACTCCAGCCCCAAGCCGCATCGATAATCCAGGTGAAGGATCCGATGACAACAGCGAGAATCCAGAAAGCGCCCGAGCGAATCCGCTCGATGACGGCGCCGGATACGATTGAAGCCGCTGTCCAAGAGAAGAGCAGGAATGCTGCCCAGAAGACGCCGTTGAGCCGGTGCCAAAGTGCGGCTTGTTCAGCGGTGACGCCTCCGTCCGGCGTGGGTCCGCTCAGATGGGTTGCCATCAACGGGTTCCACGCTTCAGCTTGCGGAGCGGCTATGATGTCGCCCGTGATGAATGGCCCATTCTGAAAGGCAAAATAGATCCACCATCCGAAGAAGTAGAACGTGATGGTGACCAGAGGAATCACCATGATGTTCTTCATCAGCGTGTGTTGGTGGTTTCTGCGCCGGCTGACCCCCACCTCGTAGATGCAAAAGCCCACGTGGATAAGGAACATCATGACGATGGTCACCCAGTAGTAGAACTCGGTGAAGATAACCGTCATCGCATCTAAATTATTTCCCATCGACTCCCCCACTTTACGCTCAGTTTTTTGTGTTGCCTGACAGGCAAAAGCTTTTGATAAGCGGAAAGTCTGCGTCATGGTGCCGCGAGTTGTCAAGCCGCGTGCTCGAATGTTCGACTACTGCAAGGATTTTTTTTTGTGCGGAAGGCTCGACGATCACCGCCAAAATGAAGAGGATCACAATGGTCCAGGCTTGAACCGCCGTGAAATTTCTTGCATTGTGGGAACAAGCGGGGCGCCGGATTTTACCGGGCCGCGCGCCCGTGGCCGGAGCTTCTCATGCCGATCGCACTTTTGAAATACGCCCTGTCGCGGGAGCATCCCGACGACCCGCACTTCCGTTGGAAGCCGGACCTCAAGAAGTCCTATGACGTGGTCATCATCGGCGCCGGAGGGCACGGCCTTGCCGCCGCCTATTACCTGGCCAAGAACCACGGCATTACCAATATCGCCGTCCTCGACAAGGGGTGGCTCGCCGGCGGCAACACGGCCCGCAACACCACCATTGTGCGCGCCAACTATCTGACGCCGGAAGGCGTCGCTTTTTACAAAGAGTCCGTCGAACTCTTCCGCACGCTCTCCAACGATCTCGACATCAATGTCATGTACTCCGAGCGCGGGCATTTCACGCTGGCGCATACGGATGCGGCGATGCGAACCGCGCGCTGGCGGGCGGAGGTCAACAAACATCTGGGCGTCAATTCGGAAGTTATCGATGCCAAGGAAGTCAAACGCATCTGTCCGGTGATGAATGTTGATGATGACGCGCGGTATCCCGTTCTCGGCGCGCTCTATCATCCCCCGGGCGCCATCGCGCGGCATGATTCCGTCGCGTGGGGATACGCCAAGGAAGCCATGAAGCGTGGCGTCGAAGTCCACACGCAGACCGAAGTCACCAAGATTCTGATCGAGGGCGGGCGTGCGATCGGCGTTGAAACCAATCGCGGAACGATCCATGCCGGCAAGGTGCTGCAGGCGGTGGCCGGCGCATCGAGCCACGTCGCGCGCATGGCAGGACTAAAACTGCCGATCAAGACCATTCCCTTGCAGGCGTGCGTCTCGGAGCCGGTCAAGCCGATCCTCAACCAGATCGTCGTGTCAGGGTCGCTGCACGTCTATATCTCGCAATCCGCGCGCGGCGAGATGGTGATGGGCGGCGCGACCGACGCATATGGACTTTATTCCACGCGGTCCACGCTGGACTTCAAGGAAAGCCTGATGGGACATATGCTGGAGCTCTTTCCCTTCATGGGCGAGCTGCGCATCCTGCGCCAGTGGGCCGGCATGGCCGACATGACGCCGGACTTTTCGCCCGTCATGGGCCTGACGCCCATCGAAAATTACTACATCGACGCCGGTTGGGGTACCTGGGGCTTCAAGGCGACGCCCGTGTGCGGCAAGCGCATGGCCGAATGCCTGGCTACCAACCGCCAACCCGATCTCTTGAAGCCGTTTGCCTTGTCGCGCTTCTCCACCTTCGATCTCGTGGGTGAAAAAGGTGCGGCGTCCGTTGGACACTAGAGGGCAGAACCCATGAAAATTATGAAGTGCCCGCTCAATGGGCCGCGAAATATCTCGGAATTCGTCTGGGCCGGTGACGTCAAACCAATGCCGGACCCGGCGACCGCGACCGACCAGGAATGGACGGCCTATCTCTTTCTCGAAGAGAACATCGCCGGCGAGGTCTACGAGTGGTGGCTCCACGCCCCCACGAACTTCTGGTTCATCGCACGGCGCAACACCGTCACCGACGACATTCTCGAGACCATGACCTACGACGCCTATCTCGCGCGGCACGCCTCGGCGGCGACCGGAAATGGAGCAGTTCAGTCATGAGCGCGCAGTCTTCCAGCCGCATCGACAAGCCAGGGTTCGGTCGTCTGATCGACCGCACGCGCCCGGTCTCGTTTACGTTCGATGGCCGTCTTTTCAATGGTTACGACGGTGATGTCGTCGCCTCCGCTCTCTACGGCGCCGGACAAGTCTTGCTGTCGCGGTCGTTCAAGTATCACCGTCCGCGCGGCGCGCTGACCATGAACGGGCTCGATGCGAATACGCTGGTCCAGATCGCCGACGAACCGAACGCGCGCGCCGATCTGCATCCGGTTTCGAACGGTCTCGCCGTGGCGTCCGTCAATCATCTGGGATCGCTGGAGCGGGACGCGTTCGCCGTCATCGACCACTTCTCGCGCTTTCTGCCCGTGGGATTTTACTACAAGACGTTCTTCCGTCCGGCAGGCGCGTGGAAGTTCTTCGAGCGGCCAATCCGCATCATGGCGGGTCTCGGCAAACTCGATCCGCGCGCCGAGCACAAGTATTACGACAAGGCCTACAGGTTCACCGACGTCCTCGTTGCAGGCGGAGGGCCGGCCGGACTTGAAGCGGCCATAGCGGCGGCGGAAGGCGGCGCCGACACGCTGCTGATCGACGAAGGGTCGGAGCTCGGCGGGTCCCTGCTTTATGGCCGCATCGGCGCCAGCCGCGAAGCCGCCGAAGCCGAACGGGACCGGCTCGTTGCCAAGGCGCGGTCGCTGCCGACGTTGACCATTCTCTCCAAGACCGTGGTCTCCGGATTGTTTTCCGACAACTGGGTCGCGGCTATTTCCGGCAACCGCCTGTACAAGATCCGCGCCCGGCAGACGATCATCGCGACGGGGTCGTTCGATCAGCCGCTCGTGTTCCGCAACAACGACCGGCCGGGCATCGTGTTCGCCACGGCCGCGCAACGCTTGATGCGCCTTTACGGCGTACGCCCGGGCAGCCGCGCAGTCGTCGCCACATCGAACCGTTTCGGCTACGAAGCAGCGCTCGACCTGCTCGATGCAGGCGTTGAAGTCGCCGCGGTGGTCGATCTGGCCACGACGGCCTCGCCTGCCGTCGAAGCGGTGAGGTCGCGCGGCGTGCGCATTGTTTCTAATTCGACCCTCGTCGATGCCACCGGCAAACTGCGCGTTGAAAGTGTCGGCGTCGCAGCCATCACGGGCATGGGGACGGCAGCCGCGACGACCGATTGGATTTCCTGCGACTGCGTCTTGATCAGTGTCGGCTGCTCGCCGGCGCTTAATCTTGCCAGTCACGCCGGGGCAAAGGTCGTCTACGATCCCGCGATCCATATGCATCGGGCGGTCAATCCGCCGGATGGCGTCGCACTGGCTGGAAGTGCGGCTGGTGTTTGGACACCGTCGCTCGTCACCGCGCAGGCCCGCTCGGCTGGCACACGCGCCGCCCGACTTGCCGCCGGCGAAAACGCAGAAGCGCTCGACGACACCGACGATCAGGCGGCGTCCGCGATTACGCATCCCTATCCAATTTTCAAAAGCGGCAAGGGCAAGGAATTCATCGATTTCGACGAAGACCTGACGATCAAGGACATCGTCAATTCGGTGAAGGACGGCTACGACGACATTCAATTGGTCAAGCGCTACTCCACGGCAGGCCTTGGTCCGAGCCAGGGCCGCCACGCCAATCTCAACACCATTCGCATTGTCGGCCACGTGACCGGAAAGCCGCTGGAGCGGATCGGGACCACGACGTTCCGTCCCCCGCTCGTGCCGGAAAAGTTCGGGCATATGGCGGGACGCGCGTTCGAACCGGTGCGCTTGACTGCCATGCATCGCCGGCACTTGGAGCTCGGGGCAACGATGATGACCGCGGGCCTGTGGATGCGTCCCGCGCACTATGGCGACAAGGACAATCCCGCGCCGGCGATCGAAGCGGAAGTCCGCGCGGTCCGCGAGAATGCAGGCATCATCGATGTGTCCACGCTCGGCGGGCTCGATATCCGCGGGCCCGATGCCGCCGCCTTCATCGACCGGATGTACACGTGGGCGTATGAAAAGCAGCCCATCGGCCGCGCGCGCTACACCCTGATGACCGATATGTCCGGTGTCGTCATGGACGACGGGGTCGCGTGCCGCTTGCATCAGAACCACTACTACGTCACGGCGACGACCAGCGCGGTCGATCAGGTGTACCGGGCGATGAGCTGGAATAACGTCCAATGGAAAATGGACGTCGACGTGGCCAACGTCACGGCGGCCTACGCGGCGGTCAATCTGGCCGGGCCCAAGGCGCGGACCATCGTGCAGGCGCTCGAAAGCGACATCGATTTTGCCAAGGATGCGTTTCCGTACATGGGCGTGCGAACCGGGCATCTGGCCGGCATCCCTGTCCGCGTCTTGCGCGTGGGCTTCGTGGGCGAGGCCGGTTATGAAATCCATTGTCCGTCGGGCATGGGTGAAGCCCTCTGGGACCGCATCATGGACGCGGGCAAGCCGCATGGGTTGAAGCCCTTTGGCGTCGAAGCACAGCGTATTCTGCGTCTTGAAAAGGGTCACATCATCGTCGGTCAAGACACCGACGGCCTGACCAACCCCATCGAAGCGGGGATGGAATGGGCCATGGCCAAGAAGAAGCCGTTCTATATCGGCAAGCGGTCCATCGAAATTCAGGCGGCGAAAGGCATCACGCGCAAGCTCGTCGGGTTTGCCGTGACGGATTCCTCCGCGCCGACTCCCAAGGACTGCCATTTGATTATCAAGGACGGCAGCATTGTTGGGCGCATCACCTCGGTCGTGCGTTCTCCGACGCTGGGCAAGGTCGTGGGGCTCGCCTATCTGCCGCCCGCCATGAGCGACGTCGGCCAGTCGTTCGAAATTCGCGTGGATCATGGGGCAATGGTGTCGGCCGAGGTCGTCGCCACGCCGTTCTATGATCCCGATAACGCGCGCCAGGAGCTCTGAGATGACGACGCCTGATCAGTTCCCGCGGCGGACACCTTTGCGGCCAGCGCTGGATCGTGCCGGCGCGGCATGGATGCCCGCGGGCGAAGCTGCGATCGCCGACGGCCTGGGATCCGTCGACGATGCGCGTCATCTCGCGATGGCCGACTTGTCACCGCTGCCGCGTCTGGGTTTCAAGGGGCGGGAGACTATCGCTGCTCTGCAGAAGCGCGGCGTTGTTCTCGATGCGCAGCCCAATCGCGTGTTCCGGCAACCGGACGGTGGACTTTGCCTCGTACTGGCGCCTGGCGAAGTCATCCTTCTGAGTTCTCTGTCCGGTGATCGTGCGGCGCTCGATGCGCTGTTGACGGGCTGGAGCTTGGAAAGTGGCGAGCGGACCTACCCTCTCCTGCGCGGCGACAGCCACGCCTATGTTCTTGTGACGGGCAGTAAAGCCCCGAATTTATTCGCGAAAATTTGTGGCGTCGATCTGCGGCAGGAAAAATTCCCGGATCTTTCGATCGCCCAGACGTCGGTTGCCAAGCTCTCGGCCATCGTCGCCCGAGCCGACATCGGCGGCACGCTGGCGTTCCACATCCTTGCCGACAGCGCCTCGGCCCTGTATTTCTGGGACTGTCTCCAAGACGCCGCCCTGGAATTCGGCACGCAGGTGGTCGGTATCCAGGCAATAAGAAAACTGGGAAGCGGATGAAGAAGGTTGCAGGGGCGGAGCCGGATAAGCAGCGGGAAACCCTCATGACCGGCGCGTCCTTGCGCAAACAAAATCGCTCGCGCTCGGGTGGCGATGTAGCTCTGATTGCGCCGTCCGACGGCGAAGCCGCAACCGACGTTGACGACGACGGCCTTCCCGAAAAGCTCGACAGTCAGGACCCGCATGCGCTCACGGGCGCCCGCGACAATGTCCTGGAAGTTGCGATCGGTCGCGAGGTTCGGGCCTTCCGCAAGAAGCTTGGCATCACCGTCTCAGATCTGGCGCGCGCCACCGGGCTGTCGCTCGGCATGCTCTCCAAGATCGAAAACGGTGTAACGTCGGCATCGCTGACGACCTTGCAGCGGCTGTCGCGGGCGCTGGGTGTTCCGGTCACCGCGCTCTTCCGGCGTTTCGAGGAAAAGCGCGACGCCATCTTCGTCAAGGCAGGGCAAGGATTGGTCATCGAGCGTCGCGGTACGCGTGCAGGCCACCAGTATCAGCTGCTTGGTTTTTCCGGCGGCAATGCGACCGGTCTCGTCGTCGAGCCTTACATGATCACGCTGACGCACGAGTCGGATGTGTTTCCGCTGTTCCAGCACTCCGGCCTGGAGTTCCTGTATATGCTCGAAGGCGAGGTGGTCTACCGCCACGCCGACAAGCTCTATACGATGCACCCCGGCGACAGCATGTTCTTCGACGCAGACGCACCGCATGGTCCCGAAGAACTCGTCAAGCTTCCCATCCGCTTCCTGTCGATCATCAGCTACGCCCGCGAACGCGACGAATAGCTGGGCGGCCGGGCAGCAAATCAGGGCGGCTAGAAATCGCCGGGCGGAAACGTGTACTGCGCGTTGCAGAACTCGCAGTTGACCGAAACGCTCCCGTCCGGCTCGCGCAAGCCATCCAGATCCTCTGCCGAAAATCGCGTCAGGAACATCTGCACCCGCTCCCGCGAACAGCGGCAGTGGGCCTGCAGCGGCTGACCTTTGAAAACGCGCACGTCTTCCTCGTTGAACAGGCGGAACAGCAGCCGTTCGGACGACAGCGTCGGATCGATGAGTTCGTGATCTTCGACGCTTGCCGCCAGAATGCGGGCGCGCTGCCAGTCTTCCTGCGTGTCATCGTCTGCGCCGGCGTCATCGATGGCGGCGGTCGGATGCTGAATCATCAATCCTCCCGCGCGCCAGTGCCACCCGTCGCCGCCTTGAACCCGATGGCGGGCCACCGCGAGGCGCACATAGCTCGGCAGTTGTTCGGACTGGCGGAAGTATGCCAGGGCGGCGGCGCCGATACTCTGACCCTCCAACGCGACGACGCCTTGATAGCGGTCGTCCTCGCCAATCTTTTCTATGGTCATCGCCATGTGGCCAGAGCCGATCAGGTCGCCCTGCTTGGCGCGCGCACCGGCTGCGGCGATCGCGTCCTTGTCGAAGCTCGCGTAGCCGCGCAGGCGACCGGGAGCTTCGTAATCGGCGAGCAGGAAGCGGATCGGGCCATCGGTGCGGGTCTGGAACCCCAGGCGTCCGCCCGGTTTCAAAGGCTGCCCGAGCATGGCGGTCAGTGCCAAGACTTGACCGAGCGCCTCGCTGACGGCGTCGGGATAGTCATGGCGGCGCAGCACCGTATCGACAACGGGCCCCATGCGCACGACGCGCCCTTTGACGCCCGAGCGATCGGTGGAAAACGGCAGCACGAGATCGTCGGGACCAGTCGCGGGCAGACCAGTCGTGGGCAGACCAGTCGCAGATTGTCCTGGAGCAGATGTCGATTTGCCGCCCGCGCCCCTACTGCTGCTCATGGCATGTCCTTGTTCGGATCAGTCGACGCCCAGGCACCAGGCCAGAACGGCCTTCTGTGCGTGCAGGCGGTTCTCTGCCTCGTCGAAAATCACCGACTGCGGTCCTTCGAGAACGGCCTCACTGACTTCATGTCCGCGGTAAGCGGGCAGGCAATGCATGAAGATCGCGTCCTTGGCGGCCTTGCCCATCAACGCCTCGTTGACGGCATAGGGCTTCAGGATCTGCTTGCGGCGCGTCGCGTCGGATTGGCCCATCGACACCCAGGTATCGGTGACGACGCAGTCGGCGCCTTTCACGGCCTTGACCGGATCGATGCCAACCGACACCGCCGCCTTCTCCCGCTTGGCCCAATCAATGAATTGCTTTTCGGGCATCAGTTCTTCGGGGCAGGCGAGGCGCAGGGTGAAGCCGAAGCGTGCCGCGGCGTGGATCCACGAAACGGCGACGTTGTTTCCATCGCCGACCCAGGCAACGGTGCGGCCCTTGATCGGTCCGAGGTGCTCCTCGAAGGTCATGATGTCGGCCATGATCTGGCACGGATGCGTCTGGTCCGTGAGGCCATTGATGACGGGGATCGTGGCGTGCTCGGCCAACTCGATCAACGTCTCATGGGCGTTGGCGCGGATCATGATGGCATCGCCGTAGCGCGACAGCACGCGTGCCGTGTCGGCAATGCTCTCGCCGCGGCCCAGCTGCAGGTCCGTGTGATTGAGTGCCAGCGTGGTGCCGCCCAGCTGGCGCATGCCGACGTCGAACGATACGCGCGTGCGGGTCGATGGCTTCTCGAAGATCAACAGGAGGACCTGGTCTTCGATACCCTTGGGGCGAAGTTTGGCCGGTACGCGCCGCCCCGCCTTCTTCATCGTATGCGCGTTATCGATAATCCGGCGCAGGGTCTTGGCATCTAAACGGTCGATGTCGAGGAAATGCCGGACGGCGGTCGTCTTGGCCATGGAGATGGGCCTATTCGTTTGCTGATGGTCAGGTGGAAGGAACGGAAAGCGTCGCGAGCGCGCGGCCAAGCCGGTCGAGCCCATCGGCAATTTCACTATCGGTCACGTTGAGCGGCGGCAGAATGCGAATGACGTTGTCGCCGGCGCCCACCGTCAAAAGGTGCTGATCAAGGGCGGCTTTCACCGCATCACTGACAGGCGGGGCGAGCTTCAGGCCAGCCAGGAGTCCGCGGCCACGCACCTCAAGCACGATGCCAGGATGGGCATCTTTCAGCTGCGCCAGTCCCTGGGCAAGCCGATTGGCCTTTTGATTGACGCCAGCGAGGAACGTGGGATCGTTGATGATGCGCAAGACTTCGAACCCGACGGCGGTGGCCAAGGGGTTGCCGCCAAATGTTGATCCATGTGTTCCAGGCGTGAGACCCCGGGCCGCCGCTTCTGTGGTCAGGATGGCGCCGACGGGAAACCCGCCGCCGAGGCCTTTCGCAATGGCCATGATGTCGGGGCGGATGCCGGCCCACTCGTGGGCAAACAAGCGCCCGCTGCGGCCCATGCCGCTTTGGACTTCATCCAGGATGAGCAGCAGTCCGTGCGTGTCGCACACCTCGCGAAGGGCAGTGAGAAATGCATCCGAAGCCTGCCGAACGCCGCCCTCGCCCTGGATCGGCTCAATCATGATGGCGGCCGTTTCCGGACCGATCATGGATTCCACCGCGTCCAGATCCCCGAACGGCACCTGATCGAAACCGTCGACCGGCTCGCCGAAGCCCTCCAGATACTTGGCGTTGCCGCCTGCCGCGATGGTCGCCAGCGTGCGGCCGTGGAATGCGCCCTCGAATGTTATGATCCGCCAGCGTTCAGGCGCGCCATCGACGAAATGATAGCGCCGCGCGGCCTTGATCGCGCCTTCGCAGGCTTCCGCGCCGGAATTGCAGAAGAACACTTTATCGGCGAACGTCGCGGCCACCAGAGCTTCGGCCAATCTTTCCTGGCCGGCCACCCGATAGAGATTGGACGTATGCCACAGGTGCTTGGCCTGTTCGGTAAGGGCGGCAACCAGCTGCGGATGGGCATGGCCCAGGGCGTTGACCGCAACGCCCGATCCAAAGTCGAGGAAGGGGGTGCCATCCTCCGTGTAGAGCCACGCGCCCTTGCCTTCTTTGAAGACGAGGTTCTGGCGCGCATAGGTGCCCATCACCGCCGGGGAGGGACCCTCTCCGGCCGGATGTGCGGTCACCGGCATTGGCGCCTCGCGCGGCATGGCCATCGCGTGCCCCTTCGACACCCACAAATCAAAAAAGCCGCCTTTCCGGCGGCCACAGGAAGCGGCGTAGATACGCGGGGCGCGGGCGGCTGTCAACGCGCCACACCCCCGTGTGATTCGCGAATCAACAGGCGCTTTTCCGGGGAAAGTCACCCACAGAGGCCCGATTTCCGGGGTCCGCCGAATCGCTCTGTTGCGCTGAGGACACTTGTCTCTGTCAACGCCCAAGCTGGCGGGACGCGATCCTTGTAGGCAGGAATTTAGTTGTTGTAGGTTCTGGGGGTCCGGACACGACATGTCGCGCGTAGAAGCGACCTTTGTTTGGTTTCGTGTCTGGCACGCGTAAGCACGGCCCAGTTGTTTGGCCGCTTTTTGTTCGCGTGCGTTTGTCCCAGCGTTTTCCAGTCCAGCGTTAGTCCCGCGGTTTTGTGCCATGTCCGGCGTCCGCCGTCGCACGCGTTTTTGCGCGTCCGGTCCGGAGGCCTGCTTGTCCAAAGCCCGTCTGTTGCGCAGCGCCCGCCCGCTGAGGCTTTGGCGCGCCCGAGTGAGGAATTTGAAGATGGAGCTAATCCCGATGAGCTGGAACGATGAGCGTGTCGAGCAGCTAAAAAAGCTTTGGTCGGAAGGGCTTAGCGCCAGCCAGATCGCCGGGCGCCTGGGCGGCGTCACGCGCAACGCCGTGATCGGCAAGGTTCATCGCCTGGGGCTTTCGGGCCGGGCCACGACTTCGCGGATGAAATCGCACCGGCCCCGCCCGCGGGCTGCTGCAGCGGCTGCTGCCAAGCGCATGGCGAAATCGCGGTTTGCGACCGTCGGCAATCCCGCGCTGCGGGCTCTCTACCAGCCCGACGCCGAGCCCTTCCAGCCGGCGGCCGAGGAACTGGTTATTCCGCTGGCCGAGCGTAAGACGATCCAGACCCTGACGGAATGCCATTGCCGCTGGCCGATCGGCGACCCGCAGATGGCTGACTTTCATTTCTGCGGCAAGACCAAGGTGCCCGGTCTTCCGTACTGCGAATTTCACGCCCGGCGTGCTTTCCAGCCGCCTCAGGCCCGTCGCCGCGAGCGCGACGTCAGCGTACCGATGACACCGGCGCTGGCCGCACCGGCCGCGTCCAAGAAGGAATCCGCCGACCTCTAGGGGCCGGAACGTTTGCGACTGCCGGCCCGATCGGCACGGCAGCGGGGGGAGATGGCCGGTATCGCTGGGGGGCGTTACCGGCCATTTCGTTTTCGGGTTATACTTGTTTTGATTGTTACGGACGGAACAGCGCAGGGCGTTGGAAGTTCCTATTTGAGGCACATTCCGCTGGCAGGGCGGTCCCACAGGGGGAGCGACTTGCGCGAATGCGGGCCCGGAATGAATTTAACCAACAGTGAGGTTGCCATGCCTGCGCGTTTTTCAAGAAGCCTATTGGCAGGACTTGGACTTGCCGTTTTGCCTTTTGCCGCGGCTCACGCCGACACATCACCGGAAGGTGTCTGGCTCAATGATACTGGCCGGGGCGCCATTGAAATCAAGCAGTGCGGCGACAAGCTCTGCGGCCATGTTGTTTGGCTGCGTGACGAAAACGACGTCAAGGGCTGCGGCCGGCAGATCATCGGCGAAGCCCGCAAGGTCGGCAGCAAGACCTGGGACGGCGGCTGGATCTATAGCCCCGAGAAGAAGCGTAAATACGACGTCGAGTTGACCCCGCTTCAGAGCGGCAAGCTGCGCGTCAAGGGCTACGCCGGCATCCAAGCTGTTTTCGCGCACCATGATCTGGTCGCCCGCGCCCGCCGATCTGCAGCGTTGCGGCGATGGCACGACGAGCGCCGATGCCGCCAAGAGCACTCCGGCCGCCAAGACCGCGGCGGCGGAACCGGCCCCCGCGCCTTCGACCCCGGCCCCGGCTGTGACGCAGGTCAAGCCGACCATCGTGAACAAGACGCCGGAGGTGGCGGCGCAGCCGGCACCGGCACCCTCCAAGACCGTGGAGACGGAAACGCCGGTTACGCCTGCGACTGAAACCGCAAACGACGACGTCGCCACCGCGCCCGCCGGCACATCTGACACTGCCCCCGCCGAGGCGGATGCCGTTGAGGAAGATATCGCCAGCGACGACGGCGAAGAAACCGGCGACAAGATTGGTGGCCTTCTGGATCGTCTGGCCGAACTGGAGCGCGAGACGGGCTACGGCCTGAAGAAGACCGGCAACGGCAAGTGCCGCCTCAAGGTGCCGTTCGCGACCGTCGATATCCCCTGCGACAAGTAAGAGATCCCGGCCTATTCGGATTTCAAGCGACGACGGTGCCCGCCTCCATGGCGGGCACTGGCATTTCGGGCAGGGGTCGTGCGCGTTGTGTCAGGCGCCGGTCGGCAAGCATGTGGGCCAGCGCACGTTCCGATAAGGCGGTGATCGTGAACAGGGGATTGACGCCCAGCGATCGCGGAATGATCGAACCGTCGATGACGTAGAGCCCGTCGTGGACGGCGCCGGTGCTCCCGGCCCGCCGACGTATCGAAGACTTCCGATTTGTGATTGACGACGCCGTCGGCGGCCTCGCGTCCCATGGCGCAGCCGCCGAGAGGATGGGCCGTGGCCGGCTGATGTCCCATCACGGTGCCAGCGAGCGGATTCTTCACATAGTCGCCGCCTGCCGTTTCGACGACGGCGCGCAAGGCATCGTCGAGCCGCCGGTAGCAGGGCTCATCGCGCGCGCCGGGCCAGCCGAGCGCCAGCTTGTCGCCGTCGAGCCGGAATTGGCCCGATGCGCTGTCGTGCGAGACGGCGAAATATGTCTGCAGGCTTGCGAACGGTCCCTTGTAGACGCCGCTGATGAGGCTTTGCAGCGCGCCGAGCAACCGGCCGTTGGGCAGGAACATCACCGGCAGGGAGGGCGCGACGGCGGACGGCACCGCGCCTTCCTGAATGGTCAGTTCGTGATCGAGGTTGTGCGGATCGCGGAATTCGAGCTGGCCCGAGACCGACGCGCCGATCTCCATGCCCTCAACGCGCGCCGGATGGCCAACGCCCACCGAATTGACCGTCGCCTTGGCGCCGTAGCCGAAAGCAATGATATCGCCGTTGGCCGAGAAACGGTGGCCGAGGCGGTCGGAAACGGCGAGGCCAGCCTCGCGCGAGCGCAGCAGGATTTCCGTCGATCCCAGCGTGCCCGCGGCCAGAACGACGATGTCTGCTTCGATGATCCGGTCGCTGCCGCGTCCGTTGGTGTCGCGCGCATGGATAAGCCAGCCGCCATCGGTCGCCTTGGCGACATGGCGCACGGTGATTTCCGTGAACATATGCGCGCCATGACGTGCGGCATCGGGAAGATAGGTCAGCGCAACGGTGTTCTTGGCGCCGACATTGCAGCCCGCGCAGCAATCCCCGCAGCGCGTGCAGGCGGCTTGCGCGATGCCAGCCGGATTGACGGTGTCGGCGAAGCTGACCGCCACGCGCGGGGCGACGATCTCGCGGCCAAGCGCGCGGCCGGCTTCGGCGAGTACACCATACTTGGTCATCTCGGACGCGCGCGGGTCGCTCGCCGGACGCAACCACGTTTCGGCGCGCGCGTACCCCTGGTCGAGCATGCCATCCTGGCGGATCTGCCCGGGCCAGATCTCGTCTTCGAAAACGCGACGGTCGGGACGCAGAGTGACGCCGGCATTGACGAGTGATCCGCCGCCGAGGCCACGCCCGACCAGCACGTGCATGTCCTCGCCGATGCGGATGTCGAACAGGGCTGTTTCGGAGCCGGTCTTGAAGGTGGCGCCCTGGACTTGGAAGTCGTTCTTCAAATCGGGAAACTTGGCCGGGAAAGGCGCCGGTCAGCACTTCACGGCCCCGTTCCAGGACCGCGACGGATTTGCCGGCCCGGGCCAGGTGCGAGGCGGCGACGCCGCCGCCGTATCCGGAGCCGACGATCACCACATCATATCGGGATTTGAGCTGGTCGAGAGGACGGGACAGGCGGGCCATGCGGCAGAGGTCTCCTGGTGCAACCGGGTGCCATGTCTAACCGGTCCGCGCGCCCGGTGCACCCGCGAGGGGTGACGCAGGGAAAAACACGGTTAGCGGGCGTGATCCGGCGGCAACGGGCCGGTTCCGCCGGCCCATCGGACCGGTCATGCCCCGATGCCGCAACAGTCCTGTGCATTGCATCTGTTGATTTCGCAGGTGAAGTTTCCGATATCCGTAGGCCCTCCGGCAGCGTCCGGCCCCACTCGAGGAGAATGCCCCATGCACGTCACCATCGACGACGCCCAGAAGATCATCGCCGCCGCCCGCAAGGCGGCTGAGAAAACCAAGACCAAGATGTGCATCGCCGTGGTCGACAGCGGCGCCAGCCTGAAGGCGTTCCACCGCATGGACGACGCCTGGGTCGGCTCCATCGACATCGCCATTAAGAAGGCCAAGACGGCGGTGTTCTTCGGCATGCCGACGGGCCAGATCGGCCAGCTCTCCCAGCCGGGCGGCCCGCTCTACGGCATCGAACATTCCAACGACGGGTTGATCACGTTTCCTGGCGGCTTGCCCATCGTGGACAAGGAAGGTGTGCTCATCGGCGCCATCGGCGTGTCGGGCTCGTCGGTCGAGAACGATCACATCGTCGCCGAGGCCGGCGTGAAGGTCATCGGCGTATCGGATCTGCCGGCGCATCCCTGGCGCACGTAACTCGAGCAACACGCGAAAATCTAAAGAGCGAGCGGATCCAGGTCCGCTCGTTTTTTATGTCGAGGCAGGCGTCACTGAGGCGCTGCGGCGGCCGCGGCGTCGGGACCGAGTTCCTTTTCAAGCTTTTCGACTTCGGCTTTCAACTCGGTCATGTCGCGGCCGCGATTGACGATGCCGATCTGCAGCTGACCAGCTTCGCGCACCATATCCATTTGCTGCTGCGGGTCCTTCACCGTCATGCGCTCGCGTGACAGCTTGTGCACCTTCTGCCAGTCGCGCCGCGTCTCCTGTTCCATTTCCTTCACGCGCTGGCGCAACTGCTTGAGCGTCGCCTGCGTCGCGATAGTGGCCGTATTCGAGCGCTTCTGGAGATCCTGCTCCAGCTCCTTGACGCGGGTTTGCAGCGCGCCCGCGTCGCCCGGCTTGGCGTTGGGATCGAAAAAGAACTCGCCCGTCAGGGCCGAGTGATCCCAGGGCACCTGTTGGCCGCCGGTCTCGGCAATCACATCCTTGCGCACGTCGATCATGACGCCGGTCAGGCTGCGCGAGGGCTCGGACATGCGCTTGACCAGCGCGGCGGTGAACGGTGAATTGGCGCCCTTGCCGTCGAGCGCCACGTTGCCGGGCTGGGTCGAATAGGAAATGAACGTGCCGACCCCGGCGTCCACTTGGGCCAGGCCCTTGCCGATGCTCGCCGAGCGTGTGCCCATGGAGCGGGCGAGCGAACGCGACAGCGGGTTGTCACGGCAGGCGTCGAGGAACACGATGTTGGTCTTGTCCTCGCGGCCGAGCTCCATCTGTTTCAGAACGAAGTCGAGACGCACCGCCTCGAACTCCAGATCACGCTCCTTGGCCAGTTTGGCATCGATGGGTACGAGATAGTTCTGTCCGGACACCTGCAGGCCATGCCCCGCATAAAACAGGATGGCGACGTCGGCGGTTTCGAGGCCGGCCGAGAACTCCCGGACCTTGGCGTCGAAGCCGGGTTTGTCCAGGTCGATGCCGGTATGAACCTCGAAACCGAGGGCCTTCAGGCGTTCCGAGACGTCGCGCGCGTCGTTCATCGGATTGGCGAGCGGCGGGGCGTGCACATAGGCCGCGTTGCCGATGACCAGGGCCACCCGCTTGGACGCCAGCGCCGGCACGGCGGCACACAGCACCAGAAGAACGGCCGCGCCGCCCAGAACACCGCGGATATGCGCAAACATAGTTTATCCCCCCAAAGTCCATCAGCCCGGCAGCCAAGCCCATTATTGCGACAAAAGCGGGGACGACGGAATGCCGGTCTAGATTTCGTAGACAATGGCGCCGCCGGTGAGGCCGGCACCGGCCGCGCACATCAGGAGCTTGTCGCCCGGCTTCAGGTCCGCGTTCCCGGCGTGAAGCGATAAAGTGAGCGGTATGGTGGCGGCGGAACTGTTGCCGTAGTCGGCGACGCTCGACATGAGGCGGTCGTCGGACACGCCGAGCTTGCGCTGCACGGCCGCGATGATGCGCGCGTTGGCCTGGTGGGGGATGACGAAGCGGATCTCATCGAGGCTGACGCCTGCTTTGGCGAGCGCTGCCTCCGACGACGACACCATCATGTCGACGGCCTTGGCGAACACGGCGCGGCCATCGCGGATATGCATGAGCGTGTCGGTGGGATCGGAGACGGTGTTGAACGGGCGGCGGCTGCCGCCGGCAGGAATTTGGATCAGATCGTAGCTCGCGCCATCGGTGGCCAGATGGACGCCGCGCACGCCGGAGGTCTGGCGCGCATCCGGCACGATCAGCACGGCACCCGCCGCATCGGCGAACAGGATGACACTGGCGCGCTCGTTGGGATTGGTGCGCCGGGAGAGCAGGTTCGCCGCGATGACGAGAACCGGCTGCTGATGCACGCGGGCATAGCTATCGGCAAAGGTCAAGGCATGGAGAAAACCGCCGCAGGCCCCGGCCATGTCGATGCCGCCTGCCCCGCTGAGGCCGAGCCGATGCGCCACCAGCGGCGCGCTGGGAGGCAGCAGGTGATCGGGGGTCGACGTGGCGAGCACCAACAGGCCGATCCGGGCGCGGTCGAAGCCAATGCGGGCCAGCGCCATCTCGCCCGCGGCGACCGCCATATCCGACAAGGCTTCATCCGGTGCCGCATAGCGCCGTTCGCGGATGCCGGTGCGGCGTACGATCCAGCCGTCCTCCAGCCCAAGGCGCGCTTCGAGCTCGGCGTTGCCGACCCGGCGTTCAGGCGCGTAGTGGCCGGTGGCGAGAAGTGTGGAACCCATGGAGCTTTCAATTCCGGCAGTCAGACACGCGGTCGGTCGGGATCAGGCCAGCGCGCCGGCAGCGCCGCGCAGGGCAGCGTAAGCACCGTCGAGATCGCCGGGCGTGGTGCAATAGGGCGGCATCACATAGACCGTGTTGCCGAGCGGGCGCAGCAGGACACCCGCCGCAATGACGTGTTCGTAGATCCTCGGACCGATGCCGGCAAGGTAGCCGGAGTCGCGGACGACGAGATCGGCGGCTGCAATCGTCCCTAACTGGCGCACATTGGTAAATCGCGCATCGTCCTTCAGCGCCTCCAGGTGATCCGCCTGCGCACGGGCCAGGGCCGCCACGCGTTCCGCCACGGGCTCCGTCAGCCAGATGTCGAGGTTGGCGTTGGCGGCTGCGCAAGCGAGCGGATTGGCGGTAAAACTTGAAGAGTGAAAGAACGTCTTGGTCCGGTCGGCGTCATAGTGGGCGTCGAAAATAGCGCGCGTGGCGAGCGTGGCCGCGAGGGGTACGGCACCGCCGGTCAGACCCTTGGCGACGCAGAGGATGTCGGGCGCGACCTGGGCTTGGGTGCAGGCCATGAAGGTCCCCGTGCGGCCAAAGCCGGTCATCACTTCGTCGGCGATAACCAGCGTGCCGTGCCGCCGAGCAATGCGGGTCATTTCCGTCAAGACCGCGGGCGAGTACATCAGCATGCCGCCCGCGCCGAGGACCAGCGGCTCGACGATCAGCGCGGCGGCGGGCTCGGCGTTCATAGCCGTTTCGAGGGCCATGAACGTTTCGACCTCGCGTCCCGCGGCAGGGAAGGGAATGCGCGTCACATCGAACAGGAAGGGCGCATAGGCGGCATTGTAGATCCCGCGCGCGCCAGCCGACATCGTGCCCACCGTGTCGCCGTGATAGGCGTTGTCCAAAGCCAGAATGCGCGTGCGTGGTTCACCGATATTATGCCAGTAGCCGAGCGCCATTTTCAGCGCGACTTCCACCGCCGTGGAACCACTGTCGGAAAAGAACACGTGGGCGAGCGTGTTGCCGCCCAAGGCTGCATTGACGAGTTCCAGAAGTTTTTCCGCCACGGCCTCGGCGGGCGCGTGCGTGAAGCCAGCGAAGATGATCTGATCGCGACGTTCGGCTTCGGCCTGGATGGCCGCCATGATGGCGGGATGCCGGTGGCCGTGCGTGATGACCCACCAGGATGAGATGCCATCGAAGATGCGGCGGCCGTCCTCGGCCGTCAGATAGGCCCCATCCGTCGACGCGATGGCGACGGGGGGCGGCGCGGCCGCATGCTGCGTGAACGGGTGCCATACGCGGGATCGCGTCACGCGAAATCCTCCACGCGGAAGTGCGTCGCGAAGGCATCGCGCAGGCTGTGGGCATTGAGCGACGGGATATGCGGCAGGCGGCCCAGAATGACCGTCTCACCCATTTCGGCGATCGTGCGCGCGTTGTCGGAATTCTCCTCACCGACGAGTGCGACGCCTTTGAGTGTGATGCTCCGGCTGCGCAGGGCAGCGATCGACAAAAGCGTGTGATTGATCGTGCCGAGAGACGTGCGCGCGACCAGGATCAAGGGCAGGTCCCAAGTGGCGTAGACATCGATTTGCAGGCAGGCGCGCGTCAGCGGCACCATCAGCCCGCCGGCGCCTTCGATGACCAGCGGCCGGTCGGTCGCGGGCACGGTGAGGCGTGCCGGATCAATGGATATGCCTTCCAATTCGGCTGAACGGTGCGGCGAGAGCGGTGCGGCGAGGCGATAGGCTTCGGGCAGGATGTGGTGTTGCTCCAATCCCGAAAGCCGCGCGACTGTCGCCGCATCGGCCTCGGGCGCGATGCCGCTCTGCACGGGCTTCCAGTAGTAACCGTCGAGTGCGCCCGCGAGCCCCGCGGAGAACACTGTCTTGCCGATGCCGGTATCGGTTCCGGAGACGACATAGCGAACCGTCATGCTGCAATCTTCTCCAATGTTTCGCCAATCGCACGGATCAACCGGCGCGCATCGTCCTCGGTTGCATTGAGCGTCAGCGACAGGCGCAGACGTGCGGTCCCTTCCGGCACGGTCGGCGGACGCACGGCGCGAATATCGAAGCCGAGGCCCTGCAGGTGGTTCGCGATCGCCACGGCGCGGCTATCCGATTTGACGATGATGGGCTGGATTTGCGTGCCCGTCGGGGTAAGGCCGCAGGTGCGTTCCAGATCCTGGCCAGCGAGCGCGATGCGCTGGGCCAACAGGTCGCGGCGTTGCGGTTCGTTTGCGACAAGGCGAAGCGCGGCGCGCACGGTGGCGGCCATCAGCGGCGAAGGGGCGGTGGCGTAAATGAATGGCCGGGCGCGATTGACGAGAAAATCCCGGAATATCGCCGGCGCCAGGATCAGCGCGCCCGAGACGCCAAGCGCCTTGCCGCAGGTATGGAGCGAAATGACGTTGGGCCGGCCCTCCAAATTGTGAGCCAGTCCACGGCCATCCGGGCCGAAAACGCCCGTGGCGTGGGCCTCGTCGAGAACCAGTACGGCGTCGTGAGTGTCGGCAAGGCGGGCCAGGTCTTCGATCGGCGCTCGATCGCCTTCCATGGAATACAGCGTTTCAGCCGCGATCCAGATCCGCCCCGTGCCACCAGCCGCGCGCCACGAGCGGATCGCGCCATCGACAGCGTTGGCATCGTTGTGACGTGCGGCAACGGTTTCGGCGCGCGTCAGCTTCATGCCGTCATGCGCGCTGGCGTGGATGAGTTCATCGTAGACGATGAGATCGCCGCGCTGCGGCAATGTCGAAAAGATCGCTGTATTGGCCGCGAAGCCGCCGCCCATGTAGAGCGCGGCTTGGGAACGGAAGAAGCGCGCTGCTTCCTCCTCCAGCGCCTCGTGTTCGGGATCGTTGCCACGCAACAGGCGCGATCCGCCCGCGCCAACGGAGACGCCGCGGGCCAGGGCCTCCGATACCGCCGCGCGCAAAGCAGCGGATGCGCCGAGGCCGAGATAATCGTTCGATGAAAAGTCGGCGCCGGCACGCGGTGCGAGCGACCGGAGCCGTCCCCGCGCTTCCAGCGCCTTTAGCGCGCGCTCGTGGCTGTCGGACATTCGGATCCCGCCGCCGGTCTGGCGCATGTCCCGTCAGTTGCTGCCGCCGCGCCCTCAATTGCCTCTGAGCCTGGAAGCTCCTCGGCCTTTAAGCCGAGTTTGGCAAACAGTAGCGCATCCTTGTCTTCGCCGGGATTGTCCGCCGTCAGCAGGATGTCGCCGCAGAAGATGGAATTGGCGCCGGCGAAGAAGCACAGGGCTTGCATCTCGTCGCTCATCTCGGTGCGCCCGGCGGACAGGCGCACATAGGACGCCGGCATCAGAATACGGGCCGTGGCGATGATGCGCACGAACGCGATTGGGTCGATCTTGTCCGTGTTCTCAAGCGGCGTGCCGGGAATGGCGATCAGCATGTTGATCGGTACGCTTTCGGGATGCTCGCTGAGATTGGCCAGCGTGACCAGCATATCGACGCGGTCGGCTGTCTCCTCGCCCAGACCCATGATCCCGCCCGAGCATACTTTCATGCCCGCTTCGCGCACGCGCTCCAGCGTGTTCAGCCGGTCGGCGTAGGTGCGCGTCTTGATCACCTGCGGATAGTAGCGTTCGGACGTATCGACGTTGTGATTGTAGTAGTCGAGGCCGGCGTCGCGCAGCGCCACGACCTGATCATCCGACAGCATGCCGAGCGTCATGCAGGTTTCCATGCCCATGGCTTTCACGCCCTGGATCATGGCGACGATGGCGCCCATGTCGCGGTCCTTGGGTTCGCGCCAGGCCGCGCCCATGCAATAGCGCGTCGCGCCGGTCTCCTTGGCTTTGCGCGCTTCGGCGAGCACCCGCTCGACTTCCATCAGCTTGGACGCCTTGAGGCCCGACTCGTGATGGGCCGACTGGGAGCAGTAGCCGCAATCCTCTGCGCAGCCGCCGGTCTTGATCGACAAGAGCCGGCTCATCTGCACGCGGTTGGCGTCAAAGGTCTGACGGTGGACCGTCTGCGCGCGAAACAGAAGATCCATCAACGGAAGATCGTGGATCGCCAAGGCTTCCTCACGCGTCCAATCATGCCGGATGGAGCGGGCGAAAGCCGTCTCGGGCTTGGCGTGCACGTTCATTGTCGAGGGGTCTCCGGTTTGGGGGGGCGTGAGGGGCTCCCTACCGGACCTGTTTGTACCTGCCTCAGCCTGTTGGGCAAGGGGTGAGCCGCTTGAAGCGGCAACTTGACGTGGAAGCGGGGACCGGCGCTGCCGCGCCAATCCCCGTGTAGATGTCTCGGTCTTGAGGCCCGCCTGCGCCTAGGCGGCGTCGTCGAGGCGTGCCTCCAACAGGACGAGCATCGGGTCTCCCTCGATTCCATGGGCGGAGAAGCCCAGTTTGTTCTCCAGGGCGATGCCGGCATGATTTTCCCGGCTTTCAATCGACTGAAGCTTCTTGATGCCGCGGGCTTTGGCGGCCTGGGCGGCATGCGTCAGCAAGGCTTCCTCGATGCCGCGATCCTTGTACGCAGCATCGACGGCAACAGCCACTTCCGCCACGTTCAGCGCCACGTCGGCGGCCAGCATGACGTTGGCAATGATGCGCGTGCTGCCCGGGGCGAAGGCCAGGAAGTCCTCGGTCCGGCGATGATCAACATCGGTCATGGCCGCAATCTGCTTATCGGGCACATGCTGGATGGCACTCAGGAACCGGAAGCGGAGGTCTTCCTTCGACACATGCTCGAAAAAGGCGCCCAGGGCGTCCTTATCGGCAGCTTGCGCGGGCCTGACTTCCATTTGGAAACCCGTGGCCGTGGTGAGCGCGGTGATGTTTAACGTCGTCATTTGGCAGTCCTTTCATGATCGTCGGGACAGGCTGCCGGGCCGTTCTTGCGGGCCACTCTCCAGCACGCCGACGGACGATATTTAAGGTGCTGAAGGATCTATATAAACTGCCAATGCTGCATAGCAGCAATCCAGATGCTGCAGCGCGAACATGCCACGCTGCGCCGCCTGATCTGCATCATGGAAAATAGCGATATATATTCATTTAAATCAATGCCTTAATCAGAATGTGGCCCACCAGCCTCAATGCTGGGCCCGCAGGCCAAAGTCCTAGCCGATTTTGCCGCCCCCGGTGCGGGTGATGGCCACCACGCTGGGTCGGGGCGGCATCTGCGGATCGAAGTCTGGCCAGCGCGTCGTAGGCGCTTCGAAGGTTGCTGCAAATTTAGGGTCTTCCGACTCGCCAGGATGCTGGACCGCCACGAACAGCGTATCCAGATCGGGGGTGAAGCACGGCCCGCACAACTCCGCCCCGTCCGGACAGCGGAAGAAGAGACGGGAGGTGCCGCGCAAGGGGCCGTCGGTCTCCAAGGCGAACAATCCATCGGCCCGGCCCGTCGCCTTGAGATTGTTGCCGTCGGTCGCGATCCACAACCGGCCGTCGGCGTCGATGGCACAGTTGTCGGGCATGCCGAACCAGCCGTCGCGCGATGTGGCGGGATTGAACGTCGCGCCGACCTCGGCAATGGCGGGGTCGCCGCAGCGTACCAGGATCTCCCAGCTGAAACCCTCCGCGGCGTGGTCGCCATCGTCCGGCGTGATTTCGATGATGTGCCCGAAGCGGTTTTCAGCGCGCGGATTGGCGGCATCGATCCCCTTTTTGCCGGAGGTCTTGCGCTCCTTGTTGTTGGTCAGCATCAGGTAGACCTTGCCGGTCTTCGGGTTGGCTTCCACGTCTTCCGGCCGGTCCATCTTCGTCGCGCCGAGCGCATCGGCCGCGAGCCGCGTGTGGATTAGGATTTCGCCTTGATCCTTGAACGCGGCGAGTTTCGGCTCACCCGCAACCAGCGGCAGCCACTGTCCGCGCCCGTCGGCGTCGAAGCGGGCCACGTACAGCGTGCCACTGTCGAGCAGATCGGCATTGGCAGCCCGGTTTGCAGGATCGACCTTGCCCGCGGTGACGAACTTGTAGACGTAGTCGAAGCGTTGATCATCGCCCTGGTAGACGACAAAGCGTCCGTCGCGGTTGACGATATTGCCGGCGCCCTCGTGTTTGAAACGGCCAAGTGCGGTGCGCTTCTTGGGCACGGAAGCGGGATCGAACGGATCGATTTCGACCACCCACCCGAAGCGATGGCACTCATTTGGTTCGCGGGCCAGATCAAAGCGCGCCTCGTATTTGCCCCATGGATAATAGTCTTCAGGAACGCCGTAACGGTCGAGGGCTTCAGCCTGAGGCAGCGTATTGGCGATCGCCTTGCCCCAGAAATAGAAGTTGAAGTTCTCTTCGCACGTCAGCCACGTCCCCCACGGCGTCACACCGCCCGCGCAGTTGTTGAGCATGCCGAGCACAGTCCGGCCTTCGGGATCGGCGGATGTCCTAAGTAGAGCGTGCCCGGCCGCGGGGCCTGTGATGTCCATGGGCGTCGTCGCGGTGATGCGGCGTGCGAACCGCGAGTCTCTCACGATGGTCCAACGTCCGTCGCTGCGGCGGATTTCCAACACGCTGCCGCCGTGGGCTGCCATGGCGGTGCGGACCTGCGCTTCGGACAATGCCGCGACGCGATCGGGCCGGGACGGGCCCTCCAGTCCAGGGAACATGAGTTCGTCGTTTGTATACTCGTGGTTGATCACGAGCAGGCCATGGTCGGAGCCGCTACCGATCGGTAGAAATCCAATGAAGTCGTTGTTGTAGCCGAACTGCGCGGCCTGCTTGTCAGCGGATTGTGCCTGCGGATCGAATGGCGGCGCACCCGGCAGAACCGCATCGCCCCAACGAATGAGAATGTCGGCGGCATGGCTTTCCGCGACATGATGGGTGTGATCGGAGCCCGCCGCGACTTCCGCAAAGCTGAAGGTTCCATCGGCTCCGCCGGCCCCGTCAGTTCCGCCGGCCATGGCCGGCCGCGCATGCTTCAGCGCCAATGGACTTAACGCAGTTGCAGCCACGCTGACCGCCAATGCGCCGCGCATGAGATCGCGGCGGTTCAGCCGTTCGGCCAGGATGTCCCCCAAGGTCGCATGACCTGTCGGATTCGACGAGTGGTCCTCGCTTTGGTCGAAAGGCAGATTGGGGGCACTGGGCTTATGGGTCATGGGCACCGGATCGTTGCGGAGGCCCGCGCGGCCTCCAGTTGGATTTCATTTAAGGACTGGGTTTGACGGGCTTGTGAAGACGCGCGCAAGGCGGCGGGCCCCGACTACGTCTGCGCACGCCTCATCACTTCAAAACGTAAATCGTTAAAGGTCGTTTTTGCGCATAGTCAAACCCGTAAGGTATGCGCGGCATTTACCTTCCCTTTCTTCGCAGATGAGAGCAAATAACTTTGCGTGTTCCAAGCAAACGCTAGAAATATTCTGCAATATATTTGTCTAAACTTTGAACAATCGAGTAAGGTAGCATGAGCGATCAAGAATTGGAGTTGCGGCTGTTGGAGAGGCTGCGGGTCGACCCGACCCTGATCGCGAAGGGTTATGCCGTAGAACTCGATGACGAGGGGCGGGTCGTTATCCATCGCGCGGGCCATTTCCGGGGTGTGTGGCGGGCCGTGCTGGGCGTACTGGAATGGACGCCGGCCGGCTACAATGGCGCCTTATTCAAAGTTGCGGATGTCGAAGCTGCGGTCTGGCACACGCTGGTGGCGCTCGGCCTGGACAGCAAGTCGCGCTGATACGGGTTCCAATCGACGCCGTTCCGGATTACGCGGGTCCCATGGTTTCGACCTTGAACGGCCGGTCGTGGCCGAGCGACGGTACGCGCGCGCGCGCCTCGGTAACAGCCTGCATGTCGATGTCGGCGAATATGACCCCGGGCGTCACGCCGCCTTCGGCGAGGATCTGGCCCCAAGGTGAGATGATGAGGCTGTGCCCGTAGGTCTCACGGCCGTGCTCATGGCGGCCACCCTGCGCGGCGGCGAAAACGAAACATTGGCATTCGATGGCGCGGGCACGCAACAGCGTGTGCCAGTGCGCTTCGCCGGTCAGTTTTGTGAAGGCGGCCGGAATGGCGAGCATCGTGGCGCCGGATTTGGCCAGCGTCCGGTAGAGATGCGGAAACCGCAGGTCATAGCAGATCGACAGGCCCAGCTTGCCCCACGGCAAATTGGCGATCACGGCACTTTCGCCCGGCGCGTAGTTTTTGCTTTCGCGGTAACTCTCGCCGCCCGGCAAATCGACATCGAACATGTGGATCTTGTCGTAGCGCGCCGTGATCTCTCCCATCGGCGAGATGACGTAAGCGCGATTGGCAATCTTGGCCGGGCTGAGCTTGATCGGCATGGACCCGATGTGCAGCCAAATCGCCAGCTCACGGGCCAGTGCCTGGAATACCACCAGCGCGGGGTTTTCTTCCTCCGGGGCCGTCGCCGCGAAAAGTTTCGCGCTCTCCAGTTCCATGAGCGTCGTCACCTCGGGCGTCTGCACATAATGCGCGCCTCCCGCCGCCGCTTCCCGGATCAGGCGCACGGCTTCGGCGACGTTTGGATCGACGGAGCGGCCCGAGCACATCTGGACAAGGGCGGCGCGGAAGCGCGGACGCGGAGAATCGCTGGTCATGGTCTCTCGTTGGGGAAAATTTTTCGGGTGGATGGCGGTCTAGGCCGTGGAGTGTCGGTGAAGTGGCGTGATCAGGCGGCGATCAGGCTGTCGAGTTTACCGTCGCGGTCGAGTTCGTGCAGATCGTCACAGCCCCCGACGTGGGTTTCGCCAATCCAGATCTGAGGGACGGTGGAGCGTCCGCCGGCCTTTGCGGCCATCGCCGCGCGCAGGTCGGACCGTCCGGTCACGTCGACTTCCTCGAACTCGGCACCCTTGGTCCGCAACAGCTCCTTTGCGAGATGACAGTAGGGGCAGAGGGAGGCTGTGTAGATCACGATCTTCTGCATCGCAGCGTCTATCCTTGGCCGGGTGTTTTGATTTCACTGCAATTATGGTCATTCGCGCGCAATTCGCCAACCCCGCAGGCCACAATTGCGTGCATTTTCACACCTGCGCGGGCACTGGAGGCCGCCCCTCGGCCTCAGTCGAGGCCCTCGCCGGTCGCCAGCGCCAAGGCCAGCACGTCGACCCGGTCCGCTCCGGCATTGCGCAGCACGCGCGTGGCTGCCGAGACTGTCGCCCCGGTGGTCACCACGTCATCCAGCAGCACGATGCGTCGGCCCTCGATGCAACCGCGCCGCTGGTCCGGCACCGCGAAGGCGCTGCGCACATTCTCGATGCGTTCCGTCCGCGACAAGCCGACTTGCGACGCGGTGGCTCTCACACGGATCAGCGACAGGGGATCGAAGGCGACGTGGGTGCGCCGGGAGACGTCCTGGGCCAGCCGGGCGGATTGATTGAAGCGGCGGTGCATCAACCGCATCCGGCTGAGCGGCACCGGAACGATGAGATCAGCGTCGCTCAGGAGCCCGGAACCCGCTTCCGAGAGCCAGCCGCCAAGTAATCGAACAAGTTCGTCTCGGTCGTGGAACTTCAACTCGTGAATGAGCCGCCGCATAAGGCCCGTGTAATGCGCCACCGCCCGCGTGCGATCATAGACGGGCGGGTCGGCCATCGCGGCCGCCGACAGACAGACATCGCCGGTGGCAAAGGGCAACGGCAATCCGAGCTTGTCGCACAAGGGTGGGCGGATGAAATCGATTTCCGTCCAGCAGGCGGCGCACAATGTATCGTGGGCCGTCATAGGTTCGCGACAGGAGAGACACGCCGGCGGCACAACGAGGTCGCTCATCTGCGCCAGCGCAGAGCCGACCCGGGCGCGCATCGCATGGCCCATCCGCCGAAGTGGCGGTGTACGAAGGCTTCTGGGATCGCTGTCCGGCATAAACTATAATACCGCGACTTGGCATGCTAGGCGAGCCCTGTGATGCGATGGGCGGATATCACGCTCGCTTGGACGACGTAGGGACATGGCCGGGCCAATGACGGATACGATCGGATGACTTCATGAGCGGCGCACCTCACATTTTCGATCGCGCTCTGTTGCGTCAACGCCGGGCGCGTGCAGCCCTTGCTGCTCTTGCAGGATCCGGGCCTGACTTTCTTCTCGAGCGATTTTCCGAGGACGTGACGGATCGCCTGGCGTTTATCCAGCGCACATTCCAACACGTGCTTGTTGCCGGCGCACACCGTGGCCGGATCGCGGCCAAGCTGCAAAGCGTGCACCAGTTCGAACATCTCGTCGAAACCGAAACGATAGCGGAGATGCTGTCCGGGCGGGTCAGCGCGGGCGTGGTTGCCGACGAAGAGGCCCTGCCCTTCGCGCCAGGATCATTTGACCTTGCAGTCGCGGGGCCGACGTTTCAATTCGTCAACGATCTGCCCGGCGTTCTACTGCAGATCCGGCAGGTCCTGCGTCCGGATGGATTGTTCCTTGGCGGGCTCTTCGGCGGCACGACGCTGACCGAACTGCGTCAGGCCTGGATCGCGGCGGAGACCGAGGTCCGGGGCGGCGTGTCGCCGCGCGTGTCGCCCTTTGCCGATGTGCGCGATTTGGGGGGGCTTCTGCAACGCGCCGGGTTCGCGCTGCCCGTTGTCGACGCCGATGTCTTCAAGGTTCGATATGGATCGGTGCTGGCATTGATGCAGGATCTCAGGGCCATGGGCGCGGGCAACGTGATGACGGACCGCAGCCGGACACCGGTCAGCCGACGGCTGCTGGGCCGTGCCGTGGAGATCTATGCGGACCGCTTCGCGGACCCCGATGGCCGCATCCCGGCGACGTTCGAACTTCTGGTAATGACGGCGTGGTCGCCGCATGAGAGCCAGCAAAAGCCGCTGAAGCCGGGATCGGCGACGGCCCGTCTCTCTGATGCTCTCGGCGTGGCGGAAGGGCGGCTTAAGCATCGCGACGATTGACCGGACCCTCCAATCCTGGAGAGCCACCCAAATCTTTCACGGCAAAGCAACCAGAGGGGTGGCGCGCAAGATGCGATGCGCTAGAGTTGCCGCCAAGGTCCGGCGTCAAGACCGGCCGAGAGGGAGGACTTCGCGTGACATCTTCGAACGGGGACCGGGTTAGCCGGATTCTAGCGGATCCGGCATTCCAGGCGGTCGTGGCCAGCCGGGCTCGGTTCTGCTGGGGGCTCGCGGCTGCCATGTGTGTAGTCTATTTTGGCTTCATCGCGCTTGTCGCCTTCCTGCCTGGTCTGCTGGGACAGCCGGCAGGAGAGGGAACCTTGACCGTCGGGCTGGTCGTCGGGATGCTGGTCATCCTCGCCGCCTTCGCTCTCACCGCCATCTACGTTCTGCGCGCAAACGCCATGTTCGATGCCGCGACGCGATCGATTGTGGAGCGCCACCAGTGAAAATACCTCGCGAAAACCTCACCGCCGCACTGTTGTGCGTGGGGGCTTCTCTCACTCTTGCGCTTTATGCTTCGGGTGCCTTGGCCGCGGGGCCGATCGACGGGGGCGATAAGCAGCCGCTTAATGTTTCGGCGATCGCCATGTTCCTCGTTTTCGTGGTCGCGACGTTGGGTATTACCAAATGGGCCGCGTCGCGCGCGCGTACGGCGTCGGATTTCTATGCGGCAGGCGGCGGCATCACGGGGTTGCAGAATGGCCTGGCGATCGCGGGCGACTACATGTCCGCCGCGTCGTTCCTGGGGATCTCAGCGCTGGTCTTTTCGTCGGGCTACGACGGGCTGATCTACTCGGTCGGGTTTCTGGTCGGCTGGCCGATCGTCATGTTTCTCATCGCCGAGCAGTTGCGCAATCTGGGCAAGTACACGTTTGCCGATGTGGCCGCGTTCCGGCTCGATCCCAAGCCGCTTCGCGTTCTCTCCGCAACCGGGTCGCTGTCTGTGGTGTCGCTGTACCTCATCGCGCAAATGGTCGGCGCGGGGAAGCTGATCGAATTGCTGTTTGGCCTGGATTACCTTTACGCGATCATCATGGTCGGCGTTTTGATGATCAGCTACGTCGCGTTCGGCGGCATGATCGCCACCACCTGGGTGCAGATCATCAAGGCCTGTCTGCTGCTTGGCGGCGCGTCGTTCATGGCCTACATGGTGCTGGCGAGGTTCGGGTTCTCACCCGAAGCGATGTTCAAGGCCGCAACCGACGTCCATCCCGGAGGCCTGACCATCATGGCGCCCGGAAAACTTGTCTCCGATCCGGTTTCCGCCATTTCGCTCGGCGTCGCGCTGATGTTCGGCACGGCCGGCCTGCCGCATATCCTCATGCGCTTCTTCACGGTTCCCGATGCGCGCACCGCGCGCAAATCGGTGCTCTATGCCACCGGCTTCATCGGCTACTTTTATATTCTCACGTTTATCATCGGCTTCGGGGCTATCACGCTTCTGATGAGCGATCCGGCTTATTATGGCGTCGCCGCCGACGGAACCTACAACAAGGTTTCCGACTTGCAAGGCGGCACCAACATGGCCGCTGTGCATTTGGCCAACGCGGTGGGTGGCTCGCTTTTTCTTGGTTTCATATCCGCCGTGGCGTTCGCAACCATTCTTGCGGTCGTCGCCGGCCTGACATTGGCCGGGGCCTCGGCTGTCAGCCATGATCTCTATGCCAATGTGTTTGCGCGCGAACCCGTGACCGAACACACCGAAGTGCGGCTTTCGAAAATCTCCGCTGTCGTCATTGGACTGATCGCGATTTTCCTCGGCTACATCTTCGAAGAGCAAAACGTGGCGTTCATGGTGGGGCTGGCGTTCGCGGTGGCTGCGAGCTGCAATTTCCCTGTCCTGCTGATGAGTTTGCATTGGTCGGGCACGACGACGCGCGGCGCGATCGCCGGTGGGGCGCTGGGGCTGATCATGGCCGTTGCTTGCGTCATATTGAGCCCCGCGGTCTGGGTCACGACGCTGGGGTTCGAGCAGGCCATCTTCCCCTATGACAATCCGGCGCTCTTCTCAGTCACGGCGGCATTCGCCACCATCTGGATCGTCTCGCGCCTCGATCGCAGTGCACGGGGCGACGCCGAGCGGGCGGCCTTTCCGGCACAGCTCGTTCGATCTGAAACAGGCATAGGGGCATCGGGCGCTTCGGCGCACTGACGGATCAGGCATGACCGACCCGCGTCCCATCCTCCGGCCTTTCGATGCGCGCATGTTGAGCGTGGGCGACGGGCATTGGCTCTATGTGGAGCAGGTTGGCCGGGCCGGCGGTATCCCTGCGATATTCCTGCACGGGGGACCGGGCAGCGGATCGCAGCACACGCATCGCGAGCTATTTGATCCCGAGCGCCATCACGCGATCCTGTTCGATCAGCGCGGCGCTGGGCGCAGCCATCCCTATCTGTCGCGACAGGCCAATACGACGGCGCATCAGATCGCCGACATCGAAGCCATTCGCGCGCATCTGGGGATCGACCGCTGGATCGTCGTCGGCGGCTCCTGGGGATCGACCTTGGGCCTCGCCTATGCGCAAGCCCATCCCGAACGGGTCGCCGGCATTGTGCTGCGCGCCATCTTCCTCGGGACTGCCAGCGAAGTCGCCTGGGCTTTCATCGATGGCCCGCGCCGGTTCCGTCCCGAGCTGTATGACGCGTTTGTCGGCCAGTTACCGGAAAGCGAGCGCGCTGACCCGATCCAGGCCTACGTCGCGCGCCTGACGGACCCGGACCCGGCCGTGCACCGGCCCGCCGCCCACGTTTGGCATGCCTACGAGCGCACGCTCTCGGAACTAAACGCCGCCACACCCGATTTGGCGCGTGCCGCCGCGGCGGACGACCGGATGCCGCCGACGGCACTGATGGAAGCGCACTACATCGCCAACCAGTTTTTTCTGACGCCGGATCAACTCGAAAACAATGCGTGGCGTTTGCGCGGCATTCCGGGCGTCTTGGTTCAGGGGCGCTACGATCTGCTCTGTCCGCCGGCCGCCGCCGCCGCCATTGCGCGGGCGTGGGGCACGTGCCGTCTGCAAATGGTGGAGCAGGCGGGACATGCCATGACCGAGCCGGGGGTCATGGATGCCATGCGAACGGGTATCGCAGAGGTTACGCAAGCAGCGTTCGGTCATTGAGGCCGGAGGCCGATGCCGAAATGCGGCCGGAGGCCGATGCCGAAGTGCGGCCGGAGGCCGTTGGCGAAATGCGGCCGGCGTGGCGCTCTGACGTCAGGTCCGGCCAGCGAGAGGGTGGTGCTCGAAAACGATCTTCTTCAGCCGCTCTTCCAGCACATGCGTGTAGATCTCGGTGGTGGAGATATCGGCATGTCCCAGAAGCTGCTGCACCGTGCGCAGGTCGGCCCCGCGATCGAGCAAGTGACTGGCGAAGGCATGCCGCAACACATGCGGTGATACGCGTTGCGGATCGAGCCCAGCGGCAAGGGCCGTCTCCTTGAGGTCAATGGCGAAGCGCTGGCGTGTCAGATGTCCTTCGGCGCTGCGCGAGGGAAAAAGCCAGCGGGTCTGCACGGCGGGTGTGAGCCCATGGTCTGGATCGGTTCCAAGCGCGAGATAGCGATCGAGCGCGGCCCGTGCCGATGAATTCAGCGGTACCAGACGCTCGCGGCCACCCTTGCCGGTGATGGTGAGAACGCGCGGATCTCCGGTCAACACGCGGCGCGGCAGCGAAACCAGTTCGCTCACCCGCATTCCCGTGGCGTAGAGAATTTCCAGCAGCGTGTGAAACCGCACCGTGCGCGCCAGTTCGCGTCCGGTCTGGCCTTCCGTGGCGCGTGAGGCCGCGCCGATCAATCGGTCAACTTCGGCTACGGACAAGGTCTTGGGCAACGGACGGGAACGCTTGGGCGCACGCGACCCCATCGCGGGGTTTTCCGTAATGATACCGTCGGCCTCCAGATACTTGTACAGCTGGCGCACGGCCGAGAGTTGCCGCGCTCGTGTGGCAGGCGAAAGCCCGGTTCTGCCGGCGGCTTCCATGAACGCGGCAATGTCGGTGCGATCCGCATCGGGTATCGACCGCTTGCGGGCGGTCAGAAACGCCGCAAAACTTTCCAGGTCGCGCCGATAGGCATCGAGCGTGTTGCGTGCGGCGCCGCGCTCGGCGGCCAGCATTTCCAGAAACGCGGCAATCGGACTGTCAGCGGTGGCCGCCTTGCCGGTTTCCATGGCTCAACTTCCTCGCCCGCGCGGCCACCCGGCGAAGACGGCTTCCAGTGCCAGTTGGCGTGCATCGCTTTCCAGTCCGGCGCGGCGCAGGGCGCGGATGCTGTCACCAAGCGCGATGATGTGCGCGCCCTCCGCGCCGTTGGGCCCCAGGGCCTGCATGGCCAAGAGGACCGTGCGGCCGAATTCCTGTTTCTTCGACGCGTCGGCAAGTTCACTCAAGACGCCGGTTTCTGGCAGATGGCCGCCGGCAGGCTGCGGCGTGCGGCTGGCGATGTCCCAAAGCGGAATCGGCACCTGGATGTCGAGCGCATCCAGAACGGTCGCAAGTTTATGCAGCACCTCGGGCGCGAACCGTCCGCGACCTGCGGGCTCCACCAGATCCACCAGATGGCGCGCGCGGTCCTGCCCGGGCGCGGGATCGGTCAAGTCAGCCAGCGCCTGCCAGTGCGTATATCCTTCGCGCCGTGTGGCGTCGGGCCCATCGAGACTGTCGCCGAATGCGCTCCAGGCCCGCGCGCCATCGACGTTGCCCGAGGCCAAGGCCAACTCGATGGCGGTCTCTGTGAACCAGCCGATTTCGGGAATGCGCGGCATGCCGGATATGGAAGGCCCGATCATTTGCAGTGCCGGCCAATACAAGCCGCTGCGTTGGGCGTCGTCGAGAAAGCTGCGGATGAGCCGGGCCTTCTTCAAGGGCGTGCGTTCGGCAGCGGCGGCCTGAAACAGTGCGGCCCTGCGCATGGCGCCAGGTCCCGCGTCGTCGCTGGCGTCGGCTTGAGCCGCGCCACTGCCGCCTTGGAACCGGCGGTAGGCATCGCCCAGATCGGCGGCGTCGATGGCGTTGAGCCGGGCCGCGCTTTCGGCGGCAGCCAGTCGCAATGTCGGATCGGTGCCGTCGTCGCGGGCGATGACGGCGAGGAGCCCGGGCGTGGCGTTGGCCAGAACCAATGCGGCGTCGACGGGCCCGGCAATCTCCAAGATGCGCCAATCCACGACGCCGGCCTTTTCACCCTTCCTGATCGTCGGCTTCGCACCGGATGTGATGGCGTCGATGGCGTCTAGTCCGGGAACGTCGGTCAGGCCCTCGTCGCGCGCCAGGGCGACCTGGAGTTCGGCGGAATGCCGTTGACCGGCGAGCACCGCGCAGTACGCGCGGATCAGGATGGCTTGGCCCTTCAAACGAACCGGAAGCTGTGCCGTGGCGGCGCCAACGGACTGGGCATTGCGGCACGCGGCGTCCTTGTCGCCGGTGGCGATCGCATTGCGGGCGGCCAGGACCGACAGCGTGGGATCGGACGCGGTGGCCGGATCCTGCGCCAGCATGCGTTTGGCGGCTTCGATCAGACCGGACCGGTCGAGGGCTTCGACGCGCAGCGCGGTGAAGCGCGGATCGCTGGAGCCGCCCGCTGGAGGCGGCACGTCGGAGGTGACCAGACGGCGGAACAGGCGATGCAGCGCGGGCGAGCGCGGGGGAATTTCCAGCGCCGCGAATAGTTTTTCGATGCCGTCGACGGTGAGCCCACGCCACAGTTCATGCGGGACTCCCGATCCATCACCGGCCATGACCGGGGCGAGGTCGCGGCGCATGACCGTACGCTCGGGCGCCATCCGGGGACCGGGCTCAGGCGAGGCTGACCATGTTGGCGCGGGTCCGGTGCGTGTGGGTGCCGGCGGATCGGCGGCAACGGGGGGCGGTGGCAATTCGGAACGTTCGATGGTGCCGGTCGCCGCCCGCCCATCGGTGGCCATGCCGTAGGCTCCCGCCGGCGGCTGGCCCGCATCACTCGTGGCTGGATTGGGTTTCTGGACGCGCGGGGGCGGCCGGCTGGTTTCAGGGTCGCCGAAAGGCGATGGAATACCCTGAGCGAGCGCCGCTGTGTTGAGGACCGTGACCGCAGCGAAGCCGAGGCTCGCCATCGGGCGTGTGAGGGAGCGCATGGCCGGACGGGCTCATTCTTTACGGATTTTGACGCCGGGCACGACTTTGACTTCTTCCTGCTGAACCGGCTCGTACTTGGTGGCCAGAATGTAGAATCCAGCCGTAGCGATCCCGCCGATCATGCCGACAACGATAAGAAGACGAAAGAGGCTCGGCATGCTGATGGGTCCGTTTCGCCTGACTAATCGGTGTTCAAGTTGGCGCCATTATGTCCGGGTCGCCCTGGGGTCCCCATTCGGACTATGCCCTAGGCAACCGGGCTTATCCAGTTTCCGGTACGCAATCCAAAAATTGAAATTCGAACGGCTTTGCGCGATACACGGGGCCAGATCGATAGGGGTCCGGTCCCGCCGTCATAAATCATGGTGTCATGATTCGGTTCGATACGAGGTCTGAGCGCCATGGGTGACGCCAGGGACAACAATGGAGCGGAGACTCTGGTCACACTCCTCGGTGACCGGTCGATCGTGCTTGTCGGCTTGATGGGCTGTGGAAAATCCTCCGTCGGGCGGCGTCTCGCCTCGAAACTTGGGCCTCGCCTTCGTCGATGCGGACGAAGAAATCGAACGCGTCGCGGCGAAATCCATCGTGGAAATTTTCACCGACCACGGGGAAGCCTATTTCCGTGACGGCGAGCGCCGGGTCATCGCGCGGCTGCTGGGTAACGGCCCCCAGGTTTTGGCCACGGGCGGAGGCGCGTTCATCAATCCCGAGACCCGTGCCAAGATCAAGGAGCGGGGCATTTCCGTCTGGCTGCGGGCTGATCTGCCCGTCCTGATGCGCCGGGTCTCGAAACGCGAAACGCGCCCGCTTCTGAAGACAGCGGACCCCGAAGCCGTAATGCGCGACCTCATGGACAAGCGCTATCCCGTCTACGCCGAAGCCGACATAACACTTGAGAGCCGTGACGTTCCCCACGATGTGATCGTCAGCGAGGCCATGGCCGCGATCCGGGCCAAGCTGTCTCTGGCGTCCGCCGCACCGGCCTGATATGCCGGACCAACGGCCTTTCAACCCGGAAACCGCTCGCCCATGCCGACGCTCGCCCACTCCATGAATGCCCTGACGCGTGCTGAAAAGACCGTGCCCGTCGTCCTCGGCGCGCGCAGCTATGACGTGCTCATTGGGCCGGGCTTGCTGAACGAGGCAGGGCGCCTCATCGCGACGCGGATCGGCAAGGCCAAATGCGGCATTGTCACCGACGAGAACGTGGCCGCCCATCATCTAGGGACCTTAGAGGCGGCGTTGCGGGCCGAAGGCCGTCACGCCGGCTCGATCGTGCTGCCCGCTGGCGAAGCGACCAAGTGTTTCGCGCGTTTGACCGAGCTTAGCGAAGCGCTTCTGAAAATGGGCCTGGAGCGCGGCGATCTCGTCGTCGCTTTCGGCGGGGGTGTCATCGGCGATCTGGCCGGATTTGCGGCGGGAATTTTGCGCCGCGGCGTGCGCTTCGTGCAAATCCCGACATCGCTGCTTGCCCAGGTCGATAGTTCCGTCGGCGGCAAGACCGGCATCAATACGCCCCAAGGCAAAAACCTTATCGGTGTGTTTCATCAGCCGAGCCTCGTCATTGCCGATACGGACGTGCTGACTACGCTGCCGCCCCGCGAGATGCGCGCGGGGTACGCCGAGGTGGTGAAGTACGGGCTGCTGGGCGATGCGCCGTTTTTCGATTGGCTGGACGCGCACTGGCAGGGCGTATTCGGCAATTCGGGCCCCGATCTGACGCGCGCCATCGAGACCAGTGTGAAGGCCAAGGCCGCGATCGTCGCCCGCGACGAATTGGAAACCGGCGACCGCGCCCTGCTCAACCTGGGGCATACGTTCGGCCATGCGCTAGAAGCCTGGACCGGCTACTCCGACCGGCTGTTGCACGGCGAAGGTGTCGCCATCGGCATGGCGCAGGCATTTCGCTTCTCCGAAGCGCAGGGGCTTTGCCCGCCGGGCACCGCACATCGCGTTGCCACGCATCTTACCGCCGTTGGGCTACCCACGCGCCTCGCCGATATCCCCGGTGGCAAGGCCGACGCCGACACGTTGCTCGCCCTGATGGGCCAGGACAAGAAAGTCCGCAACGGCACGTTGACGTTCATACTGGTTCGCGGGATCGGACAGGCCTTCGTCGCTCGTGACGTCGACCCCGAGGCGGTGCGCGGGTTCCTTGCCAAGGAAATCGCCGGTTAAGACAACCTTTTGCTTGTTCAGGCAAAAATGCCTCCCACATGCGTCCTGCGCGCAACCATGGTAGGGTGCTCAGCACGCATTCTACGTGCCTAAGGCCGCCCGGGCTGTACCCGGCCAGCGGTCATTTCACCGATCCGACCAATCAACCCAACGAAAAGATCCATGTCTCCCGAAATTCTTCTGACACTCGCCGCCATTGTTTTTCTCCTGATCCTTTCCGCGTTCTTTTCCGGTTCTGAAACGGCACTGACGGCCGCGTCGCGCGCCCGGTTGCATTCGCTGGAGCAGGAAGGCAACGAGAGGGCGCGGCTGGTCAATCGTCTGCTGGCGCGTCCAGAGCGCTTGATAAGCACCATCCTCTTGGGCAACAACCTCGTGAACATCATGGCCTCTGCCGTGACGACGAGCCTGTTGATCGGCCTGTTCGGCGAGGTCGGCGTCTTTTACGCGACCATCGTGATGACAATCATCGTCGTCGTCTTCTCCGAAGTTCTGCCGAAGACCTACGCCATTGCCTACTCCGACCGCATCGCGCTGACAGTGGCTCCGGTCCTGCGCGTGATCATGATCGTGTTGCGGCCGGCCGTGATGCTGATCGAGGTGATCGTATCGGTCATCCTCAAACTGACGCCGAGTAGGCGTGACGACGCGGCCAACATCCTGGCGGCCCACGACGAGATTCGTGGCACTATCGATCTTCAGGCCAAGGAAGGCACCGTGCTGCGGCACGACGCCGAAATGCTAGGTGGCGTGCTCGATCTTAAGGATCTGCAGGTTGCCGATATCATGATCCATCGCACCAAGATGGAAACGCTCGATGCCGATAGCGACCCGCAAGAGATCATCGACGAGATTCTGAAGTCGCAGTATACGCGCATGCCGCTGTGGAAGGATGAGCCGGAGAATATCGTAGCGGTCCTGCACACCAAGGATCTGCTGACGGCGCTCGGGCGCGTGGGTTGGGATATTTCCAAGCTCGACATCATGAGCTTCGCTCAGGCTCCGTGGTTTGTCCCCGACACGACCAGCCTCAAGACCCAGCTCAATCAGTTCCTCAAGAAAAAAGCGCAGATGGCGCTCGTCGTCGATGAGTACGGCGAGGTGCAGGGTCTCATCACGCTCGAGGACATCCTGGAAGAGATCGTCGGTCAGATCGCCGACGAGCACGACACCCATGAGATGAGCATCCGGCCGCAGGCCGATGGCACCGTAAACGTCGACGGCACGGTCGCCATTCGCGATCTCAACCGCCACATGGATTGGAACCTGCCGGAAGACGAGGCGACGACCCTGGCGGGGCTTGTGATTCACGAGGCGCAGACCATTCCCGAGCCGGGTCAGGTCTTCACCTTCTACAATTATCGCTTCGAGATCCTGCGCAAGACACGCAACAAAATCTCGGCTTTGCGCATCACGCGGCTGAATACCGCCGAACAGGCCGCCTGACGTGCCATCCCGGATAGCTTTTCAGACCGGCCATCACGCGGGCGGGCGGGCGAAGTGCTGCCAGCTATCTCGCCGCTAGTGAATCGCGCGCGACTTTCGCCGCTCGGTTGATTTCGCAGGTGAGGCGTCCTTTTCCTCGAAGAGCTCGACCAGCTTATCAGTCATGGCGCCGGCCAGTTCGCTGGCGTCGGTGATCGTTACCGCGCGGCGATAATACCGCGTCACGTCGTGGCCGATGCCGATGGCGATCAGCTCCACCGGCGAGCGGGTCTCGATTTCGTGGATGACCTGACGCAGGTGGTGCTCGAGGTAGCTGCCGGAGTTCACCGACAACGTGGAATCGTCGACCGGCGCGCCATCCGAGATCATCATCAGGATGCGACGCTGTTCTGGCCGGGCGAGCAATCGCGCATGGGCCCACGTCAGCGCCTCGCCGTCGATGTTTTCCTTCAGCAGGCCCTCGCGCATCATGAGTGCAAGTGAGCGTTTGGCCCGGCGCCACGGCGCATCGGCGGTCTTGTAGATGATGTGGCGCAGGTCGTTGAGACGTCCCGGGTTGGGGGGCTTGCCCGCGCCCAAGCCAGCGCTCGCGCGCTTCGCCGCCCTTCCACGCCTTGGTGGTGAAGCCGAGGATCTCCACCTTGACGCCGCAGCGCTCCAGGGTGCGCGCAAGAATATCGGCGCAGCAGGCGGCGACCATGATCGGGCGGCCCCGCATGGAACCGGAATTGTCGATCAGGAGCGTCACAACGGTGTCGCGGAAATCGGTGTCGCGTTCCCGCATGAACGACAGCGCGTGCATCGGATCAATGATGATACGCGTCAAGCGGGCGGGGTCGAGTGCGCCTTCCTCCAAGTCGAAATCCCAGGCGCGGTTCTGCTTGGCGAGCAGCCGCCGCTGCAGCCGGTTCGCCAGCCGCGACACGGTTGAAGCCAGAACGCGCAGCTCCTTATCGAGGAAAGCGCGCAGCCGATCGAGTTCTTCAGGCGTGGAGAGCTTCTCGGCTTCGACGACTTCATCCGTCTCGGTTGAGAAAATTTTGTAGCCGAAGTGTTCCGGCGCATCGAGAACAGAGAGGTTGGGGCGCCATGGTTCGGCGGTGTCGCTTTCCGCTTCGCCTTCGGAATCGCTGTCGATGTCCTGCATCTCGCCAGCGTCGGAGGCCTCGGTGGTGTCGCCTTCCTGACCCTCGGTGTCGCGATCCTGGCCGGCGTCCTGTTCGCCCTGGTTGGTCTCTTCCTCGCCTTCCGTATCCTGGTCTCCGCCGTCGGGGTTCTGTTCCTGCTCGTCTTCGCTTTCGTCCCGTTCGCCGTCCTGTGGCTTGTCGGCCATTTCCAGCGTGCGCAGCAATTCGCGCACCAGACGCCCGAAGGCCTCCTGATCGTTCGACTTGGCGGCCAGCTGCTTCAAGGTCTTGCCGCAGCGTGTTTCGAGAACGGGACGCCACACATCCGTCAGTGCCTTGGCCGAGGCCGGCGGGGGGCGGCCGGTGAGCCGTTCGCGCATGATCAGGGCCAGCGCCTCTTCGAGCGGGGCTTCCTCCCGCGAGGAGACATTGGCGAAGCGGCCATGCGCGTACTGCTCTTCGCACTTGGCGGCGAGGTTGTCGGCCATGCCGTCCATGCGGTTCGCGCCGATTGCTTCCACACGCGCGCGCTCCATGGCTTCGTAGACGGCGCGTGCATCGCCCGTGGCTGGAGCCAGTTTCTGGTGGAGCTTTGTGTCATGGCAGGCAAGGGTCAGCGCCAAGCTATCAGCCCAGCCACGCACGACAGCGATCTCACGGGCTGTAGGGACGCGCGCCGGCTCCGGCAACTGAACGTGATGGCCTTCGATCTGCGGCCTGCCGGGAGCGAAATCGACGTTGACCTCATCGTCGCCCGCGACCGCTCGCACCGTCAGCCCGATGACCCGCTTCAGCGGTTCGGATGGAGATTCCCGGCGTTTGGGAGGAGGGCTCACTGGATGCATCCCGATCTTGCCGCACGGGCGTAGGATAACAGTTCGGATCGTACGGCCGGCGTTTCCGATAGCCAATCGTCAATCGCGGTCTCGGCACGGTGACGAAGCTGTCGCGGAAAATGGCCAAGGCCATGCAGCGCGCTCTCGACGCAGGCATCGTTCGGCAATCGAAGCGCCGCCGTCAACACCTCTACAAGGGCTTCAGTGCAAGATGGCGTACGGAATGCCATCACATCGAAGGGACTGACATCCCAAAACATGTAGGTGACGAATTCCAGCGGATTGCCAGCACTTTCGTTGCGGTGCCCGAGAACCGGCGGACAGCGCTTTGCAAGACAATCCTTGTAGAGCGGCAACAGCGATTTCACGACTTCGGATTTGAGCGCGTCATTGACATCCGCGCCCGCCACGGCATGCGCGAAGCCGGCATAGTTGCCAAACAGCAAGGCCTGCAGCCCAAGCGACACCTGCCGGTCCGAGTAGGCCATAAGATCTCTGCCCGAATGCAAAAAAGTGGACCTCATCAAGTCGGCCACCTCGACAGGCGTAGCCGCAAAACTCCAATCCATGCTGAACGGATCGTCGTCCTCGGCCGCGCGGCCGAAAATGTAGGTGAGCCACTCGTCGTATCGCGCATGTGCGGCGGACGCTGGCTGCATCGTGCCCGGCCTTCTAGCTCAGCGCGACATTCGCCGCGCTCTCGGGGAGTTCTTCGCCGAAGGCGCGCTGATAGAACTCGGCGACCAGTGGCCGTTCGAGTTCATCGCACTTGTTGAGGAACGTGACCCGGAAGGCAAAACCAATGTCGCCGAAAATATCCGCGTTTTCGGCCCAGGTGATAACCGTGCGCGGGCTCATGACGGTGGAGAGGTCCCCGTTGATGAAGGCCGAACGCGTCAGGTCGGCCACGCGCACCATCGCGCCCACCTGCTTGCGCTTGGCTTCCGACTTGGCGAACGACTTGACCTTGGAGAGGACGATCTTCACCTCGTCATCGTGGGGCAGATAGTTGAGCGTCGTGACGATCGACCAGCGGTCCATCTGACCTTGGTTGATCTGCTGCGTACCGTGATAGAGGCCGGACGTATCGCCCAGACCGATGGTGTTCGTCGTGGCGAACAGCCGGAAAGGCCGGATGCGGTTTGATGACCTTCGACTGGTCGAGCAGCGTCAGCTTGCCCGACACTTCCAGCACGCGCTGAATGACGAACATCACATCCGGGCGGCCAGCATCATATTCGTCGAAGCAGAGTGCCGTGTTGGACCGCAGGCAGTAGGGGAGTATGCCTTCGCGGAACTCGGTGACCTGCTTGCCGTCCTTGAGGACGATGGCATCCTTGCCGACGAGATCGATACGGCTGACGTGGCTGTCGAGATTGACGCGAATGCACGGCCAGTTGAGCCGCGCGGCCACTTGCTCGATATGGGTGGACTTACCGGTGCCGTGGTAGCCCTGCACCATCACGCGGCGGTTGTGCTTGAAGCCCGCGAGGATCGCCAGCGTCACGTCGCGATTGAAGAGATAGTCGGGGTCGAGGTCGGGCACATGTTCTTCGGCCTTGGAATAGGCCGGCACTTCCATGTCGGTTTCAATGCCGAAGAGCTGGCGGACCGACACCTTCATGTCGGGCAGGCCAGCGATGTCCTTGGAAGTTGCCTGGGTCGTCGGCGCGCGCATGGAATGTCCTTCAGGGGCGATGCAAGGCTAACGCGCGGCGATGCCCTTGCGGATCATGCGACGCGTGCCGGATGGGCGCGGCCTAGCGCCAAGCTTTAGAGGCTCGCGCCCGTGGCCGCTCGGGGACCCAAGCGCGCACGATCAGACGAGACCGGCCTGTTTCAGGTAATTATAGGCTTGAATGATCTCGCGCAACTTCTCCTCGGAGCGCGTATCGCCGCCGTTCGCGTCGGGGTGGTGGAGTTTTACCAGTTCCTTGAAGCGCGCCTTGATGATGTCCTTGCCGGCGCCGTGCTTCAGCCCAAGGGTTAGCAGCGCCTTCTTTTCCAAGGGTCGCAATTGGCGGCGGTTTTCAACCGGTTCAGCACGGGATTGGCGGGCCCGCCAGGCAAAGAACGCGCCCGAGTCGTTAGTCGGCGGCGGGCCATCTTCGGCGCCGGCGCCGGGTTCTTCGGGCCGGCCGGATTTTGTTCCGTGCGCCCACGAATTGGCACCCATCTTCCACGTCGGCCGATGGCCTGTCAGGGCGTCCTTTTGGAAGTCGGCGACTTCCATGTCCGACATGCCGTCGAAATAATTATAGGTCGCGTTGTACTCGCGCACGTGATCGACGCAGAAACTGAAGTATTCGCCGTCGCGGCCCCGGCCCTTCGGCGCGCGATGTGTCGCAGGCTGGTCGCAGCCCTTGCGCTGGCACCGCGGTCCGCCCGAGCGCTTTTCTTCCTCGCGGGACCGTTTGGGTCCGACGCGGATGCTATCGAAGTATTTCGAGTTCGAGCTTCATGGCGCTAAGTATGATCATCTAACGGGGGCCGCACAAGCCGAGTGACGCGCGAAAGGCGCCGCGTGACTTCGCTACCATAGGGCGTCTGGTGTAGTCCGTGTCTGTGGACGATTTTGGACCAAGAAAGATCGAGAGCCGGTTAAATGTCGATGGAAAATCGTATTCGCGAAAAACTCATGGTTGGATTGCAGCCCGACCGCCTCGATGTCGTCAACGAGAGCGAAAAACACGCTGGCCACCGCTCGTCTCCCGGCACGGGTGAAAGCCATTTCCGGGTTCTGGTCGTGTCGCCGCTGTTTGCCGGGCAGTCGCGTCTGCAACGCCACCGGATGGTCAACGGATTGATTGCCGAGGAATTGAGCGGCGGGATCCATGCGCTGGCATTGGCGACCTACGCGCCAGGTGAACCGGTCAGCTGAGACCTTGGCGGTCAAGGACGGGCGCGCGCCGGACCGTTCTGCCAGGCCATGCTGCAGGGACATCGGGAAACCATCCTTGGTGGACGTTGGGGATTTGACTTGCCGCCGATCCGCATGTGCGGATATGTGAGGCATCCAAGGGCCGCAATTGTCAGGTTCTAATCCCCCGTATGTCCGACCGTACCCTGTCCGCTGACGACATCGCAGGCATCATATCCCGCATCCGGGAAGAGCTTGCCCGCCGGCGCATGTCCCGGCAGCGTCTCGCCGACGAAGCGCGCATCAGCGTGTCGACGCTGGAAAAGGTTTTATCTGGCCGCCGGACGTTCACGCTGGCCACGCTGGTTCGGCTGGAGGAGGCCCTGGGGGTTTCCCTGCGGCCAGGCCGCGCCACCGCCACCGTCAACCGCAGCGACGCCCTGCCCCGTGCCATCGCGCCGGATGAATTGGGAAATTACGCACGGCCTTCGGTGGCATGGCTGGAGGGCAGCTATCTCACGCTGATGCCGTCGTTCGGCGAGCGATCCGCCATTTCCGCTTACCGCACGGACATCCGGTGGGATGACGCGACGGCCTGTCTGGCCTTCCGCGAGGCGGAGCGGATCGATGGCGCCTACACCCAGCACGGCTTCGTCGCCATGCCCTCCCAGACCGGACACATCTACCTCGTCACCAACCGCCATGGGCAACAGCGGCTCGCCATCCTGTCGCGGCCGACCAGCGAAGGTGCGCTGCACGGAATCCTCGCCACGCTGCATTCCGGTCGCGGCGCACAATTGACGCCGGTCGCTGCGCCCATCGTCCTGGCGCCCATCATGCCGGGGCTTGCGCCTCACTTTGGCCGTGTCTCCCAGGGACAGCCAGACTTCGCGCGGTATCGCACCCTCTTGAAGCGTACGCTCGACGAGCCATTTGCCGTACTCATGGGGTTTTGAGCGCCCGTCGCGCCGCATGGTGGGCCGCACAGCGCGCCATGAAGACAAGGACGAACAGTGTGAGCGAGCCCATGCCCCAGCATTTTGTGCCTCTGCATCAGGCACCGCTCGCGGGCGCGTTGCGTCTGGCCTGTGCGTTGGTGCTGCTCGTGGTGACCGGCAGCATGGCGTGGGCCGCCATGAAGCCCTCGATAAAAGGTCTGGCAACCGGACCCGTCACGGTGCGCGCCACCAAGATCACGTCGTTCGACAAGCTCACGTCCGGCGCCACGCGCCATGGCCGGCTCGAGTGGCGCGGCGGCCTCGTCCTCACCTCGCCATCGGAGAACTTCGGCGGCTGGTCTGGCCTGATGATGGGCGCGGGCGGCCGCGAATTGCTGGCGGTGTCTGATGCCGGGGTGTGGATGCGTGCGCAAGTGGCGTACGACGGCACGGCCCCTTCGGGCCTGAGCGACGCAATCCTCGGCCCGATCGCTGCGCGCAATGGAAAGGCCCTGACGCGCGCCCGTGATCGGGACGCGGAGGGGCTGACGCTTGCCAAGGGATCCCTCTCGGGCGGTGAGGTCTTGATCTCGTTCGAGGCCAATCACCGGGTCGGACGGTTTCCGGTGACAAAGGCGGGCCTGCAGCCGCCGCGGTCCTACCTGACGATGCCGAAAGAGCTTCTACGGCATGGCCGCGATGGCTTGGAATCGGTGACTGTTCTTTCCGAGGGTCGTTACAAGGGCGCCATTCTTGCGTTGTCGGAACCTGCACGCGGGTCGCCGGCGCGGCATCAGGGCTGGCTCTGGCAGGGCGCATCGGCCAAGCCGCTGAGTGTCGCCGGCCACGATGATTTCTCGATCACCGATGCGGCCACACTTCCAGGCGGCGACGTGCTGATCCTGGAGCGGCGCTATCGCGTGTTCGACGGCGTGCGCATGCGCGTCCGGCGCATTCCAGTGGACAGAATCGCGCCGGGTGCAGTGCTCGATGGCGAGGTCTTGATCGAAGCCGGTCTCGGCCAGGAGATCGACAACATGGAAGGTCTCGCCGTCCATACCGCCGCCGATGGCGCCGTGGTGCTGACGTTACTGTCCGACGACAATTTCAATCCGTTCTTGCAACGCACGATCCTGTTGCAGTTCACGCTGCCGTCCGGACAGACCGCGCAGAAGAGCGGCTGAAGGCGATCATTGAAGCTCTATGGAATGAAAAGAGCGCGGACCGCCAAGCGGTCCGCGCTCTAAATTTTTTCGCACCGGGTGCGCCAGCCTCAGCCTCAGCAGGCGTTAGGCCGCGGCAGCCTTCGACTTCACGATCTCACGCTTCAGCTTCTGGCACTGTTCCGAGAGCTGGTCGTCGCCGGCTTTGAGCAGGAACGTGTCGAGGCCGCCGTTGTGCTCCACCGAACGCAGCGCGTGCGCGCAGATGCGCAGCTTCACCGGACGCTCGAGCGTCTCGCTGAGCAGCGTGACGTTGACGAGGTTGGGACGGAACTTACGCTTCGTCTTGTTCTCGGCATGGCTCCGGAGCTGTCCGGAAAGAGGCAGCGTGCCGGTCAATTCGCAACGCCGGGTCATGGGTCGTGTCTCCTGAAACGCGCGCGTCACACGGGGCACGGGTAAGACCCGAAAGCCTAGTGAGAGCGGGGCCCGCAGCGGGGCGGTATGTCCAAAAATGAGCGGCCCCGCCGGATGACCAGCGGGGCGATGGCAGTCGTATACTGAGACGCGGCGGGAGCGTCAAGCCTGCCCCGACGCCTCGGCCAGCGCCGACGGCTACAGCTGGACAGGGCAAAGTCGCCCCGCCCGACGCCGCCCCGCCCGAACGCCCCGATTGGCGCTGTTCCATAGTCTTTCGCGCGTAAGCGAACTGTTTACCACTCTCGGGCAAGCTTGATGCCGGAACAAAGTCTCATTTCGAGCGTTCATTAACCAGTACGGCGTGCGGCGTGTTCCCGTCGCGTGGTCGAGTTCTTCGAGTGGTGTGTTCATGTCGCGTACGTCGTATTGTGGCTTTTGGCTGCAAAAACTCCGCTTCGCCGCCGCGGCCATGTCCGCCGGTGCAGCCGCCATGGCCCTGATCGGCGCTGGCGCAGGATTAGACCTCTTTGATCGCGCCAAGGCTGATCCGGCCCGCGCCAAGGGTCCAATTGAAATTTCAGGAAATTATGCCATATCTTTCAATGGCTTCGGAATTGGTGAGGTGCGCACGGAGAGCCGCGTGGCCGGCAAATCCTATGTGGCCAGTTCGGATGTGGAGATTTCCGCGCTCCTCGGCGCGTTCCATTGGAAGGGTGTGACCCGGTCGGCGGGCACCATCGATTCTAAGACTATCCGGCCCTCTGGCTATGCCTTCGAATTCAGCGGGACGGGACGTTCGGGCTTGGTGCGCATGGGCTTCTCGAACGATGCCGTCACGCAGCTGACGTCCCAGCCCCAGACCGTGACCCCGCCGGATTTCGTTCCTCTTCAGGCTGCGCATCTGAAGTCGGTCGTTGATCCTCTGAGTGCCCTGGTTGCAATCAGCCAGCCTTCGGACAAAGGTCCGTGCGGCAAGAAACTGGCATTGTTTGACGGCAAACAGCGGTTCGACGTGACATTGGTGGGGTTGCGCCGCGAGCGGTTGACCTCGAATGCCACGGGCGAAACCTTCGAAGGGCTCGTCTGCCGGGTGAAATACACGCCATTGGGCGGGTACCGCGCCAACGCGGAAACAGCCGCCCTGTCGGGTGATTCCGGCATCGAAGTTACATTCCGGCCGGTGCCGAACGCCGGCTTCTGGGTGCCCTACCGGGTCGCTCTGCCGACGCTCGCGGGACACGTGACCATCGAAGCCTCGCGTATCGACATCCAGTCCGGTGGCGGCGCGCAGATCGCCTTGGTCGACTAAACCGGCATAAAGCAGAAATCGATCAATGGGCGGGCCTGTTGGGTCCGCCCGTTTTGTTTGCACCGCCATCCCCAGTAAAGCCTTCCGGTTTGTCCCGGCCCGCCCCCATCGGAAATGCCCGGTCAAGAAAGCCTTGATCTCACCCAACGGCGATGCAATGCCAAGAGCGCCTCGCCACGAGGCACGATCCTTGAGGGCCAGGATGGGCAGCGACCTCGAATCCCGTATCCGCAACGTCACCGCGGTTCTCGGACCTACCAATACCGGCAAGACGCATCTGGCCATTGAACGCATGCTGGCGCACGAAAGCGGCATGATCGGCCTGCCGCTGCGTCTGCTGGCGCGCGAAGTCTACGATAAGATTTCCGCCCGGGTCGGCGCCGACAAGGTGGCCCTCGTGACCGGCGAGGAAAAGATCAAGCCCGAGCGCGCGCGCTATTGGGTTGCCACCGTCGAAGCGATGCCGCGTGACGTCGACGTCGACTTCCTCGCCATCGACGAAATCCAGCTCGCCGCCGATCCTGAGCGCGGTCATGTCTTCACGGATAGGCTGCTGCATGCGCGCGGTCGCAGCGAGACGTTGCTGCTCGGCGCGCAGACGATGGGCGGCGCGATCAACGATCTCATTCCAGGCGCGAACTTCATATCGCGGCCGCGGCTTTCCAAGCTGAGCTACGCGGGCGAAAAGAAGATCACGCGCCTGCCGCAGCGATCCGCCGTCATCGCCTTTTCGGCCAACGAAGTCTACGCCATCGCGGAGCTGATACGGCGCCAGCGCGGCGGGACGGCGGTGGTGCTCGGCGCGCTGTCGCCACGCACCCGCAACGCCCAGGTGGCGCTCTATCAGTCGGGCGACGTTGATTTTCTCGTGGCCACCGATGCCATCGGCATGGGGCTCAATCTGGATGTCGATCACGTGGCGTTCTCGGCCACGCGGAAATTCGATGGCCAGAACTTCCGCAATCTCACACCCTCGGAGCTGGCGCAGATCGCCGGCCGTGCCGGCCGCCACATGAACGACGGCACCTTTGGCGTGACGGGTGCTTGCGAAGCCTTCGATCCCGACGTCGTCGAGCGGATCGAGCAGCACACCTTCGATCCGGTGCGCGTTCTGCAGTGGCGCAATCGCGACCTGGACTTTGCCTCGCTCGACCGCCTTCGCGACAGTCTGCGCACTTTGCCCAACGAGCAACGGCTGACGCGGGCGCGCATGGCTGATGACGTCAGCGCACTGGAAACGGTATCGGACGACAGTGACGTGCGCGGCGTGGCAACCTCTCGGGCAGCGGTGCAGCGGCTGTGGGAAGTCTGCCAGATCCCCGACTACCGTAAGATCTCGAGCCAGAACCACGCCGAACTCGTGGCGACCCTTTACAAGGATTTGATGGGTCCCACCGGCCGCATCGCGGAAGACTGGTTTGCCCGTCAGGTGGCCATTGCCGACCGGACCGACGGGGATATCGACACGCTGTCGACACGGCTCGCCCACATCCGCACCTGGACCTTCGTTTCCAATCGCGCCGACTGGCTTAAGGACCCGCTGCACTGGCAGGGCCGTACCCGCGCCATCGAGGATGCTCTTTCCGATGCTTTGCACGAGTGCTTGACGCAGCGGTTCGTGGATCGCAGAACGAGCGCATTGATGAAGGGTATGCGGGACAAAGAAGAGTTGAGCGCGGAAATCACAGACGACGGCGCCGTGAATGTCGAGCAGCATTTCGTAGGCCGCTTGCGCGGCTTTCGCTTCACGCCCGACACCCAGACCGATGGCGTCCATGGCAAGGCGGCGCGCGGGGCTGCCGCCCAGGTCTTGGCCGGTGAGTTGAGTATGCGGGCGCGACGGGTCGCGGCCGCGGGACCCGACGCCTTCAAGCTGGATCGCAAGGGCCAGTTGCTCTGGCGCGGCGAAGAGATCGCCAAGCTGGAAGCGGGCGAGGATCCGCTCAAGCCGTCTCTCACCCTGCTGGCCGATGAGCACCTCTCGGCACCCGACCGGGAGAAAATCCAGACACGCCTCGATGCGTGGCTGTCGGACCTCATCGGCGATAAGCTGAAGCCGCTGGTGGAGCTCTCCAAGGCGGAGGACGTGACCGGACTGGCGCGGGGCATCGCGTTCCAACTCAAGGAGAACTTCGGCGTTCTGAAGCGCGAAGTGATTGCCGACGACCTGAAGAGCCTCGACCAGAACGCGCGGGCGCAACTGCGCAAATACGGCGTGCGCTTCGGGGCATTCAACATTCACTTCCCCCAGCTTTTGAAACCTGCGCCAGCCGAACTGACTCTGGCCCTGTGGACGCTGAAGTCCGGAGTGGCCGCTGGGCTCAATCCCGATGCGCTCCCGGAGCCGCCGCGTCCGGGCCTGACCTCCGCACCCGCCGATTCGTCTGTGCCGGAGGCGTTCTACCGGGCGGCGGGCTATCATGTCTGTGGTCCGCGCGCGATCCGCTACGACATGCTCGAGCGTCTGGCCGATCTCATCCGTCCGTTGCTCGCCTGGCGTCAAAGCCGCGATCCGGAGGCCAAGCCGCCCGCCGGCTCGACCGGTGACGGCGGCTTCACGACGACGCCGGAAATGATGTCCATTCTCGGCTGTTCGCCCGACGAGTTGGGCAAGGTTCTGAAGGCGCTCGGCTTCCGTCTGGATCGTCGCCTGATTAAGGCCGAGGCGCCCGCACCTGCCGCCGCAGCCACCGAGGTCCCCGCCGAGGTTCCAGCGATTGACGCGCCCGCCGAAGAGATGGCGGTGGTTGAGGCCGAGGCCCTGCCAGCCGCGGACGTGGTCGCCTCCGCTCCCGATGATCCGGCTGCCGGATCCGGCGCTGAAAATCCCGCGGAAACGGCCGCCGCTCCCGCGCCTGTCGATCAAGAGAAATATGAAGAGATTTGGCGGCCCCGCCGTCACCATCGCAATGACGCGGCGGACGCGGGCGAACGCGCCGCATCGCAGCACCGGCGGCGCGAACGCCGGGGCGGCGGACGGTCTCAACGTGGTCCAGACAACCGGACCGGCGCACCCGCACCGGTTGGCGAAGGTGCTGCGTCGGTGGGTGCTGCGGGCGAGACAACGCCCTCTGCTGAGCGGCCCGCCCACGCGCGGCCTCCGCGCCGCGACGGACATCGTGACAAGGACCGGGCGCGCGGTGGTGCCCCATCGTCCGGCCCGCGGGGCCGGGATGCTCAAGGCCCAGGTAAGGGCGCGCCGCGAAGGCCGTCCGGGCGAGGCAAAGTCCGGCCGCGATCGCCAGCGTGATTCTCATCGGGAACGCCAGGGCCGGGATCAACGCGGCGGCGAAGGACGCGGCGGCGAGCGCCGGCGCGGGGAAGATCGCGGCGCGCCGCGTGCCATCACGGCGGCGCCGCCGCGCAAGAGTGGCGCTGCGGATGCAGATTCACCCTTCGCGTCCCTGATGGCCCTGCGCGAGGCTCTCGAACAAGCATCGCGGGACAAGGGTTCCACATGACCGGGGAGGCGAAGGCCTCTGCACCCACTGGCCCGGCGCTCACGCAGCGGCTCGACAAGTGGCTGTGGTGCGCACGCCTCGCCAAGACGCGGACCCAGGCCGCCGCACTTGTTACTGGCGGTAAGATCCGGGTCAATCGTGTGAAGACCGACAAGCCCAGCCATGCCGTGCGTGCCGGCGACGTCATCACGGCCTCGTTGGGTCCGCGCGTCAAAGTCTTGAAGATCGTTGCGATCGCCGAGCGGCGCGGCTCCGCGGATCTGGCGCGCGAACTGTTCGAGGATCTCACGCCACCCGTGGATCAAGCCACCGATGGCCGTGGGCCTCGTGGGGCTGACCAATTCGCCGGCAGGACGGCTGCGCGAGAGCCGGGAAGTGGCCGGCCCACGAAACGCGAGCGTCGCCAACTCGATCGTCTGAAGAACGACGAGTGACGCGGCTGCATCGCAATCGCGGCCATTCGCCATGGCGCGGCAGGGGCCGGTTTTTTCGCATTGTGCCTTCTGCGCGACGCCGCTAAGAGGCTCTTCTCGGACGCACGGCAACCCTTCACGTGCGCCGGGGTCGAAGTGGACGGAATGCATGACCTACATCGTCAACGACAAGTGCATTAAGTGCAAATACACCGATTGCGTCGAGGTGTGCCCGGTCGATTGTTTTTATGAAGGCGAGAACATGCTCGTCATTCATCCGGACGAGTGTATCGACTGCGGCGTTTGCGAACCCGAATGCCCGGTCGACGCCATCAAGCCAGATACCGAGCCCGGGCTGGACCGCTGGCTGGAACTCAACCGGGAATTTGCTGACAAGTGGCCGAACCTGACCGCGAAGCGTCCGGCACTGCCCGACGCCGACGCCCATAAGGACGAGGCTGGGAAGTTCGAGAAGTACTTTTCGCCGGAACCGGGAGAGGGCGACTGAGCCTGTTCCGGACGACATGTTGATGCAATTCATGCTGTGGGGCGCTCATTTTCGGCGTGTTTCCCAAGCATTCGACTGTGCAAATTAAGCGGGCTGAAAGCGCCGCGCTCCGTCACCCTTCATTTCGAGTGAAGATTGTGTTATAGTCTCCTCCAGGTGAACCTCTGGCGGAACCTAGCGGGAACGTGTGCGAACAAACCAAGCGCAACGCCCCCTCAGATTTCCCGTACACGCGCTGTGTGACACCCGCTGTAGTGGCGGCGGGGAGAGTGGGCTCGACATTGATTGGAAAGGGCACGCAGGCGCGTCAAGACTGGCAATAGGTACAAATGGGTGTGGTCAGATCAGTCCGGCCTACCTTGAGTTGCCTGCGGCCTGCATTACGTTGAACCAATACGGGTTCCGCGTGGCAGCCTCGGGTTGAATGAGTTCGACGTTGAATTGAGAGAGTGAGACGACGCGCATGGCTCAGAAGAAGAAGTCCACGGTGAAGGCCAAGGCTCCGAAGGTGGCTGCTGCTGCCAAGAAGTCAGGTCCGGTGACGGCTCACGCGGCCGCTGCTCCGAAGGCTTCGGCGAAAGCCGCCGCCAAGGCCGTCCCTGCTGCGAAGGCGAAGGCGCCCGCAGCAAAGCCGGCTGCTGCAGCGAAGCCTGCCGCCGCGACCAAGTCCGCCCCCGTCAAGGCCGCTCCCGTCAAGGCAGCGGCTGCCGCCAAGCCCGTCGCTCCGGCTGCTAAGGCAACCGCTGCACCTGTGGCGAAGAAGGCCGCCGTTGCCGCGGCAGCTTCTGCGCGTGTCCAGCCGCCGAAGGCTGCCGTCAAGGCCGCTGCCGCGTTTGCCGCTCATCGCGCCCAGTCAACGACCGCACCGGCGCGCGCTGTCGCCGCGTCCGTGCCGAAGGCCGCAGGGTCGCGCATCACAGCACCGGCCCGCGCTGCGGAAATTCCTGCAACGCCCAAGGTCATCGCTGAAAAGGCATCGGCTGCGCGCAAGATGATTGCCGTGCAGAAGAAGCCGGTAAACCAGCGCCATGGCTTCAAGACCAACGAATTTATCGTCTATCCGGCGCACGGTGTCGGCCGCATCATCGGGATTGAAGAGCAGGAGATCGCGGGCATGTCCCTCGAACTCTTCGTCATCAATTTCGAGAAGGAGAAGCTGACGCTGCGCGTGCCGACGGGCAAGCTGGAGAGCGTCGGCATGCGCAAGCTCGCCGATGACGACATCGTCAAGAAGGCGATGGAGATCTTGAAGGGCCGGGCCCGGATCAAGCGCACCATGTGGAGCCGTCGCGCCCAGGAGTACGTCGCTAAGATCAATTCCGGCGACTTGGTTTCGATCGCCGAAGTCGTGCGCGATCTCTACCGGTCCGAGGCGCAGCCTGAGCAGTCCTACTCCGAGCGTCAGCTTTACGAAGACGCGCTGGACCGGATGGCACGCGAGATCGCAGCCGTCGAAAAGCTCGACGACCGCGGTGCGGTTCAGCGGATCACCGAGGTGCTTTCCAAGAGTGCGCGTGGCCGCCGCATGGCTGAGGAAGGCGAGTCTGAGGAAGTTCAAGCCGCCTGAAAGCGTTGACGGCCGTTTGGCCGCTGCGGACCAACACTGAACATTGCGCCCGGACACGCACACAGCGGTCCGGGCGTTTTGTTTTTCGGCCGCCTCATGGCGCGATGACGGTCCGCCGTCGCCGATTACGGATCGCTAAGGCTCGCCTCCCGCCGCTAGGCCATCGGGAAGGATCTCTATGGCTTCAGCTGACGTCAAGTCCATGTAGGGCCCATTGCGCGCGACCAGCCATCCACGCACCCGGATGTGCCGGCCTTTCAGGGCTGTCAGGCGCTGGGCGAACGTATCCCGGGGTGTGCCGCGGGGCCTGTCCAAAGCGGCTGTGAAGTCGCGGCGCCAATCGCGACCGAAATTCAAAAACACGCGCGTGCGCGTCTGGCCCACGTCCATCACGCGGCCTTCGATGATTTGGAACGTACCCAAGACCCGCCAAAGATCGCGCGTGTAGGCCGCCTCGCGAACGGCATAAGCAGGATTGGCCCAAAGACCTTTGCGGGTCGCGCGCGCGACCGCCTCCTGGGCCAAGAGTGTTGGAATGCACCGGGTCTCTCCGGGAAGCGGCGCGACACGCGCCTGCCCATTCTGTACGAGCGCGCTTTGCAACCAATGGCTTTCGCCCTGCCGTTCGACCATGACGTGGGCGGCCAGCCGCCCCCACCGGTCTCGTGTGCTGGGCTCGGTCAGTGAAACCGCCGAACCGGCAGCAGCTGCCGACAAGGCTGTGCGTGCATCGCGTTCCGGACGCCATTCAGACGGGGGCTCGCCGGCCACATCCCGCGCGCTCGGCAGAAGCAGCCCCATCAGCCGCACCTCTTGCGCGTCAGCGAGGCGCAGGGTCGCGCCGTCCATGATTTCCGCAATGGCACGGCGCGGTCCGGTGGCCGGCGGCGGACACACGTCGGCTATCGCCGGTGCTCCCAAAATGCCTGCTAGTCCTGCGGCCGAAAGCGAAAGGCAGCGCAGGCCCGGCTTCGTTCGTCGCTGATCCATCGAACGCCGGCTCCCAGGGTGATCTGCCCAAGGATTGTTTATGTGCCATGGCCCGCCCGGAACCGGAAGCGTGTTTCGTTTGGGCTCTCACTCAGAAGATGAAATCTGAGCCGCTGAGTTGCCATTGGTGAATGCCGGCCAGGCGAACGGTGGAGCCGCTGTCGGGATCGGTGATGACCGCGCTGCCGCCACTCATCTGCGTGTTGGCAAGAAGTTCGCCGATGCTGTCGATGCCGGTGCCGGAGAAGTCGATCCGATCGATGACGCTCCTCCTGGTCGGCCCAAGATCGAAATCTGCGATGGTGTCATGGCCAAAGTTGCCGGCGAACACGAACGTGTCGCGGCCCCCGCCTCCCCAGATCGTGTCCGATCCGCTGCTGCCCGTAATGCGATCGTTGCCGGCGCCAGCGTGAATTTTCTCCACGCCGCGAACATCGATCGACGACAGATTGAGCACGTCGTTGCCACCGCCGAGTTGAATGGTATCGGTGCCCGCGCCGAGGTCGATCCGTTCGATCGAGACGAGATCCGCCCGGCCACGGCTGACAAAGAGCACGTTGTTCTGGCTGGTGCCGAGGATCGTGTCGAAGCCGTCCCCGCCATTGAAGAAGTCCGATCCGGATGCTGTGCCGATCAGAAAAATGTCATTGCCGCCGCCGCCGTACATCCGGTCGTTGTTCCGGCCGCCAGCGATGACGTCGCGTCCCTCAGAGCCGAAAATGACGTCGTTGCCGCTCCCGCCTTCGATACGCTCGATGCTGGTGACCGTGACGGTGCGCAGATCCAACCGGTCCGGGCCTGTGCTCAGACGCAGGATGTCAAACCCGCCGCCACCGTCGATCTCCTCGATGCCGGAAATGCTGAGTGGCGATCTCTTCAGGCCAATGATGTCGTTGCCATCGGAGCCTTGGATGATGTCGGTCCCGGCGCCGCCAACGTAGATGTCGAAGCCGGCGTTGCCACGCGCGAAGAAGATGTCGTCGCCGCCGTATCCGAACTGCGTGTCGTGACGGGCGAGGGCATCGAAGGTGTCGTTTCCGGGCGTGCCGTAGAGGACGTCGTTGCGCGGTGTGCCGAAAATTATGCCGGGCCCGCCCGAGCCACCCGGACCCAGGACTTGGAAAACGGTGCTCGTCTGGGCGACGCCATCGCTGGCGGTCAGTTCGACGTCGAGCGATCCTTCGAAACCAACCGGGGCGATGCCTGAGAACGTGCGGGTATCCGGATCGTAGGAGAGCCAGTCGGGCAGGGCAGCGCCGCCGGCAAGGCGCGCCGTGTAGACCATGGAGTGTCCGTCGGCGTCGGAAAAGGTATCCAGCGGCACGGCGAACGACCAAGCCTCGCCCGCGTCCAGCGAGACGTTCTGCAGCGGTGTGCCCGTGAGGAGCGGTGCTGCGTTGCCGAAGAAGGTGATGTCCGCCTCACCGGTGGCGGTGCCGCCTTGTCCGTCGGAGATCGTGTAGGAAAAAGCGACGAGCCCCGTGAAACCCGATGCGATTACGAGGCGGACATCGCCGTTAGCGGTGAGGGATGCGGATGCCCCAGGTGTGGACGTCGCCACGCTGATGAGTGAGAGCGTATCGCCGTCCCAATCGGAATCGTTGGCTAAAAGTTCGGCCGCGCCGATGACGACGTCGGTGAGATGCGAATAGTAATCGCGGTCCGCAACGGCGACAGGCGCGTCATTGAGCAGGACTTCCGCGGCATTCGCGGCGGCCTGGATATCTTCCCGGCTCCAAAGCGTGCCGTCGTCCAGTTCAATAGCTTCGATGTTGTCGCCGTTGAGGAAGCCCTCCAGAAGTACGCGCCCCCCGTCACTGAATCGCAAAATCACGTCGTTGGCGTTTGCCGCGGAAATGAAAATCTGGATGTCGCTCGCCGTCGCGTTGACCACGCGCAGCCGGTCCGTGTCCGTGGTCGCGCCGGTATCCCTGATCGTCTGGTTTCCCTCGCCGAGGGCGTAGACAAACGAGTCGCTGCCTTCTCCACCGTCGAGCACGTCGGCGCCGCCTGCGCCGTACAGGATGTCATTGCCAGCTTCGCCATGAATGATGTTGTCGCCGGCATTTCCTGTGATCCGGTTGGCCAGCGCGTTACCGGTGCCGACCACGGCTGTACCGCTGAGGTCGAGATGTTCGACGTGGTCGCCAAGTGTGTAATTGATCGACGACACAACCCGGTCGGTGCCTTGGTTGAAGGCCTCGATGACCAAATCTCCGGCTTGGCCGACGATGTAGGTGTCGTTGCCCGCGCCACCTGTCATCACGTCATTGCCGCTCCCGCCATCCAGGAGATCACTCTTTGCCGAACCGGTGAGCGTATCGTCACCCCCCTCGCCGTGCAGATCGTAGCCGCTGGAAAAGGGCGTGGGTGCTCCAATGACCGCAAACAGGCTGATCTGTCCGGCAAACAACGTGTCAGCATTTTCTGTGCCGATGATTTGCTCGCGCTGGTCGGCCTCCCCGTCCTCCGGCAGATCGAAGATGGGCGTGGCCGGTGCGGCTTCGAGCGCTTCTGTAAGTGTACCGCCGTTGGTCAGGTAGTTCGCCGCGGTATCCCAATTCGCATAGCGGCTGATAGAGACCCGCCCTTGGTAGTTGATGTGGTCCTCAAAGACGGGGGCCCCCAAATCGAAGAATTGGATGCCGAGCATCCCCTCGGAAAAGTCCTTTACGCGGATGACCGTTTCCGATTCCGGAAAGAAGCTGATCGACGTAAAGTCGTAGGGCTCATCCTCTGAATTGAAGAGTGTTTCCTCGTACGCCTCGCCCGCGAAGACGTGGATGAGCAGATCTGAGCCGTCGCGGTCGAAAAACACCTGGCCGGCGATGTCGACGAGCCCCTGCGACGCGTCAGGGATGAAAATCTGGTCGTCGATGGTTTGCCAGATGAGATAGAAAAATCCTTGTTGTGACGTGACGCCGCCGGGATCATCTCCGATATGTTGCGGCAGATCCTCGAACGAAGACAGACCATCAAGCGGCGACATGCCACCCAGGATGGGGAAGAGTTCCGAGCCTTCGAAATCACCCGTGTCGTTCTTGAGGAAGTTATAGGGAACAAAGAGCCGGTCGCTCGTCGATGCGTCCGCGATCACGAATTCGACGATTGTATCGGATGTGGTGAGTGCGGACAGAACGAAAATGTCGTCGCCTTCGCCGCCTGTGGCCAGTGTTCGTCCGGAGCCAGATATGATGATGTCGTCGCCGTCGTCCCCTGTAATTTCGATGTCATAGCCTTCGGGGCTCAGTCCCGTGAACGCGGTGATGCCGAAGCCGCTCAGGGTGTCGTCGCCCGCGCCGCCCGCGAGGCCGACCATGCCGTCGCCGCCATAGATCCGATCGTCCTGGTTGGAGCCGATCAGCCATTCGACCGAACGCAGCCAAAGTCCTGCATCGTTCTGGTATGTCGTGGGGTCTAACCCGGCAAGTCCGGCTAGCGAGACGCCGGGGCGATCCGAGGGTGCAACCAGAATGCCGAAATTCTGATTCTGGAAATCGAGCACATCGCCCCGATCTCCGGGCGTTTGATCATCCAGATCGAAGAGTTGTTTGTCCTCGAGAAGTTCGAGGCCCTCGCCGACCGTGATGACGTCGCTATCCTTCGTCCAGCGCACTTTCTCGATGGAAAACAGGTAGTCGGTTCCGCCCGCATGATTAGCCACGAAGTCCGGCAGCAGATGGGGCACCGGCGCTGTCGTGATTTCAAGATGGACGCGGCCGATCCCCGTATAGTCGACAAGATCGATCCCATCGTCGCCATACGTTAGGCCTGGCTGTCCGCCGTGGAATATGTTGAGCCCGTTCGACCAGACGAATGTATCGTCATCGCGGCCGCCATAGAGCTTCTCGATGAGTCCCGTGTCGTCGGTGCCTTGCAACACATCATTGCCGTCACCGGACATGATCGTGTTGAAAGACCATTCGACCTGAAGATCGTCATCCTCGGAGGTGCCGAACAGCGTGCGCGTGCCTGTTGTGAACGTGAAGAACGTCGAGGGCATGTTCTTTGCGATATCGACGCCGATGTAATAGAGCAGCGACGCAATGACCGATGACGAATTCGATGTCGGCAGCGGGCTCAGCGGAAAATTGAAGGCGTGATAGGGGTAGAACTGGCCCTCGATATTGCGTGCGACGACCGCCATCGTGTTCCAGTCGTTGAAGGAGTTCGACGGACTGGATGATGTGTGAGCCGCGCCACCAGGGAAACTTGATGGCGTCCAAGAGCTCCTGAGCGGACTTGCCACCGTTCGCCTCGGAAAGGGTCGTCACGCCATTGGCCCCGTCAATGCCGACCGTGATCGTCCCGTCGGGTCCGAGGTCGCGGGTTCCTTCCATGACCCACCAGCGGTCCTGGTAGTAGCCGTAGTCGAGCGGGTCCTGCTGGTAGACCAGCATGAGATGATCACCACGCAACTTACCCAATCCGAACGCTACAATCGGAACCCGCTCAATCCGGATATTGCCCATGCGCGGCCTCCTCAGCCGGAAATGCGGGGTTCGGGATAATCGTTAGTCGTGCAGACCCGCGGCCTGCTCATCGGTGGGAGCAGGCGCTGCGATGGGCCGCTGGTTTTCTGGAATGGTGGGAGACAGGCGCGGCGGCGGCGATGGGGGTCGCTGCTCATGTCCGGCGGTCTTAAAGACGCTCATCCGCACTCCCACGCCAACTCAACGTTCGTCCTGGCCCAGCACACCGGAAGGGCCGGTAGGCACACCTCAAGATAGTATAACTTCTATCTAAGATAGAGAAATTGAAGTCATCGTCAACACCCTGTTAACCTAATGTCGAGACAAACGATCCGTGTGTCAATGATCAGACGGCGTCTGGTCGCGATTAGCGTAAATCGATAGAAGGATTATCTATTTTTCACAGGGATTTGCATTGCCCGCCGCCCTGAAGGGCTAGCACCATCGTTGTGCCTAGAGCCCGGTCGGCCAAAGGTGTTCGGGCGGGGAGGCGGACTTCGGTCAGACGCGTCGGCCTGAAGCCAAGTCTCTGCAGAAACGGCATCGCGTCGATGGGTGCGACGACCGTCAGGCGGGTGGCTCCTCGGGCACGGGCGCGGGCCGCAATGTCGGCAACGAGGCGCCGCCCCAGACCGGCGCGCTCGAAAGAACGCGAAACGGACAGCCACGAAATTGTTGCATCCGGCGTTTCAAGCCCGGCGCAGGCGGACGCCGCGCGCATCGACCAGTGGGCGGCCGCGCAAACCTCCCCACCCCATGAGATGACCCGCGTTTCATCCAACGCGCTCTCCGTACACACCGTGTCGGTACCGCATGAAATGGCGTCAAGCGACGTAGCCGGACGAAAGCATGCGAGCGCTTCGGCGTGTTCATCATGCAAGCGATTGATCCCAGCGGACTGGCCCACTTTCGCTGGCCCGATGTGAAACATTGTGGCAAGGCACATGGGTTCCCTCCTGCAGCCGGCTGGCGTGCCGGTCCGTTCCGTGCCGGTTCGTTCCGTGCAGGCAGAGTGTCAAAGGTTCCAGATTGGGGCTGTTCTCAAGGGAACATGAGGCGGTCAGCCCCGTTATTCTCGGGGCGAGAAACTGGGGGAACTGCAGAAGTTGAACGACACCGGCCAGCACGGCCCCGGTCTGGAAATTCCGGGGCCCGCTCATCCGGCTTCTGTGATCCCGGTCCCACGAAACCGGTCCGGCAATAAAAGATTTCTCAGGGGAGTTGCACGATGCAAGGCACGTCCATCAAGGCGATTATTCTAGGTTTCATTGCGGGCGCCATCGCCACGCTCACGATCCACGAATTCATCAAGAGCCTCTTCTTTGATGCGGGCGTGATCGGTGTGGCGCCATGGAATATGCAGCCAATGGAAAGCGGCCCGTTCGCTGGTCAACTTCCGGTACTGGTGAGCGCGACATTCTGGGGCGGTGTCTGGGGCGCGATCCTGGCCATGATCTTCGGCAATGCCCCATCGGGCGCGATGACGTTTCGCGGACTGGCATTCGGCATCCTCGGCCCGGCGCTCATGGGTGTGTTCCTGCTGGTTCCGCTTCTCAAGGGCGGCGAGCCCTTCTTGGGCGGTAACGTGCCAGCCATGGGCGCCGTGTTGTGCATTCTCGCGGGCTGGGGCGCGATGACTGCGTATCTCTACGGCCTCTTCAGCTACGGGCGCCTGCCCTAACGCAGCGCATCGCCTTGTGTGATGTAACCTCGAAAAGGCCGTCGCGGACATCCGCGGCGGCTCAGTATTTTTCCAGTACGTCGAGCAGCAGCGCGTTGAAACGATCGGGCGCTTCGATGTGCGGCGAGTGTCCGAGATCGGCCCACGTTTCGAGCCATGCGCCAGCTTTGAAACGCTCGGCCGCCGCTTGGGCGAGTTCGGGGTAGTTCCCCAGTTTGGCGGCCAGGTCCGGGGGAACGCGGTCACGGCCGATCGCGGTTGTGTCTTTCTCGCCGACGAGCAGTGCCACGGGCACGCCGATCCGCTCGATTTCATGAATCACCGGATCGGAAAAGATCATGCGTGATGCCAGGGCCTGGGCGTGCACGACGGTTTCGCGATCAGCGCCCTCATACATCGACGCAAGCATATCGACCCAGCGGTCGTAGGCCGGCTTCCATTTCCCATCATAGTACACCGCCTGCTGATAGGCCTTGATCCGCGCGGCATTGGTCTGGCGTTCGCTGGCGAGCAGTTCGTCCAGGGTGCGCTCGGGCACACCTTTCGCGCGCCAATCCTCAAGTCCGATGGGGTTGATGAGAACCAGCCCCGACAGCGCGCCGGGAAAGCTCAGCGCGTAGCGCATCGCAAGCATCCCGCCCATCGAATGGCCGGCAATGATTGGGCGCTCGATTTTGAGTACGCGCAGAAGTTCGTGGGTGTTGGCTGCCAGTTCATGCATGCCGTAGACGTAATTGAGCGGCTTATCGGATTTGCAGAACCCGATCTGATCAGGAACGACCGCCCGGTAGCCGGCCTCCGTAATGGCCGAGATCACGCCATCCCACGTCGCGCCGCAGAAGTTTTTGCCATGCAGCAGGACCACCGTCTTGCCGTTCGGCCGTGCGGGCTTGATGTCCATATAGGCCATCGACAGCGTTCGCCCTTGCGATTGGAAGACGTGACTTTGCACCTCGTGCGGATAGCCGAAATTGGACAGCATCGCGTCTGCCCGGACCGGGTGCGGGGAGAGCACCGCAACGGCGATGGCCAGCGCGAGGTACTGGCAGAGGGATCGTCGCATCAAGTCGGTCTCCTGCGCGTGCTGTGCGGTCTCCAACGGCCGGCGTACGGGACAGCGCTCAGTCATCCCATGTTTATAACGTCCCTGCAGAAAATTTGACCGTGATCAAGGTGATGGCCCATCGCGTTCGGCTAGTTTGAATACAAACCGTTGTGCCTCTGTGGATCACACCCCGCAGGGGTGGCTGGTTGTTGGACCAATTCAAACTGCGGATCGAGGAACATGCCCATGACAATTCCGGCCCCGATGGGTGAAGCGGTCCGTTCGGATGGCGAGATCGCCGCGAAAACCGATGCCCAAGTGCCAGTGGCCGGGGGGGCACCAATTTCCCAGGCTGCTGAAGCGCCATTGGACCATGCGGCAGCGGAACCCGTTCCGGTCGTCAAGCGCCGTAAAGATCCCGAATTCATTCGCCACGCCTTCGAGTCCGGCGAGTACCCCTATCAAACGCGTATCCGGACCTCCGACTACGAATCCACCATGGCGGACCTGCAGGTCGAACTGCTGAAGGCGCAACGATGGATCAAGGAAACGGGAGAGCGCGTCGTCATCCTGTTCGAAGGCCGGGACGCAGCGGGCAAGGGCGGTACCATCAAGCGCTTCATGGAGCACCTCAACCCGCGCGGCGCGCGTGTCGTGGCCCTGGAGAAGCCCTCCGAACGGGAGCGGTCCCAGTGGTACTTCCAGCGCTACATCGAACATCTGCCGGCCGGCGGCGAGATCGTGTTCTTCGATCGATCCTGGTACAATCGCGCAGGCGTCGAACGCGTCATGGGGTTCTGCAATCCCAACGACTACCTGGAGTTCATGCGCCAGTGTCCCGATCTTGAGCGGATGCTCGTGCGTTCCGGTGTGAGCCTCTACAAGTACTGGTTCTCGGTGACGCGCGGCGAGCAACTGCGCCGCTTCAAGGCACGTGAAAAGGACCCGCTGAAGCAATGGAAGCTCTCGCCCATCGACCTCGCCTCACTCGACAAGTGGGATGACTACACGGAGGCGAAGGAGGCGATGTTCTTCTATACCGACACCGCTGACGCGCCCTGGACGATCATCAAATCCGACGACAAGAAGCGCGCCCGCCTGAATGCCATGCAGCACTTCTTGGCCAGCCTCGATTATCCTTCCAAGAATACATCGCTCATTCGCGGGCCCGATCCCCTGATCGTGGGTTCGACGGCGCACGTCATCGGACGTGATGAGCACATTCTGGGCAAGACCATGCACCCGGGCAAGCGGCGCAAGGGAGGCTGAGGCAGACATCCCGCCGAGGTCAGCCCCGCCCGTTGCAGGGGCCGGGAAAAGATGTGCTGTGACAGCAACACGCCACAAAAGGATCACGCACGCGCCACGACTTGCAGTCCACGGTCTGGTATCGAGGCTCGGTTATTCCATGGTTTGGAGACCGTGCTTCATATGCGACACCGCCGCGCGCCGCTTTTTCAGCACATAGCTACAAGCCTGACGGCATGGAGGGCCGTGGCCGTCGTCTTCGTGGCCGCACTCCTGAGCACGCTTGCAAGCGGTTCACAGACTGCGCGCGCGGTCGAGCCAGCCGAAGCCGCGAGCAAACCACCCGTAACGGTGGAGCTCTTCGTCTCGACGCGCAACGATCTGTGCTACGACCGCGGCGACATCGCGGCCATCCAGCGCATGACGGCGCTGGAAATCCAACGCATCAATGCCCAGTCCGGGATTGCCGGACACAGGCTCGAAGTGCGGATCCGCGATGATTTCCGCGATGCCAGCCGCGCCACGACACATATGCGCGAGGCGCTCGCCAACCCTGAAACGGTTGCCATGCTGGGGCTGTCCAGTTCCGATCGCTCCAAGGCGGTGTTCGATGCCACCGGCGAAGATATCAAGACCAGCGGCATTCCCTTCATTTCGGCGATTTCGGTCAATTCCATCTTTGCCGATGCGCCGAACGTGTTCACCATGCGCGCCTCGCAGGATGACGAGCGTCTGCCCGTCATGGTGCAGTTCGCGCGGCAGTCGGGGTTCACCAAGGCCGCCTTTATTGGTATTCGCGAGAACCTTTTCAGTTCCACTCTCGGCGACGGTCTCAGCCGGGCCCTCGGCGCGGTTCTCGTCGCCGATCACCGGCTGGGGGTCGTCGACGACAAGATCGAACCCGCGGCGATGGACGCCGTCGTGGCTGATCTGAAGGAAAAGTCGCCGGACATTATTTATTTGTCGATTGGCATGTCGCGCAACGCCGACATCGTCTCGCGCATCAAGGCGGCAGGTTTGACGCCGGCCATCTTCGTGTCGGGCCGCATTTCATCCCTGCCCAAGGACCTCGTCGCGGATTATCCCTCGCCTCTGTACGAGGTGGTCTGGGACCGGTTGCCAGGCGTTCAAAGTGATCGGCTCATGAAGCGGCTGGCCGGCCAACCGCCTGAGGAATGGCTTTTCGGAGGCAGCAAGAACGACAGCGCACCGGGCTGGGCCAAGGGCGAATGCAAGCCGCAAGGACCCAACGTCGATCCCCTGTCCGACGACAACCTGCGCGCCATCGCCATCGGCACGCAGTATGCGGACATGCTGGGGCTCATTGCGGCGGCCTCCCGCACAGCCCCGCGCGACGCCGATATCAGCGAGATCCGGGCGCATATCCTCACACAGCTGCGGACCACCTTCGCGGCGGGACGGGGTGTCTATCAAGGCGCCTACGAGAACTGGTCGTTCGTGCCGAAGTCGCGCAGTGCGGCGCGCTCGCCCTTCATCGTGCAGCTGACGCCGGGCCTTGGTGAAACCCAGCTGGCGCCGCTGCAGTTCACGCGATTGCGCGAAGAGAAGCTGCGCGCAATCCCGACGCAATTCATGGATATCGACCTGGTGCGGATTTTCTCGGTCGACGACAACGAGAAAATTTTCGATGCCGATTTTTACCTGTCACTCCGCGATGACGGAGCCGGCAATTCCATCGAGCTGTTCGAGTTTGCCAACGCCATCATCAACCCGGAGACGAACGACCGGCAGGTGACCGTGCGGGTCTTGAGCGACGGCACGAACTCGGAGGTCTATCCGGATGGCATGAAGATCTATCAGGTTACGGGGCGGTTCCTGTTCCAGCCTGATCTGGAGGCCTATCCCTTCGACACGCAGCGCTTCTCCATCGATATCCGGCCCAAGCAGGGCGACAAGCCGTTTATCGTGCAGCCGCCGCCGCAGTCCTTGCGCGACACCACGGTGCGGTCGCACGGCTGGTCGTTCAACCAGCAGTTCGTCGGCTATGACGAGGATTTCGTGACGACCATCGACGCGCGCACCCACCAGCCGAGTGTGGTGCCGTTCTACAAGGCGAGCTTCGTCTGGCTGATGGAGCGCGAAACGACCGATTACTTCCTGCGCGTTGTCGTGCCGCTCCTCTTCATCCTGGCGGTGGCCTACCTATCGATTTTCATTCCGCTCACGCATTTCGAAGCGATTGTCACGATCCAGGTGACGGCCCTTCTGTCGGCGGTGGCGCTCTATCTCTCGCTGCCTGAGATCGACGGCGATGTGACGACGGTGTCCGACCGCATCTTCCTGTTCAACTACATGGCGACGACGTTGATGATCGGAATCTCGGTCCTGCGCATCAATGGTTTCGTGACGGCGCGCCCGCGCCTGGGGACAGCGCTCGCCGCGTTGCATGTATTCGCGGTCCCAGGGCTGGCGCTGGTCATGGGCTTCTACGTCTATCACGCGACTGTGGGGGCGGGGTGAGAAGGGCGCGCGCCCTCAGTTCTCATCCATCTTGAGCGCGGCGATGAAGGCTTCCTGCGGGATTTCGACCTTGCCGAACTCGCGCATCTTCTTCTTGCCGGCCTTCTGCTTGTCGAGCAGCTTGCGCTTGCGCGAGATGTCGCCGCCGTAGCACTTGGCGATCACGTCCTTGCGCAGGGCGCGGATGGTCTCGCGCGCGATGACCTTGGCGCCGATCGCGGCCTGGATCGGGAATCTGGAACAGGTGCGGCGGGATCAGTTCCTTCAGCTTCTCGCACATGGCGCGGCCGCGGCTTTCCGCGCGGGTGCGATGCACGATCATCGATAGCGCGTCGACCGGCTCGGCGTTGACCAAAATCGAGAGCTTGACGAGTTCGCCCTGTTCGTAGCCCGAGATGTGATAGTCGAACGACGCATAGCCGCGCGACACGCTCTTGAGGCGGTCGTAGAAGTCGAACACGACCTCGTTGAGCGGCAATTCGTAGACGAGCATGGCGCGCGTGCCGACATAGGTCAGGTTCTTCTGGCGGCCGCGGCGGTCCTGGCACAGCTTCAGAACGGCGCCGAGATAGTCGTCGGGGACCAGGATCGTTGCCTCGATCCACGGCTCCTCGATGCGGTCGATCTTGACCACGTCGGGCATGTCGGCGGGGTTGTGCATCTCGATCACCGTGCCGTCGCGCATGTGCAGGTGATAGATGACCGACGGCGCGGTGGTGATCAGATCGAGATTGAATTCGCGTTCCAGCCGCTCGGTGATGATCTCCAGATGCAGAAGGCCGAGGAAGCCGCAGCGGAAGCCGAAGCCGAGCGCGGCGGAACTTTCCATCTCGAATGAGAAGCTCGCGTCGTTGAGGCGCAGCCGGCCCATGGCCTCGCGCAGGTCCTCGAAGTCGGCGGCATCGACGGGAAAGAGACCGCAGAAGACGACCGGCTGGGCGGGCTTGAACCCGGGCAGCGGTTCCAACGTCGGGTTCTTCTCGTCCGTGACGGTGTCGCCGACGCGCGTGTCGGCCACTTCCTTGATCGCGGCGGTGAAGAAGCCGATCTCGCCTGGTCCGAGTTCAGCCAGCATTTCCTGCTTGGGGCGGAAGATGCCGACGCGCTCGACCGGATAGACCGCATCGGTCGACATCATCTTGACGCGCTGGCCCTTCTTCAGGGTGCCTTCGAGGATGCGCACGAGAACGATCACGCCAAGGTAGGCGTCGTACCAGCTGTCGACCAGCATGGCCTTCAAGGGCTTCGTCGCATCGCCCTTGGGCGGCGGCAGGCGCTCGACGATGGCCTCGAGAACGGCGGCGACGTTGAGCCCTGTCTTGGCCGAGACGCCGATGGCGTCGGAGGCGTCGATGCCGATGACGTCCTCGATCTGCTGTTTGACGCGGTCGGCGTCGGCGCTGGGCAGATCGATCTTGTTGAGGACCGGCAGGATTTCGAGGTTGTTGTCGATGGCCTGATAGACGTTGGCGAGCGTCTGCGCTTCCACGCCCTGGCTGGCGTCGACGACCAGAATGGCGCCCTCGCAGGCGGCGAGCGACCGCGACACCTCGTAGGCGAAATCGACGTGGCCGGGGGTGTCCATCAGGTTCAACTGATAGGTCTGGCCGTCCTTGGCCTTGTAGTCGAGGCGCACGGTCTGCGCCTTGATGGTGATGCCGCGTTCCCGCTCGATATCCATGCTGTCCAGGATCTGGGCTTTCATCTCCCGGTCGGAGACGTTGCCGCACAGCTGGATCAGCCGATCCGAAAGGGTCGACTTGCCATGGTCGATGTGGGCGATGATGGAAAAGTTTCGGATCAAGGACGTATCGGTCATGCGCGGCTGATAGCACTTGCCCCATCCCGGCAAAAGAGGGGTTTTCCAGTGACCGTCACGTCGTCGCAGGCGGAACGGCCGCGGATTGCAAACGTTGATGATTTACGGCCTGGGCGGCCGGCCGGCACCGGTCCGGCTGGCCAGTCCCCTGCCGTATGTGTAAGAATAAGGCAACTTTCCCTGACGACATGACTTTCCCTGAACACTTGACCTGGAGGTTCACGATATGGCGGGCAGCAACGCAGGTTCGCGCGGCAAAGGTTTTAGCGAGGCGCTGAGCTCGGCTGGCCTCTCCGACGAGGCCCGCAGCGCCATGACCTCCGCATTCGAGGCCATGTTCGATTGGCGCTCGGAGATGGCCAACATGGCCGACCGGCACGGGAACAAGGTTTTCGACAAAATGGGTGCGGCGGCCAAGGCCATGGGTTGGCCGGCTGAACTCGTCGATATGACCCGTCAGCAGATGCAGCAGGGCTCCAAGATGCAGCTGCAGATGATGGACCAGATCATGGAAGCCTGGGAGGCCCAGGTGAAAAATCCCGGTGCGGGCCTCTCCGCGCCGGCGGGATCTCCATTCCAATTCCCGCAGATGGGCAACATGCCGGGGATGCCGAATTTCCCAGGCATGCCGAACTTCCCCGGAATGCCGAACTTCCCAGGAATGCCGGGCATGGATCTGTCGTCGATGCCGACCGCACCCCTCCAGTTCTGGATGCAGGCCGCTGAGATGTGGCAGAAGAGCTGGCAGCAGGCCCTGTCGTCGTGGATGGAAGCGCAGTCCAATATGATGGGGTCAGGCAACGACAAAGGGCGCGGCCCGCGTTAACGCTGCGCGTCCCACGCGTTTGCCTCGTAGACTTCGAGCCGGCCTTCGTGGCCGGCTCTTTGTGTTTCGCGCATGATCAATGACCTCAGCGCCCCGGCCGCGCCAGCTTGCCCATATTGCGCCGCCGCATCACCCCGTTGCGGGCGCAGATCAATCAATCTAACGTCGAATGCGGAAGAAGACCTGGAGGCTGCCGCAGGGGCGGCCCAATCAAAATGGGGAGCATGCGGGGCTCTGCGCGTCAGCGTGGAGCGGCAACCCGTGTGACGGGGAATGACCACGAGCAATGCGACCGGTACGCCGGAAGCCAGCGGCACGGGCGGCACATCGACGTGGGGTCCAGATATCCTGGCATCCATCGTCGTCTTCCTGGTGGCGCTGCCTCTGTGCATGGGCATTGCCATCGCCTCCAACATGCCGCCCGCCGCCGGACTTGTGACCGGTATCGTCGGCGGCCTCGTTGTGGGCTTTCTCGCCGGTTCACCGCTGCAGGTGAGCGGTCCCGCTGCGGGCCTCGCCGTTCTGGTCTGGCAATTGGTCGAAAAGCACGGCGTGGAAGCCCTCGGCGTCATCGTGCTGTTCGCGGGCATTATCCAGCTTATCGCGGGCGTTCTGAAACTCGGCCAATGGTTCCGTGCGGTGTCACCGGCTGTCATCCACGGCATGCTGGCAGGCATCGGCATCCTGATTTTCGTGGCCCAGTTCCACGTCATGCTCGATTTCAGGCCAGTTGGAACCGGCATTCAGAATTTGCTCGCCATCCCCAATTCGCTGTTCGCCGCCATATCCATTGGAGACAGCCACCTAACGGCCGGAGAAGTGGGACTGCTTACCATCGCCGTGATTGCAGGCTGGAGCGCATTCGCGCCCAAAAGCCTGAAGGTGCTCCCCGCGCCGCTCGTGGGCGTCGCCGTGGCGATGATGGTCGCGGCAATATTTGGTCTGAACGACATCAAGTACGTGAACGTGGACGACAATATCCTCTCGGCCTTGACCTTCCCCGGACCCGACGCCCTGCTGCGGATTTTCGAGCCGGCGATCATCGTCGGCGCCTTGTCCGTCGCGTTTATTGCAAGTGCCGAAACGCTCCTCTGTGCGACGGCCGTCGATCAGATGCATTCGGGCGAGCGCACCAAGTACGACAAGGAATTGCGGGCACAGGGCATCGGCAACGCCATCTGCGGTGCGCTCGGTGCGCTGCCCATGACGGGCGTGATCGTGCGCTCCGGCGCCAACGTGGAAGCCGGCGCCAAGACGCGTGCCTCCGCTATCATGCATGGCGTGTGGCTGTTGTTGTTCGTCGCGGTGCTGCCGTGGACGTTGGGTTACATTCCTCTGTCGGCGCTCGCCGCCGTGCTTGTATTCACAGGCTACAAACTCGCTTATCCCAAGATCGTGCCGACACTTTTAAAGTACGGCAACGGCGAGGTTCTGATCTACATCGCTACGGTCGTCACAATCGTCCTCACCGATCTGCTCACCGGCGTTCTCACCGGTCTTGGTCTGTCGCTTGTGAAGCTGCTGTATTCGTTCTCGCACCTGGAGATCACCAGGATCGAGGTGCCGGAAGAGAAGCGGATCGACTTGAAGCTCAAAGGCTCCGCGACGCTTATCCGTCTGCCGCTGCTGGCATCCGAACTGAGAGACGCTGCCCGCCAACGCGCATGTTCGCGTCCTGATCGATGAACTCGACTACATCGATCACGCGTGCATCGATTTGCTGACCAGTTGGGATCGGCAACATAAGGCTTCGGGCGGTTCGCTGGATATCGAATGGGAGGGGTTGACCAATCGCTACCAGTCCCGGACCGGCTCCGGCATGAAGGCGGCGCGCGACGCCAAGGCAGCGCTGCCGCCGGTATAATGGTGTGTGCGCCACGTTCCGTTTTAGGCGCATGGGCGCAATTTTCTGTCGCATCGTCTTGACGTAGCCACAACGGTCGGCATGACTGTCCCCGAATTCAAAAGGGGAGGGACGGCTGGTGACGATGGGTTCTGTGCGAGGCCTCAGTGCCATGTTCGCGGTTTGCATCGCAGCCGCTGTGTGGGCTGTCCCAATGGCCGCCGCCCAGGGGCTGCAGTTCGGACCCGTCGAGCAGGCAAAGCCGCAGCCTCCGAAGGTCAAGCCCGCGCCGCCGCCGGCGGTCCAGCACCTGGCCCCTGACGCCGAAGGTCCACCTGCTGCCGTGCCCGCCGCGGTTGCTGTGCCTGTTCCTGCCGGAGGGGCGGCCAAAGACTTGTCCCAGAAGTATGCAACGAAGGGACTGCCGCCTCCTGCCAAGCCCGCCAATTGCAAGAATACCGAGGGCTTTGAGACGTGGCTGGCCAAGTTCCGCAAGGAAGCGGCGGCGAATGGCGTCTCCGCCGCAACGATCCGCTCCGCTCTCGGCGGGCGAACGCTCGACACGGGCGTTATTTCCCGAGATCGCAAGCAGGGCTTCTTCGCCAAGAGCTTCACCGAGTTCTCCGCCAAGCTGGCGACCAACAATCGCGTGCAGAACGGCCGCGCGCAGATCAAGAAAAACGCCGAAGCGTTCGCGCGCGCCTCCAAGGACTACGGCGTACCGGCGTCGGTCATCACCGGGTTCTGGGCGCTGGAGAGCGACTTCGGCGCCGGCATGGGCAAGCTGCCCATTCTCAATTCACTGACGACACTCGCTTACGATTGCCGCCGCGGCGAGATGTTCCGCGTCGAACTGATGGCCGCGCTGGAAATCATCGATCGGGGTGACATGCAGCCTGACACCATGATCGGCTCATGGGCCGGTGAAATCGGGCAAACACAGTTTCTCCCGACGCGCTATCTGGCCCATGCGATCGACTACAGTGGCGACGGCCGGATCAACCTGTTTGCCAATGCCACCGATATCATCGGCTCGACGGCGAATTACATGACGCATCTCGGGTGGCGTCGCGACGAACCCTGGCTGGAAGAAGTGCGTGTCACCGCCGATCTGCCGTGGGATCAGGCCGACCTGGCAGTAAAATTGCCGCGCTCGCAATGGGCCGCGTGGGGCGTTCAGCGCGTGGATGGATCTGCCCTGGAATCGGATCAGATGCCCGCGTCGTTGATGCTGCCGATGGGCCGCTATGGTCCGGCATTCCTCGCTTATGAAAATTTCAACGTCTACCTGCAGTGGAACCAGTCGCTGAATTACGCCATCACGGCGGCTTGGCTGGCGACACGGATCGACGGTGCGCCGCTCATGCAGAAGCCGAAGCGGGATATTCCGGTGCTGTCCCAGGACGAGGCCAAGGATCTTCAGCGGCAGCTCGTCAAGCGGGGCTTCGACGTGGGTGAGATAGATGGCAAGATCGGCGCCAATACGCGCGCGGCAGTGAAGGCCGTGCAGGTGAAACTCGGGCTCCCGGCCGACAGCTATCCCACACCTGAACTACTGGCTACGTTGCGCAGGGAAAGCTGAGCGCGGCACGATTTGAGAATCTAAGAATTTTCCCGGTCGTCCTGACCATCACAGGAGGTTCCGCGTGCGCAAACTCCTTTTAGTTATGAGCCACGGCATTGCGTGCGCCGTTGGCTTTGCACTCGGCGTCTATCTTCTCCCGATCCTCACGGCGGCTCCCGGACCCGATCAAGCGGCGCTGGAGGCAACCGCGGCATCGGCCGAATTCAAAGGCAATTTCAAGCGCGACCTGAAGGGGAGCGATTTTCTGCACTGGGGCGAGGGTGAGGTGCGGGTGATGAGAGACAAGATCGCCCACGCAGGCCGTTTGTCGCCGGGCCCCGACTACAAGCTCTATTTGACACCCGATTTCGTTGACGATGAGGAAAGTTTCCTGAAGCTGAAGGACCGCGCGGCACGCATCGGCGACGTCAAGTCGTACGACGGCTTCATTTTGGATGTACCGTCAGGCGTGGATGTTGGCGCTTACACGACAGCCGTCGTATGGTGTGAAGCATTCGGAGAGTTCATCAGCGCTGCAAAATATCGCTAGTGTTCCACATGAGACGGTTGCCTCCCCGTGGGGGCGGGTTCTGAGAAGATTTCTGAAACGTGAGGAACGCGAGCGGCTTATGAATTCTAGTGTTGCACTTTGCATCTGACGCTTGATTTCGAGCCTTGCCGCAACGGGGGGCAAGCCCCAGATGCCCAACACGAGCGAGACCGGGACGAAGCATAAGTCCGGCGGCGCTCCGGGGATCCCCACCACGCTGTTTCAGGGGTCTGCTCAAAGGGGCATGCGCATGTCGAAATTCATATTAGGCGTCATATTGGGTTCTCTGCTCGCCGTCGGCTACGTCCGGTTCGGCTGGGAGTTGCCGGAGTTCTTACAATTGTCCGACCGGCTGCATGGAAACATGGTGTCGACCGCCATCGAGTTCGATCTCTACGATTTGAATGCCAGCGAGGAAAAGCGCCGCCGGGCGCTCGAAGTTTTCTTCTCCAGCCGTCCGCGCGATGCCGTGGCTCTCGACGCGGCTGCCGGACATCCATACTTAGACGCTCTGTATCGCACCCGCGCCGCACGCGAAGCGCGTCAGCTAAAATTGCAGGGGGCGGCCATCGACAAAACGCTCGCGCAACCGGCGATGCGTGCTGTTCTGGAGCGCGAACACGGCACGACGGATACCGTTCGCCTGAAACAAGAGATCCTGCTGGAGTCCTTATCCAGGTATCCGTTTCTGAATGAATGGTTGCGGGCGGAGAAGCGCGCGGTCACAGTCGAGACGCTGGATAGCGTCCTCTCCGAGGTCGCGGCCATTCATTGAGGCAGGGTGCCGCGAGCCTCGCGCACGTCCAGCGGCGGGACCTCAGACCTTGTCGTCGCCCGCGATCACCTTGCCCATCCACTCGTCGATGGTGATCTGGCCCACCTTCTCCACCGCGGCGGTTTCGTGCGGACGCAAGACGTCCTGGATGCCGTCGATGCGCTTCCATTCGCACAGCGGTGTTTCGGCATCGGCGGTGGGCGCATAGCGTGAGTTGGAAACTTTCTGATAGCGATGAACGTAGCGCGGGCAATTCATCCACAGCTCGTGCAGCGTGACCGTGACGACGAGTTCGGCTTCCTTGAACAAGGCGAGTTTGGCTGGATCTTTGGAAACTTCTGCGCGCCCCTGCAGGCGCAGCCGGAAAGGCTTCTCGAAGTCGATGAACAGCATGCCAATCTCGGGATTGCCGGCGATGTTGCCCATGGACATGTACATGCCGTTGCCATCGTAGCTGGGAAAGACGATCGTCGCCGCATCGGCAACGCGCACGAACCCCGGCGTCCCGCCCTTGTAGGAGACCGTCGGCCGTCCCTTGTCGTCGATTGTCGTCAGGAAGAACATGTCGCGGCTTTCAATGAAGGCCTTTTCCATGTCTGAAATTTCGGTCTTGACCGCGATGGCTTCGATCCGGTCGGCCATGGGGCGGCTCTCGAAGGCATCCTGAAGGGCGCGGTGTTCCGGACCATAAATGCGGCTCATGGGGGTCGTCTCCCTCTGGTGGCTTCGTTCCGGGGTGGTTATAGCATTGCCGCCCTCGGGTGCCGCCGTCATGATTGCACCATGCCGTCAGCTCCGGCGGCCCCGACATCGCGCCCGGTACCTGTGTCCGCGCCCGGCAAGAGATAAATCGTTGGATCCTTCATCCCAGACTTTCGGTTCACTATCGGTGCGCGTGCCAGCCCACGGGCGCGGCCAGCGCGTGGGGCTGATGGGCGGCTCATTCAATCCGCCGCACGAGGGGCATAGGGAGGTGGCCGATGCCGCCATGCGGCGGCTTAAGCTCGACCAAGTCTGGTGGATCGTCACGCCAGGCAATCCTCTGAAAGGCCATGGCGACCTGCGTCCGCTCGGCGAGAGGATGTCGTTGGTGGGCCGTATCGCTGCCCATCCCCGGATGCGAGTAACCGGCTTCGAAGCGGACCTTGGTAGTCCCTTCACGGCCGTGACGATCGCTTTCCTCAAGCGGCGCTACCCCGCCACGCAATTCGTCTGGATCATGGGCGCCGACAGTTTGGCGGGCTTTCACCGCTGGCAGAACTGGCGCTCCATCGCGGCGACGGTGCCGATGGTGATCGCCGACCGGCCGGAATGGCGGCTGAAGGCGCTGGCCTCGCCAGCGGCTCAAGCCCTGTCCAGGTTCCGGCTGCCAGAATTGGCTGCTGCCACGCTGCCAGGCAGGACGCCGCCGTCGTGGACATTTTTGACCACGAGGCTCATCGCCCGGGCGTCCTCCGAGATCCGGCGACAACAGTCTGATTCTTAATAGTTAAATGACAATGCGGCGTGGCCCTTGCGCCGCGTGGCTGTCCAGCCTGTTGCTGGAAAGCCTGGGCGCGCCTATCTTGTGCATGGCTGCGGGTGTCGAACACCCCGGCGCCCCGTGCCCGCACGGAGGCAAATTTGGTTCGGTGCAATCCATCGATTGCCCTTCGGAAAGGAACGCAAACCTGCAGATGCGCTCAACCACCGGGTCCGCGCGCAAGCGGACCTCACCCGCCGCGGCCTTGCCAGACAGCGCCCCAGCGGTTCAGACGGCCGAGCTTCTGAAATCTGTTGTCGAGTGGCTCGACGAAGCCAAGGCCGAGAAGATCGTCACAGTCGATCTCGCTGGTAAGTCTTCCATCGGTGATTTCATGGTCATCGCAACCGGCCGCACCGACCGTCATGTCGGCGCGGTGGCAGACCAGTTGCGCCAGAAGCTGAAGGAGGCCGGCTGCGCGACTGTTCGCGTTGAAGGCATGGAAACCTGCGACTGGGTTCTCATCGACAGTGGCGACATCATCATCCACGTCTTCCGTCCCGAAGTGCGCGAGTTCTACAACTTGGAAAAGATGTGGTCGGTGGAACGTCCAGTGGACGTCGCCCACTGAAGGCGGACCAGCCGTGCCGCGCCATCGCGGGATGACGGGGCATGAAGATTGATATTCTGGCCATCGGCCGTCTCAAGGACGAAGCCGAAAAGGACATTGTCGACCGCTATCTCAAGCGGTTCGATGCCATGGGCCGGGCAAAAGGGCTCGGCCCGTGCCGCGTGACGGACTTCGCTGAAAGCCGGGCCGCCGATGCCGAGGCCCGTAAGGCGCAAGAAGCCGATCGGCTCATGCAGGCCGCGGCGGGCAGCCATCGGATCGTCCTGGACGTCAGCGGCCGAACAATGTCCAGCGAAGCTTTTGCTCAGCATTTGTCCGAACTTGCCGATCGCGGCACCAAGGCGTGCGCGTTTCTGATCGGCGGTCCCGACGGGCATGGCGCGGAAATTCTGACGCAAGCCGGACTGCGCCTCTCACTCGGCGCCATGACCTTGCCGCACGGGCTGGCCCGCGTTGTGCTGGCCGAGCAGTTATACCGCGCGGCGACAATTCTCGCCGGCCATCCCTATCACCGCTCCTAGCAACCGGTATCTGTTTCTTCTCTTGGCGGACGCCCCCGCAACGTTTATTGCGTCGTCTGACCAATGTTGCCTGGCCCGAACGGGGGGACTGGCGGCGGGGAACCACAAACAGCGCCGATTTGCCAGTTGAGGAGGAGTTCATGTCGACCAGCGTCATCGAGATTCTGAAGGGTCTTGTCACGCCCAACCTGCTGACCACCGCAGCACCCTATCTGGGGCTTGGCAACGATGTCGCCAGTCACGGCATTGGCGGCGCGATCCAGCGCTTCCTGTCGGCCCTGGTCGAGAAATCAGGCGATGCGGAGCTTATGTCGGGTGTTGCGAACATGGCCAATGCCCTGGCGCGTGATCCGGGCGGGCTGCACGATGTGAAGGGCCTCCTCGACGGTGGCATTCCAGCCAACACCGCGATCCTTTCGGGCAATCAGCTCATGGGTTCGTTGTTCGGCGTCTGGCAGGCATCGGAAGTTCATAAGCTAGCCGGCGCTCTGGGGATCAAGCCGGAAGCGTCGTCGTCGATGGTCAATCTTGCCGCGCCGCTCGTGCTCTCGGCCATCGGCAAGCGGCTGGGTGGCGGCGCATTGACGGGTCCGGCACTCGCGGGCCTCCTCGGTCAGGAACGCAACTCGCTGCTATCGGGTCTGGTGCCCGCGCTGGGCGGTGCCGCCGCATCCGTAGCGCAGGGTGTCAGCAGCGCCGCCAGTGCCGCCGCATCGCCGGTCCGCGCAGCTGCCGCGGCTGCCGCGACGCAAGCCGTGGCCGCGAAGGCCCCGCGCGACAATGGTCTCATTGCATCGTTCATGTGGCTGATCCTGCCGGCGATCTTCATCGGGTGGCTCTTCTGGCAGCAAATGAACGCGCCTGCCGAAGAACCGCCGCCACCTGCCCCCGCCGCACAAGCTGAGCCGGCTCCGGCTCCCGTTGCGGCAGCACCAGAGCCCGCACCGGCCCCTGCCCCGGCAGCAGCACCTGAGCCGGCGGCCGCACCGGCCGCAGGTCTGGCCCGCATCGCGCTTGGTGGGGGAACCGAGATCGAAGCCGCGTCAGAGGGCGTCGAGACCAAGCTTTTGGGGTTCATCAACGATCCCAACGCCGCGATCGACAAGGGTGTCTGGTTCGACTTCGACCGGTTGAACTTTGAAACTGGGTCGTCGTCGCTGACAGCGGAATCAAAAGCCCAGGTCGAAAACGTCGTCGCGATCCTCAACGCCTATCCGGCCGTCAAGATCAAGATCGGCGGTTATACGGACAACACCGGCAATTCCGACAATAACCGTCGCCTGTCCGACAGCCGCGCCAAGAAGGTGATGGAGGCGATCGTTGCGCGGGGGATCGCCGCCGATCGCGTTGAAGCGGAAGGCTATGGCGATCAGCACGCCATCGCCGACAACGCGACGCCCGAGGGCCGCGCCAAGAACCGCCGCACGGCTGTGAGCGTGCGCGCCAAATAGCGCCGCAAAACCGGCACATAACACGGACGAGAGAAGCGGAGCCCTCGCGGCTCCGCTTTTTTGTTGGGAAGCAGGCGTGGACGCGTGCGCTACATCTGGCGCACGAACCAATCGATTGTGCCTTGCGGGGCCAGCCGCTTCAGGGCTGCCGCCATGTAGGTGGGCTTGGTGACGTAGTAGCGCCGCTTGGGACGCGGGCTTTCCACCGCATGGACGAGCTTTGCAGCCACCGCCTCCGGTTCGAGTTTGAAGGCATTGTTGCCGCCTTCCTTCATGCGATCGAGCCTGGCTTCGTATAACGCGCGGTGTGGCGAAGCGGGGATGTCGATGGTCGCGAGGAAATTGCTCAGCGCATTCTCGACGAAGCGGGTCCGGATCGGTCCCGGCTCGATCAGCGACACGCGGATGCCCGTGCCTAAAAGCTCGATCCGCAAGGCATCGCTCAGCCCTTCCAGCGCGAATTTGGATGCACAATACGCGCCGCGGAACGGTGCCGACACGAGCCCGAGTACGGATGAGCACTGCACGATGCGGCCAGAATTCTGCCGGCGCATCGCCGGGATGAGGCGGCGCGTCAGATCGTGCTGGGCAATAACGTTGACCTCCATCTGGCGGCGCAGATTTTCCGCCGTCAGATCCTCGACAGCGCCGATTTGCCCGTAGGCGGCATTGTTAAACAGGGCATCGATACGCCCCCCTGTCAGGTCGAGTGCCGCCTCCGCGCAGGCCGCGATGGATGGGCCGTCCGCCAGCTCAAGCGGCAGCGCCTCGACGCCTTCCGCGTCGCGCAGCATGGCGAGGTCTTGCGGACGGCGCGCCGTGGCCAGAACGTGCCAGCCGCGCGCCTTCATCACCCGGGCCGAGGCGAGACCAATACCCGAGGAGGCCCCGGTGATCAAAATGGTGCGGCGGGTCATTCGATGCTCCCTAAATCTGTCGCGAGAGGTTGCGCTAACCGGTTTGCGGGGTGGAGGCAACCGGGCGTCACGGCACCGGTGGCGTCCGGCGCGTTAAGGCTGCCGCGCGATGTGCGTGTACCATCCGGCGGTGCCGCTCGATCCTGGCACGCCTGATGCGAAGCGCACTCCAGCACGTTTTGCGCGGAGGTGTCGCTATGACCAAGTTTCAGCAACTTGCGACCGGTCTTCTGCTCGTCGCGATCCTGGCGCGGCCGGCCTTTGAATACTTCAATCGCCCCGAGCGGATACGGACACTGGTCTGGCTCGGTATCGCGGTCGCCTTGGCCGCCGACTACTGGTTGCTCTATGGGGTGCCGGATGAGCTTTCCCCTCTGCTCGGACTGAACTAGGCCGACCAGGGAATGAAGGCCGTTCCCCGGTGGCTGAAGCCGCAGACGTCCGGGTGCAGGATTTCGCCTAGAATCTGCGCGCTTTCCGCCAGCCGTGGACCGGGCCGATTAAAGAACGCATTGCCGTCGGCCACGAAAACCTGACCGGCGCGCACCGCACGCAGGTGTGACCAGACGGGATGCCCGCTCAGCGTTCGCAATTCGGCGAGGGACGTGGAGATTTCATAACCGCAGGGCGCCACCAGGATTACATCCGGATCCGCTGCGGCCACCTCGTCCCAAGTGATCCAGGGTGAATTTTCCCCGGTCACCCCGAATGGGCTGATACCGCCCGCGGCCGTGATGAGTTCAGGCATCCAATGTCCGCCCGACATGGGCGGCTCGATCCACTCGACGAACGCAAGCTTCGGCCGCGGCCGGCCGGCGGTCGCACGTGTCACGTCGGCGATCACATTGGCCATGCCGGCGACCAGGGCCTCCCCGGTCTCCGCGATGCCGAGGGTCGCCGCGACCTTGCGGATGTCGGCATACACATCGCTGAGGGTATGGGGCCGGAGCGACAGAATCTCCGCGCTGCCGCCGGTCCAGTCGCAAAGCGCACGCTCAACATCGGCGAGCGAGACCGCGCAAACTTCGCACTGATCCTGCGTGAGGATGATATCCGGCTGCAGGCCGCGCAACTGATCGGCATCGACCTCGTAGACGGCGAGGCCCTGCTCGAGCAGGCCCTTAACCGAGCGGTCGATTTCGGCGCTCGTGGCCCCGTGGACCTTGAACTTGGCACGCGTCAGTTGCGGCAGATCGAGGACCGATGGGGGATAGTCGCACTCGTGCGAGCGCGCGACCTGCCAATGTCCGCATCCAAGTGCGTGCAGGATTTCGGTGGCGCTGGCGATGAGCGAGATCACGCGCTGCGCGGACTGGGAGTCATGGGGCGAGGTCATGCCAACGGTCTTGGCATCGACAGCCCGAGATAACAAGCCCGCGGTCGCCGCGCCGTGGCCGCTACTGAAGCCGGCTGGCCATCACAGCGATTGTCCGGGCGTAGACCTCGGCACGGTTCCAATCCTTGATGACCGCGTAGTTCGCCGTGCCAGGTCCCCACGGCGCTCCGCGCTGCCATCCATGCCCCTTGAGGAAATTGGCGGTGGAGGCAAGCAGGTCGGGGACCGAACGGACGAGATCCCGGCGCCCGTCACCATCGAAGTCGACGGCGTACGTGTCATAGGAGCCGGGCAGAAACTGAACCTGGCCGATTTCGCCCGCCCATCCGCCGCGCAACTGCGCCGGCGTCATGTCGCCCTTCTGTACGATGCGCAGGGCGGCCATCAAATGCCCCTTGAAGAACTCTGTGCGCCGGCAATCGTAGGCCAGCGTCGCAATCGAGCGGATGATCGAATATTTGCCTGAGCCGTCGCGGCCGAAATTTGTTTCCAGTCCCCAGATGGACACCAGGATTTCCTTAGGCACGCCGTAGCGTTGTTCGATCTTGGCGAGCAGTCCGGCGTGGTTGCGCATCTTGGCGCGCGCGGACTTGAGCAGGCCGGGCCCGACGCGGCGCGCGTAGAACTGCTCGAAGCTGAGTTTGAATGACTTCTGCGAGCGGTCGCGGCGGATGACGTTGCGGTCGTACGACACGCCGGCCAGTGCGCGATCGAGTGTTGCCTCGCTGATGCCAGCGGCGCGGGCCTTGCCGCGAAAATCTGAGAGCCATGGCCCGAACCCATCGGCCGACTTGCCGCACGAGGCTGCTGCATGCGCGCCCGGAACAGCACCCACAAGTACGACGGTGGCCGCGATGGCCGACAGTATCGTCGTGCGAAGCGATTTATGCAGCATGTCGGCGCGTCTCCATTCATGTTCCCCGGGAGCAATAAGTCCCGCAGCCCGTTGGACCGGGATGGTTTCCATGCCGCGTTACTGGACTGGGAGTGTGGCGAGTTATTGAGGCCCTGTGCATTTCATAGCCAACATGCACAACGTGTCGCATGCCGTGTATCGGCCGGGATCGAAAAAAAGACGGCGGCCGCTAGGCCACCGTCCTCATTCGATAGAACCGTCAATGTCGGCTGTGTCGAACTGCCGTTACGGGCAGAACCACACGGGACCAACCACGATGCAACCGCGTGTCCGCCAACCGTAGGGGCGGGCATGATAGCGGCGCCAACCGGACGGCGCACGATTGTAGCGCCGGCCAGAGCGGAAGCCCTTGCGATAGGACCGGTTCCGATTCCACTTGCGCTTATTGTAGTGGCCCTTGCGATGCCGGACCTCATCGACGGCGCTCAGTTCGAGGGCTGACTTTATGCCAGCCCCACCATTCAGCGGCGCCGCGCTTGCAGGTGCGCTCATCAGGCCGCCGAGCAATAGGACGGAGAGGGCGATGGATGTTTTCTTCACGGCGTACTCCTAGCTCATGATCTTTGTTTCCTCAGCGCCGCTGACGCGCGATCTTGGGGCCGCTTGCGCCTCAACACTGGAGCCGTCCCGCGCTGGTGCGCGCGCGACGATCACAAGTCAAACAACGGCCGGCACGCGAAGTTCCGTCGCTGCGCCGTCAATTCCCCTCACAGTCCGATGAAATCAGGGCATAGCTGATGCAACTTGTTGATGCCCAGGACCTGGGGTCGCGCCCAAAAAAGAAAACGCGGCGCCGTCGATGTCGACAGCGCCGCATGATGTTGATCTTAGAGATCGCGTGTTTGGCGCCGATCAGTTGGCGCCTTCAAGCAGGCGGCGTGCGATGACCTGCGCCTGAATTTCTGCCGCACCCTCGAAGATGTTGAGAATGCGCGCATCGCACAGAACGCGGCTCACAGGGTACTCGAGCGCGAAACCGTTGCCGCCGTGGATCTGCAGTGCGTTATCCGCGTTGGCCCAGGCGACGCGCGCACCAAGCAGCTTGGCCATGCCGGCTTCCAGGTCGCAGCGACGTCCCTGATCCTTTTCACGCGCAGCAAAGTAGGACAACTGCCGGGCAATCATGGTTTCGACCGCCATCATGACGACCTTGTTGGCCACGCGCGGGAACTGGTAGATCGGCTTGCCGAACTGCTGGCGATCCAAGGCGTACTTCAAGGCGAGATCCATGGCGCATTGCGCGACACCGACGGCACGCGCGGCGGTCTGGATGCGGGCGCCTTCGAAGGTGTTCATCAACTGCTTGAAGCCCTGGCCCTCGACACCGCCGAGAAGATTGGCTGCTGGAACCTCGAAAGCGTCGAAGGAGATGTCGTATTCCTTCATGCCGCGGTAGCCGAGTACTTCGATTTCGCCGCCCGTCATACCCTTGGCGGGGAAGGGATTGTCGTCCGACCCGCGCGGCTTTTCGGCCAGGAACATGGACAGGCCCTTGTAGCCCTTCTCGTCCGGGTTGGTGCGCGCCAGAACCGTCATCACGTCGGCGCGCACGGGGTGCGTGATCCAGGTCTTCTGGCCGGTGATCTTGTAGACGTCGCCCTCCTTCACGGCGCGCGTCTTCAAGGACGCCAGATCCGATCCCGTGTTGGGCTCGGTGAAAACGGCGGTGGGGAGGATTTCGCCAGCCGCGATTTTCGGCAGGTACTTGGCCTTCTGCTCGGGCGTGCCGTTATGCAGGATGAGTTCACCGGCGATCTCGGCGCGGGTGCCGAGCGAACCAACGCCGATGTAGCCGCGCGACAGTTCTTCGGACACGACGCACATGGCGAGCTTGCCGAGGCCCATGCCGCCGAATTCCTCAGGCAGCGAGATGGAGAAGACGCCGAGCTCGGCGAGGTGCTGATAGACCTCCAGCGGGATGTAGGCGTTCTTCAGGTGCCATTCGTGGGCATGCGGCACGACTTCCGCATCCGAGAACGACTTCATCTGTTCCTGGATTTCGGCATGCGTTTCATCAAGGCCAGTATGACCGTAGGTGGTCGCCCCCTGCATCTCCTCGATCAGGTTGGCAAGTCGGGCCTTGACGGTTTCAGCTCCGCCCGCTTCCACCACATCCGCGATTGCATCTTCGAACTTGCGTACATCCGCGCGCGGCACGCCAAGGGCGTCAGGACGGATGATCTCGACCTGGCTCATGGGAATGCCGCCAGCGATCTGTGCGCCATACTCGGCAAACGCGACGGCGAGCAGCAACTGCTCGAACTCGCCGAACTTGCCTTCCGTTTGAAGCGTTGCCGCCCAGACGTTCATCTGGCGCAGCGCTTCGACGGTGGTCGCGAGCCAGGCAAGGCCGTGGGCCGCGTGCTGGGCGGCATCGACCCCACCTGCGGCCTGGATGCGGGCGCGCACTCCGGACTTGGCCAACGCCAGGATCCGGTCGGCTGCGGAGACCACCTCGGCGGTGCGCGCGATGAGAGCGTCCGCCCCCGCATTCAGAAGGGCCGGATTCGCTTTGCGCTCAGCGATGGTCATTCGTGTCGTCCTCCAAGTCATGCCTTGCCGGCCCGTTCAGCCGGGACGGTCAAATTTCGCAGTGCAACTTATCGGCCCAGCCGGGGGTGGCAATCAACCCCGCACGCGACATGCGGGCGCGGGCAGGCTTCTGAACTAACCGCAGAAGTACGGCCCCGGGCGGGTTCTGGATCGTGGGGACCACGGTCCTGCCCGGGATGGGCTGGTTCGTGCTCGGCGCGCGGAGCCGGACCCGGGGACCTGGCAGCGGGGGCCTGAGCCACCAAGTCTGCGCCAAATCGGATGGACCCGGCGGCAAATCGCGCCAATTTGCCAAGAGGATACGATGGTGTTTCTCGCGTAGGCGTGGCCCATCCGCCATGGACCCAGCCGATTGCGGCGGTTAGCTTGCCCTAGTGCTGCAATCGCGGCAAACCCCACTTCGAGATGCCTTCGCCAGACCTGATCGCCTGACCTGCCATGAAACGCTATAAAGCCCTCCTGGGCGCCATATACCGGCTCTACGAGCACTCGGGCTTTGCGCTGGCGGGCGCCGTCGCGTTTTCGTTCGTCGTCTCCCTGTTCCCCTTCTGCATTTTTCTCGGTGCGCTTTCGGGTGTCTTCGGCGGGCGCGAACTGGCCGCTCAGGCCGTGGAGCAGCTGTTTGCAATCCTGCCCCAGGCTGTGGCCCAGGCACTGGTGCCGCAGGTGGAATCCATCATGGGGTCGAGCCGTATCGACTTGCTGACAGCCTACGGTTTTCTCGCGCTGTTCTTTGCCACGAGCGCCATCGAAACGATGCGCGCGGCCTTGAACGGCGCCTATCGTGTACAGGAGACGCGGTCCTATCCGGTCTGCTTGCTGATCAGCATGTTGTTTGTGTTTGTCAGCGCGGCCTCCATGCTGTTCCTCACCTGGGGCGTGGTGTTCGGTCCAGCGATCGCGGCCCAGATCGCGGAGTTCGAGCCCGATTGGGCCAAGAGCATTTTGGATTCCACTTGGGTCGATACAGTGAAGCGCTATGCGCTGGCGGTGTTCGGTCTGGCCACGCAGCTGTTCGCATTCCATCTTTGGCTGGCTGCCGGCAAGCGGCGTGTCGCCGATGTCTGGCCTGGGATACTCGTCTCAGTGGTGCTGTGGATCACCATCGCCGCTCTCTACTCGTATTACCTCGATCTGAGCGACTACACGCGCTTCTACGCCGGTCTTTCGCAGTTGATGATCGCGCTCATCTTCTTCCAGTTCACAGCCATCATTATCATCCTGGGGGCTGAGGTGAACCGGGGGATCATGGAGCTGAAGAAGCTGGGCAACGGCAACGGCAATGGCCGTCCCGGCAAGCCCGCTCATTGATCTCGGACGCCGCCATAAGGCGGGTAGCCCTCGGCGTCACGCAAAACCTGGACAAGCGAAAGGCGGGGCTATCGACCCCGCCTTTGCTCATTTCAGACTGATGCGATGGGGCGTGATCCTGCGCTGCCCACGCTGGTCAGCACCGGCCGCCCAAATCATGCTGCCCTGTTGGGGCCCGCCTCGATCACATCCTCGATCGTCCTCAGCCCCGTGGTCGGCGCGGAGACGAGCACCGCCATGTTGCCCGGCTTATGCTCGTTGCGCATCATGCGCATGTGGGCCTTGGGGATCTGAGCCCACGAGAAGACTTCCGACATGCACGGATCGATGCGCCGTTCGACGACCAGTTTGTTGGCCTGCGCGGCCTGGGCAAGGTTGGCGAAGTGCGAGCCCTGGACCCGCTTCTGATGCATCCACAGGTACCGGGCGTCCATGGTCAGGTTGTAGCCCGTGGTGCCGGCACAGATGACGACCATGCCGCCGCGCTTCACGACCTGGACCGAGACCGGGATTGTCGATTCGCCGGGGTGCTCGAAGACGCAGTCGACGTTCACACCCTTGCCCGTAATGTCCCAGATGGCCTTGCCGAAGCCGCGCATCTCCTTAAGCCAGGTATTGTATTCGGGCGAACCGACTTTCGGCAGTTGACCCCAGCAGTTGAAGTTCTTGCGGTTGATGACGCCCTTGGCGCCGAGCTGCATGACGAAGTCACGCTTGTCGTCTTCCGACACGATGCCGATGGCGTTGGCACCGGACGTAGCGCAGAGCTGCACGGCAAACGAGCCCAGGCCCCCCGATGCACCCCAGACCAGCACGTTGTGGCCCGGCCGCAGGACATGGGGCCGGTGGCCGAAGAGCATGCGATAGGCGGTGGCGAGCGTCAGTGTGTAGCAGGCGCTCTCTTCCCAAGTCAGATGCTTGGGGCGCTCCAGAAGCTGGCGGTCCTGAACGCGGCAGAACTGCGCGAACGAGCCGTCCGGAGTCTCATAGCCCCAGATGCGCTGCGAGGGGGAGAACATCGGGTCGCCGCCGTTGCACTCCTCGTCGTCGCCGTCATCCTGGTTGCAGTGGATGACCACTTCGTCGCCCACTTTCCAGCGCTTGACCTTCGAACCGACGGCCCAAACGATGCCCGAAGCATCCGAGCCGGCGATATGGTAGGGTTGCTTGTGAACATCGTTGATGGGCGAGATCGGTACGCCGAGAGAGGCCCACACGCCGTTGTAGTTGACGCCGGCAGCCATCACCAAAACGAGCACGTCGTGGCTATCGAGTTCCCAGGTCGGCAGAACTTCGACCTGCATGGCCTTATCCGGATCGCCGTGACGTTCGGCCCGGATGGCCCAGGCGTACATGTTCTTCGGGACATGGCCGAGCGGCGGAATCTCCCCGATTTCATACAGATCTTTTGTCGCGGCTACGATGGCCGGCGCCCCCACGCCGCCCTCGGACGGGCCTTTCGTGGCGGTATTTTGGCTCGACATGCTCCCGAATCTCCCTGAACCGTCGTCGATCCCCTAACGGACCTGCTTCTTTCGAAACCAGCCCGCCTGCCAGTTTTTTTATGACGGGAGTGTTTCAAGCATTTTTTCGCGGCGCAATAAAGGGGGCTTCGTTCAGCGGTCGTCCTCCATCAACGGCCTGTTAACGCTAGGGGCGTATTGTCCTATTTCCATTTGGAACTGGCGTGGTCTGCATTTTGGACCCCGGAAACAGGCAAGGCGCGACCCCATGGCCGATCTGTTCCATGACCTTCTGCAGGTAGACAATTTCGCCACGGCGGTCCTGATCGTCATGCTGGTCGGCGCCTGCGTGCTCATTCACGTCGCCGTGGACAGCAAATTGATCACGGCCCTATTCATTCCGGGCATGGCCCTGGGTGGGCTCGTGGCCTATTTGACCGCCCGGCAGCTGGCCGTCAGCATCACCAACGCCTACGATACCGACGTCATGGTACTCGCCGTTGTGGGGATATCGGCCGGATTCCTGGCAACCCTCTGCCTTTACCGCTTCCTTCAGGCCGTGGGCGACATTTTCCGGCCGAATGTGAAAAGCCAGCGGTCCGACCTCCAGTCTTGAGCCGCTATTCACACGGCCATCTGAGGCCCCCGGCACGGTCCCGGTCACGTCTGCCCCCAATCCCCGAATGAGGCGGTCCTCTTCCGGCACGGCCTGCGCGCAGGTCCGCCCGCGGTCGGACCCTGCCAGCCTGCGACGGGAGGGGCGGTTTGCGTTGCCACGGCGGTCGTTTAGTTTAAATGACAGCGCATCGCGGACACTGGGCCCAGGGACAAGACAATGGCGGACAAGCACGAGACCAAGGCAGCGGCTTCAGAGCGGCAGCGGGATAAGCCCTGGCTGTTCCGGACCTATGCCGGTCACTCGACTGCGGCCAAGTCGAATGCGCTCTACAAGAAGAACCTGTCCAAGGGGCAGACGGGCCTCTCCATCGCGTTCGATTTGCCGACCCAGACCGGCTACGACAGCGACCATGAACTGGCGCGGGGCGAAGTCGGCAAGGTCGGCGTGCCGGTCTCGCACTTGGGCGACATGCGCACCCTGCTCGACGGCATCCCGCTCGACCAGATGAACACATCCATGACGATCAACGCGACGGCGGCTTGGCTCCTGTCGCTATACGTTGCGTTCGCGGACGAGACCGGGGCGCCACGCAACAAGCTCACGGGCACCATTCAGAACGACATCATCAAGGAATACCTGTCGCGCGGGACCTATGTATTTCCGCCCGAACCGTCGATGCGGCTGATCAAGGACACGATCGTCTTTTCGACAAAGGAAGTGGTCAAGTGGAACCCGACCAACGTCTGTTCCTACCATCTGCAGGAGGCCGGTGCGACGCCGGTACAGGAACTGGCCTTCGCGCTGGCCACGGCGCTCGCCGTGCTCGACACCGTGAAGGCATCGGGTGAAGTCCCGGCCGCCGAGTTCGGCAACGTCGTCGGGCGCGTATCGTTCTTCGTCAATGCGGGCATGCGCTTCGTTACCGAGATGTGCAAGATGCGCGCCTTCACGGAGCTATGGAACGAAATCACGGTTGAACGCTACGGCGTGACGGAGCCGAAGAACCGGCTGTTCCGCTATGGCGTGCAGGTCAATTCGCTGGGATTGACGGAGCCGCAGCCCGAGAACAACGTCTATCGCATCCTGCTTGAGATGCTGGCTGTCACGCTGTCGAAAAACGCGCGTGCGCGCGCCGTCCAGCTGCCCGCCTGGAACGAGGCGCTGGGCCTGCCGCGGCCGTGGGATCAGCAGTGGTCGCTGCGCATGCAGCAGATTCTGGCCTACGAAACCGATCTGCTCGAATACGGCGACATCTTCGACGGATCGATCGAGATCAAGCGCAAGGTGGAGGCTTTGAAGGAAGAGGCCAAGGCCGAGCTCAAGACCATCGAGGCCATGGGCGGCGCCGTCTCGGCGATCGACTACATGAAGCGCCGACTTGTGGAGAGCAACACCAACCGCCTTTCTGGAATCGAGACGGGCGAGCAGATCGTGGTCGGTGTCAACAAGTGGACGGAAACCGAACCCTCGCCGCTGACGACGGGCGAGGGCGCGATCATGGTTGTGGACCCGGCCATGGAAGCCGAACAGATCGAGCGCCTCAAGGCGTGGCGCGCGGCGCGTGACGCCAAGGCCGTGACTGCCGCCATGGCATCACTTGAAAGCGCGGCTAAGGAAGGCCGCAACATCATGGAAAGCTCGATCGCGTGTGCGCGGGCGGGTGTTACGACCGGCGAATGGGGCACCGCCTTGCGCCAGATCTTCGGCGAATACCGGGCGCCCACGGGCGTTGCGGCGGCGGCCGCGCAGCGCGATGGCGCCGGACTCGATGAGGTGCGCGCCTCGGTCGAAGCCGCATCGGACAAGCTGGGTCGCCGCATCAAGTTCCTGGTGGGCAAGCCGGGGCTCGACGGTCATTCCAACGGTGCCGAACAGATTGCCGTCCGCGCCCGCGACGTCGGCATGGAAGTTGTCTACGAAGGCATCCGCCTGACACCGGCGCAGATCGTGCGCGCCGCGCTCGACGAAGCCGTCCACGTCGTCGGGCTGTCCATTCTCTCCGGCAGCCACGTGCCGCTGGTCAAGGACGTGATGGAGCGGATGCGCAAGGAAGGTCTTGGCGACGTGCCGGTCGTGGTCGGCGGTATCATTCCGCCCGATGATGAAAAGACGCTGAAGGCATTTGGGGTTGCCGCCGTCTATACGCCCAAGGACTTCCAGCTGAACGACATCATGGCCGATATCGTCCGCCTTGTCGGCGGCGCGGCCAAGGCAGCCTAGGAGCTGAGTAGACAAGCATGCGCGAAGAAACCCGCAAGAAATTCGAACGCGAAATCCGCCGGCAGTGGCTGAAGCGTGGTGCCATTGCCGCCGCGTGCGCGGCCCTGTTCGCGGGGGCCCTGTGGTTCACCGACCGCGACGGGCATGTCGAGAAACGCACAGCGACGGGAACCATCGTCACTGTGGCCCCGCTGGCCGGCCTTAACTCACAGGCCATCCAGAAGGGCGTCGATGTGGACGTGAAGCTCGACGACGGTCGCGAGGTCCATGTGCTGGCGATGAAGACGACGCTCCCGGTTGTCGGCGAGCATGTCTCCATCACGGAGCATGTACACGGCACCGGGCGTTCGACTTTTACCTGGAAATAGCGCCGCCAGCCGCGTTGACGGTTGTTATCGCTTCGGGTTAAGTGCGCCGCTCCTGCATGGGTTCGGGCAGGATCAAGGCCTCAGTGGCGGAACGGTAGACGCGGCAGACTCAAAATCTGCTACTCGCAAGGGTGTGGGGGTTCGAGTCCCTCCTGAGGCACCATTTTACTGGCGCGATGGGTTCGCGAGCTGCCGCGCGGTCCATCCGGTACCGAGCCTTGAAGTGGGCGCGGCGTCAAACGGGCGTGTGATCGGCCCGTGCATACGTCCGACAGGCTCCCAATTGGGACCGTCAAACCCCAGGTGTGGCAGGCCGTTGTGGCCCTCAAGCCGCAGTTCGTACTGTCCCTGACATTGCAGGCCTAGTCTGGAATGTTATACGAGGTGGTTCACGGAGGGCCCTGATGCGCTTGAAGCCCGTTGTCTCGTTGATATTGCTCTGCCTCGCAGTCGCGCCGCGGCCGGCGGCGGCGGGCCCTGCGCTGCTGTTCGATGCATCCGACGGCAAGGTGCTCTACGCGGAAGAGATGGACGACCAGTGGCATCCCGCGTCGCTGACCAAGATCATGACGGCCTATCTGGCGTTCAAGGCGATCAAAGCCGGCAAGATGCGGCTGGACGACAAGGTCGTGTGTTCCGAGCGCGCCCACCAGCAGCCCCCGTCCAAGATCGGGCTTCCAGTTGGCGGCCAGCTCACCGTCGAGCTGGCGCTACAGTCATTGATCATCAAATCGGCGAACGATGTCGCGGTGATGCTGGCGGAAAAGATCTCCGGATCGGAAGTGCAATTCGTAGCCGATATGAATGCCACGGCGCGCGCGCTGGGCATGTCGCGCACGGTCTTCGTCAATCCCAACGGGCTGCCGGCGCCGATGCAGGTGACGACGGCGCGGGACCTGGCCCGTCTGGCCCGGGCCGTGACCGCAGAGTTTCCCGAATTCGCGGAATATTGGTCGATGACGCAGATGCGCATCGGCAAGATCCGGCTCGCCTCCCACAACGGCCTGCTTAAGTCGTTTGAAGGCGCGGATGGCTTGAAGACCGGGTTCATCTGCGACAGCGGGTTCAACGTCGTTGCGAGTGCGACGCGCGATGGCCGCCGCCTGATGGCCGTCGTGCTTGGCGAGCCCTCCGGCGGAGACCGCAATGTCCGCGCCGCGAGCCTGTTGGAACATGGTTTCCAGCAGTTCGGTTGGAAGCAGCTGTTCAACACTGAGACCATCGACAATCTGCCGGTCGCGCAGAATGCGCGGGGTCCGCAGAGCGTGCGCGCCACGATCCAGTCTTGGGACTGTGGCAACGGAAAGCGCAACCCGGCGGTGGTCTCGCGCAAGGACCGGATCAAGGCCGCCAAGGCCAAGAAGGAAAGGGCTGCCAAAGCCGCGGCGGCAAAGAAGAAGAAAGACGCGGGCAACAGTGGCGACGAAACCAAGGGGGCTGGTGGTGATCTGCCAAAGGTGACCCGCCTCAAGCCGACAGCGTCCGAGGACGGCACAGCCGCGACGGCGGCCCACGTCAAGACAGCGCCGGAAAAGTCAGACGGCCCCACCGCGAATTCCGTGTCGGCGCCCTAGTTAAGACGCTGTAATTAAAATAAAAAATTGAAAGTTCTGGGTCCGGTGCGCTGCCGCCGCCGGCCATGGCTCTGTTTTTGCTTCTCACCTGTTCGAGATCGCAACGTGCAGGACAGGCTTATGTCACTTGGTTGGCACCCGGATGAAGATGCAACTCCAACCCCGCAAGAGGTGGAGTTCATGGCTGCCGTGCTCGAGGGCCGCCATGGCCGGCATGCGGCGGATGTCGCGGAATTTTTCTCCAGTGTGCACAGTCAAAGCGGCGATGCTGGGCGCTGCTGGGCCTGGGCGGGCGTTGCCGAGCGGGTACGGCGGCGTGAAGTCGCCCGTCAGCAGGCGCTTTAATCTGATCCTAGAGCCTGTTGAGGCATGATGTCGTCTGATATGGCGCTCGGCCACCGAGGGAACCGCGGCTTTCTTGCCCAGCGGATCGACGATGTCCGGGTACTTCGCGCAGGAACTGGTCGGGTGATTCAACGCGTCCGCACGGCAGTGAGCGACCTCGTTTTGGGGAGCGACGATCGCGCGCGCACGCAGCGCGACGCCGTCGTCGCCTTTGGCGTGCGACTCGCCAGCGCGGCGTTGCTTTACTTCTCGCAGATCATTCTCGCCCGCTGGATCGGCAGCCACGATTACGGAATCTACGTCTTCGTCTGGACGTGGGTTCTCGTCCTGGGCGGTGTCGCCCATCTCGGTCTCAACGTCGTCATGGTCCGGTTGCTGCCGGAATATCGCGAACAGGGGGACCTGAATGGATTTCGTGCGCTGGTGCGTGGCGGACGGCTCTTCGCGCTGGCGGCCGGAACGACTGTTGCCCTGCTTGGCATGGCTGGCTTGTGGCTCTTCGGCAAACACTTGGAAAGCCCCTATCTGCTGCCGGCCTATCTGGCGCTCGTGTGCATTCCCCTGTTCGCGCTGACGGAAGTTCAAGACGGTATTGGGCGCGGGCAGGCGTGGATCTGGAGCGGCTTGTTCCCGCCCTACATACTGCGTCCGCTGCTGGTGCTTGTGGCGATGGGCGCAGCGTCCGTGCTCGGATTGCCGATGACGGCGACCACGGCGGCCGGGGCAGCGATTATCGCCACCTGGGGCGCCGCCATTACGCAAACAGTGATGCTCAATGCCCGCCTCGCGGAAGTCGTGCCGAAGGGCGAGCGCACCTACGCATTCAATAAGTGGTTCACGGTGTCGTTGCCGCTCGTCGTCGTCGCCGCGGCCGAGCTCATGTTACAGAACACCGATATTCTGGTCATTTCGCGCTACATGACGCCGACGGATGTCGCCATCTATTTCGCCTCAGCCAAGACCATGAGCCTCATCATGTTCGTCCATTTCGCCGTCGGCAGTGCGGTGGCGAACCGCTTTGCCGCTCTCAACGCGCGCGGTGATACGGAACAACTGCGCGCCTTCGTGCGCGATAGCGTCAACTGGACATTCTGGCCGTCGCTGCTGGGCGCCGCGATCATCTTAGTGCTTGGCAAACCGCTGTTGTGGTTGTTCGGCCCGCAGTTCGACGCCGGCTACCCCGTTATGTTCATTTTGGTTATCGGCTTTCTTTTCCGCTCGTCGTTTGGGCCGGCGGAGGTGCTGCTGTCGATGCTGGGCGAGCACCAGATTTGCGCGGCGGTTCTCATCGTGACGGCGCTGCTCAACGTGGCGCTCAACTTCGCGCTTGTCCCGCCGTTCGGTCTGATCGGCGCGGCAACGGCGACATCGATCTCGCTCGTTACAGCGGCGTTGATGAATTACGTCGTGGCCAAGCGGTGGCTCGAAATCGAAATGGCGATCTGGCGCAACCTTCCGGCAAGCCCGCTGCGCCGCAGCCCGGCCGAGTAAGGCGCGCCAAAAGCATTCACGCCATTGGACACGACATGAAAAGGCCGGGACAAGCCCGGCCTCAGCGTCATCGTTCATTTCAACGCGCGCGGTCTACATCGGCGATGCAAGCACCAGTGTCCAGAATGATTTGAATTCCGTCTTGGGATCCTGGACGAGGGCGAGGCCCATTTCGGTGGCGTCCCTCAGCAGCAGGTTCTTGTTATGACCGGGGCTGTCTTTCCAGCCGCGCATCACTTCGTTGAAGTCGATCTGTCCCGTGCCCACGTTCTCAGCCGCCAGCCGCGCCTTGTAGCCGGTGCGCTTGACGCGGTCCCACGGATTGGAGCCGTCGGACCCGTAGTGCGAGATGCGATCCCATTTCGACAGATCGCGCGAATGGGCTTTTGCCGCCTCCGTAAGCTCGGCATTGAGCTTCAGCGGCTTCAGCTTGTTGTCGCGACGGTATTGATTGATGACGTCGCGGGCAAATTCCGGGTCGAGATGGGTCGAGGTATAATCGCGATCGGAAAGAACACCCTTTTGCGGGCGCTCATAGGTGCCCTTCGGCGCGCGATCGAGGCTGGCGGTCTGCACATTGCCCGAGCGGACAGCCGCCGGATCGCCGCCGAGGGCGACACTCGGAGACGAGCGCTTGGCCACGGCACCGGTACTGCCGGGCGAGGCGTTATAACCGGATGAGATATCAGTAGAGTTGAGGCTGCAAGCCGTAAGCAAGACGGCTGCACCCACCGAGAGGGCGACGCGATACATTCCATTCACTCCCGCCAGAAGACGCGCGGTACACCGTCCAACCATCGCAGAGACCCGTTAACTCGCCGTTAATGGTAAACAGGCCGCCAACAGGTCCAGCGTCCACGGATCATCCCGTGTCCCCAGTCCAGCCAGCGTCCGCACGGTCATGCGCGTCTATCCCTCGGCGCGATAAAGATATTTTGCTTATCGAAGGTGACGTGATTGGGGCGCGTCTGGGGCGAAATGCCGACAGTTTGCGCCGCATTTGGCCTGGGCAGGTTCAGTCCCGGCGTGGCCAGGGGGACGCAGGCGAAGCGTGCTCCACGGGAGGAACGTCCGCCACCCCTTCCAACTGGTTCATTTCTCTCGCAGAGTTCCAATTCAATGGCCGGTGATTCGCGCGTCCGGACAGCATGAGGGAGGCCCAACCCATGCCCGCACGTGCCGGTCAGGCGCTGCAGGACGGCGCGCGCGACACTGCCGCCGGACCCATCGACCAGCTTGTGCTGTCGCGCATCGCCTGTGCGGGCGGGGTCACGCGCGCTGAACTCGTCCGCGATCTGGCCCCGCTCCTCAACAGCAAGTTTTCTCCAGCCGAAGCCCGCGCCGCTATCGATGCGGCTTGTCACCTCCTGGAGGTCGAAGGCGCGGCATCCGAGCTGCGCAACCGTCTGACCGCCACCGCCGAAGGCAAGGCCCGCGCGGCGCGCTTCATGGATTGGGCGGGCGATGACCCGGCCTGGGACGTGGTGCGCGACGTCGCGCTCGTGGCCAAGGCCTTAGGGCTGACCGGTGAGCCGCTGGCGCGCAAAAAGGCGCTGGCCCGTCCCGAGGGACTGCGGACCCAGATCCTGCAGAAGACCTACGGACTGAAGGGCAAGAAGAACCTGCCCGACGCCAAGTTGCGGGCCCAGCTGGCACTTGTGGCGCTGGAGCGGGCCTTCGGCAACAAGATCAAGGCGGGTTTTTCGAAGGGTGCCGGCTTGCCGTCCAAGGCGGCGCGGACGCTGGCCGGGCAGTTGGCGCGCGTGCCGCGCGAATTTCCCTCTGATGCAAAGCTCATCGCCTATCTCGCCGCCGATGCGGCCGGGTCGCCACAGACCGATGTGGACGCCGTGCGGTTGGCGTTGTTGCGCCGGCTGGTCTCAGGGCTGGTAGAGGCGCAACCCAAATCTCCAAACGTCGCGAAATCCGGTCCGGACAATAGGGCTGCGCAGGCGCCGGTTCCCGATCCCGCGCCCTCGAAGCCGGCGGTCCGCATCGTCGGCAAGGCCGACAACGATGCCGTACCCGTAGCCAAGGGACCGCCGCCGCGGCCGGGACTCACCGATTTCGCCGAAGCGGTGCGGCGCGCCGCAAGCCTGTCCGCTCAAGGCTGGGCCGGGAACCGCAAGGCTTTCATCTCGCAGGTTTGGGACGCCGTGCGCGTCGAACACGAGATCTGGGGTCTGTCGGAAATCGAGTTCAAATGCATGCTCACCGAAGCACATCGCCGAGGCGCGATCGTGCTCGCGAATGCGGATTTGAGGAATAAGGACCTGCGGCAGGAGATCGAGCGGTCGGCGACGCCGGACCGCAACACGATCTGGCATTACGTGCGCGCGGACGATTGAAAGGGCGGGTTTCCCGCGTTGGAAAATGGGTAAGACGGGTTTGAAGGTAGAGGACGCCAGTAAGACGTGGGCCGCCGATGAGCTGGCGCACGCCTTCGAGCATTCGATTACATGGGAGGACGATATCTGGCGGGCCGATCCCGTCGATGTCGGCGAAGTGCATGTGAAGGCGCGTGCGCGTTTCGACGAGACGCTGCGCGCGGTCGTGTCGGGCAAGGGCGGCGTCAACCAGGCGCGAATCCTGCTGTTTCATGGCCAGTCCGGAGCGGGCAAGACGCATTTGCTGCGCGCCCTCAGGACGGCATCGCACCGCGCCGGACAATCGTATTTCGGCTACGCGCAGATGACGCCGGACATTTCCAACTACGCGGACTACTACCTGCGCCGGCTCATCCATTCGCTTGAAAAATCCTATGACCCCGATGAGCCGGGCGAGAGCGCGCTGACGCGCCTCACGCGGCGTCTCGTGTCTGACGCGGATGTTCTGCCGGCCAAGGATCTGGCCGAGTTGCGCGATGCCGCCCTCGACGAGGACGATCTGGCCCGGCTTGTCCTGCGATTGGCTGACGACATCGTTGCCTCGCCCAAACTCGCCAGCGAAGAGCTCGATATCAACATCGTCCGCGCGCTCCTGTATCTTGAGCGGCGCGACCCGCGCATCGATCAGCGCATTCGCCAATACCTCAATGGCCGTCAGTTGACCGCGCTGGCGCAACAGGCAGTGGCCGCGCTCGATCCCAATACGGGCGAGGATCGCGCCTTCGAGATCATCACGTCGATTGGGAAGCTGATCTGGACCGTCGACAAGGCGGCCCTCGTGTTCGCCATCGATCAGGTCGAGGATCTGCGCTTCTTCGACGATGCGGAAGAGCGTTTCCAGAAGGCGGTGCGCGATCTCATCCAGGTCGCCAACCGGCTGTCCAACGCCGTCATCATCATTTCGTGCCTCGACGATTTTTACGGTCAGGTGCGCGGGGCGCTGCCGCAATCCTACATCGATCGCGTCGAAAAGGCCGGACCGGTGGCGCTCTTGGAGAGCCGCACGCCGGAAGAAGCGCGCTTGATCATTTCCAAGCGGCTGCAGCACGAATCCGACAGCAACGCCGGCTCGCTGGCCTATCCCGACCCGACGCAGTTTTTCGGTCCGGAGTTCTTCGAGGAGTTTGGCGGCCTGTCGACACGCCGCTTGCTCGAGCATGCCCAATCGCGCCTGCGCGAGAAGGTGGGCGGCGATGAGCCGGAGACGCCAGCGGAAGACGGCGGCAGCTGGGCATCAACACTGGCGTCCGTGCTCGGCGGAATTTTTGGCGATGGCGATCAGGCGGGCGCACGCCAATCCGGCGCGAGCGTCAATTATCGCGATATCTGGGATCGCTTCCAGAATGCTTCCGAAGCCGAAATTCCATCCGACGATCACGAGCTTCTGGACGTTCTGTCCGCTGGCCTCATGCTGGCCAAGGACGAATGGCAGGGCGATGTTGTCGTCGCGACCAACCGTCTGGATCTCGCCGACGATCTCCCCGCCATGGATCTCGTCATCCGCCACAAGAAGACCGGTCATGCCGCCGAGGCGCGCGTGTTCCTGTGCAATAGCAAGACGCAGGGCGGCGGCCTGAAGCGGCAGCTCGATAAGGTGCTGTCGGCGATGTCGGGCAAGGCCTGCTTCATGCTGCGCGCCTCCGATTTCCCGCCCAACGGCAAAAACCAGACGGCGCAGGCCATGCGCAAGTTCCGCGAAAGCGGCGGCCGTCAGATCATCGTGCCGATCCCGGATTGGGAACGCATCATGACGATCCGCGAGTTCCACGCGCATCATCGTCACGATCCTGGGTTCACCGGATGGTTCGAGGATGCCCGGTTGCTGTCGAGCATACTCGTGGTGATCCAGCTTTTGCGCCTCGACCTCCTGGGCCGCAGCCTGCCGCGTGCCGCGAAGGACGACGTGGCGCCCGCTGCCGCTGGTTCCGTGCCGGCCGCAGACGCCACCATCATTGCAACGGCTGCTGGCGGTCAGGAAATGGCGGCGCCAGCGCAGCCGTGGGCCTCCGCTTGGAGCGACGGCGACAGCCGAGCCCTTACCGGCGAACGACGACGAACTGCCGCTGTCAGTCATCCTCGACGAGAATGGAAGCTCGGGAGAGAGCATTCTGGCAGGCCGCGAGAACGGCGGCCGCAACAAGCCGATCACGCTCAACAAGGATGTACTCAAGCGGCACGCGGCCGTGCTCGGCGGCTCGGGTTCGGGCAAGACGACACTCGCGCTGTGCTTGATCGAGCAATTGTTGTTGAAGGGCATCCCGGCCGTTCTCATCGACCGCAAGGGCGACCTCTGCTCTTATGCCAACCCGGACGTCTGGCGGGCCAACGACGACGAGTTCACCGAGCGGCGCGGCGAGCGCGAGAAACTCGCTGACGCCATCGATGTGGCCGTCTACACGCCGGGCCGCGCATCTGGGCGGCCGATCTCGATCACGCTTCTGCCGAACGGCATCAACGAATTGCCCGAGCATGAGCAGCAGCTGCTGGCCAACCTGTCGTCGGCGGCACTTGGCGAAATGCTGCATCTGAAGAACTCCGCGACGCATCAGAAGCAATCCGGCACGTTGTCGGTTGCACTGCGGATCTTGGGTTCGCGCTACAGCCGCGAAGTCACGCTCGCTGATCTCATCGCGCTGCTCGAAGACGAAGATCCGGAATTGACGGACCTCACGCAGCGCATGGACCCGTCGGGCAAGATCCGGCGCGATCTCGTGGCCCAGCTCGACAGCTTGCGGCACCGCAACTCGGCGCTGTTCGAAGGCGGTGGCGAGAGCCTGCGCATGGAAAGCCTGCTCGGGCTTGGTCCGTTCGCGCGCGATGGGCGCACGCGTCTGTCGATCATCTACACCGGCTTCCTGGGCGACAACGAGAACATCCTGTTCTGGGTGTCCCAGTTCCTGTCGGAGGCCCTGCGCTTCTGTCAGCGCAATCCGAACGATGAATTGCAGGCCGTGGTCATGTTCGACGAGGCGGATCTGTACATTCCCGCCAACGCCAAGCCGGCGACGGCCGAACCGCTGCAGAGCTTGTTGAAGCGCGCGCGCTCCGCGGGTTTGGGTCTCATGCTGGCCACGCAGTCACCCGGCGACCTCGACTACAAGAGCCGCGATCAGATCACGAGCTGGTTCATTGGCCGCGTGCGCGAGGACACTGCGTTGCGCAAGCTCAAGGCCGCGTTCCAGAGCGAAAGCGGGCTCGATCCGGCGGCTGTCCTCCCACATCAGACGGTGGGTGAATTCCATCTCGTGCAGGAAGGTTTGGTCCGCTCGATGAAGGCGCAGCGGTCCCTCATCGAGGCCGAGCAGGTGCCGTTCGATCGCATCGAACAGCTCGCGCACGAGACCAAAGGGCAGGACGAAAAACAGCTGAAACTGTTCGATGTGCGATGATTTCAGGCAAGATGGTTGAAATTGACGCCTGTTTTAAATGATTGGCATCAATGCCTTGAGTGCCTATCCTGCTACAAATTGTGCACTGCGGCAATCACGTTCGCCAACGCGAGATCACATTATGTCAGTAGTGTGATTAGAGCGATCCAAAGCTGCGTAGGGTGTGTACACTTATGTCAAGCCCGCTGTGCGACTGGGCGTGGACACACAGCGAGCGTTCTTGTTTTCGGTCTGAGGGGGTTCAGGCAGGAGACGCGTAACCGGTGAAGGGCCGGTGGAAAGTGCGGGGTAGCGTATCATGGCAGGCAAGTCGTTTGTCATACTGGTGCTGGCGTCCATGTTGGGGCCGGCTGTAGGCGTCGGGTTATTCGTTCTCCTCAACGCGTTCTGATTTCCGCGGGCGCGCCCGTTGAATTGAACCAATTGAGCAGCTGAGCGAATTGGATGGCATGGCCGCATGGCTTTTGGGCCATATGCGGTGTTTGGCCGGAAGCGGAGCCGTGCGCGATAGATGTCGCGTCGGCGATCAGCTGGACATCTAGCAAATTTGTCGAAGTGAGCGATCGGTGATGTCAGCCGCCAGTGCGGCTGGCCTGATGAATCGTGGCCGGGCGCCTCCGCAAACGAATTGAGGTCCGTCCGCAATCCGAACCGGCAGCGGGGGCTTCCGGGATCAGTGCAGAACGGACCTCGCATCGGGAGGATAGCCAGGAGGGCGGTTAGGCCATCCTCCGTTTGGTGCCGGCCCAGCCTCGGCCCGTGCGGGGAAGCGTCGGCTGGGCTGGCACCAGGTCTCCTGTTCAACGGACCGATCCCGGTCTCCTTTCGGGGCGGATCGAAAACGCGAGACGGTCCGTCTCAGGGAGTTTCCTTAATTTGACGGGCGTGAGCCCGGAACCTGTCAAAGTCTGCCGTCGATGACGGGTGTCTACGAGCCGCCCCCCTTCGGAGCTGCCTGCCAACCCTTCTCCAACAGGTATTGTTCCTCGGCTTCAGAAAGTGTGTCGAAGCCCTTCAAGTCCTTGAGCGTCTGTGACAAGGCGGGTGGTAAGACCGCGCCTGCTTCGCCGTGGCTGGCCTCCATGGCCGTGCCGCCGTCCGAACCGCCGTCGCCTGCGAAAGCGTTGACCCGCCAATCCCCTTGAGCGTCCCGGCACGCGAGGCCCATCGGCCCCCGGCGATTGGGCGCCACGATCTCGTATTGACGGCACAGCTGTCCCTTGTCGCTCCGCAGCGTCAGCACCGGTCGTACCGCGCCTTCCTCCAGCGCTCCGGACCCGGACGGGGCGCGGTCTAGCGCGTCGAGCAAACGGCCCGATGCAACAAAACCACCGCGCTCAAGGCGCATGAGATTGGCGTTGTCATCGTCCTGTCCCGTGAGGTTCGACGACAGCCAGCCAGCGCCGAGTCCAACAAGAAGCACGGCCGCGTAGCCATAGGCCGGCTGCCAGCCGCGACCCGAAGGGAATAGAGCGTCCAGCCATCCACTGGCGGACGACACTCCAGACCCGGCTATGCGCGATCCGAGGGATTTCTTGGCGCCGGCCTGTGCGACTGTTCCAGCCGAAAGTACGGCGGAGATCAGCCGGTCGGGGACCGGAGCATGCAAGGGCGCATCGAAGATGACCTGCAGCGGCTGGCGCGTCACCAGAAACGGTTCCAGGCGGCGGCGCAGGCCGACATCGTTCACCAGCTGAGCTTCCAGCCATGTGCGCTCTTCGGCCGACAACTCGTTGTCGACATAGGCCATCAGGATGTCGTCAGGAACGTGAACCATGGAGGCGCTCCTGAAGCTGGGGGGTGAGGGGGCTGCTTTCGCTGGCGAGATGCTGGTAGAGGGCCTGCCGGGCTCGCGAAAGCCGGCTCATCACAGTGCCGATTGGGACCCCCAGGATCGACGCGGCCTCCTTGTAGGAAAGGCCATCGACGCAAACCATGGCGATCAGGACCTGCTGGTCGGGCGGCAGCCGATCAATGCCTTCGCCGACCGTGGCCAGCGTCAGCCGGCTTTCGGTGACCGTCCGGCCATCTTCACCCTCGACACCGACGGCTTCATCGATATCCAGGGCGTGACCGCGGACTTTCTCGGCCCGCTTGCGGTCTAGCCAGATATTTTGTGCGATCCTGTACATCCAACTCTCGAGCTTTGTCCCAGGTTCCCACTGGTCCAGGCGTGCGAGTGCTCTCTCGCAGGTGTCCTGAACGAGATCGTCTGCCGTATCCATGTTTCTCGTGAGCACGAACGCGAACCTCCGCAAACGGGGCAGAAATTCGATCATCCGGGCTCTTATATCTTCCGTCACGGAATGCCCTCTCCGCGGCGCTTCACAGAAAGAACGCGCCGCCCACACCGATATTCCACGGTTCTAGCCCGCGGCAAACCGCACCGTCATGCCTTGGTCTGACATTCGACAGCCGCAAACGGGCCGAGGCCACGCCATAAAGACCGTCTAGGCAAGGGGTTGGCGGCAGTCCAGTCCCGTTCCGGCGCGCGCCAGCCGGGCGTATGTGTGGCAATGACAAGCATAATCCGGGCCCTTACCTGGTTGATCGAGACCGGCACCCACGTGCCCGTTCGGCTCTGGCGCTTCCTTGCCGAGTGGGTTGCCTTCAATCCGCGCCTCGGACCCCTCCGGCATGTCGTTCTGGCCGGCTTAGTCTATGTCCTCTTCGCTTTGTGTCTGGTTTATGTCCTAGCACCCCTGCGGGCTCTGACCGGCGCCTACACCGTTGGCGAAAAGCTGCGTTATGACGCCGAGCGCTGGCTGGCGACGGCCATCTACGATCGCAGCGGCAGCTTCGTGGGCACGTTCGATCCGCGCCTCGACAGCGTGCGCGATGTCAATTTCACCGATCAGTCGATCGCGCTGGGCGATTACACGGCCAACCCGGACCACAAGTCGATCCCGGTGCGGGAGGTTCCGGAGTTCTATTGGAAGTGCCTCGTCTACCACGAGGACCGCCACATCGGCACGTGGCTCAATCCGTTCGGGATCGATCTGCTGGGTGTCCTGAAGATCCCTCAATCCTCCATCGCGCGCACGCTGGCCGCCGGTCGTCCGCGCATCGGCGTTGGCGGTTCGACGCTGCCGATGCAGTTCGTGCGCGTGATCTACAAGACGCCCCCCGACGTCAGCGAAAGCGGGTTGACCAAGATCCGGCGCAAGATCGGCGAATGGTGGCTGGCGCCTGTCGTCTATCGGGAACTGACGCGGGACGGCGACACGGCACTAAAGGAGTGGGCCGCCAACCACATCTGGCTGGCGCAGCGGACCGGTGGCGCGCCGCTGCATGGCGTCGAGCTGACGAGCCGCATCGTGTTTGGCAAGGAAGCCAAGGATCTGACGGTGGCCGAGCAGATGGTTCTGGCCTCCGCAGTCAACAAGCCGATCATTCTGATGCCGGGCAGTGACCGGCTGAATGACGTCCGGCTCGACCGCTGGCGCTACATCACCGAGGTGCGGGCGCGCACCTGCGCTGAAAAACTTCTGACCGACGACGAACAAAAAGCCTCGGTCGTCTTCGAACTGGTCAACCTGGCCGGTGGTCCGCCCGATCCGAAGGTCAAGCCCCGCCTGCAACACGCTCTGGATGCATTCGCTCCCACGCTCGCCGCCCGGGCACAGGCCAACCCGGTGATCCGCGCCAACGCTTTAATGCCCGCGGCGCGCTTCGGTCTGCGCGAGGAAATGAAGCAAACCTATGGTTTCGAGTGGCGCTCCTATGTGCGGGGCGTGACCTCGACCTTGGATACCGTCGAGAACTTGAAGTTCCATAGCCGCATCGCGCCGGCGCTGACAAAGATCGATCAGTCCGTGCGGCCCAAGATGTCCGCCGGGTACGTGCTTGATCCGGCTCGCCTGGATACGGATCTACGCCAGCCTAATATCGTCGTCGTCGCAGCCGATCACCGGGGCGAAATCGTCCGCTACTTCGAGTCTGGGGAAACAGCCGCATATTTTGGCGCGCCGATTGCGCGCAGCGCCGCGACGGGCCGTTATGAGGCCGAGCGTGATCCGCGGATGATCGCCTCGACGGGTAAGATCATTGCCGCCATAGCGATTGCCAACGCGGGCCGCGATACGCCCGAAAGTCTCTATCTCGACACGGACGCACCCGCCAATGGACTGCAGACGTGCGCACGCGGGGGTGGAGGCCGTCATGGACGCAAGGCGATTGTTGCCTTCGCCTGCTCGCTCAATACGCCCCTATTGAACCGCACGGCCCGCGTCGGACAGGTCCGTGTGAAGGCCATCATCGACCGCCTCGGCTTTACGATGCCGCCGGCCGATGCCAACGGCGAGCCTGTGCCACCTTCGACGGCAGCCGTACTCGGCCAGATATCCGGGAGCCCGCGCCGCGTGCATCAAATGTCGTCCGTCGTGCTGGCGTCATTCCTGCGGCGCGGCAGCGTGCCCACGCGCCTGCCGACGCTGGTCAAGAGTTACGACTATACGGGCGAACTGGCTGCGCGGGCTGGGGCCGGTCCCATCGCGACGGGCGTGCTGCCGTCGGACGTGATCCGGCCCGGCGCACCGTCCTTGTTGAAGAGCCTTCTGGAGGCCCCGCTGTGTTACACGGTCGGCAAGACGCCGACTGGCACGTTGAAGTCGCTGGCGCACTGGTGCGCCGCCCGGCGCAAGGATGTGCGGCTGCACTTCGCTAAGACCGGGACGCAGGTTACCGCCGATCCCAATGCCACGGTGGATGTGTGGACCACCGGCGGCATCCAATTCAGCAATGGCGCGGCCTACAGCTACGTCGTTCTCGTCGGGACCGGGAGCGCATCGGAGCCTTGGGGCACGTCCATCCATGCCGCCGATGTCGCCGCGCCGCTGGTCGATGTGCTCTTGAGCGATCTGTCTGAGCACGCGCGCGCGACACCGCAGATCCACCTCCTGCCGCCGCCTCCGCCCGCGCCCAAGGCCGCCACCGCGCCCGTCGCGTCGGCCGAGCCCCGTTCCGCTGGGGACGTGACACTGCGTGGTCTGGCCCGTCCGGACTAGGATGCGCCCGAGATCTTGGCGGCTGGCACAGTCGGACCTTCGATGATCGCTTCGAGCTGATCCAGTATCGGGTCGATTTCCTGCAGGCCGCGGTCGGTGAGGTGATCATGGTCGAGATACAGCGGTGCGCCATCGGCCTGGTAGCGGCAGACGTCCGGCGCGCAGAGGTAGCGGTGCGGGTACAGGACCGTTACGCCCGGCCGTCGCGATAGCTTCTCCAGGACAGGAAGTACATGCTGCTGACGCGCACCGAAGACCGCCATGGTCAGGTCGGGAACGTCCGGCGTTCCCCAGGCCAGCTGGCGAAGCATGAAGGATGAAACCGGAACCTTGTGCTCGGGCACAGGACCGACAATCACCACCTTCAAACCCTTGCCGACGAGGCTCGCGACCGTGCGCTCGAAGCCCCTCTCGATGACTTCGGCGTTGCGGCGGGTACCGGAGTTTGACAGCGGCATGTTCTCGCCGGCCTCCAGCCCGTACCGCGTGCCTTCCGCGTACATCGCCCAACGGCCCACCAGAATAACGGTGTCGATCTCGCCGTTGCTCAACTGCCTGTTGATCGCGTTGTTACGCTTGTTGCAGCGGGCTTTGGTGCGCGATCTCCCGACGACGCGCACGCCAACCAGCGGCGGGCATCCCGGTGTGATGGCCGCAATGACCGCCTGATCCGCCTTGACCAGACGGGGCTCCAGCCCGCGCAGCAACCGGCGCGCATGACTATCGCCCCACAGGAGCGTGCGGACCGGAGCGGCTTCCGAGCCCGCCCGGCACGCGTGCTGGGGCCAATCACGTTCAGGCGGCAGCGCGGTGCAAAGTGAAGTCAGCCAACCGGCCTCTTCTTTTGTCCAGGCTTGACGCGATTGAATGCTGGTGGGCCACCGCTCCCACCAGCCATTGCCGGAGATGATCGCGAAGGCAAGTGCCGCCGAAAGCAGCGTGGGTGCGAGTGCGATCTCGATCGTGCGCCGCGGATCGCGGGGCGGCCGCATGCGCAGGAACGGCTGCTCGATATAGCGCCACGACAGCAGCCCAAGTACAATGCTGAGAGCGCCAACCACCACGACCGGGACAGGCGCGAGCCCCGCATCCGATGAGACCTCCATGGGCCAGCGATAGCGCGCGAGCGCGATCAGCGGCCAATGCCACAGGTAGATCGAGTACGACGCAAGTCCGATGATTTGCAGTGGTCCCACCGACAGCAGCTGGCCGGCAGCCGTGGCATAGCCCGCGCCCGCATGCAGAACGAGCAGCGTCCCCGTTACCGGCAACAGGGCTGCTAATCCGGGAAACGGTGTCGTCTCGCTGAGGAAGACGTAAGTTATGGCAATCAAGACAAGTCCGGCGATGGCGGCTTGCTCGCGCCGCCGCTGTGAGGACATGGCCGGGATGACGCCAAATGCCAGCAGTGCGCCGGCAAGCAACTCCCAGGCGCGCACCGGCGTCGAGAAAAAGGCCCGCGCGGGCCGGGTATCGACCAGATAGAGGCTGTACAGGAAGGATGCGGTAATCGCGGCAATCAAAGCCCATCGAATGGTGCGCACGGACCCGCGGCGTGATTTGGCCCCGAATTGCCAGAGCAAGAGTATGGCTATGGGAAAGACCAGATAGAACTGCTCTTCAATGGCCAGCGACCACGTATGCAGCAGCGGATATTCATCGGCATTGCCGCCGAAGTATCCCGTCTTTGACATGAAATAGAAATTTGACGAAAACGTCGCCACGCTGAGGAGCGAGTACCCAAGGCTCAAGAAATCAGCGGGCAGCAACAGCACATAGCCGATAAGTACCGTCGACAGACTGACGACGACGACCGCGGGCAGAATGCGCCGGATGCGCCGATCGTAAAAGCTCAGCAGCGAAAAGCGGTCCGCCTCCAGCTCCGATGCAATAATCCGCGCGATCAGGTAGCCGGAAATAACAAAGAAGATGTCGACGCCAGCAAAGCCACCTGGCACGCCGGGGAGTCCCAGGTGGTAGGCCATCACGCCCAGCACGGCGACAGCTCGCAGTCCATCGATATCGCCACGGCGCGGCCGGCCGGGCGACGCGCCAGCCTGAATGGAACGCAACGTTTCGATGATCTTCAAAATGGATCCTGACCGTTGCCTGGATGGGACGACATATCAACGAATTGGCACGAGGTGCCAGCTGGATCATGGGCCGATGAGCGCCACGACATCCGTGTCCTTGTGGCCCTTCTGTGGCATTTCAATGCAAGGGGCGCGTCTGCGGCCAGGACTTGGGTGTGCAACTGATTGTCCTGCCGGTGGGCGGCAGCTTGCACGCCGGCTTGAATTCCCGCAGAGGTGGCCGGAAAACTGCGCTAGCAGTGATTGGGTATGAGGGTCGGGGTCCGGCTTCAAACGCCTGCAGCGGGCCTGCATTGGGAGAGGAACTAGGCAACATGAAGCTCGTTCGTTTTGGGGAATTCGGCCGAGAGAAGCCGGGACTGATCGATAGCGGCGGCCACATCCGCGACCTTTCGGGACATATCGCCGACATCGGCGGCGACAATCTCTTCGCGTGAGAGCCTCGAAAAGTTGCGTGCGCTCGATGTGTCGGCCCTGCCCCTCGTCGCGGGCAATCCCCGTCTCGGGCCACCCGTTTCGCGCCCGTGGAGCTTCATCGCCGTAGGGCTGAACTATGCGGATCACGCCCGCGAGACGGGACAGGAGATTCCCTCAGAGCCGATCCTGTTCAACAAGCTCGGTAACTGCATCTCTGGCCCCTACGACGATGTGATCTACCCCAAGGGCTCGGACCGCATGGACTGGGAACTCGAGATCGCCTTCGTGATTGGCAAGCGCGCCAGATACGTGTCCGAAGCGGATGCCATGGACTATGTCGCCGGCTACTGCATCTGCAATGACGTGTCGGAACGCCGGTTCCAGATGAAGCGCAATGGGCAGTGGATGAAGGGCAAGTGCGCCGAGACCTTCGGTCCGCTCGGTCCGTGGCTCGTGACGACCGACGAGATAACCGATCCATCGAACCTTGCCATGGAACTGAAGGTCAACGGCGAGACCCGTCAAAAGGGTTCCACGTCGACCATGATCTTCTCGGTGCCCTATCTCGTCGCCTACATCACCCAGTTCTGCGTGCTGGAACCTGGCGACGTGGTGACCACCGGCACACCGCCCGGTGTTGGTTCCGGCATGAAGCCGCCGCAGTATCTGAAGGCCGGCGACGTCATGGAGCTCACGATTGAGGGCTTGGGGACGCAGCGACAGACCGTCGTCCCGTTTCCGAGGCGCCTGAGGTCAGAAAACCGGCGCTGCCGCCCTGCGCATCACGAAGCGATGCGCAGGCTGGACAGCCGCTTGGCGATCGTCTGGAAGGTTCCGCGCAATTCCTGGCCGTCGCGGGCATCGAAGAAATGAGCGGGCGAAGTCGCGCAGTATTGCAGGACGGGGAGCACTTCCTCCGGCACCTGGAAGCCGACCGTGTAAATTGTCACACCGGACAACTTCATCCCGTCGCAGAGCGATCGCGCCTGGGCGATCGAGTCGCCGTTGTCGCTTTCGTAGGCGGAGTTGAACATGCCATCGGTCATGAGGATGGCGACTTTGGTGAATTCAGGATCATCGTAATCCTTCGGTGTGCTTTCAGCCGGCCAGACATTGCTCCCACTCCGGCGACAGCAGGTACCACGCCCAGGCGATGCCCAGGTGACCTGCCGTCATGCCGGCGGCGTTCATGGCATCGATGTGCTCCTTGATTTCGTCGGCATCGTCGGACAGGGGCTTGACCGGAGACGCAGGACACCACGTCGAGCGCTGGCCGAACTTGCGCTGCCTGCGGATTTTTATCGGCGAATTTGTGGGCCCCATAGCGATCGGTCACGCAATTTGTTCCGGCGCCAGCGTACACTTGGCCGTTTTGGTCGCGATTTGCGACGATGCCATCGGCGTAGTCACCGGCATTGACGGCGGTGGAGAACGGAGCAATTGCGATGCGATGTTTGCTGCCGGCCTTGTTGCCGTCCATCAGGATGTCGACGAGATCGCTGGCCGCAACTTTCAGATCCGACATTTTAGACCCGCCCATGGAGCCGCTGACGTCCAGCATCATGGAAAGTTCGACGTCGCGGACATCGTAGATGGCCGTTGAACGAGCCGACACATTGATCTTGTCCTTGCCCAGCAGCGCGGTCAGCGTTGTGGGGACCTGCAGGTGGAGCTGAAGCTGGACCTTGTTCGTCTGGCGGTCGGCCGCAAGTGTGACATCGCCGTAGGATACGCGCTCGCCTTCCTCGCTGGCAAAATTCGCCTTGAAGTAGTCGGTGGCCATTTTTGTCAGCGTGGCGTCGTCAGGAGACTCGAGGCGCAGCGTCTTGGCCGTCGCAAGTGCTGCGGCATCCAAGGCTTGGCCGGCCGACGAGGCGATGCGGTAGCTGCGCGCGCTATCGATGGCGACGCCAGACAAGATCAGAAGAACGAGAATGCTCAAACCGAAGAGCGGCGCGATCGCACCCGACTCCTGGCGGCAAAAACGGACGAGTGAGACGCTGAGCATGGAGGCGACCCTGAATGCGCGAAATACTCACAGCACTCAATACCTCGCATTTTAATTAGTAGTTTAAAGGACGCGGTCTGATGCCTTTAACGCAATTCATTCGCGTGCCCTGGTAAAATTTATCTGATCGAGCATAAGCGTTAGAAGGGTGGAGGATTTACATCCTGTTCACCATGCTGCCTGGGTAGCGCGAATTCGCTTGCGCGTTCACACAATGATTGGACGAGCCAATTTGATCAGCCGTCGCGCCGCCGCCCGTCATTCTTGTCCGGGGTGCTGCTCGTCATTCGCGAGGCCCGGCCGAAATCTTCAAGCAGGTAGGCCAACTTCTGCCAATCCGCCGGATTTGCGCGCGGCATTTTGCTGAGTGCACTTTCGTGAAGCTGCAGTTTGGAGAGAAGGGACAGTTCGGCGGGGTTCAGATGACCCTGGCCCGCCTGCACTTGTAAATTGTCGATGAGTTCGTTCAGCCGGTCCTGATATCCGCCGCCCTGCATCAACAGCAGCGCCGGAAGGATTTCCAACAGTTCCAGTTTGACGCTGTCCACCGTCGCCGCGTTGATGTTCTCGTGCTTCAGCCCGGCGGCGGCCTGCTCCAGGTCGGTTTGCAGTTCGGAAAGGTCATATTCGATGTGCTTGCCGAGACGAGGCTCCAGTTCGCAGAGGCGCAGCAAGTGATCGCCGGCGACATTCGCCATGGCGAGTGAGCCATTCTGGACGAGGTAGTCATAGATCGAAGGATCGCGGTTCATGCTTTCCAGCAACCGGTCGCGAATGACCGCGCGCATCTCATTGGGTACCACGGGTGGCGGTGCGAGACCGGCGGAGGGTGTTTCGCTTGCGCTGGACGGTGACGGCTGATGCGTGAGCGCGGGGTGGCGCTCCGGCGTCAAGGCGCCGCCGAAGGATTCCCGGGAGGCCTCCGGCGAGCCGAGACGGACCGTCGTGGTATCGGAGGCGTGCAGTGAGCGGGCCCGGAGCCGCGCCAGCGTCTGGTAGAGATCGCGGTGGATGAAGTAGTGGTCACCGGTATCGCCCGCCCGCTGCACCCGCTGGTGGACCGATCCCGCGTTGAGGAGATTGCGCACGACGCGCCGGTGGATCTCCTCCACCTCGCCGAGCTTGACCTCGGCGGTGAAACCGTGCCGCTCGCTGATCGGATGGATATAGGCGAGCACCGTGTCGACATTGGCCGCCACATCCGGCAGCAGCGAAACCGCGACGATCTTTTCCAGTTCCGCCAAGGTGGCGTGCTGCGCATTCGACTCGAATGCCTTCTTGGACGCAGCCGATAGAAATTCGAACAGCTCCGCGCGTACGAGATAGCGGTCGCCGGCGGCATCATACTCGACGGCATGGATCGTCGCGCCGGCATTGAGTACGGATATCACCCGGTCGGCTGCGTGCGGATCGAGCCGTTCAGGACGCACCTCGGCCATGAAGCCGGACGCATTGGTAATCGGCCGCATGGCCTGGAGCGTCATGCGCGCGGCCTCGAAGGTGTCGGGCAGCAGCGCGTTCTCGATGATATCTTCCAGCTGCCTGGCGGACCGCGCCTTGTGGCTCGGCACGTCCGAGAGCGGCGAGCGGATGGCATTGGCGCCGAACAGGCCGGACATGAAGATCAGGCCGTCGATGGCGATGGCGATGGCAAGTGCCAGATAAGCGAGCCGGTTGCCGTCCTGGAACGCATTCCAAGTCACGACAAACCGATGGGCCTTGTCGTCACGATTGAGCTCGATGAAATTGATGCGCGTGCGCAACTGGTCGGTTTCGGCGGAAGGCAGGCCGGAGTTCGGCGAGGCACTTGCGCGAGAACGAAAACAGCGCATCGGCCGAGGTGTGCGCGGCGAGCTTGTCGCCGCCGACGCAGTTTGCGGCGAACATCCCGGCGCCGGAGTTCAGCGCGAACAACAAACCGGCTGCTTCCTGCGCCCGCTTGGGGTCGCAATCGATCCCCGCGACGCGCTCTTTCGTCGTCGGTGCGGAGGTCATCGCGGTCAGCAGCTGGTTGCACTGTTCCTGAACGATCTGGAGGCTGCTCGATTCGGGCTTCTGGCGAAATGCGATGCGCGCCCCTTCGAAAGCCGGCAGGACCCGGGCCGGGTCGATCTTGGGCTGTTCGTCTTCGGTATCCGTCGAAGCGGTGGCCGCCGCGATACGCTGCTGGGCCGTATCAGCCTCGCCCTTGAGCTTGGCGAGTGACCCATCGACTTCGGCCAGCTGCCGCTTCAATTGATCGATACGCCCGTTGGTTTCATCGAGGCGCTTTTGCGCATCGCTCACGCGCTGTTCGCCAATCTTGTAGTAATCGCGGAGCTTGCTGAGTTCGCTCAGCCGTTGACGGTAGATCGGACCCCGGCCTTCGCGCAGGGTGCCTTCCACGCCTTTTTCCTCGGCCATGGCCTCGACGCGCTTGGCGTCAACTTCCTTGGCGCGGGCGTCCAAGTCGGTCTTGCGCTGCTGCAGGTCGCTGACGAGCGCCGGGCGCTCGGCCTCGAGCCGTGAAAGTTCCTCGGTGAGCGACGACTTCTTGATCGATAGCCCCGCCTGACTGCTTTCGGCGGTGGCAATGCGCTCTTGCTGCTCGGCAATGCCGGCGCGGCGCTCTTCCATTTTCTGCACATAGTAGGCTTCGATCAGTTCCTCGGCACCGCGCGAGGCGGTCGTCAGGCGGTCGAGTTCAGACTCGTAGGCCTTCCAGCCCTCGCTGCGGAAGAGCTCGTCGGCCGCGCCCAGGCGGCGCGTCTCGATCGTGGCACCGATGTCGGACACGATGCCGGCGACCTGGTTTTGCGCGCGCAACTCCGCCGCGCGGATGCGCTCGGACTGCGGAAAAATCGCGGAAAACAGACTGTCGAAGGAAAAGAACACCGAGGTCGCCATGCACGCCAGGAACATGACCCAGAGCACGGCATTCTTGGCGACGACGCGGGTCGATTGAAGGTAGGGTTTGACCACATCGCTCGCCGAGTAGAGCGCGACGAGGGCGGCCAGCAACAGACCGACGACGATAATCAGGATCTGATCGCTCATTTCCCAGGCATCGAAGGTGCCGCCGCCCAACGGCTGCAGACCGGGTGTGGACGATTTGTGCAGCAACAGGAAAGCGAGGGTAACGAAGAGAAGCGTGCCGACAAGGCCGCCTGCGGCCGCCTGCATGCCCTTGCCGATGGTGCCGCGCGGGGCGCCCATCGCCCGTTGGCTCATGCCGGTGGCGAAGCTCTCACCGATCAGCCAGGCAATGATCAGCATCACGCCCTGGATGCCGAACGTGATCATCAACGAGAGCACGCGGCTCTTGCGTGAAATTGCGCATGCCGTCCCAGGTCGTCCAACCCGAGGCGAGGGACAGAACCAGTCGCGGTGGCGGCCAGCAGTCCCAACCGCCAATTGGAGAAGAGTGTCTCCTCCACGGCCTTCCAGGCGCGCGGCGCCAAGCGGTAGAGAGCGGCCAGAACGAGCAGGAGCACGACGGCGAGAAAGATGTTTCCGGCAAGCGCGTTCACGGCGGCGGGATCACTCAGGTTGAAGAGCCCGGTCCACGCGTCGCTGCCCGCGGGGGCCGTGACAGGAAGTTCCGACGCCATTGGGTTCGCCCTCCTTGGCCTGCTGCGCCGCGCGGCATCGATCCGCGCGTAGAAAGGCGCTCAGGCCGAAAATGTATCGCCCCGCACGGAGCATCAACGCGGTAGATGTCTTCCGTCCGTCGCCGGGGAAGCAAATTCCGGTCTCATTGGGGACCAAAATGCGGCGGGGAGGTCCATCACGGAATTAAATCTTGGTCACCCGGGGCGGGAACAGGGCGGTAAAGGGGCTGGCAGGACGGGCCAGATCGTTATATTATAACTATAACAGTTTGCCTGTCCCGAGCTTCGGTGCCCAGGCCACAGGTGCCCAGCCAAAGGTCGTGGTGGCGGGTAGGGCGCAGTGGCCACTGGCCGGAATTATTCGGGCTATGCGGGCGCCGACGCGCTGGTCAGGCGAAATCGTCCCGAGTAAGCTCACGAGGCAAACATGAGCCAGGAGACCCCGGCCTCCCCGATGGCAGACGCATCCCAGCGAAATACATTCCCCAATCCCGATCAGCAAACGGCCAAGAAGATCGCGCAGACGGTTGAGCGCGCCGCCAAGGTCTTTGCCGACAGGAATCTGCGCTTCACCAAATTGCGCCAGCAGGTCTTCGAGGAGATCGCCGCGACGCATGCCTCGATCGGCGCCTATGAAATTCTGGCGCGCCTGGGCAACAAGGGGACGCGCGTCGCGCCCATTTCCATCTACCGGGCCATCGACGCCCTTCTGGATGCGGGCGTCATTCACCGGCTCGAGAGCAAGAATGCGTTTTTTGCCTGCCGGCGGACCGACCATACCTCCAAAGGCAAGCGGCCCCTGTTTCTATCCTGCGAAACGTGCGGCGCGGTGGGTGAAGTGAACGGGCAGCACATCTTCGATCTGATCGGTGAGGCGGCCAAAGAGGCTGGCTTCACGCCGCGCGTTAAATTCGTAGAAGTATCCGGGCTGTGCCCGCGCTGCGCGGCGAAAGAGGCGTGACCGGCGCTGCCAGCCACTGCCGCGAGGACCATGATGACATCCCAAACCTCGCCTGAAGGACATGGGGGCGGCGCGGCACCGGCGGTCGCTGGCCACGGACTTGCCCCGTCCAGCCATTCCCAATCCGCTCACAATCAGGCCGCTCACTCCCACGACGGACACGCCTGCGGCTGCGGGCACGTGCATGCACCGGCCTTCGATCCCGGGGCGCTTCTCAGTGCGCGTGGCATCGTCTTGATGTTTGGCGGACAGCGGGTGCTCGACGGCGTGGATGTCGACATCCGGCCTGGCGAGATCGTGACACTTATTGGTCCGAACGGGTCGGGCAAGACATCCCTTGTGCGCGTCCTTCTCGGGCTGGAAAAGCCCAACGGCGGCGAAGTCCGGCGCCGTGCAGGGCTCAAGATCGGGTACGTTCCGCAGCGCTTCGATGTCGACCGTGCCATGCCGATGACGGTGGAACGCTTTCTATCGCTCGGCCGATCGGCGGACCGCGCGGCCATTGCCGCCGTTCTGGCCGAAGTCGGGGCGGAGCGCTGCCTCGGTCAGCAGCTCGCGCAACTTTCGGGCGGAGAGCTGCAGCGCGTGCTGATCGCGCGGGCCCTGGCCGCCGATCCGGACCTCGTGGTCCTCGATGAGCCGGTCAGAGGCGTCGATTACCTGGGCGAAGCGGATCTCTACGCGCTGATCGGACAGCTGCGCGATACCCGCGGATTTGGCGTGCTGCTGGTCTCCCACGACTTGCACGTGGTGATGGCCTCGAGCGATCGCGTGCTTTGCCTCAACCGTCACATCTGTTGCTCGGGTGTGCCTGAAACTGTGGCGCAACATCCTGAATACATGCGCCTGTTTGGACCCGAACAGGCTCGCGCTTTCGGTGTCTATCGCCACCACCACGATCACACGCATGGCCTGGATGGGACCGAGCAACCGGCGTCCCCGGACGATCGCGATGGGGGTGAGCCCGCGTGATCGAGCCGTTTCTGCTTCGCGCGCTGGCCGCCGGTATCGGCTTGGCGATCCTGGCGGCTCCGCTGGGCGCGGTTCTCGTCTGGAACCGCATGGCGTATTTCGGAGAAACCGTCGCGCAGGCGAGCCTTGTCGGCGTGGCGCTGGGCCTGCTCATGGGCATCGATGTGACCGCCAGCGTGCTGATGACGACACTGGCTGTCGCGGCATTGCTGATTGTGCTTGGGCGGCAAAAGCTCGTGCCCCTCGATGCGATCCTCGGCTTGACCCATCACGGAACGCTTGCCTTGGGCGTCATCGCCACCACGCTACTCGCCGGTCCCTCGGTCGATCTGATGGGGTATCTGTTCGGGGACGTGTTCGCGGTGACCAACAGCGATCTCTGGCTCATCTATGCGGGCGGCGCGGTGGTCCTGGGCGTGATGGCTTGGTTGTGGCAGCCCCTGCTCCGGCTGGCCGTCCATGAAGAGCTGGCGTCCGCCGAAGGGGTGCCGGGTCCCTGGGTGCGCGGCGCGTTCGTGGTTCTGCTAGCCTTGACTATCGCGGTGGCCATTAAGATCGTCGGCGTGCTCCTGGCGATCGCTTTTCTCATTGTGCCCGTCGTGGCCGCCCGGCCCTTTTCCGGGACGCCGGAGCGCCTTGTGCTGTTCGCGGGCTTCTGTGGCGTGCTCAGTGTCTGTCTCGGCCTCGCCCTGTCCGCCAACCTCGACGCGCCTGGTGGACCTTCGATCGTTCTGTGCATGGCGATCCTTGCCGGGCTGTCTTTGGCCGTGTCTGCCCGCAGCTGACCGGCTGCCGATCTGGCGGTTGGCCGCGCGATGCGTTAGGAAAGACGGACGCCTGAACCTGCCCAGGGCCGTTGACGCACCCTGTGATCCTCGCGAGAAACCGCTGCGCCATGTCTACTGATATTATGTCCGCTGATATGAAGTCCATGTCGTCCGCCCGGCGCACGTCCATCGGCGTGCCCGTGGGAGGCGTCACGGTGGGTGGCGGGCATCCCGTCGTCGTCCAGTCGATGACCAACACCGACACGGCCGACATCCAGAGTACGGTCGATCAGGTCGCCGCCCTGGCCCGCGCCGGGTCGGAACTGGTGCGCATCACCGTCGATCGCGATGAGGCGGCCAAGGCCGTGCCGCATATCAAGGAGCAGCTGCTGAAGCGCGGCTGCACCGTGCCCCTCATTGGCGATTTTCACTACATCGGCCACAAGCTGCTCGCGGAAAATCCCGATTGCGCCAAGGCGCTCGACAAGTACCGCATCAATCCGGGCAACGTCGGTTTCAAAGACAAGCGCGACCGTCAGTTCTCGTCGATCATCGAGATGGCGCTTCTGCACGGCAAGCCGGTGCGCATCGGGGTGAACTGGGGCTCGCTCGACCAGGAGTTGTTGACCCACCTGATGGACGAAAACGCGCGCTTGCCTCAGCCGCTCGATGCGCGCGAGGTCATGCGCGAGGCGATGGTGCAGTCAGGCCTCATGTCGGCGGCGCGGGCCGAGGACCTTGGCCTGGGTGCGGATCGCATCATTATTTCCGCCAAGGTCTCGGCCGTGCAGGATCTGATCGCCTGCTACCAGATGCTCGCGTCGCGCTGCGCCTACGCCCTGCATCTCGGACTCACGGAAGCGGGCATGGGATCCAAGGGCATCGTCGCCTCGTCTGCTGCGATGGGCATTCTTCTCCAGAGCGGCATTGGCGACACCATTCGCTTTTCGCTGACACCCGAGCCCGGTGGTGACCGGACACTCGAAGTGCGCGCGGCGCAGGAACTGTTGCAGACCATGGGGTTCCGCGCCTTCGTCCCGGTGGTGGCCGCCTGTCCGGGGTGCGGGCGCACGACATCGACGGTCTTCCAGGAGCTGGCGCGCGACGTACAGAATATGATTCAGGACCGGATGCCGGAATGGAAGGCGCGCTATCCGGGCGTTGAAACGCTGAACCTCGCTGTGATGGGCTGCATTGTGAACGGCCCCGGCGAATCCAAGCACGCCGACATCGGCATCTCGCTGCCGGGCACCGGTGAGGCACCGGCGGCTCCCGTCTTCGTCGATGGCGAAAAGCTGCTGACGCTGCGCGGTTCGCAGATCGCCGCGGATTTCAAGACGCTGGTGGAAGAGTACATCGAGAACCGCTTTGCACGCGGCGCGCCCAAGGGCCAGCGCCTCACGGCAAGTGCGAAGCTCAAAGCAGCGGTCGCTGAATAGACGTTGCCGCTGCTGGCGCTCTTCTTCGTTTCAAAAAAACAAGAGGCCGGACCGCTGGGCAGGGGTCCGGCCTCTTTCTTGCCCGCTCGGGTGGAGCGGAGTGTGCCGCTCGCTCAGGACCGAATCTGAACAAGATCCGGGAGGGAGAGAGAAAGACGGCGGGCTATCGACTGGGCAGTCGAAAGGTCTTTGGGCAATGGGTACAGGTCGATTAGTACGCCAGCAACTTGTCGTCGTGATATCAGCCGGCCAGTACTTAGCCGGCCAGTACTTAGCCAGCCTGGGCGAAGGGAAGTTCAGGCTCTTCGGCAAGATCCGGCGACAGCGGCGCGACCAGCGGGAACGCGATGATGTTGGTGTGCTCGTCGACATTGATACCGGCATGGCGCTGACGGAACCACCGAAGCGACGTGTTGGTCATCACGGCCTCTTCCTTAACCGGCTGGATCAGGAGACCGTCGTCGGTATCCAGATAACGGCCGAGCCAGGATTTCGAGCGAGTCTTCGCTTTCTTCCGAGCGCACATACCACGTCGTCTCCAGCGGACGGGCCCAGCTGGCACCGAGGCTCATGATGGCCTGGGCAACGAGATGCTTCGTCAGGTGGGGCTTCGCGAGATCGTAGGAAATCAGGTAGGTGCGCATGGGGAGGCTCCTTGGGCTGGAGGAGGTGTGGAAAGGCATTGTAAGCGACACGCGGGGGCGGCTCCATGGCCGGGAACATAGGAAGAACATGCCGCGAGTCGCGGGCTTCGTCCAGCGAAAGTTCTGATTTTGTTCTCACGCTGCGCGGAGAAATAAATAGGCTAGAAAAGTCAGCCGGTTAGCGTGTTGTATGGTGCCCTTGTATCAGCCAAATAGGCTGAGCTGGTCCGGACTGCGGGAGCGCAGGGGCAGACGCCGGTGCGGGCTGGGATCGACGTGATCGACCAACTGTGGATAGCGTGTGGAAAACTCGGCGAGCGCCTTCTCGCGGCTGCGGGGAAAACGCAGGCCTTCCCAGATTTCGTAAAGGCGGCGCGGGTCGCAGTCGTAGCGAGCCAGGAGATCCTTACGGCGCACGCGCAGCCAGCGGGCGATCCAGATGTCGATCGCATCCTTCTCGCTCAGCGTTCGCGCCGTGTTGAAGGCTTGGGGGGCGGCCTGCCGGGCGGCAAAGCGTAAGGATGGACGCGACACGGACATACGGGTGAACTCTCGGGCAACGCTTGACGCAACGGATGAAACGCGATTGATCGCGCTGAACTCAAGCAATCTTATGGCCGTGGTGCACGGCGAGCGAGAAAATAGTGATCCTCTTCCCCGCCATCGACCTCAAGGACGGCAAGTGTGTCCGGCTCAAACTCGGTGAAATGGACCAGGCGACGGTCTTTAATGACGATCCGGCCGATCAGGCGGCGCAGTTCGAGGCCCAGGGCTTCCAGTATCTGCATGTTGTGGACCTCAACGGCGCCTTTGCCGGTAAGCCGGTGAATGCTGCGGCGGTGGAGGCGATCCTGGCCGCCGTGAAGATGCCGGTTCAACTCGGCGGCGGCATTCGCGATCTGGACACCGTCGAGATGTGGCTCACCAAGGGCATCCGGCGCGTCATTCTCGGCACCATTGCCGTGCGCGATCCGGGCCTCGTCAAAGAGGCGTGCGCCAAGTTCCCGGGCCGCGTCGCAGTGGGCATCGACGCGAAGGGCGGCAAGGTCGCGGTGGAAGGTTGGGCGGAAACCTCCGAATTGACCGCCATCGATCTCGCGCGCCGCTTCGAGGATGCCGGTGTCTCGGCCATCATCTACACCGATATCGAGCGCGACGGCGTTCTCAAGGGTCTCAACTTGCCGGCGACCGCGGAGTTGGCGCGTGCCACGTCTATCCCTGTCATCGCGTCGGGCGGTCTCGCTTCCATCGAGGACGTCAAAGCCCTGATGCGGCCCGAATATGCAGCGCTCGAGGGCGCCATCACGGGACGCGCGCTCTATGATGGCCGCATCGACCCGAAAGCGGCCCTGCGGGTGCTGGCGGGCGCGGACTAGGCGCGCGACGGATTGCGAGCAGCCGAAGCGCAGGTGCGTGATCGGTGCAGCAAGGACCTTTGATCTTTCGGGCTATTTCCGCAACTCCGGCGGCGGGGGTGATTTGCCGCCGCGCCACCAGGTCATGAATTTCTGCCGCCACAGCCGCACGATGGGAATGTCATAGGCGAGGATCGCCACGCCGAGCGGGATCATCCAGAACCCCAGCACCGGGAGGAACCCGAGGAACCCCAGGCAAATGAGCAAAAGCCCAAGCGCGATGCGCGCCGGGGCCCAATCGGGCAACTCGGTGCTCCAGGAGCCGATGCGGATAGTGCGGGGCACGGTTCTCTTCCTGTCGGGTCGCGCCGAGATCTACAGCGCAACGGCACAACGCTAGGCAGAACGCCGGCTTGCGTCAATTTTAAGTCTGCTCTGGTGTTCGCTCGCTCCGATGTCAGCGTCTCCACCGGCCTGCCCGTCGTCCCGCAGCGCGATATAAATCGCCGGGATGACCAGCACGGTCAGCAAAGTCGATGACGCCAGCCCGAACAGCAGCGAGATCGCCAGCCCCTGGAAGATCGGATCGGCCAGGATGACCGCCGCGCCGATCATCGCGGCGAGAGCCGTCAGCAGGATGGGCTTGAAGCGGATGGCGCCGGCCTCCAGCAGCACCTGCCGCAAGGGTGCGCCGCTGGTGCGCCGTTCCTTGATGAAAGTCGACGAGCAGGATCGAGTTGCGCACAATGATGCCGGCCAGCGCGATGAAGCCGATCATGGACGTGGCCGTGAAGGCCGCGCCGAATAGCCAATGACCGATCATGATGCCGATGAGGGTCAGCGGTACTGGCGTCAGGATGACCAGCGGCAGAAGGAACGATCCGAACTGCGCCACGACCAGTGCGTAGATGGCGAGGAGGGCCACGGCGAAGGCCGCGCCCATGTCGCGGAAGGTGACGTAGGTGACTTCCCATTCCCCATCCCACAGCATCGCCGATTTGTCGCCGTCGGGCTGGCCATGGAACAGGATCTCTGGTTTCGGCAGCTTGCCCCAGTCGTGGCTCTCGACGAGATCGGCGACGGCAAACATGCCGTAGATCGGCGCTTCATAGGCACCGGCCAACTCCGCCATGACCATCTCCGCCGGCCGTCCGTTATGGCGGAAGATCGGGAACGATGCCTTTTCCTCCGACACTGTCACCACGTCGCCCAGTTCGACGAGCCCGCGTTCGCCGGGCAAGGCATTGGCGGGCACGGGCGTGGAGAGCAGGGCCTGCGAAATCGTCAGGTCGGACTTCGGCAGCTGCACGGCGATCTCGACCGGGTGGCGGCCGCCGCCCTTGTGCGAATAGCCGACCGGTGTGCCGCCCAGGAGCGCGGAAATGGTGTCGTACACGTCGCCTTCGGACACCTTGTAGAATTCCAGATTGTCCTGATTGATGGCGTAGCGCAGGCGGGGGCCGCGCACGTGGCCGAAGCTCACGTCATCATCGACGATGAACGGAACAGCCTTGAAGATCTGGCGCAGTTCTCGGGCGACGGCGCGGCGTTCGTCCGGGTCTTTGCCGTAAACCTCGGCCAGCAGCGTGGCGATCACCGGCGGACCCGGGGGCACCTCGACCACCTTCACAACGGTGCCTTCGGGCTGCGGCAGATCCCGCAGGCGTTCACGCACGTCGAGCGCGATCACGTGGCTTGTCCGGTTGCGATCGTGCTTTGGCGCCAGATTGATCTGCAAGTCGCCCAGGTTCGGATCACTGCGCAAGTAGGAATGGCGCACGAGCCCGTTGAAGTTGAACGGCGCGGCGGTGCCCGCATAGGCCTGGATCGACGATGAGTTCCGGCAGATTCGCAAGGCGCTCCGCGGCAGCTGTCAGAACACGATCGGTGTCTTCCAGGGTGGCGCCGCGGGGCAGATCGACAACGACCTGCAATTCCGATTTGTCGTCGAATGGCAGGAGCTTCACCGTCACGGACTTGGTGGCGAAGAGCACAAGCGAGAGCAGTGTCGCCACGCCGACAAGCAGAAGAAAGATCCAGGCTGTCCGCTTGGAGGCGATGATCGGCCGGGCGGCCGCCTTGTAGGCACGGCCGAGGCGTCCACCATCGGCGGTGTCAGCGTCGGCGTGGGCCGGTGCGCCGCCGCTGATCTTGAGCATCAGCCAGGGCGTCACCATCACGGCGACGAAGAACGACAGGATCATGGCCGCCGAGGCGTTGGCGGGGATGGGGCTCATGTAGGGACCCATCAACCCCGATACGAACAGCATGGGCAGCAGGGCGGCGACAACGGTCGCGGTGGCGACGATGGTCGGATTGCCGACTTCCGCGACCGCGTCGATGGCGGCGCGCACCCGGTCGCGGCCATCGTGCATGGCCCAATGCCGGGCGATGTTTTCGATCACGACGATGGCGTCGTCGACGAGGATGCCGATGGAGAAGATCAGCGCGAAAGAGGCTGACGCGGTTGATGGTATAGCCGAGCAACCAGGACGCGAAGAGGGTCAGCAGGATGGTCGTCGGAATGACGATCATCACGACCGCGCCTTCCCGCCAGCCAATGGCCAAGCCGACGAGCAGGACGATCGAAACCGTTGCCAGCGCCAGATGGAAGAGCAACTCGTTGGCCTTCTCGTTGGCGGTCTCGCCGTAGTTGCGTGTGACGGCAACCTCGATGTCTTCGGGGATCAACGATCCCTTCAACTGCTCGAGCCGCTCGAGAATGTGTTCGGAAATGACGACCGCGTTGGCGCCGGCGCGTTTTGCCAAAGCCAGCGTCACGGCGGGACGGCGCTCAAGGGTGCCGTTCGCGTCGCGGGTGAAGTTCCAGGACTGATGCTCGGCGGGCTTGGCGCCGACGGCGATGTTGGCCACGTCGCGCAGATAGACCGGACGTCCGTCCCGCGCGGTGATCTGCAACAGTCCGATGTCGGGGATGCCCTGCAGGGTCTGTCCCGCGGCCACGGCCTTGCTCTGCTGCTCGTGGCGTACGCGCCCGGCCAGGTACGACCGGTTCGCCTGCTTCACCTTGCCCACCAGCTGCGCCAGCGTGATGCCATAGGAGGCAAGGCGCTCTGGATCGGGCTCGACACGGATCTGATCTGGCCGCCCGCCGACAATGTAGGACAGGCCCACATTCTCCAGCTTGGCGAGTTCAACCTGCAGGTTCTGGGCGATTTGATAAAGCGCGTTGTCGTCCGATCGCTGATGGCCGGGCTTCGGCGTCAGCGTCAGCGTCACAATCGCGACATCGTCGATTCCCCGGCCGACGATCAAGGGTTCGGGAATGCCATGCGGGATGCGGTCGTAATTGGCGCGGACTTTTTCGTGGACGCGCAGGATCGCATCCTCTGATGTCGTGCCGACGAGAAATCGCGCGGTGACGACGGCGCGGTCGTCCTCGGTGTTCGAATACACGTGCTCGACGCCGTTGATGGCCTTGACGATCGTTTCAAGCGGTTCGGTGACGAGACGCACCGCGTCTTCCGCCTTCAGGCCGTCGGCGTTGACGAAGATGTCGACCATGGGCACGGAGATCTGCGGCTCTTCCTCGCGCGGCAATGCAGCCAGCGCTATGAGGCCGAGTGCCAGGCCCGTCAGCAGGATCAGCGGCGTCAACGGCGAGCGGATGAACGCGCGCGTCAGGTGACCAGACAGCCCGAGGTTGTTTTCGCCGCTCATGGCTGCACCAGGGTGTCGCCTGCCGACAGTCCGCTCAGAACTTCGATTTGCTCCGTGCCGTCGTCGCCGGTATGCCTCTGGCCTGTCTGCACGACTACGTCGTTGGCCATGCCGTTGCCCTCAGCGACTCGCACGAAATCGACCCCGTAGCGGTTGAATACGAAGCGGTCCGGCACGACGATGGCCTCGCGCTCGCCGGCGGAAATCCAGACCAGAATGCGCTCGCCGATATAGAAGCTCTCAAGGCCTTCGGCTTCCGCGTCCGCGAGCACGCGCCCATTTTGAAGCTCGGGATAGACCTGGGTGATCCGCCCGCCGGTCAGCTTGCCGTTGCCCGCGCCGAGGCTGCGGCTGCCGACGCGGATCGGATCGCCCACCGTGATGGCCCGCGCCTGACGTTCGGGCAGTTCGAGGCGCAGCAGAAAGGCGTTCGCGGCAATGGTGGCGATACTCTCTCCGGCCATGACCACGCTGCCATCGGTGACGGGAACCTTGAGGACACGGCCGTCCGCGGGAGCCAGGACATCGCCTTCCTCGATCTGCGTGCGGGTGACCGACAGCTCGGCGCGCGCCGCCTTTACGTCGTTGATGGCCACGTCGTACGCCGTCTGTGCCTGATCGACCCGGGCTTGCGGGGAAACACCCTTGGCGCGCAATGCGGTCGCCCGGTCGAGTTCGGCCTTGGCGGTCTCGACACGGGACTGGGCGGCGACGATGCGGGCCTCAACGGCCTTGATCTGCAGCGCGATCTTCGGGTCCGCGACCTGGGCCAAGATCTGGCCGGTCTTGACCAGATCGCCTTCGTCGACCTTGAGCGTCGTGATGGTGCCGGGCGTGCGCACGCGGGCTTGCGTCAAGTCGCGGCTGCGGACGGTGGCGTAGACCGACTTCAGGTCTTTGACGACGGCGGGCTTGGCGATGAACGTCGCAGCGGCGGCTGATGGGGCTGCCGGGGTGGCCGGATCCGCCGTTTGAGCTTGGGGCACGTTTGCGGTGACCGCCAATCCTGCCAGCACGAGGCCAGCTCGCATGACCACTGGCGCCAAATGTCCGAAGATTCGCCCTTTGCGCGTTTTCATCTTGCTCACTATCCTTCTTGGCGGAGAGTCGCGGCCCACCGGGTGGCGCGCGGCCCCAACACGGCCCTTGACCAATATATTAGAGAAAGCTAAAGTACATCGCATGAATGTGCAAGAGCTGACATCGAACAGCGCCGCCGCAGCCGCCTTTCTGAAGGCGATCTCGAATCAGAATCGCCTGCGTATCCTGTGCGAGCTGACCTCGGGCGAACGGAGCGTTTCAGAGCTTGAAGCGCGGGTCCCGCTCAGTCAATCGGCCCTGTCCCAGCACCTCGCCAAGCTGCGCGAGGCCGGCATGGTCGCCACGCGCCGCGACGCCCAGACGATCAACTACCGTCTGGCGGACGATCGCGTGGAGCGCTTGATGTCGGTTCTGCACGACATGTTTTGCAGCGGCCAGAAAAAATCAGGCAAGGAAAAATCGGGCAAGGGAAGTTCAAAATGACGATCGACCGGATGGTCATGGCATTCGCGGGATTGATGATCCTGGCGAGCCTCGCGCTCGCGCATGTGCACTCGCCGCTGTGGCTCTATTTCACGGCCTTCGTGGGGCTCAATCTGTTTCAGGCGGCGTTTACCGGCTTTTGCCCGCTGGCCATCATTCTGCGCCGGTTGGGCGTGCGACCGGGTGCGGCCTTCTGAGCCCGGCGGACACTACACTCTGGCGCTGAACTAGATCCGCCAGCCGCTGTGGATCGCCGCGACGCCGCCGGTGAGATTGCGGAAGGTGACGTTGCCAAAGCCCGCGTCGCGGATCATCTGCGCGAAACGCTCCTGTTTTGGGAACTTGCGGATCGATTCCACCAGGTACTGGTAGGGCTGTGCATCGCCGGCCGTCAGCTGTCCGAGACGCGGAATGATCTCGAAGGAATGGAAATCGTACAGGCGGTCGAGCATCGGCACCTGCACTTCGGAGAATTCCAGGCACAGGAAATGGCCACCGGTCTTGAGGACGCGGCGGGCTTCGCTCAGCGCCCTATCGATGTGCGTCACGTTGCGGATGCCGAACGAGATCGTGTAGGCGTCGAAACTGCGGTCGGGGAACGGCAGGGTCTCCGCGTTGCCCTCCACGAGTGTGATGCGATCGCCGAGCCCGGCATCGGCAACACGGCGGCGGCCCACATCAAGCATCTCCGGGCTGATATCGCAGATGACCGCGGTCGTCCCCAGCCCGCCCTTGGCCAGCGTGCGCAAAGCGATGTCGCCCGTGCCACCGGCCACGTCGAGCAGGCGGAACGGAGCGTCGCCGCGCGGCGGGTTCACCAGATCGACGAAATCGGCCTTCCACAGCCGGTGCAGGCCGCCTGACATGAGGTCGTTCATCAGGTCGTAGCGCTCGGCCACTTTGGAGAAGACGTCGTTGACGAAGTCCTTGACGCTCGGTCTCGTCCACATCGCGGAAGCCGAATGTCGTGCTGGTGTCGCCGCCGTTAGGGGGGGGTGTTTGGGTCATACCTGCGAGAATAGCGACCCTGAACGGCGCACGCCACAGGACAAAACGGCGAAAATGGCCGCGGGCCGGCTACGTTTCGATCAGGGGATGGGGCTGTCCGCCCTCCAAAAAGCCAGCCACCGCCTCGGCCAGCACCGGTGCGAGCAAGAAGCCATGCCGGTATGCGCCATTCACCACGATACTGGCGCCGCCGTCGCTCACCCGCACGCGGGGGATGTTGTCGGGGAATGCGGGTCTCACCCCGGCACTCACCTCCAGAATGGCCGCCTCCCCGAACGCGGGATGCAACGTGTAGGCCGCGCCCAACAGGTCGAGCGTCGAGCGCACGCTGGCCGGTCCGCCGTCTTCACTTTCCAACATCGTCGCGCCGATGACGAAGCGGCCGTCGCTCCACGGTACAATGTAAATCGGATGGCGCGGGTGAAGCAGGCGCACCGGCCGGGAAAGATTCACCTCATGCGTTTGAATGAGGATGCGTTCGCCGCGCACGCCGCGCAGATCCGGCAGGCGATGACGGGCCGCCATCCCCCGGCAATCCACGATCAGTCCTTCGCGGTCGGTGGACTCGAGGGGACGTCCAAGATGCAGGTCCACGCCTGCGGCTTCCGCCTCCGCCAGCAGAAACGCCAACGCGTCGGGTGTGATGACGTGCGCTTCATCGGGGTAGAACAGCGCGCTGGAAAAGCGACCGGCGAGATCGGGCTCCAGGGCCGCCAGTTGGGCTTGATCCAACGTGCGATGGCCGGTCGTGCGTTTGGCAAACCGTACGAGATCGGGCTGATCGCGCTGCGTGGCGACCACGAGGCTGCCGTTCGCGATGACACCGGGAAACGCCGCCCGCCAGAGTTTGACCGCTTCGATGCCCAATGTCTGCACGAGGGGAGGGGCGGATTCTGCCTCGACGTAGGGCGCCAGCATAGCTCCGGCGTAACGGCTGGCCGATTGGTTCAAGGGATCGACGTGGCGATCCAGCAGTTTCACCGCATGGCCGCGGCGGGCGAGTGTCAGCGCCTGCCACAAGCCGAGGATCCCGGCACCGGCGACGGTAATGCGGTTGTGCGGCATGGCGTCAATCTCCCAACGCGGCGCCTTCGCGCCGCGGATCGCTGCCGCCTTCGATCCGTCCGTCGCGCACGGCCAGAATATTCAGTCCGGACGTCATCAGATCAGCGTTGACGTTGTGCCCATAACTCTTGAGCCGCAATCCCGCGAGGACGGTGGACCAGTCCAGTTCCAAGTCCACCGCGCCACCCATGCTACCGAAGTTCATCAGCGCCGCGGCCTGATAGGCATCGAGCTTCCAGTCGAGCAGCGCGACAAGCGCCTTGGTGACAAAGTAGATGATGCGACCGCCGCCGGGTGATCCAAGCGCCAATGCCAATTGTCCATTGGCGTCGAAGACGAGGGTCGGCGCCATCGTACTGCGCGGCCGCTTACCGGGCTCGACCCGGTTGGCGATTGGCCGGCCCGCGCTATCGGCCGGCTGGAACGAGAAATCCGTGAGTTCGTTGTTGAGCAGGAACCCGCCCGCCATCAGGCCCGAGCCGAAGACACCCTCGATGGTGGTGGTCATGGATACGGCATTGCCATCGCCATCGATGACGGAGATGTGGCTGGTGCCCGCGCGTTCCAGCGTTGCGTCATCGCCGTGTGCCCGGCGCTCCACGCCCGGGGGCTGGCCGGCCTCAGGGCGCTCCATCGCGCGGGTCGCGTCTATCAAGGCTCTGCGGCTTGCGAGATAGGCAGGGTCCGTCAGCCCTGGCGGGACAGGGACAAACGCTGGATCGGCAAGATAGAGATTGCGGTCGGCGTAGGCGAGCTTTTCGGCTTCGACGATGAGATGCAGGGCAGCGCCGTTCATCGCTGCATCGGGTGTGGTGCCAAGATCGAAACGCTCGACCATGCCGAGGATCTGCGCGATGGCGATGCCGCCGGAGGACGGTGGTCCCATGCCGCAGATCTTGTGGGTGCGATAGGGCGTGCAGAGCGCCTCGCGGCGTTCGGTCCGATACCTGGCCAAGTCCTGCATCGAAAGGTCACCGGCCGCTCTGGATGCTGATGTGACGGCGCGCACGATATCCGCCGCGATGGGGCCGCCATAAAAGGCATCGGCGCCGTTTGCCGCGATGGCGCGCAGTGTTGCGGCATAGGCGGGGTTCTTGAGCGTGCTTCCCATAGCGCGGGCCGCGCCGCCGCCGCCAAAAAAGTAGGCGCGCGCGGTGGCGTCGAATGACTCCGGTCCGGTCCATCGCAGCAGCAAATTGAGACGCGGCGAGACTTTGAATCCGTCCTCCGCGAGCCGGATCGCGGGATCGAACAAGTCCGCCCAGGCGAGCTTTCCGTGGGTGCGGTGCGCGTCCCACAGCATCCGGATCAGGCCCGGCGTCCCAACGCTGAGGCCGGATTTCACAACAGTCATGAACGGCATCGGTGCGCCGTCCTTCATGAAGCGGTCGGGCTTGGCCGTGGCCGGTGCGGTTTCCCGGCCGTCGAACGCTGCCAGAGTGCCGCGCGACTTGTCCCAATGGAGCAGGAAGGCGCCGCCGCCGAGGCCAGAGGATTGCGGTTCGACGAGGCCGAGGACGAGTTGGGCGGCGATGGCCGCGTCCACCGCCGATCCGCCCGCGCGCAAAATCTCCCGCCCCGCCTCCGACGCCAATCGATTGGCTGTCGTGATCATGTGCCGGGTGGCGTGGCTGACAGCACCGTCGGTGCGCCCGGTCGCTTGCTCGGGTTCGATCAATGGGCGCTGGGCAAGGCCGGGTGTCGCGCACGCCAGCACAATCGCCAAGGCGCAAACGAATATGCGGACGCCGGCCGGGGTGTGGCGCGCCCGCGGGGACTTGCACGGCGTTGGCATTCGGTTCAGCGTCACGGGGATCAAAACCTTTTGCGCCTCGGAGGTTCTCGATGCCTGGAAAGTGTATCCGCCGCAACCCCGGCTGGCGCGTGCCCACGGTCAGTATATCCGTTCTGGCCCTTATGACCGCTGCGGGTTTTCTCTGTGGCCGGATTGCGGAAGCTCAGGAGGTGGCGATGGTGCGGCTCGTGCCGCTTCTCTCGGCCAAGGAAACGGTCGCGGGCGAACCGATCCGGTATCCCGGCCAGCAGCCCGCGCGCGTGACGGCGGCTGTGGTGACGCTGGCGCCGGGTGCCGAGACCGGCTGGCACACGCACGGTGCGCCGACGTTCGGGTACATTCTGGAGGGCGAAGTATCGGTGGACTATGGCGCGCAGGGCGTCCGGGTCTTCAAGGCCGGCGAAGGCGTGATGGAAGCGATTGCTGTCGCCCACAACGGACGCAACACCGGAACAGGCCCTGTCCGCATCCTCGCCGTGACCATGGGCGCGGAAGGTCTGGCGCCATCCAGTCCCGTGCCGCGCTGAAGCAGAAGCCCGAATACGGCGAGGGCGGAACCGGTGACCGGTCCCGCCCAAGGCCTGATGGTTCGGCGGTTTGTTCGCCGCGTCCCGCTTACTTTTTGACCGAAACCGTGAAGGTCACTTCAGCCGACTTCTTTTCCTTGCCGGCGCGAACAATCTTCGAGCCGCACTTGTAGTTGTTGGCGAAGCCATTGACGCGGCAGTTGCGCGTGTTGACCGTGAAGTCGAGGTCGCGCTTGTTGTCGATGCGGTTGATGTCGATCAGATCGTCCGAGCTGACGTCCTTGTCATAAACTTCGAGCTTCACGTTGACCGTGCCGCCCGCGACCGTCTTCGTCACCGACCAGTTCGGCGTTATGGATTCCGTCTGCTTGACCGGATTGGTCTTTGTCGCTTCACCGTCGATGGTGATGCGCGCGTAGAAATCGCCCTTCGAGAAGGCGTCGGCCTTGTCGACGGCCTCGATCTTGGTGACCTTGACGGTAACTTCGGCGGCCGATGCGGCTCCGATCGTGGCAGCGGAAAGCGTGAGAGCGGTGAGCGCACAGGCGGCGGCGCGGAACTTCGACATGTTGAAATCTCCAATCTACATGAGACGCAAATGACAGGACGCGAACAGGCGCTCTGAGTGCGTCGCCTCCGTTTTCAAACGGCGCCGCACTCAAGGCTTCACGTAACCTCTAGGCTAGCAGGAAAAGGATCGGCTGCGGCGGCTGCCCGTGCAAAGGATCGGGATGCGTTGCGCTTGGGGCACAGATTACGCGCTCTGAGGCGGCAACTTGTGCTTGCAGGGCCGTTGAGTGGCGGGAAATTTTGTCGTCAATGAAAATCCCGTGACTTGGGAATGATGCGTGCGTTGCGCGGATGCATGGGGCGCGAACGCCCATCCGCACGGCCCTTTTCCCACCGGGGATGGGGGCCTCCGGCAGTCTCGGGGTCCGGGCCGGGGCTCTTGATCTCGTCGGCGTTGGCCAGCGGCAGCAGCATGTCGCCACCACCCTCCGCCAACAGCCCCAGCCAGCCGCTGCGATCCTCCAATCCCGTGGCGACGACGTGAATGATGTTCTCGTGACGCTGGATGCGGCCCCTGATCAATATCAGCCGCGCCTGCATGACGATGCGGCGATGACGTTCCAGCATCTTGGGCCACACGACCGCGTTGGCGACGCCGGTTTCGTCTTCGAGTGTCATGAAGACGACGCCTTTAGCGGACCCGGGCCGCTGGCGCACGAGAATGACGCCGGCCACGCGGACAAAAGCGCCGTCGCGCAGAGTGCGCAGGTCCGTGCAGGCGCTGATCCGCTCCGCTTGGAGGCGTTCGCGCAGGAAGCTCATGGGGTGGGCCTTCAGCGACAGGCGCAGCGTCTGATAATCGGCGACGACATGCTCGGAGAGCGGCATGCGCGGCAGAGCCACCTCGGGCTCAGCTCCGCAATCGCGCGTTGCGGTCCAGGAAAAGAGGGGTAGCGGCGGTGCGTTGGCGAGCCCCTTCACGTCCCATAGCGCCTGACGCCGGTCGAGGCCGAGCGAACGGAAGGCATCGGCGGCGGCGAGCTTTTCCAAGGCCGTCAGGCGCACGCCGGAGCGCGCCCAGAGATCATGTATGGACGAGAAGGCGCGTTCGGCACGTGCCGCCAGAATTTTCTCGATTTCTTCCTGCTGCAGTCCGTCGATCTGGCGCAGGCCAAGGCGCAGCGCGGGCTCTGCCTTTGTGGGTTCGAGCGTCGAATCCCAGTCGCTCAAGCCGATGTCGGCGTCGCGCGCCTCCACACCGTGTTCGCGCGCATCGCGCACGATTTGGGCGGGCGCATAGAACCCCATCGGCTGGGCATTCAAGAGCGCGCAGGCGAAGGCTGCCGGATAATGGCACTTGAGCCAGGCGGAGACATAGACGAGATGGGCAAAGCTCGCCGCGTGGCTTTCGGGAAAGCCGTATTCGCCAAAGCCCTTGATCTGGTTGAAGCAGCGTTCGGCGAAGCTGCGCGTCGTAGCCGCGCGCCACCATCTGCGAGACCATCTTTTCTTCAAGCAGGCCGATGGTGCCGCGGCGGCGGAAGGTGGCCATGGCCTTGCGCAGTTCGTTCACTTCCCCGTCGGAGAACTTTGCCGCATCCATGGCGATGCGCATGGCCTGCTCCTGGAACAGCGGCACGCCCTTGGTCTTGCCGAGGATCTGGCGCAGTTCATCGGCGGGCCCGTGCTCGGGTGCGGGCGCGGGATAGATTTCTGGCTCCACGCCGGAGCGGCGGCGCAGGTAGGGATGCACCATGTCGCCCTGGATGGGCCCCGGCCGCACGATGGCCACCTCGATGACGAGATCGTAAAAGGTGCGCGGCTTCAGGCGCGGCAGCATGTTCATCTGCGCGCGGCTTTCCACCTGGAACACGCCGATGCTGTCGGCGCGGCAAAGCATGTCGTAGGTGGCCGGATCTTCGCGCGGTACCTTGGCCAGCGTCAGGTCGCGGCCCTGATGCAAGCGGATGAGATCGAACGCGCGGCGGATGCACGAGAGCATGCCGAGCGCGAGCACATCGACCTTGAGCAGCCCGAGAGCGGCGATGTCATCCTTGTCCCATTCGATGAAGGTGCGGTCGTCCATGGCGGCATTGCCGACGGGTACCATCTCGATCAGCGGCCCCCGCGTCAGCACGAAGCCGCCGACGTGTTGCGACAGATGGCGCGGAAAGCCGATCAGGTCTTCCGTCAGTTCCAGAACGGTGGCGAGGAGCGGATCGGCAGGATCGAGGCCCGCCTCGCGCACGCGCTCATCACCCAGAACACCGCCTGAACGCGTGCCCCACACCATTCCGGCGAGTGCCGCCACTGTATCTTCCGAAAGGCCCATTGCCTTGCCGACGTCGCGTACGGCGGAGCGCGCGCGGTAGGAGATGACGGTCGCGGCAAGCCCGGCCCGGTCGCGGCCGTAGCGCGCGTAGATGTACTGGATGACCTCCTCGCGCCGCTCGTGCTCGAAGTCGACGTCGATGTCGGGTGGCTCCTTGCGCGCGTGGGAGACGAAGCGCTCGAAGAGAAGATCGACCTCGGTCGGGTTCACCGCCGTCACACCCAGGCAATAGCAGACGACGGAGTTGGCCGCCGATCCGCGCCCCTGGCAGAGAATGCCGCGCGAACGGGCGAAGTGCACGATGTCGTGCACGGTGAGAAAGTAGGGCGCATAGTTGAGGTCCGCGACGAGCTGCAATTCGCGCCCGATGGTGGCGCGCACCTTTTCCGGGATGCCGCCGGGGAAGCGCCAGGCCGCGCCCTCCCAGGTGAGCGTCTCCAGGTGCGCGTGCGGCGTGGTTCCGGCTGGCACGGGCTCGTCGGGGTATTCGTAGACGAGTTCGTCGAGGGAAAAGCGGCAGGCGTCCATGACGTCGAGGGTATTGCTCAGTGCGTGCGGCACGTCGCGAAAGAGCCGCGCCATCTCGTCGGGCTTCTTCAGGTGCCGCTCGGCGTTCGCTTCGAGCAGCAGGCCCGCGTCGCCGATGGTGGTGTGGTGGCGCACGCAGGTGAGCACATCCTGGAGCGGGCGGCGGTGGGGCGCGTGGTAGAGCACGTCGCCGGTGGCGACGAGCGGCACCCCATGACGCCGTGCGATGGCATCAAGGGCGGTGAGGCGGGCGCGCTCGTCGCCGCGATAGGCGTGAGTGGCGGCAAGTGCCAAGCGCGCGCAGGCGGGTGCGAGCGCGGCTTTGATGCGTCCCAGATCGGCGTCGATGGTTGCGAGATCCGCTGATCCTGGCACGACAATGAAGATGTTGCCGGCGGCGTGCCGGGCGACATCGTCCAGAAAGAGTGTGCAGTCGCCCTTTTTCGCGCGCCCCTGTCCGAGCGAGAGAAGCCGCGACAGGCGCCCGTAGGCGGCGCGGTCCGGCGGCAGGCAGACGAGGTCAGGTGCGTCCTGCAGGACAAGTCGCGCGCCGGGAATGAAGCGCAGACCGACGGATTTGGCCGCTGTGTGCGCGCGCACGACGCCGGCGAGGGTGTTGCGGTCGGCAACGGCCAACGCGGCAAGACCCAGGGCCTTGGCCTGCGCGACCAGTTCATCGGCGTGCGAGGCGCCGCGCAGGAAGGAGAAATTACTGGCGGCAATGAGTTCCGCGTAAACCATCGGTTTGGACCTCAAAACAGGCCATGCAGGAACCAGCGCGGGGGCATTGCGCCCGATGCTTCGCCGTAGCGGCCTTCGCGGAAAATCCAGAAGCGCGCGCCATCGCTGGTCTCGACGGCGTAGTAGTCGCGCGTGCGGTCGCGCCGTGCCGGCATCTCCGCGGTGGCGTCCTCTTCATCGTCTTGCGCCGGTGCATCGTGCTGCTTCTGGCGGCGCGAGATGCCGCCACCATTCCGGCGCGATGCGCTCGGGTCCTGCGGCCTTCGTCACGGGGTAGAGCACGCGCCGCCACGTAAAACGCAACGGCGGGCCGTCGGGCACCTCGGCCATGACGCTGATGCGTTCGGGGGGCGACAGAAGGAAGAGAGGCCGCGAACGGGATTCCGGCGTTCCTGTTCCGGTGTCCGTCGCGGCGGCGTGTGGCGGCATGCGGACGGCGCTACGCTCGGGGATATGACTGGCACGGGCGGCGATGCGAAAGACATGGGCAGCGCCGAGGCGGTTCGTCAGCCGGTCGACGAGTGCGGCGATAGCGGTTCCGGCGGCTGCGTCCCCGCCTGCGTCGAGCGCGACTTGCCGGGCGGCCAGCGGTTCCGCCTGGGACGCATCGAGGCTCGCCACGTCGATGCCGAAGCCGGCGTCGAGGTTGCCGAGTTTCTGTTCCAGGAGCTGCATCATGTGCGCCGCGTCGGCGCTCGCCTGGCTGAGACCGGCCTCGGCGTGAGCAACAGTGCCGTCGGCGCGATAGAGGTGCAGGGCAACGCGCCGTGCGCCCAGGCCCGCGGCCGTGAGGGCGGCGGCGAGGTCGCCCGCCAATTCGCCGATCTCGCCCATCAGCGCTTCTGAGGAGACGAGCGGCTCGCTCCACGTGCGCCGGACAGAGAGCACCGGCGGCTCGCCGAGCGGCTGGCGCGGTTCGGCCGAACGGCCGAGCGCCTGATCGAGACGCACGAGCACCGCGCCCGCGAGTTTGGCGGCGCCGGCGGCCTTGCCGCGCGCCGAGGCGGACGATGCAAAACGCCGCTCCAGGCTGGCGCGCGGCAGACCGGTGAGGTGGCCGATGGTGCCGAGGCCGAGCCGCTTGAGCAGGAGGACCGTCTCGGGGGTGAGTTGCAGCGCATCCACGGGCAGATCGCTCAGCGCGTGTCCGGTTTCGCCGGCGGGGGCGATGGCGATGGCGCGCTGGCGGGTGGCGAAGCGGCCGAGCGCATGGGCAGCGCCCGGCGTGTCGGCGAGCCCCGCGCGGGCTGTTACGGTGAAGGCCGCGAGCCGCCGCACGAGATCCTCCATGAGACGCTCTTCGCCGCCGAACAGATGCGCCACGCCGGTGATGTCGATCCACACGCCATCCGCGCCGTCCACGTTGCGTGCGGGGCCATAACGGCCAAGCCAGAGCGCGAGGCGGTGCAGGGCGCGGGCATCGCGCGCGGTCTCGGCGGGATGGGAGACGAGAGATGGAACGGCGGCCCGGGCATCGGCTAGGCTGAGGCCCGGATGCAGGCCCGCCCGCGCCGCGCGCACATTGACCGCCGTGATGACAAGGCCTTTGGCGCCGCTTTCGGCGAGGACCACGGGCCGGTCATCCGGCACGGCGCCAGGCGTGTGGCGGCGCAGCCGTTCGATCGGCCAGCGGGGCAGCCATACGGAAACGATGCGTCGCATCGGACCACTCCAGCGTGAGAGAGACCTCGCGGCAGACGGGCGTCCGGCGGCAGCGTTCGAGAGTGACGGCGAGATGCGGCTGGCCCGGTGTGCGGGCATCATGGAGGTGAGACGCGCTGGGGGCCGGCCCGATGCGCCAGCGTGTGGCCATGGCACCGGCAGGCGGGGTGTGCGCCGCTGTTACGAGAAGGGACGGTGTGCCGCCTTCCTTGGCCGCGAGGCTCAGACGCCGCGCGGGCGTGAGCTTCAGGCCGTCGAGACAGCCGATGGCGATGAGAAGCCCCTTACAGCGCAGCGCTTCCTCCAGAACCCAGAGCACATCCTCGTTGCGCCGGGTCTCGACCATCAGCAGCGACTGCGGCGCAAGTCCGAAGCGGGCAAGGCCCGGGGCATGCAGCGCGCCGAACTCAGCCATGAGATGGCGCGGCGCGCACCAGAGAATGCGCGGAGTGCACCCGAGAATGCGCGGTGTGGGCCGTGCCGCCTGCGGACCGGATGGTGTCTGTGCATCGAGACGGCGGCGGGCGAGCGCTAAAGCAAATGCAAGCGCCGCAATGTACGCGCCCGCCTTGCCTGAAGCGGGCTTCACTTCGTGGCAGCCGGCGGGGTCCAGTCCGCCAAGCGGACCGGGCTGCAGGCCCAGCAGGGCATCCAGTTCAGGCACGCCGAGCATCCAGCTGCCCGGGGTGGCGCGTGCCGGCGGTGGGGAGATCTGCGGTGAGATCTGGGGGCCGTGCTCCGGCGGCATGGCAAGGCGCGGCCGCTCGATGGCCTGAACGCGCCGGCGCAGACCTTCGATAATCTGGGTCCGCTGCTGGATCGCGGTTGAATTGGCGAGAGAGCCCGGAGCGGCGAGATGGGGCTCACCGCTCCGGAAAGGAAGCGTCCGGGCGTCATGATACTCAGACAAACGCCAACGCCCGGACGCGTCGTGCGAGGCGTGTTGTGAAAGGGCAGGGAGGGATACGGGGGTAGGGACTGCCTCGGTCATCACACGACACTTCGCAACAGGGGGGCTTGAGAGAACGCCACTCACGAACGCAACGCACTGACGTGTACTTGTTTTGTTCTATAATTGAGGTCTGGATGGAGGTCAAGAAAATAAAGAACATAAGAAGAACTTTGGTGCGCCGGGGGGAGAGACACTAAGCGTGGCTGGAAACCGGCAGGCCGCGGGCGGCCCCACAACAGAAAAACACAGTTTCGGGCGATAGGTATTAGGCTCCAAGTGACGACAATTACGGGAAAAGTGCACATCGCCAACGAATTAGCCGACCGATGCACAAGTCTTGGACAGAGCTTGGATAATTTGTGTGTGAGTCCTGTCGAACGCCGCTCAAGTGTGGCCTGAATGCCCTGCCGCAAAAACTGAACCTGAGGTATACGATCCCTTCACCATAATGACCCTAACGATAGAGACGCCTTGGTCTGACCCTTATCCCTGAGACGGCCAGAACTTGAGACCGGACCAAATTTCCGGTGGCGCCTGTCGGAGACACGAGATGCGGAGTTCACGAATGTCAGTACGCACCTTCATGAGCCGGACCCTGACGGCCATCGCGGTCACCTTGATGGCGGCGACGGCTGCCCCCGTTACGGCCCATGCCCAGCTCATCGACTTCATGTGGGGTGGTGACAGCGAGTGGGGCGGCAAGCGCACCACCGTGTCATTCAGCTCCAAGTACCGGCCCGGACAGGTCATCGTCTCGTTTGGCGACCGCCGCCTGTATCTGGTGAAGAAGCCCGGTCAGGCGCTGAGTTATCCCATCGCCGTGCCGCGCCAGCAGAGCCGCTGGCAGGGCCGAACGTCGGTGACGATGAAGCGCGAAAATCCGTCCTGGACGCCGACGCCCGATATGCTGCGCGAGAACCCCAAGCTGCCCCGTTGGGTGCCTGGTGGCCATCCCATGAACCCGCTGGGCGTGCGCGCGCTCTATCTCGGCTCCAGCGCCTATCGCATCCATGGCACCGACGCGCCTTGGACGATCGGTCAGGCCGTCTCGAAGGGCTGCATCCGCATGTTCAACGAAGACGTGCTGGATCTTTACCCGCGGGTGCCGGTCGGCACCGTCGTGACCGTCACCTGGGAACGCTTCAAGACTGGTGGCGCGGTGGCCGATAGCGAGCCTGCCGCTGGAGAACCGCAGACCAAGCGGGTCGTCAACACCACGCGCAAGAATGCCATCGAGACAGTTTCGCGGGCCAGCCAGCGGACCAAGACGGTCGCCGTCGAATAAACAATTCCGAGGTCCACGCGATCCGGGCCAAAATATAAAGAGGCGGGCGGCTTGATTATCTCATGCCGCCCGTTTTGTTTGGCAGGATTTGCGCTCCCTCACGCCGGTCCGGAGAGACAAGACGCGAGCTGTTGCGCCAAATTCTTGAGGAGTGCGCTGTAGGCCGAAGGGCCCGCATCCAACGCCGCACCCTCCGGATCAAGTGTGCCGGCACGTGCCTCAGTGCCCTCCAAGACCGTGGCCACCAGCTTCGACTTGAACTGCGGCTCGGCGAAGACGCAGACGGCGTTCAGCGCTTTGATCTTCGCGCGGATTTCGGTGAGCCGCTTCGCTGAGGGCTGCACCTCGGGCGAAACGGTTATTGCGCCGATGGCGGGAATGCCGAAACGGGCCTCGAAATACTGATAGGCGTCGTGGAAGACCACATACGGCTTGCCACGCACGGGTTGCACGATCGCTTCGATTTCGGCCGCCGTCTTCTCGATGTCCGCGATGGCCTGGGCGGCATTGGCGTCGAACTGCGTCGCGTCGGCGGGTGACGCCTCCTTCAGCACGCGCGCAATCTCGCGCACCATGGCGATCCCGTTTTGCGGATCAAGCCACACGTGACCGTCGCGGCTTTCGTGGTGGTCGCCCTTATGCTGGTCGTCATGGGCATCGTGATCGGCGTGACCATGGTCATCGTGATGATCATGCTGGGACTTGGCCTTGGTGTGCGATTTGCCTTTCTTGGCATCGTGGTCATGCGGGTGGTCGTGGGACTCGAATGTATCGCCCGTGCGCGTGTCCAAGAGCGTCAGTCCCGCCGCTTCGGCGAGTGTTGAAACACGCACGCTCTTGGGCAGAGACGCCACGATTTTGCGCGTAAAGGGCTCGATGCTCTCCGATACCCGGAACACGACATCAGCACCGTGGAGGGCTTTGGCGTCGGATGGCTTGAGTGAATAGGTATGCGGCGAGGCCGCACCTTGGACGAGCAGTGTTGGGGCGCCCGTGTCACCCATGACTTGGGCCACCAGCGCGTGCAGCGGCTTGATCGTGGCGACGACCTGCAAGTCCTTGGCGATGGCATGCCCTGGTAGGAGTACGGCGGACATCCCCGCGGCCACCAACAGGGCTTGGAGCGTGGTTGGATGCCATGCGGACTTCATGTTTGAATTCAAGGCCATGCAAGCTCTTCCTTGTCGGTTCTAACGCGGCGGACGGCGGCCAGCGCCAGTGGCGCCCGCGAGTGCTGGATTAGGCCGGTTCCCAATGGCTCGGGGGCTTTTGCGCGCATGTCTATCGCACCAATTTCGGATAGTATAACATCCGGAGTGTGGTCAAGTCATGACACCCCGGCCTCAGGCATGGTGTTTTCCACTGTTGAGCCCGATCATGGAGCATTATCTAAAGTTGGTGCCGGTCCGCCGGCCCGAAGCAAAACGGGCAGGATCATCTGCCGCACCGGGTAACATGGGCTGGTCACGAGTTCTTGCCGTATCCGGGCCATGGTGATGTGCAAATGGCGCACCTATATCACTGTGTTCCGACAGCCGATCCACAATTGGCGGTCGTGACTCCGGACACACGCGATGCGCGGAACGCTTGATTCGAGGGATGACAATCGCATGCTCTGGGCAGCCATTACGAAACACCTCGGCCGTGGGAGCTTGGCCATCGCACTTTTCGCCGGTGCCGCCGCTGGTCCTGCAACGGCCCACCCTCACGTCTGGGTGAATGTCACGACCACCGTGCTCTATGAGGCGAACAAGGTGGCAGGCTTCCAGCATCGCTGGACCTTCGATGATATGTACACCGCCATGGCGATCCAGGGCCTCGATAAGGACCAGGACGGCGTCTACTCGAAGGAGGAACTGGCCGAACTCGCGCAGGTCAATATTGACGGTCTGAAGGAGTTTGATTTTTTCACCTATGCGCGGCTGCAGGACAAGCCGGTGCCGTTGGCCCCGCCGAAGGACTACTACCTCGAGCACAAGGAGGGACAGCTGTCCCTGATCTTCACGCTGCCTTTGGCCGAAGCGTTGCCGGCGGAAACGGAAGGCTTCGAGTTCGCGGTCTATGACCAGACGTTCTTCATCGCCTTCGATCTGGCGAAGGAAAACCCTGTGCGTCTGAGTGAAGGTGCGCCGGCGGGGTGCGCGGCAAAGGTCGGAGATTCGGACAAAGATCTGGCCGATCTGCAGCGGCTCAACGAGGCCTTCGGCGGTCAGATGACGGCGGGCAATGCCAACGAAGGCATGGGCCTCGGCTACGCGACCACCGTTCACCTGTCGTGTGCCAAGACATGATCATGCGGTTCTGCGCCATTGCGATGGCATTGGTATTGGCGCTCGGTGTGGGCGTGGTGTCCAGTGATGCCGCGTCGTCGAGACATCAGGTCGACGGCCCAACCGAGATGCGTCAGATCGTCAGCGGCACGGCACTCGAAAGTGTGGCCATCGCCCAGGTAGCGCCCGATCGCGCCTTCACGGCAGCACGTCCGCCGCCGGGACCCGCCGCGCAAGAGCCGCCCGGAATGGTGCGCGAATTCTACAATTGGCTGCTGACCCAGCAGCAGCGGCTCAATCGCGAACTTGCCAATGCGGTCAAGGAATTGAAATCGGCCGGCAGTCTGGCGGCAGCGGCGGTTCTGGGCTTCATCGGGTTCAGCTATGGCGTGCTGCACGCCGCCGGACCTGGACATGGCAAGGCGATTATCTCGTCCTACGTTCTCGCCAACGATGAGACGGTCCGACGTGGCATCATGCTGTCGTTTCTGTCCGCCTTCATTCAGGCTTTGTCGGCCATCGTGCTGGTGGGAATACTGGCCATTGCACTCAATGCGACCTCACTGGAGATGCGTGCGGCCGAAGCATGGATCGAAACCGTCAGTTGGGCGTTCGTCGCCGCGATCGGAGCTTGGCTTCTGGTGGGGCAGATCCGGCAGATCATGGCAAGGCGGCGGGCTGCAGCGGCCGCGCCACGCTTAGCTGTCTCGCCTCACCGTCATGCGCCGCATACCAGCGCTGCCCATTCCCATGACCATGGGCATGGCCCGAACTGCGGCTGTGCCGATCATGGCCATACCCATCACGACCACCACGGCCATACCCACGCCGCGCATGCTCATGACCACCCGCACGAGCACGCCGACGACGGCTCGTGTTGCGGCCACGCCCACATGCCCGATCCCAAGGATCTGCAAGGCGACCTGACGTGGGGCAAGGCTCTGGCCATCGCCTTTTCGGTTGGAATCAGGCCGTGCACCGGCGCGATCCTCGTCCTGGTCTTTGCGCTCAGTCAGGGGCTCTTATGGGCCGGTGTGTTTGCGACCTTCGCCATGGCGATCGGAACCGCACTCACCGTTTCCGTCCTGGCGACGTTGGCCGTGGGCTCCCGTGAACTTGCCGCGCGACTGGGCGGCGAAGGCAGCGGCTGGGCGACGGCGGTTTCAACGGCCGCCGGATTGATCGGCTCGACCCTCGTCCTGGTGATGGGGCTCGTGTTCTTCATGGGCTCGCTGGAGCCCCAATCGCCCTTCTGAGCGGCGGCGGCTTTCAGAGTTAACCAGACTTGCTGAAGGCGCGGGAGCGGCGCACACTTTGGCGCGGGACTTGGAAGGCATCATGCCGGTCCAATGTTCTGTCCCAAGGTCTGCGTCATGTCGCGTCGTTCGCGTGTCATTCTGAGTTCAATCGTCGTCCTGGCCGCCCTGGCGCCTGCGTATCTGGGTCCGGCAGGTGTCGGCCCCGCTCGCGCCCTTGGCGATCTGGAAACGTCCGCGCTGCCCGAGGCCCGCCGCGAATTGCTGGTGATCGAGGTCGATAATTGCCTCTATTGCGGCATCTTCCGCCGCGATGTGGCGCCAACCTACCAGGGCTCGGACCGCGGACGCGCCATGCCCATGCGGTTCGTCGATATCAATGCCCCGGACGTCAACCGGCTGAAGCTCGCTGCTCCGATCGAGAGCGTTCCGACCGTTCTGGTCGTTGAAAATGGCCGGGAACTGGGCCGCATTGCCGGTTATGTAGGGCCTGAGATTTTCTTTCACTCCCTGAGCCGCCTGCTCCCCGTCCTGGAAGAATGACCAAAACGGGGCCACCGCCGCCGTTGAGTTCTTGCCCGCGTTAGGGTTTGATGCGGGCGAGTAGGGGTCCGCGGAGCAGACAATGGATCGTCGCGATTTTCTGAAGTCGACGGGGGCGGCCGCCGCCGCACTGGCTGCATCGGCGTCCCAGGTGCATGCCGGCTCCGAGACCAGTTCCAAGTCCGGCGACCCGCTTGCAGCTCCGGCTGGTTTTGCCAAGACGCGTGAACTCATTCTGGCCATGCCCTGGCAGCCGGCCATAGCCGGGTATGCCGACGATGCGCTGCGGCTCGCTCGCCGGATCGAAACGATGAGCGAGGATGCACTGCGCATCGAGCTCGTGTCGTTCGCAGGCCAAGCGCCACCGCAGGATGCGCTGCGCCTCGTACCGCTACAGTCCCGTGTCGCTGATCACCCCGGCTTTGCCTATATCGGGGGCCTGCCCGGCGCCACCGCGCTCGCCGCAAACGATTTGATGGGTTGGCTGCGCGATGCCGGCGGCCAGGAACTGTGGGATGGACTAGCCTTAGGTCAGGACGTCAAGGCGTTGCTCGCGGGGCATTCTGGGGCCGAAATGGCCGTCTGGTCACGCCACCCCATCGATACCGTGCAGGCGATGGCTGGCGTGCGGATTTTCGCGCGCGGGCTGGCGAGCGACGTCGCCCGTGCGCTGGGAGCCGAGCCTGTCGCGATCAGCGAAGCGGAGGCGGAGCGCGATGTGTTGGCGCTGGATCATCGGCATGCCGATGCCGCGGAATGGGGGTCACTCGCCCAGGCCGATGCCATTGGACTGGCGCGCACGCTGCCCCATGCCGTCATGGGGCTCTTGACCCCTCATGGTGCTGCGACGGCGCTGGAGATCCCGCTTCCGGTCTGGCGCACGTTCAGTGGTCTGGAGCGATCGGTCCTGGCGGCTGCCACCGCTGCGGAGTATCTGGCGTCGGTGGACCAAGAGCGCGCCGCCCGCGGTCTGATCGAACGGGCGATTGAGGCCCGCCATGGCATCGCATTGGCGCGGCCTTCGGCGGAGGTGTCTGCGGCCCGTGACCGGGTGGCGTCCGCGGTCGTGGCACATGCGGCCGGGTTCGATGCGACCGCCGCCCGTATCGATCGGAGTTACATGGCATACCTGCGGGCCCTGGGCCCAAAGGGCTCTCCGGACGCCCAGGCCGTCGCCTGAACACGGACCAGTTTCAGCTGACCTGAACAGAGGGCCGGACGACTTGGTATTTGCGGGAATTCCGCGCGCATTCCGGCTTTTTGACCGGTCCTAACCTTGGTCCCGGCTCAACGTTCTCAACGGCGATCTTGTGGTATACAAATCATACAGTATTGAGACCGCAGAGTTGCGGCACGGTCGTATTAGTTCCCTTCAGTCTGGTCTTGTCCCATGAACGCTCCTTCGCTCAATGAACTCCGGGCCGCCGCTGCGCAACGCGATGGCGGCGATGACCGCATGGAACAGATCCGTGAACTCCTCGTGGGCGATCAGTTGCGCCAACAGGATGCCCGGCTTGCGGCCGTCGAAGCGCGCCTGCGCGATTTGGAGGGTCTGGTCTTTCGCCGCGTTGACGCACTGTCGGCGCGCATCGAGGCCTTGTCGGGAGAAATGGGTGCCGACCGGCGCGCGTCCTTCGACGATCTTTCTCGGATGGTCCTTGAACTCGGCGAGAGCATTCGCCGCTTGTCTCGCGGTTGACCCCGGAACAAGCCGCCATGGATGAAATGCGAACCATGACGGATAACGTCGATCGTCTGAAACAACTGCTGTTCGATACAGAGTCGCAGACGCTGTCCGATTTGGCGCGCCGGCTCGACGCGCTTTCCGGCGAAACCGGTCAGGCGGCGCGCGATCTTGCCAATTCAATTCGCGAGTTGGGCGATCGGGAAGGCCGGTCGCGGGCCGAATTGCAATCACGGCTTGATGGGGTGATGGCCCGCGTTGGCAGCGACGCGGATCTGGAGCGGACTGTTGCGTCCCTTCTGGACGGCATCTTGCGCCGGGCGGAATCGGAGCACCACGAAACCGTCAGCCACGCGGTGGCGCCGTTCGTTGTGAAGACGGTGCGCACCGAAATCCGAAACAGCAAGGATGAACTCGTCGAGGCGCTCTATCCTGTGACGGGCCGGATCGTGAAGGCCTACGTCGCCAGCGCCATGAAGGATCTGGCTGACCAGATCAACCGCCGGCTGGAAATGAACCCGGTGATGTTGCGGTTGCGCAGTATCGCCACCGGCCGATCCGTTGCCGAATTGGCCATTGCCGACACGCAGAAGCTGACTGTCGAAGACCTCTATTTGATCCGCCGGGGGACGGGCGAACTGGTCGCGCATTGGCCGCAAAGCGAACATGGCGCCAACCGTAGTCAGGTCATGAGCGGTGTTCTCACCGCCATCAACGAATTCACGACCGAGGCCTTCAGCGCCGACGGAGCCGCTTTGCGGCACATCGATCTGGGCTCCGATCGGGTCTATCTGCGCGAGTCGCCTGTTTATCTTCTGGCCGCGCGCTGCTCCGGCTCAGCGCCGGTATCGGTGGAAGCCGTCGTTGATAAGTCATTTCTTTCCGCAATCGAAGAGATCGGCACTTCGCAGGCCCCCGAACAGAACGCCCAACTGTTGCAGGATCTCTCTGAGAACCTTGAATCACGCATTGGCGAAACGCACGCCCAGATCAACGGGCGGCGGCTCGGCATCAGTCCGCTCAAAGTTCTTGCCTATCTGATCGGTCTGCCTCTGATCGGCTGGTTCGCCTGGACACTCTATGGGGACTACCGCACGGATAGGGTCCAGCGGCTTGCCGATGCCGTGCTGGCCTCAAGTCCCGAGGTGAAGGGCTATCCGACCACGCTTTCGGTCGGCTGGCTGGGCCGCGATGTGACGTGGTCGGGCCTCGTTCCCACGGCCGAGGCAAAAAATAATGTGCTGGAACGCCTGCGCGGCGCGCTGCCTGGGCCTTCCCATCAAGACCGACGTCGCCATCGTTCCCAATGCGCTCGCCAACGTGGAGCCTGAACTTCAGCGTCTGCGGGACAAGACGGCGCGCATCGAACCCCGCATCGGAGATGTCAGCGAAAGCGTCGGTGGCTTGGAAACACGGATTGAACAAGTCGACGACACCGTGGCAGGACTTGAAGCCCGTCTGAAGCGCGAGACCCAGGCGCGCGAACTCGCCCGGGCCACGCGTTTGCTCGTGCGCACGCGATCTGCCGTGCTGCCGATGGCGGCGGACCTCGACGCGCAAGCGGCGGGACAAAGCAAAAAGCTTGTCGCGGATTTGGACCGGTCGATTGGAGAACTGGAAACTGCGGCGGGATTGCTGGCCGGGTCGGCATCCGGCGAGGTCCCTGCTGCGGCCGAGACATCGCTCCAGGCTGCGGCGGACAGGCTCGGCAGAGCTTCCCATGTCATGTCGGGCCTTCTGGCGCTGCGGCCCGCGCCTGTGACCGCCGCTGACGCTGGACCGCCGGTGACCGCGCTATCCGCGGTTTTGGCCGAAGCCGAGCAGATCGACACCGTCGCCGTAGCCTTGGCGCAGGTGTTCGCTTTGCGCAAAGCCATCCCCGCGCCCGTGACCTTGCCGGAACCAGATCCGCGTGCGCGCCTGGAGGCGTGGTGCCGTGCCAATGCGATCTTCTTCAGCGAGGATGCCGAGTATGCCGATCCGTTGCTTGCCGAACGGCAGATCCGCGAATTGGCTCAACTGATGAAAGACGCCACCGCGCTTGTGCGCGTGGTAGGGTACACCGATGAACTGGGCGGATCGAACCGCAATTCTCCCCTCAGCCTGTCTCGCGCCCGCAAGGTGGCGGACGCGCTTCGCGGCAACGGCGTCGCGGATGAACGCATCGCGGTCATCGGCCGGAGCTTCGGAAAAGACATCAGCGTCGCTGCAGGCGCGGGAAGTCCGAACCGGCGCGTCGAGTTCGAGGTGGGATTTATTGGCGAGACGGCCCGATGAGCGCCCGCAAGGTGATGCTGCTCGGCGAGATCGGCGTCGGCAAATCGTCGATCGTCCAGAGGCTGGTCTTCGATCGCTTCGAGATGGACTATAAGCCGACCATCGGTGTCGACGTCTATCGCTATGAGGTCCCGGCCAGCGCGCGGCGCGGACCCATGTCGCTGATCGTCTGGGATACGGATGGCAATTTCGGCGAAACCATCTTTCGGCATGTGTACATGAAGGAAGCCTCGGCGGCGGTTATTGTGGGCGATGCCAGCAGGCCGCAAACGCTCGAAACCATGTCGCAACTCGCGGATGGGTTCGTCGAGGCCATGCCGGGCCGTGTCCTGTCGCTGGTTCTGAATAAGTTCGATCTGCTCGATGATAGTGAGCCTCTTGTGATGCCAGCACGGCTCGCCCGCCCAGGTCTCGACCCCTTCCGCACGAGCGCCAAAACCGGCGCCAATATCAAAGCCGTCTTCAGCGAAACCGCAGATGCCATCGAACGGCGCACGCTCTGATCCCATGCTCGCGAATCCTGCGCCACTCGTCGCGGTAGGCCAGATTCTTGCCGAACGCGGCGCGTATGGCCTGGCTTGGCTTGGTGATGATCTCGTCGTTGAAGCGACCTATGGCCGCCTCGCGGATTTCATCATCATTGGCGAGCCCGTGACCGATACCCTTTATGCCCTGGTCGGGCTGGAAGGTGAGATAAGGGGCCTTCGCGACCGTCCCGAAGAAATCATCGACTTGCCCGATATTGCGCTTGTGTCGGCCTCCGGCGCGCGGCCGCGTACCAATCTGTCGATATTCTGGTCCACGCTGGATCGAAAGTTTGTGGTGCTCATCGCGCGGATGGGCGCGCAGTCCAATCTCGAAATGGATCTGGTTCGCCAGATGCGTGCGCGGCTGATCGCCGAAGCGGAGGTTTCGGCAAAATCCCGTGCGCTGGAAAAGGCCAATGCCGAGCTGGCGCGCGCCAACGCTGATCTGGAATCGTTTGCCTCCATCATTTCCCACGACCTGCAATCACCCATGCGCGCGCTGCGTTACAAGGTTGATGACCTGGAAGTGGCGCTATCGGCCGATGCCACCGGCAAGATCAAAAGTTTGTTGCAGGATCTGCGCGCTCAGTCGCGGCGAATGGCTGGCATGTTGACGGCACTTCTCGACTATTCGGCCGTGACGCGAAAAATCGATGCCGCCGAGCCCGTCGACACGCGCCGGCTCATTCATGCCATCGTTGCATCCTTGCGCGTGCCGGATGCGTTCCGCGTCACGATCAAGGGCGACTGGCCAGCGATGGAAACGCTGGCTGCACCGCTGGATCTCGTCTTGCGCAATCTCATCGATAATGCGCTCAAGCACCACGACCGGACGCAGGGCGAAATTGCCGTGGATGCACGCGTTGAAGCCGACTGGGTGGTCTTCACAGTCGCCGACGATGGGCCAGGCATTGCCCGCGAACACCAGTCCGCGATCTTTCTTCCGTTCCGCCGGTTGGAGTTGCAGCAAGGTGTCCCTGGTCATGGGATGGGGCTGGCCCTGGTCCGGCGGACAATCGAGGGGCTCGGGGGGCAGATTTTGGTGGAGAGCGACGCCGCCCGCGCCCGCGGAACAGTGTTTACTATTCGATGGCCCATCGTTTTGAATGCGCAATAGCGGGGCGGCAACGCCACAGACTGGCGTGCATTAATCAGGCTTGCGGTCTTACATTTCATAGGGCTGTCACATCTGCTTGCATGTCCGGCGCACCCGTGATTGGTAGGGACCCGCATTGCGCATTTTCCGCAGCCGTATTTTCGCAGCTGCATCGCAGAAAGTTTGGAAAGAACGTGGCCGGTGGTGAGACCGGCGGGGACTTCCTCGCCAAAAAAAGCGACATCACGAAACTCAGAAAGGCGCTGCCGGAACTGAGCGATGTGCTTGTGGTGGATGACGAAGCCGCGGATGCCGATCGCTTGAAAGCCACGTTGCGCGTGATGTTCGGCTACGAAATTGATGTCAGGCGCGCACCGACGCTGGGCTCGGCCGTCGATTGCGTCCTGGCGCGCTGTCCAGTGATCATATTTCTCGATGACATCCTGAAGCCGTCTGACAGCGCAACCGATACCATTCCGTTCTTGCGCCGTGCCGGATACGAGGGCCCCATCGTCGTGATCAGTGGTCAAGTGACCAAGAAGCGGCGGCTCGAACTCGTGGCGGCAGGCGCCGACGATGTCATCCACAAGGACGACTTGGACAGCGTCAGGCTCGGTGAAGCGCTGCTGCGCGTGTTTGCAATCGGGACTGCGCCCAAGGGCGAGCGCCGAAAGACGAAGCCGGCGGATTCACCAAAAGACACGGCGTGATATCGCGCGGCTTGCAAAGCGCGCGATCCGCGTGAACCAACTGCGCCCGATCGCCGCGATCATCTTGATTGAACGATGTCTTCCCCAGGATTTCCCGCGATTAACTGTCACTGCGGCGGGATTTTGCCTTTTTTCAGCCTGCCGCCCATGGTGTTCACAAGCCCAATTCATCCAAGAACAAGACGGGGTGCGTGATGACCATGAAGCCGATCGTGGCTGCGATCATTTTAGCTGGAGCCTGTGAGCAAGCGGCGGCACAGGACTATAAACTTCCGCCGGAAGTGACACCGGCGCTGCGGGCAGCGTGCGAAACGGATGTGCGCCGCTTGTGCATCGGTGAGAACCCGACGGTTTCCAAAGTGAAAAGCTGCGTGTCGCGCAAGTTCCTGCAGCTGGGGCGGCGCTGCCAGATGCAGATCACGCTCGCGGGTTTGAAGCCCTAAGCACGGCCCCCTCCACGCGGGCCTGCACACACACAGCAATAGAAAAGCGCCGCCCAGGAGAAACCCGGGCGGCGCTATCGTTTTGATCGTTCGGTGCGGTCCGCGCGATGTCAGGCAGCTGCCGATGTCAGGCCGCGACGGCGCTGGCCGGCTTCATCGCGTCGGCGAGGTAGGCCATGGCTGCATCGACACCGCCCTTGCGATGCGGAATGCCGGCGATGGACAGGCTCATCTCGATGCCCGTCAACGCGCCCATGACAGTCAGTTCGTTCGTGTCACCCAGATGGCCGATGCGGAAGGCCTTGCCGGCCAGCCGGTTCAGACCCGTTCCGAGCGACATGTTGAAGGTGTCGAGCACCACCTTGCGGAACTGATCGGCGTTGTGGCCGTCGGGCATGAGAACGGTTGTGACCGCCGGCGAGTAATACTTCTGCTCGCGGCAGTTGAGTTCCAGGCCCCAGGCCCGCACGGCCTCGCGCGATGCCTCAGCAAGACGCTCATGCCGGATGAAGACGTTCTCCAGACCTTCCTCGTTGATGAGGTCGATCGCCTCGGCGAGGCCGTAAAGAAGGCTGGTTGCCGGCGTGTAGGGGAAGAAGCCCGTCTCGTTGGTCGCCAGCATATCGTCCCAATTGAAATAGGCACGCGGCAACTTGGCGGTCTTGGAGGCCGCCATCGCTTTATCGCTGATGGCCGTGAAAGAAAGGCCGGGCGGAAGCATCAGGCCCTTTTGCGAGCCAGCGACGGTGACGTCGATGCCCCACTCGTCATGGCGCAGGTCGGCCGCAGCGAGACCGGAGATGGTGTCGACCATGAGCAGTGCGGGATGTCCGGCGGCATCGATGGCCTTGCGCACCTCGTCGATGCGTGAACAACAGCCCGTCGACGTTTCGTTGTGCACGACGCAGACGGCCTTGATGCTGCGATCCTTATCGGCTCTGAGCCGGGTCTCGATATGGTTTGCATCGGCGGCAATGCGCCAATCGGTGGCGATGACGTCGGCCACGAGTCCCAGGCGGTCGGCCATCTGCTTCCACAGGACAGCGAACTGACCTGTCTCGACCATCAGCACGCGATCGCCGGGCGACAGTGTGTTCGTCAGCGCGGCTTCCCAGGCGCCGGTCCCCGACGACGGGTAGATGATGACGGGGTTTTTGGTCTTGAACAGCGCCTTCACGCCAGTGAGCACGGTCTTGCCCAGCCGCTGGAAGTCCGGGCCGCGGTGATCGAGGATCTGGCGCGACATGGCAGACAGAACGCGTTCGGGAATTGGAGTCGGTCCGGGGATCTGCAGGAAATGGCGGCCGGGGCGGCGGGTCTCTTGCGGCATGGAGCGTCCTTCAAACGAGTCAGGGTGACGGTCGATTGGAGCGGACGAAGCCGCTGTCAGGACTGCGCCAGCGCAGACCTGGACCAAGTTCAACCGAGCAACGATTAATCCCTCTTGCTCAACAGTCGGGCAGCTATAGGTACTGGGAACGAAGGGCGTCAAGTGACCTCTCGTAGGTGCCTCTCGGCTGATTGTCGCGTGCCTTCAGGATGTTGATTTCTGCAGGCGCGTGAAATGAGAACAGGTTGGCGTGAGAGGGGTCAGATGCGCAAAGATGGGCCGAAAATGAGGGCAAGATGAGAGAACTTCATCGCTTGGGTGCGGTTGAGGCAAAGGTGCAAATTGCCGAGGGCAAGGTCACATCCGTCGCACTTGTCGGGGCCTGCCTGGAGCGGATCGCGGCACGGCAAGGCGACATTCAGGCGTGGGTTCATCTGGACGCCGGCAACGCCCTGGATGCGGCACGCCGGGCGGACGCTGCCCGCCGGGAGGGTCGCCCGATGGGGCCGCTTCACGGTATCCCGGTCGGGATCAAGGACATCATCGATACGGCGGATTTCCCGACCGAGCAGGGCACGCCGGTGTTCGCGGGGCGCCGGCCGAATTCGGGATGCGGAGGTCGTGCGCCGCCTGAAGGCGGCCGGTGCGGTGATCCTAGGCAAGACGGTGACGACGGAACTCGCCTTCTTCGGACCGGGGCCGACGCGAAATCCCTTGGATCTGCGCCGCACGCCGGGGGGGTCATCGTCCGGTTCCGCAGCGGCAGTCGCCGATGCGCAGGTGCCGCTCGCACTCGGGTCGCAGACCGCGGGCTCGATCCTGCGGCCCGCGTCGTATTGCGGCGTGCCCGGTTTCAAACCCACATTCGGCAGCGTGCCGCTGGGCGGCGTCCTTGAGCAGTCCCCGCCCCTCGACACGCTGGGAGGCTACGCACGTTCCATTCCCGATCTGGCCCTTCTGATGAGCGTCCTTATGGATGCGCCGCTGCCGCTGACAGGCCTACCGGGGAGGCCTGCCCGTTTCGCGTTTGTCAAAACCCTCGCGTGGCCGGATGGCGATGCCGACATGCGGGCCGCTTTCGAGGCCTTGGCGCGTCGGCATGCGGACATCATCGATGCCGTCGATTTGCCATCGCAGTTCGCCGACACCGGCGGGCTCCAACGTGCCGTGCAGTTCCGCGACATCGCGCGCAACTACGGCCCGATCGCGGATGTGCACGGACCGAGCATCAGCTCGAAACTCAAGGAGGTCATCGCGGAAGGCCAAACCGTGAGCGATACGGACTATAAAGCAGCCTTGGCACGGCGCGACGACCTCTACACCGCCCTCGATGGGCTGTTTAACGACTACGACGCGATTTTAACGCCGGCAGCGCCGGGTGTCGCGCCCGTTGGGCTGGGCTCGACCGGTTCGCCGATGTTCAATTTCCTGTGGACGTATCTGGGATGTCCCGCGATCAGTCTTCCGCTCCTCGATGTGGACGGACTGCCGCTCGGCGTCCAGCTTGTCGGCAAACGGGGCGCGGATGCCGCGCTCCTCTCCGTTTCGGAAGCCGCCATGACCTTACTCGGCGGCAAGCTGTCATAGAAGCGTCATCGCACAGTCATCGAAGTTTCAATCACCTGTCATTTGCGATGCCTAACACTCGTCGGACCTGCCCTACGCAGCTCTGAGGAGACGGCGCAATGCGCTATGCGATTTTCGGTTTCTCGACGCCAAATCTCGGCGACGACGTTCAAGCCTTGGCGGCGGCGCTCCTGTTGCCGCGTGTCGATGCGTATGTCGATCGCGACCGGCTCGATCAGGTCCGTCTCGATGGACCGCATCATTTGATCATGAATTCATGGTTCGCCATCAAGCGCTACACGGCCGTGCCGTCGTCGAGCATCGTGCCGCACTACTTCGGCCAGTGTGTCGGCCGGCCCGAACTTCTGAATGATACGTGGCTGAAGGAATGGCGGGATCGCGGTCCGATTGGCGTCCGCGATACGGGCTCCCTCGCACTGCTGAAAGAGCACGGGATCAATGCCTACTACAGCGGCTGTCTGACGACATGGATGGGCCGCTTCATCGCGCCGCCGAAACGGCGCAATGGCATCGTGTTTCTCGATGTCCCCGAGGCGATTGAGACATTCATTCCAGCCGCCGTGCGCCAGAACGCCCGCCGGATCTCCAACGATACGCCCAAGGGCGATGATAAGATTTGGCGCCGGTTGCGCCGGACTGCCGAGGTACTCGATATCCTGCGCGGCGCGGAAATGGTGGTGACCCGGCGCCTGCATACGGCGCTCCCCTGCGTGGGGTTCGGCACGCCCGTGACGGTCTATCTGGAAGGCAGCGCTCCCAATCGCCATCGCTTCTCCGGCACGGATCAGTTCGTTCCGGTCATCTATCACGATGGCGTACGCCCGATCGACGGGCCGGAATGGATCGAACCTCAGGCTGTGCGCGTGCCCACGCCGCTCGAAAACGGCTTCCAAGCACTGCTGGGACGGCTCGGAACGCAGCCCGCGCCCCGCTGGCAGTCGATGGTCGAGTTCGTGGATACGCTGCCGGATATTCCGCGGGCACCCTACGGACTTATGGATCGTGTCCTTGGAAACCGCGGCATCACGACGGGCCTGCGGCCGGCGCAAGCCGAACCAGCCGAATAGTCGCGAATATCGGCGCGGCAGGCGGCACGACCGTCCAACGCGATACGGCGCGCCAGGGGCTGTCCCCGTAGCGCGCCGTATTCAATGCCAGTCAGCGTGGAGCTGACCGTTTTGGCGTTGGCCTGAGCCCCGCTGTTAAAGCTCAGCCGGGGCGTCGGGTTCGGGGGTCGGTGCAGGCTTGGCCGGAGCCGGCGCTTGGGGATCGTCCGGCGCCACTTCTTCGCCCGCACCGAGCGACTTGTCCGTCACCTCTTTGGCGGCATCGAGGGCCTTCTCGGTCATGGCTTTGGCCTTGTCGAGCGCCTCACTGGCGGCCTTCTTCGCCTTCTCGATGGCCGGGCCCGCTTCTTCCTTTGCCTTGCGCATGGCCTCTTTCGCCGCCGCGGTCGCCTTCTCTATGGCATCGATGGCGGCATCTTTCGCCGTGTCGATCGCGTCCTTGCTTTCGGCGGCCGGTGCTTCGGCAGCGGGCGGAGCGGCAGGGGGCGGCGTCGGAGCGGGTGGGGATGCTGCCGGGGGCTGGTCAGCAGGCGGCGGAGCGGGCGGGGTGGCATCCTGTGCCAGGGCGGAAGCCGACATCAGAACGGTGAGTGCCGCGGCACGCGCAAGCGTAGGAAACATTGGACACCTTTCGAGTTCGCGCCCTTAAGGCAGTGGGGCTTCGCAGAAGATGTAGGATCAGTTGGCCTCAGATGCAAACGCGGGCCGGCCCCAGTGAACATCCACGTGCCGCATGCGGCCCTGTGCGACGCATTCGGCCGGTCCCCAGTCTCGAAAGCGCAGAATTGTAATGGCTGCCGAGACGCTGATTGCCTGCAGCTTATCCGCCGGACCTGGTATATCTGGACGCGGACAAGGTGCAGGCGCGGCGTGATCCGCTCCTCCACCACGTGCGTATTCGAGGAGCGCGGTTCGGCGTTATTCATCAAATATTATCGGGGGTCCTGGCTCATGCGTGCAGCTTTCGCGACATTTGTTTGGCTGGGTCTCGCTCTTCCAGCGCAGGCTTCCGTCGATACCATCAGCGGCGTCTGGCAGCGGGGTGACGGCAAGGCGACGGTGCGCATCGCGCCCTGCGGTGGGTCCGTCTGCGCTGTGAATACCTGGGTCAGCGGCTCATCTGATGGAGAAAAGGTCGGCGACCGTCTCGTCATGAAAGTCAGCTTGAAATCGGATCAGCTACTTGCCGGTACGGCGTTCGATCCGCAACGCAATCTTTCCTACCGCATCGAAATCAAGTTTGCGTCCCAAAGCATGACCACCAAGGGTTGCGTTCTCGGCGGCCTCATCTGCAAGGCGGTCGGCTGGTCCAGGATCAGCTAGTCACAATGGCCCGCTCGAAAGACGGTTGCCCAGCTTGAGTGCCCTTAGACCTGCGCCTATCATCAGGCTTCAGATCAACAGGGCAAGCACGCATGGTTCCAGAAGACACCGAGCCTGGGAACTGGTCTGATCGGCACTGGTGAAACCCCGCGCTCCGAAGCGTCGCGTCAGAAATATGCCGACGGACGCCGCTGGGGCAGGTCGCAACTCTCTCCCTTGCGGCCCCTTCTGGCGCTTCTTCCCCTCGCGGTGATCGCGCTGGTGGGCTCCAATCTTTTGGGGTTCTGGTCGATGGGGCTCGTGCCCGAGGTAAAGCGATCGATTCCATCCGATGTCGCTCAAAAGCCCGATGCGCCGCCGCCCGTGATGGTGCCCTCCGAACCGCGCGACGCTCCCCTGGCGCAACCTGACGCGCTCGTTGCCCGATTTCAATTTGCCCACACCGCCGGTCCGCCCCGCGCCGCCCCCCTTCAATCTCGCACTGGTTCTGGAACGTCTGCCCACCGCGGACGTCGAGGCTGGGGCGCAGACCTTCCGGATGTGCACGGCGTGCCATACGGCCGAGAAGGGGGCCGCTCATAAGATCGGACCGAACCTGTGGGCCGTGTTCGAGAATATCAAAGGCGCGCAGCCAGATTACAATTATTCGATGAGCCTGAGAGGCGTGCGCGGCACCTGGACGGCGTCGGAACTGGCGCGCTTTCTCAATAATCCGCGGACGGCCCTGCCCGGTACGACGATGGCTTTTCGCGGCATCGAGGACCCCGCGCGTCTCGCCAATCTGATCGCCTATCTCGCCATAATGCGCGATGGTCCATCGCGATAGCCGCCGTGGAACGGCCTCAAGACGGTTTCGCGGCCTTGACGAGATAATTGACATCCGTGTCGGCGGTCAGTGACCACGTATCGCGCAACGGGTCGTAGGTGAGACCTTGGACGTGCTGGGACGTGCAGCCGGCATCCTTGAGGTAGCGGGCAATTTCGTCGGGCGTCACGAAGCGCTCCCACTGATGCGTGCCGCGCGGAAGCCAGCCCAACACATACTCCGCGGCGACGATGGCCAGCGCGTAGGACTTGAAATTGCGATTGATGGTGGAGAGCACCATCGCGCCGCCGGGCCTAACGAGGCTAGCGCACGATTTCAAGAACGCGCCGACGTCGGGGACATGCTCGACGACTTCCAGGCAGACCACGGCATCGACGGTGAGGCCCTCAGCCGCCAAGTCTTCCACGGTGGTCGCCCGGTATGTCGAGATCGAGCCCGGCCTGACCCTCGGCATGGGCGCGCGCGGCCTCGACATTCTCCCGCCCCGGATCGATGCCGAGCACCCGGGCGCCCATCCGGGCCAAGGGCTCGCTGACGAGACCGCCGCCGCAGCCGACATCCAGGATGGTCAGACCAGCCAGTGGCCGCAGGGACCGGCTTGGCGCACCCGGTGCCGCCAATTCGAAGTGCTGCACCAACTCATCGCGAATAAACTGCAGCCGGGCGGGTCCCAACTGATGCAGCGGCCGGAATTTTCCGGTTGCATCCCACCATTCCGACGCCATGCGTTGGAATCGCTCGACTTCGGATGGATCGAGGTTGCGGTCGGTCGCGGCTGCGGGTGCTGATGACATGGGTCCAAATGGGCCTCGCGAGAGCCGGAAAGTCAATGCGGCACTGCAAGGTTGCGGCAGCCCTGCGTTGCCATTATGAGAACGCGCGAACCGGGCATGACGGCGCGCGCGTTCCCGCACCTCGCGGGGGAGCGCCTCCGGGTGCGTTATTTGCATGCGTTTCAGACGCAGGTTCATCGCAATTCCGAACCTCCGGATTATTGAACACCATCAAGACCCCCGCTCATCCGGGTCGAGGGGCGCTAGGGCTCAGCCCGGGCTGGAGAAACTATGGCTGTCGTGGTGATGAAGTTCGGCGGCACGTCCGTCGCCAACGTGGAGCGCATCCGCAACGTGGCGGCGCACGTGAAACGTGAGGTGGACGCCGGCAACAGGGTGGCGGTGGTAGTGTCTGCGATGGCAGGCGCGACGAACCAGCTTGTCGCCTGGGTGAACGAAGCCTCTCCCCTGCACGACAAGCGCGAGTATGACGCCGTCGTAGCCTCGGGCGAGCAGGTGACCGCCGGCCTGACCGCCATCGTGCTACAAGCCATGGGCCTGAGAGCCCGCTCGTGGGCGGGCTGGCAGATCCCGATCGAAACCAGCGATGCGCACGGATCTGCCCGCATTCTGGGCATTTCCGCTGACGAGCTGCGTGCGTCCATCGAGTCTGGCGAAGTCGCCGTCATCACCGGGTTTCAGGGTATCGATCCCAAGACGGGGCGCGTCGCGACGCTGGGTCGAGGCGGCTCGGATACCAGCGCCGTGGCTGTCGCCGTCGCGCTCAATGCCGATGTCTGCGATATCTATACGGATGTCGACGGCGTCTACACGACCGACCCGCGCATCGTCCCTAAGGCGCAGCGACTGCCCAAAGTGTCCTACGAAGAGATGCTCGAAATGGCGTCATCGGGGTCCAAAGTCCTGCAGACGCGCTCGGTGGAGTTGGCCATGGTGCATGGCATCCGCACGCGCGTACTGTCGAGTTTTGTCGCTCCCGGCGACATGGAGGCTGTGCGCCTCGACAATCTGGATAGTATCGGCACTACAGTTTGCAGCGAGGACGAGATCGTGGAACAGCAGGTCGTCAGTGGCATCGCCTACGCGAAGGATGAAGCGAAGGTCACGCTTCTGAAAGTGGACGATAAGCCGGGCGTGGCGGCGCGTATTTTCGGGCCGCTGTCGGATGCCTCAATCAACGTCGATATGATCGTCCAGAATGTCGCCGCCGATGGCAAAGCCACCGACATGACGTTTACGGTCCAGGCATCGGAATTGACGCGCGCGCTCGCCGTTCTCGAAGCGGCTAAGTCGGACATTGGGCATTTCGATATCGTCAGCTCGGCGGACGTCGCCAAGATTTCGGTCATCGGAGTTGGTATGCGCAGCCACGCCGGAGTCGCGGCGCGCATGTTCAAAGCGCTCGCCGAGAAGGGCATCAACATTCTGGCGATTTCGACATCGGAAATTAAAATCAGCGTCTTGATCGATTCAGCCTATGCGGAGCTTGCGGTGCGAACGCTGCACACGCTCTACGGCCTCGACGCGGATTGAAGAACCGTCCCGCGCGGACCCTTGTGATAAGGCTTGGGGCCGCCGCGGATATTTTTTTCGCATGCAGCACCGTTTAACGTTCGGCAAGGGTTATGGTCACGAAACGAGGCGATGAGCCCAGAGTGATATCGTCCGAGCCGGCGCTGCGCATTATCATGCGGCGCCTGCGCGATATCATGAACGAGCAAGGCGACGGGCAGTCGCGGCTCGACAAGATCGTGCGCCAGATCGCTGGCGTCATGGTTGCCGACGTGTGCTCGCTCTATCTCAAGCGTCAGGATGGGTCGCTGGAGTTGTTCGCGACCGAAGGCCTGAACGCGTCTGCCGTCCATGCCACGCGCTTGAAACGCGGCGAGGGTCTCGTTGGCCGCTGCGCCGAACTGAACATCACGATCAATGAACCTGATGCGCCCAAGCATCCGGCATTCTCATACCGTCCCGAGACTGGCGAAGAGCTGTATCACTCGCTTCTCGCCGTTCCGATCCAGAGGTCGGGCCAGGTGCTCGGTGTTCTGGTCGTTCAAAATCGGACCGCAAAAGAATACTCCGAGGAAGACGTCGAGGTTCTCGAATCGACGGCCATGGTCGTCGCAGAGCAGCTTGTCTCGGGTGCCGTGGCCGGCTCGGCCGCCGCGCTTGAGATATCGAGCTCACTCTCCGCGGTGATCAAAGGCGTGTCGATTTCCGACGGCTTGGCGCTTGGCCACGTCGTCCTTCATGAATCTCGCATCGTCGTCACCAAGTTGATGGCGGACGATCCCGTGCATGAGTTGCGGCGCCTTGAACATGGCCTCGCCGATCTGCGCCTGTCGCTCGATGAGATGTTGGCACACGAGCATCTTTCGGCTGCCGGTGAGCACCGTGACGTGCTCGATGCCTACCGCATGTTCGCCCACGACAAGGGATGGGAGCGGCGGCTGCGCGAGGCCGTGCAGGGCGGGTTGACGGCAGACGCGGCGGTCGAGCGCGTCCTCAACAACACGCGCGCGCGGTTTCTGCATCAGCCCGATCCGTTTTGGCGCGAGCGCCAGCGCGATCTGGACGACCTCTCCGACCGCTTGCTGCGCATCCTGGCGGGCCGTAGCGCAGGGCCAATCGACAAGTCGGAAATGCCCCACGACACCATTCTCGTGGCCCGCACGATGGGTCCTGCTGAGCTCCTCGATTACGACCGCACGCGCCTGCGGGGTCTGGTTGTCGAGGATGGAAGCCCGCAGAGCCATGTCGCAATCGTGGCCAAGGCGCTGGGCATCGCCGCGGTCGCACGGGCCATCGGCATTGTGGAGCGCGCCACCTCGGGCGATGCGGTCATCGTCGACGGCGTGACGGGTGAAGTCCACGTGCGCCCCCAGCCCGAAGTCGTCTCGGCCTATTCCGACAAGGCGCGTTTCCGTGCCCGCCGGCAGAAGCAATTTGAAGCGCTGCGGGATACGCCGGCCGTGACGCGCGACGGGACAGGGATCGCCCTGCACATGAACGCGGGCTTGCTTGTCGATATGCCTCATCTGGCGGAATCGGGTGCCGATGGCGTTGGCCTCTTCCGGACCGAATTGCAGTTCATGTTATCGCGTACCTTGCCGCGCCATGAGCGGCAGCTTGCCACCTACAAGGCCGTGCTTGACGAAGCGGACGGCAAGCCTGTCGTCTTTCGCGCGCTCGATATCGGCGGCGACAAGGTTCTGCCGTACCTGCGCCAGACCAAGGAAGAGAACCCGGCCATCGGATGGCGGGCGATCCGCATGTCGCTTGACCGCCCCGCCTTGTTCCGCACGCAGGTTCGGGCTTTCTTGCATGCCGCGTCGGGCCGTGAGTTGCGCCTGATGATTCCGATGGTCTCAGAGGCCGCGGAAATGGACCTCGTGCGGGCGGAGGTCGACAAGGAACTGCTCGTGCTTGCGCGCAAGGGCATCGCTCCGCCAATGCGTCTCAGCATCGGCGCAATGATCGAAGTGCCGAGCCTGTTGTTCGAACTCGACAAGTTGCTGCCGAAGGTGGATTTCGTCTCGATCGGTTCCAACGATCTGATGCAGTTTCTGTTCGCCGCCGACCGGACGAATGCCCGCGTGGGCAGCCGCTATGACAGTTTGACACTCGCGCCGATGCGCGTGTTGGCCGAACTCGTCAAGGCTTGCCGCAAGCACAAGACCAGCCTGACGCTCTGTGGTGAAATGGCGGGCCGCCCGCTCGAAGCGATGGCGCTGATCGGGCTTGGCTTCCGGTCCCTGTCGATGGCGCCCGCGTCCATCGGGCCTGTCAAATCGATGATCCTTGCATTGGATACGCCGCGCGCCACCCGCATCGTGAACGCATTTCTCGAAGACGGGAAAGGTTCCCTGCGCATGGAATTGCAGCAGTTTGCTGAACAGAGCGGCATCGAAATTTGATGACGCAAGAGGCAGTCTGGCAACATGCCTCGTTATCTCACACTTGGTCTTTGACAAGCGGCTGAAATTGTCGAATCACTGTGCGGCCCGCGCGTGTTGTGCGGGTGTGAGTTTCACGTCTGTAGAACTGGTTGTTCATGCGTCCTGCTACAGCCCAGCCGTCCCGCGCCATCACTGACGCGCACCTGCGCGCCGCGCCTGATCTACCCCTGCGCTCCGCGAAGTCAGTCCCCATGCGCTCCGCGCAGTCGGTCCCCATGCGCTCCGCGCATATGGTGCAGCCTCTCGCATCGCCACAGCCATCCAGTCAGACCTCCGCCCACGCGCCGGTCGATGCCGAAATTGCGGCGCTCTTTGCTCAATTGCGCATCTACCTCCGCTTGCCCGCCGGCGAAGTGGCCATTCGTCTGGGCACGGATCCGCGGGTCATTGCCGCGCTCGAAGCCGGACGCGTGGATCTGCTGCCGCACTGGCCGGAAACGCATCGCATCGTGACCGCCTACGCCGCATCGGCGGGGATCGACGCGCGTGCGGTGGTGGATCGCCTGGCGCTGCAGTTCGATCGGTTGGCCAGACCCCGGCCAAGCGCCTTGCCCGCTCCGGAGGAGGCTCCTGAAGCGGCTGTCGGCAAGATCGTCCACCGGCTGGCGCGTCAGCCGGACGACGCGCCTGAGCCGTGGCGGCTTTTCTCCCGGCTATCAGACTTCGGGAACGAGCTTTCGGCCCGGAGTGCGGCATTGCGGGAAAGCGCTACCGCGTGCCTGTCTGATTTGCGCGCCCGCAAGCATCCCGTGCGATGGGTTCTCGCGGCGGCCGTGGCCGTGGTTTTGGCGGTATCCGTCGCGCCGTCAGGCATGCTGCAAGCTTCAGTCGGCGGACTTTCGTCGCCAATCACGGGGCTATTACGCGGCATTTCCGACCAGCTCACCCTGGCTTCGGCCCCGGTGCGCGACGGTCATCGGTGGATCGAAGTGGACGATCCGCGCCAGCGGCGTAGCGACAAATTGCGGTCTCCGGGGTCTTGAGCCTATAAGGCGCATGATTATCCGGCGGCGGTCCCACTGTGGACGGCCGCCGTTTCGCCGTTGCTGACCCGAAGAGCTGAATTCCATCCGCCATGAGCACGCTGCCTGAGGACAAACTTGAGAAGTTGCTGGAACGGCACGAAGCCATCCAGGCGGAACTTAATGTGGGCGCGAACCCGGCGAGCTATGCCAAGCTGACCAAAGAGTTTGCCGAACTTGGCCCGCTCGTGGCGGCCATCGAGCGCCTTCGGTCGAGCCGTGCGGAATTGGCCGAGTTGCGGGCCATGTTGACCGATCCGGGCGCCGGCAAGGACATGCAGGCACTGGCGCGGGACGAAATCGACGAACTTGAACCTCGCATCGAAGCGCAGGAACAGGATTTGAAAATCCTCCTGCTGCCGCGTGACGCGGCCGACGAACGCAGCGCCATCGTCGAAGTGCGCGCCGGTACGGGGGGCGACGAAGCCGCACTGTTCGCCGCTGATCTCTTTCGCATGTACCAGCGCTACGCCGATCTTCACGGCTGGACGTGCGATATCATCTCGATCTCGGAAAATGACCTGGGCGGCTACAAGGAAATCATCGCCTCCATTTCCGGGCGCGGGGCCTTCTCCAAATTGAAATTCGAAAGCGGCGTGCATCGCGTGCAGCGGGTGCCCGCGACTGAAAATCAGGGCCGCATTCACACGTCGGCGGCAACCGTGGCCGTGTTGCCGGAAGCCGAGGACGTGGATATCGACATTCGCCCCGAGGACATCCGCATCGACACCATGCGGGCCAGTGGTGCGGGCGGACAGCACGTCAACAAGACCGATAGCGCCGTGCGTATCACGCATCTCCCGACCGGCATCATTGTCGTTTCGGCGGAAAAGTCCCAGCATCAGAACCGGCGATTGGCCATGCAGGTGCTGCGCTCGCGGCTTTACGATGCCGAGCGCGAGAAGGTCGACAGTGCCCGCAGCGAAGCGCGCAAGTCGCAGGTGGGGTCTGGCGACCGCTCGCAGCGCATTCGCACCTATAATTATCCCCAGGGCCGGGTCACCGACCACCGCATCAATCTGACGGTGCATAATATCGACCGGGTCATGGAAGGCGCGGGGCTGGAGGAAATCATCGACGCGCTTGTCACGCAGCGTCAGGCCGAACTGCTGGCCGATTTCGAGAACAATGGTTGAGCAAACCGCGATGCCCCCTTTGACGGGCCGGTCCGTCCGCGAGGCGCGCGCCATCGTGCGGGACGTCCTTGTGGACGCCGGTATCGATGTCCCAGAGCGGGAGGCACGTCTGATCCTGGAGCTTGCGTTGGGGCTGACGCCTGAGCAGGTCCTGCGCGATCAAGCCCGGCTGATCGGCGCCGATGAGAGCGCGCGCGTGAGGGAAACGCTCGCGCGCCGGTGCCGCCGCGAACCGCTGTCGCGGATCCGCGGTGAGAGGGAGTTCTATGGGCGGAAATTCACCGTCACGCCAGCGGTGCTCGATCCGCGGCCCGACACCGAAACCCTCGTCGATTGCGTCCTGGCCTGGGTGGATGAAACTGGCGGCCGGGACCGGCCGCTGCGCATTCTCGATGTCGGAACCGGAACCGGCTGCCTGCTGATTACACTCCTGGCAGAGTTGCCCGCCGCGACGGGGCTCGGCACTGATGTCTCGCCCGCAGCTTTGGCGATCGCCGGTGCCAATGCGGAGCGTCAGGGCGTAGCTGGCCGGGCGGTATTTGCCAGGATCCGGGGGCTCGGCGGCCTCGCGCAGGCCTTCGATATCCTGGTGTCCAATCCGCCCTATATCCCGACCGGGGACCTGCCGGGGCTGGAGCCGGAAGTCCGGTGCCACGACCCGGAACTGGCGCTCGACGGCGGAGCCGACGGTCTCGACATCTATCGTGACATTGCGGGGGGTGCGGCCGCTGCCGTGCCGTGCGGATTGATCGCGGTGGAGGCCGGCGCCGGGCAGGCCGGGGATATCAGCGGCATCTTTCAGGGTGCGTTGGGGCACCGGGTCCGCGAAGTCCGCACCCGCCAGGATTTGGGCGGCCACACCCGGTGTGTGGCGCTGCTGACACAATCCTAACCGTCCCCTCAAAAAACGATTGGAATCGGGAAGGCAGCCGCGCTATTGTCATGGTGAGCGTGTGATACGCGTCTAGCTGAAGAACATGTGGCGTCATGCCGTTTGGGGGCTAGTAACGCATCTGGGTGGAGCCGTGGGGCGGGAAGGCCCTTATCAACTCCGGGCATAAGCCAATTGGCGATGTGCCGTTCACCGTCGAGCCAACTCCGACACTTGATTTGCGGCTGTCAGGCCTGACGATTGTCGTGTGTGGACCGCGAACCGTGTGCGCAACGAAATGCGAACCGGGGATCTGGGCCAACCCGCTGGAACGGTTTTAATTTTTGTTGTGGCCGCCGTCTGCGGTTGGTGCAGGACGCGCGACGCAGCGAACGGGTGGGGCGGCGGAATTGCCGACACCAGATATTGCCGAAGGTCCATCACGACCACGCCCAATGGGGGCTGGCGCGGACCATCGGCCAACGAGTTTCGTAACAAGCTGAGATTGGAGCCCATGAGGCAGGGACAGCAGAACCGCAGAGGCCGCGGCCGTAATAATAATAACAATAGCAACAGCAGCAACCAGCAGCGCAAAGGCCAGAACCCGCTGACGCGGAGCTTTGAAAGCAATGGTCCCGATGTGAAGCTGCGCGGCACGCCGGCGCACATCGCCGAGAAATACATGTCGCTGGCGCGCGATGCCCAGTCGTCGGGTGATCCCGTGCTGGCGGAGAATTATCTCCAGCACGCCGAGCACTACAACCGCATCATTATGGCCTACCGCGAGCAGCAGGTGAGCCAGGGTGCCGCCGATCCGGGGTTTGGTGGCGGCTATAACGCCCAGCCGAGCCGCATGGAGGGCAATTTTTCAGATGGCGAAGGCGAGGAGGGCGAAGAGTTCTCCGGTGATGGCCAGCAGCTCGCGATGCGCCAGCCCCATGGCGAACAGCCGCGCCCAGGTGAGGGCGGCGGACAGGGCCGTTACGAGGATCGTCCGCAGCGCCAGCACAGTCAGCCGCAGCGGGATCGCGGGTTCCAGGACGGGCGTGGGTATCGCGATCGCCCAGATCGAGGTGACCGGGGCGAACGGTTCGACCGTGGCGACCGTGTCGAGGGTCGCTCAGACCGTGACCGTCCAGACCGTGATCGCCCAGACCGTGATCGCCAAGATAGGGACCGAACCGACCGTGATCGGCCCGACCGTGACCGTCAGGATCGCCCTGAGCGTGTCGATCGTCCGCAACCCGTTGCGAACGGTGAACCCCGGCCCGAGGGTGCCATGGCACCGCGCCGCCGCGAACGGGCTCCGATGAGCGACCGCAATGGCGTCGACAGGATACCTCAGGAGGCGCACGAGCAGCCCGAGTTCTTGCGCCGTCCGGTGCGCCGTCCGCGCCGCGAGGAACCCGATGACGCCGCCGAGTTGGCAGTTGCCGCGCCGGTTGCCGCCGGTACTGACGAACCGAGCCGCGATTAGTCCGGGGCACGGATTTCTATTCCATGCAAGATCTGGCGCGCCGGAGGCAACTCCGGTGCGCTTCACTTTGACCGGTAAGCTTATACAAGTTCGAACTGGGCCCCGCTGGCGATGTTTCCGCCGCGGATTATTCGCGCGTAGACGCCGAAGTCCGCATGCCCCCAGCGGCGGAGTAATTTGGCCGGGATGTCGCGATCACGCTCGCCGGTTCTGGGGTTCACGTTCGTCGCCGCGCACCGCTCGGTACGGGCGAAGACCTCCAATTCGACATCGCCGGCCTTCAAGGTTCTGCCGACCCATTGCCATTCCGACCACGGCACGCCCGTATCGACGACAAAGTTTGGGCGGAAGCGGACCGGGTTGAGCGGCTGGTTAAGGGCACGTTCCAGATCGCCAAGGCTCGCCAGGTTGATGATGTGGACGCATTTCGTATCCATGTCCGATAGCGAGCGCCCTTCGGCATGGACGACCCGCGGCGGGCCGCGCAAATCGTCTTTCATGTACTCGGCAAAGAACTGGGCGATGATCGCCCGTCCGGCGGGGGTGTCGAGGCGGCCTTGCGCCACCCGCCCCCCATCACGCGAAATGGTAAGCAACTTTGAGACAGGATCGAAGCGCGTCGCCACGCTGGCCAGTGCGGCATCGCGCATCAAGGTCAGGAAGGCGGTCTTGGGGACATGGCGGGGGTGGAATGGGTCGAAACGGCCTTGTCCGTTCTCGATCGCATAGGCCCGATCAAAGGGCAGCGTTTCACCGGCCTCCAGTTTGACTGTGGTCAAAGCTTCGGCCGACAGCCCTTTCACGGGAAAGCGGTAGATCGCAGTCAGGCGTGGCACGATCACGGGATTGAAATTGGACAGAGGCGACGCTCCTACGGCGGGCAAGACGTCAGTCTTAGCAAAAGACTACGCCTACCAGAAGAGATGCCACTTGGTCAGCTGACCTTTGCGCGCCTGAACATCCGACCGCATCAACTCGATCAGGACACGTACCGGCGCATACCGTGCCTGAGTTTCGCGCATGGCCTCGACAATCCACGGTTCACCCGCGGCATCGGGCTCTTCCAAAGCCGGATGATTGTCTGGTTGATCGATGAGGTCCGCAAATGCCCGCGCATCCGCCTCATCCGCGAATGCAAATGTGAGATCGATGCCGATGCTGCTTTCGCCGGCGCTATTCTTTTGCATGACGCGATAGAGATCGTCGCCATACTCGTCCGCCGGAAAAGCAGCGGCATCGCGGGATTTGAACCAGGAAAACATGTCAGCCTCGTCGCAGACGCTCCGTGTCAGCCCTTTATTCTGCACCGATCCTGGACGTTGTGCAAAGCAAAGCGGGCCTAGTTGCGGTTCATGGCGAATGCCACATCACGACGAGGACTTCGTTTGCCCATCTTCCAGCATGCGCCCGATGCGGGCCAGCGTTAGGTTCATGGCTGCAAGTTGATCGAGTGCTGCGGCGTGGAGGCGGATGGCCTCGCTGGACTGGGCGAGCGCCTGATCCGTGCGGCTGTTCGCCTCTTGGTATTGCTTGGCGATCATCTCCTCGAACGTCTTGCTCTGATCCAGCGCCTGCTCGTTCATGGAGCGCTGGTGGTCGAGAAATGCCGACTGCTTCTTGACTAGGCCGCTGCCGGTCAAGGCCTGCCGGGTCAAATAAATGACGACCAGAAGGGCGATCAGGACCGGCGCATAGATGATCGCGTCGATCCACCACGGAAATGTAATTTCGGGGGGCAAAGGCGGGACGGGAGATTGGTCCAGTGTCATGATCCAGGTTCCAAGACGAGACATCCAGTTTAGAGCTCCTGCTCTAAGACCGGGTTTCCCGGCAGGGTAAATAATGTGTTTCAGGACTGCCGCCGCGACAGTTTCCGCCCCTTTTTCCCGGGAGGCGACCTCCTATATGTCCTTGAGCCGGTCTGCTCCGGGGCCTTCTGGGGCCGGACGACCGGACAATTGAGCCTGATCAATCGGCGTCTCCGTCCGTGCCTTATGGGCGGGGAGGGCGCGCGGGAAGGACTGACACATGAATTTCGAACGCTACACCGACCGCGCCAAGGGTTTCGTCCAGTCGGCGCAGAGCTTGGCCTTGCGCGAAGGCCATCAGCAGTTCACGCCCGAACACGTTTTGAAAGTGCTTCTCGACGACGAGGAGGGGCTGGCCGCCGGTCTCATCGACCGGTCGGGCGGGCGCTCGCGCGATGCGCTGACCGCCGTGGAGATGGCGCTGGCCAAGCGGCCCAAGGTGTCGGGCGGCGGTGCCGGCCAGCTCTACATGGCGCCTGAACTCGCGCGCGTGTTCGATGCGGCGGAAAAGATCGCTGAAAAGGCGGGCGACAAGTTCGTCACCGCCGAGAGGCTGCTGCTCGCCCTTACCCTGGAGAAGGGGAGCGACAGCGCCAAGATCCTGGCGGATGCGGGTGTGACCGCGCAGGGCCTCAACACAGCCATCAACGACATCCGCAAGGGCCGTACCGCCGACAGCGCGTCCGCCGAACAGGCGTATGATGCCCTGAAGCGCTACGCGCGCGACCTGACGGAAGCCGCCGCCTCCGGCAAGCTCGATCCCGTCATCGGCCGCGACGAGGAGATCCGCCGGACCATCCAGGTCCTGTCACGGCGCACGAAAAATAATCCCGTCCTCATCGGTGAACCCGGTGTCGGCAAGACGGCGATCGCGGAAGGTCTCGCGCTCCGCATCGTTAAGGGCGACGTGCCCGAGAGCCTCAAGGACAAGAAACTGCTTGCCCTCGACATGGGGTCGCTTATCGCGGGCGCGAAGTATCGCGGCGAGTTCGAGGAGCGGTTAAAGAGCGTGCTGTCCGAGGTTCAGGCCGAGGAAGGCGGCATCATCCTGTTCATCGACGAACTGCACACCATCGTGGGTGCGGGCAAGTCGGAAGGCGCGATGGATGCCGGCAACCTGTTGAAGCCGGCGCTCGCGCGCGGTGAATTGCACTGCGTCGGTGCGACGACGCTCGGACGAGTACCGCAAGCACATCGAGAAGGATGCAGCGCTGGCGCGGCGCTTCCAGCCGGTGTTCGTGGATGAGCCGACAGTCGAAGACACGATCTCCATTCTGCGCGGACTGAAGGAGAAGTACGAGCTGCATCACGGCGTGCGCATCACCGACAGCGCGCTGGTGGCGGCGGCGACGCTTTCAAACCGCTACATCACGGACCGCTTCCTGCCCGACAAGGCCATCGACCTCATGGACGAGGCCTCTTCGCGCCTGCGCATGCAGGTGGACAGCAAACCCGAAGCGCTCGACGTCATCGACCGCGACCTCATGCAGTTGATGATCGAGCGGGAAGCCCTGAAAAAGGAGACCGACCAGGCCTCCAAGGATAGGCTGACTAAACTGGAAACGGAAATCGCCAACCTTGAGGAGCAGTCAAAGTCGATGACGGCGCGCTGGGAGGCCGAGAAGGAAAAGCTCGGCTCCGCCCAGAAGATCAAGGAAGAACTCGACGCGGCCCGCAACGATCTCGAGCAGGCGCAGCGCAAGGGCAACTTGGCGCGTGCGGGCGAACTCGCCTATGGCGTCATTCCCGATCTTGAGAAGAAGATCGCCGCCATCGAGAGCACGGACGGCAAGGGCGCCATGGTCGAAGAGGCCGTGACACCCGATCAGATCGCCGGCGTCGTGTCGCGGTGGACCGGCGTGCCCGTCGACAAGATGCTGGAAGGCGAGCGCGACAAGCTGCTCAAGATGGAAGAGGCGCTGGGCAAGCGCGTCGTCGGCCAGAAGGAAGCCGTGATCGCGGTCTCCACCGCCGTGCGCCGCGCCCGTGCGGGCTTGCAGGACCCGAACCGGCCCATCGGTTCGTTCATGTTCCTAGGCCCCACCGGCGTCGGCAAGACCGAGCTGACCAAGGCGCTCGCCGCGTTCCTGTTCGACGACGACACCGCGCTCATCCGCATGGACATGTCGGAGTACATGGAGAAGCACTCGGTCGCCCGCCTCATCGGCGCGCCTCCGGGCTACGTCGGCTACGAGGAAGGCGGCGCGCTGACCGAGGCCGTCCGCCGCCGTCCCTATCAGGTCGTCCTGTTCGACGAAATCGAGAAGGCGCACCCGGACGTGTTCAACGTGCTCCTGCAGGTGCTCGACGATGGCCGCCTGACGGACGGGCAGGGCCGCACCGTCGACTTCAAGAACACGCTCATCATCATGACGTCGAACATCGGCGCGCAGTACCTCGTCGAGCAGAAGGAAGGCGAGGATACGGATGCAGTCCGCGACGAGGTGATGGGCGAGGTGCGCGCGCGTTTCCGGCCGGAGTTCTTGAACCGCCTGGACGAGATCATCCTGTTCCATCGCCTGCAGCGTCAGGACATGGGCCAGATCGTCGACATCCAGATGGGCCGCCTGCAAAAGCTGCTCACCGACCGCAAGATGACGGTGGAGCTGGACGATGCGGCGCGGACGTGGATCGCCAATCGCGGCTACGATCCCGCCTACGGCGCGCGGCCCCTGAAGCGTGTGATCCAGAAGCACGTGCAGGACCCGCTCGCCGAGCAGATCCTCGCCGGCGGCGTCAAGGATGGCGACACCGTCAAGGTGTCGGTCCGCGATGGCGCGCTGACGATCAACGGGTGGCCCGTGAAGGCGGCGGCGTAAGCCGCTGCCGAACAAACCCAAGGTGTCGAAGGCGGCGGCGTCGCCTTCCCATGTTGGCATGACAGAGCCCGGCCGCGCAATTGTTGCGCTGCCGGGTTCTTACGTTCGGCACCTTACAGCATGAAAATCGTGCGATCGATGCGCGTGCGATCTTGACTGGGCAATGGCGTTGGCTTCGACGATCAACGGAACGTGTGCGCGCATCCTCAACGGAACCCGTTGATGATTTTCAGCATGAACCACGCCCCAAAGATTGACAGGAGCAGCTGACCATAAAGGCCCGCAAAGAGCAGAGGACCTTGCGTATCGACGAGCCTGCCTTCGAATTGCAACACCTTGATTGCCGACTCGATCAGCATGGCGCCAAAGCCTGCGCCGAGTACGCCGCCGGCCACGGCCACGACTACGCTGACAATCCAACCCAATGTGCCACGGCGATAGCGCCGCGCGTCGTCGATCCCGACCGCAAGTGCTGCGAGCAAATAAACAAGAAACAGCGTCATCGCACCGCCGACACTGCTTGTGGATAGCGCGCCACTGAACAGAGCCAGCGTAACGACTAGCAGTGCGACGAGCGTGATGCCGATCATGCTTGGCGTCCCCGGTTGCGAATGCGTTCGAGAGGCGGCGCATTGGCGCTGTGTTCAACCTCGTGATGCGTCTGACCCTAGTCCGGCCCACAGTCTGACTTGTGCTGGAGTTAAGTGATTCTACTTAGATCGCCTTACTACACAAGGTTCAAAACTAGGCGCATCGTCAGTGTGCGCTCGTTATTTCAATACTCCCGGGTGAGACCGGTGCCGCGCAATGCTCGTCCGTCATGAACTGTCGCGCGCACCCAAACAACAAAGGGTCAGCGCCATGAGGCCCTCGACGGCATTACTGATACGCTCCGCCCTGATGGTCTCGCTCAGTGCCGCACTTCCCGGTCCCGCGGATGCGGCATCGAAAAAATTCTACAATCCGAAGGTCGGCGGTAAGCGGCTTGATGGCTGCTACACGTTTCCGGGCAAGTGCCAGGTGCGCAAACAGGCGAACGCATTTTGCAAAATGATGGGTTACGCCTACGCGTCGACGTTCGATGCGTCGAACGATGCAGGGTTATTTCAGACCAAGCGTCTCGGTGATGGCGGAACGTGTACCGCCTCTTGCACGGTGATGAATTTCGTCCACTGCTACTCGGCCAACCCGGAAGACGACAACGAAGTCGATTGATCGGCGCAAAACGGTTCGGAATATTGCGCTCCCTGCCTCTTAGGATCGTCTCTGAATCAGAACTTGATCGTCGAGATCAGCCAGGGGACATGATCCATCGTGTCTCCGCGCGCACGCCACGTATGGACGTTCATGTAACCGGCCTCGAACGTGAACTTCTTGTGGATCTCGAAATTGAGTCCGGTGAAATGGCGCCATTGTTCAAGTCCAGACTCCGCGCGCTCCGTCGTGTTGAGCCTCCAGTAGGCCTCGGTCCAATAGACGCCCTGCACCCGCTCAACTAAAGGCAACGTGAACCGCAGTTGTTCACGCAGCCGCCACGTTGGCTCATTGGTTCCATCAAAGAATCGCTGTTCCAGGCGCGTCCGCCATGTGAGCGCCGGCTGATCCTTCCCTCCGAATAGGCGGATGGCGGCCTGTTGGAAGATTCGATTTTCATCCTGGAAGCGGCCATCTTCGTCATAGGAACGGAAGTGACCATAGCCGGCTGTAAATGACAGCCTATCGTTCCACTTATAGGTGATGGATGGGCGCACGATAAAAAGTGAGAAGTATGAGATATCGCCGTACCAGCGTTCCTGAACTTCGAAGTTGGCGGACCACTTGCTGTCGACAGTGAAGTTAAAGTTCTGAGTGTTCCAGAGCTGCGTATCGCCGTCTATGGCGGCGGCCGGGCGCGGAGCTAGACCAAGACCAAGTCCCGCAACGAGTAATAGCAGTGACCGCGAAAGCCGCATCGAAATCTTCCTGACAGATCGTCCCGGGCCCATGGCCAAATTCAGCGGCCGGGAGGCGACGCATTGCTATACTCAACCAAATATAGAACGGCAGCTCTCTGCAAAAGTACCAAAAGATTAAATCGCTGAAGAAAGCTTCTGATGTTGAAGTTGGGCCACAGGATCGTCACGTGCACGGCGTCCTAGACCGTGACGAATTTCGTCCGCTGCAGGGACAATCTTAAAGACGGCAACGAAGTCGATTGATGGCTGGGAGAGCCAGAAAGCGGGCTGCCCAGAGGCAGCGAAGATGGCGGCATCGGTGGCATGGGCCAGCCCTTAGATTATGGTCCGGCCCGATCCAACTCTCTGCTAAGATCGCTCGGTGACGTCTGACTCGATAAGGAGTCCCAATGACTTTGCCGTCAGCCCACGACAACGAACCTCACTTTATCACGCGCAGCGGTTGGCTGCGTGCAGCAGTATTGGGCGCAAACGACGGGATCGTGTCAATCTCATCATTGCTCGTAGGTGTAGCCTCGGCAGAGTCTTCACCGCGGGCGGTTTTGATTGCTGGTGTGGCAGGTCTTACCGCAGGGGCCATGTCCATGGCCGCTGGTGAGTATGTTTCAGTTTCATCGCAATCGGATATTGAGCGGGCCGACATCAGCAGAGAAAAACAGGCCTTGGCCGACGAACCAGACAAGGAGCACGCTGAGTTAGTTGCGATCTACGAGCATCGGGGATTGTCGGCGGCCACAGCCAAGCTAGTTGCTGATGAACTCACACGTCACGATGCTTTGGGTTCTCATGTTAGAGACGAACTGGGATTGTCCGAAATACATGCAGCAAATCCCCTCCAAGCAGCTTTAGCCTCAGGCGCAACTTTTTCCATTGCAGGGGGTGTGCCACTTGTCGCTGCCGCCCTGGCACCCGAAAATTATATGGTTCTAGTTATCCTTTTCGTGACTGTTCTAGCACTCGCAGGGCTGGGGATATTTGGAGCTAAAACCGGTGGTGCGCCGATCTATCCATCGCTTATTCGAGTTGTTGGCTGGGGCGTTTTTGCAATGCTGGTCACTGCAGGCATAGGCAAGCTATTCGGTGTCAGCGTCTAGCAGGCCCGAGTCTGTTTGACGGCGCCGAGGTCTGCTGGTCACCAACAGGGACGCCGCGACATTGTTTCGGTTGTTCGGTCGATCGGCAAGACTTGGGACGGCTTGGGTAGACCCTGGTTTATGGTCTGAACCCATTGCCAACCTCAAACCCGCCCGCGCTCCAAATCAGTGAACCTGTCACTACAGCGGACTACGGTCGATACACAGCTTGGCGTGGGCCATGATGTCGTCGGTCGACAGCGTTTCCATCAAGGTCTCGCGCTGTGACTTCAGCTCCGCGAAGGCTTCGGGCTCTGTCAGTCCTTTGGGAATGGCATAGGTATTCAGGAATGTCATGAGACTCACCAGTCCCCGCTTCGCCATTGCTGCGTCCTGTTCGGCTTTACCGCCTGCAACGAGGTAGCTGGCGGCGCTGATCATCGCCGCGCACTTGAGGTTGGGATCGCCAGTCGTCTTGCCCGCCGCGGCTTCGTCATCGATTCCGGGCGGACTGCAGGCTGCCAAAGCGCAGCAAGACATCGCACCGACCAACATCGCCACTCGTTTCATAGCGTTATCCTTTGAATTGTCTTGCCGGGCGATGACCCAACGTTACGCCGCCGTCTTCGGCTCGCCCGCCGGAACTATCGGCTCTTCCACAAGAGCCACGGGCTTGGCGGGACGGCTGCTGAGCTTCTCCTTCACGAGCTTGGTCGCGGTCACGTAGTCGGGCTTGCCGGAACCCAGAAGCGGGATGCTGTCCACCACCAGGACCTCGGCCGGCACATTCAAATCCGACACGCCCTTTGCTTTCACATGCCGCTGGAAGGCGTCGCGCGCGACGGTCTTGTCGGTGGTGAGCAGCACGAGCCGCTCGCCCTTGCGCGCGTCGGGGATCGCAACAACGATGGTGACGAGGCTCGGCCACAGTTCAGCGGAGAGCGCTTCCACCGCCGACAGCGAGACCATTTCACCGGCGATCTTGGCGAACCGCTTGGCGCGGCCCTTGATCGAAATGTAGCCCTGCGCGTCGATGGTGACGATGTCGCCCGTGTCGTGCCAGCCCTCGGCGGGCGGTTCGAGCACGCCGGGATTTTCCGTGCGCATGTAGCCGAGCATCACGTTGGGGCCGCGGACATAGAGGCGTCCGCCTTCCTCGATGCCGGGAACGGGATCGAGACGGGCTTCCATCAGCGGCGCCAAGCGACCGACGGTGCCGGACTTGTTCGACAGCGGCGTATTGATGGCCAGCACAGGCGCGGTTTCGGTGACGCCGTAGCCTTCCAGAATGCGCACGCCGAACTTGTCCATGTAGGTTTGGCGCGTGCGGTCCTTCACGGCCTCCGCGCCCGCCACGATGAGGCGGATGCGATGGAAGTCGTAAGGATGCGCGGCCCGCGCGTAGCCGGTGAGGAAGGTGTCGGTGCCGAACAGAATGGTGGAGTTCGAGCCGTACACGAGTTCCGGCACGATGCGGTAATGCAGCGGCGAGGGATAGAGATAGACCGGCACGCCGCCGATGAGCGGCATGACGAGACCGCCCGTCAGGCCGAACGAGTGGAACACCGGCATGACGTTGAACACCTTATCCTGGCCGTTGACCGCGATGCGATGCAGGCACTGGAAGGCGTTGGCGAGCAGGTTCTTGTGCGAGAGCACGACGCCCTTGGGCGTGCCTTCCGAGCCCGACGTGAAGAGGATCGCGGCCGGATCATCGGCGTTGCGCGCGGTGATGGGCTTTGAGCCCTGGCGCAGGCCTGCGATCTTGTCGGCAAATCCAATGCTGGCCTTCACATCTTCCAAATAGATGATCTTGACTATCTCGCCGAGCTTGGCAACGGCCTCGCCGAGCTTTGCCTTTTCGACGAACGCGCGCGAGGTCAGCACGACATCCACCTTCGCCGCCTGGCAGGCGTAGATCATGTTCTGCGCGCCGGCCGAGAAATTGAGCATCGCAGGCACGCGGCCGATCGACTGCAGCGCGAAGAACGTCACGGCGACGCCGGCCGCATTCGGCAAGAGTACGCCCACCGCCGCGCCCTCGGGTGCGAGCGGCGCGATCTTGGCGCCCAGAACCTGCGCGCCGAGGATCAGCTTCTTGTAGGAAAGCTTGGTGCCGAGTGCGTCCTCGATGGCGGGCTTGCCGGAATCGCGCGTGGCCTTGGCTTCGACGAGTGCGGAAAACAACGTCTGATCGAGGTTCGCAGTCAGCACGGCCGTGTTGACCATGATGTCCTGCAGGGCGGCACCCGCGGCCTGTCGGCGCGTCTTGCCGCGCAAGGTCTGGTCGACCGGCAGCTTCACCGGCGGCAGAATGGTGACGGTCGTCTTGGGGAAGAAGACCTTCTTGGTCTGGTAGCGGTTCAGGTAGCCGAAGTGCGACCGTTCCAGGCCGTCGATGCGCACGGGCACGACGATCGCGTCGGCCTTGTCGGCGATCATCGCCGTGCCGTCATAGACCTTCATCAATCCGCCCGTGGTGGTGAGGCGTCCTTCGGGGAAGATGACGAGCGTGTCGCCGCCCTTCACGTCGTTGATGAGATGGCGTGTCGAGAGCGGCTTCGTCGGATCGATGGGATGCACGCGGGCAAGCTTCAGGAACGGCTTCACCCACCAGCGCTGCGCAATGCTCGTGTCGATGGCGTACGAGGCGTGTTCCGGCATGATGGCGTGCATCAGGGCCGCGTCGAGGAAGCTCACGTGGTTGGGCGCGATGATGGCGCGCGTCCCCGCCTCGGGTAGGTTCTCCAGGCCCTTCACGTCGAGACGCAGGAAGGTCTTGAAGAGGAACATGGCGAGGTCCTTGAGACCGTCTCGCCCCCAGGCCGCGAGCACGAGACCGGTCGCGACCAGATTTGCCGCGCCGAGGATCAAGAACAGCGCGCTTGATCCCAGGCCCGCCCATTGCAGCCCCGCGAGCACGAGGCTTGCAGTGACCATGAAGGCGGCGGAGAGGACGTTGCAGGCCGCGATAACGCGCGCCTTGTGGTCGTCACGCGCCCACAACTGCACGGCGGCAAACGCAGGGACGATGAAAAGGCCGCCGGCGAGCGCCAGGACGAACAGCCCGAGCGACAGTCGAATACCCGATAGACTGGCCAGAAAGCCCGTGACGTCGAGCGGTGCAGCAGCCGGGGTCAGGCCGGACGCCGTCCAGGCCAGATCGAAGCAGGCGAGCGCCATCAGGAAGACGCCCACCGGCACCAGGGCCATGTTGGGACGCATCTTGCTCGCCTTGGCGGCCAGCATGGAGCCGATCGCGATGCCGACGGTGAAGACAGCCAGGCCGAACGTAATGACGCTCTGTGCGCCGTTGATGTCGGACTTCAAGAGTACCGGCAGCAGGGAGAGCGCCACGGCGCCGACCAGCCAGAACCAGCTCGAAATCAAACCGCCGCGCCAGAGCTTCGGATCCGCCTTTAATTCTGAGAGCAGGGCGAACGTCGAGACGAAGGGGTTTTTGGTGACCTGGAGATCGGGCGCGGAGGCGCCGACCTTCGGGATCATGCGCGCAGCCAACCAGCACAATACCGACATTGCGATTACAGCGACGGGCAATTCCCACGCGGTTGCTTCCGGCGACACCATGAGGCCGCCTGCGATGGTGCCGATGAGGATGGCTGCGAAGGTCGCGCTTTCGACCAGCGCATTGCCGGCGGAGATTTCCTTCTTGTCCAGCAGGGCCGGAAGAATGCCGTACTTGATAGGTCCGAACAGCGCGGCCATGACGCCAAAACCGGCCAGGGCCACGAAAAGCACCGGCACCGAGTTGAACCAGAACCCGGCGGCGGCCACGAGTGCGATGGGAATTTCAAACCGCTTCAGCCATTCGGCCACCTCGGCCTTGTCGTACTTGTCCGCCCACTCGCCGCCGAGCCCCGACAGAAGGAAGAACGGGAACACAAGGACGGCACCCGCGAGCGCGACGAGGGACGCGCCCTCGGCTTCCCCGATCTTGAACAGGATCAGGATGACCAGCGCGTTCTTGACGAAGTTGTCGTTGAGCGCGGAGAGGAACTGGCACCAGAACAGGGCGGCGAAGCGGCGGGTGGCGAGGAGGGCGGGGAACATGGCGGACTATCCCTGGGGTGAAGGGCCGGCGCGGGAGGCCTGTATCAGGCCGATCGAGGCCGCGTCGTGGCCGTCAGTATTCGCTGGAACTTGGTTAAAGAACGGCTGAAGAGATGGCGTTTGGCTCTTGAACGGCCGAAGTTTTTTGCCTCTTACCGGCATGTCGGCCCCGGCGGCTTCCAAGGGCGCGAATATCCATAAACTCGCTTTCCAAGGTGGCGACGCCGCGCGCGACGGGGCCAAGGATCAGGTGCGAAAGCCAGGACAGCATGGGTCGTGTCTCCTTCGTTGAACATCGTTCATTTAGGCAATATAGCATGGATTGAACATTGTTCAAGTGGCCAGCAGGCGGGATCGTGGGCAGCTGCGCCATAGGGTTTGCAAAGTGTGAACGCAGGGCACGTGTCGTGCGCGCTGGGCAGGGAGGCCTGGCAGGCGGAACGACGAGTGATTGCAGAGAACGTGCAGCGCTGCAGCGGCGCCGCCTACTTGCTGGCCGTCATGACCGGGGCCCGCCGCATGAGCTCGTCAATGCGCGCGCGCTCGCGCTGGAACGACGCGAGGTCCTTTCCGGTCAATTTGCGCTCGCGTGGCACCTGGATCGATAGCGGATCGACGAAGCGCGAATTGACGAGCACCTCATAGTGAAGATGGGGACCGGACGACAGACCCGTTGAACCGACATAGCCGATGATCTGTCCTTGCTTGACCTTCACGCCGGCTTCGACACCTGCCGCGATGCGGCTCATGTGGCTGTAGGCGGTCTGATAGCCGTTAGCGTGCCGGATGCGCACGTAGTTGCCGTTGTAACCCTTGCGGCCGGCTTCCTCGATGGTGCCGCTGCCTGCTGCGAGAATCGGCGTGCCTGGCGGGGCCGCCCAATCCACGCCGGTGTGCATCTTACGCACGCCGAGCAGCGGATGATAACGAACACCGTAACCCGACGTCAGGCGCAGAGTCCTCACCGCGCACAGGTTTGCGAATAAGAAACTTGCGCGAATTGTTGCCGTCCTTGTCGTAGAAATCGATCACGCCGTCTGATGACCGGAAGCGGTAGTAGTTCGTCGTTTCGCCGCCGGTTGTCAAAGCGGTGAACAGCAGCTCGCCGGGCGGCCCATCGGTGCCGCCTTCCTGTTTGAGATCGAAGAAGTACTCCGCGGTGTCGTCGGCGCGCAGGCGGCGACGGAAGTCTGTTTCGGATGCGTGCACCTTCAAGATTTGCTGGATCGTGTCGGAGGGCACGTTCTGGACGAGACTAGCGTGATAGAGGCTCGCATAGAGGCTGGCATTGGCCCCATTGTCGGTATCGTTGAGCGTGGCGCGCACCACCGCCTGGGTTTCCGGCAGATCTGCGCTTGCAACGAATTCACCGGCGGGGCTGCGGTTCACAGTGACGAGATGTTCGTGTCCGTCACCGAAAATAGAGAACCGCGCAGGTTCCATTTTGTTGACGTCGGCGAGCGAGGGCACCAGCGTAATGTGGACTTCCTGGCCGGCTGTCAAAGCGGTTTCGGGGAAGATTGTTTTGGCAGGCTCCAGCATTTCGCGGACTTGCCATTTGTCCGCACCCGTCGCGGCGAGAATTTTC
>CAWAZY010000004.1:0-280000 GCA_963786675.1 uncultured Alphaproteobacteria bacterium | reverse complement strand
ATCTATTTAGGTAGAGCCTCGGACGAATACCCCAGGGGGTAGAGCACTACATGGGCTAGGGGTCCCCACAGGATTACCAAACCTAAGTAAACTCCGAATACCTGGGAGTACTATCCGGGAGACACACGGCGGGTGCTAACGTCCGTCGTGAAAAGGGAAACAACCCTGATCGACAACTAAGGTCCCCAAGTCACAGCTAAGTGTGAAAGGATGTGGGAACCCCATAACAACCAGGATGTTGGCTTAGAAGCAGCCATCATTTAAAGAAAGCGTAACAGCTCACTGGTCTAATTAAGGGTTCCTGCGCCGAAAATGTATCGGGGCTAAAGCTGTGCACCGAAGTTTCGGGCTCGAAAGAGCGGTAGCGGAGCGTTCCGTAAGCCTGTGAAGGGTGACCCGTGAGGGCACCTGGAGGTATCGGAAGTGCGAATGCAGACATGAGTAACGACAGGAGTGTGAGAAACACTCCCGCCGAAAGTCCAAGGGTTCCTGCGTAAAGCTAATCTGCGCAGGGTTAGCCGGCCCCTAAGGCGAGGGCGAAAGCCGTAGTCGATGGGAACCACGTTAATATTCGTGGGCCAGTGGGTGTGTGACGGATGCTGTGTGTTGTCTTCCCTTATCGGATTGGGAGGGCAGCGAAGGTGTCCCAGGAAATAGCCCCCACGTAGACCGTACCCGAAACCGACACAGGTGGACTGGTAGAGAATACCAAGGCGATTGAGAGAAGTGTGCTGAAGGAACTCGGCAAATTACCTGCGTAACTTCGGGAGAAGCAGGCCGTCTTATTGCGCAAGCAGTAAGGCGGGGCACAGACCAGGGGGTGGCGACTGTTTACCTAAAACACAGGGCTATGCTAAGTCCAACGACGACGTATATGGCCTGACGCCTGCCCGGTGCTGGAAGGTTAAGAGGAGAAGTGCAAGCTTTGAATCGAAGCCCCAGTAAACGGCGGCCGTAACTATAACGGTCCTAAGGTAGCGAAATTCCTTGTCGGGTAAGTTCCGACCTGCACGAATGGCGTAACGACTTCCCCACTGTCTCCAGCACATGCTCAGTGAAATTGAATTCCCCGTGAAGATGCGGGGTTCCTGCGGTTAGACGGAAAGACCCCGTGCACCTTTACTGTAGCTTTACACTGGCAATCGTGTTTGCATGTGTAGAATAGGTGGTAGGCTTTGAAGCAGGGGCGCCAGCTCTTGTGGAGCCGCAATGTGAAATACCACCCTTATGGACATGGTTGTCTAACTGCGGACCGTTATCCGGTTCCAGGACAATGTATGGCAGGCAGTTTGACTGGGGCGGTCGCCTCCTAAATGGTAACGGAGGCGCGCGATGGTGGGCTCAGGTTGGTCGGAAATCAACCGTCGAGTGCAATGGCATAAGCCCGCCTGACTGCAAGACTGACAAGTCGAGCAGAAACGAAAGTTGGCCATAGTGATCCGGTGGTTCTGTGTGGAAGGGCCATCGCTCAACGGATAAAAGGTACGCCGGGGATAACAGGCTGATGATTCCCGAGAGTCCATATCGACGGAATCGTTTGGCACCTCGATGTCGGCTCATCTCATCCTGGGGCTGGAGCAGGTCCCAAGGGTATGGCTGTTCGCCATTTAAAGAGGTACGTGAGCTGGGTTCAGAACGTCGCGAGACAGTTCGGTCCCTATCTGCCGTAGGTGTAGGAGAATTGAGAGGATCTGACTCTAGTACGAGAGGACCGAGTTGGACGCACCTCTGGTGGACCTGTTGTCGTGCCAACGGCACAGCAGGGTAGCTATGTGCGGACGGGATAACCGCTGAAGGCATCTAAGCGGGAAACCCACCTCAAAACAAGTTCTCCCTTGAGAGCCGTGGAAGACCACCACGTTGATAGGCCCGGTGTGGAAGCGCTGCAAGGCGTGTAGCTTACGGGTACTAATAGCTCGATCGACTTGATTGCTCTCATTAAGCAATGCTCATCGCGGACGCGTGTCGTCCAGCGCTTGAGATCGGACAAGCACGGAAGTCCAGATTTTCATCTCACAACTTCGCCGACCTGGTGGTTATTGCGGGGTGGCTGCACCCGATCCCATTCCGAACTCGGCCGTGAAACGCCCCTGCGCCAATGGTACTTCGTCTTAAGACGCGGGAGAGTAGGTCGCTGCCAGGTCTGCAAAGTTGTGAGAAAAACATCAGGTGCCGCGCCCGCGCGGTGTCCCCTCTTCGACATGGATTTCAAAACGCCGCTCTGGTTCGCCAGGGCGGCGTTTTTGTTTACTGATTGGATCTCCGTCGCCCTGCCTCGCATGGAAAATGCAATCACCACAGGCAGCCGGCGAGCGGCCGCTTCTCTGCGGCAAATTCTCTATTCCTGATCTCAATCGTCAGAAAAACGATCAGGCTGGAATCCTTCAAAAACATAGCCTTTGACGCTTACCCACGGCGTGCGCCACAACATTGGGCATGCACGCAGGTGCGTGCATCGTTCTTTCGGGAACGTTCGCCTGATCTCGAGACCTTGCCTCTCGACTATTGGGGTTCTGACATGAAAAGCGTCACGCCCGTGGCGGCCCGCGAACACAGCGCAGTGGCGTCATCCGCCACTCCGGACACGCCATCGCTCGTCGGCCTCGACCCCAAACCGCTCGGCACATGGCGGCACATCTGGCGTTTGATTGCCGCGCCGGTGATAATGGGCACCGCCCTGTCGGCGTTAGATTCCAGGACCGTCCAAGCAGCTGACGTTTCCGGCGTGATTAGCACGTATGCTGACATTGCCGAAGCCGCTTACGCAGATAGCCATGCGGCAGCGCGCAACTTGCAGACATCCATCGAGGCTTTTCTCGCCAAGCCCACGGAAGAGAGCTTAGCGGCGGCCCGCGGGGCCTGGGTCAAGTCCCGCGAGCCGTACATGCAAACGGAAGTCTTCCGCTTCGGCAACAAGATCGTCGACGACTGGGAAGGCAAGGTGAATGCATGGCCGCTCGACGAAGGCCTGATCGATTACGTGTCTCAGGCCTATACCGAAGGCGATACGCAAGAGAACGAAGCGTACGCCATCAACGTGATTGCCAACACGTCGCTCAAATTTGGCGGGCAGACGGTGGATGCGTCGACCATCACGCCTGAGCTCTTAGCGCGGGACCTGCACGAGGCCGGCGGTGTCGAAGCGAATGTGGCGATTGGCTACCACGCCATCGAATTTCTTCTCTGGGGACAGGACCTCAATGGAACGGGCAAGGGTGCTGGAACACGCCCCGCCACAGATTTCGATCTCAAAAATTGCACCAATGGTAACTGCGACCGCCGCGCCGCGTATTTGCGAGTCGTGACCCAGATGCTGGTCGATCAGTTGAAGTGGATGACCGGCAATTGGGCAGGCCCTGGGGTAGCACGCCGCGAGGTAATGAACGAAGGAGGACAGGCTGGCTTGATCGCCGCCTTCACTGGCCTGGGTAGCCTGACCTATGGCGAGCTCGCCGGCGAGCGTATGAAGCTCGGTCTCATGATTCATGATCCTGAGGAGGAGCACGACTGCTTCTCCGACAACACGCATAACTCGCACTACTATGACGCCGTTGGGATCCGGAATGTCTATCTGGGCAGCTACAAGCGTCTCGATGGATCGGAGGTCAAGGGCCCGAGCCTCTCGGACCTGGTGAAGGCCAAGAATCCCGATGTCGACGCCAAAGTCAGGGCCGCTCTCGACACAATGATGGCGCGCATGGCCGAACTGAAGAAGCGCGCCGAAACAGTCGAGGCCTACGACCAGATGCTCGGCGAAGACAACGCTGAGGGCAACGCTGTTATCCAGTCCGTGGTCGATGCGCTCGCCGCGCAGGCCAAGACCTTCGAAGAGGCGATCGCCGCACTGGGTCTGGAAGGCATTGCGTTCGAGGGATCTGATAGCCTAGACGCGCCCGAGAAGGTCCTGACATCCGAACCGAAGAAGGACTAAGCTGATGGCGCAGCGTTTCATCCGCTTTCTCCCCGGCGCGCTCATCGCAGCCATCGTAACGTTGGTGGCGCTCCTCATGCTTCTGGCCGGTCCCCTCCATGCAGCGGACCTGGGCGGCGACTGCTGCGCGGATCTTGAGGAACGCATTGCGGAACTCGAAGCCACGACGGCGCGCAAGGGCAACCGCAAGGTCTCTCTGACCATCACGGGGCACGTCAATCGTGCCGTGTTGTTCTGGGACGACGGCGTCGAACAGGACGCCTACGCGGTCGGCAACAAGAACGATCAGACCAACGTGTCGTTCGAAGGCGATGCGCAGATCGCTCCGGGCTGGCGCGCGGGCTATGCGATCACCATTCGCGTCGAGGACAACCTGTCGGATGCCGTGGATCAAACCACGGGGCGCGCCGCCGACGGATTCCAGATCTGGAAGTCGCACTGGTTCATCGAAAGCGAAACTCTCGGCCGGATCGCCGTGGGGCGCGAGTTCGCGCGCTTCGGATACCGCGCCTGAGACCGATCTTTCCGAGACGGGTGTGGCGGCCTATGCCGGCGTTCAGGACGTTGCCGGCGGGTTCCTGCTGCGCCGGACGGATCGCGTGCTGGCGGGCGTCGCCTGGGGAGATCTCGGCAATCACTTCAATGGCGACACCGCAGACCTGATCCGCTGGGATTCACCCGAACTGGCCGGATTCGTTCTTTCCGCAAGCTGGGGATCGGATGATATCTGGGACGTTGCGTTGCGATACGCAGGCGAAGGCGGCGGGTTCAAGTTCGAAGGCGCCATCGCCTACACGGAGGTCTCTGATGCACCGAGCGATTTTGCCGATGTGGACCATTCCACAGTGGTCGGTTCTGTTTCGATGCTGCACGAGGCGTCCGGGCTCAATGCGACGCTCGCCGCCGGTCAGCGCGAATTCGACGCCACGGCATTCGACGCGGATGGCATTGCGCGCACGCCACGCGACGCCCGCTTCATCTATGCCAAACTCGGCTGGATCGCATCGGGCATCACCGCGTTAGGGCCGACGGCCTTCTATGGCGAATACGGCCGCTTTGAAGACTTCCTCACCGTGACCGGCGACCCGGCCCTGGTGGCATCGCTCGATGCCGGGGGCGGAACGGCGGTCCGGATCAGCGGTAGTGAGCGCGACGTCTGGGGCCTTGGCGTGGTGCAGCACATCGAGGCAGCCGAGATGCAGGTGTATCTCGGGTACCGCCACCATGACGCGGATATCACGCTGCGCGATGCGGGTGGGCTTGCCGTTCCGGCCGCCGGTCTTGAGAACTTCGATACGGTGATCGGCGGCGCCAAGATCGCTTTCTAGGTCGTCTTGCCGTCCGGGTATGTGACGGGTTAGACGAAGCAGGATTAGGCTAACGGATAATCATGCGCACTCAAACCTTCCTGGTGCTCGTTGCGGCCCTTGTGCCGCTGTCCGGCGCGGTCCTCACACGGGCCGCGCCGAACGTCATAACTTCAGAAGGCGGTGATCCAGGGCTCAGCCCGCGGATACTCGAACTGGCGGCCTCGGTAAAACTAGAACCGGGCGAAGATCAGCCAGGCGGTGGCGCCACAACGCGACGGTCCCGCGTCAATCGCGATGCGTTCTCGCACCCATCTCAGGGCATCAGTTTTGGCGGCGAGGGCCGCTTCCGCATTGGCAATTCCATCTTCCGCAAGCTATGGGTGTCACCGCCATCCTCGACGGATTCTTCAGATGGGCTCGGACCAATCTACAATGCGCGGGGCTGCCAGAATTGTCACCTGAAGGACGGTCGCGGTACGCCACCATCAAAGTCCTGGCCCGAAGAGACCCCGGTTTCGATGTTTTTGCGCCTGTCGATTCCACCGCAGACGGATGCAGACAAGCGCGCACTTGATGAGCGCCGCGCCAAGACAATCCACGAACCGACGTATGGCGGGCAGTTGCAGAATTTCTCGGTCCAGGGCGTGGACAGCGAAGGCCAAATGCGGATCGACTATGCCGATCTGCCGGTCACGTATCCGGACGGCAGCACCGTCGTGCTGCGCGCGCCCCGCTACAGCGTCATCAATCCCGCCTATGGGCCTCTGCATCCTGAAGTGCGGTTGTCGCCTCGGATCGCACCGCAGATGATCGGACTTGGCCTTCTGGAAGCGATTCCGGAGAAGGATATTCTGGCGCTTGCCGATCCGGACGACGCCAATGGCGATGGCATTTCAGGCAAAGCCAATGAGGTCTGGTCGATCAAAGCCGATCGCCCCGTTCTCGGCCGGTTTGGCTGGAAGGCCGGCAATCCAGATGTCGAGCAGCAGAGCGCGGAAGCCTTCAGCGGGGATATTGGCCTGTCTAATCCACTTTTCCCAGCAAGCTATGGGGATTGCACGGCGGCGCAAACGGCTTGCCGGACGGCGCCACACGGCGACAGTCCGCGTCAGGACGGCCACGAGATCGGACGCGAGTTGTTCGACTTGGTGGTGTTTTACGCGCAGAATCTCGCGGTTCCGCCACGGCGGCGGCCGGATGATCCTGAAGTTCTTGCGGGTAAAGCCCTCTTCAATTCCGCAGGGTGCGCGTCCTGCCATGTGCCCTCGTTCACGACGGGCGACGTTCCCGGTCAGCCGCATCTGTCCGGCCAGAAGATCTGGCCGTATACCGATCTGCTCCTCCATGACATGGGTGAGGGCCTCGCCGACAACAGTCCTGAAGGTCTCGCCGATGGCCGCGAATGGAAGACGGCCCCGCTGTGGGGCATTGGGCTGACGGGGGCTGTAAGCCGGCACACGTTTCTTTTGCACGATGGCCGCGCCCGCAACATCGAGGAAGCGATCCTCTGGCATGGCGGTGAGGCGCAGGCTGCGCGCGATGCCTTCATGCGCCTGAGCGCGGAAGAACGCCGCGCACTGATGCAGTTCGTGAAGTCACTGTGACGGTCGTGGTGGCGCGCCAAGCGCCGGGGGGCTTGGCAAGCGTTGCGATTTGATCGCACTCGCCGGGAATTCGACGCACCGCCGCCGGCGCAATTCTGCAATTCCCTCGTATTCTTGAAGATTTTAGTTTGGAAATGGAACGATTCCAAACTGACGTCATTGACAACGAAATTCTTGATTGGCTTTGTCATCATCAAGCTGCATTGGGCGGCTGCGTACTCACAACAGTACGCCTGATCTCGAGACCTTGAATCTCGACCATTGGGGGAATTAGATGACTGCAATCTCGGTCCGCGCGGCCCTACACGCGTATAGTGCTCACGATCAAATCCGCAGGGCGGCTTCCAAGTCCACCGTCCGGGGGCTCAAGTTCTCTTACGTCCATCACTGCAAGACCCTTTTGAGGTCGACGGCCGTGAGCGCACTGCTCGCGACGGGGGCTGCCATGCCGGCCACCGCGCAGGATGCCGCCGGGTCAGATCCGGTACTCCCTGAAATCGAAGTCATTACACCAAAGGAAGAGCCGGCTGCAGCCCCTGCACCCGCCGCGCCCAAGCCCGCCGCAAAGGCGTCCGCAGCGAAGAAAAAGCCGAAAGTTCAGGCGACCGCGCCGCAGCCCCAGGCCGTACCTGAGCCCGTTGGGCCGGACGAATTCGAGCCGGTGGCCGATACCGGCGACAGTTTTGGTGCCACGGGTGCTGGCTCGGCCGCGCCGGGTGTTCCCGGTACCGGCACAACCGGGATCGATGGCTACATTGCGACTGGCACGTCGACGGCCACAAAAACGAATACACCGATCAAAGACATTCCCCAGGCCATCACTGTCGTAACGAAGGAGCAGGCCGAAGATCGTGGCAGTCAGACAGTGGGAGATGTATTGCGCTATGTACCCGGCATTGCAGTGGCGCAAGGGGAAGGCCACCGTGACCAAATCACCATCCGCGGTCAGCAGACGACCGCCGACTTCTTTGTCGATGGTGTGCGCGACGACATCGAATACTTCCGCGACATCTACAATGTGGAAGCAATCGAAGTCCTCAAGGGGCCTGCCGCCATGATCTTCGGCCGTGGCGGCGGTGGCGGTGTCGTCAATCGGGTCACCAAGAAGGCGAACGGTGAGCGGATCCGACAGGCGACCGTCTCCACCGGCTCGTTCGAACGCGCCCGCACGACCATTGATGTCGGCGATAAGATTTCTCCCGACGCCGCCTTCCGCCTCAATGCGATGTACGAGAACTCGGAAAACTTCCGCGATTTCTTCGAGTTGGAGCGCTACGGTATCAACCCGACGCTGGCGTTCCGCATCAGCGACCAGACTAAAGTCTCGATGAGTTATGAGTATTACAGCGACGAGCGCACGACCGATCGCGGCGTTCCGTCTCTAAATGGCCGTCCGTTCCGCGGGCACATCGAGTCGTTCTATGGCAATCCGGACGCAAGCCAGTCGGACTTCGCAGGCCATACCGCAACCGCCACGATCGAGCATCGAACCGACTTCGGTCTGAACCTTCGCAATCATTCATTCTACGCGAACTATGAAAAGTTCTATTCCAACGTCTATGCCGCCTCAGCTGTGAATGACCCTGCGGCCGGACCTGGGAATTATCTGATTGAAGGCTATGCGATGGGGACTGATCGCGAGACGTTCGTGAACCAGACTGATGCCACCTATCGTTGGGACATGGGCAACGGCATCCGCCACACACTTCTGGCGGGAACGGAAGTCTCGTTCCAGGACACGACGCTTCCGCGTGACCGTGTCGTATTCGATCCGGCAGGCGATGGCATCGGCGTTTTTCCATATGACAATGACCCTGGATGCGTTTTTGCCAACGACTTCAACTGCCGACGTCTCATCGTACCAGTCGCAAACCCGACGAGTTTCACCGACCTTGCATTCGCTAACGTTGAGCGCCGTTGGGCGACCGACGTTCAAACCTACAGCGCCTATATCCAGGATCAGATCGAGATCACCGACTATTTCGAGATCATCGGCGGACTTCGTTTCGACCGCTTCGATGTATCGGCCGTGAATTCGACCAATCCGGCAAGCGTCATCAACCTGGATCGTGTCGACGACGTCTGGTCGCACCGCGTCGGTGCGGTCTTCAAGCCGACGGAAACTGCCTCGGTCTACATCGCGACGTCGACATCGTTCCTGCCGGGTGTCGGCGACCAGTTTATCAACCTTGCGCCTCAATCGGGCGTAACCATTGCGAACCTGGAGCCCGAAGAATTCCAGAACCATGAGATCGGCTTTAAGTGGGAAGTGGCTCCTCGCCTCTTCTTGACCGGGGCCATGTTCGAGCTTGAACGTTCCAACCAAGTCGTTCCGACAAGTGCCACCACGGCCGAACAGATCGGCTTGACGCGCACCCGGGGCGGAGAACTGGCGCTCACCGGGTATGTAACCGACGAGTGGCAGATTTCAGCGGGTTGGGGCCATCAGAATGCACGTGTGATTGACGCGGGAACTGATGTTAAAGTTGAAGGCAACGAGTTCCCGTTCGTACCCAACAACGTTTACTCACTCTGGAACCGTTACCAGTTCCTACCGTGGTTTGGCGCGGGTCTCGGCATCATCCATCAGGATTCGAGCTTCGCATCGCTCGACAATGCTGTCGAACTGCCGTCGTTCACGCGTGTTGATGCCGCGTTCTATTTCGACTTCAACGAGAACTGGGCAGCGCAAATCAATGTCGAGAACGTCTTCGACGAGGAGTATTTTGCCTCCGCCCACAACAACAACAACATTTCGCCGGGCGCGCCGCGTGCGGCCTATGTGACGGTGAAGGCAAAGTTCTAAGACTAGCAATACCGATACGGAAAAAGGCCGGGCGCTGTGCCCGGCCTTTTTTGCTTCAAGTTCCAGCGCCGTGTGTTGGGTCTTAAAGCTCGCCCGTCAGGAACTGGGCGCGTCCGAGACCGAACGACCAGTCGTCGTCGGTGCACGTGACCATGTTGATCATGACGTCCGACGGGGCGATGCCGCACTGGCTCTCGAGCGCTTCCACCACCAGCCGGTAGAAGGTCTCCTTCATCTCGCGCGAGCGCGGACGCGTGGTGACCTGGATCATGACGAATTTCTCCGTGCGGGGGATGTCGAGCCCCGTATCTTCCATGATCATGCGCGAGGGCTTGTGCTCGTGAACGATTTGATAGCGGTCGCGCACGGGCACCTTGAAGGCGGCGAGCATGGCGCCATGCAGCGCATCCAGCAGGCGCTTGATTTCCTCGTCCGTTCGGCCTTGGTAAAGATCAACGCGCAAGAGCGGCATGGGTGATGTCCTCACTACGGGTGGGTGTGGGGCTTCGGTCTCATGGTGAGCTGGCGGGACCTGCGCGGGCATTTGGCGGACGGCGCCCGCGCTCGCTGTATCATGAGCGCTACATCCAGAGTTGGGGTAAAGAGAACCCGGCCCTGTGGAACCGGCGCCGCCGCGCGCGGGGTTGGGCTGGCATCTGCGCGCGGATCAAATTGGTGGAGCCAAGCGGGATCGAACCGCTGACCTCTTGCATGCCATGCAAGCGCTCTCCCAGCTGAGCTATGGCCCCTGAAACCTGGGTGGTGTGACCGGCGTGCGGGAACGGTAGGCTTCCGTACTCAACCGGCGCAAGACCCGTGTCCTAGGCCGTGCGCGCCAAAACTGCAAGTCCCATGTCGCCGCTGCGCGTGGAAAAAACGACCCATACGCAAGAGTGGCGCAACGGGCCAGCACCGGACCTCCCGGCTGCTGATTAGACCTCTTCCTCGCCTTCCGCGACCGGACCGCCGATAATGGTGGTGACGTCGCCGCCCTCTTCCTCTTCTTCCTCGAGGAAGGTCTGGTCGTCGTCGGCCGGAATATCCTCCGCCTCTTCCAGATCGGCCAGCGCCTCATCGCCCTCGCCCTCGGCGCCGGGCTCGGCGGCAACGTCCTTATCGACGGCAAGCTCGGCCTTCTTGGACTTACGCGCCGCCTTTTCCTCGGCCATCACGACCGCCAAAGGCAGCGTGGAATGGGCGATCTGGTAAAGGGTCCCGCAGATCGGACACGCGATGGGTTCGCGATTGAGATCGTAGAAGCGGGCCCCGCACTCATTGCTCTGGCAGGTGCGCTTCGTCCCACGCGCGGCTTTGGTCGACATGTCTCGAACCCCGGAAATGAACTGGAAGGATGGGGGTCTGCCACAGCCGCAAGCGCCTGTCAAAAGCAATTGGCGAGGCATGCAACCCGACGCCGCAGGGGCGCGGAATCCCGGCCCCTGGGCGGGGTCTGCGTCCTGGGCGGCGGCGGGCGGGTCTCAGGGACGTTGACAGCCTCCCGCAGGGTCGGCTCTATCCGGCCCGACGAACCAGAACCGGTGGGTCGGCACCACCGGGGCCGATCCCTACGAAAGGCAGCCGCGTGTCCAAATCCAGCGCCGAAGGCGCGCCACCGTTGCCGTTGACGGCGATCAAGGCCTCCAGCCTGCGCGGCCAGGTGCGGGTGCCGGGCGACAAATCCATTTCTCACCGTGCGCTGATGTTCGGCGCCTTGGCGACGGGCACGACCCGGATCACGGGGCTGCTCGAGGCCGAGGATGTCCTGAACACCGCCAAGGCCGTGACGGCCCTTGGCGCGCCGGCCTCGCGGGAGGGCGAGGTCTGGACGGTGCGCGGGCGGGGTACCGGCGGACTGACGCAACCCGCTGCACCCATTGATTTCGGGAATTCCGGAACCGGGACCCGGTTGATGATGGGCGTCGTCGCCGGGCACGACATCGCCGTCACCATGACGGGCGATGCCTCGCTGTCGCGCCGCCCCATGGCGCGCGTTTTGACACCGCTGCGTCAGATGGGTCTCGTGACCGACGAAGCGCGCGATACGCTGCCGCTGACGGTGCGCGGCACCGCGCAGCTCGTGCCGATGGTCTACGAATTGCCGGTGCCGTCCGCTCAAGTAAAAAGTGCCATCCTCATCGCCGGATTGATGGCGGCGGGCGAAACGACCGTGATCGAAGCAGAACCGACGCGGGATCATACCGAACGCATGCTGCGCTATTTCGGGGCGCATGTGTCGACGCAGATGAAGGATGGCCGGACGCACATCACGGTGTCGGGTGACGCGGAGCTGGAAGGCCGCGATGTGACGGTGCCGGGCGACCCGTCCTCGGCGGCGTTTCTGATCTGCGCGGCGCTGATCGTGCCGGGGTCCGACGTGACGGTGACAGGCGTGCTGGTCAACGAAACGCGCACCGGCCTTTACACCACGCTCAAAGAGATGGGCGCCGATATCGAATTCTTGAACCTCCGGGACGAAGGCGGCGAACCGATCGCCGACATTCGCGCGCGCACGTCGAAGCTGCAAGGCGTCGCTGTTCCCGCTGAGCGCGCACCGTCGATGATCGACGAATATCCCGTCCTCGCCGCCGTCGCCGGTTTCGCGGTGGGCGATACCGTCATGCAGGGGCTCGCTGAGTTGAAGGTGAAGGAAAGCGATCGTTTGGCCGCGACCGCGGCGGGTCTTCGTGGCCAATGGCGTGCGGGCAACGGTGGCGGGCGATACCCTCACCGTTCACGGCACGGGCAAGGTTGCGGGTGGCGGCACGGTGGCGACGCATCTCGACCACCGCATCGCCATGGCGTTCCTGACCATGGGGTTGGCCAGCGAACAGCCCGTGACGGTGGATGATACGCGCATGATCGCCACCAGCTTCCCCGAGTTCCGCGGGCTCATGGAGGGCCTGGGGGCATCTTACCGGGCCGAAGCCTGAAGCGGGCTAGAACGTGGAGGGGCCTGAACCTGAAGCGGGCCTGGTGGGCCGGGCTGCTTTCTAAATTCTTTACGCGGACGGGCTACACTCCGGATATGAGCGTCATGAAGCCGGGTGGATCCTTCCGACAGGTCTTTCGCGGAATGCGGTTCTCCATGCCGCTGTTCCTGTTCACCGCGGCTGTCCTGCTCTTGCAGATCATTCCCTTCACCGGGATATTCCTGATGATCGTCGCCGCGCCGTTCTGGCCGGTGGTGACGCTCAATCTCGCCTTCGTCGCCTTGGCGGTCGAGGCGCTCTTGGGGATGACGGACCGGCGTTGGCTTCTGGCGCCGATCCTCTATTTCGGCGGCTATGCCGTCTATGCGCATCTGTCGAACGCGCAGTACCTCAAACTCGATGCGCAACTGAAAGCGGAGAATGCCCGCCAGTCTATCGCGTTCGATCCACAGCGGCAGGTGCTGGTCTTTGACGAGAGCTCGACGTCACTGAGTGGGGCTGCCGGTGGCTTCGTGCGCACGTATGCCTTGCCGGTGACCTACGAGAAAAATGCCAACTTCGCGCCGGCGGGTCATCTATCGTACCGGCTTGCCCTTTCTCAGTCGTGCAAGCGGCTGCGCGACGAACAGGGCCGTCTTCCAAACGGCATCTCCACATCCGGTTTTCACGAAGGACCCAAAGACAAGCGCAAGCTCGTCAAGGATCTGTGCATGGTGCAGGTGCCGGAAGATCCGACCCGTCCCACCCTTCAGATTTCCTCCGATCGGGAAGAGCAGAAGAGTTGGCTGCTCCCGCATATGCTGGACACGACGATCCTATCGGACGGGCTTGGCGGCATGGCGACGCTCGTCACCGGACATGCTCAGGTTCTGGGCTGGCTTCCCAAGCCCGTGATGGGGTGTGCGTTGAATTCGGGCGCGCCGAGTTGGGATTGCTTCTACGGCTTCTTTCGCTCCCACGTGGGTCTTGGTGGCGAGGGCACCTTTGGGGTGGCCGCCAGGACCGCCATCGCCGAGGTGCTGAACCTCAAGGAGGTGGACGTAGCGGCCCTGTCGGCGGCGGCGGCGCGCGAGCAAGACAGTGTCGAACGCGGCATGGCGGCGGCTTTGCGCGGGCGCCTCGATCACGCGCTCTCCAACCTTGACGCCGCGATCGATGGCACGGACCGTCGTCTCATTATTCACGACGTCTCTGGCCTCATCGGTTCACCTGGCGCCACGCTGTCGCGCGGGCAGGCCATGGGGACAGCGATTGCGCGCGACGTGGCTGGTCCGCGCGCTCGCTTTGAAACCGCCCGTGTGATGCAGTCTATCTTGGCCTACTTCCCCAGGGCGGACTTTGACGCTATCGCGCGGCCGTTGCTGCCGGTCCTGCTCGAACCCGTGCGGCGGCAGGATTGGGTCGTCGCGAGTGACTTTGCCACGCGACTTGGGGATCTGGGGGGCGATGCGCTTCCTGTTCTGGAGGCGCTCGCATTTGAGCAAAAAAAGCTGCCGCAAACGGATGTAATTTTCGGATTCTGCCGAGCGGGGCGGGACGCGGCCGCGTATGGCGAGCGTTTGCTTGAGCGCGTTGCGGTGGGCGAGAAGGCTCGCCGCAGCCGCGATTTCAATACGGCCATTTACGTCACGCTGAAGCGCATGGGCCGGGCCGACCTCATTGAAGCTGCGGCCACGGCTGCTCCGCCGGGCCGTTTCGAAGATTTGCCGGAAGCGGTCTTGGAGCGCGAGATCGGGCCAGACAGTCCGCCTAGCGCCTGCACCGGCCGCAACACCCACCGCCGGTTCCCCGACTAGGGCTCAGGCAGGCGGCTTGCCTCCCTCTTGGCCCCTTATTTCCCATCGCCCTTCGGTCAGGCCGGCTTCGGTTAGATCGGCGGCCTTTGAGGCCGCCACACGTACTTATCGCTGGGCGCCCCCACGGATCTCTGTCCGCGCACCAACACCCAATAAAATTTGGCATTGATAACATACCAACTAGTTGGTATGTAAATGCCCATTGAGTGATGTCAGGCCGGCCTGAGGCGTCTCAGGCGGGGGCAGGCCAAGCGCACCGGAGAGTTTTGGCGTGGTGATGCTGAAGACCAGGAATGGCGCGACGGACCATGGCGAAGGCGATCACGGCCCGGACAAAGCTTCTCGACGCTGCCGTCGCGGTCGTGCGCACCAAGGGCTATGCGGCGACCACGGTCGACGATCTGTGCGCAGCGGCCGGCGTGACCAAAGGCGCCTTCTTCCACCACTTCAAAAGCAAGGACGATCTGGCCGTCGCGGCGGCGCACTACTGGTCGGAGATGACCGGCGCCTTATTCTCCGCCGCGCCCTATCACGCGCACGTCGACCCGCTGGACCGCGTGCTTGGCTATATCGATTTCCGCAAAGCCATCCTCGCGGGCACGGTGCCGGAGTTTACCTGCCTCGTGGGCACCATGGTGCAGGAGGCCTACGAGACCACTCCCGCCATTCGCGATGCCTGCCGGCAATCCATTTTCTGTCACGCCGAAAGGATAGAAGCGGACATTGCAGAGGCCATGGCGCAGCGCGGACTGTCGCCCGATTGGACCGCCAAAAGCCTGGCCCTGCATACGCAGGCTGTTCTCCAAGGCGCGTTCATTCTCGCCAAGGCCGAAGGCGGCGCGGCCACCGCTGCCGATAGTGTCGATCACCTGAAGCGCTATGTGGAACTGCTGTTCGCAGTCCAAGCGAGAAAGGGAGAGTGAAATGACACCGCAATCCAAACTCGTAACGTGCCTGTGGTTCGACCATGGCGAAGCCAAGAAGGCGGCGGCGTTCTACGCCGCAACGTTTCCCGACAGCCATGTCGATAGCGTCAACGCAGCCCCGTCCGATTATCCAGGCGGAAAAGAGGGCACCGAGCTCACCGTCGCGTTCACGGTTCTTGGCCGGCCATTCCTCGGTTTGAACGGCGGCCCAGTCTTCACGCCGAACGAGGCCGTCAGTTTCATCATCTTGACGGAGGATCAGGCCGAGACCGATCGCTACTGGAACGCCATCGTCAGCAACGGCGGAAAAGAAAGCGCGTGCGGCTGGTGCAAGGACCGCTGGGGGCACTCCTGGCAGATCACGCCAAAACTGCTGTTGGACCTGACGACAGGCCCCGACCGCGCCCAGGCCAAGCGTGTCTTTCAGGCGATGCTGACGATGACAAAAATCGATATCGCTGCTCTCGAAGCCGCGGCGGCTGGAAACTGAAGGAGGAAATCATGAGCTACATCGACGGATTCGTGATCGCCGTGCCGACGGCAAACAAGCAGAAGTTCATCGACCACGCGAAGTTGGCCGATGGCGTCTTCATGGAGCTCGGCGCCGTTCGCATTCTCGAATGCTGGGGCGATGACGTGAAGGACGGCAAGTTGACCGACTTCCGCAGGGCCGTGCAAGCGGAGGACGACGAGACGGTCGTCTTCTCCTGGATTGAATGGCCGGACAAGCCGACACGCGACGCCGCCATGTCCAAAATGATGGACGCCATGAACGATCCATCGAAGGTCGACCCCCGCATGGATCCGAAAAAGAACCCGATGCCGTTCGACGGCAAGCGTTTGATCTTTGGCGGCTTCGCGCCTGTCGTCGAAATCGGCTCGGCGCCGTCAGCCTGAGGAGACACGTTATGGGAAACAAGCACGGCGATTTCATCTGGTACGAATTGCTGACCTCCGACGCCGATGCCGCGCAATCATTTTACGGCGACATCTTTGGCTGGACGGGACGGGATTCGGGCCAGTCAGACATGGACTACCGCCTGCTCAGCATGAGCAGCATCGACCTTGGCGGGCTGATGCAAATCAACGAGGCCATGAAGGCCGGTGGGGCGCGGCCGATCTGGCTCGGCTATATCGCGGTCGACGATGTTGACGCCTCTGTAGCATCGATCACGAAGGCAGGCGGCAAGGCCCAGATGCCGGCGATGGATCTCCCCAGTGTTGGCCGCATCGCGATGATGACGGATCCGCAGGGTGTGCCCTTCTATATCATGCGCGGTGCAAGCAATGAGGAGAGCCACGCCTTCGCCTACGACAAGGCGCGCCTCGGCCATTGTGCCTGGAACGAGCTCGTGACGGCCGATCGCTCCGCCGCAATGTCATTCTACGCCGATCAGTTCGGCTGGAAGAAAGATGGCGAAATGGATATGGGTGCGTTGGGCGCTTACGAATTCTTCCGCCGCCGCGATGTCCCCGGCATGTTCGCCGGCGTCATGTCCATGCCGGCTGAACTACCGGTTTCGATGTGGATCTACTATTTCCGAGTTGCTGACATCGATGAAGCGGTCGCGCGTACCAAGGCTCGGGGCGGACAGATCGCGCATGGTCCGATCGAGATCCCCGGCGGAGAATTCGCGGTCAACGCCATCGACCCGCAGGGCGCGCTATTCTCCTTTGTTGGGCCGCGGACGTAGGGCCCCGTCCGTCCAGTTCCCTCCAGGGCGGCTTCGGGGTCTCCTTCGAGGCCCTGATCCCACCCGTCTGGATAACATCGGCTTGACCTCCCTTTCCGGCTGCGGCAGTGGCATGTCTTGAGGCGGCTTTGTGAAAAGCCACAGACTCGAGACGGGGGACCACGACGTGACACTGCCAGCGGGAACGCGCGTGCGCATGTCCGAGGCCTACAAGGCCGCGGCTCGCGTGCATTCGCCCGATCACGTGGCCGAGTTCGGCGCGTGCTGGGGCCGCGTCGAAGGTCCCGTCGATTACAATTCACCGGGCACGCCATTCGATCCCGCCAACCTCGGTCCGGAACTGGATGTGCGCTGGCAGCCCAGCAACTTGCGCTATGGATATGATCCGAATGACCTGGTGGTGCTGCCCATGATCATTGCCATCGACGGACCGGCGGCGTCCGGCAAGGGGACGCTCGCCAAACGCATTGCGGCGCATCTGGGCTATCACTGCCTTGATACGGGCCTGCTCTACCGCGCCGTGGCGCGGGACGTGGCGGCGCGGGGCTTTCGGCTGGATGACGCGTGGGCCGCGCTGGCGCTGGCCCGCGGCCTCGATCCAAAGACGCTGGACGATCCGGCGCTGCGCGGCGTGCCGGCCGGTGACCGGGCATCCGTCGTGGCGCGGCTGCCGGAGGTGCGCGCCGCCCTTCTCGACTATCAGCGTGCCTTCGCCCGGCAGGCCCCCGGCGCGGTGCTCGACGGCCGCGACATCGGCACGGTGGTGTGCCCCGACGCGGACATCAAGATCTACGTCACCGCGACGCCGGAGGAGCGCGCCCGCCGCCGCCACCTGGAGCATCAGGCCCGGGGCGAAGCCGCCACCTACGACGACCTCCTGGCCGACATCCGGGCCCGCGACGCCCGCGACAGCGCCCGCGCCATCGCCCCCCTGAAGCCCGCCCCCGACGCCATCACCATCGACACAACCACGATGGATGCCGATGCGGTGTTTGGGGAAAGTCTCGGCCTGATCGAAGGCCGGTAAATGATTACCGCACTTGCCCCCATCCCCCTTTTCCGCTATACCCCCACCATCTGACGCCGCTGTCGGATCGGTCTTGAGGAAGACCGGCCAACGGAGGGGCTCCAACGCGGGCCGCTCGAAACGTGTTGGTGGGGCAACATAAAAAGCCCATCACGGCGGCCTCTCGCAGCATTCACATCATCCCGCTGGCTTTGCGCCATCCGGCCGCGCTTTGACGCGTCCGGGGCTTTGCCAGTTTCAGACCGAAACCTCGCAGGCTTCACGCCCCAAGGGCTGGCGCTTGCCACAACCGTTATCGAATTGAAGGAGCACGAATGACAGCCGCCGTTTCCAAAGAGATGAACCCCACGCAGGATGAATTTGCCGCGTTGCTCGCCGAGAGCCTTGCCAAGGACGACGTGTTCGAAGGCCAGGTGGTCAAGGGCAAGGTCGTCGGCATCGAGAAGGATCTCGCGATCATCGACGTGGGCCTCAAGATGGAAGGCCGCGTGGCGCTGAAGGAATTCGGCGTCGGCGGCAAGCCGGGCGATCTCAAGGTCGGCGACACGGTCGAAGTCTACCTGGAGCGCGTCGAGAACGCGCTCGGTGAAGCCGTCCTGTCGCGCGACAAGGCGCGCCGCGAAGAGAGCTGGACCCGTCTGGAGCGCCTGCACGAGAAGGGCGAGAAGGTCACGGGCGTGATCTTCAACAAGGTCAAGGGCGGCTTCACCGTCGACCTCGACGGCGCCGTGGCATTCCTTCCCGGCAGCCAGGTCGACATCCGTCCCGTCCGCGACATCGGCCCGCTGATGCACCAGCAGCTGCCGTTCCAGATTCTGAAGATGGATCGCCGCCGCGGCAACATCGTCGTCTCGCGTCGTTCCGTCCTCGAGGAAACCCGCGCCGAACAGCGCGCCGACATTGTCTCGCGCTTGGCCGAAGGCCAGGTCATCGACGGCCTCGTCAAGAACATCACCGACTACGGTGCGTTCATCGATCTGGGCGGCATCGACGGCCTGCTCCACGTGACGGATATGGCTTGGCGCCGCGTCAACCACCCCTCCGAGATCCTCAACGTCGGCGACACGGTGAAGGTGCAGATCATCCGCATCAACCCCGAGACGCAGCGCATTTCGCTCGGCATGAAGCAGCTGCAGTCCGATCCGTGGTCGGCCATCGAGGCCAAGTACCCGGTCGGCGCCAAGCTCAAGGGCACGGTCACGAACATCGCTGACTACGGCGCGTTCGTCGAACTGGAGCCGGGCGTTGAAGGCCTGATCCACGTTTCGGAAATGAGCTGGACCAAGAAGAACGTCCACCCCGGCAAGATCGTCTCGACGAGCCAGCAGGTCGACGTGCAGGTGCTGGAAGTCGATCCGGCCAAGCGCCGTATTTCTCTCGGCCTCAAGCAGACCCAGGACAACCCGTGGGATGCGTTCCTCACGCAGCACCCGAAGGGCACCATCGTCGAAGGCCCGATCCGCAACATCACCGAGTTCGGCCTGTTCATCGGTCTCGACAACGGCATCGACGGCATGGTGCATCTGTCGGACCTCGACTGGTCGAAGCCGGGCGATGAGCTGATCAAGGAATACAAGAAGGGCGACACGGTAAAGGCCATCGTGCTCGACGTGGATAGCTCCAAGGAGCGCATCTCGCTCGGCGTCAAGCAACTCGCCGGTGACCCCGCCGACACGCTGTCGCGCTACAAGAAGGGCGATACGGTGACCTGTGAAGTGGTCGCTGTGCAGGAGAACGGCATTGAGGTGAAGATCGCCGACAGCGACATCACCGCATTCGTCAAGCGCTCCGATCTGTCGCGTGACCGTTCCGAGCAGCGGCCCGAACGCTTCACGGTCGGCCAGAAGGTCGATGCGGCGGTCATCTCGTCCGACAAGGCCGCGCGCCGCATCACGGTGTCGATCAAGGCGCTCGAGATCGCCGAAGAAAAGCAGGCTGTTGCGCAGTTCGGCTCGACCGACTCGGGCGCTTCGCTCGGCGACATTTTCAAAGCCGCCATCAAGAAGCGGAATGCCGACAGCGACGACGAGGACGAAGCCACCGAGTAACGTCCGTCTGACGTCGGGACATACGTCCCAATTCGACACGCATCGCATGGCGCCGGTCTTTCAAGGACCGGCGCCATGACTTTTTTGGCAGCCAGCGCGCGACGGCATTGAATGCGGCCCGATCCTTGCCTACCCTTAAAGAGCGTCAACCAATTGTAAACGATGTTCGAGCGCGGCCTTGCGCGCCGTCCATCCCGACGGAGAAGTCAAAGTCATGTCCCTTGAAACCGAGATTGTCCTCGATCGCCGCCATTTGCGCCGGCGGCTCAGTCTCTGGCGCGGCATTGCGATCACGGGCGTGGCGCTGGCCATCGGCGCATTCATGCTGAGCGGCGACAAGACGAACGCGCTCCTGGGTGGCAAGCATATCGCCCGCGTGTCCGTCGAAGGATTGATCACGGACGATCGCAAACAGCTTGAGATGCTGCGCAAGATCAAGGACGCCGACAACGTCGCCGGCGTGCTCGTCTTCGTGAACAGCACCGGCGGCACGACGACCGGTGGCGAGGCGCTTTACGAGGAAATCCGGCTGCTGGCCGAGAAGAAGCCGGTGGTGGCGCAGTTCGGCACGGTGGCGGCGTCGGCCGGTTACATCGTCGGGCTGGGGGCAGATCACATCGTCTCGCGCGGCAACACCATCACCGGTTCGGTCGGCGTGATCATGCAGTGGCCGGAAGTGGTCGAACTGCTCGGCAAGATCGGCGTCAAGATGAACGAGATCAAAAGCGGTGAGCTGAAAGCGGCGCCCTCGCCGTTCCAGCCCGCCGATGATCAGTCGAAGGCCGTAATGCAGCAGATGATCAACGAGGGTTTCCAGTGGTTCACCTCGCTCGTCGAGGCCCGCCGCGGCATTAAGGTTTCCGACGTTCCGGGGCTGGAGAAGGGCCGGGTCTTCTCGGGGCGGGAGGCGCAGACCCACAAACTGGTCGACGAAATCGGCGGCGAGCGAGAGGCCAAACGCTGGCTGGAAGACAAGCGCGGCGTAACCAAGGATCTCAAGGTTATCGACTGGAAGCCCGAAACGGAGAGCCCGTGGGGCCTGTCGGCCTCCATTTCAGGGCTGGCGGGCAGCCTTTTGGGCCAGGGCGGCGCCCAAGTGGCGGAAATCGTATCCCGGACCCGCGCCGGAGCCACTCTTGGCCTTGACGGACTTATCTCCGTTTGGCACCCTGCCGAAAACTGAGGAAAAACAGCGCCTTTCGGGGGATCCCGTGATCAAGTCGGAACTTATCCAGAAGATCGCGAATTCGAACCCGCATCTCTACCACCGCGATGTGGAACGCATCGTCAATGTCATCTTCGATGAGATTGTCGACGCTTTGGCGCGCGGAGACCGGGTGGAGTTGCGTGGCTTCGGTGCTTTCACGGTCAAGCATCGCGCAGCCCGCCAGGGGCGCAATCCGCGCACGGGTGCTCCGGTGCCGGTGGAAGAAAAATTCGTGCCCTTCTTCAAGACGGGCAAGGAATTGCGCGACCGTCTGAACGAAGACGGCGCGCCGGCGTGACGGCGATCGCCGTGACGTCAGTGCCGCACGACGAGGCGAACCTGTGCTGAAGCGCATTCTCACTCTGCTGATTGCTTTTCCCGTGGCCGCGCTTTTGATCACGCTGGCCGTGGCCAATCGGCATTCGGTGGATCTGGTGCTTGATCCCTTCCGGCCCGAAACGCCGGTCCTCGCGCTCTCGCTGCCGTTTTACGTGTATCTCTTCGGTATGCTCATTCTCGGTGTGATGCTGGGAGGCGCGGCCACATGGTTCAGTCAGGCCCGCTATCGGCGCCAAGCCCGCAATCGCGGCGCGGAGGCCCGGCGATGGCAAGCGGAAGCCGACCGGCTGTCGCGCGAGCGCGATGCTGACGTGGCCGCCCGCAGCCGTGGCCTGCCCGCACCGCAGGCCAGCCTTCCTGCAGCCAGCCGTCCCGCGGCTTGAATTTTTTGATAGTCCGGCCAGACGTTGCATGCCGATCCTACGCGGATCGCACATCGGCTTTCGTCGCAAGGACGCGACGTGGTGAACCCTGATAGAAGTTCCGGCATCATGCCAAAGCTCGTGAAAATCTGCGGCATCACGGACCCGGTCGCCATGCAGGCCGCCGCCAGCGCAGGCGCGGATTTCGCCGGTCTGGTGTTTTTTGCCAAAAGCCCCCGCAACCTCGACATCGCACAAGCCCGCGCTTTGCGCGATCTGTTGCCCCTGGACGGCACTTGCAAGGCGGTTGCGCTCGTCGTTGATGCCGATGATGCCGCACTCGCGGCGATCGTCAGCGGCGTGGCACCCGATTACCTGCAGCTGCACGGGCACGAAAGCCCCGCGCGGGTCGAGGCCGTGCGCGCTAAATTTGGCCTGCCGGTGATCAAGGCCGTACCAGTTGCCACGGCTGCCGAGGTCGAGGCCGCGATGGCGTATCTGGATCCCGGCCGGCGGGCCGACATCATCCTCTTCGATGCCAAGCCGGACCCGAAGGGTGTGCGCCCGGGCGGCAACGGGCTCGCTTTCGACTGGCACATCCTGGATGGCATCAAGGGGCGGTCACCCTTTGCGCTCGCCGGGGGGCTCACGCCGGACAATGTCGCGGCCGCCATCGCGATGACGGGAGCGACGATTGTCGACGTCTCGTCGGGTGTCGAGAGCGCGCCGGGCGTGAAGGACCCTGGGTTGATCCGCCGCTTTCTTCAGGCGGCGAAGGAAGCTAAGCAGGAAGCCGAAAGTCCGGTTTTAGGAAGTTAACGGGACGCGGGAGATCATCATGGCAACGTCGTCCGGCAAGCAGGCCGAGGCCAAGCTCAACAGCTTCAAGACGGGTCCCGACGACAAGGGATTCTTTGGTCTGTTCGGCGGCCGGTTCGTCGCCGAAACCCTTATGCCGTTAATCCTCGATCTGGAGCGGGCCTACGAGGCGGCGAAGGCCGATCCGTCTTTCCAGGCGGAAATCGATTACCTCAACACGCATTACGCGGGACGCCCGAGCCCGCTGTACTTCGCCGAGCGCATGACGAACGAACTCGGCGGCGCCAAGATCTATTTCAAGCGCGACGAGCTCAATCACACCGGATCGCATAAGATCAACAATTGCCTCGGTCAGATCCTTCTGGCGCGGCGCATGGGCAAGGGCCGCATCATCGCCGAAACGGGTGCAGGCCAGCATGGCGTGGCGGTGGCGACCGTGTGCGCCAAGTACGGTCTGCCGTGCGAAATCTACATGGGCGCGACCGACGTCGAACGGCAGGCGCCGAACGTGGCGCGCATGCTCCTGTTGGGCGCGAAACTCAATCCCGTGACCGCGGGTGCCGGGACGCTCAAGGACGCCATGAACGAGGCGTTGCGCGACTGGGTCACAAATGTCTCCGATACGTACTACCTCATCGGCACCGCCGCCGGCCCGCACCCCTATCCGGCCATGGTGCGCGACTTCCAGTCGATCATCGGCAAGGAGACGCGCGAGCAGATGATCGCCGCCGAAGGCCGGCTGCCCGATACGATCGTCGCGTGCATCGGCGGCGGATCGAACGCCATCGGCCTGTTCCACCCCTTCCTCGACGACAAGAGCGTCGCGATCTACGGCGTGGAGGCCGGTGGTCACGGCCTGGAAGTCCCCAACGGCCACGCGGCGTCCATGAACGGCGGCTCACCCGGCGTGCTGCATGGCAACCGCACCTATCTCTTGCAGGACGACGACGGGCAGATCCTGGAAGGTCATTCGATCTCCGCGGGTCTCGATTACCCGGGTGTTGGCCCGGAGCACGCCTGGCTCAAGGATACGGGCCGCGTGACGTACGTTTCGATCACCGACAAGGAAGCCCTCGAGGCCTTGCAGTTCTGCACGCGCCTGGAAGGCATCATCCCAGCATTGGAACCGAGCCATGCGCTGGCGCATGTGATGAAGCTCGCCCCCACGCTGCCCAAGGACAACCTGCTCGTGATGAACCTGTGCGGCCGCGGCGACAAGGACCTGTTCACGGTCGCCAAGGCGCTGGGCATGAAGATCTGATCGAAGTCCTCTTCCGCATTTCAGGCCCGATGGGGAGAGTGAGCTGGAGCACCCATGAAGACCAAGACACGCATCGAAACGCGGTTTGAAAAATTAAAGCAGGAAGGCCGCGCGGCGCTCGTGACGTTTGTCACGGCTGGTGATCCCGACCTCGACACGTCGCGCGCCATCCTGTGCGGGCTTGCCGGCGCCGGCGCCGATGTCATCGAATTGGGAATGCCGTTCTCCGACCCCATGGCCGACGGACCGCCAATCCAGGCGTCGGGCCAGCGTGCGTTGAAGGCCGGCCAGAATATGAAAAAGACCCTGCAGCTCGTGCGCGAGTTCCGCCAGCAGGATGATGCAACGCCTATCGTTCTGATGGGCTACTACAATCCGATTTACGTCTACGGCAACGACCGCTTCCTGACCGACGCAGCCGCCGCTGGCGTCGATGGCCTGATCGTCGTGGACGTGCCGCCGGAAGCCGACGACGAACTGTGCCTGCCGGCCATCGCCAAGGGGCTCAACTTCATCCGGCTGGCCACGCCGACGACCGACGACCGGCGTCTGCCCGCCGTTCTGAAGAACACCTCGGGCTTCGTCTATTATGTCTCGATCACGGGTATTACCGGGGCCGCCGCGCCGGTCGCCACCGATGTCGGCCGTCACGTCGCGCGCATCAAGGCCGCCACGCCGTTGCCCGTCGCCATCGGCTTCGGCGTCAAAACGCCCGAACAGGCGCGCGAGCTTGCGCGGCATGGGGACGGCGTCGTCGTCGGGTCCGCCCTCGTCAATCGCATCGCCGAAAGCCTGGATTTGGAAGGAAAAGCCACTGGAACCACCGTTTCAGGGGTATTACAACTCGTTGAAAGCCTTAGTGGGGCCTTGAAGGGCGCCTGACCGTCGCCATTCTCATTGGGTAAGCCCTTCAGGCTGCGGCGGAAGCCGCCAGCCACCCACAAGATGCGACCGTGGGCCAGGGACCAAGGTTCAGGGCCTTGTGCTATGGTCCCCGCGAGAAAAGTTGAGGAGCGCAAACGCGTGAACTGGATCAACAACGTCGTCCGGCCGAAGATCCGCAGCTTCCTGACGACCAAGCGCGAAGTGCCGGACAATCTCTGGGTGAAGTGCCCCGAGAGCGGACAGATGGTCTTCTACAAGGACCTGGAATCCAATCAGTTCGTGGTGCCGGGCTCCGGCTACCACATGCGCATGGGCGCCATGGCGCGCCTGACCGCCCTGTTCGATGGCGGCACGTTCGAAACGGTTGCCGTGCCAGGTGTGCCCCAAGATCCGCTGAAGTTCCGCGACGGGCGGCGCTACACCGACCGGATCAAGGACGCCAAGACCAAGACAAGCATGGAAGACGCCGTTCTCGTCGGTGACGGCACACTCGACGGGCTCCACGTCGTCGCGGCCGCTCAGGACTTCGATTTCATGGGCGGCTCGCTCGGTATGGCCGCGGGCGAGGCTGTGATTACCGGTCTGACGCGCGCTCTGGATACGCAGAGCCCCTTCATTCTATTCGCCGCGTCGGGCGGCGCGCGCATGCAGGAAGGTATCCTGTCCCTCATGCAGATGCCGCGCACCACGATTGCCGTGCAGCGGCTGCGCGAGGCGGGCCTGCCCTATATCGTGGTATTGACGGATCCGACCACGGGCGGCGTCACCGCGTCCTATGCCATGCTGGGCGACGTCCATATTGCCGAGCCAGGCGCGCTGATCTGTTTCGCTGGCCCTCGCGTCATTCAACAGACCATTCGTGAGCAGCTCCCCGACGGGTTCCAGCGCTCGGAGTACCTCCTCGATCACGGTATGATCGACATGGTCGTGCATCGCCACAAGATGCGCGAGACCCTGTCGCGGGTTTGCCGGGTTCTCATGAACGGCGTGAACGGAGCAAAAAACGCGGCGGAGAGTGCGGCACAGGCCAAGAATCGCCTCATCGAAAACGGCGCACATGATGGCAATGGAGCACTGACAAACGCGGAATCCGTTGCCGATGCGGAGCGCTTCCCGCGCAAAAAGACGAGCGCCACGGGGCCTGCCGGCCTTCAGTCCGAAGGTTCGGCCACCTCCGCGACGGCTGCAAAGGACGTGACCTGACGCGAGGGACGGCCGGGCGGTGGTGGCTTTGCGCTTATCGCGCTTGACGCTTGCCCGCGTTCGCGCTGTACCAAACTGACAAGAGGCAGCCGTGGGTCTACGGCTACGGGTCAAGCGCGCAGTGCCCGCACCGCGCAATTAAACAGCGGTTCCCGGATCGGGCCGAGAACAACGAGCGCACCATGCCGTCGAGCGACAAGCTCCTTGCAGATCTCAAGCTTCTGCATCCCAAGCTCATCGATCTGTCGCTCGGACGTATCGAACGTCTGCTGGCCAAGCTCGGCAATCCCCACGAACGCCTGCCGCCTGTGGTTCATATCGCCGGCACCAACGGCAAAGGTTCCACGACGGCTTTCCTCAAGGCGATGTGCGCGGCGGCCGGCCAGCGGGTCCATGTCTACACGTCGCCGCATCTGGTTCGGTTTCACGAGCGCATCGAGATTGCCGGGCCATCCGGTGCGCCGCGGCCGATTGGCGAGGACGCGTTGGTCGATGTGCTGACGCGCACGCAGGCGGTCAATGATGGCGATGACATCACGCAGTTCGAGATCACCACGGCGGCCGCGTTTCTAGCCTTCGCGGAAAATCCTGCCGACGTTCTTTTGCTGGAGGTTGGGCTTGGCGGGCGTCTTGATGCCACCAACGTCGTCAAGCGCCCGGCGTTGACGGTCATCACCCCCGTCGCGTTGGATCATGCCGAGAAGCTCGGCCCCACTCTCGCCTGCATCGCCGGGGAAAAGGCCGGCATCTTGAAGCCAGGTATCACGGCTATCGTCGCCCAGCAGCCCGACGAAGCGCTCGATGTGATCCGGGCGACGGCGGCGCGTGTAGGAGCTCATCTGCAGATTTGGGGTCAGGATTTCGACGCCTACGAACAGAACGGCCGGCTTGTGGTGCAGACCGAAAGCCGGGTCCTTGATCTGCCGCTGCCCGCGCTCGCCGGCCGCCATCAGATCGTGAATGCGGGAACCGCGGTCGCCGCGGCGCTGCAGTTGGATGGCCTGCGCAATGCCGAAAAGGCCATCGAAACAGGGCTGACAACCGCGCGCTGGCCGGCCCGCATGCAGCGTCTCGATAGCGGCATCCTGCCCGATCTTATCGGGCGCGCCTCGGAGTTATGGCTCGATGGCGGGCACAATCCCGCAGCGGGCACCGTGCTGGCCCAAACGCTCGCCGACTTCGAAGAGCGCGCGCCCAAGCCGCTCTACCTGATCGTCGGCATGATGGGGCTGAAGGATGCGGCAGGATTTCTATCGCCCTTCCGTGGCCTCGTCCGTCATGTCGTAACCGTGCCGATCCCCGGCGCCCATGAAGCGCCGTTCACACCCGAAGCCTTGGCAGAGGTGGCGCGCCGCGTCGACCTGTCGGCGGAAAGCTGCAGCGATGTGGAAAGCGCACTGCGCCGGATCGAAGTGCTCGATTCCGGATCCAAACGCGTGATGATCTGCGGATCGCTATATCTCGCGGGCCATGTCTTGGCCCTGCAGGAAGGCGTTGAGGTCCAAGGCAACTGACGGCAGTCCATCCAGGCGGTTCGCACCGTCCGGCCGAACCAAAAAAGCCGCGCGATGGATGTCGCGCGGCTTTCCGTTGCGGTGGGCGTCAAGATCAGGCGACAATCGCGCCGTTGATCCAGTCTTCCAGGCGCTTCTTCTGCACCATGGCGCCGGCTTGGCGGGCCTTCACTTCGCCGTCCTTGAACAGCATCAGCGTGGGCATCGCCTGAATGCCGTACTTCTGGGTGATGCCGGGGCTCTGGTCGACGTCGACCTTCACCACCTTCACCTTGCCCTTCATTTCTGCCGCGACGAGGTCGAGCGTGGGGGCCATCGCTTTGCACGGTCCGCACCACTCGGCAAAGAAATCAACCACGACGGGCTCCGTCGACTTCAGAACGACCTCGTCGAACGTGCTGTCGGACACTGTGGGCGTATTGGCCATGATTTGCTCTCTGTTGACGCCCGTTCCGCCAAGCCTGCGGAATCGTGCGTGGGCGACTCTCACGCGAAGACTTAAGAACGCGGCGTCACGGCGTCAAGGCGCGCTGGGTCGAGCTGCCACAGCCGCGCAGCATAACGCTCTATGATTTCAGAAGGAATTTCCATCAGCCGGGAGTTTTCCGTCCATAGAAGGGCGGCGCGCATCGGCCGATCCGGGTAGATCTGGCCAAGGGCCAGGGCGTAGGCCGCAAGCTGGTAGAGGTAGACGTCCGCCACACCGTCCACCCCGGCCGGTGCCGCCCGGTTCGTTTTGTAGTCAATAATGAGGACGGCGTCGGGCGTCACAGCAAGCCGGTCGATTTGTCCGGTCAGACGCAGCGGCGCGCCGCGTCCGGTGGGGTTTTCGATCTCTGCCACAAGGGCGACCTCGGCGCGGCTGCCGGGGCCGAAGATCGCGGCAAAGCGGGAATCTTCCAGTATGCCCATGGCTTCTGAGACGATGGACGTGCGCAGGCGCTTGGCGAGATGGCCGGCCCGCTCGGCCAGAAAATGTTCGGCCGCCGTGCGCCGTGTGGCGGGCGGCAGTTCGGGCAGATGCTCCAGAAGCGCGTGGGTCAGGGTGCCGCGCAGGAAGCGATCGCCGCCCGTGCCGCCGTCGCCGCGCGGGCGCGGCGGGGCCGGATCAGCCAGCGGATCGGCTGTTGGCTCGGCCGGCAGCGGATCACCTTCGTCATCGGTGTCGTAGGGGGCCATGCGGGACGGTGCGAGCGGAACGCTGAGAACTTTTTCGCGCGGCGCGGGCTGGAGGGCCCATTCGGGCAAAGCCAGCGGCGACGGCGCCATGGCGGACCCGGCATCCTTCGGATCAGGCACGGCCTCTTGCGGGCAATCCCGCCGGTAGAGAACATGATCGTCCCCGGGCTGGTCGACGTCGATACCCAAGGCCTCGCAGATGAGATCGTACCAGCAGCCGCTGCCGCGCCCCTTTTTGTTCTCAAATCCCGCAACAATCAGATGGTCGCGCGCACGCGTCATGGCCACGTAAAGCAGGCGGTTGCGTTCCTCCGTTTCGCGTTGCCGCAGGTCGTTGCGTGCGTTGATGACGGGCTGCAGACCTGTCGTGCCTTTGACGGGCCAGATGAAGGGCGGCGGGGAATCGTGCCCGGGCCTGACGAAGTCATTCCAGACGATGGGCCGCCCGCCCGACAAGGTGTTGGCGCCGCCGGCACAAGTGTCGGGAAGAAATACGATGGGCGCTTCGAGACCCTTGGCGCCGTGGACGGTCATGACGCGGACTTCGTCGCGGGCGTGCTCCATGTCGCGCTTGATCTCCCGGTCTTCGGAGATCAGGTCATGCAGAAATCCGGTGAGCGATGCCGGCGCGCCGTCGTCGTATGTGAGGGCGAGGTTCAAAAACTCATCGACGGGGTCGGCGGCATCGGGCCCGAGTCGTCCGATGAGCCGCGCGCGCACGCCGTCACGATCGAGAAGGCTTGCCCAGAATTCATAAGGCGGCGTGAAATCCGCAAGCTTCCGCCATCGCTTCAATGTTTCGGCGGCGGTGGCAAATCTCTGGTTGGCTTTGGCGTTGTCCAGCAGCGCTTTCCAAAGCGTGCGCTTGCGGCCATGCGCGATGGCCAGGAGATCATCGTCGTCAAAGCCGAAGATGGGGCTTTTCAAAGCTTCCGCCAGCGCCAGATCGTCTTCGGGCAATGTGAGGAAGTTACCCAGCGAGATCAGATCCTGCACCGCGATATGCTGATTGAGCGCCAGCCGGTCCGCCCCGGCGACGGGTATGCCGCGCGCCTTCAGGGCCGCAACCATGGGCCGGGCGAAGGGCTGACGCTTGCGCACCAGGATCAACACATCGCCGGCCCGGATAGGTCGTCCCGCGCTTGCCAGTACATGCCCGCTGTCGAGCCAGCCCTTGATCGTGTCGGCGATCCGCTCGGCCAGCCGCAGATCAGGCGTGGTGGTCGTCGCCTCGTCGAGCGGCGACCATGCATCCGTCGGATGCGGAGGAACGTGCCGCTCTGTCCGCCAAATTTCGACGCTGCCCTGTTGGCCAACCCGCTTGGCGATGTGGTGAATGCCGTGCGGGCCCGGCGGAATACCAGGCGTCCTGACCGGGTCGCAAAAGACAGCATCGACGGCCTCTAGTACAGGCGCTGTCGTGCGGAACGAGACATCGAGCGCGACGGGCTTGAATGTGGCCCCCGCCTCACGAGCACGCCCGGTGAACGTCAGGCCCATCGCCGCGAATTGTTCCGGGGCCGCGCCTTGGAACGAATAGATCGACTGCTTCTCGTCACCGACCGCGAAGATCGTTCGCGGCGTGTCGCGGGTTCCGGTACCGGCGAAGAACTCCTCCGCCAGGGCCGCGACGACATCCCATTGTGCGGGGCTGGTGTCCTGGCTTTCGTCGACGAGGAGATGATCGAGACCGTTATCGAGCTTGTAGAGCACCCACTGTGCCGAACCGCGCGTGAGCAGAAGCGTGCGTGTGTGGGCGATGAGATCGTCGAAATCGAGGGCCGCGCGCTGGGCCTTGGCGTCGCGGTAGCGCTGCAAAACCGCATCCGCGATGACGTGGAGCGCCAATGTCGCTTCGATCAGCTCGGCGCCCTTCAGTTCCGTCCAGATGGTGACGAATTTTTCCTGCGCCCGCTTGAGGCTGGCTTCGGCTTCGGGATGTGCCAGCGATCAGCGGCTTGCTGGCGAACGACGGGCGCGGATTGTCCTTGCTGTCAAAGAACAACGCGTGGAGTGCGTCGCAGCGCGCGGCAGAGTTCGCCGCCAGGGCGATGTCTTTCAGCAGAGAACTGCGCTCGCCATCCCGCTTGCCACCGCTTGCGAAGATATCCGCCAGCCGGGCGGCGTCAGCCGCCGGGAGTATCGCTGCGGCTTCCTCACGCAAGCGCGCGACGGTTCGCCCAGGGCGCACGCCGAATGCCGTGCGCAGGAGCGCTGCGAAACTGTCGAGACCGCCCGTGCTGCCTGCAACGGTTTCCGGCGGCAGGCGAACGGCGATGTCGAGCCAGGCCCGGTTGATCAGTGCGTCGTTGATGAGCATATCGAAGCGGTCGTCGGCCGCGTAGGCGACGGCGATGTCGAGGGCCTCGGCGAGTTTGCGCGCTTTTTGACCGGAGTGCGAGGCGAGGACGCCGTTGATTGCCTCGCGGCGCAGCGCGCGGGCTTCGATTTCGTCCAGGATTTTAAAGCCGGGCGTGACGCCGGCTTCCAGCGGGAAGCGCTGCAACAGCCGTTCGGAGAAGGCGTGGATCGTTTGCACCTTGAAGCCGCCCGGCGTTTCGATGGCGGCGGTAAACAGCGTGCGCGCGCGCGAGATTTCGTCCGCGAGAGGTGCGCGCGCCAGCAGCGTCCGCAGTTTGTCCTCCAGAGCCGCGGGCGGGAGCGTCACCCACTTCGCCAGCTCTTCAAAGACGCGCTTCGACATCTCGGATGCTGCGGCCTTGGTGTACGTGAGGCACAGAATGCGATCCGGCGCCGTGCCCGCCAGAAGGAGCCGCAGAACCCGCATTGTCAGGACGTGGGTCTTGCCGGTGCCGGCATTCGCGCTGACCCACACGGACGTCGCGGGATCGGAAGCGTCGCGCTGGGCGATCCGCGTGCGTTCCAGGTCGGCGCCGATGCCGGTCTTGGGATTGACGCTCATTACGAGTCTCCTCCCTCGGACCGGTCGGCATCTGCGGCGGACCACTCGGCGATGCGCGCCAGATGCGCGAAATCATCGAAGGCATAGGAGAACCGCGCGCGCCGTGTCGGCCGGTAGGGCGTATCGGGGTCGTCGAAGCGGGCGATGTGCCGGGTCAGTCCTGCAACGGTTTCCCCAGCCAGGAGAGCCACGTCCGGCACCGTGATGTCGATCTCCTCGCCCGGCGGCGTGCCACCCGCCGCACGGATGTAGCGCAAGGTGCTGACGGGATGCGGGGGCACACTATCGAAGCCCCCGTCCTTTCCGTCGCCCATGGCGATTGCGGCCTCCAGCGGCAACTGCGGCCTGACGCCGGTCGTTACGTCCTTGCTGCTGGGCGGTGTGCCGGTCTTGTAGTCCGTAATCACCAGGGCACCCTCGGCGACGTCGATCCGGTCGGCGCGCGCGGTGACGGTGAATGGACCGCCGGGCGCTGCGAGAACCAGCTTGCCCGTGGTTTCGGCGATGACGGTGCGTATGCCCGCGCGGCGGCTGGGCTCGGTCTCGGCGAACCATTCCGCGAAGCGGATGAAGCGCGGCACCCAGAAGGCGGCGATGCGCGGATGCGCCCGGTACTCGTCCAGAATGCCTTGCGCGATTTCGACCAGCGTGCGCCGGGGATCGTCCGGCAAGGTGTCCGGATAGCGTTTGGCAAATCGCGACAGGGCCTCATGGATGATGCTGCCGCGAAGCGAGGGACCGGGCTCGGCGCCGAGCGGCTCCAATGGTTCCAGGCCGAGGATTTCGCGGGCGAAGATGGCATAGGGGTTGGCGATGAACGTTTCGACGCGTGAAACCGATAACTTGCGCGGGCGGATGGCGACTGGCGGGCGGGGCTCAGGGCGGCGCGCGGGTTCAGCGCGAACGATCTCATCGCGATGGCGCGCCCAGGCGAGCCACGGCTGCGGCGGTGTCAGTGCATCCGCCGCGCCGGCGCCTTCGAGCAGGGCCTTTATGCGCAACAGCCAGCGCGACGGGACCGTGGGCACGCCGTCCACTTTCTCCGCGCGCGAGAGAATGACCTTGCGGGCGCCGAGCAGGCTTATGAAATCGTGCGCGGCCTGACCGATCTTTTCCTCCGGCGAGGGCAAACCCAGTTCGGCCCGCATGGGCCGGTTGAGCCACGGCCCAGGATCGGCGCTTTCCGGCCAGGTCCCGTCATTGAGCGAGCCGAGGATCATAACGTCGGTATGCTGCAACCGCGCTTCGAACGGTCCCCATATGGCAAGTCGCGGATGCACGGGCACTTTCGGGCGCACATTGAGGCCTTGGATCAGGCCCCGGTAGAGATCGGCGTAATCGCCCGGCTGCACGTGGAGGTCCGGCAAGGTCTCATCAAGCAGTTCGGCGAAGAACCGCTGTGCGGTTTCACCGGCCTCGCCATGCCATAGGGCCGACGGCGCGGTGGCGTCCGTCGCATCGTCCTGAGCGTTTGCCGGGGCAGGGAGCGCCGCCAAGTTCTCGGCGACAGCCACGTGCGCCCTCGCCAGCGCCGCAATCGGCGCGGCGGCGTCAGCCGTCGCGGCTTCGCTCAGCGGCTGGAATGCCGTCGCCAAGGCGTCGACGAGTTCACGGGCGGCCTGCCAGTCTTCATCCCACAGGTTGCGCACCGCGCGATTGCGGCGGCTCTGCGTATCGGTGTCGTGCTTGGCCTTTTCGATCGCCGCGGCGATGCCGCCGATGCCGGAGCCGAAGTAAGGCGTGCGGAAGGCGGCGATTTCGAGGGCCCGGGCGGCGCGGCGGATGGCGAAGGGATCACGGCCAAGCCGCGTCAGCGGGTGCTTCAACAGCGCCATCACGGTCGCGGGCGCGAAGGCGTCGGCGTGGACGGCAACGACGAGATCCAGGAAGGCGCCGGGTACGGTTTTGGCGAACGGGCGGCCGGCGGAATCGTCGACGCGGATGCCCCAGCTTTCCAAACGGATGGCGACCCGGCGCGCGAGCAGACGATCGGGTGAGACGAGCGCCGCCGTTCGGCCCGGCGTCTCGGCGGTCTGCCTGAGGATCAGCGCAATGGCTTCCGCCTCGTCTTGCGATGTGGCCGCTTCGATGAGGCTGACGCCATCGAGCGCGGGCGCGCGGACAGCCGGTGTGCGCAGCGTATCGACGTAGCCGTGCCAGAGGCCGGTTGTGCGTGCGGGACGCATGGCTTCCGAAACGAAGGCCTCGCGGGCTTGCTGACGCGGATCGGAGGCCGCCCCCGGCAGCACCGTCACATCGGCGCGGCCGACTCCGAGCGCCGACAAGAGCTTGGCCAAACCGAAGTGGGGATGTTCGGGATGATCGGGCAGGATGCTGGCCCAGCTTGGCTCGTCGAGGGTGGTGTCGAGCCCTGGCAAGACAATGGCGCCATTGGGCAGCGCGGCGACGGCTTGCATCAGACCCACTGTCGCTGGAACCGAGCCGGTCACGCCGGCGACGATCACCGGGCCTTTGGGCGGCGCGGCCCGCAAGCGTTGTGCTTCGGCCGCGATCACGGCATTGCGCCGGGCCACCGGTGACAGGCGGCCTTCACTTTCCAGATGGGCTGGCCAATACGCGGTCACGATCTGCAGGAATTGCAGCGTCTTCTGCCAATGCTCGGAATAGAGCTCGGGGACGAGATCCTTGAGGCCGTCCAAACTGACGCCTTCCGTCTCGACCATATCCATGAGACGCGCGAGTTCGCTGGCAAGCGTGGCCGCCTGGGCCGGTGTCGCCGCGCCGGCCGCTGCATAAGGCGCCATGTCGCCCGCAGCGTTCGCTCCGGCATCGCGCATGGCGTGCGACCAGCGGAGCACGAGCTGCGTCAACGCCAGGCGGCGATGCATTTCGCTGATAGCGGGACCTATCGCGGCGCCGGCGCTGCCGTGGGCCGCCGCGCTGATCAGGGAGAGATCTTCCTCGCCTTCAGAAATCGGAATGATCGACGGTAGCAACATGGCCCGCCCACCGCCGGCGGCGAGAAACGCCTCCTGCAAGGTGCGGGTGGCGCGTCGCGTCGGCAAGTACAGCGTGATGCCCGTCAGATCAACGGCGTCGGGCTTGATGCCGCCGGGTTGGGGCAAATCGCCGGACAAAATCGCGTTGGCGAGGCTGCGCAGAAACGGTTGACCCGGCGGCACGGTGAAGAGCCGCCGCTGACCGGTATGATCGCCCGCGCGGGCCACGGCATCATCCGGCATGTTCGGCCATCATGCGCTGTTCGGCCTCCGCCAGTGCCTCGGGCGTTCCCACGTGCATCCAGATCCCGTCCAGCCGCACGCCATAGAGTCGTCCTTGAGCGATGGCGCGGTCCCACAACCGGTTCAGCGAGAATGCGCCGCGCGGCGCGCCCTCGAACATCCGCGGATGGGCGATTGAAACCCCGGTGAACACGAACGGCGCCTCTTGCCGCTCCTTGCGCCGCGTGAGCAGACCGGTCGGCGACATGTCGAAATCCCCGTGACCGTCATAGCCGACGCTCGACGCGGCCAGCGCCACGAGCATGAGGCTGTCCATTCGCTCGTCATCCCAAGCCGCAATCAAACGCGCGATGGCGCCGCTCAAGCCTTCGATCCACACGGTATCGGAATTATGAATCACGAACGGGCGGGGACCGATCAGTGGCAGTGCATTGGCGATGCCACCTCCAGTATCGAGAAGCTGCGCGCGTTCATCCGAAACGATGATCTGGGGTGACTTGCGGTCTTTAAGGTGCGCTTCCAGGCGGTCGGCGAGATAATGCACGTTGACCACCGCGCGCGTGATGCCGGCCTCTTGCAGCCGGTCGAGCGCGTGATCGATCAACGGACGGCCCGCAAGACGGACGAGCGGCTTGGGCACGAGCTCGGTGAGGGGACGCATCCGCGTTCCCAGTCCGGCGCCCAGGATCATCGCGGTATCGATCGCCAAGGAAAGTCTCCGGCATTGAGGCGGGTGCCCTACACGGCGGGAACCGTGGCACGCAGCGAGGCGGGAAAGTGCAACGTATACCAGTCTGCGAGCGGACCGATGTCCGGGTGGCTCAGATCCCGCTCCAGATAACGCCATAACCGCGGAATGTGGCGGAGATATTGGGCCTTGCCGTCGCGTTTCCACAGCCTGGCGAAGATGCCGAGGATCTTCGTGTTCCGCTGGGCCCCGAGCACGGCATAGGCGAAGCGGAAAGCGGCTTCGTCGAAGTGGGCGTCGCGGGTGCGGACAGCATCCAGGTAACCGGCCAGCAGACGGTCCTCGACGGCGGGTGGCACATCCAGGCGGGCGTCTTGCAACAGCGACACGAGATCAAACGCGGGAGGGCCGATCAAGGCATCCTGGAAGTCGATGATCCCCACATCGCGCGGTGGAGGCCGGCGGGGCAGCCAAATAAGATTGGGCGAATGAAAGTCTCTGAGTACCAGGCCGCGCGAGGGGTCGGCCATGAGCCGGTCGAGCACGGGCGCCCAGGCACGATTGTAGTCTTGCAGGGTCTGCGCGGGCATGGGCTCGCCCTTGACGAGCGGCCAATACCACTCCGGCAGAAGGCTGATCTCGATCTCGAAGGCGCCGCGGTCGTAGGTGCGGACCGGCGCGGCCGCGCCCGGCCCGGCATTCCAGGCTTCGATGCGCGGCGCATCGATGGCGCGCATATCGACAAGCGTCCGGGTTGCCGTGCGCCAGAGATATTCCAGGTCGTCGCCGGCCGCCACGCGTGCGCCGAAGACGTCGTCGCCCAGGTCCTCGATCAGCATCAGGCCGCGCGTGTGATCGGCGGCATGAATGGCGGGTACCGAAAAGCCGGATGTGTCGAGCAAGCCTGCGATGCTTTCGAACAGCGCCGTCCCTTCGGCCAGATGCGCGATGCGGCTGTAGGAGAGGCCATCGCGAACCGGAGGACCATCCGGCTGGGTGGGCCAGTCCATGAGGATCATCGTGGTGCCAGTGCCCCGGTGCCGTGGAGGCGCGCGTAGGCCCGCGCTGAGGCATCCCCCTGGAGATAGGAAAGCTGAGCGCTTGACGTGTCCGGCACGCCATCGAGAAATGCCGCAATGTCTTTCAGGCGCGTCAGGCGGTCGACCCAACTGCCGTGTGCCGTGAGCGTGACCAGCCGTGTCTCGGGATCGGCGCCTTCTTCCAAATGCAACTCAATCCGATCGGGCGTGAGGAGTGCGGGCGCCCGCTCCGGCCACTCGATGATAGCCGCGCCGCGTCCGGCGATGTCGTCGAGACCGAGCTCGCGGGCTTCGTCCTCATGGCCAAGGCGGTAGAGGTCGGCGTGGGCCAGCGGCAAGCGCGCGGTATCGTAGGTTTGCACGAGCGCGAATGTCGGGCTGGGGACTTCGGCATCGGGTTCGCCAAGAACCGCCCGGACGAGGCTGCGTGCGAATGTGGTCTTTCCGGCCCCGAGATCGCCATGCAGCGCGACGCTGTCGCCCGGCCGGATCTTAAGAGCAATGAGCTGGGCAATGCGGGCAATTACGCCTTCGTCAGCCTGCCTTATGGTCCAGGTCGATGTCATAGGCGCCTGCATCACTGTTGCGCTGGTCAAGCATCCGCTGTGCGTCCGACCGTTCCGGCAACCGTACCGTGACCCGCGTTCCAATTCCAGGCTTGGACTCCAGCGTCACACTGCCCCGATGCAGGGCGGCGAGGCTCTTGACGAGCGAAAGCCCAAGTCCGGCGCCGCGGTGTTCGGACCCCTGGCTGCGGCTCTCAAAGCGTTCAAACACGCGCTTTTGCTGTTCGGGGGGGATGCCGACCCCCTGATCCTCGACCGAGAACACGATGTCGCCGTTCTCGCGCCAGCAGTCCAGCTTGACCAATCCGCCCGGCTTGGAAAAACCGACGGCATTCGACACGATGTTATACAGCATCTGGCGCACACGCGCCTCATCGGCCACGAAGGGGCGCACTGCGTCGTCGATAGCGATATCGATGGTGAGATCCGAACTGACCGCCCGCTCGCGCAGCGCCAGGATGGTCGCGTCGATGAGGTCGCGCGGATCGACGGTGTCGAGGCGCAACTCCAGCGCGCCGGCATCGATGGTCGCCAGATCGAGAATATCGTCGATGATCGCCAGCAGTGACTTCGAGGACAGCGAGATATGGTCGAGGTATTCGCGCTGCTTGATGGTCAGGTCACCCATGTGCGGGCTCGCTAGCAGTTCGCTGAAGCCGATGATGTTGGTCAGCGGCGTGCGCAGTTCGTAGGATACATGGCCGATGAATTGGTTCTTGAGCCGGTCGGCGGCGATCAGCGCATCGTTGCGTTCCTGCAGCGTGCGCTCATAGCGGCGCGCGTCGGTGACGTCGGCGAAGGTCAGCAGGACAGCCCCATCGGGAAGGGGCGTGGCGGCGAAGTCGATGACGCTGTGATCGGGCCGCACCATCTGGCCTTCCAGCGGTTCGCGTTCGGCGGTCAGGCTGGTCACGGCGGTCTTTAGTTCATCCCAGGTATGGCCGTCGTCGAACAGGACGCGGGCGTTGGCGATGAATTCGTCCATGTGCGGGGACGTCGACAGAACCCGGCGCGACATATGCCAGATCTGGGCGAACGCGCTGTTGAAGAGCTTGAGGCGGCCGTCCGTGCCAAACACGGCGACGCCTTCCTTGAGGCTGTTCAGCGTTTCGCCCTGCACGCGGGTGAGCGCAATGTACCGGCTCTCCAGGGCAAGGCTTTCCGTCCGGTCATCGTAGAAATACGTCACGCCGCCATCGGGACGGCGCTCGGCGGCCACGTGAATGATGCGCCCGTCCGGCAGATGCCACCAATCCTCGAGTTCACCCACTTCCGTGTAGCAGGCGAGCAGGCGAGCCTTCCATTCCCGGAAATTGGCGACGTCCGGCAGCAGGGCGCCGTCACGAAGCCGGTCGAGGATGACGCCATCCTGCGGCGCAGTTTTCAGCCAGGCTTCATCCGCTTGCCAAAGCTTGCGGTAGGCCTCGTTGTGGAAGGTCAAGTGGCGCTCGGCATTGAAGATGGCGACCGCCGTCGAGACCCGGTCCAGAGTGCGGTCGTAGGCCGAAACCTTGCGGTCAAGCGCGTCGCGGGCCAGTTCGAGTTCGGCCACATCGATCGCCACGCCGGCGCTCGCTTCCGCCTGGGGTACCGCGATGACTTGATGCGGCCGGTGATCGCCGCCAACAATGAGGGCGAGGCGTTCATGGAAGACCTTGCCGTTTTTGTGCGCGCGCTCGATGGCGCGGCGCTGGCGCGATTCCAGAAGTTCAATTTGCGACGTGATGACTTCGCTGTCGTTTTCGGCATCGACGGCCTGAACGTACGCGCGATTGACCCACGTCAGCCGCCCCGACGCATCGCGCAGCCATGCGGGACTGGGCAGGGCGTCGAGCAGGGCCCGGCTGGAGCGGACATCGCGGGCAATCATTTTCTGGTGGTCGAGGATGAGGCCGAGGTCGCGCTTGTAGCCGGCCACGTCGCGCAGACGCAGGATCGCGCGGCTGCCGGCTGCGCGGCCGTCAGCTTCAAGATGTCCGCCGCTGGCCGTGCGAAGGATCATGTTGAAGGCGCGGCCTTCGGCGAACAGGGCATCGAGTGACGTTTTGAGGTCCTGGGCCGACTTCGCTTCCAGCCACATGCCAAAGCGCAACAATTCCTGCTGGCTGGTCGGCAATCCGGGCACGCCGGTCAGGGTCTGGGCGAGAACGTCGAGGCCGCGGCCCTGCTCCCAATACACGAGGATCTGCGGTTCGGCCTTGATCAACGCCTCAGCGGAGGCGAGCCTGCGGCGCAGATTTTGAATTTCGCTGGCGCGCTGGGCGCTGGCGCGCCGGGTCGCCGCAATGGCCGAAAGGGCTGATCCGATGGCCGCAAACACGCCGACGGCAGCGAGTACCATCATCAGCAGCATGCTGCCGCCCGTCGGCGGGTCGGCGCTGGAGGCGCCGTTCCGCGACAGCGTCGTTGTGAGGACCATCACGCACGCGATGCTCGTGACCAGGAGCAGGGAAAGCTCCAGCCGGGTATTTCCGCTCCGCGATGAAAACAGCCTGCGCATGGGGTCGATGAGGCCCCTTGGGTCCCGTGCCAAAAAATGAAGTGAGCCTGCCGGCTCGGACGCCACGCTGGTGGATGTTCGGGAGCCGCCAAGGTGCGGCCGTGACGCGCCGAATCATCCTCGCCGATTATGCGGATCGAGACTCGTGCTGACCAGTGGCGGTTCCGCCCACAACCCCTGGAAATGCGAACGGCGCGGCTCTTTCGAGCCGCGCCGCGTTAATTTCTGACATGGGCGGTGGTATTGCCGGGGCAACTTGACCCGACAGTGGTCCCGCCTCCTTCAACCAGAATGCCTCAGTAGCGATAGTGGTCGGTCTTGTAGGGTCCATCCACACTGATGCCGATGTATTCCGCTTGGTCCGGGCGCAGCTGGGTCAGCTTGACGCCGATCTTCTCCAGATGCAGCCGGGCGACCTTTTCATCGAGGTGCTTGGGCAGGGTGTAGACCTTGCGCTCGTACTTGCCCGGGTTGGTCCACAGTTCGATCTGGGCCAGCGTCTGGTTGGTGAACGACGCCGACATCACGAACGAGGGGTGACCCATGGCGTTGCCGAGGTTCACCAGACGGCCTTCCGACAAGAGGATAATGCGCTTGCCGTTGGGGAACTCGATCTCGTCGACCTGCGGCTTGATGTTGTTCCACTTGAAGTTCTTGAGGCCGGCAACCTGGATTTCGTTGTCGAAGTGGCCGATGTTGCACACGATGGCGCGATCCTTCATCGCCCGCATGTGGTCGGTGGTGATGACATCCTTGTTGCCGGTCGCCGTGCAGAAGATGTCTGCGCGGGGCGCGGCATCTTCCATGGTCACGACTTCGTAGCCTTCCATCGCGGCTTGCAGCGCGCAAATCGGGTCGATTTCGGAAACCAGGACGCGGCAGCCGGCCTGGCGCAGCGATGCGGCCGAACCCTTGCCGACGTCGCCGAAGCCCGCAACCATGGCCACCTTGCCGGCCATCATGACGTCGGTGCCGCGGCGGATGCCATCGACGAGCGATTCGCGGCAGCCGTAGAGGTTGTCGAACTTGGACTTGGTCACCGCATCGTTGACGTTGATGGCAGGGAACAGCAGCTTGCCGGCCTTCTGCATTTCATAAAGGCGATGCACGCCCGTGGTCGTCTCTTCCGAAACGCCCTTGATGCTCTTGGCAACCTCGCCAAACCAACCCTTGGGATTGTCCTTCAGGGTCCGCTTGATGAGCGCGAAAAGAACCTCTTCCTCTTCCGAGCCGGGCTTGTCGAGGAACGCCGTATCGCCGCCCTCGGCGCGCACCCCGAGGTGGATGTAGAGCGTGGCGTCGCCGCCATCGTCGAGGATCATGTTCGGCATGCCGCCGCCGCTGCCACTCGAACAGCTTGTGCGTGTAGTCCCAGTAGTCCTTGAGGCTCTCACCCTTCCAGGCGAAGACGGGGATGCCGGCGGCGGCGATGGCCGCGGCGGCGTGATCCTGCGTCGAATAGATGTTGCACGAGACCCAGCGGACATCGGCGCCGAGAGCCTTCAGCGTCTCGATGAGAACGGCGGTCTGAATCGTCATATGCAGCGAGCCGGCGATGCGCGCGCCCTTCAGGGGCTGCGATGGGCCGTATTCGGCGCGGGTGGCCATGAGGCCAGGCATTTCCGTTTCCGCAATGCTGATTTCCTTGCGGCCCCAGTCGGCGAGGCTGATGTCTTTGACGATGTAGTCCGTGGCTGCGGGCATTCCGAACTCCTGGGATTGCTGAGGTGTGCCGTTTGGGCTGGTGACAGCGGCGCTGGCCGAATCTGGCGCGAGCAGCCGAGCTTGGGCCTGCGCTAAGGATGAGGCGCGCCGCCCATCACGTGATGCGCCCGTATACCTTGGGCATCGAGAAGGCGCAATAAGATATAAGCAAGTCTTTATGTCTCAACGCGCTGCCGGATTTCGAACGTGCTGCGGTCGGCTGTTTGCAAGTAATACGGTTAGGATGCTGGTAATAAATGGGTGAGATACTGTCTGAAGCGGGCGGATACTGCTAATAACAAGTAAAATTCGACCGCGCAATTTTAATAAAAATAAGTATAAGCAGCGAATTTTCAGGTCTTCTGCGCAGTATAATTGTATTTGTTGTTTTTACTATTCTTAAGTTTCCTGTCGCTATGATCCGTGGATTGTGTGTGGCGTGCAGGAGTATCTGTATCATGTTCAACCCTATGGCACGGAGCCATGAGACGCAGCTGAAGGAACAGCGCGCCTCATCGGACTTGAAGTCGTTCAAGACTTTGTCGGCGCTCGTTGCCGACCGGTCCGGCGACGTTGCTATCCTCTTTGGCCTGATGGCCATCGTCTTCATGGCGCTCACCGGTGCGGCGGTCGACCTCGGCCGCTGGCTCCATGCGCGCAACGACACGACGCGGGCGTTGGATGCGGCGGTGCTTGCGGGTGGCCGCGTGCTGCAGCTGACCGGCGATCATGCGGCGGCGATCGACGCTGCAAATCAGTACTACACGGAAAATTCCAAGCACCGGCTGCCGCTGGATACCGACACGATCGCCTTCGTTGTCGTCGACGACGGCTTGGGCTTCACAGCCGTGGGCGACGCCTACATCTCGACCCCGTTCATGGCCTTCGCCGGCGTCGAGCGGCTGCCGGTCATGAACACGACAGGCTCCGAGTACTCCAAGGCCAAGCTGGCTGTCGGCGGTAATGCCAAGACCAACATCGAGATCGGCATTATGCTCGACGTGTCAGGCTCCATGAGTGGCACCAAGCTGGGCGACATGAAGACCGCCGCCAAGGATCTCGTCGACATCATCGTCTGGGACGACCAGAGCGAGTACACGTCCAAGATTGCTCTGGCGCCGTTCTCGGCCGATATCCGTCTGCCCAACGATCTGCTGTTGGACGCGCGCGATCCGTCGATGACCGGCCCCTACACCGGTCCTGGGTATGCCTGCAAAAAGAGGGGTAACCGGACCACGTGCCAGGACGACTTCTATCGCCGCGACTGTGTCGTCGAACGCAAGGGCGACGACAAGTACACCGGCGTCGGTCCGGGACCGGGCAGCTATGTCATGCCGCTGTTCTCCAAGTCGGGCTCTTGCAGCACGCCTGCGGCCTCGGCTGTCGTGCCGCTCTCCAACAACAAGACCACGCTGAAGAGTAAGATCGACGGCCTGCAGCTCGGCGGTGGGACGGCCGGTCACCTTGGCACGGCCTGGGCCTGGTACATGATCTCGCCCGATTGGGCGGGCGTGTTGCCGGAGGCTTCCAAACCGAAGTCCTATGGCGCGGATAAACTGAAGAAAATCGCGATCCTGATGACGGACGGCGAGTATAATACCGAGTACTCCGAGTTCGGCGTCAGAGCCAACACCTCGGGCGCGCCGACCCCGGTGAGCTTTGCCAACGCACTGTCGAGGCATCAGGCAACCGCGCTGTGCGACGGCATGAAGGCGAAGGAGATCGAGGTCTATACCGTTGGTTTCGATCTCGGCGGCAATCAGACGGCGATCAATACGCTGAATGATTGTGCCTCGACACCCGGTCACGCTTACCTCGCCGAGGACGGTGACGAGCTGAAGCAGGCCTTCCGCGACATCGCGCTGAAGATCTCGACGTTGTACCTGTCCCGCTAAACCTGAAACGCCACACACACAGACCCAAGAAGGGAGCGCATCGCAGGATGCGCTCCCTTCAGCTTTTTGTACGATGGTGTTGAAAACGCGCGGTCAGCCTTCCTCGGCCAACTCCTCGCCAAAGCCCGTTTCCACAAGCGCGACCAGCGCCTCGAGCGCTTCGGGGCCATCCGGCCCGTCACAACGGATATGCAATTGCGAGCCCGGACCGGCCGCGAGCATCATGAGCCCCATGATCGAGGACCCGCCGACAGACTGCCCATCGCGCGTGACCGTAACGTTTGCATTGTAGCTTTCCGCGCATTTGACGAACTTGGCGGAAGCCCGCGCGTGCAAGCCCTTGCGGTTGACGACGGTGACGACGGCTTCAGGCCATGTGCTGTCTTTGATTTCTGGCATGCCTTACGCTCAACTCTCGCCCGAAAGCTCCTGGCTGGCCACCTTGATGTACTTCCGTCCGGCCTCGCGGGCGCGGGTTACGGCTTCGGCCATTGGCAATTCGCGGCGCAGGCTGGCCAGCTTGACGAGGATTGGCAAATTGATCCCGGCGATCACCTCGACGGGCGCCTCGTCCATGATTGAGATGGCGAGATTGGACGGCGTGCCGCCGAACATGTCGGTGAGGAGGATCACGCCCTCACCGCTATCGGCCCGCTTCACGGCGTCGAGAATTTCAGCCCGCCTCTGGGCCATGTCGTCTTCCGGCCCGATGGCGACGGTCTCCACCTGGGGCTGCGCACCGACGATGTGCTCCAGCGCCGCGCGGAACTCCGTCGCGAGGCCCCCATGTGTGACGATCACAAGTCCAATCATCCGGTCTTCCTTAGGTCTTGGACATCGCGGCGTTGCCCGGGACCTTTTCCTTGATGCGGCGGGCAGACTTACAACTGTTCGCCGTCCCCGCAAAGTCAATTACACAACTGGCTGGAAAGCCCTTGCGCAACAGTTTCTTCTGATCTCCAGCCATAAGCCCCGCAGTGCGTTAATCCTGTTCGATCCGTGGGTCTTCAGGGCGCCATGGCAACCGCGTGAGGGCCAAGGCCAGCTTGAGGGCGGCGGACGGCTCAAACGGCGCGAGGCGTAGAACCGGCAGGGATACTCCCAGCAACTGGTCGTGCGGCCAAGGATCGGGGAGGCGGTCCACCTCGCCGTTGCCGCAGAGGTCCACGATCAGGGCAAGGCGCGCAGGCGCCCGGTGGGGGAATTTCAGGATGCCCAAGCCACGGACTTCCAGAAGGCCTGCCAGCACATCTGGGGGCGCGGCCCAAATGTCATGGCCATCCCGCTTGAGGATCACCTGATCGTCCGCGACGAGACTTGGTTCCAAGAATTTTGGTTCTAGGGGCGTGTCTTCCGGGCAGTGCATGCGGAGTTGCAGAAAACGCAGTGCGAGGTCCGATTTGCCCGACCCCGATGGACCGCGGATCAGCGCCGCGACGTCTCCGGCCGCGACAGCCGTCCCATGGACGCGCTGATCATGTTCGGCTGGTGGCACCGGGCGACCCTCCCCGCATGGTCGTGGTGGCCAGCGGCAGCCGGACGACGAACCGGGCGCCGATGGGTTTGGCGTCCGGTGCGGCTCCAGGCGGGCGCCGGTTCTCGGCCCAGATCTCACCGCCGTGGGCCCGTACGATTTCCCGGGAGATTGACAGACCCAGACCGGAATTCTTGCCGCGCAGGGCCTCCGAGTCCGGCCGGTCGGTGTAGAACCGGTCGAAGATGATCGCCAAGCGGTCGTCGGGGATGCCAGGCCCGTTGTCTTCGACGATGATATCGACGTGTTGCGCGGCGCTGCGCACCGTTACCGTCACGATGCCGGCTTCGGGTGTGAAGGAGACGGCATTGTCGACCAAATTGGTCAGCACCTGGACCATTCGTCCCTCGTGGCCATTGACCCGGAGTTGCTCGGGTCGGGCCCCCGCATCCACGATGACGCGCACGGAACGCGAGTCTTCCGACAGAATGTCCTTGAAGATGCGCGCGACGCTGTCGACCACCGCCGTAACGCTGGTGGGGACCATGGCCTGCCGGGCCAACTCCGCATCGAGACGCGACGCATTGGAGACGTCTGTGATCAGCCGATTGAGCCGGATCAGTTCGTTCTGGATCTGGCGGACCAGTTCGTCGCGCTGTTCGGGCGACTTGGCGTAGACCAGACTTTCGGCTGTCGAGCGTGCGGCCGCGAGCGGGTTCTTCAATTCATGGGCGACGTCTGCAGCAAAGCTTTCGCTCGATTCGATGCGCCGGTAGAGCGCGGCTGTCATGGCGCGAAACGCCCGGGCCAGCTGGCCCACTTCGTCGTTGCGTTCGGTATAATCGGGCAAATGCTGGCGCGCGGCGATGTTGCGGCTGACTTCTTCGGCGGCGTCGGAAAGCCGGCGGATCGGTTCGGCCACGGTGCGGGCGAGCAGGAGCGCGGAAATGATCGTGGCGAGGATCGCCACAACAGCCAGAAGAGCGATGCGCGAGCGTTCTTCCGCGAGGCTCTTGTCCACGTCGCCGGGGCGGGTCGACAGCAACAAGGCACCGAGGATGGTGTTGGAGCGCTGGATTGGGACCGCCATCGAGACGATCTGCTCGTTGTCTTCGTCGATCAGCAGCAGCGGGGTCGCCTGTCCCGTCAGCGCCTTGCGGACTTCCGGATACGACGTGCCCTTGGCGTTGCCGATCTCGCGATAAACAGGCAGGTGCTTGTCAATCAGGACCGCGGTCAGCCGGGTCCAGAAATTCTTGGTCTTGGCCGATTTGGGCGTGCCTTCAGCGGCGCGGGAGAGCTGTCCGCGTGTCAGCAGCGTGGCTGTATCGACGATCATGGTTCCATCGCGGCCGTAAATGCGGGCGCGATTTTTCGTGTGCTGGATCAGCCGCCGTAGAATGGGGGTGGCGCGTTCGGGGCGGATAGACAGCTGCAACGCCGCAAAGCCGTCGTCGCGATAAGGGACTGCGCCGCTATTCGGACGGTCGGCATTATCGAGATCGATTTCGATATTGCCCTGTTCAATCCGCGCATCGCTGGCAATGGCCGCCGCGATGAGTTCGCCTTGCGTCCGCAGGCTCTCCTTCTTCGCTTCGACAAGCCATTCCTGATAATGGCTGAGGTAGTAGATGCCGCCGATCATGACGGCCAGCCCGGCGAGGTTGGCGATCAGAATGCGCCGCAACAGGCTGGCGGAGGCCGATTTGAACACGCGGCCACGCAAAAGCTTGCGCCACGCGATGCCCAGGCGGCGCAGCGCGTTTCGCAAGCCCGTCATAAGGGTGCCGGAAACCGGCAGCCGCTCCGTTTCGAGCGTCACGTCGCTCCTCCGCGCGGCCTGTGCGGGAAGCCGGCACTACAGGCCGGATCTTCCTGCCAGGGTCTTGGGTGGCGGGGGCCGCTAGAAGCCGCCCTAGGCTTCCTTGAAGCGGTAGCCGACGCCGTACAGAGTTTCAATCACGTCGAAGTCGTCATCGACCTGCTTGAACTTCTTTCTCAGCCGCTTGATGTGACTGTCGATGGTGCGGTCGTCAACATAGACTTGATCATCGTAGGCCGCATCCATCAACGCGTCGCGGGTCTTAACCACGCCCGGACGCTGAGCGAGCGCCTGCAGGATCAGGAATTCCGTTACCGTGAGGGTCACGGGCCGGTTGTCCCAATGGCAGGTGTGGCGCTCCGGATCGAGTTTCAGTTTGCCCCGCTCCAGGGTGTGGGACACCTGAGGCGTCGTGACGGAGCCATCCTTGGGGGCGAAGCGGCGCAGAATGGCGCGCACGCGTTCGACGATCAGGCGCTGGGAGAACGGCTTGGTGATGTAATCGTCCGCGCCCATCTTGAGACCGAAAAGCTCGTCGATCTCCTCGTCCTTGGACGTGAGAAAGATGACGGGCATGTCCGATTGCTGACGCACACGGCGCAGAAGCTCCATGCCGTCCATGCGCGGCATCTTGATGTCGAAGATGCCCAAGTCAGCGGGATCTTCCGTCAGCGCTTCCAGTGCGGACGCGCCGTCATTGTAGGTGCGCACCTTGTAACCTTCCGCCTCGAGGGCCAGGCCCAGAGACGTCAGGATGTTGCGCTCGTCGTCGACCAACGCGATGGTGGTCTTTTCCTTCATGACACCTTTTCCTTGCAGCGCCGTTGTCATCCTCGGCGCAATATGGCCCCAACTTGGATCAATTGTGGCGGGCCGACATTCCGGCAACGGGTGTGAACCCTAGCTGAACGGCAACGCGGACGCAAAGCTCCGAACCAGGAACACCCCAACGATATGGCGGAAAAGCTAGAAAAATCAGGTCCAAAGGCCTCGGCGGCGGTTGCTGTGCGCACCCTGACCCGGCAGGCTCTGAAGGGCGCGCTGGCCACTCTTCTCCCATCCACGGGTGCGCCATACGCCTCGCTGGTGACCTTGGCGTCCACCGTTGAGGGTGCGCCGCTCATGCTCTTGTCGCGGCTTGCGGTGCATACACAGAACCTGTTCGCCGATCCTCGGGTGAGCGTGATGATCGACGGCACAAGTCCCGCGGGCGATCCGCTGGCCGGCGGCCGCGTCAGTCTGATGGGGCGCATCGCGATCACGAGCGACGCAGCCCACCGGCGCCGCTTTTTAAACCGGCATCCCGAAGCTGAGATGTACGCGGGCTTTGCCGATTTCGCGTTCTACCAGCTGCATATCGAGAAGGTCCATTTCGTGGGCGGATTCGGACGAATCGTTGATTTGGACGCATCCGATGTTCTGATCGATGTCAGCGACGCGGCGGCGCTGGCGGCTGCCGAAGACGAAATTCTAGAGCACATGAATGCCGATCACGCCGATGCCGTGGCGCTTTATGCAGCAACCAGTGGCGGTGCCGATTCGATGAGCGGGACGTGGCGCATGTGCGGGATCGACCCCGAGGGGCTGGATGTGCGTGGTCCATCGGGTGCCGCGCGGCTCAATTTTTCATCGCCGATCGCCACGCCCGGCGATGCGCGGCGGGCACTGGCCGCGCTGGCGTCTCAAGCCCGGACCGCGATGGCCGAGGGATAACGTCGCGCCGGGCTGGCGCGTCTGCGTCCGCACGGCCTATACTTTGGAATAGCTTGAGTTTCGCCCACTGTGCGCCTATCGAAGCGCGGTCATGGCAAGGTCTTTGCGTAACCCTCGTAACGGTAACTTTTCAGCCGTATGCTTGCCGTCAACGCGCGCTGACGTGAATTGTGCGTCCCGCACACATGCGGTTCAGCCGAACAAGGCTCCGGCATTGAACGACCGGACCTGATGCTGACCAGGGAGTAACGTTCGTCCCCATCGCGCCCCAGGGCCGCAGAGCCCGGCGCATAGCTCGAATTCTGGAAGTGAGCCTGCCTCCAATGACGCCCGAGATTTTCCCACTCAACGCCTGCCGCAAGCTGTCGATCAATAACACGACGCCGGAGCTGGTTGAGACCGCCATCCGCCGCAACGAGGGCCGGCTCGCGGCATCGGGAGCCTTCGTCGTCGAGACCGGGCAGCACACGGGCCGCAGCGTGAACGACAAGTTCATCGTGCGCGATGCCGATACCGATCCCGCGATCTGGTGGGATAACAACAAGTCGATGACCGAAGAGCAGTTCGACCGGCTGCTGCACGATTTTCTCGCCTTCGCCAAACTCAAGGAACTGTTCGTCCAGGATCTCTACGCGGGCGCGGATCCGACGCACCGGCTGCCTACACGGGTGTTCTGCGAGTACGCTTGGCATTCGCTGTTCATCCGGCACCTGCTGCGCCGTCCCGAGGCTAGCGAGCTTGACGGCTTCGAGCCGGGATTGACGATCGTTGCACTTCCGAGTTTCCGCGCCGCGCCCGATTATCACGGCACGCGGTCGGAAACGGTCATCGCCTTGAACCTCACGCGCCGTATCGTTCTGATCGGTGGCACGTCTTACGCCGGCGAAATCAAAAAGAGCGTCTTCACGTATCTCAACTACCGCCTGCCGCAAAAGAACGTCATGCCCATGCATTGCTCAGCCAATGTCGGCAAGGACGGCGATAGTGCTGTTTTCTTCGGGCTTTCGGGGACGGGCAAGACGACGCTGTCCGCCGATCCCAATCGCACGCTGCTCGGCGACGACGAGCATGGCTGGTCGGAGAACGGCATCTTCAATTTTGAAGGCGGGTGCTACGCAAAGACCATCAGGCTCTCGCGCGCGGCCGAACCGGAAATCCATGCGGCCGCCAGCCGCTTCGGGGCGGTGCTTGAAAATGTGATCGTCGACCCGGCTTCGGGAGAGACAGACTTCGACGACGGGCGCTTGACCGAGAACACGCGCGCGGCCTATCCGCTGGAGCATATCGCCAATGCCAGCGCCACCGGCGTGGCTGGTCACCCCAAAAGCATCGTGATGCTGACGGCGGATGCGTTCGGGGTGCTACCGCCGATTGCCCGGCTCACGCCGGCGCAGGCCGTCTACCATTTTCTGTCCGGTTATACGGCCAAGGTGGCCGGCACCGAAAAAGGCATGGGCGCGGAGCCTCAAGCGACCTTCTCGACGTGTTTCGGCGCGCCCTTCATGCCGCGTCATCCCTCCGTCTATGGCACCCTATTGCGCCGATTGATTGCCGAGCATGGTGTCGATTGCTGGCTCGTCAACACCGGATGGACCGGCGGCAAGTACGGCATTGGTTCACGCATGCCCATCAAGGTGACGCGTGCGCTTCTGGATGCGGCGCTGTCGGGCGATCTGAAATCGCAGCCCATGCGCACGGATCCCCAGTTCGGATTTCAAGTGCCGCTGGCGTTACCCGGCGTCGATTCCAAGCTCTTGACCCCCCGCGAGACCTGGGCCGATCCGGTTGCCTATGATCAAACGGCGGCGGCCCTCGTGGCCATGTTCGAGGCGAATTTCGCCAAATACGAAGCCCTTGTGGATGCGGAAGTCCGCAACGCGCGGCCCGGTCTGCAGCGCGAGGCTGCCGCTTAGCCGTCGCATCCCGACCGATCCTGGATTAAGCTCCCGCAGCGTTCGACTGGGCGCGCCGGGCTAATCTGGCGTTTGCCTTGAGAGGCAGCCACGCGAGGATGGGATGCTCGACTGGCTTTGGCAGATGCTCGTCAGACCAGGCGGAGGGCCGGCGCGGCCGGTACCTCCGATCTCGAACGTCCGTGTGACCTTCGATGAAGCTGGGATTGCGTTGGAGCGCTCTGGCGCCGCACCCAATGTCATCGCCTGGGCGGAGATTGCCACCGTGGGACTGGTGACGGGGGACGCGTTCAAGGAACCGCCGGAATTATCATGGCTGCTACAGGGCCGCGACCGGCGCCGAGCCTTGCTTGTGCCGATGGGTGCCACGGGCGAGCACGAACTTGTCCATGAAATGCAGGCGCGGCTCGTCGGCTTTGACAATATGGCCGTCGTGGAGGCCATGAGCGCCACCGGTGCTGCGGGCTTCCTGGTGTGGGATGCGGACTGGCCGCGCCCTCCGACCGGTGTGTGATCGTTTCCAGTGGTTTGAACGCGACTGTGGACCGCCAATAGAAAACGGCGCGCAGTGGTTGGCTGCGCGCCGCTTCGAAGGTCACGAGTGCCGTTCGTGGCAGGTTTACGCCATTGCGGCGGCTTCCCGGAACGTCACCAAGCGGCGGTTCTCTTCATCCCACAGCTTCAGGTTCGCGCATTTGAAGCTTTCCCACAGCGTGATCCGGTTCATGTTCTGAAGCTCAGGACTGCCGGCGATGCAATCTTTCAGCCGATAGTTCGGGATCATGCTGTTGAGATGATGGATATGATGCAGGCCGATGGAACCGGTGAACCAATTGAGGACGGGGTTCAGCGCGTAGTAGGAGCTGCCGTAGAGCGCTGCGACCTGGAACGTCCAATCGCCCGCATTCTCCCAGACCGTCTCCTCGAACTGGTGCTGGATGAAGAAGAGCCAGCCGCCAGCCGCGGCCGCGATGTGAACCAGCGGCCAGACGACAAAGAAGAGGTTCGAATAGCCCGTGAAGGCGCCAATAATGCCGTAAACGACCGCGAGCCCCAAATTCAGACCCATGACACTCTTCCACGTCTCGCGCGCTGTGTAGGGATGAAACCAAGGCAAGCGCTGCAAGATCAGAAAGTAGAACGGCACGCCAAGTCCAAAGAGGATCACAGGATTGCGGTAGAGACGGTAGCGGAGCTTGCCGAGCGTCGAAAGCTCATTCCATTCGGCGACGGTCAGCGTGTCGATGTCGCCGACGCCGCGCTTCTCGAGGTGCCCCGAGGTTGCGTGATGCTGTGCATGCTCGCGGCGCCATAAGCCATAGGGCGTCACGGTGATCAGGCTGACGGCGCGACCCATCCATGTGTTGGCCGTGTTGGACGAGAAGAACGACCCGTGACCGCAGTCGTGCTGGATGATGAAGAATCTGACGACCAGAAGCCCGCCCGGAATGGCCAGCAGGAGGGTCAGCAGATAATTCGTCTCCACAGTCATGAACATCGCGGTGACGATGGCCAGAAAGGGCACGATGGTCGTGGCCAGCTGAATATAGGCCCGGTGATTCTGCGCCCCGCGGAACTGCGCACAGTGCGCGGCCAGCCGCATGGCTTGCTCTTTGAGTGCCTTGCGATCGATGACGGAATTTTCCGGGGTGTCATCAGGCGAGGAGATGCGGGGCGCTGCGAGCGCGACGGCAGAGGCTTGAGGCACGATCTGTCTAATCCAGATTGATATGTGGGTTGATGGATCGCCGATGTTCAGGCGGGTAGCATATTCCTGTTGCTGCTGCGAGCCTTCTTCACGGTGAATATGCCTTTCCCACGTTGAAAAGCAGATGACTGTGCGAAAGCGGCCTCAGGACCCCGCCGTGATTGGATCGGTTCGCAAAGCGAACACATGATCCATATCAACGCGATGACGCATTCATCGGCGCGCTGCGTCATTTTCAAGGCGGTTGCGCCGGGCTGTGCGGGATGTGCAAAAGGGCCGCGGCTGTGCCGCGGCCCCTCCTTGCGTTGTGAAAGCCATTGGAACGGCGGCGTCTAATGCTGACCCCAAAGTTCCACGACGGCGGGTGTGCCCTCGAAGAGGTTCTTCAGACCCTTGGCCAGATCGAATCGCGACCGGTACTTGGCCTGGATTTCCTTGATGGCCGAGCGGCCACCCTTGAATTCCAGCGGGCCGTACGGGTTGCCCGGATCGATGCGTTCGCGCATGGCGAAAACTTCGTCGGGGCCCGTGAAGAACACGACGCGCACTTCGCGCAGCGTGATGGCCCGGTCCTTGGCGATGACGCGCAGCTTCGTGAAGCCGCCTTCATTCTTTCCGACCGTGATCACGTCCTTGTCGAAGCCCGTGAACCCAGCAGTCTGCGCGCCCAGAAGAACCCAGCCCTGATTGTACTGCTTGCCTTCGCCGTTCGGGCCAAGCCAGTTCTTGGCGAACTGACCGGTGACCTCGACGCGCGCTTGGCCCTTGAAGTTGGGCTTCGAGCGATAGCTCATCTGGATTTCGCGGATGAACTTCTTACCGTCGACTTCCATCCACGAGGTCCGCGTGTTGGCCTTCACGTCGGCATCGAGCGCGATGGTTTCGCCCGTTCCGTCCATGTAATTCACACGCACCGAGTTCAGATGCACGTCGTTGCCCAGCACGCGGAGGCGGACACGATCGAACTTGCCGATTTCGCCGCCGATCTTGATGATGTCGCGATCGATGCCGAAGCCGACGTTCTGGTAGCCGAACATGACGTCATTGCCGTCAACAATGGGGCCTTTGCCGTCCGTCGCTGTTGGCGTGGAATCGGTAGGTGCCGCTGAAAGATCGCCCGTTGCAGGCTTGCGCGGACGCACCATTTTGCGGCCATCACGAGTTTGGAGGCCAAGCACCTGGACAGATGTCGAGCCCTTGGAGCCCTTCCAAGTCAGGTTGACTTTGTCGATGAATTTGTCCGAGGAGCCGCCAGCAATTTCGCGGCTGCGTTCGCCGGACTTCATGTCGATCTGGCGATCTTCATTGTGCACGGAGCCGTCGCTGTAGACGATCTGTACGCGAGACAGATCGATCAGGTTGCCACCCTTGTTCTTGACGCGGATGCCACGGAAGGCTCCCGGCGCGCTGCTCACGTCGATGGACGCACTGCCATTGCTGCTGACGTCGATCTTTTCGGTCGCGATGCCCACGAGATCCTGGGCATTCGCAACCGACAATGCGCCGGCCGCCATTACGGCGAGGCCTGCCATTACCAGCCTACGAAACATGAATTTACTCCCCTGTGCTTGGTTGGAAGCCCCCGGCTTCGCCACAGGGCCTATCTCAATCCGAGCGCCAGGGAAAGGCAAGCCGCCGCCCATTAGGAGGTGTTCGTACCGAAATGGTGGTGCTCATTTATCACACAAATTGCCTGTTTCTGAGATGGGGCGGGATTTTGCCTTGCCGGCGAATCAATTTCCGTCTCCGCGGAACAAGTGTGCGATCCGATTGTCGGCAATCGAGGTGCGGAAGAGCACCGAAATTCAATGCACTGAGCCGATTGATCCAATCCCCGCATCGCTTTAGCGTTGGTTTTATGCCGATCCTGTTCGTCAGTCGCGGGAGCCGCCGTGTCGCCTTGGGATGCCAAAATTTCAGACACGCACGGACCTGCGCGTGGGTCCCTCGAACCGGTGACGACAGCGGCGCTAGAACTGTTACGCAGCCGGTTCGGAGACCGGCTCGGCGTGGGGGCCGATATCAGGGCGCAACATGCGTCCACCCTCACCGGCCTGCTCTGTCAGCCACCCGATGCGGTGATCTGGCCGGAGAGTACCGCGGACGTCCAATTCGTTCTTGAAGTTGCGCGGGCGCATGACATTCCCGTCATCCCATACGGCGCTGGAACATCGCTCGAAGGGCAGGTCAACGCGCCGCGCGGTGGGCTATGTCTCGACTTTTCCCGCATGGCGCGAATTCTGGAGGTTCGCCCCGGTGATATGGACGTCACGGTCGAACCGGGCATTACATTGGACCAGTTAAACGCGGGTCTGCGCGACACCGGACTTTTCTTTCCGGTCGATCCCGGGGCCGGGGCGGCGACACTGGGCGGCATGGCCGCCACGCGCGCATCGGGCACCATGACCGTCCGTCACGGTTCGATGCGCGAAGCTGTGGTTGCCGTGAAGGCGGTGCTGGCGAGCGGCGAGGTTATTTCGACCGGGACGCGGGCGCGCAAATCCGCCGCCGGCTATGATCTGACGCATCTGTTCGTCGGATCGGAAGGCACGTTGGGCATTCTGGTCGAACTGACATTGCGGCTCGCGGCGCGGCCTGCCGTGACCTTGGCCGGCGTGTATACGTTCTCCTCTATGGAGGCCGTCGCGGCCACGACCACGGAAGCTATTCAGTCGGATCTGCTGCTGGCGCGCATCGAACTCCTGGACCCGACGATGTTGTCGGTGGTGAATGCTCAATCAGGGACAACTCACCCCACCGGTGGTCCGGCGCTGTTTGTCGAGGTCTCGGGGACGCCGGAGGCCACCCGCGAGCATTTGCGCCTGTTCGATGAGATCGCCGCGGGGCATGGGGGCCGCTGCGCTGGTCACGCGGAAGCGGACGACGACCGGCGCCGGCTATGGAAAGCCCGCCACGACTGCTTCTGGTCGGTGCGATCGGCTTGGCCGGGCCGAACGTTTGTAGTGACGGACGTTTGCGTTCCGATCTCGCGGCTTGCCGAATGCCTCACGGAAACGATTGCGGATATCGCGGCGCACGATCTCGTGGCTCCCATCGTCGGCCATGTCGGAGACGGCAACTTCCACTCCATCGTGGTTCTCGAGCCCGGTGATCCGGGCGCGGCGGAGCGCATGTCCCGGTATCTGGACCGGCTGGCCGCGCGGGCCATCCGCATGGAAGGAACCTGCACCGGCGAACACGGGATCGGCCAGGGCAAAGCGGCCTATCTGCCCGCCGAGGCCGGCGCGGCGGTCGGTGCCATGGCTGCTATCAAACGGGCCTTCGATCCGGATGGCATCCTAAATCCGGGCAAGATCCTGCCGGACGGGGGCTCCACCCCGCCGCGCCCGCGTTAACGGCCTGTTAAAGGGTGCTGTATACGGAGCGCCGCCGTTGCTGTGAAATTGGAGGATCATAGGGAAATCAAACAATTGCAGCGCCATTGGATCGGTCGCTTGTGACAGGCCGGTCGCTGAGGGAACGCCAAACACCGCTGTCCAGCGGGTCCAAACGCGGCTGGCGCCAAGTCGTTGTTAACCCGAGACGTGCAACAACTTTCTTTCATGGCGGCTTCTCGCGAGGCTGCCTCGCGTGCGTTTGCGTAGCGGACCAAAAAGTCCATGACGGTCAAAGTCAGACGGGAGCGGCCGGACCAGCGGCGCCACCATCGTGTCACCGCGCCTCTTTATGTCGAGGTCGGCGGCGTCGCGATGCGAGCGGCTGACTGGTCGTTGGGTGGCCTGCGCGTCGAAGGCTTTACCGGGCGGATGCCGGCGACCGGCTCCGAAATTTCGCTCAACCTGACGCTGCCCTTTCAAGGCTTCGACGTCACGTTCAAAGTCGAAGCCGAGGTGGTTCGAACCAATCCGGCAGCGGGTATGTTCGCGGTGCGCTACACCGAGATTCGTGAGCGCGAACGCGAACTGATGCAGCATTTCATCGAGGAGCTGATTCGCGGCTCCATGGTGGATGTGGAAGACACTATCCAGCGCATCGACGTGCCGGTGACGCCGGCGTCGCTCCAGCCAGATCTGCCGCGCGCAGCCGACAGGCTGGTACCCGTCCGGCGCTGGCCCGCAAAAACCGTTGTGATGTCGGCGATATACCTCGGACTTGGCGCGCTGATTTTCAGTTATGCCGGCATCATTGCCTATTCGACCATGTTCCGCATGGAGGTCGAAACGGCCGTCATTACCGCACCCATTGAGACGATTGTCGCACGCGCCGATGGCGTTGTGGACGCGACAGGCCTGGTGCCGGGCCGCGAGGTCCGTGCGCAGGAAGAAATTGCCCGTCTCATCGACGGCGAGATCGAGCGTGAGATCGAGTTCGCGGAAATCGCCGTCCAGGAGAAAAAGGCGAAGCTGGCGTTCATGAAGCGGCGCCAACTCGAAGAGCTTGAGCTGGTCAAGAACTACGCCTCACTGGAAATGAAGAACATCCAGCAGACCCGCGTCGAGATGGAATCGCTGGCGGCCCAGCTGACGATCGCCGAAAACAACGAAGCGCGCTTAGCGCAGTTACACGCCAAGGGCTTCACGACCGACGCCAAGCTCGACGAAGCGCGCCGCGAACGCCTGAAGCTGAGAAATGGTTTGGAGATCCGGCGGATCGAGCTGACCTCGCGCGTTGAGCTTGCGTCCAACAACAGCGGCAAGCGGCTCTATTCCGGCGATGCGACCGTCGGCAACGGCAACATTATCGGTCAGAGTGCGCAGATCGAGGCGGAAGTCCGGCTGATCGAACATGAGATCCAGCTCGCTCAGCAGCGTTACATTGCCCAGCTTAATCAGCGCGAGCAGACAGCGTTGCGCGCGCCCATCGACGGCACGGTCGTGGATGTACGCAAGAAGGGCAAGGCCAATGTCCGGCGCGGCGACGTCATCGCGTTGATCGAGGACCGGCGGCAGCGTGAAGTCACCGCGTTTCTGCGGCAGGATGAGGTGGTTCGGCTTGGGCTGGGCGACGAGGTTTTGCTCTTCATCCCCGCGCTGGGCGAGAATCTGACGGGGCGTATTCGCTCGATCGACCGGACGACCGGATTCCTGCGCGAGCAGGAAGCGCAAGGCGGCGTGGGTTACGAATGGCGCGGCTCCAAGGATCGTTCGGCCAAGGTGACCGTTGCCTTCGATGATCCCGTGCGTGTGTCGGACTTCGAGCGCTATCGATCGGGGCTTCCCGTCGTCGCTGTCTTCGAGCAGCGCAGCACCAACCCGCTTCTGTCCGGTCTCGGTCAGGCTTTGGGGCTGTAGAGCATGGGCGCCATTGGTCTTGCGAACGGCGGCCTGCAGATCGAGGATCCCACGCGGCCGTTGCCGCCGGGGGTGAAATGGTCGGCGGAGGTCCAGCTCCAGCTCTTCTTATTCTGGTCCATCTGTTTCATCGCGCTCACCCAGATCCCGAACGCGATATTCGATCCCGATAACGACGAAATCGTCTTCGTCGTCGGCCTGCTTGGCGTGTGGCGGTACTTGTGGTGGGGCAACCACTTCGTGCGCGCCCTCATTTTCGAGAAGCTCACCTATCCCAGGATGCGCGACCGCGCCGCCGAATTATGGGATTCGGGCTGGCGGCCGCGTCACATCCATATCCAAATGACGACGTTTCGCGAGCACCGCGAAATTTCCGAGGCGGTGATCCGCGCGCTTTGCGAGGAAATCCGGGAGGCTGGTGTCCCGGCAACGATCTGGCTGGGTTCGAGCGAACTGAGCGACGAGCAGAAAATTGCGCGGCATCTCAAGCTGGTGGCGGACGATCTGGATATCACGCTCAGGATCATCCGTCAGAACCAGCCCGGAAAGCGCGTTGCCATTGCGCTCATTTTGCGGGCGATGTCGCGCGAGGGCCTGGGCAAGGACGACATCGTCATCTTCATGGACGGCGACTTCGTGCTCCATCCGGGCGCAATCCGGAAGTGCTTTCCCCTATTTGCGACCGACCCCGATCTCCATGCCTTGACGACGGACGAGCATGTTCTGGTGAAGGGCCCGCAATGGATGCAGTCGTGGCTCGACATGCGCTTTGCGCAGCGGCGCCTCGCCATGCAAAGCCACGCGCTGTCGAACCGCGTTCTGACGCTGACGGGCCGCTTCTCGGTGTTTCGCGCCACGCACATCGTGAGCCACGAATTCATCCGGCTGCAGGAAGCTGACTACCTGAATCACTGGCTGTGGGGCACGTTCCGGTTTCTCTCCGGTGACGACAAGAGCTCCTGGTACACGCTGCTGAAGCTCGGCGTAAAAATGACCTACGTGCCGGATGCCGCCGGTACGACGATTGAAGTGGTCGACGGATCGGCGCGGACCCGTATGGTTGAGAACCTGCGGCGATGGTCCGGCAATATGCTGCGCAACGGTCAGCGCGCGATCGAACTTGGACCTCGCCGGATGCCGTTCTTCATCTGGTGGTGCTGCGTCGATCAGCAACTCGCCATGTGGACGATGCTCTTTTCGCCCGTGCTCGCCATTGCCGGCAGCCTCAAGTATGGAGTGGACTTTCTCATAGTTTATAGCATCTACATCGCCGTGACGCGCGGGACGCTTTCGATGGTTCTCTTCCGCTATGCGCGCCGTGTCGATCTCCGCTTCATTTGGATACTCTATGTGAACCAGCTGCTCAATGCGGGCGTGAAGGTCTACATGATGTGGCGGCTCGCCAAACAGAAATGGACCAACCGCGGCAACCAGAAGCAAGGCTTCGCCGGCGATGGATGGATCGCAACGTTCCGCGAGGCGATGGCCACGTATCTGACCGTGTTGTCATTCACGAGCATCTTCATCGTCGTGCTGGTTTACACGAAGTTGCTGGTCGTCCCATCCTTCGGCTTCGTCCAGACAATGTTTTTCGGCTGAAGTTCCGCATTATTTGCAATTTGCGCGATCCCCTTCAGCCGATCTTGAACTCTCCTAGCGATACTCATCGCGGTATGGTCGCAACCGGCTCGACAAGGTAGCCGGAGCGCGTTCGCAGGTGGGTCGCGCTTTTCGTGCGTTGATCGGATGCCCGCGCCGGCCATGCAGGGGTCTGGCGTTATCCCGGCGATGCCGGGTTGTGGGAGTGATCACGCATGAACATGTCTGCGCCGGCGCAAGCCGGAATGCTTGTGGCCGAAAATCCGGCACCGGCAGAGCGCATTGATGTGTCCGCACACAGTGGCAAACCGGCGATCAGCGTGGTCGGACTGGGCTATGTGGGCGCCGTTTCGATGGCGTGCCTTGCCCACCTCGGCTTTCGCATGGTCGGCGTGGATGTCTCGCGCGAGAAAGTCGAAGCGATCAAGGCCGGCCGCTCGCCGATCGTGGAAGACCGGCTGGCGGACCTGCTGGCTGAAGGCGCGGGACAAGGCCGCGTTGATGCAACCCAGAACCTGATCGCGGCTGTTCTCGACACCGACGTGACATTTCTTTCCGTGGGAACGCCGACGTCCAAGGACGGCGGGTGCGACTTTACCTACGTCCGCCAGGCGAGCCGCGCCATCGGGCAGGCGATCGCCTTGAAGTCCAGCTATCACGTGGTGGTGCTGCGCTGTTCAGTGCCGCCTGGAACCACGCTTGATGTCGTTGTTCCCGAGGTTGAAATCGCTTCGGGCAAGAAGCTCGGCCGCGATTTTGGCGTCTGCTTCAATCCTGAATTCCTGCGCGAAGGCGTGGCGGTCGCCGACTTCTTCGCGCCGCCCAAGACGGTCGTCGGCGCCTCGGATGCGCGGGCTGCCGCATGTGTCAGCGCCATTTACGGCGCGATCGACAAGAACGTCATTTTCACCTCCATCGAGGTCGCGGAAATGGTGAAGTACGTCGATAACGTCTGGCATGCGACGAAAGTGGCTTTTGGCAATGAAGTCGGGCGGCTCTGCAAGGCACTCGATATCGACAGCCACGATGTGATGAACATCTTCGTCAAGGATCTGAAGCTCAACCTGTCGCCCTACTATCTGAAGCCCGGCTTTGCCTTTGGCGGCTCTTGCCTGCCCAAGGAAGTCCGTGCGGTCTCCCACATCGCTGGCGAACTGGGTGTTCAAGTTCCGCTGATCGACAGTCTCATGGTTACAAACAAGGTGCACGTCCAGCAGGCGGTGGACCTGTTGCGGCCCTACTCGGGCCAGCGCATCGGCTTCCTGGGCGTTACCTTCAAGCCCGGCACCGACGACATGCGCGAAAGCCCAACGCTGGAATTAATGGCCGATCTCCTGGCCAAAGGTGAAACCCTGAAGGCCTACGATCCAAACCTGGATTTTGGTCCGCTCCTTCAAGGGCAGATCGATTATGTTCGCCACGCTGTACCCACGCAGGCTGCATTGATGGATCAGCTGCAGGCGTTGACGGTAGCTTCGGCCGCGGAACTGATGGAGAACTCCGATATCGTCGTTGTCAGCCACGCCACCGAAGCATTCCGGAAGGCCGTGCAGGAACGGCCCAAGCACGTTGAAATTCTCGACCTTGCGCGCCTGTTCAAGGAGCTTCCCGACGACAGGTCCTATCAGGGCATCGCCTGGTAATACTCCGTTGACCGCATTCCAAGAATGCAGCATGCGAAAATTGACAAGCCGGCGGTGAAAACCGCCGGCTTTTTGTTGTGCTTTCTGAGATTAGCCCGGGTCCTTCAATTTCTATTCAATGTTTACGCAAATCTCGCATCGCGCATCCACACTTGCTTTCAAGCTGTCCGGTAAGACTTTCTGCGATCGGATTGCATGCAGTATTGCGGGCAATAAAAATTGGAATGCTGCCCAGCTATGGCCGGGCATTGGGAGCAGGCAATGAGTGTCGAGCGTGAGACCGTCGTGGGTGCGGGTGACGAGCTGCTGATTGATGGCGGATTCGAACAGGCGCAAATCAAGGACAACACCTGGGGCAGCCAGAAGGCCGTCGGCGGATGGAAGTCCGATAGCGCGATCGAAGTCTGGGGCAAAGGCTTCTACGGCTTGAAGGGCTCGGACGGCGGTAAGTTCGCCGAACTCGACTTTGATCACAAAGCCTCAAATATCTATCAGGACGTCGCGACGCAGGCCGGCGCGGAATATACGTTCAGCTTCGACTATGCGAAGCGCCCCGACAGCAAGACCGGTTCGGATACAATTGAAATCTTCTGGAACGGCGAGAAAATCGGCACGGTAGATCCGTCAAAGTCCGCCTGGACGCAAGCCAGCTTCACGGTCGTGGGGACCGGCAAGACCGATCGCATTGAATTCCGCGAGCAGGCCTCCGACAACGACAGCTATGGCGGACTGATCGACAACGCCTCGCTCAAGCTGTCGGACGCGTGGGTTGCGGCGCAGGAAAAAGCCGCCGCTGCCGAGAAGGCCGCTGCCGAGAAGGCCGCCGCTGAGAAGGCTGCTGCTGAGAAGGCCGCCGCTGAAAAGGCCGCTGCTGAGAAGGCTGCCGCCGAGAAGGCTGCAGCTGAAAAGGCTGCTGCCGAGAAAGCCGCTGCTGAGAAGGCTGCCGCCGAGAAGGCTGCCGCTGAAAAGGCTGCTGCTGAAAAGGCTGCTGCTGAGAAGGCTGCCGCCGAGAAGGCTGCCGCTGAAAAGGCTGCTGCTGAAAAGGCCGCTGCCGAGAAGGCTGCCGCTGAAAAGGCCGCCGCTGAGAAGGCTGCTGCTGAGGAAGCCGATCACTCGGATGACTTGATCGGCACGAGCCGCGCCGACAAGCTTGGCGGGGATGAGCACGACAACTTCATGTACGGCAAGGGTGATGCCGACGTCATGTCCGGTGGCGATGGCAATGATTTCATGCTCGGCGGCAGCGGCAACGACGAGATGTCGGGAGACGCAGGCAACGATCAGATGTTCGGCGCCGGATCGCTGGGCGGAACAGCGGATCTCAACAAGTTCGTCATCGCACAGGATACGACGGCGCGTGTCACGTTCAATGGCGAGACTGCTGGCTATCAGAATGCGCTCGGCATGTACAAGATCGGCGCCGACGGCACGGTCTATGGTGTCGATATTTTGTTCGGCAACGCATCTTTGAAAGGCTCCGGCGGCGATTTGATCGCGGGGTCGAGCTTCGTTGACGTCGATCTGAAATCTGGCGAGCGCCTCGGTTTCTTCGTCGTTCCCAATGGGTACGCCCAGAAGAATATGGCCAACCTGCTGTCCGACACGAGCGGGACATACAAGTTCGTGGGCGCCGATGGCAAGGCCGGCAATGTCAGCGACGGCGCGAACCTCAAGCTCGTACATATCAGCGCGCAGGGCGTCGAAACCGTCGTCAAGTCTGCCTACGGCCAGACGGTTTTCCACTCCTACGGCGGTGCGGAAGGTGGTCTCAACGGCGACAATTTCAAGCACGCTTCGGGCGAGATTTCCGTCAAGGACGGGACCGTCAAGATCGGATTTGAAGACCTCTGGGGCGGCGGCGACAAGGACTTCGACGACAGCATCTTCACGATCTCGATCGGGCAGACAAATGCCGCGCTGCTGTCCAAGGAATTGACCAGTGGCAAAGTCTCGACTGATCATGACACCATCGCCGGAGGTGATGGCAATGACCAGGTTTTCGGTATGGCTGGGAACGATCACGTCGAAGGCGGCGCGGGCAATGACAGTGTCTGGGGTAACTCGGGCGATGACGTTGTCGACGGCGGGGACGGCGACGATATGGTCTTCGGCGGCACGGGTAACGATGTGCTGATGGATGGCCAGGGCAACGATGTTGTCGAAGGCAATTCCGGTGACGATCTGTTCGTCGCGGGCGAAGGCGATGACAGCTATATTGGCGGTTCCGGATTTGACACCATCGACTTCTCGGCATCACGCCAGGGCATGCTCGTTGATCTCTCAAAGCATGCCGTGAGCGGCATGGGCAAAGATACGGTCTGGGGGATCGAGGCTGTCGTCGGCTCCAAGTTCGACGACAACATCAAGGGCGACAAGAACGCCAATACACTCGCCGGCGGCGATGGAGATGACGTTTTGCGCGGCATGGGCGGCGCCGATGTGCTCACAGGCGGCGCAGGGCGCGACACGTTCGTGTGGTTCGGCAAGGATGTTGTCGATGCCAATGGCGCCCACCTCGGCGTCGATCGGATCACGGACTTCGGCAAGGATGACCGGCTCGACCTTCGCCAGCTCGTCAAGGGTCAAGCGTTCGATGATGTCAGCGATGTCGTGCACGTGAAGGACGGCGCGAACGGGGCAACGATTTCGGTGCGCATGGGCGAGACGTTCGTCGATGTCGTGACGGTTGATGCCATGTCGGCGGGCGACTTGCTCAGCAGCGGCCTGATCCTCGTGTAAGTTTGATGGCGCACGCTTGGTGCGCTACTGGCCAGAAGTGCTCAACCCCGCGGTGGAAACGCCGCGGGGTTTTTGCATTCCAAGCATCAATTCCCACGAAAAGTCGCTGCTATTTCTGAAGCTGCAATCAACATTTTTAATCGGATAAAAAAGCGCGTGCGCGCGCCGCTCTTTGTGGCGACGTGAGACATTTTGCAAAGGTCTGCGCAATTTTATGAGAGTTTGGAATTAAATGCGATTGGGAAAGCAACGCATAGTTTTATCGGGTTTGCTAGGATCATAACATCGGAAGTTCAATTCGAGCATCAATCAAAGTGCATTCACTGCGAGGTGAATGCGAATTGATAAGAACAGCATCACGGTTTGCAGGAGAGCATGATGGCGACGTACACGGGTACAAACGGTAACGATCGCTTCATCGGCACGACACTGCAGGACACCATGATGGGCAAGGCCGGGGACGATTACCTGAGCGGTAATGCAGGTGCCGATACGATCGGCGGCGGCGCCGGCAACGATTACCTCTCCGGCGGCGATGGGAACGATCTCATCTGGGGCGATTCTGGCCGGGATACCATTTACGGCGGCCTTGGCGACGACGCCATCTATGGCGGCGACGGAGACGATGAGATTTACGGCGGCGACGGGGCGGACACCGTTTCCGGTGGCAAGGGCGTCGATTACATCAAGGGCGGCGCCGGCAATGATACGCTCGACGGCAACAGCGACAACGACCAGATCTTCGGCGAGGCAGGTGACGACATCATCCTCGGCGGTTCCGGCAACGATATTCTCGATGGCGGCGCGGGCAACGATACGGTTGTCGCGGGAAGCGGCAATGACATGGTCGTCGGCGGGCTGGGCAGCGACAATCTGTTCGGTGATTTCGGGCTATGACACCTTGGACTACAGCAAATTGTCGGGTGGCGTGATTGTCGATCTGCACGCGGGTATGTCCATCAAGTCGGATGGCGGCGACACCCTTTCCAGCTTCGAGCGCGTTCTTGGCACGGCCTTTAATGATGACTTCACCGGCAACCAAATGGACAACGTATTCGTCGGTGGCGACGGCCGGGATACTTTCCGCGGGCGTAGCGGCGCCGACACGCTGACTGGCGGCCTGGAGCAGGACACCTTCGTCTATCTGATGAAGGACGTGATGGTGGATGGAGTCCACCAAGGGGTCGACACGATTACGGATTTCCGCACCTCCGACGTTCTCGATATTCGCGATCTCGTGAAGGGTTTGGAATTCGAAAGCTTGAACGAGGTGGTTCAGCTGCGTGCCCTCGACAACGGCAAAATGCTGTCGGTCAAGATGGGCGAGGAATTCGTCGATGTGGCCCAGCTCGTTGGCTTCTCGGGCGAAAACCCGGCCCCGCTGGCTGCAGACGGTGTGTTCATCTTCTAAGACCGTCGCCGACCACGGGGTGCTCCCTGAAATCCCGCGATTACATCAAATTGCTGCGATTGGCTTGATCGGCCAGCAAAACTTCCGCGGTACGATCCCCTATTGAGGGTCGGACGGGATCGGAGTTTGACAGGTGGCCGACATTGCCGGAACAGCAGCAAACGACGTGATCTCGGGGACGATCGACGCGGATCGCATCGAGGGCGGCGCCGGCAACGACCGTATCAATGCGGGCGCGGGCGATGATGTCATCCTGGGCGGCGCCGGCAGCGACATTCTGACCGGCGATGCGGGCAACGACCAGATCTTTGGCGAGGACGGCAACGACGGCGTTTACGGCGGCGGCGGCGACGATTTCATCGATGGCGGCCTTGGCGATGATATCCTGATCGGGGACGGCGGCAACGACACCATCCTCGGCGGTGAGGGTAACGACCGGCTTTACGGCTCGACTGGCAACGACGTTTTGATCGGTGGCGGCGGCGTGGACACGCTCTACGGCGAGGCCGGGAACGACACGTTCGTCCTGGAAGCTGGTTCGGGGCCTGATACGGTCTACGGCGGAACGGGCCTCGATCGCATCGAACTGTCGTTGAGTTCTGGGGGCCTCACCGACGCGTTCCGGGCCGACGTATCCGCCTATGTGGGTTGGGCGGCCGCCGAACTGGCCGCCGCTGGCTCGGTCGGAGTTCAGACGGCGCAATCGGCCGGCAATGCTTTCTCATTCGCTTCCATTGGGCTCACGCTGTCGGGCGTCGAGGACGTGGTGATCTTCGTCGATGGCGTTGAGACGCCGCTTGCCGCATTCCTCAACCAGGCCCCGCTCGCCGCGACCGTCCAGAATCTGGTGACGGACGAGGACGAGGTCTTGAGCGGATCCATCGGGGCGCACGACGCCGACGGCGATAGCCTCGCGTATGAATTGGTGCAGGCGCCCCAGTCGGGAACGCTGGTGCTCGATCCCGGGACGGGTGCGTTCGTCTTCACGCCTGCCGCCAACGTGTCTGGGCAGGCGATGTTTGAAGTGCGGATCAGCGATCCCTCGGGTGCGGCAGTCACGCAGACCGTTACGGTCGATATGATCGCCGTCGCCGATGCGCCGGACCTCGCGGTTAGCGACGCGATCAGTTCCGATGTTTCTACGACCATGGGTACGGCAGGGGCCGATACTCTGACGTCCGGTGCAGTTCCAGGCTTCGCGTCCGTTGCGCTCGATATCGCGGCCGCACTGTCGGATTCCGATGGGTCTGAGCACCTGACCGTGTCCATTGCCGGTGTGCCACAGGATGCGACCTTGTCTGCGGGTGCGCGCGCCGAGGACGGGATTTGGCGTCTCCAGACCGCGGATTTGGCTGGGTTGATGCTAACCACGCGGATCGGTACCGATCTGGCACTCACGGTTACGGCCACGGCCACCGAGGCGAATGGCGATGCAGCCGGTGCGGCGGCCGTGCTGAATGTTTTGTTCGAGACGGTGGTATCGGGTGAGGTTCTGGATGGGCTCGACGGCAACGACGTGCTGCGCGGCGGCGACGGCGATGATGTGCTGGTGGGCGGCACGGGCAACGACAAGGCCTATGGCAATGCCGGCGATGATCTCTTTGTCGTAGGCGCAGGTAACGATTTCTACGACGGTGGTGCCGGCTTCGACACCCTGGATTTCTCACAGATCGATCAGTCGATCACCGTGGACCTGTCACGGTCGAAGGCGAGCGGGGCGGGCACCGATACGGTACGGAACTTCGAGGCTGTCGTCGGTACGGACGCCGCCGATAAGATGACCGGCAGTAAGTACGATAATGTTCTTTCCAGCGGCGATGGCAATGACGACGTGAAAGGCGGCGCCGGCGCTGACCGCATCGACGGCGGGCTCGGTGACGACAAGCTCGACGGCGGCTCGGGCAACGATGTGATCTTCGACGGTGAAGGCAACGACAGCGCCAAGGGCGGATCGGGCGACGATCTGTTCATGGCCGGCGCTGGCGACGACACCTACGTCGGTGGGTCCGGATTCGATACGATCGACTATACGCTGGCTTCGGGAGCGATCTCCGTTGACGTGTCGAAGAAGTCGATCACGGGTTGGGGGCAGGATCGGATCGACGGCATCGAGAAGGTCGTTGGAACCGCGTTTGCCGATACCTTTAAGGGGTCAAGCAAGGCCGATGTACTCGATGGCGGCGCGGGTGACGACATCCTGCGTGGCATGGGCGGCAAAGACATCCTGACAGGTGGTGCTGGCGACGATCTCTTCCAGTGGCTGGCAAAAGACGTCCTGAGCGGCTCGAAGCATCTGGGCGTGGACCGGATCACGGACTATGGCGCGGGTGACCGGCTGGACGTGCGCGACCTCACCAAGTCGTTCAAGAATGCCGCCATCGACGACGTTGTGCGGCTTACTGAGGCGGCCGACGGCACGATGCTTTCAGTCAAGGCGGGTAACACGTTCGTCGATGTGGTGTTCCTGGAAGACGCGCACGGCCTGTCGGCGGCAGCCCTGCATGCCGAGGGCTTCTTGATCGCCTGAGCGCGCATTGCCCCGGAGCAAGACGGTCCGCAACGGGCTGTTAACACCTTGCCATGCAAAAGGTCTTCTATTGTCCGGCATGGTTCGCAAATCCTTTAGGTCTTGCATCTAATTTGAAGTCTTCCGGCAACGGACTTCAGTTGCCGGATGCTCCTTTTTGGCCTTCGGGATTTTGTCATGCGTACCTCGAGGCGGATGCTGAAGCAGGTACGTCGCGCCGTTTTCGCGACGTTCCTGTTCAGCGGCTGCATCAATCTACTGATGCTCGCCACACCGCTCTACACCCTGCAGATCTTCGAGACTGTCGTTCCCCTCGGCAGCCTTGAGACCTTGGCCATTCTGTCGATCATGGCGGCCGGCGCCATGCTGACGCTGGCGGCCGTGGAAGTCGTGCGCGACAATATCCTGTTGCGCTCGGCCCTCTGGCTGGATCACGAGCTTGGTCATCATATTCTGGAAAACGGCGTCAAACTTGGCGTTCCGAGCGTCGAGCTTCGCCAGGACGCGGCGGCGCTCGAGCGGCTGCGCGCATTCCTGGCGTCATCCGCCATTCTGCCGCTGTTCGATGCGCCCTGGACACCCATCTTCCTGCTGGCGCTGTTTGCATTGCACCCTGTGATCGGCGGTATCGCCGTCGCATCGGCCCTCCTTCTCATCGCGGCATCGCTCCTGCAGAACGGCCTGACCGGTAGGCTGGAAGTCGAGCGGATGCGGGCACTCGAACGGTCGCAGCAGTGGTGGCAGACCATCGCCGGCAATGCCCAATATGCAGGGGCTCTGGGCCTCGCAAAGGGTGCCGCCGCCGCTTGGGAGACGAGCAATCGCCTCCAGATCAGCGCGGCCTATTCGATCGGTAAGCGGGTCAGTGTCGTCCGCTCGATGTCGCGCTTCGTGCGGATCGGTTCGCAGGTGGCCGTCTATGGCATCGGCGCGTGGCTCGTCATCCGCAGCGAGATCGCGCCGGGCGCCCTGGTGGCCGCAGCCATCCTGCTGGCGCGTGCGCTGGCTCCGCTTGAAAACCTCGTGGCGTCAATCCGCGGCCTCGGCGCGGCCTGGTCGGGATATCAGCGGCTCAAAGCCCTGCCTGCCGATGCCGTGACGCCGCGTCTGGCGGCCAGCGGAGAGCCGTTGTCGGGGCGCATCGAATTACACGATGTGACCGTCTACCATCCCGGGCGCAAGGTGCCGGCCCTGCGCGGAATTAATCTGACGATCGAGCCGGGCCGGTGCCTGGGCCTTGTCGGGTCCAACGGGTCGGGCAAGACCACGCTGGCTGGCGTTCTTGCCGGCGCGGTCCACCCCTCTCACGGCTCGGCTGATCTGGACGGGGTGCCCATCGTCAAATGGCAGCGGACAGGCGCGACCACACCGATCGGCTTCATGCCCGACGAGCCCATCCTCATCGAAGGCAGCGTGCATGAGAATATCGTGCGTTTCACCGATGCCTCGCTGATGGCAGCCGCCCATGCGGCGGTCCGGGCCGGGGTTCTCGAAACGCTGCAGGCACTGCCGAGCGGCTTCGATACGGCGGTTGGCCCCCAGGGGTCGGCGCTCGCCCTGCGTGAGCGGCGGGCCGTGGCCTTGGCGCGGGCCATTTTTGGCGAGCCGCGCATTGTCGTGCTCGACGAGCCGGAACTTGGGCTCGATGGCGCGGGGCTGCGGCGGCTGCAAAAGACACTCGAAGATCTCAAAGCGGCCGGCACGACGATTGTTCTGGCAACTCAAGATCCCCGCTTGTTGCAGATGTGCGAAGACGTCGCCGTTCTGAACCAGGGTGTGCTTCAGGCGGCCGGTCCTTCGGCACAGGTGCGCGAGCGCATTGAAGCCGAGCGGCAACGCGCGGTGGCACAGAACGCCGGCTACAAATGAGGATTGCCCCATGTTGAATTTTAGTGGGTCCGACATTGCTCCAGCGCTTGCGCAAACGGCACGCGCACCTGCGCGTCTGGATATCCGGCTGCCGGTCGCGCTCGGCCTTCTGGCTGTGTCCGTCTTCATTGCGGCCGGCTTCGGCGGAGCGGCCATCGCCCCGTTGGACAAGGGCGTGGGACTGCCCGGCACCATCATCGTCGAGACCAAGGCCAAGCCCATTCAGCATCACCGGGGCGGGAGTGTAGCCCAGATTCATGTGACCGAAGGCCAGCAGGTAAAGGCAGGGGAGATGCTGGTCACGCTGGATACCGCATCCATCGATGAACAGATCGGCGCTCTGAAAATACAGGCCGACGCCGCCCGCCGTCAGTTGGAACTGGTGCGGCTTGAAACGGCCACGATGACGGATTTGGCGGATCGCAAGCTCTCCTCTCGCTCGCGCGTCCTTTCGTTGGAGCGGCAGGTTGCGGAAGTCGAGAAGGAAATGGCGGGCATCAACGCACGCGTCGTGATGGCCGAGCAGGAATTGGAGCGCGCGATCTTGCGGGCCCCCGTCGCGGGCCGCGTGCTCAATATGCAGATCTTCTCGCCCGGTGCCGTTCTCCAGCCCGGCGGAACGGTGATGGACATCGTCCCGGAGGGCGATCGCTTGGTGATCGAGGGACGCCTTGCGCCTAACCAGATCGAAAACGTCAAGCCGGGGATGCCGGCGAAAGTCTGGCTGACGGCATTGAGCTGGCGTGAGCAGCGGCCACTGGCCGCGCGCCTCGCCTGGGTGTCGGCCGATAGCCTGGAAGACAAGCGGACGGGTCAGCCCTACTTCACGGCGCGGGTCGAGTTGGAACAGTCGCGGTCCGATATCAGTGGGCACGTCGACATTCAGCCCGGCATGCGCGCCGAAATTCTCCTCGTGACCGGACAACGCACGCTTCTCGATCAATTGATCGATCCGGTCATGCGCAACATCAACCGCGCCTTCCGCGGCTAATCTCAAGTCAGGACGTTTCCGACATGGCGCAGCAGACTTCGGCAAAACTAATCGTCAACGCGGTGGGTGGTACAGCCCTCGCCATCGTCGCGGGCTGGATCATGTACACCAGCTTCGGGTCCGATGCGGTATCGGTGTGCGAGGCCCGCTATCTTTCATCCGTGCGGTTCGCGCTGGCGGACGAAGCCGGTTCTCCCCTGACCACTTCGGAGTTCCAAGCGCGCGCCGGGTCCAGCGAGTTCGGCATTCTCGATAACACCGAGATTGCCTCCGACGACACTGCGCCCGAGGGGCATGCGCTCCAGGTCCGGTTGGCCCAGGGCACCAGCAGCGGGTACGGCGACTCGGCCTCGCGCGGCGGCGTGGGCTTCATGTGGGCGCCGCAGGATCTGCAAGCCACGTCGGCGGCATGTTTGTCCTACAGCGTGTATCTGCCCGAAAAATTCTCCTTCTCGGGTCCCGGCGTATTGCCCGGTCTGGTCGTCGGTCAGAATTTCGATGCACGTGGCGAGCCTTCTATTGGCGGCGGCGTCGTGGCGCGTCCGGTCTGGCTGAAAGACGGCGGCTCCAACGTCCACTTGCAGTTTGCAGGCAACGACGGCTGGCAGAATATTGCTGCCGGTCATAGCCGCAAGGTATGGCCGCGCGGTCGGTGGGTGAGTGTCGATGAAGAATTCGTGCTGAATACGCCCGGCAAGAAGGATGGCGTCGTGCGCCTCTGGGTCGATGGGCAGTTGGCGTCGGAAAATGCCAACCTTGCTGTGCGTCAGGATGAAAATCTGCAATTCGCCGGGGTTCTGGCCGACATCCACTACGGCACCGTGTTCAATGGATCGAAGGCGCCGGAAGACACAACGCTGAAGTTGTCGTCTTTCGTGCTGCGCTGGCAATAAGCGGTATTGAACCCATCGGGCCTGGATGACATCGCAACCGGCCGTCGCCGGGAGGTCGGATGTTGCCCGGAACTGTCAACATGCGCTCGAAGAAATGGCGTTCCGAATTGGCATTGCATGTGATGCATGGCCGGCAATGAGCGCTCAGTCTGAGCGCTGCCCACAGGCTATCAACAGGCATTTTCAAGCAGGTTTTGCGGCCTCTCGCCGGATGAGAATGACCGCGTGAGTGTTGCCATGGGCGCGGCTTCGTATGGCGGCACGCGATTGATCCGTGTGCAGTGCGGTATCGCAGTTCCTGTAACACCGGTAACGGAAACAGCCCGATATTGTTTAACGGGAACGGCATCGCAACACGACAGAAAACGGCGTTGAATTGATCTGTCGGATATCGGTGCGGACTGGTTTGCCATTACGGGTCCTTTAACCCGTTCTTTACGACAACTTAAATGGAACCGTCGCGGCATCTTGCGAAATGGCCGGGAAAGGTGTTCCCTGAATTCACGCGTGGCGCCGTCCCCATCCCCCCTAGGTGCCATGGTGTCAGCCCGCGGTCATCCCCCCGACCGCGGGCTTTTTATTTGCCGCGGCGGATGGCGGACACAAATCTCAGTCGCGTTCCGCAAAGCCCGCGGCCACCGCTTCATCGCGCGAGCAGAACCAAGCGTCGCCGCGCGATGTGCGCAGAGCGGTGCGGTCATAGTCTCGGTCATGCGGCATGATGTGAATTTTGCGCCGCCCGAGAATGCGTCCTTTGACCGGGCATCCGCCTGGAGCCTTCGCCACCGCTTCGTCCCACACCCGCGCGCGCCATGCGTCCGGCGTTTCCCCATCGCCTGCCCACAGGCCGGCGCGGTTGGTTTGAGCTTCAGACTGTTGCGATCCGTAGGTTGCCCAGATCAATCCGTCCGCAAAGGCATGGCCGTCGCGTACGAGGTCCGCGCCGATGTCGCGGCCATTTGCCGTGCAGGTCGCACGCACGCTGCCGTCAGAGTCTCCGGCGGGTTCGCAAACGACATCGCGGCGGCCTTGCACGGATTTTTTTAACGCCGCATGGGCGGCCTTGCCGCATGGCCAGGATTTGCCATCGTCGCGGCGGCAGTTCTGTTCAGCATCAAGAAGGGTGAGACTGTCGAGCGTGATGCGCGTATCGCCGATTTTGAGTACGCCATCGGACAGGAGGCGCACGCTCCCCGTCAGGCGTTCCGTCGTGGCGTCTTGCGCTGCTGGAGGCTGCGATGATGGCGCGTCTGCCGGCAATGACCGGATCAGGGCGGGTGCGGCTAGCCAAACCATCACCACGGCGAAGAGGCCTGCGGATACCAGATGCAAAAGCGGGACTTGGCGGACCTGAGCAGAGATCCTTTGGGTGAATGAACCTGCGGTGACGGTCGTGTCCGCCATCGCCGTCTGTGTTCGCGCGTGGCGGACCAGAGTGCCGTAACTTGGGCTTTGGTCGTCGTCAGGGCGCACCGCGAATACGCGCGGCCATAGGGCCAGGATCAGCGCGATGACGGCAACCCCCGCGATCCAAGTCGCATCACGGTCCATGCCGAACTGCGCCACCCGGATGGCTGAGGCGACAGCGGCGGCAAGCCCCACGCCAGCCAATGTCCATGAATGCGGTAGAAGACGCGCGGACAGCGGCGTGCTGGCAATCGAGATTGCCCGATGCAGGCGGGCAAGGCGCTGGCGAAGTGCTTGCCAGCCGCTCAGTGACCCGGACGCGACACTTTTAGCGGCGCTCTCGGCCAGAACCGCTGCACCCCGTCCGGCCGCACCTGCTCCTGCGACGCCGGCTTCAAGCCCGGCGCGGCCGGCCTCCTTCAACCCGCGGGCCGCCGCTTGTCCGGCGGCTTCGATTTTGTCCCTGCGCTGACGGCGGCGGAGCAGCACGGTGGTCCGCACATACTCCTTCCATTCGAAGCCTTCGGTGCGCCGACGCCAAAGCACGCTGTTCAATCCCCATATTCCGGTCCACGGCCAACGCGGGCGATTCCAGACCAACCCCCAACGTGTCGCGACAGCTTATCGCCCGTCATCTGGCTCAAACGTGGCGATTGGACCCTCAAATCCCCACTTTTTTGCGGCAGATGGCCCATTGGCCGGTCTGTGGCCCGCCGCGCCGTTCCGCAGGAGCGACTGATCGGAGCCGTGCCCCCCAGCGTTTACGGGCCGAGCAGGCTGACTTAAAATAACAGCCAATACCGCCCTTGACGCTCAGTGCGCGGAGATCGATCCCATGACAATGCCCCGCATCAGTAGAATGCCCCGCATCAGTTTGATCGTAGCTGCTTTGGCACTGACGGTGGTCGTCCCCATCAGCGCTTCAGCAGATTTCGACCCGCCAAAGAAAAAGGTCGATTGCCGTAAGCCGGAGAACAAGACTAAGCCGGCCTGCAAGCCGAAGGCAGGTGAAGCCAGCGACGATGAAATTTACAACGCCGCCTATTGGATGGCGCGTCAGGGCCAGTACAGCGCAGCCCTCCATGTCTTGAAGGGCGCGCGCGATCCCTCCGATCCGCGCATCCTGAATGCGACCGGATACGCGACCCGCAAGCTGGGTGATGTCGATGCGGCGATGACCTTCTATCATCGCGCCTTGGCGCGTGATCCGGACTACGTTCTCGCGCGCGCCTACCTGGGTGAAGCCTACCTGATGAAAGACGCCGTGGCCGCGGCGGAAGCCCAGTTGCATGAGATCGGCCGCCGGTGCGGGACGGCCTGCGAAGCTTACGCATCTCTGTCTCGGAATATCGCCGGCTACCGGGCAAGCAACCGTACGGAGCTGTAGCCGAGACGCGCGTGGCTGCAAAAGCAAAGGCCCCGGTTGCGACCCGGGGCCTTTGCGATTTGGGAGCCTTGAAGCGTTGGGTGGTGATCAGGCACGCGACCAACGCGCGGCACTAGCTTCGGTAGCGCTTCCAGGTGACGGTCACGCGGGTCCCCACCGGGATGCGGGGATACAGATCAAGCACGTCCTCGTTATACATGCGGATGCAGCCCTTCGAGACGGCTGTGCCGATCGTCCACGGCGCATCGGTGCCATGGATCCGGTACATGGACGCACCCAGGTAGAGCGCGCGCACACCGAGTGGATTCTGGGGATGGCCACCAGGCACGTAGTGCGGCAGCTTGGGGTTCTCACGTCGCATCTCGGCCGTCGGTGTCCAACCCGGATTGACCGCCTTGCGCGATACCGACGTCACGCCCGACCAGCGGCTCTGCTGGCGCGGCACGGCGATGGGGTAGGACACGGCCTCGCCGCGGGCATGGACCCAATAGAGCTTGCGATCACCGAACGAGACGATGATCTGCCGCGGAGAAACGTTAGAGGGAAACGAAACCGTTTCGCGGTAGCCGCCGCCCCACAGGAACGACAGGAAGTCTTGCGCTGCGGCCGGGCCAGAAAAGGAACCTAAGGTCGCCAGGACGCCCAGTCCGGCAGCAAGCAGGCGTCCGGTCCTCGTCGTTCGGTGCATTTGAAATGTCCTCTCAGCTCGAAAACGGAAAACAGACGGCACAAACGCCCCCGACCAGCCTTTCGGCTGTTCCGGCGGGGCAGGCCGAAACTTGACTGCACAGCGTGTCGCAGGGTGCCGTGAGTTGCCCTGGGCCGCAAGCCCGGGGGCCTTCATTGAGCGCAGATTTGCCGGTGCTCGCGCCGGAAGTGTGGCCGCATTGCCGCGCCAGACGGCTCAAAAACTGAGTAAATAGGGGACGGTACGTAGGGCTGCTCACCAGAAGGCAGGATTGTGCCGTCAGTAACTGGATCGGACGCAGGGGCGTCCTGGATTGCTCAGACGGGCAAGCTTTTGAGGGGGAATGGTGCCCAGGGCCGGAATTGAACCAGCGACACTGCGATTTTCAGTCGCATGCTCTACCAACTGAGCTACCTGGGCAATTCGCTGGGGGCCGGAGCCCGGCTGCATGCGAAAGTCGGCGTCTTATAGGTGGTGCTTGGGGCGCTTGTCCAGCGGCCTTTCACACGTTTGGTGGCGGCAATCCGATGCGCCCGCCGGACCTGTTGCGGTCCGGGGGGCTCAGACCTCGTCGTCATCATACCCAGGGCGACCTTGGGCGCCGGTCTCGCGCAAGTTCGTGTCATCCGCCGCATCGAGATTGGACCCGCCGATCACGTACCCGCCGCCGAGCCAGCGCGCCAGATCGATGTCCGCGCAGCGCCGGGAGCAGAACGGACGGTGCTCGAAGTCAGCTGGTTTGCGGCACACGGGGCACCGGCCAAGATTTCGTGTTTGGGCTTTGTCGTCGGACATGTCTGCCACTGTGCTGTTCGGTTTCGTCGCGCGGCCCAATTGGTAGACGTGGGTGCGACGGCCGGTGATGTCCGATCAGTCGCGATCGGCTTCGGCGGCGCGAATCCAGTTGAAGTGGATCGGAAAGCCTTCCGTGACCAGCATGCCGACGACTTCCGTCAGCGGCAGGCCGACGACGTTCGTGTAGGACCCTTTGATCTTCTGCACGAAGGCGCCCGCAAGCCCCTGGATGGCATAGCCGCCGGCTTTGTCGCGCCATTCGCGCGACGCGACATAGGCTTCGATCTCGCTGCGCGTCAGATATTTAAAGCGCACTTTGGTATCGACGATCTTGGTCCGGATGCGGTCTTCGGGGGTGATCAGGCACACGCCGGTCAAAACCCGGTGGGAGCGGCCGGACAGCCGGCTCAAGAATTCGACGGCCTCTTCGACCTGCTGCGGCTTGCCGAAAATCTTCAAGTTGTTGGTGACGATGGTATCCGCCGCGAGCACGTAGGCGTCGGCGATATCCTTATCGTTGGCGATTTGATCGCGCGCTGCCTCGGCCTTCGCGCGGGCCAGCCTGGAGACGAGGCCGCGGGGCATCTCGCCGGTGCGCGGGGTTTCGTCGATGGACGAGGGCCGGAGTGCATCTGGTTCAATGCCGGCTTGGGCGAGCAGCATCAGGCGGCGCGGACTGGCGCTGGCCAGAACCAGCTTGGGACGCGGGGCCACGGCCTGCTCGCGCGCGGCTGATTTGGCGAGTTCCGTGCGAAGGGTTTCACGGCGTGGATTGTCGGTCCGGGAGAAGGCCTGGAGAAAGGCCGCCTTGGCTGTCGTCATCGTGGCTTCATCTCGCTTCGCTCAATCCTGCACGGCCCGCCTCTATAGCATGTCCGCCGTGGCGGGTCCCAGGGGCCGGCTGATCAGATTTTGGACTTTGTCCCGAAGGGGACAGCACGCTCTGTTGAAAACCGGCAATTCGGCGCGGTTAGGTTATCATAACGGGAGAAGCACGTTGCCTTGACGCGCCAATCCCTGGATAAATCTGCTGGGTTCAGGAGGGTGTCATGTCGTCCAAGGATGTTCTCGTCGAGATGCTAGGCCGGACGGCGTTGTTCGGTCCGTTGGACGTGGACGAGCGCAGGTCGGTTGCTTTGGAGATGCGCGAGGTATCCTACGATGCCGGACAGATTGTATTCGGGCGAGGTGATCCAGGCCGCGACATCTACCTCGTGACCGCTGGCCGGGTGCGCCTTTCCGTGCTCACCCCGGAAGGCCGTGAACTCTCGTTCGCGCACGCCGAGGCGGGACAGGTTTTTGGCGAGATCGCCGTCCTCGATGGCGGGGCACGCACGGCCGATGCCACGGCGGTGACCAAAGCGGTGGCCCAGACCCTGTCCAAGGGCGCCGTGACGCGCCTTGTGGAAAGCAGCGCGGCCATCCGCCAATCCATCATCAAGTTCCTTTGCAGCCGCGTGCGTGAAGCGGATCAGCAGCTGGAAGGCATTGCGCTGTATCCGATCGAAGTACGGCTGGCGCGGTTCTTCCTTGCCGCTGCCCGGCAAAAGTCCGGCAATCAGGACGGCGGGCGCGTAACCTTGGATCTGCCGATTTCGCAGAGTGAACTGGCGTTGCTCATCGGGGCCAGCCGGCCGAAGGTGAACGCGGCGCTGGCGTTGCTGGAAGGTGGCGGGGCCATCGAGCGTTCCGACAAGCAACTCGTTTGTGATCTGGACGAACTGGAAAACATCGCAGGCGTCGCATGAGCGCGCCGGCTCAGGGGCATCCATGAGCGGCTGCAACCTGGCAGCAGGACCGTACCCATGTTCGAGAGTTTGAAGCGCCGGCTCAAGCCGATCCGTGCCGCGCTCTCCACGATGGGCGAGCTGCCGCAACTGCGCGCGCTCGGCCGTGCGATCAACACCCTGGCGGAAGCGGGAACCGGCGGCTATCCCCCCGAGGTCAAGCGACGGCTGATGATCCTCAACCTGATTGCCTATCTCATTGTCGTATCGACGCTGGTGTACGCAATTCAGCATGCCTTCCTGGACTACGAGAAGTACAAGCCCATCATCTGGATCAACATCGGCTTGGTGATCACGGCCTTGATGGTCCCGTTCTCGCATCGCTACAGCGAGATCGCAGGTGCGCTCATCATCGTCATTTCCGAATGGATCGCTCTGCTGGCCTTCGCGATGTTTTTGGGCAGGTCGGCCGGTGTGCAGTTGCAGTACTTCGTGGGCGCGGCCGCGCCGTTCGTCGTCTTCGGTCTGGGCCGGCTTTGGCTTGTGGTGCCCGTCATTCTGTCGGGCCTCGCCCTGCATCTGGCCGCGTGGTTCTGGTTTCCCGATCCCCTGGCGCGGCTGTCCGCCGAGCATGAGGTGATCGATAGCATCTACGTTCAAGCCGTCATCACCACGTTCGGCTTGATTGCAGCGTCGGTGTTTTATGCCTTTCGACTTGCGGAGAGCGCAAAGGCCGAGACCGACAACCTGCTGCGCAACATCCTGCCCGATGCGATCGTGGAGCGTCTCAAGGCAAAACCTGACGAGCCGATTTCCGACCAGTTCCACGATGCTTCGATCCTGTTTGCCGATATTTCGGGGTTTGTCGCCCTGGCACGCAAGCTGGGCGCGGCGTCGACGGTCGCCTTGCTGAACGAGATCGTGACGGACTTCGATGGGCTGGCGCGCAAGCATGGTGTTGAAAAAATCAAGACCATCGGTGACGCTTACATGGTGGCGTCGGGCGTTCCTGAGCCATGCTCCGATCACCTGCAGCGGCTGGCCGCGATGGGGCTGGACATGCTCGACACGGTAAAGCGCATTGCGCGCGAGCGCGATGTGGCGTTGTCCATGCGCGTCGGGCTTGCATCAGGACCGATCATGGCCGGTGTCATCGGCCAGCAGAAGTTCACCTATGACGTCTGGGGTGACGCGGTGAACCTCGCCGCGCGTCTTGAGAACCTGTCCCAGCCTGGCCGCATATTGGTTTGCACACGCTGCCGGGAGTGTCTCGACAGCGAGTTCATTTTTGAAAGCCGGGGCATGGTCGACATCAAGGGTGTCGGCTTGCAGGAAACGTGGTTCCTGACCGCGCGCCGGCCGGAAGGGCGCGTTGGGCAGCCGGCAGCTTACGTCGCTTGACCGGGCCCGGATTAAACGGTCGGTCCGCCCTCAATTCCGAAGCGGTATTTGATCTTATCCATGAGATCGTCGCGCAGGTGACGGTAGGCCGCCAGAAGCGCCTTGCGGCCGCTCGCGGGTTCGAGCATCGACGGATCGAAGGTCGGCCAGTAGATGACGTCCGCCGCCATAATCCGCGTGAGTTCGACGCCGTGATGCTGAGCTTCGGGCGACAGCGTGATGATGGTCGAGAATGACTGACGCCCAAGTTCGGCAAAGATTCGCGGCTGATGCTCGGTGAGGTCGATCCCGATCTCGTCCATGACGGCGGCGACGTACGGGTCGGGACGGCCACGCCTGACGCCGGCCGACGTCACGTCCAGCCGCGGTCCGGCGAGATGGTGGAGAATGCCGGCGGCCATCGGCGAGCGCACGGCATTCAAGGTACAGGCAAACAGTATTCGTGGTGGCGCCTCGGAAGGATCGGGCACCGCACCTAGCCCTTCCAATGCAGCGCTGTGACAAGTGTAAACAGCCGCCGAGCAGTATCGAAATCGATGCGGATCTTGCCATCGAGCCGTTCCTGCAGCAGCCGGCTGCCTTCATCGTGAAGTCCGCGCCGCCCGACATCGATGGCCTGAATGCGCGACGGCTGGCCGGAACGGATCGCCTGATAGTAGCTGTCGAGGACCAGGAAGTAGTCCTTCAGCAGCCGCTTCAGCGGGGTCATGGTGATATTGTGAACCGCCACGGGCTGCGCCGCGCCGGCTTCTGGAAATACCGTCAGGTTGAGGCGATCGTCGGCAATCGAAATTTCCAGGCGGTAGGGCCCCTGGTCCACGCCGTCGAGCGCGAAAGAGTTGCCGTCGATAATATCGAAGATGGCGACCTCGCGTTCGTGGGCAATATCGGGATTGCCTTGCGCGATTGAGCCCTCATCGATGTGGATTGATGCGATGCGGTCCCGGTCTTTGCCGTCTGGCGTTACATTTTCCATTTTATCCGGTCCCATTACGTCTTGCTACCAAGCCGGATCTCGACGGACCGCCTGTGGGCTTCGAGGCCTTCGGCGCGGGCCAGCGTCATGGCCGGCCCGGCGACACGCGCCAAGGCCGCTGCGTCGAGCTTCAATAATGATGTCCGCTTCATAAAATCGAGAACGCCAAGGCCGGACGAAAATCTGGCGCTACGGGCGGTCGGCAAAACGTGATTGGACCCGGCAACGTAGTCGCCGATCACTTCCGGCGTATGGCGTCCGATGAATATCGCGCCCGCGTTGCGGATCTTTTCCGTCAAGTCTTCGCTGTCCGCGGTCGCGATTTCGAGATGCTCGGCGGCGATCCGGTCGGCCAAGGCGGGCGCTTCGCTGAAGTCCCGCACGATGATGCACGCGCCGTAGACGTTCCAGCTTTCACCCGCGATGTTGCCGCGCGGCAAGGTCGCCAGTTGGCGCGCCACGGCGGCTTCCACGGCTTTGGCGAACGCCGCATCATCGGTCATGAGAATGGATTGGGCAGCCTTGTCGTGCTCGGCCTGCGCCAGCAGGTCGGCGGCGATCCATTCGGGGTCGTTGTCGCGGTCGGCGATGACAAGCACTTCGGACGGGCCCGCAATGCTGTCGATCCCCACCGTGCCAAAGACCTGGCGCTTCGCCGCGGCGACGAACGCATTGCCGGGACCGACGATCTTGACCACCGGTTTGATCGTTTCAGTTCCGAAGGCCAGCGCGGCGACGGCCTGCGCGCCACCGACACGATAGATTTCAGTGATGCCGCACAAGCGCGCGGCGGCGAGCACCAGCGGGTTCAGTTCGCCCCGGGGCGAGGGGACCACCATCACGATGCGCGGTACGCCGGCCACGATCGCGGGCAGGGCATTCATCAGGACTGAACTGGGATAGGAGGCAAGCCCGCCCGGCACGTAGAGGCCGGCCGATTCAACGGCGGTCCAGCGATCTCCCAATTCGACGCCGGTGTCGTCGGTGTAACGGTCGCTTTCCGGCAGGTGGCGCTGGTGATGGGCCCGGATGCGGTCGGCGGCGAAGGTCAGTGCGTCCAAGGTTTCGCGCGAACAGTCCGCGACGGCGGCATCGATCTCCGCCGTGGTGACGGCAATACCGGTTTGCTCCAGATCGATGTCGTCGAACCGGCGCGACAGGTCGATGAGGGCGGCATCGCCCCGGCTGCGGATATCGTCGATGATCTCGCGGACGGCTGTATCGACTTCGGCGGAGGTTTCACGCTTATCAGCCAGAAAGGCAGCGAAAGCCTTTTCAAAACCGGGATCGGTGGTCAGGAGCGTTTTTGGCATGGGGGCGTCCGGTAAGCGGGCCAATCAATGGGTGGGGTGGCGTGCGGGAAGCGGGATCAGCCAGAGGAGCCGGGGTCGTCGTCGGGGTGCTCGGGCTTGGCTTTCGTTGCCCAAGCCGCGCCCAGATCCGTCAGGGCCGCCTCGATGCACTCGACGTGAAGGCGGATGGCGGCTTGACCGGCGAATGCGATGGTAATGTGGCCTTCGGGCGCCGACGTCGGCTCGAAGCGGATGGCCAGGATCGATAGAACGTGCCGCTTATCGGCCAGATCGATCCCCGTCACTTGCGCACCTAAAACGCGCTCAAAGCGTAACCCCGCCCGGCGGCGCTTGTAGCTCTTTTTTCTTGCGGCGCGCGATACGACGGCATCGGTCCAGTCAAAACGGTTGGCAATGGCGGCAAAACGCCGGTCGGCCTTCAGGTAGGCCATTTCACCGACAGTGACGACGGCGTCCTGCAAGTGAGCTGAAACGACGTCGAGATCCTCGGCGTCGAGCGCAATCAGCTTCAATCCCTGGTGATCATTGGCGGACATCGAGGCGTGCTTGTATGGCGGCACCGGCGGATGCGGGCAAATATCGAGCAACGCCGGATTGATAACGGCGCCAGGGGGCAAGTGCAACGTGCCCCCCGGTCACGTCTGTGTTTGATGAGGTCCCGGCTTGAGTTGGAACCCTGTCAGGTCGCCTTAGGCCAAATGGCCTCAAGCTGGGCGCGGACGGGCGCGCTGGCGGTCGTTGGCCCGCGGGCCGCTTTTGCCGGCACCTGGGCGCTGACCGCCGCGATTATTGAGGAAGTGGACGCCTTCAAGGCCACGGTTGCCGCCGCCGGTTCCCGCGCTGCCACCGGAGCGGCCGCCAGAATGGTGTCCGTTACCCGACTTTGCTCCGGGCCGGTCATTACGGTCCGGACGCTCGGTCCGGTCCGGGCGATCTTGACGCGCCGCGCGATCGGCACGACCTGCGTGGTCCGGCCGCGCACTGCGGTCGGGCCGGTCATGACGTTCACTCCGGTCGTGGGAGCGGGCCGGGCCCTTGACGCCATCGGCGCCCCGGTGTGCTCCGGGGTGACGCGGGCGGCCTTCACCGTGGGCATGATACGGGGCCCGTGCCTCACCATTCGGCTGGCGCGCGCGGCCTTCACCTTCGGCGCGGAGGCTGTCGCCACCGCCGCGATGTCCGCCTTCGGAACGCGGGCCGTTTTCGTTACGCGGGCGACGGTCGTCGCGGGCATTGAAGCGTGACGCGGGTCGCCGCGCTTCGCCGCCTTCGGCCGGACGGCCTGCTGCATGACCCTGGGCGCGATCGGCGTTGTTCCCAGACGGACGTGCGTCGTCGCGATTACGATCCCGCGCCGGGGGGCGGCGATCACCGCCCTGACGGTCGGCGAAATTGCGATCGGAGCCGCGACCCTCGCTGCGCGGACCGCCTCGGCCTTCTTGGCGCGAACCCTCACGACCTGAGTCACGGCCCGAATCCCGGCGGCCGTCCCGGCCACCTTCGCGGGAAGATCGTCCCGCGCCGTCACCGCGACGGTCGCCGCGTGCGAAACGCGGGCGGGATTCGGCCTCGGCCTTGCGATCGGCCGCTGTTTCAGGCGCCACGACCAGCGAGGTATCGCCACGGCGATCCTTGGAGGGGATCTGCTGGCGTGTCAGACGCTCGATATCGCGCAGATAGCCGCGCTCCTCGTTGTCGACGAGCGAGATGGCGATACCCTCAGCGCCGGCGCGCGCCGTGCGGCCGATACGATGGACATAGCTCTCGGGAACATTTGGCACTTCGAAGTTGACGACATGAGAAACGGCATCCACGTCGATGCCGCGTGCGGCGATGTCCGTGGCGATGAGGGCGCGGATTTTACCGGCCTTGAAGCCGCTCAGGGCGTGATCGCGCTGGCCCTGGCTCTTGTTGCCATGGATGGCGGCCACCGGCACGCCGGCAACTTCCAGGTAACGGGCGACCTTATCGGCGCCGCGCTTGGTGCGCGTGAACACGATGGCGCGCTTCATGTCGGGATTGGTGAACAGCTCCGCCAGCAGCGCACGCTTGCGGGTCTGCTCGATGAAGATGACTTCCTGAGCCACGCGGTCGGCCGTCTTGGAAACGGGCGAGACCGAAACCTTCACCGGATCCTTGAGCAGCTCAGCGGCCAGCGCACCGATTTCCTGGGGCATGGTGGCGGAGAAGAACAGGCTCTGACGGCGATGCGAGAGCTTGGAGACGATCTGGCGCAACGGCCGGATGAAGCCCAAGTCCATCATCTGGTCGGCTTCGTCGAGAACGAGAATCTCGGTGCCTTCCAGAACGACGTTGCGCTCCATCATGTGGTCGATGAGGCGGCCCGGCGTCGCGACGAGAATATCGACGCCGCGGCTGAGCTGATCGCGCTGCGGCTTGTGACCGACGCCGCCGTAAACAACGGCGACCGACAAGCCCATGTGACGGCCGTAGGTGCGGAAGCTTTCGGCGATCTGGCTGGCCAGTTCGCGGGTGGGCGACAGTATAAGCGCGCGCACGCCCTTACGCATGGCCGGCTGACGGTTGGCGGCCAAGCGCTGGAGGATCGGCAGCGCGAAAGCGGCGGTCTTGCCGGTGCCCGTCTGGGCGATACCGAGCAGATCCTTGCCTTCGAGAACGGTCGGGAATGGCCTGCGCCTGGATCGGCGTGGGCGTCGTGTAGCCTTCGGTTTCGAGCGCCTTCAAGAGCAAGGGGTCGAGGCCGAGGTCGGTGAATGTAGTGGTCACGAAGTCTATCTTTTCATTTGGTCCGCGTCACACCGCGTCCGGCGGCGAACGAATTGCTGGCCGAAGGTGCGTGGAGAACGCGGTCAGAGCACAGGGTTCCGGGCCCACGCGGCGCAACTGCGCGCCCGATCAGGCCGGTTCTTGGCTCTGGGGCGCCCTGCGTGCCGGGGCGGCCGATGTGGGGGATCAAGAGGCGCGGGCCGGAGGACAAGCGGGGCAACAGGTGCGCCCTAGTCTCGATGGTCCCGTCACGCAGCCGCGCGCCGATGGCCCGGATCAGAGCGATCCGGATTACGGTCTATCTCATGTTGCACCGCAAAAAGTCAAGGGATGATTGTCAGTTCCGGCGTGATCTTCAGCTTTGACGCACTTTCGCCGGTCCGTTGTGGCCTTTGAACACGCCTCGTCCGGTTTGGCGGGCGGTAGGATCAAGTGCTTCAATTTCGGAATTTCACACGGAGACAGCATCCATGTCGGTTGGGCGCACATTGAGAGGTTTCGGGAGTACCGCCATCGCGATCCTGGCGCTTGTAGGCGCCGGGCACGCTAAGGCCGGCGAACAGGCGCTTACCGGGGTGACATGGCTCGTGGAACTGGTGGCGGACGCGGGAGAGGTCGATACGGGGCAGGCAACATTCGCCATTGCGGCGGATGGACGGGTATCAACAACACTTGGCTGCAACCGGATGGGTGGCACCGCGACCATCGACGGCGACAAGATCACGTTCGGCCCAATGATGTCGACGCGAAAGGCCTGTGCGCCGATGCTCATGAAACAGGAGCAGATCTATGCCGATCTGCTCGCCAGGGTCCGGTCCTATGCCTTCGAGGACGGCATGCTCTCACTCAAAGATGAGAGCGGCACCGAGCTGGTCCGTTTTGGGCGCGGTGGGTGAGGGGCAGGGTTGCCTACCTCAATTTCATGTCCGCGACGCCAACTGAGAGGTTGAGGCCCTTCTGGCCCTGGACGCTCAACGGTTGCAGGCTGATGCTGTTCTTCGAGCCGCCAACGAGGACCTTCGTGCCGGCCCCGATACCAAGTGAGGCGTCGGCGCTGGCACCGACATACTCACCCGCAAGCGCCTTCGGCGACAATTCGTTCGAACTGGAGAACACAGCCCAGACGATCGTTGAACTGCTCGTAAAGCCCAGATCGAGCCCGATTTTCGTGACCGAGGCCTCATAGGTCTCCGAGGGTCCTTTGACCCGCTTGAACACGCAGTCGTAGTGCTTCTTTGAGCCGAGGATCATGCCCACGCCCGACCCGCCTTTGCAGGTCAGGGTACCGGCCTGTGCCGTCGCGGCTTGCGCGGAGCCTCCGCTGGCCATGAGCAGTCCGGATAGGGCAAGCGTCACTACGGTTTTCATCATCTTCCTCGTCTGTGTCGCGCACGCGCGATGAGCTGAGACTGGAAGGTAGTGAAGAACAGAAGCGGGACAACTGCAAACGGTTTTGAAGCCTGCATTTGCCACTGATGTTGCTCTGTATACCGCTTAACCGCTCGCCAGCCGCTCGATGCGGGCCCCGCAGCGGGACAACTTCTCTTCCAGGCGCTCAAAGCCGCGGTCGAGGTGATAGACACGGCTGATGGTCGTTTCACCTTCGGCCATCAGGCCGGCAATGACGAGCGACACGGATGCGCGCAAATCGGTGGCCATGACCGGTGCGCCGCGCAGATGCTTGACACCTTTGATGGTCGCCGTATCGCCATGCAGCTGAATGTCGGCACCGAGGCGCGCCAGCTCCTGCACGTGCATGAAGCGGTTCTCGAAGATGGTTTCGCGGATCACACTGGTACCATGCGCGCGGGCCATCAGCGCCATCAGCTGCGCTTGCAGGTCCGTCGGGAAGCCCGGGAACGGCTGCGTTTCAACGCTCACGGGCTCGATCTCGCCCTCCGCGCGCGTGATGCGGATGGAGTTGCCCTGCGTCGTCACGGTGGTTCCGGTCTGAGCTAGAATATCGAGTGCGTTCTGCAGCAGGTCGGCGCGCGTATCCTGCAGCACGACATCGCCGCCGGTCGCGGCCACAGCCATGGCGAACGTACCGGTTTCGATGCGATCCGGCAGCACGGTATGGATCGCGCCGTCGAGGCGGTCGCGTCCCTGGATGCGCAAAGTGGACGACCCGATGCCCTCGATGAGCACGCCCATCTTGACGAGAAGTGCCGCGACGTCGCCGACTTCTGGTTCGCGCGCGGCGTTCTCGATCAGTGTTTCGCCCTTCGCGAGCGCGGCCGCCAGAAGGACGTTGTGCGTCGCGCCCACCGAGACCTTGGGGAAGATGATGTGCGCGCCGTGTAAGCCCTTCGGCGCGCGGGCCAGCACGTAGCCCCCGTCGATGTCGATCTCGGCACCAAGCGCCTTGAGGCCGGTCAGATGCAGGTCTACGGGCCGGGTTCCGATGGCGCAGCCTCCAGGCAGCGACACCTTGGCCTGACGCATACGCGCGATGATGGGCCCCAGAACCCAGAAACTGGCGCGCATGCGCGATACCATTTCGTAGGGTGCGGTCGTATCGACGATATCGCGTGCCGTCAGGTGAAACGTCTCGCCCTGCATGTTGGGCGACGTGCGCTTGCCATCGACCGCGAGGTCGGTGCCGTGATTGCGCAGAATGCGGGCCAGCAAATTGACGTCGGCTAGGTTGGGGACGTTCTTCAGGGTCACCCGGTCGGACGTGAGCAGGCTCGCGATCATCAGCGGCAATGCGGCGTTCTTCGCGCCCGAAATCGGAATTGTTCCGTTGAGCCGTTCTCCGCCGACGATTCTGATGCGATCCATGTGGTCCTGCTTCCCGGCCTAGTTCCGCGGTCACGGCAGGCCCGCGAGAGCGGCTGCGTGGGGCGAGTTGATGATCTTCAGGCGGATGCTTAGTCGCTTCGAGGCGCTTCCAGCAAGGGGGCGGCGCCAACATGTGCCATCAGAACGGGATTTGTGGTTATTTGGCGCCTGGATCGTCACCCGGTGGCTCTGCCGGACCGTCGTCGTTCGCCGGGCTATTCCGGCCGCGGGCCTGTTCCTTACGCCGTTTCAAGTTGGTGCGCAGCTGCTCGGCCAGTCGCTCGGCACGCTGTTCAGCGGGAGACCTGCTCTTGCCCGGCTTGGTCGGATCACCGTTTGCCATGCCGTCAGATAGAGGGTTGGGCACCAGTCATGCAAGTGGGGCGTGGCGGTTGCCGTCAGGCCCCTCTTGTCAGCTGCCCTCGCCGGCGCTGCTCGTCCGATTGAGGATGAGGGTCAGTCCTACGAGACGTGTGTTGTGGAATTGAATTTCCACGATCTGCCGCTTGTCCTTGACGATGACGTCCATGTTCGCGTCGAGGTCCTGGCCCTTGACGACGACGCGGAGGCCATGCGGCGTGACGTTGCCGCTCAACTGACCTTCAAGATTATACATGGCTTCCGTCCAGGCGCCGCTCAATTGTCCGGCGTTTTCAGCCAGCGTGCTCTTCAGTTCGATTTTTCCACTGGCCGAGGCGCAACGAATGGTCTGCCGCAGCGCATTCGCGCCGCCATCGGCGAAGTAGGTGGCGCGGCAAGTGACGGATTCCGTTTGACCGTCCTTGAAGCCGAGGCGGCCTTCTCCGACCCACAGGCCCGGGAGATTGGCGAAGGGTGACGCGTCGGCGGCGTGCGCCGACGGCATTCCGCCCAGGACGGCCAAGGCCAGTGTGACGACGAGGCAAATGCGATGGCAAACAGAGAATTCGCGGCCAAAATTCATGGGTGCAAGTCTTTCAGACGTTAGAAATTGACGCTCACATTAATCCAAATTCGAGGCTATGACCTTGATCCGGCCCAGTTCTGGCAACAAAAGACCGAACGTGGCCGCTTGGGCACGTTTCTGTCCGGCTTTGGCGCGTTGACCCCTGCCATGGCGAAGGGCCGCAGTTGGCCGAGGCGCCCAAAGTGCCCTAAAACAAGTCAATTGCCCCCCCCGTTGGCACGTTAGACCAAGGCCGGCTGGCGACCCGGCGCTTGGCCTGGGCTTTGCTTCAAATGCAGACATCCGCTTATCTGGCGTAGGAATGATCTGATGACCGAACCGATCTTCACCAATTGGGCTCCCGAGCATACCGCGAACTGGGCCGCCGCTCCGCTGCATCTGACGCACCGGCTCTCGCAGGACCCGCTCTATTCGCTCGACGCACTGGCCGAGCTGATCGAGGGCTACCCGCGCCAGCACTACGCGCTCGTCGAAATGGGTCCGCAGGGATCCAACCGGCGGCTCTGGCGCGAAGGCGATATCGGCAATCTTTCGGGCGCGGAGGTCATCGAGGCCATCAAGCGCGGCCGCATGTGGCTCAACCTGCGCAACGTTGGACAGGTTGATAAGCGCTACCGAGAGGTGCTCGATCAGATCTTCGAAGAGATCCGCGCCAACGTGCCCGGTTACGAAACGTTCGACCGCACGTGCGGGATCCTGATTTCTTCGCCCAACGCCCAGGTCTACTACCACATGGATCTGCCCGGCCAGTCGCTGTGGCAGCTGCACGGGCGCAAACGGGTTTATCTCTACCCGGCGGCCGCGCCATATCTGACCGGCGAGCAACTTGAAAAGATCGCGCTCTACGAGGTCGAGGTCGATATCCCCTATGACCAGTCCTACGACGCACAGGCCCAGGTGTTCGAAATCGGTCCGGGCGATATGCTGCACTGGCCGCTCAACGCGCCCCATCGTGTCGAGAACCTCGACTGCCTCAACATCTCGATGACGACCGAGTACTGGACGGAGAACATCCGCCGCTCCCAGATCATCAACATGGCCAACGGGATCTTGCGCGACAAAATCGGCATCGCGCCGCGCAGCCGTAACACGACAGGTCCGGGCTTTTACGCCAAGGCCGTGCTTCAGGCGGGCGTCAAGCGGTCGGGAATTTTGAAAAAGGCGCGCAAGTCCCGCCGCGCGATCGAGTTCCGTCTCGACCAGGCCGAGCTGGGACACGTCGTCGATCTTCCCCAGGCCGCCGAATAATGACGCTCTTGGCGCCGCACACGGCGTCGGGGGCATCATCGGACGCGCATCCCGGGCTTCCCGCAAGGCGGACGGCTTTGAACCAGCGCTACGCCATCCATCGGATCGATGGGCCCGCCGCCGTCGTGACGGCGGCACTGGACGTGGCGCGGAGTGCGGCCGGTGGCGTCTTCCAGTCGCCGCTGTGGCTCCAGGCCCTGTTTAGTCACCTGACGCCCGCGTCTGACGTGACGTGCCTGGCGCTCGACGTCTTCGATGCCGCAACGCGGGAGCGTGTTCTCTTTCTTCCCTTGATCGCGCAGCGCGAGGGCGGCCTTCGCGTCGTGCGCGTGCCGTCATGCGGCGTCAGTGATTATGGCGGCGCATGGCTTGGACCGGCGGTGCCAACCGAAGCCGCTGCCATCACAGCACTCTGGCGTGCACTTCGCGCAGCGCTCAACGGCTTCGATCTGATCGAACTTGAAAACATGCCATTGACGATTGGCGGCCGCCCCAATCCGCTGGCGTTGGTTCCCGGTGCTCGTCCGGCGCGTCACAGCCGCCATGCCCTGCATCTGCCGGGGACCGTGGAAGACATGCTGCGCGGCCTCGGCAAGAAGTATCGCAAGGAAGCGGAGCGGTGCGGACGGCTTTGGGCTGAACGGGGCGCGACGTGGTTTCGCCGGCCGGAGCCCGGCGAGGGTCTCGACGCCGCCTACGCGACGCTGGAAGCCCAACAGGCTGCGCGGCGCAACGAGGCCGGCGGCGGGTATGTCCTCGACCGGCCCCAGTACTCGCAGTTCTATGCGGAGGTCCTGCGGGGCGGGGTCCCTGCCGGCTCGGCGCATCTGTTCACACTCGGGGCCGGCGACGAAACAGGGGCCTGCCTTTTGGGGCTGAGCGACGGCGACACGTTCACGCTTCTGCGCATTTCCACGGCGGGGGGCGATTGGAAGCGCCTGTCGCCGGGCCGGCTCGTGATCCTGGAAACCATGCGCTACTTCCTCGCCCGCGGTGTGCGCACCTTTGATATGGGCATCGGCGACTACCCCTTCAAAGACGGCTTTGGCATCGTGCCCGAGCCGCTGGTCTCGGTGTCGGCCCCGCTGCGTGCCAAGGCCTGGCCCAGGGTTGCGATGGCCCGAGTCCGGGAGCAGGCGCGGCGCAGCCCCCATCTGCGTCAGCTGGTCAACCGCATTCGCCGCACCTGAACCCGGCGTCCGGCCACGGGCTTGCTTTGCCAGACACCCGCTATTCGCTATAAGGCGCCACTGACGCCGTCCCGGTGCTTCGCGCCGCTACAACTTTTGCGATGTTATGGCCAAATCCCCAGACGATCCAAACGCCCCGGTGCGTCCCGAACCGCGCCTGCCGAAGGGCTTGCGCGATATCGGCGCTGCGGAACTGCGCGCCGAACAGGCCATGCTGGCGACGATCCGGTCGGTCTACGAGCGCTATGGCTTCGAGCCGTTGGAAACGCCGGCGATGGAATACACCGACGCGCTCGGCAAGTTCCTGCCCGATCAGGATCGCCCGAACGCGGGCGTGTTCTCGTTCCAGGACGAGGACGAACAGTGGATCTCGTTGCGCTACGATCTGACGGCGCCGCTGGCGCGGCATGTGGCGGAGAACTTCGACAAGCTGCCCAAGCCCTTCCGCCGCTATGCGACGGGAAGTGTGTACCGCAACGAGAAGCCGGGTCCGGGCCGCTATCGCCAGTTCACGCAATTCGACGCCGATACCGTCGGCGCGGAGAGCATCGCAGCCGACGCCGAGATGTGCATGCTGGCCGCCGACACGCTGGAGGCGCTCGGCATCGCGCGCGGCGACTATGTCGTGAAGGTCAACAACCGCAAAGTGCTCGATGGACTGTGTTGGAACTGGCGGGCATCGATCCGGCTGGCACCCGCCGATGCTGCGCGCCGCCTGACCGTGCTGCGGGCGATGGACAAATTCGACAAGTTCGGCGTCGAAGGCGTTGCGCTACTCCTGGGCAAGGGCCGCAAGGATGAGAGCGGCGATTTCACGCCCGGTGCCGGACTTGGCGAGAGCGCCGGTTGCCACCATCACCAAATTTCTCACGGCTTCGCAGGGTCGGACCGTGCCGGTGCTCTCGAGTGAGCGCTGGCCAGCGTGAGCGGCAACGCGCCGCACGTTGGAAGGCATGCAGGAGCTGCTCGATACGCCGAAGTCTCCGTGGATAGCGCGGTGCCGGGATACGACGACACGCGCATCGCCTTTGACACCTCCGTCATTCGCGGTCTGGAATACTACACCGGCCCCGTATTCGAGGCGGAGCTGCTGTTTGAAGTGAAGAACGACGACGGGCAGGTGGTCCGCTTCGGTTCGGTTGGCGGCGGCGGCCGTTATGATGATCTCGTCGCGCGCTTCACGGGGCAGAAGGTTCCCGCCACCGGTTTCTCCATCGGCGTCTCGCGCCTGCAGGCCGCACTGGCCTCGCTCGGGCAATCGGCGCACCGCACGCTGGGCCCGGTGGTCGTTCTCGTAATGGATAAGGCCGAGCTCGCCGCCTACCAGAAGATGACCCAGGATTTGCGCGCGGCCGGTATCCGTGCCGAAATGTATCTGGGCTCGGCCGGCATGAAGGCGCAGATGAAATACGCCGATAAGCGCGGCGCGCCCCTCGTCGTCATCCAGGGCGGCGACGAGCGCGCGCGGGGCGAAGTAACGCTGAAGGATCTCATCGAAGGCGCCAAGGCCGCCGCGGCTATCAAGGACAATGCGGAATGGAAGGCAGCGCGTCCGGCGCAGGTCTCCGTTCCGGAGAATGAACTCGTCGCCAAGGTTCGCGAAATCCTCGCGCAGCATCAGGTGTAGTCAGGATCATCCCGTCGACCCGTGCGCGGGGGATGGGCAGATGGAGAGTTAAGCGATGGCGGCCGAGACCGCGCGCAAGTTCGAAGCCCTCGAAGCCCAGGCCCAGAAGATCATGAAGGTCTTCATCAAGTCCGGGCACGAGGCTGTTTCGCCAGCCATTATCCAACCGGCGGGGATCTTCCTCGACGTGATCGGCGAGTCGTTGCGCGCCCGCACCTACGTCTTCACCGATCCCGACGGCGACGAACTGTGCCTCAGACCCGATCTGACGGTGCCGACCTGCCGCCTGCATCTAGAACGTCACCCGGACGGCAACGCCCGGGGCAGCTACTGCTACAATGGACCAGCCTTCCGGTTTCAGCCCGTGGGCGCCGACAGTGCGCACCCGCGTGAATTCCGTCAGGCCGGCATCGAGAGCTTCGGCGTGATCGATCGCGAGCGGGCCGACGCGCAGACCGTGGCCACGATCATCGAGGCCCTGCGCGCGGCGGGATTGAAGACCTTCAAGCTGCGCATTGGTGACCTTGCCCTGTTCCGGACATTGATCCGCGCCATCGAGATGCCCGATCGCTGGCGCCAGTTTCTGACGCATCTGTTCTGGCGGCCCGAGGCGTTTCGCGTCGAGTTGAAGCGGCTGTCGGTTCCGCGCACCGAAACGCTGCGATCGCTTCCCGAAGACCTGCGGGCGGCCATCGACCCCGATGATCTGGCGGCATCCGAAAAGGCCGTGATCGATTTTCTCACCCGGCATAACGTCGAGATCACCGGCACGCGCACCGTCGCGGAGGTGGCATCAAATTTGATGTGGCGCGTGGCCGACGCGAACGCCGAGCCGCTTTCGCCCGACAGCGTGACATTGATCGAGCGGTATCTGGCGATTTCCGGTCCAGCCAAGGCGGCGGGCGCGTGCATGAAGGATCTGCTGCGCGAACGCGGTTCGGCGCTGGCCCCGGTGCTCGATGCCTATCACCGGCGGCTTCAGTACATGAGCGAACTGGGCGTGGACGTCGTGCATTCGGAATTCTCAGCCGAGTTCGGGCGGCAGCTTGAGTACTACACGGGCTTCGTCTTCGAGATTCTCGCACCTGAACTGGGGCCGGCAAGCCCGCTGGCGGGCGGCGGGCGCTACGACGATCTGATGGAAGCGGCCGGCGCCAAGACCGATGTGCCGGCGGTTGGCGCAGCCATTCACACCGAGCGGGTCTTGAGCGTCATCGCGGGAGGCACCCAATGACCACCGAGCGGCTGGTGCTGGCGGTTCCCTCCAAGGGCCGCCTGATGGAACAGACGATCGAAATGTTTTCCAAGGCCGGTCTCAACCTGCGCAAGACCGGCAACGAGCGCGGCTATCGCGGAGAGATTGCGGGATTGCCCGCGGTCGATGTCGCTTTCATCTCGGCGTCGGAAATCGCGTGGTACCTGAAGTCAGGCCGGGCCCACATGGGTGTAACGGGCGAGGATCTGGTCCGCGAACAGATGACCGACGCCGACGAGCGCGTGGAATTCCTGAAGGCGCTGGGTTTCGGGCATGCCGACGTGGTGGTCGCGGTTCCCGACTTCTGGATTGATGTGCGCAGCATGGCGGACCTGGATGAAATCGCGGGCGGGTTTCGCCGCGAGCATGGCCGCTGGTTCCGTGTCGCCACCAAGTACGTCAACACCACCCGCCGCTTCTTCGCGCAGAAGGGCGTCACCGATTACCGCATCATCGAAAGCCTGGGAGCCACGGAAGGCGCGCCGGCCGCGGGCACGGCAGATCTGATCGTGGACATCACGTCCACTGGCGCGACGCTTGCGGCCAATGGTTTGCGCGTCCTTGACGACGGGGTGATCCTGAAGTCCGAGGCCAATCTGGTCGCTTCCAATGTCGCGCCCTGGAAGCCGGCGACCCGGCAGGCGCAGAACGAAATCATGCAGGCGCTGGGTCTCTGACGGCTCCGGAGCGGACGCCCGTGGGCGTCACATCATGTCGCGGAGCCGATAGTAAATCATGCCAAGCGCCAGCATCTGGTTGCCCGCCCAGCGGCCCACCGGCAGGCGGATATGCCGGATCTTGTCGAACAGGTCGAGGCGCTCGGTGGTGCCGCAGATTGCATCGCTGACGATGTCAGCGGCAATGTGCGTGGCGTTCACGCCGTGCCCGCAATAGCCCTGCATGTAATAGACGTTGGGCTCCATGCGGCCGATGGCCGGCACGCGCGTCAGGACGATGCCAATGCGTCCCGCCCACGTGAAATCGACGCGCCGTCCTTCGAGTCGCGGGAATATTTCGACGAGCCGGTCCATCATCGTTCCGGTGATGTCGCCAGGATCGCGGTTGGAGTAATTGCAGCGGCCGCCGAACAGCATGCGCCTGTCGCCGGAGAGCCGGAAATAGTCGAGCACCGTGTTGCTATCGCAAACGGCGAGGTCCTGCGGATTGATCGCCCGCGCCGTCTCCTCGTCGAGGGGTTCGGTGGCGATGATGTAGCTGCCGGTTGGAAACTGCAGACCCCACAGCTTGCCGCGCTCGAACTGATGTGACGTGTCGCCGCCCAGAACGATGCAATCGGCTTCGACGCGACCGCGTGCCGTGCGCACGAACGGCTTTGGGCCGCCCTTCAGTTCGACGACGTGAGAAGTCTTCATGGATGGCAACACCGAGCGATGCCGCGGCGCGGGCTTCGCCCATGCACAGATTGAGCGGATGCAAGTGACCGCTGCGGCGGTCGATGATGCCGCCGTGATAGGCGTCCGTATCGAGGACTGCGGAAAGATTCTGCGGCTCGATCAATTCGTGATGCGCGCCTTCGCCGTCGGCCACCCGGTCGTCGTAATAGCGACGGATGGCGTCCCAATGCTTCGGCCGTGCGGCGGTTTCCATCCAGCCATCTTTCCAGTCGCACGAGATGCCGTATTTGGCGATGCGCTCATGGATGATGTCGTGGCCGAGATAGCGCAGAGAGCGGATGAGCCGGGCGCCATCTGAGCCCAACTGCCGCTCGATCTCGCCTTCGCCGCTGATGCCGGCAATGCACTGACCTCCGTTGCGGCCGGACGCGCCCCAGCCGATCCGGTTCGATTCCAAAAGGACGACCTTGCGTCCCTTTTCAGCGAGTGAGAGGGCCGTTGCCACGCCCGAGAAGCCGCCACCCACGACACACACGTCCGCTTTCACCGTGCCCTCGAGCGGTGCGTAGCGCGTCGTATCGTTGACGGTGGCGGCGTAATACGAGGTCGTGTGGGCTTCGGCCATGGTCAGGTCCTGGGGCCGCATCGCGCAGCCTGCATGCTTTTTGGGGTCGCGGGACCCTGGCCGCATATCAGCGCTAAGATCCAGACCCCGCAGAACTTTCTACTTTGTGATCACATTATTGTGGCCTGTCAACGTGAGGAATATGACGGTGTTGACGGAAAGTAGGATGGCAGGTTATGATTGTGATCACAAATTGGCAGGACAGCCCGGCGCAGAATTCGCCGCGCCAAAGGCCCGTCACCGATTGAAAACCGGATGGCGGATCATGTCTAAATCATCTTTTTCTACACCTGTATCTTTATCGCTCCCCGGCGCGCACGCGCCGGTCTCCGCCGGCATGCTGTGCGGCGAACAAGCCTTCCGCAATAGCAACCCGCGCGACCGTTGGACGGAAATGACCTTCGGCGGTGCCTTGAGCTTCTTGCGCCGCCCTTATTCGCGCGATGCCGCGGGTGTCTCCGCCGTGGTGTGCGGCGTGCCCTACGACGGCGCGACCAGCAATCGCCCTGGTGCGCGGCTCGGGCCCCGCGCCATCCGCGCCGCCTCCGCCGAACTGGGCTCGGCCGACAGCTTCCCGTATGGCGGCAATCCGTTTGACGTGTTGCCGACGATTGATTGGGGTGATCTCTATCTCGAACCGCATCACCCTGAGCGGATCGCGGATGACGTCACCGCCGGTGCGCGGGAGATCCTGGCGTCAGGCGCGCAGTTGCTCGCCCTCGGCGGCGATCACTTCATCAGTTTGCCGCTTCTGGCCGCGCATGTGGAGCGGCATGGTCCATTGGCGCTCATCCAGTTCGATGCCCACTCCGACACTTGGACGGACGATGGCTGCCGTCAGGATCACGGCACCATGTTTCTGCGTGCCGTGCGGGCGGGCCTCATTGATGTCGAGCGGTCGATCCATGTCGGCATCCGGTCGCACAATGGCGAAAGCCACGGCATCGCCGTTCTGACCGCGCCCCAGGTGCACCGTCTCGGCGTCGATGCGACGATCGCCGCGATCCGCGCGCGGGTTGGCGGCGGCAAGGCTTATCTCTCGTTCGACATCGATGTACTCGATCCCGCGTTCGCGCCGGGCACGGGCACACCGGTTGCGGGAGGCTTGGCGTCTTGGCAGGCACTGGAGATCGTGCGGGGGCTGGAGCCGTTGGATATCGTGGGCGCCGACGTGGTGGAAGTCTCGCCGCCGTTCGATCACGCCGAGATCACGGCACTCGCAGCGGCCACCGTGGGCCACGACATCCTGTGTTTGTGGGCTGCCCGGCAGCGTACCCTTCAAACTATCGCATCCTAACGGAGAAGATCCGGCGGCATGTCCAGCCCGGCCCACACACGATGTGGGCCGGGGGATGACGCTATTTCCGGAGTCAGGCTGCGCCCGCGTCGACGGCCTGCCGCTCGCGTTTATCGCGCGAGGCCTGCATCTTCGTCAGATACGAGGCGACGAGAACACCGATCGTCACGAAGCCGATCATGATGGTCGAGATGGCGTTGATCTCAGGCGTCACGCCGAGCCGGACCTGACTGTAGATCTTCATCGGCAACGTCGTGGCGCCGGGTCCGGTGGCGAAGCTTGCGATCACGAGGTCGTCGAGTGACAGCGTGAAGGCGAGCAGCCAGGCGGAGATCACCGAAGGGGCGATGATCGGCAGCGTGATCTGCATGAAGGTCGCCACGGGCGAAGCACCCAGATCCATCGCGGCTTCTTCCACCCGCTGATCGAAGTCGGTGAGCCGCGCCTGCACGACGACGGCCGCGAAGCACATCGTGAAGGTGGCGTGAGCCAGAACCACCGTCCAGAAGCCACGATCGAAGTTGATGGCGACGAACAGCAAGAGCAGCGACAGGCCGGTGATAACTTCGGGCATCACCAATGGTGCGAAGATCATTCCCGAGAACAGTGTCCGGCCAGGGAAGCGTCCCATGCGGACCAGCACCAGGGCCGCGAGCGTGCCCAGCACCGTTGCAATCGTCGCGGAGATGAGCGCCACGCGCAGTGTTGTCCAGGCGGCATCCATCAACTGCTCGTTCTGGAGCAGGCCCGCATACCATTTTGTTGAGAAGCCACCCCATACCGTGACGAGCTTCGACTCGTTGAAGGAGAAGATCACGAGCAGAAGGATCGGGATGTAGAGGAAGGCGAACCCGAGTGCGATCGCGGTCGCGTTGAACCATGTGAAACGGGTGTTCATCAGGAGGCCTCCCTCTGGCGCTGCTGCATCCATTGGAAGAGCACGATCGGTATGATGAGAACCAGGAGAAGCACAACGGCCACGGCCGAGGCCACGGGCCAGTCGCGGTTGTTGAAGAACTCAGTCCACAGGGTTTTGCCGATCATGAGCGTGTCGGAACCGCCGAGCAGATCGGGGATCACGAATTCGCCGACCGCCGGAATAAAGACGAGGAAGCAGCCGGCCACGATGCCTGGCAGTGAGAGCGGGAACGTCACTTGCCAGAACGCCTTCCAAGGCGGCGAGCCGAGATCCTCGGCGGCCTCCAGAAGCCGGTTGTCTATTTTTTCCAAGCTCGCATAGAGCGGCAGCACCATGAACGGAAGATAGGAATAGACGATGCCGATGTAGACGGCCGTGGTCGTATTCATGATCGTCAGTGGCTCATCGATGAAGCCGAAATTCATCAAGAACAGATTGAGCAGGCCCTCCTTTTTCAAGATGCCGATCCAGGCATAGACGCGGATCAGGAAGGACGTCCAGAACGGCAGGATCACCAGCATCATCAGCGTCGGTTGCCACTCCCTCGGCGCGCGCGCCATGCCGTAGGCGAGCGGGTAGGCAATGAGCAGCGTCAGGAACGTCGAGATCCCCGCGATGACGACGCTGGACATGTAGGCCGACGTATAAAGCTGGTCCGAGAAGATGAAGCTGTAGTTCTCGAAATCCATCTCCGAGATGGCCGCTGAGATGGCAGCCCATCCACCCGAAATGTCGATCGTGGGGACGTAGGGCGGGATCGCGGTCGCGACGTCCGACAGCGAAATCTTGAAGACGATGAGGAACGGAACGAGGAACAGGAGCAGGAGCCAGACATAGGGCACTGCGATGACGAGCCAGCGGCGCATGGAGCTACGACGTCCTTTGCTGTCTCACGTATGCGGACCGGTGGTCATTGGTCCGGACGTATGTGGTGCGAGCACCCTGCGCCGTGCAGGATGCACAGGGATAAGTACGCTCAGGCGGTCAGCACGATGCCGGCATCGACCGGCCATTCGAGCCAGACCTGATCTTCCCAGCTGATCGAGCGTTCGACGCTGTGCGACGCGTTGGTGCGCAGTGCGGTCACCCGTTGTCCGGCATCGGTCCGCACGTGATAATGCGAAATCGAACCCAGATAGCCGACATCATCGACTTGGCCGCGGATGACGTTGACGGATCCGGCCGGCTGCTCCAATCCGATTTTCAGCTTCTCCGGCCGGACGGCGAGCCAAACTTGCTGACCGGCCGAAAGGCCGTCGCTGGCTTGGGCCTGGAAGCGGCCGCCGCCGGCAACCGGTTCGATGTCGACGATCCCATTGGCAACGCCGGCGACCTTGCCTTCCAGGATATTCACGTCGCCAATGAACTGCGAGACATAGCGGGATTGGGGTGCTTCATAGATTTCGCCGGGCGTCGAAACCTGCATCAGAAGACCATGGTTCATGACCGCGATGCGGCTCGCCACTGTCATCGCCTCTTCCTGGTCGTGGGTGACGATGATGAAGGTCGTGCCCGTCGTTTCCTGAATGCGCATGAGTTCGAACTGGGCCTGATTGCGCAGCTTTTTATCCAGCGCGCCCAGCGGTTCGTCGAGCAGCATGATGCGCGGTTTCTTGGCAATGGCGCGGGCGAGCGCCACACGCTGCTGCTGGCCGCCCGAAAGCTGATGCGGCTTGCGCTTGGCGAACTGGCTCAGTTCCACCAGGTTCATGGCTTCCTGCACGCGCTGTTCGATCTGATCGGCCGGCATCCCCTCCTGCCGCAGGCCGAACCCGACGTTACGTTCCACGGTCATGTGCGGGAAGAGGGCGTAGGACTGGAACATCATGTTGATATTTGGCCGCTCGTAGGGCGCCAGATCCGTGATGTCCTGTCCATCGACAAGGACCTTGCCCTCGGTTGGCTTTTCAAAGCCAGCCAGCATGCGCAGCAGGGTAGTCTTGCCGCAGCCTGAAGGTCCCAGCAGCGCGAAAAATTCGCGCTCGTAGATGTCGAGCGTGAGGTTGTCTACCGCGACGAAGTCGCCGAATCTCTTGGTGACGTTTTCAAAGCGAACTATGGGCTTGATCGCCGGATCTTTCCAGGGCGCAAATCCCGATTGGGGTGCGGCGGTCCGCAAGCCCAAACGGCGGTCCATGGGGGCAGAAGCAGCCCCGTTCGTAGTGCTGGTGGCCGACGACGCTGTCATGATTATTCCCCGTCTGGAGCCGCTCGCGGCGCTGTGGCAACCGTGATCGGCAGTCATAGGATCGCACAAGCGAAAACCGCGCCGGAGTTGGGCTCCGGCGCGGTTCAAAGTGTTTGCTATTTTCCGGTCACAATGCCCGTCCAAAGGCGCGTGACGCTGCGTTGTGTCTTGGCGTCGTAGGCGAGCTTGACGAACAGGTTGCCCATTGTCGCTTCGTCAGGATAGATCGCCGTGTCGCTCTTCACCTCGTCGTTGATGAACTCCATCGAGGCGCTGTTGCCGTTGGCGTAGTTCACGTAGTTCGAGGCCTTGGCAATCACTTCCGGCTTGAGGATGTAGTTCAGGAACTCGTGGGCTTCCGCGACGTTGGTGGCATCCTTCGGAATGGCCATCATGTCGAACCACATCAGCGCGCCTTCCTTGGGAATGGCGTAGGCGATGACGTGGCCGTTCTTAGCCTCATCCGCGCGATCGCGAGCCTGCAGAATGTCGCCGGACCAGCCGACGGCAATGCAGATGTCGCCATTCGCGAGAGCATTGATGTATTCGGAAGAGTGGAACTTCTGAACGTTCGGACGCACGGCCTTCAACAGATCCGCGGCCTTCTTCAGTTCTTCCTGATCCGTGGTGTTGGGATCGAGGCCCAGATACTTCAATGCCGAAGGAATAATATCGTCGGGACTATCGAGCATGAAGATGCCGCAGTCCTTGAACTTCGCGGCGAGTTCGGGCTTGAAAACGAGATCCCAGCTGTTGACGGGTGCATCCGCCATGCGCTCCTTGATCTTGCCTTCGTTGTAGCCAATGCCGGTGGTGCCCCACATGTAGGTGATGGCGTGTTCGTTGCCGGGGTCGTAGACGTCGGTGCGATCGGCGATATCCTTCCAGACGTTCTTGATGTTGGGCAGTTTGTCCTTATCGAGCTTCTGGAAGACGCCAGCTTTGATCTGGCGCGACAGGAACGCACCGGTCGGCACGACAATGTCGTAACCCGTCTTGCCGGCGAGAAGTTTGGTTTCGAGAACTTCGTTGCTGTCGAAAACGTCGTACGTGATCTTGATGCCGGTTTCCTTGGTGAAGTCTTCCAGGATCGACTCGTCGATATAGTCAGACCAGTTGAAAACCCGGACTTCGCGGTCGGCCGCGAATGCTGACGACACGAACGCCAAGGCGCTCAACGTGACACCCGCAAAAAGCGCGTGATTGGATTTCAAGTGCTTCGCCATTCAGAAGGCCTCCCTCAGCGATACAACGTCGCGACTAAAGCCGGGTTTGGCCCGGGCCAGTGCCCGGTCTGCAACGCCGGGCCATTGTGATCACAAAATTCCCGCGCTACAAGAGTGTCGTTTGAACAAAATGCTGATCACGTGGTCAGGAAATTGGCACTACCTGTCGAAAGGACGTCCAATTCCTACTCGCGGATTTCAGCAACCGATTGGAATCTTGGAGCTGTTTGCCCATGAAGCGGCTCGCGAGTGCAGCGTCCGGAACGGCTTCTGGTTCAGGAGGAGATGACGGCCGGGATTCCGCGACCGTCGTTGGGTTGACCACCCACGAGGAGGTCTACCGGCGGATCCGCGAGCAAATTCTCTTCGGTGGGATCAGGCCAGGTGCTGCGGTCACGTTGCGTGGTTTGGCGGAAGCCCTGGGGGTCAGCGCCATGCCGGTGCGCGAGGCCGTCCGACGCTTGATCGCTGAGCGCGCGCTGCTGCTTCAGGACAATCGCCGCGTCCTCGTGCAACCGATGACGCGCGAGACATTCGACCAGATTTTGTTTGCGCGCCGGGCTCTTGAGCCTGAACTTGCCGTCCGCGCGCTGGGGCGATTGACCAGCGCCGATATCGCGGCCATCGCCGCGACCGACAAGAAGATCGACCGGGCCATGTCCACCGGCGATATCGAAGGCTACATGCGCGGCAACTTCGAATTTCATTTCGCCGTCTATCGGCGCGCCGATGCCGGTATGCTGCTGGCGCTCGTTGAAAGTATCTGGCTGCAGTTCGGGCCGTTCATGCGCATGGCCTATGGGCGCATCGGCACCTCGACCATCGAAGATCATCACGAATTCGCCATCGCAGCGATGAAAGCCCGAGACCCGGCTGGACTCCGGGCCGCAATTGATGCCGATATAAGCCAAGGCATGGCGTTTATCGGGGAGGCCATTCTTTCCAAATCGCCCTAGAAACCCGGCGGATTACACGTCCGCGATCGCCCCGGCTTGAGTTTGGTTCGGGTTTGTGATCACATTATACGGGGGCAGTCACGTCGACCGCGCGGTCGCGTTCCGCTGCAATGCGTAGCCAGCGTGGGCGTGAAATATCTAGAATATACAATCGATTAGATTGAATCTTCCTCCCCGTTCCAGGGGCCGCGCCGCCAAGCTGGACCGGTCCTCCTGCGCCACTCGCCAACCGTTCCAAGGTGTGATCATGACGGCCGATCTGAAACCCTCCACTGATGATGAAGCCGCTTTAGGCTCAGGCACGACCGCAGAGGGGGTCCGCCGCTGGGTGCGCGAGCACCGGATAGAGGAGGTCGACTGCGCCGTTCCCGATATCGCGGGGGTGGCACGAGGTAAGACCATGCCGGTCGAGAAGTTCGTCAAGCTCGAGCCCGTGCATCTGCCGATCTCAATTTTCCATCAGACGATCACCGGCGAGTATGTCGGCTTTGAGGACGATGGCGAGGCGCTCTACGCCGAGAGCGACTTGATGATGGTCCCCGACCTGACGACCATTCGCCCCTCGCCGTGGGCGTCGAGCCCGACGGCGCAAGTCATCCACGATGCGACGTGGCAGAACGGAGACCCGGTTGAAATCGCGCCGCGCGCGGTGCTGCGCCGCGTCCTTGATCTCTACCGCAAGGAGGGCTGGCAGCCGGTCGTGGCGCCGGAGCTGGAATTCTACCTCACCAAGACCAATCCCGATCCCGACTATCCGTTGGAGCCGCCGACGGGACGGTCTGGGCGCAAGGGCTCCGGCCGGCAGGCCTACAGCCTCGGCGCGGTCGACGAGTACGACAAGATCGTCGACGATATCTACGAGTTTGCCGAACTGCAGTATCTGAAGATTGATACGATCATTCAGGAAGGCGGCGCCGCGCAGCTCGAGATCAACCTGGTTCACGGCGATCCGGTCAACCTCGCCGATCAGGTGTTTCTGTTCAAGCGCACCATTCGCGAAGCGGCATTCAAGCACAGCTGCTATGCGACATTCATGGCCAAGCCGCTGGAAAACGAACCCGGCAGCGCCATGCACATTCACCAGAGCATTGTGGATGTGAAAACGGGCAAAAACATCTTCACCGATGCCAAAGGCGAGCCGACACCGTTATTCCATGCCTTCCTGGCCGGGCAGCAAACTTATCTGCCCCAGGCGATGTGCCTATTCGCGCCCTACGTGAATTCCTATCGCCGGCTCGTGCCCGGCGGTGCGGCGCCGATCAACGTAGAGTGGGGATTAGACAACCGGTCTGCGGGCTTGCGCATCCCCGTGTCGGGTCCGGCCGCGCGCCGCATCGAAAACCGGCTGCCGGGCTCGGATGCGAACCCCTATATCGCCATCGCGGCCAGTCTGGCGTGCGGGTATCTGGGCATGAAGAAAAAGCTGGCGCCGCGTAATGCCGTGATCGGCAATGCCTATCGCAACGATCATCAATTGCCGCGCGGCCTGCTCGAAGCGCTCTTGGAATTCGAGGAGAGCACCGATCTGCCGGCAGTGCTCGGTGAGAAGTTCTGTCACGTCTATTTGCAGATGAAGCGCTCGGAGTTCGAAGAATTCATGCGCGTCATCAGTCCGTGGGAACGCGAGCACCTGCTGCTCAGCGTATGAGACCACGCAAATGAAAAGGCGGCGCGATCTGGGATCGCGCCGCCTTTTTTTGTCCGGTCGAACCTTATCAGTTCATGTAGTGCGTGTTGCCGCCGAATGGCGACCAGGGCGTCTCGTAGAAGAAATCGCCGCCCAGCGGTCCACCGCTCGAGCGCCGGTTCATGGACGGGTCCATCTTGGTGGTCGAGCCGACAACGTCGCTGGACTTGTACGAATAGCCGCCCCGGCGGCCATAGTAGCTCTTGCCCTTCAGGGGCTTGGACTTCGAGGCGGACTTTGCCGCCGTCTGCGCTTCAGCGGGTGCCGCGACCGGCCCCGCCATGAAGATCGCCAGCGTTACCGCCGCGATCAGCGTTTTGAGAATGGTTCCGGTCACTGGGGGTCCTGCCTCTAATGGGTGAATGTTGAAAGATGGCCCGGCCGCGAACGAACGGCAAGCCCGCATGATGGCACATCCTCGCCTTCCGGGCTTGAGATTTCGTTTCCAACGGTCTGACGATAACTCACGCCGCCGGTCCTGGCCGCCGAGCCTGATTTTACTGCGAAAGCGGGCTGAGATCCCGGGTGGCCGATCCCGGCAAGCCGATTTCGGAACTTGGTAAACCGCGCCGGACCCTTTCGGGCCAAGGTCATAAGGGTCCGAGCCCGCATGCCGGCCATGTCAGTTCAAACACGGCAGGTGGCCCCGGAGTTTCATTCGAACTGCGAAGTTTTCGCCCCGCGAGACCTGACGCACGGCGGGGTCTGGTCCGCGCCGTTCTGCTATAAGGGGTGAGTCCTGGGGCGCTTTCACATGAGGCGTTGCGGGCGCGCGCCTGATGATCGGGGGGAAGACAGTACGATGACAGAGACGACGACCATCGAATTAACCCGCGATGAGGCGCTGGTGCTGTTCGACTTCCTCCAGCGTGAGATCGATCTGGCCAACGGCAAGAGGTTGGAGGCCGCCACCGAGCATCCCTCCGAGCTGTGGGCGTTGAACGGTCTGAACTGCATGCTGGAAAAAGTCGTCGCCGAGGCCTTCCGCACCGACTATCCCGAACGGATCGCGGCCGCGCGCGCGGCCCTCGTGGAACGCTGCGGCGCCTGGCCCTGGGACCGCGCCACGACGCGATAGCCCGCAACCCGTTACACCCGGCGCTTTGGCCGCCTGCACCGCGTGCTCCATCGCCTCCAGGAAGCGGGACCGGTCGCGCGGGGTGAAGGACGCGTTGAACCCGCGGCTCTCGCCCGTCTCGCGCAGATGCCGCTGCAGGTCGCGCATCGCCACCGCCGACCCGATGTTGGCCTCCGTGAACGGTTTGCCATTGGGACCGATGCACTGCGCCCCGGCCTTCACGCACCGCGCGGCGAGCAGAATATCGGCGGTGACGACGACGTCGACGGCGCCCGCGCGTTCGGCGATCCAATCGTCGGCGGCGTCGGGCCCTTCCGCGACGATCACGCGCCGGATCAGCGGATAATCGTCGAGCCGCATCCAGCTGTTGGAAACGAAATGGATCGTCAGGTCATGCCGCGCGGCGACGCGCACGGCCTCGGCCTTCACCGGACAGGCATCGGCATCGACGTAGATTTGTGGCCCGGGTGGGAGTGCTGCGAGGTCAATCATCGCGCAGGCGTAGGCGGGAAGCACGTTTCCGGCAAGGGGCGCTCACTTGCGTTTTGCGTACCAGACCACCGCGAGCGCGACCAGCACCGCGATCCCGGCATAGCCGGCAATCATGAACCAGATGGGATCGATGGCCATGGCGCACATCCTTTCTGTCAGCGCCGGGGTGCGCTTGACCGTAGTGTAACGCGTGTGGGGGACCCGAGGCCAATCCAAAGCACCCCACACCGGCCTGCCGCGTGTGGGACGCACATTTTTCTGCCCACACTGGGCAGGCCGGTGTGGGTGCTTTACGCTATGTCAATGCAACCTCTGTATACGTGGTCCGGTGCGTTCAGGGCGTCGCGGGCAGGGCCACATGAAATACATTCTGTTGTACGGCTTCGTTCTTTTCATCGGCCTGCCGATGATCATGTTCACCACCCACATCGTCACGCTCCCCGAGGATCAGAAGCAAGCGCTGTCTGAGACCGCCAAGGACCTCAACGGACGCATCTACCAGGCGCGGATCTCGTGCGGCCGGGGAAGCGACGATTACATTCACAAGGTCCACGGACGCGACCCTGAGGATGCCCGGCGCAAGATGGCGGATCAGCTGCCCAAGTGCGATATCGAAATCGTGGACAGCGGCAGCGCGCCGATCTGGCTCGAGGCGTGGCGCCGGCCTTCTAATCCCCACGGGCCTGCCGGAGGCGGGCAACTAAAGTCCTGCCGGAGGCGGGCAAGAAAAGTGCGTCCCACACCGGCCTGCCGCGTGTGGGCAAAACCCACACGCGCCTGCGCAGTGTGGGCAACTGCCCCACACCGGCTTGCCGAGTGTGGGCGAATAGTGCGCCCCACACCGCCTGCCGAGTGTGGGCAAGCAAGAGCGCGCGCCCCGCCGTCCACGGACAGCGCGGGTGGAAACAGATATCGAGGGCGGGGTCTTGCCGGAGGCAAGCAAAGCAAAGTGAGCGCCCCGCGATCCACAGATCGCGCGGTGGAATAAAGAAAGTTCGGGAGCGGGGCGCAGCGGTGCCTCGGTCTTCCGAAAGTGTGATCAGTGACGCCGCGGCGCCCCGTTACTTGGTCTTTTGAACCGGGGGTCTGAGCTTTTACCCCGGCCTCGGCGAGCTACCTGTAGTTATGGCACAATCCAAATGCCTGCCTTACGGACAGGGGGTGTGAACGCCGCGAAAGGGTTGGCTGCGTGAGCCGCGTGTTGTCCTTCCGATCCCAAGCCCGCACCTCGCCGTCAAGACGCCTCCGGACGGCGACCCCCGAGTGGCGCGGGAGCGGTCAGACTAGGCGCGGTGTGCGGGGGCGAGGATAAGGAATTTGGGGGGGGGGCACGCGCGCCCCACACCCACAACGTCATCCCCGCGCAGGCGGGGATCCGGGCAAGTGGAGGGCTTGTTGATAACGCTGCTCTCAGTGCAGTCCGACATCAGATTTTAGATCGTTGCGATGGATCAGTCGCTCGAACGCATCCAGCGGATACTTCCCAGCTCGCGACAATGCACTTTACGTAGACGGCGAACACGATTAACAAGCTCAGAACGAAGCATGAACAAACGTAGATGAACTTCAGTCTACGAGCGGAGGAACCCTGGTGAGAAGAACGGACAAATTCTTCGATACGCCTCAACGCCATGCTTCGGCGATCAAGACTAGAATTGTAGTCGAGTACTTCAAGCAATGGGCGAGCATTCTCTACGGCGTCGTCAAGACGAACAATCCGCCTCGACTTCGCTACGTAGATCTCTTTGCCGGCACTGGGAAGATTGATGGGGTAAAGTCGACGCCGCTCCTCGTCATGGAGCATGTCATCTCGAAGCCCGAGCTCAGTGCGTGCGTCGGTGCACTGCTGAATGATTTAGACCCGGACCACATCAATCAGCTGCGCGAGAACCTGAAAGAGCTGCCGGGATACGATACACTGAAATTACCCCCACGCCTCCGCACTGGACCGGTGGACGAGGAACTGGTCGAGATTTTCGCCAGTAGCAACAATGTCCCGTCATTTAGCTTCATCGACCCTTTTGGGTACGCGGGGCTCTCTTTGCCGCTGGTGCGAGCACTGGTCAGCGGCTTTGGCTCGGACATGGTGTTGTTCTTCAGCTTCGATGCGATCAATAGGGCAGTGTCGAACGACCTCGTAAGAGAGCATATGGATGCCCTATTCGGGCCGAAGCGTGCTGAGAGTCTTCGCCAAGTGGTGAAGGATATGCGGGCAAATGAGCGCGAAGAGGTGCTAATCGAAGCCTTTATAGAGGCTGTAACCGAGGACCTGGGTTACGAGTACGTCATCCCCTACGTCATCGAAAGAGAGGATAAAGATCGCACTTCTCACTACCTTTTTTTCATCTCGAAACATGCCCGCGGATTCAAGATTATGAAGGAGATTATGTACAAGGAGAGCCAGGATAAGACGCAAGGCGTCGCGAGATTCGGGTATGTCCGGCAGGTTAGTGCTGAGAAAACGCCGCTGCTGCACCTGATGAACACGCCGCTTTCCGACTTTGGCCGCGAACTTTGCTGTGACTACGCTGGCCGTTCACTTACGCGGAAGCAACTGATGGCAAGCTACGACCAGACCTATCCTCGAAACCCTTACGTCGATAAGAACTGGCGAGATGCGCTGGCGATGCTTGAAGTAGAAGGACAGGTAAGTTGCTGTTCGCCGTCAGGACCTACCGGACAGATTGAGCTGATTGCTTAAGAGAGAGGTTCTGGCTCATCGTAACCCCACGGAGGGACACGATGAGACAGCGCAACAAGCAGGCGCCGCAGAGCGCGGAGGAGACCGTCAGGGACATCCGGCGAGCCACCAGAAGGCACTTTTCGGCCGAGGAAAAGATCCGCATCGTGCTGGAAGGCCTGCGGGGCGAGGACAGCATCGCCGAGCTCTGTCGTAAGGAAGGCATAGCCCAGAACCTCTACTACCGGTGGTCCAAGGAGTTCCTCGAAGCCGGCAAGAAGCGGCTCGCCGGCGATACCGCCCGTGAGGCGTCTTCCGACGAGGTCAAGCAGCTGCGCACCGAAGCTTGTCAACTCAAGGAGGCGCTGGCCGAGGTCACCCTCGAGAACCGGCTGCTCAAAAAAAGCGTGATCGCGGATGGGGAGGATGTCGAATGAGATACCCCGCATCCGAGAAGCTTGAGATCATCAGAGCCGTCGAGACCTCGCACCTGCCGGTCAGACGCACGCTCGACAAGATCGGCATCCCGAAGACGACCTTCTACGCCTGGCTCGATCGATACGCGGCCGGCGGCTTCGATGCGCTGGAAGACCGCAAGCCGCGGCCAAAGCGCGTCTGGAACCGCATCCCCGACGAGATCCGCGACAAGGTCATCGAGCGGGCGCTGGAGCAGCCGGAGCTCTCGCCGCGCGAGGTTGCCGTCGCCTTCACCGATGCCGAGAGAACCTTCGTCTCCGAGGCCAGTGTCTATCGCATCCTGAAAGCCGAGGGCCTCGTGACCTCGCCAGCCTTCATCGTCATGAAAGCGGCCGATCGCTTCGCTAACCCAACCACCGCGATCAACCAGCTCTGGCAGACCGACTTCACATACCTCAAGGTCACCGGCTGGGGCTGGTTCTATCTGTCCACGGTGCTCGACGACTTCTCTCGTTACATCGTCGCCTGGAAGCTCTGCACCACGATGAGCGCTGACGACGTCACCGCCACCCTCGAGCTGGCCTTGCAAGCCTCAGGGATCGATCAGGCCGGTGCCCATCAGCGGCCGAGGCTGTTGTCTGACAACGGCCCATCCTACGTTGCCAATGATCTGTCCGAATGGCTCGAGGCCCAGGGCATGCGGCACACCCGTGGAAAGCCCTACCACCCGACGACGCAAGGTAAGATCGAGCGCTGGCACCTCTCATTGAAAAGCCGAATCCTGCTCGAGAACTACTACCTGCCCGGTGACCTCGAGTGCGCCATCGCCAGCTTCGTCGAGCACTACAATCACCGCCGCTATCACGAGAGCCTGGACAACCTCACTCCGGCTGACGTCTACTTCGGACGCGGTGCGCGAATCCTGGAACGGCGCCACGAGATCAAGCGACGAACCATCCAGCAACGTCGACGACAGCACTTCAACGCAGCAGCATGAGCTTCAACCAGATGGGCCGAACCCTCTCTTAGATCAGACCCTCAGCTGTCCCAAAAAGCCTGACGACGGACAGTAAGTTGCCAGCCGCCGATGGCCAACCGCCGCCACTATAAGGGGGCACCATCGTTCGGTCCGGGCGTCGTCGTGACTTTCCCGGCGAAGGAGAAGATGTGATGGCCACCAACTCGAGAATCGAGTGGACTGAAGCAACGTGGAATCCGGTCGCCGGTTGCACCATCCTCTCGCCTGGATGTACGAATTGCTATGCGATGCGCATGGCTGCACGCTTGGCTGTTATGGGCCAAGAGAAATACGCGGGCACGACACGCAAGACGGGCGGGCGGTACAAATGGAACGGCGTCGTTAAGATCGATCCGTCTTCGCTCGAGGCCCCGCGGCGCTGGAAGAAAGGCAGGCTGATATTCGTGAACTCGATGTCGGATTTGTTCCACGACTCTGTGCCGCTCGCCTTTATCAAAAAGGTATTCTCTGTGATGGAGGAGACGCCGCAGCACACGTATCAGGTCTTGACCAAGCGCGCAGAACGCCTTGAAGAATCATCGACGCAACTACGCTGGCCGGCGAACGTTTGGATGGGGGTTTCAGTAGAGAGCGCTGACTATGCGTATCGAATTGACCATTTGCGACGCACTAAGGCAAAGACAAAATTCCTGAGCTTGGAGCCGTTGCTCGGTCCGCTCGATGATCTAAATCTGTCAGGTATTCATTGGGCAATTGCTGGAGGCGAAAGCGGTCCGGGCGCTCGTCCAATGCCGGCTGAGTGGGTGCGGTCTATTCGCGACCAATGCGTAAACGCCGAGGTCGCATTCCATTTCAAGCAGTGGGGCGGAAAAAACAAAAAAAAGGCCGGTCGCATGCTCGACGGCCGAACTTGGGATGAGTGGCCAAACACTACAAGACGTGCGTCTCGATCGAAGAAGGCAACGCCGATACTTACCGCTGTGTAAAACACCAAAAATCGTCACCCCTGCGCGTCAGTGACTGGACGTGGTGAGCGGCAAGTGCGTCTTCGACTGAGGGCGATCTATCGCAACTGTATAAAATTCCCCCTACCCCAACTCCGCCAGCAAGCACTTCAACACCCCATAGTCATACCGCCCATCGAGCGCCGCATGCGCGGGGCCGAGTTTGCCGCTGTCTAGAGTGCCGAGGCGTTCGAAGACGGCGAGGATTTCGTCGGTCTCCGCGTCGTCGAGGGATAGCACCGCGCGCGCTTCGATGAGGCCCGCCTCAATCGCTTCCGCGAAATGCCCATAGACCGTGCCGGCTTCCAGCTTGCGGCGCGCGGCAATGGCGTCGGCGTCGAGGCCCTGGAGGTGGAGGGCCAGCGTCTCGTTGACGGTGGCCGAGAGGCGGTTCTTCAATAAGGGATGCGCGGTGAAGGCGGCGAGCGTGTCGAGGAAGGCCTGCCCGTAGCGCTTGATCTTGCTCGTGCCGAGCCCGGTGATGTCGGTCAGCGCGTCGAGCGTCGCGGGGCGCTTCTCGGCCAGTTCCACAAGCGTGCGGTCGTGGCAGATGACGTAGGGCGGCAGCTTGGCGTCCGCCGCCAGCCGCGCGCGCAGCGCCTTGAGGGCGGTGAAGGCGGCGTGATGCTCGGGTGCGATGGTACTGGCGGGGCCGGACTTTTTCTCGCGGCGGGATTTGGCGGCGCGGTCGGGCGCGCGCATGACGCGCATGTGGAAGGCGGTCTCGCCGCGCAAGAGCGGGCGCGCGCTGTCGGTCAGCTGCAACGTGCCGTGGCCTTCGTCGTCGCCGGTCAGGTGGCCGTGCGCGACGAGCTGGCGGTAGAGGCCGCGCCAGATGGCGGGGTCGGTGTCGCGGCCGATGCCGAACACGGTGAGCTTGTCGTGGGAGGTGCGCATGCAGCGCTCATCCGCCTTGCCGTGCAGGATGTCGACCAGATAGCCGACGCCGTAGCGCTGGCCGGTGCGGTAGACGGTCGACAGCGCCTTCTGCGCGAGCACGGTGCCGTCCTGGGTCGCGGGCGGCGTCAGGCAGTTGTCGCAGTTGCCGCACGGGGGCGTGCCGCGTTCGCCGAAGTAGGCGAGCAGCGCCTGACGGCGGCAGCCGGCCATCTCGGCGAGCCCGATCAGCGCGTCGAGCTTCTGGCGCTGGATCTGCTTGAAGGCGTCCGCGCCGTCCGATTGCGCGATCCATTGGCGCTGCTGGATGACGTCCTGCAGCCAGTAGGCGAGCCAGGCGTCGGCCGGTTCGCCGTCGCGGCCGGCGCGGCCGGTCTCCTGGTAGTAGGCCTCGATGGACTTGGGCAGGTTGAGATGCGCGACGAAGCGCACGTCGGGCTTGTCGATGCCCATGCCGAAGGCGATGGTGGCGACGACGATGACGCCGTCCTCGGCGAGGAAGCGTTCCTGCGCGCCGCGGCGGATGTGGGGGTCGAGGCCGGCGTGATAGGCGAGCGCCTTGCGGCCCTTCGATGACAGCCAGGCGGCGGTTTCCTCCACCTGCTTGCGCGACAGGCAATAGACGATGCCGGCGTCCTCGGCGTGCTCGGCTTCGATGAACTGCCAGAGCTGCTCGCGCGCGCCGACGGAGCCCATTTCGGCGATCGTGTAGCGGATGTTGGGACGGTCGAAGCTCGCGACGAACCGTTCCGCGCCGCTCGAGGCTCAGCTCCTGCACGATCTCCTCGCGCGTGCGCTCGTCGGCGGTCGCGGTCAGCGCGATGCGCGGGATGCCGGGGAAGCGCTCGGCGAGGATGCGCAGCTGGCGGTACTCGGGGCGGAAGTCGTGGCCCCACTGCGAGACGCAGTGCGCCTCGTCGATGGCGAAGAGGGCGACGTCGATCTCGGAGAGAAGCGCCAGCATGCGCTCCTGCACGAGGCGCTCGGGCGCGACGTAGAGGAGGTCGAGCGCGCCGGCCTTCAGTTGCCGCTCGACGGCCTGCTGCTCGGGGAAGGTCAGCGACGAGTTGAGGAAGGCCGCCTGGACGCCCGCGGCTTTGAGCGCGTCGACCTGATCCTGCATGAGCGCGATCAGCGGCGAGACGACGATGCCGGTGCCGCGCCGCACGAGGGCGGGGATCTGGTAGCAGAGCGACTTGCCGCCGCCCGTCGGCATGAGGACCAGCGCGTCGCGGCCGGCGAGCACCGTCTCCACGATGGCCGACTGGTGCAGCCGGAAGGCGTGGTAGCCGAACACGCGCTCCAGCACCGCCAGCGCGGCGCTGAGATCGGTGGGAGGTTCGGTTTTGCGCTGGGCAACAGGGGGCATGGGTCCGCCGCTGGAAGGTGACCCCATCTGATAGAGCGATTCCGCCTCACGGGGGTGCGGCGGCGGGCAGTTATCCCTGGAAATCCAGCCGCCTGTGGGCTCCCGGGCGGCATTTCGTGACGACGTCTGAAATGTCCCTTAGAAGTGACGTCCAGGGACAACCGGTGGAATGAGGCGGACATGACGCGCTTGCTGGGACTGCTCGTGATCGCGGCGGGGCTCTTTTATGTGGCGTGGCCCGCCTATTCGGGCTGGCAGCTCCGCAACGCGCTGGAGGCGGGCAATGAGGCCGGGCTCAACGCCGGCATCGATTTTCCCAAGGTGCGGGAGTCGCTGCGCCCCTACGTCACCGCCAAAATGGAAGAGAGCCTGAAAAAGGTCGCGACCTCGGCCGGCGGCAACTCTGGAGCTTTGGCCGATCAACTCAAGACGCCGCTGCTGCCTAAGATGGTCGATGGCGTGCTGAATACGGTCGTGACGCCGCCCGGGCTGATCCGCATCTACAAGGAAGGCAAGACGCTCAAGGAGGCGGTGAGCGGTCTGGCCACCAAGAACCCCGATCTCATGGGGCAGATCGGCGGCATCATCGGTGGATTGCTGGGCAAGGACATTTCCATCGGCGGACTGGGCAAGGCGCCTGAAACTGGGGCGGGTGCCACGTCCACGGCGGCTTCGGGCACTAAGACCAAGACGCCGATTGGCATCGACAACATCAAATCGTTCGCTTTTGACGGTCCCACGGCCTTTTCCGTGGGCGTCGCGCGTGATGCAAAATCGAGCACGCCCGACCTGACCGCCACCATGGCGTTCACGGGCAGCGGCTGGCAGGTCACGGGACTCGTTCCCATGCCATAAGCATTGCCATTTCGAAACAACAGTTACGGACAATTACGTCTTACGCTCGTATTGGAAAAACAATACGTTAACGCGGCGTGCTGCCAAACGACGTGCGCGTCGTTTATCATGTTTCAACTCAGGTAGGCTCAAGTGCGCGAACTGGCCCGGTTCTGGGATGAACCGGGGCAAAATCCGTGGCATCAGTCGAGAATTGGTGTCAACGGATCATCGGTAAGGGGAGTTTCGACTATGCGTGGTGTGCGTCCGGCGATGGTGTTGTCGGCTTTGGTGGCGTCGGCAACGTGGCACGGGGCCGTTGCCCAGTCGCCAGAGACGTCGGTGACCGGTCAGAAAGTGGCCGTCGCGGTGGACGCCGTCGAAGCGCCAGTCGCTTATGAGCCCGTTCTCGCCGCTCCATACGAACCTGCCATGGCGGCGATTGTCGCTGAAATCGAATTGCGCATGGAGAGCGAGACGGATGCCGTCGAAAAGGCATTCCTGTCTCAGATCGACGGCGTGTACCGCGTTCCGGGTCAGAAACCCATGTGGACCGGCGCGACGGGGCTGACCGCCGCGGGCGAACAACTGCGCGACGAACTTATCAATGCCGACCGCTACGGGCTCGATCCGGCACAGTTCACGCTGCCGGAGGCCGTCATCAACACAGAGACCGCGCAGGATCAGGCGCGCGTGGAAGTCGATCTCAGCGTGTCGGCCGTGCGCTACGCATGGCATGCGGTGGGCGGCCGCGTCACGGGTTCGGATCTCTCGCGCTGGATCGATGCCAAGCCCAAATCGCTTTACGCGGGCGATGTCTTCCGCGCCATCGAGGGTGCGGGCGGCGATCCCGTAGCGGGCCTGCGCAGCTTCCATCCCCGGCATCCGCAGTTCGAGCGCCTGCGCCTGGCCTATTTGACCGAGCGCGGCGACATCGATCCGGCACCTCTGACGCCGGTTCCTCAGAATGACGAGCGCGTCGATGTCGGTGACCGCCATCCGGACGTCAGCGTCATACGCGAACGGCTGGGCGCGGCGGCATCGAAGGCGCAAAACGACGATCTCCTTGATCGTTCCTTGATGAACCGCATCCGGAATTACATGTCCAACGCAGGCTACGGCCGCAAGCGCTACATCGACGCCGAAGTCCGCGCCGCCATCGACCGTGCGCCGCGCCCTGATCGTGGTGGTAATCGGGCAAAGCTCGACAAATTCCTGGTCAACCTGGAACGCTGGCGCACGATGCCCGACGACATGGGTGACTTGTACGTGTGGAACAATATCCCAGAATTCACGACGCGGGTCGTCAAGTCGGGTGAGGTCCTCCACGAGGAGCGGATCATCGTCGGCAAGCCGAACACGCAGACGCCAGTGTTCTCCGACACGATGGACCACGTCATCTTCCAGCCCGAGTGGGGCGTGCCGGAATCGATCAAGATTCGTTCGATCCTTCCGCACCTGCGCGGTGGCGACTATGGTGTGCTGGCCCGCCGTGGCATGAGCATCCGTGACGGCAAGCGCGTCATCAGCCCGTCGCGCTACAAGTGGTCGAAGGTGGACATCCGCAACGTGCCGATCATCCAGGGACCGGGCCCGGGCAACCCGCTGGGGCGCCTGAAGTTCATGTTCCCCAATCATCATGACGTCTACATGCACGACACGCCGGACAAGCATCTTTTCAATTCGTCCGAGCGGACTTTCAGCCATGGCTGCATCCGCGTCCGCTACCCCGATCGCTTCGCCGAAGTCATCCTGGGGCAGGTGCAGGGCTGGAGCGGCAGCGATGTCGCGCAGCAGCTGAAGAACAAGGCCACGACCCGGATCGATCTGAACGTGCCGGTCGCCGTGCACAACACGTACTTGACCACGTGGGTGAATCCCGATGGAAAGGTCGTGCAGTTCGCCGACGTTTACAGTCACGACAAGCGTTACAGCGAAGCCTTGGCGGGCAAGTCGGTGAAGTCGATCGCCGCCCGCGATCCTGCCCTCGTCCTGAAGCGGCAGAACGACGAGATGCGCAAGAATATCGCCTCGGTCATCCGTCCGAAGCCACGCTTGCCGAAGAACGGCATCACGATCACCAATGGCCCGCTCTTCGCGCCCTGGGCCAAGCAGGGGCTGGGTAATCCGCCCAAGTTCAAGCCCTTCAAGGCCAAGAAGTATTCCTCGCCCACACCGCCGCCGAAGCTCTTGTGGTTCCAGCAGTACTGAGGTCCTGGCCCGCGCTTCGACCCACGCTTCGACCGGCACATCTGCCTGATGGACCGCCCGCGCATGATCTGCGCGGGCGTTCTTGCGTGCGCACCCCTTGCTTAAAATTAGAAAAGACTAATATAATAGCCGTTGCAAACGGACTGATGGGGCTGAACATGTCGTGGATCGATCAATTGCCGTGGACGCTGGTCATCCTCGCGTGCCTGACGCTAGGGCTGGCGCCCTTTTTCCCCGAGCCGCATATTGTCGAGAAACTACGCATGCTTGTGGACGGCACGTTGCGTAAGCCCCTCGATATCTTCGATCTGTTGTTTCACGCGGTGCCGTGGATGATTGCCGCCATCAAGCTCGTTCGCCTCGCCGCGCGCTGAGAAATTTGGGGCTGTGCCGCCGGCGGCACGTGTCTGGGTCGTTTCAGGAGACGGGCAAGTTGACCAGGGGGGCAGAAAACTCCCCGGCTGGCCGGATACAACGGTGCTGGCCGTTCCGAACAAGAATTTCCGCAGGCATCGGGTGCGACAGGAACCCCACGGGGCTGGCGGAGAGGCCATAGGCGCCCGATTGCAGGACGGCGATCAGATCACCTTGGGTGACATGAGGCAGGTGCGTCTGGCGGCCAAGCGTGTCGAGCGGCGTACACAGCGGGCCAACGAGCGTTGCGGGCTCCAGGCTCGCATCATCGAGCCGCTCCGCGGCGACAATGGGATAGTCGCGCTTGATAACCTGTCCAAGATTGCCAGACGCCGCAAGATGGTGGTGCATCCCGCCATCGGCAATGATGAACCGCTGTCCTCGCGACGTTTTCACGGCTCGAACGGCCATGAGATAGATGCCCGCGGGTCCCGTGAGGTAGCGGCCAGGTTCGATGATGATATGCGTCCCGGCCAGATTGGGAACGGCTATGCGCAACCGGTTGAGAGCGTCCGAACCGGTACGCACGGCATCGAGATCGAGCGCTGCGTCACCTTCGTGATACGGAATTCCCAGACCACCGCCGAGATCAACAGTCGCAAGAGGTCTTCCGAGTGCTTCAGCCACGTGTGCCGCGAGCTGCAAACCGTGAGTCCATTGTGCGAGCAGCACTTTAGCGTCGAGAATCTGCGTACCGGCAAACAGATGCACGCCGGAGAGATTGAGGAACGGCTGCCCAGCGACGGCGCGAAGAACATCGCCCACGATCTCTTCATCGAAGCCGAAGGCTGCGGGCTTTCCGCCCATACGCATGGCGCCGCCTTGCGCCGCGGTAGTCGGGTTGATGCGGATGGCAACGTTGATTTTTTGACCCAGCCGCGACGCGATGGCTCCGGCGGCCTCGATCTCTTCAAACGACTCCAGGTGGATTTCACCAATGCCGCCGGCAATGGCAACTTCGAGTTCCTTGCCGCTCTTGCCCGGTCCGGCAAACAGTATGCGATGTGGACTTGCGCCTGCGGCCCGCGCCAGCATCCATTCCGCACCAGATGCGATTTCAAGACCGGCACCGGCATCGACAAGCAGCGCAGAGATGGCGGGATTGGGATTGGCCTTGATCGAAAAGTAGACGTCCGCAAAGCCTGCCACGGCGCTCGAAAGAGCCTGATAGCGCCGGATGATCTGATCGCCGTCGTAGACGAAAATTGGGGAGCCATAGGCCGCGGCCAAGTCGGCGGCACGAAGGCCTCCGATGAGCAATTGCCCGCGGTCTGAGGCGAAATTTTCGCGGATTAGCGCGGCCGCAAGGGTTTGTGGTGCCCGCGCAGGGATGGGTGCGACGCTCATGTTGCGCGCTCGGTGACGAGGATTTTGTAGTCGACTTTCCCGTTCGGCGTTTGAGGCAGTTGCGGCACGACATCAAGCCGTGACGGAACCATATGTGCTGGGAGCTTTTCCGACACTGTGCGCAGGACAGACTTTACATCGACAGCGCCATTGGCTGGCACGCCGACGGCACAGACCTTCTGGCCGATCCAATCGTCGGGAAGGCCAATGACGGCGATCTGCCGGAATGCGCCCGTTCCCATCAGTACGTCCTCGACCTCGGTGGGGCTAATGCGGTATCCGGCGGACTTAATCATCGCATCCTGGCGGCCGATAAAATAAAGGAAGCCGTCTTCATCTTCGATCACGAGATCGCCGGACCAGCACACCGTATCTCCACCTTCGATGACGGGCTTCAAGGGGTTGGAACGCAGGACCCGAGCGGTATCTTCGGGCCTGCGCCAGTAGCCGAGCGAAACGGTGGGGCCGCGATGCACGAGGGTACCGGGTTCGCCGGGCTTGGCACGCCGGCCGTCGGCAGTGACGGGAAAGACCTCGCACTCAGGTATGGCCTTGCCGATCGATGTTGGACGGCGAAGGAGTTCCTCGGGTGGCAGATAGGTCGACCGGAAGGCCTCTGTCAGTCCGTACATCAGGAAAACTTTTGTCTGAGGTAACAGCGCCGTGAGGCGACGTACGGTTGCCTCGGGTACCGCGCCCCCTGAATTTGTGACGTAACGCAGATGGGGCAGGGGTGTCTTTTCCAGTGCAGGGGCGGCCTTGGTAAGGATCGCCCAAATGGTGGGAACGCCGGCGAGCCCCGTGATGCGATGACGCGCCAGCGCTTGCACGATCTGGTCGCCCATTTGGAACGTCGACAAGACGATCGTGGCGCTCTGTTCCACGCATGTGAGCAATTGATTCAAGCCGTAGTCGAAGCTGAACGGCAGGATCGACAGGATGCGGTCGTCCGGACTGATATCGAGATAGGTGCGCACAATGCGCGTGCCCGCGAGGAGATTGGCATGACTCAACATGACGCCTTTGGGCGTTCCCGTTGAGCCGGAGGTATAGAGTATCGCTGCGAGGTCCTGCCCGATGCCGCGCGGCAAGCGGGCGGGAGCGGGGTTCACTTCGACATCGTCCGCGAGCACCACGGCGACACCGGCGAGATCGATGCTGGCGCTTTCAATCCGTTGCAGATGCGCGCGGGACGTGATGAGGACCCGCGCGCCGCTATCGGCCAGAATATGGCCGATCTGCTGCGGCTTCAGGACGGGATTGATTGGCACAAAGACGCCGCCGGCCAGGCTAACGGCGAATATGGCGGCACATTCCTCGACCGACTTCGGCAGGAGAATGCAGGCGCGATCGCCAGGTGCCAAACCACCGGCAATCAGCGCGCCCGCATACGTTTCGGCAAGTGTGTGCAGCTCGCCGTAGCTCGCCGAACGCTCGCCATCGATGACCGCGACACGGTCTCTCACATCGCGCCGGGGTGTGAGGAGATCATGGAGCAGCACGGGGTGCATCAGCCGGCTCCGGCCTGACGATTGAGGACCAACTGGGCCAGAGCCCCGGCGGTGGCGAAATTATCTTCGGTGAAGTCCTCGTCGGTGAATGTCACGCCGAAGGCGTCCGAGAGGAAAGCCGTCAACTGGAGCATCGACAGGCTGTCGATCAGGCCAGATTCGAGAAGCGCAAAATCGGCAGGGATCGCTCCGGGCGCGGCGGCCGGGACGTGCTCGGCGAAAAAGCGTTCGAGCGCGGCCAGAATGGGATCCGCGGCGGACGCGGTGTCGAGGGGCATGGGTTCGGCAAGCATCATGGGGTGGATCCTGATCTCAATAGTCCAAGAGCGTTAATTCGGAACCGGCGTGGTCGATCTGGGACGGCCGGATCGCAAGTCCGGCTCCAGGCTTCGCAAATTTCAAGCCACGCGGCCGTGCCACGTTGAAAGCCCAGTTGGGCAGGCCGTGGTCATCATGAATCAGGAGGACGATGCCTTGACCGAGCAGGTAGCGGGCGATGATCGGCAGATGTGTGTTGAAGGCTTCGAGATCGTCGCAGTAGACAAGCTTCGCCGCGGGGATCCCTTTGAACTTGCGCGGGCGGAACAGCAGGTGAACGTTGCCAGTTGCACATTGCAGCACCGTCGATAGGCAACCGATGCCGCGATGGGCCTGGAAGAGCTCCTTGAGGCCGTAATCCAAGCCATCCCAGTCGGGAGCGCCAAGGTCGCGCGCCGTAGCTCTACCCGACATAAACGCAGCGGCGACGGGTAAGGGCGTAACGATGATGCCGGAATTGATCGGCTCGAACCCCAGGGCCGGAAGCAGCTTCTGAACCTCGACGGTCGGCGTCAGGTCGGTGAACATGGCGTCGTGCCGGGTGAGGATCGCTTTCATCATCTGGACGCCGCGCCAGCGATGGCTTGGACGGATGTACCAGCTCGAAAGATTAACGATGAGCCCGGACTTGCCGGCGGCATTCGCACGCTGCGTCGCAGGCGTTAGTATCAGGCCAACCGCCACGTCGCCCTGCATCAGCAGATATCCCATCGGCACGCCCAAGGCAGCATTGCTGCCCAGCGATCGCATGCGATCGAAGTAAACGTCCCAAGTCGAGGGGCGGCGATTAGGAAACCCCTCTATTAACAAAGACTTTGCGGTCGCCAGGTCGCCGGGCTCGATCGCTCGGATTACGTCACCTCGTTTATCGATGGCGGCTGGCGATAGAGCCAGATTTTTTTTGGCCCGTAGCCGGTGCAACTTGATGGATTGTGCGAATCATCGGTGAACTGCCGGTGTTCAAATGCCGTGCCAACCTGTTCGCTTAGGCAGACGTGCGCCAGCCTTCAGACCCGTCCCGTATTGGGCTTAGATGGCTCAAAAGGGTGAAAGATAAAGACCGTCGACCCAGAAAAAGTGAACTTGGTTTCCAGCGCCAATAGGAAAAATTCCCGATGAGCCGAATCACACGCATCTTTCTGGCGGGCTTTATTGCACTGCTGCCGCTGATCCTCACGGTGGTGGTGACGGGGTGGGTTGTCGCGCTTCTCAACGATTACATCGGGCCGGGGAGTTGGTTCGGCCGCCAGCTCGCGGCGCTCGGCGTTAGCGTGGGGCTCTTTTCGGCCGCACCCTACGTCATCGGACTTATCGTGCTGGCACTCGCCGTTTTTCTGCTCGGCTTGCTGTTGGAATCGCGGATCGGCGAATTGGTGTCAGCCATATTCGACCGCATGGTCCGGCGCATCCCCGTGATCTCGAATGTGTACGACATGTCGAAGCGGTTCACGTCCATCGTCGATACAAAGGACGGCGGCAACCTGAAAAGCATGCAGCCGGTCTGGTGCTTTTTCGGGGGCGAACCGGGTGCCGCAGTGCTGGCGTTGCTGCCGTCGCCGCAAGGCGTGCGGATCGGCACCGAGACGTATCTTGGAATTCTCGTTCCCTCGGCGCCGGTGCCCGTGGGCGGTGCGCTCATTTATGTGCCGGAGGCCTGGATAAAGCCCGCCGACGGAGGCGTGGACGACCTGATGAGTGTGTATGTTTCCATGGGCGTCTCGCAACCCAAGGGCCTTGTACCGGCCTGAAATCCCGCCGCCAATGGAACGCGTTGCGGACTTAGAGCGTTTCCTTCCCGAGACCGACGCAATGGTTTTTGAAGGAGGCGCCATGAATACCCGCAACACCGCCGACCGTCCCGAGATCGTCACCAAGACCGAAGCGCGCCAGGCCACCGGCAACCGCCTGAACCTGCGCGTTCTCATTGGGTCCTTGATTCTTTTGGCCGTCGTATTCGCCATCATCTATTTCGGATTCATCGGCTACACGCCGCCGGCGTAATCGCAGACAGGCGATGCGTGCGCTCCCCCGCGCCTTACAGCAAAGTGCAGCATGAATGTCCCGGCACGATGTCCCGCTTCGGCACCATCCGGACTACTCAGGTTTGCCGTGTGGGGCGCTGCCGGTTGCGCAAGGCAAGCGGTCAAAATTGCCTTCACCGGGCACCAACCCGGAGGTGGGTGCCCAAAATTCCCGGCGGGCGTTGCATATTTTGCGTTTGGAATTGTAGGTTGGCACGCCGGGTCCCTGATTCACTGCGCGGACATGTTCGCTGATGGATAGGGGGAATTTCGCCCGGCCATTTTTACGCGCACGTCATTGCAACGATCTGCACGGAGCCATCGATGTCCCTTCGCGCCTTGTCACGGCTCTCCCTGGTTGTCCTGCCCGGGTTGGCCGTCCTCAATCTTGCCGCGCCTGCCGCCGCCGACGATACCGGCTTTGCCTACATCCACGATCAGAGGCGCGAGGCAGGACGGTTGTGCCTCTCCAATCACTGGCATTACGGCAACGGCAACGGCCGCTCGCGCAAGGCCGCCGAAGCGAGCGCCATTCGCTCGTGGGCGGACTTCACGGCATTGGAGTACGGCAGTGACTGGGCGCGGTATTCGCGTGCGCGGAGCAAGAAGATGTCATGCACGCAGTCCGGAGATTGGAGCTGTGCCGTCGAAGCCCGCCCGTGCAAATAGGCGCGCTATTTCAACGGCCAGAAGTAGAGAATGAGAAGGGTCCCGGCCACGAGAATCAAGACCGACAACAGCAGCCCGAGCCGGATGTAGTCGGTGAAGCGGTAGCCGCCGGGCCCCATCACCAGAAGGTTGTTCTGGTGGCCGATGGGGGTGAGAAAATCGCATGCGCAGCCAAGCGCGACCGCCATTAGAAACGGATCTGGACTATAGCCGAGCGTCTTGGCGACAACGCCCGCCACTGGGCCGAGAATGAGGACGGCAGCGGCGTTGTTGACAAACGGTGTCAGCGCCATGGCTGCCGCCATCATCATGGCCACGGCGTATTCGCCCGGCATCATGGTCCCCACCCGCGCCATAGTCTCACCAATGATCCCCGTCACACCTGTCGTTTGCAGGCTTTCGGCAATCGGTATGAGCGCAGCGAGCAGGACGATGACCGGCCCATCGATCAACTCGTAGGCATCCTTCAGTGAAATCTGCTTGAAAAGGATGATCAGAACGGCGGCGGCGAAAAAGCCCACGGCGACTGTCAGGAGCTGCATGGAAATGAGGAGCGTCGCGATGGCCATGATGCCGATTGGGATGAGGCCCTTCTTCGACTTGCCCAATTCCAGCCCGCGATCCGCCAGGGGCAGAAGTCCTAGGCTTGAAACCAAGCCTTGCATCGCGTTGGCCCATCCCTGGAGCACCACAACATCGCCGACCTGAAACACGTGCGAATGCATGCGTGCTGACCGCCGTCCGCCCGCACGACTGACCGCCAAGAGATTGACGTCGTAGGAGCGCCGGAGCGCCAGATCGCGCGGTGTGCGGCCGACCAGCGGAGATTCAGCCGTGACGATTGCTTCCACCGTGCCGAGTTCGTCGCCGTCGTCGTCGGATTCTTTTAAATCCTGAGCGTGCATAAGCTTCACGGCGCGATCGTCGATCAGCCGCTGAATGGCGGACGACTCCGCCTGCACCGTCACCACGTCGCCCGCATGAATGGGCCAACTCGCGCTGGGGATGTAATGGTGGCCAGCATCGCGTGATACTCCGACCACGAGAATGTCGCCGCCGCCGGATTTTTCCAAGTCCAGGATCGATTTTCCGACCAGCGGCGATTTAGCATCGATTAGAAGCTCGGTCGTGTAGTCCTCGATCTTGAACTGCTCCTCGGCCGATGGCTTGCCCTTGCGGTCTGCCGGCAGAAGCCGCCAACCGACCATCAGATAGAGCACAGTAAGCAGCGTCAGCGGCAGGCCGACCCAGGCGAAGTCGAACAGCCGGAACGGTTCACCGGTCAGGTCTTGGCGCACGGTCGATATCAGCAGGTTGGGCGACGTGCCGATCTGGGTGATGGTGCCGCCGATCAGCGACGCAAAGGCGAGCGGCATCAGGTAGATGGAGGGGGACTGCTTGGCGCGGCGCGCCACCTGCACGGCGATGGGCATGAAGATCCCGAGCGTGCCGACGTTCTTGATGAACGCCGAAAGCAGCCCGACGGACGCAGACAGGAAGCCGATTTGCAGCGACGGCGATTTGACCCCGCCGAGCAGTCCGCGCACGAGCCGTTCCAGTACACCGGACTTGGCGATCGCCTTGCTGGCGACGAGCACCGAGACGATGATGACGATGACAGGTTCTGAAAATCCGTCGAACGCTTTCTCCGCCGGCACGATGCCGGCCGCGAGCGCCGTCAGAAGCGCGGTCAGCGCCACGACGTCGTAGCGCCACCTGTCCCAGATGAAGAAGGCCAGCATGCCGACGACGATGGCGATGGCGAAGATCTGATCGAGGGTTAGTCCGAGAACCATGTCAGGTCTTCCTTCGTCGTACCGGCGGCGGTGAGCGCATCCTTTGATGCCCGAGGGCAGCGTCGTAGGCAAGCAGCGTTGCCGAACGGCAACGGCTTCGGATTGGGGAGATATGCTGGTGCAATGAAGAGGTGCCGGTGTGGCAGCCCGGTGGCGTTGCGCGGTTAATGGATGAAAAGCGCAGCCTGGAACTGAATCATCGCCCAGGCGGGCCAGGCTGCTTGATCTATCCAGGGCCCGTCGTCCAACCAATCCGCAATCCAGCCGGGATCACTGACGACGTGAAAGGCTTGGCATCCCAACCCGTCCACTGGGCGAGGAGAGTTGGATCCGCGGCGCCTCGAAAGGATCTCGCAAAGTGATGCGCCTAGTTGCGCAACGCATAGGCAAAGCAAGCAGCCCTCCGTAAACTCCTAGCTGATCAAAGTTCCCACGTGATCACGCCGGCCGGTTGTCGGCTGGCAGAAACGTGAATGAACGTGTAGGCGCGCCGGCGTTGATACTTCGACCCATCGAATCCAGATCATTCGCAAGACGTCGCGGAATAATCATGCATAACGCGGCATCGAATAAGTGTTGTGGAAGTAAATCTTTCACAGCCAATCAAAAATGGTGTCAAAATTGGAGGAGATATCCATGCCTACTCGCAGATCCAGCCCGAGAAATGCGCTTCCTGTCCTTGCCGTACTTGCCGTCTTTGGCGGTGTGACCAGTGCTGCCCACGCGGCCGTACCAAATGCGCCGCCGTCGGTCCTCGTCTTTGATCAGGCCGCCACAGGCAATACGGTCTCAATCGACTACGCCAATCTGCCGCTTGATGGGTACGTCGTCGTGTACGCCAGTGACGACAAAGGCAACCGGACCGGTCAGCCGATGGGTTACGTCGCGGTGAAGGCCGGCAGCCACCAGGACATCAAGGTGCAATTGCAGTTGCAGCCTGCGACCGGCACGCAGCTGTGGGCGTCGATCTACAAGGACAAGGACGGCAAGGAGGGCTTCGACAAGGCGGGCGACAAGTCCGTCTGGAGTCAACTCCCGCTACAGAACTCATTCACCGTCCAATGACCGCCGGGGGCTGTGAACAGCCTCTGAAGTCCTAAACGGAATCGCCCGCGGAGACGTTTCCGCGGGCGATTTCATTGTGCCCGTGAATCCGGCAACCCGCGTGCTGGGACGTTCGCAACAAACAAAAAGCCCCCGGGAAAATTCCCGGGGGCTTCCATGAGTTCTGGCTGTTGATCCGGCGTGTGGACTTACATCATGTCCATGCCGCCCATGCCGCCCATGCCGCCGGGCATGCCGCCCGGTGCGTCCTTCTTCGGACGCTCGGCGATGCCGGCCTCGGTGGTGATCAGCAGGCCTGCGATGGAGGCTGCGTCCTGAAGGGCGGTGCGCACAACCTTAGCCGGGTCGATGATGCCTTTTTCGATCATGTCGACGTACTCGTCGTTCTGGGCGTCATAACCAAAGTTCGCACTCTTGGATTCGAGCACTTTGCCGACGACGATCGAGCCTTCGACGCCCGCGTTCTCGGCAATCTGGCGGATCGGCGACTGGAGCGCGCGGCGGATGATCTGGATGCCGGCGTCCTGGTCTTCGTTATCGCCCTTCACCGTGATGGCAGCCGAGGCCTTCAGCAGCATGACGCCGCCGCCGGGAACCACGCCTTCTTCAACCGCGGCGCGGGTGGCGTTCAGCGCGTCGTCGACGCGATCCTTGCGCTCCTTCACCTCGACTTCCGTCGCGCCGCCGACCTTGATGACGGCCACGCCGCCAGCAAGCTTGGCCAAACGCTCCTGGAGCTTTTCACGGTCGTAGTCCGAGGTGGTTTCCTCAATCTGGGCCTTGATCTGGCTGACGCGGGCTTCGATGTCCTTCTTCTTGCCCGTGCCGTCGACGATGGTCGTGTCGTCCTTGGTGATCGTGACGCGCTTGGCGCGGCCGAGCATCTGGAGGGTGACAGTCTCAAGCTTGATGCCGAGATCTTCCGAGATCGTCTGGCCGCCGGTGAGAACGGCGAGGTCCTCCAGCATGGCCTTGCGGCGGTCGCCGAAGCCCGGGGCCTTGACGGCGGCAACCTTCAGGCCACCGCGCAGCTTGTTGACGACGAGCGTTGCGAGCGCCTCACCTTCGACTTCCTCGGCGATGATGAGCAGCGGACGGCCCGTCTGCACGACAGCTTCCAGAACCGGCAGCAGGGGCTGGAGGCCCGAGAGCTTCTTCTCGTGAATGAGGATGTAGGGGTCTTCCAGTTCGGCGACCATCTTTTCGGCGTTGGTGATGAAGTACGGCGAGAGATAGCCGCGGTCGAACTGCATGCCTTCCACGACGTCCAGTTCGCTCTCGAGGCTCTTGGCCTCTTCAACCGTGATGACGCCCTCGTTGCCGACCTTCTGCATCGCCTTGGCGATCATATCGCCAATGGATTTTTCGCCGTTGGCCGAGATGGTGCCGACCTGCGCGATCTCGGCCGAATCCTTGACCTTCTTGGCCTTCTTGCCGATCTCGGCGATGACCTGGATGACGGCCTTGTCGATGCCGCGCTTCAGATCCATCGGGTTCATGCCGGCAGCAACCGACTTCAGGCCTTCGCGGACGATGGACTGAGCCAGCACGGTGGCCGTCGTCGTGCCGTCACCGGCGACGTCGTTGGTCTTGGAGGCGACTTCGCGCACCATCTGCGCGCCCATGTTCTCGAACTTGTCCTCAAGCTCGATTTCCTTGGCGACGGTAACGCCGTCCTTGGTGGTGCGGGGCGCACCGAACGACTTCTCGATGATTACGTTGCGGCCCTTCGGACCGAGCGTGACCTTGACGGCGTTGGCAAGAATGTCGACGCCGCGCAGCATGCGCTCGCGGGCATCGGCGGCAAATTTCACGTCTTTGGCTGCCATGTGGAATGTTCCTATGACTTGATGTGTGATGCGGAAAAGGCGGGAGTGCGTGAAGGACGTTGGATCGCGCGTCTCGTGAGTGCGAGGCTCAGCTGGCGGGCCTCAAGACACGGGAGACGCGGCGGCCGCATGCGCCTTACTTCTCCAGAACGCCCATGATGTCGCTTTCCTTCATGATCAACAGCTCCTGGCCATCGATCTTCACTTCGGTGCCCGACCACTTGCCGAACAGCACCTTGTCGCCCTTCTTGACGTCCAGGGCGACGATCTTGCCGGTCTCGTCGCGCGAGCCCGGGCCGACAGCGACGATCTCGCCCTGCTGGGGCTTTTCACCGGCGGTATCGGGAATGATGATGCCACCAGCCGACTTGGTTTCGGCGTCGGCGCGCTTGACGACCACGCGGTCGTGGAGGGGACGGAACTTCATGGGAGAAACGGCTCCGATATATGAACTGGTTTGTCTTGGGTTGGCCCTGTGCGTGGCCCGGCCCTTTTCGGGCGGCGTGCCGGGGCAACGGGGCTGTTAGCACACACAATCGTAGAGTGCTAACTGGCGGGCAGATAGGGCTCTGGGGCCTATTTTGTCAAGAGACGCGGGCTCAAAAAGTCGGCAAGTCTCTAAAATCTGGCGGTTTTTCATTAAGCGCCCGATTTCACATCAATGCTGGGCGAAGAATAATTGATACACTACTCAGGGTTGTGTTATCCATTGGGACGGCATCGGATCAAAAGTGTGAAAAGGCGGAACAGTGAGCATGGGCGGGTCCAGCGATCACGGCCGTTCGGCCGAACTCGAGCCAGGCGGCGGAAATGGGGGGAGGTCCGCCCCAGGTCATGGACCGGCTGGCCTACATGGCCGATCTGTTGGCTGAGCTGCGCGCCATGGCGCGCGACGATGGTCACGAAACGCTGGAAAGTCTCCTCGCGCTCGCGCATGCGGAAGCCCGCCGCCGGGTGACCTGACCCGAACCGTCACGTCCGGCAGATCAGCACCGGCACATGGGCGTGCGTCACGGTCTTGGCGGCGACACTGCCAAGCATCAGACCTGCCAGCCCATGTCGTCCGTGCGACCCCATCACGATCAGATCACAGCCCTTGGCCTTCGCCGTCTCGACAATCGCCTTGTGGGCCTGCGGATCGGTGTTGTGAACGGTCTCGCAGGGAATACCGGCTGCCTTGAAGGCCTCGGCCGCTTTGGCGAGTACCCGATTGGCGGATTTAGCCATGCTTTCTTCGTAGTCCGCCGGCGGATACATGACGACCGCATCGCCGACGACGAGGCTGGACCACGGCGGCGTCACGTGGACGATCACCGTACTGGAGCCAAAGGCCTTGGCCAGAGCCAATCCGTGCGCCTGCGCCAATTCGGACAGTTCAGATCCGTCGATCGCAATCAGAATATTCTTGTACATGCGGATACCTCGGTCGCCATGCTGGCGATTTGGAAAACGGACGCGTGAGGAAAAGATATCAGATCAATCGAGTTCCAGGACCGAGACGACACGGAAAGTTTTCATGTCGCCGTCTTTCTCACGCAGCGAAATATACTCACCCGGCACGAAAACATGATTGGCGAGACGATATCCCGTTTCGTCGTGCTCCGGATCGCCATGGATATCATAGTGGAAGGCCCAGGCCCCGCCACGTTTACGGATCAGGTGGCCGACTTCATCCGGCTCATGTTCGGCGAAACGGCGAACGCGGCAGCGGTCCTTAAGTTCGCGGAACGCCGCTTCGAGAATGTGCCCGTTGTCGTCGATCGGTGCGATGAAGTCGTAGCCGACGGCCCGGCTGCCTTGAGGATGGGCCGGATCGCGCGCCAATTCGAGGCGCACGCGTCGCAATTGAGATAGGGCTGAAGGCGGGGGGTGCAGGGTCATCGTCGTCTCACGGTTGAGGGGAAGTCATGGGTCGATATTTGATCGATGCCACAGAAAAAACTTTGATCCTGCTCAAGGTGCGCACCGCTTACATGGCCCCAACGTGGGGTCATCGTGTCCCCCATCGTGCCGGGAAGGCCACACATCGAGAAGCGCGAGGAGATGCCGTTGATGAAGTTCAGAATTGCAGTGCTGGCTCTGGCCGTCAGTGTGTTGGCTTGGCCGCTGGTTGTGGCTGGCGATGACAAACCCGCTGCCGAACCTGAGATGACGCCACCCGCGGATGCCCGTTGGCGTCTGATCCTAAAGGATCAACTCAAGGTGGAGAAAAATTGCGATCTGCTCGATGTGCTGACCTACAGCGAGTTGAAGATCGGCGATGAGATCGCAATCTCCGGCAAGATCTCGTGCGTCGACGGCCGCCAATACGACTACAGCCGGCAGCGCCCGCACCAGAAATTCGAAGTCCAGTTGTGCGAGCCGAGTGTCTGTTAGCACAGGGGTGTTAGGGGACGGCTCCCGCTTCGCTGGCTGCGAGGGAGATCAGGCCCTGGCCATGGCGGGTCAATCGGCCGGCGAGTTCCAACTCCATCAGAATGACACGCAGCGCCCGGGCATCGATCGCCAGTGCGCGGGCCAGATCGTCGACGGTCATCGGATGGGGGCCCAAGGCGGCGGCAACTCTATCGCGGTCGCTGCCATCGAGAAGCGGCGGCGGGCGCATTGGCTCGGGCGTCGGCTCTGGCATGAACGCCCGCCCGCTTTCATGGGCGCTCACCAGTCCGGGCAACAAAGGCGCCAGGACTTGCATCACGTCGTCGGCGGATGTGACCAGCGTCGCCCCGGACTTGATGAGGTGATTGGTTCCTTCGGCGCGCGGATCCAGAGGATGTCCCGGAACGGCGAAGACCTCGCGGCCTTGCTCCGCAGCGAGCCGCGCCGTCACGAGTGTGCCCGAACGGCGGGCTGCTTCGATCACGACAACGCCGTGGCTGATGCCGGAGATCAGACGGTTCCGACGCGGGAATTCCTTGGCGCGTGGCTCGAATCCGGGTGGCATTTCGGTGACGAGGCACCCGGACTCCGCGATGGCGGCATGTAATCTGGCATTCTCAGGCGGGTAGATGTGATCGATCCCGCCCGCCAGAACGGCAATCGTGCCCGAGGCAAGTGACGCCTCATGGACGGCGGCATCGATGCCGCGTGCCAGTCCCGAGACGGTGACCAGTCCGGCCGCGCCAAGTCCGGCCGCAAACCGGCGTGCCATGGTCAGCCCCGCGGCGGAAGCCTGGCGCGAACCGACAATGGCGATGGCGGCCCGGGAGAGGAGTGCCGCATTGCCCTTGATGTAGAGCGCGGGCGGCGGCGCTTCGAGGTGCGCCAGAGCCGGCGGGTAGCCTGGCTCGATGGTGAAGACGGGATGCGCGCCGAGGCGGGCGGCGGTGTCGAGTTCGCGCATGGCCCGATCGGCCGGACAAATGCGGATGGCGCGGCCGCCACGGCGTGAGAGTTCAGGTAGCGCCGCGAGGGCAGCTTCAGCGCCGCCATAGTGATTGATCAATTCGCGGAAGGTCACGGGACCGACATTGTCGGACCGGATCAGGCGCAGGCACGCAAGACGCTGAGCGTCGTCGAGCACAGCGATCGGCAGTGGCGCGGGCGTGAAAAAATCCGACTGGTCAGGTTTTGGCACCGATGCGCGGCTCCTCGCCCGCGAGGAGGCGCTTGATGTTGGCGCCGTGCTTCCAGAGGAGAAGCAATGTCATGATGCTGCACACGAGGGCGGTGGGCGTCTCGCCGCTGGCCAGCAGATAGACGGGTGTCGCCAGGCTGGCGATCAGCGCCGAGAGCGATGAGTAGCGCGTGACGGCGGCGAGGATGAGCCAGATGGCGCAGAAGACCAGCGCGGCGGGCCAGACTTGTCCGATCAGGACGCCGATATAGGTGGCGACTCCCTTGCCGCCTTTGAACCCGAGCCAGACAGGAAACACGTGGCCGAGAAAGGCGCCAAGACCGGCCAGGAGTCCGGCGAGAATGGCGATGCCCGCTTGCCCGCCAAAATGATGCGCGATGAGGACCGCGGCAGTGCCCTTGAGCGCATCGAGCACCAGCGTCAGCGCGGCCAGCCTCTTGTTGCCCGTGCGCAGCACGTTCGTCGCGCCAATGTTGCCCGAGCCGATATCGCGAACGTCACCCAGGCCCGCGGCCTTGGTGAGGATCAGCCCGAATGGAATTGCGCCGAGCAGATATCCGAAGCCGAGCGCCACAAGAGCTGGAAGCGAGAAAATTGGGTCCATAAACGAACGGGGCTCCGGTCGGGGCTCACGCCTTGGGCAAGCGTTCGAGGATCAGATCCATTTTGGCGTCGAGTGCGTGTCTCAGCTGTTCGAACTTGGTGCCCAAGCCGTCCATGCGGCCTTCTAAACCGTCCATGCGGCCTTCCAAGCGGTCCATGCGCGATTCCAAGCCGTCCATACGGACGTCCAGGCGATCTAGGCGCACGTCCAGCAACTCGATTTTACGTTCGACCGTTGAGAACCGCTGCGTATGCAGAAGCTGCGTCTCGCGAATGGCCGCGAACTTGACGTCGACGCCCGCGAACCGTGCGTTCAGGTCATCGGGCAGGTGGGCGATGATGTATTCGACGTCGCTCATGCGCTTTTCAAGAGTGGCCATGTGAACCCCCATTGTGACGATCCCAGCCTCAACCGGCAAGGGTGCTTTATCCGCCCCAGGGCGCAGATCGGCGTCCTTAAGGTCCAGGTGCAGGCGGAGTTAGGGGGTAAACGCACCATTCGGCATCAATCCGTCGCCACCGGCCGCCGTTAGTTCCAGCCGGGAAAGGTGCCAGTCGCTTCAGCGTCTGTCAGGCGCGGAGAATTCGTGGACCGTTACGCCGCCGACAACCGTGCGCAGCACGCGTCCTTGCATCTTGGCTTCGTCGAACGGCGAGTTCTTTGAGCGCGAGCGCAACAGATCCTTGTTCACGACCCAAGGTTCTTCCAGATCGACCACGATCAGGTCGGCCGGTGCACCCTTTTGCAACCGCCCGCCGGGCAGTCCGAAAAGCTTGGCCGGGTTGACGGTCAAGGGCCGGAGCAGCGTCGGCAGCGCGACATCGCCCGCATGGTAGAGGCGCAACGCGGCCGCCAGCAGTGTTTCGAGACCTACGGCGCCGTCGGCAGCTTCCGCGAAGGGGCGGCGTTTCACATCGGCGTCTTGAGGATCGTGACTGGAGACGAGCGTGTCGATCTCACCGTTGGCGACTGCGCGCACCATCGCGGACCGGTCATCCTCGTGCCGCAGCGGCGGGCGGACTTTCAAGAAGGTGCGGTAGGAGCCGATGTCGTTCTCGTTCAGCGTCAGATGATTGATCGAGACGCCGCAGGTGACCGGCAAGCCGCGCGCCTTCGCCTGGCGCACGACGTTGAGGCTTTCCTCGCAGGTGATGGTGGCGGCGTGATAGCGCCCGCCCGTCATCTCAACCAAGCGCACATCGCGCTCCAGCATGATGATCTCGGCCATCTTCGGAATGCCGGGGAGGCCGAGCCGTGTCGCCACCTCGCCGGAGTTCATCGCGCCGCTGCCGGCAAGAAACGGATCTTCGGTGTGGTGCACGATGAGGGCACCGAAATCGCGCGCATAAAGCAGCGCGTTCTTCATGACCCGCGTATTGGCGACCGCCAACTTGCCGTTGGAAAAGGCCACAGCGCCGGCCCGTTTCAAGAGGCCGATCTCGGTCATCTCCTCGCCCTTCAGGCCTTTCGTTACCGCAGCCATGGTGTGGACGTGGACGATGGCGTTGTCGCGGGCCCGGCGCTGGATGAAATCGACGAGTGAGACCTGATCGATGACCGGATTCGTATCCGGCATCACAATCATTGTGGTGACGCCGCCGCTGGCCGCCGCATGGCTGGCCGTTTTTAGGGTTTCACGGTGCTCGTAACCCGGCTCACCGGTAAAGACTTGTGCGTCGATCAGGCCCGGGCAGAGCAGACGGCCCTTGCAATCGATGACCTGCGCGCCTTCCGGCGCATTGCGGCGCAGGTGCCCGCCTAGATCGGCGATAAGCCCGTCCTTGACCAACAGGCCGCCGGGTTCGTCGCGGTTCGTCTCCGGATCGACGAGACGCGCGTTGATGAACACGGTCGGTGCCGATGCCTTTTTTCCGGACGTGGCGGGCGCTGGGGGCATGGGGGTGCGGTCGCTCATGGCTTGGGCAGGTTCTGGGCGAGGGCTTCGAGGATCGCCATGCGCACGGCAACGCCCATCTCCACCTGTTCTCGGATAACGCTGCGGGGATCGTCGGCGATGGTCGAGGCGATCTCGACGCCGCGGTTCATGGGACCGGGGTGCATGACGAGCGCATCGGGCTTGGCGCGGGCCAGCTTTTCGTGATCGAGACCGAAAAAGTGGAAGTACTCGCGCGTGGAGGGCACGGCTGAGGATTCCATCCGCTCACGCTGCAGACGCAGCATCATGACGATGTCCGCGCCTTCGATGCCCTTCCACATGTCGGTGAAGACTTCCGCACCGAGGCGTTCGGGATTGGAGGGCAGCAGCGTGGACGGTGCGATCAGCCGGACCCTGGCGCCCATCGTATTCAGGATGTCGATATTCGAGCGGGCGACGCGCGAATGCAGGATGTCGCCGCAGATGGCGACCGTCAGGCCCGCGATGCGGCCCTTGGCGCGGCGGATGGTCAGCGCGTCCAGCAGGGCCTGGGTCGGGTGCTGGTGGGCGCCGTCGCCCGCGTTCACCACCGAGCAGTCGATTTTCTGCGATAGGAGTTCCACGGCACCGGCGGCGTGATGGCGCACGACGATGATGTCGGGCCGCATGGCGTTCAGCGTGATGGCCGTGTCGATGAGCGTCTCGCCCTTGGTCACGGAGGATGTGGACACGTTCATGTTCATCACATCGGCGCCAAGACGCTTGGCCGCCAGCTCGAACGAGGCCTGGGTTCGCGTCGAGCTTTCGAAGAACAGATTGATGTGGGTCCGCCCACGCAGGACTTCGCGCCGCTTTTCCGCCTGGGGCGGACTGTCGGCGTTCTTGTCGGCGAGGTCGAGAAGGAATTCGATTTCGGGCGCCGTCAGCTTCTCGGTCGAGAGAAGATGACGATGCTTGAAGCTTTTCGCGGGCTTCGGTGCGGAGCTGGCCATTAAAGCCGTTTCTATAAGCGCTCAAACTGAGCCCTGCAAGCGCCTGTCCACACCCTTGCCCAATTGCCGCGACGTAACGGTTGCAATGTGCTTAATGAAACATCCTCCAGGAGGCATCCGGAGCATGACGGACGGCTCGACCGACAACGCTGGCACCAATCTTGTGCCGCCATTGTCCGACATTAATCTCTACGCTACGGACGTTGCCTTCATGGAGGCCGTGGCGCGGGAGGGGGCTGCCTCGGCCGCCAGGGCCTACAACGCCTTTGGCCTGACGGCGGGGTCCGCCGAGGCGCTGGCGCTGGCCGAAGAGGCGAATCGGTCGCTGCCGCGCCTGGAATCGCACGACCGGAACGGGGACCGGCGCGATTGCGTCCACTATCACCCCGCCTACCATGAGTTGATGCGCCTCTCGGTCGCCGAGGGTCTGAATGCCTCGGTCTGGGCCCATCTCGCGCCGGGCGCCGCGGTGGACCGGCCCGGTTCTCATGTCGTTCGCGCGGGCAGCCTCTATCTGGCCGCCCAGATGGAGGCGGGGCACTGTTGCCCGCTGACCATGACGCACGCCGCCATTCCCGTCATTGCCGCGCAAGGGCACTTGGCGCCGGACTGGCTGCCGCTGCTCTTGTCGCGCAGTTACGACGAGCGCTTCCTGCCGCCCGCGGAGAAAACGTCCGTCACCATCGGGATGGGCATGACCGAGCGTCAGGGCGGCACGGACGTGCGGGCCAATACGACCCGCGCCGTGCCGGCTGCTGACGGCCTTTATGCCATCGACGGCCACAAGTGGTTTCTCTCCGCACCCATGTCGGACGCGTTTCTGGTGCTGGCGCAGGCACCCGGTGGCCTGAGCTGTTTCCTCATGCCCCGCTTCCTGCCGGACGGACGCGTGAATGGGCTCCATTTCCAGCGGTTGAAGGACAAGCTCGGCAACCGGTCGAATGCGTCGGCGGAGGTCGAGTTCCACGATGCACGCGGGTTCCTGGCGGGAGAAGAAGGCGCAGGCGTCACTACTATCATCGAAATGGTCACGCACTGCCGGCTCGATTGTGCGGTGTCGTCCGCTGCGCTGATGCGCAGTGCGCTTGCCCATGCCATCCATCATGCCGAGCACCGTCATGTGGGGGGGCGGGCGCTCATTGGCGAACCGGTGATGCAGCATGTGCTGGCCGACATGGCGCTTGACGTGGAAGCCGCCGTGGCGCTCGTCTTTCGTCTTGCCCGCTCCTTCGACCGGGCGCGCGACCCGCGTGCGGCCGCATGGCGCCGACTGATGACGCCGGTCACCAAGTACTGGGTGTGCAAGATGGCGCCGCCGCTCGTCGCGGAGGCGATGGAGTGCCTGGGCGGCAATGGCTACATCGAGACGTGGCCCCTGGCGCGGATCTACCGCGAGGTGCCCGTCAATTCGATCTGGGAAGGCTCGGGCAACGTCATGGCGCTCGATGTGCTGCGGGTGCTGCAGCGCGAGCCGGACGTGGTGGAGATGGTCACCGAGGAGTTGCGCGGCGCGTGTGCCGCCGATCCAGCCCTGATGGCCGCCTACCAGCGCCTGGAATCCCTGCTGCACGAACCGCGCATGCTCGATCAGCGCGCGCGTATGCTGGTGGAACAGCTCGCCCGGTTGTCGGCGGCGACCATTTTGCGGGCGCATGCGCCAGCCCCCATCGCGGATGCCTACATTGCCTCACGCATCGCGGGCGAGCCGCGCCAAACCTACGGTCAGGGGCTCGACAAGGCCGATCTCGCCGGCATCATCGCGCGAGCCACGCCGAACCGGACGTAAGCCGCCGCCATGTGTCCGGCACAGGCCGGCTCATGTAAACGCCAGCCACTCGGGCCGGAACAGCATCAGGCCGCCGACGACGAGCAGGATCCCACCGCCGATGAGATGGGAATAGCGTGCGTAGGCGCCGACCAGGCCCGTCTGGCGCAGCGTAAGCATCGCCGTCACGAACACCAGTGCGTCGTCGAGCATGAACACGAGGATGTAGAGCGCGAGGTAGCCATAGTGGGCGGCGGGACTGAGCGCGCTCAATGAAAGCATCTGCGTATAGACGGCGGGAATGCCGGCCGAGCACAACAGCTCGATCATGTTGACGCCGACGGCCAGCGTCATGAGCGCCAGCACCGCCACGCCGAACGAGGGCTCGGCGACGGCTGATCGCATCCGATCCATGATCCGCTGGCGCGATCCCGGGGTCGTGATTTTGCAGACAGCGTCCGGATTGCGCCAGAACTCCGCCAGGTACCAGACGCCGGCGGCAACGGCCAGAATGCCGATGGCGATGCGGATCCACGCCAGCGCTCCGAGAAACAGGAACAGATTGAGCCACGCGGCCATGAAGGCGAAATAGACCAGCCCGGAGGTCACCAGGAAGACCGCGCCATAGGTCCACATGCGGAACGGGTCGCGCATCCCCATTAGCAGTCCGATGAGAAAGACAAGTACCCACATGGCGCACGGATTGAAGCCGTCGATGGCTCCCAGCAGCACCGTGAGGATCGGCAAGGAGAGCGTGCGCAGTTCAACCTCGCCCGCCAAAGGCACCCAGACTGTCTCAGGCAACGGCGGCCGTTTGATACCCGACGATTGGGCCCCCGGCTCTGCGCTCGGTGCACCAGCCAGACCATGCCGGGACAGAAGTGCGCCCGTGGGATCGGGACAGGATGCGGCGAGACAAGCGGCAACCTTGGCCTCAAGCTCGGCGCCCGTTGTCGCGTCCTCGCCGTAGCCGACAAAAACTCCGTCGCCGATCAGGATCAGCGGCACGGCCGGCGGTTCAATTTTGTGCGTTTGGCTCAACGCGATGAACGCAGCGTCGTGACGTGCGTCGCCCGCGAGCACCAATGGCACAAGGCGCATCCGGTCCTCGCGCTGGGCAAAGCGTTGCAGAAATTGAAGCGCCTTGGTGCAGTGGGGGCAGGTGGTGGAATAGAAGATATAGACGGGAACGCGTGTCCCGGTTGCGACCGCGTCTCCCTCCGGCACTCCGCCCGCCCGTGCGCAGGAAGATAACGCAACGCTGGCGGTCAAGACGACGGCGAGGATGACGGCGAGGTATCTAAAGCAGTGCTTGAGCATCCCCCCAGACAGCCCGTCCGGGCGGACGGGTCCTTGATCTGGGGCAAGTTTCAATTCGCTCAGCGCATGCGATCCAACGCGTTCTGCAAGATGATGGTGGCGGCGAGCTTGTCGATCACTTCCGCGCGCCGCCGCCGGCTCTGGTCCGCCTCGATCAGCATCCGCTCCGCCTCGGCCGTGGTGAGCCGTTCGTCCCACAGCAGGATCGGCAGGTCGCTCATTTTGTTGAGGTTGCGCGCGAGCGCCTTGGTCGACTGGGCACGTGGGCCTTCGCTGCCGTCGAGGTTGATCGGCAGTCCCAGCACCAGTCCGCCGATCTTATGCGTCTGGCAAAGCTCCAGGAGGTGCTGGGCATCGGTTGTGAACTTGGTGCGGCGGATGGTTTCGAGGGCCGAGGCAATCGTGCGGCCGACGTCGGACAGGGCAAGCCCCAAGGTCTTTGACCCTGCATCGATACCGATCAGGCGCTGACCCGGCAGCAAGCGAGCCTTGAACACCATGATATCGCGATAGGTCTCCCCTGCGGGAGTTGCCGCGTGACCGTTGGTTCGGTTGCCGTCGTCGGTCACCATGGGGCCGGTCCGGGTTGCCTGAAGCTGCCGCTCTGAATAGAACCCTGATTACAGAACTCGGCTGGCAAAGTCGCTGCCTTTTCCAGAGGTCCCGGAGGCCCCGTTCGCCGTGCGCATTACCTGGTTCGGACATTCCTGCTTTCGTATCGAGACCGGCTCAAGCGTGGTCCTGATCGATCCGTTCCTCAAGGGAAATCCCACCTTCGAGAAGTCCGGCGTGGCGTGGGATGATGCCACGCGGGGTGTCACCCATGTGGCTTTGACCCATGGACACGACGACCACGTCGGCGATGCGGCAGAGATCTGCAAGGCCCGCCAGGCTACGCTGTTCGCCGTGTTCGAACTGGCGCAGCATCTGGCCGGCCAAGGCGTCCAGTCGTACGAACCCATGAACACCGGCGGAACCGTGGCCGCGAAGGATTTCCAGCTGACGTTCGTGGATGCCAAGCACTCATCATCGTCGGACGGCGTTTATCTCGGCAATCCCTGCGGCATCGTCCTGCGCACGGGCGATGGCGGATCGCTGCTGCACATGGGCGACACCGACATCTTTCCCGGCATGGGGCTGATCAACGAGATCTACCAGCCTCGGATCGGCATCGTGCCGATCGGCGACCGTTTCACCATGGGTGCGCGGACGGCGGCGCTGGCCTGTCAAAAGTACTTCAAGTTCCAAACGGTCATCCCCTGCCACTACGGAACATTCGGCATCATCGACCAGACGGCCGACGCGTTCGTGGCGGCCATGAAGCCGGCGGCGGTGACGGTGCCTGAGGTCGGCCGGAGTTTCGAGCCCTGACGCTGGCCCTGCGGAGTTGATCTGCAACTCAAGTAAGACGTACGGCCGGATGCGGTCCCGGGGGTTGCCGATCAGGGCCGGTTGCGCTCGCGCGGCAAAGGACGTTAAGACACGGGTTATCCGGCAGCCTTCGGCGCCGCGGCCCGGTTTCCAGGGGACATCCATGCAAGTTGACGAAGCGACGGTCCAGCGCATTGCGCGTCTTGCGCGGATCACGGTGACGCCGGACGAAGCCAAGGCGCTTGAGAAGGAGCTGACCGGTATCCTGGAGTGGGTCGAACAGCTCGATGAAGTGAATACGGCCAATGTCGATCCGATGACGCGCGTCGTGCCGATCGCGCTCAAGAAGCGCAAGGATGTGGTGACAGACGGCGAGATCGCGGACGACGTGACCCGCAATGCACCCCAATCCGAAGATCATTTCTTCGTCGTCCCGAAAGTTGTCGAATAATCCGCGACGGTTGCCCCAGCGGCATCCCATCGCCATCGGAGTGAGGCCATGACCAAGCTGTTTGCTCTGCTCGCCGTGCTCTTGATCCTTTCAGGTGCGCTGGTGCTCGCCGTACCCAAGCTCGATCGTTCCGCGCGGCCGGGGTTCGCCCCCGAAGCCATGCCGATTCCGACCTTGCTCGATCAGGCCCGCGACGTGGCCGAGCAGGTCAATGCACCGCTGTCCATCGTCTTTGGTCTGGTCAGCCTCTACTATTCGCGCCGCAGCTATCTGGCGAACCAGTCCCGCGCGGATCGCGACCGCAACGGACAGGCGGCCTGACCCGTGCGCAGTCGAGCCTTCGATCATCGTGCAGGGATTGCAATACTGGCTGCCGCGTTGCCCGGGTGGGCCGCGGCGGAAGAGCTGCGTGCAGATTTCATCGCCGGGACCTACGCCCTAGAAGACCGGTGCGCGATGGTGACGGCGCTGGAGGCAGGCGGGCCGCGCAATGTGGAGACCGTCCCGGAAACTTTGACGGCGGCCGGCTTTGAATCGTGGGAAGGCGGCTGCACGTTTGAAAAGATCATCCAAACGGAAAGAGGCCGCCTCTATCTGACGACGATGCGCTGCCACGAGGGACCCGAAGAGTGGTCTGAGACCAATACCTTCACCGTCGAGACCGATGGGTCCGTCATTCAGGTGGAGACGGATGGCGAGACGATGCGCTTTGTCCGTTGCGGACGTGAAAAAGGAACTGACCGTTGACGGATTTGACAAAGCTGACGCTCGCCGAAGCCCGCGAAGGCCTGCGCAAGAAAGACTTCAAAGCGACTGAACTGACGCAAGCGTTCCTCGCGGCGATTGAAGCCGGCAACAGCGCGCTCAATGCCTACGTTCTGCCGACGCCCGACGTGGCGCTGGCCGCCGCAAAAGCCAGTGATGCCCGGCTGGCGAAGGGTGATGCGCGCCCGCTCGAGGGCCTGCCGCTCGGTCACAAGGATCTGTTCTGCACCAAGGACGTGCGCACGACGGCCTGCTCCAGGATCCTGGGTGATTTCGTGCCGTCCTACGAATCCACTGTTGGCGCCAATTTGTGGAACGCGGGCGCCGTGATGCTCGGCAAGCTCAACAACGACGAATTCGCCATGGGCTCGTCCAACGAGACCAGCGCCTTCGGGCCCGTCGTCTCGCCCTGGCGGCGCACGGCCAAGGACGGCAAGGTCTCGGACGCGAAACTTGTGCCCGGCGGTTCGTCGGGCGGCTCGTCCGCGGCGGTGGCCGCCGACCTGTGCCTAGCCGCGACGGCGACGGATACCGGCGGCTCCATTCGCCAGCCCGCTGCACTGACCGGTACGGTCGGCATCAAGCCGACGTACGGCCGCTGTTCGCGCTGGGGCATCGTGGCGTTTGCCTCGTCGCTGGATCAGGCGGGGCCCATCGCCAAGACCGTGGAAGACGCCGCCGTGATGCTCGGCGTCATGGCTGGGCATGACCCGAAGGATTCCACTAGCATCGACGCCCCCGTGCCCGACTACGCGGCTCAGATGCGCGAAGGCGTGAAGGGTCTACGCGTCGGTGTGCCCAAGGAATACCGCGTCGAAGGGATGTCGAAGGAGATCGAGGCGCTCTGGCAGCAGGGCATCGCCTGGCTCAAGGATGCCGGGGCGACCATTCACGAGATTTCGCTGCCCCATACCAAGTACGCGCTGCCGGCGTATTACATCGTTGCGCCCGCCGAGGCGTCGTCCAACCTCGCCCGCTATGATGGCGTGCGCTATGGCCTGCGCGTGCCCGGCAAGGACATCACCGATATGTATGCGCAGACGCGGGCTGCCGGCTTCGGCAAGGAAGTGCGCCGCCGCGTGCTGATCGGCACCTACGTGCTCTCGGCGGGCTATTACGATGCCTATTATCTCAAGGCGCAGAAGGTGCGCACGTTGATCAAGCGCGACTTCGACGAGGCCTGGAACAAGGTGGACGTGGTTCTGACTCCCACGACGCCGTCGCCGGCCTTTGCTTTCGGTGAGAAGACCGGCGACCCCTTGGCGATGTACCTGGAAGATATCTTCACGGTAACCGTCAACATGGCGGGTTTGCCGGGCATGTCGGTGCCGGCAGGGCTGTCGTCGGAAGGCACGCCGCTGGGGCTCCAGTTCATCGGCAAGCCGTTCGACGAGGGAACACTCTTCCGGGCGGGTAAAGTGATCGAGGATGCGGCGGGCCGGTTCAAGGCAGCCGGCGCGTGGTGGCAGGCGGGCGCGGCCAAGAGCGGCGGCGCGGCTCAGGCGAAGGGGCGCAAGTGATGGATCCGAAACGTCCCTGGGAATGCGCCGACATGGGGCAGGTGCGCAGCGAAATCGACCGCATCGACGCCATGCTCGTGGACCTCATCGCCGAACGGTTCGGCTACGTGGACCGCGCTTGGCAGTTGAAGATCAAGTCGGCGGAGGGCGCGGTTGTGCCCTGGCGCATCCAGCAAGTCATCGACAAGGTGCGCGCGCAGGCGACCGACAAGGGCGTCTCGCCCGATCTGTGCGAGGCGCTGTGGCGGCAGATGATCGGTTGGTTCATCCAGTACGAGGAAGAGCGGCTGAGCCAGACATCGGGTGAAGCTAAATCCGGTGCGGGCAAGCAGGGGACCGACGGGTCATGATCGACATCAACGCCTTTGATCCGCAGACGCTGATCCTGATCGCGCTGTTCAACCCGGCAACCATTCTCGTGGGATTCCTTCTCGGCCGCCGCGCCAACCAATGGCAGAAAGTTCCCGTCGCGGGCTTTGCCGCGGCGCTGTCGGGCTTCCTGCTCTATTGGCTGGCGGCAACTGTCGGCGTCTTTAGCGTTCACGCGCTGGGCGGCGAGGCCGGTTTGGTGATGCTGGGTCTCGTGCTCGGCATGTTCTGGGCGATGATCGGCTACAAGGTTTTCCCCAAGCCGGATCCCGGCAACTGACACGCCGGTTGTCCTTAGTTCTGCGCGGCCGCTGATTGGCCCGTGCGCGCCAGTTCCGCGTCGATGGCCGTCGTCAGCTCTTTCGCGTCCGGTGCCACGCCGGAAAAGAACGACGCCACGAGCCGTCCGTCGCGGCCGATCAGATACTTATGGAAGTTCCATCCCGGAGCGGCTTTGTCGCCAAGCGTTGCCTTGGCCCAGGCGTAGAAGGGATGCGCGCCGTCGCCCTTCACCGGCACCTTTTCAGTCAGCGGAAACGTGATGCCGAACGCGCCCTCGCAAAACTCCTTGATCTCGTCGGCCGTGCCCGGTTCTTGCCCGCCGAAGTCGTTGGACGGCACGCCGATGACGACAAGTCCCTTGTCGGCGTAGGCATCCTGCAATGCCTGCAGTCCTTTGTACTGCTGGGTAAATCCGCAGAACGAGGCGGTATTGACGATGAGCAGCGCCTTGCCCGCGAAGCCGGACAGGGGCATCGGCTTGCCATCGATCGAAGTGAACGCAAAGTCGTGGGCGCTGCCTTGCTGGGCGCCGCCAGCCGATACGATCGCGGATGTCGACATCAGAAGGGCCATCGAAAAAAGTTTGAGGAGGATCGCGCGCATCGGGGGACCTTTTGACAGACTAATGTCTTGTTACGGTCCCGGCACGCGGCAGGATCAGTCGGCCGCCTCACGCCGGCGGACACAATTCCCGGGCCTTTTCCAGTGCAGCCGTCCGGTCGCCGAATTCGCCGATGGCCGTCGCGCCGGGAGCACGCGCCGCGATATAGCTCTGGGTCAAGCTTTTCTCGAAGCCATCGAGCACCGTCAGGGCCGTCAGATGTGTACCCGCTTCGGTCCCATGCTGAAGAAGAATGGTCTTGCTGCCGCCATAGCTCGCGGTGGCGATGACGCACCGTGTGGCGACCTCGGAAGGCTGTAAGGGACGCGGCGCCTGCGGGGGAGCGGCGGCCATACCAGGCTTGGGACGCTGGGCCGGGCGCGGCGCGGGCGGCGCTGTGCGTGCAGTCGCCGGCTTGGCAGTCTGGGCCGTCCAGGCCGGCGGCTTGGCGCGCGCTTCGGCGGGGTCTGGTTCATTCGGGTCCGGGCACTGCTGCGCGCGGAACTGGCTCGCGACCCATTCGATGGAAGAGCCGTATTTGGGATCGACGGCCCAGCGGCGCGACAGATCGCTGTAACGCACCGGGCGGCCGAGCTTTTCCGACAGGGCGACGATGTGCTCCTGCTTCAAGGCCGTGCGTGGCGCCACGGGGGCGGCAAGCCTCTCGCCGGAGTAGGCGACGAGATGCTGGATCTGGCCGAGTACGCCGGTCTTGACATCGGGGAAGCGGTCGCCGGGAACGCCGCCACCGGTCGTGCCGATGCCGGCGAAATTGTTCTGGCGCGGGTCCACGTCGCCCATGCGGCCATCCGGACGGCGATAGGAGAGAAAGTTGGTCTCGATGGCCATCTGGAAGAAGGCATAGTCCCAGCGGACTCGCCACGCCTCGCCCCAGTGGCGGTACCAATGCGCAATCTCGTTGAAGCGCGGATCGAGTTTTGGGTTTCGCGCCTTGAGGAACCGCATCAGCCGTCCGGGTGAGACGCAGCGCGGCACGGGATTGTCATCGGTGATGCGGATGAGAGGCAGTTGGGCAGGAGCGGCCCCCGCGCCCGGCACGCCGGCACTAGCGGTTGCCGCCAGTGCGAGCAGCGTGACGCCCAACAGGCTAGGATGCGAACGCCGAAGTGATCTCATCGAACTTGCAACTCCCTTCGGCGGTCGCCGGGGACGCGCGCCCGCTGCCGGACGCAGACGGTGGATTAGCCTTCGGGGCAAAGCTCGAAGGCTTTGTTGAGGGCCTGATTGGAACTGGTGAACTCGCCGATCGCTTCGCCGCCCTTGGCATAGGCGGTGATGTAGGCTTCGGCTTCCTTCTTCTCCGAGCCTTCGTTGACGTCCAGGACCGTGTAGTTCGTGGCGCCGGGTGCGTTGGCGCGGATGATGATCGCCTTGGCGCCGCCGTAGCTCGCCGTCCAAACCTTGCAGGACTTGGCAGGCTTGGCGTCGGCCTTGGACTTGGCCGGGCCCGTGGTGATGGTGGCGGTGGCAGGCGAAGCCAGTGCCGCGGATTCGATCTTGGCGGCGTCGCTGAGCGGCGGCAGGCCAGAACCGGGGGCTGGATCCTGCGGGGGCTCTTGATTGAGGATCTTGAAGCTCGGGCCGGGGGCTTCCTTATTGACCAGCGAGCCGGAAGCGGCGGCCTTGGCGAGATCGCCGCCGCCCAAGGCCGCGCGCGGAATGTCGTTGGCGGCGCGGGCTTCTGCCACGGTTTGGCGGGCGATTTCCGCGCCCTTGCCGGCGGGTGCCGGCGTACCCGTGGCCGTCACGGACGTTTCACCTGAGGACGGCGCGGACGTCGTGCCGTCGCGGCCCTGGCGGGCCTCGGCGACGAGTTCCGGTTGCGGGTCGGCGCCGTTGCAGACTTTGGCGAAGAAATCATCAGCAACTGAGTCGATGTCACGCCTGTAACCGCGGCTCGTCGGTGCCCACTTCTTCGTCAGATCCGCGTAGGTGATCGGACCTTTGATCGTCTGCTGCCACTTGGTCAGCACGCCCCACTCCTGCACGTTGCGCGTGCGCTCGGCGACGGGGTTTTCGATCTTCTCGCCCGTGTACATCAGCACGTGCTCGAGATGGGCGCGCACGCCCGACGAGAGATCCTTGAAGCTTTCGCCGCGTGCGCCGCGGCCGGTGGCGCCGAGCCCGGCGAAATTGTTCTGGTCGGGTTTCACATCACCCGTGTAGGTCAGGCTGCCGGTCTCGACGATCATCTGGAAAAACGCGTAATCCCAACGCAATCCGAGCTGTTCGCCATGGCGCATGTATTCGGTGGCGATGCTGTCGAAGCGCGGATTGAGTTTGGCATTACGGCCTTTTAGGAAGGCCATCAGACGGCCCGGCGTAACGCACTGGGGCACGGCATTGTCGCTTGTCGACTTGATCGCGGGGAGGTCGGCGGCATGGGCCGCGGATGGCAGGCAGGTCAATGCTTGGCAGGCAACGGCGAGGAGGGTCGCTCCAGCGAATACTCTCATGGCTCTATCCGTTCTCGAACGCGGTGCCCGCTACGGGCACCCAACACAACCGAAAGTTCCTAAAGGCTTAACCTTAAAGAACGGTTGATGACTGGTTCCGCACGGTGAGTGCACCTTTCGTCGCCCAAGTTTGGGGCACGAGTTTGAGGCTGAAGCGGAGGAATTGTGGCAGGCGGCGATTGAACTTAACTCGCATCCGTCGGAAGTGCGCCGAGGACGGGGCTGTGCGCCGGGTTGTGCTCGTTTTCGCTCCACGTCAGGTGCTGGCCGCCATCGAGCGCGATCATCTGGCCGGTCATCGCCGGCGCATCGAGGATGAAGCGGACCGCCGCTGCGATCTCCTCCGTCGTCGGGCCGCGCTTCAAGAGGGTGGACTGGACCTCGGCGGCGAAATCGGCGTCGGTCTGATGAACCGACCGCAGGACGGGACCGGGGCCGATGGCGTTGACGCGGACGTTGGGCGCCAAGGCTTGGGCCAGCGTCCGCGTGGCGGTCCACAGGCCGGCTTTGGACAGGGTGTAGGAGAAAAACTCCGGCGTCAGCTTCCAGACCCGTTGATCGATGATGTTGATCACGTTGCCTTGCGCTCCGGGTGGTAGGTTCTGCACCAGGGCCTGGGCCAGGAACACAGGCGCGCGCAGGTTGATATCCAAATGCGCGTTCCAGCTCTCGATCGAAGTCGAGGTGACGGTGTCCGGCTGAAACTCGCTGGCATTGTTCACGAGGCAAACCGGCGCCCCGAGCGCGTCGCAGCAAGCGGGCACAAGATTTTGAACATCAACGGGATTTTCAAGATGCGCGGGAAGGGCCACCGCCCGGATTCCCAAGTTTGAAATGGCGGCAACCGTCTCCTCGGCCGCCTCGCGGGAGTTGCGGTAATGGATGGCGATGTCGAAGCCCCTGGTGGCGAGATCGAGCGCGATGGCGCGCCCAATTCTCCGGGCGGCTCCGGTAATCAAGGCAATCGGCCGGGGTTCACTGGGGCGGGAGGGTGCCGCGGGCATGCTGGGGAGCCTTCGTGAAGGGGTGAAATGGAAAAATGGTCCGCTTTTGACCCGGTTCGATGCTTATACGCCGGTTCGTCCGCGTGAGATGTGCAATTGCGAAGGTTGCCGTGAATAGTCAATTTGCCTGCAAAAAGGGCGTCGTGGCCGGATTGCCGCGCCTCGACTGAACAAAAATACGCCGTTTAGTGGCTCCCACTTAGCCAAATTGTGACGTTCGTTGCCGATAGGATACAGCTCGCCCCCAACGCGTGTCCAAAGCGCGGACGGCCCTTGTGAAATGAGGCTGTTTGCTGTTTTTCTGATGTCAAGGCAGCGCCAATTCCGAAATCACTACGGCTGCGGTCGGACGTTCGGTGCAATCTCTTCGAATTATCTAGGACGGGGGTTCAAGCATATGACCATCAAGACAACAGTTCTGGGAGCAGCCAGCGCGGCAGCCCTCGCCATCGCCGCCATGGTTAGCCCGGCAGCCGCAGAAGATCGTGAGTTCTCCTGGTCGGTGACTCTGGGCGCCACGAGCGACTACGTGTTCCGCGGCATCTCGCTGACGGAAGAAGATCCTGCTGCGCAGGGTTCGATCGACATGAGCTACGGCATCTTCTACGCCGGTGCCTGGGGCTCCAACGTTGACGGCGCCGGCTTCGAGCCCTGGGAACTCGACCTGTACATGGGCATCACGCCGTCTCTCGGTCAGTTCAACTTCGACCTGGGTCTGGTTGGCTATCTGTATCCCGCCGCGGATGACTCGGGCGAGTACATCGAATTCAAGGCCGGCGTGAACACCGAAGTCGTCAAGAACCTCACGGCTGGTGCGATTTTCTGGTACACGCCTGACCAGGATAACTACAGCGAAGGTTACACCATCGAAGGCACGCTGTCGTACTCGCTGCCGCAGGTTGGCATCTTCGAACCCTCGATCAGCGGTCTCTACGGTTACACGGAAGCTGACGATGCCGGTTTCTTCCTCGGCGAAGACAGCTACTCGTACTGGAACATCGGTCTGGGCGTTGCGGTTGAGAAGTTCTCGATGGACTTCCGCTACCACGATACCGACCTGAACGATGGCCTGGCTGACGAACGCTTCGTCTTCTCGGCCAAGGTCACGCTGCCCTAATCGGGTTGGCGGATCGCCAGTCGATCTGAATACGAGAACGGGACCCTCGCGGGTCCCGTTTTTGTTTTGCCGGGTCCGGGGTCAGACCCCCAATTCGGGGTCTGACCCCACCTTCCCTCAATCTCGGTGTGCGGGAGTTCAAACGCCGTTGTCGCCGTCGAAGATGTTGCCCAATCCGCCGAGGATCGAGCCTTCACCCTGGCCGCCGGTAACCGGATTGGCGTTGGCGAGGATGCGGCCGGCGAGGCGCGAGAACGGCAGGCTCTGGAGCCACACGACGCCGGGGCCGCGCAGTTCGGCGAAGAACACGCCTTCACCACCGAAGATCATGGATTTGACCGAACCGGCGCGGACGATGTCGAAGTCCACATCCGCGGTCATGGCGGCGACGCAGCCCGTGTCGACATGCAGGACTTCGCCAGGTTCCAGCTGGCGTTCGACGATACAGCCGCCGAAGTGCACGAACGCGTAGCCGTCACCCTCGAGCTTCTGCATGATGAACCCTTCGCCGCCGAACAGTCCGGTCATGATGCGCTTCTGGAAGTGGATGCCGACCGACACGCCCTTGGCGGCGCACAAGAAGCTGTCCTTCTGCGCAATGAGCTGCCCGCCCATTTCGCCGAGGTGGAACGCCAGAATGCTGCCGGGATAGGGTGCCGCGAAGGCGACGCGGGCCTTGCCTTGGCCTTGGTGCGTGAAGAGGGTCATGAACAGGCTTTCGCCGGTCAGCATGCGCTTGCCTGCACTCCACAGCTTGGAGCCAAAACCCTGCGCCGGCTGAGAACCGTCTCCGAACACGGTATCCATGTGGACGGGCGCGTCCTTGAACATCATGGAGCCCGCTTCCGCGATGGCGCTTTCGCCGGGATCGAGTTCGATCTCGACGAACTGCATTTCCTGGCCCTTGATCTCGAAATCCAATTCGTCGGCCCGCGCACCCGAGCCGGGTGTGCCGCGGCGGCCAAAACCTGGAACCGATGTCGATCCCGTCATGAAAGTAACCTCCCGTCGATGCGGCCCGCTGGACTGCGTCCGGATCATATGACCGGCTCAAGATACGGCCAAAAATTGATGAAACCGCCAATGGCGGTGGATTTTGTCGGCACACTGAGGTTGGGACGATACGTCGGCCAAAGGGCAGAAATTGTGCGGTGAATCCGTTGGATAGGCAGCCCAGAGCTCGCGGCACGTCATACAGCCGTCATGGGATTGTTCTCAGTTTGTCACCTGGCCCCCTTAAGCGTGCCCGTACTGGAAAGCCCTCCAGGGGGTCGAAGTCGCCGCAACTTCCATCCCTGCTTTTCCGGTACCGGTCTCGTGCCCACGCCCTCTCAAAGGGCACGGTCCGGCGATCAGCTAGAGGCCAGCCAGCGCGGGCTATGAGGATTTGCCCCCGCTGCCTTGTGGGACCCCCGCGGGCTGGCCTCGTTTGCTGAGATGATTGGCGCTCCAGGCGGTTTATCGAGCCCGTGCCGCGCCCGTTGCCCAGAATTCCATCGGATAGATCGCGCGCTCATCTTGATCGCGCGCGGGCGTCTCTCTTAAGTGCCTGGGAGGGAGACGCGCGGTGATTCTGACGATCGCCTTTTTGATCATTTTGACGGTGCTGGTGGCAGCGGTGCATCTGGCCCCCAAGATCGGGGATGGCCGGATCGTCTATCCCACGACGCCGGATCGGCCCGTGCCGTTCGGCTTCCGCATGGCCTGGCTCGCGGTCCGCTCGCGCGACACGCAGCGGGTGGTGGAGCAACTGGGTCTGACCGACACCCAGAGCTGCAATTGGAATGCTGGCATCGGCACTGTCTACGATGCGCGGCTCGGCGAAACACACGTCTTCGTATCGCCTCCCGTCAATGGCTGGACGTTCGTGGTTGGTCTTCCCCTCCCGCAGCCGACCGGGCGCGCATTCGTCGACAAGCTCACGCCGCTGTTGGTTGGTCTTGGTGGGCATTTTGTCGAAGTGCAATACTTCATGGCCTATCCCCCGGTTGATTACTTCGCCTGGGCCCGCATGATCGACGGGCGTCTCGTCCGCGCCTTCGCGGTGGGCGATGAGGGGGTGATCTGGTCGAAAGGCAAAACGACAAAGGAAGAGCGGGCGTTGGGGCTCAAGCTCTTCGAGTTGCGCGGCGTCCGGGACCGGCGCGGTGATGCCGGGGGACCGCTGATCCTGCACCCGACGGAACATCACGTCATGCAAGTGGCGCGCAAATGGAGCCTTGATCCCACCGGGCTCGGACCCGCCGCGGCGCCGGCGGGTCTGGGTCTTGTGGCCCGCGCCCCTGCATCATGGCGCATGGAGCGGCTGCGCAAGTCCGCGTGAGAGCCGGGCGTGATTTAGGCAGCGCTGCGGTTGACCGAGCGCCGGGCGTGCCGTGCCGCACTCAGATCAATGATGTCGGCGCTGGGGCGACCCGGATGGTTGGCCGTCCGCGTCGACGTCTTGCGTACCGGACCGGTCGTGGGCTGGCGCTTGATCGACGTGGGCTGCGTGCAGCGGACAGGCTTGCCACCAGGCGACGTGGTGGAAGTCTTCGCCTTGCGGCTGCGTAACGTGGGCGGGTTGAGCCGCGCCACCGTCATGAGCCGTGCCGCCAACATCCGATCGATGGCGGGCGTTGAGATTTCAACCGCCGGTGCGGCCGGAAAGTTGTTGATCGCGGCTGTTGTGAGCACAGTCGGCATGACCGGCTGTACCGGGAGTGGCACCACCGTGGCGGCACCGTCACCCATGTCCTGCCGCCAAAATAGGCGGAACAATTTATTCAAATAACTCAACATGATCAGGCCCCACAGCCAGATTGCACAACATGCGGCGACACCGCCACTCTCGTCCCAGGGACAGAATGCCCGCTTATGGCTAACGGGAGGTTAAGCCCCGTTTCATGCTGAAAAAAGTGGGTCGCCGATGCGTTAGCGGACCGTGAGGCTCGCTTCGGCCTCCCGCAGCAGATCCGTGGCCCAGGCGGCAACGCCGGTGCCGTCGTCCACTCTGATCGTGGGCTCGAAATCGCGCTTCACGCCCAATCCGGCATACCGGTGATGGAAAGTACCGGCGGGGCATGGCTGAGCATGTGTTTCGCCGCCGGTCCGGTTGATGGCTAGTACAACGCACGCTGCGTTCGACCCCGCCGTGCGGGCGATCGGAATGGGGTCGCCGCGGGGGAGGTCAGGCGGTGGCAGGGACCCCGATGTCCCGGCCGCCCGATTCCCAGCCGCCTGTTGGATCGCTGTGGCGTCGTCGAAAATGGCCTGCGAGACGAAGCTCCAGAAGCCCACGACATGCCAGAAAACAACGCCGGCCAGAAAGCCGAGCGCCATCCATGAGGCGGCAGGCCGCCAGCTCGCCGCGCGCAGCTGATGCGGCGCCTGGGCAGTGCGTTCCAATTGCGAGCGCAAAGAGCGAATCATGAGGGAAGTCTGGGGGATAATCAGGCCACGGGGCAAGCCGCCGTGCCCTCGCCACAGCCTCTGGGGCGCCCTGTCCACAGCATCCCGCGACTGGGCGCGTCTCGCCTCGAGCCGGCCGGAGGACGTTGACCGCTCTAACGGGGGCTGGGGATGACGCGCGGCCCCGGCAGCGGTATGCGCGAGTAGGTGTCTCGCTCTTCGGCGCTGTCGGGCTCGGTCTTGGCTGAGCGCACAGGCGGTATGGACATCTCCTCCGCCGAGCACTGGCGCCGCTGGTTCTCGTTGCTTCCGCATTGGCGTGGCTTGCCGTCTTTGGAGAAACAGATGCGGATTTCGCGCAGGCGGCCGCGCGGTCCGCTGGCGCAGACGACCGAGATCATATCCTCGTCGAGCTGCGGGTTCTCGGCGATCAGTTGCGCCTTGAACTTTCGCGGCGACACGAACTGCGTCTCGTACGGATTCACGTAGTCCTTCGGAATGTTGATGCTGGCAAACAAGGCGCGCGAAAGCTGAAAATATCCGTCCGGCTCGAGGCCCGAGCAGGTGCCATGCTTGCGGTACTCGTGGATCACGAGCCGCTGGCTGGGCATGATGTCGAGCATGCTGTTGATGAGGGGCTGGGGCACGAAAGGCCGGCGGCGCGTGCGGCAGTTCTGCGGCCAGCCGCGTTCGTACTGCGGCCACAGCCCGTGCAGGATGAACGCATAGCGCCGTCCGTCGCGGCGGTTGCATTGCATCTCGTCGTCGCTGCCTTCGGGTGTCGAGCAGTGGGTCGGGCTCCACGACAGGACCAGCGAATAATAATCGAATTGACCGGCGATATTTTTCGCAGGCGGTGTGTCGCGGTCGTCGTCGAACCACGAGCGCTGCGCGCCGGCCTCCACGGCTGCCAAAGCCAGCATGAAACCGGCCACGATGAAGCAGGACATCCAGGAAAGAGGCTTCGACAAGGAGAGTTCCTCAGGTGGCAGGGGCGGTGCGAGATATGGGGCACCGGTGGGACAAGGGCGCGTGCCCGTTGCGACGATGGCCGCACCATAGCGCCGGATTGGGGCCGCGCAACGCCCCGCCCGCCGGGCGCGTCAGAAAACGCTGTCTACGCTTTGGCGAAGGCGGCGAGAATGCGGGCCCAGCTCCGCGCGCCTTTGCGGAAGCTCGACAGGTTGTACTTTTCATTGGGGCTGTGGATTCGGTCATCGTCGAGACCGTAGCCGACGAGCAGGCTGTCCATGCCGAGCACATCCTTGAAGGATGTGACGATGGGAATTGAGCCTCCGCACCCCATGAGCACGGCCGGTTTCGACCATTCTTCACTTAACGCCTGCGCCGCAGCGCGCAGTGCCGGCGCGCTGGTGTCGAACCCGACCGCCGCGCTCCCGCGCGCACCGATGAACTCCACCGAGCAATCGGGCGGCAGGTGGGCCCGGATGTGATCCTGCAGCAGTGACAGGCACCGTTCGGGATCTTGCCCCGGAACCAGACGGCAGGTGATTTTCACCGAGGCCTTGGAGGGGATGACCGTCTTCGAACCCACACCCTGATAGCCGCCGGTGATGCCGTTGAATTCGATGGTCGGCCGCGCCCACAATTGCTCGATGACCGAACAACCCTTCTCTCCCGCGGGTGTTTTGAGGCCGACGGACGCCAGGAACGGGCCCTCGGCTTCCGCCGCCAGGGCCTGCCATTGGGCGCGCTGATCGGGGAGGGGCACGATCCCATCGAGGAAACCCTCGACCGTGATCCGCCCGTCGTCGTCGTGCAGCGACGCGATGGCCTTAGCCAGGGCCCGGATGGGATTGACTGCGGGGCCGCCGTACATGCCCGAATGCAGATCCCGCGACGGCCCGGTGACGATGGCTTCCGTCCCGGCCAGGCCGCGCAGCATGGTGGTGATGGCGGGCGTGTCCTTGTCCCACTGGCCGGTGTCGCAGACGAGAACGAGATCGGCTTTCAGTTCCGCGCCTGCCTCCTCCAGAAATCCGGGCAGGGATGGCGATCCACATTCCTCCTCGCCCTCAAGCATGACCGACACGGCAACCGGCAGATCGCCGGCAACCTCTTTCCAGGCGCGGGCGGCCTCGAAAAAGGTCATCAGCTGACCTTTGTTGTCTTGAGCACCGCGCGCCACGATGACTTTGCCGTTGCCGGGTTCTTCGACGATGCGCGGCTCGAAGGGCGGTGAGGTCCACAAGTCCAAGGGATCGGCCGGCTGAACATCATAGTGACCATAGAAGAGGACATGCGGCATGCCGGGGTCGCGCGCGGCGCGGTCATGACCGACGACCATCGGGTGTCCTGTTGTATCGCGGACGGAAGCGTCGAAGCCGATGTCCCTGAGGGTTGCCGCGCACCATTCGGCGGCTTGGCGGCAAGACGGCGCGAATGAGGGGTCCGTCGAGACGCTGTCGATGCGCAGGAGTTCGAACAGGCGGTTCAGTCCCGCCTCGAAATTCTGATCCAGGCGGTCGAGGACGGCAGGCAATTTCGGGGTCATTCGGCTCTCGATCTCGGTAACGCGCGGCCAAGCGCGCGGGTTTGATGTCAGGCAGGGATGTCAGGCGACAGATGCCCGCCTTTAACCCCGTGGTTCGAACTGCTATGCCAACACTCCGGTCCGATGTCGCGCAGCAATGCGCCGCGCGGCCTGTGTCCTGGAGCGGCCAGCGGTCCGCACCATAACGAATAACGGCGGCCTCATGCCAGCTTGGGTGTATCTGTTTGGTTCGGAGCGCACGGACGGTCATGCCGGCCTCGTGGCGGACCTTGGCGGCAAAGGTGCCAATCTCGCGGAAATGGCGCGGCTCGGCCTGCCCGTGCCCCCCGGATTCACGATCACCACGGGCGTTTGCCGGCATTTCTTTGACAACGGCGAGACGTTGCCCGATGGCGTCACGGCCGAAGTGGATGGCGCGATCGCCGCCACCGGGCGCGCGGTTGGTGCCACGTTCGGCGATGCGGATAACCCCTTACTTTTGGCCGTCCGCTCGGGCGCACCGGTTTCGATGCCGGGGATGATGGATACGATCCTCAACCTGGGCCTCAACGATGCCACGGTGGATGGCCTGGCCAAACGGTCCGGCGATGAGCGCTTCGCCTACGACAGCTATCGCCGGTTCATTGAGATGTATGGTGATGTGGTACTGGGCGTCGATCACGGGCTCTTCGCCGATCTGCTCGACAACTATAAGAACCTGAATGCGCTGGCCTCGGACACCGAACTCTCGAGTGCCCAGTGGCGAGCGGTCATCACCCAGTTCAAGGAGGCAATCCGCTCGGAGACGGGCCGGGACTTCCCACAGGATATCACTGAACAACTGTGGGGTGCGATTCGAGCGGTGCTGCGCTCCTGGCACAGCGAGCGCGCCGAGAGCTACCGCCGCCTCAATGATATCGTCGAGAACACGGGCACCGCCGTCACCGTGCAGTCGATGGTCTTTGGCAATCGCGGCGATACGTCGGCAACGGGCGTGGCGTTCACGCGCAATCCCTCGACGGGTGCGCCCGAACTCTACGGCGAATACCTGCCGAACGCCCAGGGCGAGGACATCGTGGCCGGCACACGCACGCCGCTGCGTCTGACGGAGAAGTCGAAGTCTGACCTCAAGTCGAAGGACACGTCGCTGGAGGCAGCCATGCCTGCCGTGTTCGCCGAGCTGAAAGACATTCTGGGGCGCCTGGAAGCCCATTATCGCGATATGCAGGATGTCGAGTTCACCATCCAGGAAGGCAAAGTCTGGATGCTGCAGACGCGTTCGGGCAAGCGCACCGCTGAGGCCGCCCTTAAGATCGCCGTGGATATCGTCGATGAGGGCCTCATTTCGCGGGACGAGGCGGTGATGATGGTGGAGCCACAGGCGCTCAGCACCTTGCTTCACCCGACCATTCAACCCGGTGTCGCCAAGGATATTTTGGCGCGCGGTCTGCCTGCTTCTCCGGGTGCGGCCACGGGTGAAATCGCATTGACCTCGGACGAGGCGGAAGTCCTGCGGGCGCAGGGCCGCCATGTCATCCTGGTGCGCGTGGAAACGAGCGCGGAAGACATCAACGGCATGGGCGCGTCGGTTGGCGTGCTGACGCAGCGCGGCGGGTTGACGAGCCATGCGGCCGTCGTGGCCCGCAGTATGGGTCTGCCGTGCATCGCGGGCGCGGGCTCGCTGCGCATCGACATGAAGCAAGGTGTGGTGCGCGCCGGCAGCCGCGTCTTGCAGCGCGGCGACGTCATCACGATTGATGGCACGACGGGCGAAGTTCTGGCCGGACGCGTGCCAATGCGCCAGCCCGAACTTTCGCCGGACTTCGCCCGCCTGATCGGCTGGGCCGACACGTTTCGCGGCCTCAAGGTTCGCGCCAATGCCGATACGCCCCGCGATGCCACGCAGGCGCGCAAGCTCGGTGCGGAGGGCATCGGCCTGTGCCGGACCGAGCACATGTTTTTCGATGCGACCCGAATTCTGGCCATGCGAGAGATGATCTGCGCGCATGATGAGAAGGGCCGCCGCAGCGCCTTGGCCAAGATCCTGCCGATGCAGAAGTCGGATTTCATCGAGCTGTTCCGCATCATGGACGGCGAGCCGGTCACCATTCGCTTGCTCGATCCGCCGCTGCATGAGTTCCTGCCGCGCCACGATCCCGAATTGCAGCCGATTGCCGATGCCTTGGGAATGCCACTGGAGCGCCTGCGCACGCGCGTGGCGGAACTTTCAGAATTCAATCCCATGCTAGGGTTTCGCGGCTGCCGCCTGGCGATCCGTTATCCCGAGATTACCGAAATGCAAGCGCGCGCCATCTTCGAGGCCGCCATCGAGGCCGAGCGGCAGTTGGGCCGGCCAGTGCGCCCCGAAATCATGATCCCGCTGGTCGCCTACCGCCGCGAGTTCGACATTCTGGCCGACGTCATCCGGGCCGTGGCGGAGAAGGTCTCGGAAGAGACCGGAGCCCGGCTGGACTACCAGATCGGCACCATGATCGAGTTGCCTCGCGCCGCCCTCCAGGCGAAGCGCTTGAGCGAAGGCGCGCAAGGTGCCGACTTCTTCTCGTTCGGCACCAACGATCTGACGCAGACGTGCCTGGGACTGTCGCGCGATGATGCCGCGCCCATTCTCGCCAACTACGCGGGACGGGGGATTTTCGAGCGTGATCCGTTCGTGTCCATTGACGAAGACGGCGTCGGCGCGCTGATCCGGACTGGCGTGATCGAGGGCCGCGCCGGCAAGGCGGGATTGAAGATCGGGGTGTGCGGCGAACATGGGGGCGATCCGCACTCGGTCGCCTTCTTCCATGATCTCGGCATCGACTACGTGTCGTGCTCGCCGTTCCGCGTTCCCATCGCGCGGCTCGCGGCGGCGCGGGCGGCCATCATCGCGCGGCGCGGCGGGGCCAGTTGAAAGCCGAAGTGCCTGCGCAGGCGCCTAGAAGACGCGGTGTTCGGGATCGCCGTCGTCACCCAGCCGCCGGCGCTGCGGCGGGGGACCTTTGTTGGTCGATGTGAAGAGCAGGGCGATCAACAGCGGCGGAAACAGAAAGCACCAAGCCGCCCACGATGAATAGTCGCGATTCTTCATTGCGGCCAGGAATCCGGCCGCGATCGCCGCGACGATGGCGGTCACACCCCAGATGACAATATATGTCATGGCCATTGGTCTCCTAAGCGGCGGGCAATTTTCGACGATGAACTCTGCCCTCAAATGGGCGACGATTGAGGCAAAAGCAAGCAGCGCCATTGGCTGTTTGGCTTTTGCATTAACAGTCAGGCCGTTTTAGCTACGTACTTTGCCTTTCGGCACGGTCGTGCCAGCCGTCAGGGGAAGAAAATCAAGCCCCACATCGAGAACGGGAGCGGAATGGGTCAGGGCGCCCACCGAGATGAGATCGACGCCGGTCTCCGCAATAGCCCGCACTGTCGACAGATTGACCCCGCCAGACGCTTCCGTCACCGCGCGTCCTGCAACCATTTGCACGGCCTTGGCGAGTGATTGGGGATCCATGTTATCGAGCAGGACCGCGTCGGCGCCATGTGACAGCACCACTTCGAGCTGGGCCAGCGTATCCACTTCGACCTCGATCTTGACGAGATGGCCGGCATGCGCGCGCGCGCCGGCTATGGCCTCGGCCACACCGCCGGCGGCGACGATGTGGTTGTCCTTGATAAGAATGGCGTCGAACAATCCAGTGCGGTGATTGCGTCCGCCGCCACAACGCACCGCGTATTTTTCAAAGGCCCGCAGGCCCGGTGTGGTCTTGCGCGTGTCGACAATGGACGCCCTCGTTCCCGCGACCGCGTCGGCGTAGCGCCGTGTGAGACTTGCGATTCCGCTCAGCCGGCCGAGATAATTCAATGCCACTCGTTCGGCCGTCAGGATGGCGCGCGCACTACCCGATACGCGCGCGATGACGTCGCCGGGTTGAAGCCGCGATCCGTCGGGCTTTTCAACTTTGAACATGATTGCCGGATCGAGCGCGCGGAATGCTGCTTCGGCAAGATCCAGTCCCGCCACGACGCCCGTCTGCCGGGATGCCAACACCGCATTGGCCTGCGCATCGGCGGCAACCGTCGCATCCGTGGTGATGTCGCCTGCAAGTCCCAGATCCTCGGCCAGCGCATCGCTGACCGCGCGCGCGATCAGGCCTGCTGGAAGCCGTGGCAAATCGGTTGGGATCATAGGGCGAGTTCCAGCGCGGTCTTGCGGCGCCGGCGTGCGGTCAACGCTGCAGCGTCGATGGCCTCGACGTCGCCGAGGGTCATGAAGGTCCGGTGCGCAAGGCTTGGAATGGCCGCGGGGTAATCGCTGCGGAAGTGGCCGCCGCGGCTTTCCTTGCGGATGAGAGCCGCCGCCGTGATGAACCGCGCGGTGAGCGCCATGTTGCTCACAACGGCATCGGCGTTGGCATCGGCTGCGATGTCGCGGATCTGGGCTAATGCGTGCTTCAAGCCGCGTGCATCCCGCACAACGCCCACGTCCTCGCTCATGACGCGGCGCAAGTGGGCAATGTTCTCGGCGCGATGACGCATATCCACGATGCGACCGCCATCGACAAGGCGCAACTCTGCAACGGGCGCGGCATTCCGGGTGGGCACCAGTGTGCGGATGTCGTCCGCCACGCGTCCGCCGAAGACGACCGCTTCCAAGAGGGAATTCGACGCCAATCGGTTGGCCCCATGCAGGCCCGTCGATGCGGCCTCGCCCGCGGCCCACAGACCTTCGACGCTGGATCGGCCCGTCTGATCCGTGGCAATGCCGCCCATGTGGTAATGCGCGGCGGGTGCCACGGGAATGAGATCGCGGGCTGGGTCGATACCGGCGGCACGGCAATGGCCGTAGACCGTTGGATAGGCCTCGGGGAAGCGCGCGCCGATGGCCGTGCGGCAATCGAGAAATGCTCCGCGACGGGCGGCGATCTCTTCGAACACGCCGCGCGCCACGATATCGCGCGGTCCCAGTTCCGCATCGGGATGATGGCGCGGCATGAAGCGGTCGCCCGCCGCGTTGACGAGCGTCGCGCCTTCGCCGCGCAAGGCTTCAGTGGCCAGCGGGGCGGGGTCGATGCCGATATCCATGGCGGTGGGATGGAACTGGACGAATTCGGCATCCGCGATGACCGCGCCGGCGCGGGCGGCGAATGCAATGGCTTCGCCGCGCGCGTAGGCGGGATTGGTCGTCACGGCGTAAAGCCCGCCGGTGCCGCCCGTCGCCAGAACGACAGCGCTTGCCGGAATGAGCTCGTAGCTGCCCGATGCGCGGGTCTCGCCGCGTGCCAGCCTCACGCCGGTGACGCGGCCATTCTCCACGATGAGATCTTCCGCCTCGTAGCCCGTGAGAACGCGGATCGACGGCGTAGCGCGCGCCGCCGCGATGAGCGCCTGCATGATGGCGGCACCGGCACGGTCACCGGAGACGCGCACGATCCGCTTGGCCGAATGTGCTGCCTCCCGCGACAGGACGAAATGGCCTTCGAGGTCGCGATCGAACGGAACGCCGTAGCGCAACAGATCGCGAATGCGATCGCCGGCTTCGTCGGCAACCATGCGCGCGGTGGCGTCATCGACAATGCCGGCACCCGCGATGATCGTATCGCGCGCGTGGGCTTCGGGCGTGTCGCCTTCTCCGACGGCGGCCGCGACGCCACCCTGCGCCCAGACGCTGGAGGCGCCCTCGCCGAGCGGTGCCGCCGAGACGAGCGTGACGGGCAAGGGCGCCAGCTTCAGCGCGGTATAGAGTCCGGCCAGCCCCGCGCCGATGATGACGACATCGCCGGGACCCAATGGATGCTTGGGCCTTGCGAACCCCTTGAACGTCTTGCGACTACGCTGTGCCATGCGACACCTCTCGGCGGCAGCCCCAAGTGGGGCCGGGGGTTCAATGGTTCAGATTGACCATGCGCTCAACCGCGCGGCGGGCGCGATCGGCGACATCGGGATCGACGGTCACTTCGTATTTCAGGTCGCGCAGGCTTTCGTAGATGGCTTGGAGGCTGATACGCTTCATGTGCGGGCAGAGATTGCACGGGCGCACGAATTCGACGTCGGGCGTTTCCGCCGCGACGTTGGACGCCATCGAGCATTCCGTGACCAGCAGCGCCTTCTTCGGACGGTTGGTCTTGACGTAGTTGATCATGCCCGACGTCGAGCCGGTGAAGTCGGCGACGTTGATGACGTCCGGCGGGCATTCGGGATGCGCGATGATCTTCACGCCCGGATTGGCATCGCGGTAGGATTCCAATTCTTCCGCCGTGAACCGCTCGTGGACTTCACAGTGCCCGCGCCAAGCGATGATTTCGACGTCGGTCTGCGTCTGGACGTACTTCGAGAGATACTCGTCCGGGATCAGCAGCACGCGCGGCGCACCGAGGCTTTCAACGACCTTCACGGCATTGGACGATGTGCAGGTGATGTCGCATTCCGCCTTCACCGCCGCCGACGTGTTGACGTAGGTGACGATGGGTACGCCGGGATAGGCTTCGCGCAGGAGGCGCACGTCGGCCGCCGTGATCGACGCGGCCAGCGAACATCCCGCCAGCAAGTCCGGGATCAGCACGGTCTTGGACGGTGAGAGAAGCTTGGACGTTTCGGCCATGAAGTGCACGCCGGCCTGGACGATGAGATCACCCTTCGCCTTGGCGGCTTCGCGCGCAAGCTGAAGGCTGTCGCCGCGGAAATCGGCAACACCGTGGAAGATCTCGGGCGTCATGTAATTGTGGGCCAGGATGACCGCGCCACGTTCGGCCTTCAGGTCGTTGATGGCCTTGATGAGCGGCGCGTACTGCATCCACTCCATCGGCGTGACCACCCGCTTCATGCGGTCATAGATCGGCTCCAGTTCCCGCGCCAAGGCGGGCGTGAAAGTGTAGCCGTGGTCCGGTTTGGCCTCGGCGGCCGGGCGGGCGGCCGCGCGGCTCAGAGGCAGTGTCATCTGGACCATGTCGTTTCTCCCTGGTTCCGCCCGTAAATATGCTCGAATTGAGTATATCTAAGGCGCGGCAACAGCCGGCAATTGCCGGTGATTTCCTCTTATGCTCTAATCGAGCATTCTCGTGTCTAATTTAATGGATCGGGCCCGGGTTTTCCAGTGCTTGAGCCCGTGGTGTCGCAAATAATTCACTGAGACGCGTGCCATGCCCTCGCAACGTCGCAGGCGATGGCGGGTTCCATTTGAGATGCTGCATGGGTGGGCAGCTCACAGGACCGCGCGAGACGGATGCTTTCGCACTCAGCCCGCGCGATCCCTTGCAATTCTCATGTCCTTTGCAACGGTCAAGCGCGTCCAGGCTTGACGCGTACACCCGGTGCCGGACGTTCGAGCACCACTTCCTTGCGGAAGCGATAAAGCTTGGCGGGGCGGCCACCCGTGCGCGTTTTCATTTCTCCGGTCGTTTCAACAAGCCCCGCGCCTTCCACCAAGCGGCGGAAGTTCTGCTTATGCAGATGCGGACCCAAAATGGCTTCAACGGTCTTCTGCAATTCGAAGAGCGTGAACTCCGGCGGCATGAGTTCGAAGATCACGGGGCGGTACTTGATCTTGGCGCGGGTGCGTCCGATGGCAGTGGCCAGGATCCGGCGATGATCGTAGCGCATCATGGCACCAAGACGGGGTACCGGAGACCAAGCCAGCGCCGCCTCGCGTCCGTCGCGGCGAGCTTCGTCCACAAGACCTGCCTCATAAAGCAGTTCGTAGCGTTCGAGCACCTTCTCTTCGTCCCATGCAGCACCGTCGATCCCAAAGCACATGCGAATGCGATCGAGACGCGCGACGGGACGTGCGGGATCGGATTTCTGATGCGGCCGCTCGGCCCACTCTCTCAAGCGCGGGACGATTTCCGTTTCCAGGATTGCCGGACGGCCTTTGCGCCAATCTTCCCACGGGAAATAGTGATACCAGCTGCGCCAAGAGCCGCGCTGCTCATCGTTGATCTGGCCGGCATTGGTCAGCGCCAGATATCCAATGGAGACGACATGCGGCGCCGCATCACCCGGTTGAGCATGACGGCCCCGGTCGCCGAACGAATAGAGCTGCTCGACATAACCGAGTTCGATATCGGCCTGCTCGGCAACCCACGACCTCAGGCCGCCCTCCAGCGTGCGGTGTTCAACGGGCGAAAAGGGACCTGAAGGCAGGCTGTCCTGCGTTGGCGTGGCCGATGATTGGCCCTGGCCCGGATCGCGCACGACGAGCGCCACAGGTTCATTGTCGAGTACGGCGACGATGGCCGCGTTCAGGCCGATTTCAACGGCGGGAGTGTCCGGGTGCATAGCAACCCCGTTGGGAACGTGCCGCGCATGAGTTTCGCGCGTGATTCGCCGCGCAGTAGCGTCGGATACCATGGCGCTATACTCCCGTCTCTAGAGCGAATTGGGTTGAATCATGAGAAGGACCAGAAGGAATATATATGGGCAAGAACAACCTCCCGACTGACTGAGTACGCTCACAACGGGGCACTCGGCCTGTTATTCCTTTCACGGTGACAACGCCGCCGAAAGATAACGCGCGGCGGGCCGTTTGGTTCGCCTTAGCCCCCGCGCCGGTCGCGGAGCAGCACGCAATCTCGGCCTTCAAGCGTCGATGAGCGCATGGAAACGCTCCAGGAAACGGGCTTCGGCGGCCGCAACCGGGCCGGCATCCAAGGCACGGAGGCGGGCCGCCAGCTGCGGCGCAAGACCGCCCGGTTCGCCGAAATACAGCCGGGCTTCGTCCTCACTGAACCCCGCGAGCCGGGTCGCTTCATAGTAGGCGGCAATACGGTCGGCGGCTTTGATCGCTGCGGCGACGTCGGCGGGCAAGACGGCTGGCAGCCCGAAGCGCGTGTGAATGGCGCCCAGGATGCGGATTTCGAACGCCTTGTAGTCGAGGCCGATGGCGGTTTTGAACGGCGAGATGAGATCGCCGATCACAAATTCGGGTGCATCATGCAGCAGCGCGGCGAGGCGATACGGCGCGGGCCAGTGCGCGTTGAGGTCGGCGGCGATGGCTTCCACGATCAGGGAATGTTCAGCGACGGAGAACGCGTGCGGTCCGATCGTCTGGCCGTTCCATCGCGCGACGCGCGCCAGGCCACGGGCGATGTCGGCGATTTCGATATCGTCCGCGGAGGGGTTGAGAAGGTCGAGCCTGCGTCCGGACAGCATGCGCTGCCAAGCGCGGGACGGTGCGTTGGCCTCAGCCGGTTCGGGATGTCGGGTCATGCGGGTGTGATCAGTTTGTGGTGTGTGGAACGGAATGCGGTCTGGAGTTTGGCGCAGGCGCCATGGCGCGGGCAGGTCACGAGGTGATCGTTGACCATGCCTGTTGATTGCATGAACGCATAGAGCGTCGTGGGGCCGACGAAACGGAACCCCGCGCGCTTCAACGCTTTCGACATTCGCAAAGAAATTTCCGTCGATGCCGGCACATCGCCCATCGTGCGCGGCGTGTTGATGATCGGGCCCTCTTCCAGATGTGACCAAACCAGCCGCGCGAGGGAATCGCTTTCGGATAGTGCAACGTAGGCGCGCGCATTCGTGATGGCGGCTTCGATCTTCAGCCGGTGGCGCACGATCCCGGCATCGGACATCAGCCGGGCAATGTCCTTGTCACCGAAGCGGGCCATGCGATGGGGGTCGAAATTGTGGAACGCGCGGCGGAAGGACTCGCGCTTGCGCAGGATGGTCAGCCAGGACAGGCCAGACTGAAACCCTTCAAGCACGATCTTTTCGAACAGGCGCTGGCTGTCCGCGTGCGGCACGCCCCACTCCTCATCATGATACCGCGCGTAGTCGGGGTCGGAATTGCCCCACGGGCATCGATTGGATTGCGTGTCCGGATGTCGTCCCACGTGGTCCTCATGGTCTGCTGGTGGGCCCGATCCCGCCGGCGCGGGGCACTTTTCACCCGTTGGGCTGGCCCGGCAAGCGCCGTTTTCGCGGGCGGATCGCGGCGGCGGCGAAGCGCCACGCGTGCCGGGGTTGTTAAATTAGTATAAGCTAATATATTAGCCGGATCGGAATGGAACAGGAGTCGGACATGCTCATCGACTGGGCCTCACATATGTCGTCGCTGAATGCGCCCCTCAAGGATTTGCGGACCGGGACGCCGGACGTGATGAAGAATTTCTCCGGCATGGCGCAAGCCGCGCTCAAGGGCGGCGCGCTCGACACCAAGACCAAGGAACTCATCGCACTGGCCATTGGCGTTGCGATCCGCTGCGACGACTGTATCGCCTTCCATGTCAAGGCTGCCATCGCCAACGGCGCGACGCGCGACGAAATCATGGAAACGCTGGGCATGGCTGTCTACATGGGCGCGGGGCCGTCGGTGATGTATGCCGCCCATGCGGCCGAAGCCGCGGGCCAGTTGATGCCGAAAGCCGAAGCGGCCGGGGAGTGATGTCTCAGGCCTGAGCCGCCGGTGGCGATTTGGCCCAATCCGGGATGTCGACGTCGACGGCCGCGCCGCCCGATGTGATCGGCAATCCCTTCTCACGGGCCTCTTCGACCCGGTCGAGACGGATGAGCGCCAGCGCGCCGCTGCCGCCGCCGTCCGCTGCCATGACGGATCCGATGGTTCCGATCTCGACCTCACCTGCCAGCACCGGAGCGCCCGATGTGAGCTCGGCAGCGGCGCGGATCGGCACAATGCGTTTGCGCGCCGTGCCCCGGTGCTGCATGCGGGCGACAATTTCCTGTCCGACATAACAGCCTTTGGTGAACGACACACCGTGCAACCGGTCGAAGAGGGCCTCATGCGGGTAGGCCTCGCCGAATACAAAGTCGCGCCCGCCTTCCGGCACGCCGAGCCCGATGCGGTGGGCGTGATAGTGTTCTGCGGTTGCGGTTGTGGCGACGGCTCCGGTCTGCTCCACGGGAACAATCAGGCGTTCGCCGAGGCCAGGATGGCGCGGATCGGCAAAGGCATCGGCACCAGGCACTATCGGACCAGGCTCCGTGCCGTTCCAGCGGGCGAAAACGCAACGCTCAGCCGATTGATCGGCGATCCGGACGTCGGCGCGGAGTTTGTACATGGTGAGCCGCCGGACAAGATCGCTGCTCTTGCCGGCTGGGCAATCCAAGAGATAGGTGTCACCATCGGTGAGCAGGACCAGCATATCGAACAGGATTTTGCCCTGCGGAGACAGCAGCGCCGCGTGCGCCGCCGTGCTGGGAGATAGCCCCGCCACGTCATTGGTCAGCAAGCCCTGCAGGAATTTCATCGCGTCAGCCCCCGATACGGCGATGACACCGCGATCGGGGAGGTGGGCAAATTTTGTCTCACTCGTCATGGCGGCCTGGGGTTGCTATCAATCACTCGTGTACGTATGTGCCCAGCCGGGTCCTGACAAGCGGTGAAGCCCCCGGCTCCAAGTCTGCGGCCCGGAACTCGAATGGCCCGGAACTCTAACGGAATGACCATGAGCGATAGCTTCGATCTTCTCATTACCGGTGCCAGCGTCGTCAATCACGACGGCGAAGGTGTACGTGATATCGCCATCCGCGACGGTCGCATCGCGGCTCTGGGCGCCTTGGGGGCGGCAAAGGCCGCAGAAACCCTTGATGCGCGCGGCCTGACGGTGCTGCCCGGCGTCATCGACACGCAGGTCCATTTCCGCGAGCCCGGCCTGACCCACAAGGAGGATCTGGAGACGGGCAGCCGCGGGGCCGCGGCCGGGGGTGTCACGGCGGTCTTCGAGATGCCTAACACCGTGCCATTGACGACGACCGCCGAACTGCTGGCAGCAAAGGTCGCGGCGGCACGGCAGCGGATGCTGTGCGACTTCGCTTTTTTCGTCGGCGGCACGCGCGAGAATGTCGACGACATCCCCAATCTGGAACGGCTGGAAGGTTCGGCCGGCATCAAGGTCTTCATGGGATCGTCCACGGGCAATTTACTCGTCGACGACGAGCCCTCACTCGATCGCATCATCGCCCGGCTCAGCCGCCGGGCCTCCTTTCATGCCGAGGATGAAGCGCGCCTGATCTCACGCATGGATCAACGCGTTCCCGGCGACCCGGCCTCGCATCCCGTTTGGCGCGATGAGGAAGCCGCGCTGATCGCCACCCGGCGTCTGGTGGGTCTGGCCGAGAAATATCGCAAGCGGGTGAATGTGCTGCACATCTCCACGGCGGCCGAGATGGATTTTCTGGAACAGCACAAGGAATGGGCCAGCGTCGAGGTCACCCCGCATCACCTGACGCTGGTGGCGCCCGACTGCTATCGCGACCTGGGAACCTATGCCCAGATGAACCCGCCGGTGCGCGACGCCCGCCATCAGGCCCGCATCTGGGACGCGCTGCGGTCGGGCGTCGTCGATGTTCTGGGCTCGGATCACGCGCCGCACACGCGCGAGGAAAAAGACCACGACTATCCGAAATCGCATTCAGGCATGACGGGTGTGCAAACGTTAGTGCCGATCATGCTCGACCATGTGAATGCCGGGCGGCTGACCCTGCAACGCTTCGTCGATCTGACCAGCCATGGTCCGCAACGGCTCTTTGGCATCCGCAACAAGGGCCGCATCGCTGTCGGCTACGACGCCGATCTGACCATCGTGGACATGAAGCGGCGCGAGACCATCCGCAATGTCTGGATCGAAAGCCGCGCGCAATGGACGCCGTATAATGGCCGGCAGGTGACCGGCTGGCCGGTCGGGACTTTTGTCAGGGGGCGGCGGGCCATGTGGCAAGGTGAACTTGCGGTCGCGGGGCTGGGCGAGCCGGTGCGGTTCTACGAGGGTTAACGATGACACCGCCCTAGCGCGCTGCCGCGTGCGATATGCGGCTGGCATCCGGCTTGCAATGCTTCACCGACCATGATCCCAATGACCACTCATATGCCCCTCAGCGTTACAATCCGGAACGATCACGGGCTCCCGGCCGGTTCGGCGGCCGTGAGCTTCGTGCGTCCCATGGTGCTGGCTTTGGCCAACACAGCCTCGGCCGTCCTGCTGATGGCGGGCCTGTACCTCGTAAAGTCGGCGGCCGGCATCAATCTGCTGCCCGGTCCGTCGCCTCTTCACGACCTGCTCTACCATCTGGTGCGCTGATCCCTTGCAATAGGGGAACTCGTTCCGCTGAACTAAAAAAGCCGCCAGGGCAAACCTGGCGGCTTTTTCATTATGCGGGTGCCACAGAGCCTAGCAGCGGGCGCTCTTAGTTCTGGGCGCCGTTAGTTGATGACCTGAACCTTGGTGCCGACCGAGACCAGCTTGGCGAGATGCACCACGTGGCCGTTGTGCATGCGGATGCAGCCCGACGAGGCCGCTGTGCCGATGGAGCTGGCATCGTTCGTACCGTGGATTCGGTACAACGATTTGCCGAGGTAGATCGCCTTGGCGCCGAGCGGATTGTTGATCCCGCCTGCCATATGTTCGGGCAGGTTGGGCTTACGCTGGCGCATTTCCGCCGGCGGACGCCAATCGGGCCAAGCTACGACCTTTGATACGCGCTGCGATCCGGTCCACTTGAAGCCCTTCTTGCCAACCGCGACGGGATAGGCATAGGCCTTGCCGTTGCCGAGGACGTAGTAGAGCTTCTTCTGCGACTGGTCGACGACGATCGAGCCCTTGGCGCCGCCACCTTTGTAGCTGACGACCGACGGAGATTGCGCTGCGATGGTGGGCTTGGCGCCGCCCTGGAGAAATTTCTTCGGCTTGCCGTTCTTCTTGTTGCTGAAGCCGGATGTTGCCGCCTGGTCCTGCTTCTTCTTCTGGGCTTTTGGCTGGAAGAAGCCCGAGCCGCCACCACTCAGCGTGTTTTTGGCGCGGGGCATGTTGCTCCACATGCCGTAGGCACCAGGTATTTCAGCAAGTGCGGGGAGAGATGTGAAGGCGAGCAGGCCGACGGCCGCTGCGATCGAACGAAGTTTCATGGCGGAACCCTTAAACGACTGAGTACGAGGCAAATGCGGGTCGCGAGTGCTGTTGGCACACGGCAATCTTGTCGATCTTGCCGAAGGGCGCCGGATCGCTCACCGGCGGCCACACCCACAAAGGCTCCCTACCAGAGTAAACAGAGCGATGGAACCCTTTCCGCCTGCGTCCCTTTTGACCATCTGCCGCAGTGCAATAATTGCGCAATGTGCGTCCCGTGTGTTTTTACTTCCCTCTCAGTGCGTTGGCGCGCCCGTGATCATGAGGCTGCACGTTTGGCCGCATCGAAATCACGCCGTCCGGCTGCGGCGGATGGACAAGTGCGGTTCGCCTGACTACGTATTTCGGGGTGCCGATCGCGTTGTTCACGTGTCCGTAAGGGACCTGCTGATATGGCACGAGTTTTCCGGTTGCCCGCGTCGGGGGCGTGACGGGCACGCGGGCACACGGCCTATCCGTGGAAGCGCGTCGCATCCGTCGCAGGCATGAAGCTCGGGCGGACCCACACGCATGGATCTCATACCCAATCCGTTGATCATTCCGGTCGGACTCGTGATCGGGGTGCTGGTGGCCGCGCCCGTCGGTCCCGTCAACGTGCTGTGCATTCAGCGGGCTGTCGAGCGTGGTTTCTTTGGCGGCGTCGCCGCCGGCCTGGGTGCTGTGCTGGGGGATGGTCTGATCGCGCTGTTCGCCGCGCTTGGCGTCGGCGCTATTTCCGGCGCCGTTGAACATCATCGCACGTCCATTCAGATTGTGGGCGGGCTGGCGCTGGTCGCGTTCGGTATCAAGCTTTATCTGACGCTGCCGCGACTGGCGCCCGACACGGATCTGCACATCGAGAACGCGTCGCTGAGGGACTTTGCGTGGGACATCCCCCAGACCTTCTTTCTGACAATCACCAATCCCGGCGCCGTGCTTGGGTTGTTCGCGATTTTCGGCGGCGTGAGTACCTTCGTGGAAGTGCACTCCACTATCGATGCGCTGACGATGGTGGCATCGATCATGGGCGGCAGCCTCGCGTGGTGGATTTTCCTGTCCAACCTTATCGGCCGTTTCCGGCATCTCGTCGACGCCGGCCATCTGCGCACGATCAATCGCGTTGCCGGACTTCTGCTGGTTGTCTTCGGCGCGATTTTGATCGGTGAAATGCTGTTCAAGTTCGGCTTGGGCGTCGACTGAACTCCAGTCCCGGTCCAGCCCGCGACCCGCGCGAAAGTGTTTACTGGATGATCCGGCCGAGCGTGAATTCACCCTGCTCGAGACGCCGTTCCAAGCCTCGCGCCAGCTTGATCACCGCTTCTTCGCCGTAGAGTGAAACGAGATCGGTCAGCGCTGCGAAGAGCGCCGCATAGGCCATCTGTTCGGAGGCTACTCCGCTTTCCGTGCCTTCGTCCCAAGCCGCCAGGATGAGCCCCAGGGCCTTGAAGCTGTGATCGTCGCTGTCTGTAAGCTCGCGCGTTTCCGGATGCATCACTGTCCTCTCCCACCCATATTTGCGCGCGGGGGGCCACCTCGTTCGTCGAGGTCCCTCCGGCCCGACGGCCGCGCGCCAACTTCGATGCTTCAGCGATTAACACGCGCGCGACGCCTTGGCGGCTGTAGCAGCAATTCAGGGTAAACCGGTCGATAATCGGATGCGCGTCGATGGATATCCGAGTGCGGTGGCGGCGTGTGATTGCGCCTCGCGCATCGCATGGCTCAAGGGGCGCGCGTGGCCAGCGATTCGGAGATGTCGACGCCCTCGGCTACGAAGCGGTCGATGGCCAGCTGTGCCGACGGCGTGCATGTCGTGTAGGTGCGGCTGTAGTTGCGATAACCTTGATTGAAGGCGCGCGTCAGCCGGGCCCGGCGCACGGCGCTGCCGGTATCCGCGTCGAGAAGCTCGCGCATGTGCTGGCGCCAGAGCTGGCCTTCGTTGGCGCTGCAAAGTTCGCGCAGGTAGTGCACCGCACCCAGGATTTCAGCCAAGCGGGCGAGTTGTTCGTCGTAGGGTTTGGTATCGGGTGCCGACAGCGCCGGCTGTCCTCCGCCGCCCAGGACGCTGAGCATCAGCGCGCCCAGTACGCCCCAGCGTGCCCGCGAGCGGCGCGGGAGGCGCAGGGTGGACCTGGGTTCTTGCGTGCTCGATGGCATTGTCGCTGCCGTATCCCGCAGGTAGTCTGTGACCGTGTGCCGTACGAAGCGGCGCGATCTCAATACACCGTCCCGCGCGATTTTTGTAGGGATTGACGGTGACGGGATTGTGGGTGCGCTGCGCCCATACGGCGCGGCGGCCCGGGAGAAGACGTTTTCATGTGTTCCCGCTACAGCCTGACCTCCCCGCCGGAAGCGGTCCGGGCCTATTTCGGCACGGCAAACCAGCTTGTCTTTCCCCCGCGCTACAATATTGCGCCCACTCAGCCGGTGCTGATCGTGCGCAATGATGTGCATGGCGACCGGGAAATGACCCTGGTGCGCTGGGGGCTGATCCCATCCTGGGTCAAGGATCCGCGCGAGTTTTCGACCCTCATCAATGCGCGATCGGAAACGGCCGCGGACAAGCCCTCCTTCCGGGGCGCCATGCGCCACCGGCGCTGCCTCGTCCCGGCGACGGCATTCTATGAATGGACAGGCGCGCCCGGCTCCAAGCAGCCGCATTTGATCCGTCCCAAGGCCGGTGGCGTCTTCGCCCTTGCCGGTCTCGCCGAACACTGGATCGGGGCCGATGGCAGCGAGCTTGAGACCATGGCCATTCTGACGACGGCGGCCAACCGATCCATGCAGGCCCTGCACGACCGGATGCCGGTGATCCTCGATCCCGCCCATTTCGCCCTTTGGCTCGACTGCGCACCCGGGACGTCGAAGGGCCTGGAAGGGCTCCTGCAGCCGGCGCCCGACGACCTGTTGGAGTTCGTCCAGGTGTCGCCGCGTCTCAATAACCCGCGCAACGAAGGCCCGGAGCTGGTCCAGCCGCTGAATGGGAGCGATCCCGGCTAATCCACCCGGGCCGGGACCCTGCCGCGGAAGCTCAGTGGCGTGCTGAACGGCCTTCGGCAAGCCGTTGGGCCGTCAAACCGCCTTCATATTCACCAATCCGACGACGAACGATCGGTGGCCCCTCGCGGGGCGCGGGCTTAGCGACTATTCTGCCCGGCAGATGGGACCCACCGGCGGCGCCCGGGGCGGCAGCGCAATGCATCGCGGACGCCGCAGCGAAGCGGCCCAATCCAGATAACACGAGACCGGCAACGGTCTCGCCATGAGCCCAATGAGGAGACGATAAGTATGGCGTACAGAGGCGGAGATCTGGATTTGCGAACGCCGCGCACGTGGAGCGCCTCGCAGTCCGAGACGGGCATGTCCCCGGAGCCCCAGCTTGCCCCGTCGCGGAACCGGGGCACGTATGCACCCGGCCCCATTTGGGTCGATGAAGTGGTTCTCGCGTGTGTGAACCATGCCTACGACGTGGCGCTCGCCCATCGCTCGGCAGAGGTCCGGCTCGAACATCTTCTGCATGCCTTGACGCGCATCGATGCGGCGGCCGAGGCCCTCGAGGCGCGCGGCATTCGTGTCGCCTCGCTCCGCCGGGAAAGCGCCACGGTCATCGCCAGCGAACTGCCTGTGGGATTGACGAACGGCAATGCCACGCCCCGCCATTCCGAAGAACTGGAGCATGTGTTGCGCGCGGCCAGCCTCATCGCCTCGCGCCGCAACGTCGCCGCGGGTGTCGACGACGTGCTGCATCTGATCCTGGAAGTCGAGCCCGATCTGCCAGGGCTGTCGCTGCTGGCGCGCATCAATCCGCGCGCCATGTCGCCGGTGGAGCCGGCTTACGCGCCGCGTCCGTCAGCCGGCTACTACGTCGAAGCCTCCACGCGCGAAGGTCCGATGCACGCCCAGCCGGCGCTTTCGCGTCCGCCCCGCCAGGATATCCGTGGCTCCGCGGTCGATAGCATCCAGAATTCCCGTCTCGATACCTTGGAGCAGATGGTGCGTGCCCTCAGCTCGGACTTGGGCAAGGAACGATCGGCCTTCACCGGCTTGCTGCAGGAACTGCAGCGTGAGGTGTCCGGTCAGCGCGAGGAGACCCTGCGCATGAGCGATGGATTATCGGACAATCTGCGGACCATGCTGACCAGCCGTCTCGCGGGACTGGAGCAGTCGGTTGCCGCGTTGCGCCACGCGCCGCAAGACACTCTCGAACCGGTCACCGATCGCATCGCGGCGATCGAGCGGACGCTGTCGGCGAGCCTTGAACAATTTGCGACGTCGCTTTCCACGCTTGAAAACGATCTGAGGCAGCGTGCGGCTCCGGCCGTCGATCTCCAACCGGTGACCAACCGCCTCGACATCATCGAGGAAGCTGTCCTGTCGCGCGATGGCGAACGGCTGGCGAAGGAACTTTCGCTACGTCTCGACCGTCTCGAAGACATGCTCGCCGTTGAGCGCAAGCATACGGCCGAGGCCGGCGCCGCGCTGAGGGGCGAGATGGGGCTGATGGCGCAGGCCGTTGAAAAGCAAGGCGCCGATCTCGCCGCAAGCTTCCTCGATCCTCTGCAGTCGCGTCTGGCGGATCAGGACGAGCGCGCGCGCCTCGCACTGGCCGGCATCGACGAGCGGCTGGCCGACGCGGCGCGCAAGTTCGGTGAAGCCGAGACGGCGTCTCACGAGGAACTGTCGGAGATCAAGGAGGCGCTGGTCAAGATCAACGCCAATCAGCACACGCTTGCGGGCGCTTTGGAAAAGTGGCGCACGGAGGCACAGCAGATGACCGAAACGCTGCGCGGCGACCTGCGCCAGGGCAGCGAAGCGTTGACCGCCGACGTGCGGGCTCTGGCGCCGCGCTTTTCGGCCCTCGAAACCGAGTCGAATAAGTTGACCGGCCTCGTCGACGGGCTGTCGGGCATGGTGGACAAGATGCACCGGGTCACGGTCGAGCGCTATCACCGCCGCAACCGTTTCAGATTCTGGCTGTTTGGAACCGACGACTGGGTCGCGGCAAGCTGGCCGTCTCAGACGCAGCGGATCGCCGATGAACTGAAACTGGTCAAGACGGGATACGCGTCCGGTCGCCGTTAACGATCCGCGTTAATCCTGGCATGAGCTTTGCCTGATTACGATGCCGGCTGTTCACGCCGTTCCTGACCGCCGTGCGCATTTGACCGTCCGATAGGTCCAGGCGCGGCTTCTGGTCCGTTGGCGCGTTTCGCATCAGGCACGGGCAGACCACATGACATCGCACCCTCCCGCCGCGCCGGATGCCGACCGGTCAGCGGCACATCGCATTGTCGTTCTGACGGCCGGCGGCGCGCTGGCAAATATCGTCGTCAATGGCCTCGTGGAGCGCCTGGGTCCGGTCACGGTCATCGAGGAAGAGCCTGAACTGAAGGGCGCCATTGTCCGCCGTCGCGTCCGCCTCGTCGGGTGGGTGGCGACCGCCGGGCAAATCGCGTTCGGCATGGCGCAGCGGTTGCTATTTCCCAATGCGCAGCGGATCGGCGAGATCTGGAAGGCCCACCATCTCGATGCGGCGCCGCCCGCCAACGTGACCGTCCACCGGGTTCAATCCCATAATTCCGATGCCTGCCGCGATCTGCTGCGGTCCATCAACCCGGACGTGGTCGCCGTCTATGGGACACGCATCATTCGCGGTGCGACGCTGCGATCCGTCGCGGCGCCGTTCATCAACTATCACGCGGGGATCAATCCGAAGTATCGCGGCCAGCATCCGGGCTATTGGGCGCTCGCGGAAGGTGACGCGGAGAATGCCGGCATCACCATTCATCTGGTCGATGAAGGTGTCGATACCGGCGCGGTGCTCTATCAGGCGCGGGTCGCCTTCGATCCGGCCGATACGATTGCCAGCTATCAGCATGTTCAGGCCGCGCATGCGATCCCGCTGTTTGCCCGCGCGATCGAGGATGCTCTGGCGGACCGGCTGTCGCCCCGGACTGTTGATCTGCCGTCGCAACAGTTCTTTCCGCCCACGTTGTGGGGGTATCTCGCCACGGGTGTGACGCGCGGCGTGTGGTGACGGAACAAGCGCAAGTCTTTATGGTTTGACCATGATGACCAAGTCCTTTGCCGCCGCCCTGATCAGTTTCAGCTTCCTAACGATGCTGCTTCCGGCAATGCCGGACCCGGCGGGTACGTTCGTGTCCCTGGCCGCGTCCGGCAACAAGGACGCTTTCCGCCCGGTTCCAGCACCCCGCTCGGCCGCGCCCAGCAGCCCGTCCAACCGGATCGCGCCTTTGCCGAGCACGCCGGTGCGTCCCCTCAACCGGCCCGGCGATCCCTATGCCTTGTGCAAGCCGCGCTGCGAACGGGCGTGCGAACGCCTCAGCTGCTCTGGATTGAACGGGGCCCAGTGCACGACCCGCCGCCATACGTGCCGGCAGGGCTGCGCGTCGAAGTGCTGAGCGAAGTCCGCCTCAGGCTCTGGGCGCCGCGGCACGCCGCAGACGATCGTTGATGGCGCGTCCCAGTCCTTCGTCGGGAACCGGCATCACCGCAACGGCGTCGTAGCCGGCGGTATCGAAGGCCCGCAGCGAAGCAAATAGATGCGCGGCGGCTTCCGTCAGGTCGCCCGACGGGCTCAGGTTGATGACCATCCGCCGCGACGGCGCCGCCGGGCCGAACGCCAGCAGCGCCTCGTCGTCCATGGCAGCCGTTGCGTTCAGACGCAGGCGTGCCGTGGGGGCGTAGTGGCTGGGCAGCATGCCCGGCGCGGTGGGTGCCTCGGGATTATTCACCGGGGCCGCGAGCGTCGTGCCCAGCACGGCTTCGATCGCCTCTGCGGGAATCCCACCAGGGCGCAACAGAACCGCCGTCTCACCCGAAACATCAATCACCGTCGATTCCAATCCGAGTGCCGCCGCGCCGGCATCGAGAATGAGGTCCACGCGGTCGCCCAGATCTTCATCCACGTGCTGGGCCAGTGTCGGGCTCACGTGCCCGGACCGGTTGGCGGACGGGGCCGCGATGGGACAGCCGCTCGCGGCCAGCAACGCCTGGGCGACGGGATGGCCTGGAACACGAACGGCGAGCGTTGGGAGGCCCGCTGTCGCCAGATCGGCGATGGGGGCGTCCGGGCGGCGCTGCATGACGAGCGTCAGGGGACCCGGCCAGAAGGCGGCGGCCAGTCTTCGTCCCTGAGGCGTGAGATGCCCAAGGCGTTCGGCGGCGGCCAGATCGGGAACATGCACGATGAGCGGATTGAAGCTTGGCCGGCCCTTGGCCGCGAAGATCCGCGCCACAGCTTCGCCGTTCGTGGCGTCCGCGCCGAGCCCGTAGACGGTCTCGGTCGGAAACGCCACCAATGCGCCGTCACGGACCCGTTGTCCGGCTTTTGCGATTTGGTCGGGGGTCGCTTCAACGACCGGCATGTTTGTCTGTCCTCGACATCACGGCTTGCAGGATCGCGGGACCGGCGCGCGTTTGGTTCAGGCGGCGGATAAACCATCGCCCATGCTTTGCCATCCCTAGCCGAACGGCCTAATCTTGCCCGATCAGCATGATGAACCAGAGGTCCAATGACCTATTCGGCACCCGTAGACGACATCCTCACCGCACTCAAGAGCGCCGGAGCCTTGGGAGGGAGCGCCTTGGGAGGGAGCGCCTTGGGAGGGGGTGCCTTGGGCGCGGATGGCGGCGCTGGTTCGCCGGACGCCCTCGACGAGGACACGATCCGGTCAATCCTCGAAGAAGCTGGAAAATTCGGCGCGGAGGTCCTCGATCCCCTGAACCGGGTTGGCGACGTGCACGGGTTCGAAGCTGGTCGATGGCCGCGTCGAGACGCCGCCGGGCTGGGCGGAGGCCTATCGCCAGTTCGTCGAGGCGGGATGGAGCGCGCTGCCGTGTCCGGAAGCGTACGGCGGCCAGGGACTTGCCAAGCGTCGTGGCCATGGGTGTGTGCGAGATCTGGAACGCGGCCAACATGGCCTTCGGCATGTGCCCGTTGCTCACCAACGGCGCCATCGACAGTATCCACATCGGGGGATCGGACGAGATGAAGGCGCGCTATCTGCCGCGCATGATCTCGGGCGAATGGACCGGCACCATGAACCTCACCGAGCCGCAGGCCGGGTCGGACCTCAATGCCGTGACGACGCGCGCCGTGCCCGCGGGTGACGGCACCTATCGCATCACGGGCACGAAAATCTTCATCAGCTACGGCGAGCATGAGCTGGCCGAGAACATCATCCATCTGGTTCTGGCGCGTCTGCCCGATGCGCCGCCGGGCACGCGCGGGATATCGCTGTTTCTCGTGCCGAAGTACCTCGTCAACGCCGATGGGTCACGGGGTGCGCGCAACGACGTCATCTGCGCCGGCCTGGAACATAAGCTCGGCATTCGCGCCAGCCCCACCTGCGTGATGAAATTCGGCGAGAAAGATGGGGCCATCGGCTACCTCGTCGGCGAGGAAAACCGCGGCCTCAACACCATGTTCATCATGATGAACGCAGCACGGCTTGCGGTTGGCGTGCAAGGTGTGGCGATCGCCGAGCGGGCGACGCAGCGCGCGTTTGCTTACGCGCGGGAGCGGCGTCAGGGCCGGGCGCCGGGCGGCGCGGCGGGCGAGATGGCGCCGATTGCCGTGCATCCCGATGTGCGCCGGATGCTGCTCACCATGCAGGTTCTCACGCGCGCCGCGCGCGGTATTTGCATGCAGACAGCGGCGGCCACCGATGTGGCGCACACGTCCACGGACCCGGCCGTCAAAGCCGCGGCCCTCGATCGCGTGGCGCTACTGACGCCAATTGCCAAGGCGTTTTCGACCGACGCGGCGGTCGAGGTCGCCTCACTTGGCATCCAGGTGCACGGCGGCATGGGCTTCATCGAGGAGACGGGCGCGGCGCAATATCTGCGCGATGCCCGCATTCTGCCGATCTACGAAGGCACCAACGGCATCCAGGCCATGGACCTCGTCGCGCGCAAGCTGCCGCTGTCCGGTGGCGCGGCGATGAAGGCGTATCTCAGCGACGTGCAGGCGACGATCACCAGTCTCTCCGCGCTGGGCGCCAACGACCTGGGAGAAACCACCGCGCGCATGGGCGAAGCGCTGGCGGCGCTTAGCGAGGCCTCGGTGTGGATGGGCGGCATGCTGGCGCGCGAGCCGGAGACGGCGCTGGCCGCTGCGACGCCCTATCTGAAGCTCTTCGGGTTGGTGGCGGGCGGGGATGTGCTTGCCAGGGCGGTTCTGCTGACGCCGACCGATGCGGCATCCCGGCAGCTCTTGCGTTTCTTCGCCGAGAATCTCGCGGTGGTGGCCCCGGGGCAGGCGCGTGTCGTGATGGCTGGCGCGCCGTCGGTTCTGAGTGGTGATCTGGCGGGGGCGGCATGAGCAGCAACATCGAACGCAGTCGTCAGCGAGTGGCGTCGAAACGCTGCGGCTGGCGCGTCCTGACAAACGCAATGCGCTGACCCAGGACATGTACCGCGCCTTGTCCGATGCACTGGAATCCGGTAAATCGGATCCTACGGTGCGTGTTCGCGTGCTTTTCGGCAGCGGCGGGCACTTCACCGCCGGCAACGACATTGGCGATTTTCTCGCTACCGCCCAAGGGCAGGGCGGGCCACCGCGCGAGGTGCTGCGCTTTATCGAACTCTTGCCACGCCTCGGCAAACCGCTGATTGCCGGTGTCGATGGGCACGCCGTTGGCATCGGCACAACGCTCCTGATGCATTGCGATCTCGTCTATGCCTCCCCGCGCGCCTCATTCGCGACGCCGTTTCTCGATCTGGGGCTCGTGCCGGAGGCGGCGTCCAGTCTCTTGATGCCGGCGGTCATGGGATACGCGCGCGCCTTCGAGATGCTGGTGCTCGGGGAGACATTCTCCGCCGATCGCGCCCGTGAGGCGGGCTTCGTGAACGGCGTGGTGGCGGCCGACACGCTCGAAGATCATGTGCTGGCGGTGGCGCGGCGGCTGGCCGCCAAGCCGCCCGGCGCACTCGGGATCGCCAAGCGTCTGATGGCGCGTGACAGCGCGGCGGTGCTGGCCCGGACGCGCGAGGAAGCCGCGGAGTTTGCCCGGTGCCTCGGGTCGCCGGAAGCGCGGGAAGCATTCGAGGCGTTCCTGCAAAAACGCCCGCCCGATTTCTCCAAGTTCAGCGCGTCGTGAGGCGAGTGGAACAAATGCTCGCGGTCAAGTCTGCCATGGTGCGCCGTCTAAGCGCTGGACTTGTGGTCGGGATCGCCGCCGCCGGGCTGATGCTGGCCGCGCCCACGCCTGCGGTCGCCAACTGGCTGACCAAGATCTTGAGCGAGGCCGGTGAAGTTGGCGGCAAGGGGGCGCTGCGCGGCGCGCATCATCTCGATCCGGAATTGCGGCCCGCGTTCTCGCAGTTGAAGTCCCTGCCCGAGACACCGGATCAGGCCGCACTCGTCGCCCACGCCGGTCAGGAAGGCCATTGGCGTTTCGTCAATCGCGACGGCGAGACCTTCACGGCGGGAACGCCCGACGAACTAGCCCGCATGCGTGAAGCCCTGCTACCCGGCAATTCGAAGAAGCTCGCGCTCTATCTGACGCCGGATACGGTGTTCGCCCAGCGGAGGTTGCTCGACGACCTTCCCAAGGATGCCGACCTCTTCATCGTGGCGCGCAAGGGCCACCACAAGCTTCTGCGTGATGGTGACACCCTCTTGGCGGAGGTGCGTCCGGGATTGCGCGTCCGGCTCGATGATCCCGATCTCTTCAACGAACTTCTTTTCCAGATCGCTCAGCCATTGAAGCCTGCCAGCATGCGCATCCTGGCGCTCGAAACCGGATCGGCGGACGCACTGCCGGCCGTGCCGCGCTTCGACATGGCGACGCGCGCCGCCCTCATCGATCGCATCGATCCCCAGCGGCTGATCACGGCGCTTAGCGCCATCCGGGGGCAAACGGCGGTCCTCACCGCGCGGATCGAAGGCAATGCGCTGAAATTCATCGATGCGGCAGGGGGCGAAAAATCACTGCCGCTCGATGCCGTGCGCAAAGCCGCGCGCGAGGCGGACGTCAACCTGGTGATCGTCAAGGCCAAGACGCCGCGTCAACCCGGCGGGCGCAACTGGCTGTGGCAGACGACGAGCATTCCGGGCCTGGATACGGCGCTGAAACAACCGGCATTCGGGGATTTTCTGGCGTCACTTGCCGGTCAATCCGGACCGCTGACGGTGACGGGCCGCACGGATGGATTTGGGCGTGTGGTGCTGGAGGCGCTGCCGCCGCCGTCGTCGTCCGCACCGCTGACGAGCACGCTGACGGACTGGGTGGACGCGCTGGCCGGCGATGTGATGGCGCGCATCGCGGCAGAGGGCATCGAAGCCGACGTGCGCAACGAGGAGCGGCAGTCGGAACTCGACCGGCGGATCATTCCGGGGCTCAATTCCTGGGTTCAGATCGGCTATCTCGTGTCGCTCGGCATGGGGCTCTTTGGTGTCGGCACAGCATGGCGGTGGTTCGGCCGCGTCTGGCCGCCGGAAGATCGCGGCGAATACCGCGGCCGGATCGGCTATGCGGCCGCGCGGGCCGTGCGGGGCGTGATGTTCGGTCTCGTCTTTCTGCCGCTCATCGGGCTGCCGTTGTTTGTGCGCTATATCGGGCTTCAGATTTGGGGCATCGTGACCGCACCATTCAGGGCCGCGCGGTGGCTGTGGGGCCGGGTCGTGCCGCGCGCGGGATAGAGCCGAATGCGGTCCGCTGTCCGGCGGCGACCAGTCAAATTGGAAGAGAAGGCGACCAGATATGTCCACGCTGCGCGGCAAGACGCTTTTCATTACGGGGGGAAGCCGGGGTATCGGCCTCGCCATCGCGCTCAAGGCCGCCCGCGACGGTGCCAATATCGCGGTCGCCGCCAAGACCACCGATCCCAATCCCAAATTGCCCGGAACCGTCTATTCGGCGGCGGAAGCCATCGAGGCGGCCGGCGGGCGCGCGCTGCCGCTGGTCTGCGACATCCGGTTCGAGGATCAGGTGGCCGATGCGGTCGCCCGGACAGTTGACGCGTTCGGCGGCATCGACATCTGCGTCAACAATGCCTCAGCATTGTCGCTGAGCCCGACCGAGGCGACGGACCTCAAGCGCTTCGATCTGATGTTCGGTATCAATACGCGCGGTACATTCCTGACCACCAAGACGTGCCTGCCGCACTTACGCAAGGCGGATAACCCGCACGTGCTGATGCTGTCTCCGCCGCTGGACATGCAACCCCAGTGGTTTTCCGGTCACGTGGCCTACTCCATCGCCAAGTACGGCATGAGCCTGTGTGTGCTCGGCATGGCCGACGAATTCCGCAAGGATGGGATCGCGGTCAATGCCTTGTGGCCCCGCACGGCGATTGCCACGGCCGCCGTCGCGAATATCCTGGGCGGCGATAAATTGCTGGCCATGAGCCGCAAGCCCGAGATCGTCGCGGACGCGGCCTATCTGGTGTTCACCCAGCCGGCGCGCGATTTCACCGGAAACTTCCTGATCGACGACACGTTCCTCCATGAGACTGGCGGCGTCACCGACTTCGAACCCTACCGGGTCGACCCGACGAAGCCTCTGGTGCAGGATTTCTTCGTGCCGGCGGATATTCCAGCACCGCCTGGGGTTAAGGTGATGGCAATGGGGCTCGGCGGGTAGCGCGCGGTTTGTTCGCCAATCTCGTCATTCGAACTGGCGCTGAGACGGTGCGCGCGCCTATCATTGATAGTATCGGACGTCAGCCACAGCGGCCAGACAAGCGGCCACAAACATGGGACCCGGGATCGCATGACCACCTTGCTCATCACGCATCCGTCCTTCACGGAGCATGATACGGGGTTCGGCCATCCCGAGCGTCCCGACCGAATGCGCGCCATCGACAAGGTTCTGTCTCACGAAAGCTATGCCGCGCTCAAGCGCATGGAAGCGCCGCTGCGCGACGACGCTGAGGCTCAGGTCCTGCTCGCCCATCCGAAAGCCCATTTCGATCAGATGCGCGCCAAAGGCGAACAGGCGATGGGGGAGAACCGCCTCGTGCGCATCGACGGCGATACCATCATGTCCCCGCACTCGTGGGACGCGGCCTTGCGCGCCGTGGGCGCGGGTCTGCAGGCCGTCGATGAAGTGATGTCTGGCCGGGCGGTGAACGCCTTTGCCCAGGTGCGCCCTCCCGGACACCATGCCGAGAACGACCGCGCGATGGGTTTCTGCTTTTTCTCCAATGCCGCGATCGCCGGACTCTATGCGCGCAAGGCACACGGCGCGGAACGGGTCGCGGTGGTCGATTTTGATGTCCATCACGGCAACGGCACGCAGGACATCTTTTGGTCCGACAAGGACATGTTCTACGGATCGACCCATCAAATGCCGCTGTTCCCCGGCACCGGCGAAGTATCGGAGACAGGGGTCGGCAACATCTTCAATGCACCGCTGCGCGAAGGCGATGCGGGGGAAACTTTCCGCGAAGCGTTTTCAGATCGGATCTTGAAGCCGCTGCACGATTTCGGACCTGATATCATCATCATTTCCGCCGGCTTCGACGCGCACAAGCGCGATCCGTTGGGTGGTCTTCAATTGGTGGAAGCCGATTTCATGTGGGCGACGGAACGGCTGGCGCGCATCGCCGAGGCCCATGCCGGGCGGCGCATCGTCTCCATGCTGGAAGGCGGTTACGACCTGGATGGCCTCGCCAAGTCGGTGGGTGTGCATGTACGGACCCTGATGGACGTGGGGAGCTGAAAAGGCGGTGGCCGTTCACCCGAAAGGTCGCCGCCGGACAAAGCTTTTTGCCGGTTGGGGCTTGTCGCCGGCCCGCAGGTGCGGGTATGCCCGCCACAGGGCCGGGTGATTCCGGCATTTGATGCTTACCAGCGACGGGGCGCGGCCATGACCAAGGCACCCACGAAACACGCCGATATCAAGGACATGACCTTCGAACGGTCCTTGAAGGAGTTGGAAGTGATCGTCTCCCGGCTGGAACGGGGCGACGTCGAACTCGAGGAAAGCATCACGATCTATGAGCGCGGTGAGATGCTGCGCGATCATTGCGACCGGCTGCTGCGGCAGGCCGAGGCGAAGGTCGAAAAAATCGCTCTGGGCAGTGATGGCACGCCGCAAGGCTCAACGCCGTTCGACGCAGAGTAGAAATACTGTTGCTCAATCATTGAAGCCTCACTACGCTCCGGCCTGAGCATATCGGCATCTGGAGTCAGTCCGTGGCGTTTCGAGTAAAGTGGTTCGGGCTGATTTCATGTTTTGTGCTGGGTGCCGTGACGTTGGCTTCAATAGGGTCACCGGCCCTCGCCCAGGCCCAGGATGAGCCGCAATCGGCCGGCTCTGGCGGTGAGGATAACGCAAAGTCCGCCTTTGAAAGCGCCAAGGAACTCGGTACCCCCGAGGCCTGGAACGCGTTTCTGGGATCCTATCCGGACGGCTTCTACGCCGACTTGGCGCGTGCTTATCTGAAAAAAGCCCCAGAAGGACAGCGCCCGGCTACCCCTGAAGTGATTGCAGCACCCGCTCCATCTTCGGCACGCGCCGCCGAACGAATCTGCGCCGAACGCGATCGTTTGCGCTCACACCACTCGAAAGAACCAACAACGATTACCTTCGTCAACGCGTCGGGCATGTATCGCTCGATCCTGTGGATCGATTTCGACGGCAACCTGAAGGACTATGGCGGCCTGAATTCAGGTGAGGAGATCGTGCTCAAGACCTTTCGCACGCACCCCTGGATGATTGCGACAGGTCCGGGTGATTGCCTGCAGATCTTCCTGCCCGCCGCCGAACCATCCGTTGTGGAGTTGGTGCGGATCGACGCCGACGACGCGCCAAGCCGTCCGGAAAGGTCCTCAGTCAAGACGTATGAAAAGCCCAAGCAGGTCCAGAAGCCAAAGCCGCCCCCGCCCAAGAAATTGGTATGCGGCAAGAATTATAAGCTGAAGAATGGCCGCTGCGTATTGCTGCAGAACTGTGGGAAAAACGCTTATCGGAGCGCGGAGGGCGACTGCTACTGCAAGAAGGGCTACGTGATGACCGGCGGCAAATGCCGGTGGCCGCAGGACAAGAACGGCTTTGAAGTGGCGCCGTGGAAGAAGCAGGGCTGCTCGGGATTACAAGCCAGGTGCAACAAGGGCGACGGACCGGCCTGCATGAAGTACGAAGAAACCTGCCAGGTGAATTGATCAGCATAACCCCCCGCTCAAACGCGGTCGCAGATTGACGCCCCGGTCCGTGGGGTAACCGGGAACCCGCCGTGCGCCGGCTGCGGCAATGGGGAGCGCCAAACGGGCGGTTTTCGGCGCGCAAAGGCGGGATTCGGCCGTGTCCGCCGCTTGGTCTTTGGCAGCCGTGGCGCTAGTGTAGCCCCACAAAGGACCGTGCCGAAAATCCGATTGCCGGTTCGGCACGGCCAACGACGCCCAGGCCAGTTGAGCAAAATCCCGTGAGCAAGACACCGCTTCTCGATACCGTTCATTCGCCCGAAGATCTGCGCAATTTACCGGAAAGCGATCTGCGCCAGCTCGCCGATGAGCTGCGGCTTGAGACGATTGACGCGGTGTCGGTGACGGGCGGGCATCTGGGGGCCGGGCTTGGTGTCATCGAGTTGACCGTGGCGCTGCACTGGGTCTTCGATACGCCGCGCGACCGGCTGATCTGGGACGTCGGCCATCAGACCTATCCGCACAAAATCCTGACCGGCCGCCGCGACCGCATCCGCACGCTGCGCCAGGGCGGGGGGCTGGCCGGGTTCACCAGGCGGGCGGAAAGCGATTACGACCCGTTTGGCGCCGGCCACTCGTCAACGTCGATCTCGGCCGGGTTGGGCATGGCGGTGGCGCGGGATCTCAAAGGCGAGACGACGAACGTCGTGGCTGTCATCGGCGACGGCGCCATGAGCGCGGGGATGGCCTACGAGGCGATCAATAACGCGGGCGCGCGCGACGAGCGCCTGATCGTCATCCTGAACGATAACGATATGTCGATTGCGCCGCCCGTCGGTGCGCTGTCGCACTATCTGGCGCGCACGACATCGAGCGGCATGTATCTCTATTGGCGCGATGTCGCCAAGCAGCTGGCCAAGCGGCTGCCCAAAAGCTGGGAGCGGCGCGCGGCCCGTGTCGAGGAATACACGCGCCACCTGTGGCAAGGCGGCATGTGGTTCGAGGAACTGGGCTTTTATTACGTCGGGCCGATCGATGGCCACGACCTCAATGCGCTGCTGCCTGTCTTGAAAAATGTCCGCGATGCCAAGCAGGGTCCGATCCTGGTGCATGTCGTCACGCGCAAGGGCAAGGGCTACGCGCCTGCCGAGGCCTCCGACGACAAGTATCACGGCGTCGCCAAGTTCAATGTCGTCACCGGCGCCCAGGTCAAGCCGCAGCCCAATGCGCCGACCTATACGCGCGTGTTCGCCGACAGCCTGATCGCGGAAGGGCGCAAGGACAAGCGGATCGTGGCGGTGACGGCGGCGATGCCGGATGGCACCGGCCTCGATCTGTTCGGCAAAGAATTCCCCGATCGCATGTTCGATGTCGGCATCGCCGAGCAGCACGCGGTGACGTTCGCGGCGGGTCTTGCCTGCGAGGGCTACCGGCCCTTCACCGCGATCTATTCGACGTTCCTGCAGCGTGGCTATGATCAGGTCGTCCACGATGTCGCCGTGCAGAGGCTGCCGGTGCGGTTTGCCATCGACCGGGCGGGTCTTGTCGGCGCCGACGGCCCAACTCATGCGGGCAGTTTCGATCTGGCTTATCTCGGCTGTCTGCCCGGCTTTGTCATCATGGCCGCGTCGGACGAAGCGGAACTGAAACACATGGTGGCCACATCGGCGGCCATCGACGACCAGCCCTCGGCGGTGCGCTATCCGCGTGGCGAAGGCACCGGCGTTGAAATTCCCGCTGATGGCCAGATCCTGCCCATCGGTAAGGGGCGGATCGTGCGCGAGGGCACGGCGATCGCTTTGTTGTCGCTCGGTACGCGCCTGGCCGATGCGCTGAAGGCGGCGGACCAGCTGGCCGCCATGGGGCTGACCACGACGGTCGCGGATGCGCGCTTCATGAAGCCGCTGGATGGCGACCTCGTCACGCGGCTGGCGCGCGAACACGAGGTTCTGATCACGATCGAGGAAGGCTCAATCGGCGGCTTTGGCAGCCACGTGCTGCAATATCTCGCCCTCAATGGCCTGCTCGATCGGGGCCTCAAGGTGCGGCCGCTGGTCCTGCCCGACACTTTCATAGAGCACGATGCGCCGGCACGGATGTATGCCGGAGCCGGTCTGGACGCCGCAGGAATCGTGGCGGCGGCATTAGGCGCGCTTGGCCGGGCGGATGCGGCCGGCGGTGCGAACCGGGCTTGACGGCGGTTGCACCTTATCAATCACGGAAATTCGGGAAGGTTTAGACAATGACGTCCATGCACGGGATACTGACGCTTGTGGGCCGCGTCCTGCTGTCGGCGATTTTCATACTTGCGGGCTGGGAGAAGATCGTCGGCTACGAGGCCACGCTGCAATACATGCAGGCGTTCGGCGTGCCCGGCGTGCTTCTGCCGCTCGTCATCCTGGCTGAACTCGGCGGCGGCCTCGCCATCTTGTTCGGGGTCCTGTCGCGCTGGGCGGCCCTGGCGCTGGCCGGGTTCTGTATCGTCGCGGCACTACTTTTCCACGCCAACTTCGCCAATTCCGTGCAGCAGGTTCTGTTCTTGAAGAACTTGGCGATTGCGGGTGGTCTGCTCTTTCTGGCCGCCAACGGGCCGGGTCCCTACGCCGTGCGAGATTGATTTGCTTGGCGGCGCGGGGGACCGAGCGATCACCCCGCGCCGGCCTGTCACTCCTTCACGGTGATGGTGAGAACCTCGGACTGCACGACGGGATCGTGGGGGATGTGGTTGTGGTCTCCGAGCACGAGTTGGAGCGTGTGCTTGCCGGGCTTGAGTTCGAGTGTCGTTTCCGTTTGCCCCTTGCCGAAGTGAATATGATTGTCGTCGGCGGGAATGGGTGCGTTGACGTCCTCGAGGCGTGTATCGATGAGAATGTGGTGATGTCCGCTGTGTTCCTGATCAGTTCCGGCCGGCACGATGTCCATGCCTTCGATGCCGAATTTCACGGTCACCGGCGATGTCACTTCCGCGCCTTCCGACGGCTCGATGAAATAGGCCTTGGCGCCGGGGGCCGAAGGTGTGCGGCCGGGGCTGCCATCGCCGCAGCCCGAAAGTGTAAGGACAGCGAGGGCGGCAGCGGCAAAAATGGTCTTCATGATCAACTCCGAAAGAATACCGGCGGGTCTTGTCCGGCGGACAGGATAGCGTACACCGGGCCCATGAAAAAGCGTCTGGACGAACTCTTGGTGGCGCGCGGCCTCGTGCCGTCCAGATCGCGGGCGCGCGATGCCATCCTGCGTGGTCTTGTCACGGTCGACGGTGTGGTTGTCGCCAAGGCCGGCACGCAAGTCGCTGACGGCGCGGACATCAGTATTTCGCCCGAAGCGGGAACCGCATTCGTCTCGCGCGGCGCACTGAAACTCAGGGCTGCGCTGGATGCGTTCGGGTTCGACGCGGCCGGCCGCACCGCGCTCGATGCGGGCGCTTCGACCGGTGGGTTCACGCAACTGTTGCTTCAAGCCGGCGCCCGCCGTGTGTACGCCGTCGATGTGGGGAATGAGCAATTGCATCCCAGCCTGCGCGGACGTGACGATGTCGTGTCTCGTGAAGGGCAGGATGTGCGTGCGCTTTCCGTGGCGGACTTCGATGACGCGGTGACGGCCGTGACGATCGATCTGAGTTTCATTTCGCTGACCAAAGTTCTGCCGGGCCTGATGGACCTCTGCGCACCGGGCGCGTGGCTCGTCGCCCTGATCAAACCGCAGTTCGAAGTCGGCCGGGATGGCGTCGGCAAGGGTGGGCTCGTCAAGGACGACAGTCAGCGTGCGGCCGCTGTCGAACGCATTTCCGCATTGATTGCGCAATCGCCGGGATGGCGCGTCGCGGGCCTCGTGCCATCGCCCATCGAGGGCGGGTCGGGCAATATCGAATTTCTGATCGGAGCCACGCGCGATGCCTGAACCGCTGGTGGTGACAATTGAGCGCCTGGGCGCCAAGGGCGATGGCGTGGCGCGGTCTGAGGGAACCGACCGCTTCATCGCCGGCGCGTTACCCGGTGAGACTTGGGAGATCGGCGACGGGGCGCCGCCGCGCCGCGTCACGGATAGTCCCGCGCGGCGAGTGGCACCCTGCCGGCATTTCGGGACGTGTGGCGGATGCATGTCCCAGCACATGAATGATGCCCTCTATAATGAATGGAAGACGGCGATTGTGCGCGAAGCTTTCGCACACCGCGGGCTCGTTGCAGATGTGCGTCCTGTTCTGCGTCTGCCGCTTCAAACACGGCGGCGGGCGTTTCTGGGTATCGAACGCCGCGGCGCGGACGTGGTGATCGGCTTTCGCGAAGAAGGCCAGCATGCGCTGGTCAACATGGACGAATGCCTGCTGCTCGACGCCGCGATCGTTGCCGCACTGCCTCACTTCAAGGCCATGGCCAAAATCGCCATGCCGGACCGGACGAGCGGGCGCCTCGTCGTGACGCGCCTGGATGCAGGGCTCGATGTGGCGTTCGACAACGGCCATAAAATGCTGAAGCCCGACGAACGCGCGCAACTGGCCGGTTTGGCTGACAGCGCGCGCATTGCGCGTCTTGTCGTCGCCGGTGACCCCATCGTGGTGCGCGCCGAACCGCGGCTGGCTCTGAGTGGAGTCGAGGTCGATGTGCCACCGTCGCTGTTCCTGCAAGCCGTCCCGGAAGCGGAACGGGTGATGATCGATCTGGTGACGGCGGCGCTGCCGAAAAAGGCCAAGCGTGTCGCGGATTTGTTCTCCGGGCTTGGCACCTTCACATTTCCATTGGCCCGCCGCGTCCAGGTGACGGCCTTCGACAGCGACCGGCGCGCCATTCAAGTGCTGGAAGCTGCCGTGCGCCGTGCCAGTGGGTTAAAGCCGATTGAGGCCCGCGTGCGCGATCTCTTTCGCGAGCCGCTGTCGCCAAAGGAACTCGAAAACTTCGATGCGGTGGTGCTGGATCCGCCGCGCGCGGGGGCCGCGGAGCAGGCGGAGCGGCTGGCGCGTTCTAAGGTACCGGTGGTGATTGCGGTGACGTGCGCGCCGGCGACTTTGGCCCGCGATGCGCGCACGTTGATCGATGCCGGGTTCAAGATGGGCCCGGTTCACCCGATCGATCAGTTCATTTTCTCGCCGCATGTTGAAGCCGTGACGGTCTTCCAGCGGTGAGACGCTACACGTCGAGTAAGCGGCGCACGTATTCGGGCACAATTTCCGTGGCGGGGCCGTGGATCGCTTCGGCGAAATGCGACCGGCCTTCCGAGGGCTCCAGGTTCAGTTCGACCGCATGGGCGCCGTTCTCAGCCGCAATGGCGACGAAGCCCGCGGCTGGATAAACGTTGCCACTGGTGCCAATTGAAATAAACAAGTCCGCCTCGGCCAGTTCTTCCCTGATCCGGTCCATGTGGTAGGGCATCTCACCGAACCACACGACGTCGGGCCGCAGCGTGCCGGTTGCCTTGCACGCGGGGCAGGCTGTTTCGAGAAACATGTCGTCGGTCCAGGGCATGCGTGTGTTGCAGCCCGTGCACCAAGCCTTCAGGGCTTCGCCGTGCATGTGGATGATGTTTTCCGAGCCCGCCATCTCGTGCAGGTGGTCCACATTCTGCGTGATGAGTGTCACCGTGCCGGGATGCTGGCGCTCCAGGTGTGCAAGCGCCAGATGCGCCGCATTGGGTGCAACGGTCTTATGGGCGCGCCGGCGCATGTTGTAGAATTCGTGAACCAGCTGCGGGTTCTTCTCAAAGCCTTCGGGTGTCGCCACATCGCGATAGTCGTACTGGGCCCAGATCCCGGTCTTGTCGCGGAAGGTCGGAACTCCGGATTCGGCTGAGATGCCGGCTCCAGTGAGAATGACAATGCTTTCGTAGTCGGGCATTCGTTGCCGCTCCGTTTGCGTTTCTAGGCGGGCAAGCTACGACACTCCGGCAGGCGATGGCGAGGGGGCATGGTTAGCGCATTGCAGGAGCGGTGCGCGCCCGCAACGGTCTTTGGGAGAACAGATGCGGACATTGTTGAGTTGGTCGAGCGGGAAAGACAGCGCGTGGTCGCTCCACATGCTGCGGCAGGACCCGGATGTGGACGTGGTTGGACTTGTGACGACCACGAACGCCGAATTCGATCGCGTGGCCATGCATGGCGTGCGGCGATCCATTCTCGAAGCCCAGGCCGCCGCCGCGGGACTGCCCTTGCATGTCATCCCGCTGCCCTGGCCGTGCTTGAACGACGCCTACGAGAGCCTGATGGGTGAGTTCGTGTCGTCGCAAGTCAACGCCGGCATCGAAGCGATGGCTTTCGGCGATCTCTACCTTGAAGACATTCGCAGCTACCGCGAAGAGAAACTCGCGGGAACCGGACTGAAGCCAATTTTCCCGCTGTGGCAAATGCCGACGCGGCAGCTGGCCGAGGAGATGATTGACGGGGGCCTCGTCACCTATGTCGCGACGGTGGATCCGGCAAAGCTCGATGCTTCTTTCGCGGGCCGCCTCTTCGATACGTCGTTCCTCGACGATCTCCCCGCGGGTGTCGATCCGTGCGGCGAGAATGGGGAGTTCCACACCTGTGTCGCCGCAGGACCGATGTTCAGGCACGGCGTGCCGGTGCAGGTCGGTGAGGTTGTGACGCGCGACGGGTTCGTGTTCGCAGACATGACCCTTGTGCCGGACCGCTGAGGTACGCTGAACTAGTCTTCTGGCAGCGCGAAGACTGCCACTGTGCCGCCCTGGGGAAAGCCCCAGATCTGGCTGCCACCCGCCGCGACAGCCACATACTGGCGGCCATCGACGGCGTACGTCATGGGCGGCGCGTTGACGCCCGCGCCGCAGTTGAAGCGCCAGAGTTTGGCGCCGGATTTGGCGTCGAAGGCGGCGAAGTCACCGTTGCCCTCCCCCGTGAAGACGAGGCCGCCGGCCGTTGCCAGCGTACCGCCCACCAGTGGTTCGTCCGTCTTGTGTTGCCAGCGGATGGCACCGGACGTCAGGTCGATGGCCGAGAGCGTGCCCCACGATGGCCCCTTCGCGGGCTCAAACGTGTAATACGTCACGGCGGGCTTTGCGTCGGTGGCCGGGATTTCCGCCGTATGGTAGCGCGTCGGCAGATGCATGGCGGCGACGAATGCCAGACCGTTGGCCTGATCCACAGCTGCAGGTGACCAGTTGGCGCCGCCCGCGACGCCCGGCGAGATGACGACACCTTCGCGCGTCGGGGCCATGAACATGTTGGATTGCGGCACGAACGGTTCGGAGCGCTTGATCAGCGTGCCATCGCGGCGGTCGTGGATATAGTACCAGCCGAGCTTGGACGCCTGACCGACCGCGGGAATGGTCGTGCCGTCCCGCGTCACGTCGAACAGGGCCGGCGGGCTCGCAACATCGTAGCCCCACAGGTCGTGCGGCACCTGCTGGAAGTGCCACTTGCGTTTGCCGGTCTTGAGATCAAGCGCCACCAGGGATGTGGTGTAGAGATTGTCACCGGGCCGGCCTTCGCCCGCCGACTGCGGCGAGGGATTGCCGACACCGAAGTAGATGAGGCCAAGATCGAGATCGACGCTGGGTGAATGCCAGATCGAGCCGCCGCCAAACTTCCACGCATCGCGGTGTTTCGTCATCGCCGCCTTTTCAGCTCCGATGTCGCGCGGCAGGCGGTTGCCGTCCTTGGTGATGGCCGAAAATTCGCCCTCCCAGCCCTCCTGCGTGGTGTCGAACTGCCAGATGCGCTGTCCAGTTTCGGCATCGAATGCCGCCATGAATCCCGGCCTGCCGTAGCGGCCAGCAACGCCGACGACGGTTCCCAGCGGAGCGCCGGGGCGATCGCTGTCCAGGTGCAGCCCATAGCCCACACCGGTGATGCCCGCGATCACCTTGCCGTCGATCACGAGCGGCGCGGCAACGGCCCCGACACCGGTCGACCCCGTGACCTTGCCCTTCAACGCCGGATCAGTCAGATCCAGCGCCGCCTTGTCTTCGGTCTTATCGGCATTGGTCTCAGCCATCTGCACGTCCCAGACGGGCGCGCCGGTTTTGGCGTCGAGTGCCACGAGACGGGCGTCGTTGGTGGCGATGTAGACCTTGCCGTACCCAAGCGCGACGCCGCGATTGGCCGGACCACAGCACAGCTTTTTCGTCTGCAGCTTATGCGCGTAACGCCAGATCAGCTTGCCGGTGCGGGCATCGAGTGCGGAGACGTGCGAGAAGGGCGCGGAAACGTACATGATCCCGTCGGCGACGAGCGGCGTGGTTTGGAACGTGGCAGCCGTTCCGGTCTGATAAAGAAACGCAGGGAGGAGGCGCTTGACGTTGCCGGTGTTGATCTGGTCCAGCGGTGAATAACGGCGTCCGGCGAGGTCACGGCCGTGGCTTAGCCAGTTGTCGCGGTCGCTGCCGGCGGCGCGCAGGCGCTCTTCCGTCACTTCGGCCGCGCCGACAGGTGGCGAAACGGCGAGCGCCATCTGAATTGCAAAACCGGCGATTGCTCCCGCTGCCAACCTTGAGCGCATCTTTCTCTCCCTGTGGACGCTGTGCCGGGGCCGAGTCGCGTTCAATCTCAGACCGTGCCGCACTGGCCCCGATGGCGCAGCATGTGATCGGCGAGCACGCAAGCGAGCATCGCCTCGCCGACTGGGACTGCGCGAATACCGACGCACGGATCGTGGCGGCCCTTGGTCAGGATGGTCGTTGCCTCGCCCGACGTCGTCACGGTGCGCCGGGGCGTCAGGATCGACGACGTCGGCTTGACCGCGAAGCGGCACACGATGGGCTGTCCGGATGAGATACCGCCCAGGATACCGCCGGCGTGGTTCGACATGAACCCCGGTCCGTGGTGGCGGCCATGCGGAATGGCGTTCGGGCGCATTTCGTCGGCGTTTTCCTCGCCCGTCAGTTCAGCCGCGCCCATGCCGGCTCCGATCTCGACGCCTTTGACGGCGTTGATGGACATCATGGCGCTGGCGATATCCTGGTCGAGCTTGCCGTACAGCGGCGCGCCCCAGCCGGCCGGCACGCCCTCCGCCACGACTTCGATGATGGCGCCGATAGACGAGCCCGCCTTGCGGATGCCGTCGAGATAGCCTTCCCATTCCTTGGCCATGTCCGCGTCGGGGCAGAAGAAGGGATTGTTGCCGACCTCGTCCCAGTTCCAGCGGTTGCGGTCGATCTTCTTGCTGCCGATCTGCACGAGCGCGCCGCGCACCGATGATGCCGCCGCCGAGCACGAGACGCGCGACGCCGCCAGCGGCCACGCGCGCCGCCGTCTCACGCGCCGATGAGCGTCCTCCGCCGCGATAATCGCGCAGTCCGTACTTGGCCTGATAGGTGTAGTCGGCGTGTCCGGGCCGGAATTTCTCGGCGATGTCGCCATAGTCCTTCGAGCGCTGATCGACATTGCGGATGAGGAGCGAGATCGGCGTGCCCGTGGTCACGGGCCGGCCGTCTGCGTCGGGAAAGACGCCGGACAGGATTTCCACCGCGTCGGGTTCCTGGCGCTGGGTCACGAAGCGCGACTGGCCGGGCCGACGCTTGTCGAGAAACACCTGGAGATCCGCTGCCGTCAGGGGAATGCCCGGCGGGCATCCGTCCACGACGCAGCCGATGGCGGGCCCGTGGCTTTCGCCCCAGGTCGTGACGCGGAAAAGATGGCCGAAGGTGTTGTGTGACATGAAAGCCGCTGGACCCTGAAGCGGATGAAGGCGCGAGACGTTTCAAAGGCGTGGCGGATGCAACCCTTGAAACTCGCGCCGGTGCACACCGTCTTACGGGGGTGCGGGCACGACGGCAAGCCGGGCCAGAGTTGCGAAGGCCCGTGACAGTCCCCGGCGACGCAGATAGACCGGAACGCAGTACCGCGTGTCTTGCACCTTTGGAGAAAGGAGAGGACATGAGGTGCGAGAAGGATGGCGCGGTCGCACCGTGGCCATTCCGCGTCTCGTAGTTCGCGTGGTTTTGAGTTTCAAACTCCAAAAAAGCCCGTTCCTGGCGGTCTGAGCAACCGCCTCGAGCTGGCTTTGTGTCATGGGAAAGGGCCGGAGCTGCCGCTGCTCCGGTCCTTTCTTAAGTTTTGAGCGCCGCTCCGCGCCGGCCCGTCTCGGCCTGGCCGCGTGACATCAGACCTTCAGGATGATCTTGCCGATATGCGCGCCGCTTTCCATGCGGCGGTGGGCTTCGCTGGCCTCGGTGAGCGCAAAGACGCTGTCGATGGGCACTTTGACTTGGCCCGATACCACCAGCGGTAGGACTTTTTCTTCCACCTGACGGGCAATGGCCGCTTTGACCGCGGCCGAGCGGATGCGCAGCGTCGAGCCGGTCAGCGTCAGGCGCTTCAGCATCAGCCGCATGAGGTCGAGATTGGCCTGTGAGCCCGACTGGAAGCCGATGTAGACGAGGCGGCCATCGTCGGCGAGCGCGCGCAAGTTCTTCTCGATGTAGTCGCCGCCAACCATGTCCAGGATGACATCGACGCCGCGTCCGGCCGTCTCCGCCTTGACCACGTCGGAAAAGTCCTCGGTCCGGTAGTTGATGGCCCGGTCGGCCCCCAGGGCCTGTGCGGCGCTACATTTTTCGTCCGATCCGGCGGTCGTCAGGACCTTTGCACCGAACGCCTTGGCGAGCTGGATGGCCGTGACGCCGATGCCGCTCGTGCCACCATGAATGAGAAAGGTTTCACCGGATTTCAGCGCGCCGCGTTCAAAGACATTGTGCCAGACGGTGAAGAAGGTTTCCGGTAGCCCGGCCGCTTCCAGATCAGAAAGGCCCTCGGGTATGGGCAGCGTCGCGCCGGTGTCGGCGAGGCAATATTCGGCATAGCCGCCGCCGTTGACGAGCGCCATGACGCGCTGGCCAGGGGCAAAGCGCGTGACGCCGGAGCCGACCGCTGCGACCGTGCCGGCGACTTCGAGGCCCGGCAGGTCGTTATGGCCCTTCGGCGCGGGGTATAGGCCTCTGCGTTGCAGGACGTCCGGGCGATTGACGCCAGCCGCTGAAACCTTGATCAGCACGTCGCCCTCGCCCGGCACAGGGGTGGGGCGCCTTTCCGCGACCAGTACATCGGGTTCGCCCTTCCCCTGGATGGCGACGGCGGTCATGGTTTCCGGCAAGGCTGACATCGTTTGGATCCCCAATGGCGCCGCAAATGCGCAGCGGATGGTGCGTTGAGCCCACCAGTATGGCGTGGCATCCTGGATCGCAACCCTGGCGCTCCGGCATGGCCGGGCGCGGTAGAGGATGCGGAGGACGGCCATGGACTGGGATGATGTGCGGCCGACGACCCCGGCGAAGGGTATGGTGATCGGCGAAACCCTCGAAACGCTCTCGCTGGCTGAACTCGAAAGCCGGATCGGACAGTTGGAGCAGGAGATCGAGCGGGTCCGGGCCGAACTGGCGCGCAAGCGGGCCCACGAGGAAGCTGCCGCGGCCCTTTTCAAGCGTTGATGCACCTTTAACAGAACCCTCAACGGGACGTTGCGGCGTGTGCCAGATGGCCGATGGCGGCCCGCTGGCCCGCGCGGGGAAAAGTTGACGCCCCGATCCTGCACGCCGGACGGCCAATAACCCTTCGTTAACCAAGGAGGTTTAATTTGTGCTCATCCAGATTTCTGGACCCGAGTGGAACTCCCACTCTGTGACGCCTCCCTGTTTGACCTTTCGAGCCGCCTCACAAGGGCGGCTCATTTTTTGCTTTGTCCACATGAACCCTGAAACGGGCTGCTAAATGCCCCGTTTTGAACGATCTTGTTAACTATGGCCAGCTACGGTGGCCTAGTGGTATTGGTGAGTGGAAAGTAAGCGTCCGTGTCGAAGCGTTCCATGAAAGATAAAACGAGTTTCGAGTTTTCGCAGTCCGCCGAGGGCGTGACCGTCTCGTTCGGCGAGCGGTTCCAGGCTTCAGCGCAGTTTGATCGCGTGTTCAAGGAAGGCATGTCGCTCGTCGAGCGCACCGCTGCCTACCTCGACGGTGACGGCCGCAAAGCGGCCAAGTCGCTGACGGGCGCGACAACGGTCCTCTACACGACGGAAAGCATGCGTCTAACGACGCGTCTCCTGGACCTGGCGTCCTGGCTGCTGATCCGCCGCGCGTTGAAGGATGGCGAGATCACGCCGGCTGAAGCGCAAAAGAAGCGCGCCCGGGTGAAACTTCAAAGCCTCGGCCGCCCCTCGCATATCCGGGGGTTTGCCGAGCTTCCCGAAGGCTTGCAGGTTCTCATCGAGGAAAGCTTCGCCTTGCACGATCGCATCGTGCAGCTGGATCTGGCGATGACGGCGCCTGCCGAAGAGCAGATGGTCGCGGCGATCACTGTCAATCCGGTCGGTGCGCAGCTGTCGCGCCTCGAACGCGCCTTCGCCCACAAGCTCAATTGATGCGTCTTGAGCGCCTGCCCCGATTGTTCGGCCCCGGGGCATGGCCTGGAACGCAGACAAAGCAAAAGGCCCGGTTCAGCACCGGGCCTTTTATTTTGTCCGGCCATAGCGCCGAAGAGGCGCTGGGCAGCGGATGGCTTAGAACATGCCTTCGAACTTCTTCTTGAAGCGCGACACGCGGCCAGCGCGGTCCAGGATCTTGGTGTCGCCGCCGGTCCAGGCCGGATGCGTCGACGGATCGATATCCAGCTGCAGTTCGTCGCCTTCCTTGCCGTACGTGGAGTACGTCACGAATTGCGAACCGTCCGTCATCTTGACATTGATCTGGTGATAGTCTGGGTGCAGGCCGGGTTCTTTTTTCATCGTCAGGTGCTCTTTGGAAGAAAACGGCCGCGCCGGTTGCGGGATCGGGCAAGACCCCGCGGCCTCAAACAGCCTTGAATTCGAGAAGGCGCTTCTATAGTCGAGAAGCCCGGTGCGCACAAGCTCTGTCGAGGTCCAGAACCGGCGGCTTGATGCGGGTGTGGCGCCTGGAATGTTCCCGGGACGTTCCGTCGCACGCCGGTCTTGCCAGATGGGGCCTGCTATCAGGGGCCGGCAGCGTGCGCAGGGATGCCTCTGGACCGGCGCAGCAGCGAAGGTATTCTGTATTCATGGCGACGACCGGACGGACTTCCAGCACAACCAACCAACAGACCGGCAACCAACAGACCGGCAACCAACAGACCGGGGACCAGCGGGCCGGGACAACGGCGGCCACCACGCAGGCGGAAGCCGAAGCGTCACCCCCGCGGGGCATGGCATCGCTGAAACCGCTGGTCTCGTTGAAGCCGTATCTGTTCAAGCACACGGGCATGGTGACGGCCGCGCTTGTCGCGCTCGTGATCTCTGCCGTTGCGATGCTGTCGGTGCCACTCGCCGTGCGCCGCATGATCGACCACGGCTTCAACGCGGAAAGCGCTGATTTCATTGACCAGTACTTCGCCATGCTGGTTCTGATCGGCGCCATTTTGGCTGCCGCGATCGCCGCCCGGTTCTATTTCGTGAATTGGCTGGGTGAACGGGTCGTTGCCGATTTGCGTAGCGACGTCTTCGCCCATCTGACGCGCCTGGGTCCCTCGTTTTTCGAAAAGACGCATTCCGGCGAGGTGATGAGCCGCCTGACCGCCGACACGACGCAGATCAAGGCCGTGGCCGGGCACACGCTGTCCCAGGCGCTGCGCAACCTGATCATGCTGGTCGGCGCGTTCGTTATGATGTTCGTCACCAGCACACATTTGTCCCTGATGACGCTGATCGCCATTCCGGTCATCGTGCTGCCGCTGATGGCTTACGGCCAGGCGGTCAAGAAGCTATCCCGGCGGGCGCAGGATACGCTGGCTGAGGCCTCGGCCTATGCGGCCGAAAACCTGTCGGCTGTGCGCACGCTGCAGGCCTTCGCGCATGAGCAGGCCGCATCGACAGCGCTTTGGCGATGCCGTGCACTTGTCGTTCGAGGCGGCCCGCGACCGGATGAAGGCCCGTGCCGGGCTGACGGCTCTCACCGTTTTTCTCACCGTTGCCAGCATCGTGGCCGTGCTGTGGTACGGCGCATCCGCCGTCATTGCCGACGAAATCACAGGCGGCCAACTGAGCCAGTTCATTATCTATGCCCTCTTTGCCGCCGGTGCGCTGGGCGAACTGGCCGAAGTGTGGGGCGAGCTCAGTCAGGCCTCGGGTGCCGCCGAGCGGCTGACGGAACTTCTGGCCGTGGTGCCCGAAATCCGCTCACCGGATAAACCCGTGCCGCTGCCCCTTCCCGCCAAGGGCGCCGTTGCCTTCGAGAACGTGAATTTCGCCTACGCGTCGCGGCCCGACATGCCGGCACTGGAGAATTTCACGCTTAACGTGGCACCCGGCGAAACGGTAGCGCTCGTCGGCCCCTCCGGCGCGGGCAAGACCACCATCTTCAATCTCCTGTTGCGCTTCTACGATGCCAACAGCGGGACCATCCGCGTTGACGGCGTCCGGGTGCAGGATGCCGACCTGGAAGCTCTTCGCCGGCGCATCTCTCTGGTGCCGCAAGACGTCGCGATCTTCGCCGACACGGTTCTGGAAAACATTCGCTACGGCACACCCGGCGCGACAGTCGAGGACGTGCGCAAGGCGGCGGTGGCCGCGCAGGCCGATAGCTTCATCCGCGCGCTTCCCGAAGGATACGACTCGCGGCTGGGCGAGCGGGGGGTGACGCTTTCGGGCGGACAGCGTCAGCGCTTGGCAATTGCGCGGGCCATCCTGAAGAATGCGCCGATCCTGTTGCTCGACGAGGCGACCAGCGCACTCGACGCGGAAAACGAGCGGGCCGTCCAGCAGGCCCTGGAAAGCGTCATGCGCGACCGGACGACATTGGTCATCGCGCACCGCCTCGCGACGGTGCAGAAGGCCGACCGGATCCTGGTCATGGAAGAGGGGCGGGTGGTCGAGGTCGGCACCCATCGCGAACTGGTGGCGAAAGATGGCCTTTATGGCCGGCTAGCGGCCCTTCAGTTCGGCAAGGAAGCCGCCGAGTAAGCCAGCGTTCCCGCCGCACCCCGGTTCCGTCTTGGTAGACCGTTGCGGCCTTAGCGGCTGGTCAGTTTCAACTCGATGCGGCGGTTCTTTTGTAGCGACAGCTCGTCGGAGCCTTGTTCGATCGGCTGGAACTCACCATAGCCCGCCGCCACGAGGCGCTCGGGCGGCACGCCGCGCGCAATCATGTGCTTGACCACCGAGGCGGCGCGCGCCGTCGACAACTCCCAGTTGGACGGAAATTGCGCGCTGGCGATCGGGCGGATGTCGGTATGCCCGTCGATCTGCACGACCCAGTCGATTTCCTTCGGGATCTGGCGTCCAAGGTCGGCGATGGCGTCGGCGATGGGATCGAGCGCCGCCAGGCCTTCCGGTGTGAGGCTGGCCGCGCCCGACGCGAACAGCACTTCGCTTTCGAAGACGAAGCGGTCGCCGACGACACGGATGTCCTTGCGATCCTTCAAGAGGTCGCGCAGCCGTCCAAAGAAATCGGACCGGTAGCGTTGCAGTTCCTGGACCTGCCGGGCCAGCGCGGCGTTGAGGCGCTGGCCGAGATCCTTGATGGTTTTGTCACTCTCGGTCGTCTTCTTTTCCGAGGCATCGAGCGCCTCATTGAGTGCTGCGATCTGACGGCGCAACTGGGCCAGCTGCTGATTGAGAATATCGACTTTCGCCAGCGCCTCGTTGGAGATCGCCTTCTGCTGGTCGAGTTCCGTTGCGAGCCCGCTGATTTGGCCCGCCGCCGACTTGGCACTTTCGTCGCCGGTCAGCGCCATTCCGGATAGCTGGGAATTCTCGGCTTTCAGGGCGCTGAGCGTTGCTTGAAGGGCGGCGAGTTCGTCTTCGGCCTCTTTCGATTTGCCCTTCTCCAGTGAGAGCAGGCTCGTCAATTCCGAAATCTGGCGGTTGAGCCGCTGCAACACGGTGTCTTTGCCGGCGGATTCCTGCGTGACGAAATACTGCGCGAGCATGAACATCGACATGAGAAACGTGACGACCAGCAGCAGCGTCGCCATCACGTCGACGTAACCGGGCCAGAACTCGCCGTACTCCGCGCTGCGGCGACCGCCGCGACCTTGCGCCATCTCAGGTGGTCCCGCGCTGCTGATAGGAATCCGCCAGCGCCTTCAGCGCGCCGGCCACCTCAGCCTGCTGTGTCGCCTGCTCGTCGACCCATTCGCGCACCACCTTCTGCTCGGACCGCATCAGGTTGACGAGTTGATTGACCCCGCGGGCCAAGTCCTTGACGGTCTCGTCATTGCCAGTCGCCGCCCCGGGTGTCGCGGACGCGGAGAGGGATTGCGCGGGCTGTACCGCCCCAAGTTTGGTCGACAATTCCTCGATCGCGCGCTGCATTTCGTAGACGGCCGTGGTCAGCTGGCGGCTCGCCTGATCGGTGGCGGACATGCTGCCCGGCGTCAATTCGGTGATGCCGGAGAGCCATTCCTCCAACTCGTTATAGAAGCGGTTGTGGGCGTGGTTGGCCTGCAGTTCGAGGAAGCCGAGGATGAGCGAGCCGGCAAGACCTAGCAGCGAAGATGAAAACGCCGTGCCCATGCCCTTGAGAGGGGCGGCGAGACCAGCCTTCAGTTCATCGAACATGGCAAGGGATTCCCCCTTGGTGTCGAGGGACTGGATCGCGACGCTGACAGACTGCATGGTTTGCAGCAGACCCCAGAAGGTGCCGAGCAATCCCAGAAAGACCAGAAGGCCGACGAGATAGCGTCCGGTATCGCGGGCTTCATCCAGTCGCGAGCCAATGGAATCCATGATCGTGCGCATGGACGTGGTGGCGAGCGAGAACGACCCTGTCCGGTCACGCAGCATGGTGGCCATGGGTGCCAGCAGCACGGGGCTGTGTTCGAGGGCGAGCCCGGGATCGGAAATGCGGAAGGCGTTGACCCAGCGGATCTCGCGATAAAGCCGGATGACTTGCCGGAACGCGTAAACAATTCCGAGGCCCAACACGCCGACGATGAGCCCATTGAGCCCAGGGTTCGTCATGAACGCTTCCCTGAGCTGCTGATGAAGGATGGCGGCCAGGAACCCGACGAGTGTCAAAAACACCATCATCCTAAGCAGGAAGACGCCAGGTGGTGTCAGATTGCGCGTGTGCGGCGAAGTGAATGCATCAGCGCTGCGCTTCTTCTTGGCCATTCCGTGGGTTCTCCGGCGGGCAAAGGTCGACGCGGGTGACCTTAGCTGATGGATATGGCAGCGCAAACGGGCAAGATCATGCCCGTTAGGGCCGGGGTGTTGGGCTCTTTTCAGTGTTTAGGGGTGCCGGGGTGGAATTTGGGCGGAGGGCGCCAAATCCGCCCCCTTGTCAGAGCCGTCGCCGGATCTCCTCGCGCAGGGCCGGGCCGATGTCATCCCGCTCCAGGCCATAGACCACGTTGGCGAGCAGAAACCCGATCTTGGACCCGCAATCGTAAATGTCGCCATCGAAGCGGACCGCATGAAACGGCTGGTGGCCCTCGCCCATCAGGCGGATCATGCTGTCGGTCAGCTGGATCTCGCCGCCGGCACCCTTCTCCTGGGCGGCCAGCAGCGCGAAGATCTCCGGCTGCAGGATATAGCGGCCGGTGATGTGCAGGTTGGAGGGGGCGGTTCCGCGCGGCGGCTTCTCGACCATTTGCGAGATGGCCGACACCTTGGCCTTGGCATCATCGACGCCGACGATACCGTACTGGTGCGTCTGGTCGTCGGGCACGGGCGCGACGGCGACGAGGTTGCCGCCGGTCTGCGCATAGGCCTCCATCATCTCGGCGAGGCAGCCTTTGGGGCCGTGATGCAGCATGTCGGGGAGCAGCAGGGCGAAGGGTTCGTCGCCGATGATATCCCGCGCGCACCAGACGGCGTGGCCTAGCCCGAGGGGGGCTTGCTGGCGGGTGAAGCTTGCCTGACCCGCGATGGGCAGGTCGGCCATCAAGGCATCGAGCTCCCGCTGCTTCTTGCGGTCGGCCAGCGTGCGCTCCAGTTCGTACTGCATGTCGAAATGATCTTCGATCACCGCCTTGTTGCGGCCGGTTACGAAAACGAAGTGTTCGATGCCCGCCGCCCGCGCCTCATCGACCACGTGCTGGATGACCGGCCGGTCGACCACCGTCAGCATTTCCTTCGGGACGGCCTTGGTGGCCGGCAAGAAGCGGGTGCCAAGACCGGCAACGGGGAAGACGGCCTTGCGGATGCGGCGGGGGGACGGGCCCATTCGGGTTGCTCCGGGTAGAGGGATGCGGATCATGCTCCGATATCGGATCAGGCATGAAAATTGAATAGTGAACCGCACACGGTTGATCGTAGGCCGCGGTCCTAGGAACCTATTGTGGCAGTGCGAAGTTAGGGAACCTAAACTTCAATCTGCTAGGTCCCACGGCCCGGTTTGGCGGCCCGCCCAGGTGGCATCCGGGCGGTCAGCTAGGCGATTTTGTCAGGGAGGTTGGTTCGCAATGACGGTCCTAGTCACGGGCGGCGCTGGTTTCATCGGCAGCCATATGGTCTTGGCGCTCCTCGACGCGGGCGAAAAGGTCGTCGTACTCGATAACCTCTCGACGGGCTTCAGGTGGGCGGTCCCTGCCGAGGCGACACTGGTCGTGGGTGATGCAGGCGACCAGGATCTGGTCCGCACCGTCATCAAAAAGTACGGCGTGAAAGCAATTGTTCACTTTGCCGGCTCGATCGTCGTCCCGGAATCGGTCGCCGACCCGCTCGGCTATTATCAAAACAATACAGTCAATTCGCGCGCGCTCATGGAAGCGGCCGTCGCGATGGGCGTAAAAAACTTCATCTTCTCCTCGACCGCGGCTGTCTATGGCAACCCGCAGGAGAACCCGGTCCGCGAGACAGCCACCCCGGCGCCGGTCTCGCCTTACGGCTGGTCAAAGCTGATGACGGAAGTGATGCTTGCCGACGTCGCCCGCGCCCACGATTTCCGTTACGTCGCGCTGCGCTATTTCAATGTGGCGGGTGCTGATCCGAAGGGCCGTTCGGGTCAATCGACGCCGCGCGCCACGCATCTCATCAAGGTCGCGTGCGAAACCGCACTCGGGCAGCGTCCGCACATGGAGGTCTTCGGCACCGATTATCCGACCGCCGACGGCACCTGCATCCGCGATTACATCCACGTGACGGATCTCATCCGCGCGCACATGGCGGCTCTGGATTACCTGCGCACGGGCGGCAAGTCCGATGTCTTCAACTGCGGCTACACCAAGGGCTTCTCGGTGCTCGACGTGATCCAGGCGGTGAAGCGCGTATCGGGCGTTGATTTCAAGGTTCAGATGTCGCCGCGCCGCGCCGGCGATCCGGCGGCCATCGTCGCTGGCTCGGAAAAAATTCGGGAAACGCTCGGCTGGCAGCCGCGCCACGACGACATCGACGGCATCGTCCGCAACGCGCTGACCTGGGAAGCTAATCTCGCGCGGCTGAAGCGGGAAGCGACGGGCGCCGCGGCCTAAGCCGCCGCATTGCCTTCCACGATCATAACGTCCTAAACCGGCGCCGCAGCCCTCTGCGGCGCCGGAGTTTTTTTGCCGATGAGCACCGATGATGCATCCCGCCGCGACACGCCTTTGGCTGAGAAGCTGAAGGCGCGCATCCGGCGCGAGGGGCCGCTCTCGGTCGCGGATTTCATGCACGCCTGCTTGCAGGATCCAGAGTTCGGCTACTACGTCACGCAACCGGCGATCGGCCGGGCGGGAGATTTCATTACCGCACCGGAGATCAGTCAGGTCTTTGGCGAATTGATCGGCCTCTGGGCGGCCGTGGTGTGGCAGCAGATGGGGTCTCCGCCCCGCGTCAATCTCGTGGAGCTGGGGCCGGGTCGCGGCACCCTGATGCGGGACGCGCTGCGGGCGGCGCGGTTGCTGCCGGATTTCTTCGCAGCACTCAGTGTCCATCTGGTCGAAAGCAACGAAACCTTACGGTCGGAGCAAGCGGCCACGCTGGCGGATGCCGGTGTGCCACTCACATTCCACAGCCGCATGAAAAAGGTTTTCTGGGACGACACCGTCCTCGGCGGATTGCCCACGATCGTCATCGGCAACGAGTTTCTCGATACTTTTGGCGTGCACCAGTTCGTGTTTGCGGACGACGCATGGCGCGCCCGAGAAGTCAGCCTCGATGTCGCCGGCCAGCTCCAGTTCGTCGTCAATGACCAGAACGCCTATCGTCCGAAGTCATTGCCGCTATCGCGTGATCCGGTGGACGGCGACGTGTTCGAGTCCTCCGTCGAACTGGCGGTCTTTGCCGGTGTCTATCTCGCCCGGTGTGCGCAGAACGGCCCGTTCGCAGCCCTGTTCCTCGATTACGGTCACGAGGCGACAGGCTTCGGCGACACCCTCCAAGCGGTGGCCGACCATAAATCCGTGCCGCCACTCTTCGCGCCGGGCGAGAGTCGATTTGACCGCGCAAGTCGATTTTGCGCAGTTCCGCGCGGCGTGCCTGCAAGCGGAGGGCGGCGTACTGGCCTGCGACGGACCGGTGACGCAGGCGGAGTTCCTGGGCCGTCTGGGGGTCGTGGAGCGCGCGTCGCGTTTGATGAGCGCCAACCCGGCGAAGGCCGGCGACATCGAGATCGGCGTGGCGCGGCTGTATGGCGCCGCAAGGCATGGGCACCCGCTTCAAGGCCATCGGCGTGCGTTCGGCAGGCTTGCCGCCTTTGCCGGGCCTCGATACCGACGGACGCTGAGACGCAAGGCGTGTTGCCCGCGCCGCGCGCCGCCCCTATGTACGATCCATGCTGACCCCGCTTCTCAATCCTGGACTGCGAGACCTGCCCGGCATCCGGCACGGGTTCTTCACGCGCGACGGTGGTCTATCGGAAGGGCTCTACGCCGGGCTCAATTGCGGCCTGGGCTCGGGTGACGACCCGGCGCGGGTGCAGGAAAATCGTGCCCGTGTCGCCCGTCACCTCGGTGCGCTGCACGCCGGAGTGCTGACCGTCTATCAGATCCACAGCGCGGTCGCCGTCACCGTGGATCAGCCCATCGCGCGCGATGCCTTGCCCAAGGCCGATGCCGTCGTCACCCGCACGCCGGGTCTCGCCATCGGGGTGTTGACCGCGGACTGCACCCCGGTGCTGTTCGCCGATCCTGTGGCCAAGGTGGTCGCGGCGGCCCACGCCGGATGGCGTGGAGCCGTGGGCGGCGTGTTGGAGGCGGCGGTCCGGGAAATGGAGCGCAATGGCGCCGAGCGGTCACGCATTAGGGCAGCCATCGGCCCGACGATCCATCAGCTGTCGTATGAAGTCGGGCCCGAATTCGAGGCCGAAGTTGTCGCACGGGACGCGGACGACGCGCGGTTCTTTGCGGTCCCGCCGGGACGCAGCCGTGCGCATTTCGATCTGCCCGGATACGTGGAAAAGCGCCTGCAAAATCTCGGACTCGGCGTGGTTCAGCGGTCGTCGGTGTGCACTTATGAGAACGAATTGCGTTTTTACAGCTTTCGCCGGTCCACACACCGCCAGGAGCCTGATTACGGCCGTCAAATCTCCGCCATCGTTGTGACCTAACTGCATAATCCACAGTCAATGTGCCGTCAGGGGGCCGCTATTAGGCACATTTGTAAGTTTGACCGGAAACCGTCTTGTCGCTCAGGTGCGCCTCGGGTTAGGCAATTTGGGTGGGTACCGGTCGTATGGAATGCAAGGCCGCAAAGTTGGTACGTCGGCCGCCGGAAAACAGCGGGTCAAACGAGGGGGACGTCATCGTGACGACCATTGATCATGCTGCGGCGTGGGGCGTCCGGAAAACGGTCGCACGAGCAGCACTACTAATTTTCGCAGGACTGGGTTTGGCTGGTTGCGAGACTGGCAATTCGCTGTTCGCAAGTGGCGGCGACGCCACGACCACGCCATTGGCAGAGCAAACGGCCCCCGCGGGGAGCACCCAGCGGGCCAAGATCGCGGTGGCGCCCATCGTCGGGCCGCCTGACGCGACATCGCGTGCTCTGCAGGCCCAAGTGACGGCGGCACTGGAGCGGCAGCGCGTCTCGGTGGCGAAGCAATCCACCGATCCCTCCGAATATACGCTGCGCGGCTACGTCGTCGCTGCGAAGGAAAAAGCCTCCACCAAGGTCTCCTACATCTGGGATGTGACCGACCCTGCGGGCAAACGCGTGAACCGCATCACCGGTGAAGAAGTGTCACCGGGCGCGGGCGCCTCGAAGGACACCTGGGCCGCAGTGACGCCGCAGGTCGTGGATCAGATCGCCAACAAGACCGCCTCTTCGCTGGTTACGTGGCTGCCCTCCCAAACGCAGGCGCCGGCCGCCGCGTCGGCGGGCGTCCCGATGGCCAGTGCGGCGCCGGCAGCCGGTGCGCAACCGGTTGCCTTGTCGGTTCCGGCCGCGAGCGCCACTACGGGCAGCATCGACAAGAGCGGTCCGATCCAGGCGACCGTACCGAGTGTGACCGGTGCGCCCGGTGACGGCGGCATCGCCCTGACCGGCGCGATCCAGCGGGAGTTGACCCGCAACGGCGTGGCTCTCTCAAGCGCCGCCGGATCGGCCTACAAGGTCGAGGGCAAGGTCTCGGTGGGTACCGTCAAGGATGGCAAGCAGTCGGTTTCCATCGATTGGCACGTGAAGGACCCGTTGGGCAAACAGCTCGGCACCGTGTCACAAAAGAACGAGGTCCCGCAGGGGTCCTTGGATGGAGCCTGGGGCAAGACGGCCGATGCGGCCGCCGCGGCTGCCGCACAGGGCATCATCAAGCTGTTGCCGAAGAAGAATTAGTCCGGAAGGGCCCCGGGAGCCGGCCGCGTGCCGCTCCTGGGTTTCCCCCGGAAGGGGCTCCAGGCCGGCCGTGTGTGGTGGCGGTCACCCCATCCGCTCATAAAAACTCGTGTTTGCGCACAAAGGGTTCGGGCTTGCGGTTTACAGGCCGCACCGCCCTTGCTAGAGACCGCGCTATCACATGGTTGTCATGAATATCGCTGCGAGAGGCGCGTCATGCCGTTCGATGCCCGAGACGACAGGGACCGTGGCACGCCGCGCGTGAAAATCGTTTCGGGCAATTCAAACCGCCCGCTCTCGGAAGCGATCTCCAGCCACATCAAGACGCCCCTGACCAAAGGTCAGGTGAAGCGCTTCGCGGACATGGAAGTCTTCGTCGAGATCCAGGAGAACGTCCGCGGCCAGGACGTCTTCATCGTCCAATCGACATCCTTCCCCGCCAACGACAACCTGATGGAACTTCTGATCCTGATCGACGCCCTGAAGCGGTCGTCAGCCAAGCGGATCACAGCCGTCATTCCCTACTATGGCTACGCCCGCCAGGATCGCAAACCCGGACCGCGCACGCCAATTTCGGCCAAGCTCGTGGCCAATCTCATCGAGCGCGCGGGCGCCGACCGCGTGTTGACGCTCGATCTGCATGCCGGCCAGATCCAGGGCTTCTTCGATATCCCGACGGACAACCTCTTTGCCGCGCCGATTTTCGCCCGCGATATCCAGGACGAAGGCGGCCAGAACGATGTCGTGGTGGTTTCGCCCGACGTTGGCGGCGTGGTGCGCGCCCGGGCGCTCGCCAAGCGCATCGACGCGCCGATCGCGATCTGCGACAAGCGCCGCGAGCGGGCCGGTGAAAGCGAAGTCATGAACGTCATTGGCGACGTGGAAGGCAAACGCTGCGTGCTGATCGACGACATCGTCGATTCCGGCGGCACGTTGTGCAATGCCGCGGAGGCACTGTTGAAGAATGGCGCGACGGAAGTGGCGGCCTATATCACGCACGGCGTCTTGTCGGGCGGCGCCGTCTCCAGGATCCAGAATTCCAAGCTGAAATCGCTGGTCATTACAGATTCCATCCTGCCCACCGAAGCGGTCCGGGCGGCTAAGAATATCCGAGTCCTTTCGATCGCACCGCTCATCGGCGAGGCGATCATGCGCACCAGCCGCGAGGAAAGCGTCTCCAGCCTCTTCTATTGAGACGTCGAGCAGGACGCATTCTTGCGCCGCCCGCACCGCGATCAAATCCGATTCAATTCCTCACTGGGCGCTTCAACGCCTGAAAGCCCGGCAGTTTTTGCCGGGTGTGCCGGTTTGTCAGTCAATTTTGTATGATCCGCCCGTTCCTCGTCCTGCAATTCCTTGCAAGACCACGCGGCATTTGACGCGTTAGGCTATGGCTGATGGACTGGCACGCAAATTGATCGCGTGGGGCGCAGGCGGTGCATTTTATTTCCCCGGCCCGCGGTGCAAGAGGTTCAAACGGGCCATGGTCTCCGAGGACGACATCGCGGGCTATACTGTCGCCTATGAGCGCGAGGATATCGCCTTTCCCATCTATGCCATGACGACCATCGCGGCAGCCCTCGTCATTGCCGGCATCGTCCAGCAACTCCCCATCCTGATTGGCGTCGCGCTGCTGCCGGCGGCCGTTGCCTACTACAACCTTCCGCTTCTGGAGACCGGCCGGCCGCGTTTGGGTGCTGGCCAGTACGGGTTATTTATCGAAGGTCTGGGTCTGCTCTCGTGGCGTGCGATCGCGGGTATCGAGCTTGTCGAAACCCACGACCGTGGGGTTCCCACACACGAACTGCACATTGCGGTCAAACAGTCCATCTCCGAGGCCCTCTTGGCCGATTGGCGATCGCGGCCACTCATCCGGAGGTTCATGCGGCTGCCGTGGTCGGCGTCAAATCCAGCGTTGATCCGAATTCCGCTCGACATTCTCGATAGGCCGGCGGGCGAGATCCATGACAGCCTGCTGCGGCAATGGCGCTACAATCGAAGCCGTTAGCCAAGATTCCAGCCTTTCTCACCACTGCGGGCTTGGAAACAATTCCGCCCCAAGTTCATTATAGCTAGATCGGGCGGGGAATCTCAAAGCCCGGCCTGCAGTCTTGAGGATGTACGTATGCGCCTTATTCACGTTGGAAATCTTTTGGCTCTCGCCGTCGCCGCCGTTGTTTGCACGGCAGGCCAGCCTGTTTTGGCGTCCGAAGCGCCTGCGGTCGAGCCCTTCACCATTGCCCAGGTCGGCATTTTGCCGCCCAACCAATCCGGCCAGCCCGTAAAGAAGAAGCCGCCGCCCAGCGTCGGAAATGTCCCGCCCAACAAGAACGCAAAGCCGAAAAAGCCGGCCAAGGCCAAGCCGAAGCCAGCCCCGGCAGCCAAGAAAGCCCCGCCGCCCAAGAAGCCGCCCCCAGTTGTCAAGAAGGCCCCGCCGCCCAAGTTGCCGCCCCCGGTCGTCAAGCAGGTCCGGCCGCCGCCCAAGCTTCCGCCCCCGGTTGTCAAGCAAGTCCGGCCGGCGCCTACGACACCGCCCCCGGTGATCAAGAAAGCCCCGCCGCCCACAACACCGCCCCCGGTTGTTAAGAAAGCCACGCCGCCGCCGCCGAAGAAGCCGGTTGTTGTGGCGCCACCCAAGCGCGTTCCGCCGACCGTTGGCATCAATCCCGCGCTGAACCTGCAGCGGATCAAACCGAAGCCTGCGGCGATCAAACAGAACTTCAAGGCGCCGGCCAAGTCGAACCGCCGGATCGGTGACCTGAAGGCCAAGCGCCGGACCAGTGCGATTGCGGGCGGCAATGTCCGCGTGCTGCGCGAGCCTGATCAGCGCGTCATCGTCAAGCAGAACAACCGGTCGTTCATCCGGCAGAATGACTCCAGCCGGTTCCGGCGCATCGCACCCAACGCGCGCACGGTGCGCCTGCGCGATGGTCAGAGTCAGACGTTCTTCTCGCGCGGTGACGGTGTGCGCGTCTACGACGTGACCGATCGCAACGGACGGCTGTTGCACCGCTACCGGGTGCTGCCCGGCGGCCGCCGCGTCACCTTGATCGACAACCGCCGCTATTACCGCGACCGTTACCGGGGCCGGGATGTGGCGCTCGGACTGGGCATCGGGCTGGCTGTTGGATCTCTGGTGGCACTCGCTGCCCCCAGGGTCGACATTCCGCGCAACAAGTACATCGTCGAATATGACGATGCCTCCGAGTACGACATCTACGAAGCGCTGTCGGCACCGCCTGTCGAACGCCTCGACCGGGGCTACTCCCTGGAAGAGATCCGCTACTCCAGTTCGCTGCGCGATCGCATGCGCCGCGTGGACCTCGACACCGTCACGTTCGACTTCGGTTCGTGGGAAGTGGGCGCGGATCAGGAACGGGCCCTGGAGCGCATGGCCAACGGCATCCTGCGCGTGCTCGAAGACAACCCCGATGAGGTCTTCCTCATCGAGGGCTACACGGACGCCGTGGGCGACGAGGATGACAACCTGAGCCTGTCCGACCGGCGCGCCCAGGCCGTGGCCGAAATCATGACCACGGTCTACGGCGTACCTCCTGAGAACATGGTGACCCAGGGTTACGGCGAGGAAAACCTCAAGGTTCAGACCGAGGGACCCGAGCGCGCCAACCGGCGTATCGCAGTGCGCCGCATCTCGCCGCTGATGGCCCAGGAGGGCCAGGAGCAGGAGGACGGCGAAGACGTTTACCAGGAGTAGCCTCCTCCAGGTCCCTGGATCACCGGCGCGCGGGGACCACCCGCGCGCCGGTCTTCATCGCGCCCCCTGCCGCGGCGCGGCGGTTCGTGCTACGTCGCGATGTCCATGACTGATAAAATTCCCCCGTCCGCTATCCACGCCGGTGCTGCCCCGGTCGCCGCCCGGCCTGCGGCTGGCGCGTCTACCCCCGCCGAGATCGACCTCGTCGAGACGCGCGGCTTCGGCGACTATGTGCTCGTCGATTCCGGTGCCGGCCGAAAATTGGAGCGCTTCGGCACCATCGTGGTCGACCGCCCGGAACCCCAAGCGTTGTGGCAGCCCCGGCTGGCCAAATCGGAGTGGAGCAAAGCCCACGCCGTGTTTTCCGCGTCCGGCGAAGATGAGGAGAAGGGGCGCTGGCGCGTCGACAAGCCCGTGCCGGAGACCTGGCCGGTGCGCGTGTCGCTGCCCGTGGCCGGCGGCGGCACAGGTCCGGGCGTGACGATGCTGTGTAAGATGCAAGGGCTCTGGCATCTCGGTCTCTTCCCCGAACAGCTGCCGCATTGGGCTTGGATGCTGGAACGCATCGCGCAGGTCAAGGACACCCCGCCGCGCGTCCTCAATCTGTTTGGCTACACGGGTGCTGCTTCCCTGCTGGCCGCCGCGGCCGGCGCCGAGGTCACCCACGTCGATGCCTCCAAGAAGGCGATCACCTGGGGCCGCGAGAACCAATCCGCATCCAAACTCGAAGGCGCCAAGATCCGCTGGATTCTGGACGATGCGGCCAAATTCGTCGCCCGCGATGTGCGCCGCGGCAAGACCTACCACGTCATCCTCGTCGATCCGCCCAAGTTCGGGCGCGGCCCTGAAGGCGAGGTGTGGGATCTCTTCACCAGCCTGCCGGGCTTCCTCGCCGACTGCCGCCGGCTGCTCGACCCGGATCAGTCGTCGATGATCCTGACCGTCTACGCCATCCGCGCCTCCGCGCTCGCGTTCGATCAGCTGATGCGCGACACCCTCAAAGGCCGTCCCGGTGATTTTCACACCGGCGAACTGGCCATCCGCGCCAAGGACGGTTTCGCGGTGCCGACGTCGCTATTCACGCGCTGGGTCTCGACGCCATGACGCGGGGACCCAAGCCGATCACCAGTCTCACCAACGACCGCGTCAAGGCCATCCGTGCGCTCGACATGCGCAAGGAACGCAAGGAAACCGGACTTTTCCTGGCGGAGGGCGCGTCGATCCTGATGACCGCGCGGGCGGCGGGTTTCCGGCCCGAGACGCTCGTCTATCGCGCCGGCGCGCTGCAGACCGACATTCAAAAGCGCCTCGTCAACACCGCCCTCGACGAAGGCGCGGAGGTGCTGGAAGTCTCCAACGCGGTTCTGGAAAAGCTCGCCGCGAAGGACAATCCCCAAACCATGCTGGCGACGTTCCGGCAGCGCTGGGGACACTTGCCCGATGCTAAATCCATCTCGCCAAAGTCCGTCTGGCTCGTGCTGGAGGAGGTGCGCGATCCGGGCAACCTCGGCACCATCATCCGCACGGCCGACGCGGTCGGCGCGGCGGGCATCATCCTCGTGGGCAATTGCACCGACCCCTATGCGCGCGAAGCCGTGCGTGCCACCATGGGCTCGATTTTCAACGTGCCCCTGGTCGCGGTGGAGCGGGCGCAATTCCTGGCGTGGGTGCCGCGCTGGCCCGGTGACGTGGTGGCCACGACCCTCACGGCGCGCGAAGACTTCCGCACGGCGGCGTACAAAGCGCCCGTGCTCCTGATGATGGGCAGCGAAGGCCCGGGCCTGTCGGATGCGCTGGCGGCGATGGCCACGCGCCAGGTGAAAATTCCCATGTCCGGCAAACTCGACAGCCTCAATCTGGCCGTCGCCACCGCGCTGGTGCTGTATCAGCTGAGGGGTGGGGACTTGCGGATGTAGGGGGGCGAGCGGCGTGCAGGGATGCACGCCGCGTTGATGGCCCACGTCTTCCGGCGGTTCCCCCGCCATGCCGGCACGCGGGGCGTCGAGTTGGAGTAGACTTCGGCGCGGTCGACCGCATGGCCCCACCGAGCGGTATTAATTTGTTGGGCGAAGCTGGCAATTCGTAAATTTCCGCGGCCACTCCCGACTAAATCAAATCTCGTCTGGCTCGGAGGCACTAGGCAGATACGACCGTAGGCTGCGATGCAAAACGTTCACGCACCCAAAATCGAATTGGCCGCTCGTAAAAGCGGTAGACCAGCGCCGCGAGCGACAAGGTCACAACGGCAGCCAATCCGAACTTCATCCAATGTGCGGCTTCCGGAAAGACACGTTGGATCACTTCAAGTATAGGGACGTGCAGCAGGTAGACGGCGAAGGAGATATCGCCAAGCCAATTCCCAAGCTTGGAGCCGAGCGCGGCCGACACCGGCCCCCGCGCTTTGGCCGCACTTAGAACGATCGCAAAACACAGGAATAGCAGCCACGGGCTCCAGAAACCGCGATGGGATATGCCCGTCAGATGCTCGAAGATCGCAGGCATCGAGAGAATGAAGGCGACTAAAGCAACAGCCAAAATGGCATCGGCCATCCCCGCCAAACTCTGTCCATTGAGCGCACGCAGCCCGAGTGCCGCCAGGACGCCTGCCGCGAAAAAGTGCAGTGTCTTGAAGACCGGACCCGAGGGGTACGGGTAGACGTCGACAAACACGAGCAGCAGCGCGGCCGCAGCGAGAGAGGTCAACGTGCGGCCCGGCCGCAAAGTCCGATGGGAAAAAAGCCACGCCAGAGCAAACAGTAGGTAGAATTGGAATTCCGTGCTGATCGTCCAGAAAACGTTGAACCGACCGAATAGCAAAGCGTTCTGCACGAACGTAGATACATGCATTGCGTAGGCGTAGACGTCTGTTTTGGCTCCTGCGAGATGTGCAAAAAGGCCTGTCATCAGAAGTGCTATGAAAAGGGGATAAACACGCCCGAACCTCGCAACCCAATAGCCTCTGAGTGCGTCCGATGTTGGCGAGCGTCCAAAATAGAGGTGTGTCATTAGAAACGCGCTCAGCGTGAAGAACAACATCACCCCGAGATGTCCAACAGCTCTGTTCCGCCTTGAAGTTGAGGCATCTTGAACCTGTGATTCGGCACAGGAGAGCTCGTCATGAAGGCCAAGGGATTTCAGGCGCTTGTTGCTCAGTTGGGTGATTTGTCGGCAGTCCAGCGCGAGGCGTTGATCTCAGCACTCAAACGCCGTCTTCCGTTGAGTGAGGCGGTTGACCTGATCGACAGCCGGTTCGGTGCGGATCCGTGTTGCGGCCATTGCGGGTCGAGGCGCGTTGGGGGCTGGAGTTCACAGGCGGGCCTCAAGCGCTATCGCTGCAAGGACTGCGCGAAGACGTTCAACGCGCTGACCGGTACCCCGCTGGCGCAGCTTCATCGCCGCGATGCGTGGTTTGCCTATGCGCAAGCTCTGGCCGACGGGATCAGTCTCAGGAAAGCGGCTGCGCGCTGCGGTGTGTCGCTCGATACGGCGTTCCGCTGGCGTCATCGCTTTTTGACGACGGCCAAGGATGCCAAGCCCAAGGTGGTGGCCGGCATTGTCGAGGCCGATGAGACGTTCATTCGCAAGTCCGTCAAGGGCTCGAAGCGGCTCGTAGGCCGTGCCCCCAGAAAGCGCGGCAGCACAGCAAAATCTGGGCTTTCCAGCGACGACTATGCGCCGGTGCTGATCGTGCGCGATCGCCACGGCGAGACAACCGATCAAGTGCTACCCGACCTCGAAGGCCAGACATTCGCGCGCGTGTTGAAACCCGTCGTGGCCCACGATGCTTTACTGGTCAGCGATGGCCGGGCGGCCTATGCCACGTTCGCCGATCACGCAGGCCTCCTGCACATTGCGCTCAACGCCAGCAACGGCGAGCGCACCTACGGCAGCTACCACATCCAGAACGTCAACGCCTACATCAGCCGGTTGAAACACTGGCTTCACCGCTTCAAGGGCGTCGCGACGCACTATCTGCCGAGCTATCTGGGATGGCGGAGAATGATTGAACGAAACTCAGACCTGACGCCTGCCGCCATTCTCATCCAAGCCCTGCCTCAAGCCGCAACTTGAAAGTCGAACAGAGCCATGTCCAACAGTCGTGCCCAGCATGTCGGGCAGCACGCCACGCTGACTGGCATGAGACACAAATACCATCAGCGCCGCAAAGCCGCGAACGCCATTCAACGCCGGAATAATTTCTGCTGATTGCGGCATCTGTACCATTCGAATGGGAAGAGTTAGAGGCGCACGTTTGAAATTGTCAACTTATGTACTGCTGATCCGGAAGATCTTTCCGCACTCCCATATCCTCGTCCCATTCAGACAGCCCGCGCATCACGCCCACTCCCTCCATGCGCAGCACTTGAAATTCAAGGACCTGCAACACGCGAATGCCTTTGTCCGGGACTACATGAGTTGGATCGGACACAGCGAGTTTGGCGCCGACTATCGGCCGATTATCGATGGGGATCTGCGATTTACCGATCCAAACAGCCCTGACCACTGGTTGGAACAGTGGCTTCGCACCTACACGTCCCTGCGCGATCTGATCACCGCACACAGCCGCATCGTACCCGTTTGCTACGAAGCCCTCTGCACGACCGAGGACGCATGGCCGGCCCTGAAAGCAAGGCTCGCCCTGACAGAGTGCGAAATCACCCCGTTCGTTTTGAAGAACCAGCCCGTGACCGATGGCTTTAGCGCTGACTTGCTCGCACAGTGCGATGCGCTCTACGCGGACCTCGCGCGGACGGCGGCTTCGCCCGCCCCTCTGTGTCCACCACGCGGCAGGTGAAAACTCCGATGGCGGGCACGCTCGACAGCCTCAACCTCGCCGTGGCCACCGCGCTCGTGCTCTATCAGTTGCGGGGCGCGGATTTGCGGATGTGACGGGGGCGGGTCTCGGGGTCTGACCCCAACGTCGCTCCCAACGTCACGCGCGCGCCCGGCTAACCCACCCGCGATCCGTAATTCCGCACCGTCGCCAGGTCTGCCTGCGTCGCGGCGTCGGCCAGTGCGGCGTTGATGATGCCCGCGAGACGGTCGCACCATTGCGTCACGCCTTCGGGCGTGGCGAGGAGGTCGTTGCGGATTTCGATGAGGACATGCGCGAGGCCGCGCGCCGTGCCATGCCGGTAGAGGCAATCGTTCTTGAGCGCGCCGGAGTAGGGGGCATTGTTGCCCACCACGAGGGACGGGTCGGCGCGCAGCCCATCGATGAACAGCCGGGCGAGACGGTCGTCGCGGTCCCACAGCAGCCCCGCGTGCCACGGACGCGCCACGCCGCGCCAGACCGGCGTGAAGGTGTGGACCGAGATAAGGGCGGGGACGACGCCCGCCGCGAGGCTCGTGTCGATCGCGGACGTGATGGTCGCGTGATAGGGCGCGTAGTGGCGGGCGATGCGGGCCGCGATGGCTTGGGGTGCGAGGTCGCGGTTGCCGGGAATGATCTGTCCGTCGGACAGCGTCATGACGAGCGTCGGATCGTCGAGGCCGCGGTTGGGGTCGATGACGAGGCGCGAGAACCGGCTCAGGATGGCCGGCGCGTCGAGCGCGTCCGCCAGGGCTTCGCTCAGGGGCGCCGCGCCTGGGTCGTAGGCGATGTGGCGGGTCAGGGCGCCGTCGGGAAGGCCGAGCCGGGCGTAGTCGTCTGGAATGGCATTCGAGGCGTGATCGCACAGGACCAGAACGGGGGCGTGGCCGATCGCGGCCGCGTTCCGGATTGTATAGGCTTCGTCGTCATGGGCGCGCACCGGCTCTCACTCCTGGCAAGGGTCTTGAGGGGACCGTGGGGTGCGGGCCGCCGCTCGCGACGCATGGTCGCTTGACGACTTATGGCCCATCCCTCAAACCAGACGAAAGTCGAAGAATGCCGCAAGGGGATGGAACTGCACATGGCCTCGAACGACCCTGCCCAACAGCGTCAGTTGCTCCGAGCCATGTACGACAAGGCCGTTTCCCTCGCCCACCCGGACGTGTGCGTGCCGCCGTTCCTGCCCGATGTGCCCGAAGGCGGGCGGATCATCATCGTCGGCGCGGGCAAGGCCGCCGCCGCCATGGCGCGCGCGACGAGAAGCCCATTACGCCGCGCGCGGCCAGGGCGACCGGCTCTTGGGCTTCGTCACCACCCGGCATGGCTACGGGCTGCCGTCTGAAATCATCCCCATCATGGAAGCGGGTCATCCGGTGCCCGATGCCAACAGCGTCGCCTCGGCCAAATTCGCCGTGCAGCTCGCCAAGTCGGGCGGACCCAACGATCTCGTTCTGTGCCTGCTGTCGGGCGGCGCCTCGGCGCTGTGGTCGGCTCCGGTCGAGGGCGTGTCGTTCGAGGCCAAGCGGGCGCTGACCAAGCAGCTGCTAAAATCGGGCGCGCGCATTTCGGAAATGAACACGGTGCGCAAGCACCTCTCGCGCATCAAGGGCGGGCGGCTCGCCGCCGCGTCCTATCCCGCGCGCCTCATTACGCTCGCCATCTCCGACGTGCCGGGCGACGATCCCGATGCCATCGGCTCAGGCCCGACCGTGCCCGACGGCACGACGCTCGCCGAAGCGCGCGCGGTGCTCGCCAACTACAAGATCGACGCGGCGCCAGAGATCGTGCGCGCGCTCGACGATCCGGCGAATGAAACCTTGAAGCCCGGCGATCCCAAGCTCGCCAACGCCAGCTATCATCTGGTCGCGGCGCCGAAGGCGTCCATCGAAACGGCGGCGGAAATCGCCCGCGCGGCCGGGTATCGCGTCGATGTGCTCGGCCATTCCCTGGAAGGCGAGGCGCGTGACGTGGGCCGCTTCCATGCCGCCATGGCGCTCGATGCCAAACGGCGGGGTGAGCGGGTGGCATTCCTCTCCGGCGGCGAATTCACGGTGACGGTGACGGGCAACGGTTCGGGCGGACCCAACCAGGAATACATGATGGGCGTGGCGTTGGGGCTCGACGGCGCGCCGGGCATCGCGGCGCTGGCCGGCGATACGGACGGCATCGACGGCGGCGGCGGCAATCCGGACGATCCGGCCGGCGCCATCGTCATGCCCGATACTTTGGCCCGGGCGGCGGCGAAAAACCTCAATCCCGCCGCGATGCTGGAGAACAACGACTCGACGGCGTTCTTCCGTCAGATCGGCGATCTGCTCGAATGCGGCCCGACCCAGACAAACGTCAACGATTTCCGCGTTCTGCTGGTCGATCCGTAAACTCAACATCCCGTCCGTGCGGCTTTGGGGGCCGTTGCGTGCGGGGGGCACGATCCTGTGCTAGGGGATGCGCCGGTTCCAAGTCCAACCGAACCACGGATCAGCATGCGCGCAGCAACTGTTTATTCCGCCGTCCTGTCCCTCATCCTGGGCACCGGGGCCTTTGCAGGTCAGGCCGCGGCGGACTTGAAGCTCTGCAACTCGACGGCCAGCCGGGTCGGCGTTGCCATCGGCTACCAGGACGACGAAGGCTGGGCCACGGAAGGCTGGTGGAACATCGCCTCGCAGACCTGCGAGACACTTTTAAAAGGGGCCGTGCCGAGCCGGTTCATCTATGTCCACGCGGTCGACTACGACCGGGGCGGGGAATGGGCGGGCAAGAACGAGATGTGCACGGGCGACAGATCATTTTCGATCAGGGGTGTTCAGAATTGCCCGGATCGCGGGTACAAGCGCACGGGCTTCTTCGAAGTGGACACGGGCGATGCCAAGGAATGGACCGTGCGCCTGACGGATCCCGATCCGAGCACCAGAAAATAACCGCCGTCCCCCCGCTTGGACGGTGCCGTTGGAATAGCGAGATTTTTATTCGATGAGACGCAACAGACGCGTGAAGATCGTGGCGACGCTTGGGCCGGCCTCCGCCTCGCCCGAGATGGTCGAGCGCCTGGTTCTGGCTGGCGTGGACGTATTCCGCATCAATATGAGCCATTCCACGCACGAGACCGCGCGGACCTATGCCGAGACGATCCGGGCGGTGGCCGAAAAACATCGCCACGCCATCGGGGTGCTTTGCGATCTGCAGGGGCCGAAGTTCCGCCTGGGCGAGTTCCACGGCGGGCGTGTTTTCGTCAATGACGGCGCGACGTTCGTTCTCGACAACGACAAGACGCCGGGCAGCGCGGAGCGCGTGTTCCTGCCCCATCCGCAGATTTTCGACGCCGTCCAGCCTGGGCACGTACTTCTGCTCGATGACGGCAAGATCCGCATGCGGGTCGCCAAGGTCGAGCCCGGCCGCATCGTCGCCGATGTCACGACCGGCGGCGCGCTCGCCAGCCGCAAGGGCATCAGCCTGCCCGATACGCTGCTGCCCGTCAGCGCGCTGACGGAGAAGGATCACGCCGATCTGGATTGCGCGCTCGCCATCGAAGCCGATTGGATCGCGCTGTCGTTCGTGCAGCGCGCCGAAGACGTGCATGAGGCCAAGCGTATCATCGGCGACCGGGCCGCGATTCTGGTCAAGATCGAGAAGCCGTCCGCCATCGACGATCTGGATGCCATCGTCGAAGCCGGCGACGGCTTCATGGTCGCGCGTGGCGACCTGGGCGTCGAAATGCCGGTCGAACGGGTACCGGGCCTGCAAAAGCAGATCACGCGCAAGGCGCGCGCGGCGGGCAAGCCCGTCGTCGTCGCCACGCAGATGCTGGAGAGCATGATCTCCTCGCCCATGCCGACGCGCGCCGAGGTCTCCGACGTCGCCGCCGCCGTGTTCGATGGCGCGGACGCGGTGATGCTGTCGGCGGAATCTGCGGTCGGCCAGTATCCGGTCGAGGCGATCCAGATGATGGACCGCGTGGCGATCGAGGTGGAGAGCGATCCGAGCTACGACGCGTTCGTGCATGCGACCAAATTCGCCAAGCAGCCGACCGGCGCCGACGCCATTGCCGCAGCCGCCTACGCCATCGCCGGGACGGTCAAGGTGGCCGCCATCCTCTGCTACACGGCGACGGGCTCGACCGCGCTGCGCGTTGCCCGCGAGCGTCCCGGTCTGCCCGTGATCGGCCTCACGCCCATCGCGCGCACGGCGCAGCGGCTGTCGATCGTGTGGGGTATTCAGACCGTGCTGACCGCCGACCCGGAAGACTTGGCGCACATGGTGCGCAAGGCCTCGCAGATTGCGTTCGAGGAAGGATTCGTGAAGGCGGGCGAAGGACTGGTGATTACCTGCGGCGTGCCGCTGGGATCGCCCGGCGCGACCAACATGATCCGTTTGGCCTTCATTGACGAACACGGATTGCCGGATGGTCACACGCCCGACGAGTTCCCGACAGGCGGCAAGCGCCGTCCCGCAGCCGCGAAAGTGTAAAGAGCCCGCCGTCCCGGTGCAGAAGTTGGGTCGGCGGCACTTCGTCAGAGATTAGATTCCCTGACCGTCGACCTCACGCTCCAGCTCTTTAAGCATGTCCGCCGCGCCCGGCGAATGTGGATGGGCTTTGATCAATTCGCGCGCGGCGTCGAGGGCAGCCTTGTTCTGGCCCATGGCGCGCAGGATCTGCGTCAGTCCTTCGAGCGCGCGGAAGTTACCGGGATCGAGCGCTAGGACGCGCCGCAGATCGCCGAGCGCGCGGGCATAGTCCTGCTTCATCACATAGAGAAACGCGCGGCGGTTGAACCCTTCCGGCCATTCGGGATTGAGATCCGTCAGCCGATCCAGGAATTGCATGGCGAGGTCTGGATTCTTGGCTTCCGCCGCGCGGATGGCGCGAAGAAGGATAAGGTCGGCGGTCGGGCTGCCGGAACGCACCCAAAGTTGCTCGATCTGGCGTACGATCTCTTCCGCGCTTTCGACGCTGGGTGCCTTGGCGAGCGCGCCGTAGAGGGTCTTCAATTGCTCGGCTGGCGCCAGCTCCGGCTTCACGAGGGCACGGCGTTGGGCGCTGGCGCCAGCGCCCGCGTTTGATCCCGGACTGGCACCGGGTGCCGCGCCGGGCGGCTCTGCGGACGGTGCAGGACTTTGTGCCGCCGCCAGCGAGGGGCCAGCGAGGATTGCAGCGGCGGCGAGCGCACCAAGCCAACGAGGGGTGTGTGTCATGGCGCCCATGTTATGCCCCCCACGCGCGCCGGTCAAAAGGACCTGTAGGGGCAACAGCCGGTGCCCCCGTGACGCGAAACGGCCCCCGAAGCTTGCTTCGGAGGCCGTTTGAAACTGTGACGTGGCGCTTCGATCGCGCGTGCCGGGGCTTAGCCCTGGCGCGCCTTGAAGCGGGGATGCGTCTTGTTGATGACGTAGACGCGGCCCTTGCGGCGCACGATGCGGTTATCGCGATGGCGCGAGCGCAGGGACTTGAGCGAGTTGCGGACTTTCATAACGTGACCTGTGTGTTGTCTAAGGGCCGAACCAAGCGCGCCAGGCTCCCGCCGGACAGCCGACCAGGATTGCGCACACGCATTCGAGCGCAGGAAAAGTTCGCGGAACCTATGCTCAGGCGGGTTACCTGTCAATAAAGAGCCGGGGGAACAAATGGGGATTTTCCGTCGCAACCCGCCCGATCCGTCCCGTAGGAGCGTTGAAACTGGGTCAATTGTGCAAGGGGGCGGGTGGATGGTGGGCGCTAGAGGGATCGAACCTCTGACCCCTTCCATGTCAAGGAAGTGCTCTACCGCTGAGCTAAGCGCCCTTTAAGGCCGCGCTGGGTCGAACGCGGAGGCCCCATATATCGGCATTGGGGACCTGAAGCAAGCGGGGCCACGGGGATGGCCTGCGCGGCGCTTTGGCGTCGCGGAGGGGTGGACGATCAGGCGGCCAGGAGCCGTTCGACCTCGCGGACGAGATCCTTCAGATGAAACGGTTTTGACAGAACGCGCGCGTCCTTTGGGCTCTGATTTTCGCTGTTGAGCACGACGGCGGCGAAGCCGGTGATGAACATGATCTTGATATCGGGGTCGATTTCGCTGGCGCGGCGGGCCAATTCGATGCCGTCCATGCGCGGCATCACGATATCGGTCAGCAGCAGGGTGAAGGGCTCGCGCTCCAGCCGCTCCAGCGCTTCCACGCCGTTGGGAAACCCGATGACGTCGTATCCGGCACGCGACAGCGCCCGTTCGAGAAAGGCGCGCATCGAATCGTCATCCTCGGCCAGGAGGATGCGATGAACGGGAACGCGGGACGGGCTGATGGTCATGAGGGCGCAATACCGGATTGAGATGAGAGCAATTTATCGCAGATAGAAGGCGATGCCATTTGAATCTGACGTGACTTTGGTAAACGGAGCATGAAGTTGGCGGATGTTGCCGCCGCGTCGCAGTTCATTTTCTGCCATGGGGCACGATCTTGCCCAAGTCGGGGCGGCGGATATCGATTGTGCCAGAGATTGTGCCAGACCGCACATCGTGTCGCAGCGCTCCCTGCGTCCCGTTTGGGAAAAATGCACTGAAAGCGTGGATTCCCGGGGTGGATTCTGCGCCCAGGCAATGGACATCCACGGCCACGGTTGGCAGAGTGCCGCTGACGCGAAGCACACCGCGCGCCGTCGCGGGCGCCGCAATTTTCCCGGAGCTGGATAGCCTGTAGATGGCGCTGACCGAGCAGCAGTCGATCGAGGACGAACTAACGCCTGCATTCGAGGTGCGCGAACCCTTGGGTCCGCTGACGCCCTTCATATTCTGTTCGCCGCATTCGGGCCGCGTCTACACGCGCCATTTCCTCAATCAAACCCGGTTGGACGCCCGCACCCTGCGCCGGTCCGAGGACTGTTTCGTCGACGAACTGTACGCCAATGCCGCCGCCTTGGGCGCGCCGTTGATCGCGGCCCGGTTTCCGCGCGCCTACCTCGACGCCAACCGCGAACCCTATGAACTGGATCCGGAACTGTTCCTGGAGGTTCTGCCCGACTGGGCCAACGCCCGTTCCATCCGCGTCGCTGGAGGGCTGGGCACCATTGCCCGCATCGTGGCCGATGGTGAGGAAATCTACAGTGCGCCGCTGCCGCTCAGCGACGCCCTGGTGCGGATCGAGCGGCTTCATGTGCCGTTTCATGAGGCCTTGCGCCGTCTGCTCGACCGCGCACAGCGGATGTTCGGGTATGCCATCCTCATCGATTGCCACTCGATGCCGTCGGCAAACATGACCCAGAGCGTTGGCGCGAGGCCCGATTTCGTCATTGGCGACCGGTTCGGATCGTCATGCGATGTTCGCCTGACGCGGTTCGTGAAGCGCGCCATCGCGGGGCTCGGCTATGATGTCCAGCTGAACCGCCCCTATGCGGGGGGCTATATCACGGAGCACTACGGCCGGCCGGCGCGGGGGGTGCATGCCCTGCAGGTCGAGATCAATCGCGGACTGTACGTGAACGAGCGGACGCTCGAACGGACAATTGGTTTTGGCGTACTGGAACGCAACCTCGTGCGCTTGGCCGAGCAGCTGTTTGCGGAAGTGCCCGAACTCCTGGAGCGGCGCACCGCGGCCGAGTAGATCGGGCTCATGTTTTCCTATTGGCCGCTCGCATGGGCGCCGAAATTTCAGGGGTGGCGCTCGTCCCCGGGTGCCAGACCGCCGGCGCCAGTCTCTGCTGCCTGGGCCACCGGCCGGGGCCTCAAAAGAAAAATGGGCCATCCAGTGAAGGATGGCCCAAGTCTAGGGAGGAAACGCCCGAGAGGGCTGCAAGAGGACGAGCAAGGCTCGCCGTTGCATGAGTTGAAGCTAATTGTGCGCTGCAAAAATCGCAACTGCGAAAAACGCAGAGCTGCCAGAACTTGTTTGTAGGGCTACGCCGTCGAAGTTGCGGGATAGTCCAGTGAAATGAGGGAAATATCGGAAGACGTCTGTTGAGCGGCCTGCGACACTTTATGCTGCGACGCGGCGTAAAAAGAGGCCGTTCGTGCAAACGAACGGCCCAAGTCTAGGGAGGAAACGCCCAGTAACGGGCTGTGTGAAGCCGGGAAGTGCGTCCCGCTTCGCACAACCAAAAGATGCCTGTGTTCGCGTCTACCAGCAATTCGACCCACGCGTGAAGGCAATGTTTCCCGGGAATAGAGGCTCCGCCGACACAGTGCAGCAATTCTGTCGCAAATTGAGTAGGTTGCGAATCTGAACAGGAAAAACAAAGTCGGGGCCGGCGTCAAAACGGCCATCACGATTACTTGAGGTCAACCGCCGTGACGTCGAAAATCCTGCCCGACACCGCTGAACTGGTCGCTTGCGCGCACGCCCTGGCGGATTTGGCCGCGGCTGAGACGTTGCCCCGATTCCGGTTGCCGGGCGACGTCGACAACAAGGCCTCGGGCGGGGCCTATGATCCGGTCACGGTCGCGGACCGGTCTGCAGAGGCGGCGATCTCCCGGTACCTCGCGACGACGTTTCCCGATCACGGTATGGAAGGCGAAGAGTTCGGCGTCGTCAGGCCTGACGCGCCCTTTCGCTGGGTCATCGATCCTATCGACGGGACGCGGGCCTTCATCACCGGTTCGCCCATGTGGGGCACGCTCATTGGTTTGACGTACTCCGGGGTGCCACGCATCGGCGTGATGGACCAGCCGTTCACTGGCGAGCGGTTCTGGTCGGACGGTGCGGTGAGCCATATGCGGCGCGGCGCGCAAGCGCCGGTTCGGATGGCGACGCGCCGCTGCGGTGTGCCTCAGGACGCGGTGCTGATGACCACCGACCCGGCCCTCTTTGCCGACGGTGCGGAGCGGGCCGGCTTCGAGGCCGTGCAAGCCCGCGTGCGCATGACGCGCTACGGCGGCGATTGCTACGCCTATGCGATGCTGGCCGCCGGCTTCGTCGATGTGGTGATCGAATGCGGGTTGAAGCCGCACGATGTCGTGGCACTCATTCCCATTGTCGAGACGGCGGGCGGGCGCTTCACGTCATGGGAAGGATCGAGTGCCGCAGGCGGCGGCCGCATCATCGCGTGTGGCGACCCCGATCTCCATGCCCAGTTGTTGCCGCTTCTGGCCGGCGCTGGGTAGGCGCGGTTCAGGCGGCGGCTTGCTGAAGCCCCAGGTAGGTATCGAACGCTGCCCAGAAGCGCATGCGCACGTTGTCGTTCTCTTGCAGGATCTCGTGGCGCGAGCCGGGCAGCCGCACCAGCGCGCCAAGCTTTAGCCGCACGGCAAAATCTTCCACGGCCCGCGTGTCGATGATCCGGTCGGCGCCGGCTGCGAAGACCAGCATGGGCACTTGCACCCGGGTGGGATAGTCAGGGTCTTGAAGTTCGGCCATGGCGCGGAATGCGGCCCGCAGCCATCCCATGGTGGGTGATCCAAGGGCCAGATCCGGAGCGGCTTCCAGAACGCCGGCCGCGCGCTGCCAGCGCTCGCGGTCGGAGGTCAGGTCGTTGCCGTCGAAGCGCTTATGGCTCGCCATCTCGTCCGCGCCGCCGGGAATGTACGCGCGCGAAAAACCGACGAGGCATGCCGCTTCGATGTAGGATCGCACCAGACTTTGCGGATAGGGCATCTTATCGTCTGCGAATGCGATCATCGGCGCGGTCAGAACCATGCGCGAGAACCAAGAACCGGGCAAAATGGCATTGCGCAACAGAATTGCCGCGCCCATCGAGTGGGCCAGACCGATGTAGGGCGGCGGGCAATCCGGCAGTACGATTTCGGTCATGAAGTACCGAAGATCGCGATCATACTGGGCGAAACTCGACACATAACCCTTGCGCGGATTTTCAAGCGGCCGGTCCGATCCGCCTTGACCGCGCCAGTCCATGATAGCGACGGCAAAGCCCCGGCGGCGGAGTTCTGCGACGACTTCGAAGTACTTTTCGATGAACTCGCCCCGTCCCGGACACACGCAAACCGTCCCGCGGCGGGGGCCGCGCGTGGCTTCCCACCGGGCAAACCGTAATCCGGTCCCGTCGGGGGCCTGAAGCCGGTCGACGACCGCGCCGCTGGGCACGGGATTGCGCGCGAGTGAGACGAGTTGCATGAGACGGCGAATTCCGGCCGGCGCTTCGGGAGATTCCGAACACGCATGATTGCGGCAGCATATTACCACGGTGGCCGCGCCTGGAAAATGCCGCGCCGTACCATTGGGCCTTGAAGCACCGTTTCGCAGACCTACATGACGAAGTGCCCGGCCATCACGGCGGGCACCTCAAACCGGCCTGTCCCCCTGGGAGGGCCGCCACCACATGTCGCTTCTGATGGAGGATATGTCATGCGACACTATGATTTTGCTCCCCTCTACCGCTCGACCATCGGCTTCGACCGGCTGGCCCAACTGCTCGACAACGTCTCCGGTCTCGACGCGGAAGCTGCCTATCCGCCCTACAACATCGAACGCCTCGGCGAAAACCAGTACCGCATCAGCATGGCGGTCGCGGGCTTCGTCGATGATGAACTGCGCATCGAGGTCAAGGAACAGACCCTGACCGTGAAGGGTGAGAAGAAGGCCGAGACCGGCGAACGCCAGTTTCTGCATCGGGGCATCGCGGCCCGGTCCTTTGAGCGCCGCTTCCAGCTTGCCGATCATGTCGAGGTGACAGGCGCCAATCTCAAGGATGGCCTGCTCGATATCGACCTGCAGCGCAACGTGCCCGAGCGCTTGAAGCCGCGGTCGATCCCGATTGCGACCTCGGGCGTGCAGCAGATCGAGGCTCACGTCGAGGCCAAGTCCTAAAGCCGGCAAGCGCCCGATCGGCAACGCTGAGACGTGCCTCAACTTCGCCTGATCGGGCGTCCAGACCTGACACGAGGTTCCGGCAGGTGTTCCCCGCTGCCGGAGCCGGAGCGCCCAACCCTGCAGGGCGCTGCGACGGCGCCGCATCCAGGCCGGATGCGGCGCCGTTCGCGTAGGGCACCTTTCGTCTTGTGCCCGCTGTCAAAAGATGCAAAATGCGGCACGCGAAAGGTCAGCATTCCTGTCCTTTATGCGGGCGGGTGATCCGGCCGTCCTTTCGCTCCTTAAGACACAGTGGCTGGCGTGCCTGGATTGCGGCGGCGCTGGCTTGCGACGGGACGGGCGATCGGTGCCAAACGACAGGTGGCAAGGGGACGTGCGCCGGGAACGGGGCAGCGGCCGGGGACGGAGCGTCCCGGGCGGCCCATTTCGCGCACCCGGCTTGCGCACTGGCGGTATCAGGCCGCATCATCCCGGACAACGAAAACGCAGTGCATCCGGCGCGGACGCCGATCCGCGCGCGGCGGCCTGAGCGGCGGGCAGCTTTCGCTCCCCAACAGCGCCGCGGACCAGCCAGCCGATAGCCGGATTTGAAACTGCCGCCATCGAACACGACGACACCCGAGGATTGAAGATGACGAAGCCCGATACTGCGCCGAACGCTGCGAGCGAGCTGGTCTATGAGCGGCCCGAGCGGCAGGGGCTCTTCGATCCCAACTTCGAACGCGATGCATGCGGCGTCGGCTTCATCGCCGACATGAAGGGCCGCAAGTCGCACAAGATCGTCGAAGACGCGCTGCAGATCCTGGAGAACCTCGAGCACCGCGGCGCCGTCGGCGCCGACCCGCTGTCCGGCGACGGTGCCGGCATTCTCATCCAGATCCCGCACGACTTCCTCAAGGAAGAGACTGCCAAGGCTGGGCTTCCAGTTGCCCGAGCCCGGCCACTACGCCGTCGGCCACATCTTCATGCCGCGCGACGACCGCCTGCGCGTCCACTGCGAGCGGGTCTGGGCGCGCTATCTGAAGCAGGAAGGCCTGGAACTGCTCGGCTGGCGCTCGGTGCCCGTCGACAATTCGTGCCTGTCCGACATGGTGCGCTCCACCGAGCCGGTCCACCGGCAGGTGTTCGTCGAAGCGCCCGCTCGGCCTGCTCGACCAGGACGAGTTCGAGCGCCGCCTCTACCTCGCGCGCAAGATGGTCTCGAACGCCATCCACAACGCCTACAAGGGCCGTGACATCGGCCACTACACCGTGTCGCTGTCGAGCCGCACGCTCGTCTACAAGGGCATGTTCCTGTCCTACCAGGTGAAGGCCTACTACAAGGACCTGTCCGATCCGCGCTGCATCTCGGCGCTGGCGCTCGTTCACCAGCGCTTCTCGACCAACACGTTCCCGTCGTGGAAGCTCGCCCACCCCTACCGCATGGTCGCGCACAACGGCGAGATCAACACGCTGCGCGGCAACGTCAACTGGATGGCCGCGCGCCAGGCCTCCGTCTCGTCGCCGCTGTTCGGCGACGACATCTCCAAGCTGTGGCCGATCTCCTACGAAGGCCAGTCCGACACCGCCTGCTTCGACAACGCGCTCGAATTCCTGACCATGGGCGGCTACCCGCTGGCGCACGCCGCGATGATGCTGATTCCCGAAGCCTGGGCCGGCAATCCGCAGATGGATGCCAAGCGCCGCGCCTTCTACGAGTATCACGCCTGCCTCATGGAGCCGTGGGACGGCCCCGCCGCCATGGCCTTCACCGACGGCCGCCAGATCGGCGCCACGCTCGACCGCAACGGCCTGCGTCCGGCGCGCTATCTCGTCACCAAGGACGACGTCGTCATCATGTCGTCGGAGTCGGGCGTGCTGCCGGTCGATGAGGACAACATCGTCAAGAAGTGGCGTCTGCAGCCCGGCAAGATGCTGCTGATCGACCTGGAGAAGGGCCGCATCGTCTCCGACGAGGAACTGAAGTCGGAAATCGCGCAGAAGTCATCCCTACGAGAGTTGGGTGAAGCGCACGCAGATCATGGTCTCCGATCTGCCGCTGCCGGAGCGGCGCGCCACGCAGAAATCGAATCTGAGCCTGCTCGATCTGCAGCAGGCCTTCGGCTACACGCAGGAGAGCCTCAAGTTCCTGATGACGCCGATGGCCGCGCGGGGCGAGGAAGCCATCGGCTCGATGGGCAACGACACGCCGATCTCGGCGCTGTCGTCCAAGTCGAAGCTGCTGCACACCTACTTCAAGCAGAACTTCGCGCAGGTGACGAACCCGCCGATCGACTCGATCCGCGAGGAACTCGTCATGAGCCTCGTGTCGTTCATCGGCCCGCGGCCCAACATCCTCGACCTGGAGGGCACCTCGAAGGTCAGAAGCGCCTCGAGGTCATCCAGCCGATCCTGACCAACGAGGATCTGGAGCGCATTCGCGCCATCGGCGAAGTGAAGGACAATCACTTCACCTCGATCACGCTCGACATCACCTATCCGGTCGCCAACGGCGCCGCCGGCATGGGACCGGCGCTCGATGTCGTGTGCGCCGAGGCCGAGGAGGCCGTCCGCTCGAGCGACTACAACATCATCATCCTGTCCGACCGCGCCTGCGGGCCGGATCGCATTCCGATTCCGTCGCTGCTGGCGACATCGGCCGTGCATCATCATCTCATCAAGCAGGGCCTGCGCACGTCGGTCGGTCTCGTCGTCGAGACGGGCGAAGCGCACGAAGTGCATCAGTTCTGCACGCTGGCCGGCTACGGCGCCGAAGCGATCAATCCCTACCTCGCGTTCGAAACGCTGGAATAGATGCTGCCCGACCTCGGGCAAGATCTGACGGCCGAGGATGTGAAGAAGAGCTACATCAAGGCCGTGGGCAAGGCGATGCTCAAGGTCATGGCCAAGATGGGCATCTCCACCTACCAGTCCTATTGCGGCGCGCAGATCTTCGATGCCGTCGGCCTGCGGACATCGTTTGTCGAACGCTATTTCACCGGCACGCACACGCAGGTCGAGGGTGTCGGCCTGCGCGAGGTCGCACGCGAGACTGTCGAGCGCCATGCGCACGCTTTCGGCGACGTGCCGATCCTGGCTGATGCCCTGGAAGTCGGCGGCGACTACGCCTTCCGGGTGCGCGGCGAAGCCCACGTCTGGCGTCCAGGCACCGTGGCGGATCTGCAGAATGCCGTGCGCTCGACCAAGGTGGAGGATGCGCAGGAAGGCCGCGTTCCGCAGAAGTATCGCGATTTCGCACGCTCCATCAACGATCAGTCCGAGCAGCTGTTCACGCTGCGTGGTCTGTTCCGCATCCGCACCGCAGAGGAAATGGGCCGTAAGCCCGTGCCGCTCGAAGAGGTCGAACCGGCGCAGGACATCGTCAAGCGGTTCGCCACCGGTGCCATGAGCTTCGGGTCGATCAGCCGCGAAGCCCACACCACGCTCGCCATCGCCATGAACCGCATGGGCGGCAAGTCGAACACGGGCGAAGGCGGCGAGGAGGCCGATCGCTTCACGCCGATGGAGAACGGCGACAGCATGCGCTCGGCGATCAAGCAGATCGCGTCGGGCCGCTTCGGCGTGACGACGGAGTATCTGGTCAACTCCGACATGATGCAGATTAAGATGGCCCAGGGCGCCAAGCCCGGCGAGGGCGGTCAGCTTCCGGGCCACAAGGTCGATGCGGTCATCGCCAAGGTGCGCCACTCGACACCGGGCGTTGGTCTCATTTCGCCGCCGCCGCATCACGACATCTACTCGATCGAAGATCTCGCCCAGCTGATCTTCGATCTGAAGAACGTCAATCCGGCCGGCGATGTCTCGGTCAAGCTCGTCTCGGAAGTCGGCGTTGGAACGGTGGCCGCGGGCGTTGCCAAGGCGCGCGCCGATCATGTCACCATTTCCGGCTACGAAGGCGGCACGGGCGCTTCCCCGCTCACCTCGATCAAGCATGCCGGTTCGCCGTGGGAAATCGGTCTGGCCGAAACGCAGCAGACGCTCGTCATTAACCGGCTGCGTTCGCGCATCGCGGTCCAGGTCGACGGCGGCTTGCGTACGGGCCGCGACGTGATCGTCGGCGCGCTTCTGGGTGCGGACGAGTTCGGCTTCGCGACGGCACCGCTGATCGCGGCTGGCTGCATCATGATGCGCAAGTGCCACTTGAACACCTGCCCGGTTGGCGTCGCGACGCAGGACCCTGTGCTGCGCGCCCGCTTCACCGGCAAGCCCGAGCACGTCATCAACTACTTCTTCTTCGTGGCCGAAGAGGTCCGCGAGTTGATGGCCGCTATGGGCTTCCGCACCTTCAACGAGTTGATCGGCCAGACCGACATTCTCGACAAGGAGCGGGCCATCGAACACTGGAAGGCGCGCGGCCTCGACTTCACCAACCTGTTCTACAAGCCGAGTGTTCCAGCCAGCGTGCCGATCTTCCATTGCGAGCGCCAGAACCACGGACTGGAGAAGGTGCTCGACAACAAGCTGATCGCCATTGCCCAGCCGGCTCTGGACTCCAAGAAGCCGGTCAAGGACGAGGTCCGGATCAAGAACGTCGACCGGTCGACCGGGGCGATGCTGTCGGGCGCCATCGCCAAGAGGTACGGCCACACCGGCCTGCCGGAAGACACCATCTGGCTGACGCTCAACGGTACCGCGGGCCAAGCCTTCGGCGCGTGGGGTGCGCATGGCCTGACGCTGGATCTCGTCGGCGAAGGCAACGACTATGTCGGCAAGGGCCTATCGGGCGCCAAGATCATCGTGCGGCCGAACGCGCTGTCGGGCATCGTGCCGGAAGAAAGCATGATCGTCGGCAATACGGTGCTCTACGGTGCGATCGAGGGCGAATGCTACTTCCGCGGTATCGCGGGCGAGCGCTTCGCGGTGCGCAATTCGGGTGCGTCGGCGGTCGTGGAAGGCACCGGCGACCATGGCTGCGAATACATGACGGGCGGCTGCGTGGTCGTCATCGGGCCGACGGGTCGCAACTTTGCGGCGGGTATGTCGGGCGGCATCGCCTACGTGCTGGACGAGGACGGGTCCTTCGAGGGCCGACTCAACAAGGAAATGGTCGAGCTGGAGCAGTTCACCGCCGATCCGGGCTCACTGGAGGCGCTTGCCAAGCAGGGCGGCGACGTAGCCGTCGCCTTGAAGAGCGTCATGGCCGATATGCGCAGCCAGGATGCCGAGCGGCTGCATATGCTGCTCGTGCGCCATGCGCATTACACCAACTCGGCCAAGGCCCAGACGATCCTGAAGGACTTCGCCGCCTACCTGCCGAAGTTCCGCAAGGTCATGCCGGTCGAGTACCGCCGCGCCCTGACCGAACTCGCCAAAAAGAGCGAGGTTGGCGGCGAGGCGCCGCGCAGCCAGGCCTGACGCCTGATCCGATTGAGAACGTTCGCAGGCAACGAAGAAAGACGAGACGACGATGGGTAAGCCGACAGGGTTTCTGGAGTTCGAGCGCGCCGACCGCAAGTACGAGCCGGTCGAGAGCCGCGTGAAGCACTGGCACGAATTCGTGGTGCCGCTGCCGGAGCCGGACGTCAAGACGCAGGCGGCGCGCTGCATGGATTGCGGCATTCCGTTCTGTCACACCGGCTGCCCGGTCAATAACCAGATCCCCGACTGGAATGATCTCGTCTATCGCGGCGACTGGCAGGAAGCCGCACTCAATTTGCATTCCACCAACAACTTCCCCGAGGTGACGGGACGCGTCTGCCCGGCGCCGTGCGAAGCAGCCTGCACGCTCAACATCGACGACACGCCGGTGACCATCAAGACCATCGAATGCACCATTGCCGATCGCGCCTGGAAGGAAGGCTGGGTCGTGCCGCTGCCGCCCGAGACCAAGACGGGCAAGTCGGTGGCGATTGTCGGATCCGGTCCCGCCGGCATGGCCGCCGCGCAGCAGCTGGCGCGCGCCGGCCACGACGTGCACGTCTACGAAAAGAGCGCCCGTCCCGGCGGCTTGATGGTCTACGGCATTCCCGACTTCAAGATGGAGAAGGACATCATCGCGCGGCGCGTGAAGCAGATGGAAGCCGAAGGCGTGACGTTCCATTGCGGCATGCAGGTCGGCAAGGACATCACCGCGGCGGAACTCGAAAAGACGCACGACGCGGTGCTCCTCGCCATGGGCTCCGAGCATCCCTTCGACTTCTTTGCCAAGTCGTCGGGCCGCGATCTCGATGGCATCCACTACGCCATGGATTTCCTGCCGCAACAAAACCGCCGCGTCGCGGGCGAGCCGCAACGTGCCGGCACGCAAGAGCTGTCGGCCAAAGACAAGCATGTGATCGTGATCGGCGGCGGCGATACGGGGTCGGACTGCATCGGCACGTCGTTCCGCCAAGGGGCGAAGAGCGTGACGCAGCTCGAAATCATGCCGCGCCCGCCCGAGAAAGAGAACAAGGCGCTCACCTGGCCGAACTGGCCGATGAAGCTGCGTGTTTCGACCTCGCAGGCCGAAGGTGCCAAGACCGAGTTCTCGATCTCGACTACGGGTTTCGAAGGCGAGAATGGCAAGGTCAAGAAGCTGAATTACACGCGCGTCGACGAAAAAATGCAGCCGATCCCCGGCAGCGAAGGTTCGTTCGACGCCGATCTGGTGCTGTTCGCCATGGGCTTCGCCGGTCCGATCGAGAACGACGTGGTCAAGGAGCTTGGGCTTGCCGTTGTACCGAGGGGCCGCTTCAAGGGCCTCGACGCCGACGAGCGCAGCTACAAGCTGCCGGGCGACAACAAGCTCTATGCGGCCGGCGACGTCCGCCGCGGGCAGTCGCTCGTGGTCTGGGCGATTCGCGAGGGCCGCCAGGCCGCCCACGCGATCGACCTGGCGCTCATGGGCACCACCCTCCTGCCACGATAAAAGTGGGCGGGACTTGCCTGTCCAGCGAATAATGCAACATCAACCACCGGCCCGATTTATGCGGGCCGGTTTGCTTTTGTGCAGTGCTCCGTCCTTGTTCCGGCCGCGAACAGCCCTAATATCAGTTCTGTGACACCCGTCACGCCAAGCTGATGCGAAAGGCCATGCAACATGGATACACCGCTCGAGATCACCTTCAAGGGACTGGATAGAAGCGCCGCGATCGAAGCGAAGATCACGGAAAAGGCTGCCAAACTTGAGCGCGTGTTCGATCGGATGACGCATTGCCGGGTGGTCGTCGCCGCCCCGAATAAGCATCACCACAAAGGCAAGTCGTACGAGATCAAGATAGATATCGGCATCCCCGACCATGCGCCGCTCATTCTCACGCACGAGAGCCATGTCGGCGATGCTCAGGAAGATCTTCAGATTGCGTTGCGTGACGCATTCGACGCCGCCAAACGCCGGCTGGATGAGATTGCCGACCGCTTGAAGGGAAGCGCCCGGGCTGAACGCGGCCGCCGCCGGCCATCGCCCGTGCGCGACGACGCCTGAACTCCGGCGCGCCTGATCACCTACGCTACTGATCCGTGCGCGTGCTTCCACCACATGCGCCGCCAGGAGCGCGGCGTGTACCAGAGGCATGGTGTGCGCCCTCTCCTTCGCCTTGATGTGCGGATTAAAGTCCAGCTGGCAAGGATCAGCGCTTCTGGGTGCGCTTTACCGCGGCCTCGGGCGGTGGCTCGCCGGTGGGCTCAGCGGACGACGTTGCCCCTGTTTCTAGTGGGTCGTGCCGCCGCTGGACTTGGCCGCTGGCGCTGGCTCGGCCGCTTCCGGACGCGGCCAGACGAGGTCGTCGGCCCGGCCGGGACGGGGCGCGATCCGCTCACCCTTCACCAGCACGCGATAATAGGCCGATTGGGTCGGCGAAAGCTGCCCGCCGACGCCGCGCGCCTGAGGTGTTGCGGGCGGTGTGACAGTGCTCATCACGTTGAGGCCGCCGGCGATCCTGTCGATCAGGACTTCGCCGAGTTGGGATGGCTTATCCTTGCTCTCCTTGCGCGTCACCAGGGCCACGACGGAGGCGGGAATGGCGGGGCGCACGATGTCGAGCGTCACCACGTCCTCGCGCCCGGACTGATTGACCGTCTTCAAACTGATGCGGCCGTTGTCGGCAGGCTGATCGCCGGCCGTGCCGGCCGTCTGCGATTTTGCGGCATTGGTGCCGTCGGCAGATCCGTCGGCCGCCGTCCCGCTGGCGGTTTCCTTGGTCAGCGCCTTGCCGGGATTGATCTTCGACTGTTCGGCTTCCGTGCCGGCGAGCGGCACCACGCGCGAGGCCTGGGCGGTCTTTATATCGCGGCGCAGTTCGCGTTCGACGAAATGCGCCAATTTGCGATTGCCGGCCAGCGTGAAATAGATTCCGTCGCCATCGCGCAGCTTGACGATCTTGCCGCTGAGATCCGGACCCCAGCCGCTGAAGCCGCCGTTTTCGTCGAGGAAGCCCGCGTAGCTGTCGACGAACTTCATGCCGTTGAGGTAGGCCCGCTCGCGCAGGATGTCGTTCATCATCTGCACGTCTTCGTTGGCGTCGTATTTGCGCACGTTCGGCAGCCCGACGAGGTAAACGGCCGCGTTGAGCCGCTTCAGCGCCTTGATCAGGCGATCAGCGCGCTGGCCATATTCGGTGCGCCACTGCGGCGCGCCGACCGGGATACGCTTGCCCGATGGCGTGCGCAGCGACACGCGATCCCAGGCCCCCAGCATGACGACGGCGACATTGGGCGCCTCGACCTTGAGGTCTTCTTCGAGCGCGACCTTTTTTTCCGCGTGGTCCGGGCGCATCAGGCCATTGAGCCCGAAGGGCTTGGGGGCGATTTGCAGCCGCGGGTCCGTTTGAAAGGTTTCCTGCAGGCCGTAGTGCAGGCCGTCCGCCAGATCATCGCCAATCACAGCGACGCGGTAGACCTCGCCTTTGGGAAACGGCGTGATGAAACTTGTGCTCTGATTATCGTCATCGGCCGCCAGGGCCAGCCCCGCTGCCAGGACAGTCGCGACGGCGATCCAACACAGACTCAGGGCACGGTGGATGGGCATGATGCGGTGTGATGCCTTTTTCGGTCGCGCGCCAGCCCGCCGATCAAACATGCGGAACGGCGCAGCAGGGCTCGCAACATCTTTACGGCAGCGGTGGCACGAGACAAGTCTCACGGCGACGTGGTCCCCGTCCTGATGTGCGCCAGAACCGCGTCTGAGGGCCAGCAATCGACCTTGATGCCGCTGGCGCGCTGGTACTGTCCGATAATCTTGCGTGTGTTAGAGCCGATCTTGCCGTCCACCTTTGCGACGTCGTAGCCGGCCTTGCCGAGGCGGGCTTGGATTTCCTCGATCGTCTTGGTCTTTTGCGGACCAGTGCCGCCAAACGCATGGATGAAGCCGCCGCTGCCTTCGATGCGGTCGGCTAGATGGCCGACGAACACCGCGTAAAGGTCGGACGTATTATAGCGGCGGATGACTTTGAAATTCTCGGTCACGAGAAATGACGGGCCGTAGGCGCCTGCGGGACTCATCAGATAGGCGACGACACCTTGCAGGTCCGGTCCCCACGGGGCGCCATCGGCCCGCCTGAAGCCGAGCTTCTCCCATTCTGCGATGGGACGCTCCTGGGTCGGTCCTTCGAAACCACAGTCGGCCGACTTCGGGATGATGACTTCATAGCCCCACTTGAGCTCGCGCACCCAGCCTTTGCCGGTCAATTGCGCGGCGGCAGATGCCAGCGCGTCAGGGACAGACCGGAAGATGTCCTTGCGGCCGTCGCCGTCGAGATCGCGGGCGAAGTTGAAATATTCCGACGGCATGAACTGCGTGAGGCCCACGGCACCCGCCCATGAGGCGCGCATGTCGGCGCGCGCCACACCGGCTTCGAGCATTTTCAACGCTTCGATCAGTTCGTTGCGAAAGAGCTCCTTGCGGCGGCCCGTCCAGGCGAGCGTGGCGAGCACTTCGATGGCGTCATGCGGCAGCTTGTGATTGCCGAATGCCGTCTCACGGCCCCAGATGGCCAGGATCGAGTAACGGTCCACCCCGATATCGCGTTCGATTTTTTCCAGCGCGGTCTTGTGCTTGATTTTTAGCTGCCGGCCCTGAGACGCGAGCCGCTCCAGATAGGCACTGTCGAGATAGTCCTTAGGCGCGCGGGTGAATTCTGCCTGACCCTTGCTGCCGTCAGTCGGGCGGCCCGGGAGGTTGAGATCGGGGAGCTTGAGGTTGGGCTTGATGGTGCCAAGTGCGGCGTCGAACGTGGCGCGCGAAACGCCGGCCGCTTCCGCCTCGGGCCATAGGCTGGCAATGAAAGCTTGGAAGGTCTGCCGCTCCTGCGCGTCAGCGGGGTCTGTTCCCACCCAGGTCAAAACCGCAAAGGCCGCCAGCAATGGCAAAAGCCACGCGCGTCTCGTCCGCGCGGCATGACGCCTGGGCTGTGGGTCCATCGTGCTGGCACTCAAGGTCATCTGGCACTCACGGTCATCAGGCGTTCCGGTCTCTCTACAACTCGACGCGCGCACCCACTTGGCGGGATCGGCTGCGCGATGCGGGTTCTCCATACCTCAAATCGCCTGGATTCGGGGCCATTTTGCGACCCTTGAGCCGCCGAGGCCACGCGTGCGCCCGAACGCCCGCCCGCATGGCGTGGCACAAATACCTCTGGATCAAGATCTCCTTGCCTTGATCCGGCCTGCCGCTGACCGTTAGCCTCAGATCCAGAAGGCGCAATGTCTGGCAGTCGGCGCCGTAGCGATGTCCATCCGCGTGTTTTTCAGCAAGCCGCAGGTCGATGGCCACCGCACGCTTAGATGAACCAACAACCACAGGGGTACGCGATGACCACGCTTCAGGCGTCCGCGCAGAACCAGCTGCGCCAGCTGGTCGAACAGATTGAACGGCTGGAAGAAGAGAAAAAGGCTCTGGCCGCGGATATTCGCGACAAGTACCTGGAAGCCAAGGCGGTTGGGTTCGACGTGAAGGCGCTGCGCCAGATCGTGCGCATCCGCAAGAAGAGCCAGCAGGAGCGTCAGGAGGAGGAGAGCATCCTCGAAGTCTACCTGCACGCGCTGGGCATGCTGCCGGAAAGTTCGCCGACCGGCCGTCAGATGGAAGCCGCCGAATAGCGCCTGCAGTGCGCGTAATCGAAGACCGGTTCTCGGTATGGGAAGGGGCGCGCAGGCGCCCCTTTTTCGTATCCAGTCCGTGTGTTGCGCGCGGCGGACAGCACTGTCCGGGGCCGGACGAAAGAACGCCCCGGTCGATTCGGCGTTCGACCGGGGCGTATCCAGAAGGCCGGGCCGAAGCTCTTCCTTCAGGATTTGGGGTGCGGAAGCCGCCACGGTAAAAACAGGGGGCGCCACCGCTGATCACAGCATTGAGATTAGACGTTCGTCGAAATAAGAACTAATCGAAAAATATTGGCATCTAAATAAGCGTAGCTGATCGTGTCCGTCACATTCAAACAACTGAGATACTTCGATGCGCTGGCCCGCGAGCTTCATTTCGGCCGCGCGGCCGAAGCGTGCGCCGTCACCCAGCCGGCGCTGTCCATGCAGATCAATGAACTTGAGCAGACCCTGGGGCTGACGCTCGTCGAGCGGACGCGGGCAGGGGTGCGGCTGACACCCAAGGGCGAGGAAATCTCGCACCGTGTCTCGACCATTCTGGGCGACATTCGCGAACTCGTGTCGTTCGCGCGTCATTCCAATCGAGTGCTGACGGGTTCGCTGCGTCTGGGTGTGATCCCGTCCGTCGCGCCTTACATGCTGCCGCCCCTGCTGCCGCTGTTGCGCGACGCCTATCCCGATCTGGAACTGCACGTGCGCGAAACGCAAACGGCGCATCTCGTCGAGGAACTGCTCGAAGGCAAACTCGATGTTCTGCTGCTGGCGATCCCGATCAAGCATCCCGACCTGGAAGAATTGAAATTGTTCCAGGATCCGTTCCTTCTGGCCCTGCCCAAACAGCGCAAGATTTCCGGGCGCTTGAAGGCCACCAAGGACATGATCGAGAACGAGAAGCTGTTGCTGCTCGAAGAGGGCCACTGCCTGCGCGATCAGGCCCTCACCTATTGCAGCCTGAAGCAGGTCGATGCCCTCAACACGTTCGGTGCGTCGTCGCTGGGAACGATTGTCGAAATGGTCTCGGCGGGGCTCGGTATTACACTGCTGCCCGAAATTAGCCTCGGCATGGAAGAGCGCGGGCGGGATCTCACCGTGATCCGCTTCGCCGATCCCGAACCGGCGCGCACAATCGGTCTGGTCTGGCGTTCGACGTCGCCGCGCAAGGACGACTTCCGCGAACTCGGACGGCTTGCCATCGAAGCCTGGGAGAAGGGGCCGCTCGCGCAGGCGAAGGAACGCCACGACGGGCGCCCGAAACCGAAAGGCGTTACCGCGGAGACGTCTTGACGACGCGCTCGGCGAACGCGGCGGGTGCCGGCTGGCGTTCCAGCTCCAAGGCGCGGGCCTCTATGTCTGCCAGATGCACCGCATCGCCCGTAAACTTCTGCGCGAGCAATAGCTGAGCCGCCTGGGCGCCGGGCCGCAACCGCATCGGCAGGATGCGGCCCTCGTCATCGAGCATGTCGAACGTGCGCGCGACGTCGGGATGAACCATGCGTGCCAGTGCTGGATCGTCGGCTGAAGCCGTCTCGGTCAGCAATGGCAGAATGGGGAAGGGCTGGTAGGCCAATTCTTCCGGGTGGTCGTCATCGTAGGCCGGTGCGGTAACCCATGACACGAGTTGCGCGGCTTTCGCGACGGTTTCCGATTGAAGGGCTGCCACCGCGGCGTCCGGCAGGCCGGGTCTGTCAGATGGTGCGGTTAGGGGAGCAGGCGGCGCGCCCGCTGCCGGGGCGGCATCAGACGTGCCCAGGCTTCCCAGTCCCACTCCTGGTGACGGCAGGCCGGTCGCGGCCGCGGTATTGAACGCCGGCTTGGCTGCCGCCGGGCGTTTGGCTAGCTGCGGCAAGGCAACGAGTTTGGGCAGCGGTTCGCTGGCTGGGGTGTGTGCGGCAAGCGTCAGCAGGTCGTTCAACTTGGAGCGATCGTCGTTCGACGGTCCGGTGGTAAACCGCGAAGACCGTTCCACCGGGCGCGGCTCTCGCACCAGTTTGGGTTCGGGCCGGTCGCTGCGCGGCGCGGGCGGGGGAAGTGCGGCGACCACGGTCCCAGCCCAACCGCTATCCTGCGGCTGTGCGGGGCGTGCGGCAGGCTGCGGCGCGGGCGGGACGGGAAGCGCACCATCGGCCGATGCGACGAGGATCGACTTGCGCGGGTTGGCACGCAAATCGAAATACTGCGCGACCTGCTGCGCCAGCTGCGGATGACGGCGGCGCGCCTGGGCGGCATCGCCGGGAGACAGCGAACGGCCTTCAGCCGACTGATGCTTGGAGCGGCCGGAAGGGAAGAGCAGTGCCAGTTCGTCGTGCGTCATACGTGGCCAGGAGCGCACGCGCGCGGTGTCGACATGCACGAACGGGAGGGCGGACGTCGGGTAGTAACCGACGCCGCCGCGCTCGCGGATCATGGCGGAATAGCGCAGACGGCGGATCGGCACGTCGGGGAAGTGCACGTCCATCGCCTTGCCCGTGATGTGCTGGCTCTGGCTCGCCTGTCCGCCGCGCGTCTTGCGCAGCATTTCGTTGGTGTTGCGGGACCGGTATGCGGAGATGATATGGACAGGCTGTTGCGAACCGAGTTCTGCGTGCATTTCGAATACGATGTCGATGGTGCGCGGGTCCATGGTCGTGGCTTCATCGCTCCGCCAGTCACGCAGGAACCAGTTCAGCTTCTTCATCGCCTCGGGAATGTAGCGGCCATCCTTCTTGTAGAGGATGGTCAGCGTTTCCTTGGTGTGGATGTGATAGAGCGAGATCGTGCGCGCGTCGCCTGACGCCCCGACGACACCAGACAGCGTGGCGGCGGCGGCGGCGGCCAAAATGGCCCATCGATGACCACGTCGTTGCGGCCTAACGCGCAAGCCCCAATCCCCTCAAGCCCCAATCGTGATACCGGCCGGCTTGCCAGCTTCGGCATAACTCCGGCAATGTGCGGCCGAGCCAACGCACTACGCGCGGGCGACGGCGCAAACGTCGATGAAGGGTTAACGATGAACCCTTAAGGCTTGGTAACTTTCGATTAAGGGCATTCCGCGGCAACGGGGCGGCAAAAGGGCGGTTGGGGATCGGGTCCGGTGCTGTCAGTCGTGGTGCTTCAGGATTTCTGGGCGCTGGGCGTGGATATGCTCATGGTTGCGCTCATGTCGTTGCCGCGCCAGTTGAAGGAATTTCCCAGCAGTCCACTGAGCCACAGCGCCGGCTGCAGGATCTCGCGTCCGGCGATGGCGAGCGGTGTTCTCCAGCCGATATGCCAGCCGGCGGCACGGGCCAGCAGGAGTTCAATGCCGATCCAGGCTGAGACGAATGCCGCCGCGGCCATCAGAGGATCATGTCCCCAATCCGCAGAGACCATCATGGCCGCGCCGAGCGGCAGCATGCCTCCGGCCAGAATTTCTGGGACGTAGAACACTGGAAACGTCGCGCGGCGCAGACGGGCCCAGCGAACCTGACGGTGCCACATGTCCATGATGGCGCGCCGGCCAAGCGGCTGCGCGAACGGCCGGTCGACCAGACGCACACGATGGCCGCTGGCGCGCACGATCTTGGTAGCCGCCGCATCTTCGGCCGCATCCATCCCGAGAGCTGCGATGCCGCCCGCACGTTCAAGCAGATCGCGCCGCCAGAGCATCGACTTGCCCTGTGCGAAGCCGAACCCCAGCGTATCGGCGGCGAGCTGCCATCGCGCCTGATAGGTATTGAGAAAGGCACATTCGATCTCGGCGGCCATGCCTTCGGGCGCCGTGCCGACGGGCGGTGAGCAGACGAGACCCGTATCGGCGCGAAACGCGGCCAGCAGGGTCGTGATGTAGTCCGGCGGCAGCAGCACGTTGCTGTCGGCCATGACGACCCACTGGGAGTGGGTCGCGTGCCAGCCTTTGACAAGATTGTTGAGCTTTGGATTGGCGGTCGGGCGGTCATCCCCGATTAGGAGTTCGCGCATGGTGATCGGGATTGGCGTCGATCAGCGCGCGAACCAGCGGGACGGCGGCATCACGCTCGCGCGCGGCGCAGAAGGCAATATTGAGATCGCGCGGTCCGTCGAGGTGGAATGTCGATCCCAAGGTGACGGGATCATACGGATCCAGGCCGCAGACGGGCCGCAATAGGTCGACGCCGCCTGACACGCCCCTGACCTCCGGGCCGAAGTCCGGTTTAGGACGCCAGACGCGGTAGAGCGTCAAGAGAGCTGATACGATATGAAATCCGAAGGCGAGCGCCACGAAGCAGGTGAGCGCGAGCGTGGAATCCGGCATGATGCGCAATCCGATCCTTGGTTTGGGCCGTGGACCCTCCCGGACGGATTACAGGATTTGGTGACAAGCGCTTAACAGGCGTGCGTCACATTCATGACGTGGGCCCGCGCGACCGGGGATCTCAGCCATGCGACCTTTGCATCTAGTGTTTGCCGGACTGACCAAATCTCCATTCCGGATGCGATTTCGGCTTGGCCGCCGCGAGCGCGATGTTGCCGACCGCACGGCGCCGGAAGACCTGGAGCGCCACGCCCGCGAGATCATTCATGCCCGGCTCAGTGCCGCCAGTCCCAGGAACGACGGCCGGCAGACACCGATGCGGGGCCATCCCGTCTTCATCGCGCAGCATGCGACGGCGACGTGCTGCCGGGGGTGCCTGGCGAAATGGCATGGCATTGGGAAGGACCGCGCATTGAGCGCGGCCGAAGTTGACCATGTGGTCGAAGCGATCCTGCGCTGGATCGGCGGTCAGCGGTCGGCTCCAGCCCAACCGGGGCCATCCGGGCGTCGTGCGAACGAAGCGCAAATGCGCTTGCCCCTCGATTGATCCGCAATCGGGCGGCCGTGGTCAGATGATGCTCTTTGCGTACAGATCCGTGCGCCGGTCGCGGAAGAATCCCCAGTCCGCCCGATAGCTCTCGATCATGTCGAGGTCGAAGGTGTGCACCAGCACGCCCTCGTCTTTCGCACCAAAGCTTTCGACCAGTTCACCCCTATGATCGGTGATGAACGAGTGGCCGTAGAAGCGCTGCTCGGCGCCGTCGTTCTTTTCCAGCCCGATGCGGTTCGCCGCGACGATGGGGACGGAGTTGGAGACCGCGTGGCCCTGCATGGCGCGCTGCCACTGCAGATGCGTGTCGAGCGCGGTGTCGTAGGGCTCCGAGCCGATGGCGGTCGGGTAGAAGAGGATCTCCGCGCCTTGCAGCATCATGGCGCGCGCGCACTCGGGATACCATTGGTCCCAGCAAATCCCGACGCCGATGACACCGGCCTTGGTCTTCCAGGTCTTGAAGCCGGTATCGCCGGGGCGGAAGTAGTACTTCTCCTGATAACCCGGTCCATCGGGGATATGGCTCTTGCGATAGAGGCCGAGGTCCGTGCCGTCCGCGTCGATGATGACGATGCTGTTATAGTAACGCGGTCCGTCCTTCTCGAAGATCGAGACGGGGATCACAACGCCGAGTTCCTTGGCCAGAGGGCGCATGGCCGTGACACAGGGATGAGTGGCGGCGGGATAGGCCGTTTCAAACCATTTCGGGTCCTGCTTCGTGCAGAAATAAATGCCCTGGAACAACTCCGAAGGCAGGATCACCTGGGCGCCCATGCGTGCTGCCTCGCGCACAAAGGCCTCCGTGCGCGCGATGTTCTCGGCCATGTCGTGACCGTACGACGTCTGGATGCCCGCGACGGTGATGGTGCGATGGGCTTTCGCCATGGCGGTGCTCTCCTTAGACGGGCTGCTGCTGCGTGATGCAGTGGAATGACCCGCCGCCGATTTCCTCGTAACCCAGAAGTCCGCGCGAGGGCACGCCGATGACCTTGCGATCGGGGAAGACGGCCTGCAGCGCATTCAATGCCGCGTCCTGCGTCGGCGTCCCGTAAACGGGGACGACCACGACGCCGTTGGCGATGATGAAGTTCATATGCGAGGCGGGCGAGATGGCGCCCTTTGGATTGCGATACAGGCCGACACCGGGAATGCGAACCACATCGAGCGCGCGTCCGCTGGCATCCTTCGCCGCGGATAGGGTGGCGGCGATGGCGTCGAGCGTGGCGGCGTTGGGGTCATCGGGTCCCGCCGGCGATTGGCAGACGACCCGGCCCGGCGCCACGAAGCGGGCGATGTTGTCGATGTGACCATCGGTATGGTCGTTCTGAAGCCCCTCGTCGATCCAGATCACCGCGGTGGCGCCGAACGCGCGGCGCAGCGCGTCCTCGGCCTGATCCTTGGTCCAGCCGTTGCGGTTGGGATTGAGCAGGGTCTGGCGGGTGGTGAGGATGGTGCCCTCGCCATCCTGATCGACGGCGCCGCCCTCCAGTACGAAATCGAAGCGCGAGACGGGGACGCGCGCCAGCCGCGCAACGTCGTCGCCAACCGTCGCATCGTCCGGCAGGTCGTATTTGCCGCCCCAGCTATTGGTCTTGAAGCGCAGCGCCTTCAGTCCGTCCGGGCCGAGGGCGAAGATGGGACCCGTGTCCCGCAGCCAGATATCGCCATAACGGGCAGGAACGATTTCCGCGACGGTCCCGACCGCAGCCGTTGCGGTGCGCTCCGCATCGCGACCATTGGCCAGCACGCGCACCCGGTTGCCGTGGGCAGCGAGCGCGCGGACGAGCCCTGCGACGTCAGTTCGCGGTGCATCGAGATTGCCGTCCCATTCGTCGGGGTCCGCGGGCCATGCCGTCCAAATAGCGGACTGGGGTGCCCATTCGGCGGGAACGATGGTGGATTGGATTTCGGTTGGTATCGCCATGATTTCGCCCCGCGCCGCCAGCCGGCGAATGAGACCGGCGATGTGCGGCCCGGGGGAACGGAAGTCAAGGTTTGGGCGCCCAAAATATCGGCTGATTTGGCGGGGTGGCGGCAGGCTCTCCCGGCTGGCCGTCGAGGAGCGCGGCCTGAGCGCATCGGGAAAATATCCCGTAGAACGAAGTATAAATTCCTACTTAAGCGCCATCTAATTCCCGTGAGGAATTAGTCCCGAAGTAAAATTGCAACATCGCGCAATATTCATGTTTGGCGCATGTACGTCGGGAACTAAGCACCATTGCCGCAAGCCGCCTCGGCACGTACTCGGATTACTGTGAAATTTCCGAAATCTGGTGCGTGACCCTCACCCAAGAAAGAGGCGAAGTAATGAAGAAGCTTTTGGGAGCGACGATTGTATCCGGGATGGTGAGCATGGGCGCGATCGCCCACGCCCAGGATACGTCTCCGCCGGCCGATGCCGGCCAGGGGGCCGCCGCGCCTGCCGAAGGTCAGGTGCCGGAAGTCGAGGTTATCCAGCAGCAGCCACCTCCGCAGCCCAAGCCGGCCGCGGCCAAGCCGAAGCCCAAGCCGAAGCCCCAACAGCAGGCAGCACCCGCTCCGCAGCCCGCCGTCGTTGCGCCGGCCGCGGATATTGACTTTGCGGACGAACCCGCCGCACCGCTGAACCCCAACCCGGTCTACGGGGCAACGGGAAGTGCCGGCGCCGCGGCGCGCGCCAACCAGTCGGCCACGACCCCGGTCAACCCCGGTCAGGTTATTCCCACGAATTTAGAAGGCTTCTCGTCGGCAGCCACGAACCTGACGCCCGAGGTCCTGCAGCAGAACCAGCCGCGCAACATCAACGATGCGTTGACCCGCGTGCCGGGCGTGACCGTCATCAACGACGACGCGAATGCGCATCACGGCGGTGTGTCCGTGCGCGGCTCGCCGGCGCGCCGTTCGCGCAAAATGCTCATCATGGAAGATGGGCATGCCAACAACCTGGCGCTGTGGCTTGATCCGTCGGTGCACTTCTGGGGTCCCGTCGACCGCTTCGAAAGCGTGGAGGTGCTGCGTGGCACCGTCATCACCCACGGCCCCAACAACAACTTTGGCGTTGTCAACGCGCGCAATCTCTCTCCCTTCGGGCCGGCAGAGACTGTTATCAGCTCTGCCATCGGATTCACGGAGACGGATCGCGGTTTCTTCATAGACGAAGATGGCGAGCGTACTGATCGCGGCAATCGCACGGATCTGTCCTATCGCTGGCACGTCCACACCCGCCAGAACTCGGATAACGTCGGTGTCGTGGCCTCCTACACCGGCGCCAACGTCCAGGGAGCATGGGACACCGAACAACTGAGGTTCCACGACTTCTATGGGTCTATTGGCTGGAAAGGTTCAAGCTCGGATCTCGTCGTGTCCTCTTCGTACACGCGCCAGAGGGACAATTACGATGAGCAGAACTTCCTGGGCGAGCGCGAACTCGACGCAGATTCTGAGGACGAGGCAGAGGAGATCGCCGAAGGTTTGGCAGGGTTTGCTGAGAACCAGTTCCGGCTACTGAAGCATTGCAAAACCTGCTACGCGCCAGCGGCTGGTCTGAACAACTACAACGGCGAGATCTGGCGTGGCCAGGTTGTCCACAATGCGTATCTGGACGACGACACGACGATCACAAGCCGCGTGTATGCCGGATATCATCGCCGTGACCGCTATCAGCTCAACACGTTCGAGTCCGACCCAGACGGGTCCGGCGGTGGTCTAAGCCCGGTTCTTGATGGGACCGAGTTCGAAGACGGAGTGGAGAACACGTCAATCCTGTTTGGCGACGATACCATGTTTGGCCGCCTCCGCACGTTCCGCCACGTTGGCGCGGAGCTTCGCGGTGAATGGGCTAACCGGAACATTCTGGGCTTCAATCAGTCCATTCAGGCCGGTCTCCGTTACGAATATCAGGACATGTCGAATCGCAACTTCATCGGCGGTCAGGACGAGATCCTGAAGGACGGCGACGAGCGCGGGTTCACCATCTTCGATCGTTCGCTGGATTCGAATGCCGTGTCGGCCTTCCTGCAGACGAATGTGGACGTGGCGCGCGACTTTAACGTTGTCCCCGGTATCCGGTTCGAATGGTATCAGGCCCGGCGTACGAACCGCGTAATCGCCCGCGAGGAAAGTGAAGCGGGCGGCGGTGACGACGATGATTGCGAGGATGCTGGCTTCGGCGAGGAGTGCCTGGAACTCGACGGCCTGGTGCTCAATCCAACGGAACGCAATGAAAAATATGACAACTTCCATGTGCTGCCGGGCGTGGCATTCGCCTACACGGGCCTCAATCGCACGACGATTTTTGGCGGCTACCACCGGGGCATGTCGACCGGCGTTCTTCGTAACGAGGACTTCCCCGTTGACGACGAGATCGGCGACAATTTCAACCTCGGCCTGCGGACCACGGCTATCAAGGGTCTCGATTTTGAGGTCGCTGGCTTCTACCAGATCCTCAAGGACTACCAGTTCGGTGCGTCGTTCTCGGATGCCGCTGACCGCTCCTTCGGCCGGGCCGACGAGGTCCACATCCGCGGGGTGGAGCTTTTCGGCCGCCTGAACTCCCAGCCGTTCACTGGAGGATCGCTCAACTTTTTCGGCGAAGGCAACTACACCTACTCGCGCGGAGAGTTCGAGGACTTTACTTCGCCCGATGGCGAGAACTTCAACGGTAATCGCATTCCCGAGGTTCCGCTGCACGTTGCGGCTCTCACCATCGGCGTTGAGCAGCGGACCGGCTGGCGCTGGGATGCGAGCGTGACCTATACCTATCGCGGCGCCTTCTTCACCGACGAGGGCAACACGCCCTTCGGGTTTGGTGGCGAGGTCGAGTGCGAAGTAGAAGGTGCCGACACCGAGTGCGAGATTGAAGAAGCAGGCGAGGACGGCGAGGTGCCAAGCATCTGGCTGCTGTCAGCCCGCTTCAATATGGACATCGGCGACACTGGTGCCAGCATTTTCGTCTCGGGCGACAACCTCACCAACGAATTCTACATCTCCGACCGCGAAGACGGCATGAAGCCCGGCCTCGGCCGCACCTTCTGGACCGGCTTCAAGTACAAGTTCTAAACGGCAAACTCTCCCGTCTGTGACACTGCGAACGGCGCCCTCCCCCTGGATGACGCCGTTCTCTTTTGCGCGGAGACGCCGCTTCGGACTGGATGGGTGCCCAACCCGCCGTTTGCCAAGTTCACCGGGACAGACCATCATGTGGCGGGATCGGGAGGTGGGGCGTCGCTTTGAAGGCAAGTTTGCGTGAAATTGTGCGTGGCCGATGCGTGCGGCCGTTTGCGGTTGCGTGCGCCTGCATGTGCGCTGTGGCTGTCGGCCTACTGGTGTTGGCGGTCGCCGGTCCGTGCCGGCGCGGCCGTTGCACCTGCGGAGCCTCGCGCGGCTGCCGCACCGGCAATCTCGCCACCCCGCAGACCGTCGAAGTCGGCGTTTGGCTGAACGGCATCCACAGCATCGACTTCGTCAACGGCAGCTTCGGCGCCGAGTTCTATATGTGGTGGATCAGCTCCGATGAGGCCTTCCGGCCCTTCGAACTCTTCCAGGTCTTGAATGGCCGCCAATGGACGGTGCGTTCCCAGAGCCAGCGCAAGCTTCCCGATGGGACCTTCCACTCATCAGGCATCGTCTCCGTCACGGTTAACCACGACTGGCAACTGGAAAGCTTCCCGTTCGACAGCCAGAGTCTGCGTGTGATCATCGAAACGTCTCAGACGGCGTCCGAACTGAAACTGGCGCCCAACACCAGCCAGAGCATCATCAGCAGCCTTTTGCATCTTGAAGGCTACAAAGTGCTGGGGCTGCGGCTCGAAGAAAAGACCGAGACCTACAAGACCAACTTCGGCATCAAGGATGCATCGGCGGATCAGTATTCTCGTTTGATCATGACCATCGACATCGATCGCGAAAGCGGGCGGCTGGTCGTCGCGGTCCTGATAGGCTTTATTGTCGCGAATATCATTGCTCTCATGACGTTCGCGATCCATGTCTCAGCGCTGTCCATCCGCGCCACAATGGTCGGCAGCGCCATCTTCGCCGCCGTCGGCAACATGTATTCGCTCAACTCTGTGCTGAACCCGGCGATCGGATCGCTGCTTGTCGATCGCATCGCGGTGGGCACGTTTGCGGCCATCGTCGCGGTCCTGCTCAATTCAATCGTGGCGGAACGGCTCGACACCAAGGGGCGTTCGCGCCTCGCCCATGCGCTCAATCGCAACGCATTCTATGTGATGTTTGCGGTCTTGATCATTTACTATGCGCTGACATTCGCAGCGGCCCTGACGACGAACTGAAGATTAGTTGCGCGTGCCGTGCCTTAGAACGCACCGCCCAGGGTTGAACTGATCAGGTCCACCACGCTGTCACCCTGCTTCTTCTTGGGTGCCTTGCGGGCGGCCACGCGCGGCGGCGTTGATTCATCGACGGGCGCGAGGTGGTCGGGTCCGACCTTGATCTTGTCCCACTTGCCCTGCAGAGCCAGGGTAAACCGCTTCTCGTGACCGTAGACATCGCTGAACGTCTCGATCTTGCCGCCCTCGCTCACCCGCGCTGTGAAGTACGTGATGTGGACTGGGATCTTGCGGTCGAGCTTGATGATGTTGTGATCCGGCCCGTTCTTGACAGCGTCATCGACCTGGGCGCGGTCCCAGCCCTTGTCGGCATTGAGGACCACTTCGGCCATCTTCAATGGATTGCGGATCCGCATGCAGCCGTGGCTGTTGGCGCGGCGGGTCCAGTTGAACATGTGCTTGTCGGGCGTGTCGTGCATGAAAACGTAGTGCTTGTTGGGGAATGAGAACTTCACGATCCCCAACTGATTGAAGCTGCCCGGCGGCTGCCAGATGACGTAGTCGTTCATCGGTGTCTTCGACCAGTCGATCTTGCGCCAGTCGACGAGCTCTTCGTTGTCCAGCCGTCGCATCTCCAGCTTGTGTTGGCGCATCATGCCGCCGCCACTGAGCAAGCTCGGCCAGATTTCGCGCACCTTGATCGAATCCGGCACGCGCCAGCGCGACTTGAACGTCACCAGTTCCATCTGATCGGAGAAGATGGGTGTCTGCTTGTTGACGAGGCCCACCGTGACGCGCTCGTCGAAAACGGTCTCGCCGTCGCGGACAATCCAGATCTTGTATTCGGGCACGTTGAGCATGACGTGCATGGCGCCGAGATCGGCGGGCACGTAGCGCCACATGTGCATATTGGCGGCGAGCTGACCGGCATTACCCTTGACCGGCTGATTGAGCTTGGAGCGGGTCTCTTTTGTCAGAATGCCATCCGCCGGACTGATACCCTTCAAATGCTGGAAGCCTTTGACGATCCGTTCCAGGCGCGCATCGTACAATTCAGACTGAGCCTCTGCCTCCGCCGGTGTGTCGAGGCGGCGGCGCAGCAGGGCAACATCAGGGTGACTTTCGCCAGGCCTCACGTCAGGACCGGCTGGGATCTTGACGGCCTTGGCCTTGCGGTTGCGTGAGGCTTCCAGCCACGCCTGCCGCAAAAGCTCGAACTGCGGGTGCTGGGGATGAAGCGACGTCAGTACACGGGCCGGATCGCTCGCCGCGGCTAGCTCCGACAAAAGTTGCGTGCGGTCTTTCAGTTGCGGACGGCGGTCGAAATAGGACGATAGTTGCTTGGCGGGTTGTGGAATGCGGCCGCCCCGGGCGTGGCGGGCGTAGGTCATGACGGCGAGTGACAGAGAACTTTCGGCTGCCGCCAGGGCCTCGGGCGCGGCTTTCGCGTTCGTACCGGCATCTTCCGCGCCAATACCGTCCGAAACAGAAAAATCCGCCGGATCCAGGCCGTACTCGGCAGCCCGCTGCAACTCCGCGATGGCCGCGAGCGCCTTATCGGTGAAACCCTTGGCATCGACCCACAGGGGCTGATCTGCGCGTGACTGATAGAATGCGGAGAGCGCGGCGCGGTCCTCCTCTTCAGGTGTCAACTTCGGCTTTTCGCCGGGCACGGCTGGCGCTGCCGCATCGGTCGTGACGGCCTCGGGCAAGAGATGGGGCAGCGCATCGGCGGGTGCGAGAAGTTTGCGCGCGGCGGCGCCAATCGCCTGTTCGGCGGGATCGATGCTGCCCGTCTCGATGGGTGAGGCCGTAGGGTTTTGCGCCGTGGCCCCGGTGCTATCCGGAGCCGGCGTGGCGGCCGTGGCTGGTGCCGGGTCCGGATCGATGGCCCACGCGTCCGGCGCCATGACGGCGGATGCCAGCCAGCTGACTGTGACGCCCGCTGCAACCCAAGTGCTGAGACGCATTGCGCTCCTCCCGCGTGCCGAACTTTAAATAACGGCTGGTCCCGGCGCATATTTCCCAGGCAGACACGTTACGCAGGCAATCAAGGAAAAGCCCAGCGTTCAAGACCGTTGGCCCCTGGTTATCCGATTCGCCATGCAATGACGTTGCGGAGCCACAGATCATCCAAGGGTTTCAAACGCATGCGGAGCACATGATCCGCATACCTCCATGAAGCCCAAAAGACGAAGGGCCCGGTGTGAAGCCACCGGGCCCTTCGACGATCTGCAGGGCGTTCAAGGGGCTCTCCCTTTCGGGAAAGTTGGCTAGTTGACGCGTGGCTCCAGACCGTATTCCTGCATTTTTCTGTACAGCGTCGAGCGGCCGATATTGAGGCGCTTGGCGACTTCCGTCATGTGACCGCGATAGCGGCCGAGGGCGAGCCGGATCATGTCGGCCTCGATAGCTTCCAGCGAACGGATGTCGCCGGCAGCGTCGATCGCCGCAATGCCGAGTGCCCCGGTGCCGGTATCGGCGCGCACTTCCATGGTCTGGGGAACGCGGTTCTCAGCGCCCAGCAGAGCAGGACCCGCATAGATCGGCTTGCGGAACGGCTCGGCGGGTGCGGCTGGAATTTCCGCAGCGAAGCCTTCGACGTGGGCTGCGATCTGCGGGAACTCGTTGACTGTAAGCTCCGTGCGGTCTGCCAGGACGACGGCGCGGAACAGCGCGTTCTCAAGCTGGCGGACGTTGCCCGGCCACGAATAGGATTGCAGCAGGCGCATGGCGTCGGGCGACAGTCCCGAAATGCGCTTGCCTTCCTCGGCCGCAAAGCGGGCAATGAAGTGCTGCACGAGCTCGGGCACGTCCTCGATGCGTTCGCGCAGCGGCGGTACCCAGATCGGGAACACGTTCAGGCGATAATAGAGATCTTCGCGGAACTTGCCGTCCTTCACCAGCTGGATCATGTCGCGGTTGGTGGCGGAGACGAGCCGGAAGTTGACCTTGACCGGACGCTTGGAGCCGACCGGATCGATTTCGCCTTCCTGCAGTGCGCGCAGCAGTTTCACCTGGGCGTCGAGCGGCAGTTCGCCGACTTCGTCGAGGAACAGCGTGCCGCCATCGGCTTCCTGGAACTTGCCGATCCGGCGTTCCGAGGCGCCTGTAAACGAGCCCTTCTCGTGGCCAAACAAGATGCTCTCGACGAGGTTCTCGGGGATCGCGCCGCAATTGACCGTCACGAACGGCTTGCCGGCACGTTCGCTCTCGCCCTGGATGGCGCGTGCGATCAGTTCCTTGCCGACGCCTGATTCGCCTTCGATCAGAACCGGAATGTTGGAGGAAGCCGCGCGCTTGCCGAGCGCGATGACGCGATGCATGGCGTCGCCGCGAATGATGAGATCGGAGAAGGTGAGGGTTCCCTCGACCTTCTTCTTGATGCGGCTGATCTCGCCCGACAGGGCTTCGATCTTCAGCGCCGTCTTGATCGACACTTCGAGCCGCTCGGGCGAGGCCGGTTTGATGACGAAATCGGCGGCGCCAGCGCGCATCGCGTTGATGGCGGCATCGATCGAACCGTGCGCCGTCTGCACGATGATCGGCGGGATGCCGGGCTTCTGGGAGAGCCGGTCGAGGACGGTCATACCGTCAACACCTGGCATCACCAGATCCAGAAGCACAAGCGAAATGGAGCCCCGTTCCGGACCGTCGAGGATCTGGATGGCCTGATCGCCGGAATTTATGGATCGGGTCTCGAAACCCAGCCGCTTGATTGTTTCTTCAAGGATGCGGCGTTGGGCTGGATCGTCATCGACGATAAGGACGCGCTTGGCCATTTGGCACTCGTACTCTACTCGAACTGAAACTTATGGCCTTCGGCTCTTACACGTGCTGTCCCAACTGGAGACAACGCACCGCCGACCACGCGAACGAACAGGCCGAGATTGCCCCACAACAGTAAACAGGAGGTTTCACCAAGGCTCAGCTTGGTCCTTTTTTGAACAAAAGCCCGCTTAAGCGGGCTTTTGCGGCAGCTGCAGCGCGGATTTAGTCGCCGCCGCACCCGCCTCCGTCGCCACTGCCACCATCGCCAAGCCCATCGGTGCCACCATCGATGGAACTGTCGGAGAAGTCGCTGGCGCACTGGCTGGTTCCGCCGCCCCCGCTGCCACCGTCGGCGTCCTTGCGCTTCGTTTTGCAATCCGGTGTGTAGTGGTAGCCGTTCGGGATCTTGAGATCGGCGTCGAGCGCGAAGAGAAGCGGCAGCGCGCTTGGCTTGAGCGGATCGATCTTTTCTTCCTTGCAGCAGTGCCACCAGACGCGGCGCAGGCCTTCGTTGCTGGCCTTTTGCTTTGGCTTCAAAACGGCGCTGGGAGTGTGGTGCAGAAAGCGTCCGAAGGCCTGCTGGCAGAAGCTATCGTAGGCCTTCGTGTAGAGGATGAATTCGTGCCAGAGGTCGTCCGCGGCTTGCGATGGCATCGCCACGGAACGCAATCCACCATTCAGGTAAGCGCGAAAGAACTGGCGCAGACCGCTATCGATGCGGTCGATTTCGGCTGACGTGAGGTGAGGGTGGTGGTGCTTGAGGCGCTTCAGAAGGCCCGGTGGCCATGTGTAGCTGTTGATGAAGCGCAGCCGTCGCCGGTGGCGAACAGAGAGGGTAACGATGGTGAGTAGTACAGTTCCAAAAATAACGGGAATTATCAGCTCGTAAAAGGTGTTCAATCAGTCCTCATTTTTCAGTTTCAACTACCGCACTTATACCATTGGCGATTATTCCCGACAATTGGGTGCGCGCCTGGCGTTCGGGAATTCAGCGCGCAAGGTTGAAGCTCGATGAACGCCTGCCCCGTGAAACCTGGGCGCATCCGGGGTTATGTTTCACGCGGCATTGAGAGCCCCGCCTAGGGTGCGCCGCGCCGGGGAAGGGCCCCAAGGTGACACTGCGGGAACGGCTTGCCCTCTGCCGGTCCGGTGCTTAATTGAAGCCAACGACACCGCTGGCCCGGCTTCCCAGTGCGAAGCCCGCCCATGCAAGAGGACACGCATGACCACTTCCACCACGGCTTCGGCGAACACTTCCCTCAAATCGGCCGATCTGGGTCCGATGCCCGAATGGGACCTTTCGGATCTCTATACCGCCCCGGATGCCCCCGAAGTCGCACGCGATCTGGCCCGCGCGGTACGGGATGCCCAGGTGCTCAAGGAACAAAGCCAGGGTAAGCTTTCCGACCTTGCAAAGGACGGTGATGCGCTGGCTCGGGTCATCAAGGCCTACGAGGATTTGTCGGATCTGATGGGCAAGCTCGCGTCGTACGCGGGGCTTTATTATTACGCCAACCAGGCGGACCCGGCGCGGGCGAAATTCTACGGCGATACGAACGAGGCGCTGACCCGCATCGGCACCGATCTCATCTTCTTCGAGCTGGAACTCAATCAGATTGATGAGCCGGTGATGGCCGCGGCAATGACGTCGCCGGCGTTGGTGCACTACAAGCCCTGGCTTGAGGATTTGCGCCGCGAGAAGCCCTACCAGCTGGATGAAAAGCTGGAGCGACTGTTCACGGAGAAGAGTCAGACCTCGCGGGGAGCGTTCTCGCGTCTCTTCAACGAGACCATGACGACGCTCCGCTTCCCCGTCGCGGGCGAGGCCGAGCCCCTTGGGCTTGAGGCAACACTCAATCTGCTGTCGAACCCCGACGGAGCCCGGCGCAAGGCTGGCGCGGAGGCGCTGGCGAAAGTCTTCGGCGACAACGTCCGCCTGTTCACGCTCATCACCAACACGCTCGCCAAGGATAAGGAAATCTCCGACCGCTGGCGGGGGTTCAAGGATGTCGCGGACAGCCGCCATCTGGCAAACCGCGTCGAGGCGCCGGTCGTGGATGCGCTGGTGTCGTCCGTGCGGGCGGCCTATCCGAAGTTGTCGCATCGCTATTACGCCATGAAGGCGCGGTGGCTCGGCATGGACCGGCTGGCGCATTGGGATCGCAACGCGCCTCTGCCCGATAAGCCCGAGCGCATCTTCTCGTGGGCGGAAGCGCAAGACGCGGTGCTCTCGGCCTATGGTCAGTTCGCGCCGGAGATGGCAGCGACCGCCAAGGAATTCTTCGATAAGGGCTGGATCGACGCGCCGGTGCGCGACGGCAAGGCGCAAGGGCGCGTTCTCGGCGTCGACCGTGCCGAGCGTGCATCCGTACGTGCTGATGAACTATCAGGGAAAGCCGCGTGATGTGATGACGCTGGCGCACGAACTGGGTCATGGCGTGCACCAGATGCTGGCCCGCAAGCAGGGCGCACTGTTGGCGCCCACGCCGCTGACGCTGGCCGAGACTGCGTCCGTGTTCGGTGAGATGCTCACCTTCCGCGCGCTGTTGGCCGATACGACCGATCCACGCGAGAAGAAGGCGATGATCGCGGGCAAAGTCGAGGACATGCTCAACACGGTGGTGCGCCAGATCGCGTTCTATTCGTTCGAGCGCAAGGTGCACGAAGCGCGCCGCCAGGGCGAGTTGACTTCCGATCAGCTCAACGCCTTCTGGCTCGAAGTTCAAACGGAAAGCCTGGGGCCGGCAATCGACTTCAAGCCCGGATATGAGGTCTTCTGGACCTACGTCCCCCACTTCATCAATTCGCCATTCTACGTCTACGCTTACGCGTTCGGCGATTGCTTGGTGAATTCGCTGTACGGCCTGTACCGCGAGGCGCACCCGGGCTTTGTTGCCAAGTACTTCGACCTGTTGAGTGCAGGCGGCTCCAAGCACCATTCGGAACTCTTGGCGCCGTTTGGTCTTGATGCACGCGATCCGGAGTTCTGGAACAAGGGCCTCAATGTCATCGAAGGGATGATCGACGAGTTGGAGGCGATGGAGCGGGCCGTATGAGTTAACGGTCGCCGGCCGTCCCTCAGTTCGGGCGGCCGCCTCACTCGTCTTCGTCGGGGATCTTCAGGGCAGTGCCGCAGGCCTTGCAGTGCACGGCATCCGGGTCATGACGCTGCAATCCGCAGGTCGGGCATGGGAAGCGCACTTTGTGCGGCCTGAAGAGCACCTGGGCGAGCCGCAGGAACAGCGTCACGCCAAAGATCATGATGAGAACGGAAATCATGCGGCCGGTGCTGCCCGGCAGCGTGATGTCGCCGAATCCCGTCGTCGTCAGCGCAGTCACCGTGAAGTAGAGCGCATCGACGTAATTGGCGATCATCGGGTTCGACCACCTCTGCGTCTCGTACACGATGCTCGTCATGATGAAGATGAAGACGAGCAGGTGCGTCACCGCGATGATGATTTCCTCGTTACGACGAAAGAACGGAAAATCGATGCGCAGCCGGTTGAGTAGCGTGTAGGTGTGCAGGAGCCGCAGGGTGCGCAAGACGCGCAGGAAGCCGCCCGCTTCGCCCGCCACGGGCGCCAGAAACGAGCCGATGGCCACGATGTCGGCGATGGTGGCGGGATGGCGCAACTCACGCAGGGGCGCTGGCGACAGCCACATCCGCGCCGTAAAGTCTGCCAGCAGGATCAGTCCGATCAGGATGTCGATCGACTCGATGAGGTCTGATCGCGGCAGAAACGATGTCAGGACGATGAAAAGCACCGTCGCAATATCGAAGATCAGCAGGCCGTAGGTGAACGTCCGGCCGCGAGGCGTGAAGCCCTGGTAGAGCTCGCGCAGATCCGATTTCAATTCTGGTAAAGTCATTGGCAACGATTGCCAGAATTCGCCCGGATCGCCAACACGCATTGTCCATTCGCGCAGCCCCGTGGGAAGGTCTGTCCGGCGGTGATGGCAGGGGCAGGGATCAGCGAACGGCGGGCTCCGCGTCGGTGTCCATCATGTCGGCCAGCGCGCTCAGCGCTTCGACGGTGCGGACTTGTTGCAACGGATCGAGGGCCAGAAAGCGCCGCATGAACTGCTCGCGCAACAGCGGGGGGGCCGCTGCAAGTGCCGTCTCGCCAGTCTCGGTCAGCCGGGCATGAACGATCCGGCGGTCGCGCGGGTTCCGGTAACGGGCGATGAGACCCTCCTTCTCGAGCCGGTCGAGGATCATGGAGACCGTGCCCTGGCTGAGGCTCACATGCGCCGCGATTTTACCGGCTGTGACTTCTCCCAGTTCAGCAATCGCGCGCAACACAATGATCTGTGGCGTCGTCAGGCCCGAAAGCCGCTCCAATTCCTTGGAATGCAGATCTCCGGCGCGGTTGATCCGGCGCAGCAGCCGCAGGACGGCGTTGGTCATGGCGACGGGGTCCGCCGCCTGCGTGACGACGCTCATGGCCGCCGGATCGTTGGGGACTGCGACATCCTTTGCGTTCAAATCATTTGACATAGAAACTTTTGTTCCCTAAATAATAAGCCATGTCAACGGTGTCTTTCGCGCTGGGCCTTCGCGCCAGCCGGCCATTGCGCTCGGCTTGAAGCATCGCAATCGCTGCTCGGGTGCAGCACCAACTTTCAAAACCAAGGAATGATTTATGTGCGGACTGTGCGGAGAAGCCCGTTTTGACGGGGGCGACGTTGCGCTTGATGCAATCGGCCGAATGACGTCGGCCATGCGTCCGCGCGGACCCGATGGGTCGGGCGCGCTCACTTACGGCCCCGTGGGTCTGGGTCATCGCCGGCTTGCCATCATCGATCTGTCCGACAAGGCGCGCCAACCCATGGTCGATCCCGATCTCGGTCTGGCCATCGCCTTCAACGGCTGCATCTATAACTACCGTGAGCTTCGCGCGGAACTCTCCGGTTTGGGCTATCGCTTCTTTTCGGACGGAGATACCGAAACCATCCTCAAAGCTTATCATGCCTGGGGCCCCGCCGCGGTTGAACGGCTCAGCGGCATGTTCGCCTTCGCCATTCATGAACGCGAAACAGGCCGGTTGGTACTGGCCCGCGACCGGTTGGGTATCAAACCCCTCTACCTTGCCGAATCTCCAGATGGCCAGCGTCTGCGTTTTGCCTCAAGTCTGCCGGCCATCCTGGCTGGTGGCGATGTCGATCGAGAGATCGATCCGGTCGCCCTGCATCATTACATGACCTTTCACGCGGTTGTTCCTCCGCCCTTCACGCTCTTCAAGGGCGTGCGCAAGCTGCCGCCCGCCACGCTGGCGATCTTCGAACCGGATGGCCGGCGCAAGGACTGGGTCTACTGGGCACCGAATTTCATTCGCACGCGGGACGACCTAGCGCGCAGTGCCGCCGATTGGCGCGACGAAACCGAAGCAGCACTTCGGCTTGCCGTGCGCCGCCGGATGATCGCAGACGTGCCGGTCGGCGTTCTTTTGTCGGGTGGCGTCGACTCCAGTCTGATCGTGGGGCTCTTGGCCTCGGAAGGGCAAAAGGGTCTGAAGACGTTTTCGATCGGGTTCGAGGCCGCGGGCGGCGAGAAGGGCGACGAGTTTCAATATTCCGATCTTGTGGCGCGCCACTTCGGGACAGAGCACTTCAAGATCATGGTCAAATCCGACCGGTTGATCAGCGCCCTGCCGCAGGCGATCGCCGCGATGTCCGAGCCCATGGTCAGCCACGACAACATCGGCTTCTTCCTCCTCTCGCAGGAGGTCGCCCAGCATGTGAAAGTCGTGCAGAGCGGACAGGGCGCCGATGAAGTTTTTGGCGGGTATCACTGGTATCCGCCGCTGGCCGACAGCAATGACGCGCTGGGTGACTATGCGAGCGCCTTCTTCGATCGAGATCATGCGGACTTTGCCCGCATGGTGTCATCGCCGTTCGTATCGGAGGACTACAGCCGGGCCTTCGTCGCCCAGCACTTCGAGCAATACGGCGCCGATACGCCCGTCGATCGCGCCCTGCGTCTCGACACGACCATCATGCTGGCCGACGATCCGGTGAAGCGCGTTGACAACATGACCATGGCCTGGGGCCTGGAAGCCCGCGTACCGTTTCTCGATCACGACCTTGTCGAGCTCGCCGCGCGCATACCACCGGAGTTGAAGCTTGCCCAGGACGGGAAGGGAATTCTGAAGGATGTGGCCCGCCGCGTCATCCCCTCGGAAGTCATCGACCGTCCCAAGGGGTATTTCCCCGTTCCCGCTCTGAAGTATTTGGAGGGTGCCGCACTGGACATGGTGCGCGATGCCTTGTCGTCGCAACAGGCTCGCGAACGCGGCCTGTTCCGCACCGATGCCATCGCGCCGCTCCTGGACGATCCGACGCGTCACATCACGCCGCTTGGCGGGTCCAAGCTTTGGCAAGTGGCGCTCCTTGAAATGTGGCTGCAGCAGCATGCCGCCTAACTCCAACAATGAAAGTGAGACGCCGCCGTCAGCGGCGCGCACCGAGATGACGAGACAAGGGGAGGGTTCTGCCATGACAGGAACCGCGCAGCAGATTGCCACCGGTGAAGACCCATCATGTCCCTACGCGGCCATGCCCGTTGCGGGCGACATTCATCACGCGATCGCGGATTGCGGATGGGGACGCTTGATCTTCGGCCAGACGTTTGCCGATCCCAAAGTGCTGGCCCGTACGCTACAGGAAGAAGAGCGCACCGAGCGCGACGTGGCATTCCATGTTCGCGATCCGCATCTGGTGATTGGCCATGCGCCGCAGGCTCTATTTCTGGATCCTTCGCACACCCTGCGCCTCGATTTAATGGCGCACATGCCTTCAGCCGCCAAAGGCCGGCGCGTGCGGGTGCGGGCCGCGGTACCCGATGACGAAAGCGCCATCAATGCCATTTACATGGCGCACGGCATGGTGCCGGTCCGGGCGGGCTATCTTGCCACTCTGACGCCGGAGGGTCCGGTGCGGGTCCTCGTGGCCGAAGTTCCGGGCCTCACTGGCGCGCCCCCGGCGATTGCCGGAGTGGTGATGGGCGTCGACCATCATGTGGCGTTCGAGGATCACGAGAACGGCTCCAGCCTTTGGGCATTGGCCGTCGATGCCCATGGCAACGTTCCCGGGATCGGCCAACGGCTGGTGCTGGAACTGGCCCGCCAATTCAAGGCGGCAGGCCGCGCGCACATGGATCTGTCGGTGATGCACGACAACTCCGAAGCGCTGGGTCTCTATGCAAAACTTGGCTTTGAGACCGTTCCCGTCTTCACCGTCAAAACCCGCAGCCAGATCAACGAAAAGCTTTACATCGGCCCCGAACCGGATGCCGAACTCAACATCTATGCGCAGATAATCATCGACGAGGCGCGCCGCCGCGGAATCGGCGTGGAGATCGAGGACGCGCGTGCTGGACTGTTCAGGCTTTCGCTCGGCTCCCGCTCCATTGCCTGCCGCGAATCTCTGAGCGATCTCGTCAGCGCGGTTGCCATGAGCCGGTGTGACGACAAAACGCTCACCCACCGTCTCCTGACCCGCGCTGGACTGGAAGCGCCCGCCCAAGAGGCCGTGGCGAATGTCACGGACGCGCTGGCCTTTCTTGCCCGTCATAAGCGCATCGTCGTCAAGCCTGCCCGTGGCGAGCAGGGCCATGGTGTGGCAGTTGATCTCAGGTCCGAACAATCCGTCCGTGCGGCCTTCACCCGCGCGCGGGCCTTGTGCGATCAGGTTGTCGCCGAAGCTTTTGTCGAAGGTCAGGATCTGCGCATCATCGTCATCGGCGGCGAGGTCGTGGCGGCTGCCATCCGCCGGCCGGCGGCCATTGTCGGCAACGGTGAGCACACGATTGCGACGCTGATCGAGAAGCAGAACCGCCGCCGTGCAGCCGCCACCAAGGGCGAAAGCCGCATTCCGATGGATGACGAGACCGAGCGCTGTCTCCGCCAAAGCGGGTACGGCATGCGCGATGTCTTGCCGGATGGCGTGACGCTGACAGTGCGCAAGACTGCGAACCTGCACACGGGTGGCACGATCCACGATGTCACGGAAAGCTTGCATCCTGCGTTGGCCGATGCCGCTATCAAGGCGGCCACGGCCTTGGAGATCCCCGTCGTGGGGCTCGATTTCATGGTCACCGCTCCGGATCTGCCCTACTACCATGTCATCGAAGCCAACGAACGGCCGGGCCTCGCCAATCACGAACCGGCGCCCACCGCGGCCCGGTTCATCGATCTCCTGTTCCCGCAGACCAAATCGAGCCTCCAGGCCGCGTAAGGAAAAGCATGCGCGCACTCCGCTCCGTACCTATTGACCGCGACGTTCTGCTCGAAACCTTGTCTGATCTCCTGGCCATTCCAAGTCCCACCGGAATGACCGATCAGGCCGTCGCCTATGTCTGCGCCTGGCTTGAGAAATTGGGCGTCCGGGTAGAATTGACCCGGCGTGGGGCGATCCGCGCCACGCTACATGGCCGTCAAGCCACGCCGGAACGCGCCATCGTCACCCACCTCGATACGCTCGGCGCCATCGTCAAGGGCATTCTGCCGAATGGCCGGGTCAGTGTGGCGCCGATCGGGACATGGTCGGCAAGGTTCGCGGAAGGCGCGCGCGTGATGTTGCATTGTGACGGCGACCGGAAAATTCAGGGTACGATTTTACCTCTCAAGGCGTCCGGTCATGTTTTTGGCGAGGACATCGACAAGCAAGTCATCTCCTGGGACAACCTCGAAGTGCGCCTCGACGAGCGCACGTCTAGCATTGATGAGACCGTGGCGCTTGGCGTCAACATCGGGGATACGATCTCCGTCGAACCACAACCCTCCTTCTCGGACAACGGCTTCATCAACGCACGTCATCTCGACAACAAGGCTGGGGTGGCGGCCATACTCGCGGCGACGAAGGCCATGGTCGACAACAACGTGACGCTGCCGATCGGATGCCACCTCCTGTTCACCATTTCGGAAGAGGTGGGCGTGGGTGCCAGCCACGTGCTGCATGGCGATGTGGCGGAAATGCTATCCATCGACAACGGCACCAGCGCGCCGGATCAGTACACTTCCGAATACGGCGCGACGATCGCGATGCAGGATTCGAGCGGGCCGTTCGACTGGCACCTGACACGGCGCCTGATCGACATCTGCCGCCGGAGTGGCATCACTCATAGCCGGGACGTGTTCAATCACTATCGCAGCGATTCCGCGGCTGCCGTCGAGGCGGGTAACGATATCCGCACGGCGCTCGTCTGCTTTGCGCTCGATTCTTCGCACGGGTATGAGCGCACTCACATCGAATCCCTGGAAAGCGTTGCGCGTCTGGCCACGCTGTACATGCAGAGCCCGCTGCTGTTCGAAAGGGACGAGGCCGTGATCGGGCCGACGGGGGATCTCTTGAAGGACCAGCCAACGACGCCCGACCCGCCGGAGTAGGCGCGCTGTTACGGTAGGACTTGCCGGTGCCCGGCTCAGAGTCCCAGATGATCGCGCACGGAATAGTACCAGGACCCCAGTGCGGAATACTGCGCGCGGAATATCCGCCCGCCAGGAAACGGGAACCAGCGCAACCGTGCGAAGACGTCAAACCGGCTGACATCCCCATCGACCGCCTCGGCGAGGATGCGGCCGAAAAGATGCGAGCCCGTCACGCCGTGGCCGCTGTAGCCGTGGGCGAAATAGACGTTCGGCGAGAGGCGGCCCATCTGCGGCACGCGCGAGAACGACAGCGCGAAATTTCCGCTCCAGGCATAGTCGATCTTCACGTCTTTGAGCTGCGGATAGACCCGCAGCATGTTGGGCTGCAGTTTGGCGACGATGTCGGCGGGGTCGGTGCCGCCATAGACCGTTCCGCCTCCGAAAATCAGCCGCTTGTCGGCGGAAAGACGGAAGTAGTCGAGGATGTATCGGATATCTTCCACACACAGGTCGGTGGGCAGCAGGTCGTGGGCGCGGGCATCACTGAGCGGTTCGGTCGCCATCATTTGCGTGGACACTGGCATGACGCGCGAGGTCAGTTCAGGAACGACGTGCCCAAGGTAGGCATTGCCGCAGATGATGAGCGTCCGGCAGCGGATGTCGCCGTGCTCTGTTTTAACGACGGGCTTGGGTGCGTTGGTGTCCACTGACACGGCGCACGTATTCTCGTAGATGACGCCGCCCAGGCTTTCCAGCGCCGCCGCTTCCCCGAGGGTGAGATTGAGGGGATGCATGTGGCCGCCGGTCCGATCGATCATGCCGCCGCAGTAGGCGTCCGATCCGACGTGCCGGCGCATGCCTTCCTGATCGACCAGTTCGTGGTCGTCCATCCCGTGCTTGCGCCACAGGATCTGCTTGTCTTCCAATTCGCGCATCTGCTTGGCGGTGTAGGCGGCATAGAGGTTGCCGTCCTTCAGGTCGCAATCGATCCCGTAGCGCTCGATGAAACCGCGGATGATCGTGCCGCCTTCCTGCACGAGCCGCCCGACGAAGGCCGCCGTCTCCGATCCATAACGTCGTTCGATGGTGCCGAGACTGGCATTTAGGCCGTTGACGATCTGCCCACCGTTGCGGCCCGATGCACCCCAGCCGATCTTTGCGCCTTCGATCAGCGTGACTTTGTGGCCGGCTTCGGCGAGGTGCAGGGCGGTCGAAAGGCCCGAATAGCCGCCGCCGATGATGCAAACGTCCGCGTCGATCCGCTCGCGCAAAGGCGGACGGTCGGGTGACGGGTTGGCCGTCGCCGCGTAGTAGCTCGCACAATGCGAGCCGTCGCCGCAGTATCGAGTGAAGGGTCTGCTCACGGCGTGGTCTCCAGCTTCAGGCATGGCGGAAAGCGTAGCCACGAGTTGCGGGCGGGCGCAAGCGCATCCGGCAGATCACCGACTTTGACCGCCGCGAAGCGGGTGCTGGCCGCATGAGTTTGGCCGTATGAATCTGTCACACGCCGTGCCGTCGTTGGTGGTATTACGGGCGGGGTTGACCGGCGACATTGAGATGCAACCGTACCAGCCGTGGCGCCATGCCGGGCACGGTCATCTCGACGGCTTCCGGCAATCGTGCGCGATCCGTCCAGTCACTGCGCCAAGCGAGGGCGTTATGCTGCGGATCATAACCGAGATAGCGCAGCGACAAGCCACGCGCGCGCATCAAAGAAACGCCTTGCCCGGCGTTCGCCAAGCCCTCGCCCGCGGGATAGGGCGTCAAGGTCATCGCCAGCCACGTATCAGCATTACCTTTTCCGGTCTTGAGATGAACATCGGCAAGATAGAGCCCGCCGGTCTGTGGACCATCCGCCAGAGCGGTGACAAAGCGCAGGCGTTCGGGCGTGCCCGAAAACATCAACCGCGCCAGACCGTCTTCGGCGCTCGTGTAGATCGGGCGCGCGGCGGCGATGCGCCGCTCCAGGACTGTCATGGCACGGCGGGCCGCTGCGGATTGCTCCACATCGGCGGCTACCGTCATCACGCGCTGACCGATGCGCACAGTGCCGGGGATCAGGGCGAATGCGAGCACGGCAATTGTCAAAACGACCAGCACTTCGACCAGCGTGAAGCCCGATTCCGTGCTTCGGCAGTCTTGAGGATCAAGAGAGGATCTCATGGGGTCAGCCCCGTCTTGAACGTGACCAGAGACAGCGCGCGCGACGGCCGTCCGGGGACATCGCGCCAATCGACCCGGACGTCGACCCGGTAGAGACGCACGCCAGAGGGGCCTTCGCCTGCACCTGCCAGGGACGCAGGACCTGCATGCTCGCTAACCGCCGTTGTCCAGCGGATCCCGTCGCTGGCTTCGCCGGAGGTGACGCCGGGTGCCTGGTTCACGGATGTGGCCGCTTCGTTAAGGCGTTGGCGCGCCACCGTCAGCGCCGCGGCATCCCGGGCCGCAATCCGCGCGCCGCGCGCGGTGAACTCGAGGCTGCGGTAGAAGCCGCCCACCGCGACGGCGATGATGACCAGGGCGACAAGCGCCTCGATCAGCGTGAATCCCTTATCGCTGGGTTTGGTCATGCCGCTACCTCTCAAAGGCAACGGTCACGTCGCCCGTCAGGACCTGCACGCCGATGCTGGCGGTGCGCCGGGCGTTCGAGACCACGATGCGGGACGGCGTGGCGGTGCCGTCTGGCAGAAAGCGCAAACGGGCGGGCAAGGTGGTGAGGCCATGGCTGGCCCCCGCCCGCGAGACACGGACGGACACGCCGGGGGGAAGGGTTTTCAAGGTGCCCGCGCCTTCCAAGCCATAGCGGCGGCGCGCGCCATCCCATAGGAAATGGGTTGCGCGGCTTGTCGTGATGGCTTGGGTCCGGGTGGCCTTCAGCGTAGTGGCGACGCTCAAGACCGCGGCACGGAACGCACTGTCCTGACGTGATGTGGTGACATGCGGCACCGCAATCACGGCGGCAAGAGCCAGGATCGTCATCACCGCCATCAGCTCCAGCAGCGAAAATCCAAACTGGGCATGCGGGCCGTGGCGGGTCATTGGAGCACCAGGGCATTCGCCGAAAGAATGGCATTCATGACCGAAACAACGAGCGCGCCGATGAGTCCGCCGATGAGCAGCGTGAGCACGGGCGTGAGCAGTGTCATGAGCCGCTCGAGCCGATGCTGAACCGCGCGGTCGTAGGCGTCGGCGACTTTCACGAGCATGGTGTCGAGCTGTCCGGTCTCTTCGCCGACGCGCGCGAGCCGCTGGAACAGATCGGGAAAGACCCCCGTGCGGTGAAGGGGAGCAGAAAAGCTGGCCCCCTCTTCGACCTCTTTGCGTATGCCGTCCACCAGCGCCGCCAGATAGCGGTTCCCCATTACGCCGCTGGCAATGCGAATGCTCTCGGTGAGCGGCACACCATTACGCAAGAGTGCCGCGAGTGTTCGCGCCAGTCGCGAGGTCTCGGATTGCAGGACGAGGGTTCCGGCGAGAGGCAGGCGCAGGATCTGCCGGTCGATCCGCTGCTTCAAGGCGGGCGAACGCCAAGCATAAATGAGGGCGGCGGTGAGCCCTACGAGAAGTGCCGCGAGCGGCAGAAGATTGGCGCTGATGAAGGCCTCTATGCCAGACAGGATTTCGATAATCGCGGGAAGTTCAGCCTGCGCATCCTCGAACAATGGCCGCACCGCCGGGACGAGGACCGTGGTGATAACGGCCAGCGCCACGATGGCCGCCAGCAGCAAGACAGCCGGGTAGAGGAGCTGAGACAAGATTTTTGACCGGCGTTCGCTGGTCTGTTCAAGGGCGCGGGCCAGATCGTCGAGCACCGCTTCTAGGCCGCCGCTGATTTCTCCCGCCGAGACGAGCCGCACATAGTATTCCGGAAAGGCGCCGTCGCAGGCCTCCAATGCCGCCGAGAGCGAATAGCCCGACGTCACACGCTCCAGGATGCCTTCGACGATCAGGCGGATCGGCCGGCCCATGGCGGGCTGCACCGCGATAATTCGAAGCGCCTCATCTATCGGCAGACTGGCCCCAATGAGGCTTGCAAGTTCCCGGGTGAAGCCCGCCAGTGCTTGTGCGCCAAGCTTGCGGCGGCCACCGATTTCCCGCTGCCACCAAGGCAGTTCGGCCGACGGGGCGGCTTCTTCGAGATTGATCGCGACCTGCGCCTTGCGCGCGAGCGCTTGCAGCGCCGCATGACGGCTGTCCACCGACAGTTCTCCGTCAACCAGGACGCCATTCGTGTCATAGGCCTTATACCGGAAGCGCGGCATCCTCGCACCTCGTGACGCGCAAGACCTCTTCCAAGGTCGTTTCACCGTTCAAGACTTTCGCCGCGCCATTCTGCAGGAGGGTTTTCATTCCGCTGCCTATGCCGGCGTATTCGATGCTGTGCTCGGTCGCCCCGGCGCTGATGCAATCGCGGACGTCCGGCGTTATCGGAAGCAATTCATAGATGGCTGTGCGCCCGCGATACCCGGTGTTCTGACAGGCGGGGCAGCCTCTGGGCGCGCGAATACCGTTGTGCGGCGGGTCCACATCTTTGTCGCCAGTCAGAGCGACGAGGCGGCGGATGTCGGTGCCGGACGCGTCGGCCGGGGTGGCGCAGGACGGGCACACGCATCGGACGAGACGCTGGGCGAGCACGCCCTTCAGGCTCGATGCGAGAAGGTAATCCTCCACCCCCATGTCAAGAAGGCGCGTGACCGTCGCGGCGGCGCTGTTGGTATGGACCGTCGACAGAACGAGATGCCCGGTGAGGGACGCGCGGATGGCGATTTCGGCCGTCTCTAGGTCGCGGATCTCACCGACCATGATGATATCCGGGTCCTGGCGCAGGATGGAGCGCAGCGCGGACGCAAACGTCAGGCCGATCTTCGGATTGACGGCGATCTGGTTGACACCCTTGAGCTGATATTCGATCGGGTCCTCGACCGTGAACAGCTTCCGGCCCGGATGGTTGAGCGCCGACAGAGCGGTATAGAGCGTCGTCGACTTGCCGCTTCCCGTCGGGCCCGTCACGAGGATGATACCGTTAGGCTCGTCCAGGAGCGTTTTGAAGCCGGCGAGTTCCGGTCCGGCAAATCCGAGGGCTTCGAAATCGAGCGCAAGGCTCCCGCGGTCAAGAATACGCAGGACGACGCTCTCGCCGCACATAGTCGGCATGGTCGAGACGCGCAGATCGATCTCGCGTCCGCGGACGGCAACCCGGATACGCCCATCTTGCGGCAACCGCCGTTCCGCGATGTTGAGGCGCGCCATGATCTTGATGCGAGACGACAGCGCGGCGCGCACGCCGACGGGCAGCGTTTCGGCGGTGGTCAGCGTGCCATCGATGCGATAGCGGACGCTGACGCAATCGTCACGCGGCTCGATGTGAATATCTGACGCGCGGCTCTCCACGGCCCGGACGATGATATCATGCACAAGCCGTATGACAGGCGCTTCGCTGGCCAGATCCTCCAGCCGCCGCACGTCCTCCGTGCCGGTATCGTCGTCGGGGGCGGCGACGGCCAAATCCGACACCGCGCCGTTGCTCGACTTGCGGCCCAGGAGGCGTTCGATTGCCCGTTCGATATCGGCGGCGGGCGCGATCAGCATCCGCACCGGGCGTTCAATCTGGAACGCCAACGCCGACAGTGCATCGCCGTTGAACGGGTCAGCGATGGCGACATCAACCACCGGATTGCTATCCCGCAGCGGCAGGATGCGGTTGGTCTGCAGAAATAAATCCGGAACATCCTCGGCGAACAGGCGCGTGTCCGGCCAATTCCCTTCGCTCACAAGCGGGATCGCCAATTCATCGGACAGGACGCGCGCGATGGCCGCATCGCTGACGAGACCTAAACGCGACAAGGCGACGTCGAAGCGCTCGTTGGACTGTTGGGCGGCGCGTTCGGCGCGGCGTGCGGATAGGTCGTCGAGCAGGCCGTTGGCGACCAGCCGTGCGCGCAGGGCCCCTGCAAAGGCTTCGCTGCGCGGGTCGGGCAGACCCATGAGGGCAGGTAGGGTCGGGAGTGACATGGCGGCCTTCCGCACGACGAGGCGCCGCTCCCCGGAGCGCCGCCATGGTCACGAAAGTTAGCACTCCGCCGGGCCAAGAGCGCTGGACTTTGGTCCGGTCAAGAGAAGCCCGATTGGAAGTAGTGTGAATGGACGGACATCGCCGCCGCCCGGCGAGGCAAGTTACCTTTGTCTTGGCGGACGGTTCGGGCGCTGCCCGTTAACTTCGCGCGCGAAAATGTGGGTACCAGTGTCCGCGAATGGGATTTCTATTCGGGGGTGTTGGGGCAGGTTCAATTCCAAAGGTGGCGGACGGATCGTGATGCGTGGTCTGGCCAATGATGCAGGGGATGTCGTCAGGCGCGGATGGTCCTGGTGGACGGGAGAATTGCGCGATCTGATACCCGGTCTCGGCGTGCCGTCCTCGGCGGCGGCCGATGCGGACCTCGTGGTGGTCGTTCAGGATGGCCGTATGGCTGCGACGCTCCCCGCTTTGCCGGTAACGTCTGAGGCTCACGCCGCCGGCATCGAAGCCGCGATCGTTGAACACGTCACCCGCCTTGCCCGCCGGGGAACGCCGCGCGTTATGATCCGCGTTCCCGTCGCCTCGTGTCTGGAGCGCACGCTTGACTTGCCCCGCAGCGCCCGCGCGGATGCCGCCCGCATCGCCGCCCTCGATCTTGAGCGATCGACACCCTTTCGCAGCCAGGACATCGTGTCGGCGCACTGTGTAGAGGATGATGGCTCATCCGGCCGCACGGTGCGAATCCGGCAGTTCGTTGTGAAGCGCGCGCGGCTGGCTCCGGTGCGCAATTCGTTGGAACGCGCAGGCGCGCGGATCATCGGGGCGGATATCCAGGATGCGGGCGGCGCGGTGCTGCCGGTCAATTTGCTCGCCGCCGACGTGGCGGCCTCAGGGCACGGCGCGGACCGGCCAGGCTCCCGCATCGGCCTGCTTGCGGCGGCATTGACCGTCATCGTATGCGCTATTCCCGTCATCGATGTCTGGCGGCACGAAGCCGCCCTGGCGGACTTGAGGCGCCAGACCAGCGCTCTGCGCGACCGGCTTCAGGACGCCGATGCCGCCACGGCACGTGCCGGCCAAGACATTGGCGCCACCGTGGCGCTGGCTCAGTTCAAATCGGAACGGCCCCCTGTGGTGAGCGTGTTGGAAAACATCAGCCGCAAACTGCCCGACAGTGCCTGGTTGACCGACTTCCGCATGGATAAGGAAGCCATCGACATTACGGGCTACGGCCGTCCCGCCGCATCGCTCGCGCCGGCGATTGAAAAATCGCCGCTGATCAGCACAGCCAGCCTCACCGCGCCGATTATTGCGGATGCCGAGCAGCAACGAGAACAATTCAGTCTCAGACTGAAACTCGCCACGCACGCACTTCCCGCTGGCATTGCGGCGGCTGCCGTGGACGCAGGGACCCCTGCCGATGGCCCGCTCGCCGCGGAGTCGCTGCCATGACCCGCGCAATGCTCGGATCGATGCCCCACGGATGGATCTCGAAAATGGCCGCGCTCACCATCCTAGGGGGCATGGCAGCGGCAGCGATCCTGCTTGTTGCAGAGCCGCTGACATCCCGGCTGACCAACGCCAAGGACTCCATTGCTCAGGAACGCCTGTTGCTGGGACGTCTTCTGTTGCAGGCACGGCGCGACGGCGCCGCAGACATGAATTCCGAAGTCAACACAGTGGGCGTGGCTTTTCTGGAAGGCGCGACGGACGCGGAACGGATTGCCGGACTGCAGGGACAAATGCAGCGGCATGCTGCGGCTGCAGGTCTTGAGGTGATGAGTTCGCAGGCCATCCCGGCGCAAACGACAGGACTGCTGCACTTCATTGGCATCCAGACGCAACTCAGCGGTGGCATGGACGCGTTGCAGCGTGTGCTGCACGCCCTGGAGAGCGGCACACCGACATTGGTGATTGACCAGTTGGACATGACACGCGCCCCGCCCGATTCCGCGGGTGACTCTGATCGCCTGCTCATGCGGGTAACGATTGTGGGCGCAACGCCCGTCGACAGGCCATAGGTGATACGTGGCGCGCTTCAGTTCAACATTCCCGGTTGTTATCCTCGCGGCCGCCATTGTCGTGGCCGGCGTGGTTGGCGCGCGCCAATTCCAAACACCAGTTGATGTGACCCCGGTGATGCCCGAACCGGTTCTGGCTCCGGACGGGCCGGTTGCGGATCGCGTCAAAGGCGTGGAGCCTGTCGAATTGCCCGCACTGGCCAGTCTAACCGAAACCGTGGCGCGGCCCGTGTTCAATCCGTCGCGGCAGCCGGCACAAAGCGGGCCCAGCGAGCCCGATGAGGCGCCTTTGGCCGCCAATCCGGCTTTGGACGCGGTGGATTTCAAGCTCGTCGGACTGATGCGTTCTGACAAATCCGGCGCACGGGCTCTGATCCGGCACGGAAGTGAAGGCGGGGGTGATCCCCAGGCCGCTTGGTTTTCTGAGGGCGATGAGATTGGCGGATGGACCGTGCAACGCGTGGCGTCCGATCGTGTCACGCTCAGTCAGAATGCCCGGCGGTCCGAATTGCTGCTCTACGCGCGGTCGGCGCAAGCAGAAGGCGGATCGGAATAGGCCGGACCAGCGACGGCATTTTCGTTAAGGCGTGGCTGCTTCAATCTCTGGCGCAACGATGATTTTCGGCGCCGCGAGAGCGCTCTTGCCGCCGTTCTGCGCGTGCGCGGCTTCCAGGTAGACCAGCAGATCGTCCACATCCTGTTTGGAAAGTCCGAGGTTGGGCATCTTGGCGCCGGGGTAGCGCGCATCGAGCGACGTCGCCAATTCATCCTTCTCCTGGCGCAAGGCGTCGGGCTCGCGCATGAAGCGGCGCAGCCACTCCGGATCGCGCCGCTCGATGACGCCCGCTAGATCGGGTCCAACGAGATCGCCATACCCAATCGTATGGCAGCCGGAACAGGCCTTGGCGAACAGCCCCATGCCGGGCTTGTCATGCAGCGTATAGCTGGTGTTCGCCATGCTCAGTGAACCGGGGTTGCGTCTCATCTCGCGGTGCTTGGGATCCATGCGCCGGATGCTTTCCGCGATCACCTTGATGTCAGAGAAGGCCGAGTCCCGCCCCCAGTTGCCGAGCGTGTCGTTGCCGATCATCACATCGTTGCGATGTTCGGCTTTCGAGCGGCTGCGCTCGCCGAGTTTCTTTCGGATGAGGTCGATGTGCTCGGGCTCGCCGGTCAGAAACATCCAGCCCGGCCCTGCCCGATAGGTCTGGGCGTATTTTTTCAAGACTTCAGGCCCATCCACGACGGGATCAATGGTGATAGAATAAAAGAAGATGTCGCGGCCGACGCGGTCGCCAAGCACGTCCTTCACCTGCGAGAGCCGCGCGGTGACGAGCGGACAGATATTGGAACAACTCGTGTAGATGAAGTTCACGACGACGATCTTGTCCTTGATGAGATCGTCGTAGAAGTTGAAGACTCGGCCGTCGTGAGAGGTCACGGGGACGTTGGGGAAATAATCGGCGCCCCAGGGTGAATTTGTGTCACGACGGGCGGGTTCGCCGCCATGTGTTTCAGCTGTGCCAGCGGGCGCGACCGTCGAGGTTTTGTCCCGGTCGCCAAGCCAGGAGAGCGCGCTGGTCGCCGCCCAACCGGAGGCGAGGGCTGCCGCGAACGCAACGCCGAGAGTGAGGTTCCGTTTCAGACGCGCGGCAATCATCACATCTTCATTCCGTCAAGGCGCCGTAATCCCAGCTGCACGCAAGCGCCTCACGTGTTTTTATAACCCTTCAAGGCCTCAGGCAGGATTTCCGGTTCCATGTAGTCCACGCCATCTTCGGTTGGGATGGGCGTCGGCGTAATGGCCAGCTGAGGCGTGCCCGAATTGCCGATGAGCTGGTAGCGCATCAGCATGGCGAAGTCCTCGTGCACCGTGTTGTGGCAATGGTTGACGTACGAGCCGCCGAACTCGCCGAACTGGACCTGAATTTTCACCGTGCCGCCTTCACGCAGGCGCCAGACATCCTTGCGGACATTCTTTTCCGTCGGACCGATGAATGCTCCGCCGCGATTGATCGTGATGCCTTCCTCGAAGTGCAGGTGGACCGGATGGTCCCAGCCGCCGCCGGTCGACATCACCCAGTGCTCGATGTCGCCGGGTTTGGGCACGAGCAGGGAGATGCGATTGGCGTTCAGGGAGTGGGTGGATTCGCCATCGACGCGGATCACCCAGGGCAGGAAATCCTTGTCTTCGCAGCTCGGGATGCAGTTCTCGGCCCGGTTGAGGTCTTCCTTCTTGAATTCGATGGTGCGGGTGCGCACCGGCGTGACGATCGGGATCTGCTGCGTCAGGCGACTCTGGACGCGGCTGCGGTCGGGTTGGCTGGAGCGCAGTGTGAAACCGGGATCATCGACGCTCGGCACGCTGTCGCGAATGACGAATTGCATGACGCCGCCGACGGCAGGATCTTCCTCATCACCGCGCAGCGCACGCGCCAGCCCGTACTTCGAATCGGGACGGCGCCCATCCTTGTGCTTGAGCATGTTGACCATGGTAATCTTCTCGCCGGGCTTGTAGCCGGAGAAATCGATCACGATGTCGTAGCGCTCGCCGGTGCCCTGCTGATCGAGTTCGTCAATGACCACCGGACGGACCATCAGGTTGCCGTCGTTCGCGATGAAGGTACTGCGCACAGTATTGCCGCGCTCGTCGATGAAGCCGAGCTGCACAAAGCGCGACATGCAGGCGTTGAGAAGCCGGAACCGGTATTTGCGCGGCAGCACCTCGAAGTAGGGTGCGTAGGTCATGTTCACGCACAGGAGGTCGCCGAGGAAGCCGTCGGTATTGAAGATGTCGAAGAAGAGCTGTCCGTCCTGGCGGAAAGCCATGTCATGGACGATCAGGTTGACATCGAAGTCGACGTTGCCCCAATCGAGACGCCAGCCGCTTGGCAGCCGGAGATTGACGCCGTCGTTCAGCCGTTCGTGCCCGCGGTCGGGGCCGCTGTACATGTTGAGCGCGCCGAAGTTGCCCTTGTAGACGTTCTCGGCGGTGAAGAAAAATCGGTGGTCATGAAACCACATAGACCCTTGGATTTCGCGGAAGTCTCCGGGGACCTTGTTGAGACCGCCATTGCCGTTTGGGCCCGAGGCCCTGGGATCCACGGCGGAGGTATTGATACGATCGGCGCGCGCCAGCGTGGTGCCCCAGCGGTAGTCATAGAACGTACCGGGGAAATGGTAGGCGTTGCTGGCGCCGTCGCTCTCCGCGCCGTTGTGCGCGTTGTGGAAGTGCGTTGAGATCTCGTTGCGGCCGAAGCCGTTGTTTTCATACGTATTGCGCGGCAGGTTGTTGTAAATGCGCGCCAGGATCGGTTCGCCGTAGCGCGCCTTGATCAGCTGCGGGATCGGCCTTCCACGCGCGAATTTTCCTGGTCCGAAACTCCACACGCTGTTTGGGTGCTGCGCGGGGAAGTTTGGGTGAAAGTATGTGTCTGCTTCGCATTGACCAGCCGAAATCACGTAGCCGACCTTGGGGAAATATTGGTCCCACCGCTGATGGGCGAAGAATTCGCCGGGCGGCCGGCCTTCCAGCGGGCCGCGCGCGGTGAGCGGGTTGCGAAACGCCGGATCGCCGCCGGTCACGGCGCTGAAATCCGTGTGGTAGGAGAGGCGCTTTGCGGCCGGTTCGTTGGAACTGGCGGGAAACGCGGCGTGTCCATATTCGTTGCGCGTCAACGGCAGCGGCGTCAGCACTTCCAGTCGGTGCAGAGGCTGCGAATACTTCTGTGCGCCAAACAGCGGGCTGCGCGGTGTGCCGGTGGGAACGTCGGCAAAGGCACTTCTGACAAATGGGCTGAGACCGTTCTTCGCCACCAGCAAACCGCTGGCCGTGAAAGCACCCCAGCGAACCAGTTCCCGCCGCGTCACCTGACCGTGCGACAGGGCCCGAACGATTTCCGCCCGGTTGTCACGCGCGTGCTCGGCTTCCAATTGCCGGCGGCGTGAAGCACCTTTTTTAATATACATTTTCGCGGCCCCCAACTGCGCAAAAAATTGGGCTCTGTCCAGGATGAAAGCCCGCCATCGGGATGATGCCATCCTCGCAATGGAGCAACTGCCGCGAGCTAAGGGGAACCGCCGGCCAAAATACTGTGCGCGTGCCGACGTGTGCCCTGCTCTGCAATCTCCGGCGAGTCCGCTTCATCCAATGACGAGCACTTTCCAGCAAGATCGCCGCACCCGACACGGACCATGGTCTGAGACAGCGCAGGGACCAAAGGGCAAGCATGCTCAGTCCGATCAACCATCGGGCCCGCCTGAGGGCGCGCGTGTCATGCCGGCGACATCCCACGGACGTCTTCGGCGTGCGCGCCATCAACATGTGAACAACACGCCGAGTGATGCGGCGCTACAACGCGAAGCGCTCGACTCCGCAGCACGAATCTGTGCCGATTGGCGCAGGGAGAGGGCTTGGCCAAGGGTCCCTTCAGAAGTGGTATGTTTTTGAAAAATCGATACCAATTGCCGTTGCCATATTTCGGCGTGGTGAGGAGACTCGCCGCTCGCATGTTTGCGTGCGCCTGCCTTGGTTTGGCAGGCTGCAGCCTGGCGACGGAACAGCTGTCGCTTCCGGGTCCCATTGCCGGCGGTCACGGGGAAACCGGCTCGCTGCCGCGTCCTCACGGGACGGCGCTCGGCGACCCAGCAACACCCGGACGCGCGCCAGCCGCAGGTCTATACGGGCAGCGGACAGTTCGCGAACGCGGCCGAGGCCAATGCGCCGGGCAATGCGCTGGCCGGGGCGAGCCAGTCGGTTGGCGGTAGCAGCCGCGACGGGATCTCGCTCAACCTCGTCAATGCCAGCATTCCCGAAGCGGCCAAGACCGTGCTCGGCGAACTCCTCGGCGTCGCATATATCGTCAGCGATCAGGTCAAGGGATCGGTGACGCTGCAGACAGCCAAGCCCATGACCCGCGAAGCCCTCCTTGAAGTCTTCGAGACTGTCCTAGCATCGAATGATGCAGCACTTGTCGTCGACAATGACGTCTACCGCATCGTCACCCGCAATGAAGCGATGACGGCCGGCCGCTCCGTGGCGCGGCGCAACCCCGCCGTGCCGCGCGGTCCGGGCGTAGGTACGGAAGTGGTGCCGCTGAGGTACGTGGCGGCCGCCGAAATGGAACGCATCCTCAAGTCGGTGGCGCCCAACGGCAACGTCGCCCGGGCCGACAGCGCGCGCAATCTGCTGATCCTCACCGGCTCGCGCGCCGAACTCGCCTCGATGACGGAAACCATCCGGGTCTTCGACGTGGACTGGATGCGCGGCATGTCGTTCGGCATCTTTCCCATCGAAACGTCCGATGTCGAAGCCATCGCCCAGGAACTCGACACCATCTTCGCCAACGATCAGGATGGCCCCACCAAGGGGATCGTCCGGTTCATTCCCAATGCGCGGCTGAAGTCGATCCTCGTGATTTCGTCGCGCGCGCAATACATCAAGAAGGCGGAGATCTGGCTGCGCCGCATCGATCAGGCGGCCGAAGCCACAGAGCGGCGCGCCTACGTTTATCAGGTTCAATACCGGCCCGTGCAGGAACTGGTCGCGATCCTGCAGCGCGTCTACGCCTCGCGCAACCAGCGCAATCAGAGCGGGACCGGCGAAGCAGGCATCGAGACAGGCGCGCTCCCCCAGGGTCAGACGTCGGCGGGAGAGCCCGGATTGGGTGGCTTCGCCGGCGGGGCTTCCGGACAGGGCGGGCGCTCGTTGCCGGTACGCGTGGGCGGCGGGATCGCCCCGCCGCTTGACGCGCCGATCGAGGCCGTCACCGAAGGCGCCAACTCACCGCTGGCGGCGACGGACCCTTCGGGCAGCATCCAGGCCGCTGCCACAGACGGCAGCGTCGATCCGGCGGCCGCCGCCGCGGTACCCAGCGGCACGCTCGCGCGGCGCGTTCCAGATGATCGTGAAGTGGGACTGTCGTTCGTGCCCGACGACGGCAACAATTCCATTGTGGTTTCCGCGACGCCGTCGGAATGGCGCCGCATCCGTCAGATCCTGTCGGAAATCGACATCATGCCGCCGCAGGTGCTGATCGAGGCAACCATCGCCGAAGTCACGCTGACCGACGACCTGAAGTTCGGGCTGCGCTGGTTCTTCGAGAAGGGCAACAGCCAGTTCCGCTTGACCGATACGCTGGCCGGCGGGGCCCTCGGCGCCATCGCGCCGGCATTCCCGGGCTTTGCCTATTTTCTGAATACGACCAACGCCCAGGTGGCGTTGAATGCGCTGGCCGACATCACCAACGTCAACGTGGTCTCCTCGCCATCCTTGATGGTCTTGAACAACAAGAAGGCGGTGCTGCAAATTGGCGATCAGGTCCCGATTGCGACGCAGCAGGCGGTGGCCACCGATGCCGCGCTGGCGCCGATTGTGAATGCAATCTCATTCCGCGAGACGGGCGTGCTGTTGACAATCATTCCGCGTGTTGCCGACGATGGCCGCATCCTGCTCGACATCGAGCAGGAGGTGAGCGACGCGAAAGCGACGACCACGTCGGACATCAATTCGCCGACCATCGCCCAACGGCGGATCAAAACGACCGTCACCGTTAACAACGGCGGCAGTGTCGTCCTCGCCGGTTTGATGCAGGACCGGGCCACGCGGGCCCGTCAGCAGGTGCCGCTGGCAGGGGATATTCCGCTGCTGGGCAATATCTTCAAGAACAAGGACGACGAGATCGCCCGCACCGAGCTGATGATTGCCATCACGCCGCACATCGTCAAGGATGACTCTCAGACGGGCATGATCGCGGCCGAGTTCCGCGATAGATTGAATTTCAACACGCGTCCGCAGCGGGAGACGCTGCCCGAACACCGGGAGCAGTTCGACCGGATCTCGCGCTGATCGGGGCCATCGAGATGACGGTGAATGGGCATGTCCGGTCCGGGCAAGGCGGCAGGGAGACGGGCGGAGCGGGGTTTCATCCTGATCCTGGCCATCGGCATCTGCCTCATGCTGGCGATGATCGCGCTGTGGTCGTCGCGCTCCTTGCAGCAGAGTTCTACGCGCATTGTCCGCCGAAATGCAGGCCGCCCGCGCGGAGGCCTTGGCCGATGGCGGCGCGGAGATCGCCGCCGTCCGTCTGGCTGCGCGGAGCGGGCGCGGCACAGGACCTCCCGTTTAACGCCGGGGGCATCTACCATACCTGCCGGGTGCCCGGCGCCGGATACCTCGTGATCAAGGTCGAGGACGAGGGCGGCAAGGTCGCGCTCAACACTCCCAATACCGCACTCCTTCAAGCGCTCTTCACCGGACTTGGTGCCGCGGAAGATGAAGCCCGCAGCTATGCGGCACGCATTGCCGACTATCGCGATCCGGATGACGACCGGCGCTCTGACGGTGCCGAAAAGGACGATTATCAGGACGCGTCCGGTGGTGGTGTTGGCGGGCCGAAGAATGCCGATTTCGAAACGGTGGATGAACTCGACCGCGTGACGGGCATTCCGGCGGACCTGCGCGAACGGGCCAAGCCGTGGTTGACGGCGCAGGGCCAAGCCACAGGTGTCGATCCGCAGACAGCCGCGCCGGCACTCGTCGATCTGCTGGTTCGCGGCAGCACAAGCGCGCTCGGTGGCGGCTTTGCCAGCGCGGATGGTGAGGGCGAAGATCTGCCGGCGGCGCTGCGCAGTCCGTCATCGCGCGCGGCGTTCACGGTGCGCGCCATTGCCGTCATTGCTGACAGCGGCGCGATCTTCGTGCGTGAAGCGATCTTGGGCGTGACCGGCCGGGGTGCGGCGGGGTCGCGCTGGCGGGACTGGAAACAGGGCGTTCTGCGGCCGGATGAAACAGTGCCGCCCGCCGATGGCACCATGCCGCCGTGCTGACCGGCCCGCATGGGCCCCGGCCTTACTTCAGCGTGTAGCCATCCTCGACGACATACTCGTCGGCGACCACGGGGGCTTGCGAATGGGCATCGCGCAAGCGCCGCTGGCAGTAGCGTTTGCCGTTCACTTCCCAATAGCAATAGCTGCCGCAGTATTCACGGCCGCGCTCGAAGTAGCAGCCGCGGGCTTCCGTGGGGGGCAGTTCGGAAAAGCGGGGCTGCACGCGCCGGTACTGGGCATCCGCCGGCACCGCCATGGCGATCACGCTGGCGGCGCAGGTAACGACGGCGGCAATCCGCCATTGCGCGCGGGGCTTTCGCATAGAAGTATCCCGTCAAGACCGGTCTCGTTCGGCCAACCCTAGCGCGAGTCGCTCTGATTCGTCTGCCCGGGGAGCCCCCAGTCCATCACCGGGTCTGCCACGCTCAACGCGCGCTTTCCCGGGGCACTTTGATTGCATGCCTCCTGACCTGAGACCTTTCTCTCCACCACTCAGAGGATCAAGTCCTGGGCTGAATTTCTGGACCTGATGTTCGTCACGGCAAGGGCCAGATGGTGGTCGTGGAACTCTTCCGGTGTCTGGTTGGCGAGAGCGGAGTGGGGCTGGACACGATTGGAATCATCGCGCCAAGCCGCCAATAGCTCTCGCGCTTCGCCGAGCGTCGAGATCAGCGTCCTCGCGTTGCTGCGCAGTTGATGCACGTCGCAATGGCTGGATCAAAGTCGAGTCTCTTGATCGCAATGTCTTCGCCACACATGAGGCATTCGCAGTAGCTTCCATCGTTGATTCCCGAGGCCATTGCTTTTTCCATCATTACTGGCGTTGATCCCAAAGTCGGGCTTTACGCATCGTTCTCCATTGCCGTCATCACAGCCATTGTTGGTGGCCGTCCGGCGATGATCTCAACGGCGACCGCTGCGACTGCTGTTTTGATGGTCACGCTCGTCAAGGACCATGGGCTGCAATATCTGCTCGCGACGACCGTCCTCGCGGGACTTCTGCAGATCTCCGCAGGATTCCTGAAGCTGGGCTACGTCATGCGCTTCGTGTCGCGCTCGGTGATGACGGGGTTCGTCAACGCGCTGGCCATTTTGATCTTTATGGCGCAGTTGCCCGAATTGATGCGGACGCGCCTGACAGACGGTGAGGTACAATTTCGGAAAGCGTATCTCGCGGCGCTCATCGAACGCGTCGAGGTCGGGGATGACGATATCCCGATTTTTGGTCAGAAAACTGTGCTCGAACAGCAAGTTGCGAACGGCGGTGGCGCCGGCCCGAGTGTTCGCAGTTTTGTAGGTAGATGGCGCCCCGTAGGGGACGCATCAAAGTGAAGCCGCAAGTCGTTGATTAATAATATAGTTTTTGATCTGCTACTGCTACGACGAGTAGCAGCATTTTGAGGCAGTGTATAGCCCGCACTGCACAAATCATGCGGACTGGCTATGGTCATCCTCGACCTCAGATTATTTCGCGGCTCGCTATCTGGAACTCTTCCCTCCTCTACTCAGAGCGTGAAGCCTTTTCGCATTTGAACCGCTCCCCAACTTGGGTTCGGCCGCGGATGCGGTCGATGCGCCTTGAACTGAACCGGAACTGAATGAGCGGTTCCAATTGGGTTAAGCCGCCGTGGTGCAGATTGGATCTAGACAGTCGCAGCAATGCGGATCGAGGTGAGATAGGGAGACGTGTCGTCATGTGCCATCGTGGAATTGTAGCCCTTATCATAGTCGCATCGGCTACTTCATTTGCCTCACTACCAGTCACCGCTGGCGGCTGGGATTTCACCGTTCGACCGAAAGGTGAGGCATCGCGAGCGTTTGGCGTCGGGTTGCAGCTCTACGGCCTGGCGCGCGGCTTGAAAAATCGGGCCCAGACGAGGCAGCTCGGCGCAGACAATGGCGCTGCCATAAGGCAGTACGGACAGTCCAACAATGCACTCATCGTCCAACGTGGAAAGGGCAATGCTGCAAACATCGCTCAGAATGGCAGCAACAATGCCTACGGCATCTTCCAGTTCGGCTCCGGCAACTCTAAAAGCGTTGTCCAAAATAGCGATGGAGGCTTAGGTTTCACCTTTCAAGGGAACTGGTAGACCCGTTTCCCTCGCTGGCGTCCGATCTGCGTCCACGAAACAATCGCAATTGAGACTAAAGCGTGCGCGGATTTGCTTCGGCTCATTGGCGTCGCCCCTCAACCGCACGACGTCCGTGGTTCAGAGGTAGCGGACCTCAGACCCCGATGAAATTTGTGCTTGGATGCTCGCCGATCCCGTGGCCGCACAACATCCCATAGCGGCCGTTTTTGCGAACCGGCCAAGGTCGCTCCATGTCTCGAGAATTGTCGAACTGTTCAGAAATCGAACGTCGGGTGCTGTAAGCGACGGGGCTTTATGGTCAAGGCCTATTGCGTGAGTGCACGCCTACCAGCAATGCAAGTAAAGTTCCCAATTCATCTTCATGCCCGGGAAGATGCCACGTTTCAAAGCCGCAATCTATCGACGTAAAATTCCAGAGGTGGGCCTTTGGATCGCGGGATTTTATTACTCTGGCGGAGTTGCTCGGATATATGCATTCGGGTGATTTGCGGGGAAGCGGATTTTGGGGCAACGCGGACATCGCGGCCTAAGCTCCGTGCTATAGACAACGTCTGCACCGCAGAATGGCGTGGAGATTTTCTGCGGCGAGCGGTTGGCACTCCGAACCCTGGCGTGTCTCTGCTCGCGGAAAATCCAACTGTAATGCCTTTGCCTGGAGAATATGTTTGAAAGCTATTTTGCCAGCTGTGATCGTTGCCATCTGCGCCGTCGCAGCCTTGCTATGGACGCCCGATAAATCTCGAGCCGAGCTTGAGGCGACCTATTTCAAATCGCCGTCGTCCTATGTGGATGTTGCGGATATGTCGCTGCACGTGCGTGACAGCGGCCCCAAAGACGCTCCTGCGGTCATCATGCTGCATGGCATGGGTTCAAGCCTGCATACTTGGCAGCCTTGGGCGGAGGCGCTCATCCCGACGTATCGTGTCGTCATCTTCGACCTTCCAGGCTTTGGATTGACCGGCGCAGACCCAACCGGTGACTATTCGGACAAGCGCAGCCTGCAAATCCTGACGGCGCTGATGGATCAACTATCGATCGGGATCGCTAGTCTCGTTGGCAATTCGATGGGAGGTCGGCTCGCATGGTTGTTTGCAGCTGCAAATCCAGAGCGCGTCGACAAGTTGGTCTTGATCTCGCCCGACGGCTTTGAGAGCCCTGGCTTCGAATACGGCAAAGCTCCCGCAGTGCCGGCCCTCGTTCGCTTGATGAAGTACGTTCTGCCCAAGCCTATGCTGCGCATCAATCTTGCGCCGGCATATGCCGATCCTAACCTGCTGACGCCGGTTACGCTCGACCGCTATTACGACTTAATGCTGGCACCCGGTGTGCGTCAGGCAATGATCGATCGGATGGAGCAGACGGTGCTGTCGCCCCCGGAATCGGCGCTTCAACGCATTCGAGCTCCGACACTGCTGATTTGGGGAGAGAAAGACGCCATGATCCCGGTTTCAAATGCCGACGACTATTTGAGGGCCTTGCCGAACGCCAAAATCGCCAAGTTGGCTGGGGTCGGTCATGTCCCGCAAGAGGAAGCACCGACAATTTCTCTGCAGCCACTCCGGGCGTTTCTCGACGATCGTTGAACTACCGCCGAAGCACCGTCAGTTTTCGGCTTTTCCCGCAGCCGAAGACCTTCTAGCAGGCCTCGCCCGCCGCCCGCGGACATGCATTTGCATGGGATAAAAATCAGAAGACTGGATGTTGGCGACCGCCATTCTGATCGTCCAGTTGGAATGGTAGTTCATTGCGCCTCCTACTGCTTGAGGCTGCCAGGGCGATCGAGCGAGTGTAGCCCGCACAAGTGGCCATCATTTATTGGGGACCGTAACCGAAGATAAGTGCCGCAGCGAAGCCCTTACGGAGTCCTGTTGTGGGAGGAATGAATCATCGCCGTGATCTGAAGCACAGCCTGCCTGCCGTCTAGAGCGGTAGCATCGGCACCCACGGCACCAACAAGATCTGGATTCTCACCTGAAGGGCCGGCCACCTATTTGAACGATCACGCCCTTGTTCATGGAAGCTTGCCGGATTTGAGCAATATCGCTCGCGATGATTGTGGAATTGGGGACTCTGCTCAGTGACAAGCCGATCACGTCGAACCACTGCGCCTCAACGAGTTCCAAAATATCGTTTTTGGTGCGAGGAGGGCCACCCCAGACCTGCCAACCCGCGCGCCGGAAATGCTCCCCGATCATCGAAATGCCGAGGGTGTGCTGCTCTCCTGGCATCGTCATGAGAAGCATTCGACGATTGGCTACCGGCTGTCGGGCTTCGCGGTGAAACGCCTCGCTGTACTCCCTCACGATCTGCTGCAGTTGGCCTGCACCGCGGGTGACATCCATGAAGTCATTGATGTCCTCGTCCCATAGCTCGCCGAGGCGGCGTGCTACCGGTACCAGCAGATCCTGAAAAAGAGTTTCAACGGAAGCTCCACCCGCTCGCAAAGTCTCGAAATACGCGATCGACGCAGCAGCGTCCTGCTTGGTCACAAGCTCTGCAAGTTCTCCGACATTCTCAACGGTGACTGCGATCGAAGCCTGTTCATCCGAAATCACGCTATGGAAAGCCGTCCGCGACCCGAAGAGCAATCGAGGCACGATTGAATTTTCGATCAGCTTCTCGAGCACTGCCAATTGGCGATGGCTTAAGCCATCCTGGAACGGGCTGGCCGCCCCATTCGTCTGCTCCCAGTCGCTCTGCAACGGCCAATCACTGCAACTCGAAGGGCTCTGCTGCTCGAGGGCTTTGGGACTAGGCACGCCTCAGCTCCGTAGGATTTTTGAGAAAGTCCAGCCCGGTCCCCTTAAGAGACTGCGTCACTGTGAGTGTCTGATCTGCACCCTGCCGCCAGATCTGACGGCCACAGCGACGGTCGGTAGAACACCAAAATTTTGTAATCTTGTCACGCTACAATGCAGCGCTGGCATCGCAGATACTGTAAAAATGGATCTGCATTGTTGCCTCCCCAAAGCAACGATTCTACCCCCTGCCATTGAAACATGAGATTTAGAAATGATTGGCCAGAGGGCCGGCTGTCAGTGGGCCGGGGCCGTGGAGACGGCCCACGTGGTTCGACCAGGCGTTAGTACGCTCGGCGCGTCTATGTGCGGCTTGCCAGCATCGGACTTGATCCCTCGAATTTGGGCACACAGTCGCTGCGCCGAAGCAAGGCAGTTCCCATCTACAGGCGAACCTGGAAGTTGCATGCCCTCCAGCCTTGGCCCTTCAAAGATCGAAAGCATAAATCGCTATCAAGTCATCGAGGTCGACGATGCTATTGATCTGCCAGATGACATCCAGATCTAACGGTGGCGCGTTAGCAGATGAAGCGGTCGTCACCTGTCGGTGGGACAGTGGCTCCCTCCCGGGCTCGTGCGTTGTCCGCTGCGCCCCAGCAAGCAGACGTAAGCTGGCATTTCGGAGCGCGAGGCTTAGGGACAGCAACGGCGGGCACGGTTGAGATAGTCTAAGAGCCGCCGTGAAGCATCGGGTGCGATCAAGAGCTGAAGTCGCGTAAAGATCTGCCGTAATCGCCATCCTCTTGCGGCGACGTCTGCTCTCGAATGATGAGCGGTCATCACAAGCGCACCAACGTGGCGCAAGTTGGGGTTTGCTTTTTCCCCCCAATACAGATGCCGATGGCCTAAGATATTGGGCGTAGCGAATCCAAAGCGCCTGCAAGCCACCCATACATCCAGGCACAGGGATCACTGAATTGTCGAATGCCCCGCTTGAGACTCGGACAATCAACGACCGGAGGCCAGGGGTGATCGAGCCGCTGCTTCTGACCGCAGCGCGCGTTCTAACGTTGAGCAAAAACGGCCACTGACGAATGCGAGTGGATTTTTCTTCGAGCGTGAGGGCCGGCTGTTCCTGGTGACAAGCCGGCACGTTTTGATCGACGAACCGAGCAAGCACTTTCACAACCGCATCGAGATCGAGCTGCATACCGATCCCGAGAACTTGTCGCGGTCCACCGGCTTCTCGATCCTCCTCTATCGCGATGGTAAAAGCATTTGGCGCCAGGGAGTCGACACGGCCGGAAAATAGACGTCGCTGTGATTGAAATCGAGCGCGCGGCGCTACCCAAACGAGTCTCTACAGAGCCTTCACGCCCAAGCACCTCCACAACCCGCTCGACCAAGTCGTGGTTGGCAGCTCCTTGTTGGTGGTCGGGTTTCCACTCGGCTTTCACGATACGTTGCATCACATGCCGGTCGTCCGCCATGCGATTATCGCGTCTTCGTTTGGATTGAGATTTCAAGGACAGGGCTACTTCCTAACCGACGCGCGCACACACCGCGGTACGAGTGGTGCCCCCGTTGTCATGCGAGCGACGGAGCAGGAAGTTAATGCCGGAGAACTCCCGTGGATAGTGCTCGGAGTCGCACTCATCGCGCCTTGATGTGGGGACGCGCGACCTGAAGCTGGACGAAGCGCTTGGTCTAAACTGCGCGTGGTATGCCGACATCTTAAT
>CAWAZY010000003.1:0-1183866 GCA_963786675.1 uncultured Alphaproteobacteria bacterium | reverse complement strand
GAGGACGAAGGCGGACTTGCCCATTGAGGGGCGCGCCCCGATGAGCGTCATCTCTTGGCGCGGCAATCCACCCGACAGCACTTTGTCGAGCGAAGGGAACCCGGTCGGCACGTAGGCTGACAACGGGTCCGCCTGCATTTGCTTCAGGAAGTTATCGATTAATTCAGCGATCATCATGTGGGTGCGCCCTTGAGGGCGAGCTGCTGAAAGGATGGCGTCGGCTTCCTTGACGACATCGCTCAACACAGCTTCGATAGACATCGAAGAGCTTGATGCATTGATGGTGAAACGCTGCAGCAGGTCTTGGTGTCCGGTTGCGGTTGGCGGTCTCGCGGATCGCCGCAACGAGGTCCCTCAGCTGAGGCTTCGTCGCGCCGATCGAGTGAGCTTGGATCGCGCCAACAAGGTCTGCTTCTGCCGTTTCACCGCTGAGCCTGAGACGGATGCGCAGAGATGTCGGCGAGACGCGCTCGCCGCGCTCGTAGAGATCAAGCATCGTATCCAGCGCGAACTGCATTTGTGGATCACAGAGATCGTCAGGCCCCAGGTTGCCCAGCTGGCCGATACGATCGGGGTCCTCCAGGAGGAGCGCGAGGAGTGCGCGCTCGGTCGTGATGTCGAAGTCTTGCGCCATGGTCAGGCCTTCTGCTGCGTTGCAGGATGTGCTCGATAAGTTCGGTGCGAAATTTTAAATCGCGCTGGGCAGCGGCCCGACGATTTGGATCGGAGGCGATCAGGGCATCAGCTTGCTGTTCGGCTGTCAGGCCGCTGAGGTCGGGCTGGCTGTGGAGTTTCGCCACGATTTTCTTGGCCGAGGAAACGTTTGCCTGTCGCGCGAATGCGGGCAGACGAATGAATGCTCTGCCGAGCTTCCGAGGGTCTTTGGCCTCCATGTCCTCGATCGCGATGAAGAGACAGCCGAGCGCTGCCCCATCGATGGACGGCTCCTTCTGAAGCTCGCGATAAGTGTCGACCAATTTTGTGCGAGCCGTCGCCTCATCGATGTAAGGACCGACGAGCCTCATGAAGCGCGGCACGAGCTTCTCGAACTCGGCGCGTTCGCCATTCACGAGGCCGAGGCCATCGGCGACTGGGGCGCGGCCAGTGTCGCGCTCGAAGAGCTGCCACAGCGGGTAGAGTTTCGGGTCAAGGTCGGCGACGTGGGCGACCTGATAGCGGCGGCGCACCTCGGGCAGGGTGTCAGCGCCATCGAGCTGCCCAGCGCGAGCCATCGCCGGAAGGCGCCCGTGGTATTCGATGTCGGCCCGCTTCAGGCCGTCAGCCCGGTCGACCTCATAACCGAGCACCCAGTCAGCGAACGAGGTCTCAGGGCCAAAGCTGGTTGCATGAGCCACCGAAACCATACCCATATCCGTTGCAGATACAGCGCTGGGTCGCGGGGAGGGGGTCGCCGGAACAGGGGAGGGGCTCTGCACTTCACTGCCCTGCCCTTCACTGCCCTTCACTGCACTTGGGTGCGTAGCAGCCTTGAGAGGGGGCGGCGCACCTTCCGCCAGGAAGGTGGGCTGCCTCTCAACGGTAGAACGGGTAGAACGTGTATATATAGTGCGTGTCCCTTCAACGGACACCTCTGTCCGTTCAACGGACACTTCTGTCCCTTCAACGGACATTTCAGTGTTCGGATTTGTCCCTTCAACGGACACCGTTTTTGTCCGTTCAACGGACACATCGGCCCCGGAGTGATGGGAGTATGTCCGGCCTTTGGTCCCCCGAGCAGCGGGTGCGCTGGGGGCTACCTCGGGCGCGACGTAGCGGCGGATCACCTCCCAGTTCAGTCTCAATGTCCCCTTGCGCCCTTCGCTTGGCTCACCCCGCTTCAAGAAGCCGAGCCCCTTCGGTTTCGGCCCCACGGCTTGCAGGAAGAGATGCACCGCGCTCTTCGGCATGCCGGATACTTCGGCCAGCCGCCGGGTGCTCATGAACTCCTGGAGGTGCGTCTGCGGCTTGCCGGACTTCCAGTCGATGTTCGCCCGAATGAAGGACCACAGATGCGAGTGCTCCGAGGTTTTGCCGGGGTAGTAACCAAGCACGAGCTTCTTTTGCAGGAGCTTGCCGAAGTCGTCCTCATTATCGCGAACCTTGAGATACTCCGCAGGCAGCGGCGGATTCAGCAGGCCGCGCGTGTTCTTGGCCGTCATCACGCACCCTCCGGCAGCATGTGCGTGACGTCGTAGGGCAGAGCACCTAGCGTGCGATCGGACGACGTGACGACGATCGTCGCGAGGCGCTTGATGTCCGTCTGCTGTGGCAAGCGAAACGACAGGACCTGGATGCGTGCGAGCCGCGCCAGTTCTTCGATGAGTGGCTTTATGGGCCTGCAGCGGCCACCCGTCATGGCGTCGAGCCTCTCGGCGCAGAGCACCATGTAGCGCTCGTCGCGCATACGGCACGTGTCCCCGATCGCGTGCAGGACGCAGAACGCCTCGTCAGAAATTCCAGGCAGGTCGAGTGCTGCGTCCATCGCGTGCCCGATGGCCTTGTAACGCACGGCGTCGTTTCCATGCCGCCGCAGCGTCAGGACGAAGGCTTCCAGCTGTGGGTATCGACCACGAGGTCTGGGTGCGCCAGCACGCCCGTCGGTTGGAAGTCGAAATCGGGTTCGTCGGCGCTGCTGAAAAAATCCAGACCAGCTGAGGCGCCTGAAGTGCTCGGTAAGATCGATAACTTTGCCCATGGGGCTGGTGTCCTCAGTTGGACCACCTGTGCTGCGCCTGAGAGTCTTCCCGTACTGAGGACACATCGGGAGCGCAGATCGAAGACCTGCGCAGACTTCTTGAATTTTTGGCGAAGCAGTGTAGATGGTCATGCACCCGCTCTCTAAAGCGGGCCGGAAATTCCTGGGCCTCGGCGCGCTTCGAACCGCTCCGGGGCCTTGGTTGTTTTGGGATTAGGTGTCGGTGCCGCGGCTCTTGCGGATGCGCTCTTCGATCCACGCCTCGACTTCGGCGCGCACGTAAAGCTGGCGCCGCTCGCCCATGTTCACCGGTTTCGGAAAGCCCGCGTTCTGGATGTGGCGCCAAATCGATGTGCGTGACAGCCCGGTCATGCGCATGACGACGTTCGTGTCGACCATGATCGCGTCCTCAGGCAGCGGCACCAGATGTGCTGGGGTCTTGGTTGCAGGCTTGCCGATAGCGCGCGAGATGGCGGCCTCGACGGCGCGCGAGATGGCGGCCTCGATGGTCGGGTCCAAAATGGTGGTGGTTGCGTGACTGGTCATGTCGCCCTCCGAATGGAGCGACGATGCGCGCAGATCCGCACACTCGTCAATGCACAGTTTTGGCCCGATGTCAACTGGGTGTTGACATGAAACACGGTTCAACCCGCGTTTTGCTGCCCAAAAAACGCATGTAAATGCTTCTAAAAGCGCTCATCACGTTTTTCCACAGGGCCTATTTGAGGCCTTCAGCAGCCCTTGAACATGGTTCGACCAGCGAATCAGCAAATCACGGGCTTCCAGATCGAAGCTGTTCTTGAGGTAGTGGACTTGCGTGACGCCCTCGCCGGAATGGTTCAAGACCCGCTTGATGACCAGCTCAGGCGCACCCAGCGCAGCCAGCCCGCTCCCGACCGTGCGGCGCAGGTCATGCGGGCTGAAATGCGGGCAGGTGAGGAGCCCGGCATCGAACAGCCGGACGATGGCCTGCCGCAGACGCTTCTCGTCAGGGAAGCCGTCCTCGGTGTCCTTTGACAGGAAAACCGGCCCGCCGTTCCGGCTGCCGATCTGGGCGGCGAAAAGCTGTGCCACGAGGGGTGGCAGGTCGATGATGTGGTCGGGCACCGATGACTTGTCGGCGGCGAGCTTGTAGCGCTTGGTGCGCTTCTTTGGGATGGTCCAGCGTGGCGGCGTGGCTTTCAGGTCCAGCTCCTCGATCGTGGCCTTGCGGACCTCGCTGGCGCGGACTGCGGTCAAGAGGGCGATCTTCAGCATCCGCGCGCTGCTGGGTGCCATGTTCGAGGCGTCCATGGCCATCCAGAAGGCGACGATCTCCGCGTCGTTCAGGAAGCGTTTGCGGGCTTTTGGGCGCCCGTATCGGCCAGTCTTACCGCGTCTGCTGCGGCCCAGACGCTCGGCAGGGTTGGTCTGGATGCCGTACTTCACGCGCATGGCTTCACTGTCGATGAGTGCGTGGTTGAACACCTGTTTCAGATAGCGAAGCACATGGCGCGCCATTTCATGGTCGCGACTGTCAGACACCTCAACGTCTGTTTTCGGGTTGGCTTTCTTCAGCCGTGCTGCACGCTCGTTGTTCATGCGCTGGCAGACGGCGTCGACCACCCCCTCAATATCAAGCGGCGTGATCTCCGCCGGTCGCTTGTCGCCGATGAGCGGAATGGCGTCCTTCTTGAGGGCGCGCTCGATCTCGCCGATCGTGACGAGGTCCAGGGCGCTCTGATCCTCGACGTAGTCCTGCAGCATGTCCGCGAAGGTCAGCTGAGCGCGCTGGGCTTCGGCCTGCTTTGCCTTCTCTTCGCCCACCGGATCACGACCGGCATCCACGGCGTCCATGATGTCGGCGCACCGGCGGCGGGCCGTCGCCAGGGTGGTGCCGGGGTACTGCCCGAGTGTGGGCTTCCTCTTGTGCCGCACCCCGCCCACGGTGGCGCTGTAGTAGCACTTCCAGGTTTTCCGGCTGGCGCCACTGCGGCCCGGCGGCTGGACAACGAGGACGAGGCCCGGTTGACCCTCGATGCGGTACTCGGTCTCCCGGCCCACACCGTCGTAGGTGGCGCCCTTGACTGCTTGATCTTTGAAGGCCAGCGTCTTGCTCAAAACGGGTCACTCCCCGGTCCCAAATTTTTCCCGGTCCATTTCCCGGTCCGTTTTTGCGTTACAAGGTGAGCTACCCTGGAACAGCCTGAGACGAACGGCAAGGCCATAAAGTGCGGAAATTACAGCTTAAAATGGCCGCTCTGGAACAACCTGGAACAATGCGGTACAGTATGAAAAAGGCGGGTTTTCCTGCTTTGGGAGCAGAGGGTCGCGTGTTCGAATCATGTCGCCCCGACCAAGTCCCGTCCGCGTGCCGCGCCCGTGTGTAGAGCGGGGCATACTCGCAGATCCATGCGGGTCCCACACAGGCGTAACGGGTATTCTGGCTTAATGGGGCAAGTTGGCCCGCCGTAGCGTGTCATACGCCGAACCGAGATGAGAGCGTCCGATGACCGTCCGCATCTACCGGCCCGCCAAAACCGCCATGCAGTCCGGCGAAGGGCGCATGCAGGAGTGGGTCCTGGAATTTGCGCCGTCGAGCGCCCGGCAAATCGATCCCCTGATGGGTTGGACGAGTTCGTCCGACACGCGCCAGCAAATCCGGCTGACCTTTGCCACCAAAGAGGAAGCCATTGCCTATGCGACCCGCAATGGCTTGGCTTACGACCTGCGCGAACCGACACCGCGCACGCCATTGCGCAAGGCCTACGCGGACAATTTCAAGTTCGGTCGCCGGACGAACTGGACCCACTGACACGGGTCACCCGAACTCTTGTGTCGGTGCCTCGGACCCATCGTTTTTCCGAAACCATAGCACTAGACCCCGAGATATGGGCCGTGGCGGGACGTGAATTTCACAACGGCCAGATGGCCGCGTGCGTGGGGGGCGCGCGCGGCCCTTGCACTTGGCCCAGGCCTCACCTAATCCCGTTATCGACCGATCCCGCAGCTCAGCTGGATAGAGCACCTGCCTTCGCGGCGCCCGCTTCATCCGGTCCTTGGTAAAGGCTCGATAAGTCACGGACGTTTTTGACGGCGAGCTATGAACCGTGTAGCGAACCGTATCGATCAAGTTCGCGCCCGTAGCTCAACTGGATAGAGCACCGACCTTCTAAGTCGGGGGTTGCAGATTCGAGCTCTGCCGGGCGCGCCAACCTTTTGAATAATATAAAATGAATTGGTATTTCGGCTGGGGGTCTATTTTGCCTCGAGTTCCGTGCGCCGGCCGCGATGTTGAGACCGGAACCGTCGCTGTTCGCGTCAGTCACTTGCCTCGTTTGTGGAACCGGACCCTCAGCTGACGACGGTCAGCGCAAACACCAGAGCGATGAGTTATGCCTGCACCCTTCCGGCTAACAGTCCTTCGGTCACACAGTGGCAGGGGGCTCTTCACCCAAGAGCGCATACCCAAGGGTTCCTTTGTCATCGAATACCTTGGACGCCCCGCTACAGCCAAGCAGATGAAGGACAATCGTGGGAAGTACCTTTTCTGGACGAGTGATGTGAGCATGATCGACGGAAACATTCCGGCGAATATCGCGCGCTTCGTCAACCATTCCTGCGCTCCGAATTGCGAGGTCAGGATCCGGCAACGCCGCGTTTATATCTACGCGCTGCGCACCATCCAGGCTTGCGAAGAGCTGTCCTACGATTACGGAGACGAATACTTCGAGATCCATCTTGCCGGAATCTGCCGCTGCGCGAAGTGCTCGAAGTAGACGATGCTGTTCGCCCCCGCAGCGCGATTTGGCCCAGGCGGTCGCCTGCGGGTTGCGAACCTGAAGCTTCTGAGCAGGGGGCGCGCCAGCATCTCACCCTCGACGATGTTCCGACGTGAGGGGACGGTTCCTTGTCCGGCCCATCGCCAGCCAAGTGCGAAGCCGCTTGAGGCAGCACGGGACCCGAACGTCAGACATCAGAAGACTTGACAGTGTTCGAGCTTTGGGTCGTTCGCTCGAGACCTCTGGACGGTTAGAGATTGATTTTCATCAGTTCTCTTGATTTTTGGCTACGGGTCGGTGGTCCCCAGTGATGCAATTCGGCATCACGACGTGTTCGGAAACTCAGGTTTTTCGGGCTTTTTCTGCTGACGAGCTCGAACAATAGCGTGGTTTTCCGGCTTGGAACGTTGCTCTCGCTCCAGCTGAATCGGTATTCTCAAACAAAGGTCGATTGATTCGTCTGCGTCCGTTTGTCTGCGTCCGACCGCGTGTGACTGCAACGGGGGTTTGACCTATGATTCGATTTAGCGCTTTCGCGCAGACCAAGGCGGCTTTGTTTTCGGGCGCCGCCATGATGGTCGCTTGCGCATCTGCTCCGGCTTTTGCTGGCGGCGACGTTTACAATGGCGATGTTCAGGACGGCGGCTCCTACACCCAGCGTGTGGTTTCCTTCTCAGGCGTCGATGTTTCTAATGATGCGCACTCCTTTTACGGCGGTACACTCGTGTCGCTGAATGGCGACTTCTCGCGGGATGGCTTTGTTTTCCGCTTGGTCGGCATCTCGGGCGACTACGAATATGACGAAGCGACCGTGCCGGGTGGGACGGTGGACGCGGATGACCGCTACGTTCGATGTCATGATCGGCTACCAGCGCACGATGGGCGTATTTACAGCGACCGCTTATGTCGGCTTCGAGTATCGGGATATCGATCTCTCGCCGGCTGACCCTGGCAACGACATCCAGGGTTCGGAAGGTGGCTTCAAGGTGGCGCTTGACGCGGAAACCAGTTACGAAATTCCGTTCTTTCTGAGTTTCAGCGGCGCCTATTCGACCGCGTTCGACGCCTACTATGCCTTGATCCGCACAGGCTACAACGGCAAGCGTTTCGTCGTGGGCCCAGAGGGTCTGTTCGGCGAGATCGACGGTGAGGAATACCAGCGTGTTGGTGGCTTCGTGACTTTCCGCTTCAACCTCACGCCAAACATGCCTGCTGAACTGACCCTGAATGCGGGCCACCAGTTCGTCGATGACGACAATGGTGGGGTTGGTTTCGCCTCATCTAGCGGAGGCGAGGGTGCCTATGGCGGTGCGAGCTTCTCCTTCTCATTTTAGGAGGAGGAGCCCAAGGGGCACCTCACGAACCAACATCATCCCTAGAGACAGCGGCCCGCACCTAACCTGCGGGCCGTTTTGTTTTTGGTCTCTTCTCGCCAGATGCCTCTGGCACGCCTATTGCTGTGAATTCTGAACGTACCATGACGGGCTGTCTCGTTTTGGATCCCTTCAATTCTGACCAATCTCAGCACACGGCTCTAATTAAGTAGACCAAGGTCTGATGAATATGGGCCGCAGCCCTGTCTTTAATCCGCTATCGAACATAGAGTAATATTCCATTAAGACCATGCGTTCGCGGAACGTGTGGATCCAATTTCAGAAGTCCACGCGAGGGCTTTGGAGCGCGCGCGGACATGAAAAACGGCGGGCCGAGTGCCGCCGGAAAATCTCAACTGAGTTTCGCCCCAAGGGCGATCAAGTGACTGAACCAGTGTGTGCGTGACTATCGAAGCATCGCCTCATGCATCACGGCCAGTCGTCCCGAACGTATCAAAACTCCGACGGTGGTCCCTCCCATGACACTCCAGAGCAACAAGTTCTGCGTCTACGCTCTCTCTTCCCTGCTGATGTCCCCGATAGCGATTGAAAGTGCCCGCGCAGAGCCAGTGCGGGGCGCCGCGTGCATCAACATTTATCACGATGAGGTCGGCGACAATGCCGAGACGCCCGGCAGCGGGCCGATCAACGCGATCATGTTGGCCAATCTGCTCGGACATTGGCCGCACTACGAAATCCGGGTGCGTCCGATCTCCGGTTTCGAGACCGCCGATCTCGAGGCATGCAAGAGCACGGTTTATCTGGGAACGTCGCCGGACTCTGAAATTCCAGAAGCGTTCCTGTCGGACTTCTTCACGTCGACTAAGCGGATTGCCTGGGTCGGCTTTGGACAACAGGAACTCGACAAGAAGGACTTCGAACGCACCTTCCAGCATGTGGTGTCTGGTCAGCTTGAAGCGGATCGGTCTGATCCGAAGAAGCCGGCCTTCTTCCAGCACGTGTCGTACAAGGACCGGCTGTTCAAGAAGTCGGTTGATGTCTACGGCGGCGTCGCCGAAGGCGCGTTCTCAGCCGTCCGCTTCGTCCCGACCCGGGAAACGTCCAAGGATCATGTGCTGGCCAATCTGATCCACAATACGAACCGCCAGATGTCGCCGTACTTCCTCCGCAACGGATCGAAGTTCATTGTCGGCGATGTGCCGTTCTCCTACATGCACGAAGGCGACCGCTATTTTGCGTTCGCCGATCTTCTCTTCGACATTCTCGACGAACAGCCCCTTCGCCCTCAGCCGCTTGCATTCTCGCGGACCGAGGACATTCACGGATCCTACGAACTTGATTTGCTGGGCGCGGCGCACGCGGCCCACCAGTCGGAAGATGTGCCGTTCTCGATGGCGCACATTCCCTATTTTGCGGATCCGTTCGATGCCTTCGGTACGGGCAAGATCACCAAGCCGCAACCGGCCGACGCCAAACCGGATTTCATGGCGTTCATCCGCAAACTGCAGGGCGACCCGCGCAACACAATCGTCTGGCACGGTGTCACCCACCAGTTCGGGACCATGAAGAATCCGCACTCGGGAACATCGGGTGACGATTACGAATTCTGGAACATGGTGGACAACAAGCCAATTGGCGACGACACGCCGGCGTGGACGCTTGACCGTCTTGCGCAAGGGCTGCCGGTTTTCCAAGCGTATGGAAACGCGCCGCGCTTCTGGGTCACGCCGCACTATCATGCCTCGGCGACCAATGCCCGCGTGTTTGCGGAGGTGATCCCGTGGCAGATCGGACGGGTCACCTACTACTCATCCTCGTTCGGCGCACGCTTCACCATTCCGGCTGTGGATCGCAGTGCAAGCCTCGCCATGACGTCCGTCACGGCCGATGCGCTCAAAGCTCAGTCTGAAAAGCTCTACCGCGATCGGGACACCAAGTCCGAGGGCGGTCTGACACAGATGTTCCCGTTCGAGATTTATCGCGACGTCTATGGGCAAAGAATTGTGCCTGAGACGCTGGGGTACATGTCGTATGCCACATCTGAACAGACGTCGTTTCTCCGTTCGGCCGACGACCTTCTGGCGGATGCGCGCCGTAATATCGTGGTGCGCGATTACTGGGCCTCGTTCTTCTATCACCCTTACATCTTCTCGATGAAGGAGGATGGTGGCATCGGCCGGTTCAAGGGCGACACTCTTGAGCTGCGCAAGCTTCTCATTGGTTTGAAGCTGCTGGGCTACCGGTTCACGAGCCTGCCTGACTTCGAAGACTCCCTGAAGCCTGTCGGCCAACTTGGTTCGGTTCACGCGCCCGCCGCGACGCCGAACTAAGTCGGGGCTCGCTCCGGCCGCGGGCATTTTTGTGTATGAGTATGAGTACGCGTTATGGAACACTTCTTGGCTTCGGCATTATTGCTGCTCGGGTTGATCGTTCTCCTCGGGTCGCTCGATGACATCATCGTCGACATTCTGACGTGGTGGAAGGTTCCTAAGTCGCGATCCAAGCCGCTCACACCCGAAATCTCGCCCGCCGCCGGCGATAAGCCTCAAATTGCCATCTTCGTTGCCAACTGGCACGAGGCCGACGTGCTCGGTCCGATGGTCGAACGAAATCTGGCCAATTTCACCTACGGCCCAGTCAGGTTCGTGCTTGGCGTCTATCCCAATGACACCGAGACGGTGGCCGTGGCGGAGGCGCTCGCTGAGCGTTTCCCCGGTTCAGTCGAAGTCGTCGTAAACCGGCGCAATGGTCCGACGTCCAAGGGCCAGATGCTCAACGAAATGTTCGCGCGTGTTTTCGCCAAGCCCGCGTCTGCGCCCGAACTCGTCATTATGCATGACAGCGAGGATGTGATCGCACCGCGATCCTTTGACGTGTACGCGATCGAGTCGCGCCATCACGCCATGATCCAGATCCCGATTTTCTCGCTGGATTCACGCGACAGATCACTGGTCGCCGCCACCTACATGGAGGAGTTTGCTGAGCGCCATACGGGAGAAATGTTGCTGCGCGAAGAGCTTGGTGCCTTCGTTCCGTCGGCGGGTGTCGGCACATGCCTGCGCAAGGATCTGATCCTGCATTTCATTGCCGAACGCGGACACGTCTTGCAGCCAGGCAGCGTGACCGAGGATTACGTCTTGGGGGCGGAAGCCCACCAGGCGGGGTTCTCGACGGCTTTCGCGAGCTACCGGGATGTCACCGCACCAGGGTCCCCCATTGTTGCGACATTCGAGTACTTTCCCAAGACGTTCGGGGCGTCGTTGCGTCAACGTACGCGATGGACGTTCGGTATCGGCTTTGAGAGTGCCCGCCGCTTGGGCTGGTTTGGCAGCGCATGGAACCGGTTTTTCCTATACCGCGATCGCAAAGGCGCAGTCGCGAATTTTCTGCCGCTGTTCTCCATTGTTCTTCTTGCTGCGTGCCTCGTCGTCCGTCCGGATTTCAGCGCGTTCGCACCCTGGCAGAGATCGCTCCTTCTCGCTGTTCTCGCGCTCAACAGCGTGAGCCTCGTCTTGCGTCTGGTTCAGAAATCGCTTTCTCTGCGCAAGATCTATGGAAGCTATGACGTGCTGGGGCTGTTCGCGCGGTGGCCCTTCGCACTTATCATCAATGCCCTGGCGGCAGCGCGGGCTTGGCGCAGCTTCATTGTTAAGTCGGGGCTGGCGTCCAAGCCCATCGCCTGGGCCAAGACCCAGCATGAACTTCCCGCTACATTCAACCTAGCCGGAGCCAGTGTTGCCGTAGCCCGCAGCGCGGCCGGCAAGCGTCCAGCCACCCGCATGTCCTTCTCCAACCGTATCGGCGGCGCGGTGGCCTTCGCTTGCGTCGCTCTGCTCGTGGCGGGTGGCCTGCGCATCTACGAGCCGCTGATGACGCCTGTCACTGAACAGCTGTCGGACGTCATCACATCGGAGTTCTTCGACCGGGAGGAACAGCGCATCGTGGAGGGCCGGCAGCTCGGCGCCGGTTTGGACCCCGTAGAGGACGCATTGCCGTCTGATATGGCAACAGCGACTGTCTCGGGGCAGGTAAAGGCGGCAGACAGGTTACGGCAGACCGCGGAGACGCTTGCTGAATTCAGCCTCCAGAGTGCCCGGTCACGTGACGATGAGGTCATCACCGCGGCGTTGCCGGCGCGCGTCGCAACGCAATCCGAAGTCACGGTTGCCATGGCGGAAGACGAAGGCGAAGACGCCTTAGAGTCAGAGACGTCCGCAGCGGCGGACGGAGCGCCTGCGGAACAGGTGCGCAATGATCCCGTTACGCGTGCCGCTCTGCGGGCCACAGCGACGTCACTTGCTGAGGTCAGCCTGCAGGAGATTGCGCGTGGTGACCAAAGTTTGATTGATTTGGCCCGGCCTGCCGTACGCGGCGATGTGGTTGCGCTGCTGCAAGAAAATGATGAAGACCTGACGGGCGACGAAGAAACCCCGCTGGCCGACGCCGTGATCGCACCCACTGAGACGCGAGAGAGCGTCATGAGCTTGGCCGGGGCCTCCCTGGCCGATTGGGCGAAGCGCGACGCGGAGATCCTGGCGCAAGCCGTTCCGTCAGAGCTGGCGTCTCCAGATCAGACAGTCGTTGCCGAGGCGTCCGGGACAAGCATGTCCACGGAGACACGTGAGAGCATCATGAGTCTGGCAGGATCCTCCCTCGCGGACACGGCAAAGCGTGACGCGGATGTTTTGGCTGGGGCCGTTCCCTCGGCCATGGCGCCTTTCGAAGAGCTGGTTGTTTCGGAACTGGGCAGAGAAGGCGCGACCACCGAGACGCGCGAGAGCGTCATGAGCCTTGCGGGGGCATCGCTTGCTGAACGGGCAAAGCGTGATGCCAACCTCCTCTCTCAGGCCACGCCAGCTGCGATCGCCGCGACGGATGTCGCTCTGGCCGTTGCGACCGGTGCGGAAACTGATTCTGAGGAGGCCTATGAGCGCAATGAAATCGCGGGCGAGGCGTTGCGCAGCATCGCTGCGGCGAAAGAAACTGAAGCAGAAATTGAAAATGCGGTGGTCTCTCCTGAGGTGATTGCGAAGGCGGCATCCGTCAAGAGCCTTGCCGCTGCTGAGCGTGCAGGCAAGAAGGCGCTCCAGAAAGCCGCAACAATCAAGAAGCGAACCAAATTTTCAAAGCTCCGGGTGAAGTCCAAGAAGGGTTCTCACCGCAAGGTCGCAAAGGCGAAGTCAGCACCGCGCAAAGTCGCGGCGGAAGCGGCGGCTCCCGCCACCAAAAGGGGAACAACGTTCCTGCGTGGGGGCTGTCAGGGTCAGGGATGCGGCGGCACGCCAGTGGCCAAGTATTCCAAGTCCGCCGGTCTGTGGATTTCCTTGCAATGAGGGCACTTCGAGTTTGTTCCGCGTCGGTCTGCGGGCAGTGTGCAGTAGGAGAATGAACGTGCATCGATCTCTCATGATATTTGGGACACGACCCGAAATCATTAAACTCGGTCCGGTCTATCGCGCGCTGCGCGCCCATAAACGCGCGGCGGTTGAGACATTCTGGACCGGGCAGCATGTGGATCTGGCCGATGGCCTCCTCGACCTCTTCGGGATCGAGGTTACGCATACCGCTGACGATGTGATGATGCAGCAGAGCCTGCCGGAAAAGACCGGGCGAATGCTGATGCTTCTCGGCAAGATCCTGCGCGGGACAACATACGACTCCATCATCGTGCAGGGAGATACGCTTTCTGCCATGTCAGGCGGCATCGCGGGCTTCTTGCATAAGGTACCGGTGGCGCATGTGGAGGCGGGACTTCGCACCAACGACCTTCAGGCGCCGTGGCCAGAGGAGTTTTCTCGCCGTGTCATCGGTGTCGGCGCCGATCTGCATTTTCCGCCAACGCGCGCTGCGCGGGAAAATCTGCTGCGCGAACACGTCGCGCCCCATCAGATTCTCGTGACCGGCAACACCGTTGTCGATGCGCTGCAATTCGTTCGCGCGCGTCTGATGGACGGCTACATGCCGCACAATCCCGATGTTGCCCGCATACCCAAAGACAAGAAACTTGTTCTTGTAACGGGTCATCGCCGCGAGAATTTCGGTGAGCCCATGGTGCGCGTGCTTGAAGCGTTGCGCACGTTGGCCGCTGACGGCGATAAGCAACTCGTCTTCCCCGTGCATCCCAATCCGTCAGTCAGGCAGGCGGTCAAGGAGCATCTGGGGGACAGCGAGAACCTGATGTTGATCGATCCGCTCAGATACACAGACTTTGTCTATCTGCTCATGCAGGCGTGGACAGTGGTGACGGATTCCGGCGGCATCCAGGAGGAAGCGCCGTCATTTGGAATTCCAGTCGTCATTACGCGCGATGTGACCGAACGGCCGGAAGTCGTGGAAGCCGGCTTTGGTCATCTGGTCGGCTGCGATAAGGCCGCCATCGTAGAAACGGTGCGGGCTCTTACGCATGGCCATAAGCCCACGCGCGTCAACGCGGATAGTCCATTCGGAGATGGGCATGCCGCGTCCCGGATCGTTGATCGGCTCGTCAATGGCCGCAAGCCCCGTGGGGCAACTGTGGAGAGGCGCGTCGTCCAGGCAGGCGCGGGTATCGCGGCTGGTCCGGCGATTACCTCATAGCATGGCGGCCGAGCGCAGCATTTCGGCGACGGGACTTCCCGCGTCGATGCTGTAGTTGCTGTCATTGTGGGACGAAACGCTCCAGTGCCAGAAGTCGCATCCGGCGAGCCAGTCGCCCTGTGCCTGCACAGCACCGATGACCGCCGTGTAGGCGTTCAGCATCTCGCCAAGGTCATACGACTCGGATGGCTGGGCTGCCGAGGGCTCGGTCGTGGTCAGGTCGAAGGGCACGACACCCCACTCGGCCAGAAACATGGGCCGCTTCATGCGCTTCGAAAACGCTTGCAGGTCTATCAGAACCTTATCAAAGCGCTTGCGGAGAAGTTCGTGGCCCGGTTGCAGGAGCCCCGCCGCCTCCTTCTTTCGCGCGAGAGGGAAATAGGCGTCGACGCCGATCTCATCGAGTTCGCTCCAGAACGGCACCTGTTCATACTCGTCGAAGTTGGCGGCGTAGGTGAGAAGGCATGAACTATCGCCCAGGCTGCGCCGGCAGGCTACGATCAGATCGAGCCATCTTCCGGTGTGACGTTTGTCGGTCACGAGGCCTGCCAGTTCGGAGCCGATGTAGAAGCGGTCTGCGCCCTCATCGACGGCTACCTTGAGCATCTGGAGGATGTGGGCCTGATAACTGTCGAAGAATGCGCCAGCCTTGTCTGGACCAATCTTCACCGTGCCGCGCCAGATGTCACCCTCGCCCTCCTCGTTGTCGATCTCGATCATCGGCTTGAGGCTGACGCTCATGTTCAGCGTCTTGGCGTAGCGGATGATTTCGGCCACGACTTCGGCGGAAGGGCCAAAGACGAGATCAAACTGACTCTTGGACAGCAGGCGGAGACTATCCGGATCCAGAAGCTGATAGGGGACGATCGTGACCCGGCTGATGCCCAGACCATGTAAGGCTGCAATAGACTTTCGCCAAGCCGTTGCATTGGTCAACGCGCGCCGGTCCCAGGCGATCAGATTGAAGCCGAACAACTGCGCGCGGGATCGTATCGGCGGCGGCTGACAGGCGGACCCGAGGACAGCACTGGCCAATGTTCCCCCCAAAGCCAAATGGATAAACGAGCGGCGATTCACAAGGCAGTATCCATCAAGATGAGTCAGCGGATAGACCTATCACGCACGACTTTTTGCTCCAAGCGGGACTCGAAGATCCGTAGGCATGAATTCAATCGGTCCGGAGATCACGCAATTTAAGGCCAGGCGTGAGGCGTGAACAAAGCTCCAGCCCAGCGGTCAGGCCACCGCGGGCTTAACGGCCGACATATCAATGTCATCTTCCGTCGCGCGCGGGCGGTGGGTCGCGGCGATGGCAAGGTAGATCACCGGCAGGATCAACAGGGTAAACAACGTGCCGATCGCCATGCCGCTGACCAGCATGATGCCGATGCTGTTGCGGGCTTCGGCGCCGGCGCCCGTCACAAACACCAGGGGCATGTGGCCGAATACGGTGGCTGCCGTCGTCATGAGAATTGGACGCAGACGTGTCTTGGCCGACTCACGGATGGCCGCCACCTTGTCGAGGCCGGATTCCTGCAATTCGTTGGCGAAGGATACAATCAGAATGCCATTCTTCGCGATGAGCCCGACGAGTGTGATGAGGCCGATTTGGCTGAAGATGTTGATCGTCGTAAAGCCGAAGAACGTAAAGACCAGCGCGGCGGACAAGGCGAGCGGCACCGACCCCAGAAGAACAACCAGGGGATCACGAAAACTGCCGAACTGGGCGGCCAACACCAGGTAGATCAGCAGGATCGAGAAGCCCAGTGTGCCTGCCAGTGTCGTTCCCTCCTGGCGGATCTGACGAGATTCGCCCGCGTAGTCGATTGTGTAACCCGCCGGAAGAATTGATTTCGCCGCAGCTTCCAGGGCGTCGAGCCCTTGGGACTTTGTTACGCCGGGCGGTACGCCTCCATAAACCCGGAAGCTGTCCGCCTGCTGGAAGCGGGCCAGTGTCCGCGGTGCGGTGGTCGTCTCCAGGGTCGCGAAGGCGGAAATGGGCACCTGCTGCCCGGCGCGCGTGCGCACCTTGTAGTCGAGCAGGGTTGATGCCGCGGCCCGTGCCGTCAGCTCGACCTGGGGGATCACCTTGTAGGCGCGGCCCTCTTGCGTGAAGCGATTGACGTAGTTGCCGGCGAGAAGAATGCCCAGCTGGCGGCCGACATCGGCGAGATCGAGCCCCAAATCCGCAACGCGCTCGCGATTGATGACGACGCGCACCTGAGGCAGGTCGATCTTGAGATCGGTATCGGCAAACATGAACTTGCCGCTTGCAAAGGCTGCAGCAACGAGCTGGCGGGCATAGTCGGCCATCTGCTCAGGCGTGCCTGGGCCCTTGAGAACCAACTCCACGTCGAAATTCCCGGCCCCCGGGAGGGGTGGCGGCAGAACCGCGTAGATTTGCAGTTCCTTGATCGCTGAGACCCCGGCGAAAACCTCTGGCTGAATTTCGTGTGCGCTGCGCTCGCGCTCCCGCCAATTCTTGAACAGATAGCCGCCAAAGCCGCTGGATGGAAAAACGATCTCGAACATGGCGTCGAACTCGGGCAGAGCCTTGCCCACGTCGTAGACCTTGTCCATGTGACCGGCCGTGTAGGGCAGGGAAGCGTCGGGGGCCGAGTTGACGATCAGCAAGATGAAGCCCTCGTCCTCGACGGGGGCGAGCTCTTTGCCCGAGAACATATAGAGCGGGACGGCCAGAATGCCGATGAACGCCGCGAAGGCCAGGATGGGTCCCCGCAGATTCAAAATGACATCAAGGAAGTGGCCATACGCCTCTGCCAGCCGATCCATCTGGCGGCCGATGAAGCGGGCATAGCGGCTTTCGTGACCGCCTTCCGGGGCGGTATAAGCGCTCATGATTGGCGACAGCGTGATGGCGACGAAGCCCGACATGATGACGGCGGTCGCGAGCGTAAAGGCGAACTCCTTGAACAGAACGCCGGTCAATCCGGAAAGAAAACCGATCGGTGCGTAGACCGCCGCGAGCGTGATGGTCATGGCGATAATCGGCGAGAAGAGCTGGCGCGAGCTGACCAGGGCCGCCTGGATGCGCCCCATGCCGTCACGCATGTGCCGCGAAACATTTTCCACGACCACGATGGCGTCGTCGACCACGATTCCGACCGACAACACGATGGCGAGCAAGGTGAGTAGATTGAGGGAAAATCCCATGGCCATCATGGCTGCCGTGGCGCCGACGAGAGAGATCGGAATCGTAACGAGGGGCACAAGAGCGCTGCGGGCGGAACCCAGAAACAGGAAAACGATCAGGCCAACGATCAGGACTGTTTCGACAAAGGTCGTCAAAATTTCCCTGATCGAGTTCTCCATGTAGACGGCGCCGTCGTAGGCCAGCGCGATCTCCATGCCGGCAGGGAGCGTCGGTCCGATCTTCGCAATTTCCTGTCGTAGATCGACCGCGACCTTGATTTCGTTCGTGCCCGGAAGCGGCCACACGGACAGATAAACCGCATCCTTGCCGTTGTGGCGCACGTTCGACGTCTCTTCTTCCGCGCCAAGCTCGACGCGGCCCAGATCCGAAATGCGGACAATGCGGTCGCGGTCTTCCCGCACAATCAGGCGTTCGAATTCCTCCGCCTTGCGCAAGTCGGTATCGGCGAGCAAGTCGACCTGCACGTCGTTATTCTTTGCCCGGCCGACAGCCGCGAGAAAGTTGTTGCGGGTCAGGGCGTCCTGGACGTCGTTGGCGCTGAGCCCGAAGGCGGAGAGCCGCTCGGCATCCAACCAGATGCGCATGGCCTGAGGGCGTGCTCCCTCAAGTCCGACGCGTTGCACGTCGGGAATTGTGCTCAAGCGCGGTTGGATGTTGCGAACCAGAAAATCGGTGACTTGGGAGGGCGTCATCGTTTCGGATGTGACGCTGACGTAGAACGTGGCGTAGGGCCGGTCGGCGCGCTGCACCTCGACGACGGGCGACTCAATCTCGGTCGGCAGTTCGCTCCGGATCTGGTCGAGCCTGTTGCCCACCTCGGCCAAGGCCGTGGTGCTGGGTTGATTGAGCTTGAGGCGCACGGTTACCGTGCTGAGGCCCGGCACGCTGGAGCTTTCGACGTAGTCGATGCCAGTGAGCGAGGAGACCGCCCGCTCGATGGGCGTTGTCACGAAGCCGCGAATGGTTTCCGCAGACGCGCCGATATAGACCGTCGTGATCAGGATCGAAGAGCTTTCGATACGCGGATACTGCTGAATAGGCAGCTGCGAGGCCGCGCGCACGCCGATCAGGACCAGCGCCAAGTTCAGAACAATGGCGATGACCGGCCGGCGAACGAAGATATCGAGCGCACGCATATTTTTCCCCTGCGCCCTCAGTTGACCACAGCCGGTGCGGCCGTATCCGCTGCGGCCTCAACAGTCACGAGTAGACCGTCCCGCAACTTGAATGATCCGGCTGTTGCGATCAGTTCACCCTCTTTGAGACCCTTTTCCACGATCACGAGTTCGCCCACCATGGCGCCCGTCTCAACAGGGCGTTCGCGCGCGCGCGATTTACCGTCCTTGGTGTCGATGACGAAGACGTGCTGGCCGTTGGGCGAGCGGCGTACGGCCGACAACGGAATGAGAACCCGCGAAACCGGCTTTGCCGTTGCGGCAACCACATCCACGAATGCGCCTGGGCGCAGAACATGACCGAGGCCTTTGCCAACGGCGCGGAACCGAACGGTTCGGTTCGCGGTATCGACACTATCATCGACGGCCTGAATGGTGATCTCGCGCGGGCCTCCCGGCAGTGCCGGACTGGTGATGCTCACAACGCGGCCCGGGGCAAGCAGAGCCGCGTTCTCCTGGGGCAGCGAGAAGTCGATGTAGACATCGTCATCGACACCCTGAAGCCGGACGATCATCGTGCCGGATTCCAGATAGGCGCCGGGCTGCAGGTCGGAAATCCCGATGCGGGCCTTGAACGGGGCCGTCATACGCTTTTTGTCGATCGCCACCTTGAGCCGTTCGGCGCGCGCCGTGGCGGCGGCCAATTCTTCGCGGGACTTGTCGAACTCCAGGGACGAAAAGGCAGCGCTGTCGCGCAGTCCCGCGCGGCGATCGAGCACGGTCTTGGCCAACCGGCGCTCCGCTTCGGCAGCGGAAAGGGCCGCTCTCTCTTCTCTGTCATCCAATTGAACGAGAACTTGCCCCTTTTCCACGATATCACCGGAGGCAAAGCCGCGCGCGGCGACCAGTCCGGCAATCTCGTTGCGCAGTTCCAACTGCTGGAAGGCCACGACGGTTCCAATGGCGCGCGTCGTCGGCGCCCACGCGCCGCTGGAGGCGCGCGCCATCGCCACCTGCTCGATCGGTTCGGGCCGCGCGGCGCCCGCCGCGATGCCAGCCTGGATCTCATTGAACTTATATAGACCGAGCCCTCCCGCGATTCCCACCATCGCGAGGAGAACGACGATCCAAGCTAGGAAGCGCCTGCGCATTCCGATCTCACATTTCTCATAACTTGAGCGGCCCCGGAGCTACCATAGAAGCGCGACATTTGGATTTACCTCTCACACGCGCAGAACTGTGCGGGAGGCCAAGGCCACGCCCCTGCGATGTTCTGAGACTATAAGGTTGTCGCCATCAGGATCACCGGCCCCGGATGAGGCAAGCAATAGGCGGGCTCTTTGAGCTTGGCAACCGTTGCCCGGGGGGCACGCGAGCGAAGCCCGTGGCGTCGCGCGATGAGCATGTGACAGGCCCGGGCCGTCACCGTGAGGGCTATTCGCGGAAGGCCCGATTCATCTGGTCGGTGAATGGCTTGGCGAGGTAGGAGAGAGCTGTGCGCTCGCCGGTGGCCATGAAGACTTCCACAGGCATGCCGGGCACCAATGCCAGACCGCCCACGCTCCGCTGATCCTTCTGGTCCAGCTCGAGACGGGTCAGATAATAGGTTTCACCCGATTTCGGGTCGATGGTCACGTCGGCGGCGACGTGGACCACGTGTCCAGGCAGTTCCGGCGTGGTTTGCTGGTTGAAGGCCGACAGCCGCAGCTTGGCCGGCCGGCCGACGACAACCTGATCGATGTCGTTCGGTGAGATGCGCGCCTGAATGGATAGATCATCTTCATCGGGGACGATGAGCATGATCTGCTCTGCGGGAGAGACGATGCCGCCGATGGTGTGCACGGCCAATTCATGAACGGTGCCCGCTTGCGGTGCGCGCAGATCGACCCGTTTGTGTTTGTCGTTGGCGGCGACCTCGCGTTCGATGAGTTCGGCCAATCGGCCTTCGATGGCTCGCAGTTCGCGCTGCGCCTGGGCGCGGGCATTGGCGTCGACAGACAGGATCTCGACATTGATCTCGCTGATCTGGCCTTTGGCCCGCGCGATCTGGGCCGTCAATCCGCCGTGTTCGCCTCCAAGGCGCTTGGCTTCACGCTCCATCGCGTAGACCCGCGACACGGACGTCAGTTGCTTCTCATGCAGCTTTCGGACCTGCTCAAGCTCCTTTTGGATGAGCTGGAGTTCGCCGGCCTTGGCGTCACGCTGGGCGGAGAGCCCGGTGATCTCTTCGGACAATTGCTCGATCCGAAGCTGCAACTGCTCTTTCTGGCCTTCGCGGGTCCGCCTGTTTTCATGGAAGAGGCGAATTTCGCCGGCGGCGGCGGCTTGCGCATCGGGATTATTGGCCGTCAACGTCTCAGGGTAAGCGAGTTCAGACAGATTATCGCCTTCCGCGGACAGCCGGCCGCTGCGGACGGTGAGTTCCAGGATCTGCGATCGAATAATTTCGAGTTCGGCGCGGATCTGCGTCGGGTCAAGCTGCAGCAGAGGCTGGCCCGCGGTCACCCGGTCGCCGTTACGCACGTGGATGGCCGAGACGATGCCGCCGTAACTGTGCTGCACCTTCTTGACGTTGCGTTCGACGACAAATGTGCCTTGCGCAATCACGGCGCCCGTCAGGTTGGCCATTGCTGCCCAGCCGCCGATGCCGAATGTCAGCACGGCCATGACCACGGTGGCAAAGACAATGCGGCCGGAGATCGGGAAGTCGGCGGCATCCGTCTGGGTCGAAGCGGCATTGCCCGTCTGCCTGTCGTTGCTCGCCATCTCTGTCCCACTCCGTTATCGAACCACACCAAGACGCGCGAACCCGGACGCCGCTCGGCGTCAAGGGCTCGTCTTCAGGCTCGCCAATGAAAATCCTCGTCGCGCAGTTCGTAGAAGCCGGTCAGTTCGATCTCGAACTCGGCGTCCGCGTCCATGTCTGTATTGCCTTCCAACACGGTGACTTGGGTGTCGCCGACCGTGTCGTACTTGAACCGCATTTGTCCGGGCCGGCTGAACTCCTGAGCCTGTGACAGCAAAACGAACTTGCGGATTCCCGTATCCTCGAAGGTCGCGTTGAAGGCATCCTCGATCTCGTCGCCGATTTCATCGAGGTCGATGCGGTCGCCAACCTCGAAATCCAGAATGCGGTCGCGCGATCCCGGCCCGCCGCCGCCAGCGGACAATACGGAGGTGAAAACGAAGATGTCGTCGCCGTCGCCGCCAGACAAGATGTTCACGGCATCGCTGGCGATCAGGATGTCATCTCCCGAACCGCCGATGGCATTTTCGACATTGTCTATTGTGTCGTCGCCCACATCGATGCTGGAGGCGGTGGCGTCAGCGAGATTGATTGTGATGGGGGAAGAGGTGGCCGACGCATCGTACGTGTCGATCCCGTCACCGCCATTATAACTATCGTCTCCGTCGCCGGACATCGCGAGAAATATGTCGTTGCCTTCGCCGCCGTGCATGGCGTCTTCGCCCTCGCCGCCGGACATGACGTCGTCACCCGCCCCGCCGTAGAGAGCATCATCGCCGGCTTCACCGAAAATGAAATCGTCACCCGCGTCGCCGAGGACTTCGTCGTTACCGTCGCCGCCCCAGATGAAGTCGCCGTCGTCGCCGCCCGAGATCCAGTCATCTCCCGCGTCGCCGTAGAGATGGTCGCGGCCGGATTCGCCGAAGATGATGTCGTTGCCCGCCCCGCCATAAGCGACGTCGTTCCCGGTTCCTGCAAAGATGACGTCATCGCCAGCGTCGCCGTAGATGACGTCGTCGCCGCCGCCCGCAACAATCCGGTCGTTGCCGTCGCCGCCAGCGATGACATCGTCACCCTCGCCGCCGACGAGGACGTCGTCTCCAGCGCCGCCATCCATGATGGTATCCGCGTCAGTGGCCAGTAGGCGGTCGTCAGATGCCGTGCCCTGCAGCGCGTCGTACGGATTGGCAGCAAACGGCATGAACGCGGTCTGGGCAATAGAGCCTTCCCCGTCCGTCACCTGATAGGTGAACCGAACCAGCGACGTGTCGTTGAATTCGGGAATGTAGATCCATGTTCCGTCGGCGCGCGCGACCAAGTGGCCATTTGAGACGCTCAGATTGGAGACGTGCAGCGGGGTCCCGTCGAGGTCGATGGCATGACGCAGCAGGTCGGCCTCGGTGATGCTGATCGCCTTGTTGAGAACGAGGCTTTCAAGAATGACGAACGAGGCGATAATGGGCAGCCGGTTAGCTTCCCGGTCGGTCTCATCATCGTCGTTGTCGTTATTGGTTCCGGTCCCCGGCGCCGTGGGCCCGCGAGGCAACTGGAATACTATCGTCGGTGACGAGGCTCCAAGGATCGGGGCTGTTGCCACCGCCGGTGGACGGTTCGGGAATATTCTGGAACGGGTCGTCAGGACTGAGGCCGATCGAACTTCCCGGTGCGGCCCCGTAAAGGGTCTCATTGTCATTCGCCGGCGCGTTGAGACTTGTCGGTGTCAGGCGGGGGTTGGCTGCCGGATCATCGATGGGGTGGAAATCGATGTTGGATCGGCGTAGCCCCGCCGTCGAACCAGGCTTGACGGTGTCGACTTCGGGTATGGCGTCTTTGGGTGCGGTATCCGGGCTATTACGCGCGGCATTGGCCGCTTCGCCGTCGCCTTCATCCTGGTCGCCCGGTGGGGCGTGGGGACGGCCCTCCAGGTTGGCCGGTTCATGGGTTCCGGCGGCCTTCTCTTCCCACGTGATAATGTTCCGCAGCAACATGAATACATTGAGCAGCGCCAGCATGACCGTGCTGTGGAGGATCGGCGCCCCCGCCCGGCGCGGCTCGATATCGTGTTTGCGGCGGGGAGTCCCGTCGTCGTTCAGTTCTAGATAATGGTCGCTCTTGGCTGTCATGACAGACCTCAGGCAGCGCCAACTGCGGGCCGGATATTCGGGCGCGCTGGAGCCACCTTAGCAGCAGCCGCAGGCGGCGAAAGAATTTCCGTCTTGGGTCCGAACGCCGTCAGCTTGCCGCCTTGAATAACACCGACGAGATCGACGGCAGCGAGTGCGCTCGGCCGGTGAGCGATAATGACGACAATGCCGCCTCGATCGCGCACGCGCTTGATGGCCGTTGTAAGGGCCGCTTCGCCTTCCGCATCCAAGTTGGAATTCGGTTCGTCCAGAACGACGAGGAAGGGATCGTTATACAAGGCGCGCGCGAGCGCAACACGCTGGCGCTGTCCGGCCGAAAGAGACGTTCCGTTCGGACCTAGCATCGTTTCGTAGCCGTCGGCCATGCGCACGATCATTTCGTGGACGCCGGCGGCCTGGGCGGCTTCGAGAATTTTCCTGCCATCGGCATTGGGATCGAGACGGCAGATGTTCTCGCTGATGGTGCCATCCAGAAGAGACACTTCCTGGGGCAGATAGCCGATGTGGGCACCCAGATCGTCGGCGAGCCACTGGCTGTAGTCAGCATCGTCAAGACGGACGTTGCCGCGCAGCAAGGGCCACACACCTGTCAGCGCGCGGGCCAATGTCGATTTGCCGCCACCGCTCGGCCCGATGATGCCGACGGCATCGCCAGCCTTCAGTTCAAAGGCGATGTCGCTGAGGATCACGTTGCCGGTGCTGGGCGCCGCAATCGTCATGCGTTCCACTTTTAGGTTCTGGGCCGGAGCAGGCAGGGTGACGGTGGGCTTGTCGGGATCAATCGAGGTCAGCGTTTCGGTGAGGCGGGCGTAGCTGCGGCGCGCGGCCACCACGTTCTTCCACTGGCTGATGGCCATATCGACCGGGGCCAGAGCACGGGCGGACGCGACCGAGGCGGCGATGATTGCGCCAGCGGTGAGGTCACCCATGATGGTCAGGTAGGCGCCAAGGCCCAGCACCGCCGATTGCAGGATCATTCGCAGCACCTTCGAGATGCCGCTCAGGGTTCCGGCGACGTCGTTGGTCTTGGTCTGAAGCGTCAAATGCTCGGTGTTGATCTTCTCGAAGCGCGCAACGGCACGGGACGAGAACCCCATGGCGCGGATGACGTCGGCGTTGCGGGCGTGACTGTCGGCAATCGCCGCGCGCGCGACGGACGTCTGTTGGGCTGCGGTGGAATGTTTGCGGGTCAGGAGTTCCGCCAAGATTGTCAAGGCTGTCAGAACCAGCGCGCCCCCCATGGTGAGGAAACCGAGCCAGGGATGGAGGTAATAGACGAATGCCACATACATCGGCATCCACGGCAGATCGAAAAGGGCGAGCGGTCCCTGGCTGCCAAGAAACTGGCGCAAGGTATCGACGTCCCGGCCGCGCTCGTTCGCTTCTGCCGTGGAGAAGCCGAAGCGCGGCATGTCAATGACGACCTGATGGGCGAGGGGCGCCATGCTGCGGTCGACCTTGGCACCGACACGCACGAGAATTTGCGATCGCGAGACGTCAAGAACGCCTTGGAAGAGGTAGAGCCCGACGGCCAGGGCGGAAAGGGCCAGCAGGGTGGGGACACTCTGGCTGGTCAGTGCGCGATCGTAGATCTGCAACATATAGAGCGAACCGGTGAGCGCCAGAATGTTGACGACACCGGAGACCGCGAAGACGAACATGAAGATCCGGCGCAGGCCGCTGATTTCGTCGAGTGGTGTGCGCTTCTTCTCGAATACCTTGCGAGTAACTTTCTTGCGCATTCTGGCCCCCGTCGGCGTTGCCGGACCCACCGGCACGTCATGGAAAATCTGCGTGCGGGCGGCGGCTTATCAGCCGCCGCCCGGATTATCCGCATGCGCTAGGTAAAGTCGCTCGTCACGTCCAAGTCAGTCCGGTTCAGGATGCGGATCGAGAAGTCAATGTCACCGTCCGCATCGGTCGTACCTTCGATGACGGTGTCGAGACCATCTGTCCGCAGTCTGAATTCGCCGGCGACATTGAACGTCGTGGCCGCATTGAAGTGGCTTTCGGCGTCCGTTCCAAGGCTCAGGCTGGCGAAGAGCGGCTGCAGATCTATGAGATCGCCCTCATGGAAATCGGCGATGGTATCGCCGTTTGCGTGAGCCGCTGAATTGAAGACGAAGATGTCGTTACCGATGCCGCCTTCCATGACGTTGGCCGCAGTGCTGGCCACGATCACATCGTCACCGGCACCGCCGACAACATTCTCGATCCCGCGGAGCGTATCGCTGCCGCCGTCGCTGCTGACCGCCGTACCCACGCCCGTCTCCGACAGGAAGACCGTGACGGAGGTATTCAGTGCAGAATAGTCCGCGGTGTCGATGCCGGCACCGCCGTCAACCACATCATCGCCGTCGCCGGACGTGGCCCGGAAGATGTCGTTTCCGGCACCGCCATTCATGATGTCGCGTCCCTGGTGACCCGTGATGACGTCATCGCCGTCACCGCCATCGATCGTATCGGCACCGTCGCCGCCCAGGACCGTATCGTTGCCGGAGCCGGCGTTGATCGTGTCGTCACCAGCATTGCCGAGGATCAGGTCGTCGCCTGCGCCGCCATCGAGGTAGTCGTTCCCGGCGCCACCGGCGATGGTGTCGTCACCATCCCAGCCGAACAGGGTGTCGTCATCACCTTCACCGGTTAGGGTATCGGCCAAGGCAGATCCCATGGCGGTATCGGCGGCGGCGGTGCCGATGAACATCACATACTGGGCAGACGTTGACCCCGTACCCGTGGGAGGATTGCTCGTGGAGTTAGACGATTGCTCGTCTTTCGGTCTCGTCGTCCTCGACCTCGGTCTCGCTCTCACTATCTTCATTCTCGCTCTCGTCGTCATCACCCGACGAGGCCGCCTGGAACTGAGGCGGAACGGGACCCGTGAATGTGATCGAGTGCGTCCCGTTCGTGAACGTGCTCGTGCCGTCGCCATTGTCGATCAGTTGGTAGCCCGACAGATCGCTGCCATCAGCCAGCTCAATCACGTCCTGCGCCCGCAATGTGCCGACGATTGTGTCGTTGCCGCCGTTTGAGCGGAACAGGATGCGGTGCGCCGACTGCAGGTTGGTGATGTCGACGGTATCGTCACCCTCGTCGCCGATGATGGTGATGGTATTGAAGTTCAAGTTCGTCGGGCTGAAGTCGCCGACCGGGAACACCTGATCTGCACCGTCGCCGGTATTGATGACAATTTCTTCAATATCGATCAGCTGCGCCACGACGGAGGCGAAATTCTGACCGTTGCGGGTAATGACAATTTCCGTTCCTGGGTTGAGGGCGGCGATGTTGTTGCCGGGCACCGCATCCCAGGCGGCACGGGTGAAGACCCAGAAAATTTCGTCAGTGGCATCGCCATTGACGACCACGGTGTCGCCTGCGGTGTCTTCAAGTCCGCCATCAATCAGGTCGCGACCTTGTCCGACGGTGACGTTGATGGTGTCATCGCCTTCGCCGCCGAGAATTGTGTCAATCCCCAGGCCGCCGTCCAGCGTGTCGTTGCCGCCCTCACCAAATAGGAAGTCAGCTCCTGCTCCTCCGAACACGGTATCATTGCCATTACCGGCAAAGAGGGTATCGGCGCCACCGCCGCCGTCCATGTTGTCGTCGCCCTCGCCGCCGTTTAGGAGGTCGGAACCGCCTCCGCCAGACAGAATGTCATTGCCGATATCGCCGTTCAGCGTATCGATACCGCCACCGCCGATCAGGGTATCATTACCCGCATCGCCGTTGAGGGTGTCGTTGCCTGCGCCGCCGTCCAGCACATCGTCGCCGTCGCCGCCCGTGAGGGCATCTGCCCCTCCGTTGCCTTCCAGGAAGTCGGCCCCAGCGGTTCCGCCCTGGATGTTGCCGGCGCCGTTGCCGACAAAGTGCAGGCCGACCACATCCGTCGCTTCAGAAATGAGCTGCTCCGCGTTGCCGGCATCGTCGGTGAAACTGACGATGACGCGCAGCGGCAAGTTCACTTCCGCTCCGGTTGGCACAAAAGTCTGTGCCGTCGCCCCTGCGATATTCACCCAGATGACGCCGTTGAACGACTGCCACTGGAATGTGAATACTGCGTTGGTGAGACCATTACCATCTTCGATGGCGCTGGTGTCGACGGTGACCGGTTGATCCTGGGTGGGCGTGGTGTCGCTCAGCACAAGATTGCCAGTCGGTTCCTGGTCAACAATGAGGTCGCCGTCCAAGAAGCGCAGGATCTCGATATTGCGCAGCGTATCTACGCCATCCGAGACGAGATTGCGTTCGGTTGCGGGATCGACGATGTCCGAAACCGTGACATGCGTCACGGTGATTGTGCCGTCCGGGTTGAAGGCAATGTCGTAGTTGGTGCTGATGTCATTGAAGACCGCGACATCCTGATCGGCCGGGTCGGCTCCGTCGGTAAGAATTTCACGAACGATGTGCAGCTGATTGGGTACGATCGTGCGCGAGATCATAAGATCAAACAGCGATTGTCCAGCCCATGCAGGATTTTCCTCCGCCGTGAAGACGTGCTTCAGGCTGTCAACCGTCGCGATCTCGTTTTCGGTGGTGTTCTCCTGGTCAGGACCAGTGATCCGGATCCGGACGTTGAGCCAGCGATCGCCGTCAATGATGTCGTCGCCGCCATTGCCTTCGAGAATGTCGCTACCGGCGCCACCCAGAAGGATGTTGCCCGACTTAAAGAAACCGGTTGGGCCGACCGCCACGATTTCGGAGAGTCCAGCAATGCGGTCGATACCCTCCTGATCGAGCCCGTCATTGAAGAAGATGTTCTCCGTGGTGGCAACGGTGTCTCCGGGCGCTATTTCGCCGAAAACACGGTCGTCGCCGATGAGGACGTCGTCATACTGCCAACCCGACAATGCTTCGGTCTTGTCAAAGCGATTGCGCAGAATGTCCGCCTGTTCGGTGGTGAAAATCGGGATGCGCATATCGGCATTGCCGCCGAATGCGACGCCCTTGAATATCGCCCAGTCGAAGCCGAACATGCCCTCGTTGCGCATGACGCTTTCGCCCTGGACCATTATGTCGTCGCCGGATTCGGCGTCGAAGTCATTCTCGTCGGGGCCGGCGAACATGACGTCGTGGCCCTTGATAGCGGAATTGAAGAAGAGTTCGGAGTTGTCGCCGGCGATCGTATCAAAGCCGCCGCCGCCTTCGATCCAGTCGTCGCCCTCGTTGCCGAGCAGGAAGTCCACACCGTCCCCGCCGAGGATGAAGTCGTTGCCCTCGCCGCCGAAGACTTCCGTATCATCGACGCCGACAAACACCACGTCCTGGCCGCTGCCACCCATCAGGATGTCGAGGCCATTGGAGTTGGCGATCACGTCGTCACCTTCATCGCCCTTGATGAAGTCGCCGGTGTCGCCGCTGTCGGTCAGGATGTCGTTGCCCGCACCACCATTGACGAGATCGACGCCTGCGCCCGACTCGATGCGGTCATCGCCCGCGTCGCCCCAGATGCCATCGTCGCCAAAGTCGGAAATGATCGTGTCATTGCCGTTGGTACCGCCAATAACGATATGTTCGCCGCCGAAGAAGCGGATGTAGTTTGTGTCGACTTCAGGGGTCAGCGGATTGTCGCGGACGACCTTGGTCAGGCCCAGAGCCTCGAGCGTCGGATCGTTACCGAGCGGGTCCTTGCCTGGGGCATCGCCGTTGTAGTCGGCCTGATTGTCGACATTGACTTCCAAGACGAAGTCATAAGCCGCAAAACTATCGACACCGATATGCCGATCGATGATGTCATCGCCGGTTCCGCGGATGCCGTCTGCGCCGGGCTGGGCCAGATTGGTATTCGCCATGATCATCTTGGCGAATGAGTTCTGCTCTAGCGCGTTCAAGAAGTTCTGACCCTGGGTGCGCGTCAGGTAGTAGAAGCGGTCTCCATCCTGCAGATTTTCAAGCTGAGCTTCGAAGACGGCATTGAAGGTCGAACCCAGCATGCCTCCGAACGGCATCTGCTTCTCGGCCAAACCACCAATCCAGAGATCGATGGCATTGACGCCGGTTTCAGCGGCCGGTCCGTTGAGCCACGCCAGGCGCTCGGCCGTCTGCTCGGGTGTTTCGCCCTGGACACCGAACACCAGATCCATAGCGGCCTGGCGTTTGTCGTCGAGGGTTTGGGCTGCAACGACCGTAGCATGCGTGCCGTAGGCGGCAATGAAGTTCACAACCGACAGCGGGTTCTTCAGGTTCGCGGCGAACTCGGTCCAGTTCTCGTACGGCGTAAGGAAGCTAGAACCAGTTGCCGCGAACAGCTGGCCACGCGCATCATTGAGCGTCGGAATGCCCGTATCGCGGCCGCGTGCGATGTTGATCGCCGGAAGGTCGAGGGGTAGACCGAGGAGGTTGTTGCGCAGGGCATCGACAACAAATTCGTCGATTTCGCTGCCACGTTCGATGGTCATGCCGCGGACAATGGCGGCGGCGGCCTCATCGTGCGAAATGCCACCATCGTTGTCGAAGAGCACTGGATTGAGGAAGGATTCGATGAGACCCAGATCAGCGTCGAGCAGGTTTCCGTCCGTTCCGATGCGGGGCATGTTCTCGGTCAGCATGGAGTGACCGAAGCGGTACACGGTGTTCGCGAACTCAGCGAAGATCGAGGGATCGATGTCCGTCAGGTTGTTGAAGATGAACGGATCAATATTTGGCTGGATCTTGCGTGCGAATTCCTCGAACACGAGATGCTGGTACTGCATTTCGGTGGCGAAGCGCGCGGCCTGGAAAATTCGCTCGCCGTCCCATGCCAGCGTATTGGCGAAGGCCAGCCGGTCAAGCGGCGCCAGATCGGCAAATCCAGCGGGAAGCTCGGTGATGTCCGTCGACAGCCACTCATTGATGAAATCAATGTCGCCGGAATCGAGGATGGTCAGCTTTTGGGCATCGACCTGCCGGTTATGTTCGGAGTGGAAGATGTGGTGAACGGCGGTAAGGCCGATGTTCTCGTTGCCGCGCCCGTCGCCGGTAATGTAGTGGCGGTCGAGGAGTTCACCGTCATAGAATCCGGGCGTGGGGCCAAGCGGCGTCTCGTCGCCATCGATGACGCCGTTTCCGTTCGTGTCATTGACGATACCGTCTTCATTGCGGGTGAGTAGCTGGCCGGTACGCCCGTCCAGCGGGTTGGCAAGGTGCGCGATATCGTCGAGGAAGGCGTGACCGGTGCGGATTGCGCCCGTCAGCGTGCCGCCGTTGCCGTCGTCGGCTGTCGCGGTGAAGGTGTTGACAGGGGTGGCCAAGGAGCCCTCGACCACGATGTCATCGGCCGTGTTGGGAATGTTGTCCGGGCCCATGCCCAGGATCACTTGCGGCATCCCATTGGGACCGCGGATGAATTCACCGTAAGCGTCGGTCCGCAGCAATGGAATGTTGAGGACATCGCCATCCACGAGCTCGATGCCGAGCACGTTGGCGGCCTGCGCCTTGATGTCGGCCCAGGTGGCGAGGCCACCTTCCGCGCCTGTGAGCAGACGGCCAGTAGCAACCGGGGCGCCGCCAACCAGTACATATTCGCGCAGGAATACTTGATGCGAGGAATGCGAGGTGTAGGTCTGGTTCTGGTCGACGAACGGCGTCGTCGTGTTCCGGCCTTCGTGCGTGGTGTCATCGGCCGTGCCGAGGATACCGTCGGCGCCGGGACCATCAACCGGTGTCGAGCGGGTCACCGCCATGAAACGCAGGCTGAAGGGCAGGTCGTCGTTGCCGCCGACGCCGGGAACACCGGCATCCGGCACGCCGTTCTCGCCCACGACGAGCGGGTCGTCGGCCTGCAGCGGAATGTAGATCGTGCCGTTGTCACCCTTGGTGATCAGGTCGAGGCCGTGGTCGAAGAACTGGCCGAAGAAGGTCATCCAGGCGTTGAACGGTGCAGACAGGCCTTCATCGGGGGCGACGTTGGGAATGTCGATGGAGCCGTTGGCAAAAGTCAGTCCCAGTTCTTCAGCAAGGGCCTGCATGGCCGAACCGGGATCGGCGGCGACGGCGATGGCGTCGCCCAGGACGGCTTCGGCATCCGTCACTGCCGCGGCGGCTTCCTGGATGGCGTCGATGTTTGCCGGGCTCGGGTCAACGTTGTAGGCGGCAATCGCGTTGGCCAGATCCGTGTTGGCGGTCGCAAGCGTGCCCTGCGCGGCAGTCACGGCGGCATCTGCTTCGGCCTGCGTGAGATTGACGGCCTGCAGGCGCGCCAGATCAGCGTAGGGGTCTTCGGATCCGGCGACGCGCAGCGCCGCGACAACCGCGGCAGGGTTGTTGAGCGTCATGTCGACGATGAGATTGGAGATAATGCGGGGGTCCGCATCCGCCACGTTGCCCGTGTGGCCGCCATTCACCGTGGGATCGCTGGGTGCGCCAATGACGCCATAGTCGGTGTTCGTGACCAGCGGTCCGCCGGGAGGTCCGAGCGGCATTTCATCGCCGTCGGCATCGTTGATGAAGTTGGGATCCAGCAGGCGCGGCATGGCGTTGTCGGCAGCACCCCATTGCTCGCGGCCGGCAACGAGATTGTTATAGGTGCCGTCAACGGTACGCAGGCCGAACGGGACATGAGGGTCGGGAATGGCGAGCGCCGCGCCCGGTGTTCCCGCGGGGACGACATTGCCGTCCAGGTCGACATAGATCTCGGTCAGCTCGAGTGCGCTTTCACCGGTATGTGCGGTGGAATTGCCCTCCGAAATTTTGATCTGGCGAAGAATGAATTCCAGGTCGGCCAGATTGAGGGTCAGAGCGGACATGACGTGATCTCCCCATTATGTCGTCGGTGTTTATGAAAATCGGCACTGCAATGCGTGGTGGTGCTGCGAAGAGAGGTGCGCGCTGTGCGGGCTCAATGCAGCGGTGAAGGTCTCGGCCGCACCGCGAAGGCGGGCGGTGATCCGGCGCGGAGCGTGTGTCGTTTGTTGTTCAGAAGTCGTCCGCTCGCGATCAGCCCGCTCCGGGCGGGTTGATGAGAAAGCTGGCGTTGCGAGACAGGCAGCCATTTTCATTTGCAATCGGTTCGCCGGGTTTTCTTCGGCGGATCAATGGACCGCTTTGGTTAGGCCACGTGAGCCCGGCCAAATCGGAGTGTTATCGACAGGTCCAGATCAGAAATTGAACGGCGCGCAACCCTGCGCTGATCCTGTCAATGAGCTGGATCAAACCGTGTCATGCCGCCGCGGCTGCAAACACGGAACTTGGTCCCTTTGTCGCGATGACCTGAGGTCTGATGTAGATCAGACCAAGGTCTGATGCGGGATTTCGGCGGCGCTGCGGGGCGTTCAGGCGGGTTCGCATGAGGTTCGCGCATGCGCAATCAGCCGTGGAGGCGGCAGTGCGGCGCAAAGGGGAACGAAGAGTGAGGGTTCAAACTCGAGGTGCGATGCGCCCGCAGGCGAACAGAGCGCCGGTGTAGCCGCTGCGAATTTCGTCAGTGACGATGCCGATGTTTTCGAAGACGGGGTCCGCGAGGCGCGACGTCAAGTGCAACTGGATGTATTCGGCGCTCATGCGAAGGGCGGGGAAGCGCCGTCCCGCAACGGTATAGCCGTCGGATTGAACGAGGAAAGCGGCGACGAATGTTCCGCCAGGACGCACCGCCCCGCAAACCCTATCCAGGGCGTGGCAGAATTCGCCTTCGTCCGTCGTGATGGATTCCGCACAGAAGAACATTGTGACGGCATCCCAGTTGCAGGCGGGGAGATCGAACAATGAAGCTTCGACGATACGGGTGCGTGCCGCGAGGTGGACCAGGGGGTTGTCAGGCAATTCACCCGGAGCAAGCGCGGCATTGGTTGCGGCATGGGCAGCGCGCGCATGGGCCCAGATCGTTTTCCATGCGGGCCGAAGGGCAGGCTTGTCCAATTCATGGCGGAGCCAGGCGGCATTCGCCGCGCCATACTCCCAAGCGGTCAAGGATTGCGCCCTGGGCAAGCCGCACAGCAACGGGATGAGACTGGCTCCGGTCCCCACGTCGAGAAGATCGAGCGGCCGCGTGACCGGTTCGGCTGTGGCGATTGCGCGAGCGGCCAACGCGGTGAGACGGAGATCATCGGAATGGGGGTCGGCGTAGTAGTGTTGAAAATAGGCCTCGGGATCGAAGGCATTCCAGTCCGCGTCGGCGTTGGTCTCAGGATTGTCGTAGGCGGCGGTTTCGCGTCTGGACATGTTAGGTGCCTTTTCTGCCGGTGCGGTCGGGCCGGTCACGCTTGCGCCACGTCCGCTTGGGGCATCTCGATGGCGCGCGCGCCCTCCGTGATGCAGGACCCCAGCCGGCGATTCTTCGCCAGGAGGTCTTGCAGGCTTGCTACGGTCATGGGCTTGGCAAAGAAGTAGCCCTGCATCTCGCTGCATCCGAACTGCGTCATGGTGAGCGCCTCGCTTTCCGTTTCCACGCCCTCCGCGACGATGGTCATGCCGAGACCCTTGCCGAGCGTGATGACGGACTGAACGATGGTCTGGAAACTTTGCGATCGCGACAGGCCGCTGACGAAGGAGCGATCAATTTTGATCTTGTCGAATTGGAAGTTGCAAAGATAGGCGAGGCTCGAGTAGCCGGTGCCGAAGTCGTCGAGCGCAGTCCTGAAGCCCATCGTACGAATGCGCTCCAGCACGTGACGGGTGCGTTCCCCAGCATCCATCAATACGCCTTCCGTGATCTCGAGGACGAAGCGGCGGGGATCGACAGCGTGGTGCTGGATCATGCGTTCCAACTGCTCAACGAGATCGGGCTGGCGGAACTGGACGGGCGAGAGATTGACGGAGACTTCGAGGTCGGGCCAGAGGTGCCAATCACGCATGGCGCGAACCAGGACGAACTCGCCAACGGCCGGCATGAGCCCGCACTGCTCAGCTATGGGAATGAACACAGCGGGAGATATGTAGCCGAGTTCCGGATGGCGCCATCGCAGTAGCGCCTCCGCGCCGATGATGTCGCCGGACAGGCAGGAGATGATAGGCTGGTAGCAAAGATCGAGCTGGTTCTCAGTCAGCGCGACCGCTAAATCCAGCTCAATTCGGCGGCGCTCTTCGACCACTTCGGCCATGTCGTCACTGAAGACAACGGCGCAATTCCGGCCCGCATTCTTCGCTTCGTAAAGCGCGATGTCCGCGTGGCGCATGACCTCCTCGCCTGTCGAGCCGTTGTCGGGCGCCACGGCGATGCCGATGGATGCGCTGACGGCGAGGGACTGCCCTTCGATATCGATCGTACCGACAAAGGCGTTGGCGATGCGCTCGGCCAGGATCGTCGCAGCCCGCGGATCGGACGATATCCAAAGGATTGCGAATTCATCGCCGCCGTAGCGTGCGATGAAGTCACCCGAGCGCACGTGCGATTTGAGACGGTCGGCGACTTGCTTGATGAGCGCGTCACCCGCGGAGTGACCCAGCGTATCGTTCACGTCCTTGAAGCGGTCGATGTCAATATAGGCGACGATGGCGCGCTGGTTTCCCTGTGTGATCGCCGGACTGGAGAGTGTGCGGGTGAGATTGTCGGCAAAGTGCGCACGGTTGGGCAGTCCCGAGAGGGCATCGTGCCGGGCCGCATGGCGTGAGCGCAATTCTTGGCGCGCCAGGTTCCGCGATGTGTGGCTTAGACGGCGCAGCATGATGGCGGCCTGCGCGGCAACCGCGAGGACGCCGACAAAGACGAGTGGCAGGATGATCGAGAGCAAGAACTTCCCCGGACGCCGTGTCGTCCAGCTCAGATAGCCCGTTGGCCGGCCGTCGTCGCCCATAAGCACGTCGGAGACGACGCCCTGTGCGGTCTGCCGGGTCAGCGTCACTTTCAGATCGTCCATCAGCAACAGGCGGCCGATGTCACTCACGAACTCTTTGTCGATATACTTGATGCTGACCAGAAGATGAGGTGTGCCCTTTTTGAGGCTCATATCGACGTTGGGCAGGATGGTCAGTGCCGTTACGACCGCAGGCAGTCCGTCGACGGCGATAACGTGCCCGGACCAGTGGGCTTCTGTCGCTGCACCACCGATGGTCCGATAGTGCCGTTGGTCATCGCCGAACAGATCCGGCCGCTTGCGCAGTGTGCCGGTTCCGCCGGCGCGGATTTCCGCAACGACAGGGCGCAGCATCTCTTCGTAGCGGTCAAACACGCCGAGTTCGCGACGGGTGTTGCCGGTGTAGACGAAGACTGGCCGATCCTGCGGGTCGAGCAGGAAGATCTTGTCGTGACCGTAGGTCTCGGACAGGAAGATTCCAAATTCGCTATCGAGAAATTCCAGGTCCGGGGCGCCGCTTGAAATCTTGATGTAGGCCTCGTCCCACCACGCCACGCTCTTCTGTTCGTTGAGCGTGCGCAGAATGCTGCGATCGATGGCGTTGTGCAGCAGCAGCCGATCCCGTTCCGTCGCGCTCCTGTTGGCCGTCCACGCGGCATAGATGATCACCGCCAGGAGGAGGAGGCCCGCCGCGGTGATCCCGCCGGCGGTCAGGGTCATGAGGCGTCGCAAATCCCCTTCATCGGGCTGTCGATAGGGGGTGGCGCGCGTGAGATTGGACTGCTGAGGATCGGCATGAGTCATGAAATTGGTCCTCCGGGCGTCCGAAGGAATTACACGGTAAAGTTGAACAATTGATTTCTACCTCCGCGAGAAGCGTGGCCATCTCAGCGCCAAAACCGACGCGGAACGGGAATAACACATTGAACGAGATCAGCAAAAGTAGGCCTGCGATCAGGCAAGCGGGATCGTCAAGAAACAACTTGAAATTGTACAAGTTTGCATATATCAATCTTAACGAGTTGTTAAGAATGTGTACAACTGAAGCGGGATAGGGGCGTGTGGCCCGTATCCCTGGTTTGGTTGGTCAGGGCGGGTGTGATGCAAAATCTTGTTGTGCGAAGCCGGGCCGAGGATCCTGGTTTGAGAAAGGCGGCCAGTGCCATAGAGCAGGCGGCATGGAACGAACTGGGTTACTTGAACTGCACACGCCCCCATTACGAACTGTACGCCCAACTCCTGGAAACGTACGCCGACTTCCAGCTTTGCCTCGTGGACGCCGACCGAGGCTATCCCGTCGCGGTCGCCAATTGCGTGCCATTGGCTTGTGACGCGGCCAATTTGCCGCCCGAGGGCTGGGACTGGATCGTGGAGCGCGCCGCCGAGCGAAAGGCGGGCGAGGCCGCCAACATGCTGGGTGCTCTGGCCATCTCCGTGCCGGCAATCTACCGCGCCAAGGGTTATGCGCGCATCATGATCCGCGAACTGCAGGCGCTGGCGGCACGGCGTGGACTGAACGGCTTGATTGCGCCGGTTCGCCCGTCGGCCAAGGCGCGCCACCCCAATGTTGCCATCGACGATTACATTACATGGACCGACAAGGCGGGCCGGCCGTACGACCCTTGGCTTCGCAGCCATCTATCGGCGGGTGGCCGCCTTGTCGGGCCATGTGCCCGATCGATGGTGGTCGATGAGCCGGTGCCCTTCTGGGAAACATGGACCGGGCAGACCTTCGATCGATCAGGGGCCTTTGAGGTGAGTGGCGGGCTCGTGCCCGTGGTCATCGACCTGGACCGCCACACGGGGCGCTATGAAGAACCGAACGTGTGGGTCGCCTACGCGCCGGGCCAGGCCTGACCTCGTCCACCCTGACCTCGTCCACCCAGACCGCGATCGCCCGTGATCTGTCCAGCCGGTGGCCGCCTCATGCTAGGCTGAGCCAGCGTGATCGGCGCCAGGCTCCGTAGCTCAGCTGGATAGAGCATCTGCCTTCGAAGTCGTTGTCCCATCGGAAAAGAATTGCGGGCTCAATGGCTTGGCGAATTGCCGTTTTTCTGCGAACCGTGTACCGATCGTATCGATCCAGTTCGCACCCGTAGCTCAACCGGATAGAGCACCAGCCTTCGAAGCTGGGGGTTGCAGATTCGAGCTCTGCCGGGCGCTCCAACTTGCTGTTGCTCCTGCAAAAAATGTCCGTGCCGCCGCAACTAGAACTGGCCAAATCTGTTGCTCAAAGCCAGCGGCACCTAGATAGATAGGTTGCTTTGGGCGCCCTATGTACGTCGCGCCAAGTAATCCAAATGGTGTGTTGCGAGGATCAAGGCTGACACCCGATTCAATGCCAGCGACATCCCATTAGCGGACATCGGCCGCACGTGTTCGGCGACGCCAAAGACGTCGCCGAGCTTGTCCGTTGCCGGGGGTGTTGCGACGCCCGGTCAGATATCGAACTTCTCCGCAATCTCTATCGCATCATCGACCTCTATGCCGAGATACCTCACAGTGCTCTCATTCTTGGATTGCCCGAGCAGTAGCTGAACCGCACGGAGTTTGCCGGTTCGCCGGTAGATCAGCACAGCCTTCGTCCGACCGCTGGGGATGGGTGCCGAACTTCGCTGGGTCGAGACCGATGCTTGCGACCCACTCTTGGACGAGCCGTGCGTACTGACGCGTGTTCAAGCCGTGCTTGCCATCATCGTTGCGGCCGGCCACAGAAACTGACCAAACTGTCGCCCGGTACCTCTCAAGTAGTCGTCGATGGCCATGCGCATCCAGTCTGTAAGCTCGAAACGCACCTGCCGGCCGATCTTCTTTGGTCGGATGGTCGCGCGGTCCATCGAGTAGCCGCTTGGGGCTATGTCATCGACGTGAACGGCGACGACGTCACAACCTTGCAGCTTGCTATCGATCGCGAAGTTGAACAATGCGAGATCACGCTCCTTTCCTTCAATTTGCAGCTCCGTTCGTATCGACCAGACGTGGCTGGGCCGGAGGGGCGGCTTTGCTCCGATCAATTTGCCCTTGTTCCAGGGCGCTCTTTGCGTCTGCTTTTTACCTGCGCATGCTTGTTCCCTTTTCCGTGGCTTACCTCCTTGATAGAGAGACAAACCGGCATGCTCCTGCTCAGCCCAACCCGCTGATCCTAGGTCTGGTTTCGGCGAATATTTTCGCCCGGTTGGTTGCCAGCCCGCACGAACGACCCGAAGTGGTCTTGAGCTGTTCCCCGTCAGTACCAACCGGACAGACTGAGCTAATTGCGTAAGAGGCTGATTGCGTAAGAGACAGTTTGTGGCTCATCGTAACCCCTCGGAGGGACACTATGAGACAACGCAACAAGCAGGCTCCGCAAATCGCGGAGGTGACCGTCAGGGATATCCGGCAAGTCACCAGACTACACTTCTCGGCAGAGGAGAAGATCCGCATATTCCTCGAAGGCTTACGCGGCGAGGACAGCGTCTCCGAGCTGTGCCGTGACATCGATTTTCTGGATGCGAACAGAATCGCGATCATCGACAGCAAGTTCAAGGCCGTTCAAGCTTTGAAGGCTCATGGCTTGAAGGGAGCGTCCAGAGCTTTTATGAGACGGGCATCACGGCCGTAGATGTCGCGGTGAAATGTTGCGCCCCCGATTGGGGAGGGGTCGACCGTCCAATAAAGGATCAGAACCGGCAGCGGCTTTGGCAGAGCAATTGACTGCATTTTTCCGCTGGCGACTGCCGCATCGATCTTTGCCCTGTCCCAGCCGAGGCGGTCGCTCAGAATGATCTCCGCGAGCTTCAGCGGATCTTCGACGCGAATGCAGCCATGACTAAAGGTACGTCCCGACTTGTCGAAGAGCTGGCGGTTCGGTGTGTCGTGCAAATAGACCGAGTACTTGTTTGGAAAGAGAAACTTCACCCGCCCCAGCGCATTCTTGGGTCCGGGCCTCTGCACAACACGGTAGGGAAAACTGGCCGCCGTATAAGCCGCGAAATCAACGTCAGCCATGGATCTGCCGGAACTATCGGCAAGATAGTAATTGCCTGCTGCAAGATATCCTGGATTGGCCGAGGCTTTTGGAAAAATCTCAGCGCGCACGATGCTTTGCGGCACAGTCCAATCCGGGTTCAATACAACCGACTTCATGGATTCTGTGAAGACCGGCGTCTTAGTATAGGATCGTCCGACGATCACCCGAGTCGTCCAGACCTTTTCGCTCTTTAAAAAGACATGCAAGTAGAACCCTGCGACGTTCACGACAACGGCCTCAGGTCCCATCGTGCGCAGAAGCCAGCGCCCGCGTTCCAGATTTGCCCGCAACTGGTCGACACGCTCCGATGCGGTTACGTTGAAGGCCGCCAGGGTGCTGGGACCTAGGATGCCGTCAGAGTCTAGGCCATTGGCGGCTTGAAATGTCTCGACCGCATCCGCAGTCGCTTGATCATAGAGATTGGGCTCCGTGAGGCCTGTTCCAGGCTCCCACTGGCCAGTGACCTTTAATCGCTCGCGCAAGATTGCGACGCGCGGATCGGTCTGTCCGGGCTTCAATGGTGGCCCATCTGGGATCTTGGGCCATCCGCCAGAAACTTCAAACTGTGTATATTGCTGAAGCATCGCCTTCAGTTCGATGTAGAGCGGATGCTTGAGGCTAACGGCTTCAACGAGACCTGCAATGTCTCCCTCAGTCAACGCCGTGCCGATGGTCTGGGCAGGGTCTTCCGTCAAAACAGGCCGCGCGAAGTTCCAGTTCGGATCGAGCCCGTTGGGTGCCACCTTGCCGAAGTAGAGCTGATAGAGCAATCGCACGAGTGCATCACTCAGGATGATCTCACGCTCGGCCACGTTTTGCGGCGCCGCCGTGATGGCCGCCTTCACGTAATCGGCATGGAAGTCGGAAGGCAGCAGGCCATCTTCCCAGCTTCGTGCGATCATTTTCGATAGCGCGTCGATGCTCGCGGAATTCGTCCAGACTGGCTGATAGCCGAGTGCGGCATAGAGCTTGGGAAGAAATACGTGGGCGGCGATCTGGATGCCACCTACCGTACGCCCCGCAGGCTGGGCCAGCGCCTCGACCCGAGCCTTGAGATCCGCATCGGCACTAGCCGTTTGAGCGAAAGCTATTGCGGGGCTTGCCACCGCGGAAAGCAAGATCCCGATGGCGAATGCGGTTACGACGTGTGACCGCAGTCGGAAGAAAGTGGAGAACATCGCTTCTGAGACCCTGACGCGAGCAAGAAGGCAGAGTGACAATGCCACAGATCCTGATGTCGGACACAGAACCATCGGCCTCGGACTGAACTCTGAATGGAAGAGAAAAATGTCTCCAGTCAGCAAGAATGACGACTCGGAGGCTGGCTCCGCATTTACCTAAAAGGGCAAGAAGTCGGCGCCTCAGGGAAAGATAAAGGTCAGAGCCATACGCCCCCCGAAATCATGGGGACCGCTTTCGGGACTCTCGGCCCAATACTTCACGCCCCCGGTGATGCTGACCGGCTGATCGCCAAATTTCGTGAGCTTTGCGATTTGGAAATTGACTGGAACGCTCCATTGCTCGGCTTGCCAGTCGTAGCTTGACTCTGTGTTTAACGTGTAGGTCCAACCGCCAGTTGCTGCATAAGATAGGAAGGGCTGAATGAACGTGCTGCTGACATTCTGGCGTTCATCATCGCCAGCAAATGACCAGATGTGATTGGCGAGGAGGCCGATGGTCCAAGGGCCAGATTGTTGAAGTGCAACGGCCGTGGGACCAGCAGCCCATTTGCCGCTGGTGAGCAGTTCGTCGGTGCCCGTACGCCAGAGCACTGCCGGTCCGACGCCCCACGTAAAGCCGTTCACGGTCTGGGGCACAAAAAAGAAACTCTGCAGACTGTCGCCCAAACCAAACTGATCTCCGGCCCCCGGAAATATATCATCCTGGCTTATAATCGGAACAATGGTGCGCACCACCAGCGTCCATTCACTGTCAAGCTTGAAGGGTGTGACAGGCTGAATGTTGGTCGTGATCCTAGTTCCATCCCGCAGCGGTCCAACGTTCGTGTCGTAGTTAACCTGTATGGGAAGCAGCGTCAGCGACGCGATGGGATTGGCAAGCTTCTGCTGAATGTCGCTATCCTGAGCCGCTGCCGTCGTTGCAGAAAAGGCCGGCCACAATGACAAGAGTGCAATGGAAACTACTAAACTTTTCATTTTGAGGACCACTTTGCAGCGCATTCGGCTCTAGATGGCATCAGCTCTGACTGTGGCAGTTTCCTATTCCCAAGGCCGAAACTCATTGCTATCGCGCTCCAGCGTCGAGTTTGGGACGGAAGTGATATCTCAAAACCGGGCGGTAGCGCCCAAGACCGGTCCATGTTGTACCGCGTCGAATTCGTAGCGGTTATTGCCTGAGCCCTCCGAATAGTCGACTGAGAGGGCGCGATAGCCGACATATGCGTCCAGCGTATAAGTATCGGAGACGCAAATTTGCCAATTGTAGCTGGCAAGCGCCTGCCACGAGAAATCGCTTCCAATACCAAAGCCGCCGATATCGCCTCGTACCGTCAGCGATTGGCCTGCGTCGACATCATATCGCAGCCGTGCGCCGACGAACGGGTCAACCCAATCGACGGTGCCAGACCTGGAAAACACTCGGTTCCCCGACCGCGTCAAATCGATGATCCCAAGCGGCCCTTGAAGCGTTGCTGCGGCGGCCAGCGCCACGGATACATCGAGTTCCTGGCGCCAATATCGTGCGCCACCTAGAATGTCGACTGCGGCGTGGCCTGCAGAGCGTTCGTTGCTGTTCGCCCAGACTTCATAGGCTGCGCCAAGCTCGATGGTTGACTGTTCGAAATCAGCATCGACATCAGTACCCAGCGTGCTCGAAAGGAGGCGTCCCTGCCGCGACCGCTCAAAACCGCCAGATGCGGCGAGCTTGGAGTAAACGATGTCATTGAATATTGCGAAACGACCGTTACGCAGTTCCGCATAGCTCATCCATGCGGGCAGTGTCGACCAGTCCAATGCATCAATGATGTCATGGGGTGAAGCATCGATTTTGAACTTCCTGCCACGAAGAGTGTTCTCGCCGGTCAGCCACGGTAACCAGCCATATGTTGTGAAGCTGAGGGACCACGCGTTGGGAGCGGGGCTGGTGTACTCTCTTGCAGCTTCTTGCGCCGAAGCCGCCCCGGCAAACCCAATCAAGATAAAACTAACAACAGAAAGGGCGCAACTGCGCAGTGCAGTGATCGTCATTATACAGCCCTGACTTCCTTGTTGATTTGCCCGCTCAAACTCAGCCACGAACACGAGGCATGACACTTGACCGAGACCACAAATCTACGGGTTATAGTATGCAGTTTCGGACTGGACCCATCCTTTGTTGTGGAAGTGTAGCCTTATCGTTCCATCGCACTGGCCTTAGTTCATGTCGCGAACCCGAACGCCGCGCCATCGCCGTAACCTGATCTGTCACCATACAATGTGGACAACCGGGACTTGGGAATGACCAGTGCTTTAGCCTTTGATCGCTACTGCCGCGCTGTCCGAGACGCGAGTGTAAGTTTTGTGCTGACGCGTCGTTCCGAGGCGGATTGGGCGTTGGAGTTTTTCAGAGGGCGACAGGTTAGCGTGCAGATGGGCTCAGACGGCGGAGCGAGCATTGCCGACGGGGTAAATCGGCCCGATGCGTATCTCGTCATGCTCCGATATCGGCACTCTCGCGCACGGATAAAGATGAACGGTCTGCCTGTGGCCGATCATGATCTCGTCGTAATTCCCGCGGGCCAACACTTCGTTTTTGCTGCCGATGGACCACGGTCTTGGATCTCGATCGCAATTCCAGTCAGATTGCTGGGCCCCACCATCCTGTCGAATTTGAGTGGGTCACGTGACCAGATTGGACGTATACCCAGTGTGATCAGAGGTACGGCCGCATTGTTCGCCGTCAGGACCTACCGGACAGATTGAGCTGATTGCTTAAGAGAGAGGTTCTGGCTCATCGTAACCCCACGGAGGGACACGATGAGACAGCGCAACAAGCAGGCGCCGCAGAGCGCGGAGGAGACCGTCAGGGACATCCGGCGAGCCACCAGAAGGCACTTTTCGGCCGAGGAAAAGATCCGCATCGTGCTGGAAGGCCTGCGGGGCGAGGACAGCATCGCCGAGCTCTGTCGTAAGGAAGGCATAGCCCAGAACCTCTACTACCGGTGGTCCAAGGAGTTCCTCGAAGCCGGCAAGAAGCGGCTCGCCGGCGATACCGCCCGTGAGGCGTCTTCCGACGAGGTCAAGCAGCTGCGCACCGAAGCTTGTCAACTCAAGGAGGCGCTGGCCGAGGTCACCCTCGAGAACCGGCTGCTCAAAAAAAGCGTGATCGCGGATGGGGAGGATGTCGAATGAGATACCCCGCATCCGAGAAGCTTGAGATCATCAGAGCCGTCGAGACCTCGCACCTGCCGGTCAGACGCACGCTCGACAAGATCGGCATCCCGAAGACGACCTTCTACGCCTGGCTCGATCGATACGCGGCCGGCGGCTTCGATGCGCTGGAAGACCGCAAGCCGCGGCCAAAGCGCGTCTGGAACCGCATCCCCGACGAGATCCGCGACAAGGTCATCGAGCGGGCGCTGGAGCAGCCGGAGCTCTCGCCGCGCGAGGTTGCCGTCGCCTTCACCGATGCCGAGAGAACCTTCGTCTCCGAGGCCAGTGTCTATCGCATCCTGAAAGCCGAGGGCCTCGTGACCTCGCCAGCCTTCATCGTCATGAAAGCGGCCGATCGCTTCGCTAACCCAACCACCGCGATCAACCAGCTCTGGCAGACCGACTTCACATACCTCAAGGTCACCGGCTGGGGCTGGTTCTATCTGTCCACGGTGCTCGACGACTTCTCTCGTTACATCGTCGCCTGGAAGCTCTGCACCACGATGAGCGCTGACGACGTCACCGCCACCCTCGAGCTGGCCTTGCAAGCCTCAGGGATCGATCAGGCCGGTGCCCATCAGCGGCCGAGGCTGTTGTCTGACAACGGCCCATCCTACGTTGCCAATGATCTGTCCGAATGGCTCGAGGCCCAGGGCATGCGGCACACCCGTGGAAAGCCCTACCACCCGACGACGCAAGGTAAGATCGAGCGCTGGCACCTCTCATTGAAAAGCCAAATCCTGCTCGAGAACTACTACCTGCCCGGTGACCTCGAGTGCGCCATCGCCAGCTTCGTCGAGCACTACAATCACCGCCGCTATCACGAGAGCCTGGACAACCTCACTCCGGCTGACGTCTACTTCGGACGCGGTGCGCAAATCCTGGAACGGCGCCACGAGATCAAGCGACGAACCATCCAGCAACGTCGACGACAGCACTTCAACGCAGCAGCATGAGCTTCAACCAGATGGGCCGAACCCTCTCTTAGATCAGACCCTCAGCTGTCCCAAAAAGCCTGACGACGGACACTGTATGCGTCGCAGCATTTCTCATGGCGGACGATGTTGATTTTTGATGCTTGGGGAGCACAGGCGGTCTCATGATCCGCCTCTCGCCAATGTCGCTTTTGGCCCATCGCGTTTGCTGGTTGACGGTCGGTTTCGGCGACATTGCGTCGATCCCGTTGGGTCGACCGCTTTGCTGAACTTATCCTATTTCGCACGTGGCGTCCGCTTGTTGGAGACCAACGGTATTCGAAGCAGAGGGTCGCAGGTTCGAATCCTGCCGGGGTCGCCATCCGGGGTCGCCATTGCGCCCGCCCGCGGATCCGCGAGCCATGTCGTGTGCTCAACTCTTGCATCTTGCGCCATGCCCCATGATGCTGCTGGGCGGCGGCAGATGGAGACACCATGACTGACAGGCACGGCGGACAATCATTGTCGCGCGACGTGGACGGGCGCGCGATGGGTCACCCGCACGGCCTGCGCACACTCTTTTTCACCGAGCTTTGGGAGCGCTTTTCGTACTACGGCATGCGCGCGCTTCTTGTGCTGTTCATGGTCGCGCCTATCGAGCAGGGCGGGCTTGGGTTCTCAACCGTCGAAGCGGCCGCGGTGTACGGCAACTACACCATGGCGGTCTACATGCTGGCGATCCCTGGCGGGTTCCTCGCCGATCGATGGCTGGGCGCGGGGCGCGCGGTACTCATCGGCGGCTCCATCATCGCGGCGGGACACTTTACCCTCGCGTTGCCTTCGACGACCGCCTTCTTCATTGGCCTCGTTCTGGTGGCCCTTGGCACGGGGCTAGTTCAAGCCCAGCATCAGTGCGCTGGTCGGGCACCTCTATACGCGTGATGACGAGCGGCGTGATGCCGGATTCTCGATCTTCTATATGGGGATCAACATCGGCGGGTTCCTGGCGCCGCTGGTCACCGGCTTTCTGGCGCAGAGCGCGGCGTTCCGGTCCTGGCTTGGAGCGGCAGGTCTCGACCCGACGTCCAGCTGGCACTTCGGATTTGCGGCTGCGGGCTTTGGCATGATCCTTGGCCTCGCGCTGTTTGTCCGGCAGTCCGCGCACTTCCGCGATATCGACAGCACGGTCGACGAGCAAGGCGCACCGCCTCAGGACATGCCGTGGTCCCATGCGGCCGGGCTCATCGCGGCCACTGCGCTACTCGGGGCCTTGATGCTGCTCTCGGACAGGGAAGGGTTCGCGTGGTTGCGAACGGCGCTGCTGCTCGCCCCCATCGCCGCCATCGTCTGGTTTGGAACGCGCCCCGGCATCGATCAGCAGCGGATCGCCGCCATTCTGGTGTTCTTCATGGCCGCCGTTGTCTTCTGGGCCATTTTTGAGCAGGCGGGCATCACGCTGGCGCTGTTTGCCGATCAACTGACGCGCAGCGAGGTCTTTGGCGTCGCGTTTCCTTCCGCCTGGTTCCAGTCGCTGAATTCCCTGTTCGTCATCATGCTGGCACCGATCTTTGCGGCCGTGTGGGGACGCATGGGAGCCGCGCAGCCATCGAGCCCGGTTAAGTTTTCCATTGGCCTGGGCTTTCTGGCGTTGTCGTTTCTGCTGATGGTCCCGGCAGCCCAACTCACCATGGAGGGGCGGGTCAGTCCGCTCTGGCTCGTCGGACTTTTCTTTCTGCAGACCGTTGGTGAGCTGTTCCTCAGCCCCGTCGGCTTATCGACCATGACGAAGCTGGCGCCGGTGCGCACAACCGGACTGGTGCTCGGGGTCTGGTTCCTGGGCAGTGCGTTCGGCAACAAGCTCGCCGGAGTCTTGGGGGGCGGGTTCACGTCGGGAGATCCCGCAGCCCTCGCCGCCTTCTTCCGCGATCAAGCTTTGCTTGTGGCCGTGTGCGCGCTTGTCATGCTGGCGCTGACGCCGATCCTGAAGCGATGGATGGCCGGCGTGCGCTGAGGTTAGGTGCCGCCGGTCAGCTTGCTGCCTTCATCCGCGCAAAGCCGGCGTCGAGATCGGCGATGAGGTCGCTGACGGCTTCCAGTCCGGCGTGGAAGCGCAACGCAGGACCTTGTGCTTGCCAGCGCGTGGCCGTGCGGTAGGTCGCGCAGTCAAAGGGAATAACGAGGCTTTCGTACCCGCCCCAGGAGTACCCCATCCCGAAGAGCCGCAGGTGATCGAGAAACGCCGCCAGTGCGGCATGGGGAACGGGATGCAACACGGCCGAGAACAGACCGCTCGCGCCGGTGAAATCGCGCGTCCACAGTGCGTGGCCCGGATCTTCGGGCAAACCTGGGTGCATGACGCGGGCCACTTCCGGCCTGTCGCGCAGCCAGCGCGCAAGGGCCAAGCCAGTCTCCTGGTGGCGCGCGAGCCGGACATCCAGCGTTCTCAAACCACGCAATCCAAGAAACGTTTCTTCAGACCCGGGGCAAACGCCCAAGTGGCCCGTCGCCCGTTCGATGTGGCGCGCGGCGCGATCGTTCGACGTGATCACGCCAAGCAGGGCATCGGCGTGTCCGACGAGATATTTCGTGCCGGCTTCGATGATCACATCGGCGCCGAGTGCCAAGGGCTTGCAGAAGAGCGGACTGGCCCACGTGTTGTCGGCGAGAAGCCACAGCTTCTTGTCCCGGCACACGCGCGCCAGAGCCGGCAGGTCCTGCATTTCGAAAGTCTGGGAACCGGGGCACTCGGCATAGATGAGCCGGGTATTATCGCGCACGCGCGCGGCAATGCCGGCGCCGAGTGCGGGATCGTAGTATTCGGTCTCGATGCCCAGCCGCTTCAGGAGATAATCGCAAAACTGGCGGGTGGGCTGATAGACCGTATCGGCGACGAGTATGTGATCGCCGGCCTCCGCGAAGGCGAGGATCGCCGAGGTCACCGCTTGATACCCAGACGCGGTGAGTTTCGTGTCAGCGCCGCCATAAAGCTTGGTGATCGCGTCTTCCAGTGCACGCACGGTCGGCGTTCCGCGGCGTCCGTAGCTATAGGGCTGGGTCTTCGCTTCCAGGCTCTCGAGCGTCGGATATAACACCGTCGAGCCCCGATAGACCGGGGTGTTGACGAAGCCATGGGTTTCGAACGGCGCGCGGCCGCTGTGCACCACATCCGTTGCTGGGGCGAAAGTCGAAGGGACAGGCGGCTCTTTTTTGGCCATGGGGCTTAAAACCTCGGCAGGCGCTATCTGCGCCGTGTGACGCAAGTTGCGATCCGGGTCAAGGGCTTGACCCCGTGGCAAGGTTTGGGGTTGTGTGGGGCCGCCGGTCGGTCCGACGCGAAGGCCAGCCGGAGCAAGCGGGTCAGAGAGGGCGCCCGCCTGGTCAGTTGAGATCTGGGACGCACCAGCGGGTGCCGCCCGATCGTCCGCGCAGGGAACCGCCACGGCTATGAAGCATCACTGGAAAGGACGTCTGAGGGCTGGATTGGCGCTCGTTCTTGGAGTCCTCGCGTGGGGTGGCCTTGCGGACGGCGTCCGGGCCGCCAGTACGCTGGACGTGGTCCGCGAGCGCGGTCACGTGTTATGTGGTGTTGCGGAAAACCGGATTGGCCTCTCTGCGGTCAATTCAAGCGGGCGGTGGCACGGCCTGGAGGTTGAATTCTGCGGCGCGCTCGCGGCGGGCATTTTGGGTGACCGTGCGGCGGTGAAGTTCCGCCCCATCAGCCCGAGCGAAGGTCCGCGGGTTCTGGCCAACAATGAGGTGGATGTGCTGCTGGGCGGCACGGCGTGGACTTTTTCGCGCGAGGCCGACTTGCCGATGCGGGCGGCGGGTGTGCTGTTTGTCGACGGCCAGAGCCTGATGGTTCAGCGCGCATTCGGTGTGACGAGTGCGCTGGAATTATCAGGAGCCTCGATTTGCGTACACAAGATCACGGGCGCCGAACAAGCGATTGTCGATTTCTTCGCCGCGCGCGAAATGAAATTCCAGTTGGTCGTCGCGGAAAAGTGGGACGAACTGGTCAAGCTTTACGCGGATGGCAAGTGCACGCTCCTGACCGGCGATCTCTCCGTGCTTGCGATCGAGCGTGCCAACATGAGCCGGCCGAACGACCATATCATGCTACCCGAACTGGTGACCCAGGAACTGATTTCGCCCATGGTGCGTCAGTTCGACGAGCAGTGGTTCACCGTTGTGCGCTGGACGCTGCTAGCTCTCATCGAGGCCGAGGAGCTTGGTCTTTCCAGCGAGAATATCGCAGAACGGGCCACAAGGACGGCGGACCGCGTGCGGCGTTTCATCGGGGCAGACGGCGCGCTGGGCGCATCGCTCGGTCTGTCGCAGGACTGGGCGATGCAGATCGTCCAGCAGGTGGGAAACTACGGTGAAATCTATCATAAGACGCTTGGCGACGGGTCGCGGCTGCGGCTATCGCGGGGTTTGAATAATCTTGCCAGCAAGGGTGGACTGATGGTGTCGCCATCGTTCCGTTGACCAAGCGGAATTGGCGGGCGTCTGAGAATTCGAGTGGCGGGGAAGCACGTGCATGATGATGGCCATTGACTTAGTTTCCGGCAGCAACGCCGGATGGGTGCTTCTGGCCTTGCCGTGGCTGTTGCTGTTCGCCGCAGCATGGCGCGCGGGTCATGCGGCCTGCAAGCGGACACAGCCTTTGCGTCACGATCGACGCATGGTCATGGCCATGACCATGCGCGACGATGACTCCGGTGCTGCGGTCTACCGGCGTGACGACACTGTCGCCGGCACGCGCGGACAAAAAGGAATACCGCGAGGGCCGGGACCGCGCCGACAGCGGCGAATTGGCCGCTCCATCACCAGCTCCGGCGGCACCCACGCCTGCTGTGCCGGAAGAGGCAGCCGCACCAGAAATTCACGAAGCTGCGGCTGTGGCCGAAGTCGAGTCGGAAGACCAACTCGTTCAAGCCCTGCAAGACGCCGAGGCCGGCGGGGAACCGTTGCATGTCTCGCGCGCGGCGCTGCATCTGGCCCGCTGGCAACTCAATAATGGCGGACGGCCGCAGGCGGAGGCTCTGTTGCTGAAAACCGTCACGATCGCGACGCGGGGAAAGTTCGCAGTCGAACATGCCGAGGCCCGGATTGAACTGGCGGAATTGTCCCGGGTCGATGGCGATATGACGACGGCATGCGAGCATTGGCAAATGGCCAAGCAGCTCTTTCACGATCTCGACCGGCGCGAGGATACACTGCGTATGGCGGATCACTTGCGATTGAACCGGTGTCCGTCGGATTGGATCCTGACTGGATTCTGAGGCGCGCCGGCGGACTACTGGAGAACGATTTCTATTTCTTCGGATTGGCCATCGGCGACTTCAAAATCACGCCGGAACGCCTTGCCTTGATTGCGCGCGACGACGGCATAACGGCCTGGTGCAAGGGTGTGTGTCGGCAATGCCCCGACGCTTTCCTTCACGAGACTGCCTTCAGGCGTCTAAATCGTCCAATGCGTTCCGGGCAAGGCCTCGCCACCCGAACGTGAGACCAGCTTGAACGCAACGCGCGCGAAGGTGTGGACGAGCGTCGCTTCGGTGAGTTTGCCCGCCTCCACGGTCACATCGGATCGAACCACCGCATTCGCGTCGCCATACGTCGAAACGATGTGATAGATGCCCGCGTTTAGCCGGATGACCAGCCCGGGCTTGGCGCCCGACAGGATCTGACGGCGCTCGTCGGTTTGATCGCGGTCCGTATAGACTGAATAGCTGATACTGCCCGGCGGCGCAGCTTTGTTGCCGATCAATGTGGTTACGCGCAGTCCGCCCGCGTTTAGAACGAATTGCTCGGTGGCAGGACTTGCCCCCGCCTTGGCCGCGACCGTGATGCGGCGCGTGAGATGGGCCCGGCCAAAGGCGGCGTTGACGAGGTATTCGCCGGGTTTCATAGGAATGACCGGCGTCGCGTCGCGTTTGGTGCTCAGAAGTTTGCCGACCGCGCCGGCCTGTGCATTCTCATAGACGCGCCAGACGAGGCCATCCTCGATGCGCTGGCCATCGGACGTCAAAAGAGCTTCGAACCGCACCGGCACCGGTTCTGTGCTCGAGCTGGCATCGGCTTCGCCCACGGGGACGCCGGTGCGAGGAACCACGGTGATGTTGCCGTCCGGCGCCGGCAAGGTGGTTTCGGGAACGGGGTCAGGCGCAGTCGCGGGCGGAGGGGTGGCCGCTTCGGGCGCGGCTGGCGCGACGTCCGGTACAGGTGGGGCGTCTTGGGCAAAGGCTGATTGGGAAAGTGCGCCCGGCACTATCGCGGCCAGGGCGAGCATGATCGCTGCCGTGCGTAGGCCGGATCGCCAGAGCCGATGACGTGTGCTGCACATGCCGTGCGCCATTCCAGTGTGCCTAAAGTCCAAAATCATCGTGTGCTGTGTTGGCCAAATGGGCCAAAAACTCAAACGTTCTTGAGATAGCCTCGCATGTCGGTCTCCCCGATCTTCCTTGGCCGGTCAACGATGGTGGAAGTGAGGCCGCACCTCAAGGCCCCGGTACGGTGACGCTGCGAACGTCGCCGGCGGCCACAGACAGGTCGTGCGCGGTGAGACCTGTCCCGGTTTCGACCTGCAACACGTATGTCCCTGGGGCGACCAGCGTTTTCAAGGCTTCACCGGTACGGGAGCGCCAGACGATCCGGCCCTTGGCATCACGCAGCGCTGCCCGCACGACGCCTTGGGCGACGCCACCGCCCGGCGCCGTGACGCTGATCTCACCAGCCTCCAGTTTCAAGTCGGCGGTGATGTCCTTACCCGGCGAGACCTCGACGACGCGCGAGGCGCGAATGTTGAGCGAGCCGACGCGCGTGTCGATGCGGAAGCGGCCGGTGCCCACCATGAAGCTTGGATCGTTTGATGTGCTTTGCGCAACAGTGCGCTTGGCGCCGTCGACTTCGCTGATGCGCGTCACGATTGGCACCTTTGGCATGGCAGAGACGCCGGTCAGTACGGGCTTGACGGTCAGCCGTGCCAGGCCGAGCACGAGTGTCGTTTTGACGATGTCGCCGCTAGAAATCGCAACGCGTTCGCGCACCTCATTCAATCCCTGGCGTGCTGTCACGTAGTAGGTGCCGGCTTGCAAAGTGAAGCTCGGATTTGGCGCCGTCGAGCGCGCGATTTCGCGGCGGCCTTGGGGGGCATCCGCATCGTCCACGGCGATCAGATACAAGACCCGGTCGAGTTGGGGGCCGCCGTCGAAACCTGCAGCGGACAGTTCCAGCCGGCCGGTTTCGAGAACCAGATCGGCGCGCTGGGTGGCGCCGGCCGTGACGGCGAGCGTGGCGGTCGCGCTCGCAAGACCATCCCTTACGGTCACAAGGTAAGTCCCCGCGGGGACGACATGTTGTGCGGCGGCATCGCGGCCGATCCAGATCGGCGTTTCCTGCGCGGCGGCTGGCGGTTTCGCGCCAGGATTTTCCGCGGCTGCCGCAGCCGCCTCCGCTCCGAGAGGCCGCAGGGCCATAACCGGTTCAACGAGCTTGTCGCCAAGCCGGCTGGCAGTGGCCTTGATGGCAATGACGCCGGCATCGAGGGGAAGGCGCCGCACCGTGGGGCCATCCGATCCAACGTCTATCTCGAAACTGCGCGTGACCAAGCCGAGCGAGGCTTCCACTCCATATGTGCCCGGCGGGAGTGTTTCGTTGATTTCGCGGGCGCGGCGTTCAATCAGTGGCGCTGCGTCGGCGCCGGCCCCGGTTTGGACGATGCGCCAGCCAACAGGGTCCTTGGTCATCGCGCCATCTTCGGCAAGAGCCGCCGTCAACCGCAAGCCCGGCGGGCCCGTCGGCGCCGCGCTCGGCGCGGTTGCGGCGGCACCTGACGCAGCGGCAGGCGGCGCGACCGGTACCGATGCCGGATCGAGGGCGGCGAGTTTGAATGTCTCGCCGAGCGCTGCACCCAGCTCATCCTGAGTACCAGCATCGAATTGCACACCACCTGTTGCGGCGGCTAAGCATTTCATGCGCTCGCGATCGGTCTTCGACAAGCCGAGCCCGATGGAATGGACACGCAGCGCGGGATTGCTTTTGGCGATATCTGCGGCGGCGGCACACACGTCCTGCTGACAATTGTCGGCGTTGTCGTGAACGAGAATGATGGTTCCCGCGCCACCTGTGCCCACCGCCTTGACGCCTTCGCGAAGGGCTGTGACGAGCGGGCCTTTGCCCTTGGGTGACAATTGCTCCAATGCGGTGGCAACGGCATCCGCGCCGCCGGCTTCGATGGGGGCGATGACTTGCGCGTCCGAGCAGTCGGCTTTGCGGCGATGTCCGAAGGAGGCCAGTCCGATGCGCGCCGGTGCCGGTGCGTTCTCAAGCAAAGCGCGCAGTTGGTCGCGGGTCCCGTAGAACTTTGCGGTGTCGTCGCCCTCCATCTTGCCCCACATGGAGCCGGAGCCATCGACAATAATCAGCGTAGCCGGACCATTGTCCGCACGACCGTCCGCCGCCATCATGGCAATGTTGGCCAGGACGATGGCTAAACCGCTGAAAATACGGCGTACCCAGGATGCCACGACTGTTTTCCTCCTTGGGCGCTCCGGCCGGCGAGCCTCGAAGCCGCGCCCAGCTTGTACCCGGACCGCGCCAGACATTGTATCAGAGCCCCGCTTGCGTTAGCGAGAGCGGTGATGGCTAGCAGCCCCGAGGAAAAAAGCAATTCCATGTCGAACCCGACACTTGAACTCCTCAAGTCCCGCCGCTCGGTGAAGCCCGATTTGTTGACGCAACCAGCGCCCTCGTCCGAAGAACTGGAGACAATTCTGGGAATCGCGGCGCGTGTGCCCGATCATAAGAAGCTCGCGCCTTGGCGATTTGTTGTCATCGAGGGCGCGGCACGCGAAAAGTTGGGCGAGATTGCCGCCGAAGCTTGCCTGCGCGAGGAGGCCGAACCGCCGTCGCATGTGCGTCTTGAGACGGAGCGCAAACGCTTTCTGCGGGCACCGATGGTCATCGCGGTTGTTTCTCGCATCCGCCCGACGCGCGGCGCGCCCGAGTGGGAACAGATTCTGTCGGCCGGTGCGGCGTGCATAAATCTGTGTGTTGCGGCCAATGCCATGGGCTACGGCACGTGCTGGATCACGGAGTGGATTTCCTATTCCAAGCATTTCACGAGCGGCTTCGGCTTAGCGGACAACGAACGCATTGCCGGATTCATCCATATAGGCACCGCCACCGAGAAGCCCGCCGAGCGCGAGCGGCCGGAGATGGACATGATCGTATCGCGTTGGGGCGCCTAGGGTAACGGACCAGTAACCTGGCCATTAACAGGGCCAGTTACGTTGTATTCAGAGTATGAGGATAGGATGTTGAGGCCGGTATCGCACGGCGGCATCGCCCTGCGGCCGTTGCCGGGATTGGGGGCCTGCGAAGGGCTTTTGTTGAGCTGCGGCCCGCGGGCACGCCCAGTAAGAAGAGTGATCAGCCGTGTTGGCGGTGTTCGGATACAGCGTCTTCTTTGTCCTCTTTTTCGGGATGCTTTGGAGACAGGCGTTCCGTTGGCGAAATCTCGCCCAGTACTACGCTGGAGACGGCGGACGGCTGCTCGAACATCGCAACTTGCAGAGTGCCGTCTTGCTTGGTCAGGGCGGGTTCAATTCGCTGAAAGGCATTCTGAAAATCGGTGTCAACGAGAAGGGTGTATCCCTTCGTGTGATGAAGCCATTTTCATTGTTTCACGCGCCGCTCTTCATCCCGTTCGCCGACATCCGCGGCTGGAAAACATCCTGGTACCTCGACGCGCCTTCCACTGAGTTGGAATTCCGGCGCGCACCGGAAATCAAAATCGTCGTGCCGTCCGAGCAGGCTGAGTGGATTCAGAGCCGCGCTGGGCAGACGATGATGCTGCGCGATGTCCCGCCGCCGCGTGGAAAAGCGGGCCAAGGCTGGCGGGCCTTTCTCATCGCTTATGCGGGCTACTCACTCGTCATGCTGATAGTGATCGTTGTGTTTGGGCTCTCGCGTTATATGGGCGGCTAGATCGCGCGCCGCGGTGGGCGTCCCTGTGCGACGGCCGCCGGTCAAACCAGTTCTGAGGGGCTCGCCTGAGCGATCAGTAAAACAGCGGCTTGCTCTTCAACAGGACCGGAAGTTGGACGAGCGATGACAGCGGCGTCGGATCACTCGACAATACCGGTAAGCCAAGGGCGGCCGATAGAGGGGCTGGTGTATCTGGCCGCGCGGCGACCCCCGAGCCGTGGTTCGTGCGGATCAAGGATGGAATGCCTGATATCGTCTCGAATGGCAGCTTGGTCTTTGCAAGAAGCGGCCAGCGCAGCGCACTCGACAGAGGGGCGGTCTCATCCCACATGTAGGTCGGGAACGTAGGCTGTTCTATGCCGTAATCGCCCGGCCCATGCCGTTCCAGAATGTACGTGGCGCGCTTGCCGCCTGTGAACGGCGCGTGGACGGTTACAAGGCTCGCACCCTGGCTGACGTGCTGGGCGTAGGCCGCCGCCTCACTGCGCAAGATTTGAGCCTTCAGCATATCTTCGAGCAAGTGGCCCGGAGCGGCCGGTGCCGCCGTTTCGTCGGCTGGGGGCGGAGGTGTAAAGAGGAAACTGTCTGCAAACCCTCTGCGCTTCAATTCATCCCATGCCTTGCGGGCGTCTTCTTCGTTCTTATAAAGGCGGCTGATTGTCTGCATGTTCTGTCCATCTTGCTAGTGGGCCGGCCCGCAGGGCGTGCTCCGATACATTAATCCTCATAGTGTGCTTTCGGTTTCGATTGTGCGGCCACTGTGGAGCAGTGGATACATCGCTGCAAGGGTAGCGAGCAGCAGCAGGGCTTCGATAGCATAGACCGTGTGGTAGCCGGCTGCCACGCCAAGCTCCGGTGCCCAATGATACCCCGCATCTCGCACGATGGCTCCCAGGGCGACGGCTATTCCGGCCGCAAAGGCCTGAACCGCCCCCCAGGTGCCCAGCGACAGTCCGACTTGCTCCTTGGGTGCGAAATTCATGGTCGCCGTCAATGTCCCATGTCCAAACAGGCCACCGCCCAAGCCGATCAACAGGACGCCTACGCCGAACAGGACGGTTGAATGCAGGGTGGCGGAGCCAATGACGGCGCTGAAGCCCGCAATGCCGGCGAGGGCGCCGTACCCTGCCATCCGGAATGGGTCCGCACCTTGACTGAGAACGTACGACGCCACAGCAAATCCGATTAATCCGCCGCCTGCAAGCGTTGCGGAGAGCCGCGTGGTCTCGCTGACGCTCATCGCCAGCACCTGGCCCCCGTAAGGCTCGAGCAAGACATCCTGCATGCTGAAGGCCATCGTACCCAACCCGACGATGACCAGAAGCCTGAGCGCGTTATCGCCCCTGATATAGCTCGACCACGCATCGGCGAAGCTCGGCTCGGGCAGCTCGTCCGCAGTGCTGGCCGGCCGCCGCGCCTCCTGTTTCCACAGCGCGATCCCATTCAGGACAATCGTGACGACCGCCGACCCCTGGATCACCTGGATGAGCCGGCCGGGCGAGAACTCGACCAGCAGAGCGCCGAACACGAGCGAACTCACGATCGATCCGGCAAGCAGCATGACGTACATGAGCCCAACGACATTTGGCCGGTCCTCCGGCCGCGCGAGATCCGTGGCGAGCGCCAAACCTACCGTTTGGGTCGTGTGCACACCCGCCCCAACGAGCAGAAACGCCAGGGCCGCCGCCGCCTGCCCGATCCACGCCGGCGCGTCGGCAGAGTGTCCTTTCCCCGCGAGCACCAACAGCGCGAATGGCATGATCGCCAAGCCGCCGAATTGAAGCATCGTACCGCGGTAGATGTAGGGCACGCGCTTCCAACCCAGCACGCATTTGTAATTGTCGGAACGATATCCGATCAGCGCCCGGAACGGCGCGAACAGAACCGGCAGGGCAATCATAACTCCGACGATCGACGCCGGTACCCCTAGCTCCACAATCATGACGCGATTGAGCGTTCCGACCAGCAGGACCAACGACATGCCGACCGAGACCTGAATCAACGACAGCCGCAGCAGGCGCGACAGGGGCAGGTCTTCGCTTGCCACATCCGCGAACGGCAAAAAGCGGGGCCCTAGCTCGGCCCATGTCCTCATCAACTTCTGGCTAGCGCGGTTCATGTTTGAAGCGCCCCGCAGTTGCCGTTTCCCGGCTTGAGATTGGGCGCGGCTTGCCCGAGGCCCGGGCATCGAAGCTCCGGGCCTCGGGGTCGCGCCATGGCTGCAGTGCGTTTACTTCACGACCGTCGGAGGGTCCGCCAAGGCAAGGTCGCCTGGAAGGCGATCCACCTTGATAACGAACGATGAGCTGTCGCCCACCGCCGGGGTGACATTGATCGCGAAAGCGGCCTTGCCGTCTTCGGTCTTGAACACGACCGGGGCCGTCCCCTTCGAGTCAATTGCCGCCGTGCCCGACACGCTTTTGCCGCTCAGGAAATCGGCCATCCATGTGGTGTTGCTCAACACCGCCGTATGCACCGCCAGCGACGTCAATGCGACGCTGCCGAGAAAGAGTGGCAACCCAACCGTGGGCTTAACCACACACCAGATACGTCCTTGGTTCATGTCCGTTCTCCCTCATCCCATCCACGGCGTGTAGAGATAGGCGAGAAAGTGAGCCACCAGCGCGATAGCGCCGAAGACACGCGTTCCGTCGATCAGATGCTTATGCAGAGCCTCTGATTCTCTGATGGTCAGACCGGTCGGCCAGACCCTGTTTGGATCGTCCAAGCTATCCATAGCCGAATTCTCCCAAGTGACCGGCAAGACCTATTTCGTGCCGGAACCCACGACTGTGGGTTTGCTGTCGCATCTGCCCGACATGGGCCGACTGCGAAGCGCGGTGTCTGGTCCAGAGAGACGCTGTGTCCGCTTCAGACCGGAGAACTGTAACCGAAAATAGACATATTGATCTGTCAAATACGTTTCACAGCTCCGGGTGTGCTGTCAATGCCCTTATTGAAGATGATCCGTGCCGCATTCGTGCATGATCCCGGGGCGGAAAAGCCGGGCCAAACACGAGTTTTAGGTGGTGCTTCCGGGAGTTGCGGGAGTGCGGCGGTAAACCGAAGGACCCGGACCGCCAAACTCGCTGGCCAGTGATGAGCCCTTCGCCAGGAGGGACTTTGGCAAATTTGGTCCGACGTCTGTTACTGCGCCATCACAGTCGATGAGCTCAGTTCTGCGGCCGTCGCCTGCTAGAGAGAACGCACGCGCGTCGAGATCAACCCCGCGTCGGCGTCCACTGCGCGGACAGTGTAATGCTGACGGATCTGCGCCGGGAGGCGGCGTGCGCGGCTGAACCTAGAACCGGAACTGTTCGGCGATGACGCGCTCGTCGAGGCTGTGACCGGGGTCGAACATCATCAACAGTTCGATCTGGCGCGCCAGTTCCACTTCCACCCGCACGACATGACGCGTTTCGGTATGGTCGGCCACCGCACTGACCGGACGCTTCTGGTGCTCGCGCACATGTATGGTGATGCGCGCGCTGTTCGGCAACAGGGCGCCCCGCCAGCGGCGCGGGCGGAACGGACTGATTGGGGTCAAGGCCAGCAGTTGCGCATCCAGCGGGAGGATGGGACCGTAGGCAGAGAGATTGTAAGCGGTGGACCCGGCCGGTGTGGCGACAAGAATGCCGTCGCAAATCAATTCCTCGATGCGTTCCTTGCCGTCGACGGAGACGCTCAGCTTGGCCGCCTGAAAGGTCTCCCGGAAGAGCGACACTTCGTTGATGGCCAGCGATTTACTGGCCTTGCCGTTGGCGTCGTAGGCGACCATCGACAAGGGATGCACGCGGGAAATCTCCGCCGCGGCGAGACGCTCGCGCAAGTCTTCCTCCCGGTACTCGTTCATCAGGAAGCCGACCGATCCGCGGTTCATGCCGTAAATGGGGATACGGTCGTTCATGAAACGGTGCAGTGTTTGCAGCATGAGGCCGTCGCCGCCGAGCGCCACGATGGCGTCCGCGTCGGCGGGCCGCGCGTTGCCATAGAGCGTGGTCAATTGCTCGAGGGCGGAGCGGGCCTCGGGCACGTCGCTGGCGACGAATGCGATTTGGTCGAACATCTTCTGGCTTGCTGTCATCGGGCGCGGAACGGTATGGCTCTCTGGATATGGAAGCCGAGAGGCTTCGGGAGGCGGGAGGCTCGCGCACTTGGACACGAACGACAAGCCCGTTCTCATCTATGCGACGTTTCCGGACGTAGAATGTGCGGAAACGGTGGGGCGCGCACTGGTCGAGGCTGGCCTGGCGGCATGCGTTAACGTCCTGCCGGGTATGACGTCGCTGTACCGATGGGAGGGGCGGATCGCGCGGGATAGCGAGTGTGTTCTCATTATCAAGACTCGGGCAGGGCTGGCCGAAGCCGTCATCGCGGAGGGGGTCCGCCAGCACCCCTACGACACACCTGCGTTCCTCACGTTGGCGGTCGACGGTGGCTCACCGGACTACCTAGCGTGGCTCATACGGGAAACGTCCAAGCCGGAGGGTTGTTAAGTCCTATCTTACGCTACATCCGTCCCAGTGGGTGCAGGAAGAGGTTCTGCACGGCCCGCGTCGCGTACTTGCGCCGATTGATCTTGCGTTCGACGGCCCGCGACGGTTTCGCTTTCACCGGGCGTGCGGCGCGCTTCGGAGGTGCGATACGAACGGGTTCGCGGAACTCAGCGCTGGCGGCAGCGGGCCGGATCGAATGAGTTACAACACCCGCATCGCGGTCATCTTCCAGCGCCGCAAGGTGCCGGGAGGCAATGGTGCCGGCTTCCGGATCGCTGGCGACAACGCGCGCGGCAGGCCCCGTCGCCCACGGCAAGCGTTCGCCGGTGAGGCTTGATGGCGTGCTGGCCGCGTCGCTGGCGGGTTCGTCACGAGGTCCACCAATCGACATGCGTCCCGCTGGCGGCGGTGTGGCTGGTCTCAGGCCAGCAACGCGCGGGGCGGGAACGGCGACGCTGGCTACAGTATCGCGCGCGATGCAGCGCCCGCCTGTTGCGACCTGATGGGGAGCGCAGGACATGCCGCAGACATTGCCTTTGTGCCCCTTCAGCAAGGTCAGCAGAATGACGTCAGGCTCTTGCGTCGGCAGCGAGGCGTTAACCGCAGAGATGAACTCGCTCATCGCGGCGCGTGAGCCAGACCCCCAGCTGCCGTCCAGCGCGCCGCCGTAGCAACCCAGCCGCTTCAATTCCGACTGGATCTGACGCGCGAGTTGGCGCGGGGTGCGGGCCGCGGCCTTGACCACTTCAGACTGGGGCGCGGGCGCAACCGCGGCCGTCTGCGTCGTCACCGTGATTGGGGCGACGTCAGTCTGCCAAGGCATTGGCTCAGCGGCGGCCGGATCGGCTGGTGCTGCAACCGTGGTGCTGGGGGCGGCCTTTGCGATGGGCCGGCTTGCCATCTCCGGCGCGGCGAATGCCGGCAGCGCCCGGGATTGCTCGACCGGCTGGCGCAGACCCGGCTGCTCGGCGGCGACGACTGCCGGTTCGTTCACGGTTCCCTGCGCAATGATCCGCGTTACGGCTGCGACCTGTTCCTCGCGGTCGCTGGTCGATGGGCTATGGGCGTAGAGGCCGTAGGCCAGACCGCCCGTGAGCACTGCCAATCCGAATACGCGTTGCATCGAGGGTTACTCCTACGTCCTGCGACCCTAGAGCCAAGCCAACGTCTTGCCGGCCGTCTGCCGTGCCAATTCCAAACCTGTCGAGACTTTCAGACCTGTCGATACCGGGGAAATTGATCTAGCCCCGGCAGCGCCGCCCATGATCTTCGGGTGTTCGCGCATCGTCTTCGTCCTGCACGCCCCTTTGGTCTTCTCGAATCTTCCGACGGGCCTGGCATCTGATTGTTCTTCAGCGCTGGGCCCGTGCCTCCGCCAACTCGGTGCTTAGATTGAACCGCGGACCCATCCGCGCACGTTGCATCAAAATCCCCACCAAGCATGTGACAGCCCGCGCCGAACGGTCTCCCGACATGACAATACCTTAGCATCGGATACGTTCGTCCGCATCCGTCTTATTAAGAAAATTGTAACCTTTTCCCGGCGCCGGGGATAGAGCGGACTATGGACTAAGTCATTCCCCCGCTGCGCATATTTTGAGCGTTCACCTACCGCGGGGATGCTCGGGGGCGGCGAAGGGCGCTCATGAGCGCAAGGCGTTTCTCAATTGCAGCATGGGCCACGGTAACGTGCAGCATCGGGACCGGCGCCTTGGATGGCGTGGACATCCCGTGGGGATAATGCGCGGCGGCTGGGGACATCCGGGGGACAACCGGGGTCGCAGTCTGTGGATGAATGGGGGAGGTGTCATGTGGCGCTGAGGCCACCAATCGTGCCCAGTCTGGAAGCAATAAATCTACAGTTCTGATTCTCTTAACAAAAGATTTCGAATCGCATAGCCTCAACCCCTGAGGGGAGTGTGTCGCGTTAGACACTTGTTAGCTTCTGCCCGTCGCCTTGTGTTTTCCACCGGTTGGCTCTAGCGGCAGCGCAACCTGTGTACAAGTCGACGATCGGTACGAAGATCCAGCAGGTCCAAAGTTGCCTCGCGCGTCCGTTGCAGTTCCGTGTCGGTGCCATTGGGGATGGCCCGGCAGCTCAAGCGGAGCAGCCCGGCAGGCGATGTGTCTTTGATGTTTTGCTTTCTGCTGATTCCGTTTCCCTCCGGACAACAAGACCAAGCGATCCGGACCGAAGGGGGTTCCTGCGTCGGTGCGGATCTGTGCAATGGAGAGGGCTATGAGACACCTGATGGGTGTACTAGGGGTTCTGGCAGCCGGCGTGCTACTCGCCGTGTCGGCCGCCATGAACTGGCGATTTGGTTTCAGTCTCGGAAAAACAGAACTTGACGGCATGATCTACGGCTCGGCTTCGGCCGCCGCGGACTGCCTTAAAGCGCTGATCCCATTCTTCTTCTTCGCCGCTATCAGAAGCCGGGTGTGGTCGCAGGCAATTGCGGCTGCGATCGTCGGTGTCGTGTGCACCGTCTACTCGCTCACCTCAGCACTGGGTCACGCGGCCTTGAACCGTCTGGACACGACCGGCCAGCGTGCCGTCGAAGCCCAGACCTACAAGGACCTTCGCTCCGACCTGGCACGCTCGCAGGAACAGCTCGGCTGGGTGCCGCAGCATCGTCCTGTCGGCGTCGTGCAGAGCGACATCGACAATGCCCAGAACCAGCGCCCCTGGTCTTGGACCAAGGGCTGCACCGACGTGACCGGCAAGCAGGGCCGCGAGTTCTGCCAGTCGTATCACGCGCTCACGGCCGAATTGGCTTCGGGCAAGGAAGCCGGCAAGCTGAGTGACCGCATCTCGGAACTTTCCGCGAAGCTGTCGACGGCCTCGGGTGCAACGGTGATGTCGGAAGCAGATCCGCAGGCAGCGGTGCTGTCCAAGCTGACTGGCATCAATATCGACACGATCCAGATCGCGATGACCGTTTTCATCGCACTGCTTCTGGAAGTGGGTTCTGGCCTGGGCATGTACATTGCCTTCAGCCAGTGGCGTCTCTACGACGCGATTGCTCCGGCTGCACCGCAAATGGTTGCGATTGCCGAGCCTCTCACCGCTGCGGTAGCGGTGGCGGCCCCCGTCCGCGAGACGGCGCCCGTGCAGATTGCTGCAAAACCGCGTTCCGGCGCCAACGACAACAAGTCGGCCCCGGCACCTCAACGTATCGTCCCAATGGCTCCCGAAACCGATGTGGAGCGCTTCTACAAGGAGAGTGTGCAGACGCAGGATGGTTCGAGTATGACGGCTACCGAGTTGTACGAAGAGTATTGTGCCTGGTGTGAAGTGAAGGAAAAAGAGCCACTCGCACTGCCGACCTTCGGACGTGAATTCGGTGAGCTTGGCGTACAGAAGGCCAAACTTGGTGGAAGAGTTCGCTACATCGGTATCGCTCTCAGGAGCGCAAGGGACGCCGAGGAGGATAAGAAGCTGCCGGCCTTAAGAGAAAAGGCCGCCTGATACAGGCAGCATCAACACAAAGGGCCGCGTCAGCGGCCCTTTTCTTTTGGGCGGTCACTCACCCTATGCGCTGCGCCGGCCGCCGATTTCGACAAATGAAAAGGGGCGTCCATCTGGACGCCCCATTTCTCTTTTTCTTCGATTGCCGGTCGTCGTCTCTACTGGGCAATGTAGAGAGGCTTGTCGGTGACCGTCGTTTCCTCACCCGTGTAGCTGTCGTCTTCGTAGAGGATCGGGCTGCTCTGGTTGAAGGGGACCCACACGAAGGCATCCCAGGTCATGGTGTTCCAGTTCGAGATCTGAACCGTATTGGCCGCAAGAGAGACCTTGAACTTTTCCCAACCCGAAAAGTTGGAAAGCGTCAGGTTGGCGCTGGGCAGGTAGACAAGCCCTTCCCAAGACTGGTTGGCGAGATTGGCCACCGAAAGATCCCAGTTCGAACCGCGGTTGGAGTTTTCGAAAATCAGAAGACCGCGTGTGATGCCCGAGGTCGGCGCGCTCAATACGCTGCCGGCCGTTGCCGTATAGGACGCGACCTTCGACTTATTATCGGCGAGGTAGAAGCTCACCCCAGCACTGCCGTTGATTGAGCCGTCGAAGCTCAGGCTGCCGGTCTTGTTGCCCGAGCTCGACTTGATGATGTAGAGGCCCGGCCCAAAGGTGGCGTTGCGGAAGGTTGTGGCGCCGCAATAGGTACCCGGCTGAACGTTGCCGGTCCAAGTTTTGCCGGTATTTGCATTTGTGCAGGTGCCGACAGTGATCGATTGGACGACATCGCGGATGCTGTCGAGGTAGGGGTTGCTAACGATCGCGGCATCATCACGAACGGTATAAGGCCAGCCGGTGATCTGCAGTCCGCCGCTGTTGGCGCTCTGGCCTTTGACCTTTATCGAGCGGAACTTGAGGTTCGAGTTGCCGTCGGCCTTCATCGCGCGGGATCTGTTCGAACGGACGCGGACGTCGCACTTCGAGCCATCAACGTTCGTATTGTTATTCAGGGTCAGGGAATCCAGATCAGACTGGTCCATCACATGAAGGCAAGGCGCGCCACCGGTGAACACATACTCCTCAGTGGTCGTCTCGGTAACTTGGCGCTCCGGCTCAACGGTGCTCTTGGTCGCAATCTCATAGGTCTCGATGCCCACTAGGCCACCGAAAATGAGGGGGATGGAACCGCGTGCGGTGGCCTTGACCTGCCCGTTGGCCTGAAGGTCGAAGTGCACGACGGGCGTTGTGACAAGATCATTGCGGAAGTTGGCGGTGAAGATTCGTGTTCCCTGAAGTTCGGCCACTTCGGGATTGGATTTGATAGCGGCGATGGCGCCGGCATCCAGGGCCGACTGCATATCAGCCTTTGCCCGCGTGCTGCGGCCGAAGTCGACAGCCAGCCCCACGGACAACGTCAGCGGCATGATCATCATGCCGAATATGACAGCGACGTTTCCGCTCTCAGATTTGCGGAAATTCTGTAAAACTCGCTTGAGGGGTGCTGACACTTGGGGGCTCCATCAGGAATATTTCCCGGATATTGCCCCAGATCAATTGAAAGGCTGTTCAATTGGCGCCGATGGTTTTCGCGAAAATTGATTGTAAACTATAGCATTGGAGAAAGATCTATTAACCATGCGCCGCCCAAGACGAAAGCGTAAGCATACGTAAAATAAGGGAAAAAGAAAATCGTCGGACGCCTCGTTCTCCGCTTCCGGCAGGTGATTTGGCATTGCTTAAGGTTTGGGCATAGCAAAAATAATATCTTGGCCGACGCAAAAAAAACTATGAGGAAATGATCGTTATTTTCTGCCACAGTTCGAATTTTCAGAGAGGCTTAAATAACCAAGCGCCTGAGAAGCATCAGAAAACAAGCCAGCTATCTCGAATTGCAAATTTCTGCTCAAGAGCGCCGTTAACTTTCTGCGGCAGTGTTGCCCCATGTTCGAATTTCGAAGTGGGAGCTTCATATGTCCGGTTCTGCACCAACCTTTCTGACGCGCTTTGACCGCGACGAGCGCGGCAACGTCGCCATCGTCTTCGGCCTTATGATCATTCCGATGTTGGGTTTGACGGGCGCCGCGGTCGACTATTCGCGGGCTCTACGTCTCAAGGGTCAGCTGCAGCAGGTCGCTGAACTCGGCCAGCATGGCGGGACTGCGCGTCTACCGCACCACGGGCGACAAGGCCCAGGGCGAATCCAAGATGTTGTCGTTCATCGACGCCGGCCTCCAGAAGGACGGTCTGCGCCGCGCCATTCCGGAGCAGAACATCGACGGCGTGACGGTATCGGATACCACCATCAATCCCATCGACTCCTCCGCGCACCCGACCCTGCGCGCAACGCTGCCGACCGGCTTCCTTGGGATCATCGGCGTCAACCAGCTGGAAGTCGTCGCGGCCTCCAAGGCGGCGTTGGCCTCCAAGAACATCCACGGCACGAAGAACCTCGAGCTGTCTCTGATGCTCGACGTCTCGGGCTCAATGGCCGGCAGCAAGATCAACGACATGAAGACGGCATCTGACGACTTCCTTGATATCGTCCTGCCCGACGGCATTTCCGATGACAACCGCCGCGTCGCGCTGGTACCCTTCTCGGATCGCGTGAACGTTGGCGCGTACGTGTCTGCCGCAACGGGCCTGCCCGCCACACGTCAGGTGCAGACGGGCACGACGCAGGCGTATGTGTTCTCCAACTCGTCGTTCAGCTGGAGGTCGGTTGAGGATTGCGGCGATCGCGTCCAGTCAATTACATCCTTCTCTAACTACACGCAGGCTCAGGCCGAAGCCTACTGCGAGGCTAACTTCCAGTCGCGGACGCGGCGCGGTGCGCTTCAGTACTACACACCGGCCCGTACCACAGGTAACGTTCCGGTCTACGCTCAGTACAACCTGCGCGGCTGCGTCACCGAGCGTTCCGGCAGCGAGGCCTACACGGATGCCGCACCGGGTGCGGGCAGCTACGTCGGCCCCTACGCACCGGGCTACAGCATGGACACGCAGTACTCGAGCAGCGGTTCTTGCACGAGCTACTCGAGCGTCGCTGGGCAGTATCGCGAACTTCCGGTCGTCAAGGCTTTGACAACCGACAAGGCCGCCCTCAAGGCCCACATCAACACCTTCGGCACCTACGCCGGTACGGCGGGTCACGTGGCGACGGCTTGGAGCGCCTACATGATCTCGCCGGAGTGGAATGGCTTCTGGGGTGCGGACGTCCACAATGTTGCACCTTATGGCGATCCGGAAACCATCAAGGCAGCCGTTTTGATGACGGACGGCGAATATAACTCCAACGTCAACTGGACGAGCGCTTCGGCTCAGGCCTTGGCCATCTGCCAGGAGATGAAGGACAAGGGCATCATCGTGTACACCATCGGTTTCGACATGAGCACGAACCCGAACGATCCGGCCCGCCAGATGCTCCAGCAGTGCGCCTCGCCCGACAAATACTACTTCCCCTACAACGGGACCCAGTTGCGCCAGGCCTTCCAGGAGATCGGCAACTCGCTCGTCACCATCGTCACCACAAACTCCGACGATATGCACGTGGTGATCAAGGAATAGTCTGAAGCGACAGCTTCGCGACAAGGCAGGAAAGGCGGCGTCCCCACGGACGCCGCCTTTTGCATTTGTGGCGTTTCAGCCGGCTCAGGGCTTAACTCACATGAGCCTTGCCGGTTATCTTGAGGGCGAAGGCAAAGTCGCGGGCCGTCTCCTTCAGCCGCTCATAGCGGCCCGAGGCGCCACCGTGGCCGGCATCCATGTTGATCTTCAACAAGAGCAGATTGCGGCTCGTGTTGTGCCGCCGCAGCTTCGCCACCCATTTTGCCGGCTCCCAGTAGGTAACGCGCGGATCGGTCAGCCCCCCGGTCGCCAGGATGTGCGGGTAGGCTTGCGCGATCACGTTGTCGTAGGGCGAATAACTCCGGATATACGCGAAGTCGCCGGGGCTCGTGATGGGGTTGCCCCATTCGGGCCATTCCGGTGGCGTCAGCGGGAGATCCTTATCGAGCATGGTGTTCAAGACGTCGACGAAGGGGACATCGGCGATGATGCCGAGGAATAAGTCGGGTGCCATGTTGGCGACCGCGCCCATCAACATGCCGCCGGCGGAGCCGCCATTGGCGACGATGCGGCCGCGTTGGGTCATGCCCTCGCGGACCAGCATTTCGCCGGCCGCGATGAAATCGGTGAACGTGTTCACCTTGGCGCCGGCCTTTCCATCCTTGTACCAACGGTAGCCCTTGTCCTTGCCGCCGCGAATGTGAGCCAGCGCGAAGATGAAACCACGATCAACCAGCGACAGGCGGCCGGTCGCAAACGACGCCGGCATGGAAATGCCATAGGCCCCGTAGCCGTACAGATAGACCGGTGCGGTGCCGTCAAGCGGCGTGTCCTTCCGGTAGAGGAGGGACACCGGCACCAGCTCTCCGTCGGCAGCCGGTGCGAACAGTCGCCGGGTCACGTAGTCGGCGGGGTTGTGGCCTGAGGGGATTTCCTGGCGTTTACGCAGGGTGCGTGTGCGCGCCGCCATGTCATAGTCATACGTCTCGGCGGGCGTCGTCATCGACGAATATGAAAACCGCAGCATGGAGGTGTCGAATTCGTAGCCCGGCATCATGCCGAGCGAGTAGGCCTCTTCATCGAAGGCGATCGCATGTTCCTCGCCATCCGACAGACGCCGCACGACAATACGCGGCAGACCGTCTTCACGTTCGAGCCGCACCAGATGATCGCGCGTCACGCCGAATTCGATGATCAGCCGGCCGGGGCGGTGGGCGATCAGCTCAGTCCAGTTCTCGCGTTTTGGATCGGCCAATGGCGCGGTGACAATGCGGAAGTCCTCCGCACCGGCTGAGTTGGTGGAGATGATCAGGCTGTCGCCGTGGTGGTCCAAGTCATACTCGTGCCCCGTTTGGCGGGCCGCGACAAGACGCGGCCGCGCGGCGGGATCGTTGGCGTCGATCAGATGGAATTCGCTCGTCTGATGATCGTGGGCGTTGATCATCACGAAGGCGTCGGACTGTGTTTTGCCGATGGCGAGGTAGAAGCCCTCGTCGATTTCCTCGTAGACGAGTTGATCCTCTGTGATGGGGGTTCCAATCGTGTGGCGCCAGATGGCGCGCGGCCGGTGATTGGCATCTACGCGCACGTAATAGAAGGTCCGGCTGTCGTTCGCCCACACGATATCGCCACGCGTGTCTTCCAGCACATCCGGGAGGTTCTCGCCGGTGGCGGTGTCGCGGATGCGGATGGTGTAGAGTTCGCTGCCCTTGTCGTCGAAGCAGTAGGCGACCAGCCGATGATCGGGGCTATGGGATGTGCCGCCCAGATCCCAGTAAGCCTTGCCTTGGGCCTCCGCATTGCCGTCGATGAGGATCGTTTCGGGGCCGCCGTCGCGCGGCGTGCGGCAGAACCTGGGGTACTGGCCTCCGGTGGCATAGCTGGAGAAGTAGGCGTAGGGGCCATCGGGCGACGGCACCGTCCGGTCGTCGGGCTTGAGGCGCGCCTTCATCTCCTTGAACAGCGTCTCCTGCAGATCCTTGGTGTCGGCCAGCGCTGCATCCGCAAAGGCATTCTCCGCGTCGAGGTAGGCGCGGATCTCCGGGTCCAGGGCGGTGGGGTTGCGCATCACCTCCTGCCAGTTTGGCGCCCTGAGCCAGGCAAAGGGGTCGACGAGGGTTTGCCCGTGCCAATTGGTGATGGACGGCTTTTCGGTCGCCAGGGGCGGAGATATCTCGGTCAAGTCTCTCGTGCCTTTCTTGATCTCGAATGCGGGTCGGCCGGGCAATTGTTAAGGTCTCCTGCATCTGCATCTGTTGCAAATGCCAGATCCACTGAACAACGCGAATTAATAGTTTCCCTTCTACAGAATTTTGGCTACTAGCGAACGATTTTCTTGACACTAATACTTGTTGTTGGCAGCATAAATCCAAGTATTCCAATCACTGAGGGCGGTTTGCATGGAAGATACAAGCCAGCCGGGCCTGGTCGAGCTGACCGCACGGATCGTTTCGGCCTTCGTCAGCAAGAATTCCGTGGCCGCCAGCGAATTGCCTCAACTCATCAACGATACCCACGCCGCATTGAGCCGCGTGACGAGTGGCGCGCCGGTTCCCGAGCGCGACGAGGTAAAGCCGCGCGTGCCCATCAAGCGCTCGGTCATGCCGGACCACATCGTGTGTCTGGAAGACGGCAAGAAATTCAAGTCGCTGAAGCGGCACCTGCGAACCCACTACAATTTATCGCCGGAAGAATATCGCGAGAAGTGGGGTCTGCCGGCCGACTATCCCATGGTCGCGCCGAATTATGCCCGCGCGCGCTCGGATCTGGCCAAGAAGATGGGGCTCGGGACCCGGCGGGATAAGGACTGACGGCGCGCATCAGGCGCCCGCACGGCCGTCCGATCGGCCACGTTCCATCGCCGTCAATGCCTCTTCCTCAGCCCGCAGCGACGCGAGGAGCTGCGCGTGCCGGGCCAGATCATAACTCCAGTGACCGGACAGCCCGCGCTGGCGTTCCGCACGAAGTGCGCGCTGGAGCAGGGCGACGAGTGCCCGCCGGCCAGATGCCGACCGGTCGGCGATCTGCGCCGGCCAAACGGGGATCAGCCGCGCCAGCTCGCGATCACGTGTCTCGGAGCACGTGCCGGGCGCCGCTTCTGTGCGCGCGTCCGGCGGAGATTGTCTTCGCATGACGCCATGCCTCCCTGGTGTCGTTCCAAGGAGCGTCCCATGAGGTGCGGCGGCGGGGACTATTGGTGGCCAGTAGCGCCCGGCCTGGGCGGATGATGACAGTGCCGTGAAGCCTTGCGGGCGTCGTGCGGCGGCGCGCTGAATGACCGGTGCAAGAATTTCTATTTATCCCCGCCGTTCACTGATCGCCTATCAATCGAACCGGACTGTGAAGCGATGGCTCTATTATCGGGGCGTCGAGTTCAGCACAGTGAGGTTTCGGTTATGCACTTCGCCATTGTCGATGCGCGCGCACCGGGGCAGGTCACGGACCTGGCTATTTCTGAAAACGCCTGCTCCGCCCACTCAGCCACCCATTGTGATGAACGCTTGCGCATGGTCATCGAACATACAGTCGGTGGGGTGTTCGGCATCGCCCAGCATGATTTTGCGATAGCCACGCGGGGGCGCGCCCGTATCGCCTTGGCACGTCAGATTGCCATGTACATTTGCCACGTCGTGTGCAGGCAGAGTCTCACGGACGTCGGGCGTATCTTCGGCCGGGATCGGACAACCGTGGCTCATGCCTGCGGTGTCGTCGAAGACCGGCGTGACGAGCCGCGGTTTGATCGGACAGTGGAACTGCTGGAGCATGTCGTGCTGGCCCTGATGATGCCGCGCCAGCGCGCCGTCGCACCCAATCATGCCGCGCCGCTGCGATCCGTCCCGGTAACTCATGAGCCTGAATATGGAGTGCGTTGGTGAGCAAGCGCCTGACCCCCGACGCCGCCTTTGAAAAAATGCTGACCAAACTCGCCCGCCGCCGCGCGGTGCTCGTCGCCGATCAAGGGGGCGATCGCGGCCCAGACCGGCGGATGCGGCTCGTCAGCGACGGTATCGAGACAGGGTCGGCGCCGCGTGCGGTGTTTGATCAGGCTCGTGCGGCAGGTCTGGTCGAACCGGACCCAAAGGGGCGCGGTTGGCGTATTTCGGCGAAGGGCCGCGAGACAGTGCGCCGATGGCGCAGCGGCGGCGGTGACGGTCTCCACGCTGTGCCGGCAACAGGCACTCCGGCCGTAAATGAGGCCGAGAGCCCGTTGGCATGGCTGCGCCGCCGTCGCGGAAAGTCGGGCGTGCCGCTTATCTCCGATGGGCAGTTCACGGCCGGCGAACGTCTGCGCGCGGATTTCACATTCTCTCAGATGACCCCGCGCGTGACCGTCAATTGGAATGCTGCCCTTGGTACCAGCAGTGGCGGAAGCCGGGGTGGACCCGGGATGGGCGTTGATCTCGCCGACAACGCGGCCGCAGCAGGCGAACGCGTGCGCCGTGCGCTCAAGGCGGTCGGTCCCGAGCTGTCGGGCATCCTCATTGACGTCTGTTGTCTGTTGAAGGGGCTGGAAGAGCTGGAGCGCCGCACGGGCTGGCCGCAGAGGTCGGGGAAAGTGGTTCTCGAACTGGCGCTGACACGCTTGCAACGCCATTACGGGATTACAGACAGCGAGACGGGCGGCGATCGCGCGGGACGTGTGCGCCATTGGGGCGGGGCTGGATATCGTCCCGACGCCGAATTTCGATCAGCCGATGCGCATCACGAGGACGGTGCCTGAGCCAGGACGTCCCGCGCTTCCTTGCGGATTCGCGCCACCATCGAGGCCAGTCCGTTGGAACGTTGAGGCGTCAGGTGGTCTTTGAGCCCGAGGGCGGCGAAATCCTCAAGCGCATCATGGTCCGCGATCTCATCGACGGTCTTGTTGTTGTAGATTGTGAGCAGTATGGCGACCAGCCCGCGGACGATATGGGCGTCGCTGTCGCCTTCGATGGCCAGGCGCGGCGCGCCACCCCTCGCTTCGGAGGGGAGTGTTGTCATCACCAGCCACACTTGGCTTGCGCAACCGCGAACCTTATTGGCTTCCGTCTTTTGTGATTCCGGCAAGGGCGGCAGGGCGCGGCCGAGTTCGATGACGTACCGGTAGCGGTCTTCCCAGTCGTCGATCAGTTCGAAGTTTTCCTTGAGCTCTTCAACCGTCATCGGCAATTCCCACGGCCCGCCGCTTTGGCGAGCCTCTGGAATGCAGATAGGCGCTTTTGCGCCCGTGGTGCAAGTTCAGGAGCCTCGATCAGATACCCTTGCGGGACGTTGTGCCGCGCCAATCGGGCGTCATGTCGTGTTCGGTCAATGTACCACGGGCCTTGGCGTGGGGCGGTTCGAGGCGCACGGAGGCCTGGTGCGGCACGGGCCCGGAGCGTTGCGCGCCTGGGTCGAACGCGGTGCTGGCGGTTGTCAGTCCGGACCCTGAGAAAACATGTGACATGGCGACGGTATAGGCCATGCCGGCGGCAAATTCGGCTTTTTCCTTGAAGGCCACCCAAGCAGCCGATGATGTCTCGCACGTCCGTGCATTGCGCTCGCAGAAGGTCAATGACCAGTGCGCGGCGTCGGCAACAGTCTTCTGCAGCTTCTCCTGCTGTCCACGGTCGGACGGCATGAGAGCGATGACTGCTGAAAGCAGGACGACGGACCGGAACACGGACATGGCCTTACACGCTATGGGTTGAATACCGGATCAAACTTCAGAGCATCCAACCTAGCTCAATCAAATCAAGGAAGCGGAAGGCGGCGCTTCGGCATTTGCATCGAACTTTATCTTTCAGAACGCGCACTTTCTGTGCGCGGGACGGCGGCGGTTAACGAGGTGTTAACGGGCGGCTTCGATACTCGCGGCCGGGATCGGGGCACAGAAGGACGCGTTCCGCATGAGCGAGCGGCTGAGTAGATTGGTATTGGTGGCCTTCGCCGTCTTGGGAACTGCCGTCGCGGGCAATCTCATCCTGTTGCAACCGGCAACCAACGCTCACCGGATGGCTGGTGCGCCGTCCGCGTCGTGGGGACGGGTGACGGAGACGGCCGCCTTGGCGGTCCCGGAACTCGACCTCAATGCTTCATCGCGGCCGGGTGCGGCTGGCGCAGTAGGCCAGCGTATCGTCATAGAGCCGCCGGTTGCCGACCAGCGCGATATCACGCGTGCCGTCCAGAAGGCACTTGAGGCTCGCGGGTATGAAACCGGTGGATCGGACGGACTGGCCGGGCCGGTGACGCAGGCGGCGATCCTAGCCTATGAGACCGATCATGGACTGGCGTTGACGGGGGAGCCCACCGAAGAACTGGTCAGCATCATCTTGAACGGGGGGCAGGGCGCCAATCGTCCCGCCGCTTCCGGTTCCCTAACGCCGGGCCCTAAGGCGGAAGCCCTGATCCGTCAGGTGCAAGCCTCGCTCGCCCGCCTTGGCTATCCGGTGGGTCCGGCGGACGGACGCCTAGGCGCGGCGACCATCGGGGTCATCCGGCAATTCGAAAAGCAGCAGGGGATGCCAGACACCGGCCGAATCTCCGGCGAACTCATCGTCCGGCTAAGCCGGCTGGCCAGCGATGGGCGGCAGGCGAACCGGCGCTAACGCCGCAACCGCCGATGCTTGCCTCGATGCGAACTTATCCGTACGCAGGGGCGAGGTGGCGGACCCCGTCCCGCGAACGCGATTGGAGCATCATGCGACTGCGAGCCGGCATCTGGGTCAAGGCTTACATCCGCCGGTGTCAGTCCGCTGGTGTGCCGGCCGTTGTGGTGCGGCACGGCGACGACGATGCCGGCGCCATATTTATCCGGGTCAACCGTCTGGATGGGACGTCGGAGGTCTTTGGCCCCGCGCCCGCAGGCTGGGACGAGGCCGACCGCGACCGGCAATGGGTGTCGGCCATGGGGGCGCGGCGCGTACCTGACGCCGACGCCGACGCCTATCTGAGCCGGGAGGCCAGCTTCGATTCGGACCTTTGGGTCATCGAAATCGAAGCCCGCGACGGCCGCCATTTTCTAGATGATTGGCTCGCCCCCGGTGTGTCGTAGAGGTGACGTGTGCGGAGCATCTCTCCCGCGTTAACACTTCGTTAACATCCTAAAGAGAGATAATTGCCGCGATTTCGATGGAGTTCGCCACCGGGGTCACGCGGCTGGACCGCAAGGACGATCAAGCTGTCCGTCTCGAGGAGCTCGATATGAGCAACATCCTGGAGTTCCGAGTTCCCCATCACGCCAAGCCGCTGTCTCATGGGACAGCTGCCGCCGTACAGGCCGCCGAGGTCGTGATCTTTCCTGGTATCCGCTATGAGCGCTGGGACGAAGCGCCCGCGTCAAGGCCGTCACCCGACGATGAGGCCCCCGCGCGGGGCCGCCGCAAGCGCAATGGCAAATAGCCCGCGCCGATCAGAACTGACATGATTGCGCATCCAGCGGACTCAACCGTCCGTGCTCACCCGGCAGTTCGCGCGCTGCAACTCCGCTTCATCGCGGGCCCGGTAGGCGAGACCCGCATCCGGCGCGCGCAAGACAGCGATACCTTTACGAGCCTGGACGTTCAAACGCGCCTGCTTGCGCGTCTTCTGACCCAGGGCTTCTGGTGACAAACCCAAAAACCGGTCATCGTCCGGCACCAGCGTCAGCGCAATATCCGTGCGCCGTCCAGACTGTGCGACCGCCGTGTAGATCGCGGCCCCATGCGGATCGTAAAGCGTCAGGGTCCAGCCAGGGGCCGGCAACGATGCATTGATGGCGATCTTGGCGCGCGACGTATCGAACTTGCACAGGGCGACACGCGCATCGGGCGCCATGAACGGCAAGGGTTGAGTATCCGGCGTAACGGCAGGCAGAACCACCATCGTGTTTGGCTTCAAGGCTGGCGCGAGGCGGTCGTAGGCGGAGGACAACGCGACACCGGAGGCGGCGAACGTCGCCAAGATATGGAGGACGATCACCGAGAAGATCGCGGCCAGCACGAGGCGCGGATCAGGCCGTCCGAGCCGTGACAGATACGACTTCATCGGCAACTCCGCTGTTCGATCTTGGGGAGCCGCTCGGGGATGGGTCCTTTGTCAAAACTGGCGCCTGTGGCGATACTCGTGTCGATCAGGGTGTAGACCACCACCAGCCGGCCAGCGCCGCCCGTTGGCAGCCAATTGCCGGGACTAGCCGACCGCGAAAGAGCGGCGCTGACGCGGCCGCTTGGACTGACGGCGGCGGTCTCGCTGGTGAACACATAACGCTCGGCTGAGTTTTGAATGAGCCGGCCCTCGGCATCGAACACGGCCAAGCTCCACCATGCCCCCTCGGGCGGGGCGACGGTAATGTCGTAGTCGCACGACGAATGCAGGGTGCTGCCGCCGCCATCGGTGCGCGCCAGATAGGTCTCGGCGGTATCGGCGGGAAGCGGCAAGGCGCCTAACTGGGCGAAGTGCGCGCGCGTGTAGGGGTCAGCATCGGCTGTGGCGGCGGTCTTCCACATAATCCAAGGACCCGATGACAGCGTCGAGAGCGACGAGCCGGCCTCCACCATGTACCAGCTCGAACCCAGTCCACCGGCCAGTACGATGACGATAAAAAGCGCCCAGTCCGTCATCAGCCGCACGAACGAGGCGATGCGCTTTTTGATTTGATGGCGAAGAAAACTGCTGCCGAAGCGGATCACTGGACGCTCCTCGCATCCGGCCGCGACGTTGCAGCAGGCCCGGCACCGAATGCGGCCAGCGGGTCAGGGGGCTTGCGCCCATTGAGTTCCGCCCGGTCGCCGGGCCGCAATCCTGCCGGCGCGCCATTCTCAGGTGGGGCCGCAGGGGCACCGGGCAAACCACCTGCCTTGCGCAAATCGTTGGCCACTTTGCGCAGCGCGTCGCGGGCAGCGTCGGGCATGCGGCTGGATTCCTTTGCCGCGCGATCCGCTTCGCCGCTCAACTCGGCGGCCAGCTGTGGATTGGTTGCGCGCAACGCGGCGATGCGCTGCTGTTCGGCAACTTGGACGGGATGCGGCTGCAGACCGGGGATCGTCCGGATGTTCATGTCGCGATGTGCGACGGCCATGAAATCGTGCCAGATCGGCGCGGCAAGCTGGCCACCCGTGTTGCCGCCGGCCATCGGGCGGTTGTCGTCGTTGCCCAGCCAGACCGATGCCACGTAACGGCCGGTGAACCCCACGAACCAGACGTCGTTGGGGCCCGAACTCGTGCCGGTCTTCCCGGCGGCGTTGGTGAACTCCAGGCCGGCGCGCTGGGCGGTGCCCTGTGTGACCACGCGGTTCAACATCTGGTTCATGTTCTGGGCGACTTCGGGCTTGATGATCTGGGGAGCCTCGGGCTCGTCACGCTCGCGGCTGTAGATCAACTCACCCTTCGAATTGAAGATTTCCAGGATGCCATATGGCAGCGCCCGCTTGCCGCCATTGGCGAACGTCGCGATGCCGCCAGTATGCTCCAGGGGTGTAATGCCGTGGTCGCCCAATGCCATCGAACACGATTTGCGGATGCCTTTAATGCCGAGCCGCTTCGTCAACTCGATCACGTTCTCGCGGCCAACCGCAAACGACAGTTCGGCAGCGACAGTGTTGAGCGATTTGGCCAGCGCCAGCCAAAGCGGCATGCGTGACCCCGATCCGCCGCTGCCACCGTAGTTCGATGGACGCCACCGGCCGCAGGAGCGCGAACTATCCCGCACTACTGTCTCTGGCTTATAGCCGTTCTCGAGCGCTGTTGCGTAAACGTAAACTTTGAAAGACGATCCGGGCTGACGACGGGCATGGGTGGCGCGGTTGAACTGGCTTTCACCGTAATCGGGGCCGCCTACCAGCGCCCGCACGGCGCCATCGGTTTCCATGGCTACGAGCGCGCCGGAGTTGAGACGCAGGCCACGGCCGCGTCGCTTGATGACCGGCACGATCGCATCTTCCGCCGCCTTCTGCAGGCCGAGGTCGATGGTGGTGCGAGCCGTCAAAACGTATTGGCCCTTGCCTTCGGCTAACCGCTGAACCTCCTCGAAAGCATAGTCGAGGAACCAGTCGGGGCTCTCGTTGGTTCGTGGTTCGACGACCCGCGCGGGATTGAGGCGGGCATCATGCACTTCCGCCGCGTTGTAGAAACCGGCTTCCACGAGGTTTTGGAGAACTTCGTTGGTCCGCGCCCGCGACGCCGGGAGGTTGATGTGCGGAGCAAATTTTGTCGGCGCCTTATAGAGCCCGCCAAGCAGAGCGGCTTCGGCGAGGTTCACTTCGCGCACTGACTTACCGAAATAGAGCTGGGAGGCCGCTTCGACGCCGAAGGCGCCGCCGCCCATGTACGCCCTGTCGAGGTACATCTTCAGGATTTCGCGCTTGGTAAAGCGGCTCTCCAGCAGGAACGACAGAAACAGTTCCTTGATCTTGCGCTCCAGCGACCTCTCGGAGGAGAGGAACAAGTTCTTGGCGAGCTGCTGTGTAATCGAGGATCCACCCTGGACGACATCGTTGGCGCGCAGGTTTTCCACAAGTGCGCGCGTCGTACCCAGGATGTCGATGCCGTAATGCTCAAAAAACCGCCGGTCTTCAGTGGCCAGCGTTGCCTTGATGACGGATTCTGGAATTTCTTCCAGCGGTACGGCATCGTTGTGCAGGATGCCGCGCTTGCCGATTTCGTTCCCCTCCTTGTCGAGGAGCTTGACCGAATACCGGCCAGTCAGGAACCGCCCTTCGTCGAACTCGTTGAACGCGGGTATGGCCAGCGCAAAAAGAACGACGAAACCACCCGCTCCGAGTGTCAGTCCTTCGGAGGCGAACTCGTTCAGTAGCCGCTTCCAACCTGTCAGCCGGAAGCGGGCAAAAAACGACGACCCCGTATTCCACCAATCCCGGACGCGGGAGATCCCATCCGAGACCATGGAATCGATCTTGGCATCCAGGCCCAAAAGGCCGGACAGCTTGTCCCGGTCACCCTGCTTGAAAAACCAGTCGCTCAAAACCGTCTGCCTCGATAAAGACGTGCGAAGGGCCCGTTTCCCGCCGCAGCATTCCACCTGGAGGAGGCGCGGCCGACAGGAGGACAGCGCGACATGGCCAAGATGGGGCAGGGCGCGAAGAATCGCGTGGCTAAGGCCAGCTCAGATTTAGCACCCAACCGGGGTCGAGCGCGAGAGGCAGTTGGCCCGCGCAAAACCGGTGTGCCCTCAAAGCCCTACTGGGAGACGACGGCGCTGGAAGACATGTCGCCGGAGCAGTGGGAAGCCTTGTGCGACGGGTGCGGCCGCTGCTGCATGAACAAGCTCGAGGATGAAGATACCGGAGACATCCTATTGACCCGGCTGGCGTGCGGGTTGCTCAATATCAGCCGATGCCGGTGTTCCGACTATGCCAACCGCTTCGCGCTCATGCCTGACTGCATCAATCTCACGCCGGAAAAAGTGCGGTCTATCACTTGGCTGCCTCCGACGTGCGGGTATCGCCGCGTCAAGGAAGGACTTGGGCTGGCGTGGTGGCATCCGTTGATTTCGGGGGATCCGGAAACAGTGCATCAGGCCGGAATTTCCGTGCGCGGCCTGGCGCGCTCGGAAAAGGGCGTCGCGGAGCACAATTTCTACCGGTACATCATTGCTGACTTCGGGGAGGAGTAGGCACAACGCTAGGGCAGGTGCAGCGCGCGTCGTGTCAGCCACATTTTATGTGAAGGAATTGTGACAAACGGGTGTCGCGCGCCGACCGGATGGTGCTAAGGGGCGTGCTCCACGCCGTTGCACCGCCGGAGAGACAATGGGGAAACCCTCCCTCGACAAGGATCTGAAAAAAGTCGTTCAGATCGAAATGGCCACGCAGTCGTTGGCCCTGTCGCTCGCCAAGCCCGGCATCCTGCTCATCTTCCTGACTGCGGCGGTTCTCATCGCAAGCCTTTCGGTTGACGCCGGCGCTCATGTCAACCTCGTGATCATCGCGGCCGTGATCGCAGCCTACATGGGCCTCAACATTGGCGCCAACGACGTGGCCAACAACATGGGGCCGGCGGTGGGCAGCCGCGTGCTGTCCATGAGCGGCGCCATCGCCATCGCTGCGCTGTGCGAGGCCTCAGGCGCGATCATGGCCGGTGGCGATGTGGTGAGCACCGTCGCAAACGACCTGATGGTCGCCGATCACGGGCTATCCGACATCAACTACATCCACGTGATGATGGCCGCCCTTCTGTCTGCCGCCCTTTGGATTCATCTGGCCACCTACCTGGGTGCGCCCGTATCCACGACGCATTCCATTGTCGGCGGCGTCATGGGCGCTGCCGCGGCGGCGGCGGGCGTATCGGCGGTCAATTGGTCGATCATGGGCAAGATTGCCGCCAGCTGGGTCATTTCACCCGTCAGCGGTGGCCTGATCGCGGCGCTGCTTCTCGGGCTTATCAAATGGCTCATCATCTATCGTGAGGATCGGATCGGCGCCGCGCGGCGCTGGGTTCCGGTTCTCGTTGGTCTCATGGCAGGCGTCTTCGCCATGTATCTTGTCAGCAAAGGATTGCGCCGGGTCTGGAATCCCAGCGAGGCGACCGTATACATCTATGGCGCCGTGTTTGCCGGTCTCGGTTTCGCCGTCACACGGCCGTGGATCACGCGCCGAGCGTCGCAAATGGAAAACCGCCGCAAGTCGATCGCGGAACTGTTTACGCTGCCACTGATCTTTTCCGTCTCCCTCTTATCCTTTGCGCATGGGGCCAACGACGTGGCGAACGCGGTCGGGCCGCTTGCGGCGATCGTCTCGACAGCCGAAGCCGGCACGACAGGGGCGGCGAAGGTCGCCTTGCCGTTGTGGGTTCTGGCGATTGGTGCTCTTGGGATCTCTCTGGGGCTGTCGCTTTTTGGTCCACGGCTCATTCGCACGGTGGGTGAGAAAATCACCCGCATGGATCCAATTCGCGCCTTCTGCGTGGCGCTCGCCGCCGCGATCACTGTCCTCGTCGCATCCGCTTTGGGAATGCCGGTTTCGTCGACACATATTGCTATCGGCGCGGTGTTCGGCGTTGGCTATCTGCGCGAATTCATCACCAACAAGGGGGTTCCCAATCCCGCCGTGCAGCCCCGCACGCTCTATCTGGCGACGCCGAAACTGAACGCGACGCCAGAAGAGGCCGTCATCAATTTCCAAAAGCGCGAGCGGCGGCGGCTGGTGCGCCGCCAGCATGTGTTCGGGATTGCCGCCGCATGGATCGTGACTGTGCCGGCGGCGGGCGTTCTAGCAGCGTTGTGCTACGCCTTGATGCGGACCGTCGTTGGCGGCTGAGACTTGGACAGCAGGGCCCGGTTGAGCTTGGCCGCGATATCGGCAAGGTCGGGATCACTCAAGAGCCGACGCGCCTCGGGCAGCAAGACCCAATGCCGGCGGCGGCTTTTCATCTCCTGCCAGCTCTGATGTTGATCCGTGACTCTCAACGCGTACATGTCGACTTCCACGACCGACCGGCTGAGCGGGGTCTTTTTGATCGTCCGGTAGCTGCCCAGACACGTCGTTGACACTTCGCCTTCGACGCCGGCTTCCTCCAGTGCCTCCTGCGCCGCAGTTTCCCAGGGCGCCAGTCCATTCATGATGGACCCTTTTGGGAAAATCCATCGGCCGCTGCGCCGGGACGTCACGACAAGGAACGTCACCCGGTCATCGACAATCGCGTAGGGAATGGCCCCAACCTGATGCTCGCGCTCGGGATTGCGCCATTTCAACAGGAAGCGGTCGATCAGGTACTGTAGGTCTGCCAGCATAGCGGGGGTGGTTCCTCGGGATCTGCGGCAACGGCGGGTTACATTCAGGCCATGGATGGCACAAATCCGCGCCATTCACCATGCGTCGCGGGGCATGCCTGTGGACGGACGGCGTGGGTACTTGCAAAAGGTAACGCCGGAGGCTGTTGACCTCCGGCGCGGACAAGGGGCGTGGTGTGGTGCGAATTACTGAGCGGAGCACTCAACTTCGACCGTCGTGCCCGTAGCGGCAATAAACTTCGAGCAGGTCGGCGTCACGCCGGCAACTTCAACCGGCTTCGCCGAGGTCACCGTCTTCTCGATAACCGGCTCTTCGATCGACACGACCTGCTTGGCGTCTTCCGCCTTTGCTGCGGCGACGTCTGCCTTATGTGCGGCGCGGGCCTTCTGGGCGGCACGGGCCTGAGCGATCTCGATCTGCTTCTTGCGCTTGGCTGCGGCAACGGCCCGGGCCTGAGCCGCACGCTTGGCCCGGAGCTTGGCTGCGTAGGCCGGCGAGGGCGAGCTGTGGCTGGCGCGATATCCGCCGCCATGTCCGCCGCCGCAACCGGCTTCAACGGCGCCTGCGAAGGCGAAGGTGGCAACGAGTGCTGCCGAGGCGAGAGCGGTGAAGGACTTGGCGATCATGGCGGTTCCCCTTGGGGTTTGAGTTTCCGTTCCGTGTGGAAGCCGCTGCGGCATCCGATGACCTGACAATCCCATGGCTGACCGGGGCATGCTGTGCCGCGGGATACAGGTTGAAAAAGAAAGCGTTGCTCGGGGTGTTGGGGATTTCTGGGCGTTTGGGATTGGAGTTATCCTCGCGGCGCGCTTCCGCGGTACACTGTAGGGTTGGCCGGAAAAACACGACCAAGTCGCTGAAAAAAATGCAGAAAACGTGTCTTATGGCTTGACACCGCAACGCTGCTCTGGTAGGTTTTTTGTATGGTGCGAGGGTTGTGCGCTGGTGCCTTTGGTCTTGTTCTGGACCGACGGTGGGCGCGCTCATCCATCCAAGCCGGACGGCCCAGGCAGTCTGGCGGCCGTTCGGGATTGGCCCCGCACCAGTTCGTTTTTCTCATCCCAGGCTCTGAACCGGCGAGGCACGCGCGAATGCGGGTCGACGATGCGACGTGGGCTGCGATCGAGAGCGCCTACACCGGTTCAACGGAGTCGATGGCGGGTATGGCCCGGCGTCTGGGTGTGGCCACGTCGACCATCCGTCGAGGCGCCAAGTTAAGAGGCTGGACGCGGCCCGATAAGCGCGCCGCGATGCCGTCAGATGTTGCGCCATTGCAGCGCCCGGAAGCGCCGCGCGATGCGGACATTGCGGAGGTGCGCATCAGGCGGCTGTTCCGGGTCATCGACCTGCAATTGGATCATATGGAGCGGCACATGAGTATGAGTGAACCCATGACGGCGCAGGACCAGGAACGCCAAGCGCGGGCGGTTTCAGCCACAATCGGAAATCTGGAGAAGGCGATGGACGCCGCGAACGAAATTCTGAAGACCGGCCCGCGCGCCGAAGGAGAGTCGGGTCATGCAGGTGCCGCCGAGGCCGCCAGGATGCGTCGCGAGATTGCGGAACGCCTTGAGCGCCTCAGCGAACGGTGGCTCTCCGGATCAAAGCCTGAATGAGCTGAGCGATGCCGAGATCCACTGGCTGTACCATGACTGGCGGTTGTGGGCGCGCGACGATCAACTGCCGCCCGATCAAAACGGCGGACCGCAGGACTGGCGGGTCTGGCTTCTCCTCGGCGGCCGCGGGGCGGGAAAGACAAGGGCGGGGTCGGAATGGGTTCGCGCACAAGCCTTGGGCCTTTGGTGCAACGAACCAGCGAAGGCGCGAAGAATTGCCTTGATTGGCGAGACGCACGCCGATGTCCGGCGGGTGATGATCGAGGGCGACTCCGGTCTACTCGCGGTCCATCCCGAAGCCGAACGGCCACGCTATGAAGCGAGCAATGGTCGCCTAGTCTGGCCGAACGGTTCTGTCGGACATGTTTTCTCCGCGGAAAGCCCCGACAGCTTACGCGGCCCCCAATTCGATGCGGCCTGGTGTGACGAGATCGCCAAATGGCGCGAGCCGGAAGCTGTTTGGAACATGCTGCAGTTTGGTTTGAGGCTCGGAACCCATCCGCGCGCCTGCGTGACGACCACACCGCGCCCGCTCCCGTTCTTGAAGGCCCTCATCGCGGATGCAGGTACAGTTACGGCGCGCGCCGCGACACGGGACAATGCCGCCAATCTGGCACCAGGGCTTCGTGGCGGAGATGGAGCGGCGCTACCAGGGCAGCGCGCTGGGCCTGCAGGAATTGCAGGGCGAGATCGTCGAAGATCAGTCCGGCGCGTTGTGGCGCCGGGATTGGATTGAAGCCGCGCGGTGTCTTGCTTCGCCACCGTTGATGCGCACCGTCGTGGCCGTCGATCCGCCGGTGACGGCGCACGTCTCATCCGATGCGTGCGGCATCGTCGTTGCGGGGCTTGGAGAAGATGGCAGCGCTTACATCGTGGCCGACCGATCGTTGCAGGGCCGCGAACCCCATGTCTGGGCGCGCGCCGCCGTTGCCGCTTATCACGAATTCTGTGCGGACCGGATCGTTGCGGAGACCAATCAGGGCGGCGATCTCGTGGTCGCAATCCTGAAGCAGATGGATGACGGGGTGCCCGTCCGCAAGGTGGTCGCGACGCGGGGGAAATGGCTGCGGGCCGAACCGGTCGCAGCCCTTTACGCGGAAGGCCGCGTAGCGCATGCGGGACACTTCCCGACACTCGAAGAACAGATGCTCACATTCGGCCGGCGACGGCTGGCTGCGCAGCCGCAGCCCCGACCGTCTCGACGCGCTGGTGTGGGCTTTGACCGGATCTGATGCTCCAGGACGCAGCACGTCCCGGCATCCGCAGGGTGTGACGTCGCGCAACGAACAACACTGGGCAGATCGACCAACTCGGCAGGTAGGTTTCATGCAGCGATGGACGAACAGGCTGGCCGGATGGCTTCCGGGCGGCGACAGTGCGCGTGCGCGATGAAAAGGCGAGCCGCACGGGCGCGATCCTTGCCATCGATGCGCTCGGCCGCCCGGTGTGGTCGCCACGCGACTATGCAGTCGTTCGCACGCGAGGGGTTCATGCAGAACCCGATTGTTTATCGTTCGGTGCGCATGGTGGCGGAGGCCGCCGCGTCGATCCCGTTGCTGCTCTACGAAGGTGGCGAAGAGCATGAGGCCCACCCCTTCTAAAGATCTGATTTCCCGGCCCAACCGAAGCGACAGACGTCGGCCGACTTCTTCGAGAGCTGGTATGGGTATCTGCTCGTTTCGGGCAATGCCTACGCCGAAGCCGTCGGCTTGGATGGCACGCGTGCGCGAATTGCATACGTTGCGGCCGGATCGCATGTCGGTCATTCCAGGCCGCGACGGTTGGCCGGAAGCCTTCGAGTATGGCGCGGCCGGATCGGTGGTCCGTTTTGCGCGCAGAGGCGGCGGCTGGCGTCCGGCCCATTCTGCACCTGAAACTGTTTCATCCCGTCAACGACCACTACGGCATGAGCCCGATCGAGGCGGCAGCCACCGCGATCGATATCCACAACGCGGCCTCGTCCTGGAACAAGGCACTGCTCGACAACTCCGCGCGTCCGTCTGGCGCGCTGGTCTACGGGGCGGGCGGGGCGGTTGACGGCGGATCAGTTCGATCGGCTGAAGACGCGAGCTTGAATTGAGCTACCAGGGTGCGCGCCATGCCGGCCGTCCACTTCTGCTCGAGGGCGGATTGGATTGGAAGCCGCTCAGCCTCTCGCCAAAAGACATGGATTTCATTGAGGCCAAGAATGCCGCCGCACGCGAGATTGCGCTGGCGGTCGGTGTGCCGCCGATGCTGCTCGGCATCCCAGGCGACAATACCTATTCCAACTACCAAGAGGCGCAGCGCGCATTCTGGCGCCAGACCGTTCTGCCCATCGTGCAGCGGACGGCGAAGGCGCTGTCGGCATGGCTGGCGCCTGCCTATGGCGGGGCCTTGGAATTGCGTCCGGATCTCGATCAGGTCGAGGCGCTGGTGCCCGAGCGTGAAGCACTGTGGGCGCGGCTCAATGCGTCAACCTTCCTGACGCGTGACGAGAAGCGGGAAGCCGCCGGCTATACGCCCGATGGCCTGGAATTCGCGGCACGGCGGTCAGCCGTAATCATTCGGCCGCGCGGCTTTAAGGGAGCTTCTCGTACATGACGCAACCCATTCGCGACGGCCTGGCGCCGGAGCTGAAATTTACAGCACTCGATCTCACCGAGGCGGCCGTGGACGGCATCTTCGAGGGCTATGCGAGCGTGTTCGATACGCCCGATCTGGCCCGCGATGTCGTCGTCAGCGGTGCCTTCCGCGAAAGCCTCAAAGTCCGGGGGGCTGCGGGTGTGCGCATGCTCTACCAACACGATTCCAATCAGCCCATCGGCGTCTGGGACAGGATCACGGAGGACCATCGCGGTCTGAAAGTGCGAGGGCGGCTGACGCTGGAGGTCGAGCGCGCCCGGGAAGTTCTGTGGCTTTTGCGGGCCGGTGCGCTGGATGGACTGTCGATCGGCTTCAAGGCCGTGCGCGCGCGGCGGGATGCAAAATCTGGACTGCGCCGGATCGAGCACATCGATCTGTGGGAGATTTCGGTGGTGACGTTTCCCATGCAGACGTCCGCACGTATTTCCGGCGTGAAAGCCTCGCCGTTTGGCGGCGCGCTGCCCACGCACAGACAATTCGAACGCTGGCTTGTGCGGGATGCCGGGCTCACGCGGTCGCAGGCGCGCGCGCTTATGCGTGCGGGCTTTGATGGTCTCAGCACCCCGCGGGATGCGGGTGCGGATCGCACCGGGGAGGCACAGCTGGCGGACAAAATCCGCCAGGCGGCAGGCCTCTTCAAATCCGCAACCTGACGGCAGACGAAAGGAACCCGACCCATGGATCACACAGGGCCGATGGAGACGAAGGCGGGCATCGCCCGCGATATCGACGATCTGATGCAGGCCTTCGAGGCCTTCAAGGAAACAAACGACAAGCGTCTCAGCGATATCGAGCAGCGCGGCAGCGAAGATTGCGTCACGGCCGAAAAGCTGTCTCGTATCGAAAAGTCACTCGATGCGCTGGCGCTGAAGCAGGCGCGTCCACCCATCGGCGGTGCCGCGGAAGTCCGCGGGCAGGCCGCCGAAGCTCACAAGACGGCCTTCGATGGCTATGTGCGCAAGGGCGAGACGGGCAACCTGCATGCGCTGGAGAGCAAGGCGCTGTCGGTCGGCTCGGACCCCGACGGCGGCTATCTCGTGCCGGACGGAACGGAACGGGCAGTAAATACCGCGCTGCGCAGTGCATCGCCCATTCGCGCCATCGCCGGTGTCCGGCAGGTGACGGGCTCGGTCTACAAGGTCCCCTTCGCGACGTCGGGCCCCGCCACCGGCTGGGTCGGCGAGACGGCGGTGCGGCCTGAAACGGCGACCCCGGCGCTTTCCGGAACTGGCTTTCCCGACCATGGAACTCTACGCCATGCCGGCGGCAACGCAGTCGCTGCTCGATGACAGCGCCGTCGATATCGACGCCTGGCTCGCTGAGGAAGTCCGAATTGCATTTGCTCAGCAGGAAGGCACCGCCTTCGTGACTGGCGATGGCGTCAATAAGCCGAAAGGCTTCCTCACCTACACGACGGTCGCCAACGCGTCTTGGACTTGGGGCAATGTCGGCACCATCGGGACCGGTGCGGCGGGTGCGTTTCCCGCGGCCGATCCCGCCGACAAGCTGATCGACCTCATCTACGCGTTGAAGTCGCCGTACCGCGCCAACGGCCATTTCGTCATGAGCCGCGCCACACTGGGCACGGTGCGCAAGATGAAGGACGCCGACGGCGCCTACATCTGGCAGCCCTCAGCGGATGCCGGCAAGCTGTCGACGCTCATGGGGTATCCCCTCATGGAAGCGGAAGACATGCCGGATGCTGCCGCCGATAGTCTGCTCGGTCGCCTTCGGCGATTTCGCCAGCGGCTACCTGATCGTCGATCGGGTGGGGATCCGCGTCCTGCGCGATCCTTACAGCGCTAAGCCCTACGTCCTGTTCTACACGACCAAGCGCGTCGGCGGCGGCATCAAGGACTTCGATGCCATCAAGCTCCTGAAGTTCAGCGCTTGATCCGTGGGGCCGCCTGACGGCGGCTCTTGCAAAACATTTCGTTCCTGGAGCCGCATGAGCGCATGCGGCTCCAGGTGCGGATACCTCGACACATTCCTGTGATGCCCATCCCGCGCGCCGGTGCTCCTCCCCGCGGCGGACCTGACGGGGCCGTCGCTTCCCCTTGCGGCGGTCCCGTCTCCTTTTCCATTCGATGCGGGGAGCTGGAGGACAACGCATGCCACTGGTCTATCGAAGCGGCCCGGCCGCAGGAACCTGTGTCCATTGCTGAGGCCAAAGCGCATCTGCGTTTGGAGACCGGCGCCGACGATGCCCTGGTAGCCAGTTTGATCCTGACGTCGCGGCTTCATATCGAGGCGGCTCTGGGCCTGGCCCTGACGTCGCAGGATTTCACGCTTGTGCTGGATCGTTGGCCGAAGAGCGGCGTCGTCGAATTTCCGCTTCGGCCCGTTTCGGCTATCTCGGCGGTTCGTGTGCTCGGTAGCGACGGCACGCCGGAACTGCTTGGGCCCGAGACCTATTTTCTCGACGCGGCCGGAGTGCCTCCGAAGCTGGTCAGTGCTGGCGTGCCGTGGCCGCTGCCGGGTCGCGCGGCCGGTGGCATCGAAATCGATCTGACAGCCGGTTACGGCACTACCCCGGCGGATGTCCCCGCGCCCATCCGGCAAGCGATCCTGCTGCTCGTCGCGCATTGGTACGAACATCGCGACCCAATTGAAATCGGCCAGCCGGCGACCGCCGTTCCGGCTGCGGTGTCGGACCTGCTCGCAATCCTATCGTGGTGCCCCGCCTATGACCATCGGACACATGCGCCATCGCCTGGTGCTGCAGGAAGCCGTCGCGTCTCCCGATGGTGGCGGCGGGAATATCGTCACGTGGACCGATGTCGCAGAAATCTGGGCGGCGATCGCTCCTGTCTCGGGTGGAGAAGGCGTCGAAGCCGACGGACTGCAGGGTCGCATCACGCACGTGATCGATGTCCGCCATCGTGCCGATATCACGCCACGGCATCGCTTCCGGATGGGCGCGCGCAGTTTCGACATTCGCGCCGTTATACGATGCGGACGAGGCCCATAGATTTCTGCGTTGCCATGTTGAGGAGCGGCTTGGATGAAGATCGCTACTTCGGTTCGAACTGGAGGCCGATGGCGCACCGGTCATCGCCTCTCTCGTGTCCTGCGGGACTGGGCGCAGCGCCAGCCCCGGTCCGTGCCATCCAGGAAATCGCCCTTGCGGGCGGACGGTTCGCGGTCGAACGACCGCTCTCGGCGCGCCGCAGGGAGACATAGTCCATGCCAGGTGTCGAGCTGGGAGCTGCAGAAAGCCATTCACGCGGTGCTCGCCGCTGATGTTGGGATCACAACACTTCTGGGCGGGCCGAAGATTTTCGATGATGTGCCTCGGGGCGCCGAGTTGCCCTACGTGACGATCGGCAAAAGCGTGGTGCGCGATTGGAGCACGGGAACGGAAGACGGGCACGAACATCTGCTGACGATATCGGTCTGGTCTCGCGCCAACGGTGAACGCGAGGTTCACCACATGACGGCGGCCATAGAGGCAGTCGCTGAAAGACGCGAACCTGAGTCTGCCGGCTGCCAGATTGATCAATCTGCGTTTGGAGTTTTTTGAAGTCCGGCGCGAAAGCGACGGAGAGACCGCGCGGGGCATCATGAGGTTCCGGGCAACCACCGAGCCCACCGATTGACTAGCGATAAACTTGAAAGGTTGATCCTCACATGGCTGCACAGAAGGGCAAAGACCTGCTGTTGAAAGTCGACAGCACGGGAATTGGAAATTTCACGACGATCGCCGGCCTGCGGTCGCGTGCCATCGCCTTCAATGCCGAGACCGTGGACATCACGCATCAAGAGTCGGCCGGGCAGTGGCGTGAACTCCTGGCCGGCGCTGGCGTGAAATCCGTCCGCTTGACGGGTGGGGGCATTTTCAAGGACGCCGCATCCGACGAACTCGTGCGCAACTACGTGTTCAACGGCACCATTCGCGAGTGGCAGGTCGCCGTTCCCGACTTCGGGACCATCACCGCGCCCTTCCAGATTACGTCATTCGAGCTCACCGGGCGCCACGATGGCGAAGTCGCTTTCGAAATTGCCGTCGAGTTCGGCCGGTGAAGTCGCCTTCGTTCCAGCTTGAGGAGATGGGCATGGCTAACGTGCATCGCGGCGAGATTGAAGCGGTCCTCGATGGGCGGCCGCATACGCTTTGTCTTACACTGGGCGCCCTGGCCGAACTCGAGGCGGCGTTCGGCGACGAGGACATGCTGGCGCTGGCGACGCGCTTCGAGACGGGCCGCATATCAGCCCGCGATTGTGTGCGCATCCTCGGGGCCGGCCTGCGCGGCGCGGGTCACGATGTGAGCAACGAATCCGTGGCGCGGATGAATGTCGAGGGTGGTGCGGCGGGCTTCGTCGCCATTGTCGCCAGCCTGCTCAACGCGACCTTCGCTGGTCCGGCCAAGGCTCTGCCAAGGCTGATGTGGAGGACGAGACCCGGGAGGCTGCGGTCCCTTTCCCTGGGACGGCGTGATGGCCGCGGGGCTTGGCATCCTCGGTCTGGCGCCGCGCGATTTCTGGGCCATGACGCCGCGTGAACTTGATGCGGCCTTGCGTGGACGTCTCGGCCATGCGGGCGAGCCCCAGCTTCCATCCCGTGCGGACTTGGCAAATCTGATGCGGCAGTTTCCTGATGACGGGAGTGGACCATGAACGGTTTTGACGACCCGCTTGATACGTGGACGGTGGCGATCGACGCGGATACCTCGGCGCTTCAAGCCGAGCTGCGCACTGCTTCCAACCTTGGCCGCCAGTTCTCCCGCTCGATGGTGTCAGCCTTCGAGGGGATCGCGATCAAGGGGCGCTCGGTTGGCGATGCGCTCAAGGGCCTGGCGCTGCGGCTGTCGGATCTGGTGGTGCGCGCCGCGTTCAAGCCGCTGGAGCAAGGTTTCGGCAACGCCTTGTCGGGGCTGTTTTCCGGCGGCCTGGGCGTTTGCGAAAGGCGGGGCGTTCCAGGGTGGCATGCCGGTGCCCTTTGCCAAGGCGTGCTTCCGATGGCGCGACCATACCGATTTCAAATCCTGCGCGCCGCAAGCCGCGTCACGCCGCTGCGATCAAATAATCGCACGGCCGACGGCGTCACGCACGTTCAACTCTCGCAAAGTCTACGGTTTCGACCTTGCGCCTTGGCCACGTGACATCTCGAAACCGGTGGCCGGCAGAGCGCTGCATCGCCGCCAACGGAACGGAAGCAGCGAAGGCGCTCAATTTCACCGTCACGCTCTCGACTGTCTATCCAGTCTTCCTGCGCAGGCCAGATCCAGGTGCGCGCCAGCGTCACGCAGGCTTCGAGTTCGATGTTCCTGCGCGCTTCGATACCGACAACCTCGAAATCAGCCTCAGTGGATTTCAAGCATGGCGCAATCCCGATCATTCCCGTGGTCGAGGTGCGGCTATCAGGACGCTGCCTGCGAGTTGCAGTGCTCATCTGCGGGCGGTGCGACGATCTTGCGCTGGCGCTGGCGCCTCACCGGCGCGACTGCACTTTTGCGCTTCACGTCCGGTGCCGCGCAAGGACAGTCCGTGGAAGTTCGCCTGCATGTGCGCGTGAATGGCGAGGTCACGCTCGAACTGTGGCAGCCCGTGCGCCAGCCGCACGCGCCTGGACAGACATTCACCGTCACCGCCGGATGCGACAAGCACGCGTCCACATGCCGTGCGAAATTCTCCAACATCGCCAATTTTCGCGGTTTCCCGCACATGCCGGGCAACGACTATCTGACGCGCCGTGTCGCGGCCTGGGTCGAAGGCGCGCTAGGGCTAACCCGTCGAGTAATCTGCAATCACCTGGAGCTCCGCGGTGGATCTGGATGCGCCGTCAAACCCTGCCGTGACCGCGGCGCGGCGCTTGGCTGGGGACACCCTACCATCATCAGGCCAGCACCTGCGGAGCCGGTTGCGATTGCTTCAGGCTGATCCGCGGGGTCTTCCGCGAGGTTTGCGGACGCGAATGTGAACCTCCGCCACCCTACAGCCGTGACTGGGGCGAGACGAACGACACGGAGCCCTTACTCGCGGCGGCGCATCGCCACCTTCTAGCAATCCATCCCGAAGATCTGGCCGCGGGCGATATCCTCATCTTCCGGCTGCGTGCGGGAACGCATCGCCAAACATGCGGCAATCCTAGCGTCCTCCGGAACGATGATCCACGCGATGGAAGGCACGTGCGTGTCTGAGGTGCCATTTTCAAACTGGTGGCGGCGGCGTCTCGCAGCGGCCTTTCGTTTTCCTCTTTAGGGCAGACAGTCATGGCGACTTTGGCACTGGCCGCGGCGGGCGCGGCGGCCGGCAGCGCGCTGCTGCCGGGCGGGATTTCCTTGCTGGGCGCCACCCTGTCGGGCGCAGCTCTGGGATCTCAGATTGGCCTCGCTCGCGGGGTCTGTATGTCGATCAGGCGCTGTTCGGCGCGTCGGGCCGCGCGCGGACGGTCGAGGGGCCGCGTCTGCAAACCGTCCATTCGACGAGTTCCGCCGAAGGAAGCCCGATCCCGCGCGTCTATGGACGGGTGCGTATCGGGGGACAGGTGATCTGGGCCGATGACATCACCGAGACCGTGGTGACGTCCACGAGTGAAAGCGGCTCCGGTAAGGGCGTCGGGGGCAGCGGATCCGCCAGTCAGCGGACGACCTCTGTGGATTACCGGTATTCGGCCAGTTTCGCCGTGGCGCTGTGTGAAGGAGAGATTGCAGGCCTTGGGCGCGTGTGGGTGGATGGCCGTGAGCTCAATCTGCTCCGGAACGTTGCACCGCCTTTACACGGGCTCGGAAAGCCAGACAGCCGATGCGCTGATCGCGGCCCGAACTCGGGGCCGCGTCAGCTCCGGCGTTTCGGGGCACGGCTTATATTGTCTTCCAGGATTTGCCGCTCGCCGATTTTGGCAACCGCATTCCGCAGCTGTCGTTCGAGGTCTACCGGCCCATCGAAAGTTTCGGTGACCGGCGTGCGCGGTGTCGTGATGATCCCGGGATCGGGCGAGTTTGCCTATGCCACCGAACCTGTCTCTCAGACCTTTGGTATTGGGCGTTCCGTTTCTGAAAACGTGCATACGCTGTCGGGACGCACGGATTGGGAGGTGGCGCTCGATCAGATGCAGGAGGCGCTGCCGAACGTGGGGGCCGTGTCGCTGGTGGTGAGTTGGTTTGGTACGGATCTGCGCGCAGGGCAGTGCGAAATAAAGCCCGGCGTCGAGCGCACCACCAAGGAAACGTCGCCGTTGACGTGGGGTGTGGCGGGGCTATCGCGCGATGCGGCGCATGTCGTCAGCACGCTCGACGGCCGGCCGGCCTATGGAGGCACACCGTCGGATCAAAGCGTCGTGGCGGCGATTGCCGATCTGAAGGCACGCGGCCAAGACGTCATTCTCACGCCCTTCATTCTGATGGACGTGCCCAACGGCAACGCATTGCCCGATCCCTATGGCAATGCCGAACAAGCAGTCTATCCCTGGCGCGGACGCATCACATGTCATCCAGCTGCGGGACATCCCGGCTCCCCGGACAAATCCGCGGCCGCGGCGGCCCAGATCACGGCGTTCGTCGGCACGGCACAGGTTTCGGACTTCGCCATCAGCGGTGGCGCCGTCACGTATTCAGGGCCTGACGAATGGTCCTACCGCCGGCATATCCTGCACTACGCCCACCTCGCGAAGGCGGCAGGCGGCGTTGCGGCGTTCCTGATCGGAACGGAATTGCGCGGGCTGACCCAGGTCCGGCAATCGTCCTCCGAGTACCCGTTCGTCGCGGCTCTTATGGCGCTTGCCGCTGACGTCAAGGCAGTGCTGGGGGCGGGAACAAAAGTCGTCTATGCCGCGGACTGGTCGGAGTACTTTGGCCACCAGCCGGGTGATGGTACGAACGACGTCTACTTTCATCTCGATCCCCTGTGGGCCTCCCCGCATATCGATGCGATTGGCATCGATTGCTACTGGCCGTTGGCCGATTGGCGCGATGGCGACAGTCATGCCGATGCACTGAGTGGATGGCGGTCTCCGTACGATCTTGACTATTTGCGCGCCAATATCGTCGGCGGCGAAGGCTACGACTGGTACTACGCGACAGATGCGGATCGCAAAGCCCAGGTGCGCACCCCGATTACCGACGGTGCCGGCAAGCCGTGGGTGTTCCGCTACAAGGATATCGCGGGCTGGTGGTCAAACCCGCACTTCAACCGGCCAGGCGGCATCGAGAGCGGGACCGCAACGGCCTGGGTGCCTCGCTCCAAGCCATTCTGGCTCACAGAGATCGGCTGTCCGGCTATCGACAAGGGCGCCAATCAGCCCAACGTCTTTGTCGACCCGAAAAGCTCGGAGAGTTTTGTTCCCCACTTCTCACGGGGCACCCGCGACGACCTCGCGCAGCGCCGCACGCTTGAAGCACTCATCAGCGCATTCGATCCCGCACATCCGGATTTCACCGAAGGCCACAATCCGGTGTCGCCGGTGTATGGCGGGCGCATGGTCGCGCCGGACCGGATCCTTGCCTATTGCTGGGATGCGCGGCCCTATCCGGCCTTTCCAAATGACACCGGCGTGTGGGGCGACGGGGCCAATTGGACGTTTGGTCATTGGTTGACCGGGCGGATTGCGGGTGGCGCTCTGGATCGTACCGTTGGCGCCATCCTGGAAGACTTCGGGTTCTTCAAATATTCCATAGCGCCGCTGGGCGGCATTGTGCACGGCTATGTCATTGATCGTGTGATGCCCGCACGCGACGCGCTGCAGCCTTTGGAACTGGCCTACTTTTTCGATGTGGCCGAGAGCGGCGGCCAGATCGCCTTCAGGCCGCGTGCTCAGGCCGGAGCGGTGGCGCGTTTATCTGAGACTGATCTCGTTGAAACACGCGCCGACACGGCGCTGTTGACCATCACGCGCGGGCAGGAGGCGGATCTGCCCGCAAGCGCCAAGATCACCTACATCGATGCCGCGCAGGATTATCAGCCAGCCGTCGCTGAAGCGCGAAGGCTTGCCGGTGCCGCACAACGCGTCGCCCAGGCCGAACTCGCCATCGTGCTTCCCGATTCAGCGGCCCAGCCCATGGCGGAGACTTGGCTTTTCGAGAGTTTCGCGGCACGCGAGCGGTCGCGGTTTGTCTTGCCGCCGAGCCGGCTTGCCGTGGAGCCCGGAGACATCCTGGCCCTCGATCGGGATGGTGGGCAGAAACTTGTCCGCGTGACGGAAATTGCCGATCATGGCGCGCGCGAGATCGAAGCGCGATCGTACGATCCCGACGTCTATCTCACGTCGCCGGTGAGTGCGCGGGTGGCCAGCATTCCTGCTCCCATTGCGTCGGGCCGGGCAGAGGCCCTTTTTATCGACTTGCCGCTCTTGACCGGAGAAGAACCGGAAACGGCCGGATACGTCGCCGCGGCGCAATCGCCATGGCCGGGCGGTGTCGCCATCTACAGTTCGCCGGAAGACACGGGCTTTGTGCTGCGCGGCGTTGCGTCCGCGAGCGCCACCATCGGCGTGACGCATTCGCCGTTGCCGCGCGGACCGCTGGGCGTGGTCGACAGGGCGGCTCGCCTCATTGTTGAAACTGGAGAGGAGAGCCTGACGTCGGCCAGCGCCGTGCAGGTGTTTGCCGGGCGAAACGTGGCGGCCGTGCGCGGGCCCTCCGGCGCGTGGGAAGTCTTTCAGTTCCTGCAGGCAACGCTGATCTCGGCCGGTGTCTATGAACTGTCGCTGCTTATCCGGGGACAAGCGGGAAGCGATCGCGCGATGGAGGAGATTGTACCGGCCGGCGCGCCGTTTGTTCTCATCGACGACCGGCTCGTGCAGGTGCCGCTTGGGATCGGCGACATCGGCCTGCCGCTGAATTGGCGCTTCGGGCCTGCCACGCGGTCCGTCGGCGATGACGCATACACGGGAACCACGCATACCTTTCTGGGAATTGGAATGCGTCCGCTGGCGCCTGTCCATCCGCGCGGCGTGCGCTCCGCAGGGGATCTCTTGCTGCGTTGGATACGGCGCACGCGCATCGGCGGAGACAGTTGGAATGTGGTTGAAGTGCCGCTCGGCGAAGATAGTGAACGCTACGAGGTCGATATCCTGGACGGCACATCTGTCGTGCGGACGCTTTCCACCGACGTGCCCGAAGTGACCTATCCGCTCAGCGCGCAAATCGAGGACTTCGGGTTGGCGCAGACCCAGGTGGCGGTGCGCGTGCATCAGATGAGCGCCGTTGTTGGCCGGGGCTGGGGCCTCGAGGCGTGGGTGTAACAATGGACATTGCGATGCGCGATCAGCCGGCATGGCTTGCCGCCGCCTGGAAGGAGCTCGGCCAGAAGGAAATTGCGGGAAGCAAAGATAACGCGCGGATTGTGACCTACTTCCGCGAGGCCGGTCATCCCGCCGTGCAGGATGATGAGACGGCCTGGTGCGCCGCGTTTCTGGGTGCGATGCTGACTCGCGGCGGCGCCCGGGGCACAGGGTCTCTGATGGCCCGGTCTTATCTGCGCTGGGGCAAGGCCGAAGATGACCTGCGCACGGGCGCCATTGCTGTTTTATCGCGCGGGTCCAATCCCGCGTTGGGCCATGTCGGCTTCATTGTTGGAGCCCATGACACCTCACTTATCCTGCTCGGCGGTAATCAGACCAACGCGGTGACTGTCGCGGCGTTCGACCGGTCGCGGCTTCTCGGTGTTCGCTGGCCGGACGATGCCGCGGACATTGCGCCACGCACGCCAACCGCAGCCACGCCTGTAAGCGAAGATGCAAGGTTCCGGACTTGCTTGAGCCACGTCCTGGAGATGGAGGGCGGGTTTAGCGACGACCCCTACGATCCCGGCGGTCCCACCAATCAGGGCATCATCCTCAAGGTCTTTGCCGACTACACGGGACAAACGCTGGATGCACGATCCAAGCCAGCCCTGGTGCAACAACTCAAATCGATCAAGCCAGAGACGGTCGCGGCGATTTATCGGTCGCGGTACTGGGCGCCCGCGCAATGTGCAGCGTTGCCGGCTGGCCTGGATCTCATGCACTTCGACGCCGCCGTCAACCATGGGGTCGGCACGGCCATCCGTATCCTTCAGGAAGCCCTGGGCGTCGACGCCGATGGTGAAATTGGCCCCATCACGCGGGCCGCCCTGGCGCGCGCCAGCACCGGCGACACGATCCTGAGCATGGCCCGCCTGCGGGAGCGCCGCTACCGCGCGCTGCACCACTTTTGGCGCTTCGGCCGCGGGTGGCTTCGCCGCGTGGAGGCAACCCGCATTGCGGCCCTTGCAGCCGTTGGGCCTCCAGCCCCCCAGTCGTCACACGATCAACCCTCAAACCCTGGAGACACAGCCATGACAACTTCTGCAACGCCGGCATCCGGCACCAAGTGGTGGGGGCATTCGCTCACCGTCTGGGGTGCGATCGTAACGGCTCTCGCGGCCATCGTGCCGGCACTCGGTCCCGTGGCGGGCATCGATATTTCCAGTGACATGGTCCGCCAATTGGGCGGTGAAATCGGCGGCATCGTGCAAGCCCTCACCGGAATTGTCGGAACATTGATGACGTTGATTGGGCGAGCCCGGGCGTCGACGCAGCTCGTGCGGCGGGATATGAGCCTGCGCCTTTAGCGGTGCTCCAGGCTTGCGGCTGGGTTTTGGCCGTTCATGCCGCATTCAGCCTGACACCCCTAATCGGGAAGATGGCAGAAGGCCCAAGCGGCACGAACGGTCGCGACCGCCCGATGCTCGCGGTCAATCGGTTCCATTCGGCTGCTAGGAAATGCCGATTTCCCCGATATAATCCGCGCACATCAGTCAAGCGCCCCTACAACTCCAATCAACCCGAGGCGCAGGGAGAGAGAGAAGCACCGCGTGCGCATTCTGGTCGTCGAGGATGACAAGGATTTAAACCGCCAACTCGTGCGCGCACTCGGCGATGCCGGGTATGCGGTCGATACGGCGTTCGACGGCGAGGAAGGTCACTTTCTCGGCGATACCGAACCCTACGATCTGGTGATCCTGGATTTGGGTCTGCCAAAGAAAGACGGCATCTCAATTCTGGAACAGTGGCGTCGTGCCGACCGGACGATGCCGGTCGTGATCCTCACGGCCCGCGACCGCTGGAGCGACAAGGTGGCCGGCATGGATGCCGGCGCCGATGACTATGTCGCCAAGCCCTTTCACATGGAAGAACTGCTGGCTCGTGTTCGCGCCCAGGTGCGCCGTGCATCGGGACATGCCAAGAGCGAGATCGAGTGCGGGCCGGTCCGGCTCGACACCAAGACCGCGCGGGTGACATGCGATGGCCAGCAGGTGAAACTGACCTCCCATGAATACCGCCTGCTGTCCTACCTGATGCATCACAAGGGACGCGTGGTTTCGCGGACGGAGCTGGTTGAGCATCTCTACGAACAGGACTTTGATCGCGACAGCAACACCATCGAGGTTTTTATCGGCCGCCTGCGCAAGAAGCTGCCCACCGAGGTGATCGAAACGGTGCGCGGCCTGGGCTATCGGATGGGCCTCGGCGGCGATGAGGTTTGACAGTCTCGCCTTTCGTCTCATCGCCACATCGGCCGCTTGGCTGGCACTCGTCCTGCCCGTCGCGGGATACATCATCTACAAGCTTTACACCGAGGACGTTCAGGCAAGCTTCGATCAACGCATCGAGAAGCTGGCCAATTCGATCGCGGTCGACGCCCTCACCGTGACCGGCCCCGTGCCCGTTGCGCCGAACAACCGCTATGAGCCGTTGTTCGAGGAAACCCATTCCGGTTGGTATTGGCAGATCCGTCCGATCGACAACGCCAATCTGCGCAGCCTGACATCCGCGTCCCTGGTCGATGCGGCGCTGCCATCTCCCTTCGATGAAAACGCCGTTCCTGATGCGAACGGCCAGCGCTGGATGAATGCCAAGGGTCCGGTCGGTGAATCAATCCGCATCATCGAAATCGTTGATACGTTTGGTCATGTGGCGGGTGCTCCCCGCTACGCAGTCAGCGTGGCCGGATCCGATTGCCTGGCTCGAAAGCCGGTACCAGAACTTCCTCGCCCGGCTATCGACGGCCCTCGCACTGACCGGGCTCGGGCTCGTGATCGCCACGCTGTTCCAGGTCCGGTTCGGACTCCTGCCGCTCGGGCAGATCGAGCGCGGGTTGGCGGCCATCCGCTCGGGCGAAGTGGCGCGGCTTGAAGGCGCACTGCCGGCCGAAATCGAGCCCCTGCAGAGTGAACTCAATGCTCTCATCCAATCGAACCAGGATATTGTCGATCGCGCGCGCACGCAGGTGGGCAATTTGGCCCACGCGCTGAAGACTCCGCTGGCCGTCATCACAAATGAAGCCAGCGATCAGCGCAGTGCCTTCGGCGCCAAGGTTGCCGAACAGGCGGACCTGATGCGCGACCAGATTAACCTTTATCTAGAGCGCGCCCGCATGGCCGCGCGCGTGGGAGTCATCGGTCGCGCCACGGAGGTACGTCCGGTGGTGGAACCCATTGTCCGCGCGCTCGAACGGATCCACCGCGACCGGGAAATCGAAATTACCCTATCGTGTCCGCCGAGCCTGAAATTCCAGGGCGAAAAGCAGGACTTGGAAGAAATGGTGGGCAACCTCCTGGACAACGCCTGCAAATGGGCTAGCCGGCGTGTCAGCGTGGTGGTGTCCACGCTTGCGGCCCCAGAGGGCCGCGGAGCCACCCGCAGGCTGCAGATCCAAGTCGAGGACGATGGTCCGGGGCTCACCGAAGCGCAAAGGTCCAAGCTCGGGCAAGCGGGGCCTCCGGCTCGACGAAACCAAGCCGGGCTCGGGACTTGGCCTGTCCATCGTCACGGATCTCGTGCAACTCTACCGGGGGCAACTGGAATTGTCCGCCAGCAGTCTCGGGGGGCTCGCGGCCCGGCTGGACTTGCCCGCGGCAGGATGAAATAAACTGGATATATGGGGCAGGGGGGTCGAACTTTCGCCCGAATCACGGTGGAAACGGCATGGTTGGAGTTATCCGACCAGGACCTTTCCGGACGGAGCAGAGGCCGCACAACGCAGCCTAGATTTTGCGGAGCCGCCAAACGCGGCGAAGAACAGGGGATCAACATGCGCCGTTCGCGCACACTGATATTGGCGCTCATCCCGGTTCTCGTCGCCGGATGCAGCGGCGATGGACCGAACAAGGCTGACACGGGACTGGCTGTCGGTGCCTTGGCGGGCGGCATTCTGGGTAACCAGGTAGGCAAGGGTTCCGGCCGCATTGCAGCCACCGCGATTGGCGCCGTCATCGGCGGGGTCGTCGGCAGCGAAATTGGCCGCTCCATGGATCAACAGGACCGCATGCTGGCGCAGCAGGCGGAGTTCGATGCCTTGGAGCGGGGGCAGTCGGGTGTCGCCAAGCAATGGCGGAACCCTGACAATGGCCGTTACGGTGAAGTCGTGCCCAGCCGGCCCTACAAGCGTGCCGGCGCGGACTGCCGTGACTACACACACAAAATCTATATCGATGGACGTCCTCAGGCCATGCAGGGAACAGCCTGCCGCAATCCTGATGGCACCTGGACGAACGTGACCTGACGGATTGCTCCGGTCGTTCTCCCGCCAATCCCTCCACTGTCGAATCCGCCGCCGAAGCCGAAGGGCTTCGGCGGCCTTTTTTCGTTTGCAGCGCGGAATTTGAGGGACGCCACCCTCAGCCGCGACAGAAGGGCGTGCAAGGGAGTTCGGCCTTGTTTCAGAGCCCAGTGGCACCTATTCCAGTCGCGGAGGCGAGGCTCCCTGGATCGATCATGCTTCTCTGGATTGCTTTTTCGATAATCACGGCGGGTGCCGTCGGCGCCCTGCTGAGGGCCGCGCGCCGTGCGCCTCAGTCAGCGGACGATGCGGCCGCGGCGAATATTGCGGTTTACGCGGACCAGCTGTCGCAAATCGATGAGGACGTCGCCAAGGGCCTGTTGTCGGTAGACGATGCGCAATCGGCGCGGGCCGAAGTGGCCCGCCGGCTGATCGGGCGTGCGCCGGCGGGAACGTTGCGCACTGAGGCTGCCAACGTGTCCGATACATCGGATTCCGGCCTTGGAGCTGCCACCATGCAGCCTGACGCCGGTATCGGGTCGCGTGTGCCAACCATTCTGGCGATCCTGCTACCGGTCGCGGCACTCGGGCTCTATATTGGATTGGGTTCGCCCAGCCTGCCGGGGCAGCCGCACGCTCTGCGTTCCGCGGCGAACGAAGGCAAGAGCCAAGTCGAACTGATGATCTCGAAAGTCGAGATGCGTCTTGCCGAGGCGCCCGAGGACGGCAATGGCTGGGACGTAATCGCGCCCATCTATCTCAACCTGGAACGCTACGCCAAGGCCGCGCAAGCCTACGCGAACGCCAACCGCATTCTGGGCGAAACGCCGAAGCGGCTGGCTGGCTTCGCGCAATCCGAAATTCTTGCCAATAACGGGATCGTCACGCCGAATGCCCGCACGGCCGCTGAACGGCTGCTGCTGCTCGAACCCAAACGCCTTGACGCCAAGTTGTGGCTGACGTTGGCCAAGGAACAGGACGGCCAGCTCGACGCCGCGCTCGCGGATTATGCCACCCTCCTCAAGGATCCCGGCGCGTCGCCGGCCATGCGCACCGCTATTGAACAGCGCATGGCGATCGTCACGGCCCGCGCCAAAGGCGAGCCAATTCCCACACTGCCATCTCCGCCGGCAGAGGGTTCAGCAGAGCCGATGCAGCCCGGTGCCGCGCCGTCCGCCAGTGCGCAGCAGGACATGATCGAAGGTATGGTGGCGCGCCTTGCGGGACGCCTTGCCCAGAATGGCGCGGATCCTGCCGGTTGGTCGCAGCTCGTGCGATCCTATATGGTGCTGGAACGCAGGGATGATGCGCTCAAGGCGTTGAAGGACGCGCGCGGCGCGCTGGCGTCGGACGCGGCTGGATTGAAGGTCGTCAACGATGAAGCTGCGGCACTGGGTGTCGAGAGCCCGCCCCAGGATGCAGGCAAGGATTGAATGCGATGACACGCAAACAGCGACGGGGAATTCTCATCGGATCAGGCGTCGCCATCCTGTCGGTCGCCGCAATCCTGGTGATGTTCGCCTTCCGCGAGAGTATCGTCTTCTTTCACACCCCGAGCGATATCGCGGAAAAGAAAATCGAGGCGGGCCAGCGCTTCCGATTGGGCGGACTTGTCGCCGACGGGTCCGTCAAGCGTGGCGAAGGCACAACGGTGGAATTCGCCGTCACGGACACTCTGGCCAACGTGAAGGTGTCCTACGATGGCATCCTGCCGGATCTCTTCCGCGAAGGGCAGGGCGTGGTCACCGAAGGTCGTCTGGGGGCGGATGGACGCTTCGTCGCCGACACGGTGCTCGCCAAACATGACGAGAATTACATGCCGCCGGAAGTTGCCAAATCTCTGGAAGAGCGGGGCGTCAAACTGGGTCCCGGCGCGCAGCACAAGACCGCCGCGCCCGAGCCGGGTGCAAGTCCGGCCGCAGGAGGTACGTCGTATTGACAGGCGGCGATGCTTCAGAAGGCATTAACCGGCGGTTGTGATATGAGGACGCGATGATTATCGAGATCGGTCACTTCGCCCTGATCCTGGCATTGCTGGTCGCCGTCGTGCAGACGGCGGTTCCGATTTGGGGTGCGCAGGTGCGCGATGCGCGGTTGATGGCCATGGGCGACAGCGCCGCCGTCGTGCAGTTCGGCCTGCTCATCGTTGCGTTCCTGGCGCTCACCCACGCCTTCGTCACATCCGACTTTTCGGTCCTGAACGTCGCCTCCAACTCCCATTCCGACAAGCCGCTCATCTACCGAATCTCGGGTGTGTGGGGGAACCACGAAGGCTCCATGCTGCTGTGGGTGCTGATCCTCGCCCTCTTCGGAGCTGCGGTCGCGGTTTATGGGCGCAATCTGCCCGATACGCTGCGAGCCAATGTGCTGGGTGTTCAGGCCTCGATCAGCGTTGCCTTCTGCCTCTTCATTCTCCTCACGTCCAATCCATTCGAACGCCTCGATCCCGCGCCCTTCGAAGGCCGCGGCCTCAACCCGATCCTGCAGGACCCCGCCCTCGCGTTTCATCCTCCGTTCCTCTACGCGGGCTATGTCGGGTTCTCGATGGCGTTCTCGTTCGCCGCCGCCGCGTTGATCGAAGGCCGGCTCGATGCGGCCTGGGCGCGCTGGGTGCGGCCTTGGACGCTGGCCGCCTGGATGTGCCTGACGCTGGGCATCGCGATGGGCTCGTGGTGGGCGTATTACGAATTGGGCTGGGGCGGATGGTGGTTCTGGGACCCCGTTGAGAACGCCTCGTTCATGCCGTGGCTGGCGGGTACGGCTCTGTTGCATTCCGCCCTGGTGATGGAAAAGCGCGAGGCCCTGAAAGTCTGGACGGTGCTGCTCGCCATCCTCACGTTCTCGCTGTCACTGATGGGCGCATTTCTCGTCCGCTCGGGGGTGCTGACCTCCGTCCATGCCTTCGCGGTGGATCCGGAGCGCGGCGTCTTCATTCTGGCCATCATGGCGCTGTTCACCGGGGGCGGACTGGCGCTCTTCGCCGTCCGCGCCGGGACGTTGCGCCAAGGCGGGATCTTTGCGCCGATCAGCCGCGAGGGCAGCCTGGTCTTCAACAACGTGCTGCTCAGTACGGCGTGCGCAACGGTTCTGATCGGCACGCTGTATCCGCTGGCACTGGAATCGATTACGGGCGAGAAAATTTCCGTCGGACCGCCATTCTTCAATATGACGTTCATCCCGCTGATGCTGCCGCTACTGCTGGCGATGCCTTTCGGTCCCATGCTCGCCTGGAAGCGCGGGGATGCGCGGGGTGTGGCACAAAGACTGATGTTTGGGGCAATTCTGGCCGTGATTGCAGGCGTGGCTGCGCTGGCTCTGACGGGTCCGGGACCTTGGCTGGCTCCGATCGCATTTGCGATTGGCATTTGGGTTATCCTGGGAGCAATCGCTGATTTGCTTTCGCGGGCGCGCTTTGGCGCGGTTGGACGTGATGAATTCCTGCGGAGGGTTACGAGCCTGCCGCGGTCCGCCTACGGCACCGCCCTGGCACATGCCGGCATCGGCGTCATGGTTCTGGGTATCGTCGGCACGAGTGCCTATCAGACCGAAAAAATCGTGGCCTTGAAAGTCGGGGAAACCGCCGAAGTTGCCGGTTATGAACTGACCTACAAGGGGATCGAGCCAGTGAAGGGCCCCAACTACAACGAGCAGATCGCGACCTTCGATGTCACGTATGACGGCGCACCCGTGACTGTGTTGAAGCCTTCCAAGCGTGTCTACACCGCGCCGCCGCAACCCACGACCGAAGCCGGCATCTATAACGCCTGGACCGGTGATCTTTACATAGCGATGGGAGATGCCCAGCAGGATGGCGGCATCGCATTGCGGCTCTACTTCCATCCCTTGGTGCGCCTGATCTGGATCGGTGCGCTCATTATGTTCATCGGCGGCGCGGTTTCTTTGACGGATCGGCGATTGCGCGTCGGGGCCCCGCAGCGTGCGCGCCAATCGGCGTCAGCGGTTCCGGCGGAGTAGGGCGCATGGTTGTGAGGCGACCCCTTCAACGATTTGGCAGTGCGCTCATCGTTTGCGCGGCACTCCTGGCCACGCTGGCGGCCGGCGGTGCGCAGGCTGTGCAGCCCGATGAAATTCTGAAAGACCCGCAACTGGAAGCCCGCGCCCGCTCACTTTCGCTGGGCCTGCGATGCCTCGTGTGTCAGAACCAGTCCATCGACGACAGCGATGCGCCCTTGGCTAAGGATCTGCGTGTGCTGGTGCGCGAGCGGTTGCTGGAAGGTGATACCGATGAAGATGTCATGGCGTACGTGGTCGCCCGGTACGGCGAATTCGTACTTCTGAAGCCGCCGGTGAATAGCCACACGCTGTTCCTGTGGCTGGCTCCACTGCTTGTTCTGTTCGGCGCGGGTGTGCTGGTAGCGCGGATGGTGCGTCAGCCCGCTGCTGCCGAACGGCCGGCCCCTCTGCTGAGTGCGACCGAGGAAGCCGAACTGTCTCGCATCCTAGCGCGTCAGGATCAGACCGGGGATCGCGGCGGTCAGTCGGGTTGACGCCGTCCTGATGTGGGCCGCCCGACACTTCCGGTTTCGATGCCGGTCGAGGTGCGATCCAGGAGGCCGGGTGCGTTTTCCAGATCAGGGATGCCGCGCGCCGCCACCACGGCCTGAAGCCGGCGCAACAAAGTCCGCGTGGCCAACCCCGTCGGCAAGCGCCGCTCCCCTTTCTCGAAGTCCGTAATGGCTTGGCGCGTGCCAGGACCATACAGCCCGTCGATGGGGCCGATGTAATGGCCCGTGAGGGTGAGGGCCGACTGGATGCGCCGCAGATCCGGGACGCCGCCAACGACTTCGGCCGTTGTGAAAACCGCCGACTGCGCCAGGAACGCTTGCGTGCTGACAGCGGTATTGGCAACCGTTTCGGATTTGTAGCGGTGTACTACAGCACCGTCCTGAGTGAGGACGCGTGACTGTAGATACGTGCCCACATTGATCCCCACAACTTCAGGCCCGCGCGGCCCGTCGATGAGCAACGGTGATCCCGACGACGCGCCGCCGGTGTCGCAAGTATGCAGGATCAGCGTGCTGCTATCGGCAAAATCCTCCGCGACGAGTTTGCCCTCGCGGGTCTGGGCGGGCCGCTGGACACTGCACGGCGGGCTGAGGCTCAACGCCCAGTTTCCGAAATCGCCGTGGTAACCCACTTGATAAATCGTTCGCTCCGCTTCATCCGCCGCCAAATGTCCTGGCGTGCGATGGCTGAGCGGCAACCCGCCGGCTTCGCAAACCGGCGTCGCCAACCGGATCAATGCCCAGTCGCGCGTCGCATCGATGGGTGGGCGCGTCGAAAGATTGACCGAGCCCGACATGACATTTTGAGCGCCTGCCCCCGAACCCACTCCCGCGATCCGCGACTGAGCCTGTCGCGGCCGCGCGCCAAGGCGAAAGACGATGTTTGCGAGCGGCAAGGCCTTTTCACCCCGCGTCCGGAACAGACAGTGCGCGGCGGTCGCGACCGTCTGCTGATCGATGCAAAACGCGGTGCAGACCGCGCGGCTTCTGGGTTCGTAAATGAGCCCGATCTTGTCCTGGAGGGCGGCGAGCCGTGACGGCAGCAGGACACGGTCATCAGCGCCGAATATGGCAACTGGCCGGAGCAGCGTTGTTTCCAATGAGGGTCCAAGGCCCAGGCCAAAGACGGGCGGTCCTGCCACGGCGGGCTGGAACAGGCTCACCATGACGCTGGCGAGCATAACGGATGTGCACGCGGCGCTGCCGCGGTTCATGGCCATTTTCGGACGATGTCTCACGCCTTAACCCGTACCTTTGCACGCTTCGAATGCGGATCATTAACAACTCTTAAGGCAGCCGAAAGGCAGCCGTAAGGGCCTGAGCCTTAAGAGGGTGGGCAGTCCGCGTGTCGGCTTTGTTCGATGGAGGTTCTTCCTATGCCCACACCACGTCACGCCCGCGATGCTCTCGCCGGCTCAGCAAGTCCCGGGCCAGTCGCGCGCCAGGCTTTCCGGCGCCGCTCCTTGGCCATCGCCGGGGCCGTCGCCGGTCTGGGTGTTCTGGCGTACGGCATGCCGGTCCTGTCGCCGGCTCTGGCGCAGCTCGCTCCCGGTGCGCCGGGCGTCGAGACGCCTTACGGCCGCGCCCCTCTGACGTTTGCCGACATCATCGAGAAGGTGAAACCTTCGGTCGTGTCGATTTCGGTCGTCGCCAGCGACAAGTCGGACGAGAGCGCTTCTGCGCAGGGCTTGCCGGAAGGCTTTCCCAACGTGCCTGAAGACAGCCCGTTCTACGAGTTTTTCAAGCGGCTGCCGAAGGAGTTCCGCGGCCCGCAGACGCCGCGTCCGCCGCAGCAGGCCCAGGGCTCGGGCTTCGTGATTTCAGCTGACGGCTTCGTGGTCACCAACAATCACGTCATTGACGGCGCCGACAAAATCCAGGTCAGCTTCGACGATCAGGAGAAGTTGGACGCGGAGTTGATCGGCACCGATCCGCGCACCGATCTGGCTCTGCTCAAGATCAAGTCGGACAAGACGTTCCCGCACGTTAAATTCTCCGAAAAACCCGTACGCGTGGGTGATTGGGCGATTGCGGTCGGCAATCCGTTTGGACTTGGCGGTACTGTCACGGCCGGTATCGTGTCGGCACTGGGCCGCGACATCGGTTCAGGCCCCTACGATTACCTGCAGATCGACGCGGCGGTGAACCGTGGCAACTCGGGCGGCCCGACCTTCGGTCTCGCCGGTGAAGTCATTGGCGTCAACACGGCGATCTACAGCCCGTCGGGCGGCAACGTGGGTATCGCATTCGCGGTCCCGGCCAAGACGGCATCTGGAAGTCATCGAGCAGTTGAAATCCAAGGGCAAGGTCAGCCGCGGCTGGCTCGGCGTGAAGATCCAGAATGTCGACGACGACACAGCCGCAGCACTCGGACTTGAAGCAGCCAAGGGCGCCCTGGTCAGCGAATTGACGCCGGGCGGTCCGGCTGAGCAATCTGGCCTGAAAGCTCAGGATACAATCCTGCAGGTGAACGCGGACAACATCGCTGACAGCCGCGACCTTGCTCGTAAGATTGCCGACATTGCTCCGGAAACGACCGTCGATGTGCGGGTGTGGCGGAACAACAAGTCGGAGAACGTCAAGGTCAAGCTGGGGACCTTCCCCGACAGCAGCGCCGCGATTGCCAAGCTCGAGCAGGGCAAGCCGGTTGAGCCGGTGGACCAGAAGACCGAAGTCGATCTCCTCGGTCTGACGCTCGGTCCGGCAATGCCCGGCCCCTCGGACGGCGTGACGATTGCCGAGGTGGATAATGCCTCCGACGCGGCGCAGAAGGGTCTGCGTGCGGGTGATGTGATCGTCCAGGTGCAGGGCGAGCCCGTTTCTTCCGCGAAGGACGTCGCCGCGCAGGTTAAGAAGGTCAAGGAGATGGGGCGTTCCGCGGTGATGCTCAGCATCAAGTCGCAAGAGAAGACGCGCTTCGTCGCCGTCCAGCTCAAGAAAGACGACAAGGGCTGACGCCCTCAGACTTTCGGCAGGCCGGGCATAGGCCCGGTCTGCCAACTTTCGTGCGAGGCGGCCGGCGTTCCCCAGGGGACCCACCGGCCGCCTCGACGCGTTAAGGGCACCGTGTCAAAGTAGGCACAAATTCTTGGGCAAGGACGGAAGGTTCATGCGCGTTCTGGTAATCGAGGACGATCGGGAAACAGCTCAATTCCTGCAGAAATCGCTCAAGGAGAGCGGTCATTCCGCCGACGTCGCGGGTGACGGCGAGAGCGGGCTGTCCATGGCCGAGAGCGCGGTCTACGACGTGCTCATCGTTGATCGCATGCTGCCGAAGCTCGATGGATTGTCGGTGGTCAAGTCACTGCGCCAGTCGGGTGTGCGCTCACCCGTGCTGATCCTGTCCGCCCTGGGTGAAGTGGACGACCGGGTCAAGGGCCTTCGTGCTGGCGGCGACGATTACTTGACGAAGCCCTATGCCTACACCGAACTCTTGGCGCGCATCGAAGCGCTGTCGCGGCGCGTGGTGCCTGAAGAGCAGGTGACGCGCTACGTCGTGGGCGATCTGGTGCTCGACAGACTTTCGCATCGCGTCACCCGCGGTGGCGAACAGATCGTTCTGCAACCGCGCGAATACCGTCTGCTCGAGTACCTGATGAAAAACGCCGGGCAGGTCGTCACCCGTACGATGCTCTTGGAGAACGTCTGGGACTATCACTTCGACCCGCAGACCAACGTGATCGACGTGCATGTTTCGCGCCTCAGGTCGAAGATCGACAAGAATTTCGAGAAGCCGTTGCTGCATACCGTGCGTGGCGCCGGCTACATGGTGCGTGACGGTGCTGGATAGGCTGCAGGCGTCGGCCTGGACGTCGACCCCGTTTCGCCTGGCGGCCTTGAGCATCGCAGCCTTTCTCGCGACCGCGGCGGGTATCGTCGGCTTCCTCTTCTGGCAGACCAACAATGTGCTGACCGAGCAGGTGCTGACCTCGCTCAGGGCCGAGGTTCAGGAGCTTCGCCATATCGAAGCGGCGGCCGGCGTCGCGTCTGTTTCCGAAGCGGTGAAGGCCCGCAGCCGGCCGGAAGGCCCAGGCCTCTATTTCGTTGCCGACAGCACCGGCCGCAAACGTGCCGGCAATCTCAGCCGGCTGCCGCCTGAACTTGGCCCCGATGCTGGTGGCGGTACGTTTCGCTATGAGCGCGACGGCGGCATATCGCGGCTTGCCGTGGCACTCCCGGTGGAATTCCGCGATGGCACGCGCATCATCGTCGGGCGCGACATCGAAGAGCAGCGGGCCTTCGCCAACCGGATGCGGACGGTCTTTCTTCTCGGGTTTGGATTGCTGTCGATTGCGGGTCTGGCAGGTGGGCTTGGCGCCGGGCGGGTTCTCCTCAACCGGATCGATGCCATCAGTGCGGCAAGCCGCTCGATCATGGCTGGCGATCTCTCGCGCCGCATCCCAATGGCCGGCACCAACGATGAACTCGACGGCCTGGCGCAGAACCTCAACGCCATGCTCGATCGCATCGAACAACTCATGAGCGGACTGCGCGAAGTCTCCGACAACATCGCGCACGATCTGAAGACGCCGTTGAACAGGCTGCGCAACCGTGCCGAGGCGGCCCTGCGCGATCCGCGCGGTCCCGAGGCGTTCCGCGACGGACTGGAACGCACGATCGAAGAAGCGGACGAATTGATCAAAACCTTCAATGCCATGCTTCTGGTGGCACGCCTGGAAGCAGGGGCGCTGGAAGGTGAGACCGAGCCGGTGGCGGTCGGCAGTCTGGTGCGCGACGTGGCTGAATTCTATGAGCCGGTCGCGGAGGAAGCGGGCATGGCGCTTTCCGTCAGCGCGGCGGAGGGGCCTGTGGTCACTGCCAATGCGCACCTTGTCAGCCAGGCCGTGGCCAACCTCATCGACAATGCAATCAAATATGGCCACGAGGGCGGCACCCCCGCACTGGGTGTGGACGCAACCCAGCCGTCGATCGCTGTGTCGGTCGCCGAGGTCGGGGATACGGTGGAAATCGCGGTGGCCGATCGAGGCCCCGGCATCAGCGCCGCCGACCGGGAGCGGGCCTTGAAACGGTTTGTGCGCCTGGAAGCCAGCCGCACCAAGCCCGGGACGGGGCTTGGACTTTCACTCGTCGCGGCGGTTGCGCGCCTGCATGCGGGCACGATACGTCTGGAGGACAATGCGCCGGGCTTGCGGGCCGTGCTGGTGTTGCCGCTGAAGGAGGCGCGCCCAAGGTCCGCTTGACAACTGGCTGGATCAGGCGTGGACGGGGGACGCGGCGTGCAGCACGAACACTCATCGAGCCTGGCGGCACGGATCGGCACGGGACCGGTTCCGCTGGACGACGCGGCCGGCTCGGGCGGCATCGAGGTCGACGCCTTGCGGGCTGAATCCGCCGCGCACGCCGATCTGGCGGACTTCGCAGACGAACTGGGCCGCGCGCCGGTGCGGTCTGTTCTCGCCGGTGTCATGGCCGGATCGCCCTACCTCAAGGGGCTCATGCGGCGCGATCTTCACAGGCTCGCCCGCATCCTGGCCGCCGAGCCGTCGGCGCACTTTGAGCAGTTGATCCGCCAATTGCACACGGACATGGCGGCTGCCACGGAGATTACGGCCGCCATGCGGCTGGTGCGCGCCTTCAAGACCGAAGTGGCCTTGTTGTCGGCGCTCTGCGATCTGGGCGGCGTCTGGCCCGTTCTGACGGTCACTGAAACGTTGAGCCGGACGGCCGACGCCGCGCTTCAGTCGTGCGTGGATTTTCTATTCCGGCTTGCGTCGGAACGCGGCGACATCGCGGTTGACGATGCGCGCTGCGCGGGTGCCAGCACCGGCTACATCGTGCTGGGCATGGGCAAGTACGGCGCCTTCGAACTGAACTATTCCAGCGATATCGATCTCATCGTCTTCTACGACTTGGAACGGGCGCGTCTGCGCGAGGGTCTGGAGCCGTCGCCCTTCTTCGTGCGCATCACGCGCGAACTCGTCCGGCTGATGGATGAGCGGACCGCCGATGGCTACGTGTTCCGCACCGACCTTCGCCTGAGACCCGATGCGGGCGCTACGCAAATCGCGCTCTCGACGGACGCGGCCATGTCCTACTACGAGAGCTTCGGTCAGAACTGGGAACGCGCGGCGCTGATCAAGGCGCGGCCGGTGGCCGGTGATATCGAGGCGGGCGAGCGTCTGCTGGACGATCTCGCTCCATTCATTTGGCGCCGCTATCTCGACTTCGCGGCCATCGCCGACATCCATGCCATGAAGCGGCAGATCCATGCTTTCCGGGGTTTCGGCGGCATCGGCGTCAACGGGCACAATGTCAAACTGGGGCCGGGCGGCATCCGTGAAGTGGAGTTCTTCGCGCAGACACAGCAGCTCATCGCGGGCGGGCGCCAGAAGGATCTGCGCGTGCGGCGGACCCTCGATGCGCTGGAGCGGCTGGAGGCGCGCGACTGGATCCGGCCGGAAGTGCGGGCGGATCTGTCAGCGGCCTATCTGGAGCTTCGCCGCATCGAACATCGCGTGCAGATGGTGGCCGACGAACAGACCCACGAATTGCCTGACGATGCCGTTGCTCTCGACCGGTTTGCACGATTTGCCGGATCAACTGACGTGGAGAGCTTCGCGCGTGATTACGTCGCCACGTTGAAGCGCGTGCAGAGCCACTACGGCGAACTTTTCGAGAGCGCGCCGGAGCTGACGCAGCACGGCTCGAATATGGTGTTTGCCGGCGAGGACGATGATCCCGACACGGTGGCGGCCCTGTCGCGGCTGGGCTATTCGCAGCCTAAGCAAGTGCTGGCATCCATTCGCGGCTGGCACCATGGGCGCTATCCGGCCGTGCGCACGCCGCGCGCGCGCGAGCTTCTCACGGAGGTGCAGGTTTCGCTCGTCACACAGTTGGCCGAGACAGCCGACCCGGATGGCGCGTTTGCCAGCTTCGACCGGTTTCTGGCAGCCCTTCCCGCTGGTGTGCAGCTCTTTTCCATGCTGCGCGCCAACACCGGCCTTCTGCGGCTGGTGGCCGATATCATGGGGACCGCGCCGCGCCTGGCGCGTGTCCTGGCCCGGCGTTCGCGCCTCTTGGATGCGGTGATCGATCCGCGCGCGCTCGCTGTCCTGCCCTCAGCGGAAGAAATCGACGCGGCGATCGCCGGGGAATTCACCACGGCAAGCGACCTGCAGGAGACGCTCGACCGCGCCCGCGTGGTCGGCAGCGAGCAGTCGTTCCTGATCGGCGTGCGTGTTCTATCGGGCAGCATCAACGCCAATCAGGCGGGCGGCGCCTACGCGCTCGCGGCCGAACGCATGATTGCGGCGCTGCACGGCGCGGTCGCGGGCGAACTTCACCGCGCGCACGGCGATGTGCCGGGCGGCGCGGCGGTCGTCATTGCCATGGGCAAGCTGGGTGGGCGCGAGATGACCGCGTCGTCGGATCTCGACCTGATCGTCATCTACGATTTTGATCAGCAAGCGCTTCAATCGGATGGTGATCGCCCGCTGGCGCCCAGCCAATATTATTCGCGCTTCACGCAGCGCCTGATCACGGCGTTGTCGGTCCCGACGGCGGAAGGGGCTTTGTACGAAGTCGACATGAGGCTTAGGCCATCGGGCCAGAAGGGGCCGGTGGCGACGCACATCGACAGCTTCATCGAGTATCAGGCAAAGGAGGCGTGGACGTGGGAGCATCTGGCGCTGACCCGTGCGCGCGTCGTCAGCGGCCCGGACGCCCTCGCCCGGCGTGTGGACGAAGCCATTCAGACCGCATTGCGTCTGCCGCGGGACCGCGCCCGGATCGCTGCCGATGTCCGCGAAATGCGCGATCGGATCGCTGCGGAAAAGGGGACCGCCAATATCTGGGATTTGAAACAGGTACGCGGCGGCCTGGTTGACTTGGAGTTCATCGCGCAGCACCTGCAACTTGTGAATGCTTTCGAGCAGCCGGGCGTTCTCGATCAGAATACAACACGCGCCTTCCAGAAGCTGGGCGAAGCCGGCTGCCTCGCGACCGCCGATGCCGAAGCCCTGATCGCCGCGACGCGCTTGATCCATGATCTCACTCAGGTTTTGCGGCTTTGCCACGATGGCCCCTTCGATCCGTCGTCGGCCCCGCGCGGGTTGAAGGAATTGGCTGCCCGGGCAGGGGATAGCCCGACGTTCGAGGCGCTGGAGGTCAAGCTGAAAGAGACGCTGGCCGCCACCCATGCCCGCTTCGACCGGCTGATCGTGTAATTTCTTGTGTTCGTCCGCGACGGGTTTGCGGCTGCTGGTCCGTATTACCCATTGAAACCGGGGAAAAGGGACCCGGTTCGAGCCGGAGGAACACAGTATGCTTACGAAACGGGTGGGAATGACCGTGGCCGGTCTGTTGTCGGCCTTGTGCGCATCGGCAGCCTGGGCGGCGGTCGACGGGCCACCAAGTGAGGCCAGCGGCGCGAAAGCCCCGCGCGAACGCGGCTGCCAACCGCGCCTTGCAGCGTCTCGACGTTGACAAGGACCAGGCGGTGACCATGGACGAATATCTGCGCCGCCGCACCGAGCGATTCACGCGCCAGGACAAGAATGCCGACGGCGTTCTGGACGAGGCCGAACTCATGCGGGGCGGGTCCAATCCCACGCGCCGTGTCGAGCGTACGCTGGGCCGTCTTGATCAGGATGCCGATGGAAAGCTGACGCGCGCCGAATTCCAGAACCCGCCCGCGCGCAAGTCGCAAGCCAACACCGATGCGGGTGCCGGCCGGTTCGCGGCGGCGCGCTCGCCGGAACGGCGCCAGCGGATGTTTGACCTCTACGATCGCAACGGCGACGGCGTGATCGAAAAGACCGAATTTGAAACGGCGCTGAGTGAAGAGAGAGATTACCGACGGCGCCGGGCCCTGCATGTGCTCGACCGCGATAGCGACGGCAAGGTCACACTGGAGGAGTACACGGCCGATGCACGCGCCCGCTTCCTGCGTCTCGATCTCGATCGCGACGGGCGAATTACCCCGTCGGACCTCTCGCCCATGGCGCGGCGTCAGTGGACGAGCCGGTAAACGGGTGATGGCCGCTCATTCATCGGCGCAGCCCGCGTCCAAGGGAAGTTACGCCGGTTCTGGCAAAGTTACTGGCGCGGGTGCGGTGAAGAGTGCAACACTTCGCTGGACGACGGGTACGGACAATGTGGTGCCGGGGTTGGTGGTGGATGTGGAAGGCGTGAAGCCGGGCCCGAAAACAGGCGGGACGGCGCGGGGCGCGGATCGGGAGGACGAAGCCCTCCTGGTGCGCGTCGCGGCGCGTGATCAGGCAGCGTTCCGCCAACTGGTCGACCGGCACTTGAATGCCATGCTGGCGCTCGCGCGCCGGTTTCTCCGCGACGAGGCGGAGGCTGAAGATGTGGCGCAAGAGGCGTTTCTGCGGCTCTGGCGCCTGGGTGCCGGGCTCGATATCGGTCCGGCGGGCGTCGCGCCCTGGCTGCGGCGGGTCGTGTCGAACCTGGCCATCGACCGGATGCGCGTGCGCGGGCGGATCGACGTGACCGACGAGGTGCCCGAGGTGCCTGAGGCGCCCGGTCAGCTGCGCGGACTGGAGCAGGCGGAATTAGCGTCGCGCGTTGCGGCGGCGCTGGGCGCGCTGCCGGACCGTCAGCGGACCGCGTTGACCCTGTTCCACTATGAGGGCCTGACGATGGATGAGGTAGGCCGCATGATGGACGTTTCGCAGGAGGCCGTGGAATCGCTTCTGGCGCGGGCGCGCCGCAGTCTCAGGGCGTCACTGGCCGGAGAGTGGCGGGCGCTGCTTCCGGATGCTGGCGAAGAGCCATGACCATGGGTTTGACAGGTTCGTAACGCACGACATTGGCAGTTCGAAATAAGAAACGGTTTCAGGATGACACGGCGGTTGGATATGGCAGGACAAGATATGGAGCGGCTGGAGCAGGTGCTTGCAGCCTTCGGCAGTGATCCAGCGCGTTGGCCCGCAGCGGATCGCGCGCGGCTTGTTGCCGTGATCAGTGAAAGTGCAGCGGCGCGCCAACGCGTCGCCGAGGCCGCGGCGCTCGATCAGGTTCTCGATGCCGGCGGTGCGCGCGCACCTGCGGCCAGCGAAGCCAGGGTTCGGGACCGGTTGTTCGCGGCTCTGGATGAAGAGCAGACCTCAGCTGTACCGTCGGCAACTGTTGTGCCGTTCCAGCGGCCGGCGGCGGCGGCGCGAGTGGCGTCGCCAGTCGCGCCGCCCCGCAGCGCATGGCGCGAGGCGATGCTGCTGGCGGCCGCCCTTCTGCTGGGTGTGTTTGCTGGTACGCAGGGCATTCTCAATGAAAGCGGCGTTGTAATCCCGGGCCTCACGGACGGCGTCACCTCGAGTGACGATGTTTCCGATCTGGCGCTCGGCACACAGGGGCTTGGTGTCGATACGCTCGGCGGTGTCGGCTTCACGGATGGCGAGGAGGAATTGCTTTGAGCGAAACTGTATCGCCCGGACCCGTCCCGATCGCCCCGTCCGGAAAGCCGGGACGCGGACGCTGGCTGCTGATCGCATCGCTGGCATTCAATCTTCTGGTTGCCGGCGCGCTGGCGGGTGCGTTCTTTTTCGGACCTAAACACGGACCGGGCCGATGGGGTGCGACCCCGATGGAATTCGGCCTGATGCATTTCTCGCGCAAGCTGCCGGAAGACCGCCGCGTGGCGGTGCGCGAGGTGCTGCGCGAGGGCCGCAAGACCGCCAAGCCCTTGCGGGCGCAGTTGCGCGATGCGCGTCTAACCGCGGCCAATGTCCTGGGGTCGGCGGACTATTCGGCGGACCGGATGCAGGCCGCGTTAGCTCAGATCGGAGTGATCGAGGATGGCCTGCGCCGCAACGGCGTTTCGGTCGTGGTCACGGCGCTGGACAAGCTCACGCCGGAGGATCGTAAGGCGCTGAGCGAGATGTGGACAAAGCGGCTCGAGCGTCACGATAAGCGCCGCAAGGGCCGTACACCTGAAAAGGACGGCAAGGACGCTGACGATGATGCCGCCACGGACGCCGCGCCTTAGCCGGCCTTAGACGAAGAAGTCCTTCTGCACGGCGCGGTCGAGGAAGGTTGTGGCACGCCAGGCGCCGCTCGCGTCGATATCTTCGATCAGTCCCGAACCATGCTGTTCGAGAAGCACGCGGGCGATACAAATGGCCAGCGGCGCTTGGCCGACGTTGGCCCGGACTGCAGCCCCGGCGACCGCAATGGCCAGTGAAACGGTCTGGTCGTCGTCATCGCTCACGACCCGCACAATCCCGCCATCGGGACACCGGTCGAGGGCCTCGGCCAGCAGATTGACGAGAATCTGACGGACCGGGCGCGGCTCGCCAAGAATTTCCATGTCGCGGGGAATGCGGGCGTCGAGTTGGATGCCGCGGGCGGAACTTTCCGTCTCGAAAAACGACCAGGCGTCAGTTAGGAGAGCGCGAAGTTCCAGCGGGCGACCGGCCGAGGCGTTCTGGCCTCCGGCAAGCGTCGAGGTCAAAGCGAGCGTGTCTTCGGCGCACTTCAAGAGATCGCGGCCGCATTCGCGGATATGGCGCGCATAGTCGCGGTAACGGTCATGGCCGAGCGGTCCGAACATCTCCGCGCCCATGACGTCGGAAAATCCGATGACGGCGTTGAGGGGGGTGCGCAGTTCGTGGCTCATGCGCGCCGTCAGTTCGGCCCAGAGCTGGCCGCGCATTTCAGCCTCGCGGCGTGCCCGGCTCGCGGCGTCCGCGATTTCGACGAGGCGTTGTGATTGGCGTTCCAAGGCGAACGCCCGCTCGTCAGGTTCACTGACCGCCGGCGCGAGGTCAGCGGAGGCGTCGGCGGCGGCCGATGCGGTGTCACTGCGTGAGAGCGACAAGACCACCAGGCAAAGCCCGGTCAAAGTGAGAAAGATAGGCAGGGGCGGATTGCCGGGTGCCAGAACGGCCGCGGCGATGGCCAGGAGATGCAGCCCTGCGGCAGCCTGAAGAGCCCGCTCGCCGCCGAGCTTATCCGAGATTTCGGAAGTTTTAGCTTTTGCCCAAGCCCCAGGATCGACGGCCGCGCATGCGCAGACCGATCCCGTGGACAGGCGGACGTTGTCCGCTCCATCCCTTCCCCCTCGCCGTAATGTATTTTGCCCTGCCCAGTGCCCATCGAGGCGGTACGCAGCCCGATTCGCAAGGTCAAGGTCGCTGATTCGCGACTCGCGTGTCGAGGGAGAATAAATAAGGTCAAGACCGTAGTGCGGTTATCTTCAGCTATCGAGCATTTTGGACACGATCTCATAGACATCCCGGGAAATCGTCTCACTGCGCGCCACTTTCTGTAGTGCCCGGCGCGCATGTCCCCGCCGCCCGCTTTCGAGCGCCCGCCAGCTGCGGAAGCAGCCGAGCATCCGCGCGGCGATTTGGGGGTTCAAAGCATCGATTATCAGCACCTCATCGGCCACGAACTGGTAGCCGGCCCCGTCGGCCTGATTGAACTGCAAGGGGTTCTGTAGGGCAAAATTGCCGATGAGCGCGCGAACCTTGTTGGGTGCCGCATGGGAGAACAGCGGGTGCTGCGTCAGTGCCTTGACCCGGTCGAGCGTGCCGGGAAGGGTCGATTGGGCCTGGGCTGCGAACCAGGTATCGATCACGAGATGATCGCCCTTCCAGCGGTCGTGGAAGGTATCGATGATCGCCTGCCGCTCGGGGATGTCGAGGCTCGCCGCGAGAACAAGGGCGTGGGCCTCGTCGGTCATGCACGTGGCCTTGCGGAAATGATCGGTGACGCGTTTGGCGTCCCGGGGTTCGCCCCGGGCGGCAAGCAGCGACAACGCGGCGTTACGGAGCGCGCGCCGTCCCGCACTCTTGGCATCGGGCGAGAAGGCCCCGCGCGGTGCATTGGTCGCGTAAATCGCTTCCAGATCGTCCCCCAATGTCTGGGCGACGAGACGCGTGACTTGCCGCTGCGCGCGGTAGTTCAAATCAGGATCGACGTTGCGTCCGATTTCGCGGGCGATGTCGGCCTGCGTCGGCAGCTTCAAAAGTTCCGCCCGGTAGGCGGCGTTGAGCCCGTTGTCGGCGATGGCGCCGCCGAGGGCCTTGGCGAAGGCGCTGCCGCGGGTGCTGCGCTTGCCGTCCTTCAGAAGTTCGACGATGCCCGTCATGGTGCGCAAGGCATAGGCGTTGGCCGCTTGCCAGCGGTTGAACAGGTCCGTGTCGTTGGCCATCAGGAATTCGAGATCGCGGTCGGCCAGATCCATGGTCAGCCGTACGGGTGCGGAGAACCCTTGCAGCAGCGAGGGAACCGGCCGTGACGTGACATCGCTGAAGCGGAATGTTTCCGAGCGCTTGCGCACCTCAAGAATGCCGTCCGTCAAAGCTTCCCCCGAGGCGAGTTTAAGCTCGATCGGCTGCCCGTTCGAACCCAAGAGAGCGAGGCGGATGGGAATGTGGAGCGGCAACTTTTTGGGCTGCCCCGGGGTCGCCGGCTGGATCTGTTCGATCTTGAGGTCGGCGGTTTTTTGCGACCGGTCCCAATCAAGCGACGCAACCAGCTCCGGCGTGCCGGCCTGCTCGTACCATAACTTGAATTGCGTCAGATCGCGGCCGCTGGCGGTCTCGAAGCAGGCGAGGAAATCCTCGATCGTGGCCGCGTCGCCGTCGTGGCGTTCGAAATAAAGATCCATGCCTTCGCGAAACCAGCGGGGGCCAAGCAGGGCCGCGATCATCCGCACGAGTTCAGCGCCCTTTTCGTAGACGGTCGGCGTGTAGAAGTTGTTGATCTCGATGTAGGTGTCGGGCCGCACGGGATGGGCGAGGGGGCCAGCGTCCTCGGGAAACTGCAGCGCCTTGAGCTGGCGCACGTCCTGGATGCGCTGCACGGTCGCGTCGCGCTCGTCGGCTGAAAACTCCTGATCGCGATAGACGGTCAGGCCTTCCTTGAGGCAGAGCTGGAACCAGTCGCGGCAGGTGATGCGGTTGCCCGTCCAATTGTGGAAGTACTCGTGGGCCACCACGCTTTCGATGGCCTCGAACATGGCATCAGTCGCGGTTTCCGGAGAGGCGAGGATGAGCCGGTCGTTAAAGATGTTGAGGCCCTTGTTCTCCATGGCGCCCATGTTGAAGTCGGACACGGCGACGATGTTGAACACGTCCAGATCGTATTCGCGCCCGAAGCGGCGCTCGTCCCAGGACATGGAACGTTTCAGGGCATCCATGGCCCACGCGGCGCGCGATTCCTTGCCGTGCTCGACATAGATCGCAAGGTCGACCTTGCGGCCGTTCATGGTCTTGAACCGGTCGGTGATGGGCGACATGTTGCCGCCAACGAGGGCAAACAGGTAGCAGGGCTTGGGATGGGGATCATTCCACACCGCGAAGTGGCGCCGGCCGCGGTCGAGGCGACCCGAGCCGGCGGGATTGCCATTGGCAAGCAGCACGGGCGCGAGCTGCGTGTCGGCTTCGACGCGGCAGCTGTACACGGACAACACATCGGGGCGGTCGATGAAGTAGGTGATCCGCCGGAACCCTTCCGCCTCGCATTGGGTGCAAAACACCCCGCGCGAGAGGTAAAGCCCTTGGAGTGCGGTATTGGCTTGCGGGTTGATGGTCACGCGCGTTTCAAGAACAAACGGCCGGCCGGGCACGTCCGGGATGGTCAGATGGGTCGCCGAAACCTTGTACGCGCCGGGCTTGAGGACCTTCCCGTCGAGTTTGATTTCGTCCAGCTGCAGCATTTCGCCATCGAGCTTCAACGCCCCCGCCTTGCCCCGGTGCGCCGGATTGGGCCGAAGCGTCAGTCGCGCCGCCACCGTGGTCGCGGTGGCATCAAGGGCGATGTCCAGGTCCACCGTGTCGATGAGGTAGTTGGAGGGGCGATAGTCTTCGAGGCGGATCGGGCGGGGCGTATCGGTTTTCATGGGGCTCTGCTGGCAAAATTGCTGAAAGTGGAGGGTGCTGGGCCGGTGTGCCCGGATATGGAATCGGGTGGTGCGTGTGCCTGACACTAAGCCTCTGGACCGGCTTCGTCATCCGACTGACCAAGGCAAAGCAGGGGCTTGAAGCGGCGGACGGTTCCCGGCGATAGTGCACCTCTTAATAAGCGCGGCCTAGCGCGTCGCACTGGAGGATCGCAGATGACGGCATTTGCTCATATTGTCGGCACCGATCGCTACGTGTTCCGGGATATCAAGGATCTCATGGCCAAGGCGACGCCCTTGCGGTCCGGCGATCAGCTGGCGGGTGTCGCGGCATCCGACGACACCGAACGCGCCGCGGCGCAGCTGGCGCTGGCGGATGTGCCGCTCGGTGTGTTTCTGCAGGAGATGGTCGTCCCCTACGAGACGGACGAAGTCACGCGGCTGATTATCGACACGCACGACAAGGTTGCGTTCAAGGCCGTATCGCACCTGACGGTCGGGGGATTCCGCGATTGGCTTTTGTCGGACCTTGCGACCACGCAATCCCTGACGGCCTTGGCGCCCGGGCTTACGCCGGAAATGGTGGCGGCGGTCTCGAAAATCATGCGCGTGCAGGATCTGGTGCTGGTCGCCAAGAAATGCCGCGTGGTCTCGAAATTCCGCAATACGCTGGGGCTGGATGGCCGGATGGCAACGCGCCTGCAGCCCAACCACCCGACCGACGATGCCGCCGGCATCGCAGCCAGCATCGTTGACGGACTGCTTTACGGCAATGGCGACGCCGTCATCGGGATCAATCCAGCAACAGACAGCATTGGACAAGTGATGATGCTGGTCGAGATGCTCGATGGCATTATCCAGCGCTACGAAATTCCGACGCAATCGTGCATTCTCACGCACGTCACGACGACAATCGAGGCCATTAATCGCGGTGCGCCCGTCGACATCGTTTTCCAGTCGATCGCAGGTACCGAGGCGGCGAACAAGAGCTTCGGCATTGACCTGAAGGTTCTCCAGGAGGGGTACGAAGCGGGCTTGTCGCTCAAGCGCGGCACGGTCGGCGACAACGTCATGTACTTCGAGACCGGCCAGGGCAGTGCGCTCTCCGCCAATGCCCATCACGGCGCCGATCAGCAGACAATCGAGGCGCGCGCCTATGCCGTGGCGCGCAAGTACAAGCCGCTTTTGATCAACACAGTCGTCGGCTTCATCGGTCCGGAATATCTCTACGACGGTCGCCAGATCGTGCGCGCGGGCCTGGAGGATCATTTCTGCGGCAAGCTCCTGGGCCTGCCGATGGGGTGCGATATTTGCTATACGAACCACGCCGAAGCCGACCAGAACGACATGGACGTCTTGCTGACGCTGTTGGGCGTGGCAGGGATCAACTTCATCATGGGCATTCCTGGGTCCGACGACGTCATGCTCAACTACCAGACGACATCCTTCCACGATGCACTCTATGTCCGCCGTGTGCTCGGCTTGAAGCCAGCGCCCGAATTTGAAGCATGGCTCAAAGCGCAATCCATATTTGCTGAAGGCGATAGCGTGCAACTCGGTTCGGACGTTCCGCGCGCCTTTCAGCGTGTCCTGGCGGCGGAGTAAAAAAGCATGGCCGACGGCGACAATGGCATCACGATAGCCAACCCGTGGACTCATTTACGGCGCCACACGCCAGCGCGGATCGCGCTTGGCCGCACCGGCACGAGCATTCCAACGGCCGAGCATCTGGCTTTCCAGTTGGCACACGCCCGCGCGCGCAGTGCCGTGCATCATCATCTGGAGTTGTCTGAGTTGTCGGCCCGGCTTGCCGGGCGCTACGGCCAAGTCTTGACGGTCGAGAGCGCAGCGCCCGACCGGCCGGCGTATCTGCAGCGGCCGGATTTCGGCCGCAAGCTATCGGACGCGTCGGCCGCGGCTGTGGCGGCGCACCAGGGCGGGCCTTATGACATCGTCGTGGTCGTGGCGGATGGCCTGTCCGCTACCGCCATTGAAAAGAACATCGAGCCGTTTCTTGAGGCTTTTCTGCCTTTGGTGGATCGGGCCGGGTGGCGGCGCGCCCCGCTTGTTCTGGCGCAGCAGGCGCGGGTCGCGCTCGGTGACGAAATCGGCGCGGCGCTGGGTGTGGATCTGACGGTCATGTTGATCGGTGAGCGGCCGGGGCTCTCCTCGCCCGATAGTCTCGGCATCTATCTCACCTACAAGCCGAAACCAGGCCGGACCGATGCCGATCGTAACTGCATCTCCAACGTGCGCCAAGGTGGGCTGTCGTATGCCGAGGCGGCCTACAAGCTGCACTATCTCGCGTCCGAAGCCCTCAGCCGGAAACTATCCGGCGTGAATTTGAAGGATGAAGCGGAATCCTTGCCGGCACCGGACAGTACTCCGTCGCGAAATTTTCTGCTCGATGGTCCGGCAGGCTAGGTAACGCCAGTCCTGTTGCGCATACGCCAGGACGGCTGTGCAAGCGTCAGTCACGCGGAAGGCGGGTCAGAACCCGGTCAGGCAGGGCGCGCATTTTCACTTCGCGGAGCGCGAAGCTGGACCTCAGGCGCGCGACGCCGGGCAATCGGGATAACTCCTGCCGGTGGATGCGCTCGTAGTCGGCGAGGTCGCGCGCGAGCACCGTCAGGACATAGTCGTCCTCACCCGACATCAGTTGGCAGGCCACGACCGAGGGGGCATCCAGCACGGCCTTTTCGAATGCGGCCAGGAGATCCTCGCTTTGGCTCTTCAAGCTGATCTGGACGAGAACGGTCGTCTCCAGTCCAAGAGCGGCGCGGCTGACCTGGGCCTGATAACCCTCGATGATCCCCCGTTCCTCCAGCGACCTGATGCGCCGGGCGATGGCCGTGGCCGACAGCGGTATTCGCTCGGCCAACTCCACCTGGGTCAGGCGTCCATTCTGCGACAGGGCGGTCAGGATAGCCATATCGAGCGTATCAAGGTCCATGGACGCCGGAATCCTGCGTTACAAGCTCATATTGCTACGAATATACGCCTACAGTGTAGAACTGGCAACCCAGATTGCCAACCTTCTGCGCGGCAGGCACGGCATTCTCGCGCCATCGAATCCGAGACCGGGAGGACATCATGCGGATCGGCGTTCCAACGGAGATCAAGAGCAACGAATTCCGGGTTGGCCTCGTGCCGGGCTCGGTGCGCGAACTTTGCGCCAAGGGCCACACCGTGTTTGTTCAGTCGGGCGCGGGCGAGGGCATCTTCGCCAGCGACGCCGACTACGAAAAGGCCGGCGCCACCATCCTGCCGGACGCCGATGCGGTTTTTGCCCAGAGCGAGATGATCGTGAAGGTGAAGGAACCGCAGAAGGTGGAGTGGGAGCGCCTGCGTCCCGACCATATCCTGTTCACGTATTTGCATCTGGCGCCCGATCCCGAGCAGGCCAAGGGCTTGCTGGCATCCGGGGCGACGGCGATCGCCTATGAGACGGTCACGGACGTGAACGGTGGCCTGCCTTTGCTGGCCCCGATGAGCGAAGTGGCGGGCCGGTTGTCCATCGAAGCGGCGGCCCTTGCGCTGCGGCGGCCAACAGGCGGGCGCGGCGTGCTGATGGGCGGCGTGCCCGGCGTGCGTCCGGCCAAGGTTGTCGTGCTTGGTGGCGGTGTGGTCGGCACCCATGCCGCGCGCATGGCGCAGGGTCTCGGCGCGGACGTCTCGATCCTCGATAAATCATTGCCGCGCTTGCGCCAGCTCGACGAGCTGTTCGAGGGCCGCGTGCGCACGCTGGCTTCCACCATGGACACCGTCGAGAGCGAAGTGCTCGCCGCCGATGTCGTGGTGGGCGCGGTACTCGTCGCGGGCGCCAGCGCGCCTAAACTGGTCACGCGCGAGATGCTGGGCCGCATGAAGCGGGGAGCCGTACTGGTCGACGTATCGATCGATCAGGGCGGTTGCTTTGAAACCTCCAAAGCGACGACCCATGCCAACCCGACCTTCGAAGTGGACGGCATCATTCACTACTGCGTGGCCAACATGCCGGGCGCCGTACCCACGACATCGGCGCAGGCACTCAACAATGCGACGCTGCCGTTTGTTCTGAAGCTTGCCGACAAGGGGCTGGCCGCCTTCGACCGCGATCCGCATCTTGCCGCTGGTCTCAACGTCAAGGAAGGCCGCATCATGCATCAGGCCGTGGCCCTCTCGCTCGGATTCGACAGGCTCGGCGAGGGAAAAGTCCTACCGCTGGCGGCTGAGTGATCACGGCCGCTGGCGGTTCCGTCACGACGGCGAAACGATTGATCCCGGGGCGGACCTTGTCGGTCCGCCCCGGCTTTTTGTGTATTACCGGCACACAGTCACCTCAGGCTCAACCGGGAAGCCCGATGAGATCGGTTTGGCTGACTTCGAGTGACGTGCGCGGCCGCGCAAGCCAAGCGTCGATCATCTTGTCGTGGCCCTTGGCGACGACGCGTTGGGCGTCGGCCATGCGCCGTTGGACGGCGCGGATCAGCGGGGCCTCGGCTTGCCGCAGATGCAGGGCGCTTGGTCCCTCGATGACGGTAGCCTCTGCCAGACGCAATTGCTCGGCCAGTTCGTTCGCCGCCAGCGGCCCGCATACCGCGCCATGACCGGCGTCATGCATCAATTCGCGATGGAGCGCGGCTGTCATGGCGCTGTCGGCGGCGTGGTGGGGTTGCAATTTGAGGCGCCCATCATAGACGCCGCGCGCCAGGACGACGGACCGGGCGCCGGCAAGCGTTGCGGCCAGCCGGCGGATGGCAGTCGCGGGGTAGCGCAACACATCGTCACCGATGACGGTCAGCATCGATGGAGGGCCGGCAAGGCTACCGCCCGCCGCAACGGGATCGTGGCGTACAAAAGCAATGGCGATCCGCTGGCCGGCGCGGTCGAGCTCGATGCCGCCTTCGATGTCGCGGAAGGCCGGCGCCCATCGCGTGATGTGATCCCGGGCCGTCGCTTCCTCGGTCGCGTCACGTGTGTAGAGCGTCCAGGACTGATCGGGCGCCAAGAGGGGTGCCAAGAGGCGCACGTTCGCACCCGTGCCGGCGGAAAGGTCGAGCACGGAAATTTGTCCGCGGCCCTCGAACCAGCCCGTCAGCGCATCACTCACGCCGCCGTTCATGGAGCGGCGGTCGGTTGCCTCTTTGAGGATCTGCAAGTCCGTCGTCGCAAACAGCATGCGGGTCCTCTACCAGTCCAGAAAGGCGGTTACGGCCACGATGGGTGGACTTCCAGGCGGGAGGGCTGCGGCGAGGCGCGCCGGGTCGATCCGCGCGCCTTGCATGGTCTGGGCGCGGTGAATGCCCGCGGTGACGAACAGTGCATCGACGCCGGCAACCTCCGCGGCTTTCATATCGGTGCGGATGGCGTCCCCAATGGCCAGAACGCGCTCACGCCGCAGCGGACCCCCGCGCAAGTCTTCAGCCTTGGTCTGTGCGGCGGCATAGGCCGACGGATGCGGCTTGCCCGCCCAGAAGACCTCGCCGCCCATCTCCGCATACGCTTCGGCCAACGCCCCCGCGCAGAGATAGTGCCGGCCGCCGACGTCAACGACGAGGTCGGGATTGGCGCACACGAACGGCAAGCCGCGTTCGCGCGCGCGCGCGAAAATCTTCGCGTAATCGGCAACCGTTTCATTCACGTCGTCGTTGAGGCCCGTGCAGACGATGGCTTCGGCCCGATCGAGCGGGACGGAATGGGCGCTGAGACGCGCGAAGAAAGCCGCGTCGCGGTCTGCGGGGCCGATGGTGTAGACGGCGCTGTAGTTCTTGTAGGCGACGTGATCGAGTGCAATGCCGCCGGACGTGACGATGTCGTCCCAGGCCTCGGGATCAACGGACTTGTCGGCAAGCATCTCCGCGACCCGAGTCGCCGGGACAGGAGCGTTCGACACGAGGATCACCGTGCCGCCGCCCTTGCGAAATGCCGTCAGCGCCCGCATCGCGCCAGGGTAGGCCTGCAAGCCATCGTGCACCACACCCCAGACATCGCAGAAGAGTACATCGTAGCGCTGCAACAGGTCGCGTGCGGACGTGAGGATGGGCGGCGTTGGAAAGGGCGTCATGTCGCCTGTGGAGTTGAAAAGTGAAAGGAGCCGGGCGAGGGCGCGCCGCCGGGTAGGCAAAGATGGGAGGTACAGCCTCCCCACGCCCGCTGCAAGCCACAACCCGGCCGGCGCAGGCTGCCTGAGAAACCTTGCAAGCCTTTAATTTGCAACCGAATTGCGGTTTGACCTAAGAACTTGGCAGCCGTGTCTTGAAACTGCTGGCAGTTTCACTAACTGGCTCAACAAAATCCAGCGCCTCTGAGGACGCGGCCCCCAGCCAGGGCAGAGGTTGTCTTAGGCGGCATCGGGTACGGGAAAGCGACGACGGAGGAACCCATGGGCGTGCTGATCGAGGCCCGCGGACTGTGCAAGACCTTCGGATCCATCAGGGCGGTCGACGGGATCAGCCTGGAGGTCAAGCGCGGTGAGGTCTTGGGATTTCTGGGGCCCAATGGCGCCGGCAAATCCACCACCATGAAGATGATTACCGGCTTTCTGGAGCCGGATGCGGGCCGCGCCACGATCTGCGGCCACGACGTCCAGGCCGAGCCAAAAGCCGCCAAGTCGGTGCTGGGCTATGTTCCCGAAGGTGCGCCCTCGTATGCGGAAATGACCCCGCGGACCTTCCTCGCCTTCATTGCCGAGGTGCGCGGCTTCCGGGGCGATGAGATCAAACGGCGCATCGACATCGCGGCGGCCAAAACGGGGCTTGAGCCCGTTCTCGATCAGACCATCGAAACCTTGTCTAAAGGCTACAAGCGGCGCGTCGGCGTGGCCCAGGCTATCCTGCACGATCCGCCGGTTCTGGTGATGGACGAACCCACCGACGGCCTCGATCCCAATCAGAAATATCACGTGCGTGAACTCATCAAGACCATGGCCGCTGACAAGGCGATCATCATTTCCACGCACATTCTGGAAGAAGTGGAGGCGGTGTGCACGCGCGCCGTCGTGATCAATCGCGGGGTCATTGTCGCTGACGGCACGGCCGAGGATCTCCTTGGCCGTCTCGATGTGCATGGGGCCATCGCGCTTCGGATCCCACAAGACCGTTCCGATGCCGCCATCCGGCTGCTCAAGGCTGACAACGGAGTTGCAAAGGTCGAAACGCTGTCAACGATCAACGGGCATGTCCAGCTGCGGGCGCTGCCCAGGAACGGCGCCCTGGAGCCGGCCTCCATCGCCACGCTGCTGCGTGGCCAATCCATCCCTGTCGACGAGATCTTCGTGGAGCGCGGCCGCCTCGATGAGGTCTTCCGCGAGATCACCGTCGCCGACGATGCCAAGCGCAAAAACGAGGGAAGCGCGCGCAATGAATGAGACGTTCCAAACCGCCTGGATCATCGCCAAGCGTGAATTCAAGGCGTACTTCTCAACCCCACTCGCCATTGTGTTTCTCACCATCTTTGTCGCTCTGACGGGCGCCTTCGCCTTCTACATCGGCGGCTTCTTCGATCGCGGGCAGGCGGATCTGGCGCCCTTCTTTGCTTATCATCCCTGGCTCTACCTCTTGCTGGTGCCAGCAGTTGCGATGCGGCTTTGGGCGGAAGAGCGCAAAAGTGGCACCATCGAACTTCTGATGACGCTGCCGGTCTCGCCCCTGGACGCGATCCTCGGCAAATTCGCCGCGGCATGGGCTTTTATCGGCCTCGCGCTGGTGCTGACGTTCCCGATGTGGATCACCGTGAATGCGCTGGGCGATCCCGACAACGGCGTCATTGCGACGAGCTATCTGGGATCATTCCTGATGGCGGGCGCCTTCCTGGCCATCGGGTCGTTTGTATCGGCGATGACGCGCAATCAGGTGATCGCCTTCATCCTGGCGGCGACCCTCGCCTTCGTTTTCACGATGAGTGGTTTTGAGATGGTGCTCAATTCCGTCAAGACGTGGTTGCCAGAGTTTGCCGGACAAGCCGTGTCGTCGATGAGCGTCCTGTCGCACTTCGAGCGCATTACCCGCGGGGTGCTCGAGCTGCCAACCTTGATCTTCTTCGTCTCCATGATCGTGTTCTTCCTGTTCGCGACCGTCATCGCCGTCGAACAGAAGAAAGCCGAATGAGGACCTCCCATGAGCAAAGCTGATGAAAAAGCCCTCGCGGAGGGCGTCAACTCCGGACCCGGTGACGCTTGGAATAACTTGGCAAAAAGGGTGTCGGGCATAAGCCGGCGCAATCTAGCCTGGTGGTCGCTGGCGCTTGGCGCGATCATTCTCCTGTCGGTCAACCTGATTTCTGGGATCGGCCTGAGGAACTGGAAGAGCGACCTGACCGAAGATCAGCTCTTCACGATTTCGGATGGAACGCGCGAGGTCCTGTCCGCCATCGACGAACCGATCAACGTGCGTCTCTACTATTCCCGCCGTCTTGGCGAGGTGGCGCCCGAACAGTCGCGCTATTTCCAGCGGGTGCGCGCTCTGTTCGAGCAGTACCGGGATATGGCCGCCGGCAAGCTGAAACTGTCCATCCTCGATCCAGAGCCGTTTTCCGATGCCGAAGACCGGGCGGTCGCCGCGGGTCTCAGGGGCATGCGGCTCAATACCGAGGGAGAGCTCGGCTACTTCGGACTGGTGGCGACCAATTCGACGGATGGACAGGAGACCATTTCCATTCTTCTCCGCCGATCGTGAAGCCTTCCTCGAGTACGATGTGACCAAACTCGTCTCGACGCTCGCCAACCCGAGAAAGCGCGTTGTCGGCGTCATGAGCGGACTGCCTCTGGAAGGGGCGGAGGCCGACATGGCGAAGGGCATCCGTCCGCAGCGGCCCTGGTTGATCATGAGCCAGATCCGCGATCTGTTCGAGGTGCGCATGGTCGGGCAAGACGTAAAGGAGATCCCTTCCGGTCTCGATGTCCTGATGGTGGCCCAGCCCAAGGATCTCACCGAAGAGGCGGCCTACGCCATTGATCAGTACGCCCTGAAAGGCGGCAAAGTACTCGTGTTCCTCGATCCCGTCGCGGAAAGCGGCGGCATGGGCATGATCACGGTGCCGGGAGAAGGGCGCAAGCGGCTCGCCAAGGTTCTCGAAGGTTGGGGCTTGAAGTGGGATGGCTCGGAAGTGGCCGCTGACATCAAGCATGCCCGCCGGGTGCAATTTGGCCCCGATGCAAATTCGGTGACGGAGTTCGTCGCGTGGCTCGGTCTCGACAAGAACAACATCAATCCCGATGACGTCCTGGCGGCTGGTATCGAGGTGATAAATCTCGCCTCCGCCGGCGTCCTGCGGCCGGTCGCCGGCACCACCACCACGCTGACACCAATCCTTGAGACAAGTAGCGACGCATCGGTGGTCGGCTCCGACAAGATGGGCTTCGGCTCCGATCCCCTGGGCCTGCTGCGGTCGTATGTGCCGGGGGGCAAGAAGTTGCTTCTCGCCGCACGGGTGTCGGGCAGTGCGAACTCAGCTTTCCCGTCCGGCAAGCCGGGTGCGGCGCCATCTGGCGAGGCGGCCAGCGCGGCGGAAACAACAAAGACTGAGCCGGCGGCGGCTAAGCCCGACAGCGGCCACGTCGCCCAGGGGCGCGTCAACGCCATCGTCGTCTCCGACAGCGACATGCTTGCCGATCAGTTCTGGGTCAACCGCCGCGAGATGATGGGGCAGGAGATGGTCATGCCGTCGGCCCACAATGCCGCCTTCGTGGTCAGCGCGTTGGAAAACCTGTCTGGCAGCAACGCGCTGATTGCACTGCGCGGGCGCGGCGTCAACGAGCGACCCTTCACGTGGGTGGAAGAGTTGCGGCGCAAGGCCGAGCGCCAGTTCCGGGAAAAGGAACAAGGGCTGGAGGCCCGCCTGAAGTCGGCGCAGGACGAACTCGTGAAGCTGCAGACCTCGGGGACGGCCGGCAGCGTCGTGCTCTCGGAAAAGGAGCGCGAGGCGGTGGAGAAATTCCGCGCCGAGATGCTCGACACGCGGCGCGAATTGCGGGAAGTCAAGCGCGCCCTGCGTAGCGACATCGACAGTCTCGATGGCTGGTTGAAGTTCGCCAATATTGCACTGGTTCCATTGTTGATCGCCGTCGCCGGGGTGGGCTGGTCGCTCACACGCGCCGGCGGCCGCAAGAGCCGCTCCTGATCGCCAAGTCCGCTTTGAGCCAGCGTCCGCTTTGAGGAGGTCCAACGCATGCACCCAAGACATTTCATGATCCTTGCCGCCGTGGCCGCAGGATCGCTTCTCGTCGCGGTGACCACGTATCTGGCCGCGGTCCCCTGGTCGCAGGATCAGGCCACCGCGCGTGAGCCGCTGATGCCCGCGCTGGCTGCGCGAACGGGCGACCTGGCGAAGATCGAGATTTCGCGGGGCGAGAATGCGGTGCAACTCGCAAATCAAGAGGGAACCTGGGTTCTCGCCAGTGGTGAGGGCTACCCAGCCGATTCCGCCAAGGTCCGCGAATTGATCCTGGCTGCATCCGAAGCAGCACTCGTGGAGCGGAAGACCGCGAAGGCCTCGCGGCATGACATTTTGGGTTTGAAGGAGCCTTCGGAGGCGGGATCGAGTGCGCGCCTGCTGCGGTTCCTCGATCAGAAAGACGGACCCCTGGGCGAAATCGTGCTCGGAAATCCCGCAACCGATATTTTCGCCGCATCGAAGGGCGGCACGTATGTGCGCCGGCCGGGCGACGATCAGACTTGGCTCGCAGACCGGGAAATCACCGCCAGCCTGTCATTGCGCGACTGGGTCCAGACCAAGCTGATCGATTTCAGCCCGTCGAACATCAAGGCGGGCCGCATCGAAACCGACGGGGAACCTGGTTTCGATATCAAGCGCACAGCCGATGGCAAGTATCACGAGCTGACCGCGATGCCCGCCGGAAAGAAGCTCAAGTACGTCAATTCCGTCGATGAACTTGTTGAGGCCGCCAGTTTGATCGAGTTCCGCAAGGTCCGCAAAGCCGGCAAGGCGGATAGCCTGCCGCTGAAGGGCCGGGTGACGCTTGAGACCGAGACGGGTTTGAAACCGGTCATTGAATTCCGCGCCGACAGCAAGGAAGCGTGGGTGCGTATCACCGCCACGGGGCCGGACGCCGCGAAATCCGAGATCGACGCGCTCACGCAACGCACGGCGGGGTGGGAGTTCGAAGTTCCGATGTCCGAGGTCAACGCCAGCCTTGCCAAGCTTGCTGATCTGCTGGAGGACGCGCCGGCGTGAGTGGAGTTCGCCTGATCTGCGCGTTATGCGAGCCTTCAATGAGCCGGATAAGTATCGGAAATCATTGGTGCCGGCTGCAGGATTTGAACCTGCGACCCCCTGATTACAAATCAGGTGCACTACCACTGTGCTAAGCCGGCATTGGGATGGTGGCGCTGGCCACAGCGCACGTCCGAGAGTGGGCTTTTAGCCGATTGGCGGCGGTGGGCCAAGGGTTTGGGTGACCCAGTTCGCCGGCCAGTTCCCTGGTCAGTTCCCTGGTCAGTGGGCCGCTTTTCCAGCGCCGCCGCGCGCAAGCCCCACGTGTGCCCTGGAACCAAAGAGATCAATGGCTTCCACTCCAGCGGCGACATTCCAGGTGTGCGGTCCCAAGAGCCGCAATCCGGGGGTGGTTCTCCAGCCCGCAACACAAGTCTGGCGGTAGGTGTCGCCGTCCAGGCGATCGACACGGGCCAGGCTCAGTGCACCGCCGTAGGCGCGCGAGCAATCCTGCGCCGGCCGGTAAAGCTGACCGTCCAAGGTGAACAACTGACCTGCCGGCCGCGCGGCGGATGCATCGAGCAGGACAGGATTGGCCGGATGCGGGCGCCACGGTCCCTCGAGTGTGGTTGCGCTGAAGAGGCTGAGTGCGTCCCAGGTGGAACTGGGGCCCGTCCGCGTGGCGGCAAAGATCCAGTAGAGCCCGCCATGGCGAACCAGTGTCGCGTCGTGAACCTCTGCTTCAATGAGATCGGCGACCGGCGTCCAGCCGTGCGGGAACGCGGTGCAGCGGTAAAGCGTCAGGCGTCCGCTCGCCGCCGCCTCGGGCAGCATGTAGAGCGCCCCGTTTTCTTCGAACACCTGCGGATAGGAGAGGTGGAAAGGCCGCTCGAGGATGGGCCGTGGCTCTGAGATATGTCCCGCGCCGTCGATCTCCGACACCGAAATAATCCCCCGTCCCGTTGCGTAGGGGAACTCCTCGACGAACAGCGCGCGCTGTCCGGCATGCCCGGCTATGAATGGATCGGCGTAATAGCGGCGTCCGTCATCGGCGAGAATGCGCCACGCGGCCGGATCGACATCGCCCGTTGGAAGGGATCGCGGGCCGGCGGCCCCGCGCGTGGCCACCGCCCACTGGGGTGCCGTATGGAGGATACGGTTCAGCCGGCGCCTCGCCTTTCCCGTCAAGGTTTGCGCGGCATGACGCAGCGCTGTCGCTGATCCCGCGGTGTGCGCCACTGGCGTTCCGAGATTGGAGGATTGCGCGGCGTGCGGGGATGGAACAGGCGCGGCAACGCACCGTGCAAGCCCTTCGATGAGGCGGGCCATGACCGCCGCCGCGGACGCCTGCAACCGGTGCGGCGCTTCGAGCGCGGGCTGGCCAAGAGAAACTGAAGCCGCGGCGGCGCTGTCCCATAGGCCGAGGTGCGGCGCGCGACCGTCCAGAAGCGCGTTCCATAGTGCTGCTGGATCGGGATCGCCGTCGAACAGCGGTACGAGCAGGCGCGGGGAAGCGCTTCGCGTCAGGCTGGCGGCGCTTGTCGCAGTCAGGTCGATGATGAGATCGGGCGCATCATGCCGGTCGTCATGGGATCCGGCCGGGGCTGATCCGGCCGCTGTCTCATCGAACGGTCCGTCGCCGCCGCCATGCAGCGTGCGATCCAGAAGCAATAGCGCGCGCAATGTCGGCGGCAGCGCGGCGGCGCGCCGTGATGGACGAACGCGGATCGCGCAAGACGTCGTGGCCGGGGCCAGGGCCTCCGCCAGCGCGGCATGCCAGCGCGCGGGGCGCGGGCCGGGGACTTCAATTCGAATGAGCATGCCGGGGATCGCAGGGCTCCAGGTCGGCGGGGTGGCCACCATAGGGGCAAACTCCATGCCGCCGTCAAACTGTACCGCTTCAGGACAGGGCGGCCGCGTGCGTATTGTCCTGAGACGGCGTTGCGGCCCCATTGGTCACGCTGCAAACGGCACGGAACTGGCGTAAGTCTCAGGATCGTCCAGCCGGGCTTGTGCAACCTGGACGGCCGTGAACGCCGCACCAGACCTTCGGAACCGATCACGCCCTCATGCTTGTTCGCCAGACATTGCTGTACCTGCCCGCGCAGGTCCTGGGGCCGCTGTTCCAGTTCATCTCCATCATCGCATGGACGCATTTTCTGTCGCCCGGCGAGATGGGTGTGTTCGCGCTCGTGGCGGCCATGCAAGAGCTGGCCTATGTCGCGACGACGTTCTGGTTCACGCTGTACACGATGCGCTATCATGATCCCGCCGCCGCCAATGAGCAGCGCCGGGCTTTTCTCAACACCGAGCTTCTCGTTCTGGGCGGCGCGTCGGTGGCCACCGTCGGGGTCGTGTTCCTGTTGCCTCTGCTGACGGATGTCGCATGGACGCCCGCCTTGGCGGCCGCGACCACGGCCTATGCGTTGACACGCGGCCTCGTCACCCATCTCGGCGACCGCGCCCGGACCGAGCACGATACGCTGACCTATTCGGTGCTTCAGATCACGTGGCCGGTGATGGGGCTGATATTGGGTATGGGGTTTGTGAGCTTCGGCGCCCCGACGGCCACCAATGTGCTCTGGGGCTATGCGGCGGCTCAGGCGCTGTCTCTCGTGGTGGCGCTGGTGCGGCTAGATTTTGGGCGCAATCCCTTGGCCTATGCGCCGGACGCCATCCGTACGGGGCTGCGTTATGGGCTGCCGCTGTTGATCGGCGGCGTGTTCGTCTGGATCGCCAGCAATGGCTTGCGATTTGTGGTGGAACTGAAGGAAAGCGCGGCTGCTGTCGGCCTCGTCACGGTGGGCTGGGGGCTGGGGCTGCGCGTGGCCGCCTTCGCCGCGATGCTGGTGACGGCTGCGGCTTTTCCAGTGGCCATGAAGCGCGCACGGGAAGAGGGCATGGCGGCCGGCCAGGCTCAGCTGGAGCGGAATGGCGTCCTACTGCTGGCTATTCTGGCGCCTGCCGCTGTGGGCTTGGTGGCCATCAGCGCACCGTTCCTGACACTGGTGGTGGCTGAAGAGTTCCGCGACATGACCATCGCCGTCTTGCCGATGGCGGTGCTGGCAGGCGCGTTGCGCAACGTGCGCATTCATTTCGCTGAACAGGTCTTCCTGCTGCACGAGCGCTCCACCATTCCGTTGTGGAACGACGCGGTGGACGCGGTGCTGAGTTTGGCGGGCGGGGCGATCGGGTTGTGGCTCGGCGGCCTGCCCGGTGCCGTGGCCGGTGCGGCTGCCGGGGCGGGGATCAGTCTGGCCGTGACGCTGGCGACGGGGTATTTGACGTACCGGTTCGCCTTTCCGCTCGATGCCCTGTGGCGGATCACGCTGGCGACGGTGCTGATGGGGGGTGCGGTGTCGCTCTGGCCCGCCGCGCCGACCGTCTTGTCGCTGGCCATCGCCATCTCAATTGGCGGCTTGGTCTATGGGCTGGGACTGGCGGCGGTGTATCCTGAATTGGTGCGCAAGCTTGCGGTCCTTCTCGGCCTGCGCAAGGAGACCGGCGAGGCTCTGCCGCTGGACCGTTAGGGTTATCGGGGACAAGGAGCGCGGACGCGCGGAGTTGGCACGTCCATGGCGTAGACGGTCGGTCACAAGGGCCAAGGGTTTGGCAGGTCGCGGGGTCCCGTGCGCCGCCCGCGAAGGAGAGATCAGGCAGTCCCATGCAATACCGGTTATGCGTCATCCATTCATTCGATCCCCGCGGCGCCAAAGTCGGCGGCTTGGAAACCTTCATCCGCGACATGATCGGGCATCTGCCGGAGGACTTCTCGTTCCTGATGATCGGCGTGGATGCGCTGGGCGACATGGAGATCGGCAAGGTTTCGACGATCACGTTCCGCGGCCGGCCAATTGAATTCCTGCCCGTGCTGCGCTTCTCCGACGAACAGGCGCGCGAAGCCGCGACCAGCGTGCGCCGGTCAATCACGTTCCAGTTCATGCAAGGGCTGATGCGTTATTTGCCGGTGATCCGCCGCAAACTGAAGGAGCGCCCCACGAGCGTCGATCTGCAGCGGGTCGAATTCGCACCGCTGGTTCGTGCGCTCGGCATTCCCTTCGTGCAGATGCTGCACGGCGAAGGGGCCCCGCCGTTGAAGATGGACTCGCTGCTTAAGAACTACCGCTTCGTCCACAACATGAATGAGCGCATCGCGGTGATGGCCGCGGACAAATTCCTGTGCGTCAATCCCATCATTACCGAACGCATCCGCGCGACGTATCCGCGCCAGGCTCACAAGATCGACACACTCTCGACGTGGGTCGATACGCGCCTCTTCCATCCCCGGCCGTTTGTTGACGACGGATCGTTCCGCGTCGCGTTCGCGGGCCGGCTCGATCTGTTCAAATCACCACCCTTGATGTTCAAGACGATGCACCGCCTGCGTCAGAAGCTCGGCGCGGGGGTCGAGTTCCACTACATGGGCACCAGCGATCCGCACCGCTTTGACGAGTTCCGGCTGATCGAGGACATGACCGTGCTGCACGGCTTCAAGTCCGCCGAGGGGGTCTCGGAGGTGCTGGGGCAGTGCCATGCCGGCATTCTGACATCGGAGTTCGAGGGCATGCCATTCGCCATTCTCGAAGCGCTGGGTTGCGGCCGGCCGGTGGGGGCCATTCATTTGCCGCAGCTCGAATGCGTCATCAAAGAGGGGCTGAGCGGGCGTCTGGTGCCGCGCTCCGACAGTGAGGACGGCATGGCCGACCGGCTCTCGGATGCCTTCGTGGACCTCCGCGCCGCGATCCGTTCTGGCGCCATTACCCCGGAGGGCGTGGCTTCCGCCATCCAAGACTTCACGCCCGAGCGCCAGCTTGCGAAATGTTATGAGAACCACCGTCAGATCCAGCGGCGCAAGTACTGGCCTGGCACACGCACGGTGGCCCCGGCGCCGGGGAAGAGTAGCCTGACGTCGCGCTCGGGCTGAGTGATCGGGACGGTGCGCTGCTTGGCGCGCGAAAGCTAGGCCCGGTCCAACCGCACGCCGAGCCGGCCCGCCACATCCTGCATGAACTGCCACGCGACGCGGCCCGACCGCGCGCCGCGCGTCAGGCTCCATTCCAAGGCTTCACGTTCGAGCACATCGGGCGCGATGGCCAGCCCGTAGTGCGCCGCGTAGGCCCGTACCATCGCGAGGTACTGGTCCTGGGTGCAGTTGTGAAAGCCGAGCCACAGGCCAAAGCGGTCCGACAGGGAGACCTTCTCCTCGACAGCCTCTGCTGGATTGATGGCCGTGGAGCGCTCGTTCTCGACCATCTCGCGCGGCATCAGATGGCGCCGGTTGGATGTGGCATAGAACAGAACGTTGTGCGGGCGGCCCTCGATGCCGCCTTCCAGCACCGCCTTTAGGGATTTGTAGCTCGTGTCGTCCTTGTCGAACGAGAGGTCGTCGCAGAAGACAATGAATTGGGCATCCGATGCTTTGAGCAAGGTGAGGCAACGGGGCAGCGTGCCGATATCCTCGCGGTGAATTTCGACCAGCTTCAGCGGCGGACCGCCTGCGCGACGGGCCGCAACCTCGGCATGCACGGCTTTGACCAAGCTGGATTTACCCATGCCACGCGCACCCCATAGGAGCGCATTGTTGGCCGGCAAGCCGTCGGCAAACCGGTGCGTGTTGGCGAACAACTGGTCCGCCGCCTGATCGATGCCATGCAACAGGCCCAGTGGCACGCGGTTGACGGTGCTGATGGGTTCGAATCGGCCGGACGCGGGATGCCAGATGAAAGCTTCCGCCGGGTCAAAATCAGGTTTCGCGGGCTCGGGCGGGGCGAGGCGTTCGAGCGTTGCGGCCATGCGGCCGAGGATGGCCCGAAGCCCGTCACGTGACATGTCTTTGGTCATTCCTTTGAAATCCGCCGCCGTTCCGAGCTCCCCGGGGGGCAACATCTACCCCCCTCAAGCCTCCAAATACCAGCCCGATGCGGTTGCAAAGCAAGCGTCCGATACTATAGTCGCGCGCGAATTCCTTGGAGTTTGGCGACGGCGGGGTTATCTCCATTCCGCGTCCCTTGCTGCTTGTCCTATGCAACCTGAGCCGCTCCTGTCATCTGGGGCGAATTGAAGGAAACCGAGCTTCCATGTTTATCGATCCCGCCTACGCCCAGGGCGCCCCCGCCGGCGCCGATCCGTTCACGGGTCTCATCGTCCCGATGCTGCTGATGGTGCTGATATTCTATTTTCTAGTCATCCGTCCGCAGTCGCAGCGCGCCGCTCAGCACCGTGAAATGGTGGAGAAGGTGCGCCGGGGTGATACGGTCGTCACCTCTGGCGGGATGATCGGCAAAGTCACCAAGGTATCGGACGGTTCCGACGAGATCGAAGTCGAACTGGCTGACACGCTCCGGGTGCGCATTCTGCGCTCGACGCTGATCGACGTCCGCGCCAAGGGCGAGCCAGTCAAGGACACGGCCTGAGCCAGGCCGCGTCACCCACCATTGATGCGGGCCTACACGGTCGCGGCACAGCCCGGCGACTGAAACAGCCCAACAGGATCCTACTCGATGCTGCATTTCGAACGCTGGAAAATCATCGCCATCGCGCTGACGGTCTTCGTCGGTCTGCTGTTCGCGATGCCGAATTTCTTCGACAAGGAACGGCTGGCAGGCTGGCCTGACATCTTGCCGAAACGGCAGATGCCGCTGGGCCTCGACCTGCGCGGCGGCGCGCATTTGCTGCTCGCCATGGATGGCGCCGAGATCCGCAAGGATTGGCTGCAAACGGTTCAAGGCGACGCGCGCCGTTCGTTGCGCGAAGCCAAGATCGGGTTCTCCGGGATCGGTGTTCAAGGACAATCGGTTCAGGTGACGCTGGTCAAGCCGGAAGACATGGAAACTGCGCTGACCGAACTGCGCAAGCTTGTGCAGCCCATCGGCAACGTCTTGATGGGCACGTCAGGTTCCGATCTGACAGTTGCCAAGACCAGTGACACGCAGATCACGTTGACGCCGACGGACCAGGGCTTCACCGAGCGCCTCAATCACGCATCTGCGGCCTCCATCGAAACCATCAATCGCCGTGTCAACGCGCTGGGCACGGCGGAATCGACGGTCGTTCGCCAAGGCCTCGACCGTATCCTGGTGCAATATCCGGGCTTGAGCGACACGCGTCAGCTCAAGGAACTGATCGGCCAGACCGCCAAGCTCTCGTTCCACGCGGTGCATCGCACCGTTACGGCGGAAGAAGCGCGGGCAACGCGCGTGCCGCTTGGCTATAAGTTCTATGAAGCTGTCGACCGGGCCGAGGCCGGCGGGCAGACCGAATACCTGCTCTTGGAAGAGCCGGTGGTTCAGGGCGAGGATCTGGACGATTCACAGCCCGGATTCGATCAGCGCACCAACGAGCCGATCATTTCGTTCCGTTTCAACGCGTCGGGCGCGCGTAAATTCGGGCGCTTCACGCAAGAGAATGTCGGCGAGCCCTTCGCCATCGTGCTCGACGACAAGGTGATCTCCGCGCCGGTCATCCGCGAGCCCATTCTCGGCGGCTCCGGCCAGATTTCCGGTAACTTCACCGTTGAAACGTCCAACAACCTGGCCATTCAGCTCCGCTCGGGCGCACTGCCCGCCAAGTTGACGGTCGTGGAAGAGCGTACCGTCGGTCCGTCGCTGGGCGCCGACAGTATCGCGGCTGGCACCACCGCAGGTCTTGTCGGCCTTACGGCCACCGCCATCCTGACGATCATCGCCTACGGGACCTTCGGCGTTTATGCCGTACTGGGCTTGATGGTTCACGGCTTGCTCATTCTCGCTCTCATGTCGGCCATCGGCACCACGCTGACGCTGCCGGGCATTGCGGGTTTCGTCCTGACCATCGCCATGGCGGTGGACGCCAACGTGCTGATCTTCGAGCGAATCCGCGAAGAGTTGCGCGCCGGAAAGACCCCAATCGCGGCGATCGATGCCGGCTTTCAACGGGCCATCGTCACCATTTTCGACAGTCAGCTGACGACACTCGCCGCCGCCCTGATCATGTTCTGGCTGGGGTCGGGTCCCATCCGCGGCTTTGCGGTGACCCTGTCGCTCGGCATTCTCACCTCAGTTTTCGCAGCCGTGACCGTCACCCGCCTGTTCGTCGCCCTATGGCTGAAGAACGCCAAGGCCAAGACGCGCACCCTGCAAATTCCGATCTGACAAGGACCTGCAAATGTTCCTCGTTCCCGATTTCAAGGGTTTCGACTTCTTCCCGCACGGCACGCACTTGGACTTCATGAAGTTCAAGAACGTCTGCTTCATCATGTCGATCGTGGCCATGATGGTCTCGCTGGCCCTGATTGCGACGTATGGCTTCAACTATGGCGTCGACTTCAAGGGCGGCGCCATGATCGAAGTGAAGGCGCGCAACGGCGATGCCGATCTCACGGATCTGCGCCAAAAGATCGGCGGGCTGGGCCTGGGCGATGTCCAGATCCAAAGTTTCGGCACACCATCGGATGTGCTGATCCGCGTGGAGGAACAAGAGGGGGGTGATCAGGCGCAGCAGGATGCACTGACGAAGATCCAGGACGTACTTGGCGATGGCTATGAACAGCGCCGCGTCGAGATCGTCGGGCCGGCGGTCTCCAGCGAATTGCGCCGCACGGGCACGATCGCGGTGATCGCTGCCATTATAGCCATCATGCTCTATGTCTGGTTCCGGTTCGAGTGGCAGTTCGCGGTCGGGACGGTTGTGGCGCTTGCGCACGACGTTCTGGTGACGGCGGGCATTTTCTCGTTCTTTCAGATGGAATTTGATCTGGCCATTGTCGCGGCCCTATTGACCATTCTGGGCTACTCGGTGAACGATACGGTCGTGGTGTCCGACCGCATCCGCGAGAACTTGCGCAAGTACAAGCGCATGGATCTGACGGAGCTTCTGAACCTATCCATCAACGAGACGCTCTCGCGCACGATCTTGACCGGCGTGACGACGATCGCGGTGCTGCTCGCGCTCTATTTCCTCGGCGGTACGGTGATCCGGAATTTCGTCTTCGCCATGCTGTTCGGCGTGCTCATCGGCACCTACTCGTCGATCTTCATCGGCGCGCCGATCCTGGAGTACCTGGGGGTCAAGCGCGAAACCGTGGTCGGGTCGGATGTGAAGAATGCCGGATAGGCTCATCCGGCCGCCGCCTTGGGCTCGGACAGAGGCGCACGCCACATGACTGAACCGGTTGCCCGCTACCCTGGACGCGCGCCCATCGAGGCCTACGGGAATGGCGGCTTCCGGTTCGCCGGAATGAGCCATCGCGGCTCGATCCTCTGCCTGCCGGCGGGCATCATCGCGTGGAGCGCGACTGAGGTCAGCGAGATCACACCAGCTTTCGCGACCATGCTTCAAGCGGAGGGGTTAGGCACGGGGACACTGCTCCTGGGCACGGGCCGTATGGCCGTGCACCCCGCCCCGGATGTTGCCGCCGCCCTGCGCAGTCTGGGGATCTGGTTTGAGGTGATGGATACCGGTGCAGCCGCGCGGACATTCAATGTCCTGCTGGCGGAAGAGCGCGACGTCTCCGCCGCACTCATTGCTGTCGAAGGCTGAGTGTGGCCATGGCGCGAGCACCGGCCCCGATGTCAGAAATCGCGCGTGCTGAAGTGGTGCGGGCGGCCCGGGATACGGCCTACGACGACTATGCGGCGGCCCTTTTGGCGCCTGCCGGGCCGGTGCGCGACGACCTCATGACGGTGGCGGCTTATCTGGGCGATATCGCCCGCATCCCGTTGCAGGTCAGCGACCCGGTGCTCGGCGAAATCAGATTGCAGTGGTGGCGCGATGCCCTGACGGACAGGGCCGGCGCCGGGCATCCGATCGCGGAGGCGATGGCAGGCCTGCTCGCGCGCCGCTCAATTCCGCTTCACACCGTGCTTGCTCCCCTGGAGGTCCGCGCCGCGGAACTCTATCCGGACGTGTTTCCCGATGACGCCGCGTTCGATGCCTATGCGGTGGGCGGCGAACGGGCCCATCTGATACTGCGCCGGCACATTGTTCAAAACGCCATCGAAGGCTCCGCCGTCTCCCCCAGAAGCGCTTCCGCGCCGGACGGCCTTGAGGAGCGTGCCGCGCGTGTGCTTGGCCTGACGCGGCTGCTGGTGAGGTTGCCCCACTTGATGAGCAAGGGACGGTGGCCGCTGCCAGGTCCGCGATTGGGTATTGTGGCGCCTGACGATGCGCCCAGCCTCGAAGATGACGCCGTGACAGCCACCCTGACTGGGATCGTCAGCGATGCACGCCAGTCACTTGGCCCCTTGATCGGCGACTTACGGCGGATCATGCCTCAGAACCGGTTGATCTTTCTTCCGGTCGCCCTTGCCGGGCCATATTTGCGGGTACTTGAGAGGGGCGGTCACGATCCGCTGCGCAACATCGCGGAGCTACAACCCATGGCCCGGCTCGGCCGGCTTTGGCTGGCAGCCCGATTGGGCCGCTTCTGACACGGTGCCGCACGCCCGCGGGACACTGGCCGGTGATGCAAAGGATACGATGAATGGTGCGGGGTTGGTGGAACGGGGCGACCGGTGATCTCATGCGCGCGGTCGCGGTGTTGGCGTTGCTGGCGATGTCTTCCCACAGCGCAGCGTATGCCGGCGATGCGACGGTACCGACAGGATCGGACATGCCAACAGGATCGGACACCATGCCGGTCATCGCACCGGAACCGATCACGGCTTCGATTTCTTGGCGCGTCGCCAATCCCTTTCGATTCTTCCTCGATCCGAAGGATACGGACGTGCATCGCGCGACGTACGTTTCGCTGCCGGACAGCGCACGGGCCTCGCCGGTACTCGCCGCCGAGCGGGCTCTGTCTGAAAATCACCCCGAGGGCTGGGCGGCGACCATGGTGGACGATGTCTGCTGGGATTCACAGACGAACCGGCATCGCTGCAAGTCGCTGGGCGACAGCTACGTCAAGCCCACCTCACATGGCGTCGTCTTCACACTTGCCGGCGTGGAAGATGCTTCGGTCAATTGCTTGTGGCTGACGGCGCCGGGCGATGGCGCGAAAGAACGCGGAAAATCGCTGCGCCAGAAGTGTTCCGAAGAGGCGCGGTTCGACATTCCCTATCCCGGCGGCGCGACCGTGACCGTCGAGATCGGGGGGCGGGAAGTCGCGCGGACCGAGGTGAAGGTCAAGGATATCCTGATCGGCGGCATCGGCGACAGCTTCGGCTCAGGCGAGGGCAACCCCGATCTGCCCGTCCGCTTTTCAACCGAACGGGCGGTCGATTATGGGAACGGCAAGAAGGACAGCCGGCTCCTCGGGCTGCCCGCGCGCGTGGGCGCCTGGAAGCGCATCGGCGATGCGACCTTCAACGCCGGCGGTGCGCGCTGGCTCGATCAGGCCTGTCACCGCTCCCTGTACTCACATCAACTGCGGGCCGCGCTTCAACTCGCCGTCGAGGATCCGCATCGCGCGGTGACGTTCGTAGGGCTTTCGTGTTCGGGCGCCGAAGTCACGTTTGGCCTGTTTCTTCGCTACAAGGGCAACGAGTGGGTGCCCAATCCGCCGGATCTATCGCAGATCTCAGCACTGGCGGAGGCCCAATGCGGGGCGACCGACGCACCGCAAATCGATATGCCCGAAGCGTATCACATGGGTGGCGTGATCCCGGAACTGAAGGGTGGCCTCGTCCTGCGCAAGTGTCCGCGTGAACAAGCGCGCAAGATCGATGTGTTGCTGGTGTCGATCGGCGGCAATGACATCGGGTTTGCCCGTCTGGTCGCCAACGCCGTGCTTGCCGATCAAAGCATGATCCGCCAATTGGGCGGCTGGTTTGGCCAGATTCACGGCAATATGCAGTCGAAGGCGCTGATGGACCGCCTTGATGAGCGCTACAAGGCGCTCAACCGGGCCCTGCATGGTATTCTGCATATGTCGTGGGAGGAGAGTGATCGCATCATTCTAACCGCGTATCCGCCGCTGGCAGTGCTGGGCGATGGCCGGCGCGTATGCCCGGACGGTTCTGCCGGCATGGATGTGGCCAGCGACTTTTCGCTGAGCCAGAAGCGCGCGAAAGATAGCTCCAATCTGGCCGACAATCTCCAGCGGGTCATGGCCCGGAGCGCCCGGACCCATGGCTGGTCGTTCGCCAGCTCCCATCGGTCCGAATTTTTGGGCCGCGGAATCTGTGCCGGCTTCACGGACAATGCATTTTCGGTTGCCGACGATCTGCGCATTCCCCGTCGCGTGGGCGATAAGTGGGAGCCGTTCGCGCCGACGGACTATCGCCCGTATGCGTCGCGGCAGCGCTGGTTCCGCACGCCCAATGACGCTTTCATGACCGGCAATTTCCACGCGGCAGGATCGGTGGCGACACGCGCGCTCGCCTTCCAAAGCCTGCAGCGATTGCAGGTGCTCCTGGCGGCCACCTATTCGGGTGCGTTCCATCCGACGGCAGAAGGGCATGCGGCTATTGCCGATGCGGTGGTCGCCAAAGCGCGTGCGGTGCTGAAGAAGTACGGCCAGCAATCGACCGCCGCTGTCATGCCCTGATCAGGCGATGCCGCGCGGCATGTCCGCGGCAGGGTGTCAATCGTTAGTCGTGCGCGCATTGCGCTGCATGGCGATCACGGCTTCGACGCGATTGCGCACATTCAGCTTCTGCAGGACGCTGGTCATATAGTGTTTTATCGTCTTCTCGCTGAGCGAGAGCTTGCGGGCGATCTCCTTGTTCGTGTGACCTGCCGCGACTTCCTTGAGGATCTGCTCTTCGCGCACGTTCAGCATGGGCTGTTCGCGGCGTGTGTTTCCGGCGGTATTTCCCGTCCGCCGCATGTTCGACAATAGGCGGGCGGCGAACTGAGGCGTGATGTAGGTTTCGCCGCGCGAGACGGCACGGATCGTGGCGACAAGGTCGGAGCCGGTGATGCCCTTCAGCACATAGCCGTGCACACCAATCTGCATGGCGCGATTGAGATCTTCTTCGCGCTCCGACACCGTCAGCATGATGGTCTTGATACCCGGATGCGTATCCAGGATCCGCCGCGCAGCCTCCAATCCGCCGCCCGGCATGGAAATGTCGAGCAGCAGCAGGTGGGGATGGGTCTCGCTCGCGATGCGCACGGCATCTTCGGCGGAAGCGCCCTCGCCAACGATCTGGAAATCCTTCTGATGAGAAAGAACGCCGATGACGCCTTCGCGGAGGATGGGGTGATCGTCGACGACGGCGATGCGGATGGACTTAAGCATGTTCGGCACCCGGTTCATTGAGGCTGAAAAGGGCCAGAAGGCGCGTGCCGCCATCCGGCTGGGATAAAATGCTGAAAGTTCCGCCGAGCGCTTCCACGCGCTGGCGGAGACCGGTCAAACCCAACCGCTCGCCTGTGGCTTCCGTAGCGGCCGGCTCGAAGCCGGGCCCCTCGTCACAGACTTCCAGTTGCATGATGTTGCCAAGAATTTTGGCGGACAACTTCTGGCCGCGTCCGTTGGCATGCCGGAAGGCATTGTTGAGCCCTTCTTGTGCAAAGCGGAACATGCAGATCACGGTCGGCAGTGGCAACGACGCCGGCAACAGGCCGATTTCACATTTGACGGCCGTCCCGGTCACACGCTCATGAGCGCGGACAGCCATAAGGAGCGCATCGGCCGGTTCAATGTGATTGAGTTCAGGCAGGGCGAGGCCGGTGGAGATATTCCGGATCTCGCGCATGGCTGCCGTCGTCGATTGCCGCACGACGGCGATGGCGCGTTCGGCGGAAGATTGATCAGCCTGCGATCCAGAGCCGACGTAGCGCGTCACGTCCTCGATCTTCAAGAGGGCGAGTGCCAAATGTTGCGCGGGCCCATCGTGCAGGTCTGAGCTGATACGCCTGAGGTAGCGTTCGTTGAGTTCTGTACCCAGGCGGTTGGCCTGTTGCAGCTTGATGCGCATTTCCGCGCTTTCACGCGTGAGGCGCCGCTGTTCGGCAACTTCGTCGGTCAGTCGCACGCTCTCCTTGAGGATCTCACCGTGCCCGCTGTGTACGAGAGCATACATTAGGAGGAAGATCACCAAGCCGCTTCCAGCCACAAGCATCCATGTGTGTTGGCGCGATTGATCGATGGTCGCGTTCAACGCGGTCGCATTCTGGAAGTACTCCACAATGGCTGTGACTTCGCCGTTGTCGGCATTATGCAAGGGCGCGAAGACGTGCAGGATCGGCAATCCGTAGAGCGCGGAGATGGCCTGGCTCAGTTCGTGATCAGGGGCGGCCCGGGCAGCGGCGATCTCGCCGGATTTGGCAAGATTGAACATGCGCAGGTGCGGGAAACGCAACACGCCCGCCAGCGGCCCGCCTGCGAGCGTGTCATAGGCAAGGGTTCCGTCGCTGCGCCAAATACGGAGGGCCAGCACATTGCGGTCGGATTTGTCCGCGGCCAGCACCTTTTGGATCGCTGGATCCGTCACGCTTTCCGGAGCTGCAATGCCGGAGAGTTCCAGCGACCGTGTGGTTGGCTCGAGCAGGGCTTCCATTTGATAAGCGAGCTGTGTGCCCGCATGATCAATGACACCTTGCGTAAAACGTTCCGCCACCCACGTGCCCAGCAAGGACACGACGTTGGCCATGATCAGCGCCATGATCAGTCCTGCGCGCGTGGCGTAGGACCAAGAGTTCCAATCTAGAATTCGCGCGAAGCCCGCACTGCCGTGTAGTGATGGCAGAAGGAGACGTCCCGTCGCTGCTGGGGGGGCTTCCCCGGGCGTCGGTATTGAAGATCCATGCCCGGAACGCAAAGCCATAAACGCAACCTGGAACAATCTAAAAGTAATCGCCTAATCTTCATCGAAACTCCGACAAGTGCAACAGGTGTTGCGAGCAATTGCGCGTCTTAGGCTTTACATCAGTGCCATGCAGGTAATTCCGAGACAGGACGATCCGAAGGCGGAGTGTCAGTATTTTGTGCAGACCATCAGACTTTGGTCCGTGTCCTATGGGCTCATCGAGCGATATTAAGGACGTTCCCTGCCTGGCCTCCCGGTCAGCGCAGCTCCGCAGGTTGCCATGAGCAAGCGGTTGTTACCGGATGACCTGGACCGTCTGCTCGAACTCATCGCGCAGAATGACGATGTTGTGTCCGTGAGCGCTTTGGACGCCATCGTGCCGGGAAGCGCCGCGCACCGGTTGGCGGAAGCTAATGAACTTTACTGGATCACGGAAATAGCGCGCGTCAGTGACGGGCGGTTGTCGAGCGCCGAAATCGATCGTGCGGCGCAATTCCTGAACACGATTGAAATCCAGCAAGCCGTGTTCGGACCGATGGCGCAGGCCGTCGAGGATCTAGAGCGCGGGGACACGACTATTGGGCTGCGCCTTGTCTGGGTTCGCGCAGACAGCCCGGGACCGGGAACGGCCGGGGTTTCAAGCGATCAGATTGTTTTGGGAGACGGTGAAGTGGCCGGCTCGGCGGCGCAGTCAGTGGGGACGCTGGCGGCTTTGAGCCCGCCTGCGCAGACCGTTTCATTGTCGAGTTTCGCCGCCGCGCTCGATCCGGCGGCACAGCCTGTTCAGGACGCTGGCAACCGCGATGATACGGCGTCGTCGTCTGCGACCGGCGGGCGGGCGGGATTCAATGCCGCTTTGGCTTGTCTCTTCCTGCAAACCGGTGCGCCCGTCGCGCGGCCGTACGATGGCTGGGAGGACTTCCAGGCCCGCAATGGTTTGACGGTCGATCTCGTAACCGATCTCAAAACCGCCTATCCTGATGGCTTTGCCAAACTGAACGTCTGTGTTGGTCTGGCTGCGGTGGCCTCCAAGCGACCCGCGGTAGCCGACGCTGTTGAGACATCGCTGGCCGAGCAAATGGAGAACGCCCGGGCCATTCACAACTTCGATGGGTTGGCCCTCTTGCAGGATGTGGATGGCCTGCAAATCGATATTCGCTTGGAACTTCCGGACCTAATTGGACGGCATACCGAAACGTTGGACGGCCTCATAGCAGCGCTGCCTTTGGCGCCTCCACCCGCAACCGTTGCGCCGGCCGATACGATCGAGGATCCAGCCCTTACAGGGTTGCCCCAGGACTTGGCGGCCACGCAGATCGTGGTTGGGGCAACGTCGGCCGTGGCGGCGGATGAGGCCATTGGGGCAGTTCCAGCAGCAGATGCGACATCGGTTAGCCCCGCTTCCACGGACCTCTCGGCAAGCGCGCTGCAAACAGTTGATTCGGCGATTGCCAGCGCTGAGATCATGATGGTTTCGACGGCATCCTCTGACGCAGGTCCCGCGAGCGCCTCCACCGACTTGGCCGTCCCTGCTGCTGCGGCTTCCGTTGCGGTCCAAGCCGCTGCCGCGGCTGTCGACCTCACCGTGACTGTTGGTTCCGTGGATCGCCCGGAGGCCGGTCGCGATAGCGATGATGACCCATCCAAGCCGGACGATGCTGGAGAACACAGGTCAGTTGGCAATACGGTCGAGGGCGGCCACTCATCGGGTGCCACCTACGCAGCTTATGATGATCCTGTCGTGCTGGTTGCCGCCAATGGCGCGCCGCCACAACCGGCGGTAGCGATGCGCGCGACGATCGGCTCTGACGATCCTGTGCGGCTCGATGAATTGGCGGCACCGGAGGTCCGCGTCGTTGATGTCGTTAAAGCCGAAAGCGGCGGGCAATCGCGGGGCGAAGACCGGGAGCCGGGTGGCGATGATTGTGACGATGACTTCGGCCTTGGCGCGACCGGTGCGGAATTTGTGATGTTTGCGCTGGGGAGTGACACGCTCGTACTGCAGCCTGCGTACCTGGAGCCGCCGGACGATGCCGGTGAACCCGAATTCTGGCCGAACGAGCAGGGGCCGGTCATTCCCGACCAGCTCATGGCTTACGGGTTTAGCGATGACACCTTCGGAGCTGACCTCTGGCACGCGCTGGAGGCTGGCGATGGCGCCGTCATCTTGGACAGCGACAGTCTCAGGCTTGTCAGTTTCGACGGTAACGATAGCGGTCGGGGAGATTTGCTATGCTTATAGAACTCGATGTCCAAACAGCTCGCGGGCTGCTAAGCTGACAATGATTATAACCCCGATACGTAAGTAACTTAGCGTATTTTGTTCTGCCCTGTTCGCGAGTGAGTCCGTCCGTGACACTGCCATTGTCCAAAACCCTGGCGCCGATCGCGGGAGCCTTCAAAGGCGCCATCGTCGCAATGGCAGTGATTTCTGGAACGGTGAACCTGCTGGCGCTCACCGGTTCGCTGTACATGATGCAGGTCTATGACCGCGTGCTGTCGAGCCGCAGTGTCTCGACGCTCGTGGCGCTCTCCACCCTCGCATTCGGCCTCTACGTCATCCAGGCGTTGCTCGAAATCATGCGCACGCAAAGTCTGGTGCGCATTGCCGGCCGCATCGACCGGACTTACATGGCCGCCGCCCATGCGGCCGCGCTGCGGTTTACGCTGCTCGGCCGGCGCGGCGGAACGGCACAACAGCCGATGCGCGATGTCGATACGGTGAGGGGCTTCCTCTCAGGCCAGGGTCCCGTCGCCATTCTCGATCTTCCGTGGATGCCGCTGTTCATCGGCTTCGTCTTCCTGCTGCATCCGCTGCTCGGATGGATCACGTTGGCCGGCGGCATCGCGCTATTTGGACTGACGCTCTGGACGGAGCGGCGGACGATAGCTCCCGCGACCGCGCTCGTGCGCGCAACATCGAAGCGGGCCTCACTCATCGAGGGACACACGCGCAATGCGGAAGTGCTGAAGGCGATGGGCTTCGCGCCGCGCGCGCAAGCACGTTTCGCTCAGGCCAATGCGGAACTGGTCGCCGAACAGCGGCGGTTGAGCGATGTGACGTCAGGCCTGTCGGCCGTGTCGCGTACGCTTCGGCTGATCCTGCAATCGCTGCTGCTGGGCGTCGGCGCCTATCTCGTCATCAACGGGCAGATGACGGCCGGCGCCATTATCGCCGCATCCATCGCGTCGGCGCGTGCCTATGCGCCAATCGAAACGGCGATTGCGCACTGGAAGGGGTTCGTGGCCGCCCGGCAGAGCGCAGAACGCCTTTCGACCATCGGCGAGAGCGATCCCGCCGGCGGGGCGGATGAGGCCCAAGAGCTGGAATTGCCCGATCCTGTCGCGAGGTTGTCTCTCGAGGATGTTTCGGTGATCGCGCCGGGCGGTCAAAAGCCGGTGCTCTACAATGTGTCGCTCGAAGCGAAGGCTGGAGAGGCCATCGCCGTGATCGGACAGAGCGCGGCCGGCAAATCGACCATGGCGCGCGCCATGGTCGGGGTTTGGCCGCTGGCACGGGGCACGGTCCGGCTGGACGGCGCCGACATTCAGCATTGGCCGGACGCAGCGTTGGGCCGGCACATCGGGTACCTACCCCAGAATGTCGATCTGTTCGAAGGCACGATCACGGACAACATTGCCCGCTTCGATGAAAACCCGGACAGCAAGACGGTCATAGCCGCCGCCCGCGCGGCCGGCGTGCACGAGATGATCCTGCGCCTTCCTGATGGCTACGAGACGCAGCTGGGAGAAGGCGGCGCGGCGCTATCGGCCGGCCAGCGTCAGCGGATTGCCCTCGCGCGGGCCCTCTACGGCGATCCATTCCTGGTGGTTCTGGACGAACCCAACGCGCATCTGGATGCTGAAGGTGAGGAGGCGTTGAGCGAAGCCATCAAGGCCGTTCGCGCGCGGGGCGGCATCGTTGTCGTCGTGGCACACCGGTCCGGTGTGCTGGCGGCCGTCGACCGGGTGGCGGTGCTCGCCGGCGGACAGTTGACGGCCTACGGCGAAAAGAATGAAATCCTGCGCAAGGCCGTCAAAGGCGCGGGCCGTAGCGATGTCGCGACACAAGGCGAGGCGCATTCGGCGACGGGCAATCAAGGACGTCGCGGGTCTTGAGAGCAGTCCGCGATTGGGATTTTGAATGGGCGGCGCTGCTGCTGAACTTTTGCAGCAGCACCGTCGTCACTTTACTGGCAGCTCGGTTGTCACGACCGTGGCAGCCCTGCTGCCGTCGTCCGGAGTTTCTTCGATCCAGCCGATGTGGTCGCGCGGGACCAAGCTGGATCGCAAAGTGGAGTAGCAGGCATGGAACGGACACCTCTTTGGTCGCGACTGGCACGCGAGGGTCACGATCCCCAGGATGAAGATCTGCGCACGCGCCTGCTGGCCGGACTTGGGCTCGTCGCGGCTTTGATCGTCGGAGTGTGTGGCTGGGCGGGCAGCGCCGAAATTTCCAGCGCCGTCATCGCGCCGGGGCGTGTCGTGATGGAATCCAGTCTCAAGAAGGTCCAGCATCCGACCGGCGGCGTGGTGGGCGAAATCCGGGTTAAAAGCGGCGACAAGGTTACCGCCGGCGACGTTCTGATGCGGCTGGACGATACCCAGACGCGGGCAAATCTTCGCATCGTCCTTTCGCAAGTCCTGGAGTTGAACGGCCGCAAGGTTCGCCTGCTCGCCGAGCGCGACGGTTCGCAAGACCTCGATTTTTCCGACAGCTTTACAAATCTGATCGCCGCAGCGGGGACTGAGAATGCAGCCCTCGACATCGAACGCGTCAAGGCAGGTGAAGAGCGCCTGTTCCGCGCGCGGCGGAAGTCGGCGGCCAGCCGCACGTCCCAGCTCAAGGCCCGCATCGGCCAATTGCAGAGCGAGATAGTGGGGTTGCGGAAGCAGGAGCGGGCCAAGGGCCGCGAATTCGAACTCGTGACCCGGGAAATGGAGCGGCTGCGCGTGCTCGATGGCAAGAAGCTGCTGCCCGCGACCCGTATTTTGGCCATGGAGCGCGACGTGACGCGCATCGAGGGCGAACATGGGGCTCTTCTGGCACAAATCGCGCGCGTCGGAGGGCAGATCAGCGAGACGGAATTGCAGATCCTGGAAGTTGAGGAAACGCAGAAATCGGACGCGCAAAGGGAACTGCGGGAAGTCGAGGCCCGTCTGAGCGAACTGACGGAGCGGCGAATTGCGGCGGAGGATGTTCTGCGTCGCGTCGAAATCCGTGCGCCCAGAACCGGCATGATCCACGAACTGGCCGTGCACACAGTCGGCGGCGTCATCGCTCCGGGCGATACACTCATGTCGATCGTGCCTGACGAAGATCGAAAGACCATCGAAGTTCGATTGTCTCCCACGGATATCGATCAGGTGACGATCGGGCAGGCCGCTCTTTTGCGTTTCCCCGCCTTCAATCAGCGCACCACGCCTGAAATCAAAGGAAAGATCGCGCGTCTCGCCTCGGATGTGACCACAGACCCGAACACGGGGCTTTCCTATTACACGGCGCGCGTGAGTGTGGCGGATGAGGAAATGTCCAAGCTCGGCAAGCTGACGCTCGTCGCGGGCATGCCCGTCGAGTCCATGATTGTAACGGGCGCGCGCACGGCTCTGTCGTACATGACCAAGCCCGTCACCGACCATTTGGCGCGGACATTCCGCGAGGAGTAAGCGGCGCGCCCGCCTTACGCCGTGCGAGACGAGGCCATTGCTTTCATCGCCGCCTCGTATCCGATCCGCCGCAGGTCGCCATGAGCGTGCCAATCCGAGATAGCCGATTGAGGCTGGCAATTCAGGCTGGATCAGGAGATCGTCACCCGTAACATGACGCTGGAAGTCCTGGCGGCCGACCATGAGGCTGCGCATCAGGACCGTGACGATGTTGGGGGCATCGGGCAGGGCGCGGCGCGCGAACGGGTCGATCGCGGCGCGGGCGAGGCGGGCGCGTGAGGGCAAGTCCTCATACGCGACATCGAACGTCTTGAGGTCCGGCAAGCTGAAGCTGACGATGACATTGGGTCCGCGTTTGAGGGCGTGCATGGCTTGGACAGGGACGTTGTCGAGAAGGCAGCCGTCCACAAGCATCTCGCCATCTTCAGTGTAAACGGGCGGCAGCATGACGGGTATCGAAGCCGAGGCGCGGATTGCCGTAAACAGATCGCCCTGCCGGTGCACCACCGTGGAATTGCGCGAAAGATTGGTGGAAACCGCGAAAAACGGCAGCCACAGGTCCTCGATATCCATGCCGCCGAAGAACGCCGCAAGCTGGCGATCGAAATTGGTGTGGTCGAGCAGGCTATAGCGGGGCAGCGTGTAGCGGCTCATGGCGCGGCGGGCGACGAACATGTCGTGGACGGCCCGCTCCATGTCGTCCGGATTGGTGCCCAGAATGAAGCCCGCGGCCATCGCGCTTCCCGCCGATGTACCGCCCATGATGTCGAATGTCATGGATTGGGCCGTCAGCGCTTCGTGGACGCCTATGTGTGCCGCACACAACGCGCCGCCACCGCATGCCACAAGACCCCGCGCGGTTCCGCGAATGAAGCGCGCCAGGCGCATGATGTCGGCCGTGCTGTCATCGGCCACATGATGGTGCATCGCCAGCATGCGCGGGGCGAGCCAGCGGGAGGTTCCAGTAATGCGCCGCCGGGTCGGATGCAGGAGTACGAGCCGGTGCATCTCCGGCGGCACGAAACGCCGCGCAATGGCGTCCAGCCGACCGGGGGCAGGATCGCCCGAGAACGTTCCGACCGCGATCACCTGATCGGCGTGCCGGATGGCGGTTTCTGGCCAGGCCGTCCCATCGTCGTGCGCGATGAGGACGAGCAGGTCCGTTTCAGCTTCGATGTCCGACAGGCGGGCGGTCGCCTGGGCCTGATCTTGCGCGCCGGTATTTCCGTCGCCGGCGAGGCCCGCGTCCTCCAAGCTCGCCAGGACGCAGGGATGGCACAGGCTCGCCAGCGCGGACGTGAGCCGGTCGACGAAAGCGCGGGGCATCGGTGCATTGCCGGCGGGGATGATCGCGATGCAGCGCGGCGTCAGGGGCTGATGCGTGGGGCGTGCCAGCGCCGACGTCTCGGCGAGGCGTGTGGCCAGTGCCCCGGAGAGTGCCGGCCAGATGTCGGGAAAGCGTGTCGCGATGTCATCGAAAGCTGCCCGCTCGAGTTTCAGCACCACACTGTCGCGCAATGCCGTCACCGTTGCCGTGCGCGCGGTACCGGTCAGAAACCCGATTTCACCAATCGGCTGCCCGGGGCCGATTTCCGTCAGCCGCGTCTCGCAACCAGCCCTTCCGACGCCGAAGCGCCCTGCGATCACAAGATAAAGCGCCCGGTCCAAATCGCCTTCGGCCACCAAGACGTCGCCGCGCTCGATGGTGAGCGTTTCGCTGCACGCCGTCATCGCATCCTGTTCGGCGGCACTGAGGCCGGCAAAGAGCGGAATGTCGGTCAAACGAGGTGGAGTCGCGCGGTTGGGCATGGGTGACGATCCCCATTGGGATCAGCAGCATACCTGATTTCGCAACCGCGGAGCGGATCGGGGGCCAAATGACGGCCCGAAAAGATCCGTGCAGTAAATAAGATGCGATGCGGGAGGGATGCCGTGCCGGGGCCGTGGCGGCATATTTCCGCTGCCCGAATATTTTAGCGCGACAGCTGAACCATGCCCCAGACCAATGCGATCAAGGCCGGCCCAAAAATGACCAGGTAAGAACCGACGAGGGCGAGTGTCTGTATCATGATTGGTAAACGGCGGTTCCGGGCCCCCGGATCACAGCATTACCATGGCGTATGAAATTGCCGCAGGCCCCGCCCGGCGCGCCGCACCGCTGCGCGAAGCTGCGGCGAAATCAGGCCGCGACGCCAGCCAAGCCCGTCGTCGCGGGGCTGGACTTGAGAGACTCCAGTGCCGCCCGCGCGATCTTATTGGGGCTGAAGCCGAAGCTCGTGTTGAGCCGCATGGAGGCGGCCGCATCGAGAATGCCCATGACGGCCATGGCACCATGTTCCGCAATCAGCGACTGCAACGAGCGGGCGCGGCAAACTTCAATCAGGCTGCGCAGGCGCACGAGAGCCGCCACCTTGCGCTCGCGGTCGCGTCCGCAGCGCTGCCAGAAATACTGTTCGACGCGGCGCAGGTCGTCTTCGCTCCATTCCGCGGCACGTGCCAGCGCCACCACTTCGTCGGCGAGGACTTTGAGCGCGGTGGCGAGTTCGCGCACGGCAACGATGGGCACGTCAGTCGGATCGATGGTGCCGAGGGACTGCTGCGCGGCGAGCTGCGCGGATGACGGCTGAGAAGACATGGTCATGTTCTCCATCATTCTCAGAACAATTAGCGGAGGGTGCCGAAAACAGACCAGGGCGACCCCTGCAACACGAAGATATCTTTTGTCTGGCGCGATTCGACAAGGAAATCGACCTCTGCGCCCACAAGCTTTCCACCGAGATTTTTCACGGCACCGCTCTTGAAGCGAAATTTGCGTCCGTCGTCGGAGCGAATAATACCCTGACCGAGACGCGCACTGAATTTCACGATCTGACCGTTCATGACTGTCGCTCCATCATCAAGCACCTCTCTGGGTGCGGTTGCAATGGAGCAAGCGTGCCGGACGTTGCGCATCAGCGCTGTTCCGGATGGCACATTGGACGGCGATTAATTCCACCTTTCAGGCGAAAAATGGACCGTGAGGATTGACGCAGTGACATTGTGGGCCGCGCAATCGGAAAGATTGCGCGGCCCATTGTGATGTTCGTTTCGCAATATAACAGGCATTTTGATTAATGCGCCGCTATTTGCGGAAGAAGGCATCGACGCGCATGCCTGGCAGAAGCGGCACGTCACCATCCATATCGACCGTGACTTCGCGCACTTCTACGTCATTGGAGCGGCGGGGACCGCGCGGACCGATGCGCGGCTGCGCAAGTGTGGGTGCGAGGCTCGACACCGTGCCCTCGAACTCCTGGCCAGGGAAGCTCAGCGAGCGAACGAAGACCTTCTGACCAACCGTGATCTTCGAAATATCGCCCTCATCGGCTTCAGCCTTGACGCGCACCGATGTCATGTCACCCATGACGATGAGTGGCTGCTCAGGACTTGGCGAAACGATCTCGCCGGTCTTCGCGTTTACCTGCAGAATGGTTCCAGCTGCGGGGGCGCGAATGCGCGTTTTGTCGAGCAGAGCCTCGGCCATGCGCACTTCCGTCCGTGCCGCACTGACAGCGGATTCCGCGCTGCTGGGTGCGGGGAGGTTGGATTTGGACTGGGCCTTTACGAACGCGAGTCTTTCGCGCTCCAGGCGCTCGTTGGCTTCCGTCAGGCGCTTGCGGGCGTCGATCACGTTCTGCTCGGACCCACCCGACGCGGAGCGCTTGGCAGCGAGTGCGTAATCCAATTCGATACGTGCACCGGTTACGGCGCGTTCGGCCGAATAGATGGCGTCCTCCGCTTTGCGCACGTCCTCGCGGCCCGAAGCGAATTGCTTCTCGCGCTCTTCGCGCAGGGCTTCGGCCTGGGTTTCGGCGGACGTCAAACGGGCGCGGGCTTCCGCATCGTCCAGCTCCACGAGGAGTTCACCCTCCTCAACCTTGTCGTCCACCTTCACATGCACCTTCGTGACCCGGCCCAGCAGGCTGGCGCCAATGCGCAGTTCGCCGGATTTGGGTTCGACGCGGCCTGGCGCGGCGGCCACCCACGCCACTTCCACAGAGGCGGCCTCCGGCGTCGGTTCGTACTCCTCGCCGGCGAATTCCTTCAGTCCAAGATAAGCTCCCAGGGCCGCGAAGCCGACGAGAGCAATAAGTCCAATGTTCTTAATCATGGCTCCGGAGCATTCCCTTCTGTCCTGGAGAAAACCGATGGCAGTCGAGTGAGTGAGCGTTGCTGACGTAGCGGCGGTCAGGCCGCGGCATGGCTGGAATGTCCTCCAGGGCCGGAGCGGCCGCTGGGTCTTTCGTCGGCGACGATGAGGCCGTCTTCGATGCGGATGATGCGGTCGGCGTAGTCCAGCGTCCGGTGATCATGCGTGACCGCGAGAACGGCGCGCGTGGGATCCTGGGCGACGCGCGCGAGAAGTTCCATGACGGCCTTGCCGTTCTCGCTATCGAGCGCCGCCGTCGGTTCGTCGGCAAGGACGACGGCGGGGTTGCCGGCCAGCGATCGCGCGATGGCGACACGCTGCTTTTCACCGCCTGAAAGTTTGGAGGGGAAGGTATCGATGCGATGGCTGAGGCCCACCGAGATGAGTGAATCGCGCGCGGATTTGGCTGGGTCCGCCAGAAGTGAACCACGCACGTCCAGTGCCATCAGAACGTTCTCATGAGCTGTGAGTGTTGGGAATAGATTGTAGCCCTGGAACACGAAACCAATGTTGCGCCGGCGGAGATCCGCGAGCCCTTCGGCGGCCAGGCCGACGGCCTGTTCGCCGTTGATGTTCAACTGCCCACCCGTCGCGGTGAGGATGCAGCCCAGAATCGAGAGCAATGTCGTCTTGCCCGATCCGGAGGGTCCCATGAGCAGGGTGAGTTCGCCGGGGTGCAGGTCGACGTCGATGCCTTTCAGGATCGTCAAATCGCCAGCACCGGTGTGAATGGTTTTGGTGATGTCGCGCGCGCGCACGATGACGGGCCGTTCGGCTTGAGCGGTGGACATGTGGCCCTCCCTGGTGCCTCAAAAACGTGATGAGGCGATATTGCCGCGTTGCGTCCGTTGCCGCTGTTCCCAGTGGCACAAAGTCAAAAAATCACAAATCGAATCGTAAGGCCGTTGCGGGCCCAAACTGCGGGCGCAGGATAACTGCGTCAACGCACGATCGAAAACGAAAAAGCCCGGGAGCATAAATCCGGAACCGAGGCCTGTGGCCTGGGGTCCGGGGCTCCCGGAAGTCGGCTCCTTCGCAAGATCGTGGGGTGTTCTGCCGGCCAGCCGAAATAAAGTCCGTTGAGGGGGGCTTGAGGTGAATTCCCTGTATCAGGGGTGATGTGTTCGGCAAGGCGTGGGCGGCCTCTCTGACGAGAGGCCGCCCTAGGCTTTGTGTCGGATCAGCAACCGACCGAGATCGTCACGCCCACTGCGGGGATGTAGCGCTTGCATTCACCGTTTACCGAGGGCTCGTCCCGGGCCGGCTCGACGGAAGCGGTCTCGGCAGGAGCCGTCGTGACTTCGGCCGTCTGGGTGGCGGTGGTGTCACCGTTGCCCGAGTCACCTTCAGTCAGGGCAGCGGTCGTCGAAGGCGTATCAACCGTCGTCTTGCTGACCACGACCGGCTCGGTCACTTCCGTGGCTTCTTCCGTCGTTGCAGCCGCAACCTTGGCTTCTTCAGCGGCTTTCTTCTGAGCCTTGGCCTGGCGGGCGGCGGCCTCGCGGCGCGCTTCAGCCTTGGCCTGAGCGATGGCGCGGGCCTTTGCTTCTGCCTTGGCTTCGGCGCGGGCTTGAGCCTGGGCCTTGGCCTTGGCACGGGCGGCGGCTTGAGCCTGGGCCTTGGCCTTGGCGCGGGCCCGGGCGGCCTGGGCCGCTTCGCTGCGCTGACGCTGCTTGGCATGGGCGCGTTCGCGATGCTGAGCGTTTGCGGCGGCGGCCATGGCGCCAACCGCCAGGACCCCGAGGCCAATACCGAGGCCGACGCCGCGGCCGGCCTGTGCGGTGGTGGTCGTGACGGCCATCGAAGCGGCGATGGCGACGGCGGCGATTGCTGTGGTGATCTTGCGGGCCATTGGAAACTCCATCGGTTGGGTCTTGGTTTAAAGGAGCGATGCCGGTGAGCTGTCGTCGCCGTTCATCGATGAGCTCACTATGCCGGGAGTGGGCCGTGGCCGCTGTTCCAGCGGGAACATAGGCGGAAAAACCGGCGACCAGCCCCCAAAAAACTTCGTAACGCATTGCAATAGATAGCAAAAAATTACGCAGCGAGGATCGCGCTATCCAAGCCCGCCGGCAGGTGGCGCTCGGCAAAGGCAACGGTACGGTCGAGGACGACCCCGCGCTGCCGGTCGACGGTGACCAGGTGATAGCTGTCTTCCAGCACGACCAAGTCCACCGGCCCCGCCAGGCGCTCCTGCAGGAACGCGGCATTGGAGAGGTGTGCGTAGTCGTCTTCGCGAGGATGCAGGATCAACACGGGGACGCTGATGCCGCCGATGCAAGGAAGGACCGTCTCGACCAGCCGGCGGCGTTCGAGAACGGCGATGCCGGGGGTCGAGAAGGGGACGGCCGGCGCGCCGGGTGCGGCGAGGGCCTTCTTGATGAATTCGCGCAGGCGCTGATCCTTGATGCCGAATTCCAGGGGTGCGGGAAAATCGAACAGATCCGCGAACGCCCGGAACGTTACCAGCCGGAAAAGGCGGGCATACCAAGGTATATGGCGGCCGTTGAGCCAGAGGGTCGGCGAATAGAGCGCCAATCCGGCAATGGCCTGGGGCCGGCGGGCGGCGAGGAGCAGCGCCAGAACGGCGCCCGTCGACAGTCCGCCGACGATGACCCGGTCACACAGGGTGTTGAGCTTGTCGAGGCCGGCTTCGGCGCTGCGATACCAGTCCTGCCAGGAGGTGGCCTTGAGATCTGCTTCGCTGCCGCAATGGCCAGCCAGCTGGGGGCAATGCACGGTATATCCGGCCCGGGCAAGGCCGTTGGCGATGAAACGCATCTCGGTCGGCGACCCGCACAGTCCATGCACGAGCAGCACGCCGGTGCGTCCGCCTTCGATGGTGAATGAATGATCCTTGCCCTGTGGCATCGTTCTACGCCTCCCATGTGATTGGGCGACGCTACGCAGGTGCAGCGCAGGCGGCTGTTCCCGCTGGGACAAGTCTCAAAAAATCGCTTCTCTGAGGATTGCAGCCGGAGCCGGTTGCGCGTCCATGTCGCTTGACAGGACAAATCCTCCCGCCCATGGTCAGGGGGTCCGCCATTGTAGGCTGGACCTGTCCGATGTGGGGCCTTGAACCCCAATGTTTGGAGCTCAAAGTGGCATTGTCCAACTTGGCGGCTGCCGCCGACATCTTTCCCATGTGCCAATGGCGCCGCGTTATGCGCTCCCCGAGGGGAGGTGCGCGATGATCGTTTGCTCCTGCGCTGTCATCACCGATCGCGATCTGGAACAGGCTGTGCTCGAGGTCATGAGCCAGCCCAACGCGCCGCTGCCCACGCCGGGTGTCATCTATCGTCACCTGCAAAAGAAGATGCAGTGCTGCGGCTGCGCGCCCCTTGCAGCTGATACGATCTACGCCAAGATGGAAGAATTAGAACAGGCGGGTCGCATCTGCCCGTGCGCCTGCGCGACGGTCAAGACCCGGATGCAGTCGATGCTGGCCCCTGTCGAGCGCCGTCCTTTGGCCAGTCCGCGCGACATGAGCCGCCCCACCCTTGTGCCCGCAAATACCGGTGCAGGTCCTGGTGTGGATCAGATCAGCGGCATCAGAAAAAAAGCCTAGTCGCAATCTGCCGCCAGCGATTTATATTGCCCGAGAGGTTCGGCTCCCCAGTTCGTCTCTCCGCCAAGTGTCGGACGAAATCTGGCCGCGCGCCCGTTCAGCACCAACTCGCATAAGGAACGCACCATGAAGGGCAAGGGCAACAAGGACATCATCGCCATTCTCAACGAGTCCCTGAAACTCGAATTGGGCGCGGTGAACCAGTACTGGCTGCATTACAGGATGCTGGCCAACTGGGGCTACACGAAGCTCGCCAAGAAGGAAAAGGAAGAGTCTCTGGAAGAGATGGTGCACGCCGACAAGATCATCGACCGCATCATTTATCTCGATGGCATGCCCAATCTTCAGCACGTCGCGCCGTTGATGATCGGCGAGAACATCAAGGAAATTCTCGAGTGCGATCTGAAGGGCGAAAAAGTCGCTCTGGAGACGTACGCGCGCGGGCGCGATCTCTGCCGCCAGCATGGCGACTACGTCACGATGAACCTGTTTGAGGAACTTCTGCGCGACGAGGAAGGTCATCACGACTTTCTCGAAACGCAGCTCGATCTCCTGGCCCGCATCGGCGTTGAGAATTACGGGCTGCTGCAGTCGGATTCGGCGGACGAGGCTGGTTGAGCGGCGCGGCGCTCTACTCCATTTCTTCCACGTAGGTCCCCGGCCGGCGCTCCACGACGCGCGCGCGCGGGCGGCTTGGCGGCAAACCCAGAACAATCGGCGAGGGCCGGGCGCGCACAATGCGGCCGGCCCTTCGCTGTTGCGGTATGACGACGATGCGTTTGGCCAGGAGCGGGCGGACGTCGCGCCGGATGCGGGGCGGTCGCCGTGTGCGTGGGGCGGCAGCGCCAACTTCAAGGCCCCAGCCAAGAAGCCCGCAGATCACCACCATTACGAGCGCCTGCTGTGTTTCGGCAGCAAACAACAGGGCCATTGCAACGATGAGCGCGACGGAATTGATGGGGCGCAGTCGCAGCGCCAGGGCGCGCACGCGCGCGCGCCATTTCAAGACCTTCAGGCCATCGGCGCTCTTCACGACGCGCTGACGCCGGCGGCCGAAGTCCTTTTTCAACGTCAGGCGGACAGCCTCTCTGGCGCGTTGGCTCACCGGGTGGCCTCCTGCGGTGCGGCCATGAGACCCCAGATGATGGCCATGAGTGTGTAGAAGCTGCGCCAGTGGTCGCTGTCGATGATCCAGCCTTCGAGTGCCGTCGCGGCGAACGCGGCATACGCGATGATGAACAGCGGGCGTGTCGGCGTGGCCTTCAAGCACTGGCGGAAGCCAAGGCCCAGAGTCAACGCGACAATGATCCAGTAGATGCCGCCACCGAGCCAGCCGGCGTTGAGTAGGATGCTGAGATAGACGTTGTGCACTTCTTCGTGGTGGTAGACGGGGGAGAACTGCTGCGCGCCGATGCCGAGCGGGAAGGCGGCTATCAAATCAATGGCCTTTTCCTGTCCGCCGAAGCGGCCTTCGGGTCCCACGTCATAGCTCTGCGTCAGGCTGGCGCGCTGGGCAAGCAGATCGGACACCGTGTCGAACTGCAGTGCCACCACGATACTTGCCGCGATTACGAGCACGCCCGTCGCGGACAGGAAGACGATGCGTCCGCGCATCGCAGCGCCCGGCGCCGTGACGAAGGCGAGCCAGACGTACAGCAGCGCGGCGATGGCGAGATTGAGCCAGGCGCCACGGGAGAAGCTGAGCAGGATCGCAACCGAAAAGAACGCAGCCAAAGCCAAGGCCAGCGTCGCACGGACGGCGCGCTGCGTGATCGCCAGGTGGAGGCAGTAGAGGATTGGCGGCACCAGGAAGGGGCCGAACACATTCGGGTCCTTGAAGGTGCCGGCGGCGCGGCCGAACTTGGTGAAAAGGTCGTAGGTGCCAGGCAGGAGCCCCATGTACCCGATGAGAGCAGCACTGCCGGCGACGAGGGCCGCGAACATCCAGGCGGAAAGGATGAGGCGCGTGTGCGCTTCCGGACGCCGGGCGACGAATGCCGCGGTCACGAACGAGAAGGCATAGAGAAACAGTGAGACGCTCGTGTGGGTGACGGAACTGGCCACGTCAAGCGACAGGGTAGAGGCGAGATAGGCGCCGGCGGCCGCCACAAGCCAGAGGCTCAAATAGGTCAGCAGGAGCGGGGTAACGGCGATGAGGCCGACGGCCGGAAGAAGGATCATCAGGCCGGCGGCGAGGACGTCCACGGGTGCAGGCTCGGAGAAGACAACGCCGCTGGAGGCAAATGTCAGCCAGACGGCCGCGAGGCTCAGGATGTGGGCTGCGCTGCGGCCGCGAAAGTCCGAATGCGGAATGCCGGGGGCGTTCGTATCCGGGAATGGGTGTACCGCAATGGCCATCTGAGAGCTCCGACGAAGGCGTAAGTCCGCTTGCCGTGATGAATTGCAAGGAGCGGGCCGGTCTGGTCAGCGCCGTGTTGAAACGAAAAAGGCGCCGCAGTCCTGCGGCGCCTTTCGTGTCCTGGCGAGCATCTCAATAGGCGTTTTCGGTCTTCAAGAGCGACAGCGGTGTCTTGAGGAGAATGTAAAGATCGAACAGCACCGACCAGTTCTCGATATAGTAAAGATCGTGCTCGACGCGTTTTTGGATCTTCTCGGCCGTATCCGTTTCGCCGCGCCAGCCGTTAATCTGTGCCCAGCCGGTGATGCCGGGCTTGACCTTGTGGCGGGCGAAATATCCATCGACCACTTCGTCGTACAACCGGTTTGCGGCCTTGGCCGAAACGGCGTGGGGACGCGGACCGACAAGGGAAAGCTGGCCCCTTAGAACATTGATCAGCTGCGGCAGCTCATCGAGGCTCGTCTTGCGGATGAAGCGGCCGACGCGGGTGACGCGCGGATCGTTCTTCGTTACGAGCTTGGCTGCGGCCGCGTCGCACCGGTCGGTGTACATCGAGCGGAACTTGTAGACTTCGATCAGCTCGTTGTTGAAGCCGTACCGCTTCTGACGGAACAGGACCGGTCCACGGCTGTCGAGGCGGATGGCGGCTGCGACAGCCATCATGACAGGCGCCAGCAGGACAAGGGCCAGCGCGGCGATGACCTTGTCGAACAGCCACTTGGAGACGGTGCCCCAGTCGGTGATCGGCTTGTCGTAGAGATCGAACATGGCGACCGAGCCGACGTGACTGTAGGTCTTGGGCGAGAAGCGGATCTTGGTCGCGCGGGCGGGAAGCTTGATGTCCACCGGCAGCACGGACAGATGCTTGACGATTTCCGACAGCCGCTGTTCGGCCGAGACGGGCAGGGCCACGATGACCAGGTCGATCCGGCTGTCGCGGCCCAGGGACAGCAACTCGTCAAGGCCGCCCAGGCGGGGATAGCCGGCAATCTGGCGCGGCGCGCGGCTTTCCTCGTCGCGATCATCGAAGATCCCGGAGATGCGGATGTCGACACCGGCGTCTTTTTCAAGCTGCGCGATCAGGTCCTCGGACACGGCGCCCGCTCCGTAAATCACGGCGCGGCGATAAAGGCGGCCCTGCTTGGCCCAGGCCCGCACCAGATGGGACAGCACGGCGCGGCCGGCGAGCAAGGCGATGCCGCCGACAATCCACCAGAGTGCCAGGAACACGCGCGAGAATTCCTGCGCGGCTTTGAGGAATACGAGGCCTTCGATGAGAACGGCGAGAGTGATCGTCCAGCCGATCAGGACCCGCGGCAACTGCTTGATGAACGAAGAGTAGCGCGCCCCGTCGTAGAGGCCCAGAATCTGAAACACGACGATGGTCAGAGCGCTCGTCACCGTCAGCAGCACGGCGTAATCGGCATCCCGCGTGACAATCGGATGGCTGACATACAGAAAGGCAATCACAAGCCCGACAACCATTGCGATCGCGGCATCGGCCAGGCGCAACACGCCCGTCAGCACGCGCTGGGAGACGAGCGAGCCCGTATCCTCAGTCCACGTGTCGGCCAAGCGGGGCACCGTCACAAGTTCGATGGTGGCGGGGCTACCTTTGAAGGCTTCGGATTGGCGGTAGTCTTGCGAGACGTAGTTCATTTCGGGGCAGCTCATTCTGCTCATCGGGGGACGTTTCGTACCCACCAAAGCAGCTGCCGTGCCAACTGGCGCGCGCGGTAAAGAATTGATCTGAAAACGGATGAAATAAAGTCAACAAGAGATTAACTGGCCCGTGCCGAGCCATAAAAGTCGACGATCTCATCGCACATGCGCGCCACAGTGAAGCGCCGCGCGACGGCGTCTGCAAAGCGCCCGGCACGCTCCCGGGCACTGTCCCGATCCAGGACAGCCGCGCGCATGGCGGCGGCGAGTGCGGTCGTATCGCCCGGGGGCACGAGCGCGGTATCCGTGCCCTCGACCATCTCTGGGATCCCGCCGACCTCAGTCGCGATGACCGGCATACGGGCCGCCGCCCCTTCCAGGACGATGTAGGGAAAGCTCTCCTTCAGGGACGGGACCACGAGGGTGCGCCCGAGAGGAAACGCCGCGCGCGCCGGCATGGCGCCGGGGAATGTGACCCTGCCGTCCAGCTTCAATTCCGAGCACAGCGCGTGGAATGCTGCGGCGTGCGGGCCAGAGCCGACAATCACAGCGCGGATCTCGCCCAGGTCATCCAGAGCGCGCAATGCGCGCAGCAGTACATCGACGCCCTTGAGGTCGCGCAGTTCGCCGACGAAAACAAAATCGGCAGCGTCCGGGGCCGGAACGGCGGGTTCGAAGTCCGCTGGCTGCAGACCGTTGGGCACGACCCGTTCGGGGATGGCGAGCTTGCCGATCCGGTCAGCGAACGTCCGGCGGGCAAAGTCGCTCTCGAAAATGAGGCCGGTCGTCAGGCTTGCGAGGCCACGTTCGAGAGCGTGATAAAAGCGGCCCTCCAGCGAAGCCGGCGCGAAATTGAGGGTGCCCCCGTGCGGCGTGTAGAAGGTGGATACGCGCCCCCCACCGGGCTTGCGCAAGACCCGTCCGGCCAAACGCGCGTAAGCGCCGCCCTTGGCGCCATGCCCATGCAGGATATCGAGATCGAGGCTGCGTGCGTGCGCCGCCACGGACTGGGCCGCGGCGATGTCGCCAATGCCGGGTTTGCGGCTCATGGGGATCAGGGCGAGGCCGAGCTTGAGGTGGGGCGTGATGGCACTGAACCGGTCGGCGGTCAGTTTGTCGCCCGTGGCGGCGTCCGCGACGATGCCGACGGCATGCCCGCGCGCGGCTTGCTCACCGGCAAGGTCCAAGACATGCCGGAACAGCCCCCCGACGGGTGCGCGCATGCAATGCAGGATACGGTAGGGGGTATTCAAGGGGTAGCGTCCCGGCTCGCGCGGATCGCGTGGGGCAAGTCCGTCAGGCCGCCACGCCTCAGAAGAACCGTTCGTACACGTAAACCGTGTCGCCCGGCTTAACGACGTAATCGCCCGGCGCATCGATCTGCTCGACGAAGCCGTTGGTGCGGCGGGTGATGCGGAAGATGCGGTCGCTGCCGCGATCGGACAGGCCGCCGGCGATGGCAACGGCGGTTTCCACGGTCATGCCAGAGACGTAGGGGAACTGGCCGGCCGTTCTGACCTCGCCATGGATGAAAAATGGCCGGTTTTGCTGGATGTCGACGTTGACCTGAGGATCGCGCACGTAATCGGCCGCCAGGCGGTCGGCGATGACGCTCTCAAGGCGCCGGGTGGTCATCCCGCGTGCCTTGACGGACCCGATCAGTGGGACGGTGATGAAGCCGTCGTGGTCGACGGTGTAGCCGCGCGAAAGATTGGGCTGGCCGTAAACGAAGACGCGCAGCCGGTCACCGGTATCGAGAAGGTAGGGGCCGTCCGTGTCCGCCACGGCCTGGGGGCCACCGCTGAAGCCGGCGGGCAGTACGTGGGGCTCGCCATAGCTGACGGTTTCAGCCACCTCCACGACAGGCTGCGGACCGGCGAGGGCAAAGTCCGGCAACCCCGCATCTGGACCCTCCGCACAGCCGGCAAGCAGGGAGATGACGAGGCTGACGATGAGCCCAACTGGGGAGTGACGGACAGATAAGGACATCAGGATTGCATCCGTTGGCGCATTACGCATGCCACCACGTTTACCCAGCCAAAGTTAACAAACGCTGACCACGTGTCTTTTTCTGGCACGGTTAAGGAAATGCTTACCGCCAACCCGTTCTAATCCGAATCATCTGCACAACCGCCGATCGAGCCGGAACGGGTATCCCATCGTCATGTCGCACGCTTCCCCTGACAACATCGATATGAGCGATGTCTTCGGCACAATCCGCCGCCGGTTGCCGAAGCTCCTGCTGCTCTCCGCGCTCATGGGGGCCCTAACCTTTCTGGCGCTGACCTTGGTTGCGCCCCGCTATCAGTCCGCGGCCGAACTGATCGTCTCGGCGCGCGGCGTGACCGATCCGTTCTCGTCCCCCCGCAAGGATGGCGGCAGCGGCGCGGAGGCGGTGACTGTGCGGATGGACAAGGAAGCGATCAACACGCATGTCCGCGCACTGCTGTCGCCCGAACTGGGAGCGGCGATCGCCAAGGAATTGAAGCTTGCTGATCGGGTGGAATTCAACCCGGCGCTGGGCAGCCCCGATATGATGAGCCGCCTGTTGCGCCTCGCCGGAATCGGAGCGCCACGCCCAGGTGAAAGCACGCAGGATCGCGTCCTGAACCGCTTCTACGAGCGTTTGGAAGTTTATACACCGAAGGAAAGCCGGGCCATCGCCATTCGCTTCACGTCGATGGATCCAGATCTGGCGGCCGCCGTCCCGAATGCCCTGGCGGAAGCCTATCGCCGGTCTTTGGCCGAGCAGTCGGTCTTCGAAACCGATGAAGTCCAGAAGGCCCTGGCTCCGAAAATTGAAAAGCTGCGCGAGGAAGTCCTGGCCGCTGATGCCGCAACGGAAACGTTTCGCGCTCAGGCCAACATCTTCAAGGGCGGTCAGCAGGCAACAGGTCTCAACGAGCAGCAGCTTCAGGAGTTGACCGCTGAATTGTCCCGGGCACAGTCTGCCAAGAGCGAAGCCGATGCGCGTACGCGCTCCGCCCGCGAGATGATGAAATCGGGCAGCGGTGAGGCCATTCCCGAAGTGCAGCGGGCGCCGCTGATCCAGAACATCGTGCAGCAGCGGGTCCGGTTGGAGCGTCAAATTTCGGAACTCTCCGCGACGTTGATGCCGGGTCATCCGCGCATGCGCCAGCTCAATGCCGATCTGGCGGGCCTGAAAAAGCAGATTGCCGCCGAGGTCGAAAAGGTCGTCGACAGCCTGGCCAAGGAAGCCAGTGCCGCCGCGCTGCGGGTCGAAGCAGTGAACAAGGACCTGAGCGCAATCAAGACGCGTGTCGTCGATACCGGACCCGATGAAGTGAAGCTGCGCCAACTCGAAAACGAGGCGCGCTCCAAGCGGGCCGAACTTGACCGGCTGCAGGCGCAATTCGAGGCGAACCGCGCCAAGGCCGACAGCCGCGTCGTCCCCATCGAGGCCCAGATCGTCAGCCGGGCCAGACCGGAGAGTGTGCCGATTTTCCCGCGCAAGGGTCCGTTCGCGGCCTTGGCGGCCTTCGCCACGTTCCTCTTTGGTCTCGCGATCACGGTCACGCGCGCCCTGTTGACAGGCGCCCGCCCGGCTCCCGCCTCCAGGACGCCGGTAGGCACCGATCGGCGCCGGCCATCCGGCGAGGCAGAGCGCCGCGTCGAACCGGCGCTTGCTGCCGGCGCGATGCCGGCCGCACCTGCGCCACCCATGACACCGCCCGTTGCACCCCTGCCTCAGGCGGCCCCCGCTGCCGAGGCACCTGCTGACGTTGGGCCGGGTGCCTTGAGTGCCGTGACCGGTGTGTCGTCAATGGGTGTTCTCGCCCGGCGGATTTCGGGCCGCGCCAATGGCGGTGGGTATCGGACCCTTGTGGCGGGCGAGACGGAACATCTGGGTGTCGCGAGCCATGCCACGGAACTGGCCAAGGCGCTGACCGAACTCGGGCACAGTGTCATTCTCATCGATTGGGCCCCGGAAGGCGAAGGTATCGCCGAGGCAGCCGGTTTGGGATCGTCCGCGGGAATTGCAGATTTGCTGGCCGGGACCGCAACTTTCGAAGAGGTCGTCAAAAGGCTCCCCGCGAGCGAGGCGCACTTCATCGCGTCGGGGCGCTTCGATGCGGGATTGGATTCAACGCTAGACCCCGATCGCCTTAACCTTGTGCTCGATGCGCTCGATGAAGCCTACGACGAGATCGTGATAGCTGGCCGGCACGAAGCGGCGCGCAGTCTGTTCGAAGTCATCGAGGGCCGCGTCGACTGCGGTGTGCTGATTGCCGATCCCACGCGCCGGTCGTCCGTTCTCAAGGACCCGCCGGGGACCTATCTCGGCTTCGAAGTGGCTGATATCGACTTGGTGCGCTACGACCGCCAGCAGACCCAGGCGCCCATGCAACGTGTGGTTCGCCAGGACCGGGGCGCGGAGGAGCTGGCCCAACTGCCCTGACGCATCGGCGCGGGGCACCGGCGTTAACGACGATCGCCGGGTTTGTGGTGCTGAATTTGGTAAGTGGCTGCCGTCTAGCACGCGGCTTGCATCTGAAGGGGGATACGGGCGCTCGGCGCCAAATTCCTATTTGGTTGGAAGCAGCATGAGCCGGAAATCGACACGTCTGCTCAAAGCGGCCCTCTCGCTTTTGCACTATTCGCGGGCCGATGAGATGCTGGCCCCGTTAACGGGTGGCCGCGGCGTCATCTTTACCCTCCATCATGTCAGCACGGACCCGGTGGAAGATTTCGAGCCGAACCGGATTTTGAAGATCACGCCCGAGTTCCTGGATGCCGTTTTGTACGCGGTGCAGGACTGGGGCTTCGATGTCGTGACGTTGGACGACATTCCCTCCCGGCTAAATGACGGGGCGAACCAGCGGCCCTTCTGCTGCTTCACATTCGACGACGGCTATCGCGACAATCGCGACCAAGCCCTGCCGGTCTTCCGCCGGCACAATCTGCCGTTCACGATCTTCGTGCCGACCGATTTTCCTGACGGCAAGGGGGATCTGTGGTGGCTGGTCCTTGAGCAGGTGATCCGCTCCGCACCGTCCATTGTGGTTGATCTCGGAAGCGGACCGGTGTCGTTTCAGACGGGTACAGTTGCTGAAAAGGAGCATGCGTTCCACGAGATTTATTGGGCGCTGCGCCGGATGGATGAAGGGTCCGCACGTGCGCTCGTCGCGGATCTGGCGATCCGGCACGATGTCGATGGACGGGCTCTGGCCGACCGGATCTTGATGACCTGGGATGAATTACGCGCGTTGTCGAAAGACCCGCTGGTCTCGTTTGGCGCGCATACGTGCGGGCACTTTGCGCTCGCCAAGCTCTCCGATGACGAAGCCCGCCGCGAAATCACACAAAGCATCGCACGGCTGGAAGCCGGGCTCGGCAAGACGTGCCGGCACTTCAGCTACCCCTATGGCGATCCCGCCAGTGCCGGCGCGCGCGATTTCGATCTGGTCCGGGAGACCGGCATGCTGACCGGCGTGACCACGCGCAAGGGGCTGGTGCAATCCCATCACCGTGCCGACCTGATGTCGCTGCCGCGTGTGTCGTTGAACGGCGACTATCAGGATACGCGTTTCGTGAAGGTGTTGCTGTCGGGCGCGCCGTTCGCGCTGCGGAGCGCGGTGAAGCGTCTCACGGGCTCTCACGCCGCCGCGTGACTACAGTTACGGTTTCTGCATCCACGAGATGATCAGAGCCGCGGGGGGTACCCACGCGAGCCCTGCAACGACGTAGTAAATCAACTCGACCGTCTTGCTCGCGTTGACCTGCAGGATCATGGCCGCGACCATGGCCAGAAGCGCGTACACGGTAATAAACACCAGCAGAATGATTGTGCCTGCGAGCTTGCGCTGGCGCGGATGCATGGCGAGGGTCCTTCTGTGGCACGGGTCCGGTAAATGGCCGCTCCGTGCCGGAGGCGCGCCGTCATGGACCATTGCAGAGTGAGCGCCCAAGCGGCTATCAGATGGCCGCGACAAGTCAAGCCGAGGTGATCGTCCGTGGGTGCCACAGCTCTTTCCCGTCCAACCGCCAGCGACGATCAGATTGTTCAATTTTGGCTGGCTGCGACGGCCGTGCTGGTCGTCGGCATGATTATCGTAGGCGGGGCCACGCGTCTCACCGATTCCGGCCTCTCGATTACCGAATGGCAGCCCTTGCTGGGCGCGATCCCGCCTCTCGACCAGTCGCACTGGCTGGAAGCCTTCGAGAAGTACAAACAGATCCCCGAGTACCAACTCGTCAACAAGGGCATGTCCCTTGACGAATTCAAATTCATCTACTGGTGGGAGTGGGGACACCGCTTTCTGGGTCGCATCATCGGTCTGGTGTTCGCGCTGCCGCTACTTGTGTTTGCCCTTCGCGGCATGATCCGCCCCGGCAACGGCTGGAAATATTTCGGTGTGCTGGCGCTCGGTGGTCTGCAGGGGGCGATCGGCTGGTACATGGTGTCGTCGGGGCTCGCAGACCGCGTCGACGTCAGCCAATACCGGCTCGCTTTGCATCTCTCCGTCGCGTTCCTCATTCTGGGCTGTCTCGTCTGGCTGGCGATGGACCTGTCGCCGGAGCGCACCGCAATCCATCTCAAGACGGCGACGCGATCGAACGTCATAACGGCGGGGATTGTCGTGGCGCTGGTTTTCCTGCAGGTGGCGCTCGGCGCCTTCGTGGCGGGTTTGAAGGCCGGCCTGCACTACAACACGTGGCCCCTGATGAACGGCATGCTGGTGCCGGACGACATCTTGAGCATGACGCCCTGGTTCGTGAATTTCTTCGAAAACGCGACGATGACCCAGTTCAATCATCGCGTCGTCGCCTACATCGTCGTGGCTCTTGGTCTCATGCATGCGATCGCCGTCGTGCGCCGCGCCGACGACGAACGCCTGCGCACGTCCGCCATGCTTTTAGGCGCCGGACTTCTGGGGCAAATGGTGCTCGGAATCATCACGCTTCTCTGGGCGGTGCCGATCGGGCTCGGGATCGCACATCAGGGCTTCGCGGCCATCGTGCTGGCCGTCGCCGTGCGGCATCTCTGGCTGGTCCGGCAGGCAGCAGCAGCGAACTAGGCGAGGCCGAGCATCAGCTTGATGTTCTGCACGGCCGCGCCGGCTGCACCTTTCCCGAGATTGTCGAGGCGGGCGACCAGGACCGCCTGGCGAAGCGTGTCTTGGCCAAAGACGAAAAGCTCAAGATCATCGGTCCCGTTCAGCGCTTCGGGCTCGAGACATTGCAGCTGGGTTGCGGCGCCGGTCACGACACGCACCGTATTGCTACCCTGATAATGCGCCGCGAGCGCCGCTTCGATGTCCGCCACGCACGGATTGCCGGGCAGGGTATCGAGATGCAGCGGGATTGAAACGAGCATACCCTGCCGGAAGTTGCCGACAGACGGCACGAAGATCGGCCGCCGGGTGATGCCCGTGTTGGCCATCAGTTCGGGAACGTGCTTGTGCGTGAGGCCAAGCGCGTAGAGCTCGAAGTTCGGCGCTGTGCGGACCGGTTCATAGGTTTCGATCATTTGCCGGCCGCCGCCCGAGTAGCCCGAGACGGCATTGACTGTCACCGCATGATCAGGCGGCAGGAGGCCGGCCGCCACCAGTGGCCGCAGGAGAGCGATGGCGCCCGTCGGATAGCAACCGGGATTGGCGACCTTGTCCGCCTTGCGGATGCGATCGGCTTGCCCTGTGTCGAGTTCGGCGAAACCGTAGATCCAGCCCGGCGCCACGCGATGCGCGGTCGAGGCGTCGACGATCTTGGGCGCATCCGCCCCGAGTTCGGCGGCAAGGGCAACGGCGTCTTTGGCGGCGTCGTCGGGCAGGCACAGCACGATCAGGTCGGCGTCGGCCATCAGGGCTTTGCGTGCGGCGGCGTCCTTGCGCTTCTCGTGCGCGATGGACAGCACTGTCACGGCCGGCTCAGCGGCAAGACGCTCGCGGATCTGCAAGCCGGTGGTGCCGGCTTCGCCGTCGATGAAGACCTTCTTTGTGTCTGTCATGGCACTGGCCTCGTTGCGCACCGTTCTCAGCCGCCCGCGCCCGGTCCCAGACCCAGCCGGTGCAATATGCCCTGCCAGATGGTTTCCGAGCAACCCACGCCCCATGTCGCACAAGCGATTTGGTGGCTGTCGCGATAAATCATGTCGAGCGCGACGTAGAGAATAATGATGAGGCCGAGCCAGGCGATCCACGGGTACTTGTGCAAGAGCTTGGCGATGTAGGTCGAGGCGACGGCCATCAGGATGATGGCGACGGCCAGACCGATGACGAGAACCAGCGTCGATTCTCCGGCGGCACCCGCCACCGCCAGCACGTTGTCGAGCGACATCGACAGGTCGGCCAGGATGATGGTCCACAGGGCCGACCAGAATGTCGCGGCATCGTCCGGTGTCGTGCCCGCCGCGAGTTTGGCCTCAAGTTCTTCAATCGTCTCATGGCCATTCGTGTCGACGATCTGCTGATACATTTTCCAGCAGACGAACAACAAGAGAAGTCCACCGGCCAAGGTCAGGCCAATGACTTGCAGCATCTGCTGTGCCACGGCGGAGAACATGATCCGAAGTACGACCGCGCCAGCGATGCCCCAAAAAATGACTTTGGCGCGCATGGACGGATGAACGCGCGACGCCGCCATGCCGACGACGATGGCGTTGTCACCGGCGAGCGTCAGGTCGATCATCAGAATGTTGAACAGCGCGACCCAGTGGGTCTGCCACCACTGCGGCGACAGCATCAGGCCGATGTCGGTCCATACGGTTTCCAAGATGGAACCGGCCGACGCCAGAATGAAGTCCATGGGTGTGTCTCCGGTGGGTCGATGGCTGTGCGCACGGCGCGCCGCGCGTTCCGCCGGCTATCTGGCACCGCCTCGGGAGAAGGGCAAGCGGGTCGTGTCGATAAAACACAAACAGCCCGCCGGCGAAGGCGGGCTGTCTGGCAGAAATCGGCGTGCCTTTAGCGCTTCGAGAACTGGAAGCTGCGGCGGGCCTTCATGCGGCCGTACTTCTTGCGCTCGACGGTGCGGCTATCGCGGGTCAGGAACCCGCCCTTTTTCAGGACACCGCGCAGTTCGGGCTCGAAGTAGGTGAGCGCCTTGGAGATGCCGTGACGGACAGCACCGGCCTGGCCGGAAAGTCCGCCGCCAGCCACTGTCACCCGGATGTCGTACTGGGTCAGGCGGCTGGCCGCATTCAAGGGCTGCTGCAGAAGCATCTGCAGAACGGGGCGCGCGAAGTACTTGGTGTAGTCCTTCTCGTTCACCGTAATGACGCCCTTGCCCGGCTTGATCCAGACGCGGGCGACCGCGTCCTTGCGCTTGCCGGTGGCATAGGCGCGGCCGAACTTGTCCAACTTCTGGACGTGGACGGGCGCTTCAGCCGGTTTGGCGGTCTGGATCTCGCCCAGATCGCTGAGTGTCTTTGCTTCGGTTGCCATGTTGATCAGGCCCTCGAGTTCTTGCGATTGAGCTTGGCGACGTCGAGCTTCGCCGGGTTCTGCGCCTCGTGCGGATGCTCGGAGCCCTTGTAGACGCGCAGATTGCGCATCAGCTGACGCTGCAGCGGGCCGCGCTTCAGCATGCGCTCGACGGCCTTGGTGATGACGCGCTCGGGGAACTTACCTTCGAGCAGGCGCTTGGGATTGGTTTCCTTGATACCGCCCGGATGTCCCGTGTGGCGGTAGTAGGTCTTGTCTTCCACCTTGTTGCCGGTGAAGACGACCTTTTCCGCGTTGACGACGATGATGTTGTCACCGCAATCAACGTGGGGCGTGTAGATGGCCTTGTGCTTGCCTTTGAGTCGCGTGGCGATAAGGGTGGCGAGACGACCGACGACGAGACCTTCCGCGTCGATCAGGATCCAACCCTTCTCCACCTCGCCAGTCTTGGCGACGTAGGTTTTCATGGTGTCAGGTTCCAGCCTGGAGTTTGGGCGGCGCCATCCGGGAGCGTTTCAGCCGGCCTGGATGAGCGCGAACCGGGCCAGAGGCCCGTGTCGACGTGCGGGATACGTGATTGCCCTATTGCCGTCAACATAAATTGCACATACCCATGGAAAACGACAGCAAAATCAGTAAGTTATTGTTTAGGGTAATATAATACCAGAATAAAGGTACAATAATACCACATCAATGAAGGGTGGGGTCGGGGTTGAAGCCGGATGCCGACGCAAGACAACTGCGCGATTCCTCACCACAATGCCGTCGAAGTCTTGGCCTCCCTCTCGGAGCCGGGCGTTAACTGTGTTTAGAAGAGCTGCTCAATCTTGGTCCGGAGACCTCCATGGCCCTTACTTCCCGACTGGCGAAGTTTACGACCTCGATCGTCCGCGCCGCGCGGCCCGTGGTGGGCGCGCTCGTGCTGGCGGTTGCGACCTCGCTGACATGGCAAGGGGCGGGCGCGCAGGATGCGGTGCCCGAGATTGAAGAATTAAAGCAGGTGGAACTGACCGAAGCGCACGTCAAAGGCTTCATCGACGCGCAAAAGGATCTGACACCGCTGTCGAGCAAGCTGATCGAAGGTGGCGACAAGCCCGACGATGCGCTTCTGGGACAGCTCGAAGACATTGCCAAGAAGCATGGCTTCAAGGATTTCGAGGAGATGGAAATCGTCGGCGCCAACATCTCGCTGGTGCTTGATGGCCTCGATCGCGAATCCGGGACGTACACCGACCCCGTCGAGAAAATGAAGCTCGAGCTTGAAAACATCCAAGCCGATGCGTCGATCGGGGAAGAAGACAAAAAGCTCGTCATCGAAGATCTCAATCAGGAGATCGCGGCCGCCAAACCGCTACAGCATGCGGGCAACATTGAAGTTGTGCGCAAGTTCCAGGACGATCTGGAAAAGCTGGCCGTCGACGGGACGGGTGAGAGCCTGCCCGAGGACGGCGACGACGGGGCGGATAAGCCTGCGGACGGACAGCAGTGACGCACCCAAGGCCGGCTTTAGATGCGCTGGTTCGCGACGAACGTCCCGAGCCTGGAATCGCAGTGTTGACGCTCGCACGGCCCGAACAGCGCAACGCCCTGTCGGTCGCAATGCTAGCCAGCCTTCATACGGCCATCGCCCACCTCGGCAGCGCGTCCGATGTGCGGGCGATCGTGCTGGCCGCCGATGGACCAGCATTCTGCGCCGGTCATGACCTGAAAGAACTGACCGCGCGCCGCGCCGATGCCGACGGTGGACGCGCGTTCTTTGCCGAGACAATGACCCGATGCGCGGCGCTGATGCAGGCGATCGTGGCCTGTCCGAAACCGGTCATCGCCGCGGTGCATGCAACCGCCACTGCCGCGGGTTGTCAGCTGGTTGCGACGTGTGATCTGGCTGTCGCGGAGGAGAGTGCGAAGTTCGCCACACCGGGCGTCAATATCGGTCTGTTCTGCTCGACCCCCATGGTGGCACTGTCGCGGAACATGCCGCGTAAGCGCGCCATGGAAATGCTGCTTCTGGGCGAGATGATCAGTGCTCAGGATGCGGCCACGCACGGGCTCGTCAATCGTGTCGTCGGCGCAGGGCGCGCCCGTGCCGAAGCCATGGACATGGCGCGCATCATTGCATCGAAGTCACCCCTCACCGTGGCGATCGGCAAGTCGGCCTTCTACACCCAACTCGAACAGCCTTTGGGAGACGCCTACACCTTTGCCGCGCGCGTGATGGTGGAGAACATGCTGAAAGCCGACGCCGAGGAAGGCATCGGCGCGTTCCTTGAAAAGCGGCTGCCTGTCTGGAAGGGCTGTTAGAGGAACGAAAGCCCGCCGCGGGGCGTTGCCGTCCGGTACACGCGCATGGCGCCGGTCCAGGAGTAATCAGGCATGACGTTCACCAATCCCGATGATGACGCGATCGCTGCTTTGCTGCGGGATGCCTCCGTCTTCGCGGTCATCGGCGCATCGCCAAAGCTGGACCGTCCCAGCTACGGCGTGATGGAGAGATTGCTGGCCAAGGGCTACCGGGTGGTGCCCATCAATCCGGGGCATGGCGGGGCTGAGATCCTGGGTCAGCGCGTCTATGTCTCGCTCGAAGATGTTCCAGCGCCCGTCGATGTCGTCGATATCTTCCGCGCGCCCGATGCCGCACTCGAAGCCGTCAAGCTCGCCATCGACGAGAAAGACCGTCTTGGTCTCAAGGCCGTTTGGATGCAGATCGGTGTCGTCAACGACGAGGCTGCGCACCTAGCGACCGAAGCGGGGCTCACCGTCGTCATGGACCGGTGCCCCAAGATCGAATTGGCCCGCCTCGGCATCACTCGCGGGTGATGGCGAAATCGGCTTCGAGCGCCGTCTCAGAACTACCGCCAGCATAGACTTTGAAAGGCGCGGCCTCGGTCCGCCACTGGCCGTCGTCGTCATGAAAGCCAAGGGTCTCCGCCGCCAGTTGGAACGACACGGTGCGGACTTCGCCAGGTTTCAAAGTGATCTTTTCAAACCCACGCAGTTCCTTAACCGGCCGCGACCGGCTGGCAACAAGCTGCCGCGTGTAGAGCTGCACGACTTCCGCGGCCTCGCGCGATCCGGCGTTGCGGACCGTGACGGACACGGTGATGGTGCCCCGGCGGTTGATGCGCCAGCGATCGAGTTGCAACCGTTCGTAGGCGAAGTCGGTGTATGACAGCCCGTGACCGAACGGGTAGAGCGGCTTGGGGTCTTCGTCGACATATCCCGACGTGAATCGCGTCCCATTCCAAGGCCGGCTGGTGGGCAGGCCATCATAGGCGATCGGGATTTGACCGACGGAGCGGGGAAACGTCATCGGCAGCTTGCCCGAGGGGGCATGGGTGCCGAGTAGCACTTCGGCGAGGGCCGTACGCCCTTCCGTTCCCGGATGCCATGCGATCAAAATGGCGGCGGCGTGTTTGTCGGCGTAGGCGAGCGTCAAGGGGCGGCCCGTCTCGACGACGAGCACGACCGGCTTGCCCGTCTCGACCAGGGCCTCGAGTAATTCCTGCTGCTTGCCGGAAAGATCGAGGCGCGTGCGCGACACGCCTTCGCCCTGCATCTCGCAATCCTCGATGACCGCGTAGACGACGAGGTCGGCGCGCCGGGCTGTCCGCACCGCCTGGAGTTTGTCGGCAAACGATTTCCCGCAGGTGTCGGCGAACGCCGGTGCGTAATCCAGTTCCTGTCCCGGCCTCAAGCGGCTGGACAGGGCCTGACGCAGTGTTTCAGCGGCGGGCTTTTCATGTCCGGCCGGGCCATACCAGGAGTGGTCGCGCTCGGTCGTATCGGCCGTGGCGCCAATGAGCGCGATACGACCGACGGAAGGCGCGATAGGAAGCGCTGCATGATCGTTCTTGACGAGGACGAAGCTCTCGCGCGCCACGGCGCGGGCGCTTGCGCGAACCTCGCCGTTGCTGACGGGGCGCGGACGGCGCTCGTAATGGTCGGCCGGCAGATCGAACAGCCCTAAGCGGTGCTTCACGCGCAGCACGCGGCGGACGGAGTCGTTGATGGCGGCCATGGAAACGCGCCCCGACCGGACCGCATCGGCCAGATGCTTGCGGTAGCCGCCCGACGCCATATCCAGGTCTATGCCGGCATTCATTGCGAGCACCACCGCGTCTTCAAGCGTGGTGGCGACGCCATGATTGACCAGTTCGCCGACCGCTACGAAATCGCTGGTGACGATGCCGTCGAACCCCAGCCGCTTCTTGAGAAGATCGGTAACGAGCGCACGATTGGCTGTGACCGGAACGCCGTTGACGGTGTTGAACGAGGCCATGACGATCTCGTTGCCGGCCGCGATCGCCGCGCGGAAGGGCGGCAGATAGCGGTCCAGCAATTCCGGCTTTGAAATTTGGGCGCCGTTGTAGTCCCGGCCGCCTTCCGGCGCGCCATAGCCGACGAAGTGCTTGACGGATGTGGCAAGCCCGCCCCGGCGGTAGCCGCGGACGCGGGCGGCGGAAAAGGCCGAGGCCAAAAAGGTGTCTTCGCCGGCGCCCTCGATGACGCGGCCCCAGCGGGGATCGCGGGACATGTCGACCATGGGCGCGAACGTCCAGTTGATGCCGAGGGCAGCCGCTTCCCGGGCGATCTCGTAAGTCGCGCGTTCGGCCAGTTCTGGCCGCCAGGTTGCCGCCCATGCGAGGGGCGGGGGAAAGGTGATGCGCAGCGCCCAGATCGCGTCGATGGCAAAGAGCAGCGGTATTTCCAGCCGGCTCGACCTGGAGGCGACGGCGAAGTCTTGGATCGTGCGCGGATCAACGACGTTGAGCATGGCGCCGATATCGCCGCGCCGCACGGCAGCCAGCTGCCCGCTGTGGGGAAAGTCGAGCGAGGGAAAATTCAGCTGCCCGATCTTTTCCTCCAGCGTCATGCGTCCGAGCAGCCGCGAGACCTTGCGCTCGATCGCAGCGTCGCCGCGCGGGGATTCGGCCATGGCCGGCGTGCAGAACGCGAGGATCAGGGCAAAAAATGTCACTACGGGCATGAGGTGCGTTCGATTTGGATTCCAAGCGGTTCGCGGGCTGGCACCACCTGACGGTGCGAGGGATGGCCGAGCTGAGCGCATCAAATGGCCCGCTTCAGGCCCCCGCGTCAACTTCTCCGCCGCGAACGTGTTTACCTGGGCGGCGCCAAGGTCTAAGTGCTTGCGGATGCGGCAGTAACGGCGCAAGAACTGAGCAGGGTGGCCATCCGGCACTTTGCCGGTGGCTGTTATCCATTGCAGGGCACGATGCCTCCAGTGAAGGGCACGGAACTGCATCCAAAAGGCATGAAAGCGCGGCATGTCCGGTCGTGAACTCAAATCTGTGAAACTGGGGATCGACTGGTCCGCGGAAACCCGCTTGCCTATCGATTTTCTGGGCAGCGAAATCATGCTCGAGGCCCATGCGTATCAGGGCGTGGAGCCTGACACCCAGGCGGTTGCCTTAATCCATCGGACGCCGGGCGCGGAAGAGACCGTACCGGTGGTCCGCCTGCATTCGGGTTGTGTCACAGGCGATGTGTTTCATTCGCTACGCTGCGATTGCCATGCGCAACTCCAAGCCGCGCTCGCACGCATCACCCAGGAGCCCCTCGGGGTTCTCATTTACCTGCCGTATCAGGAAGGCCGCGGCATTGGCCTGTTCCGCAAGATCAAGGCGTATGCCCTGCAGGACCGGGGGCTCGATACCGTCGATGCCAATATCGAGCAAGGCCAGCCGATCGATGCCCGCGACTATGCTTTTGCCGCCGACATTCTGCGCGATCTTGGATTGTCGCGGATTCGCCTGATGACCAACAATCCCGATAAGGTCGAGGCGCTGACGGCGGCAGGAATCGGCGTGGAAGAGCGCATCCCGCTTATCATTCCACCCAGTTCACACAACAAGGCCTACCTCGAAACGAAACGCCGCCGGCTCGCCCACGAACTTTGAGCCTTTCGCCGGGCAGACAACGTCCTCGCATGATCAGATGCGAGCTGTGTCGCGTGCCGCGGCGCTGCGCCGTTGCGCCTCGAACATCAGGACGATCACGCCGCTCGCGGCGGCGGCGAAGAAGCACCAGACCGACGTGAACGCGTTCCAATACACGAAATAAGCGACCATCGAACCGATGAACACGATGCCGCCGAGGAGAGCCACGTAGCGGTGTGACGAGAGCAGCAGCGCCAGGCACGTGGCCACGGGGTAGAGGACGAGCATGGCCGCTGGCAGCGCGGGGTCGGCGCTGTAGACGATATGGCCGCCGGCTATGACGGCCGTGCGCGGCGATTGAGCCAGCGAAATCATGAAATATGCAGCAACCGCCACGCCGGCGATCGCACACAGGCCAATGAGACGGCGCCGCATCGGGATCGTTTCCAGGCTCAGTGCCGCGAGCGGCGCATACAGCGGCCAGAAGATGAGCGCGAAGAAAAGGAACGTCTGGATGAGAAGCGTCGCTTCGGGGTCTTGCGGTGCGTGGGGCAGGTTAAGCCAGAGCAGCCCTTCTAGGACCTGCTGGCCCGCGAAGAAGAGCGGCATGGCAGCCAGTGGAACCTGACGTCGCTCCCGCACGCGCGCAACGGCCACGAGGCCCGCGATCCCGGCCACCGCCGCGGCTGCGAAGCTGGCTGGCGCGGAAAAGCACATGGTTAAGGTCCTTTCCGATCGCCGCACCGCTTGTGCGTTGCCATCATGCAAGGTGTCGCCTACCCAGGCAAGGTGCCCCATGCCACCTACCGCCGGTCGCAGCGCGCAAGGCTTAGGACGGCCGCTCGGCGAGCTTGCGGCGGAAGTCCGCCACGGAGACGATTGCCCGGACGTGGGTCCCCGAACCGATCAGATGATCGCCCTCGAAGGCCCGCACATCGAAGGTGAGACGCCGGCCATCGATGGACGATAATTCTGCTTTCGCGCGCACATCCGCACCAACCGGTGACGCGGCCGTGTGGTCGACGTTAATGTGAATGCCGAGGCTGGTTTGACCGGGTTCGAGAAGATGCTCGACGCAATCGACCGCGGCGGCTTCCATCAAGGCAATCATCACGGGGGTGGCGAGGACCTCTTCGCATCCGCTCCCGACATGGGCCGCCGTATGGTCGGCCTCCACAGTCAATTCCGTGCGGCCGATCAGGCCGGGCTGCAAGTCGCCAGCGTCCTTCATTTTCATCTCCCGGTGTCCCCTGCGGCCCGACACTGCCCCGGGCAGCCGGATGTGGCAAAGCCTTTCCAACGCTTCGGTGCGCCGGAGTGGGCAACGGTCTAGCGTGCGGCCTCGTCCTCGGGACCAAGCACCTCACTTCGGGGCGGACCATCGTCGCCAGCGGTTGTCGGTCACGCCATCACACCACAGGCCATGATGGCCGCACGGTCGCGGCCGGTTTCGGCTGGACGGAGCGTGGTGGTTGAACGTCACGGACCGCATCCGGGCTTCAAGGTGCGGTGGCCACTTCGACGAGATCGGGTGCGACGGTCCCCCTAGGGCCGATCTCCCGGTAGGCTTCGCGGCAACTCATCTGATGCACGAGGCGGCAGGGATTTGGGTCGGACGTGTGCGCACACGCAAGGGTCTTCTTCCAAGACTTCAACACCGTTTCAGCCTGGAGTTTGAACATCTCCAGATCCTTGCCGGAAAATGAAGTGGCTAGGTTTTCTGCCTTGGATGTCGGCTTGATGTTGATGCAGACGGCCGCCATTCCCGCAGCTTGCCCGTAGCGAATTCCAGCTTCGCGCGGGTTCGTCAGTTCCACCAGTTTGGCCGCCGGACGAGCCACCACGGCGTCACCGGCAAACGCGGACGCGGGGGCGAGGATGAACAGACCCAGCAGCAAGACTGTTTGAATGACGGCATGACGTGTGCGGATCATGGATGGTTTCTCCCATTTTATATGACCGGGATTATACGGGCGTGGCGCACGTTCGGGTCAATGGACTGCTAGAGATCAGGTCAGGGCTGGTCGTCGTCAGTGCCGGGCTTGAAGTCGAGCAGCCCCGGAAGGTCCGCGCCCTCCGGCCCGATTTCCCGCCAGGCCGAGGTACAGCTCAAGATCTTCGACTTCCGGCAGCCGTTGATCTCCCGGGTCTGGGCCGGATCGACGTCGGTGCAGGAAAAGGCCTTCTCCCAGGCGGCGACGATGACGGCGCTCTCCCGATCGAACACGGCGCGGTCGTCCGGTGTCAGGGCATTTCCGAGGGTTTCGGCTTTGGCCGTCCGGCGCGCGCCCGGGCAAATTCGTGCGGCGGCGATCGCCTGCCCGTGCCGCGCGCCCTGGTCTTTGACGGAAATATTTGGCTGCAAAGCGGGTGCATCGGCCGCGGATGCGGGCAGTCCAATGATACTGGAGAGGAGGAAGACGGCGAGCCAAAGGTTCATGGGGTGCTTCGTATCACCTGTTGCCCCTACGCGCCATCAGTGGGCTTGCGCTGCCATCTAATCCGGCGGCCGGGACCTAACCCATCAGGCGGACACGTTACGCAGACCCCGTAAGAACTTCGAGCTGGCGCATATCGGTAATGATCACACCGTCCGGTGCGATCCGGATTGCGCCATCGTGCGCGAGAGCTTCTAAGGCGAACTCCACGGCGGCAACAGGAATTTCGAGAAGGTTCGCCAGCGCCACCCGGTCATGGGTCGCGATGCCGACGTGCAGCTGCTCACCGAGCCGGCAGGCCTGCGAACTGGCGGCGAGAAGGTAAGCGGCAATGCGCTGCTTGGGCGACCTGCTTCCATTTCCCAAGGCGCGGCGGCGGACATACGCGAATTCGCGGTCGGCGGCGGCGGATGCGCGGGTGGCAAGTGCAGCGTCCTTGGCGAGTAACGTATTGAATTCAGCGTCGGTCAGCGCCACGGCCCGCGTGTCGACCATCGCCTGCGCGGTGGAGACATGCTCGGCAAGGCTGCCAAGTCCGACAACATCGCCAGGATAGAGAAACTCCAGGACTTCGTGGTGACCGTCGGGCCAGACGATATAGTGGCAGACGGCGCCGTCCAGTATCCGGAACCGAGCCGTCCGCCGGTCTCCGCCACTGAACAGATGCGCGCCATGCGCAAAGCGGCGCACGTTGTCCGCCCCCGTGTCCAAGGTGGCGCACCCGAGGTCACTGCCATGATCCAACTGCCCGGTGGCGGCCAGCATGATACCCGATACTCCATACAACATAGCGCAACCTGGGTGCCGCTATTGCCTTATTCAAGTCACAAATCGCATACGTCGCAGTGACTTAATGCATTAGATTGCGAAATGGTTTCCGTTTCAGTTCCTCTTGGAACTGATTTCGGACGGAAGGGGCGGAATGGTATTCGGCCGCCGTTGCGCGGGCGGCCAGCCGAAACGGCCGCGCCGCCGGCAATCACCAGGATACGACGTTAGGCAGCGTGTGGTTTCAAATCAGGGGCAGCGCAACAGATCGCGCCCGCCACCATCCTCGGACAGCGTCAACGTTTGGCCTGATAAGGTGAGGCGCACGTCAAAGGAATGTGTGTCGCCTTCGACCGAGCACTGCGCGGCCGCCGTCCATTCCCCGGCACCGGCCGGCTTCAGCCCTGAGAACTTGCAATGGGTTTCGTGCTGATCGTAGCCCTTGGCGGACAGGATCAGCGGGGCATCCTGGCGACTCTGCGGCGTTTTGCAGTTGGCCAGATCAGCAGCCCACGTGCCTGCAAACTCCTCGGCGGCCGAGGCAGTACCGTTTGCGGCAATGGCGATCGCCAAACCTAGGGTCAGGGGGCCCAGAGCCTTGCGAACCATACGGACGCTGGCGGAATGTGAGTTCAAGGCAGCGCGGATCATGGGTCGCATCTCCAAAGCGGGTATCGCATTTCCGGGCCGCTAAATGCGGCGTCACGGACGTTTAAGAACCATCATTCAAGTATGACCATTCCTGGCCCGCCGGGAAAGTTGATCATGGGGGATCTGGAAAGTCACCTTTCTGATAGCGCGCGAGGCGGTCCTGGGCGTCGGCGTAGGCGCGCACGCAGTAGGCCGGATCCTTGGCCAGCTTTGCGCTGTATTCATTGCGCGTTTTGTCAAAGGCCAAGCCGGATTTCTCGGCCTGATTGCCCGAAAGTCCGCGCCGTTTGACTGTCTCGACAAGATTGTGGCGCACGAGACCCGCATCCACCTGGGTGCCGCACCGCTCGGCGGCGGCCACGTCCAGTCCAGCGGCGAACGCTTGGTTGAACTCTGCTTCGGGCAGACCGGGAATGCCCGATGTTCCGCCGCATCCCGTGAGCACAGCCGCGATGACAAACGCCGAAGCCACCGCGGGAAGGTTGCGGGGATACACCCGACCAGCCGTCATGGAGGCGTGCATTTGGAGCGCGGCTGGGGGCCGGTCCTTCCCGTCCATTGTCTCCCTGAGGCCACAGCCTGCATCCAATTGCCCCCGTAGCGGCATTTCCACAAAGCGATCATATCTTAGCCGACATCCCATCCGATGCTAAGCGGTTCGATCGCGCGTGGGCTCACCTGACCGGCCCACCCAACTCAATGACCACGGCTCAAAGTGCGCGCCGCTCGGCGTCCCGTCTGGGATGTTCGCGCAGGAGTGCCTGCGCCGCGAAAGGATGGATTTATGACAGCGTTTCTGGAGGCCCTGTTGTCTGGAGGCTCACGGTCCGGCGAAGCCGGCGGTGCGGACGGCGGCACCGGCGTTCCGCTCGAAAAGCAATTCGAAGCTCTGGGCGACATGGCGCGCCGTGTCGCGAGCAAATGTCCGTATCAGACGGGAGATGCAGTGACCGTCCGGCCCGGCATGGACGTGAAGGGTGCCGGCAAGCTGCACGTTGTGGTGGAGGTCTTCGACACACCAGTGACCGATCGTGACAGCGAGCCGGGCAGCAACCGCTTTTTGAACAAATACACGATGCGGGTCGCCCACTTCTGCGGGGACTCGATGACCATTCACGCCGTCGATCATGCAGCCTTCGAGCCTTGGACCGAGGCGCACACCCAGCGTTGGAACAACCGCGACGATGAGCCTGCCGCCGAGCGCCGCCGCCGGATCGCACCGGATGCGCCTCTCCAGGACGTCGTGCGGATGCTGCGCGACGAGGGGCGCCGTCTGGCGGATGCGAAGATCACCTGGAAGAAGGGCGAACTCGTCGAGATCATCGGCCATGAGGCGTCCAACGCCGCGCGGCCGATGCGCTTTTCGGGCCGCGCCATCGGCCTCGTCGAGACGGTCGATTTTTCCGACGATACGACACGTGTCATCTATTTCGACGAGGATGGCCGCCGCCGCTCACAGTGGTTCACGCCCGTCGACCTGCGCCCATTCGCGGCCGTCGAACCGGTCAGCGTTTAAGGCGCCGACTACGACGAGGGCCTTGCGGCTCTCAAGGCCGTGTCGGAGGGACGTGCGCCGGGCTGACCGGATGGGCCAGCGTCGCGGCGCGGGCGGGTGCCAAGATCTTCGCAAACCGTTCCCGGTAGGGTGTTTGAACGGCGGGCTGGCGGGATGCGGTGAGGCGCGCGGCGTCTGGGCGGGTAAAGAGAAATGACAGCCACGTCCCCTTCACAGCCCATGCGAGGATCAGAGGGCCGATGACGCCGGCGGCGGTGGAGATGAGCGCCACGCCCCAGCCGGGCAGCAGGTCATCGAATTTGAGCGCGAGAACGCGCGCGGGCCCCATGAATAGCGGAAACGCCAGATAGACCGCGAGCGATTGACGGCCGAGGCCCGTGAAGGCCCGCCCCGCCGCCGTGTCCAACGTCACCACGCAGAATGCAATGACCGCCGCGATCCCGGCATAGGACACGATCAGATTGAGTCCGGGCACGAAGGCCAGGCCATTGAGGACCAGAAGCCAATTGACCGCGGCCCAGGCGATGAGTGCGGCGCCCACGGCGGCCGCCGGGCGGTTGCCGACCCACGTGGCGGCAGCGAAGATCAGGGGTGCCGCGCAATAGCCAGTGTAGAAGAAGACAAACCTTGACGCGAACTCATCGGCCAGCAGCCAGCCGGTGTGCGGCATGGCGATGTTCACAAGTGCCGCGGCGATCAGAATTGCTGGCTTTGGCACGGCGTGGAGCAGTTTGGCGGTCACAAAGAAGATGGCCAGCACATAGATGAACCAGAGCGTGCCCCAGGGCTGCACGAAGGCGAACCCGAAGTTGGACAGCGTTCCCCCAAGTCCATGTTCAGCGATCATCGCGGGGGATTTCGTGGCGAACTGGACGCTCAACCAGAGAACATAAAAGTAGGCGAAGTGGACGACCTTCGTATCCAGGTAGCGCGGCCAGGGCTTGTCGATCCGCGCGGCGAGGAATAGCCCCGAGATCAGGAAGAAGTCGGGCATCCGGAACGGCTGCGCCCAGGCAATGAAGCCGGCGAGCGCCGTTGGGGTGCCGGTGGCCTTCTCGACGCCCAACGTCGCGTGCATCATGACAACGAGGAGAATACAGACACCTTTAGCGGCATCGACCCAATCAACGCGGTACGGCTCGGCAACGCGGAGCGGGCTGGTCGGGGAAGTCATGAATGTCATCTTTCAATACGCGGCCTGTCCCGCTCTGAAACACCTAAGGCGGGGTATGATGTTCAGGGGCAAGTTCCGATCCAAGAACTGATGTGACGCGTCCTTCGCGGAAGACCCGCTGTGTTATGGTGAAGAGGCCCATTCATGGGGCAAGGCAAGGTGGGAGCTATTCATGATCAAAGCCGCACTGAGTGTGACCCTTGGAACGGTTGGTGCCGCAGGCCGCCGGTTGATGGCCTGCTTCGTCATGGCCGGCCTCGTGGCTATTCCGGTAGCGCCGCTGATGGCGGGCGATTCCGGCCAGGCGGCAAATGATCAGGCCCGAACGGAGGCCGCGCGTGCGGCTGCCATGGCCTTGGGCGCGGGTCTCAAGGACCAGCTATCGGCGGCATTGAAGTCCTCAGGTCCTGTTGCCGCCGTGCAGGTTTGCAAGACGATTGCCCCGGCCCTTTCCGCAGACGCCGCGAAGACACACGATTTTGCGGTCGGCCGCACGGCCCTCAAGGTGCGCAATCCCGACAATGCCCCCGACGCATTCGAAGCGCGCATCCTCAAGGACTTCGTGACCCGCATCGCGGCAGGGGAAGATGCCGCCAAGGTTGAGCATAGCGAGACGGTGCTTGAAGATGGCGTGCGGATGTTTCGCTACATGAAGGCCATTCCGATGGCCGCGCAGCCGTGCCTCGTGTGTCATGGCGAAACCCTGACGCCGGAATTGAGTGCGGAAATCGGAAAATTGTATCCTGAGGATCAAGCGACCGGCTTCAAAGCCGGCGAATTGCGCGGAGCCTTCACCGTGATCCAGTTGCTGGGCAACGAGGCCGCCGATCATTCAGATTGAGATCAACGAGGATTAGGGCGGTGAGCGCCGGTTTGGCGGGCGCCAGTGGTCGTACGGCCTGAACCCACGGCACGGATGCGGCGGCAGCGATGATTCTGGTTCCGGTCTTTGATGGGGCTTGCTCTTGCCGTATGCCTCGCGCCACTCGCCTCGACAGCACTGGCCGGTGCGATCGCCGAATATCACGGTTGCCGGCTGCACGAGGGGTTTGCCAACACGTGCATGATCGGTGGCACGGACTGGGGTCAGACACTCTACACCATGGGGATGATGGGGTGGTTCATGATTGCCACGCTGCCCATCGGCGCGGCACTCGTTGCGCTCTGGATCGCCGTCGAACTCATCCGCGCCGTGCGTGTGCGGCGTTCGGGGTAACGCCTTTAGGAGTCAATTTGATCGAAGTACAATTTCAGCCCCGCTCACCGGATAGGTGTGCTAGCCTGTAGCAATTGCGGCTCGATCCGACCCGCATTTCCGACGGAAGACCGTGGAGCTGGCGAATGACGCTCATACGGCTGATCTATGCGTCCCGGCCGTTTGGCTTCGACGATCTCGCCCTCATGGGCATTCTCAATACTGCTCAACAGAATAACAAGCGCGACGGGATCACCGGTGCTTTGATCTGCCGTGAAGACATTTACGTGCAATGGCTTGAGGGGCCGCGCGAGGCCGTTACGCACCGCTATGGGCGGATCGTGCACGATGATCGGCATACGGACGTGGCGGTGCTGGTGAATGAAGACGCCGAAGAGCGGATGTTCCCGGCCTGGGCCATGCGCCATGATCCGGCCCAGAGCTGGATGTGGAGTCCGGATGAAATCAGCCGCGGGTGCCTGGAACACGTGACGCGCGCTGAGGTCCTTGAAATGTTTGCGCGTGTCGCACGCGATTTGCCGGGACGGCATTCAGGCTGTCCCATCGCGCATGAGCCGCCACCAGAGTGAAGGCCGGCGCATTTGCGGACCCGTAGCGCCGCCTGCTCCAGAGATTTTCTATTGCCGTTGAAAATTGAGAAAGGAGATTGCCATGCAAGAACCATCCAAATCCTCAAATCCATATTCGGTCGTGGCCGTTGTACTTGTAGGATTTTTTATTCTCATCATCTTGACGTCGGCTCTCGGCAAATATCTGACCAAAGGCGTACCGGCCAATCCACCCGCACCCGCCGCTGCGCCGGCAGAGGCTCCCGCCGCGGCGCCCGCGGCCGCTCCGGCAGCACCAGCACCTGAGTCTGCGGCACCCGCAGCGCCAGCACCGGCCCCCGATGCGGCGGCACCATCGGCAGCGCCTGCACCGGCCGATCCAGCACCCGCCGCGCCGGCAACGCCCACACCCTAAGATCGCAGCTGCGGCGGACGTGCGCTTTGAAGCTCGGACGTCCGCCGCCGCACTTCATTCTGTACAGGTAGGTCTAATTGATGGGTGCTGCATGGCATGGGCCGCGTCACGGCACGCGCGCCGTGACGCTGTTGGTGGGCCTTCTGATCGCGCTGGGTGGAGCCCCCGGCGCTGGGCGCGCGGACACGTTGTTTGAGGTTGAGCGTGCGCGGGCCCTGGCGCGCTCCGGCATGCCGGTAGATCGCTACGATCAGGAATTGCTGGATCGGTGGGGCGCGCTCAGTGGAACACCGCCGCGCGATGTAAGGGCGAAGCGCACGACGCAGGATCGGCACAGTAAAAAGCGGCCGCGCGCCAGAACCCGCTGAAATGGGCCCACTGAAATGAGCCCACTGAAACGGGTGCGCTGAACACGTGAGCCGAGCTGGCTCTGGTGGATGTGACGCGTGGGACCGCGGCCGTCATCCGAAAATGGCGGCCGCGGCCCGATATAAAATTAGCGGTGGGTCTCGTGCTGCGCGGCGCCGCCGAGCTTCATCGGCTCGTAGACAGGCGTTGCTTCTTCGCGCCGGCAAGCGCCAAGAGCGACAGCAGCAAGACACAAAGCGATCAATGTGGGTTTCATCGGTGCTCTCCCTTCGATTGCACGGCCGCGCAATGATGCGGACGTCTAAGAACATCAACGGTTGAGATCGAACGGCGTTCCCTGGTTCCCGCACGAAGCGGATCTCTGTGGCCCTGGGGCAACCCTAGGCCCCCTGGGACGCGTGGCACGTGGTCTTATTTGCAGCCCTGCTGCCGCGCCTTGCACTCGGATCCGAGCATGGCTGACTCGCAAGTGTACTTCACATCGCCGGAAGGCTTCAGCCCTTTGGCATCCATGACGTTCTGAAGGGCTTTTTCGGCCATGAACTGGGCAATGCCTTCAGTCAAACCGTTGCCGATCGCACCGACCAGCTTGCATTCAGCGGCGGCAGCGGTAACGGAGCCCCAGATTGCGACAGTTGCAAGGGCGAGAGACATCACGAGCGTCGGACGCGAGCGCGGCATGGCAGTGTCTCCGGTTGCTGACGGGATCAAGCGTGGACCTTTGCCGCGGCGCTGACAAGCGCCATCACATGCCGGCTACTTATGTCCGTACGGAGCTCATTTGAGGGGCAGCCCTTTAAGAGGCGTGTTGGATGCGCGTCAGCGGGAGATCCGCGAAATTTTCGAGCCCTCTAGCGTGAGGTTATACATCAGACCCTTGGGGTCGAGGATGAAGCCGACAACCGGGCTCGTGATCTTGTTGGTGTCGATGGAGCCGCCCGCGCCCAGAGTGATCACAGCCACCGATCCATCGACGCCGATTTTCCAGCCGGCGGTTTTGCGGAACTGGTTGAGCGCGCTTTCGGTCATGAAGGCGATGATCACCGAGCGCTCCTGCACGCCGAGCTGGAACCCGACCGACGCCGATACGGTGTTGTAATAGTCCGCTGTGCGCCCGCCGATCAGCAGCGCGCCCTCGCCATACTCGCCGCCGAAGCCAATCCCCGCTTTGACGACCGAGGGAAAGACCAGCATGCCGACGGCCTTGTTGGCCAGTTCATTGGCGCCGCGAATGTTGCTAAAGAAGCGATCCAGCGTCACCCGGACCCCCGCGTCGATTTCGCCCGCTGATGCGGCCTTCGCTTCCGATATCGCGCCGGTGCTGCTCATGGCCAAAATAGCGGTGAGGATCGCGCAGGCCAGGCCCTTCCAAGTCATGGGAGTCTCCTTGTTCTTTAGGGGATTTTTCGCGGATCTTTAGGGCGGAAGTGGGGGGATGCGGATGGAATGGCCGCGCCTTGCCGGGTGTTTGAGAAAAAGAGCGCCGCCGGAGCTAGTCCGGCGGACGCAGGAACGACAACCTTGAACTCAAGGGGACGTGGTGTCAGGGGGGTGCTGACGGATTGCAAACGTACCGGGCTGGCAATGGTTCCATCCATCGCAACCTATTATGAGGCCGCCGCAACGGGACCGTGCGGCCGGACGCGCAATGGCCACAGGGGCGAGGGGAACCGTCGGCGTTGCTGGCGAGTTTCAAATCAGTAGGAAAAATAAAGGAGACGATCATGAAACGCACTTTGTGTGCTCTTGCCACGATTGCGGCCGCGACGGCATTCGCGCCCTCCGCATCTTTTGCCGACAGCATCAGTCAGGTTGAAGGTGCGCGCGCGGCCGAGCGAGCCGGTCGCGGTCTGACCCGCCAGGACGTTGAAAAGCTCAATCGCTACGGCGGCAACGACGATGGGTTCAATAGCGGTTACGGCGGCGGTTACGGCTACGGCTATGGCTACGGTGGCGGCTATGGCGGACCCTCTGTCGGTGTGACCATCGGCGCCGGTCCTGGCTACGGCTACGCGGGACCGGGCTATTACAGCCCGTATGGCGACTACTAACCCCCAGCCGCTGTTCGGAAATGTCGCCGCTCCGTATCGGGCGAGCACTTATTATTTGAAACCGCGCGCTGTCATCAGCGCGCGGCTTTCCGATTTCTGGGCTCCCTTTGGTTTCTTCGTTGCCGCGCGAAGAAAGTGTGTGCATCAGGGACGGGGTTCGGGCCTGTCTATTGATATTGACGATCCGCATTGTACTTGTCAGTGTCCGGAATGACGGGCCGTCGCGCGCATTGCAGCTGGGGCTCGCCCGGTGCAACGAGGAGGACGTGCGATGAAGGAACCGGTTCGGCAGCGGTACGACGATGACCTGAAAATGACCCCGATCATCTTCGGCGTGCTGGGATTTCTCCTGCTCCTGGGGATCGCCGGGCAAGTCATCGGGAAGTATGTGGCCCACGAGCGCCCGCCCGCACCGGTTGCTAAGGCGCCCGCCAAGCCGGCCCCGGAAGCCGTCGCCGCCGCACCCGCCGCTGCTCCTGAACCAGCGCCCGAACCTGCACCTGCTCCGGAACCGGCCACATCACCCGCGCCTGCCGCAGCACCTGCTGCGTCCTCCCCCGGGATGACCAAGCTCACCCTTGCGGGCGGGGCGGAATTGGATGCCGCGAGCGACGGTGTCGAGAGCAAGATGCTCGCCTTTATCACCGATCCCAACGCCGCCATCGACAACAAGATCTGGTTTGACTTCGACCGGCTCAACTTCGAAACGGGGTCCGCCACGCTGACCCCGGATTCCAAGGCTCAGGTGGACAACATCGCCGCCATTCTGCGCGCCTATCCCAACGTCCAAATCAAGATCGGCGGCTACACCGATAACACCGGCAAGCCGGAGATGAACCTCGATCTGTCGAACCGCCGCGCCAGGGCGGTGGTCGATGCGCTGAGCGGTCAAGGCATTGCCAGCGCGCGTTTGTCGTCCGAAGGCTACGGCGACCAGCATCCCATCGCCGACAACGCGACGGCGGAGGGCCGCGCCAAGAATCGGCGCATTTCGGTGAGTGTTCGCGCAAAGTAGCGCATCGGCCGGAAGAAAACCGCCGCGCTCAACGGCGTGCGGCTGCGTGAAACGCGCGGCGCGGTTCGTGACGTGGCACTTACGGGCAGCGGATCTCGATGGTGCGGCCGATGGTTGGTTCGTACTTGCGGCAGGTCTCGGGGGCCCCGGCCGTGGCGCTCTTGGCGACGGTACCCGTTTCGACCGGCGACGTCGGCGTGCTCACCGACTCAATTTTATCCGGTCGCTTGACGGGCAGTTCCGGCACGGGCTTCGTGGATTTCACCGTCTGGGACTTGCTGCGCCCGCGCGCACGCACCACGCGCTTCTTCTTTTTCTGCGGTGTGCCGCTATAGTCGGGCGTCGGATACGGGCTGCCGATGCGGAATCCGTTCCCGATCGCGGGCCCAGCCGAACCCGGCGGCCCAGCGGTTGCGTGTTGTGAAAGGATGAGTGTCGCGGCCAGGAGACAGGCGGCTGCGACGGCGGTGCGGACGGTCATGGCTGGCCCTGCGAAGCAATCGAATCAGATTCTACCGCATTGCAGCGATTTCAACGACCTCGGAGCGCGCCCTAAAGCACGGCGCCGCCGAGTTTATTTCCGCGCCGTGATAATTATGACTCTTTGCGGCAGAAGGGGTGGGGGGGTTGAGGATAGGTTCAGCCTAGCGGCAAAGGCTGGGTTCTGACCCCTTCGTCGATGGGGTCAGAACTCTTCCACCCCTCGACTTTGGTGGCCTCGCCGGTCAAGGCATCCACCCGAACAAGAGAAGTCGCGCGCGGCTCGCTAACGCCCATGGCAAATGCGACGGGACACCAGCGCGTTGCAGAAAGAGGTTAAGACGAGTTAGCATCTTCGGACTGCGTCCTATCTCGGACGTCCAGAGGGGGAGTGTTAGTCTGATGCCTACGCGTATGAAATGGAAACAACTTCTCTGTGACGATCGATACTCAACGGGAACCGGAAAGCGCCCACCTTCCGAGCAGAATCCTGCGAAGATAAACTCTTTTCAAGAAGACTCAGAGCGAATTATCTACCCGTCTGCTTTTCGCCGGCTGCAAGGAAAAACTCAGGTTCAGCCCCTGCCACGCATCGATTACGTCAGGACGAGGCTCACGCATACCATGGAGGTTGCAAGTGCGGCTCGATTAATTGCAAATATCTGCGGGCGATATATTGTAAGCAATGACGATACCGTTAATTGGAAAAAAGAATTTCAAAGGGATCCAATCGGTCTTATAATAGATGTTTGTGTTTCAGCAGCACTGGCACATGATATTGGCAATCCACCATTCGGTCATATTGGAGAGTACGCAATTCAGTCTTACTTTAAGGAGAAGAAGGATGAGGGTGGCGAAACATTCTCGTTCTTGAGAGATGACCAGAGAGCATACGATTTTACAAGCTTCGACGGCAATTCGCAAGGATTTCGTATTTTGACGAAGCTCCAAGGGTGGCGTGGGAGAGGTGGATTGCAGCTATCGTATGGGGTGTTAGGGGCATTTTCAAAGTATCCGTTTTCTTCAATTGTCGGGGCGCTGAAGTATGGCAAAGACAAATTTGGGTTCATGCATGCCGACAGGGCCGCTGCGTCTCAGATTTTTACTGAACTAGGAATGGGGCGAAAAGTGGGGCTAAAGTTGCAAGGACTAACCGCTGACGAGATTGACAACCTCGAAAAAAGAAAAGTGGCGCTTGAATTTTCACGGCATCCCCTTGCCTGGATTGTCGAGGCGGCTGATGACATATGTTATCGAACAACCGATATTGAGGATGCTTATAGATACAAGTCGATTTCGTTTGAGGAGGCAGAAAAGATACTAAAGCCGTTAGCAGAATCTAGGGGGCATATGCCGAGGTATGCCGATATTCCCGAAAAGAGCTATAGTGATCGGTTGACGTACTTGAGGGCGGGTGCGGTGTCGGCTTTGATAGAAGGTTGCTCCGAAGCATTTATATCATCTTACGATCTGATAATGGACGGGCGGAATGAGACAAGTCTCATTATGAAGAGTCCTTTTAAGGAGAAGGTAAGAGAAATTAAGGCGCTTTGTGAAATGAAAGTGTACGTTCAAAGAGACAAAATGGAAGTCGAAGCTGCGGGTTGCCATGTGATTCAGGGTTTGATTCATGAATTCGGGCAAATGGTGGTGGATCTCATGGGCAAAAAGAGCGCTTCCCGCTTGAATATGAAGGGTCGCGCATTGTTTAATTTATTGCCGTTGGAATATCAAATGCGGCTTGAGTCTGGAGATGGTTATGAATCGTTTCTGGTAATTGTGGATTATGTATCTGGAATGACGGACAATTATGCATTAGAGTTGTATCAGAAAATTACAGGGACCAGCGTTTCACTGGGGCGGATGCTTTAGGTCCTGTATTGCGATCTAGGCACGGTCGCGCTGTAAAAGTTTTTGCATAGCGGAGACTCTGCCACGTCTGGCGAGCAGCTCATTCAAATACCGCCCCGTATAGCTCTCGCCCACCTTCGCCACGTCTTCGGGCGTACCGGCCGCCACGATGCGGCCGCCGCCGTCGCCGCCTTCCGGGCCCAAGTCGATGATCCAGTCGGCCGTCTTGATGACTTCCAGGTTGTGCTCGATGACGACGACGGTGTTGCCCGCGTCGACGAGCTCGTGCAGCACCTCCAGAAGCTTCGCCACGTCGTGGAAGTGCAGGCCCGTCGTCGGCTCGTCGAGGATGTAGAGCGTGCGGCCCGTCGCGCGGCGCGACAGCTCCTTCGACAGCTTGATGCGCTGTGCCTCGCCGCCCGACAGCGTGGTGGCCTGCTGGCCGATGTGGATGTAGCCGAGGCCGACGCGGGCGAGCGTTTCCAGCTTGTCGCGGATCGACGGCACGGCCTTGAAGAACGCCGCTCCTTCCTCCACCGTCATGTCGAGCACGTCGGCGATGGACTTGTCCTTGAAGGTGACGCCCAGTGTCTCGCGATTGTAGCGCTTGCCCTTGCATTCCTCGCACGTGACGTAGACGTCGGGCAGGAAGTGCATCTCGATCTTGATGACGCCGTCGCCCTGGCACTTCTCGCAGCGCCCGCCCTTGACGTTGAACGAAAAGCGTCCCGGTTCGTAGCCGCGCACCTTGGACTCCGGCAGGCCCGCGAACCATTCGCGGATGGGCGTGAAGGCGCCCGTATAGGTCGCCGGGTTGGAGCGCGGCGTGCGCCCGATCGGCGACTGGTCGATGTCGATGACCTTGTCGAAGAGTTCCAGGCCCTCGATGCGGTCGAAGGGTGCGGGATGCTCGCGCGCGTTGTTGAGCTTGCGCGCCACGGCCTTGTAGAGGGTGTCGATGAGCAGCGTGGATTTGCCCCCTCCGGAAACGCCTGTGACGCAGGTGAATAGCCCCTGCGGGATTTCGGCCGAGACGTTCTGCAGATTGTTGCCGCGCGCGCCTACGACGCGCAGCATGCGCTTCGGGTCCGGCTTGCGGCGCACCTTGGGCGCGGAGACCAGCCGCGCGCCGGTGAGATATTCGCCGGTCAGCGACTTGGGATTGGCCATGATTTCGGCCGGGGTGCCCTGCGCCACGACCTCGCCGCCGTGCACACCCGCGCCGGGTCCAATGTCGACCACGTAGTCGGCGGACAGGATCGCGTCCTCGTCATGTTCGACCACGATGACGGTGTTGCCCAGGTCACGCAGGTGCTTGAGGGTTCCCAGCAGGCGGTCGTTGTCGCGCTGATGCAGGCCGATGGACGGCTCGTCCAGAACATAGAGCACGCCCGTCAGGCCCGAACCGATCTGCGAGGCGAGCCGGATGCGCTGGCTTTCGCCGCCCGACAGCGTGCCGGATGCGCGCGACAGCGTGAGGTAGTCGAGGCCGACATCGACCAGAAACTTCAAGCGGTCGCGGATTTCCTTCAAGATGCGGGTGGCGATTTCGGTCTGCTGCTTGGTGAAGGTCTTCGGCACCTCGTCGAACCAGATGTTGGCGGCACGGATCGACATCTCCGTCACTTCGCCGACGTGCTTACCGCCCACCTTCACGGCGAGAGCCTGCGGCTTCAGCCGATAGCCGTTGCACGCCTCGCACGGATGCGCGGACTGATAGCGCGAGAGCTCCTCGCGCACCCATTCGCTGTCGGTCTCCTTCCAGCGCCGCGCGATGTTGCCGATGACGCCTTCGAAGGGCTTATAGGTCTTGTAGTTCCGCGCGCCGTCCCAATAGGTGTATTCGATCTCCTCGTCGCCGGAGCCGAACAGGATCGCGAGCTGCACGTGCTTGGGCAGCTTCGCCCACGGCGTCTTCAGAGACACCTTGTAATGCTTGGCGAGGCTTTCCAGCGTCTGCTCGTAGTAGGGCGAGGTCGCGCCGGTTTTGGCCCACGGATAGACCGCGCCCTCCTGCAGCGAGAGATCGCCGTCGGGGACCACGAGTTCCGGCTCGAACTGCAATTCGGTGCCGAGCCCGTCGCATTGCGGGCAGGCCCCCGACGGCGCATTGAACGAGAACAGCCGCGGTTCGATTTCCTCAATAGTGAAGCCAGAGACGGGGCAGGCGAACCGCTCGGAAAACACGATGCGCTCATGCGTGTCGTTCTTGGACTTGTTGGCGCCTTCCGTGTCCGCCTTCGCGAGCGGCTTGTCGACCATCTCGGCGATGGCCAAGCCATCCGCGAGCTTCAAGGCCTGCTCGAATGAATCCGCGAGGCGCGAGGCGATGTCCGCGCGCACAACGATCCGGTCCACGACGACGTCGATGTCGTGCTTGAACTTCTTGTCGAGCTTTGGAGCGTCGCCGATTTCGGTGACCTCGCCGTTGATCTTGACGCGCTGGAAGCCCTTCTTCTGCCATTCGGCCAGTTCCTTGCGGTACTCGCCCTTGCGGCCACGCACGACGGGGGCGAGCAGCATGAGGCGCGTGCCCTCGGGCAGTTGCATGACGCGATCGACCATCTGGCTGACGGTCTGGCTTTCGATGGGCAGTCCCGTCGCGGGGGAATACGGAACGCCGACGCGCGCGAACAAGAGGCGCAGGTAGTCGTAGATTTCGGTGACGGTGCCAACAGTCGAGCGCGGGTTTTTCGAGGTCGTCTTCTGTTCGATGGAGATGGCAGGCGACAGGCCGTCGATGTGATCGACGTCGGGCTTCTGCATCATCTCAAGAAATTGGCGCGCGTACGCCGACAGACTCTCGACGTAGCGGCGCTGGCCCTCCGCATAGATGGTGTCGAAGGCGAGCGACGACTTGCCCGAACCCGATAGTCCCGTGAAGACGACGAGAGCGTCGCGCGGGATTTCCAGATCCACGTTCTTCAGATTGTGCTCCCGTGCACCGCGCACATGGATGGTCTTGTGCATCTCGGCGGGCTTGCGGGGGGTGGGGGATTTCGGAGATTTGGCCATTGCGGTTGGTACCCCGCTGCCGCCACGACCCGCAATGGGCAGAACTGCCGCTTGCTGGACGGCCCTTGCCTCCCGACCGGGTTATGTTAATAGCATAAACATTGGCCAGTGTCGGACGGTTCACCTGACCGAGCCAAGAATGGACATGGCATGGATAACACCTACCTGACCCTGAAATCGCTCCACATCCTGGGTGTGGTACTTTTTCTCGGCAACATCATCGTCACCGCAGTGTGGAAAGGCATGGCCGACCGCAACGGCCGGCCGGAAGTCGTAGGCTTCGCGCAGCGGCTCGTGACGCTGACCGACTGGATTTTCACCTTTGGCGGCGCGGCTCTAATCCTCCTGGCCGGTACGGCGATGGCAAATCACGCCGGAATGTCGATCTCTGGAACGCCCTGGATCTGGCACGGCTATGTGATTTTCCTCATCTCGGGCGCCATCTGGGTGGTGATTCTGATTCCGATCCAGATCGCACAGGCGCGCCTCGCACATGACTTCGAGGCTGGAGGCGACATTCCGGAACGCTATTGGCGCCTGAACCGCATCTGGTTTTTCTGGGGGATTATCGCAACCTTGATTCCGCTCGCCAATCTGGCCGTGATGGTCTTCAAGTAATCCCGACGAAGCAGGTTGCATCCCGAAGGCGACAGCCGGTCCCGAGGCCAGGCCCTCCCACTTGGGTAAGTCGAAGTGATAGTCTATTGTCCGCGCCAACGATCCCGCTCGTGACCCGCCGGCTGAACGCCAGATGAACCGTCCGCTCAAGGCCGGTTCAGGCGGCATATGGGACAAGCTCCGCCACATCTGTGACACCGGAGCACCCCATATGACCTGCGCGAGCCTGATCTTTGAGGAGGGTTATCAAATGTCCGAGCAGTCCGTCCCGGCCCGTTCGTCCAAGGGCGGCGAGTATGACCGTATGATCTCGCTGCTGAAAAATCTCGCGCTGGTGGTGACCATCATCGGTGCCGTGCCGACAGCGATCACGGCATACCATGCCTGGACCTTCGGCGTGCCGTTCAGTCAGGTGCCGCAGCGCCTGGCCCAGTATGACCTGTGGGTGAAGAACATTGATTGCCGCATCGAATACAAGGCGCTGGCGACCGCACAGGGCACCAAGGTGGACGTGGGCGCTTGCGCGACGACGGGCGACATCGCCTTGAAGCTATCCTCGCCCGATGGGCGTGCGGCCTACCAGTGGATCGCCTACAACGAATTGCAAAAGCCCGGCGAACCGGCACAGGCGCACGGGATCATCGATTTGTTGATTTCGGCGGCCCGCGCCGACAGCGCCAAGGCGCCCCAGTCGTTCAAGCTGGCTCAGGGTCTTGAAGTCGTCTGTCAGTCGTTGCAGGGCAAGAACGTGGTGCGCGTCGTGAAAGAAGGCGGCAAGTGCTACAAGGAAATATTCTCGCCGATCAAGGGATCGGTCGACAAGCGCGATGAAGTCTCGTGCGATACGTCGTGCGGCTGACCCAATACAAGGTTCGGCCCCTGCAGAATTGATAGGGCGGCGGGAAGTTTCCCGCCGCCCTAACTCTTTTCTACGAGGCGTATGTCCTCGAACGAGCTACGGGAACCTTACGAAGCGTCGCCCGCCGCCGTAAGGCTCTTGCCATCGGTGTCGATGGTATCGCCGGTCTTGGCCCACCAGGAGAAATTCCAGGGCCCCGTCACGCCGCAATGATCGTCGCATTCGTTCTTGAATGTCATCGACTTGCCCGCCGCGATCTTATGGACCGTTTCCTTGTTGCCCATGTCGAGGCCGATGGAGATTTCGTTGCCGCTCTTGTTGTTGACGGTCAGGGCCTGGGCACCGGTTGCGGTGGCAGCGACGAGGATGAGGGCGGTGGCGGTGGACTTCAGCATGGCAAGTTTCCTTCCTAATGGTTTTTTGAGTTGCAAGGGTGAGGGTGTTCACCGGGCCAAGCTCTCCCGTGCGCGCCGAAGCCGCCTTCAGCGGTTCCGGCGCCGCGATATCGCTGTGCCTGCTCAGGATTTCGTGTCGAGTTCCGCCGGGGCAAGATGCCTGGTGGTCAACTCGCTTTCAGATCGATGTGACCGGCAGCGTCCCGCGAACCATCTTAAAAGTGATTGATCGTGATCACTTTCCCGCTGTCTTATGGAGTTTCCCTTAGTGGCGCGGCGAACTCAGTCGTCCTTGTGATCCGTCACGGCGACGAAGGTCGTGTCGTTCTGGCAGCGGCGTTCGTGCATCAGGAAATCGTAGTAGCCGCAGCGGCCCGATCCCGGATAGCTCCGGCATGTGGCGGGGCGCGCGTGATAGATCGTGCATTGCCGCTTGTCGGTATCGAAGAAGCGGCAAATCTTGCCGAAAATGGGGTCCTTCTTGCGGCGCATCGCGTATTTGTGGCCATGCGCTTGCTTGGTGAAGCGGCGGCGCGCGTCCTCATAGGAGACGTCGTGATGCTTCGCGAGACGCTCGACATCGCGCTTCGTGAGCGGGATCACCGGATACGAACAGCAGTACCCGGGGCAATTGAGGCAATTGTACAAAACCAACCTTTTCCTGTGAGGCTTGGTGCCGTGCGGTCCTTTCGGACCCATTGGCAAGACAGTGGCAAGCGAGCTGCGCTGGGACCCATCGCATAGTGGATGCACGCCGGTCGTCAAGCCCCGGCCGCCCAATGGTGCGCAAGGCGTGGCCGGTGTGCAAACGACGTGGCCGGACCCTGGGGCCCGGATGTTTATGGGGCTTGGGTGCTAGGAGCCGGTGCGGGCGGCATGTGCCGGTCCAGCACGTAGAGCTTGATCTCCTGCACGCCGAGGCGGCAATAGCCCGAATACGGCAGGGGCGCACTGTCGAGGGGATGGACAAAGCCCCCCGTTCCGCACTTCAGGTAGGCGGCATCCGGGACCAGCTTGCGGCACTCCCGGTCAGCGAACAATTGGGCCGCCTGGGCATCGTCACCCATTTCACGCACCACATACATGAGCGCCCTGTGGTCCCAGCACCCGATCGCCGGATAGGGGCTTGCCGCATCGGCCTTGAAAACATGCTTGCTGCCGACAGTTTCCCCAGCGGGCTGCGGGTGCGCGTTGCCGGAGGTGGTGGAGAAGTTGGCGGCCGCGGCCAGACAGGTCAACACGGCGGCGAATTTCGCGGCGGGGTGCCCGGGTGCGGTTCCCGGCGCGCGCCGTTGCGTTGCCCTGTTCGGGAGGCATTCGGGCGCTCTGTCTGTGGTCTTGATCGTCGCCATGCCAAATCCCTTAGTGGTGCTGTCGAAGAGCAATAGTCTCCTTGTCGAAACGTGGGCGGCAGCCGATCGGATGACATGCCGCGCTTGTGGCCACCGGACGAAAACGGGGGAGCCGCGCGTGGCCCTTGATGCCAACTGTTTTGCCGGTCTGCTTCTGGTACGGGCACCTTGTGACAACCGGGGATCCCGGACAGGCCCGAATGCCTTGCGGTGCACGAGGCGGATGGCTGCGCGCTTGCCATCCGCCTTCAGGCGGAATTGCCCGGCCGGCGGATCTTGTGGTACCGGCGGCAGGGCGGGGAGCTGCAACTGCCCCAGGCGTCCGCTCTCCCGCTTTGTTGGTCCGTCCGCTTGCCCTCCCCGGCGACGTGCGCTAGAATGAACAAAAGAGGAACACGTGCTGGGGTGCTTGGATAACTCCACGCATCAGTTGGGCGCATCAATCCGGTGGAAAAGCCACGGTTGGTCCCCCTGCGGCAGGCGGAGCACGCTAAGGTCTGTGCAACTCGATTCTGGCGCGGAGGTGTGCGGGCGGCTGTGCCGGCCCGCGCTGGGTTGCGCCAGTTCAAGATCTGAAAAGGAGTTCGATATGGCCGGATCGGTCAACAAGGTGATCCTCGTCGGGAACGTGGGCAAGGACCCGGAAATCCGCCGGACACAGGATGGGCGTCCGATCGCCAACCTGTCGCTCGCCACCAGCGAGACGTGGCGTGACAAAGCCACCGGCGAGCGCAAGGAAAAGACCGAGTGGCATCGCGTGGTCGTGTTCAGCGAGCCATTGTGCAAAGTCGTTGAGCAGTACGTGCGCAAGGGCTCCAAGCTGTACGTCGAAGGCCAGCTCCAGACGCGCAAGTGGACCGACCAGTCGGGCGTTGAGAAGTACTCCACCGAGGTCGTGCTGCAAGGTTTCAACGGTTCGCTGACCATGCTTGACGGTGGCCGCCAGGGTGCTGGGGCTGGTGCTGGCATGTCGGAGCCGGGTCAGGTCGAATACGGCGGCGATGCCGGCTACAGTGCCGGGTCGTCGGGCGGTTTCGACAGCGCGCCCAAGCGCGGCGGCGGTGCCAAGAGCGGGGCCAAGAGCTTCGACAAGTCGCTCGACGACGAGATCCCGTTCTGACTGTCACCCTTCTCCCCGCGCGCGGGGAGAGGGGGACAACAAAAAAGCCCCGCGGCATCACTGCCGCGGGGCTCTTTTGTGCGTGAGTGGAGGGACGCCGATTATGGCGTTGCCGGAGCAGGCTCGGCAGGTGCGGGTTCGGCAGGTGCAGCCGGTGCCGGGTCAGCGGGTGCGGGTTCAGGTGTACCCTTTGCCGCGTCAACCGCGCCCTGGACGGCTTCCTTGGCCTTCTCGACGGCGGGAGCTGCGGCTTCCTTGGCCTTTTCGTAGGCTTCCTGAGCCTTCTGCTTGGCATCCTCAAGCGCCGGCTTGGCCTTCTCGTAGGCGTCCTGGGTCGTGGCGGACGTCTTGTCCTTCAATTCCAACGCCTTTTCCTTAGCGCGCTCGAGAAGCGACTTCTTCGGCTCGGCGCGGACATAGGCTTCAGCGGCGGCGAGGTTTTCTTCGGTCGCATCCGGCATCGAAACGCTGAGCGCGCCGCTGGCATCCTCGAACTTCAGCTTATCGAGGCCGACGCCGACCTTCTTCTCAGCCATACCGAGGAAGCCGCCCGTGCCCATGATGATGCCCACGACCGTGTTGCCGTCGGAAATGATCAGGTCTTCGATGTCGCCGATGATCTTGCCGTCGGGACCCTTCACCTTCATGCCGATGAGGTGGTCCTTGGCGAGGTACTGGTCAGTCGACTGTGCCTTGAGGAAGACGTCGGCGGGTGCGGCCGTCTGGGCGGCGACGACGGAGGCCATCGCCACGAGCGCGGCTGCGCTGCAGATAAGCTTTTTCATGGTGTCTTTTCCCTGTCTGTGGACGGTCTCGCGCAGGCGGAACGCCAAGAATGCGGCGCCGGTTCCCCCGCACCGTCCGACAGCGGTTCAGATAGTTGCGAAGTGTGACCGTAGCAAGTCCGCATTTCAGCACTTGGAATACCCTGGCCAATTGCTTCTAACATCATGATTAAACGAAAAGAAAATGGGGAGAACCGGCGCGGCGGCGATGCGCCCGGTTGCCCCCGCCACCCTGTGCGGGCTACACCAGCAGGTCCAAATCCCCATTCCTAATTCTTCGCGGAAGGCCACGATCATGCCTCACCGCTGAAGCGCGCAAGGGTTGACCCATTGGCTGACAAACGCGACGACGGCGCACCCGGCTCCGAAGAGCCCAGCGATATCCGTCCGGTGCAGATCATCGACGAGATGAAGCGCTCGTACCTCGAGTACGCGATGAGCGTCATCATCTCGCGCGCGCTTCCCGATGTGCGCGATGGTCTGAAGCCGGTGCACCGCCGCATCCTCTATGCCATGAACCGCCTCGGACTGGAGCCGACCAAGAAGCACATCAAGTCGGCCAAGGTCGTGGGCGAAGTGATGGGCGACTTCCATCCCCACGGCAACCTGGCGATCTACGATGCGCTCGTGCAACTCGCGCAGGAGTTCTCCATGCGCGTGCCGCTGATCGATGGCCAAGGCAACTTCGGCTCCATCGACGGCGATCCGCCCGCCGCGGAACGCTACACCGAAAGCCGTCTCGCCAAGTCGGCGATGCCCCTGCTCGACGATCTCGACAAGGACACCGTCGACTTCAAGCAGAACTACGATGATCGCCTGCTGGAGCCGACGGTGCTGCCGGCGAAGTATCCCAACCTGCTGGTCAACGGCGCGGGCGGCATTGCCGTCGGCATGGCGACCAACATCCCGCCCCACAACTTGGGCGAAGTGATCGACGCCTGCCTCGCCACCCTCGACAATCCCGAAATCACGATCGACGACCTGTGCCAGATCGTGCCGGGTCCCGATTTCCCGACGGGAGCGATGATTCTGGGCCGCGGCGGTATCCTGTCGGCCTACCACAAGGGCCGTGGCTCCATCATCATGCGCGCCAAGGTCCACACCGAGCAGGTCCGCAAGGATCGCGAGGCGCTGGTTGTGACTGCCATTCCCTATCAGGTGAACAAGAAGACCTTGATTGAGAAGATCGCCGATCTGGTCCGCGAAAAGCGCGTCGAGGGCATTTCGGATCTGTGGGATGAGAGCAACCGCGAGGGAATGCGCATCGTCATCGAATTGAAGCGCGATGCGATTGCCGACGTGGTGCTCAATCAGCTCTGGCGCTTCTCGGATCTGCAGACGTCATTCGGCGCCAACATGATCGCGCTGAACGGCGGGCGGCCCGAGCAGCTCAATCTCAAAGACATGATCGACGCGTTTACGTCGTTCCGTCAGGAAGTCGTCACGCGCCGGACCAAGTACCTGCTGAACAAGGCCCGTGACCGCGCCCATGTTTTGGTCGGTCTGGCGATCGCCGTCGCCAATATCGACGAAGTCATCAAGCTCATCCGCCACGCACCCTCGCCCGCCGAGGCGAAGGAGCAGCTGATGGCGCGGGATTGGCCGGCCAAGGACATGGCGCCGCTGATCGAGCTCATCGCCGATCCGCGCCATCCGATGCGCAAAGACGATACCTACCGGCTTTCGGAAGAGCAGGCGAAGGCTATTCTGGAATTGCGCCTCGCCCGCCTGACCGCGCTGGGCCGCGACGAAATCGCTGATGAATTGACCAAGATTGCGACGGAAATTCGGGACTACCTGGACATTCTCTCGTCGCGCTCCCGCATCATCGAGATCATCCGCACCGAATTGACCACCATCCGGGATCAGTTCGCAACGCCGCGCAAGACCGAGATCGTCGACATCGAAGGCGAAGTCGACGACGAGGATCTGATCCAGCGCGAAGACGTTGTCGTCACGGTGAGCCACAAGGGCTACATCAAGCGCGTCCCGCTCTCGACGTATCGCGCGCAGAGACGCGGCGGCAAGGGCCGGTCGGGCATGTCGACGCGCAACGAGGATTTCGTCACGCAAATGTTCGTGACGTCGACGCACACGCCGGTCCTGTTCTTCTCATCACGCGGCATGTGCTACCGCATGAAGGTCTGGCGGCTACCGGCGGCAACTCCGCAATCGACGGGCAAGGCGCTGGTCAACCTGCTGCCGCTGGAAGACGGTGAAGTCATCACCTCCATCATGCTGCTGCCCGAAGACAACAGCACATGGGGCTCGTTGGAACTTGTGTTCGCGACGCGGTCGGGAAATATCCGGCGCAACGCGCTATCCGATTTCGAGAACATCAACCGCAATGGCAAGATCGCCATGAAGCTCGATCCCGAGTGGGGCGAGCAGGGCGACCGGATCGTGTCGGTGGCCATTGCCCACCCCGGCGACGACGTGCTGCTGACGACCGCGCAGGGCCAATGCATCCGGTTCCTCATCGGTGAGGAAGTTCGGCTGTTCAAGGGCCGCGATAGCGATGGCGTGCGCGGTATCCGGCTGGAGGATGGCGACGAAGTCATCGCCATGGCGATCCTCAACCATGTCGATGCCTCGCCAGCGGAACGGACCGCTTATCTGAAACAGGCCGCTGCATTGCGCCGTGCGACGGGAGATGAAGAACCCGAGGCGCCGGAAGCCGATGTCGAGGAAATTGCCGACGAAGGTGCGGAGTTGACGCCGGAGCGCTACGCAGAACTGGGCGCGCGCGAACAGTTCGTGCTCACCGTCTCCGAGCGCGGGTTCGGCAAGCGCACCTCGTCCTACGAGTTCCGGACCAGCGGACGCGGCGGCAAGGGCATTGTCGCGATGGTGGTCAACGACCGCAACGGTAACCTGGTCGGATCGTTTCCCGTTGAGGACAGCGATCAGATCATGCTGGTCACCGACGGCGGGCAGCTGATCCGCTGCCCCGTGCATGACGTGCGCATCGCCGGACGCAACACCCAGGGCGTGCGCATCTTCAAGACCGATGCCGAGGAAAGCGTCGTGTCGGTGGAGCGTTTGTCGGAAGTCGGCGATGAGGGTGATGCTGAGCCGGGTGCGGATGGCGGGGACGAGGGCGCAGCCTGAGTCCTGCCCGCTCGGCGCGCGCCCGGGACCGCATGCAGGTAGAAGTTAGCGCTGACTAGGGCAACGCCGCCGGCCGGGGACGTTCGAGCGCCAGAATGGCCGGTGAGAGCGGGCACTGCGCGGCCAGCGCGCGCCAATCGCGCAGCACGATCTGATGCCGGCTTTTCTGGCTCACCAGACCCTCGGCTTTCAGGCGCGACATCAACCGCGAAAGTGTGTCGGCGTTGAGTGCCAGATATTGCGCGATCTCGGTGCGCGACAAGGGCAGATCAAGAGCAATCGCCGCGCCGTTCCTGATTCCGATCCGCTGGGCCATGTCGAGAAGAAACCCTGCGAAGCGTTCCGGTCCTTCCATGGTCGCCAGGGAGGTTGTACGCAGCAGTTGAGCGGCGAGCTGACGCTCACGGTCGATCTGATAGCGGGCGATACGGTCTGGATCAGCGGCCAGATACGCGGACAGGGCCGCTGGCTTCATCCGCCAGACTTCGGCCGTCGTTCCCGCGACCAGCGATCGCTCGCCCAGAACTCGGCATGGTGCTCAAGCGCACGATGTCGCCGGAGTGGTTGAGGTCGATGTGGGTAACCCCTGAATTGGCGAGGGTGGCGCGTGAGATGATGATCCCGGACAACACAGCGTAGACGTACTCGTCGGTTTTGCCGCCGAGGACAATGCGTTGGTGGGGCTGCATGCGAAAAACGGTCGGCTGCAGCTCATCCGCAGAGGCCGGACAGAACAGATCCTGTTCGGTCTTGCCAGCGGACGGCCCTGGCGCAGCGCGCGTGTCGACCTGGGATAGGTCGTGGTTCTTGGTGAACATCGGAACGTTTCCGGATTTGAAGCTCTGGTTCGATTGCTGGGCGAACGCTCGGCCTTTCGCCAGCATCAGGCATTGACCGACATCAAGAACCGCCCGGGTGCGACCGTATGCTCGCTCGTGGCACGCCATTCCGCCGGGGCTCCGCGCTGGTGCGCGTCGTGTGGGAAGGCCAACAGGTTGATAGATATCAATCCGTTCGTCGCTTTTTCGCCACACTGAGTAATCGGCGCGATCTCTCCTGATCTGGGTCAGTGGATCGGCCTACTGCGGGCTTAACGGTGGGCCGCCAATGCCTAAAGGATGTTCGCATTGGGGCGCCGGGAGTCGCGTGGGGAACTTCAGGGTCGTGGCGCCGACCGGCAGGGGAACGAGGATTATGATGAATACGAGATGGACGTTGAAAGGCTGCCTGGCTGTTGCCGCGATGGCGGGCGCCGCGATGGGCGCGACCGCGCCAGCCAATGCCGGCAGCGAGAGCGGCGATTTCATGGTTCGCGTGCAGGGCACATTCGTCAATTTCAATGACGACAGTTCGGCCGTCGGGGCGCTTCCCGGCAGCGTCGAACTCGACGATGAATTCATTCCGACATTGACCCTGACGTACTTCCTTAACAAGAACATCGGCGTTGAGCTGTTCTGCTGCTTTGCCAAACTCCAGGCTGACCACAACCTGCTGGGCGAAGTTGCTGACTTCTGGGTGTTCCCGCCGGCCCTGACTCTGCAGTACCACTTCGATCCCATGGGCGGCATCAAGCCCTACATCGGTGTGGGCGTACAGTACATCGCGCCCTTCAGTGAAGATGGTGTCGGCGCGCTGGCCGGTGCCAACGTCGAGGTCGACGACGCCCTCGGGTTTACGCTTCAGGCGGGTGTTGACATCTCGATTGGCGATGGCTGGTACCTCAACGCCGACGTGAAGAAGACCTGGATCGAGCACACCGTATCGGTGGGCGGCGTCGAGCAGTTCGATGTCGGCATTGATCCGTGGATCTTCTCGGTCGGTCTTGGCTACCGCTTCAACCTGTCCGACATCTTCGGCAGCCGCGGTTCCGTCGAAGCGATGAAGTAAGGCTGTTCGCGCATCGCGCGCAGGACTTAATCAAGAGGGCTCGCCAGTTTTGGCGGGCCCTTTTGCTTTGTTGACCTTGCCGGGGCGTCGCCCTTGCGGGAATCCCGCGCGCAAGGCTAGATGACCGGATGGCGCGCATTGGCTTTTATTCCGGCTCCTTCGATCCTGTGACCCACGGGCATACCGATGTGGTGGCGCGGGCCTGTCGGCTCGTCGATCGGCTGGTGATCGGGATCGGCACCAACCCCGGCAAGGCGCCGCTGTTCACGGCGGGCGAACGGGTGGAGATGCTGGAATCGGAAACGCGGGCCATCGCCAAGGCCACAGGCACCAAGATCGCCATCGTGACGTTTCAAGGGCTCGCCGTCGAAGCGGCGCGCGCGCACGAGGCGGGAATCATTTTTCGCGGCCTGCGCGATGGCACCGATTTCGATTACGAGATGCAGATGGCCGGCATGAACGGCGAGATGGCGCCGGAAATCGAAACGGTTTTCGTGTCCGCGTCTCCGGACGTGCGCCACATCGCGGCCAATCTGGTGCGGGCGGTGGCGCTGATGGGCGGGGATCCTTCACCCTTTGTCTCCAAGGCCGTAGCCAAGCGGCTGGCGGCCAAGGCCTCGCGCAAGGCTTGAATCAGAAGGTCTTCCTGTGTTTGCAGGGCGTGCCGCTCTTGCCTCCGCCCCATTGTGCGGCCATAACGGCGCGTCGCCGCGCGGGCTCTGGGCCGGTCGCGGCCCCCGTGCGGCCTACTCAGCGAGGACCTTGAGCCCATGCGCCTCTCGACGTTGATATCGTTCGTGCTTCTCGCTTTCGGTCTGTCCGGCTGCGGCAACTCCGGTCCCACCGAGGTCGGCGCGCCAGCCGGTGCCGGCGTTCCCGCCGCGAATGCGGCCGCGCCTGCGGGCTCGGACGCTGAAAACACCCTGGTCATCGAATTGAAGTCGGGGCCCGTCAAGATCAAGCTGCGGCCAGATCTGGCGCCGCAGCACGTGGAGCGGGTCAAGATGCTGGCGCGCGAAGGCTTCTACAACGGGCTGACGTGGCACCGGGTCATCCCCGGCTTCATGGCGCAGACCGGCGATCCGACGGGGACCGGCGCGGGCGGCTCCAAATATCCCGACCTGCCAGCTGAGTTCACGCCAACGCCGTTCGAGCGCGGCACGGTCGGCGCGGCGCGCACCAACGATCCGAACTCGGCCAACAGCCAGTTTTTCATCTGCTTCACCCACACCCCGAACCTGAATGGCAAGTACACCATCTGGGGTCAGGTGATCGAGGGCATGCCAAACGTCGATCAGATCGCCAAGGGCGAGCCGCCGCCGCAGCCCGACAAGATCATCAAGGCCTATCTGGCGTCCGACGCCTCGTAAGCGCGGCTTACCGCCCAAGATTTACCGTTTCAGACACACCACGCGGAGACTTCTCACATCATGGTTGCCATCAAGGATCCCGAAAACACCCTCGTCATGGAGACGAGCCAGGGCACGGTCACGATCGAGCTGCGTCCAGACCTGGCGCCGCAGCACGTCGCCCGCATCAAGCAGCTGGCGCGCGAAAAGTTCTACGACGGCATCGTCTTTCATCGGGTGATCGAAGGCTTCATGGCGCAGACCGGATGCCCGCAGGGTCGCGGCACGGGCGGCTCCAAACATCCCAACCTGCCGGCCGAGTTCAACGCTGAGCCGCATGTGCGCGGCGTCTGCTCCATGGCGCGCTCGTCGATGCCGAATTCGGCCAACAGCCAGTTCTTCATCTGCTTCGACGATGCCAGCTTCCTCGACCGCCAGTACACGGTCTGGGGCAAGGTCATCGACGGCATGGACGCCGTGGACAAGCTGGCGCGCGGTGAGCCGCCGCGCAATCCCGACAAGATGATCACGGTCCGCGTCGCCGCCGACGCGGCGTGACACCTGAGAGAGTCGATGGCCCGCTTCGACGAAACGCCGCGCGCGGAATTGGGATTGGCGATCGCGGCGGGCCTCTTGGGGGCTGCCGGCGTGGCGCTGGCTGCGGTGGCCGCGCACCGGGTGCCGACGCCGGCACTGGCAAGCGCGGCGCAAATGCTCATGGTGCACGCGGTGGCGGTGCTCGCCATCGCGGCCTGGGCGGTGCGGTCGGTGTCGGCTGGCGGGTGGTGGCGCGCGGCGGCTAGGGTGATGCTGCTGGGGGTGGCGCTTTTCGCCGGCGATGTCGCGCTGAGAGGCTTCGAGGTGGGCAGCCTCTTCCCGATGGCTGCGCCGACCGGCGGCAGTCTGACGATTCTCGCCTGGGTCCTGGTCGCCATTGCGGCGGCCGTCGAGTGGAAACGAAGCTAGCGCGGCTTACTTTTTCGGCGTTGCCGGCTTTTCTTTCTTCGGCTTGCGCTTTTCCTTCGTGGAACGCTTCTCTTTCGACATGGCAGATCTCCTCAGTTGATGGGGTACGATGGGCGTGTTCGCGCCGCCGTGCAAGGGGGTACTCCGGGTGGGTCCGGGCTTTGTCACACGGCCGTTACATGAGCTTTGTGGAGTGCGGCGGCAGGACTATGCCAGGAGCCGCAACACCCATGACCGACACGCCTTCCAACGGCCGCGCCAACATCGCCAACCGCGTCAAAGCCGAACTACAGGACAGCTTTGACGAGGAACTGGAACTGGAACTGGGCGATGACCACCTCTTGGCGATGTTCGACGACATGTCGGAGCATCCTGACAGCTCGACCATAGAACGGGCCTTCTACTTCCGTGAGCTGTTCCGCCTGCAGCGCGAACTGGTGAAGCTCCAGGACTGGGTCGTACACAAGGGTCTGAAGGTCGTCGTCGTGTTCGAGGGCCGCGACGCGGCGGGCAAGGGTGGCGTCATCAAGCGGATCACGCAGCGCCTCAACCCGCGCGTCTGCCGTGTTGCGGCACTGCCCGCGCCCAACGACCGCCAGCGCACGCAATGGTACTTCCAGCGCTACGCCGAGCATCTGCCGGCGGCTGGCGAGATCGTGCTGTTCGACCGCAGCTGGTACAACCGGGCTGGCGTGGAACGGGTGATGGGGTTCTGCACGGAAGACGACGTGGAAGAATTCTTCCGCTCCGTGCCCGAGTTCGAAAAGATGCTCGTGCGGTCGGGCATCATCTTGATCAAGTACTGGTTCTCCATCACCGACGACGAGCAGAACCTGCGCTTCCGGATGCGCATCGAGGACCCGATCAAGCAGTGGAAGCTGTCGCCGATGGATCTGGAATCGCGCCGGCGCTGGGAGCTCTACACCAAGGCCAAGGAAGAGATGCTGGAGCGCACCAACATCCCCGAAGCCCGCTGGTGGGTGGTGGAGGCGGACGACAAGAAGCGCGCCCGGCTGAACTGCATCCATCACTTTCTGGCGCAAATCCCCTATGCGGAGGTGGCGCGCGACGCCGTGGTGCTGCCGATGCGGGAGCGTCATCCCGATTATGTGCGTGCCCCCGTTCCAGCGGATCTGCACGTTCCGTTCGTTTACTAGACGCCGATACCGTGCGTCGCTGGCACTGTCGCGCAGTTGCACCTTGGCATGGAGGAGTGTTAGGTCGCGGGCCTTCACCGAAAGGGTTCTGGCCTGCCACCCATGCGCACCGATCTGTTCGATTTCAATCTGCCGGAAGACCGGATCGCCTTGCATCCGGCGGACCCGCGCGATGCGGCGCGCCTGCTTGCCGTCGATCCGCGCGGCGTGCCGGTCATGGACGATCGTGCCGTGCGTGACCTGCCGGATCTGCTGCGTCCCGGCGATCTCATGGTCTTCAATGATACGCGCGTGATCCCGGCCGCCCTGGAGGGCGTGCGGGTGCGGGGCGAAACCCGCGCCAAGGTCGCCTTCAATCTGATCAAACGCGTGGATGGGGCGCGGTGGCGCGCGTTCGCCCGTCCCGCCAAGCGCCTGGAGGTTGGTGACCGGGTGCGGTTCGGGCATGAGACCACGAGCTGCCTGTTAGGCGTGCTCGACGCGACCGTTTCGGGAAAGTTTGATGCGGGTGAAGTGGAGCTGGCGTTCGATCTGACGGACGATGCCTTGGACCGGGCCATTGCCGCCGCGGGCACGATGCCCCTGCCGCCCTATATCGCGCTGAAGCGGCCGGCCGATGCACGCGACGCGGAGACATACCAGACGATGTTTGCCGCCCGCGATGGTGCGGTCGCGGCGCCGACGGCCGGCCTGCACTTCACGCCCGGGCTCGTCGCGGCCCTAGCAGAACGCGGCATCGGGAATGCCACGGTCACGCTTCATGTCGGGGCTGGCACATTTCTGCCGGTCAAGGCAGAGGATACGGCCGGGCATGTCATGCATGCGGAATGGGGTGAGATCACTGCCGAAGCGGCCTATCAGATCAACGCGGTGCGCGGGCGGGGAGGGCGGATCGTGGCGGTGGGCACCACGGCGCTGCGAACCCTGGAGAGTGCCGCGCGGGCCGATGGCACCCTCGCGCCGTGGGCGGGGGAGACCGATATTTTCATTACGCCGGGCTACGGCTTCAAGGCCGTGGACGTCCTGTTGACCAACTTCCATCTCCCGCGCTCGACGCTGTTCATGCTCGTCAGCGCTTTCTCGGGGCTCGAGACCATGCAGGCGGCCTACGCCCACGCCATTGCCGCCGGATACCGGTTCTATTCCTACGGTGATGCGTGCCTGCTGTTCCCCGCTGCCGAAACGCGCTAGACGCCGTGGCCATGGACCAGACGTTGACACCATTCGGCTACCGCCTCCTGACGACGGATGGCACGGCGCGGCGCGGCGAAATCACGACGCCGCGCGGCATCATTCGCACGCCGGCCTTCATGCCCGTTGGCACGGTCGCGACCGTCAAAGCCCTCTATCCGGAACAGGTGCGGGAAGCCGGTGCCGATATCGTGCTCGGCAACACCTACCACTTGATGTTGCGGCCGGGTGCGGAGCGCATCGCGCGGCTCGGCGGGTTGCATTCCTTCATGCGCTGGGAGGGACCGATCCTCACCGACTTCGGCGGCTTTCAGGTCATGAGCCTCGCCACCATCCGGAAGATCACCGAGGAAGGCGCACGCTTCCAGTCGCACATCGACGGATCGCGGCACATGCTGACGCCCGAGCGTTCGATAGAAATCCAGTGTCTCCTCGGGTCCGACATCCAGATGCAGTTCGATGAGTGCATCGAATTGCCCGCCGAACGCACCGAGGTGGAGCGCGCCATGGAGCTGTCGCTGCGCTGGGCCGAACGCTCCAAGCAGGCCTTCGCCAGCCAGCGCGCGGCGGGGAATGCGACCGCGGGACAGGCGCTTTTTGCAATCGTGCAAGGTGGGATTGATCGCGAACTCAGGTCGCGCTCGGCACGTGCCCTGGTCGATATGGATTTCCCCGGCTATGCCGTCGGCGGGCTGGCGGTGGGCGAAGGTCACGAAGCCATGGTCGCAACGCTCGAACACGTGCTGCCCCATCTGCCGGCGGATAAGCCGCGCTACCTGATGGGAGTCGGCACGCCGCAGGATCTGATCGAGAGCGTGCGGCGTGGTGTTGATATGTTCGACTGCGTCATGCCAACCCGCAATGGCCGCCACGGTATGGCGTTCACCTGGAATGGACGCGTCAATCTTCACAACGCGCGACACGCCGAGGATCTTGCGCCGCTGGATACGGATAGCACGTGCCCCGCCGCGCGCGATTATTCGCGGGCCTATCTACACCACTTGGTCAAGGCCGGCGAATACCTCGGCGCGATGATCCTGTCGTGGGTCAACACGGTCTTCTATCAGGATCTGATGGCGGCCATGCGCGCGGCCATCGAACAGGGCCGCTTCGACGACTGGGCCGCGCAGACACTTGCGCGGCTGGCGCAAAAGGGATGAACGCGCTACCGCCGCCGCGCCCTCATGTCACTTGAGAACGATACGACCTGCACCCAAGATGGGCCCTGGCGCATCGTTGGTGCCCGACTGCACGAGCACAACCACGCCGTCAAAGCCGCGAAGCTGGTCCAGGGAGACTTCGGTACGCAATGGCGCCCCGGTGTAGTCTCCCAGTTTTTCGATCCGGCGCACGATATTCGTATAGGTGAGTTTGCGGCGGGCGTTTTCTCCGCGGCCGACGGCGACATCGCGGCTGTCGAGATAGGGCATCAAAAGAACGGTGCTGGGCTCGACAGATGCAGTCAGCTGGTCGCGGCCCACATCTATGAGGAGAGCGTTGTCGTCCCGCGTTACACGAACCGGAACGGATAGGCCGCCCTGCATGGCCGCGACCGCATCGAGAATCTGATCGCGGCTCGCCCCATTCATGTGCGTGCGGCCGTTGACGACGGCTTGCGGCGTATAGACGGCACCGTCGCCGCGGACCTGCGCATAGGTCCTCTGCCGTGCCGAGTGCGCAGGCGTCCCGAACGTATCCTTCCAACCTAGCCGATCCCAATAATCGACGGGGAGTGACAGGGTGATGAGCCCCTCGTCGGACTTCAGGTCCTCGAAGACGGCATCCGCGGGCGGGCACGAGGAACAACCTTGGCTCGTGTACAACTCGATAACCCCGCGAACCGCGCCGGCTTGAGATGCGCCGGGCAGTGCGGTCGACGAAAGGGAGGCGATCAGGCAGAGGCAGAGTGAGCGCAGCATGGGGGGCTCCGGCGGGTCACTGGGACTACCGGTATCTACGCGTCGGGAAGGAGGGGGTTTCGAAAGATCAGCCGCGCGTGCGCCAAGCCGCGGGGAAAAGGCTCAGAGGAATTGAAACAGCGCGATGGCCGACACGATAAAGGCCAGCGGTGCGCCGAGCATGATCGTGAGGCGGCGGCCGCGCTCGTCGGCGTTGCCTCCAATCCAATCCTTGTGATCGCCGTTCGTCCGCTTCATTGTCGGGCGCCTTGCCGATGATCCGTGCCAACTTGTCGCGGCCACTCTGCCCCGGCTCATCTTCCAGGGCAACCCCGAAGTGTCAGTTTTGGCTGACACATGCCAAGAACCTCTCATCCGGCGGCTGGCCGTGATGTCGGCCAACATCTTGGTAAAACGCATCAATTATAGGGTTTTGCCAGCGCCTGAGCGAGTTACACGCTCGCGGTGGAACAAGTAAATTCCCGAACCGACGACAATGGACGCCCCCGCCAGCGTCTGCAGATCAGGGAGGTGCCCGAATACGAGATAGCCGAACCCGATCATCGAAATGAGCTGGAAATACAAGAACGGAGCTACGGCCGATGCCGGTGCCAGCCGGTAGGCATGCAGAAATAGCCAATGCCCCAGACCCCCGAAGAGCCCCAGCGAGGCGAGCAACAGCCAGGCGAACGGCTCAGGCGGGGTTTGCCACGTCGCCAGTGCGAAGGGCGCGCCGATGAAGGTGCCGACAAACATCGAAAAGAAGAGCGTCACCATCGGCGGATCGAAGCCTGCCATGTAGCGCGTCAAAAGCATGAACAGCGCATAGGCCAGCATCGCCGCCAGTGAGGCGAGCACCGCGGGATGGACATCGCCCATGGCCGGATTGAGGGCGACGAGAATTCCGGAGAAGCCCGCGGCGATCGCAAGCATGCGCCGCCATCCCACCCATTCACCCAGCAGCGGGCCGGCCAGCAGCGCAACCACGAGCGGCGCCAGGAAGACGATGGTGATGGTCTGGTCCAGCCGCAGATACTGAAGCGCCAGGAAGTTGAGAACGGTCGTTGCCGCCATCAACACTGAACGCACGAGTTGAAGCTTCAGGTGGCGTGTGCGGAATAGTTCACCCAGCGTCAGTGACCCGAAAAGCGGCACCAGAATCATCAGCCCGACGAACTGACCGACGAAGCGCGACCAGGCCACTTGGGTCACCGGCAACCCATAGTGCAGGCCGAGGTACTTGGCGGACGTGTCCAGCGCCGAGAACAGCGTAATGGCAATGATCATCAGCGCGATCGCGCGGGGGCGGTCGCTCAAATGTTCCAGCCTGGAGCCGGGGGACGGTGGGACGTCGGTTGTGGTCATGGTGGAGCCAGTGAGCGCGCACGGCACAGTATCAAGTTGCCCTGGGATTGAGCACCCGGGACTTAGAGCGCCCAGCCGCCTGTAAAGCCGAGGAGCATCAGCCGGGGCTTTCATACCTGAACCGTGCCGCACGGGTGAGTGGCAATTTTGCGGGCCTGACATGTCCCCGCGGCAGGTCCCGCCGGGATTGGCAAGGGGCCAAAATGGCCGGTCCGCGCTTGCCTTGACCCCCAGCGAAGCCCCCCTTACAAGCAGCGCACGAATGGGCCGGTAGCTCAGCGGTAGAGCACGTGACTTTTAATCATGGGGTCGAGGGTTCGATTCCCTCCCGGCTCACCATTCGTGGCCTTGAATGCGTTGGGGACGCGCAGTTTCGCCTCTTGGAATGGCGGCACGCGCGACCTACCTGAGAAGGTGCCGGCGGGTCCGCTCGCCATTCTGATCACGCCCACGGGGGAGCTCGCACGTGCCGGATAACGCCAAGAACTGGATCGTTGAAACGGATTGGCTTGCCCAGCATCTGGGGACGCCGGGTCTGATCGTACTTGACGGGTCGTGGCATCTTCCCGACAGCGGCCGCAATGCCCGGCAGGAATATCTGGCCGAGCACATTCCAGGCGCTGTGTTCTTCGATATCGATGATCTGGTCGATGACACCTCCGACCTGCCGCACATGCTGCCCTCTCAGGTCAAGTTCGCCTCGCGTATGAAAAAGATGGGCATCGGTGACGGTATGCGCATCGTGGTCTACGATACACACGGTCTGTTTTCGGCCGCGCGCGTGTGGTGGACCTTCCGGGCCATGGGCCATAAGGATGTCGCGATCCTCAACGGAGGCCTGCGCAAGTGGAAAGCCGAAGGGCTGCCCCTGGAAGACGGCCCGCCCGTTCCGCGCACGGCACGCCACTTCACGCCGTTGAAGGATAACGATCTCGTCCGCGATATCGACGATATGAAGCAGTACGTGGCCAACCAATCGATGCAGATCGTCGACGCCCGGCCGTCCGGCCGCTTCGAGGGCCGCGATCCCGAGCCGCGTCCAGGCTTGCGCACGGGACATATGCCGGGCGCGCGCAGCGTTCCGTCGGGCATGATCCTGAACGAGGATGGCACGCTGAAATCGCGCGATGAACTGATCAAGATTTTCAAGGACGCAGGCATCGATCCGTTGAAGCCCGTGGTGACGACCTGCGGCTCCGGCGTGACGGCCGCGATGCTCTCCTTCGCGTTGGCCGTGATCGGTCAGACGAATGCCGCGGTCTACGATGGCTCGTGGGCCGAGTGGGGCCGCGATAACGGTTTGCCCGTGACGACCGGCCCGGCCTGATCCCGCGTCAGGCTCCGGGGAAGACCTGATAGAGCCACGTCTCGGTCAGAGCGACGCCGTTCCGCTTGAGAAACATCCTGAGATCGACGACCTCCGGTCCGGCGGCGTCCAGATCGAAAACCGCGCGCCAGCGCTGACGCTGGTCGACGACGGGATGACAGTACGCGTTGACCACGTCCCCGCGCGACGGGGTGACATCGACCATCACGCCATCGTCCCGTCCGAGGCCTTCGAGGCTTGGCCCTTGGAAGTCGACCACGAACTTGCGCACGCCATCGGGTCGCTTGTGCCCGGGACGTCCGCCGAGCCCCGACCACGTTCCCGTGGCCCGCGCGAGAGGCTCGGGAAACGGAATACGGTCCACCCATGAGAGGCGATAGCGGTAGGTGCGGGAGTTCACCGGCGCGGAAAATCCCGGCGGGACACCAGTAGGCGGCGATGTTGTCGTGGATTTCGTCGTCGGTGGGAATTTCCAGGAGATGCACGGCACCTTCGCCCCAGGCATCGAGCGGTTCGACCCAGGCCGATGCGCGGCGCTCGTAGAACACCCCGTCATCGAGATAGTGGGTGAAGTCGCGGTCGCGCTGCAGGAGGCCGAAGCCTTTCGGATTCACATCGGCGAAGGCGTTGGTCATGACGCGGGGCGGATTGTTCAAGGGCCGCCAGATGCGCTCGCCGTTGCCCAGATGCAGGGCCAGCCCGTCGGAATCGTGAATTTCCGGCCGCCAGTCGGCGGCTTGCTTGCGGCTCGATTCCCCATACCAGAACATGGACGAGAACGGGGCAATACCGAGCCGGGTGATATCACGGCGGGCGAAAAGGCGGGCGTCCACGATCATGGTCGTCAGAAATGGTGGTGCGTTGGCCTTCGATTTTCGCTCGATCTCGAACCGATAGGCGCCTGTGGCGCTCGGACTATCCAAGAGCGCATGGACGACGAGCGGGCCGCGTTCGGAAGCCTCGATGTAGAATTCGCTGAAGCGGGGAAATTCCTCAGGCGTGGGGAGACCCGTGTCGATGGCGAGCCCCCGCGCGGAAAGGCCGTACTGGTTGAACGGACCCGACGCGCGGAAATACGAGGCGCCAAGGAATGCGAGCCAGTCGGTTTTCAAGTCCCGCGCCATGACGCGGAAGCCAGCGAATCCCAGTCCGTCGGGAAGCAAGCGGGCGGGATGGCCGTCTGGGCTGTCGAAGACGTCGGCGGACGAGAGGACTTCGCGGGCACTTTCCCCATCAACGACGTGGATACGCACGGGCTCCTTGAAATTCTGGCCCATGTGAAAAAGTTGAATCGGATGACGGCTTTGTTTCGCACCAATCGTCCGGTCGGAACGAAATTTGATCTTCTGGTAGGCGTCGTAGTCGATCCGATCCAGAATGTCGGCGGCGACGATTTTGGGTGCCGCGAATGGCTTGAGCGCCAATGCGGCGGCGCGTGCCCGCAACGTCTCAGCCGAAAATGGCGCCGCCGCGCCGAACATCGCATTCGGTGCGGTGGCCGCCGCTGCCGGGTGGAACCGTCCCAAAGGAACGGGCGCCACCGCGGCCAGCAAAAGACCGGTCGCCTGACGGCGCGTGAGACGATGTATCATGGGCGATGGCGCAACATACGTCCGGATCCTGGATGCCGGGAGAAGGGGAGCGCTAACAGGGAATAGGATCGGTTTCCAGCGCCTGTGACCGGAAATTGATCCCGCAGTGCAACGGAATTAGGCCCGGCATGATGGGAAGCTCCGCGCCGCAAGCAATTCTGACATGCGTCAGGCGCGGCTTGACTTCAAGTTCAGACTGATGACCCATGCCGCGACATCGGAGAAAAGCATGAATAATCAGTGGTCCCCGAACCGGATGGGCGTCTTCTTGGCCCTCGCCGTGTTGATCGCAGCCGGTCTGCCTTTCGCTGACGCCGCCGATCCACCCGCCAGCGGCGGCCCGCCACCGCCGCCGGTCACCGTCGCCTATCCGCTGGCCAAACGCATCACCACCTGGGACGAATACTCAGGCCGGTTCCAGGCGCTGCAGACGGTGGAAGTCCGTCCGCGGGTGTCGGGCTTCGTGGACACGATCCATTTCAAGGACGGCGATATCGTCAAGCAAGGCGATCTCCTGTTCACCATCGATGCGCGTCCGTTCCAACTCGCGGTCGAAAGCGCCAAGGCCGACGTGGCCCGTGCCGATGCTCAGGTTGATCTGGCGGTCACGGAAGTGGAGCGTGCGCGTCCGCTGGTGCGCAGTGGCGCCGTCACCGAACGAGATTTCGATCAGCGAGCAGCCAACCTCTCCGTCGCGCGGGCGAGCAAGCTCGCCGCTGAGGCCGCGCTGAAGAATGCCGAACTCAATCTGGAATGGACCCGCGTCACGGCGGCCGTGGGCGGACGGATCTCCGACCGCAAGGTCGATGCCGGCAATCTCGTCAATGGCGGCTCGGGGGCGACCACGCTTCTGGCGACCATCGTGACGCTGGATCCGATCCACTTCGTCTTCGACGTCTCCGAATCCGACTACCTGCGCTACATGCGCCTCAATAATTCCGGTGCGCGCGTCTCATCGCGAACCGTCAGCAACCCGGTCAAGATCAAGCTCGGCGACGAGACGTCGTTCAGCCACGACGGCAAGATGGACTTCGTGGACAACGCGCTCAATCCGCGCTCCGGCACCATGCGCGGCCGGGCCGTCATCGCCAATCCGGATCGCATTCTGGCACCGGGATTGTTCGGCCGTATTGCCCTCTTCGGCGGTGATGTCGATGCGCTGCTCATCCCAGACGTGGCGATCGTCTCCGATCAGGCCCGTAAGATTGTATTCGTAGTCGGCGACGATGGCGTCATCAAAGGCAAGCCCGTGACGCTGGGTCCGCTTGAAGGTGGGCTTCGGGTGGTCACGGCGGGTCTCGATGCCAAGGACCGGGTGGTGATCAACGGTATCGCCAACCCGATGGTGCGCCAGGGCGCCAAGGTCACGCCCGAGATGGGCGCCATCGAAATGGTCGCCAACTGACGGCGAGCACTGACATCACGGATCGCCCCGGATCGCCCGGGGCGGTCCCGGCACGGACCGCAACAGGATCGGACGGCATGCGCTTTCCCCACTTCTTCATCGACCGGCCGATCTTTGCCACCGTTCTGTCGGTCATCATCACGATCATCGGCCTGATCGCGGGTTCAGCGCTGCCGATTTCGGAATACCCCGAGATCGCCCCGCCGACGGTCAACATCACCGCCACGTACCCGGGCGCCGATGCAGCCACCATCGCCGAGACGGTCGCCGCGCCCATCGAGCAGGAAGTCAACGGCGTCGACGACATGCTCTACATCTTCTCCCAGTCCACGGGAGACGGGCGGCTGTCGATCAACGTCGTGTTCAAGCCGGGCACCGATATCGATCAGGCGCAGGTTCTCGTGCAGAACCGCGTTTCGGTGGCCGAGCCGCGCCTGCCGGAAGATGTGCGCCGCCTCGGTCTGTCGGTGCTCAAGGCGTCGCCCGACCTGATGATGGTCGTGCACATGCGCTCGCCGGACGGATCGCGCGATCAGCAGTACATTTCCAACTATGCCACGCTCTACGTGAAAGACCGGCTGGCGCGCATCGACGGTGTGGGCGACGTGCGGGTGTTCGGTGCGCGCGACTACGCCATGCGGGTCTGGCTCGATCCGGCAAAGGTGGCAGCCCGCAGCATGACGGCGGGCGAGGTGGTCCAGGCTCTGCGCGCGGCGAACCTCCAGGTTGCGGCCGGGTCCATCAATCAGCCGCCGGCGATGTCGGAGGGAGCTTTCACCCTGGCGGTCGAGACGCTGGGGCGCCTGAGCAGCGTGGAGGAATTCGAGAATGTCGTCATCAAAACGGATGGCGACGGGCAAGTTGTGCGGTTGCGCGATGTCGCGCGCATTGAGCTGGGATCGCAGGATTACACCGTCAACGCCTATCTCGACGACGATGTTGCGACCGCTATCGTGATCTTCCAGCGTCCAGGCTCCAATGCGCTGGCGACCGCCGACAACGTCAAATCGGCGATGGCCGATCTCAGCCAAGGTGTTCCCGCCGGGGGTCAAGTATTCCATCGTCTACAACCCGACGGACTTCATTCAGTTCTCGATCGACGCCGTCATGCTGACCTTCATCGAGGCACTGCTGCTGGTCGTGCTCGTCGTCATCCTGTTCCTGCAGACATGGCGCGCGGCGGTCATCCCGATCGTGGCGATCCCCGTGTCCATCATCGGTTCGTGGGCGGTGATGGCGGCGCTGGGCATCTCGTTCAATACCCTTTCGCTGTTCGGGCTCATCTTGGCCATCGGCATCGTCGTGGACGACGCGATCGTGGTGGTCGAGAATGTCGAGCGCTATATTGCCAAGGGCTATTCGCCCCGGGAAGCCGCGCACAAAACCATGGACGAGGTCGGCGGCGCGCTCATCGCGATATCGCTCGTCTTGATCGGCGTGTTCCTTCCCACCGCCTTCATCAGCGGGCTGCAGGGGACCTTCTACAAGCAGTTCGCGATCACCATCGCGGCCTCGACAATCATTTCGCTGTTCGTGTCCCTTACGCTTTCACCGGCCCTCTCGGCGGTGCTGCTGAAGCCGCACGGTGCGCATCAGGAACGCAAGGGCGTGCTGGGACGGATCGTGCATCTGACCGGTGCGCCGGTGCGCGGTTTTCTGTCGGGATTTAACTGGCTGTTTGAGCGGGCGACGGCCGGCTATGCGTGGTTGACGGGGCGGTTGATCCGCATCTCTCTCGTCATGCTGATCATCTACGCCGGGCTGTTGTTCCTCACGTGGCAGCGGCTAGACAGCACCCCCACCGGTCTCATTCCGCAGCTGGACCGGACCTACTTCATCACGGCCATCCAGCTTCCGCCCGGGTCCACACTCGAGCGCACCGACACGGTGCTGAAAAAGGCGTCGACTGTTCTCCGCTCAAGGCCCGGTGTCGAGGCAGCGGTTGGTTTTGCCGGGTTCGACGGCGCCACCCGATCCAACGCGCCCAACACGGGTGTTATCTTCGTGCGGCTTGATCCATTTGAAGACCGGCTCCTGGCCGGCATCACCAAGGATGAGATCCTGCAGGATCTGCGCGCGGAGATGTTCAAGCTGCGCGAAGCCTTTATCCTCGTCATCGAACCCCCGGCGGTTCCCGGTATCGGCACCAGCGGCGGCTTGAAGGGGTTTGTGCAGGACAGGGCCGGGCGCGGCCTGCCGGCTTTGGAGGCGACGACGCAGGCCATCTCGGGTGAGATCGGCAAAGTTCCGGGTGTGGCGCAGTCGTTTGCCCTGTTCAACACGCGCACGCCGAAGATCTGGGCTGAGATCGATCGCACCAAGGCCGAACAGCTGGGCGTTCCAATCAGCCGCGTGTTCGAGGCGCTGTCGGTGTACATGGGCTCGGCCTTCGTCAACGACTTTAACATTTTGGGACGCACGTACCGCGTCACGGCCCAGGCCGATGATCCCTTCCGTGTCACACCGCGCGATGTCGCCAACCTGGAGACGCGCTCCAATTCGGGCGACATGGTGCCGTTGGGCGCGGTGGCGACATTTGCCGATACGACGGGCGCCTACCGTGTGCCGCGCTACAATCTCTATCCCGCCGCGGAAGTGCAGGTCGGCTTGAAGCAAGGCATGTCTTCGGGCGATGCGATCAAGGCCATCGAAGCGATTACCGCCGAGAAGTTGCCGTCCGGTTTCGGCTTTGAGTGGACGGAAATCGCGCTGCAGGAAAAGCTCGCGGGCAACACGGCCATTTTTGCATTCGGCCTGGCCGTGCTCTTCGTCTTCCTGCTGCTCGCGGCCCTCTATGAGAGCTGGCTGTTGCCGATCGCGGTCATCATGATCGTGCCAATGTGCATCCTCGCGGCCATGATCGGCGTGAACTTGCGCGGCTTCGATCGCAACATCCTGGTCGAGATCGGTCTCGTTGTGCTCGTCGGGCTTGCGGCGAAGAACGCCATCCTCATCGTTGAGTTCGCCAAACAGGCGCAAGATCAGGGGATGAACCGCTTCGATGCAGCGGTGGAAGCGGCACGCACGCGCTTGCGGCCGATCATCATGACGTCGCTGGCCTTCATCCTCGGCGTGGCACCGCTTGTCATCGCGACGGGCGCGGGCGCGGAGATGCGTCAGTCGCTCGGTACGGCTGTATTTTCGGGCATGATCGGTGTGACCCTGTTCGGGCTGATCTTCACGCCGGTGTTCTACATCCTGGCAGCGAAGTACGCGCGCAAGACCGCGGATCATGCCGCCGAAGAAACCCAGCCGCCAACGCCCGCTCCGTCCGCTTGAGTGGCGCCCGTATCAAATCCGTACGCCGATTAACTCTGCTTTAACCGCATGGCCTCATCCTCAGCCTACCTAGTTCAGGCGATCGGGTGAGCCGCACGCCGGTTAAAAGAGGGTTAAGGATCATGAAGACCATGCTGAAGGCCTCCGTGGCCTCCACCGTGCTGGCGTTCGCAATGGCCACTTCCCATGGTGCCGGTGCTGCCGACCTGGGCGGTTCGATCAAGGACAACTATGCGCCCGCCGCCATGCCCGTGAGCATGGGTGCCGGCCCCTGCTACTTCCGCGGCGACGTTGGCTACTCCGTCTCGCAGGATCCCTCGGTTCGCTGGCCTGTGAACAACGAAGTATTCGATGCCGATCACAACGCAAATGGCATCATCGACGAAGGTGAAGTCAATTTTGTCCTCGAAGGCAACAGCGTCTCCAACGTCAGCATTGAAAACACGTGGCTCGCCGAAGGCGGCATCGGCTGCGGCTCGGGCTCGCGCGGCTTCCGCGCTGAACTGATGTTCGGTTATCGCGGCGATCGCAAAATCGACGGCGAGCCGGCATTCTATCGCGGAACGCTGATTGGTCAGCCCACGGGCACCGATCTGCCGGACGGCGAAGACCCGCTGCACACCAGCGTCCAGTCCTACACGCTGATGGCCAACTTCTATAAGGATCTCGGCAACTTCAATCGTTTCGTGCCCTATGTCGGCGCCGGCGTCGGCGTGGCCTACCATACGGTCGATGATGTCGACTTCACGGAGAACCCCAACCTCATCCATCAGATCCGCGGTGAAGAAACGCTGTCGTTCGCCTGGTCGCTGATGGCCGGTGTTGGCTACCAGATCTCGGAGCGTGCCATTCTTGATCTCGGTTATCGCTACATCAACATGGGCGATGCCAAGTCGGGCGACGTCGAACTCGGGCCAGAATTTCAATCCTGAAGTGAAGATCGATGACCTTGACGCCCACGAGTTCAAGATTGGCCTGCGCTACCACTTCGGGCAGGACAACTGCTGCGCCTATGACGCCATGAAATAAGCCACGGTCCTTCCCCCGGTTCGTGACCTTTGGCAGCCGGTTCCTCTCACGAGGGACCGGCTGCCGGCATTTTGGGGCGTCTGAGCTCCGGAAAAGAACACGGTTCACCATGCGACGCGGCCGCGCGGCGGGGCGCCAGATGACCGTTGATCTCGGGGGGGGTTGCTGCCTATATGAGCGCCGTGTTCGCCACCGGGCTTGGGCTCCGGCGGACAGATTGACGACAGCCGTCCGCCTTGATTTTTGGGTAGGGCGGCCGTGCTGTAGGCACACCTCGCGGGCGTGGTGGAATTGGTAGACACGCCAGATTTAGGTTCTGGTGGCCTTGGCCGTGGGGGTTCAAGTCCCTCCGCCCGCACCAATTAGCAACCAGCTCAGGGGCGCCGGCCGGCAAGGAATTCAAGCGGACGTCATCCGGGAGGAGGCGGCCACGAACGGAACACAACGGAAAAAGGCAAGAACACGATGCAGATTATCGAGGCCAACGAGGACGGCCTGAAGCGGACGCTCAAGGTGGTGGTCGGCGCAGCGGAGATCGAGGAACGCCTCGCCTCGCGCCTGGATCAGGTGAAGGACAATGTCCAGCTCAAGGGCTTCCGCAAGGGCAAGGTGCCCGTGGCCCACATCAAGAAGGTCTACGGCCGCTCGCTGATGACCGAGGTCTTGCAGGACACCATCCGCGATACGAGCGAAAAAGCGATCCGCGAGCGCAAGGAGCGCCCGGCCGAGATGCCCAACATCTCGCTGTCGGAAGACCAGGACGACATCAATCAGGTTCTGGAAGGCAAGAAGGATCTTGCCTACTCGATGTCGTTCGAAGTCGTGCCGGAGATCGCGCTGACCGATTTCTCGAACATTGAACTGGAGCGGCTTTCGGCTGAAGTTGACGCGGAAACGCTGCAGAAGTCGATCGACGATCTCCTGGCGCGCGCTGGCAGCTTCGAGGCCGACGCAGACCGCAAGGCTGAGACCGGCGACCGTGTCACCATTTCGTACGCAGGCACGATCGCTGGCGAACCCTTCGAGGGCGGAACGGGCGAAGGCCTCAGCCTCGTCATCGGCAACGCCGGATTCATTCCGGGCTTCGAGGATGGCATCGTCGGCATGGGTGCGGGCGAGACGAAGGACGTGGCGTGCCGCTTTCCCGACGACTATTCGGTCGAAACGCTGGCCGGCAAGGATGCCGTGTTTAATGTCACGGTCTCGCTGGTTGAAAAGCCCGTGACGGCCGTGCTCGATGACGAGATGGCCAAGGCCTTCGGCGCTGAGAACGTGGACAATCTGAAGGAGCTGATCTCCAAGCAGATCAAGTCCGAATTCGATGGTGCCGCGCGCGTGAAGCTGAAGCGCGAACTGCTGGACAAGCTGGAATCGCTGCACGCGTTCGAGCTGCCGCAGTCGCTGGTCACGCGCGAGTTCGAAGGCATCTGGCGTCAGCTCGAACAGAGCCTCAAGCAGCAGGGCAAGGACATCGCCGACGAGGGCAAGTCGGAAGAGGAACTGCGCAAGGAATACCAGGCCATCGCCGAGCGGCGTGTGCGTTTGGGTCTCGTCATCGGTGAGATCGGCGCACAGAACAAGATAGAGGTGACCCAGGACGAAATGCGGGTCGCGCTCATGGAGCAGGCACGCCGGTATCCGGGCCAGGAAAAGTTCGTCTACGAGTACTTCGAGAAGACACCCGGCGCTCTGCAGGAACTGCGCGCGCCGATCTTCGAGGACAAGGTGGTCGATCTGGTGCTCGGCAAGGCCAAGGTCAGCGAGAAGCCGGTCAGCCGCGAAGAGCTTTACGAGCAGGTCAAGGCGGCGACCGAGAGCTGATGTGGTCTTGGCCGCGGGCTGCGATGACAGCGGTGCCTGAGCAACCCTATGGAAGTTTTGCGACGGGCCTTGCGGGCGGGCTGCCGAGACCCCAAACCTAAGAGCGGCCGGGCGCGAAGTCTAACGCGCATCCGGCCGCTTCCCTTCACGTCCGGGCGCGCCCATACGAGCGCGGCCCGTCGCCTTCCGAGCCGTTTGAACGAGGAGAACCCTTCCCATGCGCGATCCCATCGCCACTATCACCAATACCTTCTGGCCGATGGTCGTGGAGCAGACCGCGCGCGGTGAGCGCGGCTATGATCTGCCCTCGCGCCTTTTGAAGGAGCGCATCATCTTCGTCACCGGCCCGGTCGAGGACCACATGGCCTCGTCGATCTGCATGCAGCTCCTGTTCCTGGAGTCGGAGAATCCGAAGAAGGAAATCTCCATGTATATCAACTCCCCAGGCGGCGTCGTGACCTCGGGGATGGCGATCTACGACACCATTCAGTTCATCAAGCCGCCGGTGGCCACGCTCTGTATCGGGCAGGCCGCGTCGATGGGGTCGCTGCTGCTGTGCGCGGGCGCCAAGGACATGCGCTTCGCTCTGCCAAACGCGCGCATCATGGTGCATCAGCCTTCGGGCGGGTTCTCCGGTCAGGCCTCCGACATCGAACGCCATGCCGAAGACATCATCAAGATGAAGCGCCGGCTCAACGAAGTCTATGTGAAGCACACCAATCAACCCTATGAAATGATTGAAAAAACACTTGACCGCGATTACTTCATGACGGCCGAGCAGGCCCGGGATTTCGGTATCGTCGATCAGGTTCTGCAGACCCGCGACGAGGTCGAAGGCAAGCTCGGCGACGTCAAGCCGGCCTGATACCGCCGCTGCGAACAGGTACCCGGGGCGGATTATGTTCCGCCCCGAGGGTACGGAGCAGGGGCAAAAGATGAACGTCTGCCCTCAAATGAAGCCCATTCGGGCTTGGAATGGTCACGGTTTGAGGCCAAACTCCGGGTCCGGTTGATCACGGATCGTTCCGCCAACGCGACGGCGCGGTAACTCTGTGGTAATCGGGACGCTTGCGCTCGGGGCGCCCCTGGCCTTGTGTTAATCCATTCTTGATCTGCCGGGCGTTAGCGTGTCTGATCGTGCAGTGAGATTCCGGTTCTAGAGGCACGTGTCCCCGGCCTCCCCTCCAACGCCAGCTGGGCTTACGCCGGTCCAATGGCCCCACTCCCGGCATACGGGTGCGAGAGACGCAATGGCCCAAGAGAAGAACACCCTGTATTGCTCCTTCTGCGGCAAGAGCCAGCACGAGGTCCGCAAATTGATTGCGGGGCCGACGGTGTTCATCTGCGACGAATGCGTCGAGCTGTGCATGGACATCATCCGCGAGGAGAACAAGAACACCCTCGTGAAGTCGCGCGACGGCGTGCCGACACCGCAGGAAATCTGCACGGTGCTCGACAGCTATGTCATCGGCCAGTACCACGCCAAGCGCGTGCTGTCGGTGGCCGTGCACAACCATTACAAGCGCCTAAGCCACGCCGCCAAGAACAACGACGTCGAACTGGCCAAGTCAAACATCCTGCTCGTCGGTCCAACAGGTTGCGGCAAGACGCTGCTCGCGCAGACGCTGGCGCGCATCCTCGACGTGCCCTTCACGATGGCCGACGCCACGACGCTGACCGAAGCCGGCTACGTCGGCGAGGACGTCGAGAACATCATCCTGAAGCTCCTGCAGAACGCCGACTACAACGTCGAGCGTGCGCAGCGCGGCATCGTCTACATCGACGAAATCGACAAGATCTCGCGCAAGTCGGACAACCCCTCGATCACCCGCGACGTGTCGGGCGAGGGCGTGCAGCAGGCGCTGTTGAAGATCATGGAAGGGACCGTCGCATCGGTTCCCCCGCAGGGTGGCCGCAAGCATCCCCAGCAGGAGTTCCTGCAGGTCGATACGTCGAACATCCTGTTCATCTGCGGCGGTGCGTTCGCGGGTCTGGAAAAGATCATTTCCGGACGCGGCCGCGGCACGTCCATTGGCTTCGGCGCCAAGGTGACGGGCCCCGACGAGCGGCGCACGGGCGAAGTGCTGCGCCAGGTTGAACCTGAGGATTTGCTCAAGTTCGGCCTGATCCCGGAATTCATCGGCCGACTGCCGGTTATCGCTACGCTCGAAGACCTCGACGAGTCCGCGCTGGTTCAGATCCTGACCGAGCCGAAAAACGCGCTTGTGAAGCAGTACCAGCGCCTGTTCGAGATGGAAGACGTCAAGCTGACCATCACGCTGGATGCGCTGAAGGCAATTTCGCGCCGGGCCATCGAGCGTAAGACGGGCGCGCGCGGTCTGCGGTCGATCATGGAGGCCATCCTCCTCGACACGATGTACGATTTGCCCGCCCTCAAGGGTGTGGAAGAAATCGTCATCGGTCCGGAAGTGGTCGAAGGCGGCGCTAAGCCGCTGCGCATCTATACCGATCGCGCCGAGGAAAAGGGTTCGTCCGCCTCCTGACGGCTGGGCTGAACCCGTCTGCGGTGCGAGACCGGTGTACAACTGCACCTGGGTGCGGAACTGCACCTTGATCCTGCGCCGGCGATCCCCAAATGTTCACTCCGGGCCCCGGATGACTCGCACGGTCGTGGCAATTCCTGCCGCGCCGTGGGAGACTGGTGGAGAAGCCCGGGCTTCAGTTTCATGGTCGGCTGGCGATCCGCCTCAAAGGGGACAACCAGACGGACCAGGATGATGAGCCTGGAGCGCAAACGAAAGTAGGCGCGGACGCCACGTGTGAGCCGCGCATAAGAAGGTGAGCCATGAGCGAAGACAAGCCGACACGCGAGAAGGCAGGCGGACGGGCGCGGTATCCGGTCCTCCCTCTGCGCGATATCGTCGTGTTCCCCTACATGATCGTGCCGCTCTTCGTTGGCCGCGAAAAATCGATCAACGCGCTCGGTGAGGTCATGAACGCCGACAAGCACATTCTGCTTGCCGCGCAGAAGAATGCCGGCGACGACGACCCCGCGACCGATGCCATTTACGAGACCGGCACGCTGGCCTCCGTGCTTCAGCTTTTGAAGCTGCCCGACGGCACCGTGAAGGTGCTGGTGGAAGGCGTCGCGCGCGCTAAGATCGTGCGCTACACCGACAACCCGGATTTCTTCGAAGCGGAAATCGAGCGCATCGGCGAGGTCGATGGCGCCAAGGACGAGATCGAAGCGATGGCCCGGTCGGCCGTTTCGCAGTTCGAGAGCTATGTGAAGCTCAACAAGAAGATCTCGCCGGAAGTGCTGGGGACGGTCGCCCAGATCGAGGACTATTCCAAGCTTGCCGACACGATCGCCTCGCACCTGGCGATCAAGATCGCCGACAAGCAGGACATTCTCGAAACGAAGACGATCTCCGAGCGTCTGGAAAAAGTCTACACGCTGATGGAGAGCGAGATTTCCGTTCTCCAGGTCGAGAAGCGCATCCGCTCGCGCGTCAAGCGCCAGATGGAGAAGACGCAGCGCGAGTACTATCTGAATGAGCAGATGAAGGCCATTCAGAAGGAACTCGGCGACAACGACGAGCGCGACGACATCTCCGAGTTCGAGGAGAAGATCGAGAACACCAAGCTGTCGAAGGAAGCCAAGGACAAGGCGCTTGCTGAGCTGAAGAAGCTCAAGCAGATGAGCCCGATGTCGGCTGAAGCGACGGTGGTGCGCAACTACCTCGATTGGCTGTTGTCGATCCCGTGGGGGATCAAGGGCAAGGTCAAGAAGGACCTCGACGAGGCGCAGCAAGTTCTCGATGCCGAGCACTACGGCCTTGAGAAGGTGAAGGAGCGCATTCTCGAATATCTCGCGGTCCAGGCGCGTACCAACAAGCTGAAGGGTCCCATCCTGTGCCTCGTCGGTCCTCCCGGCGTCGGTAAGACCTCGCTTGGCAAATCGATCGCCAATGCCACGGGCCGCGAGTTCGTGCGGATGTCGCTGGGCGGCGTGCGCGACGAGGCGGAAATACGTGGCCACCGCCGCACCTACATCGGGTCCATGCCCGGCAAGGTCATCCAGTCGATGAAGAAGGCGAAGCGGACCAATCCGCTCTTCCTCCTCGATGAGATCGACAAGATGGGCCAGGACTTCCGCGGCGATCCGGCGGCGGCCTTGCTCGAGGTGCTCGATCCGGAGCAGAACTCGACGTTCTCGGACCACTATCTGGAGGTCGATTATGATCTCTCGAGCGTGATGTTCGTGACCACGGCGAATACGCTCAACATCCCGCCGGCCTTGCTCGACCGTATGGAGATCATCCGGCTTGCGGGCTACACGGAAGACGAGAAGGTCGAAATCGCCAAGCGGCATTTGCTAGCCGAGCAGGCCAGCGCGCACGGCCTGGAGCCGGGCGAGTGGGCCGTTGACGACAGTGCGATCCGCGAAGTGATCCGCCGCTACACACGCGAAGCGGGTGTGCGCTCGCTCGAACGTGAGATGGCCAAGCTGGCGCGCAAGGCCGTCAAGGAAATCCTGACGAGCGAGGCCAAAACCGTGCAGGTGACGGCCGCGAACGTGAAGGACTACCTCGGCGTGCCGAAGTACCGCTATGGCGAGGCCGAACTGGAAGATCAGATCGGCATCGTCACGGGGCTGGCGTGGACGGAAGTCGGCGGCGAGTTGCTGACCATCGAAGGCGTCATGATGCCCGGCAAGGGCAAGATGACCGTCACGGGCAACCTGCGCGACGTGATGAAGGAATCCATTTCGGCGGCGAACGCCTATGTGCGTTCAAGGTCGGTGGAGTTCGGCATTCATCCGAGCCTGTTCGAGAAGAAGGACATCCACGTGCACGTGCCGGAAGGCGCGACGCCCAAGGACGGACCCTCGGCGGGTGTCGCGATGGCGACCGCGATCATCTCCGTGCTCACCGGCATACCCGTCCGCAAGGATGTGGCGATGACGGGCGAGATCACGCTGCGCGGCCGCGTGCTGCCGATCGGAGGCTTGAAGGAGAAGCTTCTGGCCGCGCTCCGCGGGGGCATCACCACCGTCGTGATCCCGGAAGAAAACGTCAAGGATCTCGCCGAGATTCCCGATGAGGTGAAGAAGAAGATCACCATCGTGCCGGCTACCCGCATGGAAGATGTGTTGAAGGCGGCACTGGTGCGTGTGCCCGATGCCATCAGTTGGGATGACACTGCTCCCGAACCTGAAGTGGCCAGCGAAGATGGTAAAGACAGCACGCGTGTGACCGCACACTAAGCTTACTGCGTTCGCCTCCACTGGGCACGCGGAACGAAAAGAGGCCCTGCGGCGAATTCGCTGCGGGGCCTTTGCATTGTTCCGATCGTCTGCCCCGCGAAATGTTCGCGTTCAACCCCCATTTTACGCCGAAAATAGCGGTTTTTGGGCTTGACGCTCCCGCCTTTTACGCGCTTTCTGCGGCCACGCCACCCGCGGCTTTCGAGGCTGATCGTATTAGATCGCCCGTCGCATTCGCACTCCCAATAAACTTGCCCCATCGATAACAACCGAAGGATAAGAGCAATGAGCAAGAAGGATTTGATCGACGCCGTCGCTCGCGATTGCGAGATGACCAAGGAAAAGGCGACGACGGTCGTGGATGCCGTGCTCGGACACATCCGCAGTACTTTGAAGGACGGCGCGGAAGTTCGCTTGCCTGACTTCGGCACGTTCAAGGTGGCCGCGCGCAAGGCCCGCGAAGGCCGGAATCCCGCGACGGGCGCCACGATCAAGATCCCTGCCTCGCGTGTCGCCAAGTTCACGCCCGCCAAGGGCCTGAAGGACGCGCTGAATTAAGGTCCAGCCTCTCACGCGCTGACTTGATCGCTTGCGCGATCAGGTGCGCGTCGTGAGGGCGGCGCCTGCGACGAGGCGCGTTGCACGCCGGACTTGCAGGCGCCAAATGGTCCGGGCCTGTCCGGGAAGTCAGCCGGAATTATTCACTCACGCGCGCTGATCAGATCGCTGAAGCGATCATGTGCGCTCCGTGAGGGCGGCGATTGCGCCGGGTCGCCTTGCTCCCGGGCCCTGTGGGCCCTATCAGTTACCCGGAAACGTCCGGGAGGTTAGCTCAGCGGTAGAGCGCTTCGTTTACACCGAAGATGTCGGGGGTTCGATCCCCTCACCTCCCACCATCTTTCTCTCACGGCATCTGATCCTCGCTTTGCTCGGGATGCCTCCGAGGGGGCGCGGCTTGCCGCGGGCGCCCTTGGCGCCCGGCTCGCAAGACGAGCCCGGCCGAAGAGGCCGCCCCGCCGGAGCGCGCCCCTCTGCCCATGGCAGAGGGACCAGCGCGCGTGAGGCAGAAACTTCGGGGGTTCGATCCCCTCACCTCCCACCATGTTTCTCTCACGGCATCTGATCCTCGCGCTGCTCGGGATGCCTCCGAGGGGGCGCGGCTTGCCGCGGGCGCCCTTGGCGCCTTGGCCCTTCGGGCCTCTAATTTTCACTCACGGCATCGTGTGACTGGCGAAGCGGTGGCGGGGCGGGTAAACCGGTCGTCGGCAACCGATGCGCGGTTGCCGCACTCCGGAGAACCCCATGTCTGTTTCGATGTATGCGATCGCCGTTCCGTCCTTTCAGAAGCATCTGCACGCACTGGACGGCATTCTCGACAAGGCCGTGACCTATGCGGCCGCGAAGAAGATCGCGCCGGAGACCTTGCTGACGGCGCGGCTCTATCCGGACATGTTCAACTTCACGCGCCAGGTGCAGGAGAGCTGCAAGTTCGCCGCGCTCACCGTGCAGCGGTTGGCCAACGTCGAACTTCCCGCGGAGACCGATGGGGAAGCCTCCTTCGATGATCTGAAGGGCCGCATCGCCCGCACGCTGGCGGTGCTTGCCGCCGTGACGCCGGACCAAATGGAGCGCTCAGACGCGCGCCCGCTCACCATCAAGGTTGGACCGAACGAGATGACGTTCTCAGGCCAGGAGTATCTGCTGCACTTTGCGCTGCCGAATTTCTATTTCCACTGCGCCACGGCCTACGGCATCCTGCGCCACAACGGTCTGGAAATCGGCAAGCGCGACTTCATGCGCCGCGTGGGCTGACCGCTTCTCCGCAGACGCGTGACCTTAGCCTTGGGTTGTGAGGGCGCGCGCCGGGCTTGTGCCCCAGGCCGCAGAGGATGCTGTTGGTTTGTCGTAGGTGCCGCGCAGCTTGAGGAAGGGCTGCTCGATGAAGCGATAGGACAGCATCGCCAGCCCGACGACGAGCGGGAAGGTTGCGGCGGCCAGCGCAAGAGCGACGCCGAACGACGCCATGTCGAAGCCCGCCGCGGCCAGCTGCTTGACGAACGTCGGATAGACGATGAAGTGCAGCAAATAGATCGAGTAGGAAACTTCTCCGGTCTTGGCGAGTGTGTGGTCGATGATGCGCGGCAGCGTGAACCGGCCATACTCGTAGCCCACGATCAGCGCGCCGAAGGCTAGGCCCTGCAGCGTCGGGAGCACGATCCACAGGGGCGATGGCGAGGGGCTGCCGCCCAGACCGTAGAAGCCGCCGGCGGCATTGAACGCATGCCAGGCAGCGATGAGCGCAACGACCGAGACACTGAGTACGAGGGCGGCGTGGTCGCGCACCGCCGGCCGTTTGGCAAGTTCGTGCCAGAGCATGCCGGCGGCGAACAGATCGATCGCGCCGCCGAGTGTCCAATAGCTGAAAGCTTGCACCGTCCCCGTCGTCGCCCACACGGCCGCGCGGATCCCGAGCGAAAAAGCAAAAATCGCCAAGAGGGCGCCGATGCGATGGCCGCGCTGCAGCCAGAGGATCAAGGGAAAGACGGCGTAGAAGTGCAACTCGACGGCCACGGACCACGCCCCGCCGCTCCACGTCGGTAGCAGGAACCCCTGCAGGAATGCCGTCGCAGTCAGATGCCCGCGTAAGGCCCAGTAGGCGAGAACGACGATCAGCAAAGGCGCCAGCCGCAGGACGCGATTGGTATAAAAGCGCCGCAAGTCCAAGGGCCTTCCGTCGATGATCTTGGCGAACAGGTAGCCCGACAGCGTCATGAACAGGGCGACGCCGATATGCCCCTCCTCAAACAGTGAAAATGGAGGGAAGTGTGGGACAGTATCGAAGGGGACGTGCACGTGCACGAAATGCCAGCAATAGACCAGGAACGCCGCAAGCGCGCGGACGTGATCCAGCCTACTGACATACAACCCCGAACTCGACCGCATGATGGGCCCCGGTCCCCTGACCACCGAAAGGGGGTAAGTCTAAACTCAAGGGTTTAAGCGAGAATGAGCGCCGTCCACGCCGGGGGCCATGGCTCCGGGATGGGGTGTCGCGGCCGGGTGCAAGTCCGGCAACTCCGCTTGACTTCCCCCGGGCGAACCCGTATCCGATCGCTCGTGACTCCGCGGCGCTTTCGAGTGCCGCGCGAACTACCGGTTTGCGGGAGTAGCTCAGTTGGTTAGAGCGCCGCCCTGTCACGGCGGAGGCCGCGGGTTCAAGTCCCGTCTCTCGCGCCATTTTTCCTCTCACGACATCTGATCCTCGCTTTGCTCGGGATATCTCCGAGGGGGCGCCGCTTGCGGCGGGTCGCTTTGCTCCCGGGCCCTTCGGGCCGGGGGTCCTCTCACGGCATCTGATCCTCGCTTTGCTCGGGATGTCTCCGAGGGGGCGCCGCTTGCGGCGGGTCGCTTTGCTCCCGGGCCCTTCGGGCCGTTGTTTTTCTCGCGACAACTGTTCCACGCTTCGCTCGGGACTTCTCCGAGGCGGCGCCCTTGGCACCTGGCTCGCAAGGCGAGCCCGGCCGAACAGGCCGCCCCGCCGGAGCGCGCCCTGCTGCCGTAAGGCAGCGGGAACAGCGCGCGTGAGGCAAACTCTCTCAGGCGAGAGGCCCGTCTTCACACGGTTCAACCCCGGGATAGGACGAAAGCAAGACAACTGGTCCGGTTGCGCGGCGCATGGGGCTGCGTTAACAGGGTCTTGCGTGTGCGGTGCGGGCCCGATCGGCTGGCCGCTCCTAGCCCCAGGAGACCCCGGTGGATCAACTCCTCACCGACTATCTGCCCCTTGCCGTCTTCATCGGCGTGTCGCTCGCCTTTATGGGCATTCTGATGATCGCGCCATTCCTGGTCGCGGTGCGCAATCCCGACCCGGAAAAAGTGTCTGCCTACGAATGCGGATTCAATGCGTTCGATGACGCGCGCATGAAATTTGACGTGCGCTTCTATCTCGTCTCGATCCTCTTCATTATTTTCGATCTCGAAGTCGCCTTCCTGTTCCCCTGGGCCGTCGTGTTCAAGGATTTGGGCGAATTCGGTTTCTGGTCCATGATGGTGTTCCTTGGCGTGCTTACCGTCGGCTTCATCTACGAATGGCGCAAGGGAGCACTCGAATGGGATTGATTGTACCCCCGGATTATCGCGACCGTCTTGCCTACGATACGGCCAAGGAAGGTCTGGGCGGCCCTGGCGTGATCAAACCGGGCGACCCGTCGTTCACGGCCATCTCGAATGAGCTGGCGGACAAGGGCTTCCTTGTTACGACCACGGACGACCTCATCAACTGGGCGCGCACCGGCTCGCTCATGTGGATGACGTTCGGTCTCGCCTGCTGCGCGGTGGAAATGATGCAGGCGTCGATGCCGCGCTACGATCTGGAGCGCTTCGGGTTTGCGCCGCGCGCATCGCCCCGCCAGTCGGACGTGATGATCGTCGCCGGGACGCTGACCAACAAGATGGCCCCCGCGCTGCGTAAGGTCTACGATCAGATGCCCGAGCCGCGCTATGTGATCTCGATGGGGTCGTGCGCGAACGGCGGCGGCTACTACCACTATTCCTATGCGGTGGTGCGCGGCTGCGATCGCATCGTGCCTGTCGATATTTACGTGCCGGGCTGCCCCCCGACGGCCGAAGCGCTCGTCTACGGCGTGCTGCTTCTTCAGCGGAAGATCCGCCGCACCGGTACCATCGAGCGCTAAGCGCAATACTGCCGTCACAAGCCCCGCGCCGCGAGGCGCATTCGAGGCCAGCATGAGCGAAGCACTAAAGGAACTCGGCGACTATCTCGAGGTGAAACTCGGGGCGGCCGTGCGCGCAATTGATGTCGCCTATGATGAACTGACGGTCACCGTCGACCGCGAACAGCTGGCCCGGGTCCTGCGTGTCCTGCGCGACGATGGCCGCTGCCGGTTCGAGGTTCTGGTGGACATTTGCGGCGTCGATTATCCCGAGCGCAGTGAGCGCTTTGACGTCGTCTACCATCTGCTGTCACCGCGTCTCAATCAGCGCATGCGCCTCAAGCTGACAACCGACGAGGCGACGCCGGTTGCCAGCGTGGTGGATATTTTCGCGGCCGCCAACTGGTACGAGCGCGAAGCCTACGACATGTACGGCATCCTGTTTACGGGACATCCCGACCTTCGCCGCCTGCTCACGGACTACGGCTTCCAGGGCTTTCCGCTGCGCAAGGATTTTCCGCTCACCGGGTATGTCGAAGTGCGTTACGACGATGAAAAGAAGCGCGTCGTCTATGAACCTGTGAAGCTCACCCAGGAGTTCCGGAACTTCGATTTCGAGAGCCCCTGGGAAGGCATGTCCGAGGTTCTGCCGGGAGATGAAAAGGCATCGCGGTAATGACCGAGGACGATCCGAGGCTCGCGATGATCCGCGGCAATGCGGCCTTGGTGCTGGCCGAGTTGGGCCCGCTGGCCGGACCGGCATTCGGTTACGATCTGGATTCGGTGGCTTGGGTGGATGCCTACATCGAACGGCAGCGTCAGCGATTTTCAGGCGGCGACGAGGCGGCGCAGTTGGTGTCGGTCCTCGGCAGCTACCTGGGAGAAGCCATCATTGCGGCCGCCGGCGGCGCCTGGGACGTGCACGAGCGCGACGAAATCGGCGTGCGCTTCGAGAATGGCGACTGGTGTTTCCCGTTTTCGAAAGTCGCCAAGCAATTCGCTCACGGACATACCGAGGGCGACTCCATCGTCGGCTTTTATAATTTTTCGGTCGATTTGATCGCCACAGGTAAGGCCCGCGAAGTGGCGGCGCCGGAGGTCACGGATAGCGGCACGGACACTGGAACCTGAACCGGCCAGGAGCCGCAAAGCGATGGACAACACGCTCGTCGCCAAGGTCCTGGTCGCGCTGATCGTCATGGCTGCCGTCATTCTCGACTGGCCGCGTGCGATCGCTGGGTTCATTCTCGGCTGGACCGTCGCGGCGCAACAGGTGGCCGTTCTGGGTGACCCTGGTCGGGATCGTGGCAATCGCCGCGGCTGGCGAGGTGATCTATTCCGTCATCGGCCGGTCGGCTGGTGTGTCCAGTTTCGGTTTCCTGACGGGGTGCGTGGCGGCGGGTGCGACAGCGGTCGGGCTTTTGCGGGTCGCGCGCTGGATTGCTGAGGATGTGGAGGCGCCCTGATGAAAGACACGCTGAAGCCGGGTGACAAAGCCCGGCTGGAGTACAAGGTGCCGGCGAACAAGACGGTGCCGTACCTTTATCCGGAAGCCCATGACTTCCAACTCATGCCGACGGTCTTTGCGACCGGTTTCATGGTCGGGTTGATGGAGTGGGCGTGCATCAAGGTGCTGGAGCCGCATCTCAATCCGGGCGAGGGAAGTCTTGGCATCCATATCGATGTGTCGCACATCGCGGCAACGGTGCCGGGGCAGGTTGTCACGGTCGACGCGGAGTGTACCGGCATTCAAGGCCGCCGCGTAGCCTTCACGGTGTTCGCCCATGACGGTTTGGAGAAGATCGGCGAAGGCCGTCACGAGCGAATGATCGTCCCATGGGAGCGGTTCGTCTCCAAGGTCAACGAAAAAGCCAAGCGGGCGCGCGTGGGCGAAATCGGCGGCGTGGGGAAGGGGACTTGAGACCGCGCGGTCCAGGGCCTGATAAGGAGACAGCCAATGTCCGAACATGCAGAGCGAAGCGGACGGTGCCTGTGCGGCAAGGTCACCTACACTTTCATGCCGGCTGAGCTAGAAATCGACGCGTGCCATTGCGGGATGTGCCGGCGTTGGTCCGGCGGGCCGGGATTGTCGGTGAAAGCGGCGGGCGTTGCCGCCGTGAAGGGAAGTGATCATGTCGCCATATACAAGTCGTCAGAGTGGGGTGAACGCCGCTTCTGCAAAGACTGCGGGACGCACCTCTTCTACAGCGCGCCAGCGTTCGGCTATTTCGGTGTGAGTGCTGGTACGATAGATGATCTGGACGGGCTCGCGCTGACGACGGAAATATTCATCGACTGCAAGCCTGCCGCCTACGAATTCGCCAACCCGACCCGAAAGCTGACCGAGGCTGAGTTTATCGCCATGGTGTCCGCGCCGGGGAATGAGTGACCACAATGGCCGAAACTGAAATCCGCCAGTTCAATATCAACTTCGGGCCCCAGCATCCCGCCGCGCATGGCGTGTTGCGCTTGGTGCTCGAGCTGGATGGTGAAGTCGTCGAGCGCGTCGATCCTCACGTGGGCCTGCTGCATCGCGGGACCGAAAAGCTGATCGAAGCCAAGACCTACACCCAGGCCATCGGCTACTTCGACCGGCTGGACTATGTGGCCCCGATGAACCAGGAGCACGCCTTCTGCCTTGCGGCGGAAAAGCTTTTGGGGATCACCGTGCCCCGTCGGGCGCAGCTGATCCGGATACTCTATTCCGAGATCGGCCGGCACCTCTCGCATCTTCTGAACGTCACCACGCAAGCCATGGACGTCGGTGCGCTGACACCGCCGCTGTGGGGCTTCGAAGAACGTGAAAAACTCATGGTCTTCTATGAGCGCGCCTCGGGTTCGCGCATGCATGCGAAGTATTTCCGCATCGGGGGCGTGCATCAGGATCTGCCGCCGGAATTGATCGATGACATCGAGGCGTGGTGCGACCCGTTCCTGGACGTGCTCGACGATATCGAGGGTCTTTTGACCGACAACCGCATCTTCAAGCAGCGCAACGTCGATATCGGTATCGTCAAGCTGGACGAGGCCTTTGACTGGGGCTTCTCGGGCGTGATGGTCCGTGGTTCGGGCGCGGCGTGGGACCTGCGCAAGGCGCAGCCCTACGAGTGTTACGATGAGTTCGATTTCGACATTCCGATCGGTAAGAACGGCGATTGCTACGACCGCTATCTGTGCCGCATGGCCGAGATGCGCGAGAGCGTCAAAATCATGAAGCAGGCATGCGAGAAGCTGAAGGCGCCCGATGGCCAGGGCCCGGTCATGACCGCAAACAAGAAGGTCGCGGCCCCGCGCCGGGGTGAGATGAAGCGTTCCATGGAAGCGCTGATCCACCATTTCAAACTCTACACCGAAGGGTTCCACGTCCCGGCCGGAGAAGTCTACGCCGCCGTCGAAGCCCCCAAGGGGGAGTTCGGCGTCTACCTCGTGTCGGACGGCTCCAATAAGCCCTACCGCTGCAAGATCCGCGCGCCGGGCTTTCCGCATTTGGCCGCCATGGATCACCTGAACCGCGGGCACATGCTGGCCGACGTATCGGCGATCCTCGGTTCGCTCGACATCGTCTTCGGCGAAATCGACCGGTAGCATGCTGCTGGGCACGGTCTTCAGGGCGGGCGGTTTCTATTTGGTTCTGGCTCGCGGCACTCCTCTCCTAGGCGGTACAGCCCATTTGGCGTCGCGGCTGACATCTCAACACGTTGCGCCTGAACGAGGCGAAGGAACACAGAGATGGCCGGCCTGCCCAACTGCCCGAAGTGTGCATCGGCCTACACATATGAGGATCGCGGCCTGTTCGTGTGTCCAGAGTGTGCGCACGAATGGAGCGCGGAGGCGGCGGAGTCCGATCCGGGCGACGATGCCCCGCGCATCATCCAGGATGCCGTCGGCAACGTGCTGGCGGACGGGGACAGCGTCACCATCATCAAGGATCTAAAAATCAAGGGTTCGTCGACGGTCGTGAAGGTCGGAACCAAGGTCCGCAACATCCGCTTGGTCGATGGTACGGGCGGGCACGACATCGATTGCAAAATCGACGGGGTCGGCGCAATGCAGCTGAAGTCCGAGTTCGTCAAGAAGGCCTGAGGGCGGCCATGCCTCACCGCCGCCGCGGAAATCCGAGGATGGTCGAGCCCTTGGGTTTATCAGGCCCGGTGCCGGTCTCGTCATCATCGCCGCCTGCACCGCCGTCCTCGTCGTCGTCTTCGCTGATGTCCAGGTCGTCGTCGTCTTCAAACACGCCGTCATCATCATCGTCGTCGTCATCGTCCGTGTCGTCGCCGTCAGCGCCGCCGGCGTAGGTCTCCAGGAATGAAATGGAGGCATCGAGGTGGACTAGGAGATCACGTCCCGTCAGTTCTTCCTCGCCTATCGTCAAGTGATCGGTGTCGGTATCGATCGCGCCTTCGAGCAGCGTGATGGCGTTGTTGTAGGGTTCCGTACTCCAGTCCTCGTGGAGCCCCTCTGTCACAACCAGATTTCGTATGCTCCTCAGCGCTGCGGCGACGGCGGCAAGGCGGCGCGGATTGAAGGACATGTCTCTCTCCTGGAAGCAGGGCCGGTCGGCCTAGCCTACGTGATTTGGAAAGGGTCCGCGACAGCGCCGCTGGGTCGTGCCCGGGGGCCATATTTAACCGCATCCCGATGGTCTTCTGGCTGTTCGCGCGGGTTCTTGGCACAAAGCCAAGTCTAAGCCTGCAAACGCCTCCGCGATCTGGCCCAAAATCTAGACGGCGGCGGCGGGGCTTGTTAGGCTTTGAGCTGCAACATAGGTACAGGCCGCGGTTGGCGTGGTTTGGGGAGATGCCGGAATGATCGACGCGCTGTTCTTATTGGCTGTCGGCGCATTTGGATGGGGACTTTCGCTGGCGACGTACCCGCTCTTCGCGCGGCGCAACGACTGGCCCATGGGCGCGCTGCAGTCCGATCTGCCGGCTGTGCCCGTGTTGTTGGGAACCTTCTGCCTGCTCGCGGGATTGCTGTTTGCCGCCGCGCGGGGGCCTGAACTGGGCGGCTGGGTGATCCTGCTATTCGGCCTCTTGCTGGCGGTCTTCTGGACCGGATTCCTGCGCGTGGGATCGCAAGTGTCGCTGTTCCTGGCACCGCTGGCCACGGCGCTGCTTCTATTTGGCTGGCTCAGCGATTTCGACAAAGTGGTGCGCTGGACGTAAGTGGCGCCACGGTGACCGGGTAAGTCACCGCGACGGCGCCTGCGATTTCGCCCGCCAAAGCCTGTTGAAGACCCAGCCGAAGACCCTGCGCGCGACTCGGGAATAGTACAGGCAAGCGCCCGATTTTGCCGCGGATTCGTGCTGATCTTGATCGGCCTGCTCGCGACATCGCGGCGCGGGCTGATCGACGTTTGTCCAAGTCTTCGGAGCTTGCTTTGACTCTGCCGACGCCGTACTGGAAACAAGGATCGTTTTCGGGGTTTCCGGCGGCGCCTTAGATGTGATGGCGCAGCGCAGCATGAATTGCGTGCCGCTGCAGCCGCCGGGTGCCGCGATCCTGTTCGATCGCAGCTTGGAGCGGAGCATGGCCGTACGCCGCCTACATCCCGATCAGCCGGCTCATTTTGCATTCAGCCCCGAGAACCAGGCTTGGGCCTCGGAGACGATTGCGAAGTATCCGCCCGGCAAGCAGGCGTCCGCCGTCATCCCGGTTTTGTGGCGAGCGCAGGAACAGATCGGCGGCTGGATCACCGAACCGGCCATGCGGGCGGTCGCCGACATGCTCGGCATGGCGCACATCCGCGTGCTGGAGATCGCCACATTCTACACAATGTTTCAACTCGCCCCCATCGGCACCAAGGCGCATGTGCAGGTGTGCGGGACGACGCCGTGCATGCTGCGCGGCGCGAGAGATCTGATCGGCGTCTGCAAGCAGCGGATCGCGCAGGAACCGTCCCAGGTCTCTGAGGATGGCGCATTCTCGTGGGAAGAAGTCGAGTGCCTGGGCAGTTGCGCCAACGCACCCATGGTCCAGATCGGCAAGGATACCTACGAAGACCTGACCGCGGACAGTTTCGCATCCCTTCTCGACGGCTTTGCCAAGGGCACACCCCCGCCTCCCGGATCGCAGACCGGCCGCACGGCCTCGTGTCCGGAGGGCGGACCGACGACCTTGTCCGACCCCGCGCTCTATGACGGTTCGCGGATCGGGGCCTGGAAAAAGCGCTTTGAGGCGCAGGCGGCCGATGCCGCGGCGGGCGCGGTCTCTCCTCCCGCGACGACGCCAGGCAATCCAGCCCCGGACAAGCCGGTCCCCGCTAAATCTGAGCCAACGGCCACAGCGGCGACCGGCGGGCCGGCGGTGCATCCCGCGGCTCTGACAGCGATGGCCAACGGGGGGCTCGTCAAGGAATTGGAAGAGCGCGGCGGAGGCAAGGCCATGCCCGCCGGTGAACTGGCCCGCATGGCGGAAGAGAGCCGGCGCGCGGGGCCGGCCGCTGAGGCCGCGCCGCAAAAACCCGCAACGTTGCTCGCCGCCCCAAGGGACGGCACTCCGGACGACTTGAAGCTCATCTGGGGAGTGGCGGACAAGCTGGAAGACCGCATGAACGCGCTGGGGATCTGGCACTTCGATCAGATCGCCGCCTGGACGCCGGGCGAGGTCGCCTGGTTCGAGGGCGAGATGCCGGGCTTCAAGGGCCGGATCGCGCGCGACAAGTGGCTGGAGCAGTGCAAGAAACTCGCGACCGGCTGGCGGCCTCCCTCCAACGTCGGCGAACGGCCGAAGGAGTAGCGATGGGACAAATCGGGCTACTCTTAGTCTTGAAAATCATCAGCCTCATCGCTGCGTTAGCGCAGACGGCGGGTTTGGTGGGGTTTATCGCCTTCGAGGCACTGGACCCCTACAAGTGGCAACTATTGATCGGCGGTACGATTGCCATCGTGCTGTCGGAGGGATTGTCGTACCTGCTCGCGCGGCGCATGGCGACACGCACCATTGGGAGCGCCGATGCTCGCTGATCAAGATCGCATCTTCACCAACCTGTACGGGTTTCACGACAGCGGTCTGAAAGCCGCCATCCAACGTGGCGCGTGGGACGGTACGAAACTGCTGATCGACCAGGGACACGACTGGATCATCAACGAGGTGAAGCAGTCGGGTTTGCGCGGCCGCGGTGGTGCAGGCTTTCCTACGGGACTGAAGTGGTCGTTCATGCCCAAGAACGATGCGCGCCCCAGCTACCTCGTCATCAACGGCGACGAAAGCGAGCCGGGCTCGTGCAAGGATCGCGAGATCCTGCGCAACGATCCGCAGCTACTGATCGAAGGCGCACTGCTGGCGTCCTTCGCCATGCGCGCGCACACCTGCTACATCTACCTGCGCGGCGAATACATTCGCGAGCGCGAAGCCCTGCAGCGGGCCATCGATGAAGCCTACGCGGCCCGCCTGATCGGCAAGGGCAATGTGCATGGTTGGGATTTCGACGTTTTCGTCCATCACGGTGCCGGCGCCTACATCTGCGGCGAGGAAACGGCCCTTCTGGAAAGCCTCGAAGGCAAGAAGGGCCAGCCGCGCCTGAAGCCGCCGTTCCCGGCCAACGTCGGGCTTTATGGTGCGCCGACCACGATCAACAACGTTGAAAGCATCGCCGTGGTGCCGGACATTCTGCGCCGGGGTGCGCTGTGGTTTGAGTCGCTTGGCAAGCCGAACAACGCTGGCACCAAGCTGTTCCAGATCTCTGGCCACGTAAATAAGCCCTGCGTCGTGGAAGACGAGATGGGCATTCCCCTGCGCCAGCTGATCGAAGAACACGCCGGCGGCGTGCGTGGCGGTTGGAACAATCTGCTCGCGGTCATTCCCGGCGGGTCGTCGGTCCCGCTCGTCCCGGCCGAACTCTGCCAGGATCTGACGATGGACTTCGATGCCTTGCAGAAGGTGAAGTCGGGCCTGGGCACAGCGGCTTTGATCGTCATGGACAAGTCCACCGACATCGTGCGCGCCATTGCGCGTATTTCGTATTTCTACAAGCACGAGAGCTGCGGCCAGTGCACGCCGTGCCGGGAAGGCACGGGCTGGATGTGGCGGGTTCTGGAGCGCATGGCGGAAGGCCGCGCGGAAAAGCGCGAGATCGATCTTCTGTTCGAAGTGACCAAGCAGGTCGAAGGCCACACGATCTGCGCGCTGGGTGACGCGGCGGCGTGGCCGGTGCAAGGTTTGATCCGTCACTTCCGCGGCGAAATCGAAGCGCGCATCGACACCTATCAGGCCGCACATAGTCAGGCGGCGGAGTAGAATTGATCTCGCGGGCCGCCGATCCGGGGCGTGCACGCGAGGGACGCAATAAGGGACGCGGGAAGACGCATGGCACGCAAGCTCATCGTCGACGGCAACGAGATCGAGGTCGAGGACGGCACCACGCTGATGCATGCGTGCGAAGCCGCCGGCGCCGAAATCCCGCGTTTCTGCTATCACGAGCGCCTGTCGATCGCTGGCAACTGCCGGATGTGCCTCGTTGAAGTGGAAGGCAGCCCCAAGCCCATCGCGTCGTGCGCCATGCTCGTCAACGATTTGCCTCCCAACCGCGATGGGTCGCCGAAAAAGGTTTTCACGACCAGCGCCGTGGCCAAGAAGGCGCGCGAAGGCGTCATGGAATTCCTGCTGCTCAATCACCCGCTCGACTGCCCCATCTGCGACCAGGGCGGCGAATGCGATCTGCAGGATCAGGCCATGGCTTTCGGGCTCGGCGGGTCGCGCTATGATGAAAACAAGCGCGCGGTTGAGAACAAGTACATCGGTCCGCTGATCAAGACGGTGATGACGCGCTGCATCCATTGCACGCGCTGCGTGCGCTACATGACGGAAGTGGCCGGCGTCGAGGAACTGGGCCTGATCGGACGCGGTGAGGATGCGGAAATCACCACGTATCTGGAAAAGGGCATTCTGTCGGAGATGAGCGCGAATGCCGTGGACCTGTGTCCCGTGGGCGCCCTCACGCACCGGCCCTGGGCCTTCAATGCCCGTCCGTGGGAGCTGACGAAAACCGAAAGCATCGACGTCATGGACGCGGTTGGCTCGAATATCCGGGTCGATACGCGCGGGCGCGAAGTCATGCGCATTCTTCCCCGCAACAACGACGCGGTGAACGAGGAGTGGATTTCCGACAAGACGCGCCACATCGTCGACGGTCTGAAAACGCAGCGGCTCGACCGGCCTTATGTGCGCGTCGACGGCCGCCTGCAGCCGGCCACTTGGAAAGAAGCACTCGATGTGGTGGCACAGCGGCTGCGCTCCACCCATCCCGCCAAGATCGGCGCGCTGGCCGGCGATTTGGCCGGCGCTGAAGAGATGTTTGCCCTCAAGCAGCTGATGATGCAGCTGGGGGTGGCCAATCTCGATGGCCGGCAAGCTGGCGAGGCACTGGACCCCGCGCTCGGCCGGGCCAGTTATCTGTTCAATTCAACCATCGAAGGGATCGATCAGGCGGACGCCGTCATGATCATCGGCGCCAATCCGCGTCTCGAAGCCCCGGTGTTGAACGCGCGCATCCGGCGCCAATGGCGCGATCGCGGGCTGCTGGTTGGTGTCGTCGGCGCGGCGGTCGATCTGGGCTATGCCTACAATCATCTGGGCACGGCGCCCGCGGCGCTGGAGCAGTTCATCGCCCATCCGCCCGCGAACAAGGACCGGCCGATGTTCATCATCGGCACGGCGGCGCTTGCCCGTCCGGACGGGGCGGCGGTGCTGGCCCTGGCGGCCAAGGCTGCGCTGGCGCTGGGCGTGGTGAAAGACGGCTGGAACGGGTTCAATATACTGCACGCGGCGGCGGCCCGCGTTGCCAGTCTCGATCTCGGGTTCGTCCCCGGTCCCAAGGGGCAGAGCGCGGCCCAAATGGCCGCTGGCGGCGTCGACGTGATCTACAACCTCGGTGCCGACGAGATCGACATCGCGCCGGGTCCGTTCGTCATTTATCAGGGCAGCCACGGCGACCGGGGTGCCCACCGCGCCGATGTGATCCTTCCAGGCGCCGCTTACACCGAGAAATCGGCGACCTATGTCAATACGGAAGGCCGCGCCCAGCACACGCTGCGGGCCATCTTCCCGCCGGGCGAGGCCCGCGAGGACTGGGCCATCTTACGCGCGCTGTCGGCCGAGATCGGGCAGGCATTGCCCTTCGACACCATCGAGGAACTGCGCGCGGCCATGTATAAGGCGGCACCTGTGCTGGCCGAGATCGGCTCGGTCTCGCCGTCCAACGCCGGGGGCGTGACGGCACTCGCCGCTCGAGGGGGTCCGGCGGGAGATGCACCGTTGGCAGACACGGTGGGGGACTTTTATCTGACCAACCCGATCGCGCGCGCGTCGCAGATCATGGCAGAGCTGAGTGCATTGCGCGCCGCGGGGGCTGGTCAGCGGCTCAATGCGGCGGAATAGGCGGGGACACGAATGACCGAGACCTCGGTTTCGACTTGGTGGGATGGCCTGATCTGGCTGCTGATCACGGCAGGCTTCAGCCTGCTCTTGCTCGTGGTGCTGCTGGTTCTCATCGCCTTTCTTCTGCTGATGGACCGGAAGGTCTGGGCGGCGGTGCAATTGCGCCGGGGTCCCAACGTTGTCGGACCCTTCGGGCTTTTCCAGTCGTTCGCCGACCTGATCAAGTTTGCCGTCAAGGAACCGGTGATTCCGGCGGGCGCGAACAAGGGAGTCTTTCTGCTCGCGCCGCTGGCCACGGCGGTCTTCGCGTTGGCCATCTGGGCCGTCATCCCCGTCAACGAGGACGGTTTCGGCAAATGGGTGATGTCGGACTTGAACGTCGGCATTCTCTATGTGCTCGCCATTTCCTCGCTCGGCGTCTACGGCGTGATCATGGGCGGCTGGGCGTCGAACTCGAAGTATCCCTTCATGGGCGCGCTGCGTTCCGCCGCGCAAATGGTCTCTTATGAAGTCTCCATCGGTTTTGTAATCATCACGGTTCTCCTACTCGTCGGCTCGCTCAACCTGACCGACATCGTCAATGCGCAGAAGGACGGCATCGGCACGTCGGCCGGCTTGCCAGCATCCGCGCTCGACTGGCATTGGCTGGTACTGCTGCCGATGTTCGTCATCTTCTTCATTTCGGCGCTGGCGGAAACCAATCGCCCCCCGTTCGATCTGGTGGAAGCCGAATCCGAGCTCGTCGCCGGCTTCATGGTGGAATACTCGTCCACCCCTTATCTCCTGTTTATGCTGGGCGAATACGTGGCCATTGTCACCATGTGCGCGCTCGCCACCATACTGTTCCTGGGCGGTTGGCTGCCGCCGCTCGACGTCTGGCCCCTCAACGCCGTTCCTGGCGTGTTCTGGTTCGTCGGCAAGGCGACCATGATGTTCTTCATGTTCGCCATGGTGAAGGCCATGGTGCCCCGCTACCGCTATGACCAGCTCATGCGGCTGGGCTGGAAGGTCTTCCTGCCGCTTTCGCTGGCCATGGTGGTGATCGTCGCGGCGATTGTTCAGTTCGGAGGCGTCACATGATTACGCCCATGACGGGGGGTATCGCGGGACTGGTGCTCGGGATCGTGCAGTTCGTGACGCTGATGGCCGTGGCATCGCATCTGGAGCGGCAGAATCCGAACCAGCAGGGCGCGCGCATTCTGCGGATCGTCGCGGCGCTGGATCTGTTCATCTTTCCGATCGCAGGCTACGTCATCGGCGGCCTGCTGGCCGACCCCGGCGCGGTTCAGTGAGGATAACCCCATGAACATCGCACAAGGCGTCAAGTCGCTCTTCCTCATTGAGTTCGTGAAGGCCTTCGGCCTCTCGATGCGGTACTTCTTCGCGCCCAAGAAAACGCTGAACTATCCCTTCGAGAAGGGCCCGCTGTCGCCCCGTTTCCGCGGCGAACATGCGTTGCGCCGCTACCCGAATGGCGAGGAGCGCTGCATCGCCTGCAAGTTGTGCGAGGCGATCTGCCCGGCGCAGGCCATCACCATCGAGGCGGGTCCGCGCCGCAATGACGGCACGCGGCGCACCACGCGCTACGACATCGACATGACGAAATGCATCTACTGTGGTTTGTGCCAGGAGGCCTGCCCGGTCGATGCCATCGTCGAAGGACCGAACTTCGAGTTTGCGACGGAGACCCGCGAGGAGCTTTTCTACGACAAGGATAAGTTGCTCGCGAACGGCGACCGCTGGGAGCGCGAGATTGCGCGCAACATGGCGCTCGACGCGAAATACAGGTAACGCCTGCGCCGTTGCAAGCCGCCGGGCGCGCGGATGAGGGCTGGGGAACGAGACGATGCTGACGGCCGCTTTTTTCTATCTGTTCGCGGTGCTCGCCGTGATCTCCGCGACGATGGTCATCGTCGCGCGCAATCCCGTGCACGCGGTGCTGTTCCTGATCCTGACGTTCTTCAACGCCGCGGGGCTCTTCATTCTGCTCGGCGCCGAGTTTCTCGCCATGCTTCTGGTGATCGTCTACGTGGGTGCCGTGGCGGTCTTGTTCCTGTTCGTCGTCATGATGCTCGACGTTGACTTCGCCGAACTGCGGGCGGGGTTCATCAAGAACGCGCCCGTGGGGCTCTTGGTGGCGGGCATCGTGCTGGTTGAACTGATCGCGCTGGTCTTCACGGGCGCCGCGGCCAAGGTTCCGCAGGCCGTCGCTGCGCAGGGCGGTCAGGCGATCACCAATACCGAGGCCATCGGCTTGGTGCTGTATACGAAGTATGTCTATTTCTTCCAGGTCGCGGGGCTCGTCCTGCTCGTCGCGATGATTGGCGCCATTGTCCTGACGCTGCGCCACAAGGAAGGCGTGAAGCGGCAGTCCATCCCGGCACAAAATGCGCGCACGCCGGAAACGGGCCTGGAAATGGTCAAAGTCGCATCCGGCGGGGCCGTCGTGCCCTCCAGCGATACGCGGAGGTAGGCCCATGGAGATCGGTCTTGCACATTACCTGACGGTCGCCGCGTGCCTGTTCACGCTCGGTATCCTCGGCATTTTTCTCAACCGTAAGAACGTCATCGTCATTCTGATGTCGGTCGAGCTCATGCTGCTCGCCGTGAATATCAACCTGGTCGCCTTTTCGTCGTTCCTTGGCGACATCACGGGGCAGATTTTCGCGATCTTCATTCTGACCGTGGCCGCCGCGGAAGCCGCCATCGGTCTGGCGATCATCGTCGTTTACTACCGTAACCGCGGCTCCATCGCGGTCGAAGACATCAACATGATGAAGGGCTGAGGACGGGATGATTTACTCTGCAATCGTCTTCCTGCCGCTCATCGGCGCGCTCATTGCGGGGCTGTTCGGGCGCTTGATCGGCGACCGGCCCTCCGAGATCATCACCACAGGCCTTCTTCTGACGGCGGCAGTGCTGTCGTGGGTCGTCTTCGTACAGGTGGGCTTCGGCCATGAGACGGCCAAGGTGCCGGTCCTGAAGTGGATCGTATCGGGCGAACTCGATGCGGGCTGGGTGCTGCGCATCGATACGCTGACCGCCGTCATGCTGGTCGTGGTGACGACAGTGTCGTCGCTGGTTCACCTCTATTCGATCGGGTACATGCACGAGGACGACGGGCGCGCGCGCTTCTTCTCGTACCTGTCGCTGTTCACGTTCGCCATGCTGATGCTGGTGACGAGCGATAATCTGCTGCAGATGTTCTTTGGCTGGGAGGGTGTCGGCCTCGCCTCCTACCTGCTGATCGGCTTTTGGTACAAAAAGCCCGAGGCCAACGCCGCCGCGATCAAGGCGTTCGTCGTCAACCGCGTTGGCGATTTCGGATTTGCGCTGGGCATCTTCGGTGTCTTTTTCATCTTCAAGACGGTAAGCCTCGACGAGGTCTTCCGCCTGGCGCCCGAGATGACGGGCCAGACCATGAATTTCCTCGGCGCTGACGTCGATATCCTGACCACGCTGTGCCTGTTGCTGTTCATGGGCGCGATGGGCAAGTCGGCGCAGTTCCTGTTGCACACCTGGCTGCCCGACGCCATGGAGGGTCCGACTCCCGTGTCGGCGCTCATTCACGCCGCGACCATGGTGACGGCGGGCGTGTTCATGGTGGCGCGCTTGTCGCCGCTGTTCGAACAGGCGCCCGTGGCACTCCAGGTCGTCACGCTGGTGGGCGCCATCACGGCGTTCTTCGCCGCCACCGTGGGGCTGGTCCAGAACGACATCAAGCGCGTCATCGCCTATTCGACGTGCTCGCAGCTTGGCTACATGTTCGTGGCCTGTGGTGTGGGCGCCTACACGGCGGGGATCTTTCACCTCTTCACGCACGCCTTCTTCAAGGCGCTGCTGTTTCTCGGCGCGGGCTCCGTCATCCATGCCATGCATCACGAGCAGGACATGCGGAACATGGGCGGATTGAAGTCAAAGATCCCCATCACCTGGGCGATGATGCTCATCGGCACGCTGGCGCTGACTGGGGTCGGCATTCCGCATCTGGCGGGCTTTGCCGGGTTCCATTCCAAGGACGCGATCATCGAAGCGGCCTACGCCGGCCACACGCCCGGCAACTACGCCTTCTGGCTTCTGGTGATCGCCGCGCTGATGACGTCGTTCTACTCCTGGCGGCTGATGTTCATGACCTTCTACGGCAAGACCCGCGCGGAACACGAAACCTTCAAGCACGCGCACGAGAGTCCGCCGGTGATGCTGGTGCCGCTGTTCGTGCTGGCGGCGGGCGCCATCGTGGCGGGCGTCGTGTTCGCTCCGTCGTTCATCGGGTACGGCTACAAGGAGTTCTGGGGGGCGTCGATCTACGAACTGCCGGGCAAGGACATCCTGCATCACATGCACGAGGTGCCGGAGTGGGTGCTCTGGGCGCCATTCGTCGCCATGCTGACGGGCTTCGGGATCGCTTACCTGTTTTATATCGCGTCACCCGGACTTCCCGAGGCGACAGCCAACGCCCTACGCCCGCTCTATCTGTTCCTTCTGAACAAGTGGTACTTCGACGAACTCTACGACTTCCTATTCGTCCGTCCGGCGCAGGCACTCGGCCGCCTGCTCTGGAAGGGCGGTGACGGGGCGATTATCGACGGCACCATCGACGGGACGGCGGCGAGCGTCGGGTGGGCCACGGGACGGATCGTGCGCTGGCAGACCGGATACGTCTACCACTACGCCTTTGTGATGCTGATCGGGGTGGCGCTGTTCGTGACGTGGTTTGTCTGGCCGGCCGGGGTGACGACGCCATGAACATCACGACTCAACCGATCCTGTCGATCGTCACCTTCCTGCCTCTGGTGGGCGCGATCTTCATTGCCACGTTGCCGCGTGACGCCAAGGATAACGCCCGCTGGGTGGCCTTGTGGACCACGCTGGTCACCTTTGGCGTCTCCATCCTGATCTGGTGGAATTTCGATACGACCACACCGGCCTTCCAGTTTGTGGAAGAGTACGCGTGGCTTGGACCGATCAAGTACAAGATGGGCGTCGACGGCATCTCGATGCTGTTCGTGATCCTGACGGCGTTCCTCATGCCGCTCTGCATCCTGGCGAGCTGGGAAAGCATCGATGTGCGCGTCAAGGAATACATGATCGCGTTCCTCGCTCTGGAATCGCTGATGATCGGCGTGTTCTGCGCGCTGGATCTGGTGCTCTTCTATCTGTTCTTCGAGGCCGGACTGATCCCGATGTTTCTCATCATCGGCATCTGGGGCGGACCGCGACGGGTCTATGCCAGCTTCAAGTTCTTCCTCTACACGCTGCTGGGCTCGGTGCTCATGCTTGTCGCCATCCTGGCGATCTACAGCTACGCGGGCACCACCGACATTCCTGCCCTCATGCTGACCACGCGCCTGCCGGCGGACATGCAGTGGTGGCTGTGGCTGGCGTTCTTCGCGTCGTTCGCGGTGAAGATGCCGATGTGGCCGGTTCATACGTGGCTGCCGGATGCGCACGTCGAGGCCCCGACGGCCGGCTCGGTCATCCTGGCGGCGATCTTACTGAAGATGGGCGGCTACGGCTTCCTGCGCTTTTCACTGCCGCTGTTCCCGCTCGCCAGCGCGGAGTTCGCCCCGTTCGTGTTCACGCTTTCCGTCGTGGCGATCATCTACACCTCGCTGGTGGCGCTGGCGCAGGAAGACGTCAAGAAGCTCATCGCCTATTCGTCGGTGGCGCACATGGGCTTCGTGACCATGGGCATCTTCACGGTCACCACCCAGGGCTTGGACGGCGCGATTTTCCAGATGCTCTCGCACGGTATTATTTCGGCCGCACTCTTCTTGTGCGTCGGGGTCATCTACGACCGCATGCACACGCGAGAAATCGCCGCCTACGGGGGGCTTGCGGACCGCATGCCGCTTTACGCCGCCTTCTTCATGGTCTTCACCATGGCCAACGTCGGGCTTCCCGGCACCAGTGGCTTCGTCGGCGAGTTCCTGACCCTGATGGGCGCCTTCAAGGTCAACACTTGGGTCGCCTTCTTCGCCACGACGGGTGTCATTCTGTCCGCCGCGTATGCGCTTTACCTCTACCGGCGGATTGCCTTCGGACCGTTGGAGAAGCCCGCCTTGAAAGCGCTCAGCGATCTTTCCCCGCGTGAGATCGCGGTTCTAGCCCCATTGGTCATCCTCACTATCCTGTTCGGCTTCTATCCGGCGCCCATCCTCGATGTGACGGCCGTATCGGTGCAGAACCTCGTGGCGAAGTACGAGGCCGCCGTGGCGGGCTCGACGGCCCTGTTGCCCTGATCCGGAGCGCGCGATTCCATGACGACACTCGAAAGCTTCGCTCCCGCCTTACCGGAAATCCTGCTCGCCGTGTCGGCGATGGCGCTCTTGATGGTCGGTGTGTTCCGGCCCGAGACGGATCGCAACGGGGTGGCGATTGGCTGGCTGGCCATCCTGGTGATGGCGATCGTGGCAGTGGCTGTCGGCTCTCTCGGATCGGCACGGACGGAGTTGTTCGAGGGCGCCTTCGTCGTCGATGCCTACGGCCGCTTCGTCAAGATCCTGATCCTGGGCGCGGCATCCGTCGCGCTGATGCTGGGGTTCGGCTATTTCAGCCGGGCGAGCATCATGAAGTTCGAGATCCCGGTGATCGTGCTGTTGGCCACCACCGGCATGTTGATGATGGTCTCGGCCAATGACCTGATCGCGCTCTATCTGTCGATCGAACTCATGAGCTTGGCGCTCTACGTGCTGGCGGCCATTCGCCGGGACCAGTTGCGGTCGAGCGAGTCGGGGTTGAAGTACTTCGTCCTGGGTGCGTTGTCGTCGGGCATGCTGCTCTACGGGGCCTCGCTGATCTATGGCTTTACGGGAACGACGTCGTTCACGGCCTTGGCCGCCGCGCTGCGTGACGGATCTGGCGCGACCAACGTCGGCCTTATCGTCGGGCTCGTGTTTCTACTGGTGGGATTGGCCTTCAAGATTTCGGCGGTGCCCTTCCACATGTGGACGCCGGACGTTTACGAGGGTGCGCCAACGCCGGTGACGGCGTTCTTCGCCGCCGCACCCAAGGTGGCTGCCATGGCGCTGTTGCTACGCGTGCTTCATGACGCCTTCCCCGGCATGCTGGAGCAGTGGCGGCAGATCGTCGTGTTCCTGGCGGTGGCATCGATGCTGCTAGGCGCGTTCGCGGCCATCGGTCAGACCAATATCAAGCGCCTTCTCGCCTACTCGTCGATCGGGCACGTTGGCTTCGCGCTTGTCGGTCTGGCGGCGGGCTCGGAGGAGGGCATAGCGTCTGTTCTGATTTATCTGTCCATCTATGTGGTGATGACGCTCGGCAGCTTCGCCTGCGTGCTGTCGATGCGCCACAAGGATGAAATGGTCGAGGATATCCAGTCGCTGGCGGGGCTATCGCAGACCCATCTGGGCATGGCGGTGGCGTTTGGCGCGCTGCTGTTCTCGCTCGCCGGTATTCCGCCACTGGCCGGCTTCTTCGCCAAGTTCTATGTCCTGGACGCGGCGGTGAAAGCGGGTTTGACGCCCCTGGCCATCATCGGCGTCATCTCCAGCGTCATCGGGGCGTTCTACTACCTGCGCGTCGTCAAGATCATGTTCTTCGATGAACCAGCTGAACGGTTCACACCCATGGAGACGCCAGTGGGCTGGGTGATGGCGCTCTCCGCGCTGCTGGTCGTGGGATATGTCGCGTATCCCGCCGCACTCGTCGACGCCGCCACAGTGGCTGCGCGCGCCTTGATCGAATAGCGCGGGTCACATGGCTGGCGTTCCTTGGCAGACCCTAGGCCCCGAGCGGCTGGTGCATCTGAAGGAAGCCGGGTCGACCAACAGCGACGCCATGCGGTTGGCGGCGGAGGGTGCGCCGAGCGGGACCTGGGTGCTCGCGGACCGGCAGACCACGGGACGCGGCAGATCCGGCCGCACATGGGATGCCCTCCCCGGCAACTTTACCGGCAGCGTCGTCATCCGAGACGTGTTTCCTCTGGAGAAAGCAGCGCAGGTGTCGCTCGTGTGCGGCGTGGCCGTCCATGACGCGCTCATGGCAGCGGCAGCCGGTGGACTGTCCGCGCCGTTGGAGCTGAAATGGCCAAACGATCTCATGTGCGGGCGGGCGAAAATCGGCGGAATCTTGGTGGAAAGCAGTGTGGGCCGCCGTGACGATGGTGCGCTGGCGGTCGTGGGGATCGGCCTGAACCTGTCATCGCACCCCGATATTCCCGGGCGGCGGGTGACCCATCTGTCGGCGCACGGTGCGGCGATATCTCCATTGAATCTGCTGGCGTTTATCGATGAGAGCTTGCAGGAATGGTTGCGCGTATGGTCTGCGGGTACCGGATTCGAAGCGGTGCGTCAGGCGTGGCTTGCGCGCAGCCTGCCGCCAGGCACGGCACTGACGGTGCAAGCCGCAGCCGGTGAACTGGCGGGATGTTTCGCGGGCCTTGATGCCGACGGGGCCATGCTCCTCGACGGTGTGGACGGACAGCTCACGATTTCATTCGGCGACGTGTTCGTGGCGTCCTGAAGGATGGCACGGTGAAGTGGTCGCGCGCGGTGCGCGGGCCAACGGGATGACGACAAGCGAAGGACGGGCGGCCAAATGGCGAAGACGGACAAGAAGCCAAGCCGCAGCGGGGGGCAGACTGAACTGGTGTTCGCCGCACTCGGGGGCCTCGGCGAAGTCGGCATGAATGTCTACCTCTACGGGGTCGGTCCAGCCGATAAACGCGAATGGCTGATTGTCGACCTCGGCATCACCTTCCCCGAGGGCGAGGATGATCCCGGCGTCGATGTCATCTTGCCCGACGTCCGCTTTCTCGAGGCTCAGAAGGGCCAGATCGCCGGTCTCGTCGTCACGCACGCGCATGAGGACCACATCGGCGCGGTGTTGGAACTCTGGCCGCGGCTCAAGTGCCCGGTGTATGTCACGCCATTTGCCGCCGGCATGCTGCGCTCGAAGATGTCGGACTACGGCGGCGGCCGCGACATGCCGATCAAAGTCATTCCGCTCGACAGCCGGTTTTCTGTCGGCAGTTTCGACGTCGAGTTTGTGACCGTAGCCCATTCCGTGCCCGAGACGAGCGGCTTGGTTCTGCGGACACCCCTGGGCAACATCTACCACACGGCGGACTGGAAGCTCGATGCGATGCCTTACATCGGCACCGTGGCCGATGGCGAGCGTCTCAACAAGATTGGGGACGAGGGCATTCTGGCGCTGGTCTGCGACAGCACCAACGCCATGCGCGAAGGGACTTCGCCTAGCGAAACGGATGTGGCGCAGTCGATCGCCAAAATCATTCAGAAGGCCCCGCACCGCGTCGTGGTCACGACGTTCTCGTCCAACGTGGCGCGCATCAAGGCGTGTGGCGAGGCAGCTCAGTTGTCGGGTCGGCGGCTTGTCGTTGCGGGCCGGGCCCTGCACCGTGTGATCGAGGTGGCCATCGATACCGGCTACCTGCCCAAGGACTTCCGCTGGATCGATCAGCAGCAGTTCCGCTATGTGCCGCGTCACGAGGTCCTGTGCCTTTGCACCGGCAGCCAGGGCGAGCAGCGCGCGGCTCTGGCCCGCGTCGCGGCCAACGAACACCCGGATGTCTCCCTCGACAAGGGCGATCTGGTGCTCTTCTCATCGCGCACCATTCCCGGCAACGAAAAGTCGATCGGCGCCATTCAGAATTCGCTCGTGCGGATGGGCTGCGAAATCCTCACCGACGACGATGCCTTGATCCATGTGACGGGACATCCCCGGCGCGATGAGTTGCGTCAGATGTACGGATGGATCCGGCCGAAGATTGTCGTGCCGATGCATGGCGAGGCGCGTCACCTGATGGCCAACGCCGCGCTTGGCGCGCTCGCTCGGCATTCCCGATGTCGTTCCGGCGTTCAATGGCGACATCGTGCGGCTGGCTCCGGGGCCCGCGCGCATCATCGACGATGCGCCTGTGGGGCGTCTGTTCCGCGACGGCCGCCTGCTTGTTCCGGAAGGCGATGGGCCGGTGCGGGAACGGCGCAAGCTTGCCCAGGTGGGCGTGGCCGTCGTTTCGCTGGCAATGTCGCGCAAGGGGGAGTTGCTGGCCGACCCCATCGTGGAAATCGACGGAATTCCGCAGGCGGATCAGGCGGGCAAGTCCATGATTGATATAGCCTATGATGCCGTGGAGGGCACACTGCGCTCAATTCCCGCCGCGCGCCGCCGCGATCCCGATCTGGTCGAGGATGCCGTGCGCAAGGCGCTGCGTGCCGCGATTTTCCAGCAATGGGGCAAGAAGCCTATCTGCAAGGTTTTAGTCTCCGTGGTGGAGCCGAAGGGCTAGCGCGGTGCTGCTGCGCACGCTAGATACGGTTCCAAAGGGAGTAAAAGTCCGCACGGCTTGGGCCAAGGTCGAGATATGCGGGACCTCAAGTCGGCGGGAGCGAAGACTGGGGTCTCGAACTGGAATTTGACGGCAGGAAGTACTGCAAGAGGCAAGGCAATCATGATCGGACGTCTCAATCACGTGGCCATCGCCGTGCGCGATCTGAACGCAGCGGTCGCGACCTATCGCAACGCGCTGGGCGCCAAGGTGACCGAACCGACCCAGCAGCCCGAGCACGGCGTCACGGTGGTGTTCGTCGAACTGCCCAACACCAAGATCGAGTTTCTCGAACCCTTGGGGGACAACTCCCCGATCGCCAAGTTTCTGGAACGCAACCCCGATGGCGGCATTCATCACGTCTGCTACGAGGTTGAAGACATTTTGGCCGCCCGCGATCAGTTGAAGGCGCAGGGCGCGCGCGTCCTGGGCGACGGTAATCCGAAGATCGGCGCCCACGGTAAGCCCGTACTCTTTCTGCATCCCAAGGATTTCCTCGGGACACTGACGGAACTTGAGCAAGTTTGAGACCCCGGACGCGCGTGCCGCTGCGCCATAGGCTCTGGAAAAGGACATCATGACCGTCGCTTTCGCCATCGCGCTGTATTTCATGGTCTGGTGGATGGTTCTGTTCGCCGTGCTGCCGTTTGGCGTGCGGACCCAAGACGAGGCCGGCGAGGTCGAGCCGGGCACACCCGGAAGCGCGCCCAGCCGGTTCAACCTGCGAAAAGTGTTTTTGATCAACACGGTGGTTGCGACATGCGTTTTCGCCGTCGTCTGGACCGCCATTGAAAACAACTGGCTCGGCACCCAACCGCCGCCCGTCGATGAGCCTTCGGTGCTGCAGGCGCCGCCATCGTCCGCACCCTGAATCGCGCTCGGTCCCGGCGGCCCCGGTCCGCTGCTGCGGCGTGCAGGATTGCCGGGTGCCAGGAACCCCGGTATTGACGGCGGGTTGCTGGTGCCGATTCAATCAGACGCCGGCCGCCGCCCGAAGCTTCGTCGAGCATGCTGCACCGCCATGCCCATCCCGGCAACGCCAATCGAAAAGACCCTCATGCACCTGTCCCGCCTGTATCCGACCACCCTGCGCGCGATGCCTTCGAAGCCCTGTAGGGGGGCTGGCCTAGTGTTCCGGCTCCGTCACTTGGTTCCCTTCGCAGCACGCACTCGACCAAGTGTCGGAGCCATTAGGAACACTAGCAAACATATGATTCTAGTGCAGCGCATGCATCTGACGTTTGGTTCTAGTCCCAGCTGCGAATGGGGACCAAACGTCAGATGCGCTGCACTAGTGATCCCGGGGCAGGGCCAATGAGCAAGCGCGCGCTGTCGGTTTCCCGCGAGCAGAGCTTCCCCGAGTGGTACCAGGCCGCCGTGCATGACGGTGACATGGCCGAGACGAGCCCCGTGCGCGGCTGCATGGTCATCAAGCCGTGGGGCTGGGGCGTCTGGGAGCGCATCCAGGCGGAACTGGATGCACCGCATCAAGGACACCGGCCACGAGAACTGCTATTTCCCGCTCTTCATTCCGATGAGCTTCATCGCCAAGGAAGCGGAGCACGTCGAAGGCTTCGCCAAGGAAATGGCGGTCGTCACCCATCACCGCCTGAAGAACGAAGGCGGCAAGCTGGTGCTCGATCCCGAGGCGAAGCTGGAAGAGCCGCTGATCGTGCGCCCGACATCGGAAACGATCATCGGCGATGCCTTCCAGCGCTGGATCAAGAGCTATCGCGACCTGCCGCTGCTGATCAACCAGTGGGCCAACGTCGTGCGCTGGGAAATGCGCACCCGCCTGTTCCTGCGCACGACCGAATTCCTCTGGCAGGAGGGCCATACCGCCCACGCCGACCGCGACGACGCGATGGCCGAAACGCTGAAGATGCTCGAGGTCTATCGCGAGTTCGCCGAGACGGTGCTCGCGATGCCGGTGATCGCGGGTGAGAAGCCCGCCAACGAGCGTTTCCCCGGCGCCGACGACACCTATTCGATCGAGGCGATGATGCAGGACGGCAAGGCGCTGCAGGCCGGCACCTCGCATTATCTCGGCACGCACTTTCGCCGAAGCTGCAGAACATCCAGTTCCAGAACGCGGACGGCAAGCTCACCTACTGCCACACCACCAGCTGGGGCGTGTCGACCCGGCTTATCGGCGGCGTGATCATGACCCACGGCGACGACGACGGCCTGCGCATGCCGCCGAAGATCGCGCCGCGCCAGATCGTCATCGTGCCGATGCTGCGCGACAAACCGGAAGATGCAGGAATTGAAGGACTACTGCGCGGGCTTGGAGAAGGATCTGAAGGCGCAAGGCATCCGGGTGCTGGTCGATACGAAGCCGGTGAAATCCGCCGAGAAGCGCTGGAACTGGGTGCGCCGCGGAGCGCCTGTCATCGTGGAAATCGGCGGCCGCGATGCTGCGGGCGGCAACGTGACGTTCATGCGCCGCGATGTCTGCGCGACGGCGACAAAGTCGTCTCGCAGACGCAGGCGCGGGCGGATTTCGTGTCGGGTGCGGTGGCGCTGCTCGATGATATTCAGGCGCGGCTATACGCCGAGGCCAAGGCCCGCCTTGATCAGAACATCGTCACGACGATCAAGTCCTTCGAGGACCTCCAGGGCTACTTCGGCGATGGCACCGGCGACGATGAGGACGGCGATTTCAAGGGCTGGGCGTTGGTGGCATGGTCAAAGCCCGAGGGGGAACAGCTGGAGGCGGTGGCCGAGCGGCTCAAGGCGCTGAAGCTCACGATCCGCAATGCACCGCTGGCGCAGCCGGACCTTAATGGCCGCACATGCCTGTTCACGGGCGAACCCGCCTGTGAGTTCGTGCTGATTGGGCGATCGTATTGAGGTGCTGGCACGCTTGTGAACACGCGTTTCACAATCAACACGGCATGGTGCGCCGTACCCGGGCAACGCAATCTGGCCTGTTTGCGGCGTTAGACATCCATCCGCCAACTGGGCCGCAAGAGGGAATGAGGGAGTTTCAACGGCATGACCGCGACGCCCGACACCAAGCCATTTTCACCATTCGAATGGATGCTGGCCAGCCGATACCTGCGCGCCCGGCGCAAGGAAGGCTTCATATCCGTCATCGCGGGGTTCTCGTTTCTCGGCATCATGCTGGGCGTCGCGACACTGATCATCGTCATGGCGGTGATGAACGGGTTCCGCAAGGATCTGTTCTCCAAGATCCTCGGACTTAACGGTCATGTCATCGTCTACAAGATCGGCGAGCCGTTTACCGATTATCTCGACAAGGCCGCAAAGGTGGCCGCGGTGCCGGGCGTGGTGCATGCGATCCCGCTGATCGAAGGGCAGGTGATGGTGTCGTCGAGTGCCCAGGCTCTGGGTGCCCTGGTGCGCGGCATGACGGAAAAGGACATCAAGGAGCTGCGGTTGGTGGGGGACAACATCCGGTTCGGCACCCTGGATGGGTTCGACGATAGCCAGAGTATCGCCATCGGGATGCGTCTGGCCAAGGCGCTCTACGTCAACGTCGGGGATACGCTGACATTGGTGTCGCCGCGCGGGGCCTCGACGCCATTCGGCACCGCGCCACGGTCCAAGCCCTACACAATTTCCGCGATCTTCGAATTGGGCATGTCGGAATACGACAAGACCATGATTTTCATGCCGTTCAAGGAGGCGCAGCGCTACTTCAACAAGGCGACGGAAGCCGACGTGCTGGAAGTGTTGGTCGATAATCCAGAGAACGTGGATGCCTATGCGGCGGCGATCCGCGCCGCGGGCGGAGAGACCATCAACACAACGGACTGGCGGCAGAAGAACGAAACGTTCTTCACAGTGCTGGAGGTTGAGCGCAATGTCATGTTCATCATCCTCTCGCTCATCATTCTGGTTGCCGCGCTCAATATTATTTCCGGCATGATGATGCTGGTGAAAGACAAGGGGCGCGATATCGCCGTACTGCGAACCATGGGCGCATCGAAGGGTTCCGTCATGCGCGTCTTCCTCATCACCGGGGCGTCGATCGGCGTGGTTGGGACCATCGCAGGCCTGATCCTCGGCATCGTGTTCTGCTGGAACATCGAGGCCATTCGCCAATTCGTGACATGGCTGACCGGTACGCCGATGTTCGATCCGAACGTGTACTACCTGACGAAGCTGCCGGCCGAAATAAACCCGATTGAAACGGCGTGGATCGTGGCCATGGCGCTGGCACTTTCGGTGCTGGCGACGCTCTATCCGTCGTGGCGGGCGTCCAAGCTCGATCCCGTCGAAGCGCTCCGGTACGAGTAGGGAGGGCGGCATGCTCGATACGCCATTGACGACCGCCATTCTGCGCCTGGAAGGTTTGCGCCGCGTGTTTCGCCAAGGCGAACGCGAAATCGTCGTTTTGAACGGCGCCAGCGCCAATATTTATCCCGGCGAGGCCGTGGCGCTTGTCGGTCCTTCGGGCGCTGGTAAATCAACGCTGCTGCACATCGCGGGCCTGCTGGAGACTCCCGATGCGGGGTCCGTCGTCGTTGGCGGGCGCGACTGCTCGAAGCTCGATGACGACGAGCGCACGCGCATCCGCCGCGCGGATGTGGGATTCATCTATCAGTTCCACCAATTGCTGCCGGAATTCTCAGCGGTCGAAAATGTCGTGCTGCCGCAAATGATCCTGGGACGCTCCAAAAAAGTGGCCGAAGCGCGGGCCGCCGAACTGCTGTCGGGGCTCGGACTGGCGGAGCGGCTCGATCACCGGCCGGCCCAACTGTCGGGCGGCGAGCAGCAGCGCACCGCCATCTGCCGCGCGCTTGCCAACAAGCCGAAGCTCATTCTGGCCGACGAACCGACGGGTAATCTCGATCCCACGACGTCGGAACTCGTGTTTCACGAACTCATCGGTCTGTTCAAGCGTGAGGGTGTGGCGGCGTTGATCGCCACGCACAACCTGGAATTGGCGGGCCGCATGGACCGGGTGCTGCGCATGGAAGGCGGGCAGCTGGTCGAAGTAGCACCGGGATTGGTCCGTTGAGGCCGCTATAGCCAAACCGCGGCCTTGGCGCGATCGAGCATGCCGAGAAGTGCAGGTGTTTCGGGAGCCCGCATGGGCGACGGCCGGGCGGACGGTACGTCCTTGCGGAGTGCAACGGGTGTGTTCGCGGCTGGCAATGCCGCGATGGCGCTCATCGCCAAGTCTTCTAGATAGGGGTCGCCGTCGCGAACCGGGAGGTGCTGCGGGGCGGCGGGGCTGGAGAGAAGGGCAAGGCGGGCAAAGGCGGACATGGGTCTAACTCCTGTTGGGTGCTGGAGGGACCAGCGCGGCGCGCGCTGGGGTGCCGCACGATGCCTACCAAACCGTTCTCGCCCCGCATGTGCCGGGTGGAACACCTGAATTTATCTTTGACGAGCCCTCAGGGGGCGGCAGCGTGGAGTTGGGGACGCGGCGGCGTTTCGGACTGACAGGCCCCCCGAGGCAGGTCAAAATCAGCCCATGACCACGGCGATTCCCACCTCCCCAAAATTCATCCATCTCAAGGTCCATTCGGCGTACTCGCTGCTCGAAGGCGCGTTGCCGATCGGGCGGCTGGCCAAGCTCGCCGAGGCGTACGGATTTCCCGCGCTCGGTCTGAGTGACACGAACAATATGTTCGGCGCGCTGGAGTTCTCCGACAAACTCGCGGCTGCCGGTATCCAGCCGATTGCCGGCGTCGCGCTTGCCGTGCAGTTTTCACCCCCGAAGGTGAAAGCTAACCAACTGCCGGGTCCGCCGGTGCGCCAGCACAAATGGCGGGACGGTCTCGTCGCGCTCTACGCGATGAACGAGGCGGGCTATGCCAACCTGATGAAACTCGTCTCGCGCGCCCATCTGGAGACGTCGGACGAGGACGCGCCTTTTGTGACGGGCGCCGATCTGATGGCGCATAGCGAAGGGCTGATCGCGCTGACGGGCGGTCCCGACGGGCCCATTGACCGCGCCTTGTTTGAAGGGCAACCGGCTGTTGCAATTGATCATCTCACCCTCTTGCAGAAGGCGTTCGGCGACCGGCTTTACATCGAGGTGCAGCGGCACGGCACCCGCGCGGAGGCTGAGGTCGAACCACAGCTTCTGGAACTTGCCTACGCGCATCACGTGCCCATCGTCGCGACCAACGAAGTCTATTTCGCCACCCCCGATGACTACGAGGCGCACGATGCCCTGCTGTGCATCGCCGAGGGCCGGTACGTCAGCGAGGATGACCGCCGGCGCGTGACGCGGGAACACCACCTGAAGAGCGCCGACGATATGGCGGCGTTGTTTGCGGACTTGCCCGAGGCGCTCGCCAGCACCATTGAGATCGCCCAGCGTTGTGCTTTCCGTCCGCGCGGCAAGAAGCCCATTCTTCCGCGTTTTGTGAAGGCGCGGGGCGATGTTTCGGATGCGGACCAGCTGGCGGCCGAGGCGGACGAACTGAATCGGCAGGCGGAAGAGGGCTTGCGCGCCCGTCTCGCCACGCACGCGCTCGCGCCCGGGTTCACCGAGGACGACTACTGGAAGCGTCTTGCCTTCGAGGTCGACGTCATCACCTCGATGAAGTTCCCCGGCTACTTCCTCATCGTGGCGGACTTCATCAAATGGTCGAAATCCAACGGCGTGCCGGTGGGGCCGGGTCGCGGTTCGGGCGCGGGCTCGCTCGTCGCCTGGTCGCTGACCATCACCGATCTCGATCCGCTGCGGTTCGGACTTTTGTTCGAGCGTTTTCTCAATCCCGAACGTGTGTCGATGCCCGACTTCGACATCGACTTCTGTCAGGATCGCCGCGACCGCGTTATCCGCTACGTGCAGGAAAAGTACGGCGCCGACCGCGTGGCGCAGATCATCACGCACGGCAAACTGCAGGCCCGCGCGGTGCTGCGCGACGTCGGCCGCGTGCTGCAGATGCCCTACGGTCAGGTGGACCGGCTGTGCAAGCTGGTGCCGAACAATCCGGCCAGTCCCGTCACGCTCGATCAGGCGATCGAAGGCGAGCCGAAACTGCAGGAGGCGCGCGACACGGATGCGGTCGTGGCGCGGCTGCTGCAGGTGGCGCAAAAGCTCGAGGGTCTCTACCGTCACGCCTCCACGCACGCGGCCGGCATTGTCATCGGCGACCGGCCGTTGCACGAACTCGTCCCGCTCTACCGCGATCCGAAGTCGAACATGCCCGTCACCCAGTTCAACTGGAAGATGGTGGAAGCAGCCGGCCTGGTGAAGTTCGACTTCCTGGGCCTGAAGACACTGACGGTGCTGACCAAAGCGGTGGAATTGATCCGCCGGGGCCGGGGCATCGAGGTTGATCTGGCCACCCTGCCGCTCGACGACGCGGCGTCCTACCAGTTGCTCGCCAAGGCGGACACGGTGGGCGTGTTCCAGCTCGAAAGTACGGGCATGCGCGAAAGCTTGAAGCGCCTGAAGCCCGACCGCTTCGAGGACATCATCGCCATGGTGGCGCTCTACCGCCCCGGCCCGATGGACAACATTCCGACCTACATCAATCGCAAGCACGGCGAGGAGCCGGTCGACTTCCTGCATCCCATGCTGGAGGGAATTCTGAAGGAAACCTACGGCGTCATCATCTACCAGGAACAGGTGATGCAGATCGCGCAGGTTCTGGCGGGCTACAGGCTCGGACAGGCCGATCTTCTGCGGCGCGCGATGGGTAAGAAAGACAAGGCCGAAATGGCCAAGCAGCAGGCGCTGTTCGTGGAAGGCGCGCTGAAGAACGGCGTCAAGAAAGACGACGCGATCTACATCTTCGAACTCGTCGACAAATTTGCCGGCTACGGCTTCAACAAATCGCACGCCGCCGCCTACGCGCTCGTCAGCTACCACACCGCGTACCTCAAGGCGAACTTCCGCGAGGAGTTCCTGGCCGCGTCCATGACGCTCGACATGGGCAACACCGACAAGCTCGCCATGTTCGCGGCGGAAGCGAAAAAGAGCGGCATCGCCGTGCTGCCGCCGTGCGTGAACGCCTCCGACGTCGATTTCCTTGTCGAGCGGCCATCGCGGCATCAAGGCGGTCAGACCGCAAGATGCGGTCGACATGCCGTTCGGGCTGCCATCCGCTATTCGCTGGCCGCCTTGAAGAACATCGGCGCCGGCGCGGTCGAGACCATCGTGTCCGCGCGCGCGGGTGAGGGGGCCTACGCGTCGCTGGCTGATTTCGCCGCGCGGCTGAACCCGAAGGCGCTCAACAAGCGCGGGCTCGAAACGCTGAGCATGGCCGGGGCCTTCGATGGCCTGGAGCCGAGCCGCGCTCTGGTCAAGGCCAACGTGGAGGGCATGATCGCGTTGGCCAATCGGCAGGCCGACAACGCCGCCCAGGGCACCAGCGATCTGTTTGGCGGTGGTGGCGGGGGTGGCCCGTCGCTGGACTTGAAGCCTGTGAAGGCCTGGACGCCGATGGAGCGGCTGCAGGAAGAATTCGACGCCATTGGCTTCTTCCTCTCCGGCCATCCGCTCGACGCCTACGAGACGGTTCTGAAGAAATTGGGCGTGCGGCGCTGGGTGGAGTTCGAAGCGGCGACCGCGCGCGGCGCATCGGGTGGACGGCTGGCCGGCATCGTATTGTCGGCGCGCGAACGGCGCTCGCAGAAGGGCAACAAGTTTGCCTTCGCCATGTTCTCCGACGCCAGCGGCCAGTTCGAGGCGGTGATTTTCTCCGACACGCTGAACGCCTGCCGCGATCTGCTCGAGGCGGGCACGCCTGTTGTGCTGACTGTGGAAGCCGAGCGCGACGGCGATACGGTCAAGATGCGCGTGCAGGGACTAGAGGCGCTCGACAAGGCCGCCGCCGAGATCGAACGCGGCCTCAAGATCGTGCTCGACGCCGGCACGCTGGCCGCGCGCCGTTCCTGTCTCGACGAGTTCAAGGCGCAGCTGAAACCTGGCCAGCAGGGTATGCGCAAGGGCGGGGAAGTGCGCCTCGTCCTACCGGTCGGTGCGCGCGAGTTGGAACTGATCCTGCCCGGCCGCTACGACGTCTCCCCCGCCCAGGCCGGCCACCTCTCCACCGTCCCCGGCGTGGTGGAGGTGGTGGAGATTTGAAACCATCTCGGCCGGTTGCGCCAGGGCGCGCTTGCTCGCCTTCTAAGGCTCGAGCTTTGGTGCAGGAGGCTCCCCATCATCCTTCGGTGGAAGGCTCGGTGATGGCGCGGGCATGGTGGATGAGCCGGACGTGTCCGCTTCGGGGGACCTCATGGCATCAAAGTCGCCGTCTGGCTTCTCGAGCTTCTTTTTGAAGCTCCGGCTGTTCTCGGGATACGTCGGACGGGCTTCGACGCCGCCCGGCATCGCCTCGCTGCCGTAGGTTTGAGCTAGGCGCACCGCAGGCTCGGCGGCCTGCGCGTCGAGTATCGGGAACGCCGTCGCGATGGCGGCTGCGAGGAGGCTCGATCCTTTGGGACCCATGTCGAATGCTCCTTGGGTGGCGGTCGCGGGATAACTTTATAGCGCAGTGCTGGCTTATAGCGCAGTGGTGGCATGCGGGGCGGCTCTTGCCCGTTCCGCCGCCGGATTAGCTGCCGGAAATCAGCGCGAACGGCTCGCACGAGCCGCCCGCAAGGCGCTTCCCGCCGTCACGCCCGCAAACCAAGCCACGAGCGCCAGCGTAAACGGCAAATGAAGTTTGAGGATGCTGAAGAAGTACGCGTCGATGGCCAGCAATGCGCCGGTCGCGAAGGTCCAGCGCAGAAATCCAACCAGTGGCGACTGCCACATGGTCCAACCGACAAGCAGCCCCAGGACGCCAACCGCGGCCAGCAGGGCCTGCGTTGTGGGGCCCGACAATTCCTTCATGGCGCCGGCTGGGTCGAGGAGCCCTGAGAGAATGTGGGCATGGATGCGCACGCCGGGCATGGGTTCCCCGGAACGGACACTCAACGGCGTGCGATGAATATCGCGCGGGGGCAACGCATAAACGCCGCCCACCAGCACCAGGCGATCCTTCAAGCGCGCTTGGTACTGGGCGGCGTCAGGCCCCAACAGGTCATGGGCTGGAATTTCTTCGAAGACCAACGACCCAGGAGCGCCGGGGAGGGTCCACTGGATCGGCGCGCCTTCCTCGCCGACGTCCATGCCGTCGGCTTTCGCCAGGAGAGCGGCGAGACTGAAGGGGGCCGCCGGATCGGCCTTGCCTCCGGCCGCATAGCGCACGACACCGTCGGTTTCGGTGCGCAGGTTGATATAGCCCGCGGGACGCCCGGTTTGTGAGATGAAATCCGACTGGAACGCCCCGCGTTCCGGATCGAGTTTGCCGCGGCTGTCGAGCATGCCGAGAAACACCGGTGCTTTGGTTGTTTTGAGCGTCTCGATCAGCAAGGTATCCTTCGCGGGATCGGTTTTCTTGAAGAACAGCAGATCGAGCCCGATGGCTTTGGGTTCCGCCTGGTCGATGGCGGTCACGATGCGGGACATGAGTTCCCGGTCGATGGGCGAACTCGGGTAGTTCTTCAAGGTCTCGTCGGTGACGGCGACAATGGCGATGCGCGGATGGGGTCCGGCGGGTGCGGGCGACAAATAGGCCGTCCGCCAGTCGACCGTCCAATGGTCGAGCCGCGTCAACCACGGGGCCGCGTCCTTGACGAAGAGCAGGGCAAGGAGGACCCCGACGGCCCCGATCCCGGTCAGAAGGGGCAGCCAGCGCATCCGCCGTGGGCGAACCGCTGAAGGCGGCGAGGTCGTTCCCATGGCATCCCCCCATCGTCCACTCCAGGAATGATGCTACGGGCGAGCCGGTCCGCGACACAAGTCACAACCCGCGCGATTCTGGCCCGTGGCCCTTGTCATTGCCCGCATATTCCGCCATACACCGCTCCATCTCACACGCGGGACGTGCGCTCGGCGGATTAAAAGCCCCGCCATGCGCTCCGGTGGACGATATGCAACTCGATGAGAGTGGCGGCGTCTTCACACCGTTCCGCGGAGGATCAACCGGAAAAAGGAACTTCGCTGATGACGCTTCCCGCGTTCAACATGCGTCAGCTTTTGGAAGCTGGCGTTCACTTCGGTCACCAGTCTCACCGCTGGAACCCCAAGATGGCGTCCTTCATCTATGGCGCCCGCAATAACATCCACATCATCGATCTGACGCAGACGGTGCCGATGCTGCATCAGGCTCTGGTCAAGATTTCCGACACGGTCGCCGGCGGCGGCCGCGTGCTGTTCGTGGCGACCAAGCGTCAAGCCTCCGATGGTATCGCCGAGAGCGCCAAGCGCTCCGCCCAGTACTTCGTCAATCACCGCTGGCTCGGCGGCACGCTGACCAACTGGAAGACGGTTTCGCAGTCGATCCGCCGCTTGCGTCAGCTCGACGACATCCTGGCCGACCCGCAGGGCCGCACCAAGAAGGAAGTGCTGAACGTCCAGCGTGAGCGCGACAAGCTCAATCAGGCGCTGGGTGGCATCAAGGACATGGGCGGTGTGCCCGATCTTCTGTTCGTCATCGACACGAACAAGGAAAAGATCGCCATCGAGGAAGCACGCAAGCTCGGCATCCCGATCGTCGCCATCGTCGACACGAACTGCGATCCCGACGGGATCGACTTCCCCGTGCCGGGCAACGACGACGCCGGCCGCGCCATCACACTCTATTGCGATCTCGTTGCGCGCGCGGCTCTCGACGGCCTGGAACGCAGCCAGTCGGCTTCGGGCGTCGATATCGGCGCGCTGGCCAGCCCGCCGGCCGAAGTCGTGCCTGCAAAGTTCAAGGGTATCGAAGCGCCCCGTGGCGAAGCCGATGATCTGAAGCGCATCACGGGCATCACACCCAAGCTCGAGCAGCGCCTGAACGATGCGGGCGTGTTCCACTTCTGGCAGATCGCCGACCTCGATGCGGACGGTGCCCAGGCGCTCGATGTCCTCTTGAAGCTGAAGGGCCAGATCGAGACGGAAGGCTGGATCGCTCAGGCCAAGAAACTGGTCGACGCAGCCGCTGTCTAAGCATGCCGGGGCGCGGGATTTGAGCGATGCGGGAGCTGGAAATTTTCCGCTTCCGCGCCGCTCCCACGCCCCGTTTCACTTTCTGGTTCAGCTATTCGCCCCGATCGGGTGAAAGGAGCACACGATGAGCACGATCACCGCCGCAATGGTCAAGGACCTGCGCGAACGCACCGGCGCCGGCATGATGGACTGCAAGCAGGCCCTCACCGAAAACAACGGCGACATGGACGCCGCCATCGAGTGGCTGCGCAAGAAGGGTCTGTCGAAAGCGGCCAAGAAGTCGGATCGCGTCGCGGCCCAGGGTCTAATCGGCGTGCTGTCGACCGGCAAGGCCGGTGCTGTCGTGGAAGTCAATTCCGAAACCGATTTCGTGGCCCGCAACGACCAGTTCCAGGACATGGTTCAGAAGATCACGTCGCTCGCTGTCGCGGCCAACGGCGACACGGCGAAGCTTCTGGCGGCCACGTATCCCGGCACGAAGAAAACCGTCGAGGATCAGGTGAAGGACGCCATCGCCACCATCGGTGAGAACATGGGCGTGCGCCGCACGGCGGCCCTGACGGTGAAGGACGGCATCGTGGCCGCCTACATTCACAACAAGGCCGCCGAGGGCCTCGGCAAGATCGGCGTGCTCGTTGCGCTGGAAGGTCTGGGCGACAACGCCAAGCTGACAGAATTCGGTCGCCAGCTGGCGATGCACATCGCGGCCGCCAACCCACTCGCGCTGACACCGGATGATCTGGATCCTGCCGCGATCGAGAAAGAGCGCGCGTTCTACACCCAGCAGGCGCTGGAGTCGGGCAAGCCGAAGGAGATCGTCGACAAGATGGTCGAAGGCCGCCTGAAGAAGGAATTTTTCCAGCAGGCATGCCTTCTGAGCCAGGTTTTCGTCCTCGACGGCAAGGCCACGGTTGACGAGGCCATCAAGACAGCCGCGAAGGAAGCCGGTGCGCCGTTCACGGTCACGGGGTTCGTCCGCTATGCTCTGGGCGAAGGCATCGAAAAGAAGGAAGAGGACTTCGCCGCCGAAGTCGCCAAGACGGTCGGTGCCGCAGCCAAGAACGGCTGAGGCAGCGCGCCCTTCAGATATGGTGGGATGCCTGAAAAGGCGTTCGCGGACGGCCGGCGGGAAATCGCCGGCCGTCCGGCGTTCTGGGTTGGAAAAACGCGCGTCTATCCTGATCTTGCGGGGGTGGCGTTGAAAAGTGCTGGAATGTGCGCTTCTGCGCCAGTAATGACGCGGATTGGCGGTACGTGCCGCCGTGAGTTGCGCCCCCTCCCGGCGTAAGATGGGTGCCCGGATCGCGATGACGCGGCGCGCGGTCAGGGTTTGGCGCAATCCTGCTGCCGGAACAGCCATTCGAGGGAGCGAGCAATGTCGTCCGATGCCCGCGGGCTCAAATATAAGCGATTGATGCTGAAGCTGTCGGGCGAGGCCATGATGGGCCGCCAGCCGTATGGGATCGACATGAGCGTCGCAGATCGTCTCGCTGGGGACGTGGCCGAGGCGGTTCGCGCCGGCGCGGAAATGGCCGTTGTGGTCGGTGGCGGCAATATATTCCGCGGACTGCAGGGAGCTGCCAACGGAATGGACCGGGCGACCGGCGATTACATGGGCATGCTGGCCACAGTCATGAACGCGTTGGCCTTTCAACAGGCTCTGACGGCGCAGGGCATCGAAGCGCGCGTCATGTCGGCCATTCCCATGCCGACCGTCTGCGAGAGCTATGTCCGGCCGCGTGCGATGCACCATCTCTCGAAGGGCCGCGTGGTCATTTTCGCGGCGGGCACGGGTAACCCCTTCTTTACCACGGATACAGCCGCGACGCTGCGTGCCATCGAAACCGGTTGCGATGCGGTCGCCAAGGCGACACAGGTGGACGGAGTCTACTCCGCCGACCCCAAAAAAGACCCGAATGCCGAGCGATTCGACCGTTTGTCCTACGCGGATGTACTGGCGCGCGATCTTAAGGTCATGGATGGCGCGGCGATCGCTCTTGCTCGCGATAATCGACTTCCGGTAATTGTTTGTGCCATTGAAGAGCCAGGAAATCTACTGAAGGTGCTCAAGGGCGAGGCACGGGCGACCGTGATCGAAGGTTGACCTTTAGCACCGCCCCGATCGCCAGGTTCGGCGCTAGTGCCGGCTGGCGGAACCTACCGCCCGTGAGGCCGAACGCGTGAAGAACGTACGGCGTAAACAGGAAACACCATGTCTGCACTGACCAGCTACGATATCAACGAACTCGAGACCCGCATGCGGGCTTCGCTCGACGCCTTCAAGCGTGAACTGCAAGGCCTGCGGACGGGCCGGGCGAGCGCGCATCTCCTCGACACCGTCCAAGTCCAGGTCTACGGCTCGCGGATGCCGATCAATCAGGTGGCGACGGTGACCACGCCTGAGCCGCGCATGATTGCCGTGCAGGTCTGGGACCGCGGTAATGTGACGTCCGTCGACAAGGCGTTGCGGGAAGCCAACTTGGGCGTCAACCCCGTGGTCGATGGACAGCTGATCCGACTGCCTCTGCCTGCGCCCACCGCCGAACGCCGCGCCGAGCTCGTCAAGCAGGCGCACAAATACGCGGAGAGCCATCGCATCGCCGTACGCAACGTGCGCCGCGACGGCCTCGACCTTCTCAAAAAGCTCGAGAAGGATGGCAAGATGAGCGAGGATGACCACAAGAAGAACGCCACCAAGGTGCAGGAACTGACCGACAAGCTGATCAAGGAAATCGATCAGACCTTGTCGACGAAGGAGACCGAGATCCAGAAAGTGTAAGCGGTGGGCCTGTCGTGCGCGCGTGTTCTTGAGGCCCTCAATCCACCATCCCAGCGTCGAGGCAGGGCGCTCCCCGTAGCGCCAGAGCAAGCGTGGCCCAGAGAATGAGACCGCATACGAGCCAGATTGCCGAGGCCCCGCCGCATCACGTGGCGATTATCATGGACGGCAATGGCCGCTGGGCCGCCGAGCGTGGCTTGCCTCGAACGTGGGGACACCGCCAGGGTGTTGAAGCGGTCCGCCGCACCGTCAAGGCGGCCCGCGAAATGGGCCTGGGTTATCTCACCATCTTCAGCTTCTCGTCGGAAAACTGGTCGCGACCGCCGACGGAAATCGACGATCTGATGGGGCTGATGCGCCGGTTCATCAAAAGTGATCTGGCCGAACTGCATCAGAACAACGTGCGAATCCTGACCATTGGCGCCCGCGATCGGGTCGACCCGGAACTCATGGCGCTGATTGACGAAGCCAAGGATCTGACCCGCGACAACACCGGCCTCACGCTCGTCATCGCCTTCAATTACGGATCGCGGGCTGAAATCGCCCGGGCCGCGCAGCGTCTGGCCGCCGAGGTTGCGGAGGGCGTGATCGCGGCCAGCGATATCACTCAGGAGCGGCTGGCCGGCGCTCTCGATACGGCGGGCATTCCCGATCCCGATCTTCTCATCCGCACCAGCGGTGAAATGCGGCTGTCCAACTTCCTGCTCTGGCAGACCGCCTATACAGAGTTCGTATTCATGGACGTCTACTGGCCGGAATTCGGTCACGAACTGCTGGATGAAGCGATCAAGACGTTTCGCGCGCGGGATCGCCGGTTCGGCGGGCTCTCGAAACGTTCGACCGCGTGAGGCCGTTGATGGGCGAGCCCGACAGCGAAACGGACGCGGGCGGAACGAAGCGTCCAGGATTGGCGCGCGACGTGCTCTCCCGTTTGGCATCCGGCGCTGCGCTGGCCGTTGTCGCCGTGGGCCTGCTTTACATCGGCACACTGCCGTTCGCTCTTCTGGTTGGGATCGCGGCAGTTCTGGTCAGTTGGGAATGGTCGCGCCTCGTGCGCGGAGCGGCCTTTGACGCGGCGTTCTTCGTGCATGCCATCTCCGCCGTCTTGGCCGCGGGTCTTGGCGGTCTGGGACTGGCCGCTCTCGGTATCGCGGTGGTGATCGCGGGCGCCATTCTTGTCGGACTGCTGTCGTTCGGCGCGCGCGCGGCGTTATCGGCATTGGGCGTCATCTACACGGGCCTGCCCGCTGTCTCGATCCTGTGGCTGCGTGACGATCTCCCCTACGGCATGGAAGCGGTGCTGCTGCTCTTGCTGGCGGTGGTGGCCACCGACATCGTTGCGTTCTTCGCTGGCCGGCTGATCGGTGGTCCCAAACTCGCCCCCGAAATCTCCCCCAACAAGACCTGGGCCGGTCTCATTGGCGGCGTCACGGCCGCCGGCATTGTGGGTGCGGCGTTTGCATCGCAAGTGGGTGCGGATCCGGTCTTCCTGGGCTTCGTCGGCGCGCTCCTGGGATGCATCGCGCAAGCGGGCGATCTGTTCGAATCCGGTTTGAAACGTCACTTTGGCGCCAAGGACGCCAGTGCCCTCATTCCCGGACATGGCGGCGTGATGGATCGGATCGACGGGCTCATTTTCGCGGCCGTTGCGGCGGGCTTAATGGCGCTCGCTGTTAATCCGTATTCGCCGGCGCGCGCCCTGTTCTTTGGGGGCTGAGCGCATGACGGATCCGTTCGTTCGCCCCGCCGCGATCCGTCTTGCCGAGTCCAGCGATCGCAGCAGCAGCCCGCGCCAGAGGCTGACGGTACTGGGTGCCACGGGGTCCATCGGGGAAAGTACGTTGGATCTGGTCGGGCGCGCACCGGAGCGCTTTGACGTTATTGCGCTGACCGCACAGTCCAAACCCGAGAAGCTCGCTGAACTGGCGATCCGCCACCGGGCGCAGATCGCGGTGATCGGAGATGAGAGCCTTTACGGCGCGCTGGCGGAGTGCCTGGCGGGGACGGGCATCGCCGCGGCCGCCGGAGAAGCAGCACTCATCGAGGCCGCGACACGTCCCGCCGATTGCGTGATGGCGGCAATTGTCGGTGCGGCGGGATTGAAGCCAACGTTTGCTGCCGCGCGCCAGGGTTGCCGCGTGGCGCTTGCGAATAAGGAATGCCTAGTTTCGGCCGGCGCCGTCTTTCTGGCGGAGATCAAGGCCTCGGGCGCCGAGCTTCTCCCCGTCGACAGCGAACATTCCGCAGCGCTGCAGGCGCTGTCAGGTGCATCGCGCGGCGCGGTGGACCGGATCGTGCTCACCGCGTCAGGCGGTCCGTTCCGGACCTGGCCGATTGAGCGGCTGGCGGCGGCCAAGCCCGAAGAGGCCTTGAAGCATCCCAATTGGTCGATGGGCGCTAAAATCACCATCGACAGCGCCACGATGATGAACAAGGGGCTCGAACTGATAGAAGCCTATCATCTGTTCCCCGTCGGCCCGGATCAGCTGGACGCGGTGGTGCATCCCCAATCCGTCGTGCACTGCCTGGTGCATTACATCGATGGGTCGGTGATTGCGCAGCTGGGTCCTCCCGACATGCGCACGCCCATCTCCCTGGCGCTGTCATGGCCGGACCGCGTCGCAACGCCCACGGCCCAGCTCGATCTGGTGGCGCTCGGCACACTGACGTTCGAAGCCATCGATGCGGCCCGTTTTCCCGGCCCCGGCATCGCCAAGGACGCGCTTCGCCGGGGAGGCACGGCGCCGGCGATCCTCAACGCCGCCAACGAAGTGGCCGTGCAAGCATTTCTTGACCGCAAGCTGGGATTCCTCGATATCCCGCGGGTGGTCGTCGCGACGCTGGAACAGGCAGAACAGTGCGGTATCCTGACGGTACCGGACAGCCTGGACGATATCCTGGCGGCGGACGCAGAAGGCCGGCGCATGGCCGCGTCCGTATTGAACGCGCCGTTAGTGCGCATGATCTAGGAATTCGGGAATTTCGCCCTGCGGTTGTCGCAAGGTGTGCCCATTTTGGAGGATGGCGATGGACGGCCTTCTGGGAACGCTCTCGGGACCCTTGCTCTATGCGTTCGCGTTCCTGTTCGTATTGACCGTCGTGGTGTTTTTCCACGAACTCGGACATTTCATGGTCGCGCGCTGGTGCGGGGTGAACGTCAAGGCGTTCTCCATCGGCTTTGGCAAGGAGATCTTCGGGTTCGACGACAAGTATGGAACCCGCTGGAAACTCTGCTGGATTCCACTTGGCGGCTACGTCAAATTCATGGACGACGAGAACGCCGCCAGCGTGCCGTCGAAAGACGCCATCGATCAGATGAGTGCGGCGGAGCGGGAGGGGTCGTTCCACGCCAAACCCGTGTGGAAGCGGGCCGCCGTCGTCGTGGCGGGGCCGGTGGCCAATTTCATCCTCGCCATTGTCATCTTCACCGCCTGGTTCTGGTGGGTCGGCGTCTACTCCACCGAAGCGCGAGTCGACGAACTCATTCCGGACGGTCCGGCGGCCAAGGCCGGACTCCAGGTTGGCGACCTCGTCACGGAAATCGACGGTAAGCCGGTCTCGTCGTTTGAGCAGATCCAGCGCGCGGTCGGGACCAACGTCGGCAATCCGCTAAAGTTCAAGGTCGATCGCAACGGAACGCCCGTTGAGCTTGTCGTGACGCCCGAAGTTCGCGTCCAGATTGACGACAAGGGCGACAAGGCGTCCACGGTGATCATCGGCGTCAAGCGTTCGGCGAGCAAGGAGACCATCAAGGTCCATCAGCCGGGGGTCATCGAGGCCACCGGCCTGGCGGTCGACCGGACCTGGTTTATCGTAACAAGCACGTTGGGTTACCTCGGCGACGTGTTTGGTGGCCGGCAGAGCGGCGATCAACTCGGCGGCCCGATTCGCATCGCGGATATTGCTGGGCGCGTGGCCCATCAGGGGTTGGAATACGTCATTCAGTTGGCGGCGTTCATCTCGGTCAGCGTGGGGCTTATCAATCTCTTCCCCATCCCGCTGCTGGATGGCGGCCATCTCATGTTCTACGCCATAGAAGCGGTGCGCGGGAAACCCTTGACGGAACGGGTGCAGGAGATCGGATTCCGCATCGGAATGGCGCTCGTGCTTGGGCTCATGGTTTTCGCCACGATCAATGACTTACATATCCTCAAACGGTGGGTTCTGGGTGCCGGTTAGATTCGGGTCCGGTGACGTATTCTTGCCACTTCCCGAGGGGTAACTGAATCGTTAAAAGCAACGTGCCGGGTGGTGTGCGTCGCGTTGGGTCTTGTTGGCCCAATACGACGGGGTGGGCCATCTGGCTGTCGGCTTGTCGGTAAGCCTCGTCGGCAGGACTTGAGTACGCATTCGAGTACGCATCTGAAATGAACGTATCCAGTCGCAGCCGGCGGCAGATGCGGGATCAGGGGGAACGGCAAGAGCATGAGGGCTGATCCGCGTTATTGGTGTTCCCGGATCACGTCGCGCCTGGGCTCTGCCCTGGTCGCTGCGGCGTTGGTCGTGGGTGCACTGTCTGCCTCCGTCACGGTTTCGGGTTTTGCTACCCCGGCTTTTGCCCAGGGTGTGATCCGCAACATTGACGTGGACGGCAACCGGCGAGTCGAAGCCGATACCATTCGCTCGTACCTGCAGTTTTCTACCGGCGATTCCTACGACCCCGCGAAGGTCGACGGGTCGCTGAAGGCGCTGTTCTCGACCGGCCTGTTCGCGGACGTCAGCATCGATCAGCAGGGCTCCACGGTCCTCGTGACCGTCCTTGAAAATCCGGTCGTCAACCAGGTTGCCTTCGAGGGCAATAGCGAGGTCGACACCGACACACTCCGCGCCGAAGTCCAGCTCAAGCCGCGCTCCGTCTTCACCCGTGCCCGCGCACAGGCCGACGTGCAGCGCATTCTCGACGTCTACAGCCGCCAGGGCCGCTTCGCCGCGTCCGTCGAGCCGAAGATCATCGAGCTCGAGCAGAACCGCGTGAACGTCGTCTTCGAAATCGTCGAAGGCGGCGCGACCAAGGTCAAGGGCATCAATTTCGTCGGCAACCGCGCGTTCACCGATCAGCAGCTGCGCGACATCATTTCGACGACGCAGGCCGGCTGGTTCGACTTCCTCAAGGGCACCAGCATCTACGATCCGGACCGCATGAATCTCGATCGCGAGCTGCTGCGTCAGTACTATCTGAAGAACGGCTATGCCGATGCGCGGATCGTCAACGCGAACGCCGAACTCGATCGCGATGGTTCGGGCTTCGTCATCACGTTCGCGGTCGAAGAAGGCGAGCCTTACACCTTTGGTGCCGTCACCATCGAGAACGGGCTTGAAGGCGTCGACCCGTCCCAGCTGAACGGCGAGATCCTCACCTATCAGGGTGACACCTACAACGCGTCGGATGTCGACAAGTCGACCGAGCGTTTGACGCTCGCGACCGCCGAGCAGGGCTTCCCGTTTGCGCGCGTCCGTCCGCGCGCTGTTCCCGATCCGGCATCGCGCACCATTGCCGTCACCTACGTCATCGATGAAGGCCCGCGTGTCTACATCGAGCGCATCAACGTCGTCGGCAACGAACGCACGAAGGATTACGTGATCCGCCGCGAATTCCGCCTGGCGGAAGGCGATGCCTTCAACCCGCTGCTGGTCGATCGCGCCAAGAAGCGCCTGCAGGGGCTCGGCATCTTCAAGGGCGTGGACGTGAAGCGCCGTCCGGGCTCAGCCCAGGACCGCGTCGTCCTCGACGTCGAAGTTCAAGAACAGTCGACGGGCGAACTCTCGTTCGGCGCCGGTTATTCGACCAACGAAGGCGTCATCGGCGATGTCAGCATCACCGAGCGCAACCTCATGGGCAACGGCCAGTTCCTGCGCCTGAGCCTCGCCGGTTCGGTCGAGCGGATGCAGATCGACCTGTCGTTCACCGAGCCGCGCTTCCTCGACCGCAACTTGTCGGCTGGCTTCGATCTGTTCCACAAGGAAATCGACCAGTCGGACGACTCCGGTTTCTCGAGCCGCAGTTCCGGCGGCACGGTGCGTCTCGGTTTCCCGCTGTCCGAAAACCTCTGGATGCAGACGGGCTATACGCTGACGCGTGACGAGATCTACGACGTGGGCAATCAATGCGTCGCTGCGCCGTCAAGCAGGCGTGCGGTGACACGACACTGCAGGCCGCGAACGAGCGAATTGCAGCGGCAGACTCGGCGCTACTGGACGTCGGCGCTCGGCACGACGCTGACCTACGACAAGCGCAATCATCCGCGCAACCCGACCAGCGGTTACTACCTGCAGCTCGCCACCGACTTCGCCGGTCTCGGCGGCGACGTGCGAGTACGTCCGCGTTCAGGGTGAAGGCCGCGCCTATTACCCGATCACCGACAAGATCACCTTCGTCGGTCGCGTCATCGGCGGTCATATCGAGGGCTGGGGCGACGACGACGTGCGCCTGCTCGACCTCTACTTCAAGGGTGGCGAAACGGTTCGCGGCTTCGAGCGTGCTGGCATCGGTCCGCGCGACTTGGGAACCCGCGACGCCTTGGGTGGCACGACCTTCTGGGCGGCCACGGCGGAAGTGCGCTTCCCGATCCCGTTCATTCCGGACGAACTGGGCATCAGCGGCGCTGTCTTTGCCGATGCCGGTTCGCTGTTCGGCTCGACCGACGACGTGGAAGCGCTTGACGCCGCCGGGAGCATCAACCTCGCCGACGACAGTGCGATCCGCGCAGCAGTCGGCGCATCCATCCTGTGGAACTCGCCGGTTGGTCCGCTGCGTGTCGATTACGCCGAGCCGATCGAAAGCCAGTCCTACGACAAGGATCAGAAGATCCGCTTCGGTGCCTCGACCAAGTTCTGAGGCTAGCGGTTTTGAACAGGTAACGCGGCGGCGCTGGTTTCTGGCGCCGCCGTTGTCTATTGGCGGCGCCCCTCGGTGGGCGTCTATGGTCCTTACTCTTGGCGCACGTGCCGACAGGAAAGGCTGGCACCGTTCATGTTGCATCCCGGTTTTTTTAACAACGCTGGGCCATTTGCCGCCGCCGACGTCGCAAGATCGGTCGGCGCGGACCTGAGCGATGGCGCAGCCGCCAGCTCGCCCATCCAAGATGTCCGCACCCTGGCGGATGCGGGTCCGGACGACATTTCGTTCCTCGATAACCGCAAGTATCTGCCTCAGCTCGAGGGGACCCGCGCCGGCTTCGTTCTGGTGCAGCCGGCCTTTGCCGATCGCGTGCCCGCAGGCACCCTGGCGCTCCAAACGGCCAAGCCCTACCGGGCGTTCGCGCTGGCGCTGCAGAAGTTCTATCCCGATGCGATGGCCCCGAAGGCGGCGACAGGCACGAGTGGCCTAGCCATTGACCCGACAGCACGGCTGGAAGGCGGGGTCGTTGTCGAGCCCGGAGCGATCATCGGTCCGGAGGTCATGATCGGCGCCGGAACGCGGATCGCGGCGGGGGCCGTGATTGGCTATCGCGTCGCGATCGGCCGCAATTGCTACATCGGACCGGGGACGACGATCGTTCACGCGCTGATCGGCGACCGGGTCATCATCCATGCGGGATCGCGGATCGGGCAAGACGGGTTCGGGTTTGCCATGGGGCACGAGGGCCACGTGAAAGTGCCGCAGATTGGCCGGGTGATCATCCAGGATCTGGTCGAGATTGGCGCGAATGCGACCATCGATCGGGGGGCTCTTAAGGATACGATCATCGGCGAAGGCACCAAAATTGATAATCTGGTTCAGATCGGGCACAACGTCGTGATCGGACGGCATTGTGTGATCGTCGCCCACACCGGCATTTCCGGATCCACCGAACTTGGCGATTTCGTCGTCATGGGCGGACAGTCGGGCACGGTGGGCCATATCAAGATCGGGACCGGGGCCCAAGTCGCGGGCGCCTCCCACCCGAAGGAAGATGTTCCGGCTGGGACGGCGGTCGGCGGCACGCCAGCGCGCCCCTTGAAGCAATGGGCGCGCGAATTGGCCATTCTGTCGCGGCTTGCGGCACGCAAAGCTGATGCAACAGAGCCGGACGGTGATTGACGATCCACGGGCCCCGGGTCAGGAAGGGGCAGCGCGGCAGGGTCCGCTCGGGAGCACGAGAGAAATGGACGACACGACGAAGGCAAAGAAGCTCGGTACCGCGGACATCGCGCGGGTCATGAAATTCCTGCCGCACCGCTATCCATTCCTGCTGCTCGACCGCATGTATGACATGGACGGGGACGAGAGCTGCATTGGCGTCAAGAACGTCACGATCAACGAGCCGTTTTTCCAAGGCCACTTTCCGCAGTATCCGGTTATGCCCGGCGTGCTGATCATCGAGGGCCTCGCCCAGACCGCGGGGGCGCTTTGCGTGTCCAGTCTCGGTGAGGACTACAAGGCCGAACTCGTCTACTTCATGGGGATAGACAGGGCGAAATTCCGCAAGCCCGTTCTGCCCGGCGATGTGCTGCACTATCATGTGCGCAAGATTCGAAATCGTGGCCGGGTGTGGCGCTTCTACGGTGAGGCGAGGGTGGACGGCGCGGTTGTCGCCGAAGCGGAGATCAGCGCCATGCTTGCGGACACAGCAGAAGCTCGCGCATTCGCGGCTACGAAATCGAATGGCTAAACCTGAGATTCATGCCACGGCGGTTGTCGAGCCCGGAGCGACGATCGGCGAAGGCGTCAAGATCGGTCCCTTCTGCGTTGTTGGTGAACACGTCAGCCTCGGCGACGGCGTGGAACTCATCAGCCATGCCGTCGTGGAGGGCCGCACGACAGTCGGCGCCCGCACGCGCATCTTTCCCTTCGCGTCGATCGGCCATCAGCCGCAGGATCTGAAGTTCAAGGGCGAACCGTCCACGTTGTCGATCGGCAGCGACTGCCTGATCCGCGAGGGCGTGACCATGAACCCCGGCACTGAAGGCGGCGGCATGGAGACGACGGTGGGCGACCACTGCGCGTTTCTGGCCAACAGTCATGTCGGCCACGACTGCCGGGTCGGCAACGACGTCATCTTTTCTAACAATGTCATGCTGGCCGGTCACTGCACCGTGGGCGACTTCGCCATCATCGGCGGCGGCGCAGCCGTCATTCAGTTCGCCCGCGTGGGGCCGCACGCCTTCGTCGGCGGCATGTCGGGCCTGGAGCACGACCTCATTCCGTACGGCATGGCGCTCGGTAACCGCGCCTATCTATCGGGTCTCAATATCATCGGCCTGCAGCGGCGTGGCTTCTCGCGCGCCCAGATCCACGATCTGCGCCGAGCCTACCGGCTGATGTTCGCGGCGGAAGGCACATTGATGGAGCGCGTCGAAGATGTGGCGCAGGAATTCAAGGATCATCCGATCGTCATCGAGATCGTCGATTTCATTCGCGCCGGGGGCCGGCGGTCGCTCTGCACGCCGAGCGGCACGCCCGAACTCATGACGGCGCGCCGCCATGAAGCCTGACCCCGCAGGCGTTGTCGGGCTTCTGGCGGGCGGCGGCGGCCTGCCGCGCGAGATCGCCGATGCCGTAGTTGCATCGGGGCGCGAGGTCTTCATCGTCATCCTCGACGGTGAGGCGGATCCGGCGACTTCGCTCCACTCCCTGTTGCTGTGGTCAACTGGGGCAGCATCGGCGCCATCATCCGCGCCTTCAAGTCGCGCGGCGTGCGCGATCTGGTGATTGTCGGCAGCGTGACGCGTCCCGATCTCGGGCGCATCCGGACCGATTTCGGCTTCTGGCGGAACCTGCCACGCATCCTGCGCATCATCGCGGCCGGCGGGGACGACAACGTCCTGCGCCGCGTCGTGCGATTTTTCGAAGGCCATGGCTTTACGGTGCGCGGTCCCGCGGATGTGGCCCCCGGACTGGTCATTGCGCCGGGCGCTCTGGGCCATGCGGACATGAGTTCGGCCGCAGCATCCGGCGTGCAGCTCGGCTTTGGGCGTGATCGAGCAGCTGGCGCCGTTCGATGTGGGACAGGCTGTTGTGGTCAAAAGCGGGCGGATCGTGGTGATTGAAGGTGCGGAAGGAACCGACCGGATGCTGCAACGGGTCCCGGCATCCGCGCTCGGCGACACACCGGGTGGTCTGCTCGTCAAGCGCCCCAAGCCCGGTCAGGAGCTTCGCGTCGACATGCCGGTCATTGGCCCGCGCACCGTGGCGCGGTGTGTCGAGGCGGGTCTGGGCGGAATCGCTGTTGCGGCCGGTGTCACACTGGCGGCCGCGCGCGCGGATCTGATCCGTGATGCGGATGCCAGAGGGCATCTTCATCGCGGGTGTCGAGGAACCGGATGCCGAGCCCGCACGCGCGCACCGCGGCCGGTTCAAGGTGCCGCCGGGTTTGCCTGCGCGCCGAAGAGGACGCCCGGATCGGCCAAGCGCTGATGCACGCCATTTCCGGTACGGTTCCGAGCCGTGGGGTGGTCACCGTGCGCCGGCACGTCTTAGCGATTGAAACTGGCGAAGGGCTGCATGCCCTCGTCGAACGGGCGTCCGGCCTGCGTCAGTGGGGTAGGCGCCGATTCAGCCGCCGGCGCGGGGCTCTGACGGTGTCGGACGCGGCCGGACCTCGATCTCGGAAACCTTGCTGCAAGCGAGCCGTGCGGGTCTGGCCTGGATAGCGGCGGCGGGAGAGGGCGCCTTCGCTCCTGGCGTGGCTCAAGCCGCTGCTGCCGCAGGCATTACGCTCATTACATTGCCGGTCCTGAGCGATGGAGGCAGCGGATGACGGATCGAACGCCGCCCGGTGGTCCGGCGTCCGTGGACCGGCCCTTGCGCCTATTTGTCGTGGCTGGCGAGCACTCGGGCGATGCGCTGGGCGCGAAGCTCATGACCCAATTGCGCGCGCAAACGGGAGATGCGGTGTCCTTCGACGGTGTCGGCGGCGACTTGATGGAAGCGGAGGGCTTGCGCTCGCTCTTTCCATTGCACGAAGTCGCGGTGATGGGACCGATCAATATCGCCAAACAACTCCCGCGCCTCATCCGCCGCGTCAAACAAGCCGCGCGCGCGGGCGTGGCGGCAAAGCCCGATGTCGTGGTCATCATCGACAGCCCGGAATTCACCCACCCCATCGCCAAGCGGATTCGCAAGGCGGCACCCCATATTCCCATCATCGACTACGTGAGCCCAAGCGTGTGGGCGTGGCGTCCGGGCCGGGCAAAGAAAATGCGCGCCTATGTCGATCACGTGCTGGCGCTCTTGCCGTTTGAACCTGAGGCGCACAAACGCCTCGGCGGTCCACCGTGCACCTATGTCGGCCATGCACTGAGTGAGCGCATGGCGTGGATCAATGCGCAGAATGGGGACGCGCTACGCGACCGTCTCGGACTGGCGGTGGACAAGCCGGTTGTCGTCGTGTTGCCGGGCAGCCGGGCGTCGGAAGTGACGCGTCTGATGCCGCCGTTCGGTGCCGCCTTGCAGTTGCTCGATGGCGCGGTACCGGGCGGCATCAATATCATTCTTCCGGTTGTCGCCTCTGTGCGTGGGCTGGTTGAAAGCGAATTGGCGAAGTGGCCCGTTGCCGTGACCTTGGTCGAAGGTGACGTCGACAAGTTTGCGGCTTTCCGGCTGGCCCGGGCGGCCCTTGCGGCCTCTGGAACCGTTACGCTGGAGTTGGGACTTGCCGGCACGCCCGCCGTAGTGGCCTACAAAGTGGACGCGCTGGCCGCGCAGTTGCGCTTTCTTCTCAAAGTGCCATCCATCGTGCTGGCCAATCTGGTGGCGGGGACGAACATCTACCCGGAATACCTTCAAGAGGATGTGACGGGGGAAAAGCTCGCAGCCGGTTTGACGCCACTTCTATCGGATACGCCGGAGCGCATCCGGCAAATCGAGGGGCTGGCCGCCATTCCGATGAAGCTCGATACGGGCGGCGCGCGCCCAAGCGAACACGCGGCGCGCATTGTCCTCGCCATGGCCCGCGACCGCCGCCGCCCGGTCTAACGACCGGAAGCGGCGGTTTCAGCAACTGCTTACAGGGGAAATTCCCGGCGGGTCGGCCCGACGTACAGCTGGCGCGGGCGGCCGATGCGCTGCTCGGGATCCTCGATCATTTCCTTCCACTGCGCGATCCAGCCGACGGTGCGCGCGACGGCGAACAGCACGGTGAACATTTCGACCGGGAAGCCGATCGCGCGCAGGGTGATGCCCGAATAGAAGTCGATGTTGGGGTAGAGTTTTTTGGAAATGAAATACTCGTCCTGGAGCGCGATCCGTTCCAGTTCCATTGCCACTTTCAAAAGCGGATCATCACGCTTGTCGAGCGCGTCCAGCACCTCGTGGCAGGTCTTCTGCATTACCTTGGCACGCGGATCGTAGTTCTTGTAGACGCGATGACCGAAGCCCATCAGGCGGAAGCCCGAGGACTTGTCCTTGGCCTTTTCGATGTATTCCGGAATACGTTCGACCGTCCCGATCTCCTGCAGCATGGTGAGTGCGGCTTCGTTGGCGCCGCCGTGCGCAGGTCCCCACAGGCAGGCGATGCCCGCCGCAATGCACGCGAACGGGTTGGCGCCCGACGACCCGGCCAGCCGGACCGTCGACGTGGAGGCGTTCTGTTCGTGGTCGGCATGCAGAATGAAGATGCGATCGAGCGCGCGCGCCACGACCGGGTTGACGATGTAGGGCTCGCAGGGAACAGCGAAGCACATCTGGAGGAAGTTGGACGTGTAGTCGAGGTCGTTGCGCGGATAGATGAAGGGGTGGCCCACCGAGTACTTGAAGGCCATCGCGGCAATCGTCGGCATCTTGGCGATCATACGATTGGTGGCGACCTTGCGATGCTCCGGATTATTGATGTCCGTGCTGTCGTGATAGAAGGCCGACAGTGCGCCGACCACGCCGACCATGATGGCCATCGGATGCGCGTCACGCCGGAAGCCGGTGTAGAACCGCGTCATCTGCTCGTGAACCATGGTGTGGTTCGAGATCGTGCGCCGGAACTCACGGAACTCCTCGTTGGTCGGCAAGTCTCCGTAGAGCAGCAGGTAGCAGGTGGCGAGGAAGTTGGAATGCTCCGCCAGCTGCTCGATGGGGTAGCCGCGATAGAGCAACTCGCCCTTGTCCCCGTCGATAAACGTGATGCTGGAGGCACAGTTCGCGGTGGAGGTGAATCCCGGATCGTAGGAGAAGCAACCCGTCTCCTTGTGCAGCTTGCCAATATCCATGACGGACGGACCGATCGAGCCATGCCGGATCGGGATTTCGACGGATGTACCCTGGTAGTCGAGGCTCGCTCTTTCCGCGGAATTTCCCTGACCGGTTGCCTGTTCCTGAATGGCCATGAGCGATTTTCTCCGTGTTCCGGGGCAGTTAGGGCCCGACGGCACAATTTATGCTGCACTGCGCAATAGCATACCGCAGGCGCCGCTGTTTCGCCAACAGTGGCGATAGTCCAATGCCTTAGTGGCCTCAGGCGGTCTGGTCCCGCAGACGCGCCAGCGCCTCGGCGCGTCCCAGGACCGACATGACATCGAACACCGGCGGAGACACGGACCGGCCTGTTAAAGCCGCGCGCAAGGGCTGGGCGATCTTGCCCAATTTGGCACCCGTTTCGTCAGCATGTGCCCGCACGGCGGCTTCCAGCTCTGGTGCGTTCCAATCCGGCAGGTTCTCCAGCCGGGGCAGGATGGCCGCTAGCATCGCCTTGGCTTCCGCGTCGATCAGCTTGGCCGCCTTGTCGTCCAGCGGCAGCGGACGTGGGGTCACCAGATACAGCGCACCGGAGATGAGATCCGTCAGGGTTCGCGCGCGCTCCTTCAGCGAGGGCAGGGCCGCCGCGAACCGGTCCCAGCCTTGGGCGCTGATGAGGTGGGCCAAATCCTCGCCCGTCTTCACTGCGGGCAGCGCCGCTGACACCTCACGCGCGAGGGCAATGTCGGACCGTGGCGGGGCCTTCGGGTCCACGGGCAGGGCGAGGAGCGCTGTGAAGTCCAAATGCGGCAGCAGGTCCCGGATGCGGGCCACGAGTTCACTGTCCGGAGTCTGGCGCAGGTAATGGGCGTTGAGATCGTCGAGCTTCTTGAAATCGAACCGCGATGCGCTCTTGTTGATGTCGTCGATATCGAACCAGGCAACGAGCTGCTCGGGCGACATGATCTCGTCGTCGCCGTGGCTCCAGCCGAGCCGCACGAGATAGTTGCGCAGCGCCACGGGCAGGTAACCCATGTTGCGGTACTCTTCGACGCCCTGTGCGCCGTGCCGTTTGGACAGCTTCGCGCCATCCGCCCCGTGAATGAGCGGAACATGGCCCCACACAGGAACGTCCCACCCCATCGCGGTATAGATCTGTGTTTGCCGCGCGGCGTTGGTCAGGTGGTCGACGCCGCGCACCACGTGCGAAATTCCCATGTCATGATCGTCAACGACAACAGCGAGATTGTAAGTGGGATTGCCGTCACTCCGCAGGATGATCAGATCGTCGAGATCCTTGTTGGCGAACGTGACCCGGCCCTGGACGCGGTCGTCGACGACGGTCTCGCCGTCACGCGGGGCCCTCAGGCGGATGGCGAAGGGCTTGTCCGCGGGGGCCGAGGCGGGATCGGCGTCGCGCCACGGCGAGCGGATGGTGAGCGGGCGCTTTTCGGCCTCCGCCGCCTTGCGCATGTCATCGAGTTCCGCAGGCGTCAGATAGCACCGGTAGGCATTGTTCGATGCCAGGAGCGCTTCGGCAACTTCCCGGTGGCGCGCCACGCGGGAAAACTGCGAGACGGGTTCGCCCTCCCAATCCAACTCCAGCCAGCGCAAACCATCGAGAATCGCGGCCACGGCGGCCGGGTTATTGCGTTCCCGGTCGGTATCCTCGATGCGCAGGAGGAAGCGCCCCTGCCGACCCTTGGCATAGAGCCAGTTGAACAGCGCGGTGCGGGCGCCGCCGATATGCAGATAACCGGTGGGTGAAGGGGCGAAGCGAACGACGGGTTTGCCGCTCTCAAACGTCTTTGTCATGAGCGCTTTGATCTGATCGGTGTGGGAAGATGGCCCCCTGTAGCACACGCTTCGCGGGGGGTTAAGCGCGTTATCGGGGGAGGGAAGGGGCCGTGACGGCGCCAGAACCGGCGGTTGGGCAAGGATCTGATGTTGCGCTGGTTTCGCAGGGCTGGAAGGCCCGCGCGCGGTCCCGAGTACAGGCCTTTGGCCTGCTGATCTCGGCGCAACTCGCTGGCGAGCGGGCCCGCTTCATCACCTGGGTCCCTGTCCTATTGGGACTGGGGATCGCGGCCTATTTCTCTCTGCCGGCCGAACCTAGCCTTGCCGCGGCCGTGTTGCCCGCATTGGCAGCTGGCGTCCTCTGGTCGCTCTCGTCCCGTGTGATGCTCGCGCGGAGTGTGGCCACCCTCCTGCTGCTGGGCGGCTTCGGATTTCTGCTGGCCAAGTTGCGCACGGAATGGGTGCGTGCGCCCGTGCTCGAAGCACCCCTGCGCAGCGCGGCGGTAACGGGGATCCTGGAGCGCATCGAACCGCACGCGAAGCGGGGTCACCGGCTGACGATCCGGGTCAGCAGTATATCGGACCTCGATGCCGCGCGGACGCCGCGACGGGTCCGCGTGCGTGTCATGGCGCCGGTCGGAGACATCGCCCCGGGTGCGCCGCTGCGCTTGAAGGCGACGTTGAGCCCGCCTGCGCCACCGCCCATTCCAGGCGGCTACGATTTCGCGCGCGCAGCCTACTACGAAAGCATCGGTGGCGTCGGCTATGCGCTGAAAGCACCCGAGCGACTGGCGACGGCTGAAACCGAACCAACATTCATGCTGCGTGTGCGGGCGCAAATCGAAGTGGTCCGCCGCGAGATTGCCGCGCGCATCTCGGCCGCCCTGCCTGGTGAGCGCGGCGCCATGGCCACGGCGTTGATTACGGGCGAGCGCGGCGGCATCAGCGAAGCCACGACAGCCGCCTATCGCGACTCCGGGCTTGTCCATATTCTATCGATCTCCGGTCTGCATATGGCGATCATGGCCGGTGCCGTTTTTGCCAGCGCGCGGTTACTGCTCGCCATGATCCCGGCTCTGGCGTTGCGCTATCCCATCAAGAAATGGGCCGCATGCGCCGGGATCATTGGTGCTGTCCTTTATCTGGCCGTGTCAGGCGGGGCGGCGGCCACGGTCCGCGCGGCGATCATGATGGTCGTGTTCTTCGGCGCGGTGATGCTGGGACGACCCGCCCTTGCACTGCGCAATGTCGCGCTATCCGCGCTGGTCATTCTCGTAGTGTTTCCTGAGAGTCTGCTCGATGTCGGCTTTCAGATGTCGTTCGCGGCGGTCGTGGCGCTGGTCTCAGGCTATGAGGCGTTGGGTCCGCACCTGGAACGCGCGCGCGCCGAGCGCCTATACCGGCGGCCGGATCGGCCAGTTCATCGCCGGTATCCTCTTGTCGACGCTGATCGCGGGCTTTGCCGTGATGCCGTTCTCCATCTACCATTTTCATGCAACCCAGCATTATGCGGCGCTCGCCAATCTGGTTGCGGTCCCGGTCTGCAACCTCGTCGTCATGCCCGCCGCTCTGGCGGCTTTCGTCGCGATGCCGTTCGGATTGGAGCGGCTGCCGCTGGTCATCATGGGGTACGGGCTGGACGGCATGGGCGCGGTCGCGGAGCGTGTAGCTGCGTTGCCCGGTGCGGTCTCGAAAGTGCCCGCGATTTCCAACGCCGGGTTTCGTGCTGATCCTAGCCGGCGGTCTATGGCTGACGCTGTGGCAGCGCCGCTGGCGACTGGCTGGGCTACCATTGATCGTCGCCGGCATTGCGCTGGCTCCGGCACTATCACGGCCAGACATTCTGATTGGACGGGAGGGGGCCATCGTCGCCGTCAGAGCGCCCAGCGGTGATTTGAAGATTCATGCGCGGCGGCCATCCACCTTCGAATTAACCCGCTGGCTCGACCACGAGGGCGATGTGCGCGATCCGGCGGCCGTGCGGGCGGCTCGTGGGTTCAGTTGCGATGCGCTGGGCTGCCACGGAATAAGCGCTGGGAAAGTGGTGGCGATTTCCCATCATCCCGCAAGTCTGGCAGAGGATTGCATGCGGGCCGATGTGCTCGTCGTGGATGGGCGCGCGCCCGCGAACTGCCGCCGCCCGCGCTGGATCTACGACCGCGCGGCCTTGAAACTTGCGGGCAGCGTCTTTCTCTATGCCGACAGGGATACTCTGCGGGTGCGGACCGTCGCGCAGGAACGTGGTCAGCGGCCGTGGTCTGAGCCGCCCGCCTCCAAGGCCGCCAACGCAATCGCCATCGCGCACGGCACCGGCGGAGCTCAACACAGGCAGGGCGCGCTCGAGCGCGCCACGTCCGTCTCCCCGAGCATCAGCACCAGCAGCAGTTGCGGGACGGCTCGCTGCTTTCGCCGCGCCCGCGTTGCAGGCAGACACCCGTATTAGGCCCTGGGAGGAGTTGCGGGCCGAAATCGAAGACGGATCAATTCTGAGGCGCCGCTCCACCACAACGTCAGTAGCGTCGCATCAGTCCGACGAGCCGGCCCTGGATATCGACCTGATCGGGCCGGAAGATGCGCGTCTCGAAGGCCGGGTTGGCGGCTTCGAGCGCAATGGTGGAGCCCTTCTTGCGCAACCGCTTCAGGGTTGCCTCTTCCTTTTCGACCAGCGCGACCACGATATCGCCGTTCTCGGCTGACGCGCAGCGCCGGATGATGACGGTGTCGCCGTCGTGAATGCCAGCCTCGATCATCGAATCGCCGCGCACCTCGAGTGCGAAGTGCTCCCCCGACGACAGCAGGTCGGGCGGGCAGGCCACGTCGTGCGAATGAGACTGGATGGCGCTGATGGGTGTGCCGGCCGCGATACGCCCCATGACCGGAATGGAGACGGTCTGATTATTGATCACGTGGGCAGGGGGCACTCCGAGATCATTAGGTCGCCGGTCCCCCTCTATGACACTCGGCTGGAAGCCGCGTTTGGGTGCCTCCCCGCCGGCTGAACCACCCGCAGGCATGGCATTATCGGGAAGTTTGATGACTTCGATGGCCCGCGCCCGGTGCGGCAGGCGGCGAATGAAGCCGCGCTCCACCAGGGCCGTGATGAGCCGGTGAATGCCGGATTTGGATTTCAGATCCAGCGCATCGCGCATCTCATCAAACGACGGCGGCACACCCTCATCCTGCATGCGATTATGGATGAACAGCAGCAGCTCTTTCTGCTTTTGGGTCAGCATGGCGGTTCCTTCGCTGGAGATACCCTGACGCATGTATGGACAAATCAAGAACGTACCCTAGCCGTTCCTGTGACGTTCCGCAAGCAGCCTCTTAAGCAGGTTCCTTGAGCAGGGGAGATCTTGCCGGCGAGGTTTCGGAGGCGCGGGGTGTGCGGCTATAAGCTTGAGCCATGAACACACAACCCGCTTTGAAGCCCAATTCCTCCGTCTCCGCAGGCGGCGTCCGCTTCGCCAACGATGCGCCCATCGCGGTCCTGGCCGGACCCTGCCAGATGGAAAGCCGGGCGCATGCGCTGGAGATGGCGAGCGCCTTGAAAGAGATGGCGGCGCGTCTGGGTATCGGGCTCGTCTACAAGTCCTCCTTCGACAAGGCCAACCGCACGTCTTTGACCGGCAAGCGCGGTATAGGCCTGGACGCGGCGTTGCCCGTCTTCGCCGAGATCCGCGAAAGCCTCGGTCTCCCCGTGGTGACGGACGTGCATGAGGTCGGCCATTGTGCGCTGGTGGCGCCCGTCGTCGACGTACTCCAGATCCCGGCGTTCTTGTGCCGGCAGACGGACCTTCTGATTGCCGCGGCGCAAACCGGCCGCGTGGTGAAAATCAAGAAGGGTCAGTTTCTGGCGCCCTGGGATATGCGCAACGCGGTGGCCAAAGTCGTCGGCAGCGGCAATCCCAACGTGCTCCTGACCGAGCGCGGCGCCTCGTTCGGCTACAATACGCTGGTCGCGGATATGCGCGCGTTGCCGATCATGGCCGAGACCGGCGCGCCTGTGATTTTCGATGCCACGCACTCGGTGCAGCAACCGGGCGGACAGGGGACCAGTTCAGGTGGTGATCGCCGGTTTGTTCCTGTGTTGGCACGAGCGGCGGTGGCCGTCGGCGTGGCCGGCCTCTTTATTGAGACGCACCAGGACCCCGATCACGCGCCCTCGGACGGGCCGAACATGGTGCCCCTGAAAGATTTCGAGGCCCTAGTCCGCGAACTCATGGACATCGATCGCGTGGTCAAGAATCAAAAAGGCACGCAGACCTGAAGGTGCGCGCGCCTCTGAACGTTTGGCCGCCATCCAAAGCAGCCGCCGCAAGCCAAGGCTGGCTAATGGGCGCCCGCGAAAAACAGCGCCGCGGTATGAATGACTTCAGGATAGGTGCGGGACGCCGGGGCAGCATGGTGATCCACCAACGCCACGGCGCGGCAGGCGCGATCGGCGCAGAGCGGCGTGTTGTCATGGGCCACGGCGTTGAGTGCAGCGGTGCTCGTCACAGCCACAAAGAGGCCGATAGTATAGATGCACGTCAGAACACCGATGGCACGCAAGAGACTATCAATTGACATGGCTGAACCTCGCTAAGGCGGCACCCCAAAAACGATACAGTCCAAGGCTTTCGATGTATCACCGGCAGCAGCGGACTTGCGTCCGTTCACAATGCCGAAATCAAAGTTACCAAAGTCTTAAGATTTGGCGAGAGCGAATGACACCGCAGTGCCAAAAACTTCGCGCGCTGCAACGCAATAGGCGCGCTCCGACGAGTGAGCGCGCCTTTGATGCGGTGCAAAAATAGGTCGGGAACTACAGACCCGTCAGCGGCTGCAACAAGCGCGCGACGAGTCCCTTGAAGCGCGCCTTCTGATCCGACGCGACCAGACAGACGCAGCCGTCCTTCTCGTCGGCGACGGGCCGGTGCTCGATATCATCGCCCAGATCGGCAACATCGCCCCGGCGATAGGTCCCGAACTCGTCGCGATAGCTGCCCTCGAGAACGATCGTCAGTTCCGATCCGCCATGACCATGCTCGGGAAGCTGCGTGCCAGGTGCGACCTTCAAGAGCCGCAGGTCGCCACGCGCCGGCTCGGACAACGCAATCGGCAAGTGCCAGATCCCAGGCCCAAGCCGCCGCCACGCGACGGCGTCGCTCGATCCGGCCAGGACAGCCTTCAAAGGCGCGGGCAATTCGGCCGCGGCTTCTGTCACGTCATCGCTCTCGCCCGCACGCATCGCGACCACCGGCGCTTCGCGTGTCACGGGTGTCGGGGCAAGCGCCTCGAACAACGCTTCGCCGATCAGCGCGTGCTTCTTGAGCTCCGAACGGCAGCGCGGGCAGATGGCCAGATGTGACGTGACGACCGCGGCAAAGGCCTCAGGCTGGCTGCCTGCTGCGCAGCTCATCAAAGTCGCGTCATCAAGATGGTGGTTGATCGACATCGCTAGCGCAAGTCCTCGACTGCTTCTTTGACCTTCTGGTAGGCGAGCCTCATACGCGACTTGACGGTCCCCAACGGCAAACCCAGGCGTTCCGCGATCTCGCTGTGCGAAAGTCCTTCGATGTACGAAAGGACGACGACTTCGGACTGATCGGGTGGCAAGGTGGCCAGAACTTCGCGAACTTTATCGCGCCGCTCACGCTCGGACACTTCCTCTTCGGGATCGGGACCGTCGGAGGCTTCCTCGTCATGATTCTCCGGCAGAGGCTGCCAGGAGAATTCACGGCGTAGACGGTCGATGCGCAAATTGCGGGCAATGGTGAAAATCCATGTCGTCGCGCTGCCCTTCTCGTCGGAGTACAATCCGGCCTTGCGCCAGACGGTCAGCAGCGTTTCCTGCGCCAAGTCTTCGGCGGTTGTCGGATCAGCGCCCTGACGCATCATGTAGGATTTGACGCGGGGACCGTAGAGCTCGAAAAGCCGGCGAAAGGCTTCGACGTCCCGGCTTTGTGCAATTTTCTGCAGGAGATCGGACATGGTTCTCGATATCGGAACGGGTGGCATGCGCCGGGACGGGCGCACCTGCTCTAATGTCTGAATCATAGCCGAACCTCTCCCACGATGCCAAACATACGGATGGCGCCGTTCTGCGGATCAGGACGCCGGGGCGCGCGGTCCTTGGGAGTGCCACGATGCAGGAAGTACAACTTGGTTCGGTGGCGGCATTGCTGGCAGCCCTCGCCCTGGCGGCGCCGGCGGCCCGGGCCCTGGGGATCGGGAGCGTGTTGGGCTACCTCGCGGCGGGTGCGCTCGTTGGACCGTATGGGGTCGGCGGCGTCTTTTCTTACGGCCAAGCCGAGGAAATCCTGCACTTCGCCGAGTTCGGCGTCGTCATGTTGCTCTTTCTGATCGGCTTGGAGCTGCGGCCGTTCCGCTTGTGGTCCATGCGCGGGGCGATCTTCGGGCTGGGCGGTGCCCAGGTGGGTCTCACGGCGCTCGTGCTGGCCGGGATCGGATTACTGCTGGCGTTGTCTCTCAAGAGCGCCCTGTTCGTGGGGCTGGCCCTGGCGCTATCGTCAACCGCATTTGCCCTGCAGGTGATGGACGAGAACGGCGAATTGGCCACGCGGCATGGCCGTCTGGGGTTTGCGGTTCTCTTGTTTCAGGATCTGGCGGCCATCCCCCTGATCGCGCTGGTCCCACTGTTCGCTGTGGCGGCGGCGACGGACGGCATGAGTATGTGGGGTGCCATACAGGCGCTGGGCATCATCGCCGCCGTCGCCGGCATCGGATGGCTGGTGCTTGATCCCATCATTCGCCTCATCGCCTTGACGCGAGTGCGCGAAGCCATGACGGCCGCCGCATTGCTGACCGTGGTGACGGCCGCCGTCATCATGCAATGGGCCGGCGTCTCCGCGTCACTCGGCGCTTTCATCGCCGGCGCGCTGCTGGCGGAGAGCTCCTACCGGCATCAGCTTGAAGCCGACATTCAACCCTTTGAAGGGCTGTTGCTCGGCCTCTTCTTTACCGCCATCGGGATGTCGCTCAACCTGCCGCTGCTCCTCGATCGTTGGCAAGACGTGCTGCTCCTCGCCGCCGTTCTGGTGATCGTAAAGGCGCTGATCCTGTTTGCGCTCGGACGGTGGCAAGGGCTCAACACGCGCGGCGCGCGGCGGCTCGGGTTGTCTCTCAGCCAAGGCGGCGAGTTTGCGTTTGTCCTGTTCACCGCAGGCGGCGCGGCGGGCGTTCTGGACACGGATATCCACGCGTTGCTGGTTCTTGTGGTGACGGTGTCGATGGCGGCCACGCCGCTGCTTCTCCTGGCTGACGGAATGCTCAGCCGCAAAACCAAAACGGGCCCCGCGTTCGATACCCTGCCCGATCAGCAGGGTCACGTCGTCATCGCGGGCTTTGGCCGCTATGGCCAGATCGTTGCCCGCATTCTGCGTGCCAAGGGCATTCCCTTCACCGCCCTCGACATCAGTCCGGAGCAGGTCGAATTCGTAAAGCGGTTCGGGTCGGAAGCCTTCTTCGGCGACGCGAGCCGCCTCGACATCCTGCAGGCCGCCAAGGTCGGCGAGGCGCGCGCTTTCGTGCTCGCCATCGATGATGTCGACGCGTCCCTCAAGACGGCCGAGATGGTGACATCGCATTGGCCGGGCGTTCCAATCTACGCGCGGGCCCGCAACCGCAACCACGTGCATCGCTTGATTGATCTCGGCGTCAAGCTGATCCAGCGCGAAACCTTCCTGTCGGCCTTGGAGACCTCGCGGCAGCTGTTGCGGGGGCTTGGTTACACCGAACGGGCGACCGCACGCACCATCGAGGTGTTCCGGACGCATGACGTCCGCCGTCTCAACGACGACTACGCGCACTACACGGATATCGAGAAAATGCGGGGGCGCGCGCGCACCGACGCTGGCACGTTGGAGAGCCTGTTCGCGGAGGATGCGGCGGAAGAGGCCCTCAGTGCCGAGGAAGAAGCCCGCCGTCCACCGAAAGGCGCGTAGTCGCCGCCATTCACGCAGCCGGGCGCACCACGGCACGGAATTGCGTGGAAAGGTGCTCCGACGTGCGCAAATGCCCACCCGGCTTGGGCTTTGAGCGGTAGACGGGGGCGTTGGCCGTGGCTAAATGTGCCCGGCCTGCCGCATGCTGGCGGGCTTTTGGTGACGATCGGGGGAAGGCGCGGACATGGCTGGCTCGAAGACGGACACTGTCGGATATCGCGAGATGGCCAATGCCATCCGTGTACTTTCGATGGATGCGGTGCAGAAGGCCAATTCGGGCCACCCTGGAATGCCTATGGGCATGGCGGATGTCGCCACCGTCCTGTTCGCCGAAGCACTCAAATTCGATCCCACCGACCCCGTCTGGCCCAACCGCGACCGCTTCGTGCTGTCGGCCGGTCACGGATCGATGCTGCTCTATTCGCTGCTCTATCTCACGGGCTACCCGGGGATGGATATCGAGGAATTGAAGAATTTCCGGCAGCTGGGCTCCAAGACCGCCGGGCACCCCGAGCACGGCCACGCGCCGGGCATTGAGACGACGACCGGGCCGCTGGGGCAGGGCATCGGCAACGCGGTCGGCATGGCGCTGGCGGAACGCATCCTCAACGCGCGGCATGGCAACGATTGCATCGATCACCATACCTACGTCATTGCCGGTGATGGCTGCCTCATGGAAGGCATCAGTCAGGAAGCGATTTCATTCGCGGGTCACCTGGGGCTCGGCAAGCTGGTTCTGCTCTGGGACGACAACTCCATCTCCATCGACGGCCCGACGAACCTTTCCGTTTCCGATGATCAGCTGAAGCGCTTCGAGGCGTCGGGCTGGAATACGTTGGCCATCGACGGCCACGATCACGCCGCCATCTCTGAGGCACTGGCGAAAGCCCGCGCCGACAGTTCCAAGCCTTGGTTTATTGCCTGCCGCACGATCATCGGGTTTGGCGCGCCGACCAAGCAGGGCACCAAGGATACCCACGGCAGTCCGCTCGGCGCGGAAGAAATCGAGCGCACGCGCGCCGCTCTCGGGTGGCCCTATCCGCCCTTCGAGGTGCCTGGAGACATCCTCACAGCCTGGCGTGCGGTGGGTGCGCGGGGCCACAAACTGGGTGCCGATTGGCGCGCCGGTCCCGGACAGCGCAACGGCGCGTCCTGCCTTCACGTCGATGACGCAGCCCTGGTCGGGGCAATTGAAGCCGCTAAAGCGCAGTTCGCCGGAGATACGGCCAAGCGGGCCTCACGCGTCTGGTCGCAGATGACGCTGGAACATCTCATTCCGGCCATTCCTCAAATCGTTGGCGGCTCGGCTGATCTCACGCCGTCCAACGGCACCAAGACCTCGCACTATAAGCCGGTATCGCCCGGCACCTTCGACGGCAACTACATTCACTTCGGCGTGCGCGAACACGGCATGGCCGCGGCCATGAACGGGATGGCGCTGCATGGCGGGCTGATCCCGTTCGGCGCCACGTTCCTCGTCTTCACGGATTATTGCCGCCCCTCAATCCGGCTGTCGGCGCTCATGGGCCTGCGCGTCATCTATGTCATGACGCATGACAGCATTGGCGTGGGCGAAGATGGACCGACCCACCAGCCCGTCGAGCATCTGGCAGCCCTGCGTGCGATTCCGGGGCTCAACGTGCTGCGGCCCGCCGACGCCCTTGAGACGGCGGAAGCCTGGCAGATCGCTTTATCGGCGCAGAACACGCCGAGCGTCCTCGCGTTGACGCGCGATGCGGTGCCGACCAAATTGCGCGCCGGATCCGTGGAGGAAAACCTCTCGGCTAAGGGCGCCTATGTGGTCAGTGGCGGCGAAGGCCGGGATGTGACCCTCATGGCCTCGGGCTCCGAGGTCGCCATTGCGGTCGAAGCGGCGGCGCTGCTGGCACAGGATGGGATCAAGGCGGCCGTCGTGTCGATGCCGTCGTTCGAACTGTTCCGTGACCAACCGGAGGCCTATCGGGATGCCACGCTCGGTCATGGCCCCCGTGTCGCTGTCGAGGCGGCCATCGCGCAGCCCTGGTACGAATGGCTGCGTCCGGGTGATCAGTTCATCGGCATGACCGGCTTTGGAGCGTCCGCGCCCGCCAAGAAGCTCTACGAGCACTTTGGCATCACGCCGGCCAAGGTCGCGGAAGCGGCAAAGGCGTCGGTGGCTTAAGCTCATCGCCCTAGAAGCGCACCATTCGCCCGTCTCGTCCTGACCTTCCGCCATTCGAGGGACCGCATGAACTTCGACAAGCTCAAGACCATCGAGACGCTGGGTGCCTCCGGCAGCCGTATTCTCTACCGCGCCGATCTCAACGTGCCGGCCAAGGATGGCGTCGTGACGGACGCGACCCGCCTTGAACGTGTGCTTCCTGGATTGAAGGCGCTTGCGGCCCGTGGTGCAAAGGTCATCGTGCTCTCGCACTTCGGGCGGCCGAAGGGCGGGCCCGACAAGGAGAATTCGCTGGCGCCGGTTGCTGCGGAATTGGGACGCCTTCTTGGCGCCCCGGTCGGTTTCGCGCCCGACTGTATCGGGGAGGCGGCTGAGGCGGCGGTCGGCGCGATGCAACCCGGTGACATCCTGGTTCTTGAGAATACCCGCTTCCACAAGGGCGAAGAAGCCAACGATCCCCAGTTTGCGGCTCAACTAGCCAAACTTGGCGATGCGTTCGTCAACGATGCGTTTTCCGCCGCGCATCGCGCGCATGCGTCCACCGAGGGCGTGACGCATCTGTTGCCATCCTACGCCGGTCCGCTGATGATGGAAGAGATCAACGCGCTGAAGGCGGCGCTGGAAGCCCCCGAGCGGCCGACGGCGGCGGTCGTGGGCGGCGCGAAGGTTTCGACCAAGATCCCGATCCTGACCAATCTCGTCGCCAAGGTCGACAAGCTGATCATCGGCGGCGGCATGGCCAACACGTTCCTGCAGTCGATGGGGGTGCAGGTGGCCCAGTCGTTGGCGGAACCTGAGTTTCATTCCAATGCGCGCGAGATCATGGCGGAGGCGAAGGCGCACGGATGCCAGATCGTTCTGCCGACCGATGCTGTCATTGCGCGCGAGTTCCGCGACGGCGCGGCGTGCGAAACGGTCGACATTCACAAGGTGCCTATCGATGCGATGATCCTGGACATCGGACCAGCGTCGATCGCGGGCATGGCCGGTCTCCTGCGGTCGTGCCGCACCGTGCTTTGGAACGGTCCGATGGGAGCCTTCGAGATTTCACCCTTCGGCGAGGGAACGTTCACGCTCGCGCGCGAGGCGGCCAAGCTGACCAAGGAAGGCCAACTCGTTTCCATCGCCGGTGGCGGCGATACGGTGGCCGCCCTCAACGCGGCGGGTGTCGCGGGAGATTTCAGCTACATCTCGACGGCGGGCGGCGCGTTCCTGGAGTGGCTTGAGGGCAAGGAATTGCCCGGCGTGGTGGCGCTGACGCGGTGACCGGTATCCGCGCCGTCGTTTTCGATCTTGATGGCACGCTGATAGACAGCGTGCCGGACATCGCCGCTGCGCTGAATATCTGCTTGGCTGATGCAGGGCGCCCGGCCTTGACCGACGGCGGCGTGGCTGAACTCGTGGGTGGCGGCGCGCGCGAATTGGTGGCCAGGGCGCTCGGGCGCGCGGCAACATCCAAGGACGTTGAACGGACGTTGGCGGATTTTCTGCGCCACTATGAAGCCGCACCCGTGACGCGCACGCGGCTCTATCCCGGCGCCCGTGCGCTTCTCGATCATCTGGCCGCGCGCGGTATTCCGCGCGCCCTGTGCACCAACAAGCCCGCCGCCCTGACCCGGCTGATCCTGGATCAGTTGGGGTTGGCGGGGGATTTCCAAGTTGTTTGGGCTGGCGAAGCAGATAAGCCATTGAAACCGGACGCGGCGTGTCTACGTAGCGTGTGCGCGGATCTTTTGGTTGTTCCCGCGGCCACCGTCATGGTGGGGGATAGCCGGGCCGATATCCTGGCGGCCGGGGCCGCGGGATGCCGGTCTATCCTTTTGACGCATGGATATGAGAGGGCGGATCCCGCCAGTCTCGGCGCGGACCGTATCGTTCCAGACTTGGCCGCGCTGCGGCCAGCGCTGGAAGATTTAGGGTTTGCGCATCTGGGCGCGGCCTCGTGTTAGGGTTTCGAGGCGGTGGTCGCCCCCACTTTGCCGCCACACGCATTTAACAAGCTGCGTCCAAGAGGGATCATGTTCGCTGAAGCCTACCTTTATCCCGGCGTAGCACTTGCCGGTCTCGTCAGTTTTCTTTCGCCCTGTGTGTTGCCGCTTGTGCCGCCCTATCTCGGCTATTTGGGTGGTACGACCATCGACGGGCTGACGGCTGAGAAAGGCATGGAAGACAAGGTCTGGCGCCGCGTCGTGCTCGCGTCGATCTTTTTTGTGCTCGGCTTCTCCACCGTCTTCATCGCACTGGGCGCCAGCGCGTCGGCCTTGGGTCAGTTGGTCCAGACGTGGCGGGCAGAGATGGCGTTCGGTGCGGGTCTCGTCATCATCCTCTTCGGACTGCACTTCCTGGGGCTGTTGCGCATTCCGTTGCTCTATTCGGAAAAGCGCTACGAGGCGAATGTGGAGGGTGCCAGTCTCGCCGGCGCTTATCTGATCGGTCTGGCGTTCGCTTTCGGCTGGACACCGTGCATCGGTCCCATTCTGGCCACTGTCCTGGCGCTTGCGGCCAACACCGACAGTTTGGGCGCGGGCGTGCGCCTGCTGGCGGTGTATTCGCTGGGGCTCGGTGTTCCGTTCGTGCTCGCGGCCGTGGCGATCCGCCCGTTTCTATCGTTCCTGCAGAAATTCCGACGCCATCTCGGCGTCATGGAAAAAATCATGGGGCTTCTGCTTGTCTTGACGGGCATTGCGTTCCTCAACGTGGTTGATTGGTTCTCCATCAACGCGTTCGGTCAGTGGCTGATCGAGACATTCCCCGTTCTGACCACGCTGGAAGAATCCGTAACGCCCCAATCCCTCCAGGATGAAATATTGAAACAGCGGCCAGGACCGTAACGCCCATGAGCGCGACGCCGCGCACGCCCATCGCTCTGACAATCGCTGGGTCGGATCCGTCGGGCGGGGCGGGCTTACAGGCCGATCTCAAGACGTTTTCGGCGCTGGGTGTCTATGGCGCGAGCATTGTCACCGCACTCACCGCGCAGAATACGCGCGGCGTGACCGGCGTGTTTCCCGTGCCCGCGGCGTTTATCGAACGTCAGGCCGATGCTTTGGCCCTGGACCTGTCCATCTGCGCGGTCAAGACGGGGATGCTGGGCGACGCGGCCACGGTGAGTGCGGTGGCCGGCATCCTGACAGCACACGATTTCGGCCCCCTCGTTGTCGATCCCGTGATGGTGGCGACCAGCGGCGACGTATTACTCGCCCCCGAGGCGATTACCGCGCTGCGCGAGGAATTGATCCCGCTGGCGGCACTCATCACGCCCAACCTGCATGAGGCCGCCATGCTCCTGGACGCGCCCGTTGCGACGTCCTTGGACGACATGAAAGATCAGGGCCATCGTCTTCTGGGGCTGAACGCCGGGGCGGTGCTCGTCAAGGGCGGGCATCAATCGGGCGACCTCTCCATCGATGTTCTCGTCACACCGTCCGATGTGATCGAACTCGCCGCGCCGCGCATTGACACGCCGAATACACACGGCACGGGCTGCACCTTGTCGGCAGCCATTGTTGCCCATCTGGCGGAGGGCGCCGCCCTCGCGGATGCAGTGCGCGGGGCCAAGGCGTATCTCTCAGCCGCGCTCTTGGCTGGCCGGGACCTCCACATCGGGGGCGGCCATGGGCCGGTCGATCACCTGTACGCTGTTCGCCGCCGCAGACCCTAAGCCCGCAAATTGGGGGTCTCGGCACAGGAGGTGTTGTGATTTGGCATCAATCGCGGAACCCGCCGCTCGCTGGTGGGCACTGTTCGCTTGCGAGCCAGCGGGCTTTCTGCAACTTTTCCCGGCACTCATCGAGACAGGGGGGAGCCTACTCGTTGGGGGAGCGACCGCGCGGCGATCAGGGACGCTGTGCAGTCAGGTGAAAACCGGTCCGGGGCCCCGGACCGGTTTTCTTTTTTCGCGCTTGGCAATGCCACTGGGCTCGGCAAGAGTGTTTCTCGCGAACCGCGTCACCTCACCGCCACACACTGCCAAAAAACAGTCATCTTGCGGACGAGTTGCGCATTCCAGCATTGAGTGCGGATGCACCACGGTCTTTACTCGTCCCAACACGAGCCTTCTGAAGGGCTCGACCGGGACAGAGTGGGGCGTCACGATGAAAATCACCACAATGCGAGCTTTGCTGGCTGGCACGGCGTCAGCACTGGCCGTAGGTGCTGCAGGCGGCACGGCGGTCGCAGGCGGCTTCGATGTGCGCGAGCAGTCGGCGCTCTTTCAGGGCATGTCCTTCGCCGGCGCTGCGGCGGGCGGGACGAGCCTGTCGTCGATGTTCTGGAACCCGGCCGCGGCAGGCTATGTCGGTCCCGGCATCTCGATGGAATCCAACTATTCGCTGATCATCCCGCGTGTCGACGTTAGCGTGGACTTCCACCATCCTGACGGCCCGGGACTTTACCGGTCCCATTCCTGCCGGTCTTACGGGTCTCGACACGACGGTCGACGTCGGCCGCGATGCCGTAGTGCCCGCGAGCTACGTGGCCTACCGCCTGAGCAGCAATCTTGTCCTCGCCGTCAGCATGAACTCCCAATTCGGTCTTGGCACCAAGCCCGACAATCACGACTGGGTGGGCCAGAATGTCGGACGAGTCTCGAAGCTGTTCAGCGTCAACGCGACACCGACCGTCGCTTATGAAGTTGCGCCCGGCCTGCAAATCGGTGCGGGGTGCAGGTTCAGTACATCGACCTGATGCGCTTCAAGGCCGCCGCGGGTCCCCCGGGCGTGGGTGCTGCCGAGTTCCGTTCTGGAAGGTGACGACATAGGTTTCGGCTATACGCTCGGCGTCAACTTCAGTCCCGCGCCTGGAACGTCCATCGGTGTTGGTTTCCGCTCATCGATCTCGCATGAACTGGACGGGTCGATCGATGTGGTTGGGGCCCCGGCCGGCGTTTCCAGCTCCGCTGCATGCCGATCTCGATCTGCCCGAAAAGCTGACGGCCAGCTTGCGTCAGGATCTGGCGCCGGGCCTGCGCGCCCATGCGACGGTGGAGTGGACCAACTGGAGCCGCCTGGGCGTCATCCCAGCCGTGCTCGACGGCAATTTCATCACCGGAATCCCTACTTCCCGTCATTCCGGCTGTCGCCATCCTGGACTTCCAGTGGGAAGACGGCTGGTACTTCGCGCTCGGCGGTGAATACGACTACAGCGACGCACTCACCCTGCGTGCGGGCGTCGGCTACGAAATTTCGCCCATCCGCGAGGCGAGCCAGCGTCTGGTCCAGTTGCCCGACAACGATCGCGTCTGGCTCAGCGGCGGCGCCAGCTACAAGGTCGGCGATCTCTTCGGTCTGCTCAAGGATGCGACCATCGACTTGGCCTACACCCACGTCTTCGTCGAGGACGGCAATTTCGAACGTTCGCCGTCGGCGACCGGGCTGCGGGTTCCCGGTCATTGCGGGCGACGTGGAAGCCAGCGTCGACATCATCTCGGTGGGTCTGCGCTCGAAGTGGTGAGGGTCCTGGTTGTGACGGCAAGGGCCGCGCCCTCGTAACAACGCGAACCTGACCGTCGCTGCCGACATCCCAATCTGACAATGGCCGGCCCGAGTGCCGGCCATTTTTCATGGAACCCGCACCTCGACGGGCCTTCGACGCGATGGGGCTTGCCCTTCATCACGCCAGGTGCAACGGATCACCCGCTTCAATCCATGCCCCTCGGCAGATCGACCGCATGACCGGAACGGACAATCGCAGCCCCGATCACCTGGCGCCGGCGGGCCCGAGTGCGCTCGCCTTCGCCGTCCGGTTGGCCGTGTTTTATGGCGCATTGTTTGTGGTCTACGGCGCTGCAGGTGCCGTACCTGCCCGTCTGGCTCGACGGACAGGGGCTGGACGCGCGGCAGGTCGCGCTCGTCACGGCGGCGCCCTTCGTGCTCCGTCTGTTCATCACGCCGGGTTGCGCGCTGTTTGCCGACAATACCGGCCGGCACCGCAGTGTCATCATTGCGCTGGCGTGGGTGTCGCTGGCCGCTTGCTGACCTTGGGGCAAAGCAACGGCTTTGCCGGCGATCCTCGTCGTGTCGGTGATCTTTGCCGTCGCCACCGCCAGCATCATGCCGCTGACGGATACCATCGTCATCGCGGGCACGCGGGCGCACGGGCTCGACTATGGCCGAATCCGGCTGTGGGGATCGCTGTCGTTCATTGCCGTGGGGTTCGCGGGCGGCGCGGCGCTCGACCGTTATGGCGCCGCCGCGGCCTTGTGGCTTCTGATCGCGGGCGCGGCGGCCACGGTGGCGGCGGCGCATGCCCTGCCTGTTCCCGCGGCGGCCGCCGCAGACCGACGAGAAGATCCGCCCGCGCCGACGGCATCCTGGCTGTCGGCGGATATCGTGCGCCTCGTGCGCAATCCTGTGTTCCTCGCCTTTGTCGCGGCCGCGAGTTTGGCGCAGGCCTCACATGCCGTGTTCTATACGTTCGGCACGCTCCATCTGCAGAAGCTCGGCATCTCCGGATCGTGGATCGGGGCGCTTGTGGGCCATTTCCGTATTGGCCGAAGTGCTGCTGTTTGCGTTTGCCCGCAAGGTCCTAAAGCGCGTCAGTCCGGTTCATCTGCTCCTGGCGGGCGGTCTGGCGGCGATTGTGCGGTGGGTATCCATGAGTTTCGACCCGCCGCTTGCCGCGCTTGTTGGATTGCAGGTGCTGCATGCGTTCACGTTCGGCGCCACTCATCTCGGCGCCATGCATTTTATCGCCGACGCGGTGCCCGCCGCGGGTGGCCGGCACGGCCCAAGCGCTGCTTGCGTCATTTGCGGCCGGGGTGGTGATGGGGTGCGCGGTCTTTGCGTCCGGGGCACTCTATGAAACGTTTGCCGGGGGCGCCTTCCTGGCCATGGCGGGTATGGGCGTGCTGTCGTCTGTTGCTGCGCTGTTTGTCATGCGGCGCTGGACGGGTGGCCTTCTGTAGCCGATCCGCGGTTGTCGCGGGTGATCCCTTCGGCTGAATGTCAGCCCCATAGATCCCGGTGAGGCCGGTTCGATAATGCCGTCGCGAATGACCATGCCGGACGGGTCGGTCGCGGGCGAGCAGCAGGGGGCCGTCGAGGTCGATCCAGCGCGCATACTGGCCGACGAGCATGGCCGGGGCTGCCGCCAGCGACGTGGCGACCATGGAGCCGGCCATGATGTCCAGTCCCGCGGCGCGGGCGGCGTCGGCCATGGCCAGCGCTTCGGTCAGACCGCCGGCCTTGTCGAGCTTGATGTTGACGGCATCGTACCGGTCGGTCAGGCCCGCGATATCCGCCGCGACATGCGCGCTTTCATCGGCACACACCGGCACCGGTCGCGCGGTTTTAGCAAGCGCTGCATCGGCGCCGGCCGGCAGCGGCTGCTCGATGACTTCGAAGCCGCAGTCGTGCGCCACCGCCAACAGCGGGTTCAGCATCGTGTCATCCCACGCCTCGTTGGCATCGCCGACCAGCCGCGCATCGGGCCGGGCGGCGCGGACAGCGCGCATGCGGGCGTCATCGCCGGAACCGCCGAGTTTCAATTTCAGAAGTTTCAAGTGGGGGACCGCCGACGCCGCACGGGCCATGGCCTCGGGGGTATCGAGACTGAGCGTGAAGCACGTTTCGCGCGCGCCGGGCTCGGGCCGTCCTGCGATGACGGCGGCGGGGACGCCGGCCAATTTAGCTTCCAGATCCCAGAGGGCGCAGTCAAGGGCGTTGCGCGCCGCGCCGGCGGGCATGCGCCGAAGCAGGTCGCCGTGAGACTGCGGCGGCCCGTGAGCACTGATGGCAGCCGCGGTGGCGTCCGGGGTTTCGCCGTAGCGCCCATAGGGGACGCATTCGCCGCGGCCTTCGACATCCCCTTGCCGGACCGTGGCGACGACAACCCGCGCCTCGGTCTTGGCGCCGCGCGCGATCACGAAAGGCTGGGCGAGCGGCCAGTCTTCGATCGCGACCGTTAATGAGCGCTGCGCTGTCATGATGAGTCGAGGCCAAGTTCTGAAGGGACGGCCGGGCCACGCGCGACGACCGCTCGAGCCCTGCCGGTCTCTCAGACCAGCCGGCCAGCCGCGTAGGCCAAGAACAGATAGACGCGCCCGGTATCCGACATCAGGTGGCTCTGGGTCATGCGGCCGGAAGGATCGCGGCCATCCAGGTCGCGGCGGATGTGCTCGAAATCATCGAGGTAGCGGTGGACCGTGCGCTGCAACTCACCATCGTTCGGAAAGCGCCGGCTGACCTCGTCGAACATCGCCCGGCCTTCGTTCGTGAACAAGCCGCGTGACAGAACACCCCGGTGGCCCGCGTTCAAACGGGACCAGACGGCGGAGGTGGTCGCGGGGTCGAGTGCGCGCGTGATCACATCGATATCGAGTTTGAAGGGCTGCGGGGCCATCGCCTGCTGGGGCATGGGTGGCTGCGGGGCTGCCGGCGCGGACCTGCGCGCGGCGGATTCCTCGTCGCGCGATGCACGCGCCAGAAGATCTCCGAGCGACCATCCCTCGCGGCCGGTGTCTCCCGGAGCCGGGCGCTGAGCTGCACCCGGCGGCGCCGCGGCGGGTGGCAGCGCCGCAGGTGTCGACAGGGAACCCGTGCCGACGGGCAAGGTGACGTCGCGGGCCTGCGCGGTGCGCTGAGTGAGATTGGCGAGCTGGTCGAGAGCCTTCAGCTGGTCGGACAGGGCGCGGCGCATCTGGTCGGCGCTGTCGCGTGTGGCGACGGGCAGGCGCTCCATCTGTTCACGAATGCGGGCTTGTTCGGCGGCGATTTCAGCGGCAGTACGCGCGGTGCGCTGGCGCACTTCGTCGGCCGTCGCGTCCACACGGGACGAGAGGCTGTCGAGTTCGCGCGTCACGTTGCTGGACACGGTGGCAAAGCGGTTGCGCAATTCGTCGAGGCGCCGTGCGCCTTCCGCGTCGGTTTCCGCCTTCAGCCGGTCGAGATCGGCGAGGGTGGTGCGCTTGGTCGTTTTCCGCGCTGAGGCGCATCTCTTCCGCCGCGGCCCGCGCCTTCAACTCCGCATCCGACAATGAGCCTTCGATCGTCGAGGAGTAACCCTGCACGAAGCGGCCGAACTCGTCGGCCTTGCCGGACAGTTTGTCGAGGGTCTGCGACAGTGCCGTATGGCGGTTCTGCAGCGTCGTATCGATCTTGTAGTTGACGGTCTCCAGCGCGTTGGCGGCGCGCATGATGGTCTGGCCCTGGTTTTCGAAGCGGTTGGTGACGGAGTTGATCTGTCCGAGCAGGTTCTCCGAAACATTGCGCAGCATCTCCGACTGCCCGGCGAGGCCCTCGATGGCCTTGAGAGACTGACGGGTAATGTTCTCGGAGGTCCGGCGGACCGCACTGATGCCCTGCACCAGCTGTTCGTCGAGATCGAGCGTCTGGCGCTGGATGGTGTCGCTGAAGACGCGGGCGTGATCCTCCAGCGCGGATGTGAGCGCCGTGGCGCGCTCGTTGACGGCGCTGTCGATCGCCAGGGCGGAGCGCTGGATCGACTCGTCGAAATAGCGCAGGCGCTCGCTGAAGGCGCTGTCGAGGGCGCGCGTGCGCTCGATCAACTGGGTGTCCAGAATTTGTGCCCGGTTGGCCAGAGAGCTATCGAGCGCCCGGGCATACTCCTCGAACACCGTCTGCAGGTTTTCGGTCCGGCCTTCGAGCGAGGAATTGAGGTTGCCGAGATACTCGGCAAACGCATTCTGGATGTCTTCGGTGCGCGCGCTCAGCGCATCGGCAAGCGCGCCGGTGTAGCCCACAAGCACCGTCTGCATTTCCTCGGTGCGCGTTCCAATCGCGTTTCCAATGGCATCGGTGTAGGTCGACAGCACGAGCTGGAGCTGATCGGTGCGCTCGCCGAGCGTCGTTTCGAGGCGGCCGGCGCTCTGGCCAACGGCGCTCTCCAACGACGTGAGGTTTTCGCCCGCGCTTTGAATGATCGTGGCGAGCTTGATCTGCTGGTTCGACAGCCGATCGATGAGTTGAGGGATCTCGGTGCCGAGCGACCGCAGGGTGTCGGTGACACGTTCGCTGGTCCCCAGGAGCGCGCTGCGTTCACCGGAGAGTTCCTGGATCAGCCCGCGGATCTTGCGTTCGTTCTCCTCATACGAGCGTTCGAGGGCGGCGACCTCGTTGTGGACCAGGGCTTCCAGTTCGCCCGCGCGGCCGAGTGCCCGCGAGACCGCATCGTTCATGAACGACACCTGCCGGCGCACAGCCTGTCCCAGCGAAGCGATGGACTGCTCGGCCATGCGGTCCGGCTCGGCCAAGCGAATGGCGACTTCGGTCATGGTGGACGACCGCAGCCGCAATTCCTCCGCGCGCCAGGCGAGCAGCGCCAGGAACCACATGACGGCGATCGGCACGATGAGGGCCGTGCCAATCAGAAAGGTCGACGGATCGGCGAGAATGGCGCCAAGGCCGAGACCGCTCTCGACCTTCGCGGAAAAAATGAGATAGCCGAACAGCAGCGTGAGGGCCGACCATGCGGCACTGGCATACCCCGCGTAACGGAAGGGCGTATTGGCCGGCTTCTGGTCCAGGGCGTAAATCAGCCCGCCGATGGACGGCACGTCGTCGTTGGCGGCAATCTTGCCGCGCACCGGTCCCGCGGGGCGGCGCCGGGCCGCGCGACGTGGCGGCGTGATGTCGGCATCGGCCGGCGATTGGGCGGGAGCGGGTTCCTCGGCGCTAGGTTCGGCAGGGGTGTCGGGTTCGATCGAACGGCTGGCGCCACTCGAACGGCCGGAGGAACTCGAACGGCCAGACGCGCCAGAACCTGCTGACGCACGGCGGGGCTTTTCGGCGGATACGGGCAAGGGGGGCGGGCCGCCGATTGTCAAGGCGGGAACAGCCGTGAGGTCGGCGGCGCCACTGGTGGACGCGGCATCCGCGGTGGGCAGGCCGTCCGTGCCGGTCAGGGCCGGCGGAAGCGGCAGGCCAGGTGGCTCCCGCGATGCTTTTTTATCCTGCGCCATTTCTGGTTCGACCCCCGGGGCGCTCACGCGGGCGCCTTTGCCCGCCATAAATAGCGCAATTGCAGACCCCGGCTCAAACGCCAATTCGTCTTGGCGCACAATGCTGTGGGCATACGGTGAACCAGGAACCCAATCCCTGCGCTACGGGGGTTTTGGGGCCAAATGAAGATGTCGTCAGACGTCGGCATAAAATCGAAGGTTAGCAAAACCTTCCATGCGCCCTGAAGATTTGCCGCCAACGCTTTACCGGGGCTTACGGACTGGCGTGCCATGGTCTGCATTCGTCCGTACCGCGCCTGCGCCGGGTACCTGCGCAAACGGGCACACTCAGCCGTTAGTGCTGGGCGGTGGACGATGAACTGACGGAGGTTGCCTGCCATGTTGGCCACGCGTGAAGAGCATATCTGGGAACAAGGTGCGCGGAAAAGTCCCGATGCCACCGGCTCTTGGCCTGTCGATCTGGCGCATCTCCGCCGCTACACGATGGGGGATCAGCAACTCGAACGCGAGGTGCTCGACCTCTTTGCCGGTGAACTGCCCAAGACTGTCGCGAACCTCCGCGCCGCCCAATCCGAGAAGGACTGGAAAATGGCGACCCATACTCTGAAGGGTTCGGCGCGGGCCGTGGGGGCTTGGCGTCTCGCCCAAGTGGCTGCGGCGGCCGAGGGTGTTCCCGCCGCCATCGTGGACGCGGAGTTGCGAGCCTCCATCTTCCAGAGCATCGACGCGGCCGTCCACGAGGCCGTCGCCTACGTTCAGGACTGCAACGCGGCCTAAAACACGGCCTGAAACACGGGGCGTAGTAAACGAGCCAAAACAGCTTGATCGGCCTGCCACCGGCGGTCCTGGGATTAGACCCCCTTCCTTGCGATGATCCTTGAATTCGGGGTCCCTGCCGTCTAAGCCCTGCCGTATCGGCATAGCATCGGCGGTGAGGCGGGCTTCGCGTGCGCACACCGCCTGGAAAACGTCTCCAGGGGCACGATGGTCAAGATCACTTTCATTCAGCCGGATGGCACGTCTCAGGTTGTGACCGCAGAGGAAGGCCTCACGGTCATGGAAGCCGCCAAGATGGCGGATGTCCCAGGGATCGACGCGGAATGCGGCGGGGCTTGCGCGTGCGCGACATGCCACGTCTACGTCGATGCCGGCTGGCGGGAAAAAACCGGTTCGCCCTCCGATATGGAAGAGGACATGCTCGACTTCGCCTTTGACGTGCGCGAAGAGAGCCGGCTCTGCTGCCAGATCAAGGTGACGGCTGCACTCGATGGCTTGGTGCTGCGGGTCCCGGCCAAGCAATTCTAGGCTGGAAAGAGCGAGCTTGGAGAGGACGACACGATGACGGCTGGGCAGACTGTGGCCGAGGATGCGGCGGGCCCGATCGAAACCGATGTGGTGATCATTGGTGCCGGTCCGGTGGGACTGTTCGCCGTTTTCGAACTCGGCTTGCTCGATCTGAGGGCGCACGTCGTCGATATTCTCGGCAAGGTCGGCGGGCAATGCGCCGAACTCTATCCTGAAAAGCCGATCTACGACGTGCCTGGACTGCCGGTCGTGACGGGTCAGGAACTCACCGACCGTCTGATGGAGCAGATCAAGCCGTTCAATCCGACGTTCCATCTGGGCGAGCGCATCGACGGGCTTGCCAAGCAGCAAGACGGCCGCTTCCTGCTGACGACGGACGCCGGCAAGCAATTTCTGACCAAGGTGGTGGTCATTGCCGCGGGCGGCGGTTCATTCACGCCCAAGCGTCCTCCGCTCCAGGGCATCGAGGCTTTCGAAGACACTTCGGTTTTTTATGCCGTCCGCCGCATGGAGACGCTGCGCGGGAAGGATGTGCTGATCGTCGGCGGCGGCGACAGCGCTCTTGATTGGACACTCAATCTTGCGCCCTTGGCCCGCAGCCTCACCTTGCTGCATCGCCGAGATGAGTTCCGTGGTGCGCCCCATTCGGTCGAGCAGATGCGCAACCTCGTCGCCGAGGGCAAGGTGCGTCTGATGATCGGGCAGGTCACGGCCCTGGAGGGCGCGGACGGACAGCTGAGCGGCGTGGCCGTGAAGACCGCGGCCGGCACGGAAACAATCCCCGTCAACGTCATGCTGCCGTTCTTCGGATTGACCATGAAGCTCGGTCCCGTCGCGGATTGGGGGCTCAATCTGAATGAGAACCTGATCCCCGTGGATACCGAAAAGTTCGAGACCAGCGAGCCCGGCATTTTCGCCATCGGCGATATCAACACCTATCCGGGTAAGCTGAAATTGATCCTGTCGGGCTTCCACGAAGCAGCGCTGATGGCGCAGGCCGCGCAGCGCATCGCCTATCCCGACAAGAAGGTCATGTTCCAGTACACGACCTCGTCGTCGAGCCTGCAGAAAAAGCTGGGCGTGCGCTGAGGCGTGCCCGCACTGCTTACGCGGCAATGACAAGCGCGGTGCTGAACACGGTCGACAGCTGCCGCCGCAACGCCATCGGCAAGTGTTCGATGACATATTTGGCCGTGGGCCGCAGCCGTTTGAGAATTAAGCCCGCATAGATGCGGCCGATGGGCGACAGCCCCACCGCATGGTCGGCGACATCGACGGCTCGGTCAGCCCAATCGAATTTATAGCTGCCGCCCGGGGCCAGCAGGTCGAAGGTCCCCAGGCCGCTCTCGCACGCGCGGCGGATACTGTCTTCCATCAACAGCGCGCCCGCACCGGTTTTTTCGTAGGCTAGGTCATATGCAATGACGTGGATGGCGACGCGGTCCTTGCAGGCGACCGTCACCTCGATGGCCGCCGTCTCGCCGGCCGACCGCACCAAGGCGACGCGAACGCCGCTGTCGCGAACGGTATCGGCGGCGCAATCGCGAAAGAAGGCCTCCGTGCGCTTGTCCGCGATCGCGGCTGACACGAGGCCCTTCTCCTTCAGCCAGATGCGCTTCAATGCCATGGTCTCGGAAATGGCAGCACTGGCTTCCGGGCCCGCGGTCAGACGGACAAACGCCGTCTCGCCCTTGTCCTGCAGCCGGCGCAGCTGCCGCCGGCGGTTACGCCGTGCCCCCGACGAATACCGCTGCTCGAATTTGGCGAAGTCGGTTTCGCCTTCGAAGTTCAGGAAGGGCGCGACCTGGGGGTTGGTCACGATGGAACCGATTTCATGCAACAACGGTGCGATGGCCGCGTCCGCGCGGACTTTGCGCAAGCTGACGAGTTGGACCCGGTCGTGAGCGATGATGTGATCCCACGCGGCGCGGATATCCGCCTGCGCGTCAGGACCGGGTTCGACGACGATATCGCCATATTGCGATACGGGATCGCCCATGAAGGAGAGGCGCGTCATGCCGTGCTCGCGCGCCACCATAAAGGGGCAGGCGATCACCAGGCGGCCATCCCGGCGGCCTGTCACAATGGCGAGGCGCGGGCCCCGATCCGGCTCAGGGGTCAAGAAATGATTGGCCCAGTGCCACAACCAGCCGAAGGTCTGGAACATCTGCGTGGGACGGCCGGCCCGGGCGAACAGATCGTTCCAGTCGGCCTCCAGAGCATCAAAGTCCGCGCGCGTGCTGACGACGCTGAGCTCCAAGGGGCGTACCAGCGGCAGCACCGCAGCGTCCCGCATCGAGACGCGCACGATGGGTTCGGCGCGCACGTGTGTATCAGCGTGGGATGCCTTCAGCGACAGGGCGGACATGGGCGGCGTCTCCGGCTCGCATTTACCTCGAATGAGAGGGAGAGCGAGCAAGCGACATGCCAGCGGTCCCGCGCTCAGCGCCGGTCGCGGTAAGGTTCACCATTGAGGCTGAGAGTACGTCACTCCATGTCCCGGATTGGGACGAGGGCCTAACCGCCGACGGCGTCTTGCTGCTTGGACCACCAGTCGTCGCTGCCGAACGAGGGTCCGCTGCTGCCCGCGCCTTCCCAATCAGCGAACCAGCCCTCCTGCTTGGGCTGCGGCTTGCGCGGCGCGGGCGCGTAGTCGCCAGCCAGGTGCCGCGTCAGATGGGTTTTGATGTCGGCGGTCTTTTCACTCGAGCAATAGTTGGGTTGCCCGGCGATTGCCTTGGCCACACCGTTGTAGGCCGTGTCGTAGACCTTCTCGACGCGAGGAAGATCCGCCGGCGATACTGAAGCGGATTCGCTGGCGAGGAAGGCGGTCCGAAGCTTGAGTGGATCGAAATTATATCCGCATTTCACAGCGCGGGCGGACACCGAACCCACTTGGAATGCCCGGGTGGTCGGATCATTGACTTGCTGGGGGGCCGCCGTCGCGGCGGCAGGCGTGGCCGAACCGCCGAACAGAGAACCCGTCGAAAGACCCGTCCCGCTGGAACATCCAGCGGTCGCAGCGGCCAAGCCAAGAACGATGAGGCGGGGTAAAGTCATGGGTGGTTCCGAATCCCGAGCGCAGAGCCTAGATGTGCCGTCTTTCCCCGCGCGGGTCAATTCAAGCCGCAAAATTGGGCATGGAGAAGGTGAAGACACCTATCGCATAAGGTCGCGGATGGCCCCGTCCAGCCCCTCCAGGGTCAGCGGATGCATGCGATTCCCCATCAAACGCCGCAGGATACCGACCGAAGGGGTCCACCCCCATTGGGCTTCGGGGATGGGGTTCAGCCAAACGGCGTTGGGAAACGTATCCATCACGCGGGTCAGCCAGATGTGCCCGGCCTCCTCGTTCATGTGCTCAACCGACCCGCCCGGATGGGTGATCTCGTAGGGACTCATCGAGGCATCGCCGACGAAAACAACTTTGTAGTCGGACGGATAGGTATGGAGCACCTGCCACGTCGGAATAGTTTCGCTCCAGCGGCGGGCGTTGTCCCGCCAAACGCGCTCATAAAGGCAGTTGTGAAAGTAGTAGTATTCCAAGTGCTTGAACTCGGCGCGCGCCGCTGAGAACAGCTCCTCGACGTCCTTGATGTGCCAGTCCATGGACCCGCCGACATCGAAGAACATCAAAACCTTGACGGCGTTGCGCCGCTCGGGCCGCATATGAATGTCGAGATGACCTTTTTCGGCGGTGCCGCGGATAGTGCCGGCAAGATCGAATTCCTCCGCCGCACCTTCCCGCGCGAACCGCCGCAGCCGCCGCAGCGCGATCTTGATGTTGCGCGTGCCCAACTCGACATCGTCGGCGAGATCGCGGAATTCCCGCTTGTCCCAGACTTTGATGGCGCGCCTGTGCCGGCTTTCGTGCTGGCCAATGCGGATGCCGGCGGGGTTGTAGCCATAGGAACCGAACGGTGATGTGCCGCCCGTGCCGATCCACTTGTTGCCGCCCTGGTGCCGGCCCTGCTGCTCTAGAAGACGCTGCTTGAGCGTCTCCATGATTTTCTCCCAGCCGCCGAGTTCCTCGATCTTGGCTTTTTCCTCGTCGCTCAGATACAGCGCCGCAGCGGCTCGGAGCCACTCCTCAGGAATGTCCGCCTCGATGGCGTCCGCCATCAGGTCCAGACCTTTGAACACATGCCCGAACACCTGATCGAAACGGTCGAAGTGCCGTTCGTCCTTAATCAGGGTCAGGCGGGAGAGGTAATAGAAATCTTCCACACGGCCGGACGCGCAGCCCGCGTCCATGGCCTCCAAAAGTGCCAGGTACTCCTTGACTGAGACAGGGAGTTTGGCCGCGCGCAATTCTGAAAAGAAGCGGGTCAGCATGGCGTCATTGTAGTCGGTGAGCGCGCACTGTTGCCAAACGATCGACAATGGGGTCAGACCCCGAACGGGGTCTGACCCCTACATCGTCAGAAAAAGGAAGAAGGCCGCCCGTTGCCGGGCGGCCTTCGACCAGATGGGAGTTCTGATCGCTTAGAAGTTGATCAGAGCGCCGACACCGACGTAGTTGAAGTCATCGACGTCGTTCTCAACCGCATCTTCGTAGCTCTGGTTGCGGTACTTCAGCCAAACCGACATGGCGGCTGCGTCCACTTCCTGCACGATGCCGAGGCCGAAGACTTCGAGTTCGGAGTCAGCATTGAAACCGCCATCCTGGCCGTTGAGGTATTCGCCGTAGAACACCGTGGCACCGAGGTGGTTCATTTTCGTGCGCAGACCAGCCTTGACGTAGTGCGTATCGATGTCTGCATTGTTACCCTCGATGTCGAGCGTGCCGAAGTTATACAGTGCGAACAGACCCGTCGGGATGTGCTGCAGGTAAGCGCCGATCTGGAAGTAATCCATATCGGGGATCGTCACGCCCAGAGCGTTCTGGATGTTGTTGTAGTTCTGGTCGGTCGTCTCGTTGTAGGCGGCAGCGATAGCCAGCTTGAAGCCAGCATGCTCACCAGCGTAACGAGCGGCGACATCCCAGAAGTCATCTTCGCCCCAAGAGGCCGAGACCGAGAAGCCACCGAAGGTCGGCGAGTCGTAACGGATCGAGTTCTGAGTCAGACCGTTGCAGTCACCCCAGGCGCCGCCCATGCCGGAGCATGTCTGAGCACCACCCCAAGCACCGAACGTGGTGCCGTTGCCACGACGCAGCGCGAAGCTGTTCGTGTCGAACGCCACCCAGTTGGCGGGAACCAGCGAACCCGAACCGTCGACGAGGATCGCCGTGTTGTCCGAAGCCTGCGACTGCTTGCCGATCGAGAGCTTGCCGAGCTGGTCAGACTTGATGAACCAGTACGACTGCAGGGTCTGCACGCCACCCTGGCCCGACGTAACGCCGTCGCCGAGGAGGTTATACAGAGCCGGTGACTGCGACGAGTTCTGCGACTGCGTCAGGCCATCGGAGCCGAGAGCTTCGATGTGCAGAACGTAACCAGCCGACCAGCCAGCCGAGATCTGAGCCGAACCCGTGAACTTCACGTGGCTGCCCAGCGTGGTGCCGAGGTCATGCACGTAAACGTTCGATTCCTGACCGTCATCCCAGAACGTAACCTGCTGGGCGACCCAGCCGGAAACCGTCAGAGAAACCTTACGGTTGCCCTTGCGAGCGGTCGTGGCTTCGAGTTCAGCGATGCGCTCTTCCAAGTCTGCGCAGCAGTTGCCACCGAGGTCGGCAGCGTTAGCGCTGGTTGCGAGGCCGCCTGCAAGCAGGCCGGCTGCCACCAGGGCGCTCAGGCTAAATTTATTCATAGAGCTTCTCCCAATCTGCGTTGGCATCTTTGATGGCGGACGCCTCTACTTTGGTACGCAAACTAGCCGCGCTCTCAGACATAAACGGCACTTCTGAGTCCCTCTGACCCGCCGTTAAGGCCGGAGACTCTGTGATTCTCGACTGCGCAACAATCGTGCAGTCGTTTTCTCCCGTCGTCTGGGCCTCATGTGTGGCCGTGAGGCAACGAGAGGCTTATGGAACACAACAAATTCCGGGGGTTATTGGCTAGCCGTGTGGTGGGCAGAGGTGTGGGGAAGCTGGGGATCAGGGTGGATAAAGTGTCACCCGGTTGCCTCAGATCACGGCAATGGGCCGATCTTCACCTGCCCGCAAGGCCTGATGCAGCTCAGACCGCATCATTCATCCGGCGGATACGGTCGGCCATGATCCGCATAATGTATAAGGAGAAGGCCGGGTTTTCCCGCACCAGATCTAGGAAGGTTGGGCGGTCGATGACGGCGACCTCCCCGTTTGTGCCGGCAACGGCCGTGGCGCTGCGCGCAGAATTGTCCAGAAGCGCCATCTCGCCCACGACGCCATGCAGGCCAACCGTATCCACGGACCGGTCCGCGAGACGGACATCGATCCGGCCTTCGAGAACCAGCAGCATGGAATCGCCTGGGTCCCCGGCCTTGAAAAGGATTTCTCCCGATTTCATGCGCCGCAACGGCACGCCAAATGTTTCCAGAAAACCGAAAGTGAATGGACCGCCTTCGACCATGGAGCGCCTCGCCGGAATTTGCATGTCACTCAATGCAGTCTAGCACGCCCGCGCTCACCAGGCATTGAGCAGGCGGCGGACCGCCCGGACATAAAGCGCACCCGGGACGAGCGCCCGCGCGGCCAGCATCATCCGGCTGCGGGGCCGGTAACGCAGGCGGGGCCAGCGGTCATTGGCGGCGCTCCATATGGATTCCGCCACCGGAGCCGGTTCGGGAGCGGCGCGCTCCCAGGAGACGAGGTTGGGCAGCACCGCTGTCATGAAGTCCCGGTAGCTCGGGTGTGCGGCCCGGCGTTGACGATCCGCCAACTGCTGGGCAAACGAGCCCGTTTGGTAGGCCGCCGGCTCGATGATCTTGATCTTGATGTTGTGCTGCCGCAACTCGAAGCTCAACGACTCGCTGAAGCCTTCCAAGGCCCATTTGGTGGCGCAGTAGCCAGAATAGAGCGGCAGCGTCATCGCTCCGCAAATGGACGACATGGCGATAATGCGTCCGCCGCCTTGGTTGCGCATGTGGGGCAGCACCGCGCGCACCACCCGCATGGCGCCGAGAATGTTCGTTTCCATCAGCAGGCGATCGTCGTCCTCAGACAATTCCTCGAACGGGGCCAGGATGCAGACCCCGGCGTTGTTGACGACGACATCCAGCCTGCCGAAATCGGCGACCACGTCGTCCACGGCGCTCTGCACGGATGCCCGGTCGGTGACATCGAGGCTGTAGAGCTTGAGGCGGTCATCGGGAACCAAGGTGCTTGAGCCGGGAAAGCGCATGGTCGCGGCAACATTCCAGCCGCGGGCATGAAAGAGCCGGGCCGTCGCCTCGCCGATCCCGCGCGACGCGCCCGTAATCAAAATGGTCTGTCTGCGCACGATTTTTGATCCCCCGTTGACCCGCCGCACCCTACCTTAGGTGTGATTCCGGCTGGGCCAAAGATGGGTTGCAGCGCGCGAGGGCGCGCCCAAAAGGAAAGCGGCCCGGGATGATTGCCCGGGCCGCTCAAATCTTTGGAGTGACGTGCCTCAGTTATCCAGGAAGCTGCGCAGCTTGCGCGACCGGCTCGGGTGCTTGAGCTTGCGCAGGGCCTTGGCCTCGATCTGGCGGATACGTTCGCGCGTCACCGAGAACTGCTGGCCGACCTCTTCCAGCGTGTGGTCGGTGTTCATGCCGATGCCGAAGCGCATGCGCAGGACGCGCTCCTCGCGCGGCGTCAGCGAGGCAAGCACGCGCGTCGTCGTCTCGCGCAGGTTGGACTGGATCGCGGCGTCGATCGGCAGAACGGCGTTGCGGTCCTCGATGAAGTCGCCGAGGTGGGAATCCTCCTCGTCGCCGATCGGCGTTTCGAGCGAGATCGGCTCCTTGGCGATCTTGAGAACCTTGCGCACCTTTTCCAGCGGCATGGCGAGCTTTTCGGCCAGTTCTTCCGGCGTCGGCTCGCGGCCGATCTCGTGCAGCATCTGGCGGCTCGTGCGCACGATCTTGTTGATCGTCTCGATCATGTGCACGGGGATGCGGATGGTGCGCGCCTGATCGGCGATCGAACGCGTGATGGCCTGCCGGATCCACCACGTGGCGTACGTCGAGAACTTGTAGCCGCGGCGGTACTCGAACTTGTCGACCGCCTTCATCAGGCCGATGTTGCCTTCCTGGATGAGATCGAGGAACTGCAGGCCGCGGTTGGTGTATTTCTTGGCGATCGAGATGACGAGGCGCAGGTTGGCCTCGACCATTTCCTTCTTGGCCTGCCGGGCCTCGCGCTCGCCCTTCTGCACCGCCTTCACGATGCGGCGGAACTCGGGGATTTCCAGGCCGGTCTCGGTGGCGAGGTCGTGGATCTCGCCGCGGATGGTCTCGATGTTGGAGCGCTCCTGCTTGACGAGGTTGCCCCACTTCTTGCCCTTGGCGCCGATGCGGTCGAGCCAGGTCTGGTCGAGTTCGTTGCCGAAGTACTCGTCGATGAAGTCCGTGCGCGGCACGCCGTAGCTGTCGGCGAGCCGCATCAGGCGGCCCTCGAAGCCGACGAGGCGCTTGTTGATCGCGTAGAGCTGCTCGACGAGGCTCTCGATACGAGTGTTGTTGAGCGACAGGCTCTTCACGTCGGCGATGATCTCATCGCGCAGCTTGTCGTAGGCGTTCTGCTGCTGGCGCGAGCCGGATTCGCCGGCCACCTGCTGTTCGAGCTTCTTGTCCTGCTGCTTGCGCAGTTTCTTGTAGGTCGCCGCGATGCGGTCGAAGGTCTCGAGAACCTTCGGCTTCAGTTCGGCTTCCATCGCGGCGAGCGACAGGGCGTTTTCGAATTCGTCGTCGTCATCGCTTTCGGGCTGGCCGGGAGCCGCCTCGGCGGCTTGACCGTCGGCCTCGCCTTCAGCGGCTTCGCCCTCCGCGCCGGCGGCCGGGACGGCCTTGGCCTCGGGACCCTCGTAGGTCGCTTCGAGATCGATGATGTCGCGCAGAAGGATCTTGCCTTCGTTCAATTCGTCACGCCAGATGATGATGGCCTGGAAGGTCAGCGGGCTTTCGCACAGGCCGGCGATCATGGCCTCGCGGCCGGCCTCGATCCGCTTGGCGATGGCGATTTCGCCTTCGCGCGAGAGCAGTTCGACCGAGCCCATTTCGCGCAGGTACATGCGCACCGGATCGTCGGTGCGCTCGGTCGGCTCGGCGCGGGTTTCGGTTTTGACCAGCGCCGTCGAGGAGGTCAGCGCGCGGCCGCCTTCCTCTTCCTCGCCGGCCTCATCCGCGCCACCTTCCTGGGCTTCGTCTGTCTCGTCTTGATCCACGACGTTGATGCCCATGTCGGACAGCATCGCCATCGTGTCTTCAATCTGTTCCGACGAAACTTCCTCGGAGGGCAACACGGCATTCAGTTCGTCATAGGTCACGTAACCGCGGGTCTTGGCTGTCTTCATGAGCCGCTTGACGGCGGCATCGGACAGATCCAGCAGCGGGCTATCGCGCTCGGGCGCATCACCCGAGGGCTCCTCGGCGCGCGCCATCGCGGCGGGGCGCTTAGCGGCGGTTTGTGTCTTGGTCTGAGGTGCGCGGCTCATTGAGTCACTCTCGAAGGTCTTGAGGGTCAAATGTACGGTGCAGGGTCGGACATGGTCTTCAGGAGGCCCGCGCGGCGCTCATGTGCCTGAGGCACGGCCCGGGGCCTGTGGTCTGAGACGGTCCTGTCCCTCACATCGCTGCGGCATCATCTGTGTTCTGATCCAGGTCTTCGGGGCGTGCCAAACGTTCGAGCTCGGCCTGAAGTTCGCAGATGCGTTCGAAGGCATCCTCGCTGCGATCTTCATGCCAAGCCCGCTCTGCGCTCGTGAGCGCCGCCTTGAGTCCAACCTGCCGTTCGTGCAGCGTGAGGGCGTGGCGCCAGCCAGCTTCCACCTCAGCGTGCCCGGCATTGGGCTCGGCGAACCTGTCGCATCTATGTGTCGCCGAACGCGCGACAAGGTCCAAGACCCCGCCGCACCCGGCCTTGACCAAATGGGAGCGCAGGCCAGGACTGTCAAGAGATTTGTCAAGTGAAACTGCGGCAAGGATCTCATCGCGCAGGCGGGACAGGGCTGGCGCGGCAAATTGCAGGGCCGCCAGCGTCTCGGCCTCGGCTTCGGCCAGCCATGGATGATTGAGCACTGTCCGCATCAAGAGGAGCTCCCGATCCGCGGGACGGGCGCTATCCCCTGTGACCAATTGGCTTTTCAGCAGCGACGAGGACGCCATGGCGCGCATGGGCTGAAATCCGGGTCCAGGCGATCCCGGCCGTCCGGAGCCATTATTGAACGAACCCGGCCGCCCGCCGCCGAATTGACCCATCCCGCGATACGGCGTTCTGCCTTGGGCCCACGCCCGGGGAAAGCCGGTTTCGCGTGAGGGCCTGAACGGCGCGGTGGCGCGGTCCTGCCCCCAGGCCGCCTGCAGCCGGCGGCGCATGTCCTGTTCGTAGTGACCGCGCACGCCCCCGTCCTCGATGCGGGCCACCAGCAGCCGGATCTGCTGTTCCAGGCGGGCGCGCCGTTCGGGCGTCGACCAGTCGTCCTGGGCCCATTCGCGATCGAACAGAACCTGGGCCAGCGGCTGCGCGGCGCCCAATATGCCCTCCATGGCCTCCGGTCCCTGCTGCCGGACAAGGTCGTCCGGATCGAGACCATCGGGCAGGAAAGCAAAGCGGACGCTTTGGCCGGGCTTGATGAGTGGCAAGACGGTGTCCACGGCCCGGTGCGCGGCTTTGCGGCCCGCGCTGTCCCCGTCGAAGCAAAGGATCGGCTCGGACGTCATGCGCCAGAGCAGACCGATCTGTTCCGCCGTCAGCGCCGTGCCGAGTGGGGCCACGGCTTCAGGAAAGCCGCCCTGCGTCAGGGCCACGACGTCCATGTACCCTTCCACCGCGATGACCCGTCCCTTGTCGTGGGCGGCGGTGCGGGCGGCATGGGCATTGTAGAGATTGTGTCCCTTATGGAAGAGGGGGGTCTCGGGCGAGTTGAGATATTTGGCGGGCGCATCCGCATCGAGCGCGCGGCCACCAAAGGCAATCGTCCGGCCTTTCCAGTCGGTGATCGGAAACATGACGCGGTTGCGGAAACGGTCGTAGGGCTCGCGGATATCCTCACCCGAAATCATCATGCCCGACAGGGCCATTTCCTCGCGCGTAAAGCCCTGTGTGCCCAGATGCTCCATCAGCGCCGTGCGCGCGTTAGGCGCATAGCCAAGGCGGAAGGTCTTGACGATGTCGCGGCTCAGTCCGCGCTTTTCCAGGAGATAGCGGCGCGCCTCGCTGCCGCCCGGTGACGCCAGCTGTTCCTCGAAGTAGCGCACACTGGCCTCGAGGACCGCCGACAAACGCTGGCGCTGATCGTAGGCTTCGATGTCGCGCGCTTCGGGTTTGGGCAGCTGAACCCCGGCTTCTCCGGCCAGCCGCTCGACGGCCTCGGGAAAGGCCAAGCCTTCCGTTTTGATCAGGAACGTGAAGATGTCGCCATGCTCGCCCGATGCGAAGCAATGGTAGAAGCCCTTCTGATCATTGACGTAGAATGACGGCGTCTTCTCAACCTTGAAGGGCGAGAGCCCCACCCACTCGCGGCCCTTCTTCTTCAGCGCAACCTTGCGCCCCACCACCTGGCTGACCGGGAGGCGGGCGCGAATTTCATCCAAAAGATGGGGCGAGAAGCGCATGTTTATGATGATCCTGACGGATTTGAGCCGACGCTAAGTGATTCGCAGCCCTCGCCCCCAGCTTGGTGAGCGCGATACCCGATATCCACAGGCGCGCCATCGCCACCGCGGCATCTAGATGCAGCGGCGGAGCGACTCATGGCGCAGCGCGGAGGAATTCACCGCGGCCGCCGCGATACGGACTTCTATTTCAGCGCATCCTTCAGGAAGGCGCTGGCCTTGCCGAAATCCATGACGCCCGTGTACTTCGCCTTGAGGTCCGCCATGACCCGGCCCATGTCCTTCAGGCCCTGAGCGCCCAGGTCCCTGACAGCAGACGTGACGGCCGCGCGCACGTCCTCCTCGTCCATCTGCTGCGGCAGATAGGCCTCGATGACGGTGATTTCGGCTTCTTCCTGGGCGACAAGATCGTCGCGGCCGGCGGTCCGGTAGGTTGCAATGCTCTCGCGGCGCTGTTTGATCATCTTCTGAAGCAGCGCCAGAATTTCCTGATCGTCGAGCTTTTCGCGGCCGGTCGTCTGGCCCTGGTCATCCAGGCCCGCATTCAGATCCCGGTCCTTGATGGCCGCGCTGATTAGCCGGAGCGTCGCGAGGCGCTTCTTGTCGCCCGATTTCATCGCGGTCTTGATATCGTCGCTGAGCTGGGCGCGCATTTGGGTCTCCTAGGCCGAAACGGACCCGCTGTGTAGGAGTTTGTCCCATCGACAGCAAGACACCGTCCCGCGCTTACCACATTGGAAGGCAAGCCGCGTCCGTCAAGCATAGGGCGTTCACGTAATGCCGTGTGGCCGCGCCGCAAGGGCAGTTCCTTGATTTCCTGGCAAGGTTCCCCTAGGTTCCGGCCGGTTTTCCAAGGGCTCCCGCCACTCTGGCCGGTCGCGCGCATCTGCGCGCCCGCCGCAGAGCCGAGGCCTTGACGTCATCTTCATCGCGATTGAGGGCCTCAAGCCATGACCAACGCAACGCCTGCGCCCTGGAGCGACGCGCCCTCCACCGCCCGCCTTGTGCTGGACGATGGTTCGGTGATCGAGGGAATAGGCCTTGGTGCCACCGGCACGGCTGTCGGCGAGGTGTGTTTCAATACGGCCATGACCGGCTATCAGGAGATCCTGACCGACCCATCGTATGCGGGCCAGATCATCACCTTCACGTTTCCCCACATCGGCAATGTCGGCGCTAACGCGGAAGACACCGAGACGTCCAATCTGGCCTCGCGGTCGGGCGTGCGGGGTTGTGTGCTCAGGGCGTCGATTACCGATCCATCCAACTACCGGGCCGCGGAACACCTCGATGGCTGGCTGAAGGCGCGCGGCATCATCGGCATTGCCGGGGTCGACACGCGCGCCCTGACCGCCCGCATCCGTGAGAAGGGCATGCCGAACGGGGTCATCGCACATGAACCGTCGGGGCAGTTCGACGTCGAGAAGCTGAAAGCCGAAGCCAAGGCGTGGCCGGGCTTGCTGGGTCTCGATCTCGTGCCGGACGTGACGAGCGGACAAAGCTATACCTGGGATGAAATGCGCTGGGTGTGGGGGCAGGGCTATCCGCGCAACGAGAAGCCCGATTTTCATGTCGTGGCCATCGACTACGGCCTGAAGCGAAACATTCTACGCTGCCTTGCCTCGGCCGGTTGCCAGGTGACGGTGGTTCCGTCGACCGCGACGGCCGATGAGGTTCTGGCGCGCAAGCCCGACGGCATTTTCCTGTCGAATGGTCCGGGCGATCCGGCCGCGACCGGCAAATATGCGGTACCCGAAATCCAGAAGCTGGTCGCAAGCGGACTGCCCGTGTTCGGCATTTGCCTGGGCCATCAGATGCTCGGGCTGGCGCTCGGCGCCACCACCAAGAAGATGCACCAGGGTCACCACGGTGCGAACCATCCCGTGAAGGATTTCACGACCAATAAGGTCGAGATCGTCTCCATGAACCATGGCTTCGCGGTCGATCGCGACAGCTTGCCCGGCGGCGTCGTGGAGACGCATGTGTCGCTGTTCGACGGGTCCAACTGCGGTCTGCAGCTGGAAGGCAAGCCGGTCTTTTCGGTTCAGCATCATCCTGAAGCGTCACCCGGTCCCCAGGACAGCCACTATCTGTTCAACCGCTTCACCAACTACATGCGCGACCGCAAGGGCCTGCCGGCGGTCCGGGAGCGGTGATCCGGCGGGCCACGCGGTCAGTAGACCAGCCATGATGTCTTTCGGTGCGCGCGCGGCGTTTGCGATCTTGGGGGTCGCTCTTCTCGTTTTAATCACGCCTCGAGCCTGGGCCTGCCGCGAGGCACACCCGGCGGCAAAAGAAATGGCCGGCTGGGCGACGGCGTGTGCGAACCCGCTGTGTGGCACGATCTACGCGACCCAATCGCCTGGTCCGCTGCGCGACCCCGCAGCCGCGCCGTCGTCTTGTGGTCCCGTGGCCGACCAACTCAACGCACTGGCACACGCGACCGCCAAAGGCGTCCTCATTCTTGGCGAAGCGCACGACAATCCTGCCCATCATGCGGTTCGCGCCCACATGCTGACGGGGGCTGCCGTTGTGATCGAGCAGGCGGCGCGCGACCGCCAACCAGCCCTCGATCAGTGGCGCGCGCAGGCTCTCAAATTCCCGCCGCCGGACGGATTGGCGGCTCTGAAAGAGGCGCTCGCTTGGGACGCATCGGGCTGGAAAAAATATCCCTATGAGCCCTTGCTCAACGCGCTGTCCCAATCGCGGCTGACGGTGGTCGCGGGAGACGTGCCCCGGCCGGAAATCCGCCGGGCCGCGAAAGAGGGGCCAGCCGCATTGTCCGATTTCACCCGCGCGGCATTGAAGCTTGACCGGGCGCAAGACGCCGGGCTGGCATCGGCGTCTGCCAAGGAGATCGAAGACAGTCACTGCGGGATGCTGCCGGCGACCGCCATACCCAACATGGCCTTCGCTCAGCGGCTTCGCGACGCGACGCTCGCAGATGCAACCCTTGAAGCGGTCCAGCGACATGGCTCCGCCGTGCTTCTGACGGGCAACGCTCACGCCCGCACCGACCGGGGCGTGCCGTGGTATCTGCGCCAGCGGGCACCGGACATGCCGGTCGTCTCGGTCATGCTGGTGGAGGTCGAACTTGGCAAGACCGCCGCGGAGGCTTACGTCCCGCGGGCACCTAACGGCCGCCCCGCCGCCGACTATCTCATTTTTACCCCGCCGGCCGCGCGGGGTGACCCGTGTGCCGCCTTTAAGGAGCAAACGGGCGGCTCCCGTTAAGGCCAACGGCAAACCTTTCCGGGATTTAAGGACATCGCGGTCGCGGGAGCCCCTATAAGGGGCAAAAATCAGCATTCCCACAGGGAGGTTTTGCCACCATGCGTGCCGTTCTTATGACCCTCGCGATCCTGCCGCTCGCGGTTCCAGCACTCGCCACCCCGGCACTGGCCGATGACAAATGCCGGGCCGAGGTTGATGCTGCTTTCGTCAAGCAGCGCGCGGCGCCGCAGTTCCGCACTGTCGCGACCATGCAGACGCCCAATGGTCCGCTCGTGCGCACGATCGATTTTGTCGCCCCCGACAGTCTCTATTCGAAGATCGTCGCCCCGTCGGAAGATGCGCCGGTCGAAACCATCGGCATTGGCAAGTGGGCTTGGGCCAACACCGAAGGCGGCTGGGAAGAGCAGCCCCCGCATCTGGCGCAGATGGTGACGAGTGAACGGGAAGCCTACAAGCAGGCCCCGAAGGCGGCCTCCGACTTCTCGTGCCTCGGCAAAACAAGCTATGATGGCAAGGAGATGCTGGGCTATGTCACGGCGCCCGCCAGGGACACTGATGGCCAGGAAGTCGTGACCACGATTTATGTCGCGCCCGATAGCGGGCTTCCTGCCGCCTACGTGGTCAAGGGCGTCAAGGCTGGTCAAGAGCCGGCGAAGTTTGTTTCGGTCTACAGCTACGGTAAGGACATCGTGATCGCCCCGCCCACTGCGATGCCCGAGTAGTTGCGCCAATTCCCAAGTTTTTGCGGGCGCTTTCGTGCTGCCTGCGCTTCCCGTTGCAAGGAGTTTGACGTCTCATGACCCGCTTCAATCATGCCCTCGCGGCTTCCTTGGCGCTTGCCGCCACGGCCAGCGCCGCCCAGGCCGACTGTACCAACGAAGTGCATCAGTCCTTCTCGCGCCAGAGCAACACGGAGATGGTGCGCAAGGACATGAACCTGATCGGCGAGCAGGGTCCTTTCCGCATGGAGATCGAGTACGTGAAGCCCGACCGCATGCGCCAGGTCGTGACGCCGTTCGCTGAACCGGAAAAGGCGACCGAAACCATTTTGATTGGCAAGGAAGCCTGGACGAAGAGCGGTTCTGAATGGAAACTTCTCGACGCCAACACGACCGAGCAGCTGACCAACTTCTTCCGCACGACCATGGCCGAGGTGGCCACCAGCGTCGGCAAGTTCGAGTGCATGGGCGCGGAGACGATCGACGGCCAGAAGGTGCGCGCCTACAAGGGCATCGACGAAGAGAAGCCCGAGACACCCGAAGAGATCGAAGCCAAGAAGAAGGGTGAGACACCGACCGAGACTCCCAAGAACGAAGCGGTCCGCGTTGTTTATCTCGACCCTGACACCGGATTGCCCGCCCGCATCATATTTGCCCGGGCAGGCATGCTCGATAAGCCGATCTTCAAGGAGGTTTATTCGTATCCGACCGACATCAAGATCGAAAAGCCGCAGGTCGCCAAGCCCTGATCCCGGCGCCTTTCGCCTTATGATGCCTTTGGCCGCGACGGAGGCGAAATTCATGACAGGCCCGGGCCGCACCGCGGTTCCGGGCCTTCATGCACCCCAAATCTACAGAAACGACCCCATGGGGTCTTGACGGCGGGTGCGCATGGCCTCAGCACAGGCCCGGCCCACGTTCCACGCCGGTGTCCGTCAGCGTGCACTACCGTCGCGGGCTATAGCCAAACCGTTTGCGCTGCAATAAGAGTTGGCCCCGCCATGCCCAAACGCACAGATATCGATACCATCCTCATCATCGGCGCCGGACCCATCGTCATCGGTCAGGCGTGCGAGTTCGACTATTCCGGCACCCAAGCCTGTAAGGCCCTGAAGGCCGATGGCTACCGGATCGTCCTGGTCAATTCCAATCCAGCCACGATCATGACGGACCCGGATCTGGCCGACGCCACCTACGTGGAACCGATCACGCCGGACGTGGTGACCAAGATCATCGCCGCCGAGACCGCGGCGCGGCCGGGCAAAAAGCTCGTCCTGCTGCCGACCATGGGCGGGCAGACCGCGCTCAATACCGCGCTGTCGCTGGAACGCGCCGGTGTTCTGGCCGAATACAACGTGGAACTGATCGGCGCCAAAGCCGAGGCCATCGACATGGCCGAGGACCGCAAACTTTTCCGCGAAGCCATGGACCGCATCGGGCTGGAGAGCCCGCGCGCCGCCATCGCCTCGTCGCCGCCCATCATAGGCGCAGACGGCCGCATTGCCGGGTACGACCGCACGGCCGGCTTCATGGAGGCCATGCGCCACCTGGATTCGATCGGCCTGCCGGCCATCATCCGCCCCGCCTTCACGCTCGGCGGAACCGGCGGCGGTGTCGCCTACAACCGCGAAGAATTCGAAGTGATCGCGCGCTCCGGCATCGACGCCTCGCCCGTCGGGCAGATCCTGATCGACGAAAGCCTTCTGGGCTGGAAAGAATACGAGATGGAGGTCGTCCGCGATCATGCGGATAACTGCATCATCATCTGCTCGATCGAAAACCTCGACCCGATGGGCGTGCACACCGGCGATAGCATCACCGTCGCGCCGGCACTGACGCTGACGGACAAGGAATACCAGATCATGCGCGACGCCTCGCTGGCGGTGCTGCGCGAGATCGGCGTCGAGACCGGCGGCTCCAACGTGCAGTTCGCGGTCAATCCCGCCGACGGCCGCCTCGTGGTCATCGAGATGAACCCGCGCGTTTCGCGCTCGTCCGCCTTGGCGTCCAAGGCAACGGGCTTCCCGATCGCCAAGGTCGCCGCGCGGCTGGCGGTCGGATACACACTCGACGAGTTGGAGAACGACATCACGGGTGGCGCCACGCCCGCCTCGTTCGAGCCAACCATCGATTACGTTGTCACCAAGATCCCGCGCTTCGCGTTCGAGAAATTCCCCGGCGCCGATTCCACACTGACCACCGCCATGAAGTCGGTCGGCGAAGTTATGGCCATCGGCCGGACGTTCGCCGAAAGCCTGCAGAAGGCCCTGCGATCCATGGAAACGGGCCTTTCGGGCCTGGATGACGTGGCGCTGGAAGGGCTTGGCGCGGGTGACGACAAGAACGTCGTGCGCGCGGCCCTGTCGCGCCCGACACCGGACCGGCTCTTGAAAGTCGCGCAGGCTCTGCGCATGGGTGTCGACCATGAGACGGTTCATGCGTTCTCGAAGATCGATCCCTGGTTCATTTCCCGCATGCAGGAGATCGTCGATCTCGAGCACCGCGTGAAAGCCCACGGGCTGCCCGCCTCGGCCAGCCAGATGCGGCATCTGAAGGCACAGGGCTTCTCGGACGCCCGCCTCGCCAAACTCACCGGCCGCGCCGAAGCTGACGTTCGCCGCCACCGGCACGATCTTGGAGTTTTCCCTGTCTACAAGCGCATCGACACGTGTGCCGCGGAATTCGCCTCACCGACCGCTTATATGTACTCGACCTACGAGAGCGGGTTGACGGCCGAACCGGTGTGCGAAGCGGAGCCTTCCGACCGTGAGAAGATCATCATTCTGGGCGGCGGTCCCAACCGGATCGGCCAAGGCATCGAGTTCGACTACTGCTGCTGCCATGCGTGCTTCGCGCTGACGGCGGCGGGCTTCGAGACCATCATGCTCAACTGCAACCCCGAGACGGTCTCGACCGACTACGATACCTCCGACCGCTTGTACTTCGAGCCGTTGACGGCCGAGGACGTGCTTGAGGTCATCCGCCGCGAACAGTCGCGCGGCACCGTCAAGGGCGTCATCGTGCAGTTCGGTGGCCAGACGCCGCTCAAACTCGCAGGACCTCTCGAAGAGGCCGGCGTGCCGATCCTGGGAACGTCTCCGGATGCCATCGACCTTGCCGAGGACCGCGACCGGTTCAAGGCGCTGATCGACAAGCTCGGGCTGAAGCAGCCGGCCAGCGGCATTGCCCGCACGGTCGGCGAGGCACGCGCCATTGCCGACGGTATCGGCTATCCGGTGGTGATCCGCCCGTCCTACGTTCTGGGCGGCCGGGCCATGGAGATCATCCACGACGGCGCCGAGATCGACCGGTATGTGACGCGTCTGTCGGCGACGCTCGACAGCCCATCCGAACTCGTCGTCTCCGCCAAGCGTCCGCTGCTGATCGACCGTTATCTGTCGGACGCCGTCGAAGTGGACGTGGATTGCCTGTGCGACGGCACCGATACCTTCATCGCCGGCGTCATGGAGCACATCGAGGAAGCGGGTATTCACTCGGGCGACAGTGCCTGCTCGCTGCCACCGCATTCGCTGTCGGACAAGCACATCGCCGGGCTCGGTGAGCAGGCGCGCCAGCTGGCGCTCGCCCTCAATGTGAAGGGCCTGATGAATGTGCAGTTCGCCATCAAGGATGACGATATCTACATTCTGGAAGTGAACCCGCGCGCGTCGCGCACCGTGCCGTTCGTCGCCAAAGTCATCGGCGAGCCGATCGCGGGTATCGCATCGAAGATCATGGCGGGAATTCCGCTGGCGAGCTTCGGGCTCACGCAAAAGAAGCTGGACCACGTCGCCGTCAAGGAAGCCGTCTTCCCCTTCGCCCGCTTCCCCGGTGTCGATCCGATTCTTGGCCCGGAGATGCGCTCGACGGGCGAAGTCATGGGGATCGACCGCGACTTCAGTATCGCCTTTGCCAAAAGCCAGATTGGCGCAGGTCAGAAAATGCCGCTTGAGGGCACCGTGTTCGTGTCCGTCAAGGACGGCGACAAGGACCGTATCGTGGCGCCGTTGCGCGAGCTGAAGGCGATGGGTTTCAACATCGTGGCGACTCGCGGCACCAAGCGGCATTTGGAGGCCGAAGGTGTGCCGTGCGAAGTCATCAACAAGGTGCTTGAGGGCCGTCCCCACATCGTGGATGCGATCAAGAACGGGGAAATTGCGCTCGTTTTCAACACAACCGAGGGTGCAAAAGCCCTGGCGGACAGCAAGGACATCCGGCGCACGGCCTTGCTTCACCACGTACCGTATTATACAACTTTGGCGGGGGCGATAGCCGTGACACGCGCTATCAAGGCCATGAAGACCGATACGCTGAAGGTTGCGCCGTTGCAGTCCTACGTCGGGCGTGCAACCTAAAGACCAATCGGGTTCCCGGCAGACAGGATGCGGCCAAGGGGGCCGCTTTTTGGTCTGTCATGTTTCGTTCCTCTCGCGTTTGCGGATGCATCGAAGAGGGTTCTGGCCGCTTGGTCAGGCCAAGCAGGAGGCGTTAGCGATGTCCATGGATCGCGTTCCGATGACCCTGGAAGGATATCAGAAACTCCAGGAGGAGCTGCACCGGCTGAAAGCCGAGGAGCGGCCGCGCATCATCCAGGCCATCTCCGAAGCCCGTGCCCATGGCGATCTGTCGGAGAATGCCGAGTATCATGCGGCGAAGGAAGCCCAGGGTCTCAATGAGGCGCGGGTCGCCGAGCTCGAAGACAAATTCAATCGCGCTGATCCCATCGATCCCTCTTCGCTGACAGGCGCAACGGTCAAGTTCGGCGCCACCGTCACACTGTCCGACGAGGACACCGACGAGAAGGTGAAATACCAGATCGTCGGCGACCTGGAGGCAAGCGTGAAGGACGGCAAGATTTCCATCTCGTCGCCCATCGCGCGCGCCCTGATCGGCAAGTCGAAGGGTGACAGCGTGGAAGTGACGACGCCCAAGGGATCGCGCTCATACGAAGTCCTGAAGATCGAGTGGAAGTAGTCCGCCCGGGTGCGCGGCGTCGCGCGCCCGCGGGTGTCACCGGTGTCCGCAACTCATGACGCACTCCGAGGCCGCAGCCTCCGGCCTGCCCGCCGAACGCGCGCTCGCCTATCGCGGCTTCCGGTACTATTGGGCGGCCCGGTTTCTGCTCGTCATCGCGCTGCAGATCCTGAGCGTGTCGATCGGCTGGCAAATCTACGATCAAACCCGCGATCCATTCCTGCTCGGGCTCGTGGGCCTCGTACAGTTTCTACCCGCGCCTATTCTGGTGCTGGTGACGGGGCAGGTCGCCGACCGCTACAATCGCCGCCGGATCATGGCCGCATCCATGGCGGTGGAAGCCTTGTGCGCACTGGCCCTCTTGATCCTGCTACATCAGCAGCTCGATGTCGTGTGGCCGGTGTATGCGGTGCTTGTGGTGTTTGGCATGGCGCGGGCCTTCATGGGCCCAGCAGTGCAATCGCTGATCGCCAATCTGGTGCCATCGACGGCCTTGCCAAACGCGATCGCCCTCAATTCCACGGCCTTTCAATTGGCGACCATCACCGGACCGATGGCCGGCGGGCTGCTTTACGGCGTGTCGTCGGAATTGGCCTACAGCGTGTCGATCAGCTTCTTTCTGCTGGCCGCCACGCTGACACTGCTCATTCCAAAGCCCGCCCAGAAGTCGGTTCCCGAACCCGTCTCGCGCGATACGCTGCTGGCGGGCTTTCGATATATCCGCGGTCAGCCCGTCATCCTCGGCGCCCTCTCGCTGGACCTGATTGCCGTGCTGCTGGGCGGCGCCATGGCGCTGCTGCCGGTCTATGCGCGCGATGTGCTGGACGTCGGGCCGTGGGGCTTGGGTCTGCTCCGCTCGGCGGCCGGGGTCGGCGCGCTGACGATGAGCCTCTGGCTGATCAACAACCCGATCCGCGATCACGCGGGCCGCGCGATGTTTGCGGCGGTTGCGATTTATGGCCTGGCCATCATCGTGTTCGGGCTGTCCACCACCGTCTGGCTGTCCATCGCCGCCCTCGCCGTGATGGGCGCATCGGACATGGTCAGCGTCTACGTCCGCCAAACGCTGATCCAGCTTAAGACACCGGATGATCTGCGCGGGCGCGTCAGTGCCGTCAACATGACCTTCATCGGGGCGTCGAACGAACTGGGAGAGTTCCGGGCCGGCAGCATGGCCGCGCTGTTCGGACCCGTAATCGCCGTGGTTGCGGGCGGTGTCGGTACGCTGATCACGGCGGCCGCCTGGATGCGGCTGTTTCCCGATTTGCGCGACGTGCGCCGGCTCGACAGGCTTGGCTAGCGTCTGGGCGTCGTCGGTATTACGTCTCCGTTTCCCGCTTGCGCGACGAGGGCAGGGCCGTTTCGGCTTCGGGTGCCACGGGAACACCGGGTGCGTGTTTGACGCGGCGGATCGCGAGGGTGGTCTTCACGCTGGCGACGTTGGGCACCGCCGTCAGATCCTTGAGCACAAACTCCTGGAAGGTCGGCAGATCGCGCGCCACGCACTTCAAAATGAAGTCGCTTTCGCCGGAGAGCATGTAGGCCTCGCGCACGATGGGCCAGCCGAGCACGCGATTTTCGAAGGCGCGCAGATCCGCTTCGGCTTGATTGTGCAGGCCGACCATGGCGAAGGCCGTCAGATCGAAACCCAGCGTGTGCTCATCGACGAGGGCCGTGTAGCCGGTGATGACGCCGCCTTCTTCCAAAGTCCGGACCCGGCGCAGGCATGGCGGCGCGGAGAGGCCGACCTTCCCGGCCAGAGCGACATTGGTGAGCGATCCGTCGGCCATCAACTCCTTCAGAATGCGCCAGTCAGTCGTATCCAGTCGTCGGGTCATTCGGAGCGGAGCCTTGCCTGCTGATCAGCTGCGGTCGCGCAATAATACGGCCATACAACCGATGCCGTCAGTAATTTTCTTACCAGCAAGTCCAGCCGCGGCGGCCGTCGCGTCTGGACATCCGTCCTGCAAAACTCGAACGTCCCCACCATGCATGAGACTGCCCCGCCCGATTCCCCCGAACTCTAATCGGCCCCTCGCCGGAGCATCCTGCTGGATCATCAGCGAGGCCAAGGCCGGCATGGATGCCCAGACCGAAGGTCTCGCCCAGGCCCTCGGGCTCGATTATCGGTTGAAACGCGTCGCCAACACGGGGCTGAAAAAGTGGACCGCGCCATGGGGGCGGGTGCCGCGCCGCATCGCGTTCGGGACGCCCGGCTCGGACTTCGCCCCGCCCTGGCCGCAGGTGGCCATCGCGACGGGCCGGGCCGCCATTCCCTACGTGCGGGAATTGAAGCGGCGGGCGGGCGCGCGTGTCTTTACGGTCGTGCTGCTCGATCCGCAGGTGAGCAACTCCGTGGCGGATCTCATATGGGTGCCAGCCCATGACCGCCGCCGCGGCTCGAACGTGGTGACGTCGCTGACGAGCCCCCATCGCTTCTCGCCGCAACGACTGGCGCAGTTGCGTGAGAGCCTGCCGCCCGAGATCGCCGCGCTGCCCGCGCCGCGCATTGCGGTGCTGCTGGGCGGCAAGAATGGCGTCTACAGGTTCAGCGCCGACGACGACCGGCGCTTGGCGCGCGGGCTTGCAAGTCTGGCGGTGCTCGGCGCGAGTTTTCTCATCACCACGTCACGGCGCACACACCGGCAACTCCGCGATGTGGCCGATGAGGCCACGCGGGATGCACCACGCATTTTCTGGGAGGGTGGGGGTGACAATCCCTATCCGCAATTCCTGGCCCACGCGGATGCGTTTCTCGTGACAGCCGATAGTGTGAACATGACGGGCGAGTGCTGCGCTACGGGCCGGCCCGTTCTGGTGTTCACACCATCGGGCGGCAAGCCGAAGTTCGCGCGGTTCCATCAGGCGCTCCAGGAGGCTGGTGCTACGCGCGCGATGCCGGATGCGATCGAGGCACTGCCGGCATGGAGCTATCCGCCGATCGACAGTACCGCCGCACTTGCGAGGGAAATCGAAACGCGATGGCTGCGGCGGCAGGCTTGGCTGAAAATGGGAGGCGATCAGGGTGAACCCTAATCGGGCCGCGCACTAGCCTGCCCCAACGTGATCCGAGTGCGCCGATCCGATCAGAGCGAGGGGCCGTCGAAATCGCCCACGATCTTGCACGGGATCGCCTTGGCCGTGAGGTCCTTGCACATCTTCTTGGCTTCTGCTTCGGTTTTGACCGGACCCGCCATCAAATTGTAGACCAGCCCGTTGGCATCCACTCCGGTGGAGTAGCGCGGCTCAAGGTTTTTCAGGCTGCCTGCGTGCGTCTCGGACAGCAGGTTCCAACTCAGTCGCAAGCTGTCCAATGAGCTTCCCGACGCGATCTGAAGCGCCAGCGTCTTGGGCGCCGGCTTGACGACCGCGGTTTCGAACAACGGGGCCTCCACGGCGGGCGCGGGCTTGACGCTTCCGGTCTCGATGGCGGCCGGTGCCTTGGGGGCCGCCGGCGGAGTCATAGTTTCGTTGAGAAGCTTGGCCGTCTGAACCGGCGCGGCGGCGGGCGCAGTTTTGATCTCGGCCCGGGGCGCGATGACGGGCGCACTCTCCAGGCGCAATTCGGGAGCGGACAGCGTCCCGGTTTCGGCGGGGGGCAAGCCCTGCAGAGCGGCTAACTGATCGGCCAACCGGCGGCTGCGCGCGTCGGAGGCTTCGATGTCGCGCTTCACGCTGGCAAGATCGTTGCGCAGTTCAGCGACTGTCGTGTGCAACTCCTGGACTTCAGCCATCGCGGCGACGGTGGCGCGGGTGCCGTTCGGCTCCGCCGGACCGGGCTGCGGTCCCTGCGGCAGGTGGGTGGCCAGAAGATCGGGCCGCAGCACCACGAGCGATAGGTAGCCGACGGCCGCAAGGGCCAGCACGACCCACATCGCCGAGGCGGTACCACTGCGCCGCGACGGCGCCTGCGCTCTGCGGGCGGGCCCGGGCTGGGGTGCGGACGACGGGCCTGTGGCGGCGCGCGGAGATAGAGCTTCCAAAGGGCTCGCCGTGATGGGGCGCGCACCAGCCATGGGCTGCGGCTCGCGCGGTGGTGCGTTGCCGTGTGACGCACTGCCGGAGGCGTGTGACGGCGCAGCAGCTGGCAACGGCGGTGGGATATGCGTCGGCGGCGAAGGGGCTGCTGACATCGCGAACATCCTGAAAAGCTGACAAATCCTGATTTTTCAGCTGGCGTGAGTTGCAACTGTGGGTCAACGCAGGGTGCCCCCTGGCAGGCCGGTGCCTGTGGACGGGGTGAGGAAAAATCCCCTACTCGGGGGCAATGTTGCTGACATGCAACCTGAGCGGGCATACAACCGGAGCCTGCCTAACGATTTTGCCGCCACGCGACGGGGGCCCGCGAATCTGCTGAGGATCGCCGCGATTGGCCGCCTTGGCCGGGCCCATCCCGGCAGGCTAGGTAAGGTCCGGTACGGTCCTTGCAGCGCCCGTGACGCGGTTGCGCTGAGAAGCCTTGCGCGCCCGGCCGGGCCTCGCACACCTGTGCGGGGGTGGGCTTGGTTCGGCCTCGCAGAGAAAGACGAAAACGGCCATGGTTGCTCAATCTCCACTGATCGTCATCCTTGCCGCGGGCAAGGGGACCCGGATGAAATCGGACCTGCCCAAGGTCCTGCACCGGGTCGCCGGCCGTGTCGATGCTGGGGCATGTTCTGGCCCTGGCGCAGACCGCGGGCGAAACGCGCATCGCCGTCGTCATCGGGCCCGGCATGGACAACGTGCGGGCCGAAGCGTTGCGTCTCGCGCCTCAGGCTCAGGTCTTTGTTCAGGAGAGCCAAGCCGGTACCGCCGATGCGGTCCTGGCCGCCCGGCCCGCATTGGCAGCCCATCAGGGCGATGTGATTGTGCTTTACGCCGATACGCCGCTGATCGAGACCGCAACCCTTACGGCGTTGCGTGCCGCCCTCGATGGCGGCGCGGGCGTGGCGGTACTGGGTTTCGAGGCGAAGGATCCAACCGGATACGGTCGGCTGCTCACCGCGGCGGATGGCAGCCTCACGGCCATTCGCGAACACAAGGATTCAAGCCCCGCCGAGCTTGCGCGTTACGCTTTGTAATTCCGGTGTCCTGGCGTTCCGGCTCGCCAACCTCGTGGACGTTCTGGACCGCATCGGCAATGCCAACGCCAAGGGCGAATATTACCTGACGGACGCCGTAGAAATTGCGCGAACCGACGGCCAAACCTGTGCTGTGGTTAAGTGTCCGGAGGAGGAAGTCCTAGGCGTCAACGGACGCGGGCAGCTGGCCGCGGCGGAACGCATCTGGCAGGACCGGGCGCGCGCGGCGGCGATGGACAACGGCGCGACTCTCATCGCACCCGAGACGGTTCATTTCAGCTTCGACACCAAGATCGGCCGCGACGTCGTCATCGAACCGCACGTCGTCTTCGGCCCCGGCGTCACCGTCGAGGATGGCGCGGAGATCAAGGCCTTCTGCCATTTCGAGGGCGCACGCATCGGGGCTGGCGCGCGCATCGGACCGTACGCGCGGCTGCGGCCTGGCGCGGATCTCGGTCCCGACGTTCATATCGGCAACTTCGTGGAAGTGAAAAACGTGGCGCTGGGCGCGGGCGCCAAGGCCAACCATCTGTCGTACCTTGGCGACGGGTCCGTGGGCGCGGGCGCCAACATCGGCGCCGGGACGATCTTCTGCAACTACGACGGCTTCTTCAAGCACAAGACCGACGTGGGCGCGGGCGCGTTCGTCGGATCGAATTCGTCGCTCGTCGCGCCGGTCAAGATCGGCGCGGGCGCCTACGTCGGATCGGGCAGCGTCATTACCAAGGATGTCGCGGCGGGCAGCTTGGCGCTGGAACGCAGTGCCCAGGAAGAGCGGCCGGAGTGGGCGACCAAATTCAGAGCCTTGATGGCCAAGCGCAAGGCGTCGGCGTCAACGACGGCAAAGTCCTGATTTCCATGAGGAGATCGGAAACAGCATGTGATTTGAAGTCAGCGGCACTTCGCGACTAACTCATTTCAAACCTCAAGGGAATCCTCGCTCATGTGCGGCATCGTTGGAATTCTGGGCTCGAGGCCAGTGGCGCTCGACCTCGTCGATTCGCTGCGCCGGCTGGAGTATCGCGGGTACGACAGCGCCGGCATCGCCACCATCGAGGACGGCGTTCTCGACCGGCGCCGGGCGGAAGGCAAATTGCGCAACCTGGAACTGCGCCTCAATGAGCAGCCGCTGAAGGGGCATGTCGGCATCGGCCACACGCGCTGGGCCACCCATGGCCGGCCGACAGAACGGAACGCGCACCCACATATCAGTGCCAAGGTAGGCGTCGTCCACAACGGCATCATCGAAAACTATCGCGACTTGAAAGCCGAGCTGTCGGCGCGGGGCCACGTCTTCGAGACCGATACCGACACCGAAGCCGTGGTCCATCTGGTGACCGACGAACTCGACAAGGGGCTCGATCCCGTTGCCGCGGTCAAGGCCGCTCTCGGGCGTCTGAAGGGCGCCTTCGCGCTCGGCATCATTTTCGCCGGCCACGACGATCTGATGATCGCGGCCCGGCAGGGCAGTCCTCTGGCCATCGGTTATGGCACGGGCGAAGTCTATCTCGGCTCGGACGCCATCGCACTGGCGCCGTTCACCGATACGATTACGTATCTGGACGAGGGTGATTGGGCGGTGATGGCGCGCGACGGCGTGCAGATCTTCGACGCGAAGGGCCTGCGGGTTGAACGGCCGAAAATCAAATCCGTGGCGAGTTCGCTGCTGGTCGACAAGGGCAATCACCGGCACTTCATGGCCAAGGAAATTCACGAGCAGCCCGAAGTCGTGAGCCACACGCTGGCCAATTATCTCGACATGGGCGCGGGCACCATCGACTTCCCCGATCTCGGCATCGACCTGGCCACCGTGACGCGGGTCACGATATCGGCGTGCGGCACCGCGTACTACGCGGGTCTCGTCGCCAAATACTGGATCGAGCGGTACGCGCGCGTCCCGGTCGAAATCGACATCGCATCGGAGTTCCGCTACCGCGAAGCGCCGCTCGTGGATGGCGGTCTGGCGGTTTTCGTGTCCCAGTCGGGCGAGACGGCCGATACGCTGGCGACGCTGCGCTATTGCAAGGCGGGCGGTCAGCGGCATCGTCTCGGTGGTCAACGTGCGCACCTCGACCATCGCGCGCGAATCCGATGCGGTGCTGCCGACCCTTGCCGGCCCTGAGATCGGCGTCGCCTCCACCAAGGCCTTCACGTGCCAGCTGTCGGCATTGGCTTGCCTTGCCATCGCCATCGGCCGTGCGCGCGGCAGCATTTCGGCGGAGAAGGAAGCCGAACTCGTCACGGCGCTGTTGGAAGTGCCACGGCTCATGTCTTCGATGCTGCATTGTGAACAGCAATACGAAGATCTGGCGCAGTACCTGTCCAAGGCGCGCGATGTGTTGTTCCTGGGGCGCGGCATCAACTACCCCCTCGCGCTTGAAGGGCGCATTGAAGCTGAAGGAAATCTCCTACATCCATGCCGAAGGTTATGCCGCCGGCGAACTCAAGCACGGCCCCATCGCCTTGATCGACGAAAACGTGCCCGTCATCGTTGTGGCGCCCGACGACGACCTGTTTGAAAAAACGGTGTCCAACATGCAGGAGGTTGCCGCGCGCGGCGGCCAGATCATTCTGATCACGGATGCCGATCCGGAGAAGGCGGGCTGCAAACTGGTGGCGCACATCAAGGTGCCGACCGGCAACGATTTCGCCAACCCGCTGCTCTACGCGGTGCCGATCCAGCTCATCGCCTACCATACGGCCGTCTTCATGGGGACGGATGTGGATCAGCCCCGGAACCTGGCCAAGTCGGTGACCGTCGAGTGAGCCCCTCGGCGCCGGCTGATTCGGCACGCGAACAGCGTTTCTGCCGTCGGCGCCGCCATCGGGCGCCACAATACCGTGCTTGTCTGGCGACCTGTGGATCAGTCGGCCGGTGCGGCGGCTCTGAGCGGCCAGCCACCGCGCGTTAACGATTGTGGCGCCGGGCCGCGGGGCTGGGGAAAACGCGGGCTCCGCTGCGACGATAGCAGGCATACCACTGCCCAATATTTGCCACCTGCACGCGGTTGACATACATACATGACCCTAACCGGGTGGGGGTGCAGCGTGCCTTGGCCATGCACGGGGATTGAGGATCGATGCTCGCAAAGCGATTGATGCTGGCTGCAGGCCTGAGCCTGTGCGTCGCCGGATTGGGGACGGGCGCGGTCGCGCAGACCGTGGCCCCGGCGGCCAAGAAGCAGACGGCGACGGGTGTGAAGTCATTCGAGGCCGGTGCGCGCGCCTTTGAATCTGGAAAATTTTCAACCGCCATCCAATCTCTGTCTGCGGCCCTTTCCGCAGGTGGATTGTCGAGCCAGCAGATGGCTAAGGCGCTCTACTATCGCGGTGCGGCCTATCGCAAGGAAGGCAAGACCGCGCAGGCGATCTCCGATCTGACGTCGTCGGTCTGGCTCAAGAACGGATTGTCGGACACGGACCGCGCCGCCGCCATGGACCAGCGTCAGCAGGCCTACCGCGACGCGGGTCTTGGAGATGCGGTGCCGATCGGGGCAGCGCCCCTCGATGCCCCTCAGACCGCAGCCACCGCGCCCGCACCGGCTCCAGCGGCGGCCGCCGCCGTTGCCAGCGCCGAGACAGCAGCATCTTCCTGGGCCGTGTCGACGTCCGACAAATCGGCGGCCGAGGCCTCGGTTCCGGCTATTCCAGCTTCGAACTCGCTGTCGGCAGCCGTCAGCGCCCCCGTGCTGGGTGGGCTTTCGACGACGCCAGCGGACGCTCCGACACTCTCCGCACTGCCTCAGGGTACCACCACGCCGGGCACCGAAGTCGCTGCTCCGTCGCTGCAGGGTGTCGGTTCGGCGATTGGAAACGCCGGCAGCGCAGTCGGTAATTTCTTCGGCAACATTTTCAGTAGCGGCGGCGCCGCAGCCGGTGCCCAGGCGACGAGCGAGCCGTCGAGCGGTGTGGCCACGGCTTCGACGGGCGGTTGGGATGCCGCCCCGGCGGCAGCACCGGCCGCGACGGCCGATTGGAACGCCGCCACCAGCGTTGCCGAGGGTAAGGCAAGCCGTCCGGTCCAAACCGCCGCGCTCAATCCCGCCAAGCCGGTTTCCGTGCCGGTGGCGGCTGAACAGGCGGCGTCGGGCAAGTACCGGCTGCAGGTGGGCGTGTTGCGCTCGCGTGCGGAAGCCGAACAGATGGCCGCGAAGTTGCGGCAGAGTCACGGGGCGAAACTCGGTTCAGCCGCGCCCGCGATCGATGAAGTCGTCTACGGCAACATGGGTACGTTCTACCGCGTACAGGTCGGGCCCTACGCAAGCGCCGCCGAACCGGGCAAATTCTGCGATAGCCTGAAGCCGCAGGGCTACGATTGTCTCGTCGTCACGAAATAGCATCGCAAACCAAGTCATTTTTATTGACGCTTTTGCGACGCCAGGTTGACTTGCATGTCTGTTGACGTGGTGGGTCGCCGTGTCCCACCATGCACCGCATGTCCAGTTCCAAGTCGAAAACTCCCAAACCGCAACCCACGGCCCGCGACGGCGAAGCTGTCCTGGCGCAGGGTCTGAAGCGGCTCGCGGATGAGGATCCCGACGTGCCGCTGCGGCTAGGCGCGCGGATCCGCAACTATTTCCTTACCGGGATCATCATTGTCGGACCGGTGGCGATGACGATCTTCCTTCTGAAGTGGTTCATCGATTTTGCCGACGAATACGTCAAACCGCTGATACCGTCCGTCTACCTCCCTGAGACCTATCTGCCGTTTGCTGTCCCGGGCATCGGTGTGCTGTTCGGCGTGATTGGGATCACCGTCATCGGGTTTCTCGGCGCCAACCTGCTCGGGCAATCGCTCATCTCGTTCGGTGAGATGGTGCTCGACCGGATGCCGATCGTGCGCAACGTCTATCGCGCGCTGAAGCAGATTTTTGAATCCGCCGTAGCCGTCACGGGGTCGCAAAAGGCCTTCCAGAAGGTCGGCATCATTGAGTTTCCCTCCAAGGGACTGTGGTCGATCGTCTTCGTCACCGGAGAGGCCGGCGGCGAGATCGCGGCCAACGTCGCCGATGGGCAGCAGGATCTCGTGTCGGTCTTCATGCCAACGGGCATCGTACCGCCGACGGGTTTCATCTGTTTTGTGCCGCGCAGCGATGTGCGCCTGTTGAACATGTCCGTGGAAGACGCGGCCAAGATCGTCATTTCGGGCGGCATGGTGACGCCGGACACGCTCTCCCGGATCAAGAAGACGGGCGCTCCGCCGCTCGCCTGAGGCGCTGCGATGCCTCAGGCGGCCCGGAACAGCCGCACCGCTTCGTCGCATTCGAAAAGATAGAGCAGCGTGCGCAGCGCCCGGCCGCGCGGCGACGTCAGGTTGGGGTCGCGATCGAGGATCATTTGCGCGTCGTCGCGCGCCGCGGCCAGCAGCGTGGCGAAACCCGGCACATCGGCCAGCCGGAATTCTGGCATGCCGCTTTGGCGAGCGCCCAGCACCTCGCCGCCACCCCGCAGTTCCAGATCTTTCTCGGAGATTTTGAAGCCGTCTTCCGTGCGCTCCATCATTTCCAGTCGCGCGCGCGCCGTCTCGCCGAGCGGGGCCTGATAGAGCAGCATGCAGAAACTTTCGCGCGACCCGCGTCCGACACGGCCGCGCAACTGATGCAACTGCGCCAGGCCAAAGCGTTCCGCGTGCTCGATGACCATGATGTTGGCATTGGGCACGTTGACGCCGACCTCGATGACCGTCGTGGCGACCAGGATCTGGAGCCGGTTGGCGGCGAAGGCGGCCATCGTCTCATCCTTCGCGGCCGCCGACATGGCGCCGTGCAGCAGACCGACCGTGTCGCCAAACAGCTGGCGCAGATGGGCGTGGCGTTCCTCGGCCGCGGCCAATTCCGACTTCTCCGAACTCTCGATGAGCGGGCAGACCCAATACACCTGAGCGCCTTCGGCCAGCTGCACGCGCAGCCGGTCGATCAGCTTCTCCATGGCATCCGTTGGCACCGCCTTGGTGACGATGGGCTTGCGCCCGGCGGGTTTCTCGGTCAGGCGCGAAACGTCAAGGTCGCCGTAATGCGTCATGAGCAGTGTGCGCGGAATTGGTGTGGCCGTCATGACGAGCATATTGGCCCCGCCTTCGCCCCCCTTCATCTGCAAGGCGAGCCGCTGGTGGACGCCAAAACGGTGCTGCTCGTCGATGACGGCGAAGGCGAGATCGCGAAAGCGGACATCATCCTGAAACAGCGCGTGCGTTCCGATCAGAATGTCGATGTCGCCAGACTCCAGGTGCGCCAGGAGCGCCTCGCGCGGCTTGCCCTTCTCGCGGCCGGTCAGCAAGGCGATCCGCAAACCTGCCTGCTCGGCCAGCGGCGCGATGGTTTCCAGATGCTGACGGGCCAGCACTTCGGTGGGGGCCATCAGCGCCGCCTGCCCGCCGGCTTCGACCGCGATCGCCATGGCCATCAGCGCTACGACGGTTTTGCCCGAGCCGACATCGCCCTGAAGAAGCCGCAGCATGCGATTGGGGGCTGCCATATCGGCGGCGATATCCTTGAGGGCGAGGCGCTGTGAGTTCGTCAGCGCAAAGGGCAAGGCGTCCGCGATGCGCGCGCGGATTTGGCCGTCGCCTGTCACGGGCCGCCCCCGCTGGGCCTTGAAGCCCTGACGGACGAGCACGAGCGCCAACTGGTTGGCGAGCAACTCATCGTAGGCCAGCCGCTGCCAGACCAGGGAGGTAGGAGAGATGTCGCCCGCGTCGGCGGGAAAGTGCAGGCCGCCGCGCCGAGTTCGGCGAAGGGCGCCCAGCCGCGCGCGGCAAGCCACGCCGGGTCCTGCCATTCGGGAAGATCGGGAAGGCGCATGACGGATTGCCGGACGGCCTTCAGCAAAACTTTGGCTGAGAGCCCGGCGGTCAACGGATAGACGGGTTCGAGGGCGGGCAGGTCGTCCCTCTGGGCCTCGCCGACGATGTAGTCGGGATGCGCCATTTGCAGCGTCTCGCCGTAGCGCTCGATGCGGCCGGATACAAACCGGATTTCCCCGACCGGAAGCTGACGTTCGACAAAACTCGCCTCGGCACGAAAGAAGACGAGGTCCAATTGTCCCGTGTCGTCTTCCGTCACGACGCGGTAGGGGACCTTGTTATTGCCGCGCGGCGGGGCCTTGTGTTTCAACACCCGCACCCGCAGAGTCGCGATGGTGCCAGGGACTGCGTCGGCGACCGCAGGTTCGGCGCGCCGGTCGATCACGCCCGTCGGCAGATGCCAGACCAGGTCGATGACGCGCGCAGCCCGCACGCCCGCCGGCATCCGCAGGGCCTTCTGCAGCAGAAGGGCGACCTTCGGGCCGATCCCCTTCAGCGTTTCCGCAGGGGCGAACAGGGGTGCCAGTTCGTCGGGCCTCATGGAATCCGTCGTGCCTTCTATGGTCGCCGCCGCCGCGCGTTTGTGTCCGTGACCGGAAGATCGGCGCGGAATGGTCAATCCGGCACGCCGCGGCAAATCATCTTGCCCGAAACTCCCCGGGCCCGCGCTCTAGCAGGCCGGACAACACGGCGCTATAGAGACGCCACGGCGCTGTAGAACGGCCTCGGACTGGAGGCCCCGGAGCAAACGGTCCGGTTCCGCCCCTGTCAAGAGATCTGCGGATCGAAAACCCGAGTAAACCCGGCACCATGACGAACCAGGATATCGAAGTCCGGCGGCGGCGGGCGCTTTGGCGGGCCCAGCATCGGGGAACCAAGGAATTGGACCTTATGATCGGGGGCTACGCGGCGGCGCGACTTGCCCAGATGGACGATGCCGCGTTGGCGCACTTCGAGGCGTTTCTCCAGCTCGAAGAGACCGAATTGCAGGCGTGGCTTCTGGCCCCGGATGCTCCCGACGGGGTACCCTTTGCCGATGTGGTCGCTGCGGTACGGGCCCATCACGGCTTGAGCACGGCGCGCTGAGGATAGAATAGGGCCACGAGGGACCGGCGAACGGCATGGACGTGAAGCTCGACAAATTGCTGTGTGGGGTGCCCGAGGGCCTCGATGCCCTCGTTCTTGCCGGTCTCGTGCAGGAGGCGGGATCGGCATCGGGCGCCGGTCTGCATGTGCATGTGGCGCGCGACGACCGCCGCATCGACGAACTCGAAACCGCACTGAAGTTTTTCGCGCCGAAGGTCAAAGTCATTCCGTTTCCCGCCTGGGATACCGTGCCCTACGACCGGGTCGGACCGAATGCGGATATCGTTGCCAAACGCATCACCGCGCTGGCCCGTCTGGCGCATGGTGGGCGCAAAGATCCGACCATCATGCTGGCCACAGTCAACGCCGTTCTGCAGAAGGTGCCGCCGCGCCAGTTCATCCGCAACGCCATGAAGATGCTGGCTCCCGGACAGCGCATCGACATGAGTGAGATGGCGCGCCGGTTGGCGCTGGCCGGATACACGCGGTCGTCAACGGTCATGGAGCCGGGCGAATTCGCCGTCCGGGGCGGCATTCTGGATTTGTTTTCGCCGGGACGCCAAACGCCCGTCCGGCTCGACTTCTTCGGCGATACCATCGAGAGCATCAAGTCGTTCGACATCGAGACCCAGCGTTCCTTGAAGCCGGTTCCCAAGATTGTGCTGATGCCGGTTTCCGAGGTGGCCTTCGGCGAACATCCGATTGCTCTGTTCCGGCGGCGGTATGTCGAACTCTTTGGCGGCGCGACGGGCGACGATCCCATGTACGAGGCGGTGAGCGCCGGGCGCCGTTTTCACGGCCAAGAGCATTGGCTGCCGCTCTACCACGAGGCGCTGGAGACGATCTTCGACTACGTGCCCGGCGTCGCCGTGTCGTTCGACCATCAGGCCGAGGAGGTGGTCAAGGCCCGCTTCGAGCAGATCGGCGAGCATTACGAAGCCCGCGTCGAAGGCATGGAGAGCAAGACGTTTGGCGCTGAGCCCTATAAGCCCGTGCCGCCCGAACAGATGTTTCTGGATGCCAAGACCTGGAAGAGCGCGCTCGACGGACATCAATTGATCCGGCTCTCACCGTTCGAGCAGGGTGACGGCGCGAACACCACGTCCATGCGGGCGCGGACCGGGCGCACCTTCGCGCCAGAGCGGCAGAACCCGGATGTGAACGTCTTCGATGCCGTCGTGTCTCATATTGCAGCCCTTCAACAGAGCCAGCGCCGCGTGCTGGTCGTTTGCTGGACACCCGGCGCCCGCGAACGGCTGGCAAACCTGCTGAGCGAGCACGGGCTCAAGGATGTACGCAAAGTCGATAACTACGAGGAAGCGCTCGCCTTGCCGGCTGGGATCACGGGGCTCGGCGTTCTCGGTATCGAAGAAGGCTTTGAGACACCCACGCTCGCCGTGATAGGCGAACAGGACATTCTGGGCGACAGGCTCGTGCGGCAGCGGCGGCGGCCGAAGCGCGCGGCCGCGGTCTTGACGGAAGCGACCGCGCTGTCGGTCGGAGATCTGGTGGTTCATGCCGATCATGGCATCGGCCGGTTCGCGGGCCTTCGAACCATCACCGCGCTCGGCGCACCGCACGACTGCCTGGAACTGACCTACGCGGGTGGCGACAAGCTCTATCTTCCGGTCGAGAACATCGAACTACTGTCGCGCTTTGGGAGCGACGAAGGGGATGGACAACTCGATCGTCTCGGCGGCGGCGCGTGGCAATCCCGCAAGGCGCGCCTCAAGAAGCGCCTGCGCGAGATCGCAGGCGAACTCATCAAGCTCGCGGCCTTGCGCCAATTGAAAGAGGCCCCGGCGATTTCGCCGCCGGCCGGCGCGTGGGACGAGTTCGTCGCGCGCTTCCCGTATGAAGAAACGGAGGATCAGGCGCAGAGTATCGAGCACGTGCTGGGCGACTTGGCGGCCGGGCGGCCCATGGACCGGCTCGTCTGCGGCGACGTCGGTTTCGGTAAGACGGAAGTGGCGATCCGGGCGGCGTTCGTTGCGGCCCTCAACGGGCTCCAGGTGGCAGTCGTCGTGCCAACGACGCTGCTCGCCCGCCAACACTTCAAGACCTTTTCGGAACGTTTTCAGGGATTGCCCGTTACGGTGGCGCAGGCCTCGCGCCTTGTCGGGGCCAAGGATCTCGCCGAAACCAAGGCGGGTCTCAAATCCGGCACCATCGATATCGTGATCGGCACACACGCGCTGCTTGGAAAGGCGATCGAGTTCGCGCGGCTCGGCCTCATCATCGTCGACGAGGAGCAGCACTTCGGCGTCACGCACAAGGAGCGGCTAAAGAAGTTGCGCGAGGACGTGCACGTGCTGACGCTTTCGGCCACGCCGATCCCGCGCACGCTGCAACTGGCGCTCACGGGCGTGCGCGAACTGTCGCTGATCACCACCCCGCCCGTCGACCGGCTGGCGGTGCGCACGTTCATTTCGCCCTTCGATCCCGTCATCCTCGCCGATGCGCTCAAGCGCGAGCGGGCACGCGGCGGCCAGAGTTTCTACGTGGTGCCGCGCATTGCCGACCTCGAGGACGTCGCCGAATTCCTGCGCGAGGTCGTCCCGGAATTGAAGGTCGCGCGCGCCCACGGACAACTCACGCCGACGGAACTGGAAGACATCATGACGGCCTTCTACGAAGGCCAGTACGACATCCTCTTGTCGACGGCGATCGTGGAGTCGGGACTGGATGTACCCAACGCCAACACGCTGATTGTGCACCGCGCCGATATGTTCGGGCTGTCGCAGCTCTATCAGCTGCGGGGCCGCGTGGGCCGCGCGAAACGCCGGGCCTATGCCTACTTCACGACTCCACCGGAGCGCGTCTTGACCGAAGGGGCTGATAAGCGGCTCAAGGTTCTGCAATCGCTGGATACGCTGGGCGCCGGGTTCTCGCTCGCCTCCCACGATCTGGACATTCGCGGCGCAGGCAACCTTCTGGGCGAGGAACAGTCAGGGCATATCCGCGAAGTCGGCTTCGAACTTTACCAGTCGATGCTGGAAGAAGCCGTGGCCGCCATGAAGGGCGGCGATCTGGGCGAGGCGGCGGATACGTGGTCACCGGAAATCGCGCTCAGCATGCCCGTACTGATCCCTGAGAGCTACGTCGCCGATCTCCAGCTTCGCCTTGGGCTCTACCGTCGGCTGTCGTCGCTGGAAACGCGTGCGGATATCGATGGATTCGCGGCCGAACTCGTCGACCGCTTCGGCGAGATTCCACAGGAGGTCTCGCATCTCCTCGACGTCATGGAAATCAAGGGACTCTGCCGCACCGCGAATGTGGCCAAGGTCGATGCAGGGCCCAAAGGTGCGGTCGTCACCTTCCGCAAGAATGACTTCCCCAATGCGGAGGGACTGGCGCAGTTCCTCAATACGGAGCGGGCGCGGGCGAAGATGCAACCCGACCATAAGCTCGTGTTCCGGGGCGACTGGGACGGAGCGGCCGAACGGATCAAGGGTGTACGTTTGCTCGTGGCGAATTTGGCACGCATCGCGGCTGCCGCACGCAAGGCCGCCTGAGGCTGCTGCCGGACGTTACGCGCCGGCGCGGCGTGCGTGACCCTTGGCTTCGGGCGGCGGCGACATGCCGATCGCCACCTTTGCGACTTTGATCGCCTGCAGGTAGATCACCGGAAAAATGACGACCAGAAACGCGCCGACGGCCATCAGGTCGCGCATCTCCGCCTGGAAGCCGCGGTAGAGCACCAAGACGCCCGAGGCAAAGCCAGCCGCGCACAAAAGCGTAATCAGCAGCGCCCCGAGGTGATGGTAGAGGACGTACCAGGCGCCAACCACGGCCAGCAGAACGAAGACGCCGATGGCGCCCAGCAAAACGGGATGGCCGGCGAGATAGGCAATGACCGCCTGTAACATTTCCATGACGAACTCCCTCGTTACGCGTGCGCGTCTTCTGCGCCGTGGATGTCGCGGTAGAGCTTCTGCAGCTCGGAGCGCTTCACCTTGCCGTTGGGGGTGCGCGGCAGAGCCTCGACCCGGATGATTTCACGCGGGCACTTGTACTGGGCCAGACGATCCTTCGCAAATGCCAGCAGATCGCTGTCCGCTGGGCTCTGGCCGGGCTTGGCGACATAGAACGCGCCAATGACGGTGATGCCCTCGCGCGGGGTAATTTCGGCGCAGGCCACTTCCGCGACGCCGGGGTGCTGGGCGAGTGCGGTCTCGACTTCGAGGGGCGACACCCGGTAGCCGAGCGCCTTCATCACGTCGTTGGCCCGGCCCTGATGGAAAATGTAGCCCTCGTCATCCATGACGGCGAGGTCGCCGCCCAGGAACCAGTCGCCGCGATAGACCTCGTTCTCCTCGTCGGGCCGGTTCCAATAGCCGAGCATCAACCCAGGGTCCGATCGGTGCACGGCAAGCAAGCCTTCTTCACCCGGCGGCAGAGGCTCCGTTCCCCCCTCGACCGGTAGTATGGCGACGCGCCGCCCGGGCTGTCCGCGTCCGGGGGAGCCGGGTTTGCGCTCCATGCCCGGGCACGTCGAGACGTAGGTTGAAATCTCACTCATGCCGAGCGCTTCGTAAAGTTCGGTGCCGGTTCGCGCGCGCCAATCGTCAAACAGAGACGCAGCCGGGGCCTCGCCGGCAATCAGCCCATGACGCAAGGGGCGGATGTCGAGCGGGCCGGGCGGTGCGTACTTCAGGATTTGCCGGAAGAGGCCGGGAACGGCGGCGAACAGCGTCGCGCCCGTCTTGCGGATGACCGCCGGCCAGATCTCCGGCGTCTTCTCACCGACAAAAATGCAGCTCGTGACGCCGTTGGCCCACGGATCGATCAAGCCCGTTCCCAGCGTGTACGTCCAGTTGAAGGCGCCCGCATGCAGCATGACGTCGTCGGGGCGAATACCGTACCAGCCTTGATAAGTTCGCGAGCGGCCGAGCGCCACGCGATGGGCATGCACCACGCCTTTGGGGCGCGCCGTCGTTCCGGAGGTGTACAGCAGGTAGGCGGGGTCGTCGGCGGCCGTATCCGCATAGGAGCCGGGTGATCCTTGACCGATCATCGCGCGGACTTCGGCTTCCTCAATCACGAGAACGCCGGGCGGAATATCGCCGCGAGGCAGATGCGGGGCGAGAGCCACCGCACGCGGCTGGCTGTCGGCCAGAAGAAACTCCGCTTCGCCCGCCGTCAGCTGGCTCGATGTCGCCACGGCGATGAGGCCACGCGCAATCGCCGCGAAATAGAGGATCGGGTAGGTGCTGGTATTGTCGAGGCGGATAAGAATGCGGTCGCCGCGTTGGAGCCCCATGGCTTCCAGGGCGCCCGCGACACGCAGCACGGCCAATTCCAGTTCCGCGAAAGTCCAGACCTCCAGCGGTAAAGCTGCAGGCGAGGCATCATCGATGACGACGAGGGCGGGCTTGTCGGGCCATGACGCCGCCTGCCGCTCCAGACAATGCCGCGCCATGTTGAACCGGCTGGGGACAACAAGGGGGGCGGGGACGTCGGGTGAAGGGGGATGGGACATGGCGTGTGACAAGGTTGAAAGAGCCGGGGGCTTTACGGTCGGCGAGTAGGGTTCGGTCGAGTGGTTGGGCAGTGACGCGTGACGGACTGTCGAAGTGGGCGATGGCTGAGCAGAGGCGCTGTGGCCGTGCGCTACTTCTGCCCTTCCAGCCACCACGAGTCGAGGCTGTAACCCCACAGCGGCAAAGTATCGGGAGGTTTGACGTGGCGCCAATGCGCCACCCACTGGCGGGAGGCATGGAAAAGCGGAATGACGTAATGGCCCGAGCGCAGAACCCGGTCCAGCGCGCGGACGGCGGAGGTAAATTCGACATCCGTATGGGCTTCGAGCAGCCGCAGGATCATGGCGTCCACCGCGGGGTTTTTCACCCCGACGAAATTGAACGAACCGGGCATATCGGCCGTGCGGCTGTCCCACCGGAAGACCTGTTCGTTGCCGGGAGACAGCGACGACGGCCAAGCGGTCTGGATCATATCGTAATCGTAGTCCTTGAGGCGGGACTGATACTGCGCGCTATCGACGATGCGTATGCGGGCCCGGATCCCCAGCTTGGACAGATCCGAAACGTAACTTGCCATCAGACGCTGTTGCACCGTCGAGGCAGCGAGGATCTCGAACCTCAGAGGTTCCTTGGTGGCGCCGTTGACGAGGCGGCCCGCTTCAATTTTGTATCCGGCCTCTTCCAGCAGGCGAAATGCGGTCCGGGCGTTCTGCCGGTTGTGGCCACTCCCGTCGCTCACTGGCATGCGATACTGGCCGTCCATCACCTCGGGAAGAACCGCATCCGGATAAGGCGCCAGAAACGCCCGCTCGCGCGCGTCGGCAGGCCGTCCGGCGGAGGACAGATGCGAGCGCTCGAAGAAGCTTTCCGTGCGCTTGTAGAGCCCGTGATAGAGCGTCTTGTTGACCCATTCAAAATTGAACAGAAGGATCAGCGCCTGGCGCACGCGTGGGTCCTGAAACACTGGGCGGCGAATATTGAAGGCCAGCGCCGACATGCCCGCCGGCAGCCCGGTTTCAATTTCGCGCTGCAAGATGCGGCCCTCGCGGCGCGCAGGAACGTCATAGCCGCCCGCCCAGAGTTTGGGATCGTCTTCCGAACGCGCGTCGAGCGCACCGGACTTGAACGCTTCGAACTGCACCGATGCATCGCGAAAATATTCGTAGCGGATCTCGCCGAAATTGAACCGGCCCCGGTTCACGGGCAGGTCGCGGCCCCAGTAATCCGGATCGAGCTTGTAGGTGATGGAGCGGCCCGGATCGACATTGCTGATGACGTAGGGGCCCGAACCGATGACCGGCTGCAACGTCGTGCGTTCGAATGTGTCGGGCGTCAGGAGATGCTTGGGCAGGACCGGCATAGACGCCATGATAAGCGGCATTTCCCGATCACCGCTGTCATCGAAGGTGAACCGCACGGAGTGCTCCGAAAGGCGTTCTGTCCGGACCACCTTCTTGTAGGAGTTGCGGTGATTGGGCCGGCCGCGGTCGCGCAGCACGTCCATGGAAAAGATCACATCGTCGGCCGTTATGGGGTGGCCGTCGGAGAATCTTGCGCGCGGATCGAGATGGAAAGTCACTGAGCGGCGATCTTCGGGCATTTCGGCGGTCTTAGCGATCAGCCCGTACATCGTGAACGGCTCGTCGACACCGCGCGCCATAAGGGTCTCGTAGACCCAATCCCGGATACCCGCGGCAGGTTCACCGCGAATGATGAGCGGGTTCAGCGTATCGAACGATCCGGTCTGCCCAAGCACGATCCGCCCGCCCTTCGGAGCCTTTGGGTTGACGTGGCTGAAGTGCTCGAACCCGGCGGGGTACTTCGGCGCCCCATGCATGGCCAGCGCATGGGCCGGCGAAGGGGCCGGTGCCTGGACCGGTGCCTGGGCCGCATCCTGAGCGTTCGCCCTCGCTTGGAGTGTAAGCAACCCGGCCGCCAGCACCAGACCAAGCACCGTCAGCCCCGACCGCCTTGGGGCGCAGAGAGAGATGCGGGCCGGCATTTGGATTGAATTCTGCAAACGTGCCTCGTCGTCCAGCGGCGGCCGCCCCATACGCCCATGGTCCAAATTGGCCATCGGCTCGAATTTCCCTCGGCAAGAGGCGGACTTGCGCCGCCAGCCTGCGCTGTCATAGCGGCCAGCATCCGATCCGAACAGGCCGATTCCGTGGCCTGTTTGCAACGGCGCGGCCCGTTCCGGATCGGCAGCCCCAGACGGTTGTGCCGGTGGCCACGGGATTGCCGCAATCCGAGCCTTACTGCGGCCCGGCTGGCGCTTCGAGCGCCGGATAGATTGCGGCTCCAAATAGATCAGGCCTGCTCCGCTTCGGAGCTTTGGCGGGAGCGACGCTCAGGGGTCGAGCTGATGGGTTCAGCTCAGTTAGAAAGGTCACATTCCATATGGCACACGCTGGTATGTTTGGTCGCAGCACGACAGGCGCGCTCGTCGCCGGTCTCGCGCTGGGACTGGCGCTCACGGGTACGTCTGTATCGGCTCAGGATGCCGCGCCTGCCGAGAAAGCTCCTGCCGCGAAGCCGGCGGATGCTAAGGCCGCCGCCAACAAGAGCGCCTGGGTTAAGCTTTGCGAAACGACCCCTCTGGTGAAGAAGGGCGAGGACGGCAAAGAGGTCAAGGAAGAGAAGAATATCTGCCTGACCCACCACGAGCGCCTCGACGGCAACTCTGGGATGGTGCTGGTCTCGGCTGCGATCCGCGAAGTTGAAGGCAAGGACGACAAGCACCTGATGATCATGGTGCCGCTCGGCATGGCGCTGCCGCCGGGCATTCGCGCCGCGGTCTACACGAAAGACCAGTGGGCCAAGGTCGCCAAGAACGAGAAGGTCGACGACAAGGAACTGAAGCCGGTCGATCTCAAGTACTCGTTGTGCCACCCCTCGGGCTGCACAGCCGAAATCGCAGCTGATGCGGCGATTATCGACCAGATGAAGGCGGGTGGCGGCCTGATGATCGTCGCCATGAACGCCGCGGCTCAGCCGATCGGCTTCCCGGTCCCGCTGGATGGCTTCACCGATGCGTTCGCCGGCAAGCCCGTCGACAACGCCGAGTACAAGAAGGCCCGCGGCCAGCTGATGGCGCAGATCCGTGAGCGTCAGAAGACCGCGCTGGAGAAGTTCAAGGCCGAGCAGCTGAGCAAGCTGCCGCAGGACGCGCCGGGCGCTCCGCCGACCACGACGGATCCGGCCAAGGCAGGCGCGGCCGCGGAAAAGAAGTAACGTTCAGACCGGTCCAACTGGGAAGAGCGAAATGCAAAGAGGCCGCCTGGAGTTCATCCAGGCGGCCTTTTTTATTCAATCTCGTATGGAGAGACCCGCCAGCGGCGCCCGGTCCGCTTCAGTTCAGCATGGTCATAAAGACGGGACGGTAGCGGCCGTTCTCTTCCTCGGTGAAATACTCCGACACCTGCGGATGGCGCACCGGCACACCGCTCGTATCGGCCACCAGGTTCTGCTCGGAGACATACGCGATGTATTCCGTCTCGGCGTTCTCGGCGAGCAGATGGTAAAACGGCTGATCCTTGCGCGGCCGCATCTTTTCCGGAATGGACAGCCACCAGTCCTCGGTGTTGGTGAAGATCGGATCGATGTCGAAAATGACGCCCCTAAAGGGGTAATACTTATGGCGCACCACGTCGCCGACCGCGAAGCGGGCGCGGCGCAAGTGCGATGACCCAAGTCCCCGCGCCTGAACGGCCTTGATGAGACGTGGCCGCGCTTTGCGCCGGGGTGCGCCGCTCACCGGAATTTTTGTTTCTAATCCACGCGTGGGCGAGACGGCGCCGGTACGGTCGGCGGGCGTAGCTCCGCGGGTCCGTGTCCGGCGCACTTTGGCGGCCGCAATTTTGCCAGTAGGGGGTCCAGCCTTCGCTGGTGCGGCTTTCGCGGCCCCGCGAACCTTAACTGGGCGTTTGGCCTGCGCGGACTTCGGCAGCGACACGGCAGTGGCCTTGGCTGGCACCACCTTCTTGGTCCGCACAGGTGCTGCAGCGGCGGCCTTGCGGACGCCTCCGGCCTTCACACCCTTGGCGCCTTTGACGGAAGGGCTCTTCGCAGGCTTACGCTTATTACTCATTCCCGAAGTACGCTCCATGGTACGGCTGGATGTCAAGCCGCCCTGCCGCTTATCGTTCACACCGCGTTTCCGGCTGCCCATTACAAGCCATAGGCCTGAGCGCGCTCGGCATCCTTGGAGGCGACAATACGCGCTAAGTCAACGATGACCTTGGCCTGCTTCCACGTCGCGTCGTCCTGCATTTTCCCGTCGATCATCACAGCGCCGGTTCCATCGGGCATCGCGTCCAGAATGCGCTTGGCGAACTGCACCTCCTTCACGTCTGGCGAGAACACCCGCTTGGCGATCTCGATCTGCGAGGGATGCAGCGACCAGGCACCCAGGCAGCCCTGCAAGAAGGCATTGCGGAACTGGGCTTCGCAGGCCGCGCTATCGGCGAAATCGCCGAAGGGTCCGTAGAACGGCTTCAAGCCGTAGGCGAGGCAGGCATCGACCATCTTGCCGACGGTGTAATGCCACAGATCCTGCTGATAGTGCGCGCGCGGGCTGCCGTCGGTGGTCGGATCGGCGAGCACGCCATAGTCGGGGTGGCCACCGCCGACGCGCGTCGTCTTCATGCCGCGTGACGCGGCCAGATCCGCCGGACCGAGGCTCATGCCGTGCATGCGCGGCGATGATGCGGCGATGGCTTCGACGTTCTTCACGCCTTCGGCCGTTTCAAGAATGGCATGGATCAGAATTGGCCGGGTGACGCCATGGCGGGCTTCGAGCTGGGCGAGCAACTGGTCGAGATAGTGGATGTCCCAGGGACCTTCAACCTTGGGCAGCATGATCACATCGACCTTGTTGCCGGCGTTCTTGACGATTTCCGTCACGTCGTCGAGCATCCAGGGCGAGTTGAGGCAATTGATACGCGTCCACAATCCCGTGGTGCCGAAGTCGAACTCCTGCGCCATGGAAATGAACCCCTCGCGGGCGGCTTCCTTTTCGCCCACCGCGATCGCATCTTCCAGATTGCCCAGAACCACGTCGACCTGGCCGATGGTGTCCTTGAGCTTGGCGCGGATTTTGGGATTGTGGGGTGGTATGAAATGGATCATGCGCTCCAGCCGCACGGGCAGGGCCCGGTAGGGTTCCGGCGCGCCGATGGCGAGCGGGGCAAAATGTTTGGCGGGCGTGCGCGTGACGCTCATGGGCAGAAAGACCTCTCTTCGGGGGATATCGCGGCGCACCTTACGGGTGCCTGCCTCGCTGTCAATGTGGCGCCCTGATCATGATTCAGATCGATCCAGCATGGCGTTTGGCATTTTCGAAGCATAGCTAGGCTGCGAGTCGGTTAAGTCTGCGGGGCGAAAACGTCCGCCTGCGGAGGTCTCTGTGACCGTCAAGCTTCACGTCCTCAGCGATCGACTGGTATTTCGCCGGTCGCGCCGGGGTATGGGTTGGGCGCTGACGGTGCTCGGCATCGTTGCCGGCGGTGTCGCGCTGGAGGGCCGGATGGCCACCGCGGAACCGCTGTCGATCTGGCAACAGGTCGCCGCGCGCGACCAGGGCCGGGCAAAGGCACGCAAGTCCAAGCGCCGGGCGGCTACACGGCCAGCTCCAGCACGTCCAGCGGAGGCGGCTGCGGCGCTAAAAGTTCTCACGCGCAAGGACGTCCTGGCTGCCGACCCGGCCGCCCTGGAGCGGATCGGCCGGCATATCGTGATCGGCTACCACGCCATCGGTTCGGTGCGGGCCCTCGTCGAAAAGAAGGCGATCGCCGGCATTTTCATCACCGACCACAATGTGCGCCGCCGCAAGGCCGCCGACGTGAGGGCCGAGATCGATGCCCTGCAGGCGATCCGCGCCGCGCAGGGTTTGCCCGCGCTTATTGTGGCCGCCGATCAGGAAGGTGGCGCGGTCTCGCGCCTGTCGCCGCCGCTTCAACGCCAGCAGGGCTTGGCCAAGGTCATTTCCAAATTGCCCAAGGATGGCGACCTGAAAGAGGCGGTGAAGGCTTATGCGCGCCTTCAGGCCGCGGAACTGGCGCGTATCGGCGTCAACCTCAACTTTGCGCCGGTCGTCGATTTGCGCATCGACCCCAAACGCCGCAGCGATGGCGAGACGCGCCTGCGTGACCGGGCCTTGTCTGACGATCCCAAATTGGTTGCCGATGTGGCCGGCTGGTACTGCGATGCGCTCGCCGAATCCGGGATCCGCTGCACGCTGAAACATTTTCCAGGCCTTGGCCGGGTGACGCTCGATACCCACCGTAAGACCGGCGACATCGCGACCCCGATCCTCGAGCTGAACGGTGCCGATTTCGTTCCCTTCCGTCAGTTGATGGATCGCCCGCATGTTGTGACGATGCTGGCGCATGTGCGGATCAGGGACCTCGATAAGGAGCATCCGGCATCGTTTTCAGAGCCTGTGATCCGTGGGCTGTTGCGCGGCGAATGGCGCCATAATGGCCTCGTCATTACCGACGATTTCTCGATGGGCGCGGTGACTCGCAGTCCGGAAGGCGTCGGGCCAGCAGCGGTCAAGTCGCTCAACGCCGGCGCGGACCTTGTGCTGGTCTCGTTCAGCGACAAACACCTCAACGCTGTCATGACGGCTTTGCTGGAGGCCGATGCGAAGGGCGAGATCGACGCGGGCATTCGTGCCGAAAGTACCAAGCGGCTGTCGGAAACAACTTTCGGCGAAATTTCGGGTGAGGCTGTCGCCGCGCCCGTTCCGTAGGCACGTATAGGCCGCGTGCGATCAGTTCCAGCGCCGGTTTGACCACATCCATTGCTCCGGCGTTTCACGCACCCAGGTTTCGAACTGGCGCTGCATCTCGGTCATGATCCAGCGGATGTCCTCGGATTGGTTGGCCGTGCGAGGTACGCGCAGTTCCTTCAACTCAACCGTGAAGCGGCTGTCGGTGCCCACGCGCCGGCAACAGGACATCCACATGCGCGTGCCGAGCCGCCGCGCGATCATCGCACCGATGGCTTGCGTCCGTGCGGGCGCGCCGAAAAACGGTACCTCCACGCCGGTGCGGTCATACAGGTCGCAGACGATGCCGAGCCGGCCACCCTGGCGAACGAAATCGGTCAGCACGCGGGCCGTGCGCTGGTTGTCGCCGTGATCGCCCTCGACCTTGCCGCGCCCGAATAGCCCGCCGGGATAAAGGTCGCGCCTGAGGTGGCGCAGGTAGCGATCGACATAGGGATTGTTGACGGAGCGGTAAACGGCGGCCGGGTTGGCGTTGGCGACCACGAAGGGCCAGATGGCGAGTTCCCAGTTGCCCATGTGCAGGGAGCACCCGATGGCGGGGCCGAGCTTGTCGCGGTAGCGATTGAAGAGGCGTTCGGGCGTGATGGCGATGCGGCTGGGATCGGCGATCAAGCGGTCGATCTGGATGGTTTCGGCCATGACGCGGCCCAGGTTCTCCCAATGGGCAAGGCAGATGGCTTCCCGCTCGGCCGCTGTTTTTTCGGGAAATGCGATGCTCAGATTTTCCAGAGCCCGCGCATGTCGCTTCGGGCTTACCCGCGGGGCGAGCCGCCGCCACCAGCGCGCGGAAAACCGGGCGGCTGTTTCGAGAGGCATCATGCGGATCGGCGCCGTAATCGCTCTCAAGAGAACGTACTCGGCGCGGAACTGAAGGTCTCGCAAGAGAGAGATTTCGGTGGTCATCGGCAGGGTGGGCTGTCGCTCCCATGAGGCGTCAGGCGCGGATTGTCCAGGCTTGAGTAGTCCGGACGGGGGCAGTCTGGGCGCGGGCTGTCATGGCAAGCGCGACCCGCAACGTCAAGCCGCGCCGGCGCCACCCGAAAACTCCGATGGACGCTTGCCGCCGACGGGGCGCATGAGGCGGGGCAGGTGGGCGCTGGGCTGGACCCCTTCGCGCATCACGGAGCGCCGCAGGGGACCAAAGGCATTCAGGATATGCAACCCAAGTCCGCGCAGCATCTGCACCGGAACATGCGGTGAAATGAGCGTGCGATTGAGAATGTCCACCGTGTTGATACGGCCCCGCACATCTGGCTCGCGGAGCGCGCTGTACGTGCTCAAGACCTGCGGCGCGCCTGGATCATTGCCTCGTTCCATCGCTTCGGCGACACAGTCCGCCAGGGTGGCGGCATCGCGTAGGCCGAGGTTCAGACCTTGTGCGCCGATAGGCGGGATGACGTGACCCGATTCCCCAACCAGCGCGACGCGGTTGCGCCCGGCCACTTCCGGCGTCAAGCCGCTCAATGGGAACGCGGCTCGTGGTCCAATGTCACCGACCGAACCCAAGAGCCCCTGCAGCCGCTTCTCGATGGCGGCGCGCAAATCGCGTTCGTCGAGACGGCCCAGGCGCTCAGCCTCCTTGGGCTCTTCGACCCAGACCAGGGACGAGCATTTTCCCGGCATCGGGACGGTCGTGAATGGTCCGGTCCGGCGGTGGAATTCGGTTGAGATTCCCTCGTGATCGCGCTGATGCGTGAACCACGTGACGAGCGCACTTTGGGGGTAGGTCCAAGCGTTGGTGGTGATCCCGGCGGCGCTGCGGGTGATGGAGCTGCGTCCATCCGCGGCCACTGCGAGCGCGCAGCGCAGCGCTTCCCCCTCATGGAGTGTCAGCACGACATCGTCCGGCCCAACTGTCACCGACGCGACGCCCCGGGTTGGAATTTGGACAAGTGCCGGCGTGTCGTGGACCCGCTGCTGGAGGGCATCCAGAAGGACATCATTGGGCACGTTATAGCCAAACGCTTCCAAGCCCGCTTCTGATGCCTTGAAGAGGACTTCCGGCGCCTTGAAAAGTCCGCCGGTGTCATCGACCAAGCGGATGCCGGTCAGCGGCGCACTGGGGCCCGCGCAGTGGTCCCAAACACCGAGATTTTTGAGGAACTCGATGGATCCCGCGAACAAGGCGGCCGTGCGCCGGTCGCGATCATGACCACCGGGCCGGTGGGGTGCCGCCGCCAACCGCGTGGGCTGACCTGACAAGGCCAAGGCGAGCGCGGCTGCCAAACCAGCAGGCCCGCCCCCGACAACGACGCTCACCCGGTTGTCCGCACTCAATCCACTGCGTTTGCTCACGTCCTTCCCCCGCTGCTGTATGCACGCATGTTCTAAACTGGTGTACGCGCCGGAATATAACGTGGACCCGGGGCGGTCGCCCAGAGGGCATCGGTGTGCCGGAAAGTACGAGAACCGTCGCAGAAACGACGACCAACTGTCATGAATCATATAGAAAAGTGTCATAAAACCAATGGTTAGTGGCTTCGGCGCCACGAAACCCCGTCGCAAAAATGTCAAACATTGATCTCGCGTTTACGCCTCCCACTGGCTCGGCTTAGGTCACCGGGCTGACGGAAATCTGGCCATCTCGCAGGGGTGCCAAACGGTCAGTTCAGATTTGGAACTCTGCCCGGTCGGTGGGGTGCAAGCGTCGAGGGAACACGCATGAGCAAGGTTTTCACAATGGGCACGGCATTCGCCGGTTTGCTCGCAGCCGCAGGGATCGGCCTCGCCGGTTCGGCGGCTTCTGCTGCGGATCTGGGCGGCGATTGCTGCGCGGATCTGGAAGAGCGCATCGCCGAGCTCGAAGCGACTACGGCACGCAAGGGCAACCGCAAGGTCAAGCTCGAAGTGTCGGGTCAGGTCAACGAAGCCTTGATCTTCTGGGATGACGGCGTCGAGAGCAACCAAGGCGTCTACACCAACGACAATGGCCGCACGCGCTTCCGCTTCAAGGGCTCGGCCAAGATCACCGACGACGTGAAGGCCGGCTACCTGCTGGAAATCGGCGTCCGCGGCGCCAACTCGAAGCGCTTCGATCAGGACAATCCCAACCCGGCCGACGAAGCCGGCTTGGACGTGCGCCATTCGACTTGGTACTTGGAGAGTAAGAGCCTCGGCGCCCTGTGGGTTGGCCGCACCGCTCCGGCTGCAGAAGGCATCACCGAGGTCAATCTCGCCAACACCAAGGACGTTGCCAAGTTCGCCGACGTCGAAGACTCCGGTCTCGGCCTTCTGGTGCGCTCGGGCGCCACGCTCAGTAACCTGTCATTCCGCCGCGCGATCAACGACTTCGGCGACCAGCCCGGCGAACCGGAACGTGGCAACATCGTCAAGTACGTATCCCCGGAGCTTGCCGGGTTCGCACTGACAGCGGCTTGGGGCGGCGACGATTATTGGGATGTCGGCGTCAAATATAAGGGTGAGATGGGCGGCTTCAAGCTGGCTGCCGGCATCGCCTACGGTCAGGAAGAGAACGATAACGGCATCGATCTCGACGAAATCCAGATGGCCAACTGCCGCGCGGCCGATGACGATCAGGATACCGATTGCGAGCAGGTTGGCGGCTCGGTCAGCATCATGCACGATGCAACCGGCCTCTACACCAACTTCTCGGCTGGCTGGCGCAAGGACAACACCATCATCGACGCATTCGATGGCGGCCCCGCTGCTGCTGACGACGAGAGCACGTTCTGGGCGATCGAAGCCGGCATCCAGCAGAAGTTCTTCCCGATCGGCAAGACGACCCTCTTCGGTCAGTATTACGATCTGGATGGTGGCTCGAACAACAACCGCGACTTCGAACTGGGTGCGGTTGATGCCAACATTGCTGGCTCGGCGCTGGAAATGTACGGCGGCGGCATCGTGCAGAAGATCGATGCGGCTGAGATGCTGCTCTACGTTTACTACCGCCACTACGAAGTTGACTTCGATCTGGTTGATAACGCCGGCGCTGCCGTCGCGACCCCCAACCTGAACGATCTCGACGTTGTGGTCGCCGGTGGTATCATTAAGTTCTAAACCCGGCTCTCCCGTCCGGTTGGAGAGGGGGCCGCCTTGCGCGGCCCCTTTTTCTGTGCGGAGCCGGTGGGTTGGGCTTGACGCACCAGCTTTGTTGCAAAGCAGCAACATGGCCAGGAAACAACACTCGCGGGACATTCCTTCAGACCCCGTTAAGTGCCAATGGGAGATCCTTGTTTTCGGCGGATCGGGGGGTCATTCTCCTGAATCGAAGCACGTCGTCCGCAGCGGGGTTGGTCGGACCATGAATTTGAAGCATTCCATCGGGCTTGGGGTGGTTTTGGCTGCGCTTGCGCTGCCAGCCTGGGCCTTTCAGGAAACACAGATCGGTGGTGGCCCTGCCGCCCCGGCAAAGAGCGAAGCTGCGCCTGCCGCATCCGGCCAGTTGCAGCCCAACGCCATGCAGTTGTCGCCGGCCGAGGCGCCCAAGCCCACCGAGGGTACGGAAGTGCGCATCCCTGGGCTCGGCAAGCTCGGCGTTCTGCCGAAAATGGATTTTGGCTTGGAGCTGCTCTACGGCGCGAACGAGGGCAACCGTCCCGCGGCCGAGCCTGAAGACCAGCCCGACACGGATGATCTGCGTATTCGGGGCACCATGAAGCATAACTTCTGAGCCCAGCCGGACGATGAATTGGATACAAACGGGAGCCGGTGGCTCCCGTTTTGATTTGGTGGGGTGCCTCGGTCAGGACTGATGCGCGTCGCTTAGGGAGCCCCCGTGTGACTCCGCCAGATCAAGCACAGCCGCTGCGTGGACTAGGTGAGCCGGAGGCTGCCGAGCGTCTCCGGCGGTTTGGTTTCAACGCGCTCCCCGCCGTGCCGCCGACGCCGCTCTGGCGCCGCGCGTTGGCCCAGTTCACAAGTCCGCTCGTCTATATGCTTCTCTTTGCACTGGCCATCGACCTGGGCTTGTGGGCATGGAACGGTGGCCATGGCACGCCCATCGAGTCCATCGCGATCGCGGCTATCCTGCTGCTCAACGCAGGCCTCGGCGTCATTCAGGAAGCGCGGGCCGAAGAGGCGCTGGCACGGCTCCGGGCGATGGCTCTCCCTTCGGCTTGGGTGCTGCGCGAGGGCCTGCTGCGCCAGATACCGGCCACCGGCATCGTCCCCGGAGATCTCGTGCGCATCGAAGCGGGCGACCGCATTCCCGCCGACGGGCACCTGTGCCATGGCGACGGTCTGATGGCGGACGAGTCGATCCTGACCGGCGAATCCTTGCCGGTCGACAAGGCGCTGGGGAGCGAACTGTTCAGCGGTGCGCTTCTCGTGCGCGGCAAAGGCTATCTGGAGGTCACCCGCACCGGTCCCCAGAGTACCATGGGCAAACTGGCCACGCTGATTGGGAACATCGAAACCGCCAAGACCCCGCTGGAACGGCGCTTGGCCGAATTCGGCAACCAGGTGGCACTGGCCATCGCCATCCTGGGGGCGGTGCTGATCGTCGGTGGTTTGATGGCGGAGGGATGGAGCCGCGCTGGCCCCATCGTTCTGTTCGCGGTGGCGCTGGCCGTGGCCGCCGTGCCCGAAGGGCTGCCCGCCGTCCTGACCTTGACCCTCGCGCTGGGCGTGGAGCGGCTGTCACAGCGCAAGGCGATCGTGCGGCGGCTAAGTGCGGTGGAGGCCCTGGGCTCGGTCACCGTGATCGCCACAGACAAGACCGGCACGCTGACGGAAAACCGCATGCATGTCCGCGGCCTGGACGCCCCGGATGTCGAGGGCGCCATCATGGCCATGGTCCTGGCCAACGATGCGGAACTGAAGACGGGCGCCGGCGACCCACTTGAAGTCGCGCTCCTGGAATTCGCCGGCAGCAACGGTGCGATCGTCAGCGACATCACGGCGCGTTGTCCGCGCATTGCGGCGCGGCCGTTCGACAGCCTCACCCGCTTCATGCGTGTGACGGTGGCATCTGGTGACACCTGCCAAAGCTTTCTCAAAGGCGCGCCTGAGGTTTTGATTGCCCGCAGCACCTTGAGCGACGACGGGAAGCGCGCGTGGCACGCCAAGGCCGAAGCCCATGCGCGCGAAGGTCATCGCGTCCTCGCGCTGGCGGCGGCCAAGGGCACCAGCGACGACGCGCTGGATTTCCTGGGTCTTGTGATGCTCTGGGATCCGCCGCGTCCGGAAGTGCACGATGCCCTCAAGCAGGCGCGTGAGGCGGGCATCCGCGTCGTTATGATCACCGGCGACCATCCCGCCACCGCGCAGGCGGTTGCCACGGCTCTCGGCATTGAGACCGACGGCGTGCTCACGGGTGATGACCTTGACGTCATGTTACCCGGGACATTGCGCGACGTGGTCGCGCGCGGACGTATCAGCGTGTTCGCGCGGGTTACGCCCGAACACAAATTGAAGTTGGTGGAGGCGTTGCGTGCCGCGGGTCATGTCGTGGCCGTTACCGGCGATGGGGTCAACGACGCCCCGGCCCTGAAACGCAGCGACGTCGGAGTCGCCATGGGTCAGCGCGGCAGTGATGTGTCGCGGGAGGTGTCGGACCTCGTCCTCAGCGACGATAACTTTGCCACCATCGTCGGCGCCATATCCGAAGGACGCAGCATCTACGCCAACATCCAGACGGCCATCCGCTTTCTCTTCTCCGCCAATCTGGCGCTCGTGCTCTTGATCTGCATAGGGCTCGCTGTGTCGTTCGCGTTCGGGATTACCGATTCCGCGGGCGGGCTCTTCCTGCCGCTCACCGCCGTGCAACTGTTATGGATCAATGTCGTTGCCAATGGACCGCCAGCCCTCGCCCTGGCGCTCGATCGCAATCCCAACGTGATGCGGCATCCGCCCCGGCCCGCCAATGCAGCCCTGCTCGACCCCGCCTCGCTGCGGTTCATTCTGGTGACGGGTGGCATCAAGGCGGTGCTTGGCGTCGTGCTGCTCATCACGCTGCCGCGGCAGGGCTACACGCTAGACGAAACGCGCACGGCGGTGTTCCTATTCGAATCCATAGCCCAGCTCATGTACGTTTTTCCGTCCCGCCGCACCGGGGCCGTGCCGCTGTCCAACCGGGCGCTCCATGTCACGATCGTTGCCGCCATCGCCTTGCAAGCAGCGACCGTTCTGCTGCCGGGGCTGCGCGGCATCCTCGGACTGGTGCCGCTCGAAACGGCCGTCTGGGGCACGGTCGCGCTCACCATCCTCGGCGCCTGGCTCAGCGCCGAAGCCGTCTCACACTGGCTCCGCACACACCCCAGCGCGCGCTAGGCGGCAGCCGGCCACTGACGTGATGATGCGCCTCCGGCACGAGCGCCGCCCATGCGGAGCGCCCACAGGCGCGCGAGCGGTAAGGCAAAGAACACAGAAGGACCAAGTCAATGCGGCCCAAAGGGCCTGGGAGCAAGGCGACCCGGCGCGAGCGCCGCCCCGTCGGAGCGCGTACAGCGCGCGAGACATCCAATGGCGGAGGGAGTGGGATTCGAACCCACGGTGGGCTTGCACCCACGCCGGTTTTCAAGACCGGTGCCTTAAACCACTCGGCCATCCCTCCGAAGACGCGTGACGTCTGGGCCGCCGTCTCATCGTCGCCCATCAGATGCTGAGCTGAGACCCACACGCGGACGCCGCCCCCTATACGCGGGCCGGCTGCGGTCCTCAAGCGCCGGATCGCTCCGTGGGCGCATTAACTCGATGCTAAGCACAATTCGCCACGATCCGGTCGTCATCGGGCCAAGGCCTCTGCTTAAGGGGAGCCATGGGCGGCGTGGGTCCGCCGTGGGGCCGCGTAATTTGTGGGATCGAGTGCCGTGCGTACCCTAATCTGCCTGCCGACGACCCGTTCGGCTGGTCTTAGCCTTCCGCCCCGAAAATGGATTGCAGCCTGCGGGCTTATTGGCGCCAGTGCCGTGCTTGTGGGCTGTTCGTCCGATCGGTCGCCCGACAAGCGGCTAGGTGTCAGCAGTTCGCCGCGGGTAGCCTCGGCATCCGGACCCATCGCCAAGGGCGGGGGCACATACAAGTTGGGCAAGCCCTATATGATCGCCGGACGCTGGTATACGCCGCGCCATGAGCCCGATTACGACCGCGCCGGGATCGCGTCGTGGTACGGCGACGCCTTCCAGGGCCGCAAGACGGCCAACGGTGAAATCTACGACATGAACGCGTTGACGGCCGCCCATCCGACCCTACCTCTTCCGTCGTTCGCCTACGTCACCAATTTGGAGAATGGCCGCACGATCCTGGTTCGCATCAACGACCGCGGCCCCTATGTCGGCGACCGTATCATTGATCTGTCCCGCGCCTCCGCGCGCGCTTTGGGTACGGCGGGGCAGGGACTTGGACGCGTTCGCGTGCGTTACGCGGGGCAGGCGCCGTTAAATGGTGATGATTCGCACGAACGCCGATTTCTAGCGGCTCAGTCGTGGAGCGGCGCACCGATCGCCACCGCGCAACCCGTATCGCGCCCCTTTGCCAGTTCGGCCCCGAGCCGGGAGGGCGGCTGGTCGGTCATGCGGCACCGGTCTGGTCTTGGCGGACCGCAGAACTAAAGGAAGACGCGCCAGACTGTTGCCCAAGCGTGGATATTCTTCGAACTTAAGTTCTTTCGAACAGATGATCCACATTCCCGGTCAATACGGGGCCACACGGGTTGACCGCGAGCCCGGAGCAACAGATAACTTCATCGCTTATTGCTTCGGGTTTTCTGGAACTTATGGATTGAGAGGGCGTGTGCTTTCGGCAATTGCTCGCTCCGTTCGCGCCGCATTTTTGTTCGCCGTCACGGTCTTGTGCTTCGGTGCGGCCGGCACTCCCGCGATAGCCCAACAGTCGGGCGAATTCACCAGCCGTGCCAAGCGCGCCATCCTGATGGACGCGGACAGTGGCGCTGTACTTTTCCAGCAGAACGCCGACGAATTGGCGCCACCGGCCAGCATGAGCAAGCTCATGACATTGGCCGTGCTCTTCAAGGCCATGAAAGAGGGGCGCGTCAAACCCGAAGACGAATTCCTCATGAGCGAGAACGCCTGGCGCACCGGTGGAGCGCCATCGGGAACCTCGGCGATGTTCGTGCCGGTCAATACCCGCGCTTCAGTGGCCGAACTGCTCCAAGGCATTATCGTCCAATCCGGCAACGATGCGTGCATCGCTGTGGCCGAAGCCATGGGCGGAAGCGAGGCTGGATTTTCCCGCATGATGGAAGAGGAAGCGCGGCGCCTCGGACTGCAAAAGTCGACCTTCCGCAATTCAACGGGTCTGCATCATCCCGAGCATCTGATGACAGCGCGCGAACTGGCCATTCTCGCGCAGCACCTGATCCAGGATTATCCCGAGCAGTACAAGATCTTCGCGCAGCGCGAATTTCCCTACCGCAAGCACAAGTTCTACAATCGCAATCCGCTGCTCGGCGCTGACATCGGAATCGATGGACTGAAGACAGGCCACACCAGCGAAGCCGGTTATGGGATCGTGGTGTCGGCGGTCCATGAAGGCAAACGGCTGATCGGCGTCGTCATGGGGCTCGACAACGAGAAGGACCGCCGCGAGGAAGCGCGCCGGCTGATCGAATGGGGACAGCGCAGCTTCGCCAGCTTCACCCTGTTCGATGCCGACGAGGACGTGGGCTTCGCGCGGGTCTGGGGCGGGACGCAGTGGTACGTGCCCGTGACGGGCAAGTCCGGTGACTTGAACGTGGTTCTGCCCCGCTTTCCGGCCAACCAGAAATTGCGCGCCGAATTGGTCTATCAGGGCCCGTTGAAGCCGCCGATCCGCAAGGGTGACGAGGTCGCCCGGCTGCGCGTGACCAGTTCCTCAAATGCCGTCAGCGAAGTGCCCCTGGTTGCCAAAGAGGATGTCGAGGCGGCTGGAATCTGGCGCCAGGGCTTCGACAGCCTCGTTTTTCTGGCGTTGCGCTGGGCCAACCTTTAAAAGCCCTCAAAAACCAGTTTATTGACCTGGCGCGCCCCGCGCACCGGATCGAGGGACCATGACGGGCGGCCGTTTCATCACGTTCGAAGGCGGAGAGGGCTCGGGCAAGTCGACCCAGGCCCGGCGCCTCGCTGACCGGCTGACCGCGCTCGGCCACCACGTCACCAGCACGCGCGAGCCGGGGGGCTCTCCCTTCGCCGAGCGGCTGCGTGCGCTGATCCTGGATCCGCAGGTCGAGCGCCATTCCGCGCTGGCCGAAGCCCTGTTGTTCTCAGCGGCGCGCGCGGACCATCTCGACCAGATCATTCGCCCGGCTCTGAAGGAGGGGCAGTTTGTGGTCTGCGATCGCTTCGCGAACTCGACGCGCGTCTATCAAGGTTATGCCGGTCAGCTCGAACCGCGCCTTCTCGAAGCGCTCGAGTTGATCGTCATCGGGCATACGCGGCCAGACTTGACGATCATCGTCGACATTCCAGCTGAAATCGGGCTGGCGCGGGCGGCTCTGCGGCAGGGCTTGCCGCAACCTGTGGCGGCTAACAGCGCGCCGGTTCCCAAGCAGCCGCGCAGCCTGCTCGCCGACCAGTTCGAGGCGCGCGACCTCGCTTTCCACAAGCGGCTGCGCGAGGGGTTCCTCAAGATTGCTGCCGCCGAACCGGAACGGTGTGTCGTCGTCGATGGGCAGCGCGCGGCCGATGATGTGGCGCGCGATGTCTGGACCGCGGTTCAGACGCGTCTCAGCCTGCCGGTGGGCTGACAGCATGGCCCGCGCGCCCGCCGCCGCCGAACTCGACGTGCTGCCCGAACCCGATAAGCTGGATGGGTTTCCAAGCCCGCGGGAAACCGCACGTCTTTACGGTCAGTCCCAGGCCGAGGCCGCCTTTCTGGATGCGTTTCAGTCGGGCCGGCTGCATCACGCGTGGATCGTCACCGGCAAGCCCGGCATCGGCAAGGCGACGTTGTGCTACCGCATCGCGCGCTTTCTGCTCGCCGCCCCCCACGAGCGCGACATGCTCGAGTCCACGCCTCGATATTGCGCCCGATGCGCAGGCGGCGCGCCTCGTCGCGGCTCTCGGGCATCCCGACCTTCTGGTTATCCGGCGCCCCTACGACTTCAAGACGAAGAAGCTCAAGGGCGAAATCACCGTCGATGAAGTGCGCCGGTTGAAGGGATTTTTGAGCGTGTCGGCGGGGGCGGAGGGCTGGCGCGTGGTGATCGTCGATCCGGTCGACGATCTCAATGCCAACGCGGCCAACGCGCTTCTGAAATCCCTGGAAGAGCCGCCGAAGAGGACCGTCTTCCTGCTGGTGTCGTCGTCACCCGAACGGCTGTTGCCGACCATCAGATCCCGCTGCCGCACTGTCGCGTGCCTGCCGCTGGCCGAAGACGATCTCCGCAAGGCCGTGGCCCAGGCCCTCAATGCCAGCTGTGAGGATGTGACGGCAGCGCTGCCTGCCGGTGACGACTGGCGAACCCTGGCCGCACTCAGCGAAGGCAGCGTTCGCCGCCTGCTGGTGCTGCACGCCGGCAAAGGTCTCGACCTGCAGAAACGCGTTGCAGGAATTGTGGGTCAAATGCCCCGGCCGGATTGGCAGGCCGTTCATCAGCTGGGGGACGAACTGGCCTCTGCGGCCGCCGAAGCCCGCTACGAACTCTTCTTCGATCTTTTGCTGGGTCTCTTGAGCCGCATGATCAGGGCCGGGGCCACGGGGGCAGGCGGGGGACCGGAGGGTGAATTGGCCAAGCGTCTCATCCCCGAGGACAAGCTTGCGGCCTGGGCACAACTGTGGGAAACCACCGTCGCCGAGAAGGCCGATGCCGATGCTCTCAACCTGGATCGTAAATCTCTGATCCTGTTGACGTTCCAGCGCCTCGCCCAGATCTCGCGCGGCGCGGGCCGGGCCTGATCAACCGCTGCTCGGGTCCTTCAACTTCGCCAATCAGAACCCGAGGGGCCATGCCGACCCGCTTCTACATCACCACGGCCATATCCTATCCCAATGGTGTCCCCCACATCGGGCATGCCTACGAGGCCATCGCCACCGATGCCATCGCCCGCTTCGAGCGCCTCGACGGCAAGGACGTGTTCTTCCTGACCGGCACCGACGAGCACGGCCTCAAGATGAAGCAGACGGCGGCCAAGGAGGGCGTCGGCCCGCGCGAACTCGCCGACCGCAACTCCGCACGTTTCCTTGAGATGGCGCACGTTCTCAACCTGTCCAATGACGACTTCATCCGGACGACGGACGCGCGTCACTACGAGTCATGCCAGGAGCTGTGGCGGCGGATGGAGGCGTCCGGCGACATCTATCTGAAGACCTACGGCGGCTGGTATTCGGTGCGCGACGAGACCTATTACAAGGAGACCGAAACCGAGGTTCGCGAGGACGGCCAGCGCTACGCCGTGCCGAGCGGTACGGAAGTTGTCTGGCAAGAGGAAGAGACCTTCTTCTTCCGCCTGTCGAAATACCAGGATCAACTGCTCGCGCACTACGAGACGAACCCTGACTTCATCCTGCCGCCCGAGCGGCGCAACGAAGTCATCAACTTCGTCAACCAGGGCCTGGAAGATCTGTCCGTCTCGCGCACGACACTGGACTGGGGCATTCCCGTGCCCGGCCATCCCGGACACGTCATGTACGTCTGGGTCGATGCACTGAACAACTATGCGACGGCCACGGGCATTTTCGGTGGTGGCGACGAGCGGCAGGAGTTCTGGCCCTGCGACGTTCATGTCATCGGCAAGGATATCGTGCGCTTTCACACGATCTACTGGCCGGCCTTCCTGATGAGTGCCGGCGTGCCGCTGCCCAAGCGCGTCTTCGGCCACGGGTTCTTGTTCAACAAGGGCGAGAAGATGTCGAAGTCGGTCGGCAACGTCGTCGATCCATTCGCACTCGCCGAGCACTACGGCGTCGATCAGGTGCGCTACTATTTCCTGCGCGAAGTCGTGTTCGGCGCGGATGGAAGCTATTCGCCAGAATCCATTGCCGTGCGCATCAACGCCGATCTGGCCAACGGGCTCGGCAATCTGGCGCAACGCTGTCTGTCGATGATCGCCAAGGGCTTTGCGGGCGTGGTGCCAGAACCCGAAGCCTTCACGGACGCCGATAAGGCCCTGCTGGCGAAGGCCGACGCGCTCTATGGCACGTGCCGCACCGCCATGGACCGGCAGGCGATCAAGAGCTGGCTCGACGCGATGTGGGAGGTCGTGGCCGAGGGCGACCGCTATTTCGCGTCGGAAAAGCCGTTCGACAAATCGCTCACGCCAGAACGCAAAGGAACGATCCTCTATGTCACCGCGGAGGTTGTGCGGCAGCTGGCCATCCTTGCCCAGCCGGTGATGCCCGTGTCCGCCGAGAAGCTCCTAGGACTGTTGGGACAGGTCGAAGGGCCGAACGCGCGCGCGTTCTCCGCACTCGGCCCCGCCGGGCGCTTGCAAGCCCGGCACGCATCTCCCCGAACCGCAGGGTGTGTTCCCGCGCTATGTCGATCCGGCAGCCGCCGACGCAAAGAAGAGCGGCTCCATGTCGGCGGAAGAGCAGGAAGCCGCCAAGGCCGCAAAGAAGGCGAAGAAGGAAGCCAACCGCCAGAAGTCCAAGTCCGAGGACGGCGCTTAGGATGCTGCTTGTCGATCACCACTGCCATATCGACCGGCCGGAGTTCGCCAAGGACCTCGACGGCGTCGTGGCGCGCGCGCTCGCGGCTGGCGTCGGGCTCATGGTCAACATCTCGACCCGCGTCGCCAAGTTCGAGCACTTGATCTCGGTCGTGGAACGTTTCGACACGGTATACGGCACGGTCGGCACGCATCCTCACTATGCGCATGAAGAACTGGATGTGACGGCCATCGATCTGGCGCGCTACGCGGAACATCCCAAGATCGTCGGCATCGGCGAAGCGGGGCTCGACTACTATTACAAGCATTCGACACCCGAAGCGCAGGCGAAGGGTTTTCGCACCCACATCGCTGCGGCCCGCATGACCGGCCTGCCGCTTGAAATCCATACGCGCGATGCCGACGCCGACACCATCGCCATTCTGGAAGACGAATACGCCAAGGGCGCTTTTCCGGCCATCCTGCATTGCTTCACCGGCGGGCGGGAACTTGCCATGCGCGCGGTTGAACTCGGCCTCTATGTATCGTTCTCGGGTGTCGTGAGTTTCAAGAAGAACGACGAGCTGCGCGCCATCGCCAATGCCGTGCCGCTGGAACGGGTGCTTGTTGAAACCGACGCGCCCTACCTCGCGCCGGAGCCCTACCGGGGCAAGCAGAATGAGCCGGCTTACGTCGTCCATACCGCCCGGGCGCTTGCCGCCGCGCGGGGCATGGCATTCGAGGATTTCGCCGCCGCGACGACGGAGAATTTCTTCAGCATCTACGCCAAGGTGCCGCGTCGCGGAGCACGCGCATGACGCTGCGCCTGACGATTTTGGGCTGCGGCTCGTCCGGAGGTGTGCCGCGCCTCGGCCCGCACTGGGGAGCTTGCGATCCCAAGAACCCGAAGAACCGCCGCTTGCGCTGCGCGGTGCTCGTTGAAAAGATCGTATCGGGCGGTTTCACCAACGTGCTGGTGGACAGCCCGCCTGATATTCGCGAGCAGCTTCTCACATCCCGCTGCACGCATCTCGACGGCGTCGTCTTCACCCACGATCATGCCGACCACACGCACGGCATCGACGATCTGCGCATGGTGGCCTACGCCATGAAATCACGCGTAACGTGTCACTTCGATGCCGCGACCCGCGACAGCCTCGTGTCACGCTTCGGTTATTGCTTCGCCCAGCAGCCGGGCTCCAGCTATCTGCCGATCCTGAAGGCTGCCGATATTCCCGCGGACGGAAAGTTCACGATCGCCGGCGTCAACACGTCACTCGACGTTCAAGCCATCCCGCAGGTCCATGGCGATATCCCGTCCCTTGGATTGCGGTTCGGCGAACATCGCCTATTCGCCCGACATTTCCGATTTGCCCGAAACATCGATCCCGCTGCTCGAGGGGCTTGATGTCTGGGTGGTGGACGCGCTGCGCTACACGCCGCATCCGAGCCATTTCAGCGTCAAGGATGCTCTGCGCTGGATCGACCGGTTGAAGCCGAAGCGCGCGATCCTGACCCACATGACGAGCGACTTGGATTACGACACGCTGCGCCGCGAATTGCCGCCGCACGTCGAGCCTGCCTACGACGGGATGGTCATCGAGGTTTGATGGCACTGTGCCGGGGCAACTTCATTGAAGCACGCCTCAATCATCCAACTTCCCCGTATCGCGCCAAGTCCGGTACCGCACAACCTCACCGTGAACGGTGCTGGCTGGATTGGCGAGTTCGACAATCAGCGGGGCCACGTCAGCGGGCGCCGGTAGCGTCATCGGATCCTCGCCCGGAAAAGCCTTGGCGCGCATGTTGGTGCGCATGGCGCCGGGATTGACGATGGAGACGCGGATTTCCGTGTTGGCGCATTCGGCGGCGTAAGTCTTGGCCAAGGCTTCCAGCCCCGCCTTGGAGACCGCATAGGGGCCCCAGTAGGCGTAATGCCCCTCCGCCGCGCCCGATGAGATGAACACGGCCCGGCCGGCATCGGAGCGTTTGAGCAGCGGATCGAGCGTTCGGATGAGCCGCCAGTTGGCGGTCAGGTTCACATCGATCACCTGCTGCCAAGCGTCCGCCGTGACATGCGGCAGCGGCGACAATGGACCCAGCATCCCGGCATTGGCGACCATTATGTCGAGCTTTCCCCACCGCTCAAAAATGGTCGGCCCCAACCCGTCGATCCCATCACCCTTGCGCAGATCGAGCGTCAAAAGGGTCGCCGGCTCGCCCACTTTTTGAATTTCGTCGTCCAATTCTTCGAGCGCGCCTGTCGTCCGAGCAACAAGGATCACATGGGCGCCGGCCTCGGCCATGGCGAGAGCGGTGGCCCGTCCCAGCCCCCGGGACGCGCCCGTGATGAGGGCGAGGCGGTCCTTCAACGGTTTGACGTCGGACACTGTCGGCTACTCTCTTTTTCTCGCGGAATTGGGGAAGACCGGCAGGCCGCGCCGGTATCCGGCGATGATTACACAACCTCGGCCAGCAGGGACAACTGCCGGAAGGTCCCGCCGCCAAGATCGGTGAGGTCGGTCGGGTACTCGCCGGTGAAGCAATGATCGGTGAACTGGGGCGCGCGATCGTCGCGCGCGTCGTAGCCGACCGACCGGTAGATGCCATCGACGGAAAGGAAAGCAAGGCTCGTCGCGCCCATGAACTGCCGCATGCCTTCCACATCGAGGTTGGCGGCCAGCAGATCCTTTTTGCGCGGCGTGTCGATGCCGTAATAGTCGGGATGGGTGATGGGCGGCGACGAAATCCGCATATGCACTTCCCGCGCGCCGGCCTCATACATCAGCTGCACGATCTTTTTCGATGTCGTGCCACGGACCACGCTGTCGTCGATTAGAACGATGCTCTTGCCGCGGATAACGCCGGCGTTGGCCGAATGCTTGAGCTTGACGCCGAGGGCGCGGATGCGCTGCTCGGGCTCGATGAAGGTGCGTCCCACGTAGTGGTTGCGGATGATGCCGAGTTCAAAGGGCACGCCGGATTGCTGCGAATAGCCAATGGCGGCGGGAACGCCGCTGTCGGGAATGGGCACTATGACGTCGGCGGCGGCCGGCGATTCCAGCGCCAGCTGCACGCCCATCTGCTTGCGGATGTCATAGACGGACCGGCCACCGATCACGCTGTCGGGCCGGGCGAAGTAAATGTACTCGAAGATGCACGGACGGGCCGGGCGGCGCGGAAAGGGCCGGTGGCTCTCGATGCCGTCCTTGGTGACGACGATGACTTCACCGTTCTCGATCTCGCGGACGAACTCCGCACCCACCATGTCCAGCGCGCAGGTTTCCGAGGCCAGCACCGCCGCCCCGTCGAGACGTCCCAGGACGAGCGGGCGAATGCCGATCGGGTCGCGTGCGGCGATCATCATGTCGTTGGTCAGCGCGACGAGCGCGTAGGCGCCTTCGATCTGGCGAAGCGCTTCCACGAAGCGATCCACCGCGCGGCGCTTCTTGGAGCGCGAGACAAGATGCAGAATAACTTCCGTATCGGATGTCGAAGGGAAGATGGCGCCGGACGAGATGAGCTCGCGACGCAGCGTCAGTGCGTTGGTCAGGTTGCCGTTGTGGCCGACGGCAAAGCCGCCGGTGTCGATGTCGGCGTAGAGCGGCTGGACATTCTTGAGTGCCGGTTCGCCCGTCGTCGAGTAACGGTTGTGGCCGACGGCCGAGTTTCCCTTCAACCGGCCGATGACCGAGGCTTCGTTGAAGTTATCGCCAACGAGGCCCAGATGTCGTTCCGAGTGGAATTGATGGCCGTCGTAGGAGACGATGCCGGCTGCTTCCTGGCCGCGATGCTGCAGGGCGTGCAAGCCCAGGGCCGTCAGCGCGGCGGCATCAGGGTGCCCGAAGACACCGAAGACGCCGCACTCCTCGCGCAAACGGTCATCGCCGAATTTGGAATAGCCCAAGTCGCCGACGCTCAAGTCGACGCCCGTATCCGATGTGTCGTGTCCGTGCCGGCCGTGCGCCATGGTTGCCTCCCGCTCAAGCATCCGCTGCGCTTACAACCCCAACAGCCGCAACCGGCGAGGGGAATTCGGGACCGTCTTTAGCACTCTGAGCACCGCTGGCACCATGCCCGGTCGCCGCAGAGGGTTGACTTATCCTTGCTGCTCGCCCGCCGCCGGTTCGGCCGCCGGCTCCGCGGCTGGCGGGGTGGTCAGGCTGGACGGCATATGTGTCTCTAACGTCCCGCGAATGGCATCGCCCGTACCCTTCAAATAGGGGAGCGACTTGGCATCGCGCACCCAGGGCAGCTGGGCCTGCGGATCGGGAATGAAGCTCTCGTAGAACATGTAGGGAATGACGACGAGAACAAAACCCCGGGCGACGCCGAACAGGAAGCCGAGGATCCGGTCGACCATGCCCACTGAGCTGTCGAGGATCACATCGGAGATCCGGGAGGTGATGAGATGGACGATGATGAGTACGATGAGGAAGATGACGGCGCCAACGGCGATCTGTGCAATGGCGACCTGCGTGCCCATCTGGGCGGCCATGTCCTCGGCGAACTTCTTGTGGTTCAAGATGAAGTAGAGCACCGCCAGCGCGGCGATCGCCCACGAGACGATCGAGAGAAGTTCGCGCGTGAGGCCGCGGTACATGGCCAGGAGCCCGGATATGATCGCCACGGCAATCAAGGCGGCGTCCAAATAGGTCAACGGTCCAATCATATGAGGCGGCCTCCGGTGAGCGTGCCAGAATCCGGCGACGCCCTATGATTTTCATGGTTCAGTCGCATGGGCGCAACGGGTCCGCAAGGTCTTTGAGGTGAGTGAGGCGCTGGAGTGACAGCGATCCGGCCTCCGAACCGGCATCCCCCGCGGCCGGCAGGACAGCTTCGGTAAACCCTAACTTCTGGGCTTCCTTCAGGCGCAAAGCGGTGTGGGCGCTCGCCCGGACCGCGCCGGACAAGGAGATTTCACCGAAAGATACGCGGGTTGCGGGCAATGCAATACCCGAAAATGAGGATAACAGGGCCGAGGCGACGGCCAGATCGGCGGCCGGCTCGGTGATTTTGAGGCCGCCCGCAACGTTCAGATAGACGTCATGCTGCGCCAGCGAAATCCCGCAACGCGCTTCGAGAACCGCCAGCACCATGGACAGGCGATTCGAGTCCCAGCCCACAACGGCCCGCCTCGGCGTGCCCAAAGCCGATGGCGCGACCAACGCCTGGATTTCCACCAGGATCGGCCGCGTGCCTTCCATTCCGGCAAACACCGCCGCGCCGGGAACTGACGTATCGCGATCGCCCAGGAACAGCTCGGACGGATTGGTCACCTCGCGCAGCCCCTGCTGCACCATTTCAAAGACGCCGATCTCGTCGGTGGCGCCAAACCGGTTTTTGGTGGCGCGCAAAATGCGGAAGATCTGCCCCCGGTCGCCCTCGAATGAGAGCACGGTATCAACCATGTGCTCGACGACCTTCGGTCCGGCGATCTGGCCATCCTTGGTCACATGGCCGACAAGCAGGAGGGCCGCACCCTGCTGCTTGGCATAGCGGATGAGAGACTGGGTTGCCGCCCGCACCTGACTGACGGTGCCCGGTGCCGCGTCGAGTTCATCGGACCAGAGGGTCTGGATGGAATCGACCACGACAAGATCGGGTGTGGCGCTGGCCGACAGGGTAGCCAGGATATTGGCGAGGTTGGTTTCCGCCGCGAGGGCCACCGGTGCAGCGGCGAGCCCCAGACGCTCCGCGCGCAACCGAACCTGGGCGGCGGCCTCTTCACCTGAGAAATATACGGCCCGCCGTCCAGCCCGCGCAATCGAAGCGGCAAGCTGCAACAGCAATGTCGATTTACCGATGCCTGGTTCGCCACCGATGAGGAGGGCCGATCCGGGCACAATTCCCCCGCCCGTTACGCGATCGAGTTCGGCCATCCCCGTCGAAAAGCGCGGCGCTTCTTCCGCGCCGCCTGACAGCGACTGCAACTTCACCGCCTTGCCCTTGCTGGCGCGCGACACCCCGGACCCCGGCGGCGGACCCGCGTCGCTCTCCTCGGCCAGCGTGTTCCACTCCCCGCAACCGGCGCACTTTCCCGACCAGCGCGGCGCTGTCGCGCCACAGCCCTGGCAGACGTAGAGGCTCTTGGCGGCCTTGGCCATGTCAGGCAGTCCCTCCGACGTAAGTCCGGGCAAAGCGGTGGCCGAGACGGGTCAGCGTTTCGTATCCGATGGTGCGGCCTTCCGCACCCACCGCTTCCAGTGCCAGCGCCGGACCCAAAAGCTGCGCCGCGTCGCCCCGTTCGACCGGGTGCTGAACCGCCGTGACATCCACCGTTATCAGATCCATCGAAACCCGCCCGACAATCGGACAGCGGACCCCATGCAGCACGACGGAGCCGCCGATGTCTGTGTTGGTCGCGCTGGCCGCACGCGCGGTCCCATCCGCATAACCGGCAGCGAGAATAGCAATCCGGCTGTCGCGGGGCGCGCGCCACGTGCCCGAATAGCCGACCGCCCCGCCCCGCGGCACATCGCGCACCTGCAACACACGGACCCACACGGACACCACCGGCTCCACGGGCGCCCGTGCGCCCCGGAAGGCCTGCCCGCCGTAAAGGGCGTAGCCGGGCCGCACGAGATCGAAATGAAATTGAGGTCCGAGCATGAGACCGTCCGACGCCGCCAAGCTCGCCTGACCCATCGGCAGGGCGCGGCGCGCGGCCTCGAAGGCCAAGAGCTGGCGGGCATTGGACGCATCATCGGGATCATCGGCGCTGGCCAGATGGCTCATCACCAAAACGATATCCAGTGGTTCGCGCAATCCGGCATCACCTGCGATGTCCTGCACATCGCGCTCTGATAAGCCGAGGCGGTTGAGGCCGCTATCCACATGCATTGCCGTCGCCAACCGCGCACCGATCCGGCGAGCATGGGCGGACCATTCGCGGATTTCCGGCAGGCTCGCCAGACAAGGGATGGCGCTGGCGGCAAGCAAAGCATCGGCCCCGCCGGGGAAGAGACCGTCGAGGACGAAAATGCGGGACGACGGCGCAAAACGCCGCGCGTCTTGGGCTTCATCAGGCGTCGCCACAAAGAACGTGCGGCACCCGGCGCGGTCAAGGGCGGGGATCACCTGCGCGGCGCCGAGCCCATAGGCATCGGCCTTGACGACCGCGCCGCATTCGGCCGGCGCGACGCGGGCCGCAAGCGCTGCCCAGTTGGCCGCAAGGGCGCCAAGGTCGATGCGGATGACGCCCGTCGCGGACGCTGGAATCGAAATGCCGGTCATGGTCCGATCCATGGCATGCCGGGCGCCGCTGGGCGAGTGTCCCCGGGGAATCGGCCGACCCTACTCAAAGCGTTCCGGGATGTAGGCGTCCCGTGCGAGGTTGCCAAATCGTGTGAACTGGCTCTCGAAGGCCAGGTTGACGGTGCCCGTCGGACCATGACGCTGCTTGCCGATGATGACTTCCGCGCGGCCATGGACTGCGCTCATCTCTTGCTGCCATTTGAGCGTCGCTTCGACGTCGGTGTCGGTCGGCTTGCGGCGCTCGACGTAGTATTCCTCCCGGAACACGAACATCACCACGTCGGCGTCCTGCTCGATCGAGCCTGATTCTCTGAGGTCCGACAGCTGCGGACGTTTGTCCTCGCGCTGCTCCACCGCACGCGACAGCTGCGACAGGGCGATGATCGGCACCTGCAGTTCCTTGGCCAGCGCCTTAAGGCCGGTGGTGATCTCGGTGACCTCCTGCACGCGGCCGGCATTGGCATTCTTGGACGATCCCGCCAGCAGCTGCAGGTAGTCGATGATCAAGAGCCCCAGCCCGCGCTGGCGCTTCAGCTTGCGCGCACGCGCGGCCAGCTGCGCCACCGTGATGCCGCCCGTCTGATCGATGTAGAGCGGGATGCGGCTCATCTCCTGGGAGACGAGTACCAGCTTGTTGAAATCCTCTTGAGTGATCATGCCGCGCCGGATTTTTTCCGAGGCGATTTCGGCCTGTTCGGACAGTATACGGGTGGCCAACTGCTCGGCCGACATTTCCAGTGAGAAGAACCCGACGACGGCGCCATCCAGCACTTTCTCTTCACCGTTTGTCTGCATCTCGGAGCGGAAGCACTTGGCCACATTGTAGGCAATGTTGGTGACGAGTGCCGTTTTGCCCATCGAAGGACGGCCAGCCAGGATTATGAGGTCGGACGACTGCAACCCGCCGAGCTTGCTGTCGAGATCCGTTAGCCCCGTGGAAAGCCCCGAAAGATGCCCATCGCGCTCATAGGCGCTGTTGGCCATGTCGATGGCATGGGTCAGCGCCGTGCCGAAGGCGAGGAACCCCTGGCCGTACTTGCCCTTTTCAGCCAGCGCGTAAAGCTTGGATTCGGCGTCCTGGATCTGATCGTCAGGCGGATGGTCGACGGGGCTGTCAAAGGCGGTGTTGACGAGGTCTTCGCCGATCACGATCAGGTTGCGGCGGATCGCGAGGTCGTAGATCGTCTGGCCGTAGTCGTGCGCGTTGATAATGGTCGTCGCGTTGGCGGCGAGGCGGCCGAGGTACTGCGGCACCGTCAGATTGGGCGCGATCGCCTCGGCGTTCTCAAAGAACGTCTTCAGCGTAACCGGCGTCGCCTGTTTGCCCGCCTGGATCAGCTTGGTGGCGGTGTCATAGATTTCCCCGTGCAGGGGGTCATAGAAGTGGACCGCCTCCAGGAAGTCCGTGACGCGGTCGAGCGCCTCGTTGTTGACGAGGATCGCACCGAGAAGCGCCTGTTCGGCCTCAATGTTGTGGGGCACCTGACGGAAGGTCACCGGTTCGCGCGCATCGGCGGCGGCACGGAGCTTGTCGGCGGGGAAAAATGCGGGTTCTGCCATGCCGACGTGTTAGCCCAAGTCCGCCCCGGCAGGGCAGATGCGAATCGCAGGCCTCATCAGCGTCAAGCACAGGCTATCCCAGCTATCCACAGCCGCCCCCGGACGGATGCCCGTCAAGCCGCTGCAACTTGGGGGCGCACCCCCCCACCGGACACATGTGCGAAATCACGGGGCTTGTCCCAAGGGCCTGCGCCCTTATGCGCCGCATCCTTGCACCCCCAGCCTGATCGGTTTAGCACGGGCTGGAATTGAGCCACCAACGGGAGTGCAGGCCATGGCCGAAACGAAGGATCAGAGCGCGGAAATCGCGGAATTGAAGCGCACGTGCGCCGAATTGTCGGGCATGTCGCTGGCAACGGGCGTGATCCTCACGCAGCTCCTGCAGACCATCTGCAAGCGCGACCTCAATCCGCAGGCCTACGCCGGCCGCGTGATGAACAATGCGCGCGAGGCGATCGAGGGCTTCGCGTCGGAAGCCAACGTCGATCCGATCATGAAAGAGCGCGCGCTGAGTGCCGTGCAGCAGTACGAGGATCAGATCCGCTCGGTCCTCGCGGTCTGACACGATGGGGGATGGCGGCCGCCGGTTGCGCCGCCATTTCCCGACGCGCGCTCAGGCGGCCTCTGTCAGGCTCAGGCGGCCTCGGTGAGGCTGATGACAGCGCTTTCAAAGATCCGCCGGCCGTCGGTGCCGCCCAGCGCCGCCTCGTAGAGACGCTCGGGATGCGGCATCATTCCCAGGATGCGGCCGGTCGGATCGGTGATCCCGGCGATGTTGCGCTGCGCGCCGTTGGGGGAGGTTTCCGGTGCGACGACGCCCGCGGCATCGCAATAGCGGAATGCGACCCGGCCTTCACCTTCGAGACGGTCGAGTGTCTCGCTGTCGGCGAAGTAGTTGCCCTCCGCATGCGCGATCGGAACCTTGATGACTTCCCCTTTGCGATAGCAATTCGTGAAGAACGTGTCCTCGCGCTCCACCTTGAGATGGACGTCGGCGCAGATGAACTTCAAAGACCGGTTGCGCATCAGAACACCGGGCAAAAGCCCCGAATTCACACAGCACTTGAAATCCATTGCAGATTCCGAGCACCGGGGTTCCGGCTTTTGCCTTGGCGATGACGTCCTTCATGATCGGGGAATGGGCAGCCATGGCGCCGCACCGCAGATAATCGCCGTAAGAAAACCCGCCCGGAAGCACGATCACGTCGGACGCAGGCACGCTGGCGTCGCCATGCCAGATCATTTTCGGGGAGAACCCGGTGATGCGCTCCAGCGCGACCTTCACGTCGCGGTCGCAGTTGGAACCGGGAAAAACAATGACGGAAGCTCTGATCATGATCCGATCCTGCAAGAGGCCTCTTCGAGGCTTTCGATCTGTTTGCCGTTGAATGTCGTCGCGCGCAAGTCGAGGTTCGCCGGCTTGATGACACCGACGAACAGCAATTCCGTGTCGCCAAGCTGATCCACCCCCTTGGGCGCGGGTGACCAGATCTGGATCTGGCCATCAGCGGCGACGGTCAGCGGGCAACTTTCGGCGCAACCCTTGCCTTCGCGGTGGGCGAATGACCCAGTGTGGGCCCCATCGACACTGACGATGCGCCAGGCTCCCGTTTGCAATTTGGCACCGGTCTGGGGTTCGTTCTGGGGATTAGCCGCGCCTTCCTTGAGCAGCAGGGAGAGGCGCAGGTTGCCCGTCGTCGCGTTGGCGGCACCTGTCGCCACCACGACCGCCTTCGAAAAACACTCGATATCGACAGGCTTGGCCGGTTCGAGCCGGAAGGGCGGGGGAGGCGGCGCGGCGGCGTCCGATGGGGTTTCGGGGCCGGCCCAAACCGGCGGGATGCCTGCGCGCACACCGGCCAAGACCGTGGCGGCGACTAGGGTCATGGCGCAGAGCATCCGCATGCTGGCGCCTACGGCAAAGTGAAATAGACGATCAGCGCGGCCACCAGTACGGGCACGACGCCGAACAGCACCGCCTTGCCGATCATGAAGCGCACCGCGCGGGCGGCGTCGTCATCCGGTTTGCGGTCGGGAACGTTGGTCATGGATCGTTCTTAAGGGACCAGATCGTAGGCGTAATTTTCGATGACCGTGTTGGCCAGAAGCTCTTTGCACATCTGCTCGACGGCGGCCTTGGCCTTGTCGGGATCGGTCTCGTTGAGCTGCACTTCGATGAACTTGCCCTGTCGGACATCGCCGACGCCGGTAATTCCGAGTCCCTTGACGGCACCTTCGATGGCCTTGCCCTGCGGGTCGAGGACGCCGTTCTTCAAGGTAATGCGGATCAGGGCTTTCATCGGGAGCTCGGTGCCAGTGATTGGAGCAGAAAAGGAAAGGGCGGGCGAAAGTAACGTCGCGCCGCCCCGTTCGGTTCGGATCAGTTCGGCTTGCCGGTCGGGTTCGACGCGACGAGGACGGGGCCAGAGCCCTTCGGCCGGGGGTTCTCGGTCAGCACGCCCAGGCGCCGCGCCACTTCCTGATAGGCTTCCAGGACGCCGCCGAGATCGTGACGGAAGCGGTCCTTGTCGAGCTTATCGCCCGATGAAATGTCCCACAGTCGGCAGCAATCCGGGCTGATCTCGTCGGCCAGCACCATGCGGACCATGTCGTTTTCCCACAGGCGGCCGAATTCGACCTTGAAGTCGACGAGACGGATGCCGATGCCGAGGAACAGGCCGACTAGGAAGTCATTGATGCGCAGCGCTAGCTGCATGATCTCGTCGATTTCGACCGGTGTCGCCCAGCCGAACGCGGTGATGTGCTCCTCGGAGACCATCGGATCGTTGAGCGCGTCGGCCTTGTAGTAGAACTCGATGATGGAGCGCGGCAGCGGCGAGCCTTCTTCCAGGCCGAGGCGCGTGGCCAGCGATCCCGCGGCCACGTTGCGAACGACAACCTCGAGCGGCACGATCTCAACTTCGCGGATGAGCTGCTCGCGCATGTTGAGGCGCTTGATGAAATGCGTCGGCACGCCGATCTCGCCGAGACGCATGAAGATGTACTCGGAGATCCGGTTGTTGAGGACGCCCTTGCCTTCGATCAGCGCATGCTTCTTGGCATTGAACGCGGTCGCGTCATCCTTGAAATGCTGGATGAGCGTGCCGGGCTCGGGGCCCTCGTAGAGCACCTTGGCTTTGCCCTCGTAGATCCGACGCCGCTTGCTCATAGATCCTGGTCCTTTGACGATCACGCTCATGCTCTTTCCACACGTCGGCACTACACGCCCGCGAGGCCGCTGCCCATTGATGTTGCAGGTTTAATCTGCGTCAGGATTGGAAGAAGTGGTGGGCGGCTGGCACGCACACGCGACGAGTTGGACCCTAGCCGAACCGGGGGTGAGAAACAATCTTAACGGTGCCGCACCGCCCGGCTAGACATGGTGTTGGTTCACGCCGTCCACAAGCCGTTGATTTGTCAGATGGGAGCGGGTACGCAGCAGGCAGGTAAACCGGATCGGGCCGTCATACAACCCAACCGGCAGACTGGAACATAAATAGAACACGGGTTCTTGGAGACAGGGAATGACCACGTTCGACGACCGCGAGAAGGCCTATGAAAAGAAGTTCGCGCACGATTCGGAGCTGAAGTTCAAAGCCGAGTCGCGGCGCAACAAGGCTCTTGCCGAATGGGCCGCCGCAAAGATGGGCCTCTCGGGCTCAGCCGTTGAGGATTACATCAAGGAAGTCCGCAAGGCGGACCTCGCCGAGAAGGGCGACGACGATGTGTTCCGCAAGGTGAAGGGCGATCTCGATGCAAAGGGCGTCGGTGTCGACGATGCGGAAATCCGCAAGGTCATGAGTGAGGCGCTCGCCAAGGCCGTCACCGAACTCGAAGGCAATTAAATTCCATGCGTCTCTCCGGTGCCCGGTCCTTGACCGGGCGCCGGAACGCATTTGTTCGCAGCGGTCCTAACCGAGCCGCTGCATGAACATGCCAAAGGCCATTAGCCCATCGGGCCACGGCCCATGACCGCTCGCCACGTTGATGTGGCCGAGGTCTCCGCTTTCCACCAGTGCTGATCCCCACGAAGTTGCCAGCACGCGGGCGCGCTGCTAGACTGCAATACGGATCATTGGACGAGGCCACCATCAACGACGGGAAGGGCAGCCGCGTCGAAGGCGCGGGCGCGAAACCTGTCTCGGGGCCGGCGGCGAACGTTTCACCCTGAGTGATGGGCCAGCCGCCGGCGTTGTCGACGTCGGCGGGCGCGACGAGGAAAGCGCCCAACGGCGGCGCGGGCAATTTTGCAAGACGCGGACCGGCATGCGCGATGGCCATGGCGCCGAGGCTATGCCCGACAAGAACCACCGGGCGCACCGATTCAGCAGCGGCTTCGACGATGCGCGCCACCCATTGATCGCGATCTGGCCGGAACCAGTCCGCCTGCTCGACGCGCCGCGCGGTCTTGAGGTTCTTTTCCCAGCGGCTCTGCCAATGGTCGGGGCCCGAACTCGACCAGCCCGGGACGATCAGGATATCGGCTTCAGACGTTTTCATGGTGGCGGCATACGATCCCGGTTCAAGCAGGCACGGTGCCCGGACGTTTCTGCGGTGCTGTCTGCCACAATCGCAGGAAGCTGAACAGAACCGCCACTAGGACAACCAGCCAGCGGCCATCGATCAGTACCGGCGCGTCGGCGATCCGCGATGCCAACTCTGGCAGCAGGACCACGGCTGTCAGTCCAAGCGCCGTGATCAGGACCGGACCAGGGACATCGGCGATCCGGGCGCACAGCGCCGTGAACCCCATGATGAGCAGGGCGTAAACGAGAAACCAGACGGGGCTGCCCGTCGCAAACCCGAACGCGGCCGTGTGCTGGGCGTCCGCGTCCAGAAACAGGCGGGGCAAGAGGAGGACGTAGCCCAGAAGTACACCGGCGAGAAACGGAGGCCAGACCACGTCGGCATCGTTCTGGGCGCCGCTTCGATGCCGGAACATGAGTAGGGCGATCATCAGCGCGCTTCCCGCCAGAGTCAGGCCAACCGCAAGTAGCGCCGACGGCCCCGCGATGGCGCCGCGTTCAACAAGGACGGAAAACCCGGCGATATGCTGTGGCAGACCGAGAAGCATGGGTGCTGCAAATATCACCCAAAACCCGCTACCGATCCCGGCCCGTGTCACGAGTGTGGCCAGCCACATGGCGGCGGCCGATCCCCCGATGAGTGACAGCGCCGCAGTCAGCGTGAAGCCGGCGTGGGGGTCCCTGACCAGCCCAGGGACCTGTTGCAGCGCGGCGGCGATCCCGGCTGCCTGAATGCAGGCAAATGCCAGGGCGAGAAGCACGACCGCGCCATTGAAGGACAAAAGCGCCGCGCCACCCGCGTCGCGCCAGCGCCGAACCGCCGGCAGCATGAGAACGCCGAGCTGGCCGATGATGAGCGCGTTGAACCAAGGCATAACGCCGAGGGCGAGGATGGAAATCCGTTCCCGGCCGCCTCCACCGCCCGAGAGCCCGGCCAACTGTTCAACAACCTCAGGCCGGATGCCTGGAATGGGGATGTGACAGCCCAGGCGATAGACGGCCAGCGCGCCGGCGGTGACGGCAACGCGGCGCCACAGATCCGGGCGGTTCAGGCGGTGCGCGGCGGCAGGCTGTTCCATCGCAACGGCACTTTTCCAACGGTACGGATGATCTGCTCCTGAGGGAGCATCAGGCGGATTGCGCCGCGAGGCAAGCCTGGTCCCTGGTGCCGCCCGCTGGCGCCGTCGGGCGGCTCACCCCTTGCCGAAGACCCGGTCGAAGATCGTGTCGACATGCTTGAAGTGGTAACCGAGGTCGAACATGGCCTCCAAGTCCTTAGCGGGCACTTTCGCCGTCACTTCCGCGTCGTTTTTCAATTCCGTCAGGAAGTCCTTGCCTTCCTCCCACGTCTTCATGGCGTTGCGCTGGACCATCGCGTAGGCGTCCTCGCGGCTGACGCCAGCCTGCGTCAGAGCCAGCAGGACGCGCTGCGAATTGTGCAGCCCGCCCAGACGGTCCAAATTCTTCTTCATGTTGTCGGGGTAGATGACGAGCTTCTCGATGACCCCAGCCAGGCGATTGAGGGCGAAGTCGAGCGTGACGGTCGCGTCAGGGCCGATCATGCGTTCCACGGACGAGTGCGAAATGTCGCGTTCGTGCCAGAGCGCCACGTTCTCCATGGCGGGCACGGCGTAACCGCGTACCACGCGGGCCAAGCCGGTGAGATTTTCGGCCAGGACGGGATTGCGCTTGTGGGGCATGGCCGAGGAGCCCTTCTGGCCCGGAGCGAAATACTCCTCCGCTTCCAGAACCTCGGTGCGCTGGAGGTGACGGATTTCCGTCGCCAGGCGTTCGACGCTGGACGCGACCACGGCCAATATCGCGAAATACATGGCATGCCGGTCACGCGGCACCACCTGGGTCGACACCGGCTCGGGTTTCAGGCCCATGCGCTCGGCGACAAAGTCTTCGACGCGCGGATCGATATTGGCGAAGGTGCCCACGGCGCCCGAGATGGCGCAGGTGCGCACTTCCTCGCGTGCCGCGACCAGACGCTCACGGGCCCGCTCGAATTCGGCATAGGCACAGGCGAGCTTGAGACCGAACGTCGTCGGCTCGGCGTGGATGCCATGGCTGCGCCCGATGGTCGGCGTCAGGCGATGTTCGAAGGCTCTGAGCTTCAAAGCTTCCAGCAGCCGGTCCACGTCCTCGATCAAGATGTCGGCAGCGCGAACGAGCTGAACATTCAACGTGGTGTCCAGCACGTCGGAAGAGGTCATCCCCTGGTGGACGAAGCGCGCCTCGGGTCCCACGATCTCGGCCAAGTGCGTGAGGAATGCGATCACATCGTGCTTGGTCACCTGCTCGATGGCATCGATCCGGGCCACCTCGAAGCGGGCCTGCGAGCCCTTCTTCCAAATGACGTCGGCTGCCTCCTTGGGGATGTAGCCCAGGTTGGCCATGGCGGTCGCGGCATGGCTCTCGATCTCGAACCAGATCCGGTAGCGCGTTTCAGGATCCCAGATGCGGGTCATCTCGGGGCGGGAATAGCGCGGGATCATAGCGAATGCCTCGTCGGGTGCGCGGGGTGGGAACGGACGCGGAGCGCCGGCTGCCGCGACGCCTAACACTTGGGGGCCGTGCCAGCAATGCGGCGCGGGGTGAGATGGCCCGATTCGCCCCACGCCGGTGAGCAGGGTCGGCGAGATGGAGGCGCCGCCCGCCTTTTGGCCGGGCGCGGCAACGTGTCATGGGAAAGAAATTTACGCCGCAGACCCCGCCCACGCACGGGGCGGGACCGCGTGAAGGCGTGCGGCCAAACCCTAATTGATGCAGCGCAAAACATCGTTGGGCTTTCCGCGCCGGGGGGCCGCTGTCGCACTTCGCAGACGGCCTCAAATGCTGTCAAAAAACGCAACACGTTTCACTTTTGCAACGCAGCGGAAATTGCAGCCCGCCATGCCCAGTTCGAGCCATATTTCGGCGGCTTGTGGAACGCCGGATCGGGGGCGCAGCTGCGGGCTCGCACCGGGGCAACTGTTGAAATCGGGTCACGTATGTAAACCGACCGGGCCGAGAGGGCTTGCGCCTTGCAACAAGCAGACGCAACTCTTCTGAAAGGAAGGCAGGGGAAAATCCCAGCTTTCAGGCTCAGTCTCGCCGGTTCGTCCGGCACAGCTGGTACCAGATCCGCCAGTGGGTGGGCCGAGGAAACAAACGAGTGGACGACAATGGCTGAACAGATGCAGAGCGAAATCGCCGAGCTCAACAACCGTTTCGACGAGCTGGACGATCCGCGCGCACGCTACGCGCTCCTCAAGGAGCGTATGAACGCCTACCGGTCGCGCGGCAGCGCCATTCCGGATGCATTGCAGCGCATGGAGCGGTGCCTGATGCAGGAATGCCTCGAGGAATTGCAAGGTCGCTGACCCTGGTTACGGTCGCGGCGATGGGGTTTTCTCAGCCTGTGACGAGGTTCGTCACGGTGTACCAGGATTCCATCGACCAGCCATAAGCGGTGCGGCCCGGAACGACGGCAAACGCGCATCGCCTTGGGCGTCGAAAGATATCGGACCCAGCGCGCGCGTCGGCAACTCCTCAGTCCCGAGCACAGATATAACGCGGGCCGGCTCTGGCGATCCGGCCTGCAATACGGCCGCCCACCAAGCCTCAATGGCGGCGGCGGCGAGTACGCTCAGTTCATCCTCTTTGCCGATGCCAGCAGCGGCGCCTTGCAGGGGCGCTCGCGCGAGAACCATCACATTGCGCGGCCCACTGCCCGAGGCGATGACAGCCTCGGCAAAGTCCGGCGTCGCCGTCGCATCCGACCCGATCAGCCGAACCGAGATCCCAGCAGTCCGCAGTCCCCGCAAGAGAACCACCGCTTCCGAAGGATAGCCGGCAAACAAGACTGCTTCGCTGCGCGCGGCCGCGATCTGGTCGATCACCGCAGCATAATCGCGCCGTCCCGCGACGATGGGCAGGATGGGATCGGCCTTTAGTCCCCGCGCCTCGAGCGCCGCCGTCGTCTCGGCGAGGACCGAGCGCGCATAGGCGGTGCGGTCCTGCACAATGGCGATGCGGCCCTCGGGGGCTGCGTCCTTCAACGCCGCCGCCGCCGCTTCGCCCTGACGGTCATCGCGGCCTGAAAGGCGGAAAATCATGTTGCCTGCGCGCTGGTCCGTAAGGGCCGGGTGGCGCACGCCCAAGGCGATGAACGGGATACCGGCCGCCGCGTACACCGGAGCCGCCGCGATGGCAGCCGCCGGGCAGGGATGCCCAATGACCAGCGCGGGAGACTGAGATATGATTTCCGTGGCGGCGCCACGGGCACGGACAGCGTCGCAGCCGTCGTCGGCATCGCGGAACACCAGCCCAGCCCCTGCCAGAGCAGCCGGCGGTGCATCACCCGCCTGGACGGTGATGTCCTTGGTGGCTAATGGCGCGCCAGCGCGCACGGCGTCCTGCGCGCCCGCTCGCATGGCACTGAACAAGTGCGCATGACGCCCCGTTGCCGGACCTGCGATGACGACAAGCGTGTCGGCATGGGCACCGGAGGCGGCCAGACCGGCGCCAGTCCCCACGCACAGCGACAAAGCCAGCACCCGAGCGCCCAAGCGGTGCAGACATGTGACGACGTCCTTGAAACGCATGCAGATCGCCGTTTTCTCTCTCGCCGCCCGCGACGGACGACTTAATTCTGGTCCGTTGGCCATGTCCTTGCCTCGCACGGCGGGCCTGCTTTAGGCTAGTGTGCGGTGCAAACAGCGTAACTTGGGTCGAGGATGCGGCACCAATTGGGACCAAGCCGCGCGGCGGGGAAGAAGATCAATGGCCAAAAACGATAACCGCTCACCCGGCGGCGCCGGGTCCGCGCGCAGCACGAAACCAGTCGTCATCGGCCTTATCGCGGCTTTCGCGGCCATTGCAGCCCTGTTTGCGGGACTGGGCATTTCCATTGACGTGATCGACCATTCCATCAACCAGACGGTCGGCGCGGCTACGGCACCCCTGGTCGGTTTGATCTTCGCGCCGTTGCCGGGCACCGAGTTTCCCTGGATCGTGTTGTGGCTGATGGCGGCGGCCGTCACGTTCACGAGCTACTTCGGTCTCATCCAGTTGCGCGGGTTCACCCACGCGATCGAACTCGTCCGCGGCAAATACGACCACGCCCGCGATCCCGGCGAAGTCACGCACTTCCAGGCCCTGTCGACCGCGCTGTCTGGCACCGTTGGACTCGGCAACATTGCTGGCGTCGCCGTTGCCATTTCGATCGGGGGTCCAGGCGCCACGTTCTGGATGATCCTGGCCGGCCTTCTGGGAATGGCCACCAAGTTCGTCGAGTGCACATTGGGCGTGAAGTACCGCAACGAGTACCCCGACGGACACGTTTCGGGCGGCCCCATGTACTACTTGTCGAAGGGACTAGCGGCACGAGGCATGGCCACGCAAGGGCGCATCATGGCCGCCATCTTCGCGGTGTTCTGCGTGCTGGGCTCGTTCGGCGCGGGCAACATGTTCCAGGCCAATCAGGTACACGCCCAACTCGTCAACGTCACCGGTGGTGCCGAGAGCGCACTGGCGGGCCTTGGCTGGCTGACCGGAATGATACTCGCCGCCCTCGTTTTCAGCGTGATTGTCGGGGGCATTCGCTCCATCGCACGTTTCGCCGAGCGGATCGTGCCCCTGATGGCTCTGATCTACTGCGGCGCGGCGCTCATCATCATCGCCATGAACGCCGACAAGCTGCCATGGGCCGTTGGCCAGATCGTCACCGGCGCGTTCACCGGGGCGGGCATCGCCGGCGGTATGCTGGGCGCCATCATTCAAGGCTTCCGCCGCGCGGCATTTTCCAATGAGGCTGGCCTCGGATCGGCATCCATCGCCCACTCCGCCGTGCGCACCAAAGAACCCATTACCGAAGGCCTTGTGGCGCTTCTCGAACCATTCATCGACACCGTCGTCATTTGTACCATCACGGCACTGGTCATCGTCATGACCGGCGTCCTGCAAGTCGATCCGGCAACGGGACTGTACATCTGGAACGCCGAAGCTGGACGCATCGCAACCGAAGGCAATTTGACGGGTGTCGCCCTGACGTCGGCCGCCTTCGCCTCGTCGATCAGTTGGTTCCCCTATGTCCTGGCGGTGGCTGTCGTGCTGTTCGCGTTCTCGACGCTCATATCCTGGTCCTATTACGGACTGAAGGCCTGGACCTATCTGTTCGGCGAGGGACACACGCGCGAGGTCGCATTCAACGTCCTCTACTGCCTCGTGGTCATCGTCGGCGCTTCGATGAACCTCGGCTCGGTGATCGACTTCGCCGACGCGGCCATCTTCTCCATGGCGCTGATCAATATTGCGGGGCTCTACATCCTGATGCCGGAAGTAAAGCGGGATCTGGCGTCGTACCTGGAGCGGCTGCGCAGCGGCGAGATCCAGCCCACCAGCCAAGCCGAACTCGCCGCGTCCCGGTCCGCCGGCGAATAGCGCGCGATGCCCGGAAAGGCCAAGACCGGGCAGGCTGCGGCGCGTCCCGGCTGAGGCGCTGCCGATGCGCCTGCCGGGACCGCCGATATTGGTTCAGATGACGTTATGCGAGCCGTCGCAGAAGGGCTCGTCGTCGGTCGACTTGCAGCCGCAGATGTTAAACGTGCCGGTCGCCGGTGCCTCGAACTTCAGTGGCTCGATGCCGGTGTCCTTGTGGGCGCCATCGCAGAACGGCTGGCGCTGGGAGCGCCCGCAGCGGCAATAGAAATACGATTTCCCTTCCACGAGTTCGACCTGATAGGGGCCCTTCTGGGCAACGATGGGATCTTCTGCCATGTCATTCCTCGTTCAGGCGGTCCCGTCCCGGGACCCGGTGTGGATGGATGCATTATGATAGGAGGCCTAACCGCTTCAAGTCGCCGCGACAAGCCGATGCGCAAGAACTGATCCAGGCCAGACCGGCCTGCCGGCGCAACCAGACCGGCCTGCCGCCGCGGACGGAATGCCTAGCTGAGGAGGAGAGGGGTGCGCTCGATATACGTGGCGCCTGTGTCTTCGGTCCAGGTGAAGATAAATTCGCCCGGGCCTGGAACCCGCATGTGGAAGGCCACGAAGGGATTGGACGAGATGCCCGGGCCGAATTCCGCCGTGAACACGGGAACCCCGGCAAATGTCACCCGCAGAGATTTGATGATGTTGCGGGGCACAGTCTGGCCGTTGGCATCCTTGCGGTTGCCTGTTTCCATGACATGATTGATGAGCGCGCGCACCTCGATGACGTCGCCGACGGCGGCGTCCTCGGGCAGCTTGATGCGGGTCTTGGCGGTCATCGCTGCTCCGTCATTCGTTGCCGCAGCCGCCGATCGTGACTTCCACCTTGGCCGTCGCGATCTGGAACGTGTCGTTGCTCAATTCGGCCAGTGCCACGACGTCCTGCGTCTTGGCCAGCCGCATGCGTCCGGAAACTTCCGCCTTGCCGCTCGCAGGCACGAGATGGAAACTCGCCACGAGGGCTTGCGGGTTGGCCGTCGACAGCAGATGCAGCGTCCGGACGTAGTCCGTGTCGGTCATCGGACTCTCGGCCTTGATCGTGTAGGGAACCACGTTGCCGTTCTCGGCCAACTCTGGCAGTTCAACGCTCAAGACGCCTTCGGTCGCTTGGGCTGACTTGAGGATGGCTTTCATCGCCTCGTCGAACTGCGCCGTATAGGCAGAGGTGGCCGGATCAACCAGCGGGGCGGCTTCGGCGGGTGCGGGCGGGGGTGTTGTGGCATCCTGGGCCAAGGCCGGGCGGGCCGTCTGAAGCAGGCCGGCAACCATTGCGGCGGCCGCACTTCCCTGCAGCACGAACTGCCGGCGGCTCAAAATCGCGATCTTTTTCGGCGGGATATTCAAGGCATCGTCCAGGCGTCATGCGAGGCGTATGCGCGCCCCAGTGTGGAAGCGTGTCATCGTGCTGGCTGCACGTACCCTGCCGCGCACCCAAACCGAGTGTGGATCCCCGGGAAATCGCAACCGGCAATTTCCATCCCCATCGCGGTGCACCATATCCCGCATCCGATATCAAGCCAACTTAAGGTTTGTCCATTGCGGTCAAAACCATGGAAGCGACTGTCCCAGAGCAAGCCTTCTCACCCTCCGGCTCACCTGATAGGGTGGGAACTTCATCCCGTTAGGATCGGAGTGGAGGGGAAGCTGCGCACGCCTGCGATATTCAAAGCCGCCGCTATGGTGGTGGGGCTCGCCGTGGCGGGATTCAGTCCGCCGCTGCTTTCGGCCAGTGCTACCCCCGTCCATCAAGCCAACGCCGCTTCGGCCGAAGATCTCGTGCTGTCCCGGGCTCAGGACCTTCGCCTCGTCATGGTGGAAGAACGCGGCTGCCGCTATTGCATCAAATGGAACCAGGATGTGGGCCGAGGCTACGCGCGGACCCCGGAAGGCAGCGCGGCCCCGCTCATGCGCGTCAAGCGCAACGCGACGGTGCTGAAGGGGCTCGCGCCGGTCGTGTACACGCCCACCTTCATCCTCGCTCCGCAATGGCGGCGAACTCGGCCGTATCACCGGTTATCCGGGACAGATGTATTTCTGGGAAGAATTGACGGTCCTGTTGCAAGCTCACGGCGTGCGAACCGGATCGGGCTCGGGGCAGCTTGCCCCCCAGCCAGGGAACGGTTGAGGCATGACCCATATTTCACGGCGCACTTTGGCCCAGGGGTTGGCGCTGACGCTGGCTGGCTCATTGCGCGGCCCGTCCATGGGCGCAGCGTTCGCGGCTAATCTGGCATCGCCCGCTTTGGCGCTGGGTGAAGCAAAGGTCGTCATTGTCGGAGGCGGCGCTGCTGGCGCGACCTTAGCCGGGCAACTCAAACGCGCCGCACCGAAGGTCGAGGTCACGCTGGTCGAAACCCAGACCCGCTATACGAGCTGTTTCTTCTCGAACGCCTATGTCGGCGGTCTCTACCCGTATAATTCTCTGGTGCACGGCTACCGGGGCCTTTCCGCGCTCGGCGTCAAGGTCATCCACGAGCGTGCCGCCGCCATCGATACGGCAAAGCAGACGGTCCGTTTGAAGACCGGCAAGCAACTCTCCTACGATCGGCTCGTCGTCTCGCCGGGGATCGATTTCAAATGGGATGCCATCGACGGCTACTCGGAGAAGGCGGCGCAGACGATGCCGCACGCCTGGCGCGGTGGGGATCAGACGCTCACCCTGCGCAAGCGCCTGGAAAAGATGGAGGACGGGGGAACCGTGGTGATCGCGGTGCCCAAGATGCCCTACCGGTGTCCCCCCGGACCCTACGAACGGGCCTGCGTGATCGCCCATTACCTATCCCAGGCGAAGCCGAAATCGAAGGTCGTCATCCTCGATTCCAAGCTGACCTTTTCCAAGCAGGCAGCGTTCCAGGAGGCGTTCGAGCGGTACTACAAGGATCGGATCGAACTGCACCTGACCAACGACATCGACGACTTCTCGCTGGAGCGGGTCAATGCGGGCGATGGCGAAATCCGCACGCGCGCGGGTCTCACCATCAAGGCGGCCGTCGCCAATATCATCCCACCCCAGACGGCGGGCGCCATTGCGCTGCAATCCGGGCTGGCGCACGGGGACTGGTGTCCGGTCAATCCGGAGAATTTCAGCTCAACGAAGGCCGAACACGTCTACGTGCTGGGCGATAGCACGATCGCCAATGACATGCCCAAGTCTGCCTTTTCGGCACACAGTCAGGCGCTAGCGGCAGCAGCGGATATCGCCGCCGATCTGGCGGGAGGGGCGCGCGAAGATGGCCGCTACCGCAACACCTGCTGGTCTTTGCTGGCCCCCGACGATGCCATCAAGATCGGCGCGGACTACGCACCCGGCCGGCTGGCCGGCGACCGGCCCGGGCTGGTGGCCAGCAATGCCTTCGTCTCCAAGCCCGGCGAAAGCGCCGAGGACCGCAAAGCCGTCTATGACGAAGCCTTTGCCTGGTACCCCAGCCTGATCGCCCAGATTTTCAACAAGGACATGTCCGCGGTCATGGATCCGGAGAAAGCCTCCGCCAAACAGAAGTAGCCCCGCGAGGGCACTACAACTGAAAGGCGCCCCGCGGTTGTGCCCGCAGTCTGACGTGGCTACTTAAGCCTTTATGATGAGATTTCCGGCCATCGTGCCGGACGTTGAGAGACAGCGATACGTTGAGTGACATCGGTTCGCGGCCAATCCGGCCCGGCCGGCGCGAAGGGCACCCCATCGTCAGGTATCCTGCGGATACCTGCGGAAACGATGTCGGGCTCCACGCGCACCGTGGGAGGATCGGCGCATGGCGATACTCGGACTACTGTTGGCGCTGGTCGCCGTCTTGGTTGCGCTTGGCATGCTGCGTGCGCCGGTGTGGGCCTGGGCCGCGGCTTTGGGACTTTTCCTGTTGAGCTGGCAATCGGGATGGTGGCACGGCCACGTCCACTTCCCGATCACCGGCATCCTGTCTTTGCTGGCTTGGCTCCCAGTCGCGGCCCTCGGTGCCATGGCGTTGCCGGACGTGCGCCGGAAGTTCTTCGTGGCGCCAGCCTTTGGCCTTGTGAAAAAAACCCTCCCCAAGGTGTCCGATACCGAACAGCAGGCGCTCGATGCCGGAACCATCGGCTTCGATGCGGAATTGTTTTCCGGCACACCGGATTGGACCAAGCTGCGCGCCGTGCCGCCGATCGTCCTCACGCCGGAAGAGCAGGCTTTTCTCGACGGACCGACCGACGAACTGTGCCGCATGATCAACGATTGGACGATCCGGCACGCACAGCGCGAGATCCCCGAGGAGATCTGGGACTTCGTCAAGACGAACGGTTTCCTGGGGATGCTCATTTCCAAGGAGCACGGCGGGCTAGGGTTTTCGGCACAGGCCCAATCGCTCATCCTCGGCAAGGTCGCCTCGCGGTCGCCCGACGTCGTCACCATTGTCATGGTGCCCAACTCGCTCGGTCCTGGCGAACTCATCGAAAAATACGGCACGGACGAGCAGAAGCACCATTTTCTGCCGCGCCTCGCCAAGGGCCTCGAAGTGCCCTGCTTTTCGCTGACGGGGCCCACATCGGGCTCGGATGCGGCGACCATGCGCGATATCGGAACGGTCGTGCGCGGCCAGCACGAAGGCCGCGAAACACTCGGTATTCGCCTGTCCTGGGACAAGCGCTACATCACGCTGGGACCCAAGGCGACATTGGTCGGGCTCGCGTTCCGGCTGTTCGATCCCGATAATCTGCTCGGCAAAGGCGAGGATCTGGGCATCACGGTCGCCATGATCCCGGCGACGCATCCGGGCGTGAACATTGGCCGCCGGCATCTGCCGTCGGGGGCCGCGTTCCCCAACGGCCCGAACTGGGGCGAGAACGTTTTCATTCCGATGGATTGGATCATCGGCGGCGAGAAGATGGCCGGACAGGGCTGGCGCATGCTCATGGAATGCCTCGCGGCGGGACGCGCCATCTCCCTGCCATCCTCGGCGACGGCCGGGGCCAAGGCCATGTTGCGCGTGACCTCGGCCTATGGACGCATCCGCCGGCAGTTCGGTCTGCCCATCGCGCGGATGGAAGGCATTAGCGAACCGCTGTCGCGCATCGTCGAGACGGCCTACGTCAACGAAGCCGCGCGCGGCGTTACGGCGGCAATGGTGTCTCGCGGCGAAAAGCCCTCGGTCATTTCCGCGTTGATGAAATACCAAACGACCGAGCGCCTGCGCCGCGCCGTCAACGACGCCATGGACGTCCACGGCGGACGCGCGATCTGCGACGGTCCGTCGAACTATCTCCAGTCCGCCTACCAGATGGTGCCGGTGGGTATCACGGTGGAAGGTGCCAATATTCTGACGCGGACGCTGATCACCTTTGCCCAGGGCGCGCTGCGCTCGCATCCCTACCTCTATAGCGAGATCAAGGCCGCCCAGGACCCCGATCCGGCCCAGGGTCTGGCAGCATTCGAAACAGCATTTCTCGCCCACATCAGCCACGTGCTGTCCAATATGACCGGGTCATTTTTCCATAACATCACGCTGGGTCTCTTCGCTGCCGCACCGTCCGAAGGCGGCGAGCTGAAACCGATCTACCGTCAGCTGTCGCGCGCCTCGCGCAACTTCGCCCTCGTGTCGGATTTCACCATCGCCACGCTGGGCGGCGGTCTCAAGACCAAGCAGATGCTGACGGGCCGGCTGGCCGACGCGCTCTCGGAACTCTATCTCACGGCATGCGTCTTGAAGCGGTTCGAGGACGACGGCCGTCCGCAGGCCGATCGCGACATCGTACAGATGGCCGCCGCCAATGGACTGGCGCGGTTCGAGGACGCGTTGCGCGGCGCGATCTGGAATTTCCCCATCGCACCCGTGCGCTGGAAGCTGCGCGCGTTGGTGTTTCCCCTTGGCCGCCACTATTATCCGGCTCCTGACACCCTTGCGGTCCGCGTGGCGGCGAGCGTTTTGCAGCCGGGCGACGTGCGCGACCGCCTGACCCGGCACATCTACATTTCCAAGGACGCCAACGATCCCACGGGCCTTCTGGAAGTCGCCTTCGCCAAAGTTGTGGCCGCAGAAGAGGCAGAGAAGAAGCTCGAGAAGGCCATACGGGCCGGCACGGTGCGGCGCTATCACGGCATTGACTGGATCGGTGACGCCGCAACCAAAGGCGTGATTACCGAAGCCGAGGCGCAGCTCTTGAAGGAAGTCGAGGATCTGGTGGCGCGCGTGATCGCCGTCGATCATTTCGACCCCGCCGAACTGCGCCCCAACTACGCAAACGTCGGTCACAACTCGCGCGCCGCCCCGCCGGCCGAAGCCGATCTCAATCCATGACGGCGTCCGCCGCCACCCACCTGTCCTAGGGACGCCGTAAGCCAAGGTACAAACGATGAGCAGCAATCTCGAAACCCTTTTGGACTGGCGCTACACCGTCGACCGGGAAGGCATCGCCTGGGCGACGTTCGACCGGGAAGGCTCCAGCGCCAACGCGCTTGGTCGGCGGCCGCTCGAGGAGTTGGCCCTGATCGTCGCGGAAGCGGAAAACGCCGGCCATGCCGGCGGCATCAAGGGCCTCGTCATCATTTCAGGCAAGGAGCGCGGCTTCATTGTCGGCGCGGACATCAACGAATTCGAGACCCTGACCTCCGAAGCCGATGTCGTCGAACAGGTCTCGACCGTGAACCGTCTGTTCGACCGCATCGAGAAGATGCCCGTCCCGGTCGTCGCCGCCGTGCATGGCGTTTGCGTCGGCGGGGGCCTGGAACTCATCCTGGCGTGCCACTACCGCATCGCGACGCGCGATCCGTCCACGCGGGTCGGGTTCCCCGAGGTCAAGCTCGGCATCTTCCCCGGCTTCAACGGCACCGCGCGGTCCATCCGGCAGGCCGGACCCATGTCGGCGATGAGCATCATGCTCTCAGGGTCCATGATCTCCGCCTCCGCAGCGCGCGGGATGGGGCTCATCGACGAACTCGTGGCCGGTCCCGATGCGCTGCGCTGGGCGGCCCGCAAGGCCGTTCTGCAGAAGCGCAAGGCAAAACCCGCGGGACTGGCGAAGTCGGCACTTGGCAAATGGCCGGCACGCCTCGCGCTCGCCCGCAAGATGCGCGGCGAAGTGGCGAAAAAAGCCCGCGAAGACCACTATCCCGCACCGTACCGGCTGATCGACTTGTTCGAAAAGCACGGCGGCGATCTCGATGCCATGAAACGCGCCGAGCCTTTGGGCTTTGCGCCGCTTCTCATGTCGGAACAGTCCAAGAGCCTGCGCCGCGTCTTCAAGCTGTCGGAAGCATTGAAGGCGCAGGCACCCAAGGGCCTCAAATGGAAGCCGCGTCACGTCCATGTCATCGGTGCCGGCACCATGGGGGCGGACATCGCCGGTGTGTGTGTCGCCGCAGGCATGGAAGTGACCCTCCAGGACATTTCGGCCGAGCAACTCGAAAAGGGCATCAAGGCGCAAGGCAAGCTGTTCGCCCGCAAGTTCAAGACCAAGGCTACACGCGACGCGGCCAAAGCGCGACTGATGGCCGACCCTGAGGGGAAAGGCGTGGCCCGCGCCGACGTCATCATCGAAGCCATCGTCGAACGCCTCGACATCAAGCAGAAACTGTTCGTCGAATTGGAAGCCAAGGCGAAACCCGGCGCGGTGCTGGCGACCAACACATCCTCGCTCAAACTCGCCGACATATCATCGCCGTTACAGGATCCCTCCAGGCTGATCGGGCTGCACTTCTTCTCGCCCGTGGCCATGATGCCCCTGGTTGAGGTGGTTCAAGGCGATTCAACGCGTGAGGAAGAAGTGCAGAAGGGTGCGGCGTTCGTCACCGCAATCGACAAGTTCCCGCTGATCACGAAGGACGTGCCGGGCTTCCTCGTCAACAAAGTGCTGACGCCCTACATGTTCGCGGCCATGGCTCGCCTGGAAAAGGGCGAGGAGAAGGAAAAGATCGACGAAGCCGTGCGCACGTTCGGTATGCCGATGGGACCGATCGAGCTGGCTGACAGCGTTGGTCTCGACATCTGCGCCCACGTCGCCCGCATTCTCGGCAAGCACCCGGAAGGCTCGCATCTCGATCGTCTTGTGCAAGCTGGCAAGCTGGGCAAGAAGACGGGCGAAGGCTTCTACAAGTGGGTCGATGGCAAGGCGCAGAAGGGCAAGGCCGACTATTCAAAGTCCGAACTTGAAAAGCTTGGCCGCGAGCTTGTCGATCCCATCATCGAAGAAGCGCGCAAGTGCCTGGATGAGGGGGTCGTTGCCAACGCCGATCTCGTCGATGCGGGCATGATCTTCGGGACGGGGTTTGCCCCGTTCCGGGGCGGACCGCTCTATTTCAAGGACAAGGAAGCCGCGGCATCCGGCAAGGCTGCCGCCTGACCGCCCACAACCCGCCCGTAACGGCACGAGACTTCGGAGGCTTGCGATGACGAGAGAGTTGCGGCGCGTGGCGGTGATCGGTGGAACGCGCATTCCGTTCTGCCGCTCCAACACCCTTTATGCCGATCTCAGCAATCAGGACATGATGACGGCGGCGCTCAGCGGGCTCGTCGATCGCTTCAAGCTGAAGGGCCAGCACATCGACGAGGTGGTCGGGGGCGCCGTTGTCAGCCATTCGCGCGATTTCAATCTGACGCGCGAGAGTGTGCTGGGAACCCGCCTCAGCCCGACCACGCCCGGCGTGACGCTGCAGCAGGCGTGCGGCACAAGCCTTCAGGCAGCGCTTGGGACCGGCGCCAAAATTGCCAGCGGCGAAATCGAGTGCGGCATCGCCTGCGGCACGGACACGACGTCGGACGCACCCATCGTGTTCTCCAAAAAGTTCTCCAAGCGTCTCGTGGAACTCGGCACCAAGAAGACCACGATGGAGAAACTTGCTGTCTTCAAGGGGCTGTCGCCGTCCGAGCTGGCACCCCAGCCGCCGGCGGTTAAGGAGCCGCGCACGGGCCTCGGTATGGGCGAGCATTGCGAGCTGATGGCGCAGGAATGGAACATTTCACGCGCCGATCAGGACCAGTTGGCCTTTGAGAGCCACATGAAGGCTGCCGCCGCCTACGCTGACGGCTGGATGGACGATCTCCTTGTGCCGTGCGCGGGCGTCTTCCGCGACAACAATCTGCGCCCCGACATGGCGCTCGACAAGATCGCGACCCTGAAAACCGCCTTCGACAAGACCGATAAGGGCACCTTGACGGCTGCCAATTCCACGCCGCTCACCGACGGCGCATCGGCCGCGCTGCTCGCCAGCGAGGATTGGGCCAAGGCGCACGGCCTTCCGATCCAGGCCTATCTCACCTATGGCCAGCACTGGGCCAACAACTTCCCCGCTGGCGACGGCCTTCTGATGGCGCCGACGATTGCCGTCTCCAAGATGCTGGATCGCGCCGGCTTGAAACTGCAGGACTTCGATTTCTACGAAATCCACGAAGCTTTCGCCGCCCAGGTCCTCGCCACGCTGAAGGCGTGGGAAGATCCGGCCTACTGCAAGACGCATCTGGGCAAGGATCAGCCGCTTGGATCCATTGATCGCGCCAAGCTCAATGTGAAGGGGTCCTCGATCGCCTTCGGCCATCCCTTCGCGGCCACCGGCGCGCGCATCATCGCCAATCTGGCGAAGCTCCTGTCGGTCAACGGCGGGCGGGGGCTCATTTCGGTGTGCACTGCCGGCGGCATGGGTGTGGCGGCCATCATGGAAAGCGCGAAAACGGCTTGACGGGCGCAATCCCCGGCTGGCAGGGACGAGCGGTGAAAACGCTTCTCCAGGGGATACCATGACGGCGGAACGGGACGCGAAACAACTCGCGGCGGCACGCGCCCTCATCGCGTCGTTGGCCGATCAACTCGACCTCGATGCATGGGTCCGCCTGTGGGACGGATCACGCGTTCCACTGGGGAAGGCTCCGACGGGCACGCTGGAACTCAAGATCGCGTCGCCGGGTGTCATTGGCTCCATTCTCCGGTCGCCGAACCTCGACACCATCATCCGCCAGTACGTCGAGAAGGGCATCGATTACGAGGGCGGCACGCTCATCGAATTCGGCCGCATGATCAACGCGCGCGACCGCGCCGCCAAGATCAAGCCATTTGATGCGCTGAAGGCAGCCGTGAAGCTGTCGCCGTTTTTCTTCGCCAAGGAAACCGAGGTCAAGGACGCCCACGGCTACGAGGGCGATATCATCGGACGCCGGCAGTCGCGGCGCGACAATACCGGCTACATCTCCTTCCACTACGATCTTTCCAATGAGTTTTACGCGCTCTTTCTCGATCCGGAGATGATCTATACTTGCGCCTATTTCACCGATTGGAACAATGGCATCGAGCAGGCCCAGCACGACAAGCTGGAAATGATCTGCCGCAAGCTGCGCCTGAAACCCGGCGAACGCTTCCTCGACATCGGCTGCGGCTGGGGCGGATTGCTGTGCCACGCCGCCCGCCATCACGGCGTCAAGGCCCACGGCGTGACGCTCTCCAAGGAGCAGTTGGCATTCGCCCAAGAAAAAGTGAAGCGCCTCGGCCTACAGGATCAGGTGACGTTCGAGTTCATCGACTACATCGATCTGGAGGGCAAGTTCGACAAGATCGCCTCCATCGGCATGTACGAAGCCATCGGCCTGGAGAACATCGAGCGCTACATGCGCAAGGTCCGGTCTCTCTTGACGGAGGACGGGCTGTTCCTCAACCACGCGATTGCGCGCAAGGCCAAGCGCCGCCGCCTGTTCAAGGAGCGCGTGCGGCCCGAACAGCGCGCGCTGGCCAAGTACATCTTCCCCGGCGGCGCGCTGGACGATATCGGGCACACGGTCTCGGAGATGGAACTGGCCGGCTTCGAAGTCCACGACGTGGAAGGCTGGCGCATGCATTACGCCCGCACCTGCCGGCTCTGGTCGGAACGGCTCACCGCGCGCAAGGACGAAGCCATCGCGCTCGTCGGCGAAGAGAAGTACCGCATCTTCATCGCCTATCTGTCGGGATGCGCCATTTCGTTCGAGCGCGGCACGGCGCGGCTGTTCCAGACGCTGGCCTCCAAAACAGCGAAACGCGCGCCGGCGTTGCCGCCGACGCGCGCTGATCTTTATCGCTGATGGGTTAGGCTGCCGGAATCCAACGGCCTGATACGTATCCGAACGCGACCGCATCGTTGTCGTTCTTGACGGTGCGGATCAGGTTGGTCTCATCGAGAATGATGACGGTTGCCCGGGCGGTGGCAGTTTCGGCGGGTTTGAGCTCGTACCCGCTGACCAATACGACCTCGCGATCGTTGACGGATATCGTCGGCATCGCCATGGAAACACCTCCTGTCTCAGCCCGCGGACCCCTCGCGCGGGGCTTGACTAAGTCGCTCCCCTTCCACTGACCGTGCTCCTACGCCCGAGGCTTGTCGAGAGTGTGACAGGCAGAAAAATTTGATGAACGTTGGACAAACCGCGTGCGTCGCAATGCAGATTCGCTCTTAGCGGCCGTCGCTGCTTAGCCGGACGACGAGGCTGGAGGTGTCGAATCGACCGCCGCCGTTGGACTGAACATCAGCATAATAGCTGTCGACCAGCGCCGTAACCGGCAATGCTGCACCGCAACGCGCGGCTTCCTCGAGACAAATTCCCAAATCCTTGCGCATCCAGTCGACCGCGAAGCCGAAGTCGAATTTTCGCGCGTGCATTGTCTGCCAGCGGTTCTCCATCTGCCAGGACTGGGCCGCGCCCTTGGAAATGACATCGATGACGGCGGCGACGTCGAGGCCGCTCTTCTCGGCGAAATGAATGGCCTCCGAAAGGCCCTGCAACAGGCCCCCGATGGCGATCTGATTGACCATTTTCGTGAGTTGTCCCGATCCCGCCGGGCCGACGTGCTTGGCGAAGCGCGCGTAAGTGGATAGCGCGGGCATGGCGCGCTCGAAAACCTCCGCGTCACCGCCAGCCATCACCGCGAGCTGACCATTCTCCGCGCCGGACTGTCCGCCCGATACCGGCGCATCGAGAAATCCCAAACCGCGGGCGCGGGCTTCCCCGTCGAGTTCACGCGCGATGGCTGCCGACGCCGTCGTGTGATCGACAAAGATGGCACCAGTCCGCATGGCCGCGAACGCGCCGTCGGGTCCCAGGGTAACACTGCGTAAGTCATCATCGTTCCCGACGCACGCAAGCACGATGTCCGCATCACGCGCGGCTTCGGCGGGTGTCGGGGCGCTGCGGCCGCCGGGATACTTGGTGAGCCATGCGTCCGCGCGCGCAGGCGACCGGTTATACACCGTCACCTCGTGTCCGCCGCGCACCTTCAAATGCCCGGCCATGGGAAAGCCCATGACGCCCAGACCGATCCAAGCAACCTTTGTCATGCCAACCACCGTTTGCATTTTTTTCGCCGCACGCGGGCTGCCGTGCGCGACCATCCAGAAGAGTAAAGGGGCCTTGTCCGTTCCGCGGACAACGCCCCCTGCCTCTTAACATCGTTTTGGCGTCACGCGCGCGCCGGCCGCTTCAGCGGCACGGACGTGCCGTCACGACGCACGTCGCCTTCAACGTTCCGCTACGGCAATCGAACTTCAGGCCACGCGCCTTGCGGCTGTCGCTGAAGCGGGACCCATAGGCCTTCGCGGCGGTCGCTTCGAAGGCCACGAGGGCGGCAGCCTTCGCATTCATGGTGCCGGCACCCAAGATGCCCTGGCCGGTGCCTTTGGCCGAGATCCGCGGGCGGCATTGGGCGGCTTCAGCCGGAGCGGGCAGGAGAGCCGCGGTCAAGCCGCCGAGTGCGAGGGCAGCGGCGAAGTGCCGGAATTTGAGCATGGTTCATCTCCCCTGGATGTTTTCCGCAGCGACCGCGGCGGACGCCCGGCGGCGCTTTGAGCACATTCGACCGGGATGCCGAAGGGTATGCACGGCCATCAGCATACGGCAAGCCGCCGCGAAGACGGGAAACTGACTTTCCGAATCGGGTGTTGCGGCCCCATCCTCGCTCACAGACCCGTGGGAGACTTGGACATGGCACGCAAACGAACCGGCCTCGACGCGGTGACCTTGTCGGATATCCAGGCCGCCGCGCGGACTCTCGACGGGGCCATTGTCAAAACACCGTTCGCGCAGTCGCGGACTTTGTCGGCCATGCTCGGCGCCGAGATCTGGCTCAAATTCGAGAACCTGCAATTTACCGGCGCCTACAAGGAGCGCGGCGCGCTGAACCGGCTGTCGGCGCTCAGCGATGCGGAGCGGCGTGCCGGCGTCATCGCCATGTCGGCCGGCAACCATGCGCAAGGTGTCGCCTACCACGCCGCGCGGCTCGGCATCCCCGCGACCATCGTCATGCCCGAGGGAACGCCCGCGGTGAAGGTGGACAATACGCGGGCCTTGGGCGCGCGGGTTATCCTGGATGGGGCGACCTTCGAGGACAGCGGGCGTCTGACGCGGCGCATGGCGCGCATGGAAGGCCTGACCTTCATTCATCCCTTCGACGACGCCCGGATCATCGCCGGGCAGGGGACACTCGGCCTGGAAATGCTGACCGCAAATCCGGATCTCGACATGATCGTCGTCCCCATCGGCGGCGGCGGCCTGTTGTCCGGCATCGGCGTGGCCGTCCGCGCCATCAAGCCCGAGGTCAAGCTCATCGGGGTTGAAGCGCGACTCTATCCGTCCATGTACAACGCCTTGAAGGCGGCGCACCTGCCCATCGGCGGCGATACGCTGGCGGAAGGCATCGCGGTCAAAAAGCCTGGCCGTCTCACCCAGTCGCTGCTCAGCGCGCTGATCGACGACATCATGCTGGTCAGCGAGGCCGAATTGGAACGCGCCGTCGCGCTGCTCATCGGTATCGAAAAGACCGTTGTGGAAGGGGCTGGCGCGGCCGGGCTCGCCGCCATTCTCGCCGACCGTCATCGCTTTCGCGACAAGCGTGTCGGGCTGGTGCTGTGCGGCGGCAATATTGACGCGCGGCTGTTGGCCAGTGTGCTGACGCGCGAACTGGCGCGTGAAGGGCGGCTGTCGCGGCTCAGTATCGACATCCCCGACCGGCCTGGACAACTGGCCCGCGTCGCCTCCGTGATCGGGGAAGCCGGCGCGAATATCGTCGAAGTCTATCATCAGCGGGTCTTTACCGACCTGCCCGCGAAGGGCACGGAACTGCATCTGGTCATCGAGACGCGCGATGCGGGGCATCTGGAGGCCACGGTGGCCGCTCTGCGCGCGGCGGGCTATCGCATCCTTCAGAAGCGGAACGAGAGTTCGTCGTGAGGGGCCCACGTATTAGCGGCGCCCATGTCTTACCGGCGTCATCGATCGAAACGAATCGCGGTGGTGTGTCCGTGGCGGCACGGCGAGCGTCTGCTTGGGCGTCTAGGCTCGTGCGCGAACTGACTCGCGGCAGGACCACAGCCACGCCATGACCGACACACCCCACAGTCCATCACAGTCACCCTCATCCATCACGGCGGCGCCGACCGCGGCTCGCATCCGGGATAACCCGTGTGGACGCGAGAGGCCGGACCCGATGCCGCAAGGTCTTCTGGTTCTCCTGGCTGGAGCGGAGGCACGCGGCAAGGATATGCTCATTGCCACGGCACGCCGGCGATATGCCAGCGATGGGCGCATCGAGTTTCCCGCGCGCCTTGCCACCAAGGCGAGCGCCCACGATGGGGAATTGATCGACGTGTCACGACGCGTTTTCCGCTCCATCGAGGATAGCCGCGGGTTTTGTGTCGCCTGGCAGCATGCCGGCGCGCGGCACGGTCTCACCGCGGGCGCGTTGGCGGCCCTTGAAGCTGGACGCATCGTCGTGCTGGCGGTTCCCCACGACGCTAGTCGCGAGTTTTGAAGCGTTGTGGCCGCATGTAGCGGTGGTTTCGGTCGGATCGGGTGTGGACCGCGCCCGGCCGTCGCGTGCGTTCGGCTCAGGCGGCTCCGCCGCATCGGAAGTCCGCCACTCCGGCGACATCGCCGACGCCGTTCGCCGGTTTCATTCCGTGCTCGACGATCTGACACGCCGCCAGTTTCCGGGAACCTGACCGCCCAGACACCATCGCATAGGCCCGCGGGCAATCGCCGCGATACCCCAAAAGGCAAAACTCCCGGTCTTTCGACCGGGAGTTTTTGTTTGGGAGCGGACGGCGGTTTGGACGGCGGTTTGGACAGTGGGATGGAGAGACGTGGGAGTGGAGCGGTTAACCGATCGTGGTCTGGGCAGCGGCGGAACCTGGGAGCAAGGTCGTGGACGCGGCCTGTGCCCGGGCCAGGGAACCAATCAGAAAGCCACAAGCCAGGGCGAAACAGAGCATGGCCGTAACCTTGGCCCATCGGGAAGAAGGCGTTCCAACCATTTTGTAGGCCTGGAGGTCCATGTCTGATCCCGGTTACCCTTGATCCGCCACCCGCCGTGGAGTGATGCGTTGAGAAATCATTATTCTATAACTGATGGTTAGTCGAGAACTGCAGCCGTCTATGCCTAATCGAGAAAGCGTTAATTTAACGATCTCTTAGGACTTTCACGACGACGGCTTGATGGTGGCGCCCAGCGCGCTCAACGGCGTCTGCGGCGTGATCGCTTCCGGGTCGAGCTTCAGGTGAATGACCGCCGGCCGGCCTGCCGCCAGTGCGTCCTGGAACGCGCCTGCGAAGCCGTCCGTCTCCGTCACGGTAAAGCCCGCCGCGCCCATGCTCTCCGCCAGCGCGGCAAAATCCGGATTGACGAGGCTTGTTCCACTGACGCGGCCGGGGAAGGTCCGTTCCTGATGCATGCGAATGGTGCCGTACATGCCATTATCGGCGACGATGACGATGATCGGCAGTCCGTACTGCACCGCTGTCGACAATTCCTGCACAGTCATCATGAGACAGCCGTCGCCGGCAATCGCCACCACGGGCACATCCGGCATGAGCAATTTGGCGGCGATGGCCGACGGCAGTCCATAACCCATGGAGCCCGACGACGGCGCTAAGCTGGTGCCATAGGCTTTGTAGGTGAAATAGCGATGCACGAACTGGCTGTAATTGCCGGCGCCGCTGGCAAGGATCGCGGACTCGGGCAACTGATCTGAAATCGTGCGGATGATTTGCGCGAATTGAACGGCACCCGGCGTCGGCAGAGGACGTAGCGTCGTCTCGAAGGCCCGGCGCAGATCGCGCCGGAACGCCCGCCAGGGACGCTCCGCTGGCGGCTCGAGTGTGCGCAACTGCGCGGCGAACTCTTCCGCCGTGGCCAGGATCTGGACGGCGGGCCGGACGCCCGAGCGCGGGTCCAGGCCACCCGGATGGATATGAATGATCTCCTGGGCCGGCACGGGTGACCTGATGATCGCCCAGCCGCCGGTTCCGATTTCATCGAGCGGCGCGCCCAGCACCAGCAACAGGTCCGATGCGCGGATGGCCGTCGCCAGACGCGGATCCATGTTGATCCCGATATGCCCGCAATAGCTCGGATGCCGGTTGTCGAAGTAGTCCTGCGCGCGAAACGCTGCGGCAACGGGCAGATCGAAACGCAGGGCGAACGCCTTGATGTCATCTTCGGCGGCCCGCGACCATCCCGGACCCCCGACAATCAGGATCGGCTGTTCGGCGCCAGCCAGGCGCGTGCCGATCTCCTCCAGTGTGTCCCGCGAGGGGCCCGCTCGCGACGCCGAAACGCGCGGCGCATCCGCCACATCGGCCAACTCCATGAGCATGTCTTCGGGCAGCCCGATGACGACGGGACCTGGACTTCCTGACATGGCTAAGGCGAAGGCACGGGACACGGCTTCGGGTAGTTCAGCAGCATGCGTGATAATCTCAACGGATTTGGCGAGCCCGCTGTACATCTGAACCAGATCGAAATCCTGGAACGAGCGCATCCGCGCATGTGCCCGCTTGGGCAGGCCGACAAACAGCAGCATCGGCGTCTGGGCTTCCGCCGCAATGTAGACGCCGCTGACGGCATTCGCCGCCCCCGGCGCTCGGGTGACGAACGCCACGCCCGGCCGGCCCGTCAGGCGCCCGGCAGCCTGCGCCATCATGGCCGCGCCGCCTTCCTGCCGGCACACGACCGCGCGCACGGCCGGGACATCGTAAAGGGCGTCGAGGACAGCCAGAAAACTTTCGCCGGGGACGTGGAAAATAAGATCCACGCCCTGCAGCGCCAGTTGATCGACCAGAATGCGTCCGCCGTTTCGCATGCGTTCTTTTCGCTCAACGAGAGAGTTAAACCGCCTGTTGTCCGTTCTAGGCGAGGCGGTGGGGCAATTGTTGGGAATTGTGCGAATGGGGTTGACGCGACAGCATGGGGAGAACCCTGCATCCCGGGTGCGCCTGGCAGGAGCGCCGGCCTAAGATCAATTGGCCCCGAAGCAATTCGCCACGCTCGGTGGCGTGGCCGTTGCAACATGGGAAAGACCGTGCCGAGTGGAGGCTCCCCAATCGCTGGCTTTTTAGACTCTCCCTGTCCGGGGGCGCAGGCGGGCGCGTGCCTCAACTCTGCTTTGGAGCGTACTGCTCTGGGCCGCCCTGCTCGTGTTTCCGCGGCCCGTGCAGGCGGAGACGCGGGTCGCTCTGGTGCTCGGCAACGCGACCTATTCCGGCCGTCCACTCGCCAATCCCGTCAACGACGCCGATCTCGTGGCCCGCACTTTGCGGACGCTCGGGTTCGAGGTGGTGTCGCTGAGCGATGCGGATCAGCCCACGATGAAGCGTGCCATCCTGGATTTCGGACGGCGGTTGCGGGCCACCGACAGCGTCGGCGTCTTCTACTATGCCGGACACGGCGTTCAGGTGGATGGCGAGAATTACCTGATCCCGGTCGGGTCCGATATTCGCGATCGCGAAGAAGTCGCTATCAGCGGCGTCAATCTCACCGAAATCCTGAAGACCATGGAGCGGGCCTCAAGCCGGTTGAACCTCGCCATCCTCGATGCCTGCCGCGACAACCCATTTCCCGCCAGCGCCCGCAGTCTCGGTCAGGGCCTCGCGCCGGTAAACGCGCCGTCGGGAACGCTCATCGCCTATGCCACCGCGCCCGGGCACGTCGCGCTCGACGGCCGGGAGGACAACAGCCCCTACACGGCCGCGCTCGTCGAGGCGATGCAGACGGAGGGCATCCCGCTGGAGGAAGTCTTCCGGCGCGCGCGGCGTAATGTTCTCAAGGCCACGAACGGGCGGCAAACGCCCTGGGAGCATTCGTCACTCACGGGCGAGTTCTATTTCAAGCCAAAAGTCGCCAAGCCTGAAGCGAGCGCGCGCGATGAATCTGGCAATACCGCGGATGCGCTGCGGCTGGCCGAGTTGACCAATTGGGAGAAAATCCGGCGCAACTCCGATGCGCAATCGTTCCAGCGCCACCTCGAACTGTACCCCGATGGCCTCTTTCGCGAACTGGCTGAATTCCGACTGGCGAGTGCCGCCCAGCGCACGGTCGCGCATGCGCCTTGGGACGCGACGGTTTCGACGACGTCATCGATCACCCCCGCGCCGCTGGAGGTCCGCTCCATCGCCGTCGACGCCTACGAAAGCGCCGTTACCCTCGATACCGCCAAGGCCGGCGCCGGTGATCTGGCCCGGTCCTTCACGCTCTACCGGCAGGCGGCGGAAGCGGGATTGCCGGCGGCGATGTATCAGGTGGCGCGCGGGTACGACAAAGGCCGTGGCATCCCGCGCGATCTGGTCACAGCCGCGCAGTGGTACGAGCGCGCGGCAGATCACCAGCATGCCGGTGCCATGGCGGCGCTCGGCACCATGTACGAATTCGGCGAGGGCGTGCCGAAGGATCTGGCCGAAGCCGTGCGGCTCTACCGGCTCGCGGCGGAGAACGGCGACGTGCACGGCCTGACGGCGCTCGCCTATCTGCATGCCGAGGGCAAGGGCGTGGCGCGCAACCCCGTCGAAGCCCGCCGCCTCTACACGCTGGCCGCCGAGAAGGGTCATCCCCGGGCGATGTACAATCTCGCTCTGCTGCATCTGAAAGGCGCCGGTGGCCCGCGCGACATCGCGCAAACGGTCGGCTGGCTGAAGTCGGCCAGCGAGAAGGGTCACACGTCGGCCAAGCGCGAGTTGGCCGTTCTCTACGACGAAGGCCGGGGCGTCGCCCGCTCGCCCGGCAAAGCCGCCGACCTGTTGCTGGCGGCGTATCGCTCCGGCGACGCGCAAGCCCGCGTCGATATCCAGCGTCGGCCGGATGCCTGGAGTTTCGCGACCCGCCGCCAGATGCAGCGCCTGCTGGCCGCGCGCGGGCTCTATTCCGGACCGGCGCACGGTCTCTTCGATGCGCGCACACGCCAAGCCCTGGACCGTTACGTCCAATAGGCGCCCATCACAAAACCCTGGCCTCCGAGGTGCCCGTGTGGCGAGGATGCCATAGGCCTGCCACGCCGCAGCGGTTATGGTGCGCGCCGCAATGGTGAGGGTTGGAGTGGCGCAATACCGTCAGACACGTGGCGCCTGCCAGGCGACCACGCTCAGACGGCCGGATCGTGTGGGCAAGTCGCGGGGCAGGCGAGGACGTGCGGGGGCGATAAGCGCCGCGCTCATCGTCCTCATCCTCGGATCTGGTTCATACAACCCGGTCAACGCCGGCGGCACTGCGCCCGAGGCCGCGATGGGGCAGGCGGCGCGCGCGCGCGACGTGCTGCAGCGCCACTGCGCCCGCTGTCATGACGCCGCCCAGCTTGAAAACCCACCGGCCAAAGGCGCACTCGGCAATATTCTCGATCTCGAAGCGATAGCGGCGCGCGACGATCTCGTCACGCCGGGAAATCCGGATACGTCCCGGCTTTATCAGATCATGCTCGCGCAGCACCGGCCGCTGCAGGCCTTCTTTGGTCCCGTACCGGGGCCCAAGCCCAGCGAAATCCAGGAGGTGCGCGACTGGCTGGCGACGCTACCGGCGCGGACCGCTGCGTGCCCTGAGCGCTCGACCCTGACGACGGCCGATATAGCGCGCGATGTGTCGGCGTGGCGAAAAGCCTTCCAGAGCGATGCAACCGCGCCGCTGCGCTTTGTCTCGCTGGCATCGCTGCATAACCTTTGCCGCAGCGATGGCGATCTCGCGGCGTATCGCGCCGGTCTGATCGATGCCCTGAGGGACCTCGGCGCCAAACCGGGCGCCACTCTCGCCGAACAACTGGCATCGAAACAATCGGCGACCTCAGTGTTCTTCTGGCGATCCAACCCAAAGCCCTTGGGCTATCCACCGCCGATTGGGACCAGCTTGCACCGGAGCACGACAGTCTTGCCGGCGTGACCGACGCGGACGCGCTCGCAGCAGTACTTCTGACGCGCCCCGCGCCCCAAGCGATTGCCTCGCCCGGATCAGCGGTGGCGGCAGCCGCTTCATCCCCCCTTGTCGGTGGCTTGACGCCGCTGGCGGCCCTGGCCTCAGAGTATACCCGGCACGTCACTTTGCGCCGGGCCGCCGCGGAAGTCTGGGCGAGGAGGTCGCCGCCCTCAACGCACGCATCGAGACGTCCAAGGGCGAGACACGCAGTCTGGCGCTGCGGCTGGCACAGACGGGTTTGCCGCGGCGTGACTGGCAACGCCTGCGCGCGGCGCTGGTGGCGGGACATGACGAACCCGCGGCAGTCTCCACCGCCACCGACGATGGTTTTGCCAATCCCCTGTCGCTGGCGGTGTGGACCGATGCGCTCTCCTATCGGACCGGCGATCTCCTGACCATCAACGCCGAACCCAGCCGGGATTGCCATCTGACGCTCGTTGCCATCGAAGCGAACGGACTTGCAACCGTTCTGTTTCCCAACGACTCAGCGACGGACAACAAGGTTGCCGCAGGTACCCGCGTCAGTGTGCCCGCCAGCGGCGCACCCTATCAATTGCGGCTCGACAAGCCGGGACGGCAAAGCATCGTGGGGATCTGCCATGCGCATGCCAAGAGGCCGGAAGGCATCGGGCATGACTTCGAGCGGCAGCGTTTCACGTCACTGGGCAACTGGCGGCAGTTTCTCGGATCCTCTCCCGAACGCGAAGCCGCCTACCGGAAGATGCAGGAAGATATGCGCCGCTTCCGTGCGAGCCGGGGCGGACCACCCGAACCGCCGGAAGAGCAGGTGCCGGTCGGGACCGAAGACGAAGCGAGATCCGCTCTGTCATTCGTCGTCAAGTGATTGGGGCGCCTCAAGTGATTGGGGCGCCGCTCTGCCGCTAGTCGAGCCAACGGTCCAGCGCTTTCAGGCCCAGGATCGTACCGCCGATGATGGCGCCCGTGGCCAGCAGCGAGCCGACGCTAAGGGTTGAGACGCCGCTCAGCCCCTGGCCGATCGAACAGCCGAGCCCCATGATGCCGCCTGTGCCCATGAGCGCCGCACCGCCTAAATGGCGCAGCGTGTCACCCGTGCCGGCAAAGGTCACCAGGCGGAACGATCGGCTGACGGCGGTGGCCAGAAAACTGCCCGTGATCACACCCGCCACGACCATGATGGCAAAGCCCGGCAGGCCTTTGGCCGTCGCGCGCGCCAGCCATTCCAATGCATCCGCGGTTGGCTTGACGAACGACACCGCCTGCGGCCGCTCGGGCGTCAGACCCATCTCGTCGTAGGTCAATCCCGTGAGAGCCCATGCCGCCACTACGGCCAAGCCGATGCCAAGCCCCGAGGCGATGTGACGGACGGAGCCACGGAACGCCGGCCCGGCCATGGCCAAGATTACCAGGGCAAGGCCAGCTGCCATACCGGCCCAGAACCGCGCCACCGGAGCCGAAAGTCCCAACGGTTGGGCGGCCAGATCGCCCAGGCTTTGCCGGGGAACGCCAAGCCCGGTCATGGTGGCCTCCGACAGCGCCACGCGCATCGGACCGAAAATGCCGCCCAGGGTCATCTCCGCGAACAGAGCAATGACCACGAGTGTCAGCAGTGCGCGCAAATCTCCACTGCCCGCCCGGACGAGATTGCGGCTCGGGCAGCCCCCCGCCAGCGCCATGCCAATCCCGAACAGGGTTCCACCCAGAATTGCGTTGGCCCAATCGAGCGTCCGCCCCTGATAAATGGAGAGCGAAAGATCCGTCACGCCCGCCCATTCCAGCGCCGTCGCGCCCAGCGTGGCGACGCCCGCGGCCAGCACCCAGGCCCGCAACCGTCGCGTATCGCCCATCACACGCCAATCGGAAATGGCGCCCATGGTGCAGAAATTCGTCCACCGCGCGATGGCGCCGAAGGCCATGCCGATCAGGAACCCGCCGGCGATCAGCACCCACGCGGCATGTTCGGTCATCGCATATCTCAGGCCGGACATCGGTCTCGCTCGGATGGATCGCGGCCCAGGGGGCCAAACCTGCCGACATTGGCTGATTTCCTGCCCGCAGAGAAGAGCTGTGATGCCGGACTTGGAGGCCTAGCTTGGCTGGAAGAAAGTGCGTGCACGACAATCCAATGACGCGCAAAGCCCTTTACAGCGGGGAGATCAGGTCTTATGTCCCCGCCACACGCACGGCGGGTCCCCTCGCACGGCGCTTCTGGTCCCTGTCTCGCTGGAGGTTCCGCCCGTGATGGAGCGTTTCCCATCTGCCGCCGCTCTCGTCGCCGCCAAGCAGCCGGAACGTCCGGTGCTGGCCTCGCGGCCCCACGCGGCCGCACGCGCCGCCCGCTGGTTTCTGGAAAATTTCCCCGGCGATGTCGCCTACGCCTACAAGGCGAATTCCTCCGTCTTTATGATTGGTGCCCTGTATGGCGCCGGCATCCGCCATTTCGACGTGGCCTCGACGCCCGAGCTTGAAGACGCGGCGACCATTCCGAACGCGCACCTGCATTTCATGCATCCGGTGAAGTCGCGCCGCTCGATCGCCAAGGCCTACCACACCCATGGCGTGCGCTCCTTCTCGCTCGACAGCGAAGATGAACTGGCCAAGATCGTCGAGGAGACGCGGGGCCCCAGCGGACCGGCGACGGATCTGGTGCTGTTCGTGCGCATCGTCGTGCCGCCGATGAATTCCGCCATCCCGCTCGAGCGCAAATTCGGCATTTCGGGCGAGGCTGCGGCCCGGCTTCTGGTCAAGGCGCGCCAAGCCGCCGATGAATTGGGACTGACGTTCCATGTCGGCTCGCAGACCATGACGCCCGATGCCTATACGCACGCACTGGCGGAAGTCGGCAAGCTGATCGGTCAAGCCGGAGTCGTCGTGGATCGTATCGACGTTGGCGGTGGCTTTCCTTCCGTCTATCCGAATATGCAGCCGGCACCGCTGGCCAGCTTCATGACGGCGATCCGCGAAGGCGTCGACAAGCTGCCGGTGCGCGAAGATGTGCGCCTGATGTGCGAGCCGGGCCGCGCGCTGGTGGCCGAAGCCGAAAGCGTCATCGTGCGCGTGGAAGCACGGCGCGGCAACGACATCTTCATCAACGACGGCGGCTATGGCGTGCTGTTCGATGCGGCGCATCTCAACTGGGTCTTTCCCGCACAGCTCGTCTCGCGGTCGCCGCGCAAGGGCGAAGGCACCGAGGCCTACGCGCTGTGGGGGCCGACCTGCGACAGCATCGATTACATGAAGGGGCCCTACATCCTTCCCGCCGGCATCAAGGAAGGTGACTACATCGAGATCGGCAGCGTGGGCGCCTACGGGCGGGCCATTGCCGGCGATTTCAACGGCTACGGCAAATACGACGAGGTCATTCTCGACGATGCGCCACTGCTGTCGGCCTATGCCGGAGATACCCTGCCCAAGGCTGCCGGCCAGCGCTGAGCCGGCAAAGTCTTTCCACACGCCGTCCACAACCATCGCGGTCCTGGCGCCCCGGTTCGAGTGCGAATCGGGGCAGATCTTCTCACCCAGAGGAGAAGCGCCATGTCCGATACCCCGCGGTCGCTGCCGCGACTGGCCCGCCTGATCTTGCGCAAGCCGGCCGCGCCGCCCGCTGACGCGCCTGAAACGACAGCCGTCTCCGAAGAGCGGCCAATCGCGGACATGCTGGCGGGCTGCGAGTACGAAATCGGTCAGGTCGCCCGGGACGTGGCGCGCACGCGGACATCGCCGCGCGCGGCCGGAATTCGCCGCGTTCACAAGCCCGCGCAACCGTTCACGATTGGCTTGGGCCTGCGCAATCCGGACATCCATCGGGTCTTGGTCGCTGCGAAGTCCTGACCTCGTGCCGGATCACGTCTGTGCGGCGCGCACCAGGCGATGGACGAACGACAGCTTGCGCCGCGCGCCTTCTGAAATAACGAAGGGATAGAAGTCGGCGTGTCCCATGCTGCGGCTGAGGCTGTTGAGGGCAGTCGTCAGTGGCACCCAGCGCGCCATCAAGTCATCGAAGCTCTGTTCCCGGTAGACATCGTTGGCCGTGAATGGCCACGCCGATCCGAAGATCAATCCGCGCGCGCGCGGTTCCAGCCCTTGCGCCTCCGCCGTGTCCAAGGCATCCACCATGTGGAGGTAGTGCGCCCAAGTCTCCGCCCAGTCTTCCCAGGGATGCGCGCTGGCATACGCCGACACGAAGCCGGTCTGCCAGTCGATGGGCGGACCGCCCGCATGATGCCGGGCCAAGGCGGACGCGTAGTCGATCCGCTCATCGCCGAACAGGTCTCGAAATTCAGCGAGGACCTCGCGCGCGTCGACAAGAACCATCCAGTAGAAGTGGCCGCTCTCATGGCGTAAGTGCCCGAGCACGGAACGGTAGGGTTCGGCGAAGAAGGTGCGCTGGCGTTCGCGCTCCACCGCATCGGCTTCCCGAATATCAATGGTGATGACGCCGTCCATATGGCTCGTGGGCGCATGGCGCACGAAATCGAACGTCAGATGACCTTTGCCAGGGTCGGGACTGGCAAGCGGGAGCTTGAAGCGGAGCAGGCTGTAGATCAGCCGCTTCTTGGCCAGCTCCAGATCCTGCCACGCTTCCAGGCTGCCGGGCTCTGCAAGATTGGGAATGGTCCGGTTCAGGCCGCAGGCCACGCACAGCGCCTGTCCTTCCGGATCATCCGTCAGCCAGTTGCACGCCCCGTGCGCGGCATTGGCGCAATAGTGGTGGGCACCGTGCGCACCATCGCCCGTGAGGCGCGCATAGCCGCCCTGCGCACGCGGCAACAGCGCCACCATGCGGAGTTCATCGGCGAGAAAGCCCAGATCATGGCCGCACTGCAGGCATCTCACATTCTTGAAATAGACAGTATTGTCGCAATACGAACAGCTGAAACTCTTCATCCCATATTCCCATCCCGCGGCCAAACGTGAGTCCGCCACCGTACAGACCGCAGGCCATACGGCAACGCAATGCCGGTTTGCCTAACCTTCAATCATCTCAACGGTCGGAAACTCATCAAGCCGCCCGCGCGTTGTGCGTTCATGGAGAACTTTGGCGCTTAGTTTGGCAACGCTCTTGTAAGCGCTGACGTGACCCGATAACCCGGTTGGAACCGCAATTGTTTCCATGAAAGCCGTCTTGGCGGCAATTTCGCGCCGGACAGAAACAAGGTTTAAAGCCCGATATGGCCTTGCACGTCGCGCTGACCCACTCCACGACATACCGTTACGACCGCCATATCGCCATGGGGCCACAGGTGGTCAGGCTTCGTCCTGCTCCCCACTGCCGGACGCCCATTCTCTCCTATTCACTTACCATTGAGCCGGCCGGACACTTCATCAACTGGCAGCAGGATCCGTTCGGCAATTACCTCGCGCGGCTCGTCCTCCCGGAGGACACGGATCATTTTTCCGTCACGGTGGATCTCGTCGCCGACATGGCGGTGATCAATCCCTTCGACTTCTTTGTCGAGGAGCGCGCGCAGGAATGGCCATTCGCCTACGAATCCTGGCTGCACAAGGAACTGGGTCCCTATCTAGAGCCGCTCGCCCAGCCCGGCGATCATTTCGAGCGCTACCTCGCCGGCATCGACCGGACGCCGCGCACGACGATCGACATGCTGTGCGATCTCAACCGCAAGCTTCAGTCCGACATCCGCTACACGATCCGTATGGAACCGGGTGTGCAGACGCCCGAAGAGACATTAGAACAGGCATCGGGATCGTGCCGCGACAGCGCCTGGCTGCTCGTACAGCTCTTGCGGCACATGGGGCTCGCGGCGCGGTTCGTGTCGGGCTACCTCGTTCAGCTTACCCCCGACGTGAAGGCGCTCGATGGGCCCGTCGGCACGGACGTCGATTTCACGGACCTGCACGCGTGGACGGAAGTCTACATTCCAGGCGCCGGCTGGATCGGCCTCGATCCGACGTCGGGGTTGCTGACGGGCGAAGGCCATATTCCGTTGGCAGCGACACCCCATCCCGTCAGCGCGGCACCGATTACGGGGCAACACGGGCAGGCGAACGTCAGTTTCGATTTCAAGATGGCCGTGACGCGCATTCGCGAAACGCCGCGCGTGACCAAACCCTACGACGATGCCACCTGGGAAAATATTCTGGCAACCGGACATGCGGTCGATGACCGGCTGATCGCCAACGATGTGCGCCTCAGCATGGGCGGCGAACCCACATTCGTCGCCGCCGACGACATGGAAAGCGCGGAATGGAACACCGCCGCCGTCGGCCCGACCAAGCGGCGTTACGCGGAAGAATTAATCGGCCGGCTGGCGCAGCGCTTCGCACCCGGCGGCCTCCTTCACTACGGCCAGGGCAAGTGGTATCCGGGTGAGCAGCTGCCGCGCTGGGCGTTATCGCTCTATTGGCGCAGCGATCGTGTGCCGTTGTGGGAAGATCCCGAACGGCTCACCGCCGCGCCCGGAAAGTCCGCCGTCACGATTGCCGATGCCCAGCGCTTCACCGAGCGCTTGTGCCGCGGCATGGGACTTCCCGAAGACAGTGCGCTGCCCGCCTACGAGGACGCGGCGCACTTCCTGATGGTCGAGCAGAAACTTCCTCTCAACAAAACACCGGAAACGAACACGCTGGCCGATCCGGAGGAGCGGGCACGCATCGTGCGCGTGTTCGACCGTGGGCTCGATGCGCCGGTGAGCTACGTGCTGCCGCTGCAGATCTGGCAGGCGCGGGACGGCGGCCGGCACTGGATGACGGAGCGCTGGCCCCTGCGCCGCGAGAAGCTGTTCCTGGTGCCGGGAGATTCCCCCGCTGGTTTCCGCCTGCCGCTCGGCTCGCTGCCAGCCCTCGATGCGCACGACGTGCCCTACATGACGCCGCGCGATCCCTTCGCGCCCGCACCCGAATTGCCGGCGGCCGCGGTGCTGATCCAATCCCACCGCGCGGCGGACACAGCCTCCACCCGTTCGCAAGCGGCAACAGCCCCACCATTCAACACGACGCCCCAGAAGAGGACGGGCCCGCCAGCGCCCGTGCGCATGGCGTTGACCGTGGAACCGCGCGATGGCCGCATCGGCATCTTCATGCCGCCGGTCGCGGATGCGGAAGGGTATGCCGCGCTCATCGCCGCGATCGAGGATGCCGCGCGCGACACCGGCGTTCCGATCCAGATCGAAGGCTATACGCCACCGGACGACCCCCGCCTCAACGTCATCAAGGTGACGCCGGACCCGGGCGTCATCGAGGTCAATGTGCAGCCAACGACCCGCTGGGACGAGGCCGTCGAGCTCACGACCGCGCTCTACGATGCGGGCCATCTGACCCGCCTATCGACGGAAAAGTTCATGCTCGACGGCCGCCATACGGGTACCGGCGGCGGCAACCACATCGTGTTCGGCGGCCTCACTCCGGCCGACAGCCCGTTTCTGCGCCGGCCCGATCTGCTCGCCTCCATCATTGCGTTCTGGCAGAACCATCCTTCGCTCTCGTTCCTCTTTTCGGGTGTTTTCATCGGCCCGACCAGTCAGGCGCCGCGCGTGGACGAGGCGCGCCACGAAAACCTCTATGAGCTTGAAATTGCCCTGGCGCAGGTGCCGGATCCGTCCGAAGGCGGCATCCCCCCTTGGCTCGTTGATCGTCTATTCCGTCACTTTCTGGTGGACGTCACCGGCAACACCCATCGCGCGGAAATCTGCATCGACAAGCTGTATTCGCCCGACGGTCCCGCCGGCCGGCTCGGACTGATCGAGTTCCGCTCCTTCGAGATGCCTCCGCACGCCCGCATGAGCCTCGCCCAGCAACTGCTGCTGCGCGCACTCATCGTCCGCTTCTGGGAGAAGCCCTACCGCAACACGCTGGTGCGCTGGGGAACCGCCCTGCATGATCGCTTCATGCTCCCGCACTTTCTGTGGGAGGATTTCGCCGATGTGATCGCCGATCTGAAGGCCCACGGCCTGCCGCTGGACCCAGAGTGGTTCCGGCCGCATTTCGAGTTTCGCTTTCCGCGCTTCGGCGTTGTGGCCAGCGCGGGACTGGAGATCGAACTGCGCCAGGCGCTCGAGCCGTGGCATGTGCTCGGCGAAGAGGCCACGGCCGGCGGCACGGCGCGCTACGTGGACAGCTCGCTGGAGCGTGTGCAGGTCAAGGTGTCGGGGCAAACGGGCGACCGGTATCTCGTCACCTGTAATGGGCGCGCGGTTCCCCTGGCACCGACCGGAACGCAGGGCCAGTCGGTGGCGGGGGTGCGCTATCGGGCGTGGCAGCCGCCGTCCGCGCTGCATCCGACGATCGCCCCGCACGTGCCGTTGACGTTCGATGTCGTCGACACCTGGACAGGGCGGGCCATCGCGGGATGCCGCTACCATGTGGCCCACCCAGGCGGGCGCAACTACGACATCTTCCCCGTCAACGCCTACGAAGCCGAAGGACGGCGTCTGGCGCGCTTCGAGGCCCAGGGCCATACACCGGGGCCGATGACGCCGGAGCGGCCACGGAATCAACCCGGAATACCCCCTGACACTCGATCTGCGCCGGACGTTCTAACGCTATCCTGCCGCGCCATTTACCGCCTCAGGGCTTCGGTTGTTGCGGGCGGTCCAATTCGGTCGGATAGTCGGCTCCGGGGGGTCCGTTCAACGCGCAACGGGCAAAGCTTGGGCAGGGGCAAGGCCGCGTGGCGATGACGAAGACGGCTATCTCCGACGCGGACCCGCACCGGGAGCTTCTGCGCGCCTACCAGCCGCCCAGTTCCGGCTATGACGAACTCGTGGATGCGTCGGGGACCGTGCGGCCGCACTGGCGCGCATTCCAGGCCGCCCTTGGGGCGCTACCGCCAGAGGAACGTGAAAGCCGTTCCCGCCGTCTCGACCGCAGGGTCCGCGAGACCGGGATCGCCTACGACATTTTTTCCGATCCGCACACGTCCGCGCAACGCTGGCAGTTGGATCTGGCCCCGATCATCCTCTCGAGCGGCGAATGGCGCTGGCTGACGGCGGCACTCACCCAACGGGCCCGTCTGCTCGATGCCATCCTAACCGATCTCTACGGTGCGCAACGTCTCATGCGCGACGGCCTCATTCCGCCCGCCCTCGTGTTCTCCGATCCAGCGTTCCTCAGACCCTGCCACGACATCCTGCCCCATGCGGGCGGACTGCAGTTCTATGCCGCCGATCTGGCGCGCGGCGCGGACGGCAAATGGCGGGTCATCGACAATCATACCGAGACGCTGGCCGGCGTCGGGTTCACGCTCGCCAACCGGGTGGTGCACACGCACGTCGCCGGTGATCTATTCAAACAGTGCAACGCCCAGCGCCTCGCGACCCACTTTCAGACCCTGCAAGGTGCGCTGCGCGCCAAGAGTGGCCGCGACAATGCCCGCATCGCGCTGTTGACACCTGGACCCCATCACCAGGACTACTTCTCGCATGCCTATCTCGCCCGTTACCTCGGCTATCACCTCGTCGAAGGCAGCGATCTGCGAACGAAGGGCAATCAGGTCGCGCTGAAAACGCTTGAGGGCCTGAAGGAAATCGATCTGATCGTGCGCTGCGTGGATGGCCGCACGATTGATCCGCTGGAACTGGACCCATCCGGATTTTACGGACCGCCGGGCCTGACGCGCGTGAGCCGCCGATCACCGCGTCTGGTCGTCAACGCCGCCGGCACGGGCTTGGCGCAGAACCGCGGCTGGGGCACGTATCTTCCCCGCCTGTGTCAGCATCTGCTGAGCGAAGACCTGATGCTGGCGGATGCGCCGCGCTATTGGCTCGGAGACGCCGACGCGCGCGCGCACGTTCTTGCCCATCTCGACGGGCTGCTCATCCGCAAGACACAAGAGGGAACCGGGCGGCCCGGGCAAGCCGATCTCGGCCAAGACCCCCGGACGATGAGCGCGGCTCAGCGCGATCTCTTGAAGCGAGAAATCGAACTTCACGGTGCACGACTCGTCGCTGAGGAAAAGATCGGCTTCAGCACCGCACCCATTCACACCAGCGAGGGCCTGGCACCACGTCCGTTCGCCATGCGCCTGTTCGTGGCCCAGACGGAGACGGGCTATTCGGCCATGCCGAGCGGTCTGGCGATGACCGTCGATCCCGACCGGGCCGTGGCGCTCAGTTCGCCCGATGGCCAGACCCGCGACGTCTGGATGCTGGCCGACGCAGAGCAGGCGCCGCATGTGAGTCTCTGGCGGCCGACGCTGGAGACGGCCCGGGTCGAGCGTTCCCAGCGCGTCATCCAAAGTCGCGTCGCCGACGATCTGTTCTGGCTTGGCCGCTACAGCGAACGGGCCGACTGGACCATGCGTGTGCTGCGGGGTGCGTTGCGGCGTGTGGAGGAAGATGGCGGGTTGCCGACCGGGCGGCGCGCCGCGCGCCGATGCCTCGAGATCCTGCTTACGGAAGTCAAGCCGCAGCTGTCGGCGGCGCGCCAGCATCCAGCCGATCTGGAAATCGAGGAACTCTGCGGGCATCTCGTTTCGGGCGGCGCATCGCATCGCACGCTCGACCGGACCTTCGAGGGTCTCTATCGCGTGGCGAACCTCGCCCGCGACCGGCTCTCGCTGGAAGCTTGGCAGGCACTCGCGCGCTTCCGACCCGGCGACAGCTGGACCGCCACGCTTTCCACATCGCCGCCGGTTGCCGTCCTCGATCAGCTCGACGAAGGGCTCGCCGCCATCGCCGCCTTCAACGGCTTGATGCACGAGAACATGACGCGCAACTACGGCTGGTCGTTCCTCGACATGGGCCGGCGGCTCGAACGTGCCTACAACCTGAGTGAAGCACTATTGACGCTCTTCATCCCCGCGCCCGAACCCGACGCAGAGGCGAGCAGTCTTCTGCTGCTCTTGGAACTGGCGGACAGCTTCATTACCTACCGGTCGCGCTACCGGCTGGACCCCATGCTGGCGCTGGTGCTCGACCTTCTACTGCTGGACGAAGCCAATCCCCGCAGTTTGGCCTACCAATTGGGGACCTTGTCGCAGCACATGGAATCCCTGCCCGACGGACGGCGCGGCGTGAGCCTGTCGGAGGATCGCCGGCTCAGCCTGTCGCTGCTTACGTCGATCCGCCTGGCGGATGTGGAGGCCATGTCGCGTGTGGAGAACCGTGGCGCCTTGGAAGACCTGCTGCGCGATCAGCTGACCTTGCTGCCGGATCTTTCGGACGCACTCGGCCGGCATTACTTCAATCTGACCGATGATGCCCCGCAGCGGGTTCATACCCGCACCGAGCCACGTCCATGAACTTCGACGTCAGTCACAAGACCCACTACCGCTACACGTTCCCCGTGGTTCAGTCGCAGCATCTGATCCACATGAGCCCGCGCAGTTGCCCCTGGCAGACCGTGCGCCACCACAGTCTTCTCGTGCAGCCAGCCCCCGCGCTCCGCCAGGACCTGACAGACGCCTTCGGCAATCCCGTCGTGATGCTCGACATCGAAGCGCCGCACGACGAACTCGTGCTTCATGCCCGCAGTTCAATCACCACCACACCGCGCCCGTCGATTGATCCCGCGACGGACCGGCCCTGGGATGAACCGGCGAGGTCTGTCTCCGCAAACCACGGGCGGCGTCGATCTGGACGTTGCGCAGTATCAATGCGCCTCGCGCCTGACGAACCCCACGCTGGACATCGCCAGCTATGCCGCGCAGTCGTTTCTGCCGGGACGTCCGCTTCTGGATGCCACCGCCGACCTCAACCGGCGCATGTTCCAGGATTTCACGTTCGATGCCACGGCAACCGATATCTCCACGCCCGTCACGGAGACCTTCCAGCAACGCCGGGGCGTCTGTCAGGACTTCGCCCATCTGGCGCTCGCCTGCCTGCGGGCGCTGCGCGTTCCGGCCCGGTACGTCAGTGGCTATATCCTGACCCAGCCGCCGCCTGGCATGCCCCGCCTGCAAGGTGCGGATGCCTCGCACGCGTGGATCAGCGTCTGGTCGCAGGGAGCTGGCTGGGTCGATTTCGATCCCACCAATGGCATCGCCGTCAGCGACGAACACATCACGATCGCCTACGGCCGCGATTACGACGACATCTCACCGATCAGCGGCGTTCTCCTGGGCGGCGGCGAACACACGGTGAGCGTCGCGGTCGATATCGTGCCGGTGCCCTGATCGACGCGCAGCGGATGATGACCAACCGCGTGCGCGCTACGCCAATGCGGCGTTAACGAGAATCTTCTCCGGGTTGAGTGCTGCTTCAAGCGCCGCGATCCGCTGCGCTTCGCGCGCGGTCGGCTCAACGGGAGCGGCCCCGCCCAACAGCGCATCGCGCTCTTCCAGACGGATTTGCACTTTCTTTCGCACATCCCGGTTGTAATCGGGCCAGCGTAAGAGCCGGAGACTTTTGTTGGCCTGCAGAACCTTCGTGCGCTCGTCTTCGGTCAGGGACTCGGTTTCCTCGAACTTTCCGATTCCGGCGACGACGGCGTCGCGATGGTTGTCCAGGGCTTCGTTGAGTTTGAACAGGGCTTCGGGCGCATAGGCCGGCCGCACGGTCGCCATACGCTCGAAGACCGTCTCTGAGATGACCGCATGCAAAGGCAGCGTTCGCGGACGGTAGGTATAGAGGTGGCTGAACCACGCCCGCACCTGACCTTTGTAATCCGGATCGACGATGGCGACGTCGCCGTCATCGCAATCCGTCCGGCAGGCGACCTCAGCCTTGTCGGCTTTGCGCGCCGACAGATAGACGCCCCATGTCTCGGCACCGGGTGTATCGGTTTCGGCGACGGCATAGCCGCTGCTGATGTGCCTAAGCAGGAAATCCAGCGTGATATCGGACAGCTGATCCGTGGCCCAGCCGCCGCCGATGTTGGCGTGATCGCCCGGGAACCAGATTTCCACGATGCGTTCCGGCCGGATGGGGTCGGGGTCCATCAGGGTCGGCTCAAAACTGTCGCGGCGCTCATCGAGGGCAACCATGTGGTAGGCGCGCTCGACGTTGTCGGGCACGGACAGGTCCTTGCCCATGTTGAACTGCTGGAAATTGATCCCGGCGATCGTCTTGGCAACGCCGAAGGCGCCGACGGTATCCCAACAACCAAGAACCGAAATGGGGACGGGGTTCTTGACGCTCGACATCCAAATGCAGCGGTGCTGCCCTAAAAGAAAGAGTGTCCACACCGAGCGCGGCGCACCGCGCGCGTCGATGGTGCGCGAGAGCAGGCGGGCAATGGCAGCCCCCCGGCTGAAGCCCGTGATCACGATGCGGTCGCCGGGCCGGTAGACGCGGATAAGATCGAGATAAGCCCGTTCGACAATCTCGTCGGCGCCCATGCCGGTCGCGAGCCCGAAGACCTGAAGAATGGGATTTTGGTCGTACTTGTTGCCGACACCCGCGTAATAGAGCCCCAGTTGGCGCTCGCCATATCGTTTGCAGAGCGACGCATCGAACTCGCCCTGGGGCACGTAGGGCCCCCCGCTCGAGTGAAGCATCTTGAAAAGTTTGTAGACGTTGGTCTGGGCCGCGAAGCCGCGTTCGATCTGGTCGGGCGTATTGCTCGTGCCGTCGAGACAAATGACGATGTACTTGCCCTTGCGTGCCGGCCAAGGCGACGAGTTGCGAAACAGAAAATAGACAAGCGGCAGGCCGAGGAACAGGAACTCCGCCTTATAGAACCACCGCATGGGCCCATCGCCGAGAAAGCCCCATATCCAACTTGGACCACTGCTGGCCGAATACCCCGGTCCCCAGCCCATGAAGCAGGCGACGCCCACAGCCACCAGAAGTCCGGTGAGAATCCAGTTGTGCGCCTTGGGATTGAGGAACTCGAAACCTTGCGCATGCCGGCGCAGCCGGAAGGCGAGCAGCAGGATCACCAGCTGCGAGACGATGAATAAAAACAGCTCGCCGGACACCGGCATCGGCTCTTCGCCCGTCGTCAGCGAACCGAAAAGTCCCGACGCGTTGACGCCAAGGAGGAGTACGAACGAGGTCAGAAACCATGCGAGAAAGTTGCGCCGGTAGATGAGGCCCGCAAGGCCCGGCAGAAGCGAATAGAGGCTCAGTTGCCAAACAGTGTGAAAGACCGACCTGGCAATCGCAGGGAAAGTCCTTGCCGATCAGCTGATCGAGAAAGATTTTGGCCATCGGGCGCCCGACGTCATAGAAGCCACGCACATAGTCGCCAAACGCGCGATCGTTTCCGTTCTCGTCCTTCGACGCAAAGAGGCGCTCGTTTAATCTGTCCTTTAATCCGTCTTCGTTGGCGTTAAGCTTCGTGGCAATCTTTTCAAAGGTAAGGGGATCCTGTTCGCTGTGCACAAGGCCGAGTTCGTTTGCGAGTTGCTCGTTCCCAGAGGGGAGAGAATAGGCGACGAAAAGCACGAGGCTCAGGAATACCGTCAGAATAGGAATGAGCCGGGAACTGCGGCGCATCTGGAGTGCTGACTTTTGATAATTTAGCCGCCGCGCGCTTGACACCGTCCGGTCCGGCCGGCCCGTTCGAGTTATCCATTTTTCAAACGCCCCTCACACGCAACTGAAACCGGAAGAAGGCTTAAAGTAAACGCCTTCTTATGCAGTCTTCGAGTGTATACTTCTGCGGTCGTCACGATTCGCGGCAGACAAGTGCGCCAAAGGCACAGTCTGCAAATAATCAGGGATTATCGCGAAATCGTACGGCGCGTGCAGCACGATCGCGGCGCAAGCGATGTCCGCGCAACTTCGCCAAGACGAGCGAGCCTGTCAGCCACTCCGCCGTGGCGTGCTGGGAAAACTTGAGCTCTGGTGGGCGGTGCAGGGATTGAACCTGCGACCCCACCCGTGTGAAGGGTGTGCTCTACCGCTGAGCTAACCGCCCGGCACCGTGGGATCCCTATCGAGGGGGCGGCGCGAGACGGCTCTTATGCGAGGGGGGCGGGCGCGTTGTCAAGTTGGCCGGAGAAGCCACGACACCGGGGTCAGGAGCGGGCAAAAAAGCCGGGCCGCGCAACATGGTTGGGGGCAGGTCCGCCAGGCAAAGGGGCCAGCTGGCTACCCCCCGGCACGGCGCAGAAGAAAGCGCAGAACCCCGCCTTCCTCGGTGGTCTCAATCAGAGTGTGACCGCCCGTCTGACAGAACACGGCGAAGTCGTCCGTGGCCCCCGGATCGGTCGCCAAGACCTCCAGCGTGCCGCCCGGGGGAATGTCGCCCATGGCCTTGCGCGCCTTGAGGATGGGCAGCGGACAGGCCAGTCCGCGGGTATCGATCGACTTATCGGCCATAACGTCCGCCATCCAGATATGAGGTGTACCCCGGCTGCGCCGCCGTTCCGGGCCTAATGTGACGGCTGGACGACGCGAACTCAACCGAGGCTTGCCCCGGCAGGGCCGTAAATGCAACGATTTGAACGTGTGCCTTGTGATTCTCCGGCAAGATTTCGACCGGGCTGGCGCGCGGGCTGGCGGATACGACCCCGGCCAGGATTTCGAAATGCGGCTGACGCCCCGGAAAGACGGGCAAGGCCTTGGGGGATAGGACCATCATGGCTGAAAAGGATGCGCCGCGACGCTCCTTCCTGTTTTCGTTTGGCATCGACAAGTTGGGTCTCGTCGCACTCAAGGCGCCGGTCGTCTCCGCGATCGTGATCGCGCTCTTGACGCTGCTGGCCGCTGTTGGCGTCTCGCGCCTCAAGGTCGATGACAGTCTTTCCGAACTCTTCCGCACCGACACCCTGGAATTCCGCCAGTACGAAGAGATCGACCGGCGCTTCCCGTCCAGCGAATACGACGTCCTGATCGCCGTCGACGGCAAGAACGTGTTGCGGCCGGGACGGCCTCAAGATCTTGCAGAACGCGATTATTGAGCTGCAACTCACCGACGGCGTCGGCGGACTGGTCTCGATGTTGTCGGCACGCGGCAAGCCCGACGCCACGGGCTACGCCGCCCCTGTCGTCCCCGACGAACTGCCCCCTGAGGGGCCCGCCTACGACGCCATGATCGAGGCGCTGAAATCCAACGACATCGTCAAGGGCAAATTTGTCTCCGAAGATGGCGAACTGGCGCTCATCGTCATCGCGCTCGACCGCGCGGCCGTGGAGGAACAATCGGCGCGCACGATCATCGGCGGCATTCAGTCCGTGGTCGACAAGGAACTCGAAGGTTCGGGCATGACCGCTACGCTGACGGGCGCGCCCGTCATGCAGCTTGAAATCCGCAACGCCGTCGAGCGCGACCGGCTGGTTTATAACGGTTTGGGGTTCTTGGCTGGCCTCGTCGTCGCCTATTTATTCTTCCGGCGCCTGTCGCTGACGCTGATCGCTGTGGCGGGACCATCCATCGCCATTCTCTGGACGTTGGGCGTCGTCGGCGGGCTGGATTACCGCCTCAACCTGTTCGTCAATGTCATCACGCCGCTGATCCTCGTCGCCGGCTTCTCCGACAGCATGCATCTCGTCTTCTCGATCCGGCGCGACATCCTCGCCGGCGTTGACCGCATGCAGGCCGCGCGCAACGCCGTATTGGACGTGGCACCCGCCTGTCTTCTGACCGCCATGAACGCCGCGATCGCAATCCTTTCCTTCCAGTTCGCGGAAAGCGCGCTGATCCGCACCTTCGGGCAGGCGGCACTTCTGGCGGTGGCGATTTCCTACATCGCGGTCGCCGTCGTGGTGCCCACGCTTGCCGTTCTCCTGATCCGGCCCGAAAAAGAGACGGTTCCTGACATCCGCGAGCATGACACCGGTGGCGTCGGCGTCCTTCAGCGCATGTCGGAACGCATTATTGGCACGGTCATCGCCAGTCCGCTCGTCTACTTCCTCATGGGCGTGGGCGCGGTGGCCGCCACGGGCTGGGCCTATGCCCAGCTGACGCCTATGTACCGCCTCGCCGATCAGGTCCCCGACAAGGAGCAGGCGCTGGCCGCCACCGCCAAGCTCGACGAAAAGCTGACGGGCGCCAACCCCGTGCATGTCATGATCCAGTGGAAGAAGGCGCCGGACGGCAGCGGGATCGGACTCTATGACGTCGGCACGCTGTCCGTCATCGCACGGGCGCATGAGGTGCTTGAGAAGGAAGCGGGTCTGGGCAATGTCTGGTCGCTGGAAAGTCTGCGGCGCTGGCTCGCGGAAGCCGGCAGCGCCGACGTGGCGACGATCAAGAGCTATGTCGATATTCTGCCCAAGCATCTGGTGCGCCGCTTCATCGACGAGAGCGAGACGGCGGTCTTGGTCACCGCGCGTCTACCCGATATCGATGCCAGCGAAATCCTGCCGATCGTAGACAAGATCGACAAGGCGCTGACGCCGGTTCGCGCCGAGCACAAAGGCTATGAGATCATCGTCACCGGATTGCCGGCCATCGCGGCGCGCAACTCGTCCAAGCTGATCAGCGAACTGAATTGGGGGCTCATCGGCGATATCTTCGTGATCTTCATCTTCCTCGGCATCGCGCTCCGATCGGTCATGGCGGGCGTGTCGAGCATTCTGCCGTCGCTGTTTCCCATTTTCGCGACCGGCGCTCTGCTTTGGGCCATGGGGCAGGGGATGCAGTTTGCCTCCATCGTCGCGCTGACGGTCGCTTTCTCACTGGCGATCGACTCCACGATCCACTTCCTCAACCGCTTCCGGCTCGAAGAGGAACGGCATCGGACCCGGCCCCAATTCGGCGCATCTGGCACTGAAGGAGACCGCGCACCATATCGGTCCGGCGGTGGTGCTCACGACCATCGTCCTGGCGCTGGGTCTCGGCGTCACCATGCTGTCGCATCTGCCGTCGCTGCGCCTATTCGGGCAGCTGGCGGGGATCTGCCTCACGGCTTCGCTGATCGGGCAGCTGATCATCCTGCCGGCGACCATCGCGCTGTTCAGGAGCTTCTACCCGCTGCGGCGCTAGACGACGGAGCACGCCGCCATCTAACCCGGCTGGCCCTTTTTAGCCTTCTCATAGAGCGGAAGCACTGCGGGCAGGTTGGTTTCGATCGTCGCCACGCGCGACGTGCTGGAGGGATGGGTCGAAAACCATTCCATGGGCGCGCCCTTCTGGGCCGCGGCCATCTTCTTCCACAGCGTCACGCCCGCGCGCGGATCGTACCCGGCCCGCGCGGCCAGTTCCAACCCGACCAGATCGGCGTCCGTTTCATCGTCGCGCGAAAACTTGAGCGACAGAAGCCCCGCTCCCGATTTGACGAGCGATCCCGCCGTTCCTCCGATGGCCGTCGAGAGCGCTTCGCTGCCGACTTTGGTCAGCGTACCCTTGGCGATCTGTTCGCGGCCATGTTCGCGCAGCGCATGGGCCATCTCGTGTCCCATGATGACGGCAACCTCGTCGTCCGTCAGCTTCAGCTGTTCGAGAATGCCCGTATAGAAGGCGATCTTACCGCCGGGCATGCAAAACGCGTTGATCTGCGGGGAGCGGACGAGGTTGACACTCCATTGCCACTGACCGGCCCGCGGATTGAACCGCGAAGCCCCCGGAACAATACGATTGGCGATGGTCCGCAACCGGATCAGCTGCGGATCGGTCTCGGGCGCCAGCGTGCCGTCGGCTTGCGCCTTCTGAATGAGAGCCCCGTACTGCTGAGCGGCGGATGTCTCGAGTTCCTCGGCCGGTACGATTTTGCGTAGCTGCGAGGAATCACCGACGTTCACGCCGCCGCCCGGAATGACGGCCCCATCTCCCGCGCAGGCCGCCAGAGCCACGGCGATACCTGGCAGAATCGCGCCTCGCATGAGTTTGCGCATGGCATCAGCCTCCTTGCGTCCTTGTCCAGCGCCTCCTTAGCCTGCATTCAAGGCAGCGTCAGGGTCAGGGCCCTTCTGTGCTGTGCATGACTGCCTTGGTCAGGGACATTCTGGATATTTCGCACCCTGTTCCGGCGGGGACAGCACCGTGCACCGCCGCGCCCTATACCTGGGCCATCCAACGCGGGCCCACGCGGCCCTGAACCTCAAAGGGGATCGACCATGACCAAGACCTTCGCTCAGGCTCTCGCTCTGACCCTTGCTCTGGCAACCGGCGCCACGCTGGTTTCTGGCCAAGCCGCCCACGCCGGTGCGGGCAAGGATTACTATTCGCAGTCGTACTTCACGAAAAAGGCCATGCACGGCTTCGAGGGCCGCGCCGGCGATTACTACTGCAGCTACATCCGCAAGCCGGTCCATAAGATCGTCAACGGCCGCATGAAGGTCGTCGGCTGGGAGCTCCAGCAGCATTGCTACTAAGCCCGTTACCAGGCTCACAAAGCCGCTAATTCGCACCTGCGAAGGCCCCGGGTTAACCCCCGGGGTTTTTCGTATCTCGTTTGTCTCGCGGCGGGTGTAGTCTGTACCCAGCAGACCAGGATCCGGTGACCAGCGATGCCGCAGCGGCTGTATCCATGGAGACAGCGGCAGCCTCGCAGGGCCGGTAGGAATGGCGTCATTTCAACCATGGGCCCCGACGGGTCCCAGACAAATCAAGGACGACCGACCATGATGCACATGACCAGCAAAGCTCTCGCCCTTGCCGTGGCCTTCGGCTGCGCGGCAGCCGTCGTCGCAAGCGGTGCGGCGGAAGCCAAGAAAGGCAAGGAGTTCTATTCCGAGACCTATCGCACCAAGAAGCCTTTGCATGGCTTTGAAGGCCGCGTCGGCGACTACTACTGCAGCTATCACCGCGTGCCCGTGCACAAGGTCGACAAGAAGGGCCGCATGAAGGTCGTCGGTTGGGAACTGCGCCAGCATTGCTACTGAGCCGCTTTTTCCCGGCCCCCAAAACACGAAAAGCCCCGGAGCGATCCGGGGCTTTTTTCTATGTGCGGTTCACCGCCCGCCTACCAATCGGTCCGCCAGAGTGGCGCGGCCATGGCGCCATTGGGAATGACCACCATGCCACTTTTGTCGACGCCACCCGAAACGCCCAACTCGGCGGCGAACTTCTTGGCGATGACACCCTTCAGACCCGCGCTCGCGCTCCCGGCGAATTCCAGCTTGTATTCGAAGCGCCCGACAGCAAGCCGCACGATCTGGAATTGGTGCTGACGCTGGTCGCGCTTCGGGTTCGCCGAGCCCAGGCACTTGACGCGCAGCTGCTCCAGCTTCTGCTCATCGTATTCGTAGATCGTACCGGTAAACGTCAGCGTCACGTTATGCACGTACTGGCCGTTGAACGACGCGTTGAGAATGTTGGCCCATCCAGCCGAAAGCCCGAATGACTTCTGATCGTGCGTGACGAACGCCGCGCCTTCGAGGGCCTGAGAAAACCCGTCCTCGTCGAACTTGGCCCGGCAGCGGACCAATTCGACCTTCAGCAGCTTTTCACCCGTGCGTTGATAAGTGCGCCGATCCAGGTGCCCGCGCGCGATGGTGCCCGGCGTGTAGTACGCCAGCGGCGGCGACATGCGGATAACGTTCAGATTGTCGGAAATGGCATCGGCTTGAACAGGACCCGACCCGATCCCACCCCACAAGACGCATGTAATCAATGACGCTACTGCCCAACGACGCATACAGCCCCCCACAAAACAGCCCTGAACCATAGCCGGTCACGGATGAGGAACGGTAGGTGTTGTAACGGATCACCGATGGAATGCCGGGGGCTGTGGCTTGGACGCCACCTGCCTCATCCCACCCCGCCCGCACCCAGAAGGGCACGGGCGGGGAATTTCTTCATTGCCCACACTGCGCTGGCGCGTATGGGGCTCGTTTCCCGCCCACACTGCGCAGGCGCGTGTGGGGCTGGATCTCTCTTCGCCCACACTCGGCAAGCCGGTGTGGGGCTCGTTTCCCGCCCACACTCGGCAAGCCGGTGTGGGGCTAGTTCACCCGGGTCACCTCGACGAGGTTATCGGAGAAGGTCGGCGCGCGGCCAAGGCCGCTCCAGGCATCCGAGGAAATAGAATTGACCGATCCATCGGAACGGTTGAGCGAACGCCAGTAGCCCAGCGTGGCCACGACGATGCCGGGATTGACGTCCTCCGTGACACGGGCCACGCCCTCGAAGTCGCCCCGGGCATTGAACACACGCACCGGATCACCTTCACGGATCGATCGCTTCTCCGCGTCGGCGGGCGAGATCAGCACGAATTGCTCGCCTTGCGCTTTGATCTTGTGGGGCTCGTTGGCGTAGCACGAGTTGAGGAACGCGTGGCTCTTGGGCGAGATGATGTTGAGCGAGAACTTCTGCGCCTGTTCGGGATTGGTTTCCGGCGACTCGCGCGGCGCGACGTAGCCGGGCAGCGGATCGATGGGTTCGCCCGACTGTTCGCCCTCGTACATGGCGCGGAAAGGCCCCGCCACGAAGTTCTTGGCGTCGTGCAACAGCAGTTCCACCTTTCCGGACGGCGTGGGGAATTTGCCGTCCTTGTGGGGTGCGCGGCTGTCGACCGGTCCGACGTCGATCCTGTAGTAGCCGTAGAGTCTTGAAATACTCCATGTCAACGCCGCCCATCTTGGGATCATCCCAATTGATGTAGGCCGCGCACAACTCGCTGTCGGTCATTTTGAAGACGGGATCGTCGAAGCCCATCTCGGCCGCCAGCCGCCGCCACATCTCTGAGGTCGACAGACACTCGCCCGGCGGATCAATCGCCTTGGCATTGTACGTGAGGTAGAAGTGCCCCCAGGACCACAGCATGTCCTCGGCTTCGGCAGCCATGGCGCTGGGCAGTACGATGTCGGCGTACTTGGCCGTGTCGGTCAGGAAATGCTCCGCCACGACCGTGAACAGATCCTCGCGCAGGAGACCGGCGACAATCTTGTTGGTCTCGGGCGACTGGATGACCGGGTTGGTGCAGAACACGAACATGCTCTTGATCGGCGGGTCGAGCTTCATTTCCCCCGTCAGCGCCTGACCCAGACGCAGATTGTTGACGACGCGCGTGCCGGGTTTGATCCAGTCGGGGCGGGCGGCCTTCACCCAGTCGACGGGGAAGTCCCACAGGGGCAGCTGCAGCATCCCGCCGCCGACATGGCGCCAGGAGCCGGCCAGCGCCGGAAGGGCATAGATGGCGCGCGCGGCCTGAGCTCCACCGGCGGAGCGTTCAATGGCAACACCGATGCGGATGGCCGACGGCTGGGCCGTGGCGAACTCGCGCGCGAAGCGCACGACATCCTCGGCTTTGACGCCGGTCACCTTCTCGACATAGGCGGGTGTGAAATCGGCAGCCCGCTCTTTCAGTTCGGGGAAGCCATGGGTGTACTTGTCGACGTAGTCCTGATCGACCAGCCCTTGCTCGATCATCGAATTGATGACACCCAGCGCCAGCGCGCCGTCGGTGCCGGGCTTGGGGCAGATATGCCAGTCGCCGGCCTTGGCCGTACGCGAGCGGTAGCTGTCGATGACGACAATCTTGGCACCGCGCTTCTGGGCTTCGAGCACGAAAGGCCAGTGATGCAGGTTGGTCGAAATCGAATTGCAGGCCCAGATGACGATATATTTGCAGTGAACGAAACTCTCCGGATCGACACCGCCGGTCGGCCCATGCGTCAGCAGCCAGGCGGTCGATGAGCCCGACGTGCAATAGGTCTTCTCGTTGACCGTCGATCCCAGACGGTTGAAGAACGGGTCGCCGGAATTGATGCCCTGCACGAGGCCCATGTTGCCGAGATAGCTTTGCGGCATGATGGCCTGGCTGCCGTACTCGGCGATGATGTCGCGCCAGCGCTGCCCGATCTCCTTGATGGCCTCGTCCCAGGTGATGCGCTCGAATGTGTTGCCGCCGTTGGGGCCCGACCCCTTCGGCCCGACGCGGCGCATGGGATACATGAGGCGATCGGGATTGGCGTGATGATCGTGGAAATCCTTGAGCTTCACGCACAGGCCGCCCCGGGTGAAGGGGTGATCCTTGTTGCCGCGCACCTCGGTGAGCTTGCCGCCCTTGACCTCGTAGACCATGGAACACGTGTCCGGACAGTCATGCGGACACGCGCCGTGAAAGGTCTCGGACTTCAATTGCTCGTTCATGGGTTTCCTCTCCGAATGGAAGTCTTATGTGTCCGGACGATGCCGGATGCCGGTCCCGCGTCGAGGCGGACCGGAACACGTGAAAGCTGCGGCAGCTTGGCACAGCAAATTTGATCCGACAATGATCGTTGTCGGGTGTGCGCACACCAACTGATGCGAATAACCCGGAGTATTTTTCCCGCCGACCGGGCACGGGGTTTAGGGCGCGGCCGGTTCAAGGGCTTTGGCGAGGAGCAGCACATTGCCCCCCAGCCACCGGTGACCGGCAGGTGTTTCGGGTGCCGGGATGACCAGCGGCGTGCGCGTAAGCCGTTCATAGAGCTGCAGCCACCCCGCACCCGCGCGCACGGGGGCTTCTTGGGGGACGCCCGCGCGCCGCCCGAAATCGTCTGGATCTTGAAGCCCGGCCACCGTGCGCGCGACCAGCCGGTCGAGCGCGTCCATAGTCCGCCGCGGGAGGGTCTCGCCGTGGACCTGTGCGAGATAGGCCAGAGATACGAGCGGCATGGCGGCGAAGACATGATAGTGCAGGGCGCGACGGCCCCGCGCCAGTTCCAGCGGCAGCGTGCCGTCGGCCTGAACGGCCGCCGCGCCTTGATCGAGAATTGTACGCGCTTCGGCCCAGCGCGCCCGATCTTCCGTGGCAACAGCCGTGGCGGCAAGCCCCAATCCGAGCCAATAGAGATGATTGTTTGGCTTGGCGCCGCTGGCCTGGAAGGCTGCGGCCGCGCGGGCCGATAGCCGCCTCAGCCAGCGCTCGATCGTGTCCTGCTGATGTGGCTCGGCATGGGCGCGCACCTTGAGGTAGGCGAGCGCCGCACCGGCCAGTGTCCAGCGCCGCTCGGCCTCGGCTTGTTTCGTCGCCATCGTGCCCAGCAACGCATCGCGCGCTGCCCAGGCTTCCAACCATTCCACAGCGCAACGCGCCTTGTAGGCGCCCAGCGAAGGCGATGCGCGGCGCAGGGAACTATCGGCCTCCCGGGTCACATGCGAGAGCCAGGCCCGCACCGGCGCGGTACCACGCACCTGCAGGGCCTTCAGAACGGGATCTTCAACGGTGCCGGTCCTGTCGGCATAAAAGCGCGGCACGTCGAGGCCTTGAAGAGCGGGAGGCGGCAAATCGCAGGCCTGCGCGGCGGATGGGGTCATCACGCAAGGCATCGCCGCAGCCGTTACGCCGTCGTGCGCACGGTGGACCTGCCGCGGTGGCCCGGCGGAGCAAGACGGCCGGAGTGAGCCGGGCGTGCCATGGCTCCGTCCTAACGTGCAACGGCTTAAGATCCGTTTAGGGCTCGGGTGCTCGCGCGCGCCGGGACGGACGGGTCCGGCAGGGCGTCGCGATAGATGTGCACCGTGCCGTCGCGCGCGGTAATTTCGTAGCCGTCCTGAACGTGGCGAACCGCCGAACTCGTCAGCACGATCTTGCCGTGGGCGCCGGGGAGGTCGAGGACATACGCGGGCCGGGCAATGCCCGAGAGACGGGCGCCGAGATCGGCCATCAGGTGCAGTCCGCGCGCGATCGGCACCCTGAAGTGGGCCGTGCCCGGCGCCAGATCGCCATGGTGCAGGTAATAGGGCATCACGCGAGCCTGAACGAGCGCCCGCATCAGGCTGTCCAATGTCGCCGCGTCGTCGTTGACCCCCCGCAGGAGGACCGTCTGGCTGACGAGCGGCAGGCCTGCATCAGCCAATCGCGCGATGGCCGTCAGGGCATCGGCGGTGAGTTCGCGCGGATGATTGATGTGCAACCCGATCACCGTCGTCTGCGGGCCGCTCTTGAGCGCGGTGATGAAGTTCGGGCGTGACGCGGCTGGGATCGACGACCGGTACCCGGGTATGCCAGCGCAGCACGCCGACATGTGTGATGCCGGCCAAGCCCGCGCGCAACGCCGCGACCCGCCGCGGCGACAGCATGAACGGATCGCCGCCGGTCAGGATGACTTCCCAAATTTCCGGGTGGCGATGGATGTAGGCCAGGGCCGCGTCAATCTCTTCGTCCGACATCGATTGACCGGCATCCGGCCCCACCATCTCGCGGCGGAAACAGAAGCGGCAGTAGACCGGACAGACGCCGATGATCTTCAAGAGCACACGGTCAGGGTAGCGGTGCACCAGTCCCGGCAATGGGGAGCGGACATGATCGCCGATCGGGTCGGCGCGTTCGGCGGGATGCACCGTCAGTTCATCCCACGAGGGGACGAACTGGCGGGCGATGGGATCGGCAGCGTCCGTGGGGTCGATCAGGGCTGCGACCTCAGGCGTCACAGCGATGGCGTACCGTGCGCCCACCGCGTCCAACTCCATGCGGCGCGCCTCGCCGGCAAGCCCGTTATCGATCAGGTGCCCGGCCGAGCGCAGCGTTTGGGGGGACTTGTTCACGCGGGCGGCCAACGGTCGGTATCGTGGTCCGGGTGTTGATTGGACACGACATCGTTGAGAAACGGCGCGGCCGTCAGATCTTCGCTCGTGTGGCGATTGGGCAGGGCCGCGATCTGGTCCGTGTAGGGCAGCTTGCCCTCCACACCGAACTGCACGCCCGGGACGATCGGGGCAGGATCGTCGAAGGCGCCGATGGCCAGGGCGATCCCATCGGGCGCTTCGTAGGTGAGCGGCGTTCCGCAATCGGCGCAGAATCCACGCCTGCCAAAATTGGACGAGGCGAAATGCTTGGGCGCGCCACGGGTCCAGGTCAGGGTCGCGCCGCCGACCGATACGAGCGGGGCATAAAAGTTGCCGAACGCCTTCTGGCACATGCGGCAATGGCACACCGACGCATCGCCCAGCGTGCCCTCGACCCGGAAGCGAACTGCGCCGCACTGGCAGCCGCCGCTCATCGTGTTCGTTGCCATGGCGTCACCGTCCGCTCTTCTGCTCACTCGCCCTTGCGGCGGCTCATAAACGCAATCCGCTCAAACAGGTGCACGTCCTGCTCGTTCTTCAACAGCGCCCCGGCGAGCGGCGGAATGAGCTTGCGGCCGTCGGTTTCCTTGCAGCGTCGCGAAATCGATATCCTCATTCAAGAGCAGTTTCAGCCAGTCCAGCAATTCCGAGGTCGAGGGCTTCTTTTTCAGGCCCGGCACGTCGCGCATGTCGTAGAAAATGCGCATGGCCTCGGCGACGAGCCGCCCCTTCAGGCCGGGAAAGTGGACGTCCACGATCTTTTGCATCGTGTCGGGATCGGGAAACTTGATGAAGTGGAAGAAGCAGCGGCGCAGGAAGGCGTCGGGCAATTCCTTTTCGTTGTTGGACGTGATGATGACGATGGGCCGCTGGCGCGCCTTGATGGTCTCGCCCGTCTCGTAGACGAAGAACTCCATGCGATCGAGTTCCTGGAGAAGGTCGTTGGGAAACTCGATGTCGGCCTTGTCGATCTCGTCGATCAGCAGGATCGGCCGCTCCGTCATCTGGAACGCTTCCCACAGCTTCCCGCGCTTGATGTAATTGCCGATGTCCTGCACGCGCGGGTCGCCGAGCTGGCTGTCGCGCAGCCGGGAGACCGCATCGTATTCGTAAAGGCCCTGCTGGGCCTTGGTCGTCGACTTGATGTGCCACTCGATGATCGGCGCGCCCAGCGCGCGAGCCACTTCCAGCGCCAGCACGGTCTTGCCCGTCCCGGGCTCACCCTTGATGAGCAGCGGCCGCTCCAGCGTGATGGCGGCGTTGACGGCAACCTTCAGGTCAGGCGTGGCGACGTAGCTCTGCGTGCCTTCGAATTTCATGCATCTCTCGCGTTTGGGTTGCGGACCCTATGAGGCCCGGACCCTAAGCGCCGCCAGCAGCATGGGCAAGGTGACGCGATGCACCAAAAAAGGCGCCGCCCTCTTGGGAGCCAAGGAGGGCGGCGCTATGGATCCAGGCGGTGGGGTCGGCTGGATCCTCTCAGTCCGGGCTCTATGGGCACCGTGCCGTCGTTCGCCGGATGGGACCTCGATGGGACGAGAGGCTGGGACCGGAAAGCGAGACAAGGTGGTGTGAGACGTGCCCGAGCCGCGGGCGAGTTCTGGATGGATGTTGGAACAGTGGTCCGTGGTGGGAGTGGTGTGGTGTGGTGTGTAACTGGCGCGCCAACCCGCTTGGACGGCGTTTCCCGTAGGGGATGGTTGGTTGAGCCGGATACACGCTAAGATTGTATTGAAATCGTTAAATTCGCGTTAACGCTTCGAGTCTGTGAACCCGGCACCCCGGGCCGGCGCGTGTCGCACCTGCAACCCGACCGCCGCAGCACATAAATGAACGTCATTAAGTAACCGAAACTTGCGGGATTCTCTGCAATTCGGCCGGGCAGCGTGCGGCCCGCCTTGACTTCGCCCTTGGCGCGCGACAATAGGATCGCGACATCCGGTCTCGGGACATAGTTCAGTCGCGCCGAGTCCGGCTCGGGCGTCGAGGGTGCCGCAACGGAGGCCGGAGATGAGCAGACGCGACCAGAAGAGCAATTCCGGAACGTCAGCGCGCAAAGCGCCGGCCGCGCGCGGCAAGGCGCCGGCCAAGGCCGCCGCGGCAAAGCCGGCCGCCGCAAAGGCCGCCAAACGTGCGGTATCCAAGCCTGCCGCAAAATCCGCGCCCGAAAAATCCAAATCCGCCGCCGCTCTGCCGGCATCGCGTGCCCGCGCCTCCAAGCCCGCCCCACGCGCGGCAACAAAGCCGGCTGCCCCAGTGAAAGCCGCTCCCGCCAAGCCCAAGGCCGTGACACGCGCGGCTCAGAAGCAATCGGACAAAAAACTCGTGGATCGCGCCAAGGCCTCCGCCATCGTGTTGTCGCCGGACTACCGGCCGACCGAGGACGAGCCGTTCATGAACGAGCGCCAGCGCCTCTATTTCCGCCAGAAGCTCCTCACGTGGCGGGATGAAATCATCCGCCAGACGAAGGAGACGCTGGAAGGGCTGCACGAGGATTCCGTGCAGCACGCCGACCTCGCCGACCGCGCCACATCCGAAACGGATCGGGCGCTCGAACTGCGCGCCCGCGACCGGCAGCGCAAGCTCATCTCTAAGATCGACGCGGCGCTCGCCCGGATTGAGGACGGCACCTACGGGTACTGCGAAGAGACCGGTGAGCCGATCGGGTTGAAGCGGCTCGATGCCCGGCCCATCGCCACGCTGTCTCTGGAAGCGCAAGAGCGCCACGAGCGCCGCGAGCGCGTTTACCGGGAAGACTGACCGCCATCATCAGCGGCATGACGCGGCCGGCACGCGGGCTGCTGCTCCATTTCAGGACGGGTGTTAACGTGGAGGCAAGGATTTGCCGCCACAATCTCCATCGAGGCCCTTTTGGCCCATTGGAGTGTGTACCGTCATGCTGTCCATTCTCAAGTTCAGCGGCAAGCATTGGTCCAGGGCGGCCCTAGGTTGGGCGCTCTTTATTCTCACCGTTGATGGTCTGGCCCAGGCGGGTGCGGAGAGTGCCGAAAGCATTCTCGCAGCCCACAATGCGGCTGTGGCGCTGGGCGTTCTGGCCGCCGCTGAACGCGGCCCCAGCCCCGGTGCCCTGCAGGTCGCCAGGATCGCGGTCAGGGATCTCGACCTCAAATCTCTCTCGCCAGCCGCCTTCGGCGACCGCGACGAAAGCGATCACGTCCGCTGAAAACAGGCCGGGCCTCGCACCGCGCGACATCCAGGCGACGGCACCCTCACGCGGTTTCGCCGCCACCGGGCGCCTTGGACGGGGCGCCACTGCCAGAGCCGCCTGACGGCTGTGCATCCCCACTCCGACCCTGCTGCGCCTGCGCCTTGGCGAGCATCGAGCGCAGAAAGTCCAGATCGCGCAGATTGACGTCGACCTGATTGTAGGGAACCTCGATTCCCTCGCTCCGGAACGCCTTTATGATGCGCGTGCGCAGATCCGTCTGAGCGGCAAACCCGCGGGCAATGTCGGACACTACCGTATGCAGCGCAAAATCCAGTCCGCTTGCCCCGAAATTCTCAAACACCACTTCGGGCTTGGGCTGTTGCAGAATGATCTGGCATTCCGAGGCGCATTTCTCGAGCACGCTGCGCACATGATCGGGGTCGCTGTCGTAGCCCGTCGACACGCGAATCGTGACGCGGGCGAGCGCGTTGCGATGCGTCCAGTTCGTGACGGTGGTGGTAATCAACTCGGAATTGGGCACGATCAGCGACGCGCGATCGGCCGTTTCGATTTCGGTGGAGCGCACCGCGATGTTGCGCACCCGGCCCCACTGTCCATTGATCACGACGAGATCGCCGACCTTGATCGGCCGTTCGATCAGCAGAATGAGGCCCGAGACGAAGTTGTTGACGATCGACTGAAGTCCGAAGCCGATACCGACCGAAAGCGCACCGGCGACGATGGCAAGGTTGGTAATATCGAGCCCGCTGTAGGAAAGCGCCGCGAGCAGCGCCAGCGCGAACCCCACGTAGCCGATCGCCTTGTGGATCGAGTTTGCGACACCTGCGTCGATGCGGGCCGTCTGCAGGAAGGATGAATTGATCCAGCGCTGGGCCTGCCGGGTCACGAACAGCAGCGCCAGGAACAGGCCGATTGCAGCGGCGATCTGGGCCAGCGAAATGCGGACGTGCCCGATTTCGAAGCCAAACACGAGTGACTTCAGCCAAGCCAGCGTGTCGGGCAGCGCAAAGCCCCAGGTGGCCATGATGAAGGGCAGGGCGATGAGCGCCAGCAATCCATCAAGCAGAAAACCGGCAATGCGCGTAACGGTGCGCGATTGCCCGTCGTCGAGCCCGAGACGTTGATGCATCACGCGGCCCAGCGCCCGATCTTCCCGGGCCTCCTCGCCGACCAGCGCGCGGATGGCCAGATGCAGCAGAATGACCAGCACGACAAAACTGCCGGTGACGATGACCTGACCGGCCACGAAGCGGCCCAGCGCCACATACCCCGCCAAGGAGGCCACCAGAATGAAGAGCGCCACGATGATCAGCGGGATCTTCAGCAGGCGGGGTGCGAACAGCGAAACCTGTTGAGGGACCGGCTGCCCAGGCTCCGCGTCACGCGGCACGGCGGTCAGGGCGTCGGAAGGCTGATCGGGCTCGCGAACGACCGGCGGCTGGGGAACAAAGCGCGTGCGTGCGATTTTGAACAAGAGCGCCGACAATCCAACGCTCGCCAGCGCGGCGACCACAACGCTGACCGACAGCGGCATCGCCAGCACCCGGACGGCTTCGCGCAGCAGAACGTCGGCGGCATAGACCGCACCGATCAACGTCATCGCCGTGGCGAGCGATGCGGCGGGACGATCGGCAAGATCGATCAGGCGCCACGCCGGCCGGTTGGGCTGCAGGATCGCCCGGGCCAGCGCGCGCACCCCGATGAACACAAGTGCGGCCGGCAGCACGGTCAGAACGAGCCGCTCGCTGTCCAGGAACCAGAATCCCACCGAGTCGAGGCCGAAGCATAGCAGCGTCATGGCCAGCGCAGCGGGAAGCACGTAGAGGCTCGCCACCCAGCCTGCCGTACCCGCACGCTGGAAGAAGTCGGGCGCGGCGTCGCGGGGGGGCTCCAACCGCGCGGCAAAAATGCGCCGGCGAACGTGGGCCAGACCAAAGTACAGGGCGAGTGATCCCAGGACGATCGCCGTGATCGCCCAGATATTCTCGTCGGCAACCCGTTTCAGGCGCCAGAACGACCACCTGAACTCAGCAGCGGCAGCCGGCATGGCGGACGCGACGTTGCTCCAGGTGTCGGGGCTAAGCGGCGAGCTGTTGCGGCGAAGCAGCTGCGACGCGAACAGGCGCGTGCGCAATTCCTGCACGCGCGTCAGCAGGGAGCGCGCCCGGTACTGGACGAGCCCCGTCGCCTTGATGGCCCCGTCGATCTCGGCGGAAAGCTTGGCGAGCCGAGCGCGTTCGGCGGCGATGGCGGGCGCTTCGGCCGGCTGCTCTTTTTCGGGCGGCGGTCCGAGCTTGGCGATCTGCGCGGTCACAGTCTTGTAGCGCGGCTGGAGGCTTTCCAGGAACAGGTCACCGCCGCCAATCACGGCGTCGATTTCCACGCGCAGCTTGGCCAAGTTCTCATCGCTTGAGGCCGCGGCTTCGACATCCTGCTCCAAAAGGTCCACCGCGGCCTTCAGGTAAACCGCGGGTTGGCGCACTTCATCGATGGCGAGTTGATCGGCCGCCAATTCAGCTGGTGTGGCCGCGGGCCGGCCGTCGTTGGCGGCAGGTGCAGTTTCGCTGCCGTTGGCAGCAGGTGCAGTTTCGCTGCCGTTGGCAGCAGGTGGCGCTTCGCCGCCGTTGGCAGCAGGTGGCGCTTCGCCGCCGTTGGCAGCAGGTGGCGCTTCGCCGCCATCGGCTGCGGGTGCCGGCGCCTGGGCGGGGGTGCCGGGAGCAACAGCCCCTTCCGGTGCGGGCGGGACAGCGTCAGCCTGAGGCGCGTCTGATGATGGCGCATCGGTTCGGGCCGGAGCCGGTGCAGTGTCAGGCGCCGGTGCAGTGTCAGGCGCCGGTGTGGGTTGGCCTGCATCCGGGGCAGCCTCACCCTCGGCCTTCTGTGACAGATGGGCTCCCGCGACGTTGCCGAAAGCTTCGAGCAGCGACTGAGCCTGCGCAGGGGCGCCAACGGTGACGCCCGTGCCCAACCCCGCACAGAGCATGGCGAGGGTGAAGCAAAATTGGCGTCGTGCGGTCATCAGTTTTTCCTGTTCCGGAGTTTGCTTGCGCGCGCACCAGCGTTCTCGAAATGCCGTGCGGCGCGGCGATGGAGTGATCGGCGCCAGGCCCGGCTGCGGTGATCGGGTACGCGGCCCTGGATCCTGACGATGGATAAGCGGGTGGGCCAGTCTAGGCCTTGAACAGGCGAAAATGAGGTCGCCTCCACCTAGTTCTCCGCCGTGCCAGCCTGCCCGAAGGTACGCGGCGTCCTGGAGAACACAGGCTGGACCCCATCCGTGTAGTCCGCCCGCGCAGGTCGCGATGAAATGCCGGTCTCTATGACGACATCCACGGGACCTCCCGTCATGATCAGATGTTCGACGTCATCACGGCGAACCAGAATGAGTTTCCGGCGGCCATCGATGGACTGGTGTTCAACTACGTCCAGCCGCCGATCCGGCTTCGGCCCAAAAAAGCCCTCCAGCGGGGAAGAACCCGTCAGCGCGCCCCGTGCCACCAGCGCCGCACCGACCAGGGCCCCGGCCACGAGCACGATCAGAATGAGGTAGGTGAGGATGTCCCACATCTGGTGTTCCGCCCCGTCGGGGCTCTCCATGGTGAAGGTTGCGCCCGAGCGTTGACCTGCGGTCGCAAGGCAAGCTCAAAGCCGTTTGATAATGCGCACCATTCTGGCGATGCTGTTGAGACGACTGAAAGGTTCGCACCGCGCAATATCGTGGTCGCACCCAAAATGAAGCACGCGGCAAGGGCTCCTATAGCGCCAAATTCACGGCAATTTAACCCTGATGATCGAACTGTTGACAGCGATGGTGCCTCAGACGGCCGTCTACCCCCGACAGGCGGGCCGGCACGGCGCCAGAGCCACAGCGTATGCGTAACAAGAGCGAACCGCCCATGCCGCCCCTTGAGGCCGCCTCTCCCCCGAATCAGATAGCTTTCGACTTCATGAGCGAAAGCAGCGCCGCAATTCCCCGTGGTCCGGACGCGCCCGGTCTCACGACCTCGGGGGTGCAAGCATCCTCGGATCACCTGCCGCTGCTTGGCGCCATCTTCGCGCTCGGCGTGGTGGCGGTTGCCGCCATGGCGAGCATCGCGGGTACGCCGTTGCTGCTCACGCTCCTGGCGTCCCTCGCCATTTTGGGTGTGTTCTTTGCCTTCGGTCTGTTGGCCGGGCACGTGCGCATCGGCGACCGCTTGATCCTGGACGATATCGTGCGCGGCATCAGCGAAGGCTCCGATCGCGGCCTGCTCGTGGCGCGCCGCGACGGCAGCATCCTGTATGCCAACGGCAAACTGGAAGAACTGGTCGGTCGGCTCACATCGCGGGAAATCTCCGCTCTCGATATGGCCTTCGGTGCCGATCTGGCCGCGCGCGAGGCGTTCTTCCGGCTGAACCGCGCCGCTGATCGCGGTGACCGGCATGGCGAGGATTTCCGCCTGGCCAACGCCGCCGGCGTACCCCAGCGCATCCTGCGCGTGGAAGTCTCGCCCCTGGAACTCGGCCGCATCCGCGAAACGGGGCCGACTGTTCTTTGGACGATCCTCGATGTGACGGAGGAGCGCACGAGCGCCGCTGCTAGCCGACAGGCCCTCGTCGATACGCTGGGCTATTACGACGCGGCACCCGTGGGTCTGCTGATGATCGATCAGCAGAACACCGTCCGCCATCTCAACGGCACACTGGCCCGCTGGCTCGGATACCCCGCGCACTTGCTGTCCACGCGCATGCTGCGCCTCGGTGACGTGCTGTCGGCCGACGCCGTCGATCTCATCGAAGGTGCCTGGAAGTCGGGTAAGGAGACGCAGGTCTCGCTCGATGTCGACGCGACCCGCGAGGATGGGCGTCTGATGCCGGTCCGCCTGATGTCGCGCACGGCGCGCGACGGCACGCGCCTCATCGCCTTCGTCAATCGCGATGGAGACCACGGCCTGGGCCTCGACCCGGCCACGACCGACGTGCGCTTCGCCCGCTTCTTCCAGTCCGCGCCTTTCGGCATTGCCAGCGTATCGGCCGACGGCCGCATCACCAGTGCCAATGGCGCCTTCGCGCGGCTGATGCTCGATGCGTCGGGCGGCCTCGGCAAGAGTGCCCTAGATGTGCTGTGCCGCGGCGACGACAAGGCGACGCGCCAGGAGACGGCGGAGACCTTGAAGCGGGTGCTTGGCGGCAAGGCTGCCGGACAGCCCATCGAGATCGCGCTTGTCGCCTGACACTGTCCGCCGCGTCTACATGAGCCCGCTCGTCGAGCAGGCGAGCGAACGCGAAGCGGCCATGCTGTATGTCATCGACGCCACGGAGCAAAAGGCGCTCGAAGCGCAGTTCGCGCAGAGCTCCAAGATGGAGGCCGTCGGCAAGCTCGCGGGCGGCATCGCGCACGACTTCAACAACGTGCTGACCGCCATCATCGGCTTCTCGGACCTGCTCTTGCAGACTCATCGCACGTCCGATCCGGCCTACAAGGACATCAAGAACATCCAGCAGAGCGCCTACCGCGCCGCGGGCATGGTGCGCCAGTTGCTGTCGTTCTCGCGCCGTCAGACGCTGCGCGCCGAACCACTGCTCCTCGACGACGTGCTGAACGAAAGCTCCAGCATGTTGCGCACCACGGTCGGCGAGAAGATCCAATTCAAGATCCAGCCGAGCCGCGACCTCTGGTACGTGAACGTCGATCGCAACGAACTGGAACGCGTAATCGTCAACCTGACCGTCAATGCCAAGGACGCGATGCCCAACGGCGGCAGCCTGACCGTGCGCACGCGCAACATCACCGAGCGCGAAAGCCAGCGCCTGGAGCTGGACGGCATGCCCGTCGGCGAGTACGTCGGCATCGAAGTGAGTGACACGGGCACCGGCATGCCAGCCGAAGTCCTGGCCAAGATTTTCGAGCCGTTCTTCACCACCAAGGGCGTGGGCAAGGGGACGGGCCTGGGCCTCTCCACGGTGTACGGCATCGTCAAGCAGTCGGGCGGCTTCATCTATGCTGATAGCGCGCTGGGCAAAGGTACGACGTTCCGGGTCTACCTGCCGCGCCACATCCCCGAGGTGGACGACGAAGCGGTCTCATCCGTGCAGCCCGTGGCCGTGAAGGAAAAGGACGCCAGCGGTGCGCCCGCCGATCTAACGGGCACTGGGCGTGTCCTCTTGGTCGAAGACGAGGATGTCGTGCGCTCGTTCGCGGTGCGTGCGCTCACGCGACAGGGTTATGAGGTGCTGGAAGCCTCAGACGGTCAGGAAGCCCTCGACATCGTGGCCGAGCACGACGGCGCCATCGACATCGTGGTGACCGACGTGGTGATGCCGGAAATGGACGGACCGACCATGTTCCGCGAACTGCGCAAGACCAACCCGTCGATCAAGGTCATTTTCGTATCGGGCTACCCCAACGAGGCCTTCCGCGAAACACTGGGCAGTGGTGAGGACGTCGCCTTCCTGCCCAAGCCGTTCTCGCTGCCGCAGCTGGCGGCGAAAGTGAAAGAAGAACTGAGCCGCTGATCGTCACTATGCCCCGCGGCTCCAGCGGGCCGCTCAACAAAAACCGCCCGGGATTCCCCGGGCGGTTTTTTTGCTTCCTAGGACATAGCCCAGATGTGTGTGCTTAGCGGCGGCTCTGCGACGAGGGCTTATCCCAGTGCAAATAGATGATCGTCACCACGGCGGTGAGAACCATCGTGCCGATGATTTCCGGCCGCTGAATGAAGGCAAGCCAGCTGTTGAAACCGGCCGACGAGCCACCCTTCGACGTCAGCATGCTGTTGGACACGATAATCAGCAGCGTGAGCAGGGCCGTCAGTCCCATGGCCGTCAGCACCTGCAGGGCGCGTTTGGCCAAGCGCGGGACAAGCAGTGTCTTGCCGGCGACATCGATCATGGTTCGGTCCGACATGCGGGCAACTCCTTTCAAGGATCGCGTGAACGAAAAAGGGTAACTGATTCGACCCCGGAGCCGTGCGCCAACCCCACCAGCGAATCTGACACACAACGCAGACCATCCCCGCTATGCGACAACTGCGGCGCTGCTGGGGCAATCCCGTTTATGTAATCAGATCAATCGACCCGATGAGAACAAAACAAGATTGACCGATGAGAACAAACCGCGTACATTGCAGTTAAATTGTGGCGGTTCAACTCATACCCTAAGGTGCCCGATGACCAAGCCGGACTTGAAAGTGATCGAAGGGGGAAATTCCAAAATGGACAAGAAGCAGGCGCTCGAAGCAGCGCTGGCTCAGATCGACAAGAACTTCGGCAAGGGCTCGATCATGCGATTGGGCGCCAACGACAAGTCGATCGATGTCGAGGCCATTTCGACAGGATCGCTGGGGCTCGACATCGCGCTCGGCATCGGCGGCCTGCCGAAGGGGCGGGTCGTCGAGATCTACGGTCCGGAGTCGTCGGGTAAGACGACACTGACACTGCAGGTCATCGCGGAAGCCCAGAAGAAGGGCGGCATCTGCGCCTTCGTCGATGCCGAACATGCGCTCGATCCCGTCTACGCCCGCAAGCTCGGCGTCAAGGTCGAGGACCTTTTGATTTCCCAGCCCGACACGGGTGAGCAGGCACTTGAGATTGCCGACACGCTGGTGCGCTCCGGCGCCGTCGACGTTCTGGTCGTCGATTCCGTGGCCGCCCTGACACCGAAGGCCGAACTCGAAGGCGATATGGGCGACAGTCTGCCAGGCCTTCAGGCGCGCCTCATGAGCCAGGCGCTGCGCAAACTCACGGCCTCGATCTCCAAGTCCGGCACCATGGTGATCTTCATCAACCAGATCCGCATGAAGATCGGTGTCATGTTCGGCAATCCCGAAACGACGACCGGCGGCAATGCCTTGAAATTCTATGCCTCCGTCCGTCTCGACATCCGCCGCATCGGACAGATCAAGGATCTCGACGAACCGGTCGGCAACCAGACGCGCGTCAAGGTGGTCAAGAACAAGGTGGCGCCGCCGTTCAAGCAAGTCGAATTCGATATCATGTACGGCGAGGGCATTTCCAAGGTCGGCGAACTTGTCGACCTCGGCGTCAAGGCCAACATTATCGACAAGTCGGGCGCCTGGATGTCCTACGAGGGTGAGCGCATCGGCCAGGGGCGTGAGAACACCAAGGAATTTCTGAAGGCCAACCCGAAAGTCGCCAACGCTATCGAGAAGGCTATCCGCGCCAACGCGGGCCTCATCGTCGACAAAATGCTGGCCGAACCTGAACCTGGCGAGGCCGACGAGGAAACGCCGGACGAGGATGGCGTCCTGCCGGATGTGACCGAAGCCCCGAAGAAGGGCGCCAAGGCCAAGCGCGGCTGAACCGGTCAAGGGGTTCTACCGGTTGCCGGACCCGGCCGCTGGCCTGTTTCAATGCGCAATAAAGCAGGAGACGGACGGGTTCCAAACCCGTCCGTTTTTGCGTTTTTGTGCTGGTCAGGGCATTGCGGCGCGGCGTTTCTGGACAAGACAGCGCCGCCACGGCTAGAACCGGCCGGACTTCCATGACACGGGGACTGCTGGCCAGGGAGGGGCGCCGACGCGCACCTATAGCCAAGCGGCCGCCCCGGCATCCGAACAGACGGACCCTGAGACACATGAGCGGCAACGGCGTCAACGAGATCAGATCGGCGTTTCTGGAGTACTTCCAGCGCAACGGACACGAGGTGGTGCCATCGTCGCCGCTGGTGCCGCGCAACGATCCGACGCTGATGTTCACCAACGCCGGCATGGTGCAGTTCAAGAACGTCTTCACCGGGCAGGAGACCCGCCCCTACACGACGGCGGCCTCGTCGCAGAAATGCGTGCGCGCGGGCGGCAAGCACAACGACCTCGACAATGTGGGCTACACCGCGCGCCATCACACGTTCTTCGAGATGCTCGGCAACTTCTCCTTCGGCGATTACTTCAAGGAACGCGCGATCGAACTCGCCTGGAACCTGATCACCAAGGACTACGGCCTCGACAAGAAACGCTTGATGGTCACCGTCTACCACGACGACGACGACGCCTTCCGCATCTGGAAGAAGCTCACCGGCTTCGCCGACGACCGCATCGTACGCATCGCGACGTCCGACAACTTCTGGGCGATGGGCGAAACGGGACCGTGCGGACCGTGCTCGGAGATTTTCTACGACCATGATCCGGACGGCAAGAAGGGCATCAAAGGCGGCCCGCCAGGGTCCGTTGACGCGGACGGCGACCGCTTCATCGAGATCTGGAACCTCGTCTTCATGCAGTTCGAGCAGCTGCCGGGCGGCGAGCGCATCAAGCTGCCCAAGCCCTCGGTCGACACCGGCATGGGCCTGGAGCGCATCGCCGCCGTGCTGCAGGGCGTGCACGACAACTACGACACCGATCTGTTCAAGGCGCTGATTGCGGCTTCCGTCGACGCGACAGGCGTCAAGCCGCGAGGGCGAAGCGCGCTCTCGCATCGCGTCATCGCCGATCACCTGCGCTCGACGAGCTTCCTGATCGCCGACGGCGTACTGCCGTCCAACGAAGGGCGCGGCTACGTTCTGCGCCGGATCATGCGCCGCGCCATGCGCCATGCCCACCTGCTGGGCGCGCACGATCCGCTCATGTACCGGCTCGTTCCGGCCCTGGTGCGCCAGATGGGCGAGACCTATCCGGAACTTTTGCGCGCCCAAGCGCTCATCACCGAAACCTTGAAACTGGAAGAAACCCGCTTCCGCAAGACGCTCGAAAACGGCTTGGAACTTCTTGGCGACGCGCTCCGGCACCTTGAAGCAGGGCGCCGTCTTCCCCGGCGACGTGGCCTTCAAGCTCTACGACACCTACGGCTTCCCGCTCGACCTGACCGAGGACGCGTTGAAGCCGCGCGGCATCACCGTCGACACCAAGGCGTTCAACGCCGCCATGGAGAAGCAGAAGGACGACGCGCGCAAAGCCTGGAAGGGCTCGGGCGAAGCCGCGACCGAGACCATCTGGTTCGAGATCAAGGACAAGACGGGGGCCACCGAGTTTCTGGGCTACGACACCGAAAGCGCCGAAGGCGTCGTCGCGGCCGTGGTCACCAAGGGCAAGGACGCAAAATCTCTGAAGATAGGCGACGAGGGCGCCATCGTCCTCAACCAGACCCCGTTCTATGGCGAAAGCGGCGGCCAGGTCGGCGACCGGGGCGTCATTCGCGGACCCAAGGGCGCGCTGTTCCGCGTCACCGATACGCAAAAGAAGCTCGGCGATCTGTTCGTGCACCTGGGCACCGTCGAGACCGGGTCGTTCAAACCCGGCGATGCGGTCGAGCTCGAGGTCGATCACACGCGCCGCACCGCGACGCGGGCCAATCACTCCGCCACGCATTTGCTGCACGAGGCGTTGCGTCAGGTGCTGGGCGAGCACGTGGCGCAGAAAGGTTCGCTCGTCGCGCCCGATCGGCTACGTTTTGATTTCATCCACCAGAAGCCGATGAGCGCGGAAGAAGTGCGCCAGGTCGAAGCACTCGCCAACGCCATGGTGCTGCAGAATTCCGCCGTCGAAACCCGCCTGATGGCGGTCGACGAAGCCAAGGCCTCCGGCGCCATGGCGCTGTTTGGCGAAAAGTACGGCGACGAGGTCCGCGTCGTCTCCATGGGGGCACCGCAACCCGGCGCCAACAAGGCCTGGTCCGTGGAATTGTGCGGCGGCACGCACGTCAATCGCACCGGCGACATCGGCCTCGTCAAGATCGTGGGCGAAAGCGCCAGCTCCGCCGGTGTCCGCCGGATCGAGGCGCTGACGGCGGAGGGCGCGCGCGCTTACCTCGCGGACGCAGAGGAGCGCGTCAAGGAAGCGGCGAGCGTCCTCAAAACGCGGCCGGAGGATCTCGTGGAGCGCGTCAAGGCGCTGGTCGAGGAACGCAAGACACTCGAACGGCAGCTGGCCGATGCCAAGAAGCAACTGGCGCTGGGCGGCGGAGGCGCGGGCGGCACGGCGACGGCGGGCGCCGCCGGCGATGCCATCCGCACGATTGGATCGGTCAAAGTATTTGCCCGGACCGTTCAAGGCCTGAATCCCAAGGATCTGCGCGGCCTCGTGGACGACGGCAAGAAGCAGGTCGGGTCCGGCATCGTGGCCATCGTCGGCGTGACGGAGGACGGCAAGGCGGGTCTGGCCGTCGGCGTGACCGACGATCTCACTCAGACCTGGAACGCGGTCGATCTGGTCAAGGCCGGCGCGGAAGCCCTGGGCGGCAAGGGCGGCGGCGGGCGGCCCGACATGGCGCAAGCCGGCGGACCGGACGGCACCAAGGCCGCGGATGCGCTGGCGGCCATCGAGGCGCATCTGGCGGGCTGATCGCTGACGGCATCGCCGCCGTACACAAGTAAGAAAATCATTCGGGAGGAATTCTCATCATGACATCGCATGGATCTGCTGTTTTGGGACTACTTGGTGCCGCGATGCTCGCCGGTTCTGCCGCCAGCGCCCTGGCGGAAACGGCCGCCACGGCGGGCACGGAGGCCGCTACCATGTGCGGACGCAAGGCCGACATGGTCGATATCATGATCGACATGCAGCGAGATTCGGTCGAATCCGTTTGGCGCGACGGTAAGATTTTCGTCAGTCGCGATGCCACCGACGGCAGCCTGTGGGGCTTCTCACTGCCACACACAACCGTTCATCCCGCCGCGTTCTGCCGGCGCACGGTCGGCGAAGGCGACGCGGCCAAGGTCGAGACGGGTCTTATTTGCGCCGCTGGCGAGAAAGCCTGCACGTCATTTGCCGAGCAGATTGGCAAGCGCATGGACAAGATTGAGGCAAGCGCCACGCCCTGAGGCAATTGTAAGCTTCCTCCCGGCAAAATCCGAGCTTAGGCCCCGGCGCGATGGTTCGCGCACTTGCAACCCGGGACCGGAGGCTTGATGCTTTGAGATGAACTGGTTCCTCGATATTTGAGTCGTGGGAACACCTCGTCGAAGGATCTCATGGCAGCACCCGCCGACGTCACAAATTACGACGATGTTCTTGTGATGCTGGCGGCGGCTTCGGTCGCCGTCCCGCTGCTGCAACGTGTGCGGCTCAATCCGATCCTCGCCTACCTGCTGATCGGCATGGTGCTTGGCCCCCATATGCTGGGTGGCCTGTTTCCCTACGACCCCGTGCTCCGTTGGTTCACGGTGTACGAGTACGAGCAGCTCGCACCCTTCGGCGAACTGGGCGTCACGTTTCTGCTGTTCATCATCGGGCTGGAACTGGCACCGCGTCGCCTCTGGACGATGCGGCGCCTCGTCTTCGGGCTGGGTTCGGCGCAAGTCCTGATGAGCGCCGCCGCAATCGGCACGTTCGCCTGGTTCATGGGGCAGACGACAGCCGCCGCGACGGTCATCGGCTTTTCCCTGGCGCTGTCGTCCACAGCCATCGTGGTCGAACTTCTCTCGTCGCAGAACCGCATGTCGCTGGGAACGGGGCGGGCGAGTTTTGCCATCCTGCTGTTGCAGGATCTCGCGGTTATTCCGCTGCTCTTGCTCGTGCCCATGCTCGGGACGCAGGGCGGACAGACACTCGTGTCCGGCTTGTTCATGGCCTTCCTGCAAGGCATCGCCGCCATCGCGATCGTCATCACCGTCGGCTTCTACCTTCTGCGGCCTCTCTTTCGGCTCGTCGCCTCCAACGGCAATAGCGATCTCTTCGTCGCCGCGGTGCTGCTGGTCGCTGTCGGAAGCGGCGTGGTGACGGCGGCGGCCGGCCTCTCCATGGCGCTCGGCGCCTTCATTGCCGGCCTGCTTTTGGCGGAAACCGAGTTCCGCAAATCCATCGAAGCGACCATCGAACCCTTCAAGGGCCTGCTGCTTGGGGTGTTCTTTTTCACGGTTGGCGCCGGGCTCGATGTGGGGATTGTTCTGGAGAACGCGGGATGGGTCGCTGCCGCTGTCATCGGATTAATTCTGGTCAAGGGCCTGATCACGGCGGCGCTCGTCCGGGATTTCGGGTTTGAGCAAGTGGTGGCAGGCCGAACCGCCGCGGTCATCGGCCCGGCTGGCGAATTCGCGTTCATCCTTCTGGGCATCGCCGCGACCGTGGGCGCGCTCGAGCCTAAGGTCTCCGCATTCGTCGTCGCCGTCGCCTCGCTGTCGATGTTCTTTATTCCGCTTCTGGATCATTTGGCCAAGCTGGCGTTCCCGGTCGTCGCGGCTAGCGAGGCGCATTCGGAACTGAGCGTCCCGCCCGCCGAAGACGATATGCACGACGCGATCGTCATCGGTTACGGGCGTGTCGGCGCACTTGTCTCAGAAATGCTCGATGTGCACGGCCTTCGCCATGTGATCACGGAAAAGCGCCCGGACATCGTGGGAGATGCGCGCAAGGAGGGCCGTCAGATCTTCTTCGGCGATGCGCTGAATACAAGCTTCCTACTGCATTGTGGGCTGTTGCGCGTGAAGGCGGTGATCATCACCATCCACGACTGGGTTGCGACCGAGGACATCGTGCGCGCCATTCGCAGTGTCAGTGACGGGATCACCATTATCGCGCGCGCCCGCGACGCGGATCACGCCAAGTATCTCTATGAAATCGGCGCATCGGATGCCGTGCCGGAAACCATCGAGGCGAGCCTGCAATTGTCCGAAGCAGCTCTTGTCGATCTCGGGATGCCCACCGGACCGGTCATCGCCTCCATCCACGAAAAGCGTGACGAATTCCGCTTGGCGCTTCAAACGGCTGCAGGCAAGGCTGGCCGCCCCACGACACATGGATTGCGCGCCAAGGTGTCGGACAAGAAAGAGACGGCAAAGCCGTCATTCGTGACGGGAGGCGGATGGAGGCGCTATTCGGTCACCTTCGACCAATCGAGAATGTCGAAATCGGCAACGAGTGCGGCAAGATTTCCATCGGCATCGTAACCGGCATAGGCGGTATAGACGCCGTCGCCCCAGCCCGCATCGAAGGCTATGATATTGGCCGGGCCTGAGGCGGCATTGAGCCGGAAGCCGCCGACGGTGCCGCGCTCCCGATAGCCCTGGTTCTGACCCTTCTCCAACCAGGCATCGAAGAAGTCCTCGTTCGACGCCGCCGCCGCAACGGCTGCCTTGGCGGCATCCGGATCAAAAAAGGCCGCCAGACCGGAATCGATGGCGAAGCCCCAATCCCCGCCCGGATTTTCCGCGTCGCGCTGGAAATCCGAAGGCTTCGCCGGTTCCCAGCGCACGACGGGCGCCGTCGAGATATCGAGCCGTGCGAACGCGACACGGCCGCGCCCCATCGTTCCCTGCAGCACGGCGAGGCGCAACGGATAGTCACCATTGGCGATCTCATTTGACAGGGGCGCCTGTTCCAGCCCGACGAAGGCATCCGCGATCACCACGCGCCCGCTGACGATCTTCAAGGTGCCGGGTTCGGCAACGCGAAAATAGATCTTGGCCGGACGCGAGGCTTCGCCCGGGAAACGCGTCGTCGGCGGTGGCCACGAAGTCGGGAGAGAAGGCGCGGGTGAACAAGTGCGCATGCGCCGGTTCCGCGGCGTGAGCGCTATCCCATCGGGGCAATATCAGAGCTATCGCAAGCAACGCCACGCCGCAAAGCCGCTTGTACACGGACGCGGAGGCAACAGGGGCGACAGGGCGACAGACGGGTAAAGTCATGACAAATTGGGGTCAGTAAGAACGCCAGGGGTGCCCAGGGGGCATAGCATGCACACTCCGAACAGGCACGGCCCACCTGCCGCCATCGTCAACGTGCGGCTGAAAATGTGTTTCTGCAACCCGAGGCTTGAGCGGACCTGAGGAACGGCCATGTCCTTTGACCTGACCGGCGTGCGCCGCCGCAATCGCGAACTCGGGGACTACATCGAGGATATCGCCGAACAACCCCTCAGCTTCCAGGGGTCAAACGCCAATTATCACTCCTATGAGAACCACCGGCATTTGTGGCTTCTGGAATACGCAGCCGAGCGGCACGCCTTTGTCGACTTGGCGTTCCGCGAGCAGGCCGTGCGCTACATTCTCGACCGTTGGCGCGCGCGGTTGCCCGGTTACGCGGCGTCCTCACCGAACGGCTTCCGGCTCTACTGCTACGCTGATATGGCACCCACCGTCTCGGTCGTCGGCGAGACGGGCGAAGGCTGTCCCTATGGCGGCGATCCTGTCTTCGTGATGTCGCTGGGCGAGGTGCTGGAGCCGTACACCGGCCGGTCGTGGAGCGAGAATTTCGTCTCAGCCGGCATCGGTGGCGACTCCATCCTGAAAGCACTCCGGCGCCATGACGGCAGTCTTCGCCGAGGTGCGCAGGCTCTGGGTCTGCCTCTGGCCGATTTGCGCCGCCGCATCGAGTGTTGGGGCCTCGCTCCCGACGTCAATCGGATCCGCAAACACCACAAGCGCCGCCCGGCTGCGTTCCGCAGGGAAGACTATCTGCCGATGAATTTCCGGATTTACGAGGAGCGTGTCCCCTCTCCCCGCTGAAGCGGGGAGAGGGGGAAGTCTAAGCTGCCATCGCCTTCTTCAAGTTCTCATCAACCTTGTCGAGGAAGCCGGTGGTGGAGAGCCACTTCTGTTCCGGGCCGACAAGCAGGGCGAGATCCTTGGTCATGAAGCCCGCCTCGACGGTATCAACGCAGACCTTTTCCAACGTGTCGGCGAAGCGCTTCAATTCCGCGTTGCCGTCGAGCTTGGCCCGGTGGGCGAGGCCACGCGTCCAGGCAAAGATGGAGGCAATCGCGTTGGTGGACGTTTCCTTGCCCTTCTGGTGCTCGCGGAAATGGCGCGTCACCGTGCCGTGGGCGGCTTCAGCTTCCACCGTCTTGCCATCCGGCGTCATCAGCACGGACGTCATCAGGCCGAGGGACCCGAAGCCCTGCGCTACCGTATCGGACTGCACGTCGCCGTCGTAGTTCTTGCACGCCCAGACGTAACCGCCCGACCACTTCAAGGCCGAAGCCACCATGTCGTCGATGAGCCGGTGCTCGTAGACCAGTTTGCGCTTTTCAAACTCGGCCTTGAACTCCGCCTCGTAGATCTCCTGGAAGATGTCCTTGAAGCGCCCGTCATAGGCTTTGAGGATGGTGTTCTTCGTCGAGAGATAAACGGGATAGTTGCGGTTGAGGCCGTAGTTGAGGGACGCCCGCGCGAAATCGCGGATACTTTCATCGAGATTGTACATGGCCATCGCGACACCGGCGTCGGGCGCCTTGAACACTTCCCGTTCGATCACCTTGCCGTCCTCGCCGACAAACTTGATCGACAGCGTCCCCTTGCCGGGGAATTTGAAATCGGTGGCCTTGTACTGGTCGCCGAACGCATGACGGCCGACGATGATCGGCTGCGTCCAGCCGGGCACGAGGCGCGGTACATTCTTGCAGATGATGGGCTCGCGGAAAATGACGCCGCCGAGGATGTTGCGGATGGTGCCGTTCGGGCTCTTCCACATGTCCTTCAGGTTGAACTCTTTGACGCGCGCCTCATCGGGCGTGATGGTCGCGCATTTGACGCCGACGCCGTGCTTCTTGATGGCGTTCGCCGCATCGACCGTGATCTGATCGTTGGTCTTGTCGCGGCTTTCGATCCCCAGATCGTAGTATTCGAGCGTCAGGTCGAGATAGGGATGGATTAGCTTGTCCTTGATGAACTGCCAGATGATGCGGGTCATCTCGTCGCCGTCGAGTTCGACGACGGTGCCTGCAACCTTGATCTTCTTCATGTCGGGCGTGCCTGCTTTATGGAGGGGTTCGTGGGTGCGGATTTGATGCGCCGCACCATAGGTCGCCCGCCGCCGCTCGCCAAGCCCCGGCAGGCCGCACCCTACCAATGGCCCCCGGCAGGCCGCACCCAACCAATGACCAAGACGTTGAACGGGCGAGGTTGGCGGGGGCGCCGCGGTTCGCTATACGCGCCGATGAGAGAACCGGCCGAGGGCCGGCCGAGCCCGGAGCCATGCCCGCCCCATGACCATCGAGATTACCGGTGATGAGCCGCGCTGGGCCGGCGTACCGGTGGGGACCATCGTGCATGCCTGTCACGAGAAGACCATCGACGACGGGCTGAAGACCCTGGGCCTCCCCGGCCTTGATCGCGACAGTCTCGATCCACTGCTGACCTATTGCGCGGAACTGCGCTGCGAGGCCGATCAGGGTCACGTGTCCGGGCTGCAAGAGGCGCACGCGAGGCCCAGGGCATCACCAGCCTCGACGACTTCATCGCCCGGCACGAGGAGATCGTCGTCGGCGACGGCGGAGTGGTTCTGAAGGGGACCGGCACCGGCCGCTTGACGACACCGGCGCTGGCCGCCCTGGAGAAGACCTGGTCGGGCGAAAACTACTGGTTCTGGGCGCGCCGCGTGCTGCGCAAACTGCGCCATGGCATCCGCCGTGCGCATATCCGGGGCAGCGCGGTCGCAGCACCCGGCACGACCCCGGCGGTGATCCTGGTCGAGCCGCAGCTGCCGGACAATATCGGCATGGTGGCGCGCGCGTGCGCCAATTTCGGCTTCGATGACCTGCGGCTTGTCGATCCGCGCGACGGCTGGCCGAACGAGAAGGCCCGCATCGCCGCCTCTGGCGCCAATTACGTCATCGACGATGCCGCGGCCTACGAAACCCTCGACACGGCAACGGGCGACCTCAACTGGGTGTGCGCCACCACCGCCCGCCAGCGCGACCTGCGCAAGCCCGTGATGACGCCCGAGGAGGCGATCGGCGAGATGCGGCGGCGCATCGGGATGGGGCAGCGGTGCGGCGTCATTTTCGGGCGCGAACGCTCCGGCCTGGAGACGAGCGAGGTGGCGGGCGCGGATGCCGTCGTCATGATCCCCGTCAACAATCGGTTCGCCTCACTTAACCTCGCCCAAGCCGTGCTGATCCTGGGTTATGAGTGGATGCGCGGATCGGAAGCCGCCAGCCTCGGCCGCGTCACGACCTTCGAGAAGCCGGTGGCGAGCGGCCTCAACCTTGGCGACCAATCACCGGCAACGCGCGAAGAACTCATTGGATTCTTTGAACATCTGGAAACGGAATTGGAACGGCTGGGATTCTTTTCATCGCCCACAAAGCGCCCATCTGTCGTGAACAACATGCGTTCGATGTTCCTGCGCGCCGAGATGACGGGCCAGGAGGTCAAAACGCTGCGTGGCATAGTTGCCACTCTGGCCAGGGGCAAGGGATCGGCGCGGAAGCCATCCACATGACCTGCCTTGATCTGGCCAAGTTTTCAGCCGAGCGATGCCCGGGAAAACGTCACGGGTATCGCTGCTGGGCAAGCGTCCGGATCGGGCCGGTCGCGCCGATGCCGGGATGGCTTTCGTTTAGCGAAAACAACGGTGCGGATACACGGGCTGGTCGATCACGACGTTCGACCTAACAGCCTGAACCAAAGACGAAATACAATGGCCACAATCGGCCAGGCGAACAACAGGGGCATAGTCGATGCGAACAATGGGCAGGGCGGGATTGATCGGTGGCGGTGTTGCAGCGCTGATGATGGCGTTCGCAACGGTTCCCGCGACCGCTCAGGAATTGAGCGAGAAGTCCGTTCGCTCCTTCATGGACTACGCCTGGTCCCTGACGCCGCAGCAGTTCTCCAAGCAGGACGGCACGGTCATCGTCATCGACAAGAAGAAGAAGGCCGAAGTGATGGTGCCGATCGACGTGGCCCGCGAGGTCATCCGCGTCGGGCGCATTTCGGCGCATGCCCAGGTCTGCAAGCTGAACGATCACCAGATCGTCAATCACCGCTCGCTGATGAAGCGGGAAGAAGAAAAGAAGACCTGGACCGACCAGCAGTTGGTCTACATCAACCAGTTGCACCTCACCACGGTCATGCTGCTCACCGGCAAGATCCGTCTGGTCGAGAAGGACGGCGACAAGGAAGTCGTCATCGATGACGGCAAGCCGGCCGCGCAGACCTGCACCGAAGAGCAGGCCGCCAAGGTCAAGGATGTGATCACCGCCTACGTGGAGAGCGGGCCGAACTTCAAGGTGAAGGTCGCCCCGGTTCAGGGTGGTGATGCCGCCCCCGCCACCGCAGGCGCCCCAGCCGCCGCAGGGGCCCCAGCCGCGGCCGTCCCCGCTTCGGCCGCCGCCAAGGCTGACCCCGCGCCCTAAGACCTTCACGCCGCGGGTGCCAGACTTCGGGGGTGTCGGGCCGTTCATGGCCTCCCGCCGCAGTGGCAGGCGGTTGACGCCCGGGGCAAAGTTCACTAGGGAAAGACACGTCGCGGGCCCCCACGGGCCCGCGTCTCATTTTTTGCGCACCCGCGGCGTCCGGCTTCAATAAGGCCGGTGCCTGTCGGCCAAGCCCCACCGGATCGGCGGGACGCGGCAGAGGAGGGGGCGCTCCAAACGGACCGGCGCATCAGCGCTGTGTCTGCAACTCAAATGGAGTGCTAGAAGATGTCGAAGCGCCATAGCGCTAAGCATAAGATCGACCGCCGCCTGGGTGAAAACATCTGGGGCCGGCCCAAGAGCCCCCTCAACAAGCGCGAGAGCCGCCCCGGCCAGCACGGCGAGCGCCGCGTCTCGAAGCTTTCCGACTTTGGCCAGCAGCTGAAGGCCAAGCAGAAGCTGAAAGGCTACTACGGCAACATTTCCGAGCGCCAGTTCCTGCGTCTGTTCAAGGAAGCCGCCCGCCTCAAGGGTTCGACCTCCGAGCAGCTGATCGGCCTTCTCGAGCGCCGCCTGGATGCCGTCGTCTATCGCGCCAAGTTCGTGCCGACGGTGTTCGCCGCCCGCCAGTTCGTGAGCCACGGCCACGTCTCGGTCAATGGCCGCCGGGTGACGATCCCGTCCTACCGTCTGCGTATCGGCGATGTGATCGAAGTGAAGGAAGCCTCGCGCCAGCTGCCGCTGCTGCTTGAAGCCATCAAGAGCTCCGAGCGCGACGTGGCCGACTACGTCGACACCGACCACTCCAAGATGACAGCCAAGCTTACGCGCATTCCGTCGCTGGCTGACGTGCCCTATCCGGTCGTCATGGAACCCAACCTCGTGGTCGAGTTCTATTCGCGCTAAAGACCTCGCAGACCTGATTTCACGGGCCGGTCGCAAGACCGGCCCGACGCTCATACGAAGGGCCGGTCGCAAGACCGGCCTTTTTCGTTCGTCGTCACGCGCGATGCCGCCGGGCGGGGTGTGTCGGGAGCGCAACCGGCTGGCCCGGCAGGGGGACGGCGCGGGGCCGGACCAGGCACAGCCGTCGCCGCAGCGCGCCGGGGCGGCACGGTATTCGCCCAGCCATAGGCCAGCATGGTGATGAGCGCGCTGGCAGCGAAGAAGTACACACCCGGCAGCACGCGCGCTTCTGTATAGCCGGACGAATTGACGTAAAAAATCATGAGCGCCAAGACCATCACGTCGGTCATCGAGTAGCGGCCAAGCCATTCCATGGTGGCGATCGACTTCTTGCGGAATTCCGGCGGAATGTCCGGAGAGGTCACAAGGGTCAAAAGATAGAAGAGCTTCAGAAAAGGAAAGAGGATCGAAAACAGGAACAGCACCACGCACAGAAAGATCTCTTGGCTATCATAGAGCGCCCAGATGATCGTCGCGATCGAATGCTCGTTGGTCCACACGTAAATGGTCGTGAATCGGATCGTCGGCAGGATGACGCCCAGCGCGAAGAACACCGTGGCGACAATGATCAGGAACGACAGAACGAAATTGCGGAACGCCGAGATCGGCGGCGGATCAGCCGGCGCAATTTCGGGCGCGGCGGCAAGCCCTTCGTTGCGCAGCCACGCATACGAAAGGATCATCAGCATCACCGCCGCGGTGAAGAAGTAGACGCCCGTCAGGCTGGTCGCGTCATAGATGCCCTGTGCCTTGATGAAGAAGATGGTCAGAGCCAGGACGAGGACGTCGTGCATGGACCACTTGCCGAGCCACTCCAGCGCCCGCAAACGCGAATGCTGCCGTACTAGTTCGGTTGCGGGCAGTGTGGAGACGAGCAGCAAGTAGAGGAGCTTCAGGACCGGCAAGACAATCGAAAAGATCAGCACGGTCAGGCCGAGGAAAAGCTGACCGTCGTTGATCAGCACCTGGACCGTCGACAGGAGCGAATGTTCGGTCGACCAGAAGACGTATTTGGTCAGCTTGATGATCGGCAGCGAAATGCCCAGCGCCAAGCAGACCGCCGCGCCGATGATGGCCAGGCTCAACAGAAAACGGCGTCCGCCGAGCCGCATGACCCAATCCTCAGGTTCGAAAATACCGCGCCGTGCCGCGAGGATCACGGCACGGCTTGGAGCATATCAGGTTGCGATCGGGGCGAAACGGGGGCCGCGCCGCCGTTTCGCCGCCCAACGCACAGCCATTAGCCGTGATGATGCTGGTGGGGGATGCCCTTCTGGCAAATGAGGTCGTGCAATTCGCCGGCCTCGAACATTTCACGCATGATATCGCAGCCGCCGATGAACTCGCCCTTGACGTAGAGCTGCGGGATGGTCGGCCAATTGGAAAAGCTCTTGATCCCTTCGCGGATCCCCTGGTCCTCGAGCACGTTCACATCCTGGAACTGAACGCCCAGGTGCTGCAGGATCTTGGTCGCGGTCGCGGAGAAGCCGCACTGAGGGAAATTCGCGTTACCCTTCATGAAGAGCACCACGTCGTTGCTGTCGATGAGGCTCTTGATGTGGGCGTGGATGTCGGCTTCGCTCATGGCTCTGATCTCCTGCGGTCCCGCGCACACGATCATCCGGCGACGGGCAATGGGTGTTGGATAGGGGCTATTTGCGCCCAGACGGGGGCGCGCTCAAGGGGAAACGGCGGATCGGGTCACGGTCATCCGAACCGGGGCTGAGCCCTAGTCCGGTGGTGCGGCGGTCGTCAATTGGAGGGCATGCAGGATATCGCCCATCCTGCCGCCGAATGCCTCATAAACAAGCTGGTGCTGGCGCACGCGCGGCAGCCCCTTGAACGACGCCGACACGACATGGGCCGACCAGTGGTCGTTATCCCCCGCCAGATCCGTCAGCGCGATCTGCGCATCGGGAAGCTTCGCCTTGATCGTGCGCTCGATTTCTGCGGCAGACATGGGCATCGGTGAAAACCTTATTATTCGTAGGGTTTTTGACGGCGCGCAGCGCCTTCGGGCTCATATAGAGTTTTGCCCGGCAATGTCCAAGCGGCACGGCGGCCGCAAGACTTGCTTTACCAAACCGGGGCCGGGGCCGCCGTTCATCTGGAGAAGCGCCGGCAACGGTGTTACCGTCAAAACGAATTCCTCAACTGCGGGATTGCACATGAGCCATTTTCAGATAGCGCGCGTGGGGCGGTTCGCGCCGCGCGGTCGCACCGGCCTCTTCACCGTTTTGACGCTGCTCCTGCCCGCGTTTCTTGGATCCCCCCACGCTTATGGGGCCGACGCACCCAAGCCGGCAGCGGCGGCGGCGCCCGCCGTTCTGGTCTCGCAGGCTAAGAAGCGCCCCTTGGCGCGCCAATCGGAGTTCATCGGCCGGGTCGAGGCGATCGAGAAGGTGGAGTTGCGCGCTCGGGTCCAAGGCTTCCTCATGGAGCGCAAATTCGAGGCCGGAGCCGAAGTCGCCAAGGATCAGGTGCTGTTCGCGCTGGAACGGGCTCCCTTCGAAGCCGCACTCGCCCAGCGCAAGGCGCAGCTCGCCGCCGCCGAGGCAACCCTATTGAACGCCGCCGCCCAGCTGCAGCGCTACAAGACACTCGAGAACAGGCAGGTCGCCTCCGAAGCCCAACTCGACTTGAAGATCTCCGAGGAGGGCCGCGCCCGCGCCAGCACCCTCGAAGCCAAAGCTGCCATCCAGGATGCCGAAATTCAACTCTCCTATACCGAAATCAAGGCCCCCATTGCCGGCCGGATCGGCCGGTCCTCGGTCGATCCGGGCAACCTCGTCGGACCTGAGAGCGGCGTACTCGCCACCTTGGTGCGCACGGATGAAATGCACGTTCTGTTTCCCGTCACTCAGATCGAGCTTATGAATGCGCGCCGCAACGTCGGCGACAAGCCGCTCACGGTCCAGGCCCGCCTGGCCGACGGCAGCTTCCTGGAGCAACGGGGCAAGATCGATTTTGTCGACGTGTCGGTTGATGCGCGCACGGACGGCCAGCTTGTGCGCGCGGTGTTTCCCAATCCGGGCGGCGCTTTGACCGACGGGCAGACGGTTCGCGTGGTGATCGAACAGACCGCACCGGATGAAGTCGTCACCATTCCGCTCGCCGCCGTAGCCACCGATCAGGGCGGCCAGTTCGTCTATGTGGTCACCGCTGAAAATATGGTCGAACAACGCAGGGTGAAGCTCGGCGTGGAGCGTGATGGCTTCATCGCCGTTGGTGACGGCGTGAAGCTGGGTGAGCGCGTGATCGTGCAGGGCCAACAGCGCGTCCGTCCGGGCGTGAACGTCAAGCCTGAACCGATGGCCGATGTCGCAGGCAGCGCAGCCGAGGCCACGCCATGATCTCGGCGGTCTTCATCCGGCGGCCACGGCTGGCCTTTGTCATCTCCATCGTCATCTCGATCGCCGGCTTGATTGCGCTGTCCGTCATTCCCGTGGCGCAGTTTCCCGACATCGTGCCGCCGCAGGTGAGCGTCAAGGCCGTCTATCCCGGCGCGTCGGCCGAAGCCGTCGAAGCCAGCATCGGGCAGATCATCGAAGGCCAGGTCAACGGCGTCGACAAGATGATCTACATGAAGTCGAACTCCGGCAGCGACGGCAGCTACGCACTCACCGTCAGCTTCGAAGTGGGCTCCGACCCCGATCTCAATACCGTCAACGTCATGAACCGGGTCAACCAGGCGACATCGCAGTTGCCGCCCGAGGTGCAGCGTCTCGGCGTGACGGTCAAGAAGCAGTCGTCGGCGCTGCTCCAGGTCATCGCGTTGCATTCGCCCGGCGGTTCGCGCGACGAACTTTTTCTCACCAATTTCGCGACCATCACGTTGATCGACCGGTTAGCACGCGTCCCCGGAGTCGGGCAGGCGAGCCTGTTCGGTGCGCAGGAATATGCCATGCGCGTCTGGCTGGACCTGCAACGCATGGCGAGCCTCGGCGTCTCCGTCGATGAGGTATCGGCGGCGATCCAGTCGCAGAACGTGCAGGCTGCCGTCGGCCGCGTCGGCGCGGCGCCGCTCGCCAAAGACCTGGAATTCCAGCTCAACATCACCACGCGCGGCCGTATGTCGACGGCGGAAGAGTTCGGCGCCATCGCCGTGCGCGCCACATCCGACGGCGGCATCCTGAGGCTCCGGGACATTGCCCGGATCGAACTCGGGGCCAAATCGAGCGACAGCTTCGTGCGCTACAACGGCAAGCCGGCCGCCGGTATCGGCATCTATCAGGCCCCAGGCGCCAATGCGATCGCCGTGGCGGAGGCCGTGCGCAAAACCTTGGAGGATCTGCGGCCTCTCTACCCGACCGACGTCGAAAGCACGATCATGTACGACACGACCGTGTTCGTCGAAAAGATGATCGAGTCCGTGCAGCACACGCTCATCGAGGCTTTCATCCTCGTCGGCATCGTGGTCTTCATCTTCCTCGGCAGCCTCCGCGCCACGCTCATTCCGATCATCGCCGTTCCCGTGGCGCTCGTCGGCACCTTCGCCGTGATGCTGGCGCTGGGCTTCTCGGCCAACACCATTTCGCTCCTCGCCCTCATTCTCGCGATCGGCATCGTGGTGGATGACGCCATCGTCGTTGTGGAGGCCGTGGAGCACACCATGGCGCACGAGCCGGAGCTGACGCCGGCTGAGGCAACCGAAAAAGCCATGGGCCAGATCACCGGGCCCATCATCGCCATCACGCTGGTGCTGTTGTCGGTCTTCGTGCCGACCGCCTTCATTCCCGGCATCACGGGCCAGCTCTACCAGCAGTTCGCCGTCGCCGTGTCGGTCGCCATGGTTATCTCGGCCATCAACGCGCTGACGCTGTCACCGGCTCTGTGCTCGCTCCTCTTGAAGCCCGGCCAGAAGCCCTGGAAGCCGATCGCCATTCTGCAAGGATACATCGACCGTGGCCGCGACCTCTACGTCGGCGTGGTGGGTCGCATTGCCCGCAGCATGATGGTGACGGGTGCCATCATTGCCGCATTCGCCGCTGCAACCGTCATTCTTAACGGAGCCGTGCCGACCGGGTTCCTGCCGGAAGAAGATCAGGGCGCGTTCATGGGCGAAGTGCAGCTTCCCGACGCCTCGGCCACCAACCGCACGCGCGATGTTCTGATCCAGGCGGAAGGCATCGTCCTGGAGAAGCCGTGGACCGAAGGCGTGTTCACCGTCGGCGGGTACAGTCTCCTCGATGGGCTGGCACTGCCCAACAAGGCCCTGATGGTGGTGACGCTGAAACCCTTTGAAGAGCGCAAGAGCCGTGATCTCAGCGTCTTCGCCGCATTGCGTGATGTGCGCGCCGCCTTCCAGCAGATCGCCGCCGCCAACATCTTCGTGTTCAACTTGCCGCCCATTTCCGGGCTCGGCAATGGGTCCGGCTTTGAATACCAGCTGCAAAGTCTCTCGGGTGCATCGCCACAGGACATGGCGTCCGTCGCGCGCGGCATGATGCTGGCGGCGCAAACCGATCCGCGATTGGCAGGCGTGTTCACCACCTACGGGGCCAGCACACCTCAGATCTTCCTCGATATCGACCGCGAGCGCGCCCAGACTTTGGGGGTTGCGATCAGCGATATCTTCACCACCCTGCAGACGACCATGGGCGGAGCCTACATCAACGACTTCAATCAGTTTGGCCGAACCTGGCAGGTGAAGGTCCAGGCTGAGGCCCAAGAGCGCATGACGCTCGACGACGTGTTCAACGTGCGTGTCCGCTCCGCCAAAGGTGATCTGATCCCGCTGCGCGCCTTTGCCGATGCCAAGCTCGTCACAGCCCCGGCCTCCATCCTCCGCTACAACAATTTGCGCTCTGTCACCCTCCAGGGCGGCCCGTCACCCGGTCATTCCAGCGGCGAGGCTCTCGCCGCCATGGAAGAGCTCTCCGCCACGACATTGCCCACCGGCTACAGCTACGAATGGACCGGCACCGCGCTGCAGGAAAAGGCCGCCGGCGGGCAAACGAGCCAGATCCTCGTGCTGGCGCTCATCTTCGCCTACCTGTTCCTGGTTGCGCTGTATGAGAGCTGGACTATCCCCGTCGCAGTGCTGACGTCCATTGTCGTCGGCTTGTCGGGCGCGTTCGCCGCGCTGCTGATCGCTGGCCTCGACAACAACATCTTCGCCCAGATCGGCGTCGTGGTTCTGATCGCGCTGGCGGCCAAGAACGCCATTCTGATCGTTGAGTTCGCCATGGAGCAGCGGCGTCACGGCAAGGACATCGTGACCGCCGCCGTCGAAGCCGCGGGCTTGCGCTTCCGCGCGGTCATGATGACGTCGTTCGCCTTCATCTTCGGTCTCGTTCCGCTCGTGCTCGCCAGCGGCGCGGGTGCGGCGACGCAGAAGGCGGTCGCGATGTCGGTGTTCGGCGGCATGATCGCGGCAAGTTTTATCGGCATTTTCGTCATTCCAGGGCTCTACGTCGTCTTCCAGACGATGCGCGAGAAGGCGCATGCGCTGAGCGCGAGGAGGCCTGCCGCTGGGGAGAGTGCGCTTGAGGCACCGGTTCCCGCATCCGCACCCAGCGCCGCGGACGAACCGCACTCAACCTGATCCGCGCGCCTGCTGTGGCGCCGCAGCCAGTGCGATCAGTGCGGCTTCATCGACGAACTCGGACTGCATGTCGACGACGAGGGGCAGCCGCCGGCCATCGACGCGCACCTTCACCCATGGCGCGTGCACGGCATGGCGCGTTCCCGCTCCGCTCTTGCCTTCGCGATAATCGACCGAACGCACCGCGCCCCGCGACAGCCGGAACGGCCGGCTCATAAAGGCCGCAGTACGCACATCGAGATCGCCGTCATCCCGAGCCGATAGAGCGGTCACATAGCATCCGGCAAAGATGTGCATCGCCGCGCCAACGGCCAGCGCCAGGGCAGCCAGAATGATGACGGCGGGATCGCTGCCCCCAGTCGCACTGAAAAGGATCGCAGCCAGGGCCGCAAGACCGCCTCCGCCCGTGAACAGCGCGTAGAGCCCCCGCACCTTGAGCGCTGGCCATTGGTTGACGACGATCGCCCCGGCGGGTAGCGCCTCCAACCCGGATTGCCCGCCAGCCCCGTCGAGATAGGGCACGCCCAGCTGATCCGCCTTGCGCCTTGCCGACGCCTCCTTCAGCCGCAGCGCTCCGTCAATCGCCAGCGGCACGCTATAGCGGCTATCGGCGTGGACCAGCACAATGGCAGCGATTGGGATCTTGTCGTTGCCGGCGCTGCGTGTGCCCCAAGTCTCGCGCGCGACACCCTTGAATTCCGTCAGTGGCTTGTGCCAGCTGCGTGTTGTCCCGAGCAGGGTTTCGACGACGCTGACATCGGTCTCGGTGATATGCACGACCTGCTGTCGCAGGACGGCGATGAGTGTCGGACCCAACCAACGTCCGATGCCAAGGACCGCGAACAGGCCGAGCGCACCCAGCGCCGCGGCACGTGCCAGCGTATCATCGGGATCGTTCCAAGGCGCGAATGGCCGGCCATGGCCAAGAGCACGGCGGGCACGCCCAGGCCCCAGAAGAGACACAGGATCACCGTGGCAACCCGTTCCGACATCTCGACCGATAGGCGGTAGCTGACCGGCCGCGTCTTCAAGGACACCTGAAGCGGAAAGCCATCGGGGACGTCATTGAACATGCGAGGCTGGGCTCCGAGGTAGGCATACGATGACGGCCGGCGATGGACTTGCCTTGCCGCCCTCAACCGGCAGGGCATTGCGTCTGGATGTTGCCCGAGCCTCCGTGCGGCGCAACCCCATCCTGCGGATTTGCCGGCACAACACGGACGGCGCCGGGAACGAAACGGCTTGGGCGGCGTTAGCGCGTGTATGAAAGTCCATGCCATCGTCAACGCCAGAGCCGGGGCAGCTCTCGACTTCGGCGGCGAAGACGCATGCCGTCAGATCGAAACCGCATTCCGTGCCGCCGGCCACGACGTAACCGCCGAGCTCGCCCAGCCCGATGCACTTGTCTCGGCCATTGAGCGCGCCCGCGACCGCGGTTGTGATTTGCTGCTCGTGGGCGGTGGCGACGGCACAGTCCGGGCCGCCGCCGTGGCACTCATCGGCACCGACATTCGCCTCGGCATTCTGCCGCTCGGTACGCTCAATCGTCTGGCGCGCGATCTCAAGATCCCGCTGGATCTGTCCGCCGCCATCAGCGCGCTGAGCCAGGGCGAGACAGCCCGCATCGACGTGGGAGAGGTCAACGGCCGGGTGTTCTTGTGCAATTCGGTGTTCGGTCTGCCCGCGACGTTTGCGGCACGCCGGCAGAGCCTGCGCGGCCAACCGGCATGGCAGCGGCTGAAGGGCTACGCGGGTGCGCTGCGGGATTTCCTGCGCAGCCGGCGGCGTGTCTCGGTCAATGTCGACAACGGTCATTCGCGCCTGCGGCTGCCGGTCCTGTCCATGGCCGTCTCCAACAACCGCTACATTGAGAAGCCGAGTTTGATGCTCGAAAAGGACGGCCTGCAACATGGCGTTCTAGCCGTGTACATTTCGCGGCACCCGTCAGGATGGGCCATGGCGCGGTCCGTCCTGCGCGCCATGGCTGGACACTTCAAATCGGATCCGGACCTGATCCATGTCGAGGGCCATACAATCACGGTCGACACGCGGCGGCGGCTGCTGCGCCTGTCCAACGACGGCGAACTCGACGTTGTGGAGACGCCACTGACCTATAAGATACATCCCCGCGCCCTTAACGTCCTCATCCCGGCCAGGACATGACCCCCAACGATCCCACCTCGGACGACGCACCCGCATCAGTCACGACCCGCGCACCCCGGCAGCGCGCGGCGCTCCTATTGCGCGCGTGGCCGGTGGAGGCCGAAGTTCTGATCGCGCTGGGGCTCATTGCGGCGAGCCTGATGGTGTTCGGGGTCGTCGCGGACCGAATGCTGGACGGGGAATTTCAATCGCTCGACGAACGGCTACTGCTGGCACTGAGAACACCCGGCGATCCGAACGATCCATTGGGTCCCAGATGGCTGGAAGAGTTCGTCAGGGACATCACGGCGCTGGGCTCAACCGGTGTTCTGACCTTGCTGGTCCTGTGTGTCGCGGGATTTCTGGCGCTCATCGGACGGCGGCGCACGGCGTTGGCCGTCATCGTCTGGAGTGCGGCCGGGACGCTCGTCAGCCACCTCACCAAGCTTGGCTTTGCCCGGCCGCGGCCCGATCTCGTGCCCCACGCGGCGGATGTCTTCACACCAAGTTTTCCGTCGGGTCATGCCATGTTGTCGGCGGTCATCTACCTGACGCTGGGTGCGCTCATCGCATCGACGCAATCGGATCGCCGGGTCAAATCCTACGTGCTCGGCATCGCCGTTCTGCTGACGCTGCTCGTCGGTTGGAGCCGGGTCTATCTCGGCGTCCATTGGCCATCGGATGTGCTGGCGGGCTGGGCGCTGGGGGCGGGGTGGGCGTGCCTCGGCTGGCTCGCGTTCCGCCGCTATGGTGCGGCGTAAATGTTCCACGGCCTACCGATAGATATACGTGACGATAAACACCAGATCGACGGGCTTGGCGTTGTGCGGCGGAAAGGGAAAGCTCGACTGACGCGTTGCAAACACGACGCTCTGATCGAGTCCTGCGACCGTTGACGGTTTCAAGACTTCCGTCGTGACCAGATCACCTTGCATGCTGAGCGTGATGCGTACTGTCACGCGGCCGCGCGTATCGCGCAGCTGCGGCATGGTGGTCTGCAGGGCGCGGATCACGCCGCGCGCGAAGGCATCGTTCTCCCCCGATCGCGTAATGCCCGCTGGACGCTGGACGCCGGCACCGCCGCCACCAACCGGCGCCTGGAACACCGCCGGCGGCGTCAAATCGAGCTTCGCGGTTTTCTGCTCCTGCGGCTTCTGCACGGCCTTCGGTTTTGCCACGGGTTGTTCGGCGGATTTGGCCGCCTTGGTCTCAGCCGGTGCTTCGGCCGTGCTGTCTTTCGTTGGCTCCGGCTTATCCTTGACGGTTTTTGGGGCCGTCGGATCGGGCAGGGCCAGCAGTTCCGGCGTCGGCTTTATCTCCTCGACCGGATCTGATTTTTCTGCGGCCTCTGCTGGTTGGGGTGCCTTCTCGGCTGCCTGTTCCGTTGGCGGCAGCAATGGCTTGATATCGGGAGAGGGTTCAGTTTGCGGCGCTGCTTCTGGTTGCGCCTGGGGCTGGGGCTGGGGTTGCGCCTGAGGCGGGGGCTGGGGCTGAGGTGCTGCTTCGACCGGCGGCGTGGGTGGTGTCGGAGACGGCGCGGGACGTGCTGGCGAAGGGCGGCCGGCGGCAAAATCTTCCACCGTCGCGTTTCCGCGCAGATCGGCCTCGGTGATGATCGACACGCTGATGGCTTCGTCCGCACCGCCTTCCGCGCCAAGCCTGCGGGGCTCGGTCGAGTTGAAACCGATCAGCATCGAGGCGTGGGCGAGAAAAGTCAGTGCGAGGATCAGACGGAACCGGCGGTCGTCGCGCGCGGTGGCCGTTCGCCCGCCGCCGCCACCCGCGAAAGACATCAACGTCAAAGCCTGATCTGGGAGCGCGTCGCTCATGCACCCGCTCTAACGCGTTTCGGTCGGTTCGCAAATGACCGGGACCAGTCCAGACTGTGGACCTTTCGAGGCCCTGGCCGTGCGAAGCGGCCGCTTCAGCTCGTTTCCTGGCTCATGACAACGAAGTCTCGGCCGGTGCGGGTATCGGCGTGGGCGGGAAGATCCGTGGTCACCAGGATCATCCCGGGGTGCAGGTAATCGCGGACGCGGTCGCGCGTTTCAGCGGAGGTGGAAATACGCCTAAGGACGGATTCTTCCGTCGGGCCCAGTTGAACACCTGCCTGTTCGTGGTGCGTGATGGCGTGCCACGCGAGACCCTGCTGTCCATCGTGCGCGCCGAGCAGCATGAACACGTGAGAGCCAAGCGGCACGTCAGGATTTGCAATCGTGACCGGCGACTCACCGATGATCTTCCCATCGACGACCATGATGCCGATGCGGTCGGCACTGCTGATGAGCACGGACGTGGGGGCCGCGAAGCTCGTGACATGCGCGGCCCAGGGCAGCTCCTTCTGCTTCACCGACGCAGCCGCGCTCTCGAATTCGTGCGCGGCATAGTCCCCAAGCACCAAGCCGGGATGGATCAAATCAACCGGATCGCTGTGGCTGCCGGCCACGACCACCGCCGTGCCGACATGCGTAATGCCGAACAGAAGTTCGGAGAATTTTAGCGGCAGGCGGATGCAACCGTGCGAAGCGGGATAGCCTGGCAAGTTGCCCGCATGCAGCGCGACGCCGCTCCAGGTCAGGCGGTTCATGTTCGGCATCGGCGCGTTATTATACGTCGATGAGTGGTGGTTCTTGTCTTTCTCCAGGATCGTGAACACGCCCGTCGGCGTCGAATGTCCCTGCTTGCCCGTCGAGCAGGTGGATACGGCGATCCGGATACCATTGCGGTACACGTGCACGCGCTGTTCGGGGATCGACACAACGATGGCGACGGGCCCATCCGGCGAACGCTCGGGATGCCACGTGAACTGGCCGGGCTTGAGCGCCGCAATCTCTTTGATGAGGTCATCGGCCCTGACGTCATGGCCGCGTGCGAACAGCGCGGTCGCGGCGGCGCCCATCATCAGGCCCGAAACAAACTGGCGACGGGTCGTGTCGGACACGCTGAACTCCTGATGCAATCGCACGAATTATTACAAGGGACGATCTTAGAGGAATGGCGGAAGTCTAGGTCAAACGCCGAATTTCGCCAAGCACGGCGTACCTCATTTCAGCACTCGGACGTCTGATCGACGCCATTTCAGATCGGCGTCAGTCCATGGGGCAAGGGAATATCGGGCGCCCGCACCCGTTACCCTTGCCAGATGCGGGCGGAGAGCCGCACAGGCGCCCGGGCCGCCTGTACCGGGCCTTTCCGCACCGCGTGATTGCTCGTGTGCGTCCTCAATAGGAGTATTTGTGATGGCCAATCCGATGCCGCTTTCCCCCGCCAGCACGTCCGGCATGGGCGGGACGATGAACATGGGGCTGCGCAGTGCCCCCGGCGGTCCCTCCGCGTCGCCCTTCGGCCCGGCCAACCCCATGGGCGTGTCCGTCATCGGGACCGACCTGACCATCCTTGGTCAGAACATCGTGATCATCTCGCAGAACCGCATCCAGATCGATGGCGACGTGCGCGGCGACGTGGCCGGCCGGCAAGTCACGATCAGCACCGAGGGTTCGGTCATCGGCACGGTGTCGGCGGAAAAGATCGAGGTCCACGGCGGGGTCAAAGGCGCCATCCGGGCCAACGTCGTGCTTGTCCATCCGACCGCCCACGTCGATGCCGATATTCTGCATCAGACCTTGTCGGTGGAGGAGGGGGCCCAGGTCGAGGGTCGCATGCGCAAGTCGAAGGATGAGCGGGAACTGATCCCCAATCTGGACGCCAATGCCTATCCGTCGGGGTCACCGCAGGCAGCCTGACCGGCTCGCAAGCCCGCCAGCAGCCCCCTCAGCCAGTCCGGGAAGGCATTCTGGATTGACAGGACGCGCATTCCGCCGGAGAACCCGGGTCATCCAATCACAAGATGCCCGGGAGAGCCCCATGCCGACCATGTCCAATTCGCGCCGCAAGAAGATCCAGGCGCGCCAGCGCAAGGCCCTGAACGAAAAGAGCCGCCTGGCCAAGATCGCCAAGAAGGAAGCCAACTCGAAGAAGGCGGGCTAAGTCCGCGCTGCGGTAAGACCCAGCGCGACAAATGCAGTTCGATGATGTGTGAGCACCCCGGCGCCAGATGGCCCGGGGTGTTTTCGTGTCTGGATGATGATGGGGCTAATGCCCCGCCATGTAAGCGGGCAGCCAGCCTTCGTGGATCTCGCGCAGTTTGGCGAGTGCGACGGGTTCAACATCACCGCGCACCGAGAGCGTGTCGCCGCCCACCTTGCCGATGATGCGCGCGGGCAGCGCCAAGAGACGCGCGCGCTCCAACACTTCCTCCGCTTTGCCCGGCGGGACGGAGAGCACATAGCGGCCCTGGTCCTCGCCGAACCAGACCGCGTGCGCGGGCAGCCGGCCTTCGTAGGCATAGAGATCGGCGCCAAGGCCGCCGGCCAGCGCCATCTCGGCGACGGCGACGAGCAGCCCGCCGTCGGAGCAGTCGTGCACGGCCGACACCTGGCCCTCGCGGATCAGCGCACGCACCAGACGGCCGGCTTTCAATTCGTCGGCAAGATCGACCGGCGGCGGCGCGCCCTCGAGCGTGCCGGCGATGATGTCCTGATAAAGCGACTGGCCGAGCCAGCCGCGCTCCCGGCCGATGACGATGAGCAGATCGCCGTCGCGCTTCAAGGCGATGTCGGCGATCTTCGATACGTCGGGAATGAGGCCGACGCCGCCGATAGCGGGTGTGGGCGGAATGCCGACTGCCGTTGGTCTCGTTGTAGAGCGAGACGTTGCCGGAGACGACGGGATAGTCGAGCACGCGGCAGGCTTCGCCCATGCCTTTCACGCTGGCCACGAATTGACCCATGATCTCGGGCCGCTCGGGGTTGGCGAAGTTCATGTTGTCGGTGATGGCGATCGGGTCGGCGCCGACGGCGCACAGGTTGCGCCATGTCTCGACGACGGCCTGCTTGGTGCCCATCTCCGGATCGGCGGCGACGTAGCGGGGCGTCACATCGCAGGTGGCCGCAATGGCCTTGTTGGTGCCGTGCACGCGCACGACGCCCGCGTCGCCGCCCGGACGGCCGACCGTATCGCCCATCACCATGTGATCGTACTGCTGATAGATCCAGCGGCGCGAACACAGCGCCGGCGAGCCGATCAGCGTCGTCAGCGCATCCATGAGCGAGTTCGGCGCCTTCACCCATTCGGGCGGCACGGGCGCTGGGATCGTCGGATAGAACCACGGCCGCTCATACATCGGCGCGGAGTTGGCGAGCACGGGCACGGGCAGATCAGCTTCAACCTTACCCTTGTGCGTGACGACCATGCGGCCCGTATCCGTGGTCTTGCCGATGACGGCGAAATCCAGGCCCCACTTCTTGAAGATCTTCTCGGCGTCGGGTTCGCGGCCGGGCTTCAAGATCATCAACATGCGCTCCTGGCTTTCGGAGAGCATCATTTCGTAAGCGGTCATGCCCGTTTCGCGCTGGGGGACGTGGTCGAGGATCAACTCGATGCCCACACCGCCCTTGTCGGCCATTTCGGAGGTGGACGAGGTGAGGCCCGCCGCACCCATGTCCTGGATGGCGATGATCATGTCGGTCGCCATGAGTTCCAGGCAGGCTTCGATGAGCAGCTTTTCGGTGAAGGGGTCGCCGACCTGCACCGTCGGACGCTTCTCGTCCGACTTGTCGTCGAATTCCGCCGACGCCATCGTCGCGCCGTGGATGCCGTCGCGGCCGGTCTTCGAGCCGACATAGACGACGGGCAGGCCAACGCCCTTAGCAGCGGAGTAGAAAATCTTGTCGGACTTGGCGAGCCCGACGCACATGGCGTTGACGAGGATGTTGTTGTTGTAGCCCGGGTCGAAGTTCGTCTCGCCGCCTACGGTCGGCACGCCCGTGCAGTTACCGTAGTGCGCAATGCCCGCGACGACGCCGTCGACGAGATGCCGGGTCTTGGAATGCTCGGGCGCGCCGAAACGCAGCGCGTTCAAATTCGCCACCGGCCGCGCACCCATCGTGAACACGTCGCGCATGATGCCGCCGACACCGGTCGCCGCGCCCTGGAAGGGCTCGATGTAAGAGGGATGGTTGTGGCTCTCCATTTTGAAGACGGCGCAGTCGCCGTCACCGAGATCGACGATCCCTGCGTTCTCGCCCGGACCCTGAATGACTTTCGGACCCGATGTCGGCAACGTCTTCAACCAGACGCGCGAGGATTTGTACGAGCAGTGCTCCGACCACATGACCGAGAAAATGCCAAGCTCGGTGAGCGACGGCTCGCGGCCCAGGATCTTTAGGAGGCGCTGGTACTCGTCGGGCTTCAAGCCATGTTCAGCGACGAGGTCAGGGGTGATCGCGGACTTGGGTGCGTCGGTCATCAGGTCTCGAGGAGGTGGCGGCCGGTGAGCGCGGCGGATTGCGGACCGCCGAGCTTATAACTGGTGCCCAGCGCCTTGTCGCGCCGCCCCGGCCCATTTGTCCCAAGCTTGAAACGGCGCAAGCGGCGGTGTGGCGCCAGCATAGCCTCCCGGCGCAATCGTCCCTGTGCCCAAACGCGCGCGCCTTGATCCCGATCATGCTGCGCCGGTGGCAAAGCCGCGCTGCAACATACTGAATGCTGCTATGCAGCATTAGCATTTTTACGATGCGAGTCAGTGGATTACATTGATCCCAACTGACCGGGCCAAGCACCACAACAAGCCCCAGACGCGCCCGGGCGCCCGAGGGCGATGCATCAAGGAGCAAAATCATGTCCCGTACATCTTTCCGCCTCGCCATGCTGATGTGCGCGGCCGCCGCCGTCACAGCTTCGGCCTCGGCCGGTGAGCCCTCAGCCATTCCCATGACCCCCGGCAAGGGCCTCTCGCTCGACGTCGGCGCCAAGCACACGATGACCTACTATGATCAGAAGGACGGAGCCTGCGGGCTGACCGTGGTGATTGCAGGCATCGAAGGCGGCGTGAAGGGTGACGACACGCCCGGCACCCGGATCACGGCCACGGTCATGCCGGGCACGGCCCTGCGCGTGGACGCGGCAGGTGACAAGTCGGCTGAGTTCTTCTGTGGCCCTGATGGCCGCAAGATGAACGCCCGCGTCTTCGACCGCGCAGGCTATTCCAAGGACAAGCGGTCGTAATGAAGCGGACCGCACAGCCTGGGCGGGTAGAGCCTACCCGTCTGGGCTGTGACCGTACCGCGCTGCAGCAAATGCAGTGCTGGCCCGCCCAATGCGCGCTTTTTATCCTGCGGTCATGGGCTTATCTCTCGCCAAGCCAGCAGTTGAGACCGATCATGAGCAAGTGAGGCCGCTGCCGGCACCAGTCCGCGTGTTTAGCCAAACACCAAGGAGCATCCTCATGAGCACGACATCTTCCTCGCTGAAATCCTTCGCCGCCGGCATCGCCGCTCTCGCCGCACTTGGTCTGGGCGCCACCAAAAGCACGGCCGGTGAGTTCTCGTCCGCCACCGTCGCAAAGCCTTATGCCGGCTTGTCTTTCGACGTCGGCAGCAAGAAGGCCGTCGGCTATTTCACGCCCTCAAAGGCCACCTGCAACCTGACGCTTCTCGTCGGTGAACGAGGCGACACGGTCTCGGATGGTGCGCGCGGTGCGGTGCCGGCCCGCTTCCGGACCCCGATCTCGGCCGGCCGTACGGCCCGCATCGAGACCGGTGAAGGCCCCGCCATCGAGTTTTTCTGCTCGACGGGAGCCAAGTGGATCAGCGCGCGGGTTTACGAGCGCGTCGCCGATACGACTGTCACGCGGTAAGAACCTGAAAACTAAGCTGTTTCTCTGATGACGATGGGGAACGCCTGCGCGTTCCCCATTTTCATATTGGGCTCCGGCGCAGCCTTTAGCCATGCGAATCGCGCGGATCGCGGGGCACGAAAGCCGTCCATCCATGCAATCTGCGCATTGCTGCGCTGCAAAATCACATCTTCTACACCGTAGAGAAAACGCGTAGATAGAGACAACGGCAAACGCGGGGACAGTCCCAGCGCGCGCCGGAGAAACCAAAACCAAAGGCTCGAAAAGAGCCAGGAGACGATCATGAAAGCCTATCTCGTAGCCCTGCTTCAGTCGCAGGCCAAGCCGGTCAGCCGCCGCAACGGCGGACGCTAACCGGCGGCGCGCCAAGGGTCCGTATCGAGACCCGCGCCCAATTGTATCTCAAGCGTTGAATTGACATGAGCATGCGAGGGGTGGCCACACGGGCCGCCCCTTGTTCTTGGCGCCCACACCCCTCGCGGCGGCGGACGGGTTGGTGGCATTAAAAACCCCGCGCCACGGACCCGTGGCGCGGGGTGTTCATCGCGATGATGTCACGCGGCTGGGGTTCAGGCCTGTTCGCCTTCGCCGTCCGCCTCAGCGCCCTCTTCGAACATGGCGTCGGCATCGAAGGTCTCGATCTCAAGCTTCTCGTCCTTGATGACCGTGACGTTCTCGCCGCGAGCCTGACGTTCGGCCTCATCGGTCGAACGGGCGACGTTCAGAGAAACCGGGACAACCACCTCGGGATGCAACTGGATGGATGCCGTGTGCAGGCCGAGCGTCTTGATCGGCTTGTCGATGACCACCTGATTGCGGTTGATGGTGAAGCCGCCCGCCGAGACGACGTCGGAGATGTCACGCGTCGACACCGAGCCGTAGAGCTGACCCGTGTCGCCGGCCGAACGGATGGCGATGAAGGTCTGACCGTTGAGCTTCTCGGCCACGGCTTCGGCTTCCTTCTTCTGTTCGAGGTTGGTCGCCTCGAGCTGCGCGCGCTGGCCCTCGAACTTGGCGAGATTGTCCTTGGTGGCGCGCAGAGCCTTTTTCTGCGGCAGGAGGAAGTTGCGCGCGAAGCCGTCGCGCACGTTCACCACATCGCCCATCTGGCCGAGGCTGCCGACGCGCTGGAGGAGAATGACTTGCATGGAAGTGGTCCTTTCGTTGCTGTGTTCGTTGATGTCGGGCTATTGGGATCTGCGGAAATCGATGACGCAAGGAGGGGTGTGTCTGGCCGGAGGTGTCATCCCCCCGGCATGACTGGCCCGGGCGGCGGAGGTGGTCCGGACGGGAAGGCGCGCTGGCGCAAGCTAAGCGGGCGGTCAGCCAGCCCCACGAGCGCGACTAGAACGGCGATCCAGACATTGATCACGAGGAGAACGGCATAGAGCGCCCAGAGCGCGAACGGCCGCCACGTCTTGGCGCGCGTGACGTAGTGAATGACCGCCAGACCCAGGAGCACGTAGGCCACGAAGAACGCCCCCAGAAAGGCCGTGCCGACACCGCCGGCAAGTCCCGCAGCGCCGCTCGCAAGCATCGAGGCAATCAGCATGAGCGCCGTACCGGGCGGATAGTCCATGGCCGAGAGATCGGGCCAGGGGCGTTGCAATTGGCCCGAAGCCAGCGTGATGCGCCCAGCCAGCCAGAGATTGAAGACGAGGGCGGTCATCCACGAAATCGCCGATGCGGCCGGCATCACGGCCACCGCCAGATCGGTCATGGCGGCAATCTGCGCATCGTCGAGCGGCGGCCGGCCTTCCATCGGCGGCAGGCCATCCTTCAGCGCCTTGCCGATGTACTCCTTCAAGCCGGATTTGAGTGTATCGAAATCCTGCCCCGTGGCGGCGATGACGACCAGCGCCAGTGACCCGGCCATGACCGCCGACCAGAGCACGAGGCGTCCGGGCGGATACCATTCGGTGGTGGCTTCAGGCGCGCCGTCGGGCTGATAGGCGCGGCTCAGCATCGCGAGGTAACACAGCACGACAGCGGGCAGCACCTGGCTGATGCCGAAGACACCGGCGGGCAGGGGACCGGCCATGAGGAAGACGAGCAGCACCGCCGCGATGCCCGCGAGCGCACCCGAACGCCAGCCCCATCCGAGCCCGGCCAGAAAGATCGGCAGGGACGTCAGAAGGAACAGCACGTAGCGCACGAACACGGGTCCCGTCGTGGCGGAGGCAAAGACCACCGCGGAGACGGCCCCGAGAGCGAGGCTGATGAGAAACTGGTTGCGCATCGACTTAGCTGTCCCGCCAGTTGAGCGGTTAGGGGCAGTTCCGGCCTAGGCCGCTGTCCCAACCCTTCTTTCGCTTGGTCGTTGATCGTGATCGCGACCGCATCGCCCGCGCCTTACCGGCACGGGCGATCGCCGGAGCTTACTTCAGAACGTAGGGCAAGAGACCCATGAAGCGGGCGCGCTTGATGGCGCGGGCCAGTTCACGCTGCTTCTTGGCCGAAACCGCGGTGATGCGGCTCGGCACGATCTTGCCGCGCTCGGAGATGTAGCGTCCGAGCAGACGCACATCCTTGTAATCAATCTTCGGCGCATGCTCGCCCGAGAACGGGCAAGTCTTGCGGCGGCGATGAAAAGGCCGCCGCGCGGCCAACTGCTGAACTTCAGCCATGGGTTAGCCCTCCGAGCCGGGGTTGTCGTTGCGGGGCGGACGCGGGCCGCGCGGACCGCGCGGCGCATCGCCGTCGCGGAAGCTGCCACCTTCGCGGGGGGGACGCGAGCGGAACGTCGAGCCGCCCTCGCGATCGCCGCCACGGTCGCCGCCGCGGAATCCACCGCCGCCACGCGGGCCGCGATCACCACGGTCGCCACGCTCGTCGCGATCCTGCTTGCGCATCATGACCGACGGCTCGGTCTCGTGCGTTTCGACCTTGATGGTCAGAAAGCGCAGGATATCCGTCTGGATGCCCATGCGGCGCTCCATTTCCGCCACGACGGCGGGAGGGGCGTCGATGTTGAGCAGCGTGAAGTGCGCCTTGCGGTTCTTCTTGATCTTGTACGCGAGGCCCTTCAGGCCCCAGTACTCCGACTTGGTGATCGTGCCACCACCTTCGGTGATGACGTCGGTGAATTCCTTCGTCAGTGCCTCAACCTGCTGGTTGGACACGTCCTGGCGCGCCAGGAAGACATGCTCGTATAACGGCATGTATTGGCCCTTCTTGTTGGCTCACACGCGGCAGGCCGGTGTGAGGCTTTTGGCCCACATTCGGCAAGCCGATGTGGGACAAGTTGGCCCACATTCGGCAAACAGCTGTGAGACAGGTTCGCCCACACTCGGAAAACCGGTGTGGGGTTCGGTTCCCGCCGCCATGTCGATGGCAACGGATCATCCTCCGGCGCAAAGCCTCTGCTGGACCTGGAACGGGCCAACAGGAACCCATGAGAGTGAAGACACTGGGAGACGGGGATAAATCCCCTCCGTGCGACGGGCATTCAGCCAATACAACACGGCCCCCCGTTCAGCCTCCAACCGGAGCGGGTGACGGGCGGCTTATACAGCAATTCACCGCTCAGGCAAGATCCGGGCGACGACGCTAGCCGAAGTCGGGGGTTTCAGGCGTTTCGACGGGCCGCTGATCGGTTTTGTGGACAGGCACGACCATCGCGCTGCACCGCTTCTATCTTAGGCTGCAGGTGCCGTTGACTACACCCCGTTAAGTCTTTGTTAGCGAATCGGTTAGGCTGTGCCCGTCCCAATTGGCGCCCCGGGCATGAGGATCGAAGCGATGCCGATACGTCAGCTGCGAGACAGCCGCTTAGCGGAATTTGCACGCCGGCCACGCCGTCCCGACCACCGGCTGGCTGGAATGGCCTTGGCGTTTGCTGCTCTGCTTGCTGGTCCAGCCGAAGCACAAGTGTCAACCACCCCGACACCGCCCGCTGGCAACCCAGCCTTGCACATCGTCTGCCTGAGCGACGCCGGCAACCTGTCATTCGACAACAACAGCACGACCACGTGCGCAGGGCCCCAGACCAACATCACGGGCCTGACGGTAACCAACGGCGGCGGGTTCACGGCAGCCGGTACGGCGGGGTTCGCGGCCACCGGAACCGGGGGCGTGACGACCACCTCCGGCAATATCGCCACAACATCGGGCAACATTTCCACAACCAGCGGCAACCTCAACGTCGGTGGGACGTCGAACTTTCTGGGTGCGCTGGCGAATTCCGCGGGCAATCTGCTTCTGGACGACAACGTCGCTGTCTCGGGCACGCTGGGCGTGACCGGCGCGACGACGACCAATGGCATCACCAATACCGGCAACATTGCCACGACGACGCTGACCACCACGGGCGGCGCAACGGTCGGCAATGGCCTCACCGTGAGCGCGGGCGGCGCCAATATCTCCGGCGGAATCAACAACAATGGCGGCGGCATCACCAATGCCGGTGCAATCACCGGGGCGACGAATGTCACGGCGTCCGGCACGGTCACCGCAAACACGGTCACGGCGGCAACCGTCAATTCCACCACCATCAATAATTCCGGCACCCTGACCTCCAACGCGGTCGCGGTGGGGCCGGGCGGGCTCAGCGTGGCCCCCGGCGCACCCGTCAGCATGGGCGGCAACCGCGTGCAGAACGTCGCGGCACCGGTCGCGGCGACCGACGCCGCCAACAAGGCCTATGTCGATCAGGCGCTGGGGGCATCATCGGGCGCGCTCGATGCGCGCGTGGATTCAGCCTTTGAGGAAATCGACAAGAACACCGAGGGCGTGGCCCTCGCCATTGCGCTGGGCGGATTGGCCTTGCCTGCCGGCAAGGCGTTCGCGCTGGGCGCCAACATCGGATTTTATGACGACAAGCAGGCGCTGGCGGCACAGACAGCGATCCGCCTCAACGACGTGGTGCAATTCAATGCCGGGGTCGGCGTCGGATTTGACCACAACAAGGTCGGCGGCCGGGCGGGCATCTCAGCGGCGTGGTGAGATCCGTGCCCGCATCGTGTCCGGCACTGGGCGTGAGGAATTAGCCCACGCCGATGACGACATCGTTCTCCGCTGCCTTGAAGGTCTCGCCCACCGAGGCGAACACGATCTTCTTATCGGGCTTGATGGCCAGGACCGGCTGCCACTTCGGCGACTTGGTGGCGCGCAACTGTTCCAGGTCGAATTTGCCCGTGATGCGGGTCGATGAAAACGCCTGATCCGTGGCACCGAACCATTCCAGATCGCGCACCAGGGCTTGTCCGACGAGCAGCCTGCGCCCGCCGGTGAGCGGCGCATCCTCACGCGCGGCGCCTGGCTTGCGATCGGCAAGCGCCAGCTGGAAAATGTTGTGGCGGCTGAACTCGAAGGCGAAATCGGCACACACTAAGGTGTTGTAGGCATCGTTGTCAGTTGCTGCGACGAGCTGGCCGTAGGGGTTGATATCGACGGCGTGCTCCGCGGCTTCCGACAGAACCTCGCCATGAAAGGTCGACAGTCCCGCATTGCGCGCTTCGCGCAAATGGTTCCAGTTGGAGTTGGCGATCAGGACCGGCACCTTCTGTTCGTGCAGCTTGGCGGCCAGTCCGACGCTGAATGGATTGGCGCCGACAAAAAGGACGCCGCTCTGCTCAGGCGCCGACAGCCCGAGCGCCCGCGCCAGCGGCCCCAGCGAAAACCCATGCAGCACAACGGTTGTCATGACGATGGCGAACGACAGCGCGATCATGCCGCGCCCGCCGTCGAAATAGAGATCCGTCATCTTGCCGGCGAAGAAACTTGCCACCGCAATGGCCACCACGCCGCGCGGCGCAATCCAGCCGATGAGCGCGCGTTCCTGCCATGTGAGACCGGTTCCAATGGTGGCGATCCAGGTCGTCACGGGGCGCACCACCAGCAGCATGACCGCAACGAAGGCCGCCGCCCGCCAATCCAGTGCTGCGAAGATGGAGCTGTCCACATTGGCGCTGAGCATCACGAAGACGCCGGAGACCAGGAGAACGGTGATCGTCTCCTTGAAGCGCCGGATCTCGTCGAGGCTTTCAATGCGTGCGTTCGCCAGCGTGATGCCGAGCACCGTCACCGTCAGAAGGCCGCTCTCATCGAGCGCCAGTTGCGACAGCGTATAGGCACCGAGCACGGCCACCAGCAGCAGCGGTGCTTTCAGATACTCCGGCACGAGACCGCGGTTGAAGAGCAGCGCGATGAAGCGTCCAATCAGAAAGCCGCCCACGAGCGCCATCGACAGCGCGATACCGGCGCGGATCGCCAGTTCCTCAGGTGAACCGCCGGCTTTCAAAACGAGCATGGTCTCGAACGCCAGAACCGCGAAGAGCGCGCCGACCGGATCGTTGACGATGGCTTCCCAGCGCAGGAGAGAGGCGGGGCGCTGGGTCAGCTTGGCCTGACGCAGCAGCGGCATGATCACCGTTGGGCCAGTCACGACGAGAACGCCGCCGAGCACGATCGCTGACGGCAGCGGCAGTCCTGCGACGTAGTGCGCGGCAGCGGTGCCCAGCACCCACGCCAAGGGTGCACCGATGATGACCAGCCGGCGCACGGCGGTAGATGTGTGCCGGATCTCGGCGAAGTTGAGCGTCAGCCCACCCTCGAACAGGATGATGGCCACCGCGACGGCGACGAGCGGCTGGAACAGGCGCCCGAAATCGCGTTCAGGCACGATGAGACCCGTTGCGGGACCGAGAAGGAGCCCCGCCAGCGCCAGAAGCACAATCGCTGGAATTTTGTACCGCCACGCCACCCACTGCGCGCCGATACCGGCAATCCCGATGGTGGCGATCTTGGCAATGATGGCTTCCACGATCTGGGGCTCCTAGTGTTCCGGCTCCGACACTTGGTTCCCTTCGCAGCACGCACTCGACCAAGTGTCGGAGCCATTAGGAACACTAGCAAACATATGATTTTAGTGCAGCGAATGCATCTGACGTTTGGGTCCAGTCCCAGCCGCGAGCGGGGACCAAACGTCAGATGCGCTGCACTAGCGTGCGATTGTCAGGGGCGGGACCATGCCCAGCCGTCCAAGTCCTTCGTTTGCCAGCGCGGCGCGGCGTCCGTCGACCCGCGTGAGGGCAAGTCTCACAGCTGGCTCCCTGTGGCAAGGGCGCTGGCATGGATGCGTGGCACGATCACGGGACTTCCGGCTTTCCAGCGACGTTGACCGGCTTGTCCGCACGTCCCGTGTTGCCTGAATCGGTCAACCCGGGCTAAGCGGGACGGGCTGAACTTGTCTGCGCGCAACCCGGGAGATATCCATGAGCGGCCTTCTGGCGCTACTCGACGACGTGGTTGCGCTGGCAAAACTCGCGGCGGTGACCGTGGACGATGCGGCCGCCCAGGCGATCAAAGTCGGTGGCAAGGCTGCGGGTGTCGTCATTGATGACGCTGCGGTGACGCCCCGGTACGTCACCGGGCTTGCCGCCCAGCGCGAACTGCCCATCGTCTGGCGGATCGCTGTCGGCTCCTTGAAGAACAAGATGCTGTTCCTGCTGCCGGCCGCTCTCGCCTTGGCCACGTTCGCACCGTGGGCCATCACGCCGATCCTGATGCTCGGCGGCCTCTATCTCGCGTTCGAGGGCTACGAAAAAGTCCACCAGATGCTGAGCCCCCATGTGGAGGCCAAAACCGTCGTCGATGTCGTCGAAGGCACGCCCGAAGCCCAGCGCCTCGAGGATGAGCGCGTCGCGGGCGCCATCCGCACTGATTTCATTTTGTCGGCTGAGATCATGGCCATTGCGCTCGCCAGCATCACCGCGCCGGATCTCGTGACCAAGGGCGTGGTGCTGGCCGTTGTCGGCATCGGCATCACCGCGGTAGTATACGGCGCGGTCGCGCTCATTGTGAAAGCCGACGATCTCGGTGTGTACCTGGCCCGCAACGGGGGTCCGCTGTCGAGCCGCTTCGGCCGCCTCCTGGTCAAGGGCATGCCGCCGTTCTTGAAACTGTTGAGCCTCGTTGGCACCATTGCCATGCTGTGGGTCGGCGGCGGCATTCTCGTGCATGGCCTCGCCGAATACGGGATTGCCGGGCCAGAGCATGTGATCCACGATATGGCCGAGGCGGTGCGGGCCGCGCTGCCGGTCGCGAGCGGCTTCTTCGCCTGGGCCACGAGTGCGATGGCCGCCGCCATGGTCGGACTGGTCGCCGGCGCCGTCGCGGCGGTCGCGGTGGGGATCGTGCGGCCGCTTTTCGGCGCCAGCGCGACAGGTCATTAGCCGCGGGCGCGGCGGCCCCATACTTGACTTGGCGGGATGCCGCGTGCATCAGCGCCCGCGCGCAAACCCTTATTGATCGAGGCACACCATGGCGATTGCATTCGTTTTTCCCGGCCAAGGCAGCCAGGATGTCGGCATGGGCCGGGAACTGGCACAGACGTTCAAGGTGGCGGCGGATGTTTTTGCCGAGGTCGACGAGGCGCTGGGCCAGAGCCTTTCGGCGATCATGTGGGACGGGCCCAAGGACACCCTGACGCTCACAGAGAATGCCCAGCCCGCCCTGATGGCCGTCTCCATGGCCGTCATGCGCGTGCTGGAGAGCGAGAAGGGTTTTTCGCTCAAGGACAAGGTCCGGTTCGTGGCCGGGCATTCGCTGGGTGAATATTCGGCGCTGGCCGCGGCGGGGGCCTTCTCGCTTGCCGACACGGCGCGCCTTTTGAAACTGCGCGGTCAGGCCATGCAGAAAGCCGTGCCGGTCGGGCAGGGGGCCATGACGGCGCTGCTCGGCGTTGGTATCGACGTGGCGCAAAAGGTGGCTGAGGCCGCGTCTGAGGGCGAAGTCTGTCAGGTGGCCAACGACAACGAGCCGACGCAGGTTGTTCTTTCGGGTGCGAAGGCGGCGATCGATCGCGTGCCCGAAGCCGGCAAGGCGTTCGGTGTGCGCCGCGCGGTACCGCTGCCTGTCTCCGCACCCTTCCATTGTGCGCTCATGCAGCCGGCCGCGGAAGCCATGGCGGACGCGCTCGCCGAGGTCACAATTAGCGCCCCGGTGGTTCCTGTCGTCGCCAACGTCCTCGCAACACCCATCTCCGACCCCGGCGAAATTCGCCGGCGCCTCGTGGAACAGGTGACGGGCACGGTGCGCTGGCGCGAATGCATGCTGTACATGGCCGCGAACGGCATCACGGACGTCTACGAGATCGGATCGGGCAAGGTGCTCTCGGGGCTGGCCGGACGCATCGACAAGAGTCTCAAGGCGACCCCGGTCGGTACGCCGTCGGATATCGAAGCCGTGGCCGCGTCTCTAACGGCGTGAGGCGATCGGCTTGACGGTCGGCGTGCGCTGCGCGGCAGGCGCCCGGCTTTGCTGGGCGGTGACCTGGGGTCCCGCACCGGCGTCGGCCAACGGCGCGGCGGAGCGCGATGGCATCGGCGGCCGCACGGGCGGACTGACGGTCAGGTGCGCATTGGGCCGGTAGGGCCCGACCAGGAGCCAGCCAAAAAAGAACAGGCTCGCGATAAAGATCAACGGTGACAGGTAGAGCAACATCACGAACGCGAGGGGATGTGTGCCGGTGACCCAAAAGGCGATCAGAACCGCCACGGGCGTGGCCAGGGCCAGCAGAATGACCTGCCCCATGCGGCGGCTCTCCCGTTGACGCGCCATCCGTCCAAATCCCTTACTGTCCAGGCGCGCGGGCGCCGGGCACGGTTTGCAGGTCTTCGAGGCTAGCAGAGACCTCTTGCAGGGCCGTTACCACTTGACGGGGGCAGGAGAGCCCCCCAAAAGTCCGCGCCAACGGCAGGCTGGGCCCTAGAACCCGGCTCCAAGCGAAGGAATTCCCCCATGTTCGATCTGACAGGCAAGACGGCTCTCGTGACGGGCGCGACCGGCGGCATCGGAGCTGGCATTGCCCGCGCCTATCATAAGGCCGGGGCAACCGTCGCGATCTCCGGCCGGCAGGTGGAAAAGCTGGAAGCCCTGAAGGCCGAACTGGGCGACCGGATCCTGGTCGTGCCCTGCGATCTGGCCGACCGCGCCCAGGTGTCCAAGCTGATCGACGAGGCCACCAAGGCGCTGGGTGGCCGGCTCGATATCCTCGTCAACAATGCCGGACTGACCAAAGACAACCTGTTCATGGTCATGAAGGACGAGCAGTGGGACGACGTCATCGCCGTCAATCTCACCTCCACGTTCATGCTGTGCCGGGCCGCCGCACGCGCCATGCTGCGCAACAAGACGGGTTTCGGACGCATCATCAATATTTCCTCTGTGTCGGGCGTGTTCGGCAATCCGGGCCAGGGCAACTACGCCGCGTCCAAGGCCGGCATGATCGGCATGACGAAGAGCCTCGCGCGCGAAGTGGCCAACCGGGGCATCACCGCCAACTGCATCGCGCCGGGCTTCATCAGAACCGCCATGACGGAAGCCCTCAACGAGAAGCAGCAGGAAGAGATCGCCAAGATGATCCCCGCGCAGCGGTTCGGATCGGTGGACGATATCGCGGCCGGTGCGCTCTATCTGGCGTCGGAAGAAGGCGGCTACATCACCGGCCAGACCCTGCACATCAATGGCGGAATGGCCATGGTCTGAGCCCAAGACGCTGGAACACCGGGAGATTCCATGCAAGCCTGCGCTCCGGCTGCGGCAAAGTCCCCGCTTTCTGGCCAAAGACGGCGGAACTGTGTTAACGAGCGACGTTTTTTGCTGCGGAAGCTGGGGAAAAGCCCTAACCATCGTGGCGATGGCGCTGGGGGTCTGGACGGACTCAAGGTAGCCGGACACGAGACCTAGGGCAGGAGGGCTGTCCCAGCGGACCTCGGGTTGAAAACGAGACAATATCGAACCACGACCCGAACAGAATTCTGAAAACAGTACAACTCAAGACAAGGACGCGAGGGAAGACGATGAGCGATGTCGCAGAGCGCGTGAAGAAGATCGTAGTTGAGCATCTGGGCGTCGAGACCGAGAAGGTGACGGAGAACGCCAGCTTCATCGACGACCTCGGCGCCGACAGCTTGGATACGGTCGAATTGGTTATGGCTTTTGAGGAAGAGTTCGGGTGTGAAATCCCGGACGACGCCGCCGAGCACATCTTGACGGTGGGCGATGCCGTGAGATTCCTCGAGAAGAACGCGACGCCGGCCTAAGGCGCGCCGTCCGGGGCAGAGCGTTGATCGCTCCGCACCTGCAAGCAAGAGGCTGTGCGGCGTTCGGGCTCGTCAGGTCCGGACGCCGTTCGTCCATCCAGCGCCATCGGCCTAAGGCAAGATCTGAGGCGGCGTGGCGGCGGAAAGGTACTCCTTAGACGATCGCCGCCCTGCGCGGTACGAATTGAGACGGGGAATTCGACATGATGCGACGCGTCGTTGTGACGGGCCTTGGACTTGTGACGCCGGTTGGCGTTGGTGTCGAAGCCGCCTGGCGCAATCTTCTCGCCGGACAGAGCGGTGCACGTCGCATCGAGGAATTCGACGTCTCGGACCTATCCTGCCAGATCGCGAACTTCGTGCCCCGCGGTGCCACAGCAGACGGCAAATTCAACGCCGACGACTGGATGGAGCCGAAAGAGCAGCGCAAGGTCGATGACTTCATCATCTTTGCCATGGCGGCGGCCGAACAGGCCCTTGCCGACAGCGGTTTCAAAGCGGATACACAACACAAGCAGGAAACGACGGGCGTCCTCATCGGTTCTGGGATCGGCGGCCTGTCGGGCATCGCCGACACCTCGATCCTGCTGAAAGAGAAGGGGCCGCGGCGCGTCTCGCCGTTCTTCATTCCGGGCCGCCTCATCAATCTCACCAGCGGCTATGTCTCGATCCGTCACCAGCTGAAGGGGCCGAACCATTCGGTCGTGACGGCCTGCGCGACGGGCACGCATGCCATTGGCGATGCGGCGCGCCTGGTGGCGCTGGGCGACGCGGAAGTGATGGTGGCGGGTGGCGCGGAAAGCCCCATCTGCCGTATCGGCATGGCTGGCTTCATCGCCTGCCGCGCGCTCTCGACCGGCTTCAACGACACGCCCACCAAGGCCTCGCGCCCTTATGACAAGGACCGCGACGGCTTCGTGATGGGTGAAGGCGCGGGCATGGTCGTGCTTGAAACGCTGGAACATGCCAGGGCCCGCGGCGCCAAGATCTACGGTGAGGTCATCGGCTATGGCATGTCGGGCGACGCCTACCACATCACGGCACCATCAGAGACGGGCGACGGTGCTTTCCGGTGCATGCGCGCGGCGTTGAAGAACGCCGGCATCCAGGCCGCCGACATCGACTACATCAATGCGCACGGCACTTCGACGCCGATGGGCGACGAAATCGAGCTTGGCGCGGTGGAGCGGCTGTTCGGCAATACGGCGGCCAAGTTGTCCATGTCATCGACCAAGTCGGCGGTCGGACATCTGCTCGGGGCTGCCGGTGCCGTCGAAGCGGTTTTCTCGCTCCTCGCCATGCGCGACAATATCGCTCCGCCGACGCTCAACCTCGACAACCCATCGGTCGAAACGGCCATCGATCTGGTCGCCCACACGGCCAAACCCCAGCAGATCGACACCGTTCTGTCGAATTCCTTCGGGTTCGGCGGCACCAACGCCTCGCTGATCATGCGCCGGGTCGCCTAAACGGCGCCGCAAGCCCGGCCAGCGCGGGGCATGTTGTCCACGAACGGATTGAAACAGTCTGAGGTCATGGGGAATCTGCCATAATTTCCCCAGCCATCTTTGGCTATGTCGTGGTGATCATTGCCACTCTGGCATGGGCGCGCGGATCCGATCGCGCGGCCTGTGACCCGGTCAAGACGAACAGGGACCTTCGATGAGTCAGCGTCGCGACGTTCCGCCGACATTGTCGACCACGGGGACCATGCCGCGCCCGCGCAGCCCCTCGGAAGCCCTTGAACCCCAGCGCGCGCCGCAAAGACCGCGCAATGCAAAGATCCGCCAGCCCTCACGAGTCCTCGGCGCGGTGGCCCGGGTCGGCAGCGCGCTCATCACGCTGGCCGTCGCCGGCATGGTGTTCATCGGTGGCGGAGCGCTGCTCCTCAGTCATTTCTTCGAACGGCCCGGCCCGCTGCAGGCCTCCCGGTCGATCGTGATAGAAAAGGGCGCGGGGCGCATCCAGATCGCGGAAGAACTGGAGCGCGAAGGCATCATTTCGAGCCGCTGGGCGTTCGTCGCCAATCACCTGATCCGCAATCTGACGGGGGGCGGAAAACCGCTCGAACTGAAGGCCGGCGAGTACGAGTTCAAGTCGGCCGCCAGCATGCGCCAAGTTCTGGAGACGATCGCCGAAGGCAAATCCATTCTCTACAAGGTGACGCTGCCGGAAGGGCTAACCAGCCGGCAGATTGTCGAGCGTCTCAACTCCGAACCCAATCTCTCCGGCGAGATCACGCAGATTCCGGCTGAAGGCTCGTTGTTGCCCGACACCTATCGCGTCTCGAAGGGCATGGACCGCCAGGAACTCATCACCCGCATGCAGGCCGAACAGGCGCGCATCCTGCAGGCCGCGTGGGACAAGCGTCAGCCCGATCTGCCGATCACCTCACCGGCCGAGGCGCTGATCCTCGCCTCCATCGTGGAGAAAGAAACCGGCCAGGCCGATGAGCGCGAGCGCGTCGCGGCGGTGTTCGTCAACCGGCTGCGCAAGAAGATGCGGTTGCAGTCTGATCCCACCATCATCTACGGCATCGTCGGCGGGCAGGGGTCTTTGGGGCGTCCGATCACCCGCACCGACATCGACACCAAGACCGCCTACAACACCTACCGCATCAACGGCCTGCCGCCGGGGCCGATCTGCAACCCAGGACGCGCCGCAATTGAAGCGACACTTAATCCTGTGCAGTCCTCCGATCTCTACTTCGTCGCCGACGGGACGGGCGGGCACAAGTTTTCCGCCACCCTCGCCGAGCACAACGCCGCCGTCCAGGCGTGGCGCAAGGTGGAGAAGGCGCAAGCCACGAACGATAAATCGTCGGAAGACGACAGGGCCGAAGCGACCGCCGCCGGCGATAGCAATGCCGACGCCAATCTGGAGGGAGACGCCGCCGCGTCACCGGGTCCGAAATCGGTGCCCGCTCCAGCCGCCGCGGCCGCGGCAGCCGCAGCGCCGGTGGCCAAGGCCGCCTCCGCCATCAGCAATATCCCGCTCCCCATCCGCAAACCGAAGAAGTAGGGGCCGGCGCACAGCTCCGGCTGGCGGCGCCTTGACCTGTTCGCTGCCATTGATGTGCGAAGCACTTGGCGGCACGCGCCCCAGCGGTTAAAGGTGCGAAAAGCACGCGTTCGCGCCTGGCCCGGTTCCCATGCCGGAGCCGTCCCACCCGACCTATTGCCGAGCCCCCATGACCGTCAGCAGCATGACCGGATTTGCCCGCGCCGATGGCGCCCGAGAGGGGGTCCGTTGGTTCTGGGAAGTGCGCAGTGTGAACGGTCGCGGTCTCGATGTGCGGCTTCGGCTGCCGCCGGGGTTCGATGGGTTGGATCCGAAGGTTCGCGAATCCGTCACCCGCCGCTTTTCGCGTGGCAGCCTCACGGTCAATCTCACCCTCCAGCGCGATGCGGCGTCGGCCGAGATCCGCGTCAACCCAGCTGCCCTCGCCCAGATCATGAAGGCCGTAGAGGACGTGCGCCGCCTCACTGGCGCGCCGCCTCCCAGCGCGGATGGCCTATTGGCGCTGCGCGGCGTACTCGAAGTCACCGAGCCGGTCGATCTGACGGCGCCTGACAGTGCGTTGATCCAGGACATTCTCGCCACGCTCGAAGACGCGTTGGATCTGCTGGCCACCGCGCGCCGCGAGGAAGGTGCGCGCCTTCACGCCGTACTGGCCGCCTCCATCGACGAGATCGCGCGTCTGTCCGATCAGGTCCAGGCGTCGCCGGCACGTGCGGCGGACGCCATCCGCGGGCGTCTGGCCGATCAGGTCGCCCGGCTCATGGAAGCCAATGCATCCTTCGAACCGGGACGCTTGCACCAGGAAGCCGTGATGCTCGCCACGCGGGCCGATGTGGAAGAGGAACTGCAGCGGCTGAAGGCACACATTCAGTCCGCGCGCGCGCTCTTTGCCGATGCCGGCCCCGTTGGGCGCAAGTTCGACTTTCTGGCCCAGGAACTGAACCGCGAAGCCAACACCCTGACCTCCAAGGCCATCGACGTGGAAACGTCCCGTGCGGGCCTCGCCCTCAAGACGGTGATCGATCAATTGCGCGAGCAGGTGCAGAACATTGAATAGCGCAGCCTCCGCCTCACCTCCGCCCAGCATCGCCCGCCGCGGCGTGCTCCTGGTGCTGTCGTCACCGTCGGGTGCCGGCAAGACGACACTGTCGCGCGCGCTGCTCGACGGCGACGCCGGCATCCGCCTGTCCATCTCCGTCACCACGCGCAAGCCGCGTCCGGGCGAAGTCGACGGGCGCGACTATATCTTTGTCGACGATGCACGCTTCGCCCAGATGCGCGAGCGCGGCGAGCTGCTTGAATGGGCACGCGTGTTCGGCAATTCCTACGGGACGCCGCGCGGCCCCGTCGAAGCGGCCATCGCGCGCGGCGAGGACATCCTGTTCGATATCGACTGGCAGGGCGCCCAACAGATGGCGGAAAAGATGGCTGGCGATCTCGTCCGCGTCTTTATCCTTCCCCCGTCGGGCGCCGCACTTGAAAAGCGGTTGCAGGCCCGCGCGCAGGATCCGCCCGATGTTGTGGCCAAGCGCATGGCCGAGGCCGCCGCCGAGATCAGCCATTGGGCGGAATACGACTATGTGATCGTCAATGCGGAACTGGAAAAGAGCATTGCAGGGCTCAATGCCATCCTGGCCGCCGAGCGCCTGAAGCGCGAACGGCTGCTGGGGCTGTCCCAGTTCGTCCGGGATCTTCAATCGGGCTTGTGACCATCAAGCTCGCCGCTGCCCTGTTCGAAGATCAGCGCCATGCGCGCGAAGTCGTCCACGCTCAACTGTTCCGCGCGCAGGTCCGGCGCGATGCCCGCCGCGTTGAGCAGCAGTTCCGGCATCGGGACCAGCGTCTTCAAACTCTGCCGCAGCATTTTCCGCCTCTGCCCGAAGGCCGCGGCAGTGACGCGCCCGAGCGCTTTCACGGAACACGCGGGCGAGGGTGCCGCTTTCGGCGTGAAGACGACGACGGCCGACGACACCTTCGGTGGTGGCGTAAAGGCTGCCGGCGGCAAGGTCAAGCCGATGACCGGTGTGGTGCGCCACTGCGCGATGACCGCCAGCCGCCCATAGGCCTTCGAACCGGGGGCGGCGACGATCCGTTCAGCCACCTCTTTCTGGAACATCAGCGCCATGCGCTGCCACCAGGGCGGCCAGGGCTCGGCTTCCAGCCAGCCGATCAGCAGGAGCGTGGCGATGTTGTAGGGCAGGTTGGCGACGATCGCGGCGGGCCCAGCGCCGGTCAGTTCGCGCCAGTTCGCGTTCAGCGCATCGCCCTCATGCACGTCCAAGCGGCCGGGATAGGCGCGCGCCACGTCGGCCAAGGCGGCGATGCAGCGCCGGTCGCGTTCCACCGCAATGACGCGCTCAGCGCCTTCCATCAATAGCGCGCGGGTCAGACCACCGGGGCCGGGTCCGACTTCGACAATGGTCATGCCGTCGAGCGGCGCGGCCAGCCGGGCGATCCGGCGCGTCAGGTTAAGATCGAGAATGAAGTTCTGGCCCAGCGCCTTCTTGGCCGCCAGATCGTGCGTGCGGATCACATCGCGGAGCGGGGGCAGACCGTCACCACCCGAAGGCGTGCTCATGTCGCGACCGCCCGCCGCCGGTTGGCGGCGAGGGTGGCGCCCAGTTTCAATGCGGCGACGAAGCTGCCCGAATCCGCGACGCCGGCAGCGGCGATGTTGAAGGCCGTGCCGTGGTCGGGCGACGTGCGCACGAACGGCAGACCCAGGGTCACGTTCACGCCGCTGTCAAAGGCCAGCGTCTTGATCGGGATCAGGGCCTGGTCGTGATACATGCACACCGCCGCGTCATACGTCGCGCGCGCCGCGGGGTGGAACATCGTATCGGCCGAGAACGGCCCCGTCACATCGATGCCGTCGCGCTGCAGTTCTTGCACGACGGGCGCGATCAGGTCCGCGTCCTCGCGGCCGATGGCGCCGCCTTCGCCGGCATGGGGATTGAGCCCGGCGACGGCGATGCGCGGGGCGGCGATCCCGAAGTCCGACCGCAGGCTCTCGGCTGTAATGCGAATGGTCTTGGCGAGCAGCGGACGCGTCAGACTGCGCGGCACGGCTGAAATCGGAATATGGATGGTCGCGGGTACGACGCGCAGCACGTCGGAGGCCAGCATCATCACCGGATGGTAGCGCCGCCCGCCCGCCAGCGATTCCGCCAGTGCCGCCAAGAATTCGGTATGACCGGGATGCACGAAACCGGCAGCATAGAGCACGGACTTGGCGATTGGATTGGTGACGAGCGCGCTCGCTTCGCCCACGACAACCGCGCGCGTCGCCCGCTCGATGGCGGCGATCGTCGCCATACCGTTCTCGGCGGCGGGATGGCCGGGCACCACGGTGCGTGCAACCGGCACCGGCACGACCGGGAGGCGATCGGCGAAATGGGTCAGGGCCTCTCCCGGCGCGTCGATCTCGGCAATCTGGATGTCGAGCGACAGTTTCTTGCCGCGCTCGGCCAACGTGCGCGGACAGGCATAGAGCGCGAACGGCGGCAAACGTAGCGAGGCCCGCTTGGCGAAGGCCTTCAAAGTGATTTCCGGACCGATGCCGGCCGGATCCCCCATGCTGACGGCCAGTGGCAGTTGGGGCGAGCCGACCTCGGGCGCATCATCCATCAGCGGTACTCAATCGCAGCGTCCTGGCGCAAATCCTTAAGGTGCTTTTTGGCCAGCACCTCGAATTCCTTCTGGCGCAGTTCAGCCTGCACTGTTTCGCGGCGTTCGAGATCGCCCGCCACGGTCTTGCGGCCACATACGGCCCAAATCTCCACGCCGCCCGAGGCCATGGTCGGAGGCAGCAATTCACCGTCGCTGGCATTGATGAGCATGCTGCGTGTCGGCTCCTGGATGGTGCCGGCGGCGCGGGGGCCGAGATTCTCGAAGCGCGCGCCAGCCACCGAATTGGCAAGACCGGGCATGGCCGCGCAGCCGCCGCCCTTGCGCGCAAGACCCTCGGCTTCGGCGAAGCGCTGGGCAATCAACTTCTGATCCAGCTTCGGCGGCACAGGCAGCGTGATGCGCTGGACCTGCAACTCAACGCTCTGGTCATTTTCGCCCGGCGACTTCTGGACGAACCGGTCGACGTCCCGGTCGTTGACCGCAATCTGGTGCCCGAACTTGCGCCGGATCACTTCCTGCCATGACATGTTCGCTTTGAAGCGATTGCGCATGATCGTGGGGTCCGCGCCCATCTTTTTCAGATGCGCCTCGAACTCCTTGTTGTTCATTTTGTTCTTCTGCGCGATCGACCCCATGATGGTGTCGATCTGGTCGTCGCCGACAACGACATTGAGCTTCTTGGCTTCCTGCAGCTTCAAGCGCTCGTCGATGAGTTCTTCCAAGGCTTCCTTGCGCAGCCCCGGCATGACGCTCTGGCGCGCGCTCTCCACAGCCTGGGTCTGCAAACCCTTGGCAAACGCCTGCTTGCGCTTCTCAAAGATCTCGATGATCTCTTCGCGCGACTTACCCGGATTGGATTTGACGGTTTCGTTCAAGATCGCTTTCAGACGCTCACTGGTCTTTGGCGATTTGATCAGCGCCTTGAAATTCGCCTGCGCCCGTTCGCCGATGTTGGCGTTTCCCATACCCATGAGACGCTGACGCTGCGAGATCTCGTAGCCGGTAATGGGTTCATCGTTGACGAGCACGACGATCGATTGCGACGATCCCTTGATGCGGCCGCCCACTCCGTCACCACCCGGCTTGATCGCCGCCGACTTGTTCGCCGGCTTACCCTGAGCACCCTCATCCTTGGGCTTCGGCTTGGGCTTCGCGGCGGGTGCCGGATCGGGTTCGGAGGGCACGACAATTTCGGGCAACGGCTGGGGCGTGCCGGGCGGCACCGTCACGGTCACACCACCCATGCCTCCCGCCAGCACCGGAAGCGGTGCAAGACAAAAAAGAAGCGCGGCAGCGCCCAAAACCGGACGCGCCCAGTCCGTCACGGCCCGTTGGCGGCGCACCTGTCCGTCTGCATGTGCAAAGCTCGTCCTGATCATAGTGTCCGAACTGGTTCTCTTCTTCGAATTGATCTTCGTGTTGACGTCCTCAGGCGCCACCAGAGCGGACATCGCCGTGCGAAGGATGCCCGCGGCACGCTCAAGAGGCTCGCGCACCAAGAAGCTTCCGCACGCCTGCCGATTCGGCCTTGCCAAGTCTACCTGGGCCTCAGCCTGAGCCTATGGACTTATCCACCGCAACCGTGGCCCTCGCATGGCAGATTTTGCCACGGTTAACGCAAGAACCTCCAGCGGGCGGTCGCAACCGCTGGCCCGCGATGACGGCACAAGGGGCACGGGGCTGAGACTCCAGCACAGCGGCCTCAGCCGGGCGGCTGCTGATCAGAGAACAGTGTGTCGTTGATCCCTGTCTCGTAGTTGAATCCGCCCAGGTGCTTGAACTCGACGCGGAACATGAGCGTGCGATCAGGCTCGATATCGCGGTCCGCGTCGGTGATGAATGTTTCGGTGTAGGACGCACTGAGCATGAAGCAATCGTCCTGGTAGCGGATTTCGAGACGATCCATCAGGCGTGTCTCGGCATCGATGTCGTAACGCAGGCTGCCGAGCAGCGCCCAGGTGTTGGTCAGCTGCAACCGGCCGACAGCCGTGATGTCCTGCTGGCTGGCCAGATCAAGTTCAGGATCGCCGAAGCGGTAACTGTAGATGCCCGTCAGCGCGAGGGGCCCGTAGGCGATCGTGGCCGCCGCGTCCTCGCGGCGCAATTCGAAGCTGTCGTCGTCGAAACGGCTCTGCGAAATCAGACGGAAAGAATCGGTCGGTGCGAGATAGGCGCCGAGCACGTAATCAGACGAGGACGTTTCCAGGCCCGAGCGCGCCGAGAAGGCGGGGTTGCAGTTGTCGTCGACGCCCGGCGCAACCACCACGCCTGCCGGTTGCGGTCCGCCGCCATCGGGATCACAGAGGATCGCACGGTTCTCGTAAGCGTTGTCACCCTTCAGATGATAGCTCTGACCGGCCAGGAGGCGGGCATAACCGCCAGACCACGGCTGGAAGGTGTACTGCAGGCCAACGTTAGCGCGCGTGCCCGTCTCCAGGCGATCGTAGCCGGAGAACTTGGAGGTCTCGAAGAGGTTGGTGTCGTCGAAGACGAGGCTCTTGGCGTCCTCGACCGGCAGGCGGTCCTGATCGACAGAGCCTTGGCGTGTAATGATCTGGCCGATCGGCTCGATGATGTGCGACGCGGACGCCGTATTGGCGATCCAGGGATAGGCAACCGTGACGCCGCCGGTGGCCAGCCCGCGCGCCAGATGTTCGTTCTCGACGATCTCGCCCGTCTCCGCGTCGCGATAATTGTTGATCTGGTAGACGTCGCCGCGCAGTTCCGCGAACGGCGTGTAGGTGATGCCCAACTGGTCGGTTAGGCGGCGGCGCCACTTGGCCTCGACCACGGCGCGCGACATTTCCTGGTCGGCGATGGTGCCTGCGCCGTCGGCGCGCGAGAAGCTCAGCGCGTTGGCATCGAACTTCAACTCGCCGCCGAGCACGGGCGTGTCGACGACGTAGTTGTAATCGACGATGGGGTGGACGCGGCTTTCGGACTGCGCGGTATCGTCGAGCAACAGGCCGCCGAAGTGGTAGAAGTTCGTCGCGAAGTAATTCCGCTCCGACATGCCCGTGAAGTAAACGTTATTCACACGGTCGGTCAGCAGCACGCTATCGAGCTTGTAGAAACGGCGGAAGGTGTCGTCGGATTCCAGCGTCACGTCCCAGCCGTAGCGCCACCAGCTGGACAGCGAGAAATCGCCCCTGGTCTCGAGGCTGCCGCGGAAGCCATCGAGATCACGGCGCTCCTCGTCCGAGACGCTGTTCGGCAGATCGTTGCCGTGCTGATCGATGACTGCCAGATTGATCGAGTACTGGCCGTTCGCGAGACGGTGACGCCAGTCACCCATCCACAGCACGCCCTGGCCGGACATGTAGCGGGGATGGAAGGTGAAGTCGTAGTTGGGCGACAGCGCGAAATAGTAGGGGATCTCGGTGAAGAACCCGAGTTCCTCGGACTGGCCGAAGCCCGGGGCCAGGAAGCCGCTGCGGCGCTTCACGGTCGGATCGGGATGCTCGAAGTAGGGCAGGTAGGCGACAGGCTGGCCGAACAGTTCGAATTGGGCGTCCTGATAGCTGATGGTCTGCGCGGCTTCGTCATGGGTGATCTTGCGGGCGGCGACGCACCACAGCGGCGGGGTCGTCCCGTCCGTACGGCACGGCGTGAACTTGGCGTTCGAGAAGTCGGTGACGTTGCCTTCCCGCCGTGTCGCCTGCTCGGCGGAGATGCGGGAGTTGTCGCGGGAGACCACGCTCAGCGACTGGACGAAACCATCACGGAAATCGTCGGTCAGCGTGTAGCGCTCGGCGCGGATGACGTTGCCGTTGGCGTCGCGCAGCACCACGTTGCCGGCCGCGTTCAGCGTGTTCGCCGACTGGTCGTAGATCACCTCGTCGGCGGTGAGATTGTTGGTCTCGTACTGGATCTCGACGTTGCCGCGGGCAATGACCTTGTTGCCGTTGTTGTCGTAGACGAGTTCGTCGGCCTGGAGATGCAAGGGCAGTTTGCCGTCGATCTTCTGCGTCTTGCCGAACATGCCGCCTTCCTGTTTGGGGAAAGCCTTGGCCTGGGTCGTCTGGTTACGAACGGGATCTTTGTATTGCGCCAGGGCCACCGTCGAACCAGCAGCCATTGCCACCAGCGCCGCAAAGGCGGCGAGACGGGTCATGCGCGAAGACGAGCGCACGATCGAACGCCCGATGCTCTTCACCGCGAGGCGAAACATCGTTGCGCGATCACCGCTCTTCTCTGCCTGCGATAGCCGCAGAGCACGCATCACTCAGCCGTCCTCCTGGTGCAAGAGCACCGTTGATGTGGCCACAAGGGCGAGGGAAACCGGGAACCAGACTGCGAGCCACGGAGGCACCAAACCGGCGGCGCCGATTTGCCGTGAAATCTCAGCCAAAAGAAAGAACCCGAACCCCCCGACCATTCCGCTGACGACCATAGTCTGGATGCCCCCGGAGCGGAATGACTTAAGCGACACAGTGGCCGCCAAAAGCACCATCACGATGCACAGAAATGGACGGGCGATCAGGAGGGCATACTGCAACTCGAGATCTTCCGTCGAAAGCTTCGCTTTTTCAGCCACTTCGATCAGGCCGGGCAGCTCCCAGAACGACACCGCCAGGGCCTTGCCGAGGGCGTCCTGGGCCCGCTCCGGCGTGAGGTAGGTGGAGATCAGGTACGTGCCGAATTTTTTAGCCTCTTCGCCCGGGCGCGAAACGGTCACGTCCTGCAATTCCCAGAAGCCGTCCTTCAGCACACCGATTGAGGCTTCGATGCGTTCAACGAACCGGCCTTGCGAGTTGAAAATGAACCCCGTGATCCAGGCCAGCTCGAGGCCGCCCCGGCTGACCCGGCCCGCGGTCAGAACAGACTGGCCGTCGAGGCCGTCCTGGCGCAGCCACGTGCCCGCGGCGCCCGCACGCAACATGTTGGTTTCCCGGCCGAAATACTCACCAAACAAGCGATCCGCCTCCGAGCGGGACGAGGCGGCGAGGGGGTTGTAAAGCGTGACCCCGGCAACCCCAAGCAAGAACGCCACCAGCAATCCGGGACGCAGGAATTGCCAGGCCGACATGCCGCTCGCGCGGATCACGGCCAGCTCGCTCTTGCGGGAGAGCATCAAAAGGGCGCCGATCGACCCCACCAGAACGGCAAAGGCGAGCAGGAACTCGGTGTAGGCGGGCAGCCGCAGGATTGTCAGCCAGGCGATTCTCCAGCCCGCGACCTGGCCGAATTTCCCTGACTGGCGCAGCATTTCGACGAGATCGATGACGAAAATCAGGAACGAACACACGAAGAACGTCGTCGCAATGGCCAACAGAAACCGGCTGGCGATATAGCGTCCGACGGTCGAAGGCAGGAGCCGCATCTCAAGCCCCTCCGGCGGCGGTGGCAGGGGGCGTGCGCATGAGGCGCTTTCGCAGCGGGTCCAACGCGGCCGCAAGCCAATCGGCCAACCGGTCGGCAAGGGTCGGGCCCGGGCGTTGCCGCCGGGCGCGCCACAGGACGACCGCGCTGCCCAGGATGGCGATCAACGGCATGGCGTAGAGCAGCGGGATCAAGGCCGGGCGCACGGCCACCACGTTGTTGAGACCAAGTCCGATCAGCCGCGCGCCAGCCCCCACGGCAAAGCCCATCACCAAGTTCCGGGTTCGGTTCTGGCGGGTGCTTTGCGCATTGCCGACGGCGGCCAGGGCGACCATGACGAAGGCGAGGGGATAGAGCGGGCTTGCAAATCGCTCATGCAACTCGGCGCGGAATTGGCCCGGGTTCCGCAGGAAGGATTTGCTGTCGGGTTCGGGATTGACGAGCTCGGTGTAGTAGCGCTCGCGCGGCTTCAGGTCGGTGTCATCCGACGCCTTCTGCTCGAATTCATCAAGATCGAAAGCATAGCGATCGAAGACGACGATCCGGGGCGGATCCTTCGGGTCGTCCTGCGTCAGCACATGCCCATCGGTCATGACGAGATAGGCCTTGCCGTCCTGTTTCACCATGACGCCGCGCTCGGCCAGGTAGGACATCGCCTGCTTGCCCTTGCGCGTATCGTGCATGATCAGCCCGAGGATATCGCCGTTGGGCGCGCGCTCCCGGATATGGAATGTCAGACCTTGTTCGGGGCTTGAAAAGCGGCCTGGCTGCAGCACTTGAGTCAGCAGGTCCGTCCGCACTTGAACCACATACTCGCGCAGCATGCGCAAGCTCCACGGCATGCCGATATGGTTCACGAACGAGACCGCCATCGTCACGATGAGCGCCAGCGCGATGAGCGGTTTGGCAACCACGGACACGGTCGCACCGGCTGCGGTCATGACGATGAGTTCGCTGTCGCCGTTCAAGCGGTTCAGCGTGTGCATGACGGCGATGAGAAGGGCGAAGGGCGCGATGAGCGCCATGAGGTTGGGCAGCGCCAGGGTCGTCATCGCCAAGAGCGTACCGGCGCCCTGTCCCTGGCTGGTCACGACATCAAGCTGGCGCAGCGCCAGTGCAATCCACACGACACCGGACAGTGACGACAGGATCAGGACCACTGCGCCGGCAGCCTGACGAAAGACATAGCGCGAGAGAATGCTCGTCATCGATCGCTGGCCGGCCCGCTTGTAACGTGATCCCGAAGCCGTCGGGAGCCTGTCAGCGCAGTTGGACGCGCCAAACCGCGCCCGTCAAGACTGAAGCCCCCCGGCCTGTCCGTCGTCGCACAGCACAATGGCCGAAATTCGTCCGCCATCAATACTCTAGTCGCCACGCATCGCCGCTTTGAACCCTGCGCAACTCGCGCAGTACCGGGCGTCCGTATCAGCGTGCGGAGCATTGTCCCGTAGGCCCGCCCGCTGGGGGCTGGCCCCGGACTTCCCCTCCCGGACACAACAAGATGACCAACCCTTAATGGAACCTGCCTTCACGCGGGGCAGGGAAGTGGCTAGTCTGCAAGCAGAAACCGCTTTCCCGCCCATTGGCTGCCGTGTTCCGGCCCTGCCGCGCCCCAGCGCGGTTTGCGCCGCGCCGCGCGGTGGCCCCCACGTCCGACCACCAACAATCGTCCGATCCCGCAAGGAGCCCCTGATGTCCGCCGCACTGGAAATCGTATTTTCACCTCTCACCGCGTCCCTCGAACCCACGGCCGTCGTTTTCACGGGCAGCGAATTGGCCATGGGCGATACCGTGAAGGCCCTCAACACCCGCGCCGGTGGTCTTATTCTCAAAGCCGCCGATGCGTCGAACTTCAAGGGCAAGGCACGCTCCAGCTTTGAACTTCTGGCCCCGCCGAAGATCGATATCGAACGTCTCATTATCGCGGGCGCCGGCAAGGTCGCGGAAAAGTCGGAAGTCGACTGGACGAACCTGGGCGGTTACGTCTACGGCCAGTTGGGCGCGCGCAAGACGCTGCGCGCCAGCATCGTGGCCGACTTTGACGATCTGGGCGACACGACGCCGGGCGACGCCGCCGCGCTGCTCGCATTCGGCGTTGTGCTGCGCCACTACAACTTCACTAAATACAAGAGCAAGAAATCAGGTGGCGAAGAGGGGACGTCCAACGGCGACGGCCCGGATGTGGCGGCGGCGGCAGAAGAACTGACGCGCCTTGTCATTCACACCGCTGAGGCCGACAAGGCCAAGTCGGCATTCCAGCGCCATCAGGCCGTCGCCAACGGCGTGTCTCTGGCGCGCGATCTCGTCAACGAACCGGCCAACGCGCTGGGCCCGGTGGAATTCGCCGACCGCGTAAAGGAATTGGAGCGTCTCGGCCTCGACGTCGAAATCCTGGACGATCGATGCGCTGACGGCCCTGAAAATGAATACGTTGCTGTGTGTTGCCCAAGGCAGCGACCGGCCCGCGCGCGTCGCGATCATGCAATGGAACGGCGCCAAATCGAAGCGCGCCAAGCCCATTTGTTTCGTCGGCAAGGGCGTTGTCTTCGATACCGGCGGCTATTCGATCAAGCCGGCGGCGGGCATGGAAGGCATGAAGGGCGATATGGGCGGCGCGGCTGCCGTCACGGGCCTCATGTCCGCCCTGGCCGAACGTAAGGCCAACGTCAACGCCATCGGCATCATCGGCATCGTCGAGAACATGGTCTCGGGCAACGCTGTCCGCCCCGGCGATATCATCACGTCCATGTCCGGCCAGACCGTCGAAGTCCTGAACACGGATGCGGAAGGCCGCCTCGTGCTGGCTGACGTGCTTTGGTATGCCCAGCAGCGTTTCAAGCCGAAACTGATCGTCGATCTGGCGACCCTCACGGGCGCCATCATGATCGCACTCGGCAAGGAATATGCGGGCCTGTTCGCCAACGACGACAAACTTGCCGGAGATCTTCTCACCTCATCGAAAGCGACCGGCGAGAAGCTCTGGCGGATGCCGCTGGACAAGGCCTATCACCGCATGATCGACGGCACGATGGGCGACATCAAAAACATCGGCGGGCGCTGGGCCGGGTCGTGCACGGCGGCGGCGTTCCTGGAGCGCTTCATCAAGGACACGCCGTGGGCGCATCTGGACGTCGCCGGCACGGCGATGGATTTCGGCCGCACGGATATCAACACGAGTTGGGGTTCGGGCTGGGGCGTGCGGCTGCTCGACCGGTTCGTCGCCGACCATCACGAGAAGGGCTGAGGCGCGAGAGACCTTCCGCCTCGATGCGATCCTCACGCCGCGTCCGGCATGTCGCGTGGATCACATCTGGCGCGCTTGCCGGTCTCAACAGGGATGTCGATCCTATGAAGGCCGTGGCCACTGTCAGCGCCGCGGCCTTCCTGCGTTTGCGACCGTCCGCAGCCACGACGCCAGCCGATCCCAGCACCACGCCAGAACAATCCCCACACGTCATTCGCATAATATATATTATGGAACTTATTAGTAGATTAACGTGGCTTTACTGAAAGATAGCATATCACGCTACCGCTCTATCCGGCCGACAATGCCAGCGATAATGGCCGCATACAGCGCCGCCACGAACCCCGCCAGGACGTTGACGCTGAGCACGATGCCGAGCACGCGCGCCCAGACCTCCGGCATGAACGACGACAGCAGCGTGACGACGAAGCCGTCGAACGCCTGCTTGATGCGGAAGAACAGTTCACTCGCCTGCTCCACGTTCGGGATCTTCGGCATCTCCCAGACGATCGTCCATCCGATGTCGCCCACCGTCGGCGACGGCACGAGGCCGTAGAGGGCGAGCCCCGCGACGAGGGCTGAGAACAACAACCCGAGCGGCGGGCCGAGACGGAAGAAGCCCCAGCGTTCAGGACGGGCATCGAGCTTCAAGGCCAGCAGGCGCAACAGCGCCGCACCGGCATAGACGACCACGCCGAAGACCAGCGCCACCCAGAACAGCCGATCCTTGTCGGTCCCGGAGAAGGTGAAGAGCGCGGCCACCGCCGCCAGCAGACCCTTGAACAACGCCTCGCCAAATCCGACGACCGGCACGAAAAGCCCGCGCAGCGTATTGCCCGGCCCAAAGTAGAACGGGAGCTCATTTCTGAGCCGCGCGATTTCCAGGCCGATTCCAAGCGTGAAGGCCAGTCCGCCCGTTAGTCCGGCAAACAGCAGCGGATAATGCAGCCCAAGCCACGCCAGCCCGACGCACGCGCCGATTTCGAACACGATGAGAAGAAAGTTCAGGATCACGCGCATGGAGTGGCACGCCTTCGCTCACGTTGCCGGTTCAGGGATCACGCCCCCGCCCCGCACCATAGAGCGCGGGCAGCGATTGGCAACGAGGGTCATCCAGGACCCGCCCAGCGCGCAAAGTCATTGACCGCAGGACAGCGCGCGCGCTTCACTCGCCGGTCGATTGGCCCAGAGGTCCTCGCATGTCGAAAGTCGCACGCGTCGTCATCGGCCTGTTCGCGGGCTACGCGCTGGGCGCGGCACTTGGATATGGCGCCATCCAGGTCTACTCGGGCAACGTGCACGACAAGGATCTGGAAGCCCTGATGACGGCGTTCTTCGCCACCGGTCCGCTGGGCGCGGCGCTGGGTGTCGCCGCCGCCCTCATCATGGGACGCAAACGCGTCTGACGGACGCGTCAACTGACCGGCTTTTCCCCGCTCTTGCAGACCGCGTCGCCGACGCGGGCCAGCGTGGCGTGGAACGGAAATGAGCGGCGGAACATCATGAGTTCAGGTCCCGTGTCGCCGATGAAATAGAGCCGCGGCGGCTGTCCATCCTCCGCCGGCGCGCAACGTGGCTTCCACGACGTAATTCTGGGCGCCCTCGCCCAGCGACAGCTTGCCTTCAAAGGCGGCCTGCGCGACGGGGATCCTTGTGCGTCTTCAATTGCAGGCGCTCACCCGTACACGCGCTCTGCTGATCCACTTCGATCCCACACCAGCCGCCGTCGCAGGGCACGATGTCGAGCACCAGATTGCAGCCCGCGGGACCGCACCGCGTGGCATCGCTGCCGGATCGCATGAGGCTTGCCGCTCCAGCGGCCGCCGAGCGAGGGCGCGGCCAAGGCGGCCACAGCCACCTCACCTGATTTCGCCGGCTTGCCGGCGCGCAGCGGATCACCCGCGAAACTTGCCGTAGAGAGGCCACAGACCGCGAGCATCATCGCCGCCATGACAGCCAGCGACACACCGCCCGAGCCACTACCCGCACCCGTACCCGCCCTCACCGCACCTTTGCGCGCGGCGGGCCTTGCGCTCGCCGTGGGGCTGTTCGCCATCGTTGCGGTGATTGCCATCGGCTCGGGCTTGGGATCCATCGCATTACCCTTTGAAATGTGGCTTCTCGATCAAAAAATGCCGCTCATCTTCCGGCTGCATATGGTGACGTCGGGCGCCGCGCTGCTGCTGTTTCCGGTCATCCTCGCTTTGCGCCACCGTCCTCAGCTTCACCGCAAATTCGGTTGGCTGTTGGGCGCTTTCGTGGTGGCGGGAGGGCTAACGGCCCTACCCGTTGCCATATTCAGCAACTCGTCCCTTGCCGCGCGCGCCGGCTTTTTCGTGCAGGGCCTCGTCTGGCTGGCGCTGCTCGGTGCCGCCATCGTCGCCATCCGCAAAGGCGATCGCGCGCGCCACGCGTTCCTCATGCTCGCCATGTGCGCCGTCACCACCGGCGCGGTCTGGTTCCGCGTCATGACCGGCGCGGCCATCGCGCTCGACGGGCCGTTCGACGCCGTCTACGCCGCCGCCGCGTGGCTCGGCTGGATCCTGCCGCTGGCGCTCGTCGTCGCCCTGCGGGCGCGCTTGATGCGCTGGGCCTTCCAGCCGGCTGCCCCGCGCACGCACCGAAGTGTGGCCCGCCCCCTCGCCGCCGGAACACCAATCGTCTAGTCTCCCGCGCCATGAGCACCGATGACACGTCCACGCCGGCTGGCGAACTCGCCCGGCTCCTCGACCATCATGGCCGCCCTGCGCACCCCTGAAACCGGGTGCCCGTGGGATCTGGAACAGTCCTTCGCAACCATCGCCCCCTACACCATCGAGGAAGCCTACGAAGTGGCCGACGCAATCCAGCGCGGCGATCTGGCGGACCTGAAGGATGAACTGGGCGATCTCTTGCTGCAGGTCGTCTATCATTCCCGCATGGCCGAGGAGCAAGGCGCGTTCACGTTCGCCGACGTGGCCCGCGCGGTGAACACCAAGATGATCCGCCGCCATCCGCATGTGTTCGGCACGGCGGAAGAACGCGCCGCCGGTGCGCAACCGGATTTCTGGGCGACGATGAAAGCGGCGGAAAAGGCGGAGAAGGACAAAGAGCGGGCGCGGCTCATGACAACGAAGGGGTCCAACCCTGCCCCTCTCCCCGCCAGCGGGGAGAGGGAATTTCATCGCGCGTGCTCGCCGATGTGGCCGTTGGACTTCCAGCCCTCACCCGTGCCGTCAAGTTGCAGGACAAAGCCGCGCGCGTCGGATTCGACTGGCCAAGCCTCGCGCCGGTATTCGGCAAATTGAAAGAAGAGCTGGCCGAATTCGAGGAGGTCGCTCTGCCCGCCGATCCGCGGGGAACAGGGGTCAGACCCCTTATTGGGGGTCTGACCCCTTCGCTTATCGCAATCCTGCCGGCGGCGGCGGGAGACGAAACGGAAGCCGCCATCAAAGAAGAGTTCGGCGATCTGCTATTTGTCATGGCCAACATCGCGCGCCACCTGAAGCTCGATCCGGAAGACGCGCTGCGCGCGGCCAACGCCAAGTTCACCCGCCGCTTCGCCTACGTCGAAGCGCGCCTCGCTGCACATGGGCAAGACCCCCGAACAATCGACACTGGACGAGATGGACGCGCTCTGGGACGAGGTCCGGGCGAGGGATAAACAGCTATAACTGATCGTAGTTGGTCCGGCGCCGACTGACCTGCGCCGCCATAATTGCGCTCATGCTCGTCTGTCAGCATACTGCCGGAGCAAATATCAGCAGGGTCTTTCATGCCGCGCACCGTCCTCACCGTTTTCCTGAGTTCGACGGGCAAGGACCTCGAGTCCTACCGCGCGGAAGTCCGGCGGCAGGCCAGCGCCTGCGAATTCTTCAAATGCGTCGCCATGGAGGAGCTCGGCCCGCGCGACAGCCACGCGGTCGAGTTCTGCACACGCAACGCCAGCGACGCGGATCTTTTCGTCGGGCTCATCGGTTTGCGGCGCGGCTGGGAGCCGCCCGGCGACGCTAACCTGCGCTCGATCACCGAAATGGAGTACGACGCCGCCGCGCAGGTGAGCCGTCCGCGCTTCATCTGCCTGTCACCGGACGACTTCCCTGTCCCTGAGCATCTCGCTGAACCACGCGATCTGACCCAGCGCCAGTTGGCGTTCCGTCGCCGCGTCGGTGACGGAGCGCGTGGCCGGCGTCCACAACTTCTCCGAGCCGGCGCAGCTCGCCGCCGAGATCATGAACGGCCTGCTCAGTCACGTCATCTCAAGCGATCTCATCCAGCACCTTCGACCCGATCTCGCGGGCGCGCGTCCGGAGGAAGCGCAAAAGCCCGTCGCGGCAGCCTTCGAAGCCTTGGCCGCTGACGAGGATGTCGACCTGCTTGGCGCTCGCCCGCAATCCGGAAGACGTCGACCTGCGCGATCTGCAAGCCAAGCTCCTGGCGCCGCGCCGAGATCCACGAGCGCAAGGCCGCCGGTTGCGAGCCGAGACGGCGGACGCCGAACGCGGCAGAGCGCAGACTACTACAAGCACGTCGGCGCACTGGCATTCTTGAACGATACCAAACCCGCGTTGGCGGCCTATGCGAAAGTCGTTCAACTCGCGCCCGCCGACCCCGATGGCTGGAACCAGCTTGGACAATTGCTCGACCGTGTCGGCGCCTTGGACGAAGCGGTGGGTGCCTACAAGCGCGTGCTGGCGCTCGGCAATGACGGCGGTGACCAAGAGACCATCGCCGTCGCCACCGGCAACCTCGGCAACGTCTACGCCACGCGCGGCGACCTCGACGCGGCGGAGGACATGTACCGCAAGGCCCTCGCCCTCAACGAAGCGCTGGGCAGTAAGGAAGGCATGGCGAACGACTACGGCAACCTCGGCATCGTCTACAAAACGCGCGGCGACCTCGGCGCGGCGGAGGACATGTATCGCAAGTCCCTCGCCCTCAACGAAGCACTGGGCCGCAAGGAGGGCATGGCCAACGTCTACGGCAACCTCGGCAATGTCTACTTCACGCGCGGCGACCTCGACGCGGCGGAGGAAATGTTTCTCAAGTCCCTTGCCATCGAAGAAGCGCTGGGCCGCAAGGAGGGCATGGCGATCCAATACGGCAACCTCGGCATCGTCTACAAAACGCGCGGCGACCTCGATGCTGCCGAAGAGATGATCGCAATCCCTCGCCATCGAGGAAGCGCTGGGCCGCAAGGAGGGCATGGCGAGCGACTACGGCAACCTCGGCATCCTCTACGCCACGCGCGGCGACCTCCATACGGCGGAGCAGATGTATCGCAAGGCCCTCGTCCTCAATGAAGCACTGGGCCGCAAGGAGGGCATGGCGAACCAGTACGGCAACCTCGGCAACGTCTACGATACACGCGGCGACCTCGACGCGGCGGAGGCGATGTACCGCAAGTCCCTCGCCCTCAATGAAGCGCTGGGCAGAAAGGAGGGCATGGCCAGCGATTACGGCAACCTTGGCATCGTCTCCCTCACACGCGGCGACCTCGACGCGGCGGAGGCGATGTACCGCAAGTCCCTCGCCCTCAATGAAGCGCTGGGCCGCAAGGAGGGCACGGCGAACGCCTACGGCAACCTCGGAAACATTTACGCCACGCGCGGCGACCTCGATAACGCGGAGGCGATGTATCGCAAATCCCTCGCCCTCAATGAAGCGCTGGGCCGCAAGGAGGGCATGGCCAGCGACTACGCCAATCTGGGTGGACTCGCTCATCAACGTGGCGATCACGCTTCCGCCTGCGCATCTTGGACCCGCGCCCGCGACCTGTTCCACGCGCTGGGCTCACCCAATGCGGAAGTTGTCGAAGGCTGGATGCGCGAGGCGGGCTGCGAAAGCTAGAGCCTCCCCACGTTCGTCATCCCGGCGAAGGCCGGGATCTGTCCAAGCCGTCGGCTGCCCATGTCTCGAAGTTGCGCGGATCCCCGCCTGCGCGGGGATGACGACGGGGAAGTGGCACCAACTCCGCCAGCGCGCACTGGGGGCAGCTGGGGTCAGACCCCTGCTTAGGGGTCTGACCCCTTCACCCCGCTCTTTTGCAGCTGCGCGATAAGCCGGCCCTTCATTTCCGACGCGATGCGCAACGTCAGCCGCAGCACGCCGGTGTCGTCGTCGCTGGTGCGGTCGAGCACATCGCCGTTCTCGTAGAGCCAAGCGATGAGTTTGCCCTCGTGCGCGGGGATGGTGAGGGTGAGCACCTCGTCGCCGGCACCGATCCGCGCATCGATCGAGTCGAGCAGGGCGTCCACACCCTCCCCCGTGACCGCGGAGACCGCCACGGGTCGTCGCTCCTCGAACCGCGCCATGTTCAAGGCTTCGTCGCGTGTGGCGGGCGAAAGCAGGTCGATCTTGTTCCACACTTCGAGAATGTGGTTGTGGGCGGGCACCGTGTCGATGCCAAGGTCCGTCAGCACGCCCTCCACGTCGGCGGCCTGGGCGTCGGTCTCGGGATGCGAGATGTCGCGCACATGCAGGATGAGATCGGCTTCGATCACCTCTTCCAGCGTGGCGCGGAAGGCCGCGACCAGCATCGTCGGCAGCGAGGAAATGAACCCCACCGTATCGGACAAGATCATCCGGCGGCCGCTCGGCAGGCGAACCTCGCGCATGGTGGGATCGAGAGTCGCGAACACCTGATCTTTCGCGAAAACACCCGCCCCCGTCACGCGGTTGAACAGCGTCGATTTGCCGGCGTTGGTGTAGCCGACGATGGCGACGATGGGGTACGGCACCTTACGGCGCCCAGCGCGATGCAATTCGCGCGTTTTGACGACTTGGGTCAGTTCGCGCTTGATGGCTTCGATGCGCGTCTCAAGGATGCGGCGGTCGAGTTCGAGCTGCGCTTCGCCCGGACCGCCGAGGAAGCCGCCGCCGCCGCGCTGGCGCTCCAAATGGGTCCAGGCGCGCACGAGCCGCCCCTTCTGATAGGTCAGATGCGCCAGCTCGACCTGTAGCCGCCCTTCCCGCGTGCGCGCGCGCCGTCCGAAAATTTCCAGGATGAGCCCGGTGCGATCGAGCACCTTGGCGTTCCAGGCTTTCTCCAGATTGCTCTGCTGCACCGGCGTGATGGCGTGATCGACGATGACGAGCCCCGCGCCCGTCTCCTCGACGAGCGCGCGCAGTTCCTCCACCTTGCCCTTGCCGAACAACGTCGAAGGACGCGGCGTGGCGATGGCGACGATCCGCGCGTCGGCAATCTCAAGGTCTATGGCTTCCGCCAAACCCGTCGCTTCGGTGAGCCGATCACTGTCCGAATGGGCGACTGTTGGCTGGGCGCGGTCCTCCCGCGCGGCCTGTCCCGCATAAACGCGCTGCAAGACCGGCACCAGCACCACGGCACGCCCCGTCGATACCGGCACGAGATCCTGCGCGGCCGGTTTGCGCCGCCCCGGCGTCAGATCGGGTTCGTCGTGTGTGGTCTTGTCGATGGCCCTAGGCCTCAGCCTTCCTCGCCGCCTTCGCCGTCCATGAGGTTCACGGGCGCGCCAGGCATGATGGTCGAGATGGCATGCTTATAGACCAACTGAGAATGTCCGTCACGGCGCAGCAGCACGCAGAAGCTGTCGAACCAGGTGACGATGCCCTGGAGCTTCACACCGTTGATGAGGAAGATGGTCAGGGGGACTTTTTGCTTACGGACGTGATTGAGGAAGGTGTCCTGTAGGCTGGGAGAACGCTCGGCGGCCATGTTTTGCTTTCCGCTATCTTTTTTGGCTCTTGTCGTTGCGGGTCCGGCCGTGAATTCAGGGATCGGCGCAGACCCGGTCGGGACCATAACGCCTTTCATTCGCACTCGCAGCAAAAATGAGGGCGAAAGCGCTCAACTTCGCAGCAAAATGACACTGCGGTGAATCCCTAGTCAGAATGACGAAAATTCAGCCAGCGAGTGGAATTTTTCCCGCAGCCGGCGGGTCACAGGGCCGGGCTTTCCATCGGCAACGGGGCGGCCATCGATCCGCACCACGGGCATGATGGTGGCCGATGCCGAGGTAATGAACGCTTCCGCCGCGCGCTGGGCTTCCGCGATGGTGAAGCGCCGTTCCTCGAAGGGAATGCCGCGATCCTTGAGGACATCGATCAGCGTGGCGCGCGTGACGCCGCCTAGAATGTCCGGGCCTAAGGGGCGCGTCAGCACGAACCCGTCAGAGCGCACGATCCAGGCGTTGCTGGAGGCGCCTTCGGTGACGAACCCATCCTTGTCGACGAACCACGCCTCCTGCGCCGCGCTGGACTTGGCTTCGTGCTTGGCCAGCACCGCGGGCAGCAGCATGACCGTTTTCAAGTCACACCGTCCCCAGCGCATATCGGGAACGCTTTGCACGGCAATGCCCGCCTCCGCCCGTGCGCGGATTTTTGCCGGATCGAGCGCCCGGGCGATGACGACGAGTGTCGACGGCGTATCGGAACCGGGAATCGGAAAATCGCGTGGCGCGGTCCCGCGCGTCACTTGCAGATAGACGAGGCCGTTCCGCACCCGATTGCGCCGGATGGTCTGCGCCATCACAAACCGGAGCGCGCGCTCGCCCATGGGCGGTGGAATATGCAAAGCGCCCAGCGAGCGGGTCAGCCGCGCCATGTGCCGGGTTGCATCAACGAGCTGGCCATCCTTGACTTCGCACACCTCATAGACCGCATCGGCGAATTGAAAGCCACGGTCCTCGACATGCACACCGGCTTCGGCGTAGCGCAGATATCGGCCGTTGACGTAGACGATGCGCGCCATGGCGCTCACTCCAATTTCTGCGAGCTTCAGGCGCGACCTTAGAAGTAATCCGGGCTGACGCGGAAGAGCTGTTCCACCTGGCGTACATAATCCGCCCGGGCGAACAGAACGGCGCGATCGTTGACCTCGAACTCGGTGGCGCCTTCCGGCTTGATGAGCTTCGACCCGCGCAGGATGGCTCCGAACCGGACCCCCTCGCCCAACTCCAGCTCCTTGATCGTCTTGCCGACGAGGCCGGACGTTTCCAGGACTTCCGCCTCGAGGATCTCACCTGCCCCGTTATGGATCGTGTGCACGCCGCGAATCCGGCCGCGCCGCACGTGCTGGAGAATGCGCGAGACGGTCACCGCCTTGGGGTTCAGCTGCGCATCGATATTGAGCGAACGGATCATGGGCGCGTAGTTGGACGAATTGAGCAGGCAAAGCGATGCCTTGCAGCCGAGCTGTTTGGCGAGCGCCGCGGCAAGCAGATTGGTCTGGTCGTCGTTGGTGACGGCAATGAGCGTATCGGCGGCTCCTGCTTCGGCCTCGCGCAGCAAATCCTCCGACAAGGCCGAGCCATGCAGCACCACCGAGCGGTCGAGCTTCTCGGCGATTTCCTGGGCGCGCTGGCGCGACATCTCGATGACCTTGATGCGCATGTTCGGATCGCGCTGCTCGATCTCGCGCGCCACAAAGAACCCGATGTTGCCACCGCCCGCGATGATGATGCGCCGCGCCTGGGTTTCCTCGTGCCCGAATATTTGCAGTGTGCGGCCGAGCTGGGCCACGTCGCCAATCAGATAGACATCATCCCCCACCTGCACCTGATCGGTGCTGTGCGCGACGATCAGCTGCCCCTTGCGCACGATGGCCACGATCGCCGCATTGAGATCTGGAAAAAGTTCGGCCAACTGCGTCAGCGGCGTATCGATGACCGGGCACTCGGGCCCTGCCGCGATACCTAGGAGAACCGCGCGCCGGTCGGCGAACATCACCGTCTCGAACGCACCGGGCGTTTCCAGGCGGCGCAGGATCATGCGGCCGACTTCGATTTCGGGCGAAATGACCTGATCGATGGCCATGTTCTCGCGTTCGAAGAGTTTCGACCACGTCACGTCGAAATAGGATTGGGCGCGGACACGAGCGATCTTGGTCGGGATATCGAACAGAGCGTGCGCGACCTGGCAGGCCACCATGTTCACTTCGTCGTGCAGCGTCACGGCGATCAGCATGTCGGCTTCGCGGGCCCCGGCGCGCTCCAGCGTGTTGGGGTGCGCCGCGTGTCCATGGATGGCGCGCACCTCAAGCGTATCGTTGGCGCGCTGGACCAATCCTGCATCGGCATCGATGATCGAGATGTCGTTGCCTTCCGCGGACAGGCGCTCGGCAATGCCCGTGCCCACCTGTCCGGCACCGCAGATGATGACTTTCATGATCGATCCCGTCCCCGAAGGGCTCCGGATAGAAGTTGCAGCTACGCCGCCAGTGTTCCGGCGACGGCGGGACAACCATAGCGGATCGCATTGCAAGCCAAGTTAATTCGCCCGCGCCTGCACCACATGGCTGTCACCGTCAAATTGGCCGCCCGTCGGGCGTGCGCTGTTCCGACGAGACACCCAGCGCCCTCAGTTTGCGATGCAGCGCGGATCGCTCCATGCCCACGAATTCGGCCGTCCGCGAGATATTTCCGCCAAACCGGTTGATTTGCGCCAGCAGGTACTCGCGCTCGAAAATCTCACGCGCCTCGCGCAGCGGCAACGACATCAGGTGCTCCGCCCCGCCGTTGACCGGCAGCGGCACATTGGACCCGATCTCCTCCGGCAGCATTTCCGCGGTGATGACGGTGTTGGGGTCGCCGCCCGCCAAAATCATGAGGCGCTCGATGTTGTTGCGCAGCTCGCGCACGTTGCCCGGCCAGTCGTGGGCCTGAAGGACCGCGATGGCGTCCTCACCGATCCGGCGTGGCGCCAGCCCCGAAGCCTGAGACAGCTGCGAGATGAAGTACTGGATCAGATCGGGTATATCCTCGCGCCGTTCCGCGAGGCTTGGCACGCGCAACGGGACGACGTTGAGACGGTGATAGAGATCTTCGCGGAAGCGCCCCTCGTTCATGTCGCGCTCGATGTCGCGGCTGGTGGACGAGATGATGCGCACATCAACCGAGACTTTCTGCGAGCCGCCGATGCGCTGAAACTTCTGCTCGACGAGAACGCGCAGTACCTTGCCCTGCGTCTCCAGCGGCATGTCGGCCACTTCGTCGATATACAGCGTGCCGCCGTGAGATTCCTCCAGCGCGCCGACCTTGCGCGGGCCTCCCGTCCGGTCTTCAGTGCCGAACAGTTCCTCCTCGACGCGATCGGGCGCCATGGCCGCGGCATTGAGCACCACGAACGGCGCGTCGGCGCGCCGCGACTTCAGATGGATGACACGCGCCGCCAATTCCTTGCCGGTGCCGGACGAGCCGCGGATGAGAATGCGGCTGTTGGTCGGAGCCAGGCGGTCAATCTGCGTCTTCAGCTGATTGAGGGCGGCTGACTTGCCGATCATGTCCGCCGACACCGTCGAGCGTTCGCGCAGCTCCTTGACCTCGCGCTTGAGGTTCGAGGCTTCGAGCGCGCGCAACGCGACGAGGATCAGGCGGTCGGCCTTGAACGGCTTCTCGATGTAGTCGTAAGCGCCGCGCCGGATCGCCGTGACGGCGGTCTCGATGTTGCCGTGACCGGAGATGATCACCACGGGAAGCTCGGGATACGTCCGCTTGATCACCGACAGAACTTCCAGTCCGTCGAGCCGGCTTCCCTGGAGCCATATATCGAGCACGACGAGATGCGGGCGGCGCTCCTCGATGGCGCGCAGCGCTTCGTCGCTGTCCCGCGCCAGACGGGTGCGATGCCCTTCGTCTTCGAGGATACCGGCAACCAATTCGCGGATATCGGCCTCGTCGTCGACGATCAGGATATCAGCAGCCATCGTCTGTCTCCTTTGTCATGCGTCAGGTTATGGCGGGATCGCGCTGGGCGCGGGTGCCCCCGTGCGCGTCATCCGCCTCATAGGATGCAGTTACTGTTTCGTCAGGCTCCGCCGGCGTCACCGTGCGGCCGTTGCGCGGGATGGAAATGCGAACCAGCGCCCCGCTCTCCCGGTCGGGCGCCACGGGCGCATCGTCCAGGAAGAGCGCGCCGCCATGCTGTTCGGTGATCTTCTGCACGATCGCCAAGCCAAGGCCGGTTCCCTTCGAGCCTTTCGTCGTCACGTACGGTTCCAGAAGCCGCGAGCGGTTCTGCTTGGGCAAGCCCAAGCCATTGTCGATGACGTCGATCTCGAACCTGTCCTGTAAGACGCGAATGATGGTCTCGACACGGCCTCGCTCTGTCTGTCCCGCCTGGACGGCGCTCTCGACTGCTTCCGTCGCGTTCTTGACCAGGTTGGTGACGGCTTGCGTGATGAGACGACGATCGAATGCGGTGCGCACGGGCTCTTCGGGCATCACAAGTTGATAGGTGAGCGCGGGATGACTCTCGCGGAAGAGAATGACGCTCTCCTGCACGGCGTCGCGCAGGTCCGCCTCCTCCATCACGGGTTTGGGCACCCGTGCGAACGCGGCGAACTCATCGACCATCGTTTTGATGTCGCCCGCCTGCCGCTCGATCGTCGCCGTCAGCTTGTCGAACGTCTCGCGATCCTCGACGATCAGCTTGCCGTATTTGCGCCGGATGCGTTCCGCCGAAAGAATGATGGGCGTCAGGGGATTCTTGATCTCATGCGCGATGCGGCGCGCCACATCTCCCCAGGCCGATGTGCGCTGGGCCGCCACCAACTCGGAGATATCGTCGAACGTCACGACCGAGCCCACGTCGCCGGCCTCGGCGCGTTCGTCTGTGATGCGCACCGAAAAAGTGCGCTCTTCCGACCCGACGACAAGATTGATTTCCTGCTGGCTCTTGGGCTTCAGGGACGGCTCTTCGGCGCGCGCGAGCAACGGCGCAAAGGCCGGCAGCGCCTCGTCGAGACGCTTGCCGACGATGTCATCCTCTGTCACGTCCAGAAGCCGTTCGGCCGAGCGCGAGACCAGCGTGATGCGCTTATCGCTATCCAGACCGATGATGCCCGACGACACACCGGCCAAAACCGCCTCGATGAAGCTGCGCCGCTCGGACAACTGATCGTTGGCGGAGACCAGCGCATCGCGCTGATGTTTCAATTCCCGCGTCATCGTGTTGAAGGTGTGCGACAGACGCCGCAGGTCGCCCTCGCCGCGCTTCTCGGGCAATTCGACATCGAGATTGCCCGTCGAGACTTCTCGGGCCCCGGCAATGAGGCGGCGGATCGGTGCAACGAAGCGTCCAGCGAACCAAAGCCCCGTCCAGATGGCAGCCAGAAGCGCGGTCATCGAGATCGTCGTATACATCAGGCCGTGCGCAAGTTTCAGTCCGCGCCGGCCTTTGCGCAGGGTCTGGTACTCATCCACGCTGGCTTCGGTGCGCTTCAAGTGTCCCATCACCTTGGAACTGACCGCACGTGTGACGAGGAGATATTGCCCCGGATACCGCGCCAGTTTCGCCAGCGCCGCGACGCGGGCGCGCTCCAGCGATTTGATGATGGCGATCTGGCCTTTCTCGGCTTCCTGAATGGCGGCCAGGGGCGGCGCGACAAACGGCTCGCTCTTGTCCTCGAAGGCGGAGAGCAGCATCTGGCCATTTACCGAAATCAAATGGGCGGTGAGCAATTCGCGCAGGCCCGCCTGGGCGATCATCAGCGTCTTGAGCGCCTTGGGATCATCCACGATGTCGTCGGCCGAGGCGTCGATATCGCGCGCCATGTTCGCCACATCAGTGCGGATCACCTGACCGTGCTCTTCCAGATACGATTGGGCCACGAGCATCGAGTTATCGATGATGGCGCGCGTGCGCGCCGTGAACCAGCTGTCGATGGCGCGTGAGAACGTCGTCGTCGCCGCAACCGCGAGCAGGATCGCCGGCAACGCCGCGATGACAGAAAAGAGCCCGACAATCCGCACCTGCAAACGCGCGCCCGGCACTTCCGCCCGCCACGCCTGCCATAGTCCCAAGCCCTGCCAGGCCAGAATGGCGATCATCGCGAGGATGAGCACGACGTTGAGCAACAGCGCGATCACAACCACGTCGTCGCGCGGCGTGATCGGCGTGAGGCCGGTCAGGATGAGATACGTGGCAAGCCCCGAGACCAGCGAGAGCACGACGGTGACGAGGCCGATCCAGAACGCCCGTTCGCTCGCATCGAGCGAGGGCGCCGGTGCGCCACGGCTCAGCGCGCCCAAGCCCGAAAGCAGCGATTTCAATTTCTCTGTCGCCATGTCCGGTCGGATCATGTCTCAGTTGCCGCCATCACCACTTTGGGCCGCGTCCCGCGCAGAGCATGCCGCGCGGACACCTCGTCCGGCTGGCGACGCCGCGCTGGTTTGCGCCCACATACTGTGGCTGGGAGGTCAAAAACCGCGGCAGCATCGCCACGATGTTCGCGCCACAGTGAAGCGCCCTAGTCACAAGAGCCATTCAACTGTGACATTTTCGCGACAAGCCCGTCAACAGCCAGCCGAAAGGTGATGCCTGGAAGCTTCACACGCTCAGGTCAGCGGCGTCCGAAAGACCTTGATGTTCAGCTCTTTTATCCGGCTGCGGAGCGTGTTGCGATTGAGACCGAGCAGCTCCGCGGCGCGGATCTGGTTGCCGCGGGTGGCCGCCAGCGCGGCCGACAACAGGGGATATTCCACCTCCCGGATGACGCGATCGTAGAGCCCCGGCGGGGGCAGCTGATTGGCGAACTCGGCGAAATAGCCAGCGAGATGGCGCTCGACCAACTCCGAGAGATCCTTGCTCGACGCGGCGCCGTCGGGCATGCGCACGGGGGCAGAGTCAGCCAGTTCCTGCTCGATGATCGGCGCTGAGATGAGATCTTGCGTGTGGAGCGCGGCGACACGGCGCACGAAATTTTCAAGCTCGCGCACGTTGCCCGGCCACGGGTGCTGCTTCAGGCGATCGATCGCCGCCTGCTCGATCGACTTCTGACCCAAGCCCTCGCGTGAGGCCTGCCTTAGGAAATGCCGCGTCAGGTCGCCGATATCCTCCGACCGCTCACGCAGCGGCGGCAGGCGCAGCGGCACGACATTGAGGCGGTAGTAGAGATCCTCGCGGAACAGCCCCTGCTGGATCTGCGAGCGCAAATCGCGATGGGTGGCCGCGATGATGCGGACATTGGTCCGGATCGGCGTGCGCCCGCCGACGGTCGTGTATTCGCCCTGCTGCAAGACGCGCAGCAAGCGCGTCTGTGCTTCGAGCGGCATATCGCCGATTTCGTCCAGGAACAGCGTGCCGCCCTCGGCCTGTTCGAAGCGGCCCTGCGTGCGCGACTGGGCCCCGGTGAAGGCGCCCTTCTCGTGACCGAACAGCTCGCTCTCAATCAACTCGCGCGGGATGGCGGCCATGTTGATGGCCACGAACGGACCCTGCCGGCGCTTGCCGTGATCATGCAGCACTCGCGCCACGAGTTCCTTGCCCGTGCCGCTCTCTCCGGTGATCATGATCGTCAGTTCAGTCTGCGTCAGGCGCGCCAAAGCCCGGTAGATTTCCTGCATGGCGGGCGACCGGCCGATGAGCGGCAGCTCTTCACCGTCTGCGGTGTCAGGTCCACGCTGCGGCTTGCGTCCGGGCGCGGCCAGCGCTCGCGACACGACGGCGACGACTTCGGCCAGATCAAACGGCTTGGGCAGATATTCGTAGGCCCCCTTCTCCGCGGCCGTGAGCGCCGTCATCAGCGTGTTCTGCGCGCTCATGACGATAATCGGCAGGTCGGGCCGGACCTTCTTGATGCGCGGGATCAGATCGAACGCGTTCTCATCGGGCATCACGACATCGGTGATGACCACATCGCCCTCCCCCTGGCTGACCCAGCGCCAGAGCGTGGCCGCGTTGCCCGTGGCCCTCGGTGCGTAGCCCGCGCGGGCAAGCGCCTGGTTCAACACCGTGCGGATAGCGGTGTCGTCGTCGGCTATGAGAATGGTTCCACGCGCCATCGCGTCCCGGCTCCTTTAGGTCTGGTCTGCGCTCTTCATGTCCTGCATGGGCAGAAGAATGCGGAAAATGGTGCGCCGGGGTTCGCTGTCGTACTCGATGATGCCGCCGTGATCGCCGATGATCTTGGCGACGAGTGCGAGACCGAGCCCGGTGCCGTTGTGCTTGGTGGTGACGAAAGGATCGAACAAATGCGGCCGAAGGTGCTCTGGCACGCCGTTGCCGTTGTCCTCGATCTGAATGAGAAGCGGCAGACTGACCCGCGACTTGGCACCCGGCACCGACAGACGGACGCCAGGGCGGAAGGCCGTCTGCAGGACAATGCGCCCCTGGTCAGGACTGTCGTCGGCCGCCTCGGCTGCGTTTTTCACAAGATTGAGCACCGCCTGCACGAGCTTATCGCGATTACCGGGAACGGGCGGCAGGGACGGATCGTAGTCCTCGACGAACTTGATACCGCGCGCGAAGCCGGATTCGGCAAGACGGCGCACATGGTTGAGCACGTCGTGAATATTGACCGCTTCCTTGGCCAGCGGACGCTCGTCGCCGAACACTTCCATGCGGTCCACGAGATTGCGTATGCGGTCGGTTTCGGCGCAGATTAGCTGCGACAGGGCCCGGTCCTCGTCGCTGAGCGCCGGCTCCAATAATTGCGCCGCGCCGCGGATGCCTGACAGTGGGTTCTTGATTTCGTGGGCCAGCACGGCGGCCATGCCAGAAACGGTGCGCGCCGCCGCGCGATGCGTGAACTGCCGTTCGATCATTTGCGCCATGTTGCGCTGCTGGATCATGACCAGAACGAGTTCGGGCCGCTCGGGGAACGGCCCTGCGTGCACATCCACGAGCTTGGGCACCAGAAACTTCGGCGAATGCATTTCCACGCCGTACTCATTCACCGTCGCCCCGGTGGAACGCACCTGATCGAGCAGCGTCATCAAAGGACAGCCGAACGCGAGCACATCGTTGAGCGGCAAACGCTTCAGAACGGAAATACTCGTCGACAAAAAGAGTTCGGCGGCCGCGTTGGCGAACACGACTTTGTTGCCGGGGCCGAGAACGAGAATGGGATGGGGCAGCGCGAACAGCAGCTGATCAAGCTCAACCGGCGCGTCGGCCGCGAGCATTTGCGTGGATGATTTCAGCAGCGCTCCGGGTCATGCGGCGGACTTCCCCGATAACGGTGCGGCGCTCAAGACCGCGGCTTCCGCATAGGCCTCTTCCAGTCCGTCCAGAACCCGGCCTGCATCGTCTTCGGTGCACAGCCGTGCGCGCCACGCCTTGACGCGCGCCTCATCAAGTCCGCTGGAAGCCAGATACCAACCGATGTGCTTGCGCGCATTGCGCAGACCCAATCCGGCGCCATAGTGATCGAGCATCGCACTGACGTGCCGCCGCGCGATCAGTCCTTGGAACGCGACCGGCGGCGCACCAGGATCGCTGCCCGTCGCGAGTGCCGTCGCGATACGCCCCGGCTGCCAGGGCGCCCCGTATGCGCCGCGCCCGACCATCACACCGTCGGCGCCCGAGGCCTGCAGCGCTTCAGCTGCATCGGACGGCGTGGCGATATCGCCGTTGACGATCACCGGCAGACCGATGGCCGCTTTGACTTTGGCCACGAATGACCAGTCGGCGCGGCCCTTGAAGAATTGATTGCGCGTGCGTCCGTGAACAGTCACGAGCTGCACTCCGGCGGCCTCGGCGCGGCGCGCCAGTTCCGGCGCATTGCGCGAGGCATCGTCCCAACCCAGACGCATCTTGAGTGTCACGGGTACTTTCACCGCGCCGACGACGGCTTCGATCAAGCTCAGCGCGTGATCGAGATCGCGCATCAGCGCGCTGCCCGAGGCCTTGCCTGTCACCTCGCGCGACGGACATCCCATGTTGATATCGATGAGATCGGCGCCTTCAGCTTCCGCGCGGCGCGCGCCTTCGCCCATGTAGCGCGCATCGCATCCCACGAGCTGCACGGCATGCGGCGCCAGATCGCCCCCGAGCGCACGGCGCCGTACATCCGGTCGGTCGGCCAGGAATTCCGCGCTTGCGACCATTTCAGACACAACAAGCCCAGCGCCCAGTTCATGGGCGAGCCGGCGGAACGGCAGGTCCGAGACGCCGGTCATGGGCGCCAGGAACACCGGATTTGCAGCCCGAACGGACCCTATGGCGATGGAACACATCGTCGACGATCTCTGCCCTGGGGAGGATTGAGTATGTTTTAGGCAACTCACAAGACTGCCCTCATGTTGTGCAGGATATGGGGTTAAATTGGATTTCGCAAGTGCGAACAAGTATCTCGAATTGCAGGCTTGCCGCCAGCAAGGCTATGCAGAGGCCAAGATCCGCTCAAGTCATGACTTTCCGCTGCCGAAAGCAGGAGCTTGCCCGTGCGAACCGCTGCCTTGATCGTCGCTGCCGGCCGGGGATCGCGCGCAGGGTCAGAGTTGCCGAAGCAATACCTGCCCCTTCACGGCACCACGGTCCTGACCCAGACATTGTCCGTATTTCTGAGCCACCCGTCGATCGCCCTCGTCCAGACCGTCATCCATGCTGGCGACCAGGGGGTGTACAGCCGATCAGCGGATGCCGCGCGGGCCTTGCCGTCTGCTTCGGGCGCGCTTTTGCCTCCTGTTCCGGGTGGCGATACCCGGCAAGCCTCGGTATTGGCGGGACTGCTGGCGCTGGCGCCTCACCAGCCGGATATTGTGCTCATCCACGATGCGGCCCGTCCCTTTGTTTCGCGCGATGAGATCAGCCGCGTGATCGCCGCGCTGGAGACCCACGACGGTGCGCTACCGGGCCTTGAGGTGGCCGACACCTTAAAGCGCGCCGGAGACAACCACCGCGTGGCCGAGACGGTGCCGCGTGCCGGCCTCTGGCGCGCGCAGACGCCCCAAGGATTCCGTTATCCAGCCATTCTGGCGGCTCACAACGCCGCGAAGGACGCCGGGCTCGGCGATTTCACGGACGATGCGGCCATCGCCGAATGGGCAGGCCTGGCGGTGCTCCTCGTTCCGGGCAATCCTGCCAATATCAAATTGACGACCGCCGAAGATATCGCTCAGGCCCAGCGCAGCACGGACCCCGCCATGACCCAAGGTTTTGAACCCCGCAGCGGCACCGGCTTCGACGTACACCGCTTCACCGACGGCTCCAGCGTGTGGCTCTGCGGCGTGGAGATCCCGCACAACCGTAAACTCGAGGGACATTCCGATGCCGACGTCGGCCTGCATGCCCTGACGGACGCGCTTCTGGGGGCCATCGGCGACGGCGATATCGGTCAGCACTTTCCGCCGAGCGATCCGAAATGGAAGGGCGCGTCGTCCGATCAATTCCTGGCCGATGCCGCCGCCCGGGTGCGCGCCCGTGGCGCCCGCATCGCCAACGTCGACGTGACGCTTCTGTGCGAGGAGCCCCGCATCGGACCCCACCGGTCCGCCATGCAGGCTCGGATCGCGGAAATTCTGGGCATCGAACCCTCCCGCGTCGGCGTGAAGGCCACAACGACGGAAGGACTGGGCTTTACCGGCCGCCGCGAAGGGATTGCCGCCATGGCCAGCGCCCTCGTTCTTATTCCGTTCCTGGGTTAGGGGACCGATCCCCCGCGCCAAAAAGGTGGGCCGCGACATTGACCCCCCTAGCAGAATCGCGGCACACCCGGCATAGCAGTTGTATGGTCAAAAAGTCGGGAAGACCGGTCGAGGTTTTCCTCCCAGAGGCGATGCGATGAACATCATGACACAAACGCTCGAACGCGCCGCCAGCGCGCCCGCTGAAATGGCTGATATTGCAGAGACAACGGCCGCGGCCTGCCTGGCCACGCGGGTCCGCCAGCTCTCGCGCATTATCACCCGCGTCTATGACGATGCGATGCGCCCGCTCGGCATCACGGCCAGCCAGTACACCCTTCTGGCCCAGCTCGCGTCACGGGACGGCATCACCGCCGTCGAAATCGGGCACGAACTCGACATCGAGAAATCGACCCTGTCGCGCAACCTAAAGCGCCTGCTGGCACTGGGTCTGATCATTATGGATCCGCCCGCCGGCCGACGCGGCCGTGGCCTGCATCTGACCCCCACGGGCCAGACGATGCTGCGCGATGCCTTCCCTGTCTGGCAGGCGGCCCAGGCTAACGCCACGGCTGTCATGGGCGGAGATTCACGCGCCACCCTCGATGGATTGCTCAAGCAGGCCGAAAAGCTCGTCCAACCCTAAGCCGGGCGCGCATCGAACCATCAGATCTGAAAGCCGGCGCCTGCCAACAGGTGCCGGCTTTGCATTTGGAGACGCGCGCGCATACCGTGGCCCATGCGCGTTGAGGAGACCATGCAGAGATGGCCGGAGCCGGCACCCATTTGACCGCGGAGAAGCTCGTGGCTCAGATGCGCGCCAGCGGGCTGCGTCTGGCGACCGTCGAGAGCTGCACCGGCGGCCTCGTGGCGGGCGCTATTACCTCGGTCGCTGGCGCGTCGGATGTCTTCGACCGGGGGTTCGTTACCTATTCCAATGCTGCAAAGACGGCCATGGTTGGCGTCGACTCCGAACTCATCGTACGCGAGGGCGCGGTAAGCCGCGAAGTTGCCATTGCCATGGCTGAAGGTGGCATTCACCATAGCGCTGCCGATCTGGCGGTGGCAATTACGGGGATTGCCGGTCCCGGCGGCGCCACGCCCACTAAACCCGTGGGCTTGGTGCATATCGCGGTTGCGCGGCGAGGCGGTGGAACCGTTCATCTGAAACGGACGTATGGAGATATAGGCCGCGCGCGGATCCGTGACGCTGCCGTTGACGATGCGCTGGCTCTTCTCGTCTCGGCGGCCAGCAAATCATGAGCCGGGCAATGCCTTTGCCCCAGGATGGTCGAATGAGCGCACGCCGACTTTGGAGCGGATTGCTGGCCGTGATGATGACCGCCAGCATCCTGACAGGACCCGCCGTGTCCGCGGACTTCACGGCGCGCGAAGTAACCGAAGAGATCTTTCGCTCTGAAGGTCCCGTCGATCTTTCGGGGCGCGACCTGGAAGGGCTGGATTTGTCGCTCATCGATTTCAAAGGCACCCGGCTGACCAAGGCGCACATGTTCGGCGTCAACCTGTCGGGCTCGAACCTCTCAGGGTCCGACCTCACCGCCGCCAACCTGGATCGCGCCAACATCATCGGAGCCCGCTTCGATGGGGCGAACCTCTCCCGGATCACCATGCTCCGGCCCTCCACGACAATGGGCCGAGATCCTGGTGCCGAGGCGCCACCGAGTTTCAAATCGGCCAACCTGTCCGATGCCAAAATGTTCGGCCAATTGAGCCGCATCGATTTTTCGCGCGCGAACTTCAAGGGCGCGTCGCTGGCGCCGTTCGGCAAGACGGGTTTTATCGAGGAGCTCTTCCGCACCGAAATGGAAGGTTCAAATTTGGCCGAGGCCAATCTCTCCGGATGCGACCTGACCTATGTGTCCTTCCAGTTCGCCAATTTGAAGGGTGCGGATCTGACGGGTGCCACCCTGCACAATGCCGACTTTTCCAAAGCCGATCTGACAGGTGCGGATCTCACCGGCGCCGATGTGAAGGACGCCAATTTCGATGGCGCCATTCTGGTCGGGGTCAAGGGGTTGGACCGGCTGACCAACCGCACATCGGCGATCAATCTGAAGGTAATGTGAGAACAGGTGGACGTCAGCCCGTCGCTGGATCGGCCTGCGCGGCAGGCGGCCCGTAGACGACCCCGGCGCGGGTCTCGAACGCCTCGGCAAATCGCCGGAAGGCGCTTTCAAAAACGGACCCCATCAGAACGCCCAGGATGGGCGAGCGGAATTCGTAGTCGATGGCGAAGTCGACGTCTGAGGCCTGGCCTTGCGGATGAAACGTCCAGTAATTGTCCAGGTGCCGGAACGGACCGTCGACATGAGCGACGTGAATTGTGCGCGCGGCAGGATCAAGCTTCACGCGCGTGGTGAAGGTCTCACGGATGGACTTGTAGCCGATGCCCATGGTCGCGACGATCGCTTCGACCCCGCCGGGCATATCCTCGCGGGTATGCACCACCAGGCTCTCGCATAACGGCAGGAATTCCGGATAGCGCTCCACGTCCGCGACCAGCGCAAACATCTGCTCGCAGGTGTAAGGCACGCGCCGGACGGTATTGAAACGCGGCACGGACCGTCGCTCCCTGGCTGCGCCGCCGTCGCGCTAGCGCGCGATGATGCGGGCGATGATGATCACCAGAATGGCGCCGACCGTGGAGAGAAGGATCTGGTCGCCGAGTGCAAACCCGGTCGTGAACGGGAGCACCAGCAATCCGGCTTGGTGCAAGGCGCCGGCGAGGAACGCGCCGATGATGCCGACGACCACGTTGCGGATCAATCCGCCGCCACCCAGCAACAGTCCCGCAAGCCAGCCAGCGACAAGACCATTCAGAACCATGATGACCCAGGGGTTCTGGAGATAACCGAGGACTTGATCCATAAGCGCTGATCCCTTCCACGTCCTAAGCCGCGCTCCGGTACCCGGCGCGCCGTTTGCGTTCTATTGCCGTGTCACGTCTCAGGTATGGCAGCGGGCACCGAGATATTGATTGAGAATGCGATTGTAGGATTCTGCGTCGGAGCGGTCTGCAGCAGACATCTTACGGCCGGCGCTGAGGGCTTCGACCTTGGACTGGACACCCCGTGAGAGAAGCCGGTCCAGCTGCCCGCGCAAGGACTGACATGACTCGCCCGCAGGCAAGGATTTCGCGCCCGGATCTCCCCCGCCGGATCCGCCGGCGCAGCCTGCCACCAACACGGCCATGGCAGCAGCCACAGCGACCTTGAGTGGTACCCCAGCCAACCCCACGCTTGCCCTCGTCACATCACCCTCCGCTGCCGCCAGCCTTCTGGCTAGACCCGCCTTCCGGCTCGCCCATCCACCTCGTGTAACACCATACGCGAGGTCTCCGGGCAACCCCCCGCCCGCAGATTGGCGCAGAGCTGCAGCAGAACCGCCGCAGCCATGCAACACGCTCAACCCGCGATCCGCCAACGTTTGCCGGGAACCTGAGCAATCGTATGGCGGCTTGGCGCGGTCCTGAGCGGCGTTACGGCTTGGCGGTGGCTGTTGGCGCTGCCGGTGCTGCAGAGGCAGTCTTCGCGGCAGGCGCGGGCGCGGCCGGCTTGACCGGGGCCACAGTTGCAGCCGCCGATTGCGCGCTCGAGGCGGCCGCAGGCGAAATGGTGGCGCACTTTGCCTGGAATTCGGCGTTGGACTTATCCAATTCCGTCATTTTGGCCAGCGAGGCGCGCTTGACCGTCACCGAGGTTGTTTTGCCGGTCGACGCCTTTTCGACGCCCTCCACGAAACCTTCCTTGCGCAGTGCGTCGATCCGCGCCGTCAACGCCACACAGGCCGGGTCGACCTTGGGCCCTGCGGCCGGCGCGATCGATGATGTGGTGAGGTTGGAGCCCATCAACGGGCTGCCGTCATTGGCGCAGCCAGCGGCCAATAGGCCCGCGACCGCCGCGGTCATGAGTTGCAAGGTGCGCTTGATCATTTTCGTTCCCCCAGAAAATTTATGATTCCCCGTCTTCATGGGAAAAGCAGTAGGACCAGGCAACGGACCGCGAAAGCCGCCGCCCCTGTGGACGGCGGTGATGAACGCCCCTTGACAGCCGCGAATCTGTGGAAAGCTTCCCTGCTGGTGCGCGCAAGCCCCGTCATGGGCCCGCGACGGCCCGCATTGCGCCACCGCGCGGCACGGGCCATCTTGCCCAAACAGAGCGACGCCAGTCTTTTTATGGAAAGGGCGGGCTAGAGTTTCGAAGCCGCCCCGGTAGCACCGGCCGCAGAGGACGAAGGCGCACCATGTCGAGCCATCAGACGCGCGATCAGCAGCGTGACCAGTGGATCAGGTTGTTCCCCGCCTTGCGCAACCTCGCGGCCGAACACCAGCAGGCCATCCAGGACGGTGTCTTCTTCAAAGGCATGGACGAAGGCAGCATGGCGTATCATCAGGATGCGCCGTGTGATGCCTACGTGATGTGCCTGGAGGGACGCACGCGCACCTATAAGACCTCTGCGTCGGGCCGTGAGATTCTGCTCTACCGCGTCGGGCCCGGAGAGACGTGCGTGTTGACGACCTCTTGCCTGCTTGCGGGACGCGGCTTTCCCGCGGAAAGCATCGTCGAAGCTCCGACCGTCATCGCCGCCCTGCCTGCTCCCCTGTTTCATGATCTCATGTCCCAGTCCGCCCCGTTCCGGACGATGGTCCTGGACAACTACGGGGCGATGATGGCGAGCCTCATCACCCTGGTTGATGAGGTGGCCTTTTCGAGCCTCGATCTTCGCCTCGCCCGGAAGCTGGTTCAGGAAGCGGATGCGACCGGCGTTCTCACCAGCACCCATCAACAGATCGCACAGGACCTGGGCAGCGTTCGCGAAGTCGTCAGCCGTTACCTGCGCGACTGGGAGCGCTCGGGCTGGATCCGCTCCAGCCGCGGGTCGATCGAGGTTCTCAACCGCGCCGCGCTGCAACGCTACGCGGATACGGGCTGATCTCACCGGTTGTTGCAGACTCAGGCGTCCGGGTTGGCAAGATGCCGGCGGATCGCGTCGCGCTCGGCGCGCCCGGCGCGGAACCTGACCAGATAATCGATCCCCTGCAGGATTGCGATCAACGGCATAAGAGCCAGCTGCAATCCCAGCAGCGGTAAGGCGAGCGGATGGCGCCAGTTGAGCGCCATTTCACCGCGCCGGCCATGCTTGAATACGGGACCGAACCACTTCGGCGCAGGCGCGGTTGGCGCCACCGGCACAGGATCGCGGCGGTTCAACCACGCTTCTCGCGTGTGTCCGCCCTCACCACTGACGCCCGTCCGCCTGCTCACGCACTGCACTCCATTGGTCGTGGTTCGCCCGCGTCATATCTGCGGGAGGATCAGTCTTCCGACAGACTCCGCGCCGCGGCAGTCACTTCGTCCCGGATGGCCGCTTCCATCGCCGTACACACCGCCTCCAAGCCAGGCCCGGCCTCCAGCAACTTTTGGCGGACGATCTTCAATGGATCGGGCGTGTCCTGACGTGACGGCGGGCGGGCGCCAGCACTGCGCGCATGGCCCGCAAAAGGCGGCGTCAGGATGGTCATCAGAATTTGGCGCGTCCCGGCTTCGCCCGGACCTGAGAGGAGATCCTGCCGGGCGGCATAAAGCGCATCGCGCACATTGGCATAGTCGGCGCCGTCGATCGCACGCAGCGACCAGTTCGGCGGCAGTTCGGGTGCCGGCGGCCGCGCGTCTCGCGGAACAATGAGGAGCGCCAGAACTGGCCGACCCGACGCGACGAGATCGCCACTCAACTGCGCGACAGCCTCGGTCGCGCCGCCCTGGGGATCGAGAACGAGAAACGTTATGGCCGGATCGTTTGGCACGGCGGGCTGGCGCAGAGAGGCCCGCACGTCGTCCATTACCGCCATGGACACCACGCTGCCCATCGGCGCGCGCATCAAAAGGTTGACCGGCTGGGCCGCGTCCCCACTCTCATCGGCTGCGGGAAGAAGCTCACGAAACACCCCGGCGCACGCTTCGCCCAAAGCCAGACGGAGTGCCGGGGTGCCGCGCAGTGCGACGAATAGGTCTGCGGGTTGCATCACCGCCGCCATGGCGGTCAGTGCAGCTTCCTGACCGACACCCAGCGGACATGGCGTCCCCAAGGTGCCCAGCGCGTACAGCATCCCAGCCTTCTCCTCGAAGCGGCGCAACCGCAGCATCAAGGCAAACGCCGATTGCGCGTCGGCGTCCGGACGCGCGCTGTCGCAAGGCTGGTCGATCTGGATCGTCACACCTGTCCGCCATTTCCGTGGGCCGCAACGGGGTGTTGCCTGCCAAGTATTCGAACACACCGAATGTGGGGCAGCCGGAAGGGCCGCGCAACGGGGTAGCGCGCGGGACCGGCAATTCTTTGGCGGGATGAGGAAAAATGGGACGGGCTGGGTCACCCGGGCGCGGATCGCTCGGATCAGCGCAGGGCAATGACCCGATCGTCCGGGTGCACATATCCCAGAACGTCACGGGCGATTTCTTCCACGAGGTCCGGGTCCGGGCGGTCAGGGGTGAGAAGCGCCACATCGTTACGCAAACGGTCGCGCACAGTCTCGAGGCTGCGGATCTCGAATTCGACGAGATCCGCCCGCTCGATCAGTGCCGAGCGTGCCTCGAGGCCGTGGCGGCCTTTGATTGCGTGATGGGTGAAGTAGGCAGTAGCGGACAAGCAGAAAAGCAGCACAGCAGCCTGTCGGAGCCTCGATCGCCAATCATACATAGGACTTACGCGATACCGGGTGTTCGTGGTTACGCTGAAACATTCAAAAACCGGGAACAGAACCGTTGTACCGCGACAGCCTTAAAGCGAGGTAAAGCCGCGTTCAATTTTTTGCGGCCATCGGCCCGTCGCGTCAGGCCACCTTCGCCTTGAGGATCGACTTGCCGGCGTAGTGCGCGACAGCGCCCAGTTCGCCCTCGATGCGGATCAACTGGTTGTACTTGGCGAGGCGGTCGGAGCGGGACAGCGAGCCGGTTTTGATCTGGCCGCAGTTTGTGGCCACCGCGAGGTCGGCGATCGTGGCGTCTTCCGTCTCGCCCGAGCGGTGCGACATGACCGCGGTATAGCCAGCGCGCTGGGCCATGCTGACGGCTTCCAGCGTCTCGGTCAGCGACCCGATCTGATTGACCTTCACCAGGATCGAGTTGGCGATACCCTTTGAGATGCCTTCCGACAGACGCTTGGTATTGGTGACGAAGAGGTCGTCGCCGACGAGCTGGCACTTGCCGCCGATGAGTTCGGTCAGCGCCTTCCAGCCGGCCCAGTCGTCCTCGGCCATGCCGTCTTCGATGGAGATGATGGGATAGCGTGCCACGAGATCGGCGAGGAACCGGGCGTTCCCCTCACTGTCGAGGGTCTTGCCTTCCCCTTCCATCGCGTACTTGCCGTCCTTGTAGTATTCGGTCGACGCGCAATCGAGGGCGAGCATCACATCGTCGCCCGGCTTGTAACCGGCCTTTTCGATTGCCTTCATGATGAAGCCGAGCGCGTCGTCGGCGCTCTTGAGGGCCGGCGCGAAACCGCCCTCGTCGCCGATGCCTGTGTTGTGGCCGGCATCCTGCAGCGCTTTCTTCAGCGTATGGAAAATCTCCGCGCCGACCCGCACGGCGTCCGCGATCGATCCGGCGGCGACCGGCATGATCATGAATTCCTGAATGTCGATCGGATTGTCGGCATGCGCGCCACCGTTGACGATATTCATCATCGGCACGGGCAGCACGTGTGCGTTGGCGCCGCCGACATAGCGATAGAGCGGCAGGTTGCTCGCCGTGGCCGCGGCCTTGGCGGCAGCCATCGACACGCCGAGAATGGCGTTGGCGCCGAGGCGGCCCTTGTTGGGCGTGCCATCCAGTTCGATGAGCGCGGTGTCGAGGCCGCGCTGGTCTTCCGCATCCATGCCGACGAGCGCATCGGCAATCTCGCCGTTGACGGCGGCGACCGCATTCTGCACGCCCTTGCCGAAGTAGCGCGCCTTGTCGCCGTCGCGCAGTTCGATCGCTTCATGCGCGCCGGTCGACGCGCCCGACGGAACGGCGGCGCGGCCCATGGAGCCGTCCTCCAGCATCACATCCACCTCGACGGTTGGGTTGCCACGGCTATCGAGAATTTCGCGGCCGAGGATGTCGACAATGGCAGTCATGGGAGGCAATCCTGTGAGACGATGGGGGTGGAAAACGTGCGGTCATGCTAGGCTCCGGACGGCGGGCGTCGGAACCTTGCGGCTTGTAACCCCGTTCGCTGACACTTGAAAGTCTGGACGGGCGGGTTGGCCCTACCCGGCTGGATGGGAAATGGGCAGGTTTATCTGAGTTGAGGGGCGTCTCACATGGCCGAAAGTACGACCCGCGAGAGTTCAACCTACGCCGGGGGCTGCCACTGCGGGGCTGTCCGCTTCGAGGTGAAGACCGCCCTGAACCCGGTGATCAGCTGCAATTGCTCGATTTGTGACAAGACCGGGGCTCTCTTGACGTTTGCCCCCGCCGCCGATTTCACCCTGCTCCAGGGCGCGGACAATTTGAGCGACTACCAGTTCAATAAAAAAGTGATCCATCACCTGTTCTGCAAGACCTGCGGCGTCCGGTCGTTCAGCCGCGGCGTGGATCCCGAAGGTCGCGACATGGTTGCCGTGAACGTGCGTTGCCTAGACGGCATCGACCTCGCCGCGATCACGCCCATGCCCTACGACGGCCGGAGCCTCTGACCCGTGCCGCCGTCCCTCAAACCCGGTAGCACCGCTCTCGTCCTCTTTTCTGGCGGACAGGATTCCACCGTTTGCCTCGCGTGGGCCCTGGAGCGCTTCGCGCACGTGGAGACGATCGGCTTCGATTATGGACAGCGCCACGCGATTGAATTGCAGCAGCGCGCCATTGTGTTGGAGAAGATGCGTGCGTTTCCGCTCGGAGACCGGCTTGGCCCCGATCAACTGCTGGCGCTTCCGGCGCTGGCCGCCATCAGCGACACGGCGCTGACCCGCGACAGCGAAATCACCTATGCCCAAACGGGCCTGCCGACGACATTCGTGCCCGGACGCAACCTCTTGTTCCTGACGTATGCCGCCGCCCTCGCCTACCGCCGCGGCATGAGCGTACTGGTCGGCGGCATGTGTGAGACGGACTACTCGGGCTATCCCGATTGCCGCCGCGCCACGATCGATGCGCTGGAGCTTGCGCTAACGCGCGGCATGGATACGCCGATCAAGATTGAGACGCCCCTGATGTCTCTCGACAAGGCGGAAACATGGGCGCTGGCCGACGCGCTGGGCGGCGCTGCCCTGACCCAACTGATCATCGCGGACACGCACACGTGCTACACCGGCGACCGCACGCACCGGCATGACTGGGGCTATGGCTGCGGAACGTGTCCGGCCTGCTTGCTGCGGGCCAACGGCTACGCGAAATGGCAGGCCCGGGACTCGGCGTGAATTCGTCAGCCTGACATCAGGCGCGGCTGACGGTTCCAACGCGGCCGCCACGCAGGACCGTGCCGGAGCCCGAAGACGCCGGACGCGAGGACCGAGGCGTGCTGGTCAGGCCGTTGCGGGCCGAAGCGGACCCGGAAGAGGCGGACACGGACGGCGCGGGAGCGGCCTGCGCTAAGCCAGCATGCGCAACACCCGCAGCTGAAAAACGGCTTTCCGCCTTGGCCATCCATTCGCCCGTCGGCGCCTCATTCGTGCGCGCATGAACTTGGCGCGCGGCCGCACCGGCCACCTTCACCGCACCCACCGAAACCTTGCGCCAGAAGCGGAAGCCGAAGAACCCCACGATCAGCAGGATCCAGAACATATTGCCCAGGCCACCCGATCCGCCGGAATAGGAGGAGCTGCGCGCACGGCGCGAAGGCACGGGCGGCAGCTGGTCCAGTTTAGCGAGGCGCATGATGCCGGAGAGCTGTGCGTCCGACAGCGAGAGATAATCGCGGTGCGAGCCGGTGTAGCCGACCCACTCGCCAGCCTCATCGCTAAAGAAATGGTAGCCCAGATCGACGTACGTGCCGTCGTCTTGCTGGAAGGCCGCCGTATTCGGCAGATCCAGAACCTTCACGACTTCGCGCTTGATCTCGGTGGCCGGGGTCGAGTGCGTACGCGGAATGGGAATAACGACCGGCAAGCGGAATTTCCGCTTCGCTTCTGCAATCTCGCTCGTCACTGTCAGCGCCAGCAGGGCCAGCAAGCCAAGTTTCATGCCACGCATATCGGACCCCACAACCCCGCGCCATTCCCCGCGGTCAAGGCACGCTCAAGTTTGGTCAGTATGCGCTGGATGTGGTTACCGTCGCAGTAAGGGGCAGGGTAAATTTTGGATGAACCCGAGACTGCCCCGGCAGCCGGTACTTAGCCAAGATGAAAGGGATTGAAGTTTGTCTGGCGATCGAAGGGATCGGAGTTTTCCGCACGCTTCAATGCGGCGACGACCCGTGTGGTCACTGGCAGGAACGCGACCTCGACGAGCGTCTTGGTGACGAACTGCGAGACGACCAGCGTCGCCACCAGTTCGTTGGGCATGATGCCTGAGTTCCAGAAGGCGAGCGGGTAGAAGAGCACGCTATCGACGGCCTCGCCCGCGACGGTGGAGGCGACGAACCGGGTCCGCATCCCCCGCCCTTCCGTGGCGACCTTCATGCGCGCAAGCACATAGGAATTGACGAACTCGCCGCAGAAATAGGCAATCATCGATGCGCCGGCGATGCGCCAGGTATTGCCGAACGCGATCTCGTAGACGCGCTGGTTTTCCCAACCCGGCGCCGGCGGCAGCGCCACGATCACGGCGGCCATGATGCTGGCAAAGAAGAGCGCGGCGAAGCCCGTCCAGATCACGCGCCGGGCTTTCGTGTAGCCATAGACCTCGGTCAGGATGTCGCCGAAGATGTAGGAAATGGGAAAGAACAGGACGCCCGCCCCGAATGTGACCGCGCCGATCAGCGGCAGATCCAGTTGCGCGGCCTTTGCGGGACCGATGAGGTTGGAGCACACCAGGACGACCACGAACGTGACCATGACGAGGTCGAAATACTTGTAGGTTCGCGCCCTTCCCGGCTCCCCCGCGTCCATTGTGCCGCCCCTCATCTTGACAGTTGCCTGATGCGAGCTACGTGTGGGCCGATGTATCAGGTCAAGGACATCTTCTACACACTCCAGGGCGAGGGCGCGAACGCGGGCACACCGGCCGTGTTCTGCCGGTTCGCGGGCTGCAATCTGTGGTCGGGCCGTGAGGAAGACCGCAGCAAAGCCCAGTGCCAATTCTGCGATACCGATTTTACCGGCACCGACGGTCCCGGTGGCGGCAAGTTCGCAACCGCCGACGATCTGGCCCGGGCCTGCCGCGCGGCCTGCACCGCCCCGCACGGCCCCGCCATGGTGGTGCTGACCGGCGGCGAACCCATGCTTCAGGTCGATCAGGACCTCATCGACGCCCTGCACGCGCGGGGCTTTTCCATCGCCATTGAAACCAACGGCACACTGCCGGTGCCGCGCACGATTGACTGGATCTGCGTCAGCCCGAAGGCTGGCACCGAACTCGTGCAGACCTATGGTGACGAATTGAAACTGGTGTTTCCCCAGACGGGTCTGGAACCGGACGCGCTGCTCCCGCTGGAATTCGAGCACCGCTTCCTGCAGCCCATGGACGGCCCCGATGCGCAAGCCAACACGGCCGCCGCCATCGCCTACTGCAAGGGCCATCCCCCTTGGCGGCTGTCAGTCCAGACCCATAAGGTTTTAGGGATTCCTTGATCGGCCAATATCTTAACCCGTGACGTGGCGGCCCCTTGCAAGACGGGCGCTTCCCCCCTATTCCCTCGCCCATGCGCATTTATCGCGATTTTCAGTTCGAGGCCGCGCACTTCCTGCCGACGGCGCCTCCGGGTCATCCGAATTCCCGCATCCACGGGCATTCGTTCCGTGCGCGCGTCTGGATCGAAGGCGAGCCGGATGCCGAGACCGGTCTCGTGTTCCATTTCGACGATCTGTCGGAAGCGATCCAGGACACGCAGGAGGCGCTCGACCATCGCATGCTGAATGACGTGGAAGGCCTGACGCTGCCCACGCTGGAGCGGATCGCCATGTGGATCTGGGACCGCATCGACAACAAGGTGCCGGGGCTGGCGCAAATCGAAATTCATCGCGACAGCTGCCACGAGGGCTGCATTTACAATGGCCCGCGTCCGTCACCGCGCATGGCGGCGGAGTAGCGCCATGGCTCGCAAGGCGCCCCCGCTGTCGCAATTGGGCTCTCAAACGGCGATCCCCGCCTCGCCTGATGAGGCGCTGCTGGAGCGGGTGCCCAATCCGCATCCCGATACGCCCTACGTCGCGCGCTTCACACAGCCCGAGTTCACCTCGCTTTGCCCAGTCACGGGCCAGCCCGATTTCGCGCACCTCGTCATCGACTACGTGCCCAAGGCGTGGCTGGTCGAAAGCAAGTCGCTAAAATTATACCTTGCCGCATTTCGCAATCACGGCGCGTTCCATGAGGATTGCACCGTGGCGATCGGCAAGCGTCTCGCCATGCTTCTTGAACCGCACTTCCTGCGCATCGGCGGCTACTGGTATCCGCGCGGCGGCATGCCGATCGATGTCTTCTGGCAGATGGGCAATGTGCCCGCCGGCATCTGGCTGCCCGATCAGGGCGTGGCCCCCTATCGCGGACGCGGCTGACGCTGCCCATGCCCGCACTATTCAAGCCCCATGCGTGCCCACGAGTCTAGTGTCACATCCCAACGCGCGAGGCGATGCCATGAGATTTCCCACCCTTTTCATTCTGGTCGTGCCCCTGGTGACGGCCATCGCCCTGCCCGCGCGCGCCGAGGAGCCGTTGGACTGCACTGAGGCCATGTCGACCGTCGAGATGAACACCTGCGCCGGCGCGGAGTTCGCAAAGGCCGATAAGGAGCTGAACGAGGTCTACGCGCGCGCCCTGAAGGCCATTCCAGACATGGCGCCGGAAGACCCCCAGTTCGATGCCAAGGCCTGGGAGAACGCACTACGGGTAAGCCAGCGGGCCTGGATCGCGTTCCGCGACGCGGAGTGCGAAGACCATATCGCGATGTTCTGGTCGGGCGGCAGCGGGGCCACCGTCGACATCATCGGCTGCAAAACGGAAAAGACCGAAGCGCGCATCAAGGACCTGAAGGCACGCTACGAGAATGAGTAGGGCCTGAAGATCGAAGGCGGCGCGCGGAATAGCCGGCGGCACTCAGGCGTTATAGAAGACACGCGCAATCTGTTGCACTCATTGAATGACTATTTCGCGTGTATTCTCATGTCGTTCTTAAAATTAGCTCGCTCTATTTGAGAACACTTTTCCGCCATTGGAATCAGACCTTGGTGCAGGCGATGAGACGCCTAATCGCGAGGACACCATGGCTGGCATTCCCCACAACGTTGAAGATCTGCTGACCCGACTGACGGAGACATCGCGCTCCGAACTCGAACTGGTTCGCGCCCTCTCCGAAGCAGTCCGCCGGGCCGACGATGAGCTTCTGAAGGAGGTCCGCAGCGTGACCATGCTGCACGAGATCCGCCGCGACGCCATTTTTGGCGAATTGCAGCATCTGGCGGCCCGCCTCTGCGCGCTGCCCGTGCACGGCGGCACCCTCAACGGCCATGCTGCCCTTCAACAGGCTGACATGCTCCAGGCCGATATGTCCCCCGTGGACCTGGTCATGGACGGCGCGCACCCGGTCGCCACCGTGGAGCACACGGACGAACCGCCGACTGCCGCAGGACCGGGCGAGGCGCCCGCAGCCGTCAGCCGGGCCGGCGATTGGCGGACCGCAGCCCAGCGCATCGACGAAGAACTGGAGCAGTATTTCGGCGGCGCCGCGCCGCGGCACTAGCGCGTGGTCCGCGCGGACCACCGGCACCGAAATGGCCGCGTGGATCGGCCCACCACCGCGACGATGCCCGCAAATGCAATTGATTGTTTCAGGCGTTCATTAACGCGTGTTGGCGTAGGTTGCCCGAGTTGTTCCTCAGACGTCTGCATACCCAACCAAAGACCCATCATGCCCCCTATCGAACCGCGTGCCGCCCCGCGCCGCAGACAGTTGAAATCGGGCATTATCGCCTTTCAGAATCGCCATGCGACTCTGCCTTGCCGGGTGCGGGAGTATTCCGACACCGGGGCACGGCTTGAGGTCGAGACGCCCCACGTTCCCGACACCTTTGAACTCCTGATCGAGTTGGATGGCATCGAAGCCGACTGCGAAACGGTCTGGCGGCGCGGTCCTCTCCTGGGCGTGCGGTTTCTGTCCGCTCCGCGACGGGGCGAGCCGCGCCGCGCGCAGGTCGTGAACCCGACACGGCCGGCCGCGGCGCCGACCTTGCGCAAGACGCCGCGCTCTATTCCCTGACGCCGCCATCGCCAGCAGCACGACGGGAACCTTGCCCCATCCCATGCGTTGATCGGCCTTAGAGGTTGACACGGGAGGTGCCACAATGATCCGCACGCGCGGCAAACCTGCAGCCCCTGGCGCGCCGGTCGATAAGCCCGCCGTCAAGGCCCCCGCTCCACAGCCCGCTCTTGAGAAGATCGCGCCCTCAGGTCCGACTGGCGGCCGGCCGCAAGACGGTCCCGACGATGGCAATCCAGGTGGCGACGTCCCTGTCGATGCACCGGACAAGCACGAAGCCCTCGCGCTCGCGGAAAAGAACCAGCACAAACTACCGCCCCGCAGAATTCCGCGCGGCTGATCGCCGTTATGCACACGAGAGGAGCAAGCCTTGCGCGCGCGGCACACGCTTCATGCGGCGGCCATCGCGGGGGCGCATCTCACGCATTTCAGACGAGGTCGCGAAAGCGTGATGGCGACGCCCTGAACTGATAGCGATCAAAAATGGTAGTCTAACTATAGCCAGCGGCGTCTGGCTCGACGGGATCGGTTGGCATCCCGAACGACCGATCTGCGCATGAAATCCGGGTCTTTCAGAAGGAGCCCAGTCATGGCAGCCCCCTATGAGCATACCGAACATAACGTCGTCCTGACCGAGACCGAGGCCCGCGGCGGCGAAACGGGCCACAACGTCCGCTACGTCCTTGCCTTCGGTCTAACGGGCGTCATCGCGGTCTTCGCGGCTATTGCAGCGTATCTGGGTTACGACACCCTGCATGCGCGCGTGTCGGAGGCGCTTGCCGCCAATCCGTCCGAAGTTCTCCAGGCCTTCGCGCCTTACGCGGCGCTCGTCCTTGTCGCCGCCATTGCGATGGGTCTCTTGCTCGGCGTCTGGAGCCTCGTGGCGGGGCGCAGTGAGGACGGCAGTCAGTTATTCATGCGCGCCCGTGTGGTTGGGCAATTCGTCCTGATCTGCCTCATCATGGCGATCCTGGCGATGACGACGTAATTTCACGTCTAATTCCCGCGCCGTCGCTGAACAATGCGGCGCGGACCTTCAAGGCAGCGATCTCCGCGCCTTGCTCCCTGCGCACTGAGACGCCATAGTCCCCCGTGATCCGTGCTGGCCAACGCCGCCGGTCTTCATCACCCAATCCATCCAACACACAATCCAAGGGGACGAGAATGAGCGACCGTATCATCATGCGCGTGGGAGAGAGCCTCGTGGCCGGCGGACCGCCGGGCACCGCCGCCGAGCCGGAAGTGGCGATCGGCGAAATGAACGGGCCCATGGGCACGGCCTTCGCCAACCTACTCGGCAACCAGGTCGTCGGCCATTCGCGCGTGCTGGCGCTGCTCAACACCGACGTGATGGTGCGCCCGCCGACGATTTGCGTTTCCAAGGTCTCCGTCGACAATGAGCGCTACACCAGCATCTTGATGGGAACGGTGCAGTACGCCACCGCCATGGGCGTGCTCGACAGCGTCCGCTCCGGTGTGATCCCGCGCGACAAGGCCAACGACCTCGGCATCATCGTCTCGGTTTGGCTCAATCCGTCAGTCGCCACCGACGACAAGCTCGACCACAAGATCCTTTTCGAGATCCATCGCAAGGCGACAGAGCAGGCCATCACCAAGGCCATGCGCAGCGAGCCTTCCATCGACTGGCTCCTGGAGAACCAGGACAAGGTTATTCACAAGTACTTCGAGAAGGGCTTGAAGGGCGAGATCTAGGTCTTCCCCACGCCCGTGCGCGCCAACGACGGCGACGAAATGCGAAAGGCCGGGGGATCGAAATCCTCCGGCCTTTCAACTTTTCGACACGGTGGGACGAGCAGCTATTCCGTCTTTGTGTCCGTGTCGGATTTCGGCTTCATGTCTCCTGCCTTGGCATCCTTATTCATGGACTTCTGTGCCTCAGGCGTGCGGTCGCTGGTGGCGCCGGCCGAAGTGTTGTCCGTCTGGGAAAGCGGCGTCGCGGTATCCTTTTGCGGCGTGCGATCGCTTGTTTCGCCGGCCGCGCCCTCAGGGCCGGCTGGAGCGGCGGTCTCTGCGGCGGGCTTTGCGTCAGTCTTCGCATCGGCCGCCAGCGCGGGCGTTGCACCCATTGCGAAGAGTACGGCGACGATTGGGATCAGTTCGCGCTTCATGAGCATCCTCCATTTTTTGGCGTTGCTTACAAAAGGGGAAACGTTGACGCGTGCGATTGGTTCCCGTCGCGCTTGACGGCGTTCACACGTCCGCTGTGCCCGTGTTAGCCTTATCGACGGCCGGCACCGCAGCGCCGCCGGTCCCCACCTAAAACGATGCTCAGAGGCCCACCATGTCACGCAGCAAGATCGTCACCGAAGTCACGGATGCCAACGCCCGCTACGCCGCCGATTTTGGCGACAAGGGATCGCTCGCGCTGCCGCCCGCGCGTCAATTCGCGGTGCTCACCTGCATGGATGCACGCCTCGATCCGGCGAAGTACGCCGGTCTGTCGGAGGGCGACGCGCACGTCATTCGCAACGCGGGCGGCCGCGCCACCGACGACGCCATCCGCTCGCTGGTCATCTCGCACAAGCTGCTCGGCACGCTGGAGTGGTTCGTCATCCACCATACCAACTGCGGCATGGAACTGTTCACCGACGAGATCATGGGCACGCTGCTGGCGGACAATCTGGAAACGGCGGCTTTCGACGGAAAAACGTGGTCGAACCCCAAGCATGGCGGCGGTAATCCAGCCGGGCTCTTCATCAAGTGGCACACCATCACCGATCAAACGCAAAGCGTGACGCAGGACGTGCAGCGCATCCGCAGCCACCCGCTGGTGCCGGCGCACATCCCGATCTACGGCTACATCTACGACGTGAAGACCGGGCGGCTGGTGGAAGTGCCGGCGGCGACGGCAGCGGGGAAAGTGGGGTGAAGAGGGCGCGAGCACGAGCGCACGCCCACTCTCACATGTCATCCCGGGGCTCGCCGGGATCCATGGTGCAACAGGTTGTGGCCTTGTTCGCTTATGGCACCAGCGCAGCACACACCACGACATCAGCATGCGCTGACCTATGGGTCCCGGGCCTAAAGCCCGGGATGACAGCGGTTGGGTGGCACGAACATTCACCTACCCTCAAACGTCATCCCGGCGTGCGGAGCGCAGCGGAGCCGGCCGGGACCCAGACGGGCTTCGGCGAGACGGCTCGAGAGGCGTTGGGCACAGCGATGGGCGCCTCGGCGCTGTTCATCGTGCTCAGTGTTGACTGGGACCCCGCCGTCATCGCGAAGCGATGCTCCGCATCAACGCGGGGGTGACGATGTGGAGGGAGAAATGGCTTAGCGGTGAGCCCGACTGTGCGGCCCAATGGGTCCCGGGCCTAAAGCCCGGATTGCAGCGGTGGGGTGGTGAGGGCGTGCGCGAGCCATTCCCGATTTTTCTTGAGGATAACTTCGGCGCCGCCCTTAAACCGCCACCACCTAACTATTGAAATAGATGTGCTTTTTCGGAGTGGGGTAAAACGGACGGAGAATACCAATTGAGCAATGCCGAACTCCCGGCCAGATACGCGCTTGAGACCAAGCCCATTCTTCCGACGGACGGGACTGAACTACTCGACTTGCGGAACTTGGCGGGCGCGGGTTTGGCGCTCTCTCTGGTCGCTAGTTTTGCATTTGATGCTGGCTTTTTTGCCGAACTCGGCCACGCTTTCCAGGGTATTGTCGGCTATTCTGACATCCTTTACGGCGCAGGTCTTTTCTTACCAATATCTGGCCTCTTGCTTATCGTAGTCTCCTCTATTGCTCAGAGAGTCCAAGAGTTCTTTCTATTTAAATGGCCCGACCCTGTTGACAGGATCAGGGCGGTTTCAACCGCCGACAAGTTGTGCCTTGTAGTTGTGCTGGTTGCCTCTGCCGGTCTCAACCACGCTTGGTGGGTTATACTGACAATTCCAATTTTCGCGTTTGCAGGATTGCTCTGTTTGTTGATGGTGCACGCGTCAATAAGCATCAACCGGATGTACGGCTCTGCAAACAAGTATTGGATGATCAATGCTTTGATGGGCGTAGTCTGCTTCGCACTGGCCCTTTATAAGGTAGGTCAGGTTGCTGCGGCATATAAGTGGCTCGGCAGCACTGAGCTTTTTACAGTCCAATCTAAGACAGCGAAATACGTCGATGCTCACATTATACGATCAGGACAGAATGGCACTCTTATTAGCATCGCCGACCAACTGATCTACATTAGCGCATCGGAGATCACGACTGTAACTCGGCGGCGATAGCCACCTGCACCGACACAAAAGGTAGCCAGCAGCATTACTGATTTTTTTGACTTCGATCGTTTTTTAGACTTAGACACTGCAGAGCGGTGCCTTCTTGAACTCACCCCAAATCCGGCGGCGTCGCCTCCTTCGCGAGGCTCGCTACCGCCTCATCAAGCGACAGCACCGTCTGCTCCTGCGAGCCTAACCGGCGCATGGAGACGTTGCGGGCTTCGGCGTCACGTAAGCCCACGGCGAGGATGACGGGCACCTTGGCGAGCGAGTGTTCGCGCACCTTGTAGCCGATCTTCTCGTTGCGCAGATCGCCGTCCACGCGCAGGCCGGCGGCCTTGAGCGCCGCGATGACTTCCTGAGCGTAAGGATCGGCCTCACTGGTGATGGTCGCGACCACCACCTGCAACGGCGAGAGCCACAGCGGGAAATGGCCGGCGAAGTTCTCGATCAGAATGCCGGTGAAACGTTCCAGCGACCCGAACATGGCGCGGTGGATCATCACCGGCGTCTTCTTTTCCGAGTTCTCGTCGATGTAGAACGCGCCAAGCCGCCCCGCGAGGTTGAAGTCCACCTGCGTGGTGCCGCACTGCCATTCGCGGCCGATGGCATCCTTTAAAACATATTCGAGCTTGGGGCCATAGAACGCGCCCTCGCCCGGCTGAAGCGCTGTCTTGATGCGCCCGTTGGAACGCCGTGTCACCTCGTCCAGCACATCCTGCAGCGCCTTCTCGGCCTTGTCCCACAGCTCATCCGCGCCGACGCGCTTTTCCGGCCGCGTCGAGAGCTTGATGAAAATGTCCTCGAAGCCGAAGTCCTTGTAGATGGAGAGCATCAGATCATTGATCTTGAGGCATTCCTCCATGATCTGGTTTTCGGTGATGAAGATGTGCGCGTCGTCCTGCGTGAAGTGGCGCACGCGCAGCATGCCGTGCAGCGCGCCCGAGGGCTCGTAGCGGTGCACCTTGCCGAACTCGGCGATCTTCAACGGCAAATCGCGGTAGCTCTTCAGGCCATGCTTGTAGATCTGCACGTGACCGGGGCAGTTCATCGGCTTGCAGCAGAACACGCGCTCGTCGGGCAGCGTAGTCGTAAACATGTTCTCGCCGTAGTTCTCCCAGTGGCCCGACAGCTCCCAGAAGTGCTTCTCCATCATGTCGGGCGAGTTCACTTCCACGTAGCCGGCGCGCTCTTGCGCGCGGCGCATGTAGGCAATGAGCGTCTGGAACAGCGTCCAGCCCTTGGGGTGCCAGAAGATGGAGCCCGGCGCTTCTTCCTGGAAGTGGAACAGGTCCATCTCGCGGCCGAGCTTGCGGTGGTCGCGCTTCTCGGCTTCTTCCAGCTGCGTCAGGTAGGCCTTCAGCTCGTCTTCGCTGGCCCAGGCGGTACCGTAGATGCGCTGCAGCTGCGGGTTGTTTGAATCACCGCGCCAGTAGGCGCCGGCGAACTTCATCAGCTTGAACGCCTTGCCGATGGCGCCCGTGGACGTCATGTGCGGGCCGCGGCACAAGTCGAACCACTCTCCCTGCTTGTAGATCTTGAGGTCTTGGCCTTCGGGAATCGCGTCGACGAGTTCAACCTTGAACAGCTCGCCCTTGTCGCGGAAGACCTGTTTGGCCTTCTCGCGGCTCCACACGTCCTTGGTGAAGGGCGCGTTCTTGGCGATGATTTCGTGCATCTTCTTTTCGATCTTGCCGATGTCTTCAGGCAAGAACGGTTCGGCCTTGGCGAAGTCGTAGAAGAAGCCGTTGTCGATGACGGGACCGATGGTCACCTGCGTGCCGGGCCACAGCGCCTGCACGGCCTCCGCCATGACGTGCGCGCAGTCGTGCCGGATGAGCTCCAGCGCGGCGGGATCGGTGCGGGGGACGAAATTGATCTGCGCATCGGATGTGATGGGATCGGCGAGATCGCTCAGTTCGCCGTTGAGCTGCATGGCGACCGTGCGCTTGGCGAGCGAGGGCGAGATTGATTTCGCCACGTCCAGACCCGTGGTGCCCTTGGCCACTTGACGGGTCGCGCCATCCGGAAACGTCAAGGTGACGTCGGTCATCTGTCTCTCCTGTTGCTCACTCGCCGCCTACGGGGCGCGGCGTAAGTCATGTCCGGCCGCTTCATCGGCCCTCCGAAGCGGGTCTGTCAAGAGCCAGGACCGCCTATTCGGTCTCCGGACGGCTTCCTTTGGCACGCGCCGCAACGCTTCGTTCACCACACCTCCAAGGCCTTCGGTAAGACCTGGGCGGTAGGGTTGCATGTTGCCGTCCGCCCGCTGCCGTGGCGCGGATTTCGCTTCACGTTGGGGATAGACATCACATGCAGGCGCCAAAACTTCTGATCCGCAAGGGCATGGTCAATGTTTCGGGACGCATGCGGCCGTGCATTCAGGTGCTCGCCAAGGTGAGCCCGGACATGGAAAAAATGCTGATGGAGCACTTCAAGGAAGTGAACCTGTTCAAGCGCTCCGCCTATTCCAACGGCTTCCCGCCGAACGTGCCCGAAATTTCCCCATCCCTGCAGCCGCATCTGGCCGCCCTGATGCGCTCCGACGCCTGCCCGGAAGTCGCGGTCAAAACGCTGATGGCCGGCCAGCTCTTCCAGGGCCAGACCATCTGGGAGATGAAGGCGTTCGAATACATCGCCCAGCGCGCCTTCGATGCCCTCATCGACCTCATGATGTCGATGGCAGAGCTTGGCCGCGAAATCGTTTATCAGCCCGCGACGTCAGATCTTCTCGCGTTCAAGGTCGACGCCGTGGCCGATGCTCCGGCCGTGCCAGTCGCCATAGAGCCAGGGGCGGAAGGGGTGGCGGACGCTGCGTAGGTCCGGCACCGGATCGTAGCCGTGCGTCCCCCAGGGGTGGCAACGGACGATGCGCGAGACCATCAGCCAGAAGCCCTTCCAGGCCCCATTCTTGTCGATGGCTTCGAGCGCATAGGCGGAACACGTCGGCAGATGCCGGCATTCCATACCGGTCCACGGCTTGATGGTTGCCCGGTAGAGCCGGATCGGGGCCTTCAGAAGCGCAGTGCCGAGGCTCATGCGTAGGGCTCTCCGGACTTGTGCAAGAAGCGGTATGAAAAATCGCGCTTCTCCGCCAGCAGGTCTTCGTCGGAATAAGTGACGTCCTCGTCCTTGGAGCGCGTCCCGATTTCAAAGTAGGTCGCGGGCGCATCGCTTCGGTTGACGAGGTGGTGGCCGTTGGCAACACGGGCCGGAAATCCCGCCGCCGCCCCTGCTCTCAACTCGCGCTCGCCCTCGTCGGTCACGAGCGTCACCGTTCCAGCGACGACAATGATGCACTCATCCTCGCGCGCGTGCCAATGCCGGTGCGACGACTTCGCGCCCGGCTCCAAGGTCGTCAGATTGATACCGAACTGCGTGAGCCCCAGGCCCTCTGTCATTGCGCGCTTGACGCGGCCCTCGAACCCTTGATCGAGCGGCGCTGGATAGATGGTCGTCACCCGGCCGGGTAACGCCGCAGGATCGTCGATGACCGGCATGCGATCACTCCTTGGTTGAACTGAGGGTCTGTTCAGCCTCCGGCGCCAACGGCACGATGGGGGCGCTCAACGTCCAGTGATGCGAGCGCGCGCTCTATAGCGTCGAACACCAACAGCGTGGAGGCATGGCGGTGGCGGTAGTCGCGCACGGGTTCCAACAGTCCCAAATCCGCCCAGCGCCCCGTGGGTGGTGGCCCGTTCTCCTTCAGCATCCGGCGCATGGTCTGCGCAAGCGTGCGGAATTCATCGATGGGCGTCCCCACAATCTCGCGGCCAACCACGGCGGCCGAGGCCTGCCCGAGGAGGCACGCTTTCACCGACTGGGCATAGTCGGAGATCGTCCCGTCCGTGACGTTGAGGGCGACCTCGATCGTCGAACCACAGAGCTTGGAATGGGCCTGACCCCGGGCCTGCGGGGCGGCCAAAGGCTCCGTCCGCGGGATGGCCGCGGCCAATTCCAGAATTCTCGTGTTGTAGATGTCGTCAAGATCGGCCATAGCACTCCGCTTTCCTGCCCCCTCGCCCGGTGCCACGCGTCGTCCGCGCAACGGCCCGTTTTCTGGCCAGAGGAACTTCGGGCTATATATAGCGCCTCGCGCCGCCACCGCCACGTCCCGCTCATCCGGGCCGGCGCGCCATCATGAAGCCGTACGTCAAGGACCCGCACCCATGCCCGCCCCGCAAGAGACCGGGTTCGCCCCGGCTGGAACACCCGCTGAACTCGAACAGGGATCGGTTCTGACCCCAAAGTTCGACGCCAACGGCCTGATCGCCGCCATCGCCACGGACGCGGACACGGGCGAAGTCCTCATGTTTGCCTGGATGAATGCGGACGCGCTCCGGCTGACCATAGCTTCGGGAACGGCCCACTTCTTCAGCCGTTCGCGATCACGGATCTGGAAAAAGGGCGAGGAGAGCGGCAACGTCCTTGAAGTCGCGGAATTGCGCGTCGACTGCGATCAAGACGCGGTCTGGTTGCGCGTGCGCGTTACGGGCGGGGGCGTCGCTTGTCACACCGGCGCCCGGTCCTGCTTCTACCGGCGCGTGCCACTCGGAACGGACGCAGGACCGGTTGGGCCACTCGAAAAGGTCTGACAGCCATGTGCGCTGCACACAGAACATGTGCGCCGCAACACGGTGACCTCTGGTGGCTTTCGCCCCGGCACGGCACATTTCGTCGGGTTTGGTAATGCTAACCGTAGCGACCCTTTAATTCCCGTCTGCGAATATCGATGTCATCTTAAGGATCGGCACCGGCATGCCGGTTGCAAGTCCTGCACTATCCCCGCGCATCGGCCATCCTGCAGCCGCAGGCCCCGGTACGCGGTATCGGACCCGGGCTATCCGGGATCAGGAGTGCGCATTATGGCAGGCGGAAAGATCGGTTTGGCATTGGGCGGCGGCGCAGCGCGCGGCTGGGCACATATCGGTGTCATCCGCGCCTTGACCGCGGCCGGCATCAAACCCGACATCGTCGTTGGAACTTCGATCGGCGCCGTCGTCGGCGGCTGCCACGTTGCAAACCGTCTCGACGACCTGGAAGATTTCGCGCGCAACCTCACCAAGCGGCGCGTGTTCGGCTATCTGGATTTCAATTTCTCAGGAACGGGTCTGATCTCGGGTCAGAAGCTCTGCGACCGGCTCGAAACGCATCTCGCCGACACGCGCATCGAGGATCTGGACCGGCGCTTCACCGCAGTTGCGACGGAGATCGGGTCCGGTCACGAGGTCTGGCTCTCGCGCGGCCGCCTTGTTGATGCCGTTCGCGCCTCTTACGCGCTGCCCGGCGTATTCCGCCCGGTCAAGATCGATGGCCGCTGGCTGTTCGATGGCGCCCTCGTCAATCCCATTCCGGTTTCCGTCTGCCGCGCCCTGGGCGCGCGCTACGTGATCGCCGTCAACCTGAACATCGACATTTCGAGCCGGTCGGCGGTCGCGGCCGCCGCCATGGATGAAATCGTCTCCACGGGCGCCACATCAGCGGAAGCCGTACCACCCGCGGAGAAAGATGCTGGCGGCGCACGCTGGCTACTGACCCGGCAGTTGTTCGGCAAAAGCGAGGACGTGCCGGGAATTTCCACCGTCATGGTCGACGCCTTCAACATCGTCCAGGATCGCATCGCGCGCTCGCGGCTCGCCGGCGACCCGCCCGACGCGCTGATCAGCCCGCGCCTGCACGGACTGGGACTGTTCGATTTCCATCAGGCCGACGAGCTCATCCGGCGCGGGGAAATGGCAGCCAAGCGCGATGTTGAAGATATTGCCCGCGAACTGAAACTGCGCCGCGACATCGATCAGCGGATGGATGCACGGGCCGCCTCGTCTGTTGCGTGAGCGACGGTAGCCCTTTTGAGCCCATAGAATTCAAGAGAGCCGGATCACTGGATCCGGCTCTCTTGTTTTCAGGGTATCAAGGGTCTTGGAACGATCAGGCAAAGCCTGTCAGGTGGACGTTTCACCGCCCGGCCGAGGGATGATCAGCCCGTCGCCAGGTAGCTGCGCATGGCCGAAACTTCCATTTCGACTTCCGCAACATGGTTCTTGACGACGTCGCCAATGGACACGATCCCAACCAATGCACCGTCTTCAACGACGGGCAAATGACGGAACCGTCCTGACGTCATCATCTCCATCATTTCGTCGACAAGGTTAAACTCGTGGCAAGTGATGACATCGCGCGTCATGAAGCGCGAAACCGGGAACTCCAAGGCCAGCGCTCCGCCTTCGGCAATCGCGCGAATAAGATCGCGCTCGGAAATAATGCCTTCCACCGCGCCATTCTCACCAACCACCACGACCGCGCCGATTTTGCGGGCCGCGAGCTTTGTCACGACATCTTGCAAAGTCTGATCCGGGCGCACTGTCGTGACGGAGCGGCCCTTGGCTTTCAGTATGGTTGCAACGTTCATTGGCAGCATCCTCCGATCGTGAGGTCGTTCGTGTTCAAGGGGATCGCCCAACGCAATGCCAAACGGCGCTCGGGTCCGGCAGGAATTCAACCCCGCCGCATCCAGCGCCGCACGCAAAACCGAACCCGTTCACAGCGCGACACTTTCACTTTGTGGGTAGATCGTGATGCAAGAAATCGCCCATGGCAAGAGTTCAAACGTCAAATGGTTGGTGAGGGGGCGAATTTCGCGGCGCAGCATCAAACAACCCAAACAGCAATAATCCCGCGAAATAGCCCCCGATATGCGCTTCCCACGCAATGGCGCCACCAGCGCTGACGTCGCCAAGCCCCAGCATGGCCGCGATATTCATGATGACAAAAGCAACGGTCGCGATGAGGACGCGCCGATCCCGCAGTGCAATACCGAGCCGGCTAGACCGCACTTCCCCTGGTCTCTCGTGCAATTGGCGAATTCCTCCATGATCGAGGGAGGGAAAGAGGAATCGCATCATCCCCCCCATCAATCCGGCAATAGCGCCCGAGGCCCCAATCATTGGCGCAAGTAATCCCGGATTGACGGCCAAGAACGCCAGCGCGCCCGCAAGTCCACACACGCAGAAAAACGCCAGCATGCGCGCCGCGCCGATGCGCTTTTCAATCGCACCGCCAAACGCGAGCAAAGACGCGCCGTTGAACATCAGATGCGCGGTGTCGGCGTGGACAGCCATATGGGTGAAGAGCGACGTCAACGATGCCAGATCGCCGCCGGGAAGTTCGCCCGCCAATCCAGCGTACCGGGCTGGGATCAGCGCCAGCATCAAGACGAACTGTAAGTCGGCATCCTCCGACAAGGACGCACGCACCAGCATGACCGCCACCATCAGCACGATAAGCGCGATCACCGCCGGCGGCGCGTTGAAGACCGGTTCGTCGTCCGGCGGACGGTGAAGGTCCTGAGGATCCGGATAGGCGGTGGCTTCACCCTCCCCGGTCCGGGCCCCCGTCCCGCTTCCATCCCGATGCTCACTGTCATCGGCATTTCCGGAATTAGACACGCGCCGCCCCACTTCCATGTCGCAAGTTTGAATATCCAGGGTACGGCGCAATCCGGGACCGGCAACCATAACCGGTGGGCTATAGGCCCACGGCCGCACACTGGCACAAAAGCTGCGAACCGGACCACAACGGTCTGGATGTTCTCATTTGTTCTCCAGGCAGCACCATTCAAGGGAAGCGCGAGCTTTTCGGGGGAACCATGCGGACGCAGTGGCCGCACAAGCAGTGAATGCGCAGATGAGACACAAGACAACTCAGGCCCTTTACACGTATTGGAACGAGCTGCGCGGCGCGCGGCTGGCTCCCCGCCGGTTCGAGATCGAGCCCGGCGGCATCGGCGATATCCTGCCCGATACGTTCATTCTGGAACGCCATGATGCCGGGACGTTTCCCTATCGGCTCGCCGGAACCCGGCTGACTGAGCGCTTCGGGTGCGAGTTCCGCGGCCAGAATTTCTTCGATGACTGGAGTGCGGAGGATGCTGCCAGCCTGAGGGCGCGGCTCAACACTACCTCGGTTCAAGGCGGCGCGGCTCTTTTTCTCATTGAGGCTGAAAGCACCTCGGGCAAGGCGGCCATGCTGGAAATGATCGTCCTTCCGCTCATCCACATGCAGGCTTATGCGGATAGGTTCCTCGGCGCCGTCAGCGTCCTGGACAGTCCATCTTGGCTGGGACGCGAGCCCATCGTGTCGCGGCATCTGCTGGCGGACGAAGTGATCTGGCCCGACGGACGCCCGCACGCCGCGCTCGATGTCTCCAACCGGCAGGCGCCATTCGTGCCGCACATTCGCCGGGCCCGCATTGTCCGCCAGGATCACCGGCAATTCCGCGTCTTCGACGGCGGATTAAGTGACTAGACGGCGCTGCGGGCACCCACCTCATTTCACAGTTCGTTAACGTGACCCGGCGCGGAAACCGCACCGGAACAGGAACTGTCTCAATATCGGTCTGCGAGTTAGGCGTTCATTAATTCCCCCGCCTCATAGTGTCCGGGAAGAGACCCCCCCGGTGGACCAAATCCACGCGCATTGGTTCCGGGAGGCTCGACGCCATTCCCAACCGACGCGGGTCACGACATGAGCAGTTCGTCCTTCGCCGCCCGCCCCAGTTCCGAGCCCGGTTCTGAACCCAATTCTGGGCCAGCCACGGACCGACGGCGGCACAAGCGGATCGCCATGCCTCTCCTGGGGCGCTTCATGCGCGCCTCACGCCACGAATATCCTTGCCGCCTCATCGATGTATCCGTCGGCGGCGCCGCTGTTGTGTCGCCCGTGACGGTGACCGAAGGCGAGCGGATCGTCGCATACTTCGACCAGCTCGGCGGGCTTGAAGGACACGTGGCGCGGGTATTCGACGGCGGCTTCGCCCTCAAATTCCAGATAACGGCCCATAAGCGCGAGAAACTGGCCGCCCAGTTGACCTGGATGCTCAACAAGGATGTATCCGCGGGCCTCGATCAGCGCCGCCACGAGCGCATCGCCGTCGCCGACAAAACCTCCACGCTGCAGCTTGACACTGGTGCGACGCTGGAATGCGCCGTTATCGACGTCTCGCTGTCGGGCGCCTCGCTGGCGACCGACATTCGCCCGGCTATCGGCACTGAAGTGACCGTCGGCAAACTGCGCGGACGCGTGATGCGCCATCACGAAAATGGCATCGGCGTCCAGTTTCTCGACATACAGGAACCAGAAGCCCTCCGGCGGCATTTTCTTTGAGCATAACCGGAGATTACGGCGTGCGGTTGTCACGCAATTGAGACGCGAAAACGGCAAGTGGATCGAATTTTATTCAAATGCTGGCCTTCGCTTTCAGAGGACGACGAGGTTTTGACGCTATAGTCTGGCGATCAGTACGGGGTAGTCGTATGAAGTGCGTTTCAGTTTGTGTTGCTGGCGCTGCGTTAAGCGCCTCCTTCGCCACCACTGCGTGGGCCGATAGCTTTGCCGCGCGCAGTCCTGCCGAATTCCGCACCGCTTATATGCGCGTCTACGGGTCATCGCAGCCGCCCTACGGCTTTGTTCGCTTCTGCGATCAGAACCCGAAGGCCTGCCAGGCTCAGGGGACGGGTGGCCGCTTCGAAGCGACGCCGGAACGCCTGAGCGACCTCGACGAGGTCAACCGCATCGTCAATCGCTCTGTCGAGCCCGCCACCGACGCGGAGATCTATGGCATCAGCGAATATTGGACCCTGCCCGGCCAAAAGGGCGATTGCGAAGACTATGCACTCCTGAAGCAGAAAGTCCTGATTGGACGTGGCTGGCCGTCGGCTTCGCTGCTGCTGACGGTGGTGCGCGACGAGAAGGGCGAAGGCCACGCGGTGCTGACCGCGCGCACCAGCCAGGGCGACTTCATCCTCGACAACAAGAGCGACGATGTCCGCCTGTGGACCCGCTCATCCTATCAATTCGTCATGCGTCAGTCGTACCTCGACCCCAAAGTCTGGGTCTCCCTGGATCCGCAAGACGGCGCCAGCCCGGCCGCCTTGGCCGGTGTGCAGGCCGACCGCTAGAGCGCATGGCGGGGTCCCTTCGGGTCCAATGCCAAACGCATGATTGAGATGTGTGAACCTTGAGGCCCGGGACGTCCTCCCCTGCCTTCCCTGGCAACCCTGCCGGGCCTCAGCCTCGAGCCGGACGTTCGTACCGTCCGGCTCGTATTTTTTTCAATGCACTTGTCAGACCATTACGACTGGACGGTCAGTCCGGCGGCGTACCGCTTCCAGTTCGCGACGTACCGGTCGGCGCTGCGCTTCAGGCGGGCGCTCTCGTCTTCGGTGAGTTGCCGCACGACCTTGCCCGGCGAGCCCAACACCATCGACCGCGGCGGGATTTCCTTGCCTTCGGTGATGAGCGTATTGGCGCCGATCAGGCAGCCTTCTCCGATTTTGGCGCCGTTGAGGACGATGGAGCCGATGCCGATGAGGCTTCCGGCACCGATCGTGCAGCCATGCAGCATGACCATGTGCCCGATTGTGCAGTCCGGACCGATATCCAGCGGAAAGCCCGGGTCGGTATGCAGCACGCAGCCGTCCTGAACATTTGAGCGCGCGCCAACCCGGATCAATTCGTTATCGCCGCGCAAGACGGCGCCGAACCAGACGCTCGCGTCCTCGCACAACTCCACCTTGCCCAGAAGCACCGCATTGTCCGCGGCCCAGGCCCGGCCCGCGCCGGGCCACCGCACCGCTTCATCTCCCAACCGGTAGAGTGTCATGCCCGCCGCTCAGCCTCACGCGTCTTCCAAGTCGACGTCCAGGATCGCCATCTGGAACTGGTAAGATACTTCGCCATCCTCGTCCTCGCGGAAGAGCACGGCCACGAAATCCTCGCCGATGTAAACCTCAGCACTGTCGTCCTTCTTCGGACGCGGACGCACGGTCAGATTGGGCGTGCCAAACGTCTTGCGCAGGTAGCTCTCCACCTTCGCAATCTCTTCCTTCTTCACGATCACTCTCCGGTTGGTTTCATTTTAGCTGTGATGGATATGCCAGGCCTCATAGACCGCTGTAGTCGTCGGGTCCAATCATCTGGTCCATGCTGCGCGCGGGCTCAGGGCAACCCACGCGGCCGACGATCTTCGCCGGGGACCCCGGCCACCGTCATGTTCGGTGGCACGTCGTTCAGCACCACACTGCCGGCGGCGATGAGCGCGCAGTTGCCGACATGGATGTTGCCGAGCACCTTGGCGCCCGCGCCGATGAGAACGCCGGACCCGATCTTGGGATGCCGGTCGCCGGTGGCCTTGCCGCTGCCGCCGAGCGTCACGGCGTGCAGGAATGAGCAATTGTCGCCGACCACCGCCGTCTCACCGACGACAAAGCCCGTCGCATGATCGAGCATGATCCCGCGGCCGAAGCGGGCGGCGGGATGAATGTCGGTGGAGAAGATTTTCGAGGATTGGCTCTGCAGGTAGAGCGCAAAATCGCGACGGCCCTGCCGCCACAGCTCATGGGCGAAGCGATGCGTCACGAGGGCGTGGAAGCCCTTGAAGAACAGCAAGGGCTCCAGGTAGCGCACGCAGGCCGGGTCGCGGTCGAGCACGGCGGAAATATCGGCGCGGATCGACAGGGCGAGATCGGGCTGGCTCGCCATCACGTCCTGGAAGGTCTGGAGGATCAGGCCGGCATCGACATCGGAATGGTTGAGCCGCTGCGCCACGCGATGCGCAATGGCGTCCTCCAGGCGGGTATGATTAACGACGGTTGCGAAGATGAAGCCCGTCAACGCCGGCTCGGCCGCCATGGCCGCTTCGGCCTCGCTCAGCACCTGCGTCCAGATCGGATCGGCGCTCGCGACGTTGCCGTGCTTCTCCCGGCTTTTGGTGCCGGTGCGCGGTGGTGCACTGTGTGCGGATTGCGGTCTCGACGCTGACATAGCTGGTCGTCCTCGGCTGATGAATGCGCGCGGGCCATGACCTCTGGGCCGCCGTCGGGTGCGCTGCAAAACGGGGTATCCGCGCGCGCCCGGACCGTCAATCTAAACCTGTGCGCGCCGCAGGCCAAACTATTGCCCGTTGACCTTTGGTTGAAGGGCCCACACCGCATCCAACGCCCCGCGGGCGGACCGGGTTGCAGCGGGGACGCGACACGGGATCGCGGGCGTTGAAACCGGCGGCCCGCGCCGATGCGAACCGGGCCGACGCTGCCCGTTATGTGCTGCGGCACCCGGTCCCCGTTGTGCCGCGACCCGCCGGAGCCTAGATTTCCGCCAACTTCACGCATCTCGACATCAGTGGACGTCAAACGCATGGCCGACGCAACCAGCACGGCACGCCCGCCCGGCGTGCGCCTTGAGCGCGATGGAGCCGTCGCGTTCCTGGTTTTGGATAACCCTGCGCGGCACAACGCGCTGAGCGCGGCGATGTGGGCCGCGATCCCCGTGTGCATGCGGGAGGCAGAAGCCGACCCTGAAATTCGCGTCATCGTGCTGAAGGGCGCAGGCGGAAAGGCCTTTTCGGCGGGCGCGGACATTTCCGAGTTCGACAGCGCCCGCACGGGCGACGCGGCCCGCACCTACGACGCTCTAAACCATGCCGCCTTTGAAGCCCTGCTCGGCGCCGCCAAGCCCACCATCGCCATGATCGGAGGCTTCTGCCTCGGCGGTGGCTTCGGCATTGCCGCCTGTTGCGATTTGAGGCTGGCCGACGACACCGCGCAGTTCTCCATTCCCGCCGCGCGGCTGGGGCTTGGCTATCACCCGCGCTGGATCAGGCCGCTGCTCGCTTTGGCCCCCGCGCCCCGCATCAAGGAACTGCTCTTCACGGGATGGCGCTTCTCGGCCGCCGAGGCGCTGACCATGGGCCTCGTCAATCGCGTCGTGCCGCCCGCCGATCTGGATCCCGCCGCCCGCGCACTCGCCCGCGCCATCGCCGACAACGCGCCGCTGACGGTCAAAGCCGCCAAGGCGGCAATCGATACCATCGTTGCCGGCAAGGGCGAGGCCGACATGGAACGTTTGGAAGCGATGATCGCGGCCTGCTTCGCCAGCGACGATTACGCGGAAGGCCGCCTAGCCTTTGCGGAAAAGCGCAAGCCTCAGTTCCGGGGGCAGTGATGTCAGCTGTCAGGGTATTTGCCAGTGCCGCGCTTTTCGCCGGGCTTGCGGCACATCCTCTCGCGGCCGCCGACCGGACGGTGCTGCGCGACCGCTGCTGGTCCCCGGCGCTCCTTACCGGTCCGGCGACGGAAAAAAAGATCACGCGCGGCGACACGCGCTTCGATGCCCCACCGCTCATCACGCAGCTGGCGCCGTTCGCACCAGTGCCCGCCAGCCTGCGCGGGGCCATTCGGCGCGTAAAGCTGCCGCCAGGCAAGAAGCTCATCGCCCTCACCTTCGACATGTGTGAGCTGCCGGGGGAAGTCACCGGCTACGATGCGGCGCTCGTTGATGCGTTGCGGGCCAACAATGCCAAGGCCACGTTCTTCGCCGGCGGAAAATGGATGCGCTCGCATCCCGTACGCACGCGCCAGTTGATGGCGGACCCGTTATTCGAAGTGGCCAACCATGCGGAAGCCCATCGCAACCTGCGGCTTCTCAGCGGTCCCGCATTGGCCGCCGAAATCGTCGGGCCGCAGATTGCCTACGAACGCACGCGTGCAGAATTGGAAGCCGCACAGTGCGTGCGTGGCGAGGAGGCGGCGATGTCTTCGGTGCCCGACCGCATGTCGATGTTCCGGTTTCCCTTCGGCGCATGTAATCAGGCGGCACTTGATGCGGTCAACGACGCAGGACTTCTCGCCATTCAATGGAACCTCTCTCTGGGCGATCCCACACCCTTGCAGACCGCCGACGCCATGCACAAAGCGGTGATGGCGGTCAAACCCGGCTCCATCGTGATCGGCCACGGCAACGGCCGGGGCTTTCACACATCGCAAGCATTAGTCACCGCGCTTCCCGCGCTGAGGGCCAAAGGGTTCGAATTCGTCACGGTGAGTGAGCTTCTTGCCCAAGGAACGCCCGAAATCTCCGCCACCTGCTACAATGCGCGGCCGGGAGACACCGACAAGTACGATACCTTCTTCAAGCCGCGACCACCGAAACCCAATGTGCCCGCCGCGGAGACCACGCATGAGCCACGCTCCCTCCCCCGTTGAACGCTACGACACGGAAACTTTTGGCGGCGGGAGTCACGAGGTGGGATTGCGCGGCTTGCCGCCTGGTGAATCCATGCGGCTCGGCCCTCTGTTCGCGGCGATCGATCCATGGGCACGCCTAAAATACTCCGGTGACGCGCTCGCCGGCTATCTCGCCACGATCGAGAAAGGCGCGCCGCGCTACGGCATCATGATCGGAAACGAACTGGCTGGCGCGGTCGGCTTGCGGCTCAATTGGTTGCGCGGTCCCTACCTGCAGTTCCTTGGAATTCTGCCGGCATTCCAGAAGCGCAAGCTCGGCAGCGCCGTCGTCTCCTGGCTGGTGCACGAAGCCAGACGCAACGGCGAGGCGAATGTCTGGGTGATGGCGTCGGACTTCAATGCGGATGCCCTGCGTTTCTACGAGGCACACGGTTTTGTCCGCAGCAGCGAAATCGCCGATCTCGTGGGACCGGGCACGAAGGAAATTCTGCTGCGGCGAAATTTGTGATCACAAACGACAATCTTTTTTATCACACGAAATCGTTGTGGCGGCGCACCCTGCGTGCGGTCTCTCGCCTATCTCGGCGTGAGTGACGCGCCAGCGCACGTGGTTCAGCATGCCGGCGGCACGGCTGAAATCCCTCGCCAGAATGCAGCCTTGGACGACCAAGCTCAGCAGACACCATCACCAGGGCCGCCGCAGCACGCGCTGCAATCGGGCAGGCCTGAGTTCAACTCAAAGTAGGCGTGTCTCAGGCTCTCTGCGGGCGGTTCTTTCGCGCCGCAATACTTTTTTCTGTTGCTTGGTGGCGCGCCAGCCACTTAACCTTTCCTCCAGCGGCTCCAAAAAGCCGCAGCAAGACCAAACCAGATTTGAGACAGGACAAGGAATGCAATGGGCATTCAGTCGTTCTCTCATCAGGTCAGTCTAGGGAGGTAGCGATGGGCATGACGATGCGATTGAACGTGCTGGCCGCGTTTCTATCCATGGGCTTTATCGCGGCCATCGTCTTGGGCATGGTGTGACCGGTCCAGGCGCGCTTCGGCCCTGAAACTTTTTACGAACGATCAGCACCTGCTTAAAAAGAAGCGCGGAACCGATGGTTCCGCGCTTCGACATTTTAGAGGCTGGCGACTGCGCTCAGCGCTTGGCCATGTAGCCCAGCACAGCCGCGCCGAGAACGGCCCAGCGCGCCGGAACCTGTCCCCAGGGAACCTGCGGCAGCAGTCCGGGACCGAACGTCCAGAGTGCAGCGGCGATCAAGGCCAGGATCAGCGAGAAGGACAAGGTCGCACTCGACGGCGCGCCGACATCCTTGATGACCTGCGCGGCCAGAAGGCCGATCAGGAAGATCACAATCGCCACGATGACGGCGTAGAGGAACAGACTGAGATTACCCGGGACCGGGATATATCCCGCAAGGATCGGCGAGAAGAAGTATCCGCCGGCAATTTGCAGCAGCAGTAAAATCAATCGTCCAAGCATAGTGTTCTCCCCCGAGGTGCGAGTCGCAAATTAACAGCCCCACGACGCTACCACGCGACTTATGACGCGCAAACAACAGGCTGATCCCGCACCGCAACACAAATTTGCACGGCCCGCGATCAGCCTGTCCTCACACCAAATCAGGCGACCTTGGCCTTCTCGGCGTGTGCTTTGGGATCGTAGTTGAGGACAGGCGCAAGCCAGCGCTCGCACATCTCGACTGTCCAGCCCTTGCGGGCGGCGTAGTCTTCCACCTGATCGCGCTCCACCTTGCCGACACCGAAATAGTGGCTCTGCGGATGCGCCAGATAAAGTCCTGACACGGAGGCGCCAGGCCACATGGCGTAACTCTCGGTGAGGGTGATCCCGGTGTGGCGCTCCACATCCATGAGCTTCCACAGCGTCGCCTTCTCGGTGTGATCGGGCTGCGCCGGATAGCCGGGCGCGGGACGGATGCCGTGGTATTTTTCCAAGATCAGGTCTTCGCTGGAAAGTGTTTCGTCCTTGGCGTAGCCCCACAGCTCGCGCCGAACGAGGGCATGCATGCGCTCCGCGAAGGCTTCCGCGAGGCGGTCAGCCAATGCCTTCACCATGATACGGCCGTAGTCGTCGGTCGCCTTGATGTGCGCCTTTAACGCCTCCTCCTCGCCGATCCCAGTCGTGACGGCGAAGCCGCCGACGTAATCCTTGAGATCAGAGTCTATTGGGGCGATGAAGTCGGCAAGCGCGGTATGCGCACGGTCACGCGTGGGGTCACGCGCAATCTGCTGGCGCAAGGTATGCAGCGTGGCCAGCTTGGTATGACGCGGCTCGCCGGTATAAAGCTCAATGTCGTCGCCGACGCTGTTGGCGGGCCAGAACCCCACGACACCATTCGCCGTCAACCACTTCTCCGCCACCATGCGCTTCAGCAGCGCCTGCGCGTCGTCGAACAGCTTCTTGGCTTCCGTGCCGACCTTGTTGTCCGTCAGGATCTGGGGATAGCGCCCGGTGAGCTCCCACGTCTGGAAGAAGGGCGTCCAATCGATGTAGGGCACGAGCTCGGCCAGATCGAAGGCGGGATAAGCGCGCGGGCCCATGAACGTCGGCTTGGGCGGCGCGTAGGTTTTCCAATCAATCTGGTAGGGGTTGGACCTGGCCGCGGCCAGCGTGATGCGGTTCTTCTTGGCCTCGTTGGCCAGATGCGCCGCGCGGACCTTGACGTATTCCGCACGCGTCTTCTCCACAAAGCCGGTCTTCTCTGTATCGGACAGGAGATTGGAGACCACGCCCACGGCGCGGCTGGCGTCGAGCACATAGACGGCCTGCCCCTTCTCGTAATTGGGCGCGATCTTGACCGCCGTATGCACGCGGCTCGTCGTGGCGCCGCCGATCAGCAGCGGCATCGTCATGCCCTCGCGCTCCATTTCGGCCGCGACAAAGCACATCTCGTCGAGTGACGGCGTTATAAGGCCCGACAGTCCGATGATGTCGACGTTCTCGCGCTTGGCCGTCTCAAGGATCTTGGACGAAGGCACCATGACGCCGAGGTCGATGACTTCGTAGTTGTTGCACTGAAGCACGACGCCGACGATGTTTTTGCCGATGTCATGGACATCGCCTTTGACGGTCGCCATGAGGATCTTGCCGGCGGCCGGCTTGGAATCCAACCCCGACAGCTTCTTTTCTTCTTCCAGGTAGGGTTGCAGATAGGCCACCGCCTGCTTCATCACGCGTGCGGACTTGACGACCTGCGGCAGGAACATCTTGCCCGCGCCGAACAGATCGCCCACCACATTCATGCCTGCCATCAGCGGGCCTTCGATGACGTGCAGCGGCTTATCCGCCTTCTGGCGCGCTTCCTCCGTGTCGGCCTCGATGAAGTCGGTGATGCCATGCACGAGCGAGTGCGTGAGGCGCTCCTCGACGGGGGCCTCGCGCCACTTCAGATTTTTCTCGACCTTCTTGGCACCGTCGCCCTTGAAGCGCGGCGCAGCATCCAGAAGCCGGTCCGTCGCGTCGTCGCGCCGGTTCAGCACGACGTCTTCACAGAGCTCTTTGAGTTCGGCGGGAATGTCGTCGTAGACCGTCAGCTGTCCGGCGTTGACGATGCCCATGTCCATGCCGGCTTGAATGGCATGATAGAGGAACACCGAGTGCATGGCTTCGCGCACGGGCTCGTTGCCACGGAAGGCAAACGACAGGTTCGAAACGCCGCCCGAGATGTGGACCAGCGGCATTTTCTCTTTGATCTGCCGCGTCGCTTCGATGAACGCGATGCCGTAGCCGTTGTGTTCCTCGATGCCGGTCGCGACGGCGAAGATATTGGGATCGAAGATGATGTCTTCCGGCGGGAAGCCCACCTCCTCCGTCAGCAGCTTGTAGGCGCGCGCGCAGATGTCCACCTTGCGCTCGACGGTATCGGCCTGGCCCTGCTCGTCGAAGGCCATGACGACGACGGCCGCGCCATAACGCAGGATCTTGCGCGCCTGCTCAAGGAACGGGCCCTGGCCCTCCTTCATGGAAATCGAGTTGACGATCGCCTTGCCCTGCACGCACTTCAAGCCCGCCTCGATGACACTCCATTTGGACAAGTCGATCATCACCGGCACCTTGGAGATGTCGGGTTCGGACGCGATCATGTTGAGGAACGTCGTCATGGCCTTCTCACTGTCGAGCAGGCCCTCGTCCATGTTGACGTCGATGATCTGTGCGCCGCTCTCCACCTGCTGGCGCGCCACGGACAGCGCGGCCTGATAGTCGCCCGCTTCGATGAGCTTGCGGAACTTGGCCGAGCCCGTGACGTTGGTGCGCTCGCCGACGTTGATGAACGAGGTCGCAGCGGAGCTGCGCTGATCGGAAGATGCTGCGGACGTGGTGGTCATTTGCTGATCTTTTTCTCTTAACCGGCGACGAAAGGTTCAAGGCCCGAGAGGCGCATCTTGGGCGGGAACGACGGAATCTTGCGCGGCGCATACGACTTTCACATGCGCGGCGATGTGCGCGATGTGATCGGGCGTGGAGCCACAGCAGCCGCCGATGATGTTGACGAGACCATCCTTGGCCCATGGTTCGGTCTTGCAGGCCATTTCGTCGGGGGTCTCGTCGTACTCGCCCATGGCGTTGGGCAAGCCGGCGTTCGGGTAGGCGGAGATGCGCACATCGGCCACCTGCGACAGCTCCGCGATGTGCGGGCGCATCTTCTCAGCGCCAAGCGCGCAGTTCAGCCCGACGGAAAACGGCTTCAGGTGCCGCATCGAGTACCAGAACGCGGTCGGTGTCTGGCCCGTCAGCGTGCGGCCGGCCTCGTCGGTAATCGTACCCGACAGCATGATCGGCAATTCCAGCCCCATCTCGTCGAAGACGTCGAGCGTGGCGGCACCGGCGGCCTTGGCGTTCAAGGTGTCAAAGATGGTCTCGATCAGGATGATGTCGGAGCCTCCCTTGACGAGGCCCCGCACCTGCTCGCGGTAGGCTTCGCGCAGCTGATCGAAGGTGATGCGGCGGAACCCGGGGTCATCGACCTTCGGAGAGATCGACGCGGTCATGTTCGTCGGGCCGACGGCGCCGGCGACGAAGCGCGGCTTGTCCGGCGTCAACTTGTTGTACTTATCGCAAGCGGCGCGGGCGAGTTTCGCCGCCGCGACATTGATTTCGAACGCCAGACTTTCCATGCCGTAGTCGGCCATGGAGACAACCTGCGCATTGAAGGTATTCGTCTCAATGAGGTCGGCTCCGGCCTCAAGGTAAAGCTCGTGGATATCCTGGATGATCTTGGGCTGCGTCAGAACGAGCAGATCGTTGTTGCCCTTCACATCCTTCGGCCAGTTCGCGAAGCGCTCGCCGCGGTAATCGGACTCCGTCAGCTTGTGGCGCTGGATCATCGTGCCCATGGCGCCATCGATGATCAGGATCCGCTCCGAGGCGGCCTTCTCAAGGGCGGCATAGCTGGGAAGTCTCTTCATGGCAGTTCTTTCCATCAACAGTACGCGTGCAGGTCCGTAGCCCCGCGTGCGCGGGGACGATCGGATCCAGCGGCACGACGGCTAGGCGATCATGATGCGGCGGTCTTCGAGCGGGGCCGAATGCAACGGGCGCAGCCCCAGCAGGTGGCAAATGGCGTAGACGAGATCAGCGCGGTTGAGCGTGTAGAAGTGGAACGTCTTGATGCCTTCGTCCACGAGCTGCATCACCTGCTCCGTCGCCACGGCGGCCGCGACCATCTTGGTGGTCTCCGCATCGGCGTCGAGGCCTTCGAAGCGGCGCGCGAGCCACGCCGGAACGGTGGCGCCCGCGCGCACGGCGAAGCCCGCAACCTGGCGGAAATTGTGGATCGGCACGATGCCCGGTGTGATCGGCACCCAGATCCCGGCCGCGCGCGCGCGTTCCAGGAAGCGCAGGTAGTACGTGTTGTCGAAACCGAACTGCGTGATGATGCGGTCGGCGCCAGCGTCGACCTTGGCCTTCAGGTTCTCCACGTCGGCGGCAATCGTCGGGCTTTCGGGATGCTTCTCGGGATACCCGCCGACGGAAATCTCGAAATTGCCGATCTTCTTCAGCCCGGCCACCAGTTCGGCGGCGTTGGCGTAGCCTCCCGGATGCGGTTCATAGTGTTGACCGACACCGGATGCGGGATCGCCGCGGAGCGCCACAATATGACGGACGCCCGCATTCCAGTAGGCGCGGGCGACGGCGTCGACCTCTTCGCGCGTGGCGTCGACGCAGGTGAGATGCGCGGCCGGCCGCAATGCCGTTTCCTTCAAGATGCGCTCCACGGTGGCGTGCGTGCGCTCACGCGTCGTCCCGCCCGCACCGTAGGTGACGGACACGAACTCCGGCGCCAGCGGGGCCAGACGCTCCACGGCCGACCAGAGCTGCGCTTCCATCTTGTCCGACTTCGGCGGAAAGAACTCGAACGACACGGCAATTTCGCCGGCGCCGAGCAGACGGCTCTTGCGTTCCTTACCTTCGGCCATCAGCGGGCCTCCTCGATCTGGCGGCGCCTGGTATCTGCGCCCGCCGGTTGAATACTGTGATGCTGCGGCTGCTCTGCCAGCCACATCGATACGGTCAGCGACGACGCGCCTCCGGACGCCGGACCGCGTACCGTATCGCGGCTCAGCGTGTTGGCGCGGACCAGGGTCAGACCGGCGGCCTTGATCCAGCCTTCCATTGCCTCGGGCGCAATGCCCAAACGCTTATGCGCGTGCTCGTCGCGCAGAAATTCCAAGTCATGGGGCGCGAAATCGACGATGAGCAAGCGCCCGCCGGGGGCCAGTATCCGGGCCGCCTCAATCAAGGCGGCACCGGGCTCGGCGAGGTAATGCAGCACCTGATGCATGACGACCGCGTCCGCGACACCATCCTGCAACGTCAGATCATAAAGGTCGCCGTGCCGGACTTCCGCGCCCGCCAGACGTCCCGACGCCAGCTTACTTTGCGCGTAGGCCAGCATCGACTGGTTTTGGTCGAAGCCCAGTCCGCGCTCGTAGCGGCCGGCGAACAGCTCAAGAATGCGCCCGGTGCCGGTGCCAAGATCGACCAGCAGCCGGAAGGGCCCGGCCCCCAGCGCGTCCAGCATCGCGGCTTCGACATCGGTTTCGGCCACGTACAGGCTGCGAATGCGGTCCCAATCGGCGGCGTGTTTCTGGAAATAGGCCTGAGCCGCCTGATCCCGCTCGCGCTTCAAGACTTCGCCGCGCTCGCGGTCGCGCCGCGCAACGCCGTCTCCCGGATCGACAGCCGCCAGCAGCCGCCGCGTCAGGCGGCCACCCTCTGTCCGGTCCGACACGTGAAAGTACACCCAGCTCCCGTCCCGGAAGCGCTCCACGAGACCCGCCTCGGTCAGAAGCTTGAGATGCCGGGAAATTCGCGGCTGGCTTTGGCCGAGGACCTGGGTGAGGTCCTTCACAGTCAATTCGCCCTGGGCCAGCAGCAGAAGGATGCGCAAGCGCGTCGGCTCGGCCGCTGCTTTCAGCGACGCAACCAGCTCCGGCATTGGCAAGGCTTCATTGCGCACGGGGGACCTCAATCGGTTTCCGCGAGACATAAAGATATGTTTATGTCTTGGCAAGAGGCAAGCTGCGATCCCTTCGGGTCGTCCATCGGAAATCGTGCGCCGCGCGCGTCCGGACATAATTTGAACGCCGATCAGAACATAATGGCACGGCATTGCACCATGCCTTAACCGCACCGTAACGCGGTGTCCCGTAGCGTCAGACGCAGTGAATCCCGGCCACTCGTTCCCGGTCCAGTCTTTCCTGGTCCAGTCATTCCCACCTGCTTGCCAGTTCCCGGAGCCCCCGCCTGATGCGCCCGTCCGACGTTGACTGCATGACCCCCGCCCATCCCGACTTTGCCAGCGCCGGTATCACGATCGATCAGCGGCCCGCGCACCGCGCCGCCGCCGCGCGCTTGGCCGTCTTCATTCCGGTTGCCGGGCTGCTGCTCTTCCCCTTCTATTTGCTGGCCTCGGCCGCCTTTGCCGACCAGGGTCTCAGAGACTTCGCCGCCGGCCGGCCCATGGCAACCGCCCAAGTGGTGCTCGGCCTGACACTCTGGCTCCTGCTGCTGGGTCTGCCCATCGCCCGCCTGACCAATTCCCTCGCCCGCCGGCGCACCGTGCGGATCGCGAACGGTCAGGTCCAGGTGGCCGACCACGTCCGGGGACAGACCCGGACCTGGACGGCGCCTATCACGGATTTCGAGGGCATTGCCCACTATTTGCGCGCCTCGCTGTCAGGCGTGCGCCACGAACTAATCCTGGTGCACCCCGATCGCGAGCGCTCGCTGCTGCTGGCGGTCTCCGACCGTCTCACGCAAAGTCATGTTGATCAGGCTTGTGGCAGCCTGGGCGTGCGGGAAGTTCCCGCCAAGGTCTACCGGCGCGCCCCACGGAGCGTCGCTGACAGGCACCACACGGAGTCTCCGGCCGCCGCCGCTGCCTGATCTGGCGCAGCGCTTGGCCCTTCCTACGACCCGGAACAAGGACGGGTTGTGCTCGAAGCGTTCGGGGATGGCCCAGGGAAATCGGGTGGCAGCGTTTGACGGGAGGACGGACCCATGCTGTACCTTGAGGATCGGGCCCGCGGGCCAGCCACGCACATGCCGCATTCACTCGGCAGTGTCATTTCATCCTGCAGTGGCATGAACGGAACTTCAGTGGGCATACAGTCAATGTCGATCCCAATGCGCATTTCGCGAACACGCCAGTCCCTCATCGCATTTGTGGCGCTCGTCGCCTCCACCGGAATGGCCCTGGCCGAAAGTCCCGCGCAATACATGCAGCGCGTCGCCAACGAACTGGTGGCCGCCTCGCGGTCAGGCTCGGCTAACGCTTTTGCCACCACGCTGCGCAGCCACGCCGACCTGCCGTCCATTGGGCTGACGGCGCTCGGCAGCTACGCGAGCAGCCTGCCCAAGTCCGATCGCCCCGCCTACTACACGGGAATGGTCAACTGGATCGCGCGCTACGCCGCCAAGGAAGCCCCGAAGTATCCCGTCGCGAAGGCCGTCATCGTCGGGCAGTCCGGGGCGACCGGCAGCGGCGCCTATGTCGACAGCCGCGTCACGCTGCGCAGCGGCGACACCTACGACGTGCGCTGGCGGATCGTGAAGCGCGGCTCGGTCTACAAGGTCCGCGAAGCGGAGATCATCGGCTTCGAGATGACGTCGTTCTTGAACAATCTCTTCCAGAACTACATCAGCGAAAACGGCGGCAACCCAAAGGCTCTGGTCATTGCACTGAACCGCTAGACCATCGAAACCGCAGCCCTGCCCTAACGAAAAAAGGCCGCTCGAACGAGCGGCCTTTTCCTTTGTCGCAATCGCGATTGCGTTAGATGCGGAACACGGCACCCGAGACGGAGCGGGCGCGCGTGCGAACCTTGCCGCCGTCATTGCCGGACTTGACGATCCACTGACCGTTCGAAGCGCGCCCGACGATCATGCCGACGTGATGACGCCACACAACCACGGCGCCGACCTGCGGACCCGACGGCGAGCCGTAATTGCGCCAGTTCCAGGCGACGTTGTACGCCGGGCCGCCGCCCTTCTGCGTGCGCATCCACCAGCCGCACCATTTGCCGGGACGCGGACCGACGCCCGAACGGCGCGGCGCTTCATAGGACTGATAGGTGTTCTCGGCGCGAACCATGCGGCGCGCATACGTCCGCTGCTTCTTGGAGCGCGGCGCGACTTCCTGCTGCTGCCAACCTTGCGTCTTCGTCGGATCCCACGGCTTTGCATTGGCCGTCGATACGCCGGCCAGCATGGCCAGGGCCGCACAAGCGGCGACAATTAATTTGCTCATCGGAACCATCCTTTTTTGCTTTTGATCTGCGCGTTTCGCCCGACGAATGCGGCATAAACAAGATGAGCGAAAGTCAGCAAACCTCAGACGTCGCACGGCAATTCGTCGCCTGCGACAGGATGGATCACGCGCGGAGGTTTAAGTCGCGTCGAGCCATCCGGCCCAACGCACTGAGAACGCGGGATCTTGAGTTTTGTTTCTGTGTGTTACCGCTCGAAACGCTTGAACTTGATCCGGTGCGGTTCGACGGCGGCGTCGCCCAGGCGTGGGGAGGACCCGCCCGAAGGTGTGCTACGGCTTGGGCACTTGACCTGGGACCCGCTTGCTGCGTTCGCCGCGCGAGACGCGGGCCTCGATTGCCGCCTCACGCTCCGCTTCCCAATCCGAAAGGGCGACTTCCGTGCGCTTGAGTTCGCGCGCAAGCCAAGCACCAAAGGCGCTCATCGAAGCGCTCTCGCGCACGCCCTCCCCGCGAACCAGATAATAGCCCGGTCCCGACACAGTGATGGCGAATGGGCGCACGAGACTGCCCGCGAGCAGCGCATCGGCCACCGCAATCTGATCCGCCAGCGCAACGCCCTGGCCGGCCTCGGCGGCGGCCACGGCGAGGTGCCCTTTGAGAATGGGCCCGAGGACCGCAGGCCCGCCCTTGAATCCGGCGGCCGCGAACCATCCCTGCCAGTTGTCCTTGTGATCGTCGCGGATCAGTGTCGCACCGGCAAGGTCCCGCGGACCGTTCAGCGGATGCGCTTTCATGAACTGCGGACTGCAAACCGGAAACACTACTGATTCTGCAAGCGCCCTAACATGAACGCCCGGCCACACACCCCCTCCGCAGCGGATGCCGATATCTGCCTCGCCCTTGGATAAGTCGACAAGCCGGTTCGTCGGGTCGAGGACAAGATCGATTTCAGGGTGCGCCTTGGTGAAGTCGCCGAGCCGCGGAATGAGCCAGAGCGCGGCGAAGGGAACCTCCGAGCTGATGACAAGCTGGTTTTTCCGCCGCGACTTGGTAAAGCGCTCCGTCGCCTCATAAAGCTGATCGAAGATCGCGTTGAGATCCTGGCCGAGACGCGCTCCCTCTTCCGTCAACGTCACCCCGCGCCCCGTGCGCTCGAACAGGGCCACGCCCAGCGCTGCCTCGAGCTCGCGGATGTGACGGCTCACTGCGGCCTGCGAGACGTTTAATTCGGCCGCCGCGAGTGTGAAGCTCTGATGCCGCGCTGCCGCTTCGAGAGCGCGCATGGCATTCAGAGAAGGCAGGCGGCGAACCACAAGATGAAACCTTTTGTTGCGCGTCGCATCAGCTAATGCCGTTTGTCCGCGCGGCGGGGGAGGCGCACGCTCACATCATGGATCGGACATGAGGTGAAAAGCCATGATGCTATTTTTCACAGAGCTCGTCGACTGGATCGAAAGCCTGATGTACGGCGGCACCGCGTCCCGCAAGCGGCGCGGGCCATCTCTCGACGAGCCTGAGGACATCCTTCCCCGGCACCGGGGGAGGATGTGATCGGCCGTGCAGGCGCGCCTCACCGCTCGAAACGCTTGAACTTGATCCGGTGCGGTTCGACGGCGGCGTCGCCCAGGCGGCGCTTCTTGTCTTCCTCGTAGGCTTCGAAGTTGCCTTCGAACCATTCGACATGGCTGTCGCCTTCGAAGGCGAGGATGTGAGTGGCCAGACGGTCGAGGAAGAAGCGGTCATGCGAGATGACCACGGCGCAACCGGGGAAGTCCTCGAGTGCCGCTTCAAGCGCGCCGAGCGTTTCGGTATCGAGGTCGTTGGTCGGTTCGTCGAGGAGCAGCAGGTTGCCGCCCTCTTTGAGCATCTTGGCGAGGTGCACGCGGTTGCGTTCGCCGCCCGACAAGAGACCGACCTTCTTCTGCTGATCGGGACCCTTGAAGTTGAACCAGCCGCAATAGGCGCGGCTCGGCATCTCGCGCTTGTCGCCATACTTCATGATGTCGAGGCCACCGGAAATTTCTTCCCAGACGGTTTTGTTGTCATCGAGGTGGTCGCGGCTTTGGTCGACGTAGGCGAGCTTCACCGTCGGTCCGAGTTTGATCTCGCCCTTGTCCGGGCTCTCCTTGCCGGTCAGCATCTTGAACAGCGTCGTCTTGCCGGCGCCGTTGGGGCCGATCACACCGACGATGCCGCCGGGCGGCAGCTTGAACGACAGGTCATCGATCAGAAGCCGGTCGCCGAAGGCCTTCGACAGGCCTTCCACTTCGACGACCATGTCGCCCAGACGCGGACCTTCCGCGATCGAGAACTGGGCCTTGCCGAGCTCTTCACGGCCGGACTGCTCCACCAGCTTGTTGAAGTTGGCAATACGCGCTTTTGATTTGGCCTGACGCGCCTTGGGCGAGGCGCGGATCCATTCCAATTCGCGCGAGATCGCCTTCTGGCGGCCTTCCTCGGCGGCCTTCTCGCTCGCCTCGCGCTTGGCCTTCTGCTCCAGCCAGCTCGAATAGTTACCCTTCCACGGCACGCCTTGGCCGCGGTCGAGTTCCAGCGTCCAATCGGTCAGGTTGTCGAGAAAGTAGCGGTCGTGGGTGACGAGGATCACGCAACCCGCATACTCTTTCAAGAACCGCTCCAGCCACGCGACCGATTCCGCGTCCAAGTGGTTCGTCGGTTCGTCGAGCAGCAGAATGTCGGGCTTTGACAGGAGGAGCCGCGTCAGCGCGACACGGCGCTTTTCACCGCCCGACAGCTTCGTCACTTCCGCTTCGCCCGGCGGGCAACGCAAGGCATCGAGCGCCTGCTCGACTTGACTATCGAGGTCCCACAGATCCTGCGCGTCGATCTGATCTTGCAGGGCCGTCATTTCGTCGGCGGTCTCGTCAGTGTAGTTGGCGGCGATCTCGTTGTAGCGGTCGAGGATGGCCTTCTTCTCCGCCACGCCTTCCATGGCATTGCCAAGGACATCCTTCGTCGGGTCGAGTTCGGGCTCCTGCGGCAGGTAGCCGACCTTGACGCCATCGGCGGGCTTGGCCTCACCGATGAAGTCGTCGACGACGCCGGCCATGATCTTCAAAAGCGTAGACTTGCCCGCGCCGTTGAGCCCGACGACGCCGATCTTGGCGCCGGGCAGGAACGAGAGCGAAATATCTTTCAGCACCTGCTTGCCGCCCGGATAGGTCTTGGACAGCTTGTGCATGTGGTAGACGTACTGATGGGCCGCGGCCATGGAAGGCGCCTCTCCGGTTCGGGATGACGGGGATTTGAGGGGTGCTTTCTAGCGGATCGCGCGCTGGCGCTCAACTGTCAGCCGCGCGCACCTCACACGTTCGAGACGCCGGTGAAGAAATAGCGGCCCAGTCCAATGGTGAAGACCATGGCGCCCCAGAGCGTATGCTCCAGGAAGACGGCCCAGAACGAACGGGTCGCGGCGTAGCGTGCGGCAAACAGCCAGCCCGTCAGGATGGTGGCGACCACCGCGAACGGCTGACCGACCACCAGGTGCCCGAAGCCGAACAGAAGGCCGTTCAGTGTCACGGCCAGCGCGCGCCAGTCGCCGAACAGGGGACCGTAGCGGTGGAAGTAGAATGTCCGGTAGACCAGTTCCTGCACGGCCACCGACGCGAACGGATACGCGGCGAGCACCATCATCCAAACCTGCGGCCGGTTGCGCGGAAATTCCAAGAACCAATGGGGATGCGTGTCCAAGAGCCAGATGGCGACACCCGCCGTGCCGACCGCGAACAGACCCAGGATGGAAAGCAGCGTGCGCCAGCCGAAGCCCGTGGCGGCTTCCTGCTTCAATGAGAACGTCCGGTCGAGCAGGAGGATGATGACGGCCAAGGCCAGCACCGGCAGCAACGCCAGAAACAGCGGCACACGGGCCTGATGAACCGCGAAATGCATCGCGAGGGGCGCGGCGACAAAGATGACCGTCAGTTCAAACACCAGCCATGCTTTGCGCAGACGCGACGCAGGATCATGGCGCAGGGTGCCGCCGGCGCGGACAAGCGCGCCAGACAACAACGAAGGGCCGGACGTGGCGTGCGCCCGGCCCTCATTGAGAAACGTATTGGACCGTTCGACCGAACTCACAACTGCTCGGCGTTGAAGGTATCGCAGACTTGCATCTGCCCCGATTGGTAACCGTTCGAGAACCAGCGCATGCGCTGCGCGGCCGATCCGTGCGTGAAGGAATCGGGCACCACATGGCCTTGGGTCTTCTTCTGGATCATGTCGTCGCCAATCGCATTGGCGGCGCGCAGCCCCTCTTCGATGTCGCCCGGTTCCAGACGGTTGTTGAGCTGGTGATTGAGGTTCGCCCACACGCCGGCGAGGCAATCGGCCTGCAACTCCATGCGCACCTGCAACTGGTTGGAGCGGCGCTCGTCAAGGCGCTGCTTCATGGACTGAACCTTCTCGGAGATGCCCAGCAAGGTCTGCACGTGATGGCCAACTTCATGCGCCACCACATACGCCTGCGCGAAATCCCCTGGCGCGTTGAACCGGCGCTTCAGCTCTTCGAAGAAGGTCAGATCGATATAAATCTTCTGATCGAGTGGGCAGTAGAACGGGCCCATCTGCGTCATGCCGACGCCGCAGGCCGTGCGCGTGCCGCGCTCGAACAGCACCAGCTGCGGCTCCTTGTAGTTTTCGCCAAAGCTCTGGAACACGCGGTTCCAGACGTCTTCAGTGTCGGCCAGCACGCGCTTAATGAACGTGCCCATTTCGTCGCTCGACGCCTGACCCGGCTGGGTCCGTGCCGTGCCGCCGGGCAAACCGGGAATTTCGCCTTGACCCGGCGAACGCTGGGTCGTCTCGGTGCGCGGCATCTGCGGGAGATTGGGGAAGTTGCCCCCGCTACCGCCGCCGGTCAGCACATCGAGCGGATTGATGCCGAACAACAGCATGATCGCGCCAATGATGAGCAGCGAGGTCAGGCTCATCCCACCCTTGCCGCCCATTGGGATTTGAATGCCGCCGCCGGGGAAGCCCATCCTGCCACCGCCGCCTTGACCGCGGCGATCCTCGACATTCCGGCTTTCTCGATCCTGTTCGTCGTAGCGCATGCGCCGCCTCAATTCCCGCTTCGCTGATTGGACGCCCTCAGGGCGGCGCACAGGCCGCATACTGCGGAAATCAGGCGCACCCATCTTCTACTGCGGCCATGCGGCGGAGTAAACGCGCGCCGCGCATGACCGGCGGTGATTGAGATGCGCGATGCCCAGGAGTTGTTCATGTTCCGGACGCAGTGCCTGTTCGTCGCGCAAACGCGCCCACGTGAGAACCGTGGCGGCAGGGCGGCTTTTTCCTCAGCATTTTGTTCTTGCTGCCGTTTCATTGCCGCTTTGAACGTGGCACATGGCGTGCAATTGCCGAACACAAAGAAATCCACCGCACAGCCCCTTTGGAGACCCACATGTTCACGCGCCCGTTTCTGCCATTCCGCGTTCGCCCCTTGCAGACGGTCAAGCCGCGTTCGGCCACGCCGCAGGCGATTGACATCCTCGCCGCGCTTGAAACCATCAAGCCGCTATCGGTGAAGGCCGAGCGCAGGACGGTCAAGGCGGCCCCCGTCTCCGCCACGTCGCGCACGCGCGTTGCGGTTCGCGGCAGCACCCGCATCGCCTGAGACCTCGCGTCGCCAGCTGGCATTTTGGCAATTGTCCAGGAAGGCTGGCAGTGAAGATTGGCGCGGACGATTGATGGCATTAACCTTTTGGTAACCACCGCGGCCTGAACATCCCCACGCTCCGCCCTTTGATTTGGCGGGCTCAAGGGGGCTCCGCCCCCCATGAATTGGGAAGTGGGGGCTCCGCCCCCATGACTTGGCGGACGGGGAGTGGCCGTGGACGACTTGCAACCGACGCAGCGCCTGACGTCGAGCCTCAACGAGGTCTCGAACGACACCGGCCGCGTTGCGTTCTGCGGTCCCTATGTGCTGTCGGCCATCACCGGCTACCCCATCAGCAAGATCGAACGCGCCATCAACGCCTATCGTGATCTCCCGCCCGATCTGAAGCACACGGTCAAAGGCACCTACGCCGACGAGGTCGAAGCCGCCCTTGCCGTCTACGGGTTCTCCATGACGCTCAAGGAGAGCTTCATGCATCTGGAGCGCCGGCAGCGGCCGACCGTGTGGACATGGATGCAGAAGCCCCGCAATGCCTGGGCGCACTACATCCTCGCCATTCACAAGGGAAAAGAGGGTCACTGGATCCTGATCAAGGGCGTCAAGATGTGCGACACCTACACGGAAGGCCAGTGGACGTTCGTCTGTGACGGCCCGCATCGCGGCTGCCGGATCATGGAGATCTTCGAGGTCAAGCGCGCCATCGATGCGTGATCTATTGGCATTTGGGGTCAGACCCCCGGCGGGGACTGGCCCCCATTTTGGAATCAGAAAGGCCGCCCCGTGAGGAGCGGCCTTCCGATTTCATAAGCCGTGATCGATCAGATTAGAAGTTGATCAGACCACCGACGCCCACGTAGTTGAAGTCTTCGACGGTCGTCTCGACGTCGTCTTCGTAGCCAAGGTTGCGGTACTTGATCCAAACCGACATAGCAGCTGCGTCGATTTCCTGGACGACACCGCCGCCCCAGACTTCAAGTTCCGAACCAGCGTTCGAAGCCGCCGTCCTGGCCGTTCAGGTACTCACCGTAGAACACGGTGTGGCCGAGAGCCGAGAGACGCGTGCGCAGACCGATCTTGCCGTACCAAGTCTCCGGATCATCGCCACCGAGGCCGTCAACCTGCAGGTTGCCGTAGTTGACCAAGCCGAAGAGGCCGGTCGGCACGTGCATGAGGAAGGCGCCGGCCTGGAAGTATTCCATGTCCGGAATGGTCACGCCCAGAGCCTGCTGGATGTTGTTGTAGTTCTGGTCAGACGTCTCGTTGTAGGCAGCAGCCAAGGCAAGCTTGAAGCCAGCGAATTCGCCAGCGTAGCGAGCAGCCACATCCCACATGTCGTCTTCGCCCCAAGAGGCCGAGACCGAGAAGCCACCGAACGTGGGCGAGTCGTAACGGACGACGTTCTGCGTCAGACCGTTGCAGTCACCCCAGGCGCCGCCCATGCCGAAGCACGACTGAGCACCACCCCAGAGCACCGAACGTGGTGCCGTTGCTACGACGCAGCGCGAAGCTGTTCGTGTCGAACGCCACCCAGTTGGCGGGAACCAGCGAGCCCGAACCGTCGACGAGGATCGCCGTGTTGTCCGAAGCCTGCGACTGCTTACCAACCGACACCTTGCCGAGCTGGTCAGACTTGACGAACCAGTACGACTGAAGGGTCTGCACGCCACCCTGGCCGGACGTCGTGCCGTCGCCGAGGAGGTTGTACAGAGCCGGAGACTGCGACGAGTTCTGACCCTGCGTCAGGCCATCCGAACCGAGAGCTTCGATCTGCAGGACGTAGCCAGCCGACCAGCCGGGGCTGATCTGCGCCGAGCCCGTGAACTTCACGTGGCTGCCCAGCGTGGTGCCGAGGTCGTGCACGTATAGCGTTCGAATTCATCGCCGTCATCCCAGAACGTCACCTGCTGGGCAACCCAGCCGGAAACCGTCAGAGACACCTTGCGGTTGCCCTTGCGGGCCGTCGTGGCTTCGAGTTCAGCGATGCGCTCCTCGAGGTCCGCGCAGCAGTTCCCCCCGAGGTCTGCCGCCGACGCGCTGGGAACGGACATGCCACCTGCGAGCAGGCCGGCCGCCACCAGAGCGTAGAGGTTGTACTTTTTCATTTACCTTCTCCCGTCTACTTAACTTCAAGTACGGGCGCTTGACGCAACTCACGCCAACACGCTCAATCTCGACCAGCGGCACGCACGTTTGTCGAATCACCGCTCAGGGCAGGATACTAAGCAGATCGATTGACCGAGGGGAACGCCAAACTCACGATTTCCAGCTGAATCCCCGACCATTGTTGCCCTTTCGCCACGACACCCCTCAGCCCACCCAACTTATTGTTTTGCCGCGATATTCTGTCCTGCTTGGCCGTCTGACCCGAATGATGAAGGGTCAGGGATTGGTTTGTGCCACACCTCGCACAACCTGTCTCGTCTCCCTCACCGGACACGCCCCTCGTCATCCCGTTCGCGGTGGTGACCTGCGCTTCAAATGCTTCTTGAACGGGTCTTTTTTGCTGGAAACCTGTGCAAGCTATGCATTCCGGTATGAGCTGGCCTGCATCCCGGCGGCGATCTCATAAGACACCTTGCCGGAGTCTCGGCCTTCCTCTAAATTGCTGCATTGCAACATAATCGCTTCGACCAAGACCCGGCGCATCCGGCGCCGTCCCCGGAACAGCGTGACCCGCTCTGACTGCTCAAGAAATATCGCCACAATTGCGAGGTAGCAGAGTGATCAGGAAGGGCTGCATCTGCGCCGGGGGGCCAGACCAAGACACTTCACAAACTTGCAGTGCGTCGAGACGTTTACCGTCGCGGTGGCCTTCGCCCCCGCACACAGCCGACGTGCGCCGCACCCCTTATCTTGATCTCGGAACTGACCGCTGAATGACGACCGAATGCCCGCTGCCGCATCTTTCATCGCCGAACAGGCGGGACGTTCTTTTGTCGTCGGCGGCGCTGACGGCCATTCTTGGCCTGTCAAAATCAATCGGCACAGTTCCGCGTGCCTTTGCGCAGGACGCGGCGGTGCCCGAGGCGCAGCCGTTCACGCCCGATATGGTCGTCAAGCTCGCCGAAGAACTGGCGCAGAAGGATTTCAAACGGCCGTCCATGGAGGCCGATGAGGTCTTCAACGCGCTGACGGCCGAGCAGTATGCAGATATCCGTTTCCGTCCTGAACAATCTTTGTGGCGCGACGCGAAGCTCGGCAGTGAAATCCAACTCGTCCCCCGCGGCTGGATCTACGATACGCCCGTCACGGTGCGCGTCGTCGAGAACGGGCGGGCGACCAAACTCGTCGCCGACAGCCGGTTGTTCGAATTCGGCGAAAAGATCCCCAATCCGCCGGCCGCTGCGCCCTACGCCTTTTCAGGTTTCCGCCTGCGTACGCATCTGTCGCGCACCGACGTCATGGAAGACACGCTCGTTTTTCAGGGTGCGAGCTATTTCCGCGCCGTCGGCACCGGTCAGGTCTATGGTCTGTCCGCGCGCGGCTTGGCTGTGAACACGGCGCAGCCCGGGGGCGAAGAATTTCCGATATTCCGCGCCTTCTGGATCGAAAAGCCGACAACGCCCGGCGCCGCAGTTGTCATCCATGCGCTGCTCGACAGCCCGTCTGCCGTTGGCGCCTATCGCTTCGCCGTCAGCACCGCTGGTGGCAGCACCGTCTGCGATGTCGAGGCTCAGCTCTACCCGCGCCGGCCCCTGAAGCACATCGGTATCGCGCCGCTGACGAGCATGTTCCTGCGCGGCACCGCAAGCCGTCGCGTCAACGGCGATATTCGTCCGAGCGTTCACAACAGCGAAGGCCTGATGATTTTCAATGGCCGCGGCGAACGCATCTGGCGGCCGTTGACCAATCCCCGCACCCTGCAGACCAGCGCATTCATGGACACCAATCCGCGCGCCTTCGGATTGCTCCAGCGGGCGCGCGGCATCGATCGCTTCGAGGATCTCACGTCGGCGTTCGAACGCCGCCCCAGCATCTGGGTGGAACCGCGCGGGGCCTGGGGTGAGGGCTTCGTCGAACTCATTGAAATTCCGTCCGAGGAAGAAATTCACGACAACATCGTTGTCTACTGGAACCCCGCAAAGACCCTGGAGCCGGGACAAGCGCACGCCTTCGCGTATCGGCTGACATGGGGCGAAGATGCCCCGTTTGCACCGGCGCCGGCGGAAGTGGAGAAGACGTCGGTGGCGCCCACGCGCAAAGACGGCGTGTATCAGTTCGCCGTCGACTTCACCGGGCCCGCCCTTATGGCTGGCGGCAACCCACCGGTCGCCGATGTGCGCGCAAGTGCAGGCGTCGTCACGGCCGTATCAGTCCGCCGGCATCCCGGTACGGGTGGCGTCCGGGTGGACTTCCGCCTGGAAACAGGGGGAACCGAGATGATCGAATTGCGTTTAGCGCTGAAGCACGCGGAAACAACCATTTCTGAAACCTGGTTATATCGCTGGACAGCATGATGACGACGACGTCACGCACGAAGCATCCGTCGAATGGCGCTGCGGACCTGCCCCAAGCGGCAGCGGCCCCTGCCGCGCGCGACGCCTCTCATCTGTCGCGCCTCGACGCGAGTGATCCGTCACTCTTGCCGGCTGAATCCCGGCTGGCGATGCCGACGCAGGACCTTTCCCTGAAAATTCCAGTCACACACGAGACGCGACGGCGCGGCTATTGGGTGCCGCGGGCAGCAATTCTCGTGGGATCGGCCCTCCTGACAGCAGCGTTTTCCTACGAGTTGTACGGCGTGCTCTCATCGGTCGCGATGACACCCATCCAGCTTGTCTTTCTGATCTTGTCGACCATCACTTTCGGCTGGATCGCGTTCGGGTCGCTCAGCGCGGCCATGGGCTTTCTGCCGCTGTTCGCGGGCGAGAAGACCGACACTCTGGACGTGCCGGATTCCAATGGACCGCTCAACTGGCGCACCGCCCTGCTCTTTCCCGTCTATCATGAAGAGCCCCATCGCATCGCCGGGACCATCGCGGCCATGGCGGAGTCGCTGGCCGCCCAAGGCAAGGCCGCCAACTTCGACATCTTCATTCTTTCCGACACCCGCGGCGCCCAAGAAGGCATGGCGGAAGAAGCCGCGTATCGCCGGTTGGCCGAGGCCCTGACGCCGCTCATGCCCGTCTACTACCGCCGCCGTATCGAAAACACGGCGCGCAAGGCTGGCAACATCGAGGATTGGGTCGAGCGCTTCGGGGGGGCTTACGCGCACTTCATCATTCTGGATGGCGACAGCGTCATGTCCGGCGAAAGCGTGGTGCGGCTCGCGCGCGCCATGGAAGCCGAACCCAGGGCCGGGCTCATCCAATCGGTGCCCCGCCTGACCGGCGGCGTCACGCTCCTGCAGCGCCTGCAGCAGTTCGCCTGCAACGTTTATGGTCCGTCCGTGGCGGCGGGTTTGGCGTCGTGGCATCGCGACCAGGGCAACTACTGGGGTCACAACGCCATCATCCGCACCGAAGCGTTCGCCGGCGCAGCAGGGCTTCCCGTCATGGAAGGCCGCAAACCGTTCGGCGGCGCCATCCTCAGCCACGATTTCGTCGAGGCGGCGCTGTTGCAGCGCGCGGGCTGGTCTGTACACATGGCGCCGAGTGTCGAAGGCTCCTACGAGGGCATGCCACCGGGTCTTGTCGATCTCGTCATTCGCGACCGCCGCTGGGCGCAGGGCAATCTGCAGCATCTGGCGCTCATCCCGCGCCGTGGCATGACGGCCATGGGCCGCGTGCATCTGAGCATGGGCGCTTTTTCCTATCTCGTCTCCGCCATCTGGGCCCTTTCACTGGCCACCGGCATCGTGCTTGCCCTGCAGAGCCAACAGCTCATTCCGTCCTACTTCCAGGACAGCAAGACCCTGTTCCCGATTTGGCCGATCGTCGATCCAGGCGCGGCCATGCGCCTGTTCCTCGGTACGATGGCCGTCGTTCTGCTGCCGAAACTTCTGGGCCTCATTCTTGAAGTGAAACGCGCCGCCAATGCCGGCGAGATCTTCGGCCTTCCGCGGGCACTCGCCGCCGTGTCGGTCGAAACCGTTTTTTCGATGCTTCTGGCGCCGATCCTGATGGTCACGCAGACGACAGGCGTCGTGCAGATCCTGTCGGGCCGCGATGCCGGCTGGAAGGCGCAACGGCGCGACGACGGCAGCGTTCCGTTTGGTTTCGCCATGCGGTTCCACGCCCCGCACATGGCCGCGGGCGCGATCATCGCGCTCATCTGCTGGATCGTGTCGCCGGGCCTCCTGCTGTGGATGCTGCCCGTCATCGCCGGGCTCGTGCTGGCCGGACCGCTCAACTGGCTGACGGGACGCCCTGCCGGGCCTGCACTCTCCGCCCTGCTGGCGACATGGGACGATCGCGATCCGCCCGACATTCTCGTCAGGGCGCGTGCCCTGACCGTGGAATGGGCCGCCCGGCTTGCAGGGTCCACGGCTGCACCGATCAAGACGCCGCAAGCGTCCAAGGATCAGGATCTGGATGGATCACTGTCGCGCGCGGCATGAGGTGCGGACTGGTCAGATTTGGTCTCTCCGGGTAAGCGCCGGAACACTTCCCGCACGATGTCGCGAACGCGGATTTCCGGCGCATCGAGAAATGGCAGCGGCCGGATCACCGCAAGCGCTGCAACACCAATGCGCGCGGTCAATGCACCGTTGAACGCACCCTCGCCCAGCCGGCGGCTCATGCGGCGCAGAAGATCTTGCCCCAGAAACTGACCGAGCAGATCATCGGTCATCGCCACGCCACCTGTCGCCACAATGTGTCCGATCACCAGCCGCGCGAGACGCAGCGTACCGGCGGTACCCGGCCGGCCGCCATAGAGGCCGGCGACGGCACGCAACATCTTTAAATTTTCCACCGCCACAAACAGCATCGCGATCCACACCATCGGCGACAGTGCGGTGACGGTCGCGACGCGCTTGGACGACTTGAGGATCAGGCGGCGAGCGGTGAGGTCCAAGGGCGCCATGACCTCGCGATCGGCCAGACGCAGCAGATCCCCTGGATCGCGCCCATCGCCTGCATGTTCGGCCAGTCGCGCCAAACCCCACCGGCAATCGGGACGGTTGGCGTAGAGACGCTGCAACGCGGCGACGGCCGCCGTTTCGGCTTTCACATCGCGGCGCGTCAGGGCGGTGGCGACTTCGTCGTGCAGCGCCTTGAGACGGCGCAGCCGGAACAAACCGGCGATTTCGCGCAAGAGGATCACAAGCGCGGCAACGCCGGCAATGGCGAGCAATCCAAAGGCCAGAGAACCGACCCAGTCCTGGCGCTCCAGCGCGCTGGAAACGAAGCGGGCAAAGGCCAGTCCCGCCGCCAGCGAGGCCAAACCTGCCATGGCCGCCAGCAATATCGCGCCCCACCGGATACCGTGGCCGATCTCCGATGCTGTGGGACGGATACGAACGGGACCTGGCGCGGGGGCATCGCGCGGATCGGCACGCGGCACCCGAAGCCGGCTCTTCGATGATGGCGTCCGACACATCGAACACCTGCGGCCCGCGCGGCGCGGGCCGGGATGGCGGCGGGGGTGCGGCGGACGTCGTCATGGCAACCAATCCCCGATCAGATAGTCGAGCGCGCGGTCGAGCCGGATATGCGGCGCGGAGGGCAATTCCCCGCCTGGGGTTGGCGGCCCAATCTGCGGCGGCCGGAAACGCACGAACGTCGCCGCCGTGCCGGGAAGACCGCTGCCGGACCCGGCGAGCGCGGCCTTCGGATCCTCCGGCAGGTCGCCAGGAAAGATAACTGCCTCGCGCGTGCCGTCAAACGTCGTGCCGGCGATCACTTCGCCGGGCAGTGGCACACCGCAGATGCACGCCAGCGTCTCGCCGCCCTTGCGGACTTCGGCTTCGCGCGTCGCGCGCAATGCCGACAAGGCCATGACGCGCACGTCGCCGCCAGCATGGCTGACACGCCCGGCGGCCCGCTCGGTCATGTGCATGAGAATGGCTTCGAGCCGGTCATGACTGACGCGGCTCAGATGATCGGCCTTAGTCGCGGCAAACAGCACCCGGTCGATGCGGCGCGTGAAAAGCCGGGCCAGCCAGGACGCCCCACCCGGCCGGAAGGCCGACAGAACCTGCGTCAGGGCCTCTTCCAATTCCTGCACAGTTTGCTGGCCGCGTGACAGCGCGCCCAGCACGTCGACAAGAACAACCTGACGGTCGAGCCGCTGGAAGTGGTTCTTGAAAAACGGTTGCACGACCTCACGCTTGTAGCTTTCAAAGCGGCGCTCCAGGAGGGCGGCAAGGGCGCGGGTTTCGCGGGATGCGGCGCCCCCGGGCGAAAAGGGAAAGAACGTGAGCAGCGGCGAGCCCGCCAGATCGCCGGGCATCAGGAAGCGGCCAGGGGTCAAGGCGCACACGCCGCGCCCCTCCGCCTTGGCAGCTTCGAGGTAGGCCGTGAACAACCGCGCGCCCTCGATGGCCGCCTGTTCCGGGTCGTCAGCTGCATCCGGTTCGACGGCCCTGGCGGCATGCGCCAGCCATGCCCCGGCAATTCCGGCACGGTCGGGACGGCGCGCCTGCGCGAACGCTTCCGCCGACCATTCCGCAAAGGACTTATCAATCAGCGATAAATCGATCAGCCACTCACCCGGATAGTCGACGATATCGACGTGCAACCGCGACAGCCCGAGCGAGCGGCGCCACAGGTCACTCGGCTGATACGTGAGGGTGAGACGCAATTGAGCGATGCGGCGCGTGCTTTCCGGCCACTGCGGCGGGGTCTGACCCAGCGCCGCGAGGTGCGCCTCGTAATCGAACCGGGGCAGGACGTCGTCGGGCTGCGGTTCGATCACGGCGCTGATCAGCCGGCCCTCGGCTTCGGGAAGAAAGAACGGCAGCCGGCCGCCCGCCATCAGATTGCGGACCAGCGCGGTGATAAAGACCGTCTTCCCGGATCGCGACAGGCCGGTTACGCCGAGGCGCAACGTGGGCGTGACGGCCTCGCGCAAGGATTGGGCAAGGCCGCTGAACGTGACGGAACTGGAAGACGGCGGGGGAAGGCGGCTCAATTCGGACCTCGTCGGCCCACCTTAGGTAGGCGGTCACCTACCCCGCTGCAACCCCGGCGTAACGGCGGGACCGTATTAGCCGATGGCGAACCGGTGGAAGACGACAAAGATGCCGGCTCCGATGACGATGAAACCCATCAGCAGGATAGCGCCGGAACGGACGAATTCGCCCATGACACTTGAACTCCAAGGGCCTCCATTGGCCCCATGAGACGCATCTTAGGCACGGAAGATTGAACCGCCCCTGAAGATGACCTTCATCTCTCATTCATTTTGGGCGACCCGCGGTCACGACAGTGACAGCAGGGTGAAGTTTTCATGAAATTGATGACAACGGCCGCTGCTCACAGCGCCATGTTGGTCTGGATGGCGGCTTAGAACGCTAGGTCAGGTATCCGGCGTCCACAGGACCTGGTCGATCCGGGTCGCGCCGGTCGCCAGCATGACGAGGCGGTCAAAGCCCAGCGCGCACCCCGAGGCGGGCGGCATGTGCGCCAAGGCCGACAGAAAATCCTCATCGACCGGATAGCGTTCGCCGTAGATCTTTTGCTTGAGGTCCATCTGCGCTTCCAGATTGGCGCGCTGGCGGACGGGGTCAGTCAGTTCGCCGAACCCGTTGGCCAGTTCCACCCCGCAACAATAAAGTTCAAAGCGTTCCGCCACGCGGGGATCGTGCACCAGCGGCCGGGCAAGTGCGGCTTCGGCGGCGGGATATTCGGTTAGGATCGTCGCCTGTCCCGCGCCCAGCGCTGCTTCCACCTTGGCCGTCAGAACGCGCGAAAAAATATCCGCCCAGCTGTCTTCCTCCCGCACGCCGATGCCAGCCGCGGTTGCCGCGCGCGCCAGGGCGTCCCTGTCGGTCTGGCCGTCCGGGTGGATTGTTGCCTTGAGATCGATGCCGGTCTGACGGCTGAAGGCCTCCGCCACCGTCAGGCGCTCGGGTGCTGCCTGCGGATCGGCAATCGTTTGCCGCCAGGACACGAGACGCTGGCCAGTCGTGCGGGCGGCCAGTCGGAGCAGATGGACGGCATCGTCCATCACGGCTTCATAGGGTTCATCGGCCCGGTACCATTCGAGCATAGTGAACTCGGTCGCGTGCAGGGCCCCAGCCTCCCGATTGCGGAAACATGGCGCGAAGGCAAAGATCCTCTTCTCGCCGGCGGCCAGAAGCTTCTTCATGGCGAATTCCGGCGACGTGTGCAGGTAGCGTGTCCGCGCCACCAGATCCGGCCCCGTCACCTCCGTTGCCAGCGCGTGCAGGTGCGCCTCGTTGCCCGGCGAGACCTGGAGACAGCCGGGCTCCACCTCGAGAAACCCCTCGCTCTCGAACCAGCCCCTGATGGCTGCCTTGATCCGCCCGCGCTGAAGCAGGAAGGGTTTGCGGTCCTCGTGCCGGTCTCTGTCCCACCAGGGAGAAATTCTGCTCATGGTTTCCGAGGGTTCTGCGGCCCGGTCCGGTCCGCTTTGGGTGCCGTTCAGCCGCACTTGGCCTTTTGGCTGCGAATAGAGTATGAGAGGCCCCTTAATCCCCGCCTGCATCGGCACTCAGCAGTCCGCGCGCGCTCAAGATCGCGCGTCCGCCGCAGCGGCATTCATGGAGACCACTCGTGGCCAAGGTTATCGCAAGCTCGGTGCGCAAGGGCAATGTTCTGGACCTGGACGGCCGGCTCGCCGTCGTCATGCACGCCGAAAATATCCATCCCGGCAAAGGCACGCCCGTCACCCATTTGGAAATGCGGCGCATCGCCGATGGCGTGAAGATCGTCGAACGCTACCGCACGACCGATCAGGTGGAGCGTGCCTACCTCGACGAGAAGGACTACAATTACCTCTACGAAGATGACATGGGCTACAATTTCATGCAGCCCGAAAGCTTCGATCAGATCACGGTGCCCAAGGACGTGCTCGGCGATCAGGCCCAGTGGCTGCAGGAGAACATGACCTGCTCCGTGTCGCTGCACGACGGCGTGCCGATCGCCATCGAACTGCCCGCGCGCGTGACGCTGGAAATCGTCGAGGCCGAGCCGGTTGTAAAGGGCCAGACGGCGTCGTCGTCCTACAAGCCCGCCAAGTTGTCGAACGGCGCCCGCGTGATGGTCCCCGGCCACATCGGCGCCGGCACCCGCGTCGTCGTCATGACCGAAGACGGCTCCTACGTCGAACGCGCGAAGGACTAGCCCAACACCGGCTTGCCGAGTGTGGGCGAAGGGTCATGCCCCACACGCGCCTGCGCAGTGTGGGCAAAAAGAGAACCCCCCATACGCGCTTGCGCAGTGTGGGCCACCAACAAAGCGCCGGGTGCTCACGCATCTGGCGCTTTTCGCTGTGACAGCCTTACGCGATTTGCAGGATCTCGGCGTCTCCCACGCCCATGCGCACGCTGTCGCCTTCCGCCTTGCCCATCAGCGCGCGCGCTAACGGCGAGGCATAGAAGATCGATCCTTTTGCCGGATCGGCTTCGTCTTCACCCACGATCCGATAGGACACGCGGCGGCCATCATCGCGCTGAAGCGTGACATGCGAACCAAACTGAACGGTATCCGTCTCCGCGGGTGGCGGCATCACCTGCGCCGTCTGATGACGTTGCGACCAGTAGCGCAGATCGCGCGCGACCTTCTGCAAGGCGGCCCGGTCAGCGGCAGATTGCGCCTCCGCGTACGCCGCGTTTAGCCGCGCCACTTCCGCTTCAATCGCGGCGAGACCCTCTGCGGTCACAAGATTGGCATGCTCGGAAATCACCCGGTCAGGCAGATCCTCCAGCCCCTCGCCGCTATCTTCTTTGACGAACGCTCGGCTCATGGGTGATGGTCCAGCGGGTTGACTCGGGACGGCTTGAAGAGGACGGCGGGCATGCGGCAGGCTATCGACAGCATCGGTATTTCAACGCACGGCCCGGGACTTTACGAGATCACGGACGAGGTCGTGGCCTCCTGCCGGGGCACGGGTATCGTAACCGGGCTTCTGACTCTCTTCATCCAACATACCTCCGCATCGCTCCTAATCCAGGAAAATGCGGACCCCGACGTGCAAACCGACCTGCAAGCTTTTTTCAAGCGTCTGGTCGCCCGACGGCGATCCGCTCTTCATCCACACCTGCGAGGGGCCGGACGACATGCCAGCCCATGTCAAGGCGGCGCTGATGCAGACCTCCCTGTCCATCCCGATCGCGGACGGACGGCCGATGCTGGGAACGTGGCAGGGCATTTATCTGTTCGAGCACCGGCAGCGCCCGCACGACCGCCAGATTGTCCTCCACGTCAGCGGCGTAACAAGCGGCCAAGCCAGCACGGGTGCAAATGAGCGGACCCGGACGGATTTCTCGTGAGACCGGCAATAAAATATGGGGCAAACCTTGAAATTCTATGCGCGCGGCAACACTTACCGTACGCTGATTTCAGGAACGGAATAGGCCAGCAACCAGGCCGCAGAAGAGGGAGACAACACTATGTTTACGCGACGCAAATTCTTCATGAGCGCGGCAGCCGCCACGGTTGCCGCAGCCTCCTCAGCGAAGGCGGAAGATGCCTGCACGGTCTTCACCCCTGATATCCAGAAAGCAACAACTCCCGAGGCGGCCTTAGAGCTGTTGAAGGCCGGCAACGCGCGTTTCGTAGCGGGCAAATCGGTAAATTGCGATCTGTTGGGTCAAATGAAGGCCACGGCCAATGGACAGGCGCCGTTCGCCGCCATCGTCGGCTGCATCGACAGCCGCGGATCGCCCGAACTCATTTTCGATCAGCAGATCGGCGATATCTTTGCCGCCCGCATCGCGGGAAATTTCGTAAACGATGACATCATCGGTTCGCTCGAATTCGCCACGAAGGTTGCCGGCGCAAAGGCGATCCTCGTGGTCGGCCACAGCGAATGCGGCGCAGTCAAAGGCGCGATCGATGGCGCCAAGCTCGGTCTGCTCACACAGGTGCTGGAAAAGATAAGCCCCGCAATTGAAGCATCAACAGAGGCAGAGGGCGGGGACAAATCCTCCAAGAACAAGAAACTCGTCCAGAAGGTCGCGGATAAGAATGCAATGCTTGCCGCAGAGGCTCTAGTCGATCGAAGCGAGGTACTGCGCGAACTCGTCGAGCAAAAAGAGCTCGTCATCGCAGCTGCCATGCACGATATAGCGACCGGTGAAGTCCGGTTCCTCTGAACTCACAAAACGGAATCGCAATAAATTAGGGGTCATCGGACGACGATGACCCCTATCCACCAAACCCTGCCTTCAGGCAACGCGCAGCGCGCCCTAGACATCAAGAGCGGCGGCGATGATCTCCGTCATCTCCGGGATGGTGTGCTTGGTGAGGTCCTTATCGACCCAGGCGACGATCTTGCCCGTGAGCGACCCGGTCACCGACTTGCGCATTCCACCCAAGGCAATCGGCGGGGCCACGATCACGATCTCATCGAATGCACCCGCCGCCGCGTTCTTTTCCAGGTCGGCCATGATCTGCTCCACAAAACGATCCTCGGCGCGCTGGTGCAGGTCGGGGGCCGCCATGGCCGACCGGCGGGCACCAACGGACTCGAAAGCGCGCGGGGGCTTATCCCGTCCCTGCTCGCTCGTCTTGGGATTGTCCTGCTCGTAGACGCGCAGCGCCTTCAAGTCCGGTTCGAAGGCGGTGCCTTCATTGATCAGAACGAGACCGCGCGCGCCGTCGGCGACCACGACCCATGCGCCGGTTTTGATTTTCATGAAATACCTCCCTTGGCGGCCTCGGCCGCAACAGTACCGCCATACTTATCGCGCGCGGAACGCGACAACACTTTGACCACGCGCAAGTTCCCCAAGACGCACGGCGGGGCCACGCGGCGCCCATTAACTGTTCCGTCCGCCGCGCTTTGTCGCGTTCGTTGGGGGCAAACCACATGGAAGGTGGGCAAGGCAGCTGCTAAACAGGCACCCGAATCCGAAGTCCATCCCTGCCCATGGAGAGCCAGATGAGCCAAGACGAAAGCCCCGCCCGCGCCAAGACGGCCGCCCTCATCCGCGATTATTACGCGGCCTTCAACGGCGGCAATACGGACGCCATGATCGACATGATGACCGACGATGTCATTCACGACATCAACCAGGGCGAGCGCCGTCACGGCAAGGATAAGTTCCGCGCCTTCAACGCGCGCATGGACCACAACTACAAGGAAGAGCTGAAAGACATCGTCGTGATGGTGTCCAAGGACGGCGCCCGCGCGGCAGCGGAATTCAACGTCCACGGCGTCTACAAGAACACCGACGAGGGCTTGCCGCCCGCCAAGGGCCAGACTTATGTACTGCCGGCCGGTACGTTTTTTGCCATCCGCGACGGCAAAATCGCCCGTGTGACGACCTACTACAATCTGACCGACTGGATCGCCCAGGTCGCGGGCTAAGTGCGCCAGAACCGCGGAACACACCGGTGATGGAAAAGAATACGCTCGACGTACGGTCTCTGACAGGCGGCGCCATTCGCGCCGTCCTGCCGGATCTCGCGCGCCTGCGTATCACCGTGTTCCGCGACTGGCCCTACCTGTACGACGGGACCCTGGACTACGAGCAGAAGTATCTCGACACCTTCGCGGCCGCCAAAGGCGCCGTGGTGATCGCCGCCTACGACGGTGATCTCATGGTCGGCGCATCGACCGGCGCGCCGATGATCGAGCACGCCGACGAGTTCGGCGGTCCTTTCCGGGCGGCGGGCTTCGATATTGCCAAGATCTTCTACTGTGGCGAGAGCGTGCTCCTGACGAGCCATCGCGGCTATGGTCTCGGGCACGCGTTCTTCGAGGGTCGCGAGGCGCAGGCCCACGCGCTCGGCGGTTTCACGCATTCCACCTTCTGCCGCGTGCTGCGCCCGGACGATCATCCGCTGAAGCCCGCAGATTACGCCCCGCTCGATCCGTTCTGGCGGAAGCGCGGCTATGAACCCGTCGACGTCTTTGCCACCTACGACTGGAAGGACATCGACCAGCCCGGCGAGACCACCCACCGCATGCAATTCTGGATGAAGGCGCTTTAGATCTTGGCCCGCACGCCCGTCACCATCGCCAGCGCGCAATACCCCATCGGCCAGCCGGCCTCGCTCGCCGCGTGGGAAGACAAGATTTCCGACTGGGTGGCCCAAGGTGCCGCCACAGGTGCCAAGCTGTTGGTGTTTCCCGAATACGCCGCCATCGAGCAGGCCGCCTGTTTCGGACCGGAGGTCTATTCGGACCTCAAGGTGACGCTCGACAAAGTCGCCGAACTGGCCGCATCCCGCATCCAGCACCATGTGAACTTGGCCGCGCAGCACAACGTCCACATCCTCGTTGGCTCCGGCCCCGTGCTCAAATCCGACGGACGCTTCGTCAACGCCGCCCAGCTCGTCACGCCTTCAGGCCTCGTCGGCGAGCAGGAAAAGATCGTGATGACACCGTTCGAGCGTGACTGGGGCATCGCGGCCGGCGGCCCGTTGCGAGTCTTCGATACCGCACTCGGCCGCATCGCGATCCTCATCTGCTACGACAGCGAATTTCCCCTGCTCGGCCGCGCGCTGGCGGAGGCGGGTGCGGAAATCGTGCTCGTGCCCTCCTGCACCGAACGCGTTTCAGGCTTTCATCGCGTGCGGACCGGCTCCATGGCCCGGGCGCTGGAGAACACCATCGCCACCGTGCAGAGCCCGACCGTCGGCGATGCGCTCTGGTCGCCCGCTGTCGATCGCAACGAAGGATCGGCCGGCATCTACGTGCCCTCCGAGCATGGCGTATCGGACACCGGCATCATCGCCGAAGGCCCGCTGAGTGTGCCGCAATGGGTGGTGGGCCAAATCGATCTCGACCGGCTTGCCCGGGTGCGCGAGACCGGCGAAATGCGCAACTTCGCCGACTGGTCGCTGCAGCCGGGCGCGGCCGAGCTCGTGTCCGGTGTCGAGCGCGTAGCGCTCAATTGATACAGTGAGCGCGTAGCGCTCACATAGCCCTTTGCTAATCCAGTTCCCACGTCACCGTGACGTTGGCGTCCAAAGCCTGCTGACCGCGCTCGACGGGAACGGCTTCAGCACTCATGCGGGCCGCTGCCAGATACGGACGCGGCTCGGACATGCCGCCCTCGTTGATCGTGACCACCTTGCCGACTTTGGCGCCGGCGGCGGCTGCGTAAAGCTCGGCGCGGCGGCGGGCATTGGCGATGGCGGTCTTGCGCGCGGCGTCGCGCAGCGTTTCAGCTTCGGTCACATCGAAGGCAATGCCGTTCATCTGGTTGGCGCCCAGCGTCACCAGCTTATCGAGCACGGTGCCAAGCGTATCGAGATTGCGGACTGTGACCTCGACGTTGTTCGTCGCCTGGTAGCCGTCGATCTGTGGCGGCTGGCCATCGCCCGGATGTGTATAACGCGGGTTCAAATGAAAGCCTGAGGTCTGGATGTCCTTGGCGTCGATCCCGTTCTCCTTCAGCCCCTCGATCAGTTTGGCCATCGCGGCATTGTTGGCGGAAAGCGCCTCGCGGGCCGTTGCGGCTTCCGAGACCACGCCGGTTTGCACGCGCGCCATGTCGGGCACGGCGAACGCCTGACCGGTTGCAGATACGGTTACGGTGCGCGGCATGCGGCCCTCCTCGGCGGCGGCGGACGTCATGGAAAGCGCGGGCAGCATCAGGCCCAGCGCCAGGATCATTGCCAGGGACAGCATGGGGGACGCGGCGCGGCGCGGACGGCGGATGGACATGGGGTCTCCAGGGTTAGGACGCGCGAGAAATCCACGGTTTTCCCGGCCAAATGATGGCCGATCCCTCCACCAATAGTCCCGGCAACTTTTCCGGCAACTGGCCCCCGGACTGGCCCGGCAACTGGCCCGGCAACTTGAAGGCCGTTGCAAGTCGTGTAGAACACCCCCTCCGGCGCCAAACCCGGGCTCGTAGCTCAATGGTTAGAGCTGGCGGCTCATAACCGCCTGGTTCCAGGTTCGAGTCCTGGCGGGCCCACCATATTTCTCTCACGGCATCTGGTCCTCGCTTTGCTCGGGATGCCTCCGAGAGGCGGCTGGTCTCGCCGGAGGCGAGCAAACATAAGAGGAAGCGCCGGGTCGCCTTGCTCCCCAGGCCAGCGGGCCGAAGATTTCGGCGCACCGCGCAGGGCGCGGCTCGTCTCGCCGGAGTCGGGCAAACACGAGAGGAAGCGCCGGGTCGCCGCGCGGGCAAAACCGTCTTCTACGCGCCCCAAAACTTGCGCGCCGGACCCGATTTGTTACAAGCGCGTGACACTCCGGCTGGCTTGGATTCTGGCGCATGCGGCTGTTTCTCCTATCCGGGCCCTCGGGCGGCGGCAAGAGCACCTTCGTCGACCTGTTGCGCAGCGGCGCGTTGCCGGGCGACGTGCGCGACCGGCTGGCCGCCGAGGTCGGACAATGGCCCGTCTTCGACATCACCAACGCGCTGCGGCGCAAGATCGAAACGGCGGGGCCCGCAGCCGTCTGGTCGGAGCTGGGCGCCACGGATTGCGCCATCCTGCATTACGACATCATCAGTGTCGTGCGGTCGGGGCTCGATGGCTACGGCGCCGACCCGGCGTTCCGTCTCATCGGTGCCGATGACGACCTGCAGATCGCCTTCGTCCGGCCCGAGCCCGAACAACTGCTCCTGCAGTTCACACAGCGCGATCAGGCGCGCCTCCTGGCCAAACCGCGCCCAGCGCAAATCTGGAACGGGCGTGTCCTGCCGGCATGGCGGCGAGTGGTGGAAGCCGTCGGCGGCGTGGGACGGCCGGAGCATCGGCTCTACGCGAACGGCGCCACGGTCACCGCGCTCTACGACCAATGGCTGACCTTTGCGGGTAGCCTGGCGCGCGGCCACGGCGCCCACCCCGTTCTTGCGCTGGCCCCGTGCTCGGATGCGCGTGGACGGCCGTCGTTCGAACTCGTACCGTTCGCCGGGGAAATGAATCCGCCGCCGACCGGGATATTCTGATCACATGTCGAAGCCGCTCAGCGTCCTCACCGGCGGATTGCCGCGCCTCGATGCGGGTGCGTTGCTGCGCGACCGTCTCGTGGCGCTGGTCTTGCCGCCGAAGGACCTGACACCTGCAGACGTCTCGGCTCTGGGTGCGCGTGACGTGCTCATCATGGCGCGCGGCGGTCCCGAGACAGGCGTGCGCCATGAACCCGGCAGCGGACCAGGACATGCGCTGATCGGCTATGCTTCGCCGCGCTCGGTCTATGCGAGCAATTGCACGGTGGCCATCCTGCACGGACCTGCCGCGCAGGCGGCGATGGATCCCAAAGCCCTCGCGCGCCTGGATACCATTCTGGTGCCGCGCGACTGGACGCTGGCGATGTCTCTGCCCGCCATGATGCGCCATGCGCGCCGCGGCCGCATCGCCATCCGGGGACGGACAGAGATTGCCGGCCGCACATATATCGTGCTCGACTGCCCGCAAGCCCCCATCGACAACCGCCGGCAGTTCGGCCCCGCCGGTGTGCCGCCGGTCGAATTTCTGCGCCGGCTCGACGGCCTGTCCCACGCCGTGCTGCGCTGGCCGGAAGCGATCGAGGACGGCACCCACGACGGGGACATCGATCTTCTGCTCTCGGCCGCCGATGCCCCACGCGTCGCGCAGATCTTTTCGGACCGTGTCGCGACGTACCCGCTCGATATCTATGCCGAGGACGGCAGCGGCGGCTTCTACTTCGGCCGCGCGCCCTACTACACGCCGTCGATGGCGCGCCGCATGCTGGCCAGTGTGCACACCCGCCCGTCCGGGCTGCATGTCGCGTCCGATGACTGGCGCTTTCTGTCCTTCGCCTATCACCTGATGCTGCATATCAAGTCGCGCCGCGTCCCACCGGGCACCACGGCGCTGTCACCAAAAACATTCCGTGATCCCAAGTACTATGCCGAATTGCAGCGCCTGGCCGCCGCCGCGGGTGCTTCGCCCCCGCGCACGTTCGACGATATCGAAGCGGCCCTGCGCAACGCGGATGCGTTTCCCAATATCGACCTGCTCGGATTTTATGCCGAGAAGAACAAGTTCCTGAAACACCGCTACTTCGATGTCGCGCGCTATGATGCGGGACTGCTGACGCTGTTTCTGCGCGACTTCGGCGCGGCCATGGAACCCGTGCCCGCGATCCGCGACCTCCTGGCTTCGCGGTTCAAAATTCTGGCGGAAGGCGCCGTCGATGACACCAACCGGACAGCCATCACCAATGGCGTGCGCGGGGGAAATTGGAGCGATGCCACCGCACCGGGCGGGGAAGCAAGGCCCGTCTACTGGTTCGTCTGCCACGATCCCAACCCGAAGCGCCCGGGCCGGCGCACGCGCAAGAAGCGTCCGCGCTTCGACAACGAGAACCTCAATTTCAAACATGAAATTCGCGACCGCGTCGGCGTGCGGGCGGTCAAGGAGCAGCGTATCATTCACACCAGCGACAACACTGGCGAGGCGCTGGAGCACATTGAGCTGTTGGGGCTGGCCGATGATCCCAACATCGCTGCTATCCGTCTGCGGCTGACCCGCACCCCCGCCAACGCAAACGGCACGTCGTGAGGAAGAACAGCGACATGACCGGCTTGACCGCCATTGAACTGCGCGACGACAAGCCCGGCCACTATCACTGTGCCGATGCGATTGTCGCAGCCGCACGCCGGCTCGTCCCAGTCGACTTGCACATTGTCGAAATCAAGAGGCCGGCGTTCGCCGTGCCGCCGCTTCTGTCCGCCCTCGTCAATCGGGGATCGGATGCCCAGCATATCCTGTCGCGGTATTTCCGCATCGACACGGCCACATGGCCCAAGGCCGATTTTCTCGTCTCCGCGGGCGGCGATACATTGGCGGCCAACATCGCAGCAGCGCGCGTTCTTGGCATCCCCAACATCTTTTTCGGCTCGCTGCGCCGGTTTCGTGCCGCCGATATTGCCTTGGCGCTCAATTCCTATGACACGCCTGAACCAGCGGCCAATCAGGTCACCATCCTGAAGCCGAGCGCGGCCGACCCGGACCAACTCGCTGATCCGCCGCGCTTTGAGAGTGGCGCCCCGCGCCATGCCGGGCTCCTCATCGGCGGGCCGGCGGGCACCGTGCGCTTCACGGCGCGCGATGCCAACCGATTGCTCAACCTCATGACCAGCGCGCATGCCGCCAACGGCCTCACCTGGATCGTCTCCAATTCGCGGCGCACGCCCAAAAGCCTGAGCGATCGGCTGACGGCGATGGCCCAAGAGCCGGCCAGCCCCATCGAAGCGTTCATCGATGTCCGAACCGCCGGGCCCGGAACTCTCGGCCGCCTATTCCGCGATTGCGGACTGATTGTCTGCACGGCCGACAGCAGCGCCATGCTTTCGGAAGCGATCTGGATGCGCCGGCCGGTCGTGTCGGCGCTCCTGGAGGATATGGCGCTGCCCGCCAATGAGACCGCCTATCGCCGCCGGCTGAGCGATGCGCGGCTGTGCATCGAAGTCCCCCTCGCACAGCTTGATGCGCACATTCTGTCGGGAACGCTGCGGGAAATACGGCCGCTGCGCCAGAACCCGCTGGACGATCTTGCGGCTGTGCTGGCAAAACACCTGCCCGGCGTATTCCCTGGCCCGCAGCCGCCGGACGTAACGCCCATCGCCTAGCGCTTGGAACCAGAACGCCGCTGGCCGCCTTAGGCGGCCGCCGACACCGAGATGTCTTCCCCAGCGTAGACCGATTTTAAGATCTCGACGTTGTCGAGCGCCAGCGCCCAGATGTTGCAGCGGGCCGCCAGACGCAGTTCGCCGTCGCGCGACAAGGGCGTCGGGCCGAATGCGATGGCGATGGAATCCCCGTCGGGCCAAAAGGCAATCTCGCCTGGGTTGACCACGTCGCGCGCCTCCGGCTCCTGCTCGGCCTGGACGGGTGCGCGAAAATAAACCTCAGGCCCCCACGTCTGGACCGAAGCGCGGATCGGGAGCGCGCGCCAGATCTCGTCCGCCGTCGGCGTATCGAGCAGCCGCGCACGGATCGACACCTCTCCCGCCATAATCAGGATTTCGCGCACTCTCTCGCTCCCCGCACGCGTCTCTGCGGACGCCAACGGGACAGCTTCTCATCGCGGGCCCTCCTTCGCAAGGGCCGCGACGCAGAAAGGGCGCGGCCCCCGATCGAGAACCGCGCCCTGATCCTTTGACGCTGCATTGCACCATACGATGTGGCCAGCCCCGTTATGCGGGCGGCGGACCGAAGACCAGCACGGCGTTCAGGCCGCCGAACGCGAACGAATTGGACATCGCGTAGCCGACCTTCTTGTCGCGTCCAACGTTGGGGATGTAATCGAGGTCGCAGCCATCGCCCGGCTCATCGAGCCCGATGGTCGGCGGCACCCAACTCTCCTGCATCGCCTTGATGCAGGCGACCGCCTCGATGCCGCCACCCGCCCCGAGGGGATGACCATGCATCGACTTGGTGGAAGAAATGGCCAGCTTGTAGGCGTGATCCTTGAAGACCTCCTTGATGGCCTTCGTCTCGTTGATGTCGTTGTCCATCGTGGCGGTGCCGTGCGCGTTCAGATAGTCGATCTGATCAGGCGTCAAACCCGCGTCGTCGAGCGCGTTCTGCATGGCCACGCTGGGACCTTCCACGGTCGGCTTGACCATGTCCTGGCTGTCGGAGGCCATGCCGTAGCCGCACAGTTCGGCAAGAATGGTCGCGCCGCGCGCCTTGGCGTGCTCGTAGCTTTCCATGACGAGAATGCCGGCACCCTCGCCTAGAACCGTACCGTTGCGCTTCTTGGCAAACGGGAAGCAGCCTTCCGGCGACAGCACGTGAAGCGCCTGCCAGGCCTTCATGGTGCCGTAGTTGATGACGGATTCCGATGCGCCCGCGATGGCGACATCGACGAGGCCGCCACGGATATAATCGCGCGCGATGCCAATGGCGTGTGTCGCCGTCGAACAGGCCGAGCAGGTGGCAAATGTCGGGCCTTTGACGCCAAACTCGATGCCGACGTGGGCGGATGCCGACGAACCGATGATGCGCAGAAGCGTCAGCGGATGCGTGGCGCGCTTGTTGAGAATGAAGAGATCGCGGTAGGCGGTCTCAAAGGTGACCAGACCGCCGGCGCCTGAGCCGATGATGCAGGCCGACCGGTACGGATCGGCGATCGGCATTTCCAGGCCCGACATGCGCACGGCTTCGTCGGCAGCCACCGCCGCAAACCAGGAATAGCGGTCGGCGAGCGAGATAATGCGGTCGCGCTTGAAGTGCTTGAGGCGCGCCTTGTGATCGAAGTCCTTGATCTGGGCCGCGATGAGAATTTTGAGGTCTTCGAGCGGAAACCCGCCAAGCTCGCTGACGCCCGACTTCCCGGCCCTGAGACCGGCCCAGAATTCGTCGACGGTGGTCCCGATGGGTGTCACCGCACCCATACCGGTGATAACGACGCGACGCCCGTTCTTGGGTTCACCCATGACAATACTCACACTTGGCCCGGCGGCGGCCGGACGTGACAAAATTCACCAGAATTGAGTTCGGCGCGGAGCGCGAAGTAATCAGGCCTTCGCGCCGGCTGCGGCGTCACCGCCGGCCATCAGAGCCTTCACACGGTCGACCACGGAGCCGACGGTCTTGAAGTCCTCGACATCTTCATTGGCGTTGTACGGGATCTCGATGCCAAAAGTGTCTTCGATGTCGAACACGATCATCGCCAAGTCGAGCAACTCGATCTTCAGATCCGTCAGCTGCGTCGTGAGCGAAATGTCGTCCCGAGGCTCCTTCATGTGCTTCTTGAGGATCTCGATGATCTTGGTTGCCACTTCGTCCATATCGCTCTCCACACCAGTTCGGTAAGCCCCGGAACTGGATACAGGTTCCCTAACGTGTTCCTAGGTCACGACAGATTTCGCAACAAGCTAGGCCGTCACATATCCTTAAAGCCCGGGTAAGTCCAGTTGAGGCAAACTCATCTGCACGCTCGGACAGGCGGCCACCACGAATAAGCCCAGGCCCGAGCCCGGTCTGTTTCCAGCGTGACACGGCGGATCAATCGACCCGCGCAGCCAGAGGAAGGGTCTAGTCCGAAACCATGAAAAAGTGTTCAATGGCTGGGAAGTCCCATGCGGTGGATGACGCTTTCGAGCATTGTTCCCGGGCGTCGAGAAGAGGCCTTGGCGCCGCATAGGCGAAATTAGCGCTGGCGACGGGGGTACCGGTGATGGTCATGCCGCCCGCCGGCAGGTCCGGATGATCGGGACCAAGACGCCTGAGGGGCGGCCCTGGCCCGTTGGCCGCGCTGGCCGGCACTCGTGAGTTGTACCTGCGTATCTTGACGCGGTAACCGGGCGGATTTGTGCCGGTTTTGTTGGTGAAATCAACCAAATGGATGGACGGCAATGACTGAGATGGCCCCTTCGTCCGCTTCGTATCCCTGGCTCCGCAGCTACCCCGCCAACGTCGACTGGTACGCCGATCTCACCCCCGACCGGTTGGATAGCCTTCTCGATCATGCCGCCCGCGACTACCCGTCCCGCCCCTGCACGACCTTTCTGGGCCGAACCACGACGTACGCGGAAATGGGGCGGCTCGTGGAGCGCGCGGCCGCCGGCCTGCAGCAGATGGGGGTCCGGAAGGGAACCAAGGTCGGACTTTTCCTGCCCAACACGCCGACGTTCATTGTTTTCTATTACGCGGTGTTGAAGGCCGGGGGCACGGTCGTCAATTTCAATCCCCTCTACACGTTGGAGGAACTGGAGTTCCAGCTGAAGGACAGCGAGACCGAGATCATGGTCACGCTGGACCTCAAGCTCCTGTTCGACAAAGTCGATGCGCTGTTGACGTCCAAGACGCTCCCCAAGGCCATCGTCGGCCGTTTTGATCAACTGCTGCCGGGCGCCAAGTCGATGCTCTTCCGGCTGTTTAAAGCCAAGGAGCGTTCCCATCCGCGCCGCTCGAAGAATGCGAGCCGGATCGTGCTGGAAGCCGATCTGATGCGCCGGGGCGCCGCCCTCGTGCCGGTCACCATCGACCCCCACACCGATGTCGCCGTGCTCCAATATACAGGCGGCACGACGGGCACGCCGAAAGGCGCGATGCTCACCCACGCCAACCTCTATTGCAATACGCAGCAAGTGATGCTGTGGGCGCCCGACCTCGACCAAGGTCAGGAGCGCGTCATGGGCGTGCTGCCGTTTTTCCACGTATTCGCCATGACCGTGGTGATGAACTTCGGCATCGCCAAAGCGGCAGAAATTGTGATGATGCCGCGCTTCGTCCTCGATGACGGATTGAAACTCATCCATCAATCGCGGCCGACGATCATGCCCGGCGTGCCCACGCTGTTCAACGCCATCCAGAACCACCCCAAGATCAAGTCCTTCGACTTGACCTCTTTGAAATTCTGCCTTTCCGGCGGGGCGCCCTTGCCCTTGGAGGTGAAGCAAAAATTCGAGGCCGTGACGGGGTGCAAGCTGGTCGAGGGCTACGGCCTATCCGAAGCCTCGCCCGTCCTGACCTGCAATCCGCTGGAAGGACCACCGCATCCCGGTTCCATCGGACTGCCGTTCCCGCAGACGATCATTTCGCTGCGCAGCCTCGCAGACCCAACCGTTGAAGTGGCACCCGGCGAGCGCGGTGAACTCTGCGTCAAGGGTCCCCAGGTCATGCGCGGATACTGGAAAAAGCCGGCCGAAACAGAGGCTCAATTCGTGGGAGATTTCCTGCGGACCGGCGATGTCGCCATCATGGATGAAAACGGGTTCTTCCAGATCGTCGACCGGATCAAGGATCTCATCATTTGCTCGGGCTACAACGTTTATCCCCGCCGGGTGGAAGAAGCGATCTACGAGCATCCCGCGGTCGAAGAGGTCACCGTCATCGGCGTACCCGACAAGTACCGCGGCGAAGCACCCAAGGCCTTCGTTAAGCTGAAATCCGGAGCCACCCTCACCGCGGCCGACCTGATGCGCCACCTCGAAGTGAAACTGTCAAAAATAGAGCTTCCCGCCGCGATCGAATTCCGCGATGCCCTGCCCAAGACCATGATCGGCAAGCTCTCGAAAAAAGAACTCAAGGCCGAGGAATCGGAACGTCAGGGCTAGCTCCACCTGGGCCGGCGGCCAAGGCCCCGACCGGACCGGCGCGAGAGTCCGAAAAGCCCGAAAGCGGGCGAAAGCAGACAATTGGATCATTAGGTAAAACCATCTTTAAACCCACCATCGGCTATAACGCTCGGGACCAGACAATTGCTCAAACCCGAGGTGGGCGGTGTTGAACAGATCTTCTCAGACCCAGCCCGTGAACGCGACGGCATCCCCGGCGTCCACGGCAAACTCTGAAACGACATCCACGGCCGACACGAACGTGCTCGACCAGCGTTGGGCGCGGCGCAATCCCTCACGCCTGTGCGCCCAGATCCAGCATCCGAGCCTGACGGCTCCCATGCAGTGCGTCATCAAGGACACGTCGTCGACGGGTGCGCGCTTGGAATTGACGGTGGTGCGCGGTGGCCAGATTTCGCGGGACCGTGCCCCTGACCGGTTCACGCTCTTCATGCCCATCGAGCGGCTGCTGATCGATTGTGAAGTGGCCTGGCGGCAGGGTTCGCTGCTTGGCGTTCGTTACGTGTCTCCGTCCCGCCGCGCGCCCAAGCAGACCATCAAGCCGGTTGAGCCGCTGCGTAAACCGGGCAGCAGCCTGCTCTCTAAAATCATCAATCCGCTGTAGTAGGCCGTTGTAGCTGGCCGCTGGATTTGGCCCAAATCCCGGGCCCGCGGCTTCCGGAGATAGACCTCCACCATCGGGTCCGACCAGCGCATCCTGAGCGCCAAAAAAATTGGGCCCCACCTGGAGGCCCTCTTTCAATCCGTTTGTCGTCGCTGGTTGCCGTCGTTGGAATAAAGCATCCCGCGAGACGTTTCAGAGGGGCACGAAGCCCGTAAAGCCGACGGCCAGAAGTACAGCCCACGCCGCGACCGATGTTACCCAGATTGCCTGCGACCACATCATAACCTAAATCCTCCGCCCTGTGTCCCTTGAAAAGCCCGGGAACGCGATACGTCCGCCCGTGCGGCGGATCTCAATTTCTCCACATTGCTTCCACAGTCGGGGCAAATCGTCAATCTGTGCCCTGCGGATTGAACACCCGCCGATACGGCTTTTCGGACAAAGTCTCGAAAAGGTCACAACATAGACCCGCCCTGGCTGGCCTGCGTCAGACTGGGCAGAGGCTGTGCGATATCTCCGCTAGACGAGGCGGCTCTGTTCGACGGCTGCAGCGATGAACGAGCGGAACAGCGGGTGCGGTTCGAACGGGCGCGACTTCAATTCCGGGTGAAACTGCACACCGATAAACCAGGGATGGTCGGGATATTCAACCGTTTCCGGCAGCAATCCGTCGGGTGACAGTCCCGCGAACTTGAGGCCGGCCTTTTCCAGCCGGTCGCGGTAGTGCGTGTTCACCTCATACCGGTGCCGATGGCGCTCAGAGATCGTCGTATCGCCGTAAACTTGGGCGATGCGAGAGCCAAAATCCAATGCGGCGGCGAAGGCGCCGAGACGCATGGTTCCGCCCAGATCACCCCCCTGCCGACGCGATTCCAGTTCGTTGCCGCGCATCCATTCGGTCATCAGACCGACGACGGGCTCGGTCGCCGGACCAAACTCCGTCGAACTGGCCTCGGTGATGCCGCACAGGTTACGCGCCGCCTCCAGGCATGCCATCTGCATGCCGAAGCAGATCCCGAAATATGGCACCATGCGTTCGCGCGCGAACTTGGCGGCGAGGATCTTGCCCTCCGCCCCGCGCTCCCCGAACCCGCCGGGCACCAGAATACCGTGCACGCCTTCCAGGTAGGGTGCGGGATCTTCGCGCTCGAAAATCTCGCTCTCGATCCACTCTAGCCGGACCTTGACGCGATTGGCGATGCCGCCATGCACGAGGGCCTCGATCAGCGATTTGTAGGCGTCCTTCAGACCCGTGTACTTGCCGACGATGGCGATTGTCACTTCACCTTCGGGCGTCGCGATGTTGCGCGAGATGGTCTCCCAGCGCACCAGATCGGGCTTGGGCGCGCCGGTAATCCCGAAAGCGTTCAACACTTCACGGTCGAGCCCTTCGCGGTGATAGGCCAGCGGCACATCGTAGATCGAGGCCACATCGAGCGCCTGGATCACGGCCTCTTCCCGCACGTTACAGAACAAGGCGATTTTCTTACGCTCGCCGGCGGGCACGTCGCGGTCCGAGCGGCATAAGAGAATGTTGGGCTGAATTCCGATGGAGCGCAGTTCCTTGACGGAGTGCTGCGTCGGCTTGGTCTTCAACTCGCCCGCGGAGGGAATGTAGGGCATCAGCGTCAGGTGCACGTAGATCGCGGACCCTTGCGGAAGTTCGTTGCCCAGCTGCCGGATGGCTTCAAAGAACGGCAAGCCTTCGATGTCGCCAACGGTGCCGCCGATCTCGACAAGTACGAAGTCCACGTCCTCGTTGCCCGAGACCACGAATTGCTTGATGGCGTCGGTGACGTGGGGAATGACCTGGACGGTCCCGCCGAGGTAATCCCCGCGCCGTTCCTTGGCGAGGATGTCCTGGTAGATGCGCCCCGTGGTGATGTTGTCGGACTTCTTGGCCGGAACGCCGGTGAAGCGCTCATAGTGGCCAAGATCAAGGTCCGTTTCAGCCCCGTCGTCGGTGACGAACACCTCGCCGTGCTGATAGGGGCTCATCGTTCCGGGATCCACATTGAGGTAGGGATCGAGTTTCCGGAGACGGACGGAATATCCGCGCGCTTGGAGAAGCGCGCCGAGGGCGGCGGATGCTAGGCCTTTTCCGAGGGAGGAGACCACGCCGCCGGTAATGAAGATGTACCGCTGCATGGAGTCCGAGGCTTACATGAGCACCGCCCCAATTCGAAGCGGCAAATGGGTCACATCCCCAACAGCTTGGCGAGCGACCTTCGGGTTGCATCACAAAGCGACAGCCGGACCCTTCAGAGCCCGGCCGCGCGCTGCTACTTACTGTATCTTATCCAGAATACCGCCTCGCGGCGCGCCCTCGGCTGGCGCCGTGGCCGGCGCGGCGCCATCGGTCGTCGCGGGGGCCGCCGGCGCGGTCGCGGCGGGCGCGTCGAGCAGGGAGCCCTGGGGCGCGGTACGGGTGCCAACGATCGTCAACAGCAGGCTGGTGGTGAAAAAGGCCGCCGCCAATCCCGCCGTGACCCGTGTCATGAGGTTGGCCTTGCCACGGCCCGCAAACATGCCGCCACCGCCGCCGATGCCCAGCGCGCCACCCTCGGACTTCTAAATCAGCACGACGAACACCATCGCGGCTGCGATCATGAGGTGAATGACGAGCAGGATCGTGGTCATCTTGAAGGGTGCTCCCGGATTGGGCCGATATGAGGAAAGTGGGCCTTCTAGCCGAGTTTCCAACGGGCCGCCAGACTGTTTCGGCTGACCGGGCGCCGCAGCTGGGCCACCAATCCGGCAGCCAACCGGGGGCTAACGCCGATCCTAAGGGGCCAATGACCACGGCAGCGCAGGTTCGGGCGCGCCAGGGGTGGCATGCTGGATTTCGTGGCCGGACTGGGGGGCGGGCGGAATATACGCATCGTCGCGGGGCTTGGGCTTGGGCTTGGGTTTAGCCGCGGGAGCCGGCTTATTTTCCTCAGCCTCTTTGCGCGTGGATTTCTCGGGAGCCTTGGGCTTGGGCTTGACCGCCCCTTCCGTCGCCTTCGTCTTGGTGTCGTCCGACCCAGGTTGAGCCTTGGCTTCGATCGGGGGACGCGGGCAGCGGAAGAGAATTCTGCTCTTCCAGTTCGATCCAGCGCGCCACCTGCGCCAGCCGCGCGCGATCCAGATTCGCTCGGCCCCACTCGCCTCCCTTCGCCACGTCGATGGCGACGCCCTTCGACGACAATTCCGTCTGTTCACCGCGCGCCCGTTCACAGGCTTCCGGCGCCAGCGGGAGCGCCCACGCGGCCGGCGGCGGCGCGAACGCGGCCACAAAGCTCAGCAACATCGGGAAATAGGTCGAACGCACCGTCATGCAGCGATTGTCTCTTCAAAAAAGGACCGGGTTTTGAAGACTGAAACCAGTCAGCGGTCGCACACTATCATCATCCAGGCCAAGCCATGCCGCAAGCCACGCCCATGGTCAAACCGCACCGCCTTCAGCCGGTACGTCATCGTAGGCTGCCAAAATCCCCAGAAAATCGGCAGCTTTGAGACTGGCTCCGCCGACGAGCGCCCCATCGACATTGGCAACCGACATCAGGTCGCGGGCATTCTGCGGCTTAACCGACCCGCCATATAGGATGCGCATGGCGCGGCCGTCGCCGCCGAAGCGGACCTCGAGCGCCGCGCGGATGGCGCCATGTACATCGGCCACATCCTCTAGAGTCGGTGTCAGACCCGTGCCGATGGCCCATACGGGTTCATACGCAATCACAGTGTTTTCAGAGGTCGACGTATCGGCGAGGGACCCCTGGAGCTGCCGCTGCACGACCGCCAGTGTCTGGCCCGCCTGCCGCTGTCCCGCCGTTTCCCCGATGCACACGATGGCGGTCAGCCCTGCCCGATGGATGGCCGCCTGCTTCTGGCGCACAATGACATCGGTTTCTCCGTGGTCGGCCCGCCGCTCGGAGTGCCCGGCGATGATCGCCACGGCGCCGGCGTCCGCCAGCATCTCCGCCGACACATCGCCCGTGTGGGCGCCCGAAGCGGCCAGATGACAGTCCTGGGCACCGATCGAAACCGCGCCGCCTTTCAGCAATTCGGCCATAACCAGCACCAGGGTCGCCGGCGGACAGATCAGAATATCGGCCTTGGGAGACCCGGCGCGCCCCTGCACGGTGGCATTAACCTCGGTTGCTTCACCAAGTGCGATCCGCGTGCCGTTCATCTTCCAGTTCCCGGCCACGAGTGGCCGCAGCCCCGTCCCTACCCCCGACATCCGCCCTTCCTCCCTCAACCCCTTGCTTTCGCGTTCCGGCTGGGGTTCATATCACGCCCTGAGCCTGCGTCACGCGCGGGTTTTTTGACTTTTAATCCCGCCGGCGACCCTGGATCGGCGCGTCTCATAGGACGCAACCCGGGGCCACGCCTGTGCGAACGAGGAACACGGTCAGCGATGCTTGACGCTCTGCGACGCGGCTCCACCGGTTGGGTGGCCAAAATTCTTCTCGGCCTGCTCATTTTGAGCTTCGCGGTGTGGGGGATTGCCGACGTGATCACAGGCTTTGGCCGCGGCGCGCTGGCCACGGTCGGCGAAACCGAAATCACCGCGACCGAGTTCAATCGCGTCTACCGCAACGAACTGGAAAGCCTGTCGATTCAGAACGAACGGCGGATCACGGCGGAAGAAGCCCGCCGCGAGGGCGTCGACCGTCTGGTTCTGTCCAAGATGATCGGTCAGGCTGCCTTGCGCGAGCATGCCAACGCTTTGAACCTCGGTTTGTCCACCGAACAGGTTGTGGAGGGTTTGCGCACGGATCCCGACTTTGCTGGGCCTGACGGCAAGTTCTCGCGCACGGGCTTCAACGATCTTCTCTCCCGGCTCGACCTCTCGGAGGCGGGCTTCCTGCAACTGCGCCGCGAAGACGAACTGCGCCAGCAGCTGTCCACGGCCATCCTGTCGTCGACGGTTGTCCCCAAGGAATTCCTGAAGATCAACAACGCCTACAACAACGAGACGCGGACCATCGAGTTCTTCAAGATGGACGCGAGCAAGATTACCGTCTCCGAGCCGGACGAAGCCAAGATCAAGGCTTACTACGACGAGAACAAGCAGGACTTCATGCGGCCCGAGTACCGCCGGTTCTCCGTTCTCGTGGCCAGCACCGAGGATCTCAAGAAAGAGGTTCAGGTGAGCGACGAGGATTTGAAAGCCTCCTACGAAGCCGACAAGGACTCCTACGACACACCCGAGCGCCGGCGCGTTCAACAGATCGCGTTCAAGGACAAGGCCGCTGCCGAGGCTGCGCGCGAAGCCCTGGTCAAGGGTACGAAGAACTTCATGGACGTGGCGAAGGAACAAGGCGCCACGGAGAAGGACGTCAATCTCGGCATGCTGTCGAAACCGCAGCTGATCGATTCCAAGATCGCCGATGTCGTATTCAAGCTGGAGCGCGACGCCATTTCGGACGTGACAGAGGGCCGGTTTGCGACCGTTCTGCTCCGGGTGATCGAAGTCGAACCCGGCCGCAAGAGCACGTTCGAGGAAACCAAGGACAAGGTCCGCGATAAGATTGCATCCGCCCGTGCCGCGACTCTGCTGCAGGAAAAGGCCGACTTGGTCGAGGAAGGCCGCAACGCCGGCAAATCGCTGAAGGACATGGCCAGCGAACTGAAACTGAAGCACATCGAAGTTCCCGCCAGCGATCAGTCCGGCAAGACGCCGGACGGAACGACGGCACTGGACGGGATCCCGACGCCCGAACGCGTCACGCGGCTTGTCTTCCGCACCGAACCGGGGACGGAAACCGAGCCCGTTGAATTGGGTTCGGATGCCTATGCGTGGCTCGATGTGCAGGGCAAGGACCCAACCCGCGAAAAGCCCTTCGAAGAGGTCAAGGACGCCGCCAAAACCGCTTGGCTCGACGCCGAGCGTGGGCGCCTCGTCAAAGAGGCTGCGGATAAGTTTGTCGAGCGTTTGAAGGCGGGCGAGGATCTGGCCAAGGTCGCCGCCGATGCCGGCGGCACGCCGGATAAGGTGGAGGACATCAAGCGCAATCTCGTTCCGCCGGGCCTGACGCAGGAAGCCGTCGAGACCGCGTTCGCGCAGCCACTCAATGGCGCCGCCTCCGCCCTCACCGTCGACCGCGGCACGCGGACGGTCATGAAAGTGACGAAGATCTCCCCGGCTGGCGACTTGCCCAAGGCGGATGCCGACAAGCTGGTCACCGATCTGCGCCAGGATTTGCAGAACGATCTTCTGATCGCCTACGTCTCGCAGCTTCAGAACAAACTCGGCGTTCACGTCGACGAGACGGAATTCAAACGCGTCACCGGTGCCGACACCGCGCAATAGGCGCGCAGGCCCGCCGGCGCCGCGACAGGCGCCGCGCGAGCATCTGATCTGACGGCCCGGCGGCGAGGCTTTTCTGAGAGAGGACGAGGACGGCGCGTGAGCACCCATTCCTCCAGAACCGGCGCCGTCGACGCGCTCCCGCAGCAGGCGGATTTCCGCCGCGCCTACAATTCCGGCCGCGCGCAGGTGGTCTGGACGCGACTCGTTGCCGATTTGGAAACGCCCGTCTCGGCCTATCTGAAGCTGTGTGCCGGCCGCAGCATGAGCCTGCTGCTTGAATCGGTGGAAGGCGGTGCCACGCGCGGGCGCTACTCGATCATCGCCTTCGATCCCGACATCGTGTGGCGGGCACACGGCGACCACGCCGAAATCTGCCTCAACCCGCAAGCCAAGAAGCCCGTGTTCCAGGATGCCGGCACGGGCGCGCTCGGCTCATTGCGCGCGCTTCTAGCCCAATCGCGACTCGATCTGCCGCCGGAATTGCCACCGATGGCGGCGGGCGTCTTCGGCTTCATGGGCTACGACACGATCCGGCTCGTTGAACATCTGCCCAACGAGAACCCGGATGCGTTGGGCGTGCCTGACGCCGTCCTGATCCGTCCGACGGTCGTCGTCGTGTTCGACAGCGTCAAGGATGAGATGATCCTCGTCACGCCCGTGCGCCCCGCCGCCGGCGAGCCCGCGGACAAGGCCTACAAGGCCGCGACCAAGCGGCTGGCCAAGGTCATCGAAGCGCTCGACCGGCCCATCGAACACGAAACGCTGCATGCGCCGGGCAAGCTCGTCCATCCCGAACCGCGCTCCAACACCACCGAGCGCGAATACCTCGACATGGTGGGCAAGGCGAAAGAGTACATCCGCGCGGGCGACATTTTCCAGGTCGTGCTCTCGCAGCGATTTACAGCACCCTTCGCGCTCTCCTCGTTTGCGCTCTACCGGTCTCTGCGCCGCATGAACCCATCGCCGTTCCTGTTCCATCTGGATCTCGGCGGCTTTTCGCTGGTGGGATCGAGCCCGGAAATCCTCGTTCGCGTCCGCGATGGCCGCGTCACCATCCGCCCGATCGCGGGCACGGCGCGGCGCGGGGCCGACGACGCGGAAGACCGTGTCCTCGCGGAAGCCCTGATCAAGGACCCGAAGGAGCGGTCGGAACACCTGATGCTGCTCGATCTGGGACGCAACGATGTCGGCCGCGTCGCGGAAGTGGGCACCGTGGAAGTCACCGATCAATTCGTGATCGAGCGCTACAGCCACGTCATGCACATCGTCTCCAATGTGGTGGGACGCCTGTCGGCCGGCAAGGATAGCGTGGACGCCTTGATGGCGGGCTTTCCGGCCGGCACGGTCTCGGGTGCGCCGAAAGTCCGCGCCATGGAGATCATCGACGAACTGGAAAAGGCCAAGCGCGGTCCCTATGCGGGATGCGTGGGGTATTTCACGGCGGATGGCGAGATGGATACGTGCATCGTACTGCGCACCGCCATCGTCAAGGACGGAATGCTGCACATCCAGTCCGGCGCAGGCATCGTCTATGACAGCGTCCCCGAAAGCGAACAGCAAGAATGCATCAATAAGGCCAAGGCCGTTGTGCGCGCGGCGGAGGATGCGGTGCGCTTTGCCACGCGTCCTTCGAAATCCGCCCACGCCAAGGGCAATGGCGGACCCTTCGGATAACGGTGCGAGGCCCGATGCTGACCCTCGCCCTGCTGCGACACGCCAAATCGAGCTGGGCCACGCCAGGTCTCGATGACTTCGACCGGCCGCTCAATCCGCGTGGCGTGTCGGCGGCCCCCGTCATGGGCGCGGAATTGAAGCGGCTCGGCATCGCGCCTGATATCATCTTGTGCTCGCCGGCCCGGCGCACACGCCAAACCTTGGAATTGGCATTGCCGGACTTCGAGCCGGCGGGCGGACAGGTGCGGTGCGATCACGACCTCTATCTGGCCAGCGCGGAAAGTCTGATGGCCATCCTGCGTGGCATTCCGGAGCAGGCGTCGACCGCGCTCGTGATCGGACACAACCCGGCCATGCACAATCTGGCCCTGGCGCTGGCGGGCAGCGGATCGGCGGATGACCTCACCGCGCTGGCGGACAACTTTCCGACGTGTGCGCTGGCGGTTTTAACCTTCGACGAGCCGACCTGGCGCGGGATCGATGTCCGCCGCGGTACGCTCACCCACTTGATCACCCCCCGGCAGTTGAGCCGGGCCTGACGACACCCTATGCTGGCCAATCATGCGCCGGTCTCTCGCCACCAGGACACCCCATGCTGCTCCTCATCGATAACTACGACAGCTTCACCTACAATCTCGTGCACTTCCTGGGCGAGCTTGGCGCCCAGTGCGAAGTCCATCGCAACGACAAGATCACCGCCGAAGAGGTCATGGCGAAGAAGCCTCAGGCGATCGTCCTGTCGCCCGGTCCTTGCACGCCCAACGAGGCGGGCGTCTGCCTCGATCTCATCGCCAAGGCAGGCCCCACCATCCCCCTTCTCGGCGTCTGCCTCGGCCACCAGTCGATCGGGCAGGTCTATGGCGGCAAGGTCATCCGCGCGCCCGAGCCGCTGCACGGCAAGCTGTCCACCATCCGCCATTTCGATAAGAGCGTCTTCAAGGGCCTGCCCGAGCGGTTTGAGGTGACGCGCTATCACTCGCTGATCGTCGAGCGCAAGACACTGCCCGATTGCCTGGAAATCACCGCCGAGACAGACGACGGCATCATCATGGGCCTGCAGCACAAGACGCACCCCGTGCATGGCGTGCAGTTCCATCCCGAGAGCATCGCCTCGGAACAGGGCCATGCGTTGCTGGCCAACTTCCTCACCCTTGCCGGGATGAAGCCCACGGCGCGCGCGGCCAAACCCCGCTCCGCGGCCTGACCCGGCAAGGACCCCGAGACCCATGACAGCTTCCCCTGCGCCCTTCGACGTGAAAGCCTTGCTGGCCCGTCTCGCCGCCCGCGAACGTCTTTCGGCAGACGGCATGTTCGAGGCTCTCGACGCGATGACCGCTGGCGCGGCCACTCCGCCGCAGAAGGCGGCGTTCCTGATGGCGCTGCGCGTGCGCGGCGAAACCGTCGATGAACTGACCGGTGCCGCGCGCCTGCTGCGCGCACGTATGCTGCCGGTCGAAGCCCCCGCCGATTCAGTCGACATCGTCGGCACCGGGGGCGACGGACTGAAGACCTACAATGTCTCGACGGCGGCGGCATTCGTCGCGGCGGGCGCTGGCCTGAATGTCGCGAAACACGGCAACCGCTCCGTATCGTCTTTGTCGGGGGCCAGCGACGTTCTGACGGCTCTGGGGGTGAAGATCGATCTCCCGCCGCAAGCGATCACGGCGGCGATCAAGTCCAGCGGCGTGGGTTTCCTATGGGCCCCCATGCATCACGCCGCGATGAAGGAATGGGCGCCCGTCCGCGCCGAACTCGGTGTGCGCACCTTGTTCAATCTGATGGGACCGCTCTGCAATCCGGCCAACGTCCAACGTCAGGTGATCGGCGTGTTCGATGCGACCTGGGTTGAACCTGTGGCGCATGTGCTGAAGGCTCTTGGATCGACGCATGCGTGGGTCGTCCATGGTTGCGACGGCCTCGACGAGATTTCGACCACGGCGGCAACCAAGGTCGCGGAATTGAAAGATGGAGCCGTTCGCCTGTTCGAGGTCACACCGGAGGACGCCGGACTACCCCGCGCGACACTCGATGCGCTGCGCGGGGGCGATGCCGCCGTCAACGCAGCCGCCTTGCGCGATGTGCTCGATGGAAAGCCCGGCGCCTACCGCGATATCGTTCTGATGAATACCGCCGCCGCACTCATTGTCGGCGGGAAGGCAACCACGTTGCGCGATGGCACAACGCTGGCCGCGCACGCCATCGACAGCGGGGCCGCGCGCACCGCGCTGGATCGCCTCGTCGCCGTCACCAATGGCCAGACGCTCGCGTAATGGCCGGACTTCCGTCGCCAGCAACGACCGGCAAGAACCGGAAATTCGCATGAACCGCAGATAAACGTCAGGTTCAATCTCGGTTCAGCCCCACTCCCTTAGAACTCACACATACCTGAAGGCAGTCCGCCGGATGGTTGAGATGATCAAAGGGAGAAAACCCATGAAGACCTATCTGATCGCCGCTACCGCCCTTGCCGCTTTCATTAGCACGGGTGCGACCACATCCTTCGCCGGCTCGAAGGTCAAGGTGGAGCAGTACGGTTATGGCAACAGCGTCGGCCTCGGCCAGCGCGGCGTCAAGAACCGCGTCCACACCTACCAGCGCGGCGGCTTCAACTATGTCCGCTCCTACCAGAGCGGCGCGCGCAACGACGCGGTGGTTGGACAGCAGGGCAGACGCAACGCGGCGTCCGTCAGCCAGGGCGGTTCGAGAAACATCGCCGGCATCGCTCAGTTCGGCAACAACAACAAGGCCTCCACCAGCCAGTCGGGCTCGGGCAACGCTTCCGCAGTGATCCAGCTCGGCTCCGGGAAGTCGGCTAACGTGACCCAGGCGGGCCGGAACAACACCTCCGTCATCATCCAGGGCGGCTGGTAACTAAAAACGTCCGGCGGCGCGGAGAGGGTTCGCCTTCTCCGCGCCGGCGCACCCAGAGGAGGATACAATGACAATGACATCTCTGAGCCGCATGGGCCTCGCCGCGGTGGCGCTGGCCGGTCTGATGGCGCCCTCCATGGACGCCGGAGCCGCACCGGGCGGCCTCACCTGCGAGATCCGCATGGTCAAGCGCGGCGGCGATGTCGCGCTGACGGGGATCGTCCATGCCGGCAAGGCCACGCAGGGCACCTACCGTTTCAAGATCAGCCAGCATGGACCCGGCGGCGAGTCCGACATCAACCAGGGCGGTGACTTTTCTCTAGCCGCCGGTGAAAGCGAAGTCGTCGGCGAAGCGACGCTCGGCAGTGCGCGCGGTTTGAAGGCGCGGCTGTCAGTCGACACCCCCAACGGCTCTACGAGTTGCACGCGCTCAGGCTACGACCTGTGACACTTCCCCTGGACGGGTGAAAGTGCGCTCGAGAGCCACGCCTACCTCGACATGCCCCGCCGGTCCTGCCCGGCGGGGATTTTGCGGCTGAGCGGCTGTCGTTCGGCCCCTCCCGGCATTGACCAGACGCGGTGCGGCGGCTAGCAACCAAGGCCCCCAGCCGCTAAGGTCCGCCGATGTCCGATATTCTGGAAAAGATCACACGCTATAAGCTTGAAGAGGTGGCGGCGGCCAAGGCCAAGCGCCCGCTTCAGGTGATGGCGGAATATGCTCGATCCGCACCCCCGGTGCGGTCCTTTACCGGTGCTCTCAAAGCCGCACACGCGGCGGGCCGTCCCGCGTTGATCGCCGAGATCAAGAAAGCCTCGCCCTCGAAGGGCCTGATCCGCGACGATTTCGATCCACCGGCCCTGGCCAGAGCTTACGAGGCGGGCGGTGCGGCCTGCCTGTCGATCCTCACCGATGGTCCCTCTTTCCAAGGCGCGCCGGAATACTTGACCAACGCGCGGGCCGCGGTCGCGCTGCCCGTGCTGCGCAAGGATTTCATGATCGATCCCTATCAGGTCGTGGAGGCGCGCGCGTGGGGTGCGGACTGCATCCTGATCATCATGGCAGAAGTCGACGACGCGTTGGCAGCGGAGTTGGCCAGCGCGGCCAGCGACTGGGGCATGGACGCCATCGTCGAAGTCCACGACGGCGAGGAACTCGATCGCGCGCTCGCCCTGCCCTGTCCGCTCATCGGCATCAACAATCGCAATCTGAAAACCTTTGAAACAACGCTGTCCACCACGGAGCAGCTGGCGCCACGCGTGCCCGCCGACCGCATCGTCATTGGCGAGAGCGGGATCTTCACACCCGCCGACATCGCGCGCCTGCAAGCGGTGGGGGTCAACACGTTCCTCGTCGGCGAAAGCCTGATGCGCCAGGATGATGTGACCGGCGCCACCCGCGCCCTGTTAGCAAAGGCTGCCGCATGAGCAAGCTGTCTCACCTGAATGCCAAGGGCGAAGCGCACATGGTGGACGTCTCGGCCAAGGACGTCACCACACGAACTGCAATTGCCGAGGGGTTTGTCGCCATGCAGCCCGCCACGCTCGAACTCGTCACCAAGGGCGAAGCAAAAAAAGGCGACGTGCTGGCCACCGCGCGGATCGCCGGCATCATGGCTGCCAAGCGCACGCACGAATTGATCCCGCTGTGCCATCCTCTGGCGATCACCAAGGTTAGCGTCGACTTCGTGCCCGAGAATGCACCGGCCGGCCTGCGCGTCACGGCCGAGGTGAAAGTCGCCGGTCAGACGGGCGTCGAGATGGAAGCGCTGACGGCGGTGAGCGTCGCCTGCCTGACGATCTACGACATGCTCAAGGCCGCCGACAAAAGCATGAGCTTTCAGGACATCCGGCTGATCGAAAAGACGGGCGGGCGCTCGGGCACCTACCGGGCCGCCGGCACCGCGAAGGATTGAACCCCATGGCCATGCTCCCCGTTGCCGAGGCGCTGGCACGCATTCTGGACGGCGCGGCACCGCTTCCCGCTGAAAATATTCCGCTGGCCGATGCCTCCCAGCGCATTCTCGCCGCTGATGTCGCCGCCAAGCTCACGCAACCCCCGTTCGATGCCTCAGCCATGGATGGCTACGCCGTCAGGGCGGATGACCTCGCCAAACCATCGGCGGCGTTGCGGGTGATCGGTGAGAGCCGCGCGGGGCAGGCCTTCGGCGGCGGCGTTGAAGCGGGCATGTGCGCGCGAATTTTCACCGGCGCGCCCGTGCCTGCCGGTGCCGACACCGTTGTCATGCAGGAAGACGTCACGGCGGAGGGCGAGACGATCCGCATCACGGCGCCTGCCTCCATGGTGCGTGGCGCCAACATTCGCCCGCGCGGTGTCGATTTCGCTGAAGGCCAGGTTCTCTTGAATGCGGGCCGCCGCCTCGACTCCCGGGCGCTGATGCTCGCCGCCGCCATGGGTCATGGCACCCTGCCCGTCCGCCGCCGGCCCGTCGTGGCGGTGCTGGCGACCGGCGATGAGCTCGTCCCGCCGGGTGTGATCCCGGGTCCGGATCAGATTGTTTCGTCAAACCCGCTCGGCCTCAGCGGGCTTATTTCCGCATTCGGCGGGCAGCCGGAACTGATCGGCATTGCGGCCGACACGCGCGCGTCACTGGACGAGAAGATTGCCGCGGCGGCATCCGCCGATATTCTTGTCACCACCGGAGGCGCGTCGGTCGGCGACCATGACCTCGTCGGCCCGGCGCTCAAGGCGCGCGGCATGGATCTCGATTTCTGGAAGATCGCCATGCGGCCCGGCAAGCCGATGATGTTCGGACGGCTGGGCTCCCAGCGCGTGCTCGGCCTTCCCGGCAATCCGATTTCCGCGCTCATCTGCGGCCGGGTCTTTCTGGTGCCGCTGCTCGCCCGCCTCATGGGCACGGACGAACCGCTGGGGGCGGCCATCAAAGCCCGTCTCGATGGTCCCTTGGAAGCGAACGGTCCGCGCATGCACTTCATGCGCGCCAACCTCGTCCGGGGCGACAGGGGCGAATGGAAGGTCACTGCGCAACCGTCGCAGGACAGTTCGCTCGTCTCGCTGTTCGCGGCGGCGAATGCGCTGATCGTTCGCGACATCGGCGCACTGGCTTTGGAGCCAGGGGCCGAAGTGGACGTTCTGCCGCTCGACTTCTGAGCGATAAGGCCCGGCTTGCGTCAGGTCTGCGTGTTGACCGTGCGGTCTTCACGGGCAAACTGGAGCGGGAGCGCGGTGGTGTATTTCATCTGCTCCATGGCAAACGCGGACGAGACCTTCGCAATTTCGATGCGCGAGATCATCTTTTTGTAGAACGCATCGTAGGCCCTGATGTCGGGCACGACCACGCGCAGCAGATAATCCACCTCGCCGGACATGCGATAGAACTCGATCACCTCGGGGAAGTCGTCGACGGCCTTATGGAATTTGTCCAGCCACGCCGTGGAATGCTTGTCGGTCTTGATCGACACGAAGACCGTCACGCCCGCGTTGACCTTGGCCGGTTCCAGCACCGCGACGCGCCGCCGGATGACACCGGTTTCCTCCAGCTTCTGAATGCGCCGCCAGCAGGGCGTCGTCGACAAACCCACTTCCCGGCCGATCTCCGCCACGGGCCGCGTGCAGTCTTCCTGCAGGATCGCGAGGATCTTGACGTCCATTTCATCGAGCATGGCGGCTCCATTTGCATTGGAATATAATTCCCAAATGGTCGCACATGACGTCATGCGCCGCAATATTATCTTTTCATTGTCGCCGAAGGCGAAACCAGTTTCTGGCTTAGTGCGCCCTGCGGGCGACTTCGTCTTGCAGGCGGGGGAGGACTTCGGCAGCAAACCAAGGGTTGGCCTTGAGCCACGCCGTGTTGCGCCACGAGGGATGCGGCAACGCCAGCCGTGTCACCGCCGCCGGTCCCCGACGGGGCGTCCGTGCCAGTTCGCGAACCGTGACGCCGAGTGACGGGCCATCGTCCTTCCCAAGATGCCAGCGCTGTGCATGGCGGCCAATGAGCAGGAGAAGCGACACCTCCGGGAGTGCGGCCAACACCCGCGCTTGCCACAACGGCGCACATTCCTTGCGCGGCGGCAGGTCGCCGCCTTTCGCATCGAGGCCGGGAAAGCAGAACCCCATGGGTGCGAACGCGAACTTCACCGGATCGTAGAAAACCTCGCGCGTGACGCCGAGCCAGGCGCGCAGCCTGTCACCGGAGGGATCGTCGAATGGAAGTCCTGAGCGATGCACGCGCGTACCCGCTGCCTGTCCGACAATCAGAATGCGCGCCTGCCGGTGAAGCCGAGCGACCGGGCGGGGCTCATGTGGCAAGGGCGGCCCGGCTGGACACTCCGCGCAAACGCGGCAGGCCTCGATCTCGCGCTGGAGTTTAGCGAGAGGCTCCGGCATCTCACACGTCGAGTTTCAGGCCGTCTTCGGCCAGCAACACGCGCGGCGCATTGATACAATGCCGATTGGCGAGCATCTCCGGCCCCATGTGGGTCAGCAGAATGCGCCGTGCGGTCAGACGCGGCAGGGCCGCTTCGATGGTTCGCCAGTTCATGTGATAGCGCGCGTCCGCCTCGTAGGCGTAGCATTCGGTTATGTAGAGGTCTGCGTCGGCCGCTGCATCGACGAGGGCCTCCACCCACTCGGTGTCGCCCGAGAACGCAAGCGTCCGCCCGCCCACAGCGAGCCGCAAGGCATACGGCGGCGCGCCGGACGGATGGTTGACCTCGAACGGTGTCACCGTGACCGCACCAACAGTCAGGGGCTGGCGTTCGGTGTAGGTCTGGAAGGTGAGTTCGAATTGCCGGGGCGTTGTCGTAGCGCCGGGAAACAGCGCCTCGGCGGCAGCCGCAAAGCGCGCCTCGATGCCCTCTGGACCGGTGACGGTCAAAGGCGCGGTGCGTTTGGCGACATGAATGGCATGGATCAGCCACCAGACGAGGCCGGCGAAATGATCGCCATGCAGATGCGATATGAAAATCGTATCGATACTATTGGGATCGATCCCTTCGCGCGCCAAGCCAAGCATGGCCGTGGCCCCGCAATCAATCAGGCATCGCCCACCGTCGTGATCCAACAGGAATGTCGTTTGAAGGCGTCCGCCACTGCCGAATGCGTCACTGCACCCGATCACCGTCAGTTTCATTGTTTGTCCTCACCGCCCGCTCCGGCCTTTCAGGATAGTCTGCCCCGCACTGACGGCCTGTTCCGCAGGTAACAGGCTCCGCCCCGACGGGCAACGCCGGAGGGCACGGCCCATCAGGCCGCGGCGCTCGGACGGCTTGAGACCTCCGCGAACCATCTCAAAACATTCGACATTTCAGGGGGCACGGTCAGCTTCGCGGGCTTCATGAAGCCAACCGCGATGTAGGCCGTGATGTCGGCAATCGAAAAGGCATCGCCCGCGACGCACGAATTTTCAGCCAACTGCCCATCGAGGATGGCCAGGTGCTCCATTACTTTCTCGCGGTTGGCTTCGCCCCACGCCGGTACCTGCGGCACCTCCAGATGGGCCATCTTGGGATTGAGATGCCGGAAGACGGCCGCGATCGCCTGGAAGAGCCCGTGCTCAACTCGCCGGTTCCACATTTCCACGATCGCCTTGTCGCGTGGATCCCGGCCCATCAGCGGCGGCGCGGGTGCGATTTCTTCAAAGTACCGGCAGATCGCCACGGTCTCCGAGATGGCCGTGCCGTCATCGAGGATCAGGACAGGGACGCGCTGCAGCGGGTTGAGGCGCGTGAATGCGACGGTCTTCAAGTCGCCCGCCATCAGATCCACCTCTTCGGTGGGCACAGAGATCCCTTTTTCCGCCAGGAACATGCGCACGCGCCGCGGGTTGGGCGCCACCGCCGTTTCAATAATTTTCATGCCACCAGATCCTTTCGTCCCGATCAGCCTCCGACCCCATTCGAGCGGCGCCAGTCGCGGGGGCGTTCAAACTCCATCGCCCAAAGCCCGCGCGCCGATGACCGCGCGGTCGCTTCTTCCCGGCTATACCCGCCAAAGTCCATCGCCCAGCCCAGCGTCACCATTTCGCGATTGAGGTTGGTCCCATCGGCGGCAAAGCATGTGGCGAGCAACCGTCCATGCTGATCCTTGGAGTGGACGTCACAGCGCACCGGCCTGCCGCCGATCAGCTTTTGCAACTCACGCCGCGCATCCTCGCCGCAGCGCCGCTCGCGCCCCTTGTCGCGGCAGAACTGCCGACCCTCCGGCGCGTCTATGCCTTGCATGCGCACCTCTGTCTGACCGATAAAAAAGCTGTCGCCGTCCACCAGACGGACGCTGCCCGTAACGTTGCCCCCCTCCGGCGTGCCTTGGAAACGCGACACTAAAGACGCCCCCACCGTGAGAACAATGAGCACGCCGAGCCGAACCAGCCGTTGACGGGTGATGGCCGGACCTGGCCTCGCGGACCCCCGCGTTCTGCGTTGCATCTGCCCTCCTATGCAAACTTTGAACGCGAATAAACCCAACCTTAGCGAATTGCACGCAGATTAACGATGTGTGGCGTGGGGGAGTTACAGAGCTGCCGTTGGAATAATTCCGCGGCGGGTCCTGATCGACCCCTGCGCCCTTAGCGGCGACCGGAATGAGCAGTAACGCCACAGCCGATGAACTTGCTGTCAAACAGCAGCGGCGTGACACGCGCAAGCGTGCCGCGGATGACATCAAGGCTGCGCGCGCGAGGCTTGCCGGCGGCAGTTCGATCAAGCCCGAATTCGAATATGAACTTCTCTCGATGTTCGCGCGCAACGAGATCGGCGCGGCCGTCACCATGCCGGCGCTGTCGATCATCTTCGCGCTTGCTTCGATGTTCTGGGCGCCGGTCTATGAAGCGGTCCTCTGGCTGCTTATCGTCATTGCCGCAAAGGTGGTGCTGATCGAGCAGTGCCGCCGCTACCTCGCCCAACCGCGCGAGCAAGTCGACATTCGGGTCTGGCGACGCCGCTTGACCCTCGCCGAAGCCTTCAATGGTGCGACGTGGGCCGGATTCGCTCTCGTCGGCTTTGCGCAATCGGGCGCGGGCGCGCAACCGGCCGTGTTCTCCTCGCACGTCTTCCTCTTTGCGACCCTCATCGTCGTGCTGGCGATCCGCATGTCGTTCGCCTCGACGATGATGGGAATTCTCTATGCCGGCACCATCCCGATGACGACCGTTGTCGTGGCGCGCCTTCTGCTCCTCAACGATCCCTTCTATTTCGCGCTGGCGTCGATGGCGGCTGGCGTCAACGTCTACTTCATCTTCCTCGCCAAGGGTCTTCACTCGACCGCGGTCGCGATGCTGGAATTCCGCGCCCAGAAGGATGCGCTGATTGCGGAGCTTGAAGAAGCACGCCTCCTGTCGGAAGAGGCCCGCCGGCGCGCCGAAACGGCCAACAAGGCAAAGTCTCGCTTTCTGGCGACCATGAGCCATGAACTGCGCACGCCGCTTAATGCCATCATGGGCTTCTCGGAGGTTATGAAGGCCGAGATCCTGGGTCCGCTGCAGAATCCGACCTACCGCGAGTACGCCGGCAACATTCACGACAGCGGCAAGCATCTGTTGCACCTCATCAACGAGATCCTGGATCTCTCGCGCATCGAGGCCGGACGCTATGAGCTGCACGAAGAGCCGCTGCGCATGTCCGACGTGGCCGAGGATTGCCACCGCCTTCTGAAGCTGCGCGCCCAGTCGAAGGGCGTGGATCTCATCGAAGATTATGACAACGATTTGCCGCAGATCTGGGCCGATCAGCGCGCGATTCGCCAGATCTGCCTCAACCTGATGTCCAACGCCTTGAAGTTCACACCGAAGGGCGGACGGATCACTGTCACCGTCGGCGCAATGACGGACGGCGGGCAGTATCTTTCGGTACGCGACACGGGGCCTGGCATTCCCGCGGATGAAATCCCCAAGGTGCTGCAGGTCTTCGGGCAGGGATCGCTTGCGCATGAAAACGCGGAAGGCGGCACCGGACTTGGTCTTCCGATCGTGCAGAACCTCATCGAGTTGCATGGCGGTCAGTTCGAGCTTCAGTCCGAATTGCGCAAGGGAACGGAAGCCATCATCACAATGCCCAAGCAGCGCATCCTTTCAGCCATGGCGCCCTTGCAGCCGCTTGGCCAGGAGCGTCACCGGGTCGCTGATCCCGCCACTCTCCGCCAGCCGCGTAAGCCGCGCCTGCGCGCGGTCATGGGCGGACGTCAGCGTGCCGCCGCTTCCGTACAATAACGCTGTCATTGCGCCGTTGACCGGACGGAAGCGGCCTGCCAGTGGCGCAATGCGGACGCATGTGCGCCAGCACCCCTTGCGGCGCCCCCATCCCGCCTCTAAGTCATCGTAATGGCCATTCAGAGTTCAGGTTCGGGGGCGGCGAAACCAATGATCGAGACGCCCTGCATCAAGGTCTGTGTCATTGATCCCAAGACACGCCTGTGCACGGGGTGCCTGCGCACGATCGATGAAATCGGGGCGTGGAGCTCGCTTCCCTCCGCCGAGCGCCGTCGCATCATGAATGAATTGCCCCGCCGCGTGGTTGCGGCGGCCGCTGAAGGGAACTGACGTTATGCTGGTCTGGCTTTTTGTCCTGCTGGCCGGTCTCATTGGTCTTTTCTTCCTGCTCTCCGGTGAGACGGCGCCTTTGAGCGGTCTCGACGGCGGCGACATCGGACTGCTCGTCATTGGCGGCGCGCTGGTCGCGGTTTATCTCTTCTCACTCGCGGGCGACTACCGCGGTCGCGCCCTGACGGCGTTGCGCCATGCCGGAATCTGGATCGGCCTCACGGCCTTGCTGATCATCGGCTACGCCTTCCGCGGCGAAGTTGGGGAAGCCGGCCGCCGCCTTGGTGCGGAACTACTCCCGGCAGGCTCCGCACTGACCGATCCCGACGCTGGCGCCGGTGAGCGGGCCGTCCGGTTGCGTAAGCACGTCAACGGTCATTTTGTGGCCCGCGGCAGCATCAACGGCGCGCCCATTTCCATGCTCGTCGACACCGGCGCCTCGACCGTCGTCTTGAAACCGGCTGATGCCGAACGCGCCGGCATCGATGTATCGAGCCTCTCCTACACGACGCCCGTCAGCACCGCTAACGGCACGACCTTTGCCGCGCCGGTCCGGCTGCGCCTGATGGCCATCGGCGATATCGCGCTCCAGGATATCGAGGCCCTGGTGGCAAAGCCGGGAAATCTTAACGAGAGTTTGCTCGGTATGAGTTTCTTAAGGCGCCTGCGCTCTTATGAGTTCTCCGGAGACTTCCTGACGCTGCGCGGCTGAGGATCGGCGATCGATTGGCGCCCGCCCGCGGCAGATTTTTGCGCGCGAGGCTTGAAGTATGAGTCTGTCGTCTGGTACCCGCACACTGCTCGGGGAAGCTGCATCCTGGACGGTCGCCGCCATGATGTGTGCTGGAGCTCTAATTTATTTCGATGAGCTGAAGGGCGTTGCCCATGCGATCCTGGGGACAGCTCCGCCATCCATGTCAGCCGCCACCGGCGAGCCCATCCTCGACCCTGCGCCATCCTCCCACGCGACGTCCGAGACTGGCGGCTTCGTCGTCGAACTCGAAGCCGGCGGCGGCGGGCATTATCATGCCGAGGCCGAGATCAACGGCCGCGAGATCGAAGTTCTGGTCGACACCGGCGCCACGCTGGTTGCGCTGACCTACGAGGATGCGGAACGTGCGGGCATCTTTATCACCGATAAGGACTTTACGCACACATCATCGACCGCCAACGGCAGCGCCCGTGTGGCGCCGGTCATGCTGGACCGGGTCAGCATCGGGCCGATTACCGTGCGCAACGTGCGCGGCATGGTCTCCGAACCCGGCGCGCTTGGCATCAGCCTCCTCGGCATGTCGTTCCTCGGCCAACTCGACCGCGTCGACATGCGCTCGGGACGGCTTGTGCTGGAAGACTAACCCCCCAGATCCGCGCCTGACCGCCGCCTGAGTTACGTGCCGCACCCCTAGCGTCGTAATCCCGCCGCAGTATGGGGTTTACCCCCATCCCGACCGACCGACCATTCATCCCCCTCATCGAGGCCCCTCATGCTGCCCCGTCCGCGCGCCGACCTCGTTCCCAACACCGCCGACTTCGAACGCCTGCCGCTCGTCAAGCCCACGGGCTTTCGCGAATACGACGCGCGCTGGCTCTTTCCCCAGGAGATCAACCTGATGGGATTGAACGCGGTGGGCCTTGGCATGGCCACGCTGTTCGCCGAGCGCGGCGTCAAGAAGCGCATCGTCGTCGGTCACGACTACCGCTGGTACTCCGGCAGCGTGAAGCAGGCGCTGATCACGGGTCTGCTGGCCGGCGGCTGCGAAGTGCACGACATCGGGCTCGCCCTCTCACCGATGGCCTACTTCGCGCAGTTCGATCTCGACGTGGAAGGCGTGGCCATGGTCACGGCCTCGCACAACGACAATGGATGGACGGGCATCAAGATGGGCCTGTCGCGCCCGCTGACCTTCGGCCCCGACGAAATGAGCCGTCTGAAGGAAATTGTGCTATCCGGCACGTCCAAGGCCTGCGACGGCGGGCGCTACATTTTCGTGCCCGGCATGGCCGAGCGCTACATAGCCGATCTAACCAACCGCCCGAAGCTCACGCGCAAGCTCAAAGTCGTGGCCGCCTGCGGCAACGGCACGGCGGGCGCCTTTGCCCCGCAGGTGCTGGAAGCCGCCGGGTGCGAGGTGGTGCGCCTCGACTGCGATCTGGATCATGCCTTTCCGCGCTATAATCCCAATCCGGAAGACATGAAGATGCTGCATGCCATCGCCGAGGCGGTGATCCAGCACAAGGCCGACGTGGGGCTCGGCTTCGACGGCGACGGCGACCGGTGCGGCGTGGTCGATAACGAAGGTCAGGAAATCTTCGCCGATACCGTCGGCGTGATGCTGGCGCGGGATATTTCCGCCAAGCATCCCGGTGCAACGTTCGTCGCCGACGTCAAATCGACCGGTCTTTTCATGACCGATCCCGTGCTTCAGGCGAACGGCGCCAAGGCGCTCTACTGGAAGACCGGCCATTCCTACATGAAGCGCTACACCTTCGAACAGAAGGCGCTCGTCGGTTTCGAAAAATCCGGCCACTTCTTCTTCCAGCCGCCCTTGGGACGTGGCTACGACGACGGTCTCGTGGCGGCACTCGCCGTCTGCGACATGCTCGATCGCGCGCCGGACAAGACCATGGCCGACCTCAAGCGTGCACTGCCCAAGACCTATCAATCGCCCACCATGTCGCCTCATTGCGACGACGAGAAAAAGTACGGCATCGTCGACCAGATCGTGGCCGAATACGAAACAGCCGCGAAGTCGGGCGCGCGGGTTGCCGGACAGAAAATCCGCGATCTGGTGACGGTCAATGGAGTTCGCGTGACCCTGGAAGATGGGACGTGGGGGCTGGTGCGTGCATCCTCCAACAAGCCCGAACTCGTCATCGTGGTCGAAAGTCCGGTTTCGGAAGAGAATAAAATCGCGATCTTCCGCGATATCGAGGCGCGCCTCGCCAAGCACCCCGCTGTCGGTGCCTGGAACCAGAAAATCTGAAGGGCTCGCGACCAGCGGAAGACAGCGTGCTATGCTGAGAGCCGTGACTAGGTCGGCTGGGCTCTGGCACTAGCCCAGTGTTGGGGCCATAGTCGCGGAACCTCCGGAAAGATAAAGAGACCGCCGCCGTGTTCCTCGATCTCATTCCTGCCCTCGACCTGTTCGCGGTGGTCTGGTTCCTGGCCGCCGTTACCGCCTACGATTTCATCACGACGCGGCCCGCGATCTACCGGCATTCCATTTCGGCCGCCGTTCAGGCCCACCGGACCAACTGGATGGTCCGCATGAGCGAGCGGGACAATCGCATTGTCGATGGCCAACTCCTCGGCTGGCTCGTCAACGCCAATGCGTTCTTTGCTTCAACCAGCGTCATCGTCATAGGCGGTCTGACGGCCCTCCTGGGTTATGGTGACAAAGCCCGGCTGATCTTCGAGTTGCTGCCTCAGGCCACCCATTCCGGCGCTGCTCTCTGGCAAGTGAAGGTCATCTTTCTGATGACCATCATGGTCTATGCCTTCTTCAAGTTTGCCTGGGCCTTTCGCCTGTCGCACTACACCGTGAGCATGCTGGGGGCGACGCCGCCGCACGATTTCCCCGATGCTGACGCCCGCGTGGCGCATGCGCGCAGAACCGCCGCGCTACTCGGCCTCGTCGGTGCCCACGTCAATGAGGGGTTGCGCGCCTTCTACTACCTCGCCGCCGGCCTGTTGTGGTTCTATCATCCGCTTGCCTTCGTGCTCGCGACGACCTGGATCATTCTGATCCTCTTGCGCCGGGATTTCTTTTCCCACTCCCGCGCCATTCTGAAAGACACCACGGACTAGGCGCACGTCGCTGACACACGCCCATCTCATGACAAAAGGCGCCGGAATTTTTTCCGGCGCCCATGTCAACGGTGATGAAAACGTTAGCTGTCGATCTTCGGCAGCGTCTTCACCTGCTCCGAATTCAGCATCAGGATGATCTTATCTTCCCGTACCTGGAACTGGTCGGGCATCACGCGAACGCGCGTTTCACCCAGACCCAAGAAGCCGCCGATATCGGCATGAAGTTCCGTCACATTGCCCGAGCTATCCCGAGCGATCTGCGCCACTTCGCCGACGTTCTTGTCGTCGCTTGAGTAGACGACCTTGTTCACGAGGTTCTTGGCTTCAGCGTCCGTCAGCTTGATGGTGTCCGACGAGGTCGTTGCTGCAGCGGACGGCGACGGTATCGGCGCGGCCTTCGTTGACGGCGAAGCAGACGGAGCAGCCGCACCACCCGGCGCCGGGCTCATTTCATTTGCCGCCGGCGGCGTCGCCGTATCAGGCGAAGGCGCGGTCGAGGACTGGGCGTGGGCAGAGACAGCAAACAGTGTCGCGGCGCCAATAATTGGCAGAATATGCGATTTCATGATCAAATCCTCCTAGGATTTCATTAGGTTTGGACGGGTTATCCGTCGTTCGCCGAAACGCCTTTGCGGCCAGCTCGTTCCCAAAAAAGTTACGCCGCAAGTGTCGCCCTGAGCACAAGGCGACCGCGAGCCGCCTGTTTACGGAGTGGCGCTGTCTGAGGAATGAGGGGTCGTCGTGACGTCGCGTCGGCGGCCTTACACGAGAGTCCATAAAAACTTCAAAGCCACGAGTGCGAGGTAGGCCGCGAAGGCCAACTCGAGGATTCGCCGCGGCACACCATGCGCGACACGCACGCCCAGAGGGGCGAAGGCCAGACTGGTCGGGAGCATCACCAGCGCCGCCACAAGATTGACGTAGCCGATGGATCCGGGCGGCAAACCGATGACACTCCAACCCGCGATGGCATAGCCGATGAGCCCCGTGACGGCGATCAACGGCCCGAACCCCGATGATGTCGCAATCGCTGGCAGCACCGCGTACCCGTACAGCATCAGGAACGACACCATGAACAGGCCGCCGCCGATGCTCATGAGCGCGGAGAGAAGTCCGATCATGAATGCGATCGCCTCTATCCCCCAAGACGGCGGCAATCGCGGCCCGAGAGACCAGTCGTCCCGGCCGAACCCGAGCTTCAAGGCCATGGCGCTCGCCGCGATCACCCATACCCAGCGCAAGGCTTCGCTCGACGCCAACCCTGCGATGACCACCCCGGCCACGACACCCGCAAAGACCCACGGGGCGAGCCGTCGAAACGCCGTGTGATCGACGAGGCCCCGCGATCGGTGAGACAGGTAGGAACGCAGGCCCGTGGGCGCGATGACGGCAAAGGATGTTCCGAGCGTCACTTGCATGCGGACATCTTCCGCGACACCCACGGCGCCGAACGCCATGTAGAGCACCGGCACGAGAATGGACCCGCCGCCGATGCCGAACATGCCCGACAGAAATCCGGCGACAATGCCCGCCAGCGCCAGCGCGCCAAGCAGCGGAATGAGGTCACCGTTTGCTAAGCCGGCCATGTCCATGGTTTGGCTACTCGGCCGCCGCCGCAACATCCCGGTGTGCGGTACCCTCAGCGGCTGCCAGCGCCTTCTCCAGCACCTCCAGCCCAGCGCCCGGCCCCACCGCCTCTTCACTCAAGATGCGCCGGAACAGCCGCCCGCGCGGGCGGCCGTGATAGAGCCCGAGGACGTGGCGCGTGACATTGTTGAGCCGCCCGCCACGCGCCAGATGACGGCTGATGTGCGGCATGATCCGCTCCAGCGCTTCCCGGCGCGTCGGCACGGCATCAGTGCTGCCGTAAAAGCGCCGATCGACTTCGGCCAGCAGATAGGGCTCGTGATACGCGGCGCGGCCGAGCATCACCCCGTCCACATGCTGCAGGTGCTCCGCGCAGGCTTCGAGATTGCCAATGCCGCCGTTGATGACGATGGTCAGATCCGGCCGCGCGTCCTTCAGGCGGTAAACACGCGCGTAGTCGAGCGGCGGGATCTCGCGGTTCTCTTTCGGCGATAGTCCCTTGAGCCACGCCTTGCGGGCATGGACGATGAAGGTTGTGCAGCCCGCCTCGGCGTTGACGTCGATGAAGCGCTGGAAATCGGCTTCGCCGTCCTGATCGTCGATGCCGATGCGGCACTTGACCGTGACGGGGATCTGCACCGCCTGTGCGCATCGCGGCGACGCACCGCGCGACAAGTTCAGGCTCCGCCATCAGGCAGGCGCCGAAGCGGCCCTCCTGCACGCGGTCAGATGGGCACCCGACATTGAGGTTGATCTCGTCGTAACCCAGCGCTGCGCCGATCCGCGCGGCTTCGGCCAGTTTTGCCGGATCCGAGCCACCCAGTTGCAGCGCCACGGGATGTTCAGCCGGATCGAAGCCAATGAGGCGCGCGCGATCGCCATGAATGACCGCGTCCGCCGTCACCATTTCCGTATAGAGCAGGGCATGACGCGTCAGCCCCCGGTGGAACGCCCGGCAATGCCGATCGGTCCAATCCATCATGGGCGCGACGCAGAAGCGGTGAGTGGAATTCTTCATCTCGTGGGGAATGAGCTGTGCCTATCGGTCTCGTCGCGAATTGAGCCAATTCATAGGCTACTGGGGCAGGTCCGTAAACTGGGGCAGCGGTAGCCCCCGCCCCTCGCCCGCCCAAATCACCAGCGGCTCAAAACCCCTGCTCGCGGACCAGGACCCGCGCAACTTGGCGCCAAGCCAGCTCGAATGGGCTCACCCCGCCGGCATCAATGTGAACAACACCCCGTGTCAATTGGGCGGGCGCTGGCTCCTCGGATGCAAGGCTGACTTCGAACCAGCCGCTACGAGTCTTTACCCCGCCGTCCTGCTCGATAACCGCGATCCCGCCGCCGTGAAGATCCGCCAACACGGGCTCGGCCAGACGGCCATCGGCCGATGGCGCTATGGTTTCGACCACTGCCGGGTGCCGCGGTGCCGCCGCGTCGTCGGCAATGAAGATTGCCCGCGCGCCTCGCGTAACACGCTCGACGTCCGTATCCGCCACCAGACCTCTGACACGGGCATTCTGGTGCGCAACGAGCCGCGCCAGTGGTCGCCCACTATCGAGCCATAGGCCCTCCGTAATGTGCGGATCGAGATCTACGATCAGGCCGGCGAACGGCGCGCGGATGACGAGTTGCTGCCGCTGCCGGTCGAGCGCGGCCACGGACTCTTGCGCACGCGCGCGTTGCGTGTCCACGACGACGGCGTCTTTGCTGGCCTCGGCACTTGCATGAGCCCGCGCCGCCTGGAACTTGAGGAATCGCAGTTCGAGGAGTGCTTTTTCGTATTGCCGCTGCAGATCCTGGCTCTCGGCCACGAACAGCGTTTCGCCCGCCTCAACAGTCTGTGCATTGCCCACATGAATGCCGGTCAGACGGGCGGCAAACGGCAGATAGATGGCCTGCTCCTCGTTCGCCACGAGAACAGCCGGAGCCTGAATCGACGAAACCCACGGCGTGAAGACCACGATGGCCGATGCCGCGCCGAGCGACATGGTCGCCAGGTATCGCCTGCCGGTCTTGATCTCGCCGCGCAGCTTCCACCATGCGAGCATCTCAAGCGCAATGGGTCGCCCGATGAACACCGAAAGCTCAAACGCAGCGAGGATGATGCCGAGCGCCTTGCCTGCCATGTAATAAACGATAACGGCGATGCCTAAGAACAGAAAGAACCGGTAAATGGCCGTTAAAACCGCATAGACGATCAGACGCCGTTCCAACTTGGCCGGCAGGGCCTCCGGCGGCGCGTGACCCAGCCCGAAGAGGAGTTCCCGCAATTTCCAGACCGCGAGCGCGAAGGCCCTGGACTGAAGGTTGGGCACCTCCAGATAGTCCGACAGAGCGAAGTACCCATCGAATCGCATGAACGGATTGAGATTGATGGCCAGCGACAAGGCGATCGACGTCGTCGCGAAGGCGAAGCTGATGTCGCGGCCTAGCCCGTCGGGCAGAAAGCACCACATCAGGATCGCCAGGGTCGCAATAATCAGCTCCGCGCCAACGCCTGCAAAAACGATCGCCAACCGCTCTGAACGCTTCGCCAGACGCCAACTGTCGGACGTATCCGTGTAGAACACCGGTGCGCCCAGCATGACGGCAATCCCCATGCTGGGGACGCGGCAGCCATACCTGACCGTTGTCAGCGCGTGTCCAAGCTCGTGGATGCCCTTGAGCGAGAGAACGGCCAAGCCATAGACAGCCAAGCCTTCCAAGCGCAGCGCATCGCGCGCTGCAGCCTCCAACGCCGTCCATTGCCGTGTCGCGAGATAGGCCGCAATCAGCGCAATGCCAGTCAGCACCGTCCAGAAGGCACGCGTGTAAATGAACGAAATCCACGGCAAAATGCGACGCAAGGCCCGTTCTGGATGCAACAGCGGCATCCGGAAGAACAGGTATCCATGCATGACCGTCTTGATCAGTCCGTGCCGGCCGGCGGACCGGATCGCGGCGTAGCGATGCCACGTGCCGGTGCTGTCCGTCACCGTCAGCTGGTTGGTGAAGGCAAATTCCTCCACCGCTGCACGCTGCTCGTCGCACAGCACGATGCCAAATTCGTTGTGAAGCCGGCGCCTCAGATCCTCAACCGTCGCAGCCTCGCGCCACAGCAGCAGGATGCCGCTTTCCGGCCAGGCCAGGCGAAAATACGTGCCGCGCACCGGATCACTGACAATCAGCGACGGGGTGGCGCCGCCCCGCTCTGAGATCAGCTCAAACCCAAGGTCGGCGCGAAGCCGCGGCAGAGATGGCTCTACAGCCGGTGACGGTCGGGCCATGGCCGTCATAAGCCGGCCTTCTGGCGCACCGCTGCGATGGGACGGCGAAAAAGATAGAACCAAAGCGGCACGGGATCGCCGCTGACGCGGGCAATCCCATGCAATCCTATCCGGCGCGCGCGCGCATCATCGAACGCCGCATACACCATGAAGGCGAGTGCTTGCCCGGCCGTCGCGGTCGGCCGATAACTGGTGCGCGTGATCGCCCCTTCGATACCCCGCAGCGGATCGCCATCCAGGAACAGGGCGACACGCCCGCCTGGCTTGAGCGCGAAGGCATCGGAAACGGGGAGTTCGATCCGGATTTCAGTCCGCGCTGGATCGCCGATTTCCATGAGGCGTTCTCCGACCGCAACCGGTTTGCCGATCCAGTCGGACTTGGCCGCGTAGATCAGCAGGCCGGAGCGCTCCGCACGAATTTGCGATCTCGCCAGAAGCTCTGTCGCAGAGCTGAGTTCCGCGCTCGCCACATCCAGCTCCGCTTTGGCAATCGCCAGCTCCTGCATATCCTGCTGGGTGGCGATGGCCGATTGGAGCACTTTGAAATGCCGCGCTTGGGCAACCGCAGTATTGCGGGCCGCAACTTCGACATCGCTGCGCAACTTGACATCGACGAACCTGACAATGACCGCGCCTTCTTCCACCCACGTGCCGGGCGGCGCCAGAATGTCGCCGATGACGCCCTCGATGGGAGCTGTGACGAGCATGGGCTTGGCGGCCACGACTTCCGCGGGAGCCAGCGCGGACATCGGGACCGGCAGAAAACCGGCTATCAGTGCCGCCGCGCCCAGGCCCCAAGCAATCCGCGATTTGGAGACATGGCGGCGCACACGATTTATCGACGCCTCCGGCCGGGGCGCCAGTGCGCTCCAAGCATGCGCGTAAGCGCCGGCCAGCGTCATCAGCAAGGCAGACTGCTGCGATCGCCAAGCATCCTTTTTCAAGGCGATGACCGCAGCCAGAATCTCGCCGCCGCGCGACGTGAGCGGCAGCCACATGGCGAATGGGCTCGCCAGATCGTCTGGGTCCAAACCCCAATCACGGGCTTCCTCGGCCATGTTCGCAATTCGCGCACTGCCGCGCATCGTTTCGGTATGTTTGGGATGCTGGACCCAGGCCGTGATCATCCGTATCAGCGGACTGTGCACGTCGATTTTGCTGACACTGGAGGCGCGCGTCACATGCCAGCCGCCGGCATATGCGGGTTCCACGAGAAAGGCCTGATCGTACGGGGCCAGTTTGCGGGTCTGGTTGACGATCATTAGGCGCAGCGTGTCGAGGTCGCAACATTGGCGCGCCTCGATCTCCAGATCGATGTACTGCGAAATCGGACTAGGCCCCGGCACGGGCGGAGCCTCGAGCCCACGGGCCGCTCTGGGAACCAGGTGGGGCTGCACCCGGAGCGGGTGATCCGGCTTGGCGCCGATCCGCCGCACCGGCTCCGAACCCTGTGCGTTGCTCCTGCCCCTGGTATCCGTGTCCGGCACAGGTTTCATTTCGCTGCCCTTTGCAGGGAAAAGTCCGCCGTTCCGCTCATTCCGGGAAGCACGGTGGGCGATGCCTCGACGATTTCCGCGATCAGCCGCGCACTCTGGCTCACCGGGTCGATGAGACCCGTCGATTGAACGACACGCGCGAGGTGGCTTTCCCCGGTTTCATCGATCTTTACGGTGAAGCGTGTTCCAGCAGTGATGACCGGCAGCCAGCTGGAAGGCACCATGAACACAAGCTCGAGCTTGCGCTCATTGATGATCCTGATCAGCGGCTGGTTGGGCTGCGCAATTTCCTCCACGTGCGCTGCCTTTTCCGTAACGCGGCCATCGAACGGCGCGTAGATCCGGCAACTTTTGCGCTTGGCGTCAAGGCCACGCACTTCGGCGGCGGCTCTTTCCATTTCGAAGCGTGCCTGATCGACAGCCAAGGTCCCCGCGGCCATGTAGCGAAGCATCTCAAGTTGTCCCTCGTAGGCGGCGCGTTGCGCGTTGAACGCCGCCTGCGCCGCTTCGTACTCGGCAACGGTACGGCGGCAATCGAATTCAACTAGAAGATCGCCTTTTCGAAAGAGATCACCCTCGCGCCCGGGCAGGTAGGTGATGCGGGCGTTGATTTCCGCGCTGATGGCCGCCGTCTCGTAGGAACGCACAACTGCCCGGACGTTGTCGCCCGAAGCAACACCGCCCGTCGTGGTCACGCCAGACCTGCTCTCGGTGCCCTCGGCCAACGCACGCGAGGCCGGACCGATGAGAACCCCCGCGGCTACGGATGCCAGGGCCAGCAGCCCCAGACCTGCATGGCGCTCTGCTAAGCTGCGGTGTTTCACTGCGATCATTACCCTTGTTCCTGAAGGCTCGGCTGCCAACCGGCAACTTCAGCTGGATCACCCCGCGCGGTTGCGTAAGCTGCCCGTGCGGCTTCGACGTCCGCATAGGCGATGATGGCTCTTGCGTCGGCCAAGAGCGTTGCAAGCTTTTCCCGCGCAATGGCATGGGTACCGGTCTTGCCGGCCGCCACCGACGCACGCACCTGCTGCATGAGCGACCGCTGTGAATCCGCAAAGCGCCGCGCATCGCGGTAGGCCCGACCCTGGATCCAGAGCCGTGCCCGCGCGACGTGCACCTGCATGACGACTGCCGCAGCAACGCTGAGCGCGGTCTGGCGGTTGACGGCCTGCTGGGCGTCGATGGCCGCCAGATTGCTTGGCAGGCGGACGATGTTGATCAGATTGCCGGCGAGTTGCGCGCCCCAGCTGACCCAATGGCTATGAAAGAGAAATGAATTGGAATCCGCCGCGAATGACTGACTGAATGTGGCTCCCGGCAAGGCCCGCAGAACCGTCGCCGTGGCCTCGTCGGCCGTAATCCGCAAATCGTACATCTGCTGTCTGATCTCAGCCCGCTGCAGCAAGGCGATGCGGACATCGTCCTCGGCGCGCGATGCCGGCCGGGGCTCTGCCCGTATGGCAGCGCCCGTCTCCAGTCGCAGCCGCTGCAGCCCCGGAGACCCGATGGAGTGTTTGAGTTGATCCGTGGCACCTGCGAGGCTCGTCAACAATTCATTGAGTTCGCGCTGCAGATTGAGAAGTTCGCGCTGATAGGTGATCGGCTCCATGGGATCGATGGCCGGATTCCGGGCGGCCATGCGCGACAGTTCCATCGCGGCGCCGACTTCCTTATCCAACTTCGCCATGGCCGGCGCGATGGTTTCGAAGGCCACCGCCCGCCAATAGATCGAACGTGTCTCCTCGATGAGCCGCGACGTGACGCGGCGGGCCTCCTCCGATTGGCGATAACTCTCATCGAGCCCCTGCCTGGTCCGAATGAATGACAATCCAAAATCAAGGATATTCCAGCTCAATTCGATATCGCGCGCGATCATGCGCGAATCCGTCGACGTCGCGTACAGGTCGGACCGACTGGAATGGGTCAGCAGAGGCCGGTCGCGCCGGTAATAATCGCTACTGGCCACGAGGCCCGGCAGCATGGCACCGCTCTCCGCCCGAACGCGATGCTCGGCCAGGGTGACTTCCAGTTGTTTGGCGCGGACCGCATGATTGTAGACCACGGCACGGTGAACCGCACCGTCGGCCGTCAGGACGCCGTCCGGCGGATCCGGCGTTGCCGCCAGATCTTCCACCAGTTGCGCGGTGAAGCCTGCGATCTCGCCGCCGGTGACCGGTGGCGAGATCGCGGCACAGCCGGCAAGATGGCAAGCAAGCATCAGGGTTACCGCAATGGGTATCGGACTTCGAGCACTGCTCGTCATGTGATCTTCCGGAAGTGGTCCGGAAAGGCATGACCCCATCAACGGGGACGTGCCTTGCCGGAAACTTACGCAAGTACTGGCGCGCAGACGTGATGGTTAGCGGCGGCGTAGTTGGTTGCCAAAATTCGCAAACGACGTGAGGCAGCGGTGGGCCAACGAGCGCGAGGCGACGTCAATGGTCACGGTCTGGGTGACAACCTGTCCGGTCGGATCCGTAATCCGGTAGTAAAACCTGTCCTTACCTGAGAAGCCCGGCTTTGGTGTGTACCTGTAGGTGCCGTCCGGCTTCATCACCACCGTTCCATGCGGCGGCTTGACCACAATCTTGAATTTGGAACCTTGGACAAACGTATCGCCCAGAGATGCGTTGCCGCTGACGGCAACACCGGACTTGGTCTTGCTGAAGTCTGCCACCGCTGCCAATGGCGGCCGCGCCACCGTCACCGTGTGCGTCGCCGTATCGGTGGCGCCATCCTGGTCGGTGATCGTGTAGCTGATCACCGCGTCGCCCGAGTAGCCGACCGCCGGCGTGAAGGTCCACACGCCCGTTACCGGGTCCTCGCTCAGCGTACCGCTCGCCGGATCGGTGAGCGTCGCCGCCGTGACCGTCAGCGGATCGCCGTCCGCATCCGTGTCGTTGCCGGTGAAGTCCACCACCACCGGCGTCAGGTAGGCCGTCGTCACCGTCCCGTCGACGGCATCAGGGGCCGGGTTCGATGGGGTGATGGTCAGCGTCGCCGCGATTACCCCGCCCTGGCCGTCATCGACCACCACCGGGATCACGATCGCAGTGCCCGCGTTGTCCACCGGCGGCGTGCCGGAGAACGTCTGCGTCAGCGGATCGTAGCTCAGCCAGGCCGGCACGCCCGTCATGTCCGGCGTGATCGTCAGAGGATCGCCGTTGGGATCGGTAAAGTAGCTGCCCGCCGCCAGCGTCAGCGGCACGCCGTCCGTCGCCGCAACCAGAAGGTTCGACGGATCGGACGGATCGATCTCCGGCGTGCCCGGAACGCCCGGGGCCGGATCGGTCAGCGCCGGCAGCGCGTTGGCCACCGTCACCGTGTGCGTCGCCATATCGGTGGCGCCATCCTGGTCGGTGATCGTGTAGCTGATCACCGCGTCGCCCGAGTAGCCGACCGCCGGCGTGAAGGTCCACACGCCCGTCACCGGGTCCTCGCTCAGCGTACCGCTCGCCGGATCGGTGAGCGTCGCCGCCGTGACCGTCAGCGGATCGCCGTCCGCATCCGTGTCGTTGCCGGTGAAGTCCACCACCACCGGCGTCAGGTAGGCCGTCGTCACCGTCCCGTCGACGGCATCAGGGGCCGGGTTCGATGGGGTGATGGTCAGCGTCGCCGCGATTACCCCGCCCTGGCCGTCATCGACCACCACCGGGATCACGATCGCAGTGCCCGCGTTGTCCACCGGCGGCGTGCCGGAGAACGTCTGCGTCAGCGGATCGTAGCTCAGCCAGGCCGGCACGCCCGTCATGTCCGGCGTGATCGTCAGCGGATCGCCGTTGGGATCGGTAAAGTAGCTGCCCGCCGCCAGCGACAGCGGTACGCCGTCCGTGGCCGCAACCAGAAGGTTCGACGGATCGGACGGATCGATCTCCGGCGTGCCCGGAACGCCCGGGGCCGGATCGGTCAGCGCCGGCAGCGCGTTGGCCACCGTCACCGTGTGCGTTGCCATATCGGTGGCGCCATCCTGGTCGGTGATCGTGTAGCTGATCACCGCGTCGCCCGAGTAGCCGACCGCCGGCGTGAAGGTCCACACGCCCGTTACCGGGTCCTCGCTCAGCGTACCGCTCGCCGGATCGGTGAGCGTTGCCGCCGTGACCGTCAGCGGATCGCCGTCCGCATCCGTGTCGTTGCCGGTGAAGTCCACCACCACCGGCGTCAGGTAGCCCGTCGTCACCGTCCCGTCGACGGCATCAGGGGCCGGGTTCGATGGGGTGATGGTCAGCGTCGCCGCGATTACACCCGCCCTGGCCGTCATCGACCACCACCGGGATCACGATCGGAGTGCCCGGCGTTGTCCACCGGCGGCGTGCCGGAGAACGTCTGCGTCAGCGGATCGTAGCTCAGCCAGGCCGGCACGCCCGTCATGTCCGGCGTGATCGTCAGCGGATCGCCGTTCGGATCGGTAAAGTAGCTGCCCGCCGCCAGCGTCAGCGGCACGCCGTCCGTCGCCGCAACCAGAAGGTTCGACGGATCGGACGGATCGATCTCCGGCGTGCCCGGAACGCCCGGGGCCGGATCGGTCAGCGCCGGCAGCGCGTTGGCCACCGTCACCGTGTGCGTTGCCGTATCCGTCGCACCATCCTGGTCGGTGATCGTGTAGCTGATCACCGCGTCGCCCGAGTAGCCGACCGCCGGCGTGAAGGTCCACACGCCCGTTACCGGGTCCTCGCTCAGCGTACCGCTCGCCGGATCGGTGAGCGTCGCCGCCGTGACCGTCAGCGGATCGCCGTCCGCATCCGTGTCGTTGCCGGTGAAGTCCACCACCACCGGCGTCAGGTAGGCCGTCGTCACCGTCCCGTCGACGGCATCAGGGGCATCGTTGACAGGCACAATTGGCCCGAATGTCACGGTGGCTGGCGTGCCATCGACCGTGCCGTCATTGGGCGTATAGGTGAGATTGGGAACCGGACCGGTATAGTTTTGGGACGGCGCGAAAGTGACATCGCCATTGCCATTGACGGTGATGACGCCGATGGCCGCGCCGGTGGAGGAGACGATCGCCGTCGGCGAACCGAGCACAATCGGGTCGGGCACGCCGTCGCCGTTCCAGTCGATTGAGGCTCCCGAAATCGTCAAGGGGTCGCTATCCACATCGGTGTCGTTGCCGAGCACGTTCTGCGTGACCGGCGCATCCTCGGTAGCCGGAATGTTGTCGTTGACTCCGACAGGGGCCGTATTGATGAGAGGGGCGGTCAAGGTGACGTTGACAAAGGCCAGTGACGAACCGCCGTTGCCGTCCGTGATGGCGTACGTGAAGGCATCGTTTGCCGGATTGATACCGTCGCCTTCAATCGTGATGCTGCCGCCAACGCCGATCGTGACGGTGGCTCCGGAAGCAAGCGTGATGACATCGCCCGGGCTGACGAGCGCGTCGTTGATGTGTGTGATGGTGAGCGGGTCACCCTGCAGATCGAAGTCATTGGCTGTAACGTCGATCGTAATGGGTACGTTGGTTGGCGTGATGACGCTATCGCCTTCGGCAATGATGACGGTTTGACCGGAGTTCGCCTTCACGAACATCCATGAATCGAGCAATGGATCGGCGGTATCGGCGATGCCGATAGTAATCGTATTGGCCTGACCGACTATCACGTCGAAGGTAACAGGCAACGTGATGGTGAAGCCGTCCATCTGCGTGTTCAAAGCGCCGGTGTCGTTGTTGACGTACAGGCTCGGGTTGGCACTTTCGAAGCCTGCGCCGACGTGTTCGGGGTTCGGGTCCAGCGTTGGACTGCCGAAGGCCGGATTGTAGGTGCCGGCGGCATTGATGGTATCGATTCCGATAGCGAGGCCGTTGGGGACCACGGCCTTGTTCTGGCCGTTGACGATGATTGCCATCGTGTCGTTGACGCTGCCGTAGACGTACTCGTTGTATTCGTCGGACCCGAACACGATCTGCATGGTCATACGACCGGTATCGCCGGCGGAGGCGCCCGGCGGTACATCCGGCGTGAAATTGATCGTGATATACGACGCGTCACGGGTGCTGCCGCCCGCCAAGGCATTGAACTCAGCGTTGTTGTCGATGCCGGGAGCATCGACGGTGAAACCAGGACTATTGTTAGGACCCGCAACCGATACGGCTGTCCCCGTCGAAAAGATCGCGCCGTCCGTGAAGGCCAGGACGTTGCTGCCAAAGCTGCTACCGGCGCCTGTGACGAAGGTGGCGGCCTGGAGCGCGCCGCCGTAATACGTCGCGGAATTGATTGTGACACCACCGCCGAGAATTTGATTGGCGAGTGCATTGACGTTTGCACCCGTGACGCCACTTGGTCCACCCGTAACACCGACATTCGTGATAGCCAGATCGAGCGTGTGTGCCCAGGCCTTCGGAGACAGACCAATTGCCTCTACCGCACCGGCTGATACTTCCAGCTCCCAGTCGCCGCCGGTACCAGTGAGGTCGTCGGATGCCGCGACATCGGCCCCGGTCAATTCCGCCAGCAGCGCAACGGCGTTGGCGCCGGATTGGCCCGCCGCAAAGTTGCAGCCGTAGATCAGAATGTCGGCGTCAGGATCTAGGTTGTCGCGAATGCCGCTCAGGGCCTCCCGGTACATTCCCGACATGGTTTCGGCATCCAGCGTCGACGTTCCCAGTTGCAGCGCCCCTGCCGTGCCATGGGAAATGATATGAACGCCGGTAATGCCCTGCATGTCTTCCAGCGCGGCGGTCATCTGCTCGACGCCATCGCGGCTACCATCGATCAGCACGATCCGGGTTCCATCGGGAATTGAGGAAATGAGAGTTCCGAGATCAGCGAGCCGGGAATCTACGAAGGCGACTTCGTCGTTTGCCGACGCCAGATTGTGAGCATCGACGTACGTTGAAATCGCACTTTGGAATTCAGCCTCGCTGACGGGCGCACCGCTGCCGTCGTGGATCGCATCAAACGCAGAGAGCTCTCGGGCGGCGGCGACCATTTCCGCGCCAGTATCGGCCGCCGCTGGCCCGGAGTAGCCCGTGTCACTTGTAACGTGAACGATGTCCGCCAGCTCCGTCGCCATCGCCGCATCGAAGATGTAGCGCGGCTCCAGCGCCAGCATGCGATTGGCAAACGCAAGAGGCTTGGCTTGGAGGGTTGAATGGGCCTCTTTGTGCAGCTTTGTCATGTCTGGCGGTCCTGTAGAGCTCGAGTTGGCTGGGTGGCGGCGGCATAGTGGTGGCTGGATCACGTCATGGTCGTTTGCATCAGGTTGCGGCCGGCATGGCACAGGGGGCGACGCCGGGCCGTGAGCGCCAACGCGGCGGCGCGTGCGGGATCCGTTGCTGTGGTGCTTTGGCGGCTAATTCCCATCGCCGGGCCAGGGAGCTTCAAATGCCCAGCGCAGGCCAATCCGGAACTCATGCGAGGCGAGGTCGGTGCCTTCCAGTGGCCCGCCGACCGTCCCGCAGTCGCAGTTGATGAGACTGGAGGCTAATGCGACCCCGGAACCGAGATTGAGGTAGCGATAGCCGAGATCGAGTTTGGCGTTGGGACTGATGTCGTAACTGGTGCCGGCCATGAGGGCCCAGGCGAAATTCGTCTGAGAATGCGAGCGGGACGTGCCAGTTGTGTTTTGAACAGTCACCTCGCCGGTGTTTGCATCGGTGAAGGTGGCTGTGGATGTGGTTCGCAGGCCCATGACCTTGTTGTGCACAAATCCGGCTCCGGCCCCGACGTATGGCGTGAAGCCACTCCAATGGAATAGATCCACATAGGCGTTGAGCAGCCCCACGTAGGACATTAGACGAGCGCGATAGTGCGTGTTGGCTTGCAGCGCGCCGTCGACGGTCCCATCGCCCAGTAGCAGATCGCCGGCAAGGTTATCCAGCGCGCTCAGGTCCGCCGCCGCGCGATACTCGCCCGTCAGGTCGGAGCGGAAATGCTTACCGAATTGAAGACCGACCCCCACGCCCAAGTAGGTCGTGTCGTCGATCGCGTGAGAAAGGAACGTGCCGCCGTTGCTGGTAATTTCGGATTGAGAAACGCGCCCGAGGTCCAAGTCCCCGACGCCGAAGTCGCCCCGCAGATAGAAATGCTGATCAGCCCCCGATTGCAGCGGATAGGCGGACTCGGCGGCGCCGGTGCTGGACTGATCAGGCTCGGCGGCATGGGCCGATTGACCCGGCGGGACCGCAGCGCCTGCCGACACCAGCATAACCGTGGCCCAAAGCTTCAGATCAAATTTCGATGGCATTTGAGGTTCCGCAATTTCATGTTCAGGGGTGAACGCGACGAAACTCGCCAAGAGACTCTGGCCGAATCACATTAACAAAATACCATCTGTGGTTGTATTATTGAATTCGAATTCGAAGGGCCGATCCACAGGGCCTGGCGGACGCCATCAACCGGCAAGCTGTGATAGCCAATATAATAGGGTGTTTTCTGGCGCATACCGGCACGGGCCGTGAGCGGCGGGTTTGTCAGCCGTTCGTGCATTGCTATTTTTAGTTGTGGCTCTCAAATGCTGAGCGTGGCGCCGGCACACGCGAATGGCCGGTGCCGTTACTCGCAGACCCAGCGGGCGCCAGGCCGCACACGAGGCGATGGGTGACCGCCAGAGTGCCGGCACGGCTAGTCGTTGGTGGTCTCGGGTGCGCGATGGCTTTCCAGCCATTCGATGCGTGTTTTGCTGTTGCGCCGGACTTCGGCTTCGAGCGCGCGGAAATTGCGGATCAGCTCGCGGCCGAAGTCGGTCAGCTGCGCGGCGCGGCCGCCCTGGCCCTTATCGGGCGTGGAGACGGCCGGCGTATCAAAGGCGGTATTGATTTGGCTCATTAGATGCCACGCGTGCCCATAGGACATCTGCATGCTGGCCGCGGCGGCATAGAGCGAGCCCTCGACGTCGATGTGCTCCAGAAGCGCCACTTTGCCCGGGCCGAGCCGCGAGCCGCCGGGCAGAACCAGCTGGATCTTGACTTGCGTTCGCTCATGCTTGCGGGCCTTGTCGCCCGTCCCCTCCAGCGACACCCGCCGGACTCGCATCGCACCGGATCGCTTTTTGGGGCTTTGCACCGCTTGGTTCAGCATCACGAAACGAAAGCCCCCAGTTTGTTTTGACCCGACCGGACCATATGTTAGCACGGGGTCCGAGAACGGATAAACCCCGGCCGGCACGGTCCTCACCCGAAGGCATCAGCCTATCCCGATCCCACCACAGACGCAGATTTATCAGGTTCCTCCATGGCGCAGCTCTCCGACGATTTCCTGGCCTTTGGCGGCGCGCTGATGGGGCTCGACGAGATCCCGGCATTCTTGGATACGCGCGTCTCAACGGTGGCCGGCACAGCAATGATTGAGCTGCCGGACGCGCTCGGCCGGGTCGCCGCGCATGATGTGGCCGCGACGGTGGCTCTGCCTGGTTTCGACAATTCCGCTGTTGATGGCTATGCGGTCCGCCACGCCGATCTTAATCCCGAGGGTGAAACGCGGTTGCCCATCGCCGGCTACATCCGGGCCGGCGCCGGAGGCGGCGACACGCTGGCCCCCGCAACGGCCGTCCGCATCTTCACCGGCGCGCCGATGCCGGCACAGGCGGATACCGTCTTCATGCAGGAGGACTGCCGCGTCGAAGGGTCCGTGGTCGTGCTGCCCCCAGGACTGAAACACGGCGCCAACCGCCGCCTAAAAGGCGAGGACGTGGCGCAGGGCGCAGCGATCGTTGCCAAGGGCCGGCGATTGCGGCCGCAGGACGTGGCCCTGGCAGCGGCGGGTGGCCATTCCGCCATCCCCTGCGTGCGGCGCGTCAGGGTCGCGCTGTTCTCAACGGGTGACGAAATCTTTGAGCCCGGAACAGATTTGCCCGCCGCCGGGGTCTACGATGCCAACCGCCCGCTTCTCAAAGCCCTGCTCTTTAATCTCGGCGCCGAGGTCACCGACCTCGGCATCCTCGCCGACGATCTAGATGGCCTCACCGGCGCGCTCAAAGCGGCCGCAGCAGATCACGATCTCGTCTTGACCAGCGGGGGAGTGTCGACTGGCGATGCAGATCACGTCAAAACCGCCGTCGAATCCCTGGGCCGCCTGGACTTCTGGCGCCTCGCTATTAAGCCCGGCCGGCCGGTCACGATGGGCCTGCTGCCCAAGGATGCCGATGGTACCTCCACCGTCTTCGCAGGCTTGCCGGGCAATCCTGTCGCGGCTTTCGTCACGTTCGTGTTCGTGATCCGCCCGCTCATCGAAAAGCTGTCCGGCCAGTCCCCGGCACCGCCCGCGCCCACGCCTGTTGTCTCGGACTTCACCTACCGCAAGAAGCCCGGCCGCCGCGAATTTGTGCGCGTCTGCCTGACGCAAGATGCTGACGGCCGCGTCCTCGCGCACAAATTCCAGAAGGATGGCGCGGGCGTTCTCAGCTCGCTCACCGAAACGGATGGTCTGGCCGTTCTGACCGAGGATGTCACGCAACTCGCCCCGGGCGACCGTATCGGATTTCTGCCCTACAAAATTCTCATGGGCTGATGCCCTGACGCTCAGCCGCCGCCACGCTGGAACGTGCGCATGAAGCGCTCCAGAAATGCCGTCCTTTGCGTGGGCGATACGGCATCGAATGACAAGGTCACTGTCGCGCGCGGCAATGCAAGCAGACCGCCGAGCGTGACCGGCGGCAGCGGCGCATAGGTTATCAGCACCATCCCGCCTTGCGGATCATCGCCAGCCGGCATGAGCAGGCGGTCGCAGCCTGGCGCCAGCTCGGTGCGGCTGAGGATGCCCGCCGTGGCGCGGAATTCTTCCGGCGAGAGCGACATGATGAAGGCCACTGGACCCTCGGACTCGGGAGCCAACGGCTCAACCTCCTGCGACGGGTGGCCAGACAGCGACGGCGTCGCCCTCTTTCAACTGCTTGGTGTGGCGCGCGGCGGGGGCCTGGAAGACACCATTGAGCAGTACGAGATGACAACTCTCGGGGGGAACGTTGTACGTATCGAGCAGGGCGCGCACCGTCGTGCCGTCGGCGACATCGAGGGTGATCTGGTTTTTCTCCGCGCCTGGCGGCAGAAAGCCCTGAAGGGATGCAAAGAGCTTGAGGATGACTTGCATCGGTTATGTTTAGCTCAGTTCAGCCCCGGATGGCAGGGGCTCACGCCGCGGGCTTCAGGATTGGCGTATTGACGTGCGGCGCCAGCGGCCCTGAGAACGCACCACCTTGCGAAACGCCGACGTAAGCCTCGCGGAGCCGCTCCGGCGCCTGCATCAGCCGCTCTTTCCATTCGCCCAGCCGGTAGCCGGTCTGGATGAGGCCGCGCAGCATGCCGACGTGATCGGTGAGCCCGACGCACTGCGCGCCGACAAGCTTGTCGCCGTAGAAGTTCGAGCTTGAGGTACTTGTAGCCGTCTTCGTCGATGAGTTTGGCCGTCTCGCCACCGGGGACACCCTGCCAAATCCCGAACGACGATGAAATCAGCCCCATGGTATCGAGCACGTTCATATTCAGCGATCCACGGTGGGGCGTGGGCCGTCCCGCCATGTTGAGGCCGGCGATGCGGCCATGTTCGACGGCGACGGGCTGGATCGCCAGCACGTCCGGCTTGCCGGTCGACAGATCGATGCCCTCGCAGCAGTCACCAGCAGCGTAGACGTCCGGAGCGCTGGTCTGCAGGAACTGGTTCACGACCAGACCCTGATTGGAGGCGATCCCGGATCCCGACACAAAGCCGATATTGGAGCGCACACCTGCTGCCAGCACGACGAGCTTGGCGGGAATATATTGTCCATTGGACAGTTCCACCGAGAAACGCGACCCACCCAATCCGCTGCCCGAGCCGATGCCCTGCACGCGGGTATCGGTGTAGACTTTAACGCCCTTGGCCTCCGACCAGCGCTTCAACATGCCGCCCGCCGTCTCATCGAGCATGCGGGCCACCATGCGCGGCGCCACTTCCACAACAGTCAGGTCGCAGCCCCGCTGATAGAGCGCTTCAAGCACGATGCAGCCGATAAAGCCCGCACCGACCAGAACCACCGGCGCGCCCTTATCGGCGTCATCGAGAATCTTGCGCGCGTCCTCCAGCGTCCAGCAATTAACGACGCCGGGCTGATCGCTGCCCCCGATAGGCGGCAAAATGGGGGACGCACCCGTGGCAATCAGCAGCTTGTCGTAGGGCACCACCGCGCCGCCCTTGAGGTACAGCTTGTGCGCGTCGGCATCGATACCGAACGCGACACCGTGCCGGTAACCGATCCGAAGCTGATCGTAGTGATCGGCCTGCTGGCGCAGATACGTGCCCCCCTCGCCGATGTTGCCATGCAGGAGATAGGGGATGGCCATGCGCGAGTACGGCGGTTCGGGCTCGCCGCTGATGATGGTGATGTTGCCCGTGCGATCGACACTACGAATCGCTTCGGCGGCTGTGACACCGGCTGGGCCCGCGCCCACAATGACATAATCCATGAACGTCCTCGCCGCCTTATGTGCTCGTCGCGCCTGATGCCCGGGCTTTAAAAGCCCAGGCGTGACAGGGTCTCGTTGGTCGGCACGCCGTCCACCGTCCAGCCACGCAGCTGGTAATACTCGGGCAGCATGATGGCGAGACCATTGACGAGGCCCTTGGCCGGACCCGTTTGAGCCGCTTCCGTCAACAGCCGCGGCGGCAGCGTATCGTCCTTGGCGGTGAAGCCGGCCGCGTTGTTGAAGATGCGCTCCATGTTCCAGATGCGCTCGCCCGTCTCGAGCAGGCGATCGGGCGACCAGTCGCCGTCACACGCCGCATCGACCTGCGGGGCGATATCTTCAAGTGTCCACGCGAAGGTTGTGAAGACGCACAGACCCGACGAGTCGACCGCAGCCGTCGCATCCTGGAAGGCCTTGACGAGCGCCGCCTTGCCTTCCGTGGCCAGCGGATCGGTCTTCACGGGGATGCCCAGGATTTCCGACGATACCGTGTAGGAGCGCAGATGGCATGCGCCGCGGTTGGACGTGGCGTAGGTCAGGCCCATGCCTTGAATGCCGCGCGAGTCATAGGCCGGGAACTCCTGCCCCTTGACCGACATCGACAGATCGGGACGGCCATACTTGGCGCACAGGCGCAACGAACCCAGTCCCAGCTCCTTGCCGAAACCTTCGCCGGTTCCGGTCAACTCCACGCACTTGGTCAGCGCTTCCGCCGAGCCGAACTTCAGTTCGATGCCGCCGGTCTGTTCCTTGGTGATGAGGCCAAGATCATAAAGCTCCATCGCCGCCGAAACCGTCGCGCCGAAAGAAATCGGATCGAGACCCTGCTCGTTGCAGATGAAGTTGACGTACGTGAGGGCCTCCAGATCGTCGATGCCCGTGTTGGAGCCCAGCGCCCAGGCCGCTTCGTACTCCAGGCCGCCGGAAGCGTGCCAGTACTGCGGCTTGTTCTGAATGGTGAAGTGCTTCTCGTCGATTTTCGAGATGCGCCCGCACGCGATGGTGCAGCCGAAGCAAGCCTGGTTGGTCAGCAGATTCGGCTTGTTGTCCGACTTGCGCGGCGTGGCCATCGCCTCGGCGGAAATGGCGTGCGCGCCGTCGAACTGCACTTCGCGGTGGTTGCGCGTCGGCATGGCGCCAGCTTCGTTGATGACGTTCATCAAGACCTGCGTGCCGTAGGTCGGCAAACCGGCGCCGGTGACGGCGTTCTGCTGCAGGACCTTCTTGGCCGCAGCCGTGGCCTTGAGGAAGCGGCCGCCATCCTTGACCTTGACGCCACCCGTGCCGCGCACGGCAATGGCCTTCAAATTCTTCGAGCCCATGACGGCGCCGACGCCGGAACGGCCGGCCGCACGATGCAGGTCGTTGACGATGCACGAGTAGAGCGCTTGCTTTTCACCGGCCACGCCGATGGCGGCGATGTGCATCATCGGGTCCTGATGATGCTTCTTGATCCACTCGTCCGTGTGCCAGACCGACGTGCCCCAGATGGGGGATGCGTCGCGGATCTGACAGTCGTCGTCCTGGATGGTGAGGTAGACCGGCTTGGGCGACACGCCTTCAACGATGACCATATCCCAGCCGGCGAATTTCAGCTCCGCGCCAAAATAGCCGCCGGAATTGGAGCAGGCGATGGCGTTTGTCAGCGCGCCCTTGGTGATGACCGAGTAGCGCCCGCCCGTCGACGCGCAGGTCCCCGTCAGCGGACCGGTGGCGAAGATCATTTTATTGCCGGGACCCAGCGGGTCCGTCTTCGGATCGATTTCCTCGACCAGATATTTGGTCGCCAGCCCGCGCTGCCCCAGATACTTCTCCGCCCAGCCCATATTGAGCGGCTCTGTCTTGATCGTGCCTTCGGTGAGGTTCACGCGAAGAACTTTACGTGTCCAGCCCATCGATCTCTCCCATGTCGTTTGTTTGATCCAACACCGTCCAGCGGCCGCGCCGCCAGCTGCCTCACACTTTCTCAGCGGGCGTGTTGGGTCCGGAATGTTGCGAAGCTTGTGCGGCCTGGGTCGCCCAGATGCGCATTTTGTCGAAACCAGTCTGCTCGATGTCCTGGTAGGTGATCGCACCTGTCGGACAGGCGTCGGCGCATGCCGGGCTGCCTTGGCAAAGATCGCACTTCGTCACTTTGTGCGTGGTGGCATTGTAATTGATGGTGCCGAAGGGGCAGGCGATGGTGCACACCTTGCATCCGACGCAGATATTCTCGTGAACGATCTTCACAAGCGAAATGGGATCGGTCGTGATCGCATTCACCGGGCACGCCTGCTGGCACCAAGCCTCAGCGCACTGCGTGCACGTATACGGCGAGAAGCGCGCGTCGGTGTGAAAATCAAAGACCCGGATACGTGACTTGGCGACGTTGAATTCGCCTTCGTTTTCGTAGCTGCACGCCATTTCGCACTGCTTGCAACCTGTGCACTTTCCAGAATCGATAACCAGGGCCTTGAGCATTGAATTCTCCCTCGCGCGTCACTCTCTGGGTGACTGCCTTCATCTTTCGTCGAAGACCTCGTCGGCAACAACTGTACTAAGGTGCACTGGTTTTCCAAATACCGAAAGTATGACAATGGGTTGCGCACATTCGTCTGGCGGGCCTTCTATTCTTATCGACAGATAGTTCGCACTACTACCGCGCTCTCCAAATTTGCCAAATTCCGCTTCTCCGTGGACCTTTCCAAGAAATGAGCTATTCTCAACCATGACGAGCTGTTGTGCGGCGCGAAAGATCTTGGCGCTGGTGCACACGCGGATCGGGGCGGGAGGTTGCATTGGAAAGTTTTTCGGACGCGGCCGCCGCGGCGGTGAGCCTCGTCCTCAGCGGCAATGCGGACCTGATGGAAATCGTGTCCCTGTCGCTGATGGTCAGCGTGAGCGCGGTGGCCATTGCCGCGCTCGCCGGGCTGCCGCTTGGGGCCGCACTGGGGGTTGCGCGTTTTCCCGGCCGCGGCGCGCTGATCGTGCTCATCAATGCCCTGATGGGTCTGCCGCCCGTCGTGGTAGGGCTCGCCATTTACCTGCTCATTTCCAATGCCGGCGCGCTCGGCCCGCTCCAGTTGCTCTACACGCCGGCGGCCATGATCATCGCCCAGGTCGTACTTGTCGCCCCCATCGTGTGCGCATTGACCCGGCAGATCATCGAAGACCTTCTGGCGAGCTATGACGAACAATTCCGACTGATGGGCCTCAGCCGCCGGCAAATGGCGGCGACGTTGCTGTGGGAGGCGCGAGTCGGATTGTTGACCGTCCTCATGGCCGGATTCGGCCGCGCCATCGCGGAAGTCGGCGCCGTGATCATCGTCGGCGGCAACATCAACCACGTCACCCGGACCATGACGACCGCCATCGCGCTTGAAACGTCGAAGGGCGATCTCGGGCTGGCCCTGGCTCTTGGACTGATCCTTCTGTGCATCGCCCTGGCCGTGAACGGCACCGTCGCCGCGCTGCAGGTGGCGCGGCCGGTTACGCGGGGGCTGTGACATGGATGCAATCGTCCAAAGCCGTGATCCGGCATCCGTCCTGCCCATTGAGGCCAACGGCCTGCGTGTCATGCGTGATGGCCGAGCGCTCCTGGACGGCGTCGACATCACCGTGACGGGCGCACAAGGCATCGTGGCAATCGTTGGCCCCAACGGTGCGGGAAAGAGCCTGCTCCTTCGGGCGATGGCCGGTCTCGTTCAGCCCGATGCGGGCCAAGTCCAGTGGGCCGGTAAGCTACCTGACGCGGCACGCATAGCCCGTCTCGGATTCGTGTTGCAGCGGCCTGTGTTGCTGCGCCGGACCGCGCGCGCCAATCTTGAGTTCGCACTTCGCATTGCAGGCTGCGCGCGCGTGGAGCGAAGCGATCGCGCCTTGGATGCGCTGAACCGGGCGGGCCTCGCCCATGCTGCCAACGCGCCTGCACACGCACTGTCAGGCGGCGAGCAACAGCGGCTTGCCTTGACGCGGGCGATGCTGTTGAAGCCCGAGTGCTTGTTTCTCGATGAGCCCACGGCCAACCTTGACCCGTCATCGGTTCACGCCTTCGAACGTCAACTGGCCCGAGCCCGCGACCAGGGCATGCCCATGCTCATGGTGTCTCAGGATCTCGTCCAGGTGCGCCGCATCGCCGATCGGGTCATCTTCATGGCCAAGGGGCGTATTCTGGAGCAAGCGTCAGCAGACCGGTTTTTTACCGCGCGCCAATCTCCTGAGGCTCAGTCCTTCTTCAACGGAGAGTTTGTGCTGTGACCCTTTCGATCACCACGGCGCTGCGGCCACTGATTGCTGGCGCGGCTCTCCTCATCGCGTTCGGCACTGGAACTTGGGCAGGTGGCGGCAGCCCGCACATTCTACTCCAGTCCACCACCTCGACGGAAAACTCCGGACTGTTCGATGCCATCCTGCCGAAATTTGCGGCCAAGACAGGCATTGAGGTGCGGGTGGTGGCGGTTGGCACGGGACAAGCCATACGCAACGCCCAAAACGGCGACGGCGACGTCCTGCTCGTGCACGACAAGCCCTCCGAAGAGAAGTTCGTGGCGGACGGCTACGGGGTCGAGCGTTTCGACGTCATGTACAATGATTTCGTCATCGCCGGACCGTCGTCCGACCCGGCCGCGATCGCCGGATTGAAATCCGCCAGCGAGGCCCTGCGTAAAATCGCTGCGGCCAAAGCCGTGTTCGTGTCGCGCGGCGACGACAGCGGCACGCACAAAGCCGAGCTCAAACTTTGGCAGGCGGCCGGTGTGGATGCTGTCGCCGCGTCGGGAACCTGGTACCGCGAGGCGGGCCAAGGGATGGGCCCGACCCTGAACACCGCCATTGGCATGAACGGCTATGTCTTGACCGATCGCGCGACATGGTCGGCCTTCAAGGCCAAGCGGGAGCACCGAACACTGGTCGAAGGCGCCGCGGCGCTGTTCAACCAATACGGCGTCATCCTGGTCAATCCCGCGCGGCACCTCCACGTGAAAGCCGCACAAGGCCAGGCGTTTGTCGATTGGCTCATCTCGCCGGACGGCCAGCAGGCCATCGCGGACTTCAAAATCGAAGGCGAGCAGCAGTTTTTTCCCAATGCCGCGGCGCGTTGAAGCCGCCAGCGCAACGTTCGCCCGCTCCGCTAAATGCCCGTTTGAACTGACGATCCGCAGAGTTCGGGGGATCCGGGGCCCGTGCGCCTTCAGGATTTGATACGGATCAACTCGATGAGCCCCCGAATTTGCCAACTCTAGCGCAAAGCAGCCCCACAAGCGGGCATTAGGGCGCGGAGGCCGGCGCGCGCGCCCGATGGCCCGCGGAGCCAATGGATCGGATGCCAGCATGATGATTGGCAAGACATGCTCACAATGCGGCGTGCGCACGACGGCACCGTGCGCCGGGCTCTCGTTGGAGACGGCAAAGGATTTCGGTCAGATCGTTCACCGGCGGCGCATCCCAGCCGGGGGCACGGTTTACGCCGATAGCGATAAGGCGAGATCCTTCGCCATTCTCGTTTCGGGCGTGGTGAAACTCAGCAACGTCAGGCCGGATGGCCGCAGTCAGATCGTCGGCCTGTACTTCCCATCCGACTTCATCGGCCGCCCCTTCGAAAGCGGCAACGGCCTCGTCGCCGAAGCGGCGACGGACGTCGAGGTCTGTTGTTTTTCGGGCAATGCCTTCGAGAACCTGATGAAGGTGCATCCGGATCTGGAGCACGTCATCTTGAAGCGAACGATCCAGGATCTGGATTCGGCGCGCGCATGGATGTTCATGATCGCACGCAAGACGGCCGAGGAGCGGGTGGCCAGTCTCCTCCTCCTGATCGCCCGCAAAATGCAGCGCGATGACTGCACGCAGAAGCCCTGCCAGCCGCCCGGAGAAATCGAACTTCCGTTGTCCCGGACGGAAATCGCCGAAAGTCTCGGACTGCGCCTGGAAACCGTCAGCCGTCAATTTGCGCAGTTGAAGGCGGATCATGTCATCGCCACCGGCCGGCGGCGCGGACTGATTATCTCCAATATGACCGAATTGGTCCGGCGGGGCGAGACCGGACCGGAGTGAGTGCGTGGGCAGGGACACGGAATCGGGCTGCCACGGCTTGACCCATGACGCTCCCACCCCCACCCTTCATGCCATGACAGATGAATTCTCCCCTCCGACTCCACAGCAGGCTGCTGGCGGCGCGGCCCTGCTTCAATCCGATGTCGTGGACTTTCTTTCCGATCCAGCAAGCTACACGCCGGTCCCAGAGACGGTCACGCGCATCGATACGCACGGCGCGCACGTTTTCCTGGCTGGCGAGACTGTCATCAAGATCAAACGCCCCGTCCGGTATGATTACATGGATTTTTCAACGGCTGAACGGCGGCGGGCGGCCTGCATGCGCGAATACGCTCTCAACCAACCGCATGCTCCCGACATCTATCTTGGTATCGAAACGATCACCCGCGGATCGGACGGGCGATTGTCTTTCGGCGGTCCCGGCGAGCCGGTGGAATGGGCGGTCCACATGCGCCGCTTCAACGAAGACGATGTGCTCGCAAACCGGGCGCGGCGCGGCCCGCTCTCCCACGACCTCGGCAAGGCGCTCGCGGACGCCGTCCACCGGTTCCATGCCGCGGCGGCGCCGGAACATGACCACGATAGCGCCGCCCAAATGCACAACATTCTTTCGGGACTAACCGGTGCACTCGCCAAGGATCTCCCCGGGCAAAGTGCCGGCGTCGCCGCATTGGCGGACGATGTCCGACAAGGCCATCGCCCGCCATGCCGGCCTGCTCAAGTCGCGCGCAGATCTCGGCTGCGTGCGCCGCTGTCATGGCGACCTCCACCTTGCCAATATCGTCCTCTTGGACGGCGCACCCGTACTTTTCGACGCGCTCGAGTTCGATGAGAGCATGGCCACCATCGACGTGTTGTACGACCTTGCCTTCTTGCTGATGGATCTCGATCATCACAACAGCGCGGCCTGCGCCAACGCCACGCTCAACCATTACCTCTGGCTTCAGCGTGACACGGCAGCCTATGCGGGATTGGCACTGTTGCCGGTGTTCATGGCGCTGCGCGCGGGCATCCGCGCCATGGTCCGCGCCCAGCGGGCGGCACTTTCCGGCGAGGCCGCGCACGGTGCGGACCAAGTGGCCACGGCGTATCTGTCCCGCGCCCGGTCTTACTTTCGGCCCGACCCGCTCCGGCTCATCATGATTGGCGGATTGTCAGGCTCGGGGAAATCCACGCTGGCTGCCCGCCTCGCGCCCTTGTGCGGCCGCGCGCCCGGTGCCGTCCTCCTGCGCAGCGACCTGGAGCGCAAATCACTCTTTGGCGCCCAGGAGACCGAGCGCCTTCCCGCGTCGTGCTACACCCCCGAAGCCACCGCGCGCGTTTACGCGAGCCTGCATGAAAAGGCTCGCGCGGCTCTCGGCGCGGGACATACCGTCGTGGCCGATGCGGTTCATGCCCGACCCGACGAACGGACAAAGATTGAGCGGATCGCGGCCGAAGCTGGCGCATCGGTTGTGTGCCTTTGGCTCGACGCACCGGCGGAAACCTTGAAAGCCAGGGTGGCTGCCCGCACAAACGACGCTTCCGATGCCACACCGGAGATCGTCGAGCGCCAGACCGGCTATGATCTGGGCCCCGTGGCGTGGACGCGGATCGACGCCAGCGGCACCCCGGATGACACGTTTCAGCGCGCGCGGCGCATCCTCGCCCCCGAAAACACGACAACCCACGGAACCCCATGACCGTTCGCAATCTCGATGCCCTCCTCGCGCCGCGCAGCGTGGCTCTGGTGGGTGCAAGCCCGCAAGCTGGAAGTGTCGGCGCCATCGTCGTCCGCAACCTTCTGCGCGCCGGATTCCAAGGCCAGATCGGCTTCGTCAATCCGCGCCACCGCGAAATTGACGGGCGGCCCTGCGTCCCGTCCCTGGCCGCCCTGCCCTTCACGCCCGACCTCGTCATCATCGCCACGCCGCCGGCCAGTATCGCCGCCATCGTCGCCGAAGCCGGCGCCAACGGCGCGCGCGCAGCCGTGGTCATGACGGCGGGCCTAACTCACGCGCAGAAGACCGCCGCTTTGAAAGCCGCCCAACCCTATTGCCTTCGCGTACAGGGGCCGAACTGCCTCGGGATCATGCTGCCGTCGCTCGGCCTGGATGCAAGCTTTTCGCATCGCGCCGCACTGCCGGGGGATCTGGCCTTTCTATCCCAGTCCGGCGCCCTGATTACGAGCATCGTCGATTGGGCGGCTGCGCGCGACATCGGCTTCAGTCATGTTGTGTCGCTCGGCGACATGATCGACGTCGACTTCGGTGATTTGCTGGACTATCTGGCCGCTGATACGCAGAGCCGCGCCATCCTGATGTATGTCGAATCCATCACCCACGCGCCGAAGTTTCTGTCCGCCGCGCGCCGCGCCGCTCGCGCCAAACCGGTCATCGTCATCAAGTCGGGCCGTCACGAGGCGGGCGCGCGCGCCGCGCGGTCTCACACGGGAGCGCTGGCCGGATCGGACCAGGCTTATGATGCCGCGTTCCGCCGTGCCGGCGTTCTGCGGGTTCGCGAAATCGAAGAGCTTTTCGACGCCGCCGAAACGCTCGCACGCGTCGGGCGGCTCACCGGCGATCAACTGACGATCCTGACCAACGGCGGCGGTGCGGGCGTGCTTGCCGCGGACCGGCTCACCGACTGGAACGGCAACCTCACGCAACTTTCACCGGACACGATTGCAAAGCTGGACGCGGTCCTCCCCGCCACATGGTCGCGCGCCAATCCGGTCGACATCATCGGCGATGCGACGCCCGATCGCTATGCGGCGGCCCTGCAAGCCCTGCTCGCAGCGCCGGAAGGCGATGTCATTGTGATCATCAACTGCCCGACCGCTCTTTCCGACTCCACGCGCGCCGCCGAGCGCCTGGTGGACGTCATCGCCAAAACGCGCGCGAACGGCGAACCCGGCTCGCGCTTTCACCGTCCCATCCTCACGGTCTGGCTGGGCGACGGCGCGGCCGAACCCGGGCGCGCCGCATTCAGAGCCGCCGGTCATCCCTCGTTCGACAGCCCCGACGACGCGATCAACGGCTTCATGCAGATCGTTCGCTACCGCCGGGCGCAGAACCAGCTTATGCGCACGCCGCCGGCGTTGCCCGACGATCTTGGGATCGACCAGGAACGCGCGCGGCAGGTCCTGGCGGATGCCCTGCAGACGGGCCTGCCGATCCTGAGCGAAGTCGCGTCCAAGGACCTGCTGGCGGCCTATGGTATTCCCACGGTGCCGACGCGGATCGCGCGCACGGCGGAAGACGTGGCCCCTCTCGCAAAGGATCTCTTGCGCGACCACGCGGCCCTCGTGGTCAAAATTCTCTCGCCCGACATCACGCACAAATCCGACGCGGGCGGCGTGATCCTCGATCTGGATTCGGCGGCGGCATGCGCCGAGGCCGCCGCTACGATGCGCGACCGGATCGCGCGGAGCCATCCTGAGGCCCGCATCGACGGCTTCACGCTGCAACCCATGATCCGGCGCCGTCATGCGCACGAACTGATCGCGGGTGTCACGGTGGATGAGACGTTCGGCCCCCTGATTGTATTCGGCGCGGGTGGCACGGGAGTCGAGGTGCTGCGCGATACCGCCGAGGCCTTGCCGCCGCTCGATCTTGAACTCGCGCAGGATCTGATCGCGCAGACACGCGTCTTCCGGCTTCTGTCTGGCTATCGCGACCGTGCGCCCGCGGACCTCGACGGCATTGCCCTGACACTCGTGCGGTTGAGCGCCCTCGTCACCGCGCATCCCGAAATTCGCGAACTGGACATCAATCCTCTGCTGGCCGACGCCGACGGGGTCTTAGCGCTCGATGCCCGCGTCGCCATCGCCGATCCGGCAGTCCATCCGCGCACCCCAATGACCATCCGGCCCTATCCGTCCGGCTGGGCGGCGGATGCCACGCTCCCCGGCGGGCGGACCGTGCGCCTCAGACCCATCCGGCCCGACGACGAGCACCGGTACGCGGATTTCTTTGCACGAGTCACGCCGGCTGACATGCGCATGCGCTTTTTTACAGCGGCACGTTCGCTCTCCCACATGGCCATCGCGCGCCTGACGCAGATCGATTACCGCCGCGAGATGGCGTTCGTGGCCATCGAAGCCCAGACCGGCGCCCTGCTCGGCGTCGTGCGCATGATGGCCGATCCCGATTACCAGCGCGCCGAATTCGCCGTGCTCGTCGCGTCCGATCTCAAGGGACAGGGACTCGGACGCACGCTGATGCTGCACCTGATCAAATATGCGAGCGCCGAAGGCCTGTTGGAGCTGTATGGCGAAGTCCTGGCCGAAAACAGTACAATGCTTGCATTCTGCCAACGCCTCGGCTTCGAGGTGCGCGAAGATCCCGGCGATGCGGAAATGCGCCACGTCGTGCTGCCGCTCGGCGCGGGCGCACTCGACGGGCCACCTGGTGCCCCCACGCGCCGCGCCACGGCAGCCGGAGGAGCATCGTCATGAGCTGGATCGATGCATTCGCCGACTTGAAGCGGCTGCCCGCCGATATTCAGGACACGCTGACGCAATCTGGCCGGGTTCTCGCTCTGCCGGCGGGAACCGTGCTGTTCGGTCCTGGACAGGCCCCCACGGCCTATCTGCTCGTGCTGACGGGCAGCGTGCGCGTGCAGCAGGTCGCGGACAACGGCCGCGAGATCGTGCTCTATCGTGTCGCGCCGGGGGAGAGCTGCGCCGTGACGACCTCGTGCCTCATCGGCCAGGACGACTATCAGGCGGAGGCCGTGACGGAAACGCCGGTCGACGCCGTGGCCATCCCGCGGCCGGCCTTCGATTCTCTTATTGCGCGCTCCCCAGAATTCCGCCGGTTTGTCTTCACCGCGCTCAGCATGCGCCTCACCAATCTCTTCAAGCTGATCGAAGACGTTGCCTTTTCGCGCATCGACATCCGTCTCGCGCAGAAACTTCTGGAACTGGCCGGACCGGGCGGACGCGTTTCCATGACGCATCAACAGCTCGCATCCGAACTCGGGACCGCCCGCGAAGTCATCAGCCGCCAGCTGCACGAATTCCAGCGCCGCGGCTGGCTGACCACCGCGCGTGGCGAACTCACGATCACCGGTGCCGAAAATCTGCAGTCCCTGGCGACGCTGCGGTAAATCAGCCCGAAGCGGGCCAACCTTCGCCCACCGTGACAAGGTCACAGACGTCCGTGGCGGCGCGGCCTATGCTGCTCACATCGGAATTCATTCTAGGAGATTACACTATGTCCGCCAACGTCGGTAACATCGACCGGGCCTTGCGCATTATCGCGGGGCTGGCTCTGATCAGCCTCGTCTTCGTCGGTCCTCAGACGCCGTGGGGCTGGATCGGCCTCGTGCCTCTGTTTACCGGCATTTTCCGCTTTTGCCCCGCCTACTCACTCATCGGCGTCAATACTTGCAGCCGTTGACGCCCCAGCGTCCAGCCTCCGGGACCTGAAACGGCCGGCCTTTTGAGGTTTCGTCCCGGCATGCTTGCAGCGGTGTGCCGGAGTGTGAGAAAGAATAACCTCGACCCTTGGCCGAAAGGCCAAGGGTAAGACCGTGGGCCAAGGCTGGGTGAGGGCAAGTGGGCGCTCGTCGTATGATCGATGTGAAAATGCTGGCCGCTCTTACCGCAGCTGCGATGCTCGGATTGTTTGCAATCCTGCAATTCAACGGAGGCAACGTGATCACAAAGATCACCGACGACTATGCCGTGGCGCCCCAGCTTGCGCCGGACGATCTCAAGCAGGTTGCCGAGCAGGGCTACAAGTCGATCATCGTCAACCGTCCCGATGGTGAAGGAGCCGGCCAGCCGTCTTTCAATGATATGGCTGCGGCCGCCTCAGCGTTGGGCTTGAAGGTGGAATATGTGCCGATTTCGCCCATGGGCATGACGCCGATCGACGCCGATCGTTTCAAGCAGGCTTATGACACGCTGCCGAAGCCCGTTTTGGCCTACTGCCGGTCCGGTGCGCGCTCGACCAACATTTTCAAATTAGCCCAGCAGCGCTGAACCTTGTCTGGCGTCAGCTTCGACAATCAGGCCCGCGGCCGTGCGAACACGGCTGCGGGCCTTGTTTCGTGCGGCTTTATTGCTCATATCAGCTAAACGTCACCGTGAACGCGCCGTGACCTTAGACCAGTGCCACCTTTGAGCGCACGACGCGCTCGGGCTCACGTCACCGTCACCCGCAGCCGGGATCTCAGATGACGAACGATCTGTTCAAGACAAACGTGACCGCCTCTCATGCGCCGGCAGCGAGCGGTGATGAGGCGAATTCGTGCTGCGCGGGACACGCTGCCAGGCCGGCGGACACGTCTACAGCGGCCAACTCTACAGCGGCAAAGTCCGCGACGGCCATCGATCCCGTCTGCGGCATGTCCGTGAACATCGCCACAGCCAAGCACACGGCAGAGCATGACGGACAAACGTTTTATTTCTGCAATCCCCGTTGCCGCACGAAATTCCTGGCCGCGCCCGACACCTACCTGAATGGTGAAAAGCCAGCACCCGCACCGGTCGTTGAAGGGGCGATTTACACGTGTCCGATGGATCCGGAGATTCGCCAGATCGGACCTGGAACCTGCCCCATCTGCGGCATGGCGCTTGAACCAGAGATTGTCACCGCCGCGACGGAACCCAACCCGGAACTCGTTGAGATGACGCGGCGGTTCTGGATTGGCCTCGCCCTCACCCTGCCGGTCTTCGTCCTCGAGATGGGCGGCCATCTTTTCGGCCTCCACGGCCTGTTGTCTCAGCAGGCTGTAAACTGGACCGGCCTCCTGCTGGCCACGCCGGTCGTGCTCTGGGCGGGCTGGCCGTTCTTTCAACGCGGCTGGGCCTCGATCAAGACCCGCAACCTCAACATGTTCACCCTGATTGCCATCGGCACGGGGATCGCCTGGCTCTACAGTGTCACGGGAACCCTCGCACCGGGGCTGTTCCCCGATACGGTGCGCGGCGCGGACGGCGCGGTGCCGGTGTACTTCGAGGCCGCCGCCGTCATTACCGTGCTCGTTCTGCTTGGGCAGGTGCTGGAATTGCGCGCGCGGGAACAAACCAGCAGCGCTGTGCGCGGACTTCTCGATCTGTCGCCAAAGATGGCGCGGCGCGTCAACGCCGACGGCAGCGATACGGATGTACCCGTTGGCGCCATTCAGGCGGGGGATCATCTGCGCGTCCGGCCCGGCGAGCGGGTACCGGTGGACGGTATCATCCGCGATGGCGAGGCGACACTCGACCAGTCCGCGGTGACCGGGGAATCGATCCCGGCCGCCAAGGGCCCCGGCGACATCGTAATCGGCGGAACAATGAACATAACCGGCGCCTTCGTCATGCGCGCCGACAAGGTCGGCACCGACACCATGCTCGCGCGCATCGTGCAGATGGTGGCCGGCGCCCAGCGCAGCCGGGCACCGATCCAGCGCCTCGCCGATCGCGTGGCGGGCTGGTTCGTGCCTGCCGTTCTTGCCGCCGCCGTGGCAGCCTTCGCGGCGTGGTGGACCTTCGGACCCGAACCGCGCCTCACGTTCGCGGTAATCTCAGCGGTATCGGTACTCATCATCGCCTGCCCGTGCGCGCTCGGGCTCGCAACGCCGATGTCGATCATGGTCGGTGTTGGGCGCGGCGCCGAGAACGGCGTGCTGATCCGCAGCGCGGAAGCTCTCGAGCGGATGGCAAGTGTCGATACGCTACTCATCGACAAGACCGGGACGTTGACGGCGGGACAGCCGCAACTCGTTTCCATCACCACTGTCGGCACAGCCGACGAGGACACTGTGCTGCGGCTTGCCGCCGGCATCGAAGCCAACAGCGAACATCCGCTGGGCGAAGCCATCGTGCGCGCGGCCAAGGCCCGCGGATTGGAAATCGGCGCGGCGGGCAATTTCCAGTCCCTGCATGGCAAGGGCGCGCGCGGGCGCGTGGCGGGCCATGACATCGTGATCGGCAACCGGCGGCTTTTCGACGACAGCGGACTTACGACTGCCAGCCTGGAGCCCGCGGCCGCCGAAGCGCGCGCTGGTGGCGCGACGGCACTGTACATGGCCATCGACGGTCAACCCGCCGCGGTCCTGGCCTTGGCCGATACAGTCAAGCCGGGTGCCGCCGATGCCGTCGCAGCACTCATCGCCGATGGGATCCGGGTCATCATGCTGACCGGCGATACGGCGGGTACCGCAAAGGCCGTGGCGCGCGACGTCGGCATCACGGATTTCGAAGCCGATGTTCTGCCCGAGGATAAGATGAAGGTCGTCGCGCGGTGGCGCGCGCAAGGTCATGTCGTTGCCATGGTCGGCGACGGGATCAACGACGCGCCGGCCCTGGCGGCGGCCGATGTCGGCATCGCCATGGCAACCGGAACCGACATCGCCATGGAAAGCGCCGGGATCACGTTGCTCGGCGGCGACCTGTCGGGGCTGGTGAAGGCGCGCCGGCTTGCCCGCGCCACGGTCCGCAACATTCGCCAGAACCTGTTCTTCGCCTTCTTCTATAACGCGGCTGGCGTTCCCCTCGCGGCCGGCGTCTTCTACCCGGTCTTCGGCTGGCTTTTGAGTCCGGCCGTGGCGGCGGCGGCCATGTCCCTGTCATCGGTCAGCGTTATTGCCAATGCATTGCGCTTGCGCCGCCTGCCGTTAACCGGATTGGACCGGCCCAAACACCTCTGACACCGCTTCAGACCGTTTTTTTCGATACCTGCAGTGGCCGTATTGACAGGGAACCCCTATGTTCGCCGGGATGCTCAAGCGCTTCGAAGATTCCGCGAGCCGGCCACGGGACGGCGCCAAATGGCCGCTCGCGGTATTGTCCATTCTGCTGCTGCTGGCCGTTCTCCTGGACGCCCCCCTGCCCATCGTACTGCTGGCGGTGATGGCGTGCGGCGGCGCGGCCGGATGGATTTTGGCTCAGGCCCAGACCCAATCCGCTTCAACCGTTAAGGCCGTCCGGTCAATGCCCGCGATCGAGATCGCCCAACTCGTTCGCGTCATGGAACTGCCCGCCATCGTCATTGACGATACCCGCCGGATCCTGGCGCACAACCGCTACGCCAGCGATGTCTTCCAAGGTCTCACCGACGGCCAGCCCCTGGCCACCGTCAGCCGCAATCCGGATCTGAAGCGCGCGGTCGAATATGCCATCACCCACGGGCGGGCCGAGAGCGCCGAAATGACCGAGCGGCTGCTGCATGGCCGCAGTCTCCTCGTCACGGCAACCCCCATCGGGGACGGATCGCAGGTTCTGCTCCAATTCCGCGATACCAGCGAGCAGGCGCGTCTGGCGCAGTCACGATCCGATTTCATTGCCAACGCCAGTCACGAATTGCGCACACCCCTGGCCTCGATCAAGGGGTTCATCGAGACGCTGCAAGGACCGGCGCGAGATGACGCCGGGGCGCGCACCCGCTTTCTTTCCATCATGGAAGCGCAGGCAGGCCGCATGAACCGCATTCTGGATGATCTCCTGTCCCTCAGCCGCATCGAAATGCGCGCGCACATGCCGCCTGAAGGTATCGTGGACCTCGCCGAAATCGCGCGTCAGGCGCTGCACGGTCTGGAACCGCTCGCGGGCGAGGTGAAGATCACGCTGGCCTTGGAACATTCCGACGACACCTACACCGTGCGCGGCGACCGGGACGAACTGGAGCAAGTCGTCCAAAATCTGGTCCACAACGCCATCAAGTACGGTCGCGCCGGCGGACATGTGACGGTCAAGCTGGCCAAGCGGCCGACGCGCGGCAAGGCGCCGCCTCAGGTCCTCTTGACGGTCGCCGACGACGGCCCCGGCATCCCGCCGGAGCATTTGCCGCGTTTGACCGAAAGGTTCTACCGGGTCGACACGGCGCGCAGCCGCGAGCGGGGCGGCACGGGGCTGGGCCTCGCCATCGTCAAACACATCCTGAACCGGCACCGCGGAGAGCTCGATATCGAATCCGAAGTCGGTCGGGGCTCGACATTCACGGTGGTGCTCGACGCCATAAGATGACAGAATGACGTCAATTCTTTTTTGCGTTCTATTCCAATGCGTTAACTTGTCATAAAAGGTTTGCTCGCATTCGCTATTGCTCCTGACGCGCGCTGAAAGACCGGCAAGCGGGACGCCGTCCCCGGTCAACGCAACAGGAGTTTCCCCTATGAAGAAGGCTACCTTCCTCGCGGTTGCCATCACGAGCGGTCTCGCGCTCTCGGCCACGGCCGAGGCCCGCGAAATCAAAATCGTCGGATCGTCGACCGTATTCCCCTACACCCAGGCCGTGGCCGAAGAATTCGCCAAGAAGGGCGGCAAGGCCCCCACGGTGGAGTCCACCGGTACCGGCGGCGGCTTCAAGATCTTCTGCCAGGGCGTTGGCGAAGCTCATCCCGACATGACCGGTGCTTCGCGCGCCATCAAGAAGTCGGAATACGACGACTGCGTGAAGAACGGCGTCACCGACATCACCGAAATCCTGCTCGGCTATGACGGCCTCTCGGTTGCCATGTCGCGCAAGGGCAAGAAGTTCAACGTCACCAAGGCTCAGATCTTCCAGGCTCTCAGCGCCGAGGTTCCCGTCGACGGCAAGCTCGTCGCCAACCCGCACAAGAAGTGGTCGGACATCGACAAGTCGCTGCCCGACATCGCCATCACCGCCTACGGCCCGCCCCCGACGTCCGGCACCCGCGATGCTTTCGTGGAACTGGCCATGCACGAAGGCTGCGCTGAACTCGACTTCTTCAAAGCTCAGAAGAAGGAGCTGGAAAAGAAGGCCTACGAGAAGCTGATCAAGGAAAAGTGCTCACCGATGCGTTCGGACGGCCCATTCATCGAAGCTGGCGAGAACGACAACCTGATCGTCCAGCGCCTGGATGCTGACCCCAACGCTGTCGGTATCTTCGGCTACTCGTTCCTTTTCGAGAACCAGGACAAGCTGCAGCCTGTGACCGTCGGTGGCGTCGAGCCCTCGATGGAGACCATCGCTTCGGGCGACTACGGCATCTCGCGTCCCCTTTACATCTATGTGAAGAACGCCCACCGCAAGGTGATCTCGGGCCTCGACGACTTCATCAAGGAATACGTCTCGAACGACGCGCTGGCTTCCGGCGGTTACCTTGGCGAGCGTGGTCTCGTGTCGCTGGCGGACGACAAGCTGAAGGCGATCCAGGACAGCGCTACGGGCGGCAAGAACATGGAAGCTATCAACTAAGTATACGCCTCCGCACGATACGGCCGGGCACAGGTCACTTCTCTTGTGTCCGGCCGCATCGCGTACCGGAAAACTGACGGCCACACGCCAAACAGGCATGTCGAACAGGCCCGTCAAACAAGACCGGCACGGGGCCATGACCGGTCGCCGCTGACATCGAGGATGAGATGGTTTCGTATCTGCTGCTCGCCCTGCTCATCCTGACCATCGGCGCCTACTACATCGGGCTCGCCAAGGCGCGCCACTTCACGGACAACCTCGCCTCGTCCGACCGAGCCGATCAGCAGCACTCCCTGTCATCATACCACGGCGCCTTCATGGCTGCATGGGCTGGCATCCCTGCACTCTTCCTGATCCTGATCTGGCTTCTCTTCCAGAACTCGGTCATCGACCACCTACTTCTTTCGAGCTTGCCGGCCGAGCGCACCGCCGGTCTCGATAAGGGTCAGATCAATCTTCTCCTGAGCGAAATCAAGTCCATCGCCAAAGGCAACATCTTCGGCACCCCCGACGACGTAACCTTGGCCGCTGCCGAGCGCTACAATTCCTGGCAGAACATCGCCAGCATGGCCATGGTCGCCTTGTCGTTGGCGCTGGCCGTCATTGCCGCCTTTATCGCGCGCAGCCGGCTCGCCCCTCGCTTCCGCGCCCGCAACAGCGTCGAGCGCATCATGACCTACCTCATGATCGGCTGCTCCCTGATCGCCATTCTCACGACCTTCGGCATCGTTCTTTCGCTGCTCTATGAAACGGCGCGGTTCTTCGCCAAGGTTCCCATCACGGAATTCTTCTTTGGCCTGAACTGGGAACCCCAGATCGCGATGCGCGAAGATCAGGGCCTGAGCGGCGGCGGCGCCTTTGGCGCAATCCCCGTCTTCACCGGCACGCTTCTGATTGCGCTTCTCGCCATGATGGTGGCGACACCGATCGGGCTTTTCGCGGCGATCTACCTTGTGGAGTATGCCTCGGCCGGGCGCGCGCTCTGTCATCAAGCCGCTTCTTGAAATCCTGGCGGGTATTCCGACCGTTGTGTACGGCTTCTTCGCCGTGCTGACCGTCGCGCCGGCGATGCGGCAGTTCGCAGAGTCTGATAGGCCTCGACATGGCGCCCAACAGCGCGCTCGTGGCTGGCGGCGTGATGGGCATCATGCTGATCCCCTTTATCTCGTCTCTCTCCGACGACGCGATTGCGGCCGTGCCGCAGTCCCTGCGCGACGGCTCCTACGGCCTCGGCGCCACCAAGGGCGAGACCATCACCAATGTCCTTCTGCCGGCCGCGTTGCCCGGCATCATGGGTGGCATACTTCTGGCTGTCAGCCGTGCCATCGGCGAAACGATGATCGTGGTCATGGCCGCTGGCATTATTGCCTACCTCACATTCAATCCATTCGATCCTGTCACCACCGTCACCGTTCAGATCGTGACCCTCCTTATCGGCGACGTTGAATTCGATAATCCCAAGACCCTCGCGGCGTTCGCACTAGGACTGGTTCTCTTTCTCGTGACCTTGGTCCTGAACGTGATCGCCCTGCACATCGTTCGCAAGTATCGGGAACAGTATGACTGAGACCGCCACGCTTTCCACCTCGCGCCAGGCTCACGACTGGACGTCCGGCACCGCCAAGAAGCGCGTGCGGCGGCGCTATGCAGCCGACCGGCGTCTGCAGATTTACGGCATTTCAGCCATCGGCATCGCCATGATGCTGCTCGGCCTGCTATTCGCCTCGCTCATCCATGCCGGCTACGTGGCCTTCTTCACGACGAAGGTAAATCTTGCGGTCAATCTCGACCCGGCCAAGATCGATGCGTCCAAGCCTGCGGACGCAAACTATCGCGCGCTCACGAAGGACGCCTTCCTGGCCTACTTCCCCGAGGTTACAGACAAGCGCGAGCAGACCGATCTTCTCAAGATCCTGAGCTCCGGCGCGCAGTACATCGTTCGCGACTATGTCGTTGCCAATCCCGACAAGATCGGCCAGCAGGTCACCATCCCCGTGGCCGTATCCGATCCTTTCGATCAGCTCTACAAAAACGTCATTCCTCGCCAGATCGAAGCACTGGCCAGCGACCGCATCGCCTTGTACCGGTCGCTCAACCAGCGCGGCGTGATTAGCGTCGAAAACGACAAGAGTGTGGTGCAGGTCGACGCCTTTATTGATCCTGCCGCAATTCCGGCGGACGGTGGGCCGGCAGCGGCCAATTTCCAGAAGATCGTCGACGAGTCCTTCCGCACGTACTTCATGGGCAAGACCATCCTGGCCTATCAGGAGATCCTGTCCGATACCGCAGCGGACACCTTGAAGGCCCGCGTGATCGCCGACCCGTCGGTGATCGGCAAGACAATCCAGGTCAAGTTGCCGTTGGCCGAGGCATTCGACAATCTGCACCGCACCGGCGAATCCAAAATTCGCAATCCGCGCTTTAAGTCCGACAACGAGTTCCGCTGGTTTGACAGCCTCGTCGAGCGCGGGTTGATTTCCACGCCGTTTACCAAGGAGCTGTTTGTCAATGCCGACAGCCGCTTCCCCGAACTCGCTGGTCTGGCCGGCGCGCTGTCGGGCTCCTTCTTCGCCCTGCTCGTCTGCTTCCTCTTGAGCTTCCCGATCGGCATTGCCGCGGCTCTCTACCTGGAAGAGTTCGCCCCGAAGAACCGCTGGACGGACCTCATCGAGGTCAACATCAACAACTTGGCCGCCGTCCCGTCGGTGGTCTTCGGTCTGTTGGGCCTGGCGGTCTTCATTGGTGTCTTCGGCTTGCCGCGGTCCGCGCCGCTGGTCGGCGGCATGGTGCTCTCCTTGATGACGCTACCGACGATCATCGTCGCCACGCGCGCCGCCTTGAAAGCCGTGCCGCCGTCGATCCGCGAAGCGGCCCTCGGCGTCGGCGCCTCCAAGCATCAGGTCATGACGCATCACGTCGTTCCCTTGGCGATGCCCGGCATCCTGACGGGAACGATCATCGGTCTTGCCCAGGCCCTGGGTGAAACCGCGCCACTGCTGCTGATCGGCATGAACGCCTTCATTCCCAGCGTCGAGAACATGGGCCTGCTGCAGCCGGCCATGGCGCTGCCGACGCAGATTTTCTCCTGGGCCGATAGCCCGGAACGCGGTTTTGTGAGCCGGACCTCGGCAGCCATTCTTGTGCTGCTGGGCTTCCTCATTATCATGAACATCACCGCCGTTTACCTGCGGCGGAAATTCGAAAGAAAATGGTGAGCAGGACGATGCAAATGGACCAGAACGTCATTGTGGCCGGTGCGACCGCCGTCCCTCAGCCAACGACTACGGATCTGACTTTCGTCACCCGTAAGGTGTGCGTGTCGTACGGCGCCAAGCAGGCCCTCTTCGATGTCGATCTGGACATCCCCAAACATGCCGTCACCGCCCTGATCGGGCCGTCCGGTTGCGGCAAGTCCACCTACCTGCGATGCCTCAATCGCATGAACGATACGATCTCGATCTGCAAGGTGACGGGCCAAATCGATCTTGACGGCCGCGACATCTACGACCCCGATCTCGACGTTGTGGAATTGCGCGCGCGCGTCGGCATGGTCTTCCAGAAGCCCAATCCGTTCCCGAAGTCGATCTTCGACAATGTGGCCTACGGCCCGCGCATCCATGGCATCGCCACGTCAAAGAGCGACATCAGTGATCTTGTTGAATCCTGCCTGGAGAAGGCGGGATTGTGGAAGGAAGTGAAAGACCGCCTGCAGGAACCCGGAACAGGATTGTCGGGTGGACAGCAGCAGCGCCTGTGCATCGCACGCGCCATCGCGACCAAGCCGGAAGTGATCCTGATGGACGAGCCTTGCTCGGCTCTCGATCCGATCGCCACCGCCAAAGTCGAAGAATTGATGGATGAACTGAAGGCGAACTACACCATCGTCATCGTCACCCACTCCATGCAGCAGGCCGCGCGCGTATCGCAACGCACCGCCTTCTTCCATATGGGCATCCTCGTCGAGGAAGGTGAGACCACGCAAATCTTCACCAACCCCAATGACAAGCGCACCCAGGACTACATCACCGGCCGTTTCGGCTGAATCAGGTGGAATTATTTCATACCCCCAGGCCCCGCCGTCTTTGACAGCGGGCGAGGAGAAGCATCATGAACGACCACATCGTGAAGTCCTATGAGCAGGAACTCGCCGCCCTCGACGACAAGATCGGGCAGATGGGCGGCCTTGCCGAGCAACTGGTCGCGGAAGCCTTTGATGCGCTCGAAAGCCACAATCCGGCGCGCGCGGAAGCCACCGTTGCCAGTGACGCAACCATCGACCTTCTGCACCGGGAAGTCGAGGAGCAGGTCATTGTCATGATCGCCCGCCGCCAGCCCCTCGCCAACGACCTGCGCCAGATCATCTCGGTGTTGAAAGTCGCCGGTGAGTTGGAGCGCATCGGCGATCTGGCCAAGAACGTGGCTAAGCGTGCGCTCGCCATCTCGGGTGAAAACCATCCCAAGGGCCTGCTCACCGGCCTTCGGCACATGGTCGAACTCGCCTCCAAGCAACTGAAGGACGTGCTCGACTCCTATGCCGCGCGCGACCCGGAGCGGGCGTTGGCTGTTTGGCGCAAGGATGAAAAGCTCGACGCCGTCTACAATTCCGTGTTCCGCGAACTGCTGACCTACATGATGGAAGATCCGCGAAACATCGGCCTGTGCACACATCTTCTCTTCGTGGCCAAGAACGTCGAGCGCATCGGCGACCACTCCACGAACATCGCCGAAGTCGTGACCTACATGACGCGCGGGACCATGCCGGACGGCGAGCGGCCGAAGAACGACACGACAAGCTCCACACTGATGACCAATCCTGCCTGATCGAAAGGTCCGGCATAAGACCAAGAAAAGAGCGGACACGAATGCCAGCCAAGGTTCTGATCGTCGAGGACGAGGATGCCCTTGTCACCCTGCTGACCTACAATCTCGAAACGGAAGGCTACACAGTCGTTCCGGTCCGCTCCGGCAATGATGCCATGATGGTCGTCGACGAGGAACGGCCAGACTTGGTGATCCTCGATTGGATGTTACCGGGCCTCGCCGGCATAGAAATTTGCCGCCAGATCCGCGCACGGCCAGATACCAAGGCGCTGCCCATCATCATGCTGACCGCGCGTGGCGAGGAAGGCGACCGGATCCGCGGCTTGCAGACCGGAGCGGACGACTATGTCGTCAAGCCGTTCTCGGTCTCCGAATTGGTGGCGCGGGTCAAAGCCCTGCTCCGGCGCGCGGCGCCCGAACGCATCGCCGACGTGCTGAGCGGCAACGGCATACGCATGGACCGGGTGGCGCATCGCGTCACGCGCTTCGGTCGCGAGATCAATCTCGGGCCGACGGAATACCGGTTGCTCGAACAGTTCATGGAAAACATCGGCCGGGTTCTGAGCCGCTCGCAGCTTCTCGACGGAACGTGGGGCCGCGACAACGACGTGGATGAACGGACGGTGGATGTCCACGTGGGTCGACTGCGCAAGGCCATCGTGCGCGGGGCTGAAGCGGACCCCATCCGCACGGTGCGTGGCGCCGGTTACGTTTTCGACGACGTCGGCTAGGACGGCGCACGCCCGGTCGTCATCTGACCACCCGCTTTGCTGTCCAGCACGCCTGGGCATCGCGTGCCGATACCGGCGATGAGCGCGCCGACGGCCGCTTGGAATGCGCGCTGTGAATCGAGCCCACGGAACGCCGGCAGAAGTTCGCGTGTGGCCGGAAACCGATCCGCGTCAAGCGCTGCCAGTTCCGTCTCTTCCTCGCCGCTCAACGGCCGGAGCAGGCCTTCGATTTCGGCCAGCGCAAAACCCAAAACGAAGGCGTAGAACGCCAGGCCAACTTCCGCGGCCTCGGTCGTCGGCAGCCCCGCCTTCAGCAGAGCGGCATAAACCACCTCGCTCGACGCGTGATCGGCCGGCCCGGTGGCGTGGAAGCGGAAATGCAGGTGGAACAGGCGCGGATGGCGATGCGCGAGACTGCGGTAGGCCGCCGCGACTTCCATCAGATCGTCGCGCCAGTTCCCGGTTGGTTGCGGAATTTCGATGGCACCCAGCGCCCGGTCGGCAATCTGGCGAAGCAACTCTTCCTTCGAGCGAAAATGGTGCAGCACCGTCATGGGGTCGATCCCCATGCTGCCGGCCACCTTGCGGACCGAGAATCCGTCCTCGCCCACCTCATCGATGAGCGCAAATGCGGCTTCCAGGATCTCGGTGCGATCGAGACCTCGAGGCGTCCTGGAGCGGGCTTTTGGTTTTCTCACGGCGGGGCTTGACACTTCTACGGCGTAGACCATAACGTGTGGGCCAATGTGACGCGTTTGTAAAGTCCCGACCCGCCCGCGAACCGGGCCAATGGATGGACGGGGCTGGAAAGCCGTTCGCGCCCGCTTCGCTTTGGCCGCAAACCTGGGAGGATGAACGCCATGCTCGATCATAACGTCGCCTCCACGCTGCGCCGCACGCTGGCCGACCGCACGCAGAAGGCCGAACTTCTGCGTCTGTGCGCACGCATCGGATACACACCTCCGGGAGTTCTCCAGCACGTGTTCTGAGACCCTCGGGGTTCATCCTCAGCTGGAGACCATGCCGACATGTCAAATAGCTTCACCACGGCCCAGCTCCGCGAGCTGGATGCGCGCCATCATCTTCATCCCTTCACCACGCACCAGTCGCTGCGCAGCGGCGGCGCGCGTATCATCACCAAGGCCGATGGTCCGTATATCTGGGATAGCGAGGGCAATCGCATCCTCGACGGCATGTCCGGGCTGTGGACGACCAATGTCGGCTACGGCCGCAAGGAACTGGCCGAGGCTGCCTATGCGCAGATGATGGAGCTGCCCTTCTACAATACGTTTTTCCGCACCTCGCATCCGACCGCGATCATGCTGGCGCGCAAGCTGGCGGAGATCTCACCGCCCAGCCTCAACAATGTTTTCTACGGATCATCGGGCTCGGAATCGAACGACACGGCCATCCGTCTCATCCGCCACTACTGGGTGCTGAAGGGCCAGCCCAAGCGCCGCATCATCATCAGCCGTAAGACGGCCTACCACGGCTCCACGATTGCCGCCGGTTCCATGGGCGGCATGTCCCATGTGCATCAGCACAGCTATCCCGTCTACGAGGGCTTCCGCCACGTGATGGACCCGTACTGGTACGGCGAAGCCTTCGACGGCGAGACGCCGGAGAACTTCGGCAAGCGCGCCGCGCGGGCCATCGAGGACGAAATCCTGCGCGTCGGGCCGGAAAACGTGGCCGCCTTTGCCGGCGAGCCCGTGCAGGGCGCGGGCGGCGTAAAGATCGCGCCCGACAGCTACTGGCCGGAAGTGCAGAAGATCGTCGACAAGTACGGCATCCTTCTGCTCGCCGACGAAGTCATCACCGGCTTCGGACGCCTCGGCACGTGGTTTGCCTCCGAGCACTACGGCATCCGCCCGAACCTCATCACCTTCGCCAAGGCCGCCACGTCGGGTTACATCCCGCTCTCGGGCTTGATGGTCGACGACATGATCGTCGAGGCCTTGATGAACCACAACGACGACTTCAACCACGGCTATACGTTTGCCGGCCACCCGGTCGCGTGTGCTGTGGCCCTCAAGAACCTGGAGATCATGGAACGCGAACGGCTGGTGCCGGGTGTCAAGGAAACGACGGGGCCTGCTCTGGCGCGGATGCTCGCCAAGTTCAAGGATCACCCGCTGGTGGGCGAAGTGCGCTCCGCCGGCATGCTGGGCGCCATCGAGCTCGTTGCCAACAAGCGCACGCGCGAACGGTTCGCCGAGCCTGGCCGGGTCGGCCTCATCTGCCGCGATCATTTCTTCCGCGAAGGTTTCATCATGCGGGCCGTGTTCGACACCATGGTCTGCGCACCGCCGCTGACCTGGACGGACGAGAACTTCGCCGAAGCCGAGGGCGTCATCCGCAAGGCCCTCGATATGACGCTCAACGATGTGGCGGGAGAGATTGCCGCATGAGCCGCCCGATCGTCGTCATTCCCTGCTGCACGAAAACCATCGACGGCTACAAGTTCGACGCCGTGAGCCGGAAGTATGCCGCGGCCGTAGCTCAGGCGGCGGATTGCCAGCCCCTGCTCATCCCCCTCGAAGACGCGCTGATCGATATCGGCGCGGTTCTCGAGGTTGCGAATGGCATTCTGTTTTCGGGCAGCCCCTCGAATATCGATCCCGGCCACTACGGCGAGGAAGATCCGGTGATGCCGGATTATCTCGATCCCGCGCGCGATGCGGTCACCTTGCCGCTCATCCGCACCGCCATCGAACGCAAGATTCCGATGATGGCGATCTGCCGCGGCTTCCAGGAGCTGAACGTGGCGCTCGGTGGCACGCTGATCCAGGCCGTGCACGATGTGGAGGGTCGCCAAGATCATCGCGAACGCAAGGAACTGACGCTTGAGGAACGCTGGGGCCCGCGCCACCAGCTGACACTCTCGGGCCAACTGCGCGATTGGATCGGCGAAGACAAGATCATGGTCAATTCCCTGCATGGGCAGGGCTTGAAGGATCTCGCCCCGTCGCTAACCGCAGAGGCGATTGCTGAAGACGGACTTGTAGAAGCCGCGCGCGGTCCCGACGGGCATCCGTTCTGCCTGGGCGTGCAATGGCATCCCGAATGGCGCGCAACCGAAAACCCTGTGTCCCTCAAACTGTTCCGCCGCTTCGGCCAGGCGGCAGGAGCCAAGTGATGAACAACGAGACGTACCTGACGGCCGAACAGGCCCGCGAATTCCTCGCCACGCACAAGAGCGTGCAGTGGATCGACGTCTTCATGCACGACTTGAACGGCATCGCGCGCGGCAAGCGCATCCGCTCCGCCGACCTGATGGGGTTTGCCGAGAAGGGCTTCATGGTGCCCTCGACTTGCTACATCATGGACATGCGCGGCTCTTGCGTGGAAGAGACGGGCCGTCTGTGGGAGACCGGCGATCCCGACCTTCAATTCCGCGTCCTCGCTGATACCCTAGCACCGGTGAGCGTTGCCGACACGACGCACGCCCAGGCCGTGATGGTTCCGGTGGAAGACGACGGCGGCCTTGATCCGCGCCGCCTCCTCCAGCGCCAAGTGAGCGGGCTCGCCAAATCCGGCTTCCATCCCGTCACGGCGGTTGAGCTGGAGTTCTATGTCAGCGCTGCGTCGCCGGACGGCAATTTCCAACTCAAGACGCCCGGTGGCCTCGTCGACAATCCCGACTGGCAGCAACTCTACCAGTTCGAGGAACTCGATTGCGTCGGCCCCTTCATCGACGACATCTATCGCATTGCCGAAGCGCAGAACTTGCCCGTCGATGCCGTCCTGCAGGAAGCCGGACCTGGTCAGTTCGAGATCAATCTGAAGCACAAGAAGGATGCGGCCGGCGCGGCGCTGGATGGGTTGCTGTTGAAGCGCGCCGTCAAGGCCGCCGCCCGCGCCCACCAGATGGAAGCAACCTTCATGGCCAAGCCCCACCACGATTGGTCGGGCTCGGGCATGCACATCCATGTTTCGCTGCTCGACGAGAAGGGCAAGAACGTGTTTGCCGGCGATCCCATCTCGCCGCTGTTCGTGAATGCACTCGGCGGCTTGCGCGAGACCATGGGCGACTTCATGGCCGTGTGGGCGCAGTCGGCCAATGCCTATCGCCGCTATCAGCCCAAGTCCTACGTCCCGATGGCCGCCCACTGGGGCTACAACAACCGCACGGCCTCGCTGCGCGTCCTTAACAGCTCCCCCAATGCGACGCGCGTGGAACATCGCATCGCCGGCGCCGACGCCAATCCCTACCTCGTATTGGCCGCCTTGATGGCCGGGATCAGCCATGGCATCGCGCAGAAGATTGATCCGGGTCCGGCCGCGGAAGGCAATTGTGAGGCTTCCGACTGCCTGAAGGTGCCGACAGCCTGGGTGAATGCTCTGGAGCGGTTCGCGGCTTCGCCCGTCGTCAGAGCAAGCTTCGGCGAGACCTTCCAGAAGGTCTATGCTCAGATGAAAGATACCGAACGGCTTGAGTTCGAGCGCGTCGTCACCGCGCTGGATCATCAGTGGTATGCCCGCGTCGCGTAAACCGGAGACGACGATGACTTCGCTCGCCCACTTCGAAAACCTTGCCGGTAGCATCGCGCTTCCCGCCCATGCCATCATCGATGGCAAGCGCGTTGAAAGCTCCACGGGCCGGACATTTGACAACGTCTCCCCGCGCGACGGCAAACTTTTGAACAAAATCGCGCTCTGCGACGAGACCGACGTCGATACCGCCGTCGCCGCCGCCCGCCGGGCCTTCGAGGACCAGCGCTGGCGCAAGCTTCATTACCGCGAGAAAAAGCGCATTCTGTTCAAGCTCGCCGACCTGATGGAACGCGACCTCGAAACCATGGCACTCCTGGAAAGCCTCAATTCCGGCAAGCCGATCCGCGACACGACCAGTTTTGACGTCCCCTCCGCCATCCGCACCCTGCGCTACTACGCCGAAGCCCTCGACAAGGTGCACGGCGAGGTGGGCCCGGAAACGGCTGACCGCTTCTCCTATGCCGTCCACGAGCCCTTGGGCGTCATCGGCGCCATCATGCCTTGGAATTTCCCGATCCACCTGACGATGTGGAAGGTGGCCCCCGCACTCGCCATGGGCAATTCCATCGTCTTGAAGCCGGCCGAACTGACCAGCATGTCCGCCTTGAAGCTTGGCGAACTGGCTCTCGAAGCGGGTTTGCCCGATGGTGTCCTCAACGTCGTCACGGGTAAGGGTTCGGTGGCCGGTAAGGCCATCGCCTTGCATATGGACGTCGACATGCTGACCTTCACGGGCTCCGGGCCCGTCGGCCGCATGCTCATGAAGTATGCCGCCGACAGCAATCTGAAGCGCGTTTCCCTCGAACTCGGCGGCAAGTCTCCGCACATCGTTTTTGCCGACTGCCCCGATCTCGACGCCGCCGCCGCGCATGCGGCCTTCGGGATCTTCTACAATCAGGGCGAGGTCTGCACCGCGGGCTCGCGCCTGCTCGTTCACGAAACAATCCGCGAGGCGTTCCTGGAAAAGCTGGTCAATGCGGGCAAGGGGTTCGTCCCCGGCGAACCGCTGGACCCGCAAACCAACTTCGGCGCCATGGTCTCCGAAGCCCAGATGAACACGGTGCTCGGCTACATCGAGACGGCCAAGACGGAAGGCGCAGCCCTCACACTCGGCGGCAAGCGCGTGCGCCACAACTCAGGCGGCTATTTCGTCGAGCCGACCGTCTTCGACGGCGTCACGCCTTCGTCGACTTTGGCGCAAGAGGAAGTCTTCGGTCCCGTCCTCGCCGTCACCACATTCAAGGATGCGGATGAAGCCTTCCGCATCGCCAATGATACGATCTTCGGCCTCGCCTCCGGCTGCTGGACGAAGGACATTTCCCTCGCCCACCGCGCTGCCCGAGAACTGAAGGCGGGCCTCGTCTGGATCAACGGCTGGGACGCCTGCGATATCACCATGCCGTTCGGCGGCTTCAAGCAATCGGGCTTTGGCCGCGACCGCTCGATGCATGCCCTCTATAAGTATGCGGACCTCAAGTCCGTTTCGATCACGATCCGCTGACGGAGACCACCGATATGGACGAGACCCCCGACGATTACCCGACCACCGCCTTCATCGGCGGCCAGTGGGTGACGTCCCAGGATCAGTTCGGCGTCGTCGATCCCGCGACGGGCCAGGAAATCGCCACCGTTCCTGATCTGACGCCCGAGCACGCCCGCCGCGCCATCGACGCGGCCAGCGCGGCGCTGCCCGGCTGGGCCGCCAAGACGGCCAAGGAGCGCGCGGCGATCCTGAAGCGCTGGTTTGATCTCATCACCGCCGAGACGGAAAGCCTCGCCCAGTTGATGACCTCCGAACAGGGCAAGCCCCTGACGGAATCGCGCGGCGAAGTCACCTATGGCGCTTCGTTCGTCGAGTGGTTCGCCGAGGAGGGCAAGCGCGCCTACGGGCGCACCATCCCGACCACCGCCGGCACCAAGCGCTACATCACCATCAAACAGCCGATCGGTGTCGTCGCTGCGATCACGCCCTGGAATTTCCCGATCGCGATGATCACGCGCAAGGTCGCCCCCGCGCTGGCGGCCGGCTGCACCATCATCGTCAAGCCCGCGGCCGAGACGCCCCTGTGTGCGCTGGCGCTGGCCAAGCTGGCCCAGATGGCCGGCGTGCCCGACGGTGTCTTCAACGTCGTCACGACGATCGATGCGCGTGGCGTCGGCGAAGTCCTGTGCGCCGATCCGCGCGTTCGCAAACTGACGTTCACGGGATCGACCGAAGTCGGCAAGATCCTCTACCGCCAGTGCGCCGATACGGTGAAGAAACTCACGCTGGAACTCGGCGGCAACGCACCCCTCATCGTCTTCGACGACGCCGACATCGACCAGGCCGTCGCCGGCGCCATGGCCTCCAAGTACCGCAACGCCGGACAGACCTGCGTCTGCGCCAACCGCATCATCGTGCAGGCCGGAATTTACGACCGGTTCGCGGATGCGCTCGCCACGGCCGCTCAGAAGCTCGTCATCGGGCCGGGCGCGGGCGCTGGCGTGTCGCTCGGGCCCCTCATCAACGAGGAGGCCATCGCCAAGGTCGAAGCCTTGATGGCGGACGCCGTCGCCAAGGGCGGCAAAGTGAAGACGGGCGGTGCGAAGGACAAATCGGGCAGCCTCTTCTATCAGCCGACCGTGCTGACCGGCGTCACCGCCGACATGGATATCGTGCATCAGGAGATCTTCGGGCCGGTAGCCTCGCTCATCCGGTTCGAGACCGACGACGAAGCCATCACGCTCGCCAACAACACGCCGTTCGGTCTGGCGGCCTACCTCTTCAGCCAGAACCTGTCGCGCGCATGGAAGGCGGCGGAAAAGCTCGAGGCCGGCATGGTTGGCGTCAACGAAGGCATCTTCTCCAATGAAGTCGTGCCGTTCGGTGGCGTGAAGGAATCGGGTCTCGGCCGCGAGGGTGCGGCGGAAGGCCTGGAAGAATACCTGGAGACCAAATTCATCTGCCTCGGCGGCATGTAGGCCGGGCCCAACAGGATCAAACGCCATGACGGCGGTGTCACGGACGACGTCGGCTGACGGGGTGGACGCGCAAGCGCCCGAGCCCGAACGCGCGGCCTTCGATTGGGCCGATCCCTTGTGCCTCGACGCAGTCCTTTCGGACGAAGAACGCATGCTGGGCGAGGCTGCGCGCAAGTTCGCCGAAGACCGCCTCGCACCCCGCGTCGTGGCCGACTTCCGCAACGAGAGCTTCGACCGCCAAGTGATGCGCGACATGGGCGCGATGGGCTTTCTCGGGCCCACCATCCCGGAAGCCTACGGCGGCGCGGGCGTCAGCACCGTCGCCTACGGCCTCATTGCCCGCGCGATAGAGGCCGTCGACAGCGGCTACCGCTCCGCCATGAGCGTTCAGTCGAGCCTCGTCATGTACCCGATCTACGCCTACGGCAGCGAAGCCCAGCGCCAAAAGTACCTGCCCACGCTGGCCACGGGCGAGATGATCGGCTGCTTCGGGTTGACCGAACCCGATCACGGCTCCGACCCCGGCGGCATGACCACGCGCGCCACGCGCGAGGCAGGCGGCTGGCGGCTCAACGGGGCGAAGACCTGGATCACCAATTCACCCATCGCCGACATTGCCATCGTGTGGGCCAAGACCAGCGACGGACCGATACGCGGTTTCATCCTCGAGCGCGGCATGACCGGTTTTTCGACTCCCAAGATCGAAGGCAAGGTATCGCTGCGCGCTTCGACCACGGGAGAGATCGTCATGGACGGTGTTCTCGTCCCCGACGAGAATATGTTGCCGGGCGTCGAAGGTCTGAAGGGCCCGTTCGGCTGCCTCAACAACGCCCGCTTCGGCATTGCCTGGGGGGCGGTAGGCGCGGCTGAAGCCTGCTGGCGCACAGCCCGCCAGTACGTCTTGGATCGCACACAGTTCGGCCGGCCGCTGGCCGCCAATCAGCTCGTGCAGAAAAAGCTCGCCGACATGCAGACCGAAATCACGCTGGCGCTGACCGCGTGCCTGCAGGCCGGCCGCATGAAGGATCAAGGGCTGCTGGCGCCGGAAGCCATCTCGCTCATCAAGCGCAACAGCTGCCTCAAGGCACTCGAAATCGCCCGCACCGCCCGCGACATGCTCGGCGGCAACGGTATCTCCGACGAGTACCCCGTCATCCGCCACATGGTGAACCTCGAGGCCGTCAACACCTACGAAGGCACCGCCGACATCCACGCCCTTATCCTTGGACGCGCCCAGACGGGCATCCAGGCTTTCAGTTGAGGAGACGACCCGAATGGCCACTTCCGCCGAACTTCACGAGCGCCGCGCCGCCGCTGTCGCGCGCGGCATCGGCCATGCCACCGCCATTTACGCGGCGCGCGCCCTCAACTCCGAGATCTGGAGCGAGGACGGTAAGCGCTACATCGATTTCGCCGCCGGCATCGCCGTCACCAATACGGGCCACCAGCATCCGCGTATTCTGAAGGCCATCGAGGAGCAGATGAAGGCGTTCAGCCACGTCTGCTTCCAGGTGACGCCGTATGAGAACTACGTGTCACTGTGCGAACGGCTCAATGCCATCGCCCCCGTCGGCCAGCCCGCCAAGACCATGCTGATCTCCACGGGCGCGGAGGCCGTCGAGAACGCGGTCAAGGTCGCGCGCGCCTACACCGGCCGTCCGGGCATCATTTCGTTCACCGCCGGCTTCCATGGCCGCACGCTGGTCGGCATGGCGCTCACCGGCAAGGTGGTTCCCTACAAAAAGGGCTTTGGGCCCTTCCCCGCCGATATCTATCAGGTCGAGTTCCCCAATGCGTATCATGGCGTTTCCGTCGAGCAGTCACTCGCGAGCCTGAAGAGCCTGTTCAAGCACACGGCCGACCCGTCGAGCATCGCCGGCATCATCATCGAGCCGGTGCAGGGCGAAGGCGGGTTCAACATCGCCCCGCCCGAGTTCTTCAAGGCTCTGCGCGCCATCTGCGACGAGCATGGCATCGTGCTGATTGCCGACGAAATCCAGACCGGCTTTGCCCGCACGGGCAAAATGTTCGCCATGGAGCACGCCGGCGTGAAGGCGGACGTCGTCACCATGGCCAAGGGACTTGCGGGCGGCCTGCCGCTCGCCGCCATCACGGGCCGCGCGGACGTCATGGACGCCGCCAGCCCTGGCGGTCTCGGCGGCACGTACGCGGGTAACCCCATCGCCTGTGCCGCGGCCCACGCCGTTCTCGACATCATCAAGGACGAAGATCTCTGCGCACGGGCCAACGCCATCGGAAAAATCATGATGGACCGCTGCACCGAGATGCAGGAACGCTCGAACCTGAATTGCATCGGCGACGTGCGCGGCGTCGGGGCCATGTGCGCCATCGAACTCGTCAAGGATACCCAGAGCCACGAGCCCGCGCCGCAGCTGACTCAGGCCCTGATGAAGGCCGCCAACGCCCGCGGGCTCATCCTCCTGTCCTGCGGCACCTACGGCAACGTCATCCGCTTCCTCTCGCCGTTGACCGCCAGCGACGCCATCGTGCGCGAAGGCATGGACATTTTCGAAGCGAGCCTTTCCGAAGCCGTCTCACAGAGCGCCTGAAGCCGATCCGATCAGCAGAGGCCATGCGCCTCGCAAGGACTTTTCCATGAACGTCCAATTGAAGACCAACGACCTGGAAGCCTTCTGGATGCCGTTCACCGCGAACCGGCAATTCAAGGCGGCACCGCGCCTTTTTTCGCGCGCAGAGGGCACGGCCTATTTCACGCCGGACGGCCGCCGCGTCATCGACGGCACATCGGGCCTGTGGTGCGTGAATGCTGGCCACTGCCGGCCGAAGATCGTGGCCGCCATTCAAGAGCAAGCAGCAACGCTCGACTTCGCCGGCACGTTTCAGATGGGACACGTGAAGGCGTTCGAGGCCGCATCGCGCCTTGTGAATGTCGCCCCCGATGGCTTCAACCACGTCTTCTTCACCAACTCCGGCTCGGAGTCGGTGGAGACCGCTCTGAAGATGGCGCTCGCCTATCACCGCGCCCGGGGCAACGCCACCAAGGTGCGCCTGATCGGGCGCGAACGCGGCTACCACGGCGTCAATTTCGGCGGCATGTCGGTCGGCGGCATGGTCAACAACCGCAAATGGTTCGGCAGCCTTGTCGCCGGGGTCGATCACCTGCGCCATACGCACGACCTGTCGCGCAACGCGTTCTCCAAGGGTGAACCGGAACACGGCGCGGAACTGGCCGACGACCTGGAACGCCTCGTCGCCCTGCACGACGCCTCGACCATTGCCGCCGTCATCGTCGAACCCGTGGCCTGCTCGACAGGTGTGCTGGTGCCGCCCAAGGGCTATCTGGCGCGGCTCGAAGCCATCTGCCGCAAGCACGACATTCTGCTCATCGCCGATGAAGTGATCACCGCGTTCGGACGGCTGGGCACGCCGTTCGGGTCGGATTACTTTGGTTTGAAGCCCGACATCATCACCACGGCCAAGGGCGTCACCAACGGGACGATCCCCATGGGCGCTGTTTTCGTGAACGACAAGGTCCACGGCGCCTTCATGCAGGGCCCCGACTGGGCCATCGACTTCTTCCACGGCTACACGTATTCGGGCCACCCGATCGCGTGCGCGGCCGCACTCGGCACCCTTGACACCTACGCCGAGGAAGGCCTGCTCACGCGTGCGGCAGAACTCGCGCCGTACTGGGAAGAACGCCTGCACGCATTGAAGGACCTGCCGCACATCATCGACATCCGCAACATCGGGCTCATCGGCGCCATCGAACTGCAGCCGAATGCGGACATGCCGACCCAGCGCGCCTACGACCGTTTTGTGAAAGCCTTCGAGAAGGGCCTGTTGGTTCGTACCACGGGCGACATCATTGCGCTGTCGCCGCCGCTGATCATCACGAAGTCCGAGATCGACGAACTCTTCGACATCTTGACGGACGTCTTGAAGTCGACACCGTAAACACCGCACCGAGGCCCGCCCCATGCTCACGATCCAGAACGCCATCGACGGCCGCAAGGTTACGTCGGCCTCGACGCGACTCAGCGCAGTCTACAATCCCGCAACAGGCGAGCAGATCGCTTCCCTGCCGCTGTCGTCGCGCGCCGAGGTCGACGCCGCCGTTGCCATCGCCAAATCCGCCGCGCCTGCGTGGGGCACCTTGCCGCCGATGAAGCGCGCCAAGGTCATGTTCAAGTTCAAGGAATTGCTGGAGAAGCGCGCCGATGACATCGCCCGCGCGATTTCCCGCGAACATGGCAAGACCCACCCCGACGCGCTCGGCGAGTTGCAGCGGGGAATCGATGTCGTCGATTTCGCCTGCGGTATTCCGCATCTGCTGAAGGGCGAATTCTCGCGCAACGTCGGGCCCGACATCGACAGCTGGTCCGACCGGCAGCCGCTCGGCGTTGTTGCCGGCATCACGCCGTTCAACTTCCCCGTCATGGTGCCGATGTGGATGTTCCCGGTCGCGATCGCCTGCGGCAACACCTTCATCCTGAAGCCCTCCGAGCGCGACCCGTCATCGACCATGCTGATCTGGGAATTGCTCAACGAAGCGGGCCTGCCGCCGGGCGTGTTCAACGTCGTGCACGGCGACAAGGAGGCCGTCGACGCCATCCTCGACCATCCTGATATCGCAGCGGTGAGTTTCGTCGGATCGACACCGATCGCCGAATATATCTATGCGCGCGGCACCGCGAACGGCAAACGCGTGCAGGCGCTTGGTGGCGCCAAGAACCACATGATCGTCATGCCGGATGCCGACATCGACCAGGCCGTCGATGCGCTGATGGGTGCCGGGTATGGATCGGCGGGCGAGCGCTGCATGGCCATCTCCGTCGCCGTGCCCGTCGGTGAAGCGACCGCCAACAAACTTGTCGAAGCCCTGGCACCGAAAGTGCGTGCGCTAAAGGTGGGTCCCGCGACCGATCCGGACGCCGAGATGGGTCCGGTGGTCACGGCGGAAGCCAAGCGCAAGATTTCGGGTCTCATCGACCTCGGTGTGAAAGAAGGCGCGGACCTCGTCGTCGACGGGCGCGGCTTCGAACTCCAGGGCTACGAGAACGGCTTCTTCCTCGGCGGCTCGCTGTTCGACCGTGTGACGCCCGAGATGACCATTTACAAGCAGGAGATTTTCGGCCCCGTTCTGTCCGTGCTCCGCGCCGGATCCTTCGACGAAGCGGCCGGCCTCATCAACGCACACGAGTACGGCAACGGCACCGCCATCTTCACCCGCGACGGCGATGCGGCCCGCACCTTCGCCGATAAGATCCAAGTGGGCATGGTCGGCATCAACGTGCCGCTGCCCGTGCCGGTCGCGTATCATTCCTTCGGCGGCTGGAAACGCTCGCTGTTCGGGGATCACGCCATCTACGGGCCGGAGGGCGTGCGCTTTTACACGCGCATCAAGACCGTAACCGCGCGCTGGCCCACCGGCATCCGGGCGGGTGCGGAATTCAATTTCCCCAGCCTGAAATAAGCCCACGCACCTGTCAGACACAAAGCGCCGGTCCCGAGGGGCCGGCGTTTTGCATTTCTATTTTGTCATCTGAAACTCTCGCCCAAACACCGCGTAATACCACCCGACAGTTCGAACCGTCGTCTCTCACTACTGAAACCCAATCCCCAGACTTTAGGAGAACGACCATGAAAGCTATTCAGCTCGCAGCCGTCATTCTGGCGGCATCGACCACATTCGCATTCGCCGGTGGTGATCTCACCGAGAAGGCGATGCAGGACAATCCCGGCGTAACGGGTGCCGGATCGACGGCAAACCCGACCGCCAAGCCTGAAACAGGTGGTCTGGCCGAAAAGGCCATGAAGGATGCACCGGGCGTATCTGGTAGCGGCTCGACGGCCAACCCGACTTCGAAACCCGACGACAAGAGCCTCACTGGCAAGGCCATGAAGGACCATCCGGGCGTCGGCAACTAACAGTGCAAAACGCGAAGGGCCGGACGCATGCAGCGCCCGGCCCTTTGGTTGTATCCAGACGGGAAAGCCGGACTATTTCTCAACAAACGCCTTCTCGATCACGAAGTCGCCGGGTTCCCCGCTCGACCCTTCCGCAAAACCACGGCTTTGCAGAAGCGCTTTCAGATCCGCCAGCATCTGCGGATTGCCACACATCATGACGCGATCTTGGTCTACCGCCAGATCTGGCATCCCCAGATCGGTAAGGATCTTGCCTGACGTGATCAGATCGGGAATGCGGCCCTGGTGATGGTAGGGCTCGCGCGTGACCGTTGCGTAGTAGTGCAGTTTGCCCGACGCGGCCTGCGCTAGGTACGGGTCCTGGCGCACACCCGTGACGACGCCGGTGGCAAATTCCAGTTCGGCCGCCTGGCGGCAGCCTTCGACAGCGATCACCGCCTCGAACGCGTCATAGGTTTCCGGATCGCGCAAAATACTCGCAAACGGTGCAAAGCCGGTTCCCGTCGCCAGCAGCCACAAGCGGCGCCCCGGCTTGAGATTAGACATCAGAAGCGTTCCGGTCGGCTTGGAGTTGACGAGGATATCGTCGCCGGGCCGGATGTGCTGCAGGCGCGAGGTCAGGGGTCCGTTGGGCACCTTGATGGAAAAGAATTCCAGATAGTCATCGTAGATGCCGCTGGTCATCGAGTACGCGCGCAAGAGCGGGCGTCCATCGACCTCCAAACCGATCATGGCAAACTGGCCGCTCTGAAACCGAAACGCGGGCGCGCGCGTGGTCCGGAAGGAGAAAAGTTTGTCCGTGTAATGCTGGATCTGCGTCACACGCTCGCGGCGCAAGTTCGCTGGCAGCGGACGTTCCGCGACCTGCACGTCTCCGCCCATCCTCGGCTTTCCATCATCCAGCACGTGCCGCGCCTCCTCAGCGGTTGTTGGCTTGTCTCTCGGCCACCAAGGAGACAAACGGACAGTCCTGTCTGTCACCTTTTATGGACACAAATGTCGCACCTGCCAATGGCCAACTGATCGCCGCGCGGCAAGTTCCGTCTTGTCCCCCGCCCCAGGACCAAAAGGACCCGGGGCGGAAAACCTATTGATGTCAGTTGGGTTTGCCAGGGCCTTGGCCGCCCATACCACCCCCCATGCCTTTGCCCGGCCCCGTGGTGTCGAGGGCTGTCTTGCACGCGGCGGAGGCTTGATCCTTGTTGGCTTCAAGGCATTTCCTGACTGCCCCTTGCCCGTGTTCCAACCCCGCGCAGAATTTCGCGATTTCGGCTTGGCACGCTGCGGCGACCGGTCCTTGGGCAAGCACCGGCATAGCCGTCGCGCCGAACGCAATCATTGCGCACAGTCCACCAACAGAGGTTGTGAGAGTTCGCTTCATCGTTTGTCCTCCTTTTGATTACGGACCCACGGCCGTCATGACCCCAGATCCGACGCTAGGACATCGACGTGTTTATATTAGATGGCTCTAATCTTAAATGATCGAGATCAACGGTGGATTGTGACGGGATGTCCCGGCAGTTGTGCACTGTGTGGTCAAAGGGTCGCGGCGGCGGCACAGCGTTGCTATCATCGCTCCCGAATCCGAGGGAGGACGACATGAGATCACTGTTCTTGGCGGCCGGTTTGGCGATGGCCATGGGGACCGCGGCCGTGGCCGAAAAAGTAAGCCCGCCAGCACCGGCTCCCGCGCCGGCCGCGGCGGCACCGGCCTGTGCCGGAAACCCGAACGCCTTGGGCGTCTCTCGCACCGTGGAAATCGACACAACGGGCGGGCCTGGCTTCGGGTTCGAACAATACAAGGCGCACGACTTCCTGGAGCAAAAGGAAATCGTGCTCACATTCGACGACGGTCCTCAGGTGAAGACGACGCCCGCCATTCTTGATGCGCTTGATGCCCATTGCACGAAGGCGACGTTCTTCTCCATCGGAAAAATGGCTCTTGGCCTGCCGGAAATTCTGCGCGACGTGGTCAAGCGCGGTCACACGATCGGTTCGCACACGATGACCCACGCCAATATCCGCAAGAAGAAGACGGCGAAGGATGGTATCGACGAAATCGAAAAGGGACTGAGCGCGGTGAAGCGCGCGGCGGGAACACCAATCGCGCCCTTCTTCCGCTATCCCTACCTGCAAGACAGCCCCGAGACGTTGCAACATCTCGCCAGCCGCAATTTGGCTGTCTTTTCCATGGACGTCGACAGTTTCGACTTCAAGTTCCGCAACGCCGAGCAGTTCGTGAAAGACACGATGGCCAAGCTGGAAAAGAAGGGGAAAGGCATCCTTTTGATGCACGACATCCAGCCGGTCACCGCCAAGGCCATGCCAGCCCTTCTCGATGCGCTGCAAGCGGCTGGTTACAAGATCGTGCACGTCAAAGCCAGTGCCCCCGCGGCGACGGTCGCCGAGTACGACGCGCTGATCGAGAAGGACGTGCGAGGCCTGCCCGGTGCCGGTGCCGACAAGCCCACGTCGAGCATCGTCAAGACGGTTCCCAACGATCCGTGATGCAGGGTTCAAAGCCCACGTGCTAAATCCGGCCGCCTTGGTTCCGCCGTGTTTTGTCCGCGAGTAAATTAACGGCACCATCCAACTGAGGACAAACCATGTTCCGGCATGTGGGACGAGCGGTTCTGACGGTCTTCCTTATCCTGGTCTCGCCCGCGCTTAGGGCGCAGGACACATGTCCCGAGGCGAAATTCGCCGAAGCCGTGGATTCATTCGGCGCGTCGCTGCGTGATTACAATGCGTCCGCCCAACCCCGGCTCCGCGAGCGTTTGCAAGTGCTCGCCGCGAAGAAGGGCTGGGACGGGGAGAATAACGAGGAGCGCGCCATGGCGTACCTCGAGGATGGGCGGCTGCTTGAACTCGATACCCAAGCCAACGATCTGCTCGGCAGGGTCGACCAGTTGGGCCGTCCCGACAAAGCGGGTAAGTTCGACTGTGCCAAGCTGACCGAGATCGAAGCGGCGACCGTCGAGCTGCTGGCGGTGATGAAGGCGAAGACCGCGTATCTGGATGACAAGATCACGCGCGAGATTGGCGACGGGCCACCGTCCAAGACGGTTGCCGCCGCGCCCGCGGAACCCAAAGCCGAACCCAAGCCCGATGGCGGCGGCAACCCGAAGCCCACGCCCCCGGCCCCACCGGCGTCCAAGCCCGCTGCAAAGGCCCCGGCAAATCCGGACACTCAACAAGACCCGAAGACAAGTTGGGATACCGCAACGCGGACGCCCCCCGCGGACCGGCCCTCCGATGCCTATCAACCCCCCACTCAATCTGCCGTCACGCAACCCGCCGGCGAACCCTACACACTGCCGCCTGTCACATTCGACACGACGGACGAGGGCTATACGATCGATGAGATCCGCGAAGCGACCCGCGGCTTTTTCGGTACGATCTCCACCAATCTCGCCAGTGTCATCGAGCACGCTTTCGCCAGTGCCGGCCGGCCCACCGGCTACATTCTGGGAACCGAAGGTGGCGGCGCATTTCTGGCCGGCCTTCGTTACGGCAAGGGCACGCTGTTCCTGCGCCAGGGCGGGACGCGGCCGATCCACTGGCATGGACCGTCGATCGGATACGACGTAGGGGCGGAAGGTGGCCGCACGCTCATCCTGATCTACAAAATGCGTGAGCCCGGCCAGCTCTACCGCTCGTTCACCGGCGTGGACGGTTCGGCCTATCTCGTCGGCGGCGTCGGCATGACGCTTCTGAAGGGCGGGGACATCATCATGGCCCCCATCCGGTCCGGCATCGGCGTGCGGCTTGGCGCCAACATCGGCTACCTGCGCTTCACCGACCGGCCAACCTGGAACCCTTTCTGAACGCGTCCAAGGTTGAAAAAAAGCGGGCGGCGGAGTGATCTCCGCCGCCCATTGTGCCGCCCATTGTCATGTCCGCAATGGACTCGGGATTCAGTAGTTCGACGCGTAGCCGGAGTAGTATTTCTTGGTCGCGGCGCGGCGCTGCTTCATCATCTGCGCCCGGCGCTTTTGCGCATTCACATAGTAGGCGCGCTGATCGCCAGGATAGATGAACTTCTGCTGCGGCGGCGGGGATGCAAAGCCGCTGAAGCTATAGGGACTATACGTCGCGGCATAGCGCGGCTTGGCCGGCTGGCGTGCCTTGGCGATTTTCGGCGAGGTGTACGTCGGCTTGCCAAACACGGCGATGCGGGTGGCCGCCTTCCCGTGCTTGGAGACCAGTTTGTAGAGCTTTGCCGCGTTCGACGGCGCCAGACGCACGCAGCCGTGCGACGCAGGACGGCCGAGCATACCAATCGAGTAGGTGGCGTGGATAGCATGGCCGCCATGGAAGAAAATCGAATGGGGCATGGGCGCCATGTCGTATTTGCGCGAGTGCCACATCTTCGCCATCCAGATCGGACGGTAGGTGCCCGTCGGCGTGGCATAACCATAGGCGCCCGACGAAATGGCCCAGGTGTACTTGCTGACTCCGTTTTCACTGACCGTCATCCGCTGATTGGTCAGATTGATGCTGACTTCCAGAGTGGGCTCTGGCGGCGGCGCGGGCGTTGCCTCAGCAGTAGGGGTTGCATTGCCTTCGTCCGCCGGTTGGGCGTCAACGGCCGTCCCAGATGACGGCGGCGTATCCGTGTTTCCGGTTGCGGCCTCCTCGGTTGCCGCGTCGGCCGCGGTTTCAGCGAGGGTATCGGCAGCAGCAGCCAGACGGGTTTCGGCTGGTGCCGCGGGTGCGGTCTGCGCCGCGGCGGATACGATCATGAATGGCAGCGCGCACAGCGCGAGCCATCCTGCACGGCAGGGGGACGGGGTAAAACGCATCACAAGCTCTCCTGGGGGACAAGATCGGGAAATGGCGTCGGTTTAGGGAACGCAACAGCGCGCAGCTCAGGCGCGCGCCGGATGATCGAAATGCAGACTAATGCGTAATGGTGATTCGTGTCCGCGACAGCCCGTGGCTGCGCACCAGACTGAACAGTGCGCGGGCATTGGACGGATGTAGACGCACGCACCCATGCGATGCGGGACGGCCGAGTTGGCCGACGTGGCTGGTGCCGTGAATGGCGTAACCGCCGCGATAGAAAATTGCATTGTGCATCGGGGCCATGTCGTATTTGCGCGAGAACCAGCGCGGCTCGAGCCGGTGCGGGCGAAAAGTACCACTCGGTGTGGAATAGCCCCGGCGACCGGTCGACACGGGCCACACGGCGTAGGTATAGCCGTCGACCCAAACAGTCATTTTCTGAGAGCTTTTGCTAATGCGGACCCGCACGTCGGCATCGGCAGGACCAGTGGCCAAGAGGCCGGCCGCGGCCACGACCGCCGCCATTACACACGTCAACCTACGCACAACACAACTCCCCGCCAGGATACGCGACACCGGGAAACAACAGAACCCGCGCCCGACTATGGGTCGACCATGGTTAGCATAACCTTACCCCTGACGATTTTGTTGGCAAGTTCGAACGCCTACGGAGGCTTGCGGAGGTTACTTGGCGGCACGGATGGCCTGATAGCCCGCCAACGCTCTTTGCCGGGCGGCGGCGTGATCGACGACGGGCAGCGGATAGGTCTTGCCGAGCGTGACACCCGCGGCGCGCAAAAGCCCCTCGGGCGCCGTCCATGGCGCATGGATGACATCATCGGGCAGACCCGCGATCTCCGGCACCCAACGCCGGACGTAGCGCGCATCGGCATCAAATTTTTCGCCTTGAGTCACGGGATTGAAAATTCTGAAATAGGGCGCGGCGTCCGCGCCGGAGCCCGCCACCCACTGCCAGCTGGCGGCATTGCTGGCCAGGTCCGCATCCACGAGCGTGTCCCAGAACCACGCCTCCCCCGCCTGCCAGGGCAGCGCCAGATGCTTGACCAGAAAGGATGCGGTCACCATGCGTACGCGATTGTGCATGGTTCCGGTATGCCAGAGCTCGCGCATACCCGCGTCGACGATGGGATAGCCGGTCTGTCCCGTCTGCCACGCGCGCAGCTGGCCGGCATCGTCGCGCCAGGGGAATTGCGCGAACTCAGGCTTGAAGGGCTCCTCAGGCAGAGACGGCCAATGAACGAGCAGATGGTAGGAGAACTCCCGCCAAGCCAGTTCCTTGAGATAGGTCTCGAGTCCGCCGTCGATTTTCGGATTGCCTTTCGCCTTGGACGAAGCCCGGTGCCAGACAGTGCGCGGCGAAATCTCGCCGAAATGCAAATGCGGCGACAGACGCGATGTCCCATCCACGCCAGGCAGGTTGCGCGTCGTGGCGTAGCCTTCCAAACGCCGCGACAGAAATGCCTTCAGCCGCTGCGTCGCGCCGTCCTCGCCCGGCGTCCACGTCTCCCGCAACCCCGCGGCCCAATCGGGCCGTGACGGCAGGAGGTGCCAATCCTCCAGACGATCACTCTCGATCCCGGATGGCGGCGGTGGGACTTTTTTCGGGGCAGGCAACGGCGCGGGGGGCGCGCCAAGGGCCAGCAACGCACGCCAGAACGGCGTGTAGACTTTGAAGGGCTCGCCCGCCTTCGTGCGCAGTTCCTCCGGCTCGCGCAGCAGCGCGCCGCCGAACCGGCGCACGCTCAATCCTGCCGCCTCCAGCCGTGTCTTGACGCCGGTCTCCAGATCCCGGGCCCACGGTTCATAGCCCCTCGTGAAATGAAGTGCCGTGGCGGCCGTCTCGGCCGCCAGCGCCGCCAGCACGTCGGCAGTCGCCCCGCGCCGCAGGATCAGACGCGAGCCCACGGCGTCCAGTGACGCGGCGAGGCTCTCAAGCGCGTGGTGCAACCACCATAGCGATGCCCCGCCGCGCCGCCATGCCCCGGCCGCATCTGGATCGAAAACGAAGACGGCGACAACCGGACTACCCCTGGCGAGCGCCGCCGTCAGCGCGGGATGATCCGTCAGCCGCAAGTCGTTGCGGAACCACACGAGGACGGGCTGGGTGGACATGGGGCGAGTATTTCCGGCGGTGAGGTGGGGATCGGATGAAACCCATGAAAGGCGTCGGCGCGGTCGCCACGATCGGATACAAACAGAACGCCCGAGGGTGTCCGCCAGATCAGCCGGTGCGGGTTCTGAGACTGGCCGTACACCTGTGCGCGCGCGACCGGCGATGCCCGATCAATTGAAAAGCAGATCGAAAAGTGTCTTCGGCTTACGCTTCTTTTGCGTGGACTTTGCGGGCTTCGGCTGACCCGTCCGCGCCACCGGTCCGGCGAGCGGATCGTTCCACGGCGCCCACCCGGTCGAATAGGGCTTGTTGCCGTCTGGCCTCGAAAGGCGCCGGGCAGCCCCCGCGCCCAGTGCCGCGCCGGCTAAACTGGCCGACTGCAGCGGGAACTCCTCAGAGAAGCCATCGATGGCGGCGACCGAGATCCGGCTATCGTCGAAGGTCCATGTGGTGTCCGACTTGCCCTGCCGCTGCGGGACGATGGTCAAAACACGCTGCTGCTCCAGGTCGACGAGAGCCGCCATTTCGGTATCTTCCGAGCCGCGCGACGTCTTCAAGGCGCCGCCTGAGAATTTCAACAAGCCGACCGTGTCATGCGGCGGCGGCTTGATTTCCCAATCGAGGATGCGGGGTGCGCCTTCGCCCAACATTTCGAGCGGCACTTCCAGACGTGGCAGTTCATCGCTGACCGCCACGTATTGCGCCCCGCGCCGCAGCACCCGCCACGGATCGAGGCCGGCATTGGCAATGAGATCCGCGCCATCATTCAGTCCCACCGGCGCCAGCCGCTGCAAGATTTCCGCCGCGTCGCGATGTCCGGGATGGATGGCCAGCGCCTGCTTGACGTCGGCAATGGCCTGATCGATGTGCCCGACGGCTTCTTCGATTTCGGCCTTGGCCCAGAAGACATGGGCATTCTTGGCATCGAGCTTGAGCGCCGTCTCGATATCCTTCTGACCGACACCCACTTGGCCCGTCTGCTTATAGACGAATGCCCGCGTTGCGAAGGCTTCCGCGGAGCGCGGATCAATCTCGATCGCACGATTGAGGTCGGCGAAGGCCTGTTCGAAGGAATCCGATCTGGCGTACGCCAGGCCGCGCCCTTCATAGGCGGTCCCGTGGCGCGCATCGATGGCGATGGCCTGGGAGAAATCCTTGATGGCCGCGGGGATGTCGCGCACCGCCAGATAGGCATGGCCGCGCAAAACGTAGATTTCAGGGTTCGACACATCGAAGGCCACCGCGCGGGACAGATCCTCGATCGCCTGATCGTAGGCTGCCGTCATCAACTTCGCCTCGGCGCGATTGCGGTAGCCCTGGGCAAAGCGCGCATCGGCGTTGACGGCACGGGTGAAGTCGCGCGTCGCCGCATGCGGGCGCAAAAGGGCCAAGTGCGCGCGCCCCCGGCCACTCAGCGGGGCGGGACTCTGCGGCGCCAGCTGCACGGCCTTGGTGTAGTCGGCGATGGCATCACCCAACTGACCCAGCCTGACATGGAGGCTGGCCCGGTTGTTGTAGGCCGATGCATACCCAGGCGCGAGAAGGATCGCCCGGTCGAGATCCTTCATCGCTTCCTTCAATAGTCCGAGCGACACGAGAAGGTTGCCCCGGTTGTTGTAGATCGCGGCGTACTCGGGAAAGAGCGTGGCGGCGGAATTGAAGTCTTCGACGGCCAACTTCACCTGCCCCGCGCGCGCATAGGCGACACCCCGGTCGTTCAACAGGGTGGCGCGCCGGTCGTTGGACAGACTGGTATCGTTCAGCGCCGCCGTAAACGAACTGATCGCCCCGGCGGTGTCGCCGCGCACAAGTTGCACGGCCGCCGCTTCGGCGGGATTGGCGGCACGCTGCGCGGCCGGTGCCGGCGCCACCGTTTTTATATTTCCAGGTGTGGGTGTTTGTGCCCATGCCGAGCTCGACAACGCGGCGGACAATACGGCACCAGATGTCCATAGGGCAGCGATCCGGACGCCGCGCGGCCGCGAGCGGGGAGACTGCGGGGACCTGTCTGCATGCGCCACGTCGGGCTCCGTCCGATGCCTGCCGGCCCTGCTGCGCCGGAAATCCGGTTTGGGCGACTCTGCCCATCCCGTCAATACGTGGCAATTATGGCCCTGGGCGGTCCGGCAGACCAGACCTCGCCCTGTTGATTTTTCGAATTTTTGCGGGCAACTCGTCGGGCCCGGCCGCGTTAGACCGCAGATGACGTATCACAGCGCAGATCGGGACCTTGCCCCCTGGATGCCGTGCCGATAAATCTCTGGTTGCGCCTCATGACGACCCTGCTGGCCGCGTGGCGGGGCAAAGTCATCGCGTTGCCCGGCGGATCGTCGCGCCTGTTGTTCCGCGTCTGGCCGCACGATCTCGACCCCTCCATGCATATGAACAATGGCCGCTATCTCGCCATCATGGATCTCGGCCGCCTGGATGTGATTGCGCGATCAGGTCTTCTTCGTCTGGCTCTGCGGAATGGTTGGACGCCGATCGCCAGCACCATCAACATCCGCTTTCAGCGCGAAATGCGCCTTCTGAACGGCTTCGAACTCATCACGCGGCTTGTGTGCTGGGACACACGGCACGTCGTGATGGAACAGACATTCCAGCTGACGTCCGGGCCACACGCCGGGCAGATTGCCGCAAAGGCCTATTTCAAGGGCGGCATCTACGACCGCAAATCGCGCCGCTTCGTCACGACGGCTGACCTGATGGCAGCTTTGGGCATCCTGGCCGAGAGCCCGACTGTCCCCGCTGAGGTCGCAGCGTTCCTTCAGGCGGATGAGGCCTTGAAGCGCGCGGCGCGCTCCGATCAGCTGTGAGGCGCTTCGCCAAGCGCCGTCAGAACCTCAGGCAGCATGTCGGGCAGATCTTCCGCAATCAGACCTTGTCCGAAAGCCGCGGCACAGGCACCGTGCAGCCAAACTGCGGCACAGGCAGCGGCGAACGCTGGCATCTTTTGCGCCAAGAGCCCCGTGACGAAGCCGGCCAGAACATCGCCTGAACCAGCCGTGGCGAGCCACGGCGGCGCATTGTCGTTGATGGCGGCGCGTCCGTCCGGTGACGCGATGACCGTGTCGGCGCCCTTCAAAATCACGATCGCTCCGGACTGCGCGGCCGCCGCGCGCGCCCGATCGAGTTTGGACCCGCTCAGGCCGGGAAAAAGGCGCGCAAACTCCCCTTCATGCGGGGTCATGACGACGGGCCGCTGTGCATTTTTCGCGATGGCCTCGAAGAGCGCAGCAGCGTCGGTGGGCGCATCCGCGGGACGCGGCGTGAACCCAAGTCCAACGCGCGCTGCGGCCCGGCCTTGCGGACCCGCCGAGAAGGCCGTCAGGGCATCGGCATCGAGCACCACAGCGGCGGGCGACGCCAGCGCGGCAACCGCCATGGCGGAGGTCTCGCTGCCGAGCCCCGCGCCGGGGCCAACCAGCACCGCGTTCTTGCGCTCATCTTCAAGGATGCGATGCAAAATGTCGGGGCTCTCGCAGGGCATCAGCATGATCGCCGTCAGCTGCGCGGCGTTTTCGGGCAGCGCCGAGGGCGGACTGGCAACCGTCACGAGACCCGCTCCAGCGCGCAGTGCCCCCCGCGCACCCAACCGGGCCGCACCCGTCCGGAACGCCGGACCCGAGACAACGACCGCATGGCCCCGGTCGTATTTGTGCGCGCCGGCGGCGAGGCGCGGCAGGTCCCGCCGCCACAGTCCTGGACCATTGCCATATGTCCGCGCCGCGATCTGGGCCAGTACAGCGTCGGGAATCCCAATGCCCGCGACCGACGTCTGGCCACACAGCGCGCGCCCCGGCATGAGCAAATGCGCGGGCTTGCGGCGGAAGAACGTAACGGTGCGGGTGGCCTTCACCACAGGCCCGTCAGCCTCGCCCGTCGTGCCATTGAGGCCGCTGGGAACATCGACGGCCAGCACCGGCAGGCGGCTTGCGTTGATCGCATCCACCATCTGCGCCGCCATTCCATCGAGCGGCCGGCTGAGGCCGGCGCCGAAGAGCGCATCGATGACGAGATGCATGCTTTGCAGCACATCCGGCTCCATGAACCGCACGGGTCCATCCCACATGCGGGCCATCTCGGCGGCATCTCCCTTGAGACCGGCGCGATCACCGAGCAGATGAAGGCGCACATCGTAACTCGCCCGCTTGAGGTGCCGCGCCGCGACAAAGCCATCGCCGCCGTTGTTGCCCGGTCCGCACAAGACGGCCACCCGGCTCCCTGGCGCCAGCATGCGGCGGGCTTCATCAGCCACCGCCCGTCCGGCATTCTCCATGAGGGTCAGGGAGGCGACGCCGGCGGCCACCGCCAGTCGATCCGCACGCGCCATTTCCTCGGTGGTCAGTACCTCAAGCCCGCTCATGGCATTCCCTTTTTCCGCCACGACCACGCTCGCCAACGTGCGGCCCACCGTGGATCCGGCCCCTTAGTCTGGGTCGGCATCGCGTCCCCCGCAATGATCCTGTTCACGGGTCCGCGGCGCTGACCAATTCTCTGGCATGTTGCCTACAAAATAGGCTAGTTCAGACCCTGCAAGCAGCCAAAAAGTAGGCGGTCTTGACGTAACTCATTGAACATCATGGGCTACGGGACCGCCACGGAACTTGGCACGGGGCATGCTAACCATGGGCGCGTCGGGCGCCGGACATGCTCCAGCGCTTCGCGGGAGGCCGAGGAGACCATGAAAAAAATCGAAGCGATCATCAAACCCTTTAAGCTCGACGAAGTGAAGGAGGCCCTTCAGGAAATCGGCCTGCAAGGCATCACGGTCATCGAGGCCAAGGGCTTCGGACGGCAGAAGGGCCATACCGAGCTCTACAGGGGCGCGGAGTACGTGGTGGATTTCCTGCCCAAGGTGAAAATCGAAGTGGTCTTGAGCGACGACATGCTCGATAAGGCCATCGAAGCCATCCAGAAGGCCGCGAAAACCGGCCGCATCGGCGACGGCAAGATCTTTGTTTCGAACATCGAGGGTGCCATCCGGATCCGCACCGGCGAACAAGGCGCGGAAGCGATCTGACGACACCGGTCTGCCTCACGGCCGCACCGACCCGTACCATCAATCTGACAACCGGAACGAACAGGGGAGTTCCTATGAAGACGGTCAACGACGTCCTCAAGCTCATCAAGGACAAGGACGTGAAGTTCGTGGACCTGCGGTTCACGGACACCAAGGGCAAGATGCAGCACGTCACCGCTGACGTGTCGTGCGCTGACGAGGACATGTTCAACGACGGCTATGCGTTCGACGGCTCTTCGATCGCCGGCTGGAAGGGCATTGAAGCCTCCGACATGCTGCTGATGCCGGATCCGGCATCGGCCCACATCGATCCCTTCTTCGCCCAGTCGACGCTCGCCGTCTTCTGCGACGTGCGCGAGCCCTCGACCGGACAGCCCTACGAACGCGATCCGCGTTCGATCGCCAAGAAGGCGGAAGCCTACATGATGTCGCTGGGCATCGGCGACAGCGTGGTCTTCGGCCCGGAAGCCGAATTCTTCATTTTCGACGACGTGCGCTTCTCGACCGACATGTACAAGACCGGGTTCCAGGTCGACAGCTCGGAACTGCCAAGCAACTCCGATACCCAGTACGAGATGGGCAACCTGGGCCACCGTCCCCGCGTCAAGGGCGGCTACTTCCCGGTTCCGCCGATCGACAGCTGCCAGGACATGCGCTCTGAAATGCTCTCGGTACTGACCGAGATGGGCGTCACGGTCGAAAAGCACCACCACGAAGTGGCTTCCGCTCAGCATGAGCTTGGCGTCAAGTTCGGCCCCATGATCCAGATGGCCGACCACATGCAGGTCTACAAGTACGTCGTGCATCAGGTCGCTCAGGCCTACGGCAAGACGGCGACCTTCATGCCCAAGCCCGTCTTCGGCGACAACGGCTCGGGCATGCATGTCCACCAGTCGATCTGGAAGAACGGTCAGCCGATGTTCGCCGGCAACAAGTACGCCGACCTCTCGGAAATGTGCCTGTTCTACATCGGTGGCATCCTGAAGCACGCCAAGGCCATCAATGCCTTCACCAACCCGCTGACGAACTCCTACAAGCGTCTGGTGCCCGGCTATGAAGCCCCGGTTCTGCTGGCCTACTCGGCACGCAACCGCTCGGCCTCCTGCCGTATCCCGCACGTCTCGTCACCGAAGGCCAAGCGCATCGAGATCCGCTTCCCGGATCCGGGTGCCAACCCCTACCTCGCCTTCACCGCCATGCTCATGGCTGGCCTCGACGGCATCAACAACAAGATCCATCCGGGCGACCCGATGGATAAGAACCTGTACGACCTGCCGCCGGCAGAATTGGCAGCCATTCCGACCGTCGCTGGTTCGCTGCGCGAAGCGTTGTCTTCGCTCGACAAGGACCGCGCGTTCTTGAAGGCTGGCGGCGTCATGAACGACGACATGATCGACGCCTACATCGAGCTGCGCATGGAAGAAAACATGCGCTACGAGATGACGCCGCATCCGGTCGAGTACGAAATGTACTATTCGGTCTAAGCACTTCGGTTGCCCACTTCGCAACCGGCACTTTGATTGCGCCTTTGGATGCCCACAAGCATCCGCGCGGTCTAATGGCGCTTCGGATGCCCACAAGCATCCGCGCACACGGGGGACTACCGGAAAGGGCGGCTCGCAAGAGCCGCCCTTTTCATTTGGCCGTGGAGTGTCCGCGGGTCCTTGCCGCCGCTATCGCCCTAGTAGAAGACGACGATGGCCAGCAAGAGAACCGCGAGAGCGGCGCGATAGAAATTGCGTTCGTTGGCCCAAAGCCAAGCCACGACTTTGCGCGGCAGTTCCGCCCAATGCACGCGCGCGAACCACGACAGCGACAGACCAATCACAAGGCCAATCGACAGCGAGCGGTAATCCAGCATTGAGCCATTGTGCATGGCATCAGGCATGCGCGACATCGACCCCGCCCCGACGATGGCGAGGGCGCTTGCGGCGATGAGGCCGACAGCAGCAAGAGAGACGAAGCTCAACATCGATTTCATCGGAAATTGTCCAGGTCGTCCGCGATTTCTTGGTCGGCCGAAATGCGTTGTTCAGCTCTGCGCACATGGCCCGCAACGCGCATGTTAGCGGTCAGTTTTTAAGAATTCGTCAACCGTGTTGAACCGCAGTTACGAGCAGTGCGTGCGTTTGATTGGCGCGCCAAACTCATGCACGCGCGTCGGCGCGTTGTGCATTGACAGCACGCAAAACGAAGCGCAGACTTTGGTCATCTTCTGAGAAGGAGGTCTAAGACAATGTCTCCACCGGGTAGTCTTTGGCCGCGCTGATGCGGCACCGCCGTGACGTTGGCGGACACTCCGAGAGTAGATCCCAGGCGCGAAGCGCTTCAACGCCTCAGTCGTCAAGGACCACATCTTAGAGTGCAACCGTCACTGGAACGGAAGCTGTGCAATCCGCGAATAGCGGGATCAGGCGCTGCCGGAAAATGTCCAGCCTCGTGAAGCGCAAGCTGATTGGGCGCGATGTTAAACGGTAATCCTCTGAGATCGCAATCCCTCGCGTGCACTGTGCGATCAGACGCGGCAAATCAGAAAATTTGAAAGCTAGACAGAGAGCACCTGTCGGCGTCGCGAGCGGACTTTGGTTCGTGTGCCCGATGACGGAGGTTTCGGTCGGGAAGCATGTGCGCCGCGGAGCGCATGAAAGTCCGGCCAAGGCCGCGAAATGGCAAAGGCAGTCAGGCTCTCTGATGATCTGAAGTGATTGGGTCGGGAGAAAACGCGCGAGATCAACGACACGGCCAATGGAACAGTACCGCTGCATGCGCCTGTATCCGCTAAATGCCAATGTCTTCTCCGCAAATATCCTCTCCGAACGCGCCCGTCGCGCTGAGCCCGGAAGGTGAAAGCCTCTCCGGGCTCTCGCGTTTCTGGGCTCTCGCGTTTCTGGGCTCCGGCGATTTTGGGCTCTCGCGCTTTGGCCATAGCGCAGTCCGTTTGCCACAATTTATGGGGTTGCACGGCGCAGGGCGAACCGGCTTCGCGCCAAAAGCGCCACGATCGGCGGGCATGGCACAGGCTGTTCCATTGATGGAGGTGAATGGCGATGCGCATTGGTCCGCCCCGGTACCTGGTCATACTTATGGCCCTCTCGCTGGCGCCACTCGTGGGCCCTGCCGATGCGGACGCCGCAGCGCGGTATGCCTGGAAGCCGGCCCACTCCGAGAATGAATCCCAAACCTTGGCCGCCCGCGTCGCGGCGCCGCCGGGCTTCGTTCGCGCGACGGCTGCCCCCGGATCGTTCGCGGAGTGGCTGCGCGGCCTGCCGATGAAACCGGACGGCGCGCCCGTTCTACTGCATACCGGTGCCCCCAAATGGCGCCAGGACGTCCACACAGCCGTCATCGACATTGATGTCGGCAAGCGCGATTTGCAGCAATGCGCCGATGCCATCATGCGGTTGCGGGCCGAGTGGCAGTACTCCAAAGGGCGCACATCGGACATCGCTTTCAACGACACCAAGGGTAAGCGCCTGCGCTTTGCCGATCGCAGCCGCAAGGACTACGCCGGCTTCCGCAAGTACATGGACTATGTATTCGCCTACGCGGGCACGTACTCGCTGGAGCGCGAACTGATCCCCGTCGATGTGGCGGATATTCAGATCGGCGACGTGTTCATCAAGGGTGGGTTTCCCGGACATGCGGTGCTGGTCACGGATATGGCGGTGGACCCGGCCTCTGGTGCCAAGCGCTTCCTGCTCACCCAGAGCTATATGCCCGCCCAGGAGATCCACATCCTGAAGAACCCGGCCGCGGCCGATGGCTCGCCCTGGTACAGCACCGATTTCGGCGAAGAACTCGTCACGCCGGAGTGGAGTTTTCCTCGGGCGGCGCTGCGGCGCTGGCAGGCTCGGCCTCCATCCTCTTGATGGCCAGGAGCGGCGTGCCGGTCTTGGCGATGCGCTCGGCCACTTCAGGGAGTGTTTCGACGACAGTGGCCATGTGATGCGCGTTGGCATGCAGCATCATGACGCCATCGGTCATGATGCCGACGTGTCCTTTCCAAAACATCAGGTCGCCGCGCTGCAACCCTTCCAGTTCGTCGGGGATGGGTATCGCGGTGCCGAGTTCGGTCATCTGCATATCGCTGTCGCGGGGCGCGGCCTGACCAGCGGCATGCAGAGCCACCTGGACGAGCCCCGAGCAGTCGATCCCGATCCGCGTCTTGCCGCCCCACAGGTACGGCGTGCCAGTCAAGCGCTCGGCAATTTCCACAAAGTCGCGCGCCACTTTCTCGACGGGCGCGATGTGGCGGGCGATGACGTAGGCTCCGAAATGCGTGCGCGCAAACCGTTCGCCCTCCTCCACGATCTTCAGCTCCGAATTGAGGCTGAGATGCATGATGGGCGGAGCTTTCATATCCGGTTCTGGATAGAGGAACGTCCCCGAGGCGCGGACGCGATGGGTGGGCGCCGCCAATTCATCGGTGAGGGCCGCGGCCGGCACGTACCCGACGTAACCATCGCGCTGAAGCTGCACCCAGGCCCACCCGTCCGCTTCGTCGAAAACGCGTACGGGTTCGCCGAACAAAGCTTCCGTATCGAACCCGTCAGCCGGTATGGGCCGCCGGCGCAGCGGCACGGCCGACCGTGCAATCTGCGCTTCGGTCCCAGCGAAATACCGCAGCGCCTCCACGCGCCCGATCAGACGCTCATCAGCGAGATCCGCCCGGAAGGCATGGCGGCGGGGATCGAGCGTTTCGATGATGGGTTCGGTCATGCGGTCAACTCACTGCGAAGCACGTCGACGACGGCGCGCGCGGTTTGGACTTCGCCACCCTTCGGGCCGAGCGGGCGCGCCGCCGGACGCCAGCCATAAAGATCGAAATGCGCGAAGCGGCGGGCGTTGTGCACGAAGCGCTTGAGGAACAGCGCCGCGGTGATCGATCCCGCGAAGGGGCTTTCCCAGATGTTGTTCATGTCGGCCACGTCGCTGTCGAGATGCCGGTCGTAGCCGGCCCAGAGCGGCAGCCGCCACATGGGATCGCCGATGTCCGCGCCCGTGGCCACGAGCCGTGCCGCCAACGCATCGTCGTCGGTAAACAGGGCGGGCAGATCCGGTCCGAGAGCCGTGCGCGCGGCGCCGGTGAGGGTTGCAAACACGAAGATACTGTCGGGTGCCTCTTCATCGGCCAGCGCCAGCGCATCGGCCAGGACAAGCCGTCCTTCCGCATCTGTGTTGCCGATCTCGACCGTCGCACCGGCGCGGCTGCGGAGCACGTCGCCCGGCCGGAAGGCATCTCCCGATACCGAATTCTCTGCCGATGCAATCAAGAGACGCAGGCGGACGTCGAGCCCCTGCCCCATGATCATGTGCGCGGCGGCAATCGCCACGGCGGCCCCGCCCATGTCCTTCTTCATGATCAGCATGGCGGACGGCGGCTTGATGTCGAGCCCGCCGGTGTCGAATGTAATGCCCTTGCCCACCAGCGTGATCTTGGGAGCATCGGCCCGGCCGCCGGGCTTCGACCAGTTGAGTTCGATGAGGCGGGGCGGGCGCGGACTTGCCCGGCCGACCGCGTGGATCATCGGAAAATTCTGAACAAGAAGATCGTCACCCACGATGGACGTGACGGCGGCGCCATGCACCTCGCCCAGCGCCCGCACGGTCGCTTCGATGTCGGCGGGGGCCAGATCGCTCGCGGGCGTGTTGATCAGATCGCGGCCAAGCCATACAGCCTGCACGGTGTTGGCGATGCGCGCGCTGTCGACCGTGTCGGGCCACGCGAGCTGTGCCCGGTCCTTTTCGCAATTTCCAGCCTTGTAGCGGCGGAAGCGATAGGTGCCGAGGCCCCAGGCGAGCGCCGCCAGATCGGGCTGCCCGAACCCTTGGTCTAGCCGGTAAGAGCCAGATGGAAGCGCTGGCGACAGCACGCCAGCGAGGAGGTCGACCGGACCGCTGGGCTCGCCGCCACCGTTTTTGCCGGCGCCCAGGAGAACACGATCTATTGCGCCCTCATGGGTCGGAAGTATGAGAACGGCCTTCGCCGCCGCCTTGAAGCCCACTGCCTTGATCCACTGCGCTTGCGCGTCCGCGACCTTGAGATCTGAAAGATCCCCGGGCCTTACAAGCGTGATGGGTCGCGCGGCCCCGTCACCGGTCGCATAGAGGCGCTCGACATCACTCAGTGTGATGGGCTGGCTGGTCGGGGAGGCTGCTGTCATTGGGGGGTGGTCTCGTGTGGCGGGTCGCTTTAGGATTTGAGGCAAATCGCGATCCGCGGCTGCGCACGGCGGCTCAGCGGAGGCACGACCTGTAGACTTGTCCCAGGGCGGCGCGCCGCCTTGGAATTTGATTTGCACTTATCATATCCGCGACAGGAAGGCGAAAGCATGCCCACTCAGACTTTGTCCCTCGTGATCGGCAACAAGAGCTGGTCAAGCTGGAGTTTGAGGCCTTGGCTGGTGCTCAAGCACTTCGACATCCCATTTCAGGAAATCTCCGTCCGGCTGCGCCAGCCCGACAGCAAAAGCCGTATTCTGGAGCATTCCCCGGCGGGCAAGGTGCCGGTCCTGCGCGACGGCGATCTGCTCATCTGGGATAGCCTCGCCATCATCGAATACCTGGCGGATCTCCATCCCGGCTTGGCCATTTGGCCTAAAGATGTGAAAACGCGCGCCATCGCGCGGGCGGTCTCGGCTGAAATGCACTCGGGCTTTAATCAACTGCGCGAGGTCTGCCCCATGGATCTCTTCGCGGTGAAGCCAATGGCGGCCTTCCCGGAGGGCGTCGAGCACAATCTGAGGCGCATCGTCCAGAGCTTCCGCGAGTGCCGCACGGTCCACAAGGCGGCCGGTCCCTTCCTGTTCGGCCCGTTCACCGCCGCCGACGCGATGTATGCGCCCGTCTGCTCGCGATTACGCACCTACGTTCCCGATCTCGCGCGCTATGGCGACGACGGCACCACGGCGGCCTATATCGACGCGATCTTTGACCTGCCCGCGATGAAGCTCTGGTCGGAGGGCGCCCGGGCCGAAGAGGCCGCCTGAGTCCAATGGCCATGTCCGGACGCACGGTTCGGGTTGTCTGTAGCCCCCGAGGCCCCGGCGGGCCGGGCACTTCGCACTGCTTAAGCCTTTATTGACGCCTGTCCCAGAAACTGACGCCGGACCAGATGCCGGGGGCTTGTGCGATTCGTTTCGCGCGTGTGCGCCCCGCGCCATGAGGAGCGGGATCATGTCAGTGGCACGTCACTTGAGCACAGCGTCGATTGCGGGTCGCCTTGCGCGGATCGGTGCCGTCATGGCCTGCACGCTCGCCATGGGTGCCTGCTCGGGTTCGCTGGGCGATAGCCCGCTGGACATGCTGGCGTCTTCGGAAAGCAGCCATCCCTCCAACGCGGATGCGCCTGCCACGCCCCCCCAGAGCGATCTGCAGAAGGCAACCGAGTACTGGGCGAAGGAATACGCCAAGGCCCCGCAGAAAGCCGAGAATGCGGTCGCCTACGCCAAGAACCTTAAGGCCATGGGCCGCAAGAGCGAGGCCTTCAGCATCCTCCAGCAGGCCGCCACGCTCAACAACAGCTCCAAGCCGCTGGCCGCCGAGTACGGTCGCCTCGCCCTCGAATTCGATCAAACGACGCTGGCCGCCCAGCTTCTCGAGTTCGCCGACGATCCCATGCGTCCCGATTGGCGCGTGATCTCGGCACGTGGAGCCGCACTCGCCAAGCTCGGAAAGTACAAGGACGCCGTGCAGCACCTGGAGCGCGCGCAATTGCTGGCCCCGGCGCAGGCGTCCGTTCAAAACAATCTGGCTCTTGCCTATGCCATGAGCGGCGAGGCGTACAAGGCTGAGGACCTGCTGCGCAAGGCCGTGGCCGCCGATGCCGGCAACGCCAAGACCCGTCAGAACCTCGCGCTCGTCCTCGGCTTGCAGGGCAAGTATGACGAGGCCACGCAGGTCGGCGCAACCGCCGTATCCGCCGACATTGCCCGTGAGAACACCGCGCTGGTCCGCCAGATCGTACGCCTTGATCCGAAGGTCTCGGCGCCTGCGCCCACGAGCGTGGCACAGTCGCCTGTCCAGGCCCCCGTCGTGCCCGTCGCCGCCGCTGGTGCCGCGCCGGCCTTCAAGCCCGCGGCCATCGACGACACATCGTCGGGTGGTTGGTCGTCGACGGTGGTCGGTGCTGCACCCTGATCTAGAACGCTTCAGGTACAATTCCACGCTAGAGATTGGTAAAACCGGACATGAAGCGCCGGTCGATCCAATCTTTCCAGTGCCACACCCAGGCGCCGCCGACGGCCAAGCCATTGCGATCGGCAATGGCCATGCGCGCGCCGAGCGAGATCAGCGTCAAGTAGTGACGTTGCGGCACGAACGGGTCGAGCACCTGCCAATTGAGGTGGCGGCGCAAATGGCGCGCCAGCACCGGTCCCTGGCGGACCGCAAAGACACCGGCCTTCGGGCGTGGATGCTCAACAACGCTTGCGCAATCACCGGCGGCGAAGACATCATCGTCGTTGAGGCACTGCAACGTCGGCTTAAGGGCTAGAAATCCACCAGCATCCCGCGCCAGCCCACTGCCGGCGAACCAGGCCGGCGCGCGCGCCCGCGTCGAGACCAGGGCCGCATCACAGGGCAGTTGCGTTCCGGAGCGGAGCCGGACGTGATCGGTCCCGATCGCAACGACACGTTCGTTCTCGATGACGGCCACGTTGGCTTCGCCCAGCGCCTGTCGTGCCAGTCTCTGCGCCCGCGCGCTGTGGCCGGGCAGGATGAGTCCGCTGGTGACAAGAGCGTAGCGAACCGGCTCCGACTGACCGTTGCGCACGGTGCGCAATCGCGCAAGCTTGTGACGCGCCGCCAGTATGAGTTCAACGCCAGCCGCTCCGCCGCCGACCGCCACCACGCTGCGCGGACCCCCGCCCGCCTTCACCCGAGCTTCCAAAACCTGCCATTTTGGAGCGAATTCGGACACGGGTTTGACGACCAGTGCGTTTTCTATCGCGCCGGGGATGCCGCCCACGTCTGGCGTGATGCCGGCGTCGACGGAAAGGACGTCGTAGGGCACCGGCTCGTGGCCGGCGACCGTCACGGTCCGCGCCCTGCGATCGATGCCCGTCGCCGCCGCGCCCATCACGCGTGCCCCGGCGAAAGCGCCCAAACGTTCCAGGTCGATCTGACAGTCGTCGAGGCCGTAATGCCCGGCGACGAACCCGGGCAGCATGCCCGAATAGGGCGCATGCAGTTCCTTGGCGATCAGGGTCAGTTCAACATCGGGCATGGGCTGGCGGCCGAAAGCGCGCAGCACGAAGACATGCGCATGCCCACCGCCAATGAGGACCAGCCGCTTTTTCCTGCTCATGCGGCGGCCTGCCTGTTCATGTCTGCCCCGACGCATCGCGCAAGGCCAAAGGCAGGACCTCTTCGAAAACAGCAAGTTCCGCGTCCGAACCGCAACTGATGCGCACGGTCCGGTCCAAACCCGGCGCACGCGGCTTGCGGGCAAAAACACCGAGATCGAGCAGAGCATCCAGAACACGCGCCGCGTAGTCACCGTCGCGGCCGCAATCGATGGCCACGAAATTTGTGGCCGACGGCAACGGTGTCAGCCCGTTGGCCGTGGCGATCGCGGCGATCCGTGTGCGGGCCCGTTCGATCTGCGCGACGGCCGCCTGCAGATGCGTTTGGTCCCCGATCGCGGCCAACGCACCGATCTGACCGGTCCGGTTGATGCCATAGTGGTTGCGGACCTTGTCAAACAGGGCAATCAGGCTGGGTTCGCCCAGCGCGTACCCGATGCGCGCGCCGGCCAATCCATACGCCTTGGAGAACGTCCTGAGCCGCAGCACCTGGGCGTTGGCCATGTCCAGCCGTGGAATGGCGCCGGCCGGCGCGGTGTCGCAATAGGCCTCGTCCAGCAACAGAAGGACGCCGTCAGGAAGGGCGGCAATCAGGCGGTCGAGCGCTTCGGCGTCCCACCATGACCCCATGGGATTGTTGGGGTTGGAGACATAAAGAACGCGCGCCTTCTCGCGGCGCACGGCCGCCATGAGCGCGTCCAGATCCTCCCGGTCGTCGCGGAAGGGCACTTTGACAAGACGCGCGCCGTGAGCGGCCACATGGAAGTTGAACGTCGGGTAGGCGCCGTCCGAGGTAACCACGGGCGTGCCGGGATCGGCGGCGATCCGCACCGCAAGTCCGAGCAGGCCGTCGATGCCTTCACCGATGACGACATTGTCGAACCCGACGCCGTGAAAGGCCGCGATCGCGGCCCGCAAATCAGTGTTTTCCGGATCGCAGTATTTCCACGCATCGCGCGCGGCGCGCTCCATGGCGTCGATGGCGCGCGGCGAAGGGCCAAATGCACTCTCGTTGGCGCCGAGCCGCGCACGGAACGGTTGGCCCCTAAGCCGCTCCATCGTTTCAGGGCCGACGAAGGGCACCAGATGCGGCAGGTTCGCGACGATGGATGTGATGACCGGCTGACCCAAAATTCCTGCGACGTCCCTGTTGACTGTCCCGCTAGATCAGACCGAGTTGCGCCAATTCACGGCGTAGTTTGAGCGGCAATTCAGCCATGTCACCCGCCGGGGAAGAGCCCAGATCACCCGGGGCATCGGCCCCGTCGAGGTAGCGCCAGCCCTGGAAGGCGCGGCGGGGCACCGGCCGCACCGGTACAATCGCAGGATCGAGCAGCAAAAGGCAACAGGGTGACCCATCTTCCTTCTGCCCGTCGTCGAAGCCAACAAGGCTCTGGCGCGCTTGAACGAGGCCCTTGATCACCCAGTAGAGCGATCCGCCGGCCAGCAGATCGTCGGTTCGCTTGGGTCTTTGGAAGGTCGTATGGAACACGCAGGGCCGGCCGCCCAACTTGCGCCAATACTGCCGGTTCGCGGCTTGCCATTGCGCGAGATCGTTGATGCTCTCCGCACCGACGCACAGCTTGATGAGATGCAACGGCATGGGTCGTTTCCTGGCAATTGGACGGCGCCCGTTCGAGACGGCTTAGATGTTACTTGGCGCTTGCGGGCGCCGGCCCTGAGGCAACGCAGGCTAGGGCAAGTTCGGCGCGCACCGGTGGTGCTCACCGGCCCCATCCACAGATTTAGCGCGGCAACAAACACCCGCGCGCAAGATCCGCGCGTTGGCCTCAGCTGTCCTTGCAGGTTCCCGCGTAATGGCCAAAGACCGGCGAGCCGAGCCAGCCCAGGTGGCGGGAATGGACGGCTGGATAAACACCCGTCGTGCTGTCCTTGTCGTAGATCGTGGTCAAATTCAAAAAGCCCTCGTTGACGACTTCGAGGAAATGGTTGGCGTTGATGGCCCGAACGATGCGCACGTTGAGCGGCTTGGAGTTGCTGCCGGCCACCAACTCAGCCGACTGATTTTCCAAATCGATTTTGCCGAACGTAAAAGAGAGCGCGCTGCCGGTCTTGGTCACGAACTTGCCCGCCTCGTAGGTCGTCGACGTGCCTTCGGGGAAGGTACAGGTCAATTGCTTGGGTGCCTTGGCTTCTTCGGCAGCCTTGAGCGGCTTCCCGGCATCGGGGAACACAAGGGCCAGGACCGAAACGAGGCCCGCCAACATCCAAACCGGACAGCCACCCCTGCCCCCAACCGTCGAACTGTATGCGCGCGCCGTCATTCGTGCTCGTCCTCCTCGTATTGCAGCGCCATAGAAGACGCGGGCGGGATGCAACGCAAGCGGGCAATTTTGGTGGGTGGCCAGACCCGGTGCCATCCCGCGCCTTGCTTCGGCCCGTGTTTTGCGCTCAGAGGGTGCCATGCGGCACGCATCCGATCGCAATCCGGCTCCGAACCCCTCCCGCGCGCGCAGCAGCCGGGCCTGGGCTGTTGCGGGATGCGCGGCCCTGCTCGCAGGGGCCTGCGCCAGCGCGGGCGACAGTCCCATCACCAAGACGCCGACGGGCATCGGGACCGTGGCCAACGGCACGTATGTCCTGTCCGCGGAGGAACAGGGTCTCGACTGCCGCAAGCTCACGGGCCGCATGCAGGTGCGCATCCTGTCGGTCCGCGGCGCCGACTACAAGGTTGCACCGACCGGCGCTTCAGCCGCCGCACGAACCGTCTCGAGTACGCTGCTCTTTACCGATACCGCCTCCAATGCGTCCGAGCGCACGGCCCGCGAGCGGCCGATGCTCGACGCCTACAATCGCCGCCTGAAAGAACAAGGGTGCGCGAGCTTCGACCTCGACAAGGATCTGGCCGCGCGCCCGTCCGCGCCGCCGCCAACGCCAACCGTGCCCCCGGCGGGCAAGTCTAGCTAGTCGGATCCCGAGGCCGTCGATCCGGCACTCATGGGCCCGCCTGCGGGCACGCGCGCCTCGAAAATCGCAACGCAGCCCCGCCGCATGACGCGGACATCGTCGAACCGCCGGGTGAGTTCGCGCGTCAGGCCATCGAAGGTGTCCCCGGCGTTGGAAAAGATGCCGCGCGCCGTGTAGGCGTCCATCAAAGCCTGAGCGGCCCAGCTGCGCGGCGCGTCGCCTTGCACGATCGTTGCGCCGAAGACGCGCCCACCCGGTACGACCACCGCTGCCACGCCATCGAACACCTTGCACTTCGCGGCCATGTCGCCGGGCAGGCAGTGCAGCAGGTAGCACAGTCCCACCGAACCGAAGGCGCGGTCGAGCGGCAACGGCGCAAGCGCATTGGCCATGACGGTGTGCGGCCGATAGCGGCGGATGCGATGCGCCGCCGCCTGCAGGCTGTTCGCGTTGAGATCGACAAGCGTGATGCGTGGTGCCGCCACGGGAAAACGCACACGGTCCAGGAAGTACCCCGTGCCGACACCGATATCGAGATGGGAGGCGGCGACGTTGCGATCGTACAGCGCGCGCAGTTCCGACGTCGGACAGCGCCATAGGAACCGGTTGGAGAAGCCAAGAACCCACGCATCGTAGAGCCGCAGCACGGCGGGCGAATAGACCGCCTGACCCGCCCGGGTCTCCGGATCATGCAGTTTTGGGTCGGGGTCGGGGACGTCGGGGGTCGCCATGCGGGCCTTCATTCTCGTGCCGGAACGGCAATCGGCGGATCGCACGGATGATGCGACTGGCGCCGGATTGGTATAGGTATTTCATGTCCTTGCGAGGAGACACCATGCCGACCGGACCTGCAACCGCCCATACACGCCCCGGATGGGTTCCCTGGCCGCCCCTGTTGCTGGGAGCGGCCATTGTGGGGGCCATCCTGCTCGGCCGGGTGCTGCCATTGGCGTGGCCGGGGACCGGGGATACTCCGGCGCGCATCGTGGGCCTGACATTTGGCATGGCTGGCGTGGCCATTCTCGTCTGGGCCGCTCTGACATTGCGCCGGCATCACACGACGATCCTGCCCCATCAGGGCGCCAGCGTGCTGGTGACGGACGGCCCCTATCGCTGGCGGCGTCACCCGATCTACATTGCGGATATGTTCATTCTCTTTGGCATCGCGGAGCTGACCCAGAACGTCTGGTTCGCGATCCTGGCCTTTGTGTTTCTGGGACTGGTCGCGGTCCTCCAGATCCGCCCCGAGGAGCGCCACCTGGAAGCCACCTTCGGCGATGCGTGGCGCGCCTATGCCGCGCGCACGCGCGCCGTGATCTGAGCACACGCGAATGGCCATCGATTACGCAGAAAAGGAGCGCGAATTTCTGGAGGGCCTCGCGGAAGACACCGGCCGCGATCTCGACGGATGGATGGCCGCAATTGCCGAGGCCAACCCCGGCGACCGCAACGCCATCATCGATTGGCTGCGCACGCAGGGTTTTCTGTTCGCCAAGGCCTCGTGGCTTGAACGCATCCATCACAATGGCGGACGCCCGATCTATCTCGATGCCCCCGTCCCCAAAGCCATGCCCGTCATGCCCGCCGCTGGCCAAAAGCCCGCCAGCGAATCCGCTCCAGCGGCGCGACCGGCCGCCGATCGGGCCGCGGTGCCCGCGCCCGCTCCGCCCGATGTGAGAGCCGATCCGCAGCCCCCGGCGGCGGCCGCCGCACCAAGCGCACCCAACCTATCGGGAGCCGCCCGTGAGGTTGCGCTCGAGGCCCTGCTCGCGGAGGCGAAGGCCTACCGGCCCCTCGCCACCTTCGTCCTGAAGGAAATCGAGCGGATGGTGCCCGGCGTCCAGTTCATTCCTGAAGCCGGCTACGTCGCGCTGCATCACGCCTTGCCCATTGGCGCATTAACGATTGCCCCGCGCGAGTTGCGTCTCGCACTCGCCTTCGGACCACATCCGGCTCCGGACCCGTTCGTAAAGGCACGTTTTCCCAAGACCCATCCCAATATGCCCGACACTCTGACCCACATGGTCATTCTGAACGATGCCCGGCAGATTACTCCGGCACTCCTGGCCGCGGTCCGCGCCGTGGCGTTGCAACCATCTTCCTAGACAGCGCTAGACCCACCATCGTAATGCCCGAATTCCGCGCGCAGGTGGTGTCATGGAGAGCGAATGCATGTCAGCCAAAACCTCGTCCGCGGCCATCCTCAGCGCGGCCCTCGTCTTGAGTCTGGCCGTGCCGGTGCAAGCCGCACCCGATGCCATCGGTGCGCTTCTCGGCCAACAAGCCCCGTCTGATCCATCGGCGCGCGGGGCCCTCGCCCAAGCACAAATTCCCCCACCGGCGGAGGCGACGCCGGCCGATCAAGCTCCCGCCGACCCGCGCGCGGGCGACGCAACGCATGAACAGGCGCGGCTCCTGATGCAGGCCGTCCAGGATGTGCTGACCGACACCGCAGAGCGGCGCGGCGGCATGAGAAAACTGCCGCAACGCGACGACTTCGTCGTGCCGCCGTTCTTCACCGAAACGCGTGAGGACCGTGAGGACAAGGTGCGCGGCTTGCTCGATGCCGCGCTCGGCATCGTCACCGACGTCCCCGTCGTCGAAGTTCAGAAGCGCATCGAAGCCCACCGGCGCTTTATCGGCGATTTGGAGGCGCGCATCGCGACCCTGCGCGAGAAGCAGTTGATGGCCCCCAAGGAGGGCACGCTGCCGGGTGTTCTTACCGATACCGTCGACAGCCTCGCCGCATCGATCAAGGATTTGGAAGGGCGCATCGGCGAGAACCGCAACGAGATCGCGGCGGCCAAGGCCGAGGTCAAGGATGCCATGACCAAGTCCGGCATCGAGTTGACGCCGGCACAGCTTGATCTGCTGCTCGACGGGGTGCTCTCCGGCGACATGGTGCGGCTCGTGGCGACATTCGAGGCCGCCAAGCTCATCGACGCGCAGTTGGCCAAGTTGATCACGGCGGCCGGCGACAACACAGGCGCGGCCCGCAAATACTTCGCCATGCATGCGGCCCTGTTCGCCATGCTCGTGCATGCCCAGGACATGGCCATCGCCAAGATCGACACGCAATATCTGCCCAAGCTCGATGCGATCCTGAAGGATCTGCAGGCCGCCAAATCCCGCACGGCGGAGTTATTGCGCGCCGACAACCGCCCGGACCAGAAGCGGGCGCTCGAAGCCAACCGCAACAGCCAGAAGATTGCCGAGGAAGCCGCCAAGGGCTACCGGCGCTACCTCGCGCAGCAGCGCGAGCAGATCGCGCGGGCGCGTCAGCGCGCGACCCACGATTTGAAGATCGCCGACAACACCTTCGAAACGGTCCAGGCGAGCTTCGAGTTGCAGAACCTCATGCGCGACGGCGCGGCGTCGTTCGAGGCGCTCCAGAAGCTTGAAGCCCCCACGTTCGAGCAGATCTTCCGCAACGAGGAACTGCGCCGCGAGTTCGAGGCGCTGACCCGCAAGCTCGACGCCCCGACGAGTTGATCCCGCGCGCGGGCCTCACATCAGCCAGAGCGACGCCAAGCCGAGGAACGCGAAGAACCCCACGATGTCCGTCACCATGGTGACGAACACGCCCGATGCTGGTGCGGGATCGAGGTCGTAGCGGTCGAATACCAGCGGGATCAGAATTCCGGCAAGCGCCGCCGCGAACAGATTGACGACGATCGCCAGTCCGATCACCCCGCCCAGATGGCTCGATCCAAACCACACGAAGACGATGGCGGCCATAATGACCGACAGGACCAGTCCGTTGACGAGGCCCACGAGCGCCTCGCGGGTGATCACCCGCCGCGCGTTGAGGGCGCCAAGCTTGCTCGTCGCCAGAGCGCGCACGGTCACGGTCATGGTCTGGGTGCCGGCATTGCCGCCGATGGACGCAACAATCGGCATCAAGACCGCCAGCGCGACCATCTGTTCGATGGTGGCATCGAACTGCTGAATAACGAACGAGGCCAGGACGGCCGTTCCAAGATTGACGACCAGCCACGGCACACGGCTGCGCACCGTCTCCATCACGCTGTCGGCGAGGCTTTCATCGCCGACGCCGGCCAGGGCCTTCATGTCCTCATCGGCTTCGTCGTCGAGAACCTCGACCACGTCATCGACGGTGACGACTCCCACGAGACGCTGGTTCTCGTCGACGACCGGCACCGAATAGAGATCGTACCGCTTGAACTGGCGGGCCACCTCTTCCTGGTCTTCCGTAGCCAGCACGACGTGCCGGTCCGTCTCCATCAGCGTTTCGACCAGCACGTGGCGCTTGGTGCGCAGAACGCGCGATAATTCCACGCTGCCCAGAACGCGGAACGAGGGATCGACCACGAAGATTTCCGAGAAGCTGTCGGGCAGATCGTCCGCCTCGCGCATGTAGTCGATGACCTGACCGACCGTCCAGAAAGGGGCCACCGCCACAAAATGCGCCTGCATGAGGCGACCGGCGGTCTCTTCGGGGTATTCCAAATTGCGTTCGAGCGCGGCGCGGTCGCTCGTCTCGAGGTGCGAAAGCACCTCTTCCTTGTCGCTGTCTTCCAGGCCTTCGATGATGTAGGCCGCGTCGTCGGTATCGAGTTCCGTCACCGCGCGGGCCAGAAACTCGTTTGGCAGGGCACCCGACAATTGGTCGCGGACGGTCTCATCGAGTTCGGAGAACACCTCGAAATCGAAGTCGGCACCGAAGGCCTGGATCAGATCGACCCGCTGATCGGCCGGGAGATGCTCGATCAGTTCGGCGAGGTCGGGCGTCCGCAAACCTTGGGCGAGCTGCCGCGCGGCTTGCGGGGCGCCCGCCGAAAGGGCGGCCCCGACCTCGCGTACAAGAGCTTCGCCCGGTGCGGACGAGATGTCCGTTTGCGGGTTCTTTGAGCCCAATTCCGCCACTGGATGCCTTTCCGCTGCCAGACCGCGCCAACCGCTGCCATCTGCCCAAAAAACGCTGCGCGCAATAGCATAGGTTCCCGGACCGCGATACCATGATGCACCAAAAGCACACTTTGCGAGCGTGCGGTTGCGCCGCAAAAAGGCTACGGAGTAAACTTCGGTTCTCGGCGATTTGCAGACGCGATCGCGCGCGACGTTGATGCGGGGATGTGACGGGTTGATGACACGCGGGGCCAATCGGCAGGCAGGTTCGACAATCGCGGCCGCCATGAGCGTCATGCTCGCGGCGACGGGTGGGGCGTGGGCCCAAACCACCGCCGCCACGCAAGCCGATCCGCAACTCCACGCCTTGACGCCCTCAGCGTCGTGCGCCCCCGGGGCCGAGGTGATCGGGGTGTCGCGCGTCATCGAAATCGATGCGGCCAATGGGCCCCGCTACGGCCGTCCGCTTCCCGACACGCTCTTGCAAGACAAGGAAGTTGTCCTCACCTTCGACGACGGTCCCATTCGACGGTACACCCAACCCATTCTCGAAGCCCTGGATGAGGAATGCACCAAGGCCACATTCTTCGTGGTCGGGCGCATGGCCCTTTCCGACCCTGCTACCCTGCGGGCGACCGCCCAGCGCGGGCACACGATTGCCGCCCATACATGGTCGCACAAGCGTCTGGACTTGATCGGCGCGGCGCGGGCGAAGGACGAAATCGAACTCGGCTTCAGCGCTATCGCGCTGGCTTTGGGCGGACCCGTCGCGCCCTTTTTCCGCTTTCCATACCTGGGCGAAAGCAAAGCCATGCGCGCGCATCTCGCAGGCCGGCACATCGCCAACATGGCGATCGACGTCGACAGCCGTGACTTTCTCACGCGCAACCCGTCCGTCATGCGCCGGAACGTGATGAGCCAGTTGGCCAAGCTGCGCAAAGGCATCATCCTGTTCCACGACATCCAGCCTTCGACAGCCGCCGGACTTTCAGCGCTGCTGAAGGAACTGCGCACCAACGGCTACAAGGTCGTGCATCTCGTGGCCAAGACACCGGTGGCAACGCTTCCCGAATACGACGCCAAAGCGGAGAAGGAAGCCCGGCGGCGCAAACTGGCCCTGACGGCACAGCCGCTCGCCGACCGCTCGGTGGTATGGCCAGTCGATCCGGGCAAGCCCGCGCCGGCCAAGTCGCCGGCTCCACCTTCAGCCAGCACTGAAGACCTGCCGTGGACAAAGAGCCCGCCACCGCGCGATCCGGGGCTGCCGCCTCCCGTGACCCCGCGCCTGAAGCCGCGAATCGATGACGAACTCGTGGGCCATCAATCCACTTGGCACCTACTGACCAGCGTTCGGCCCGGTCCAAATTCTGACGCGGGCCAGAACTTCGCAAGAAATCAGAACTTCAAGGAGACGTTGGCGCTTTCAAAACCACACCCGCCTTCGCATCATCCCTTATGCGGAGGGTCCCGGGTTGTGGCCCTGTGGAAAATCACCGACATTGCCCCCGCGCGGCCCACCCGCGCCTGAGACACCGGGGGAGCAGCATGTCACGACCCGCATTTGGATGGATTATCGGCTTTGTCGCTGCCTGCATGGGCGCTGCTCCCGCCCTGGCGGAGACGTGCGCCGCGCCGGACAAGCGCTTGGCGTGTCCCGGATCGTTGAAATCGATACAGCGACCGGACCGCTATTCGGCGATATTTCCGTATTGAAGCGGGAAGAGACCTTCCTGGCACCCCGCGAAGTCGTGCTGACGTTCGACGATGGTCCGATGCCGTGGATCACGAAATCCATTCTCGACACGCTCGACCGCTACTGCACCAAAGCGACGTTCTTTTCCGTCGGCCGCATGGCCATCGCCTATCCCAAGAGCGTGAAGGACGTGCTGGCGCGCGGGCACACACTTGGCGGACATACGTGGTCCCATCCCCTGAATCTGAAACGCCTCAGCCTGGCCCGCGCCACGGATCAGATCGAGCGCGGCTTCTCCGCCATTGCCATGGCAGCAGGCCAGCCGATCGCGCCATTCTTCCGCTTCCCTGGCCTCAGCGATTCCGATCCGATGATGGCGCACCTCCAGGCGCGGGGGATCGCGGCATTCACCGTCGATGTGGTGTCCAACGACAGCTACATTGGAAGCGCCGACCGGCTGGCCAGCTATACGCTGGCCCAGGTCGACAAGCGGCAGGGTGGAATCATGCTGTTCCACGACATCAAATCCGCCACGGCCAAAGCCTTGCCGACGATCCTCGCCGGTCTCAAGTCGCGCGGCTATCGCGTCGTACACATGCGCGCGAAGGCACCGCTTAAGCCGCTCGATACCTATGACGCCGACCTTGCGCCACTCCTGGCCAAGGCACAGCCCGCAGCCACGGCGGAGGCCGGAGCCGTGACGGGCGATGAACCCGCTTCGCATCTCATCCCGTTTTTTGGCGAAGCCGCCGTTTTGAAGACGCTTTCGGGCGACGACGTGGAAGTGGCGACGCTGTCCCCTCCGCCACGCGAACGCACTGTGGCGCGGCCCCGCGATCATGTGGAGGGCGCTGCAGGTGCCAATCCGGACCGGAAGAAGCTGCGCGCCAAGACCGACGCCCGGCGCACCAAAGTGAAGCGGTCCACCGAGACGCAGTTCCAACCCTTCAATCCGTTCGGATTCTAGAAGGGGCCCTGGACGGACTTCAATCCGCGACCGCCGCGCGCCGGGCCCGCTGAGAGGCATGGCGCAAGTAAAACCGCGAAGGGTCGAGGGCCGACCTCGAACCGGAGCCCGCGCGATGGGTTGGCGGGCGGCATCGCGCAAGTAAAAATGGTGCGGTCGAGAGGACTCGAACCTCCACGGGTTGCCCCGTTACCACCTCAAGGTAGTGCGTCTACCAATTCCGCCACGACCGCATGGGATGCCGCCACTGTGCCGCTCGCGCGGCACGGACTGTAATCCCGCACCGGTTCCCAAGGGGTGCCGATGCCGAGGCGACGGGAACTAACAGACGGTCTATCAGAAGGCAAGCGCCAACCCGTCCAGGATGACAAATCCGCGCCTGGATGCGTCAATTCGGGCTTATAGAGGCGGGAGGCAGCGCGACGCGACGGCCCGGCTCTTCAGCAGCGCGGCGCAGAACCAACGGTGACGGCCCGGAATGTCTCGTAACGCCTCTCAATCCGATCAGGTTCGCTGGGCCGTCTCCGGCAGCCCCGTCGACTATCCCAATGCGGTCACGGCCATGGCGCGGGAGGTCGATGCCATTGCAAGGGGCACACGGGGCGAACTCGTGTGGCTCCTTGAGCATCCGCCCCTGTTGACCGCGGGGCCGCGGGCGAAGCGCGAGCACCTCCTGCGGCCGGGAGACCTGCCGATTTTCGAAACCGGACGGGGCGGCGAGCTGACCTATCACGGTCCGGGGCAGCGAATCGCTTACGTGCTGCTTGATGTGCGCCAGCGCGCCGGCGGGGATGTCCGTGCCTTTGTCCGGTGCTTGGAGAACACTGTTATCGGAGCCCTCGATAGGCTGGGTGTGTCCGGGCGGGGTGATCCGGATCGGCCGGGTGTGTGGGTCCCGTCACCTGAATTCTTAACCGGTGATGCGAAGATCGCGGCCCTCGGGCTGCGGGTGCAGCGCGGGATCAGCTCGCACGGGATCAGCCTGAATGTCGCCCCCGATCTCGATCATTTCAGCCACATCGTTCCATGCGGGCTGGACGGCTCCGGTGTGACGAGCCTTGCCGCGCTCGGCAAGACCTCGGACATGGCGGCTGTGGATAACGCCCTCCATGCGGCCTTTACGGACTGGCTTGGCCCCCTCATGCCCGCCTCTACCCCAGTTTGAGCCCAGCAAACCAGCGAATCATTGGGCGCAGGGCCCGGCCCCTGACCGGCGACATTTCCTTTGACGTGCAGGGCGGCTGGCGTCGGATCCATATGCGCGCCTGGGTCCGACATGCCGCCCGCGATCGGGCGATCCCCGAAAAACAAAGCGGCACCCGGCTCGTGAGAGCCGGATGCCGAATTAGAAGACCTCGGAATCTGTTACGGGTTGGGCTGGGGCGTTGAAGGCTGACCAATTCCACCGGAAACCGGTGAATTCGGCGACCCTGGCCGTTCCGCGTAGAGATCGCCCCCTTCGATGGTCGTGTCCTCCGTGCCGTCAAGCACGTAAGGGTTCACATCGTCATCGTTGATCCGGATTGTGCAGCCCTTAAGGCAAACCCCACTCAGAGACGCATCCTTCTTAAGGACGTGATCTGTTTGGGTGCCGCCCTCGATGATCGTGACCTTCTGGTCCGTTTCATCCCGGTTCAAGACCGACGCTGCGCAAGCAGCGCTTGAGAGAGCGAGCAGCACTCCCGGGGAAACCAGTATGACCATGATGGCCTGTCTGGAAGCTTTCCGGAGCACGAGGCAGGAAACTCGTTACTTCTTTTTCGCCTTCTTAGCAGCCGGCTTCTTTGCAGCCTTCTTAGCCGCCGGCTTCTTGGCGGCCTTCTTAGCAGCAGGCTTCTTTGCAGCTTTGGCCATTTGGTTCGTCCTTCCGTTGATCGCCGGGTATGAAGTTCCGGCATGTGGACCCGACGTTCATCGAGTTCGTCCGCAATGTGGTGAGAATCAAATCGCGCTTCAAACGGAAATTTCCGGTGACCATTATCGAAATTTTCGATAGATAGTGCGCGCGCACACCTCAAACGCGCGAGGCAACGATGGATATCAATCTCGCCCGCACCTTCCTGATGGTTGCCGAATCGGGCAGCTTCATCGAAGCCGCAGAGCGTTTGAACATCACGCAATCAACGGTTTCTGCGCGCATTAAGGGCTTGGAAGACCTGTTAGGACGGCCTGTTTTTGAACGTTCCAAGAGCGGCGCTGATCTCACCGCGGCCGGCGAACAGTTCCACAAGCATGCCCTCGCACTCGTCCGCGTCTGGCAGCGCGCGCAGCTCGAAGTTTCTCTTTCTGACCAGCACCGCGACCATATGGCCATCGGTGCACCGGCCTGCCTTTGGCAAGGATTCCTGTTGAAATCTGTCTCCAAGCTGCGCGCGGAGCTCCCCGATATCGCCGTTTCGGCCACCGCGGCGCTGTCCGACGTGCTCTCCCAGCGACTCATTGAAGGCACGCTCGACCTTGCCATCATGTACCGGCCCATCCAGCCGCCGGGGCATACGGTCGAGCACCTCTTCGATGAGGAATTCGTGCTGGTGACCAGCGGCCGGGCCGGTCAGCGCAAGGGAAACGCGGATTATGTGTTCGTGAACTGGGGACCGGACTTCCAGCAGGATCACGCCGCCGCCTATCCGGAACTCATCAAGCCGGGTCTATCCCTGGATTTGGGAACGCTGCAGGTCGAACACGTCATCGCCAACGAGTTGACGGCTTATTTTCCCATGCGGCTGGTCAAGCCGTACCTCTCTCGCGGCCGTTTGCGCCAGCCGAAGCGGGCCCGGCGCTTCGTCTATCCGGTCTATATGGTCTATCCAGAGACCCGCGATGAAGAAGCCTACGAACCGATCATCGAAGTTCTGCGCCGGGAGTGCGCCAAGTATGCCTGACCCCAAAACGACCTGCCCACTCACGTCCCGGGCGCCCGGGCGCAGTGGTCCGCGATACGAAAACGGCCGGCCCCTTGGGGTCCGGCCGTTTTTTTGAACAGGCGGGGTTTCGAGGCGGACTGAAGGGGTCCTTAACGTGAGCCAGAACCGCAGGGCCCCCTAATCTCAGGCGAACTCGATGATCACGGCGTCCACGGCCAGGCTGTCGCCGGGCTTGGCGTTGACCTTTTTCACCTTGCCGTCGATTTCGGCGCGCAGGATGTTTTCCATCTTCATGGCTTCGACCACGGCCAGCGGATCGCCCGCTTTCACATCCGCCCCCTCGCCCACGTTGATGGCTTTGACCAGTCCCGGCATCGGGCACAGAAGGAACTTGGACATATCGGCGGCGAGTTTCACCGGCATCAGCGCGGCAAGTTCGGATTCGCGCGATGTGAAGACATGCACCGGCACACTGATGCCACGGAAGGATAACGTAACACCGTTCAAGCGTGACCGGACCTGAATGGCGACGTCGCGGCCATTGACGCGGCCGTTCCAGACTGGCTCGCCGGGCGCCCACTGCGACGACAGCGTCAAGCTGTCACCGCGCTGGCCATCGGCCCCCATCAGCGTCACGACGAACGAGGCGTCATCACCGCTGGCCACTTCCATGCGCACGTTGTCGGGACCGATCTTGACGACACGGGTCTTGGCGAAGTTAACCGCCGTTCCGGTCATCTGATGGGTGATCTGGCGCCGGCGGCCATTCTGCTGGTGATCGATGACCGCGGCGACCGCCGCCAGGATCTGGCGCTCCTCGCCATCGGCATCGCGGCCCTTGAAGCCGTCCGGGTACTCTTCCTTGATGAAGCCCGTTGAAATGGCGCCCGACCGCCAGCGCGGATGCTGCATCACGGCCTGGAGGAAGGGAATGTTGTGCTGGATGCCGTCGATGTAGAAGGCGTCGAGCGCATCGGCCTGAGCCTCGATAGCGGCCAAGCGCGTCGGCGCATGTGTGACAAGCTTGGCGATCATCGGATCGTAGTACATCGAGATTTCGCCGCCTTCGAAGACACCGGTGTCGTTGCGCACCGTGGCTCCGCCCGTGACGCCTTCCTGCGGCGGCCGGTACTTCACCAAGCGTCCGATGGACGGCAGGAAGTTACGGAACGGATCTTCGGCATAGACGCGGCTCTCGACGGCCCAACCGTTGAGTTTGATGTCGGACTGCTTGAAGGGGAGCTTTTCACCCGCTGCCACGCGGATCATCAATTCGACAAGGTCGACGCCCGTGATCATCTCGGTGACCGGATGCTCAACCTGCAGGCGGGTGTTCATTTCCAAGAAGAAGAACGACCGGTCCTGGCCTGCCACGAATTCCACGGTACCGGCACTATCGTAGCCGACGGCCTTGGCCAGAGCCACGGCCTGCTCGCCCATCGCCTTGCGCGTCTTCTCATCCAAGAGCGGCGACGGCGCTTCTTCCAGAACCTTCTGGTTACGCCGCTGAATGGAGCATTCGCGCTCGCCCAGGTAGACGACGTTGCCGTGCTTGTCGCCGATGAGCTGAATTTCGATGTGCCGGGGATCGACGATGAACTTCTCGATGAACATGCGGTCGTCGCCGAACGAGGCCTTGGCCTCTGACTTGGCGAGCGGGTAGCCTTCCTCGACTTCCCGGCGGTTGAAGGCGATCCGCATGCCCTTGCCGCCGCCGCCCGCGGAGGCCTTCATCATCACCGGATAGCCGATCTCCTCGGCGATCTTGACCGCATGGGGCACGTCGGCGATCTCGCCCATGTACCCTGGCACGGTCGAGACCTTGGCGGCCGCTGCCGCCTTCTTGCTCTCGATCTTGTCACCCATGGCCGCGATGGCGCCGGGGTTGGGACCGATGAACACAATGCCGGCCTTGGCCAGCTCGACCGGGAACGACTCGCGCTCCGACAGGAAGCCGTAGCCCGGATGCACGGCCTCGGCGCCGGTCTGCTTGCAAGCCTCGATGATCTTCTCAATGATCAAGTAAGACTGCGCGGCGGGAGCCGGTCCGATGTGGACGGCCTCGTCGGCCATCTCCACGTGCAGTGCCTCGCGGTCGGCATCCGAATAGACCGCGACGGTCTTGATGCCCATCTTGCGCGCCGTCTTGATGACCCGGCAGGCGATCTCGCCACGGTTGGCGATCAGAATCTTCTTGAACATCGCGGTTGCGGTCCCGTCTTGATTGTGGGGAGGTTCAGTCTCGAAAGGGGTAGTGCGTGTTCTAGACGCCTCTCCCGCCGTCGTAAACTGGCAACATGCCCCGGCGGACGGCGCGACGTTTCACGCCCTCGCGCCGGCACGGGCATTCTCGCGGAGACAAGGTTGTATTGGTCGCCTGGATCAAGGCGCGCGGCGGCGATCGGTCGCCCCCGAGGATAAGCACTGGACGGATTTAGCCGCGAAATCGGCGATCAGGCGGCGGTCGCCCGGTCCACCAGATCCGCGAGTGCGGGATGCAGGGTCGGCGCTTCGCGCTTCAGATAGGCAAGCAAGGCGATTTCCGTCGCCGTCAGCCGCTCATCCCGCGTCAGTCGCGCCACGAGCCAGCCCGCTTCGCTGTCCGTGATCTCTTCGTTCGTGATGATTTCAATGCGCTGACGCTCCAGCCGCTGCAGGGCGCGCTCTTCAGGCGACTGGGTCTGATAGAGTTCCCACACGCCCGACAGGCTCGACGTGACCATCGCCGTGAGAAAGGCGCTCGGCGAAAGATCACCACGGCGGCGCAGCCAGGCTTCCGACCGCAGGGCTTCCTCGCGGCTCGGCGGCGCATAGCCCGATGCCGCCATGATGACGCTGGCCAGCGCCTTAACGAAAAGATCTGTCCAGGCAGGCGAGCGGCCTTCGTCGGACAGCCCCTCTTCGATTGCGATCAGGGCTTCCGCCTCGGCGCGTGTGATGGCGATGTTGCCGTCGCCTCCGAATGCATAGAGGACCCGGCGCAGCAGATCCACTTCGGCGTCATTGATAACGCCCTTCGTCAGGGTGCCGCCCGCACGCAGCGGGCCTTCGCCGTCCACGACCGCCTGGCAGACTTCATCGAGCGCGAAACGCACCAGCCGTTCCGGCGACCAGCGCGACTTGTCCAGCACATTCACAATCAGATCGAGTTCGGTGCGCGTCTTGATCACCCCATCGCGGGTCAGCGCGGCCATCAGCCAGTCGGCGTTGGCCGCGGTCACGTAGCCCTCGGGCTCCGTCTGATTGACAATGAAATCCGTGAGCGCCTCGACATAGAACCACGGCCAGGTCGGAACCTGATCGCGGCAAGCGTCGTTGAGCGTGATGAGAGCATTGGCTTCAGCTTCGCTGATCAGCCCATCCTCGTAATAGGCCTGCCGCATGCGAAGGACATCAGGCTCGCCAATGCTGCCGCGCGCCAAGATCTCGTCCACCGAGACGGCCTTCAGAATGCCCATGACAATACCCCGCACTAATAAAAAACCTGGGCGGAGCGTATCGGCGCAGCCTTACCAAAGCCCTAACCGGCGTGCCGCCGCGAGATGGTGTTGCTGAATTGCACGCGTCAGCGTTGGTGCCCCGGCAGGAGCCCCAAAAAAAAGAAGGCCACCCGGAGGAGTGGCCTTGAAGGATTGGGAGAATGAGGGACGCGAGGGGCAGTGACGTCAGTTGCCGATCCGGGGGAGGAAACGGCGCTGACGGAAGTCGGTCGCTTCAGCAACGATCTGGCCTTCCAGGCTGTCGTGCATGCTGCGCAGTATCCGCCGGTCCTGGGCCGAGAGATGACCATCGGCCTTCAACTCACGCGTGGTGCGGTCGATCGCGGCGAGCTGACGGCGCAGCTTCAGGCCTTCCGTCCAGGTGATCGCACCGGTGTCGCGGCCGGCATTGATGGCCATGGCCAGATCCGTGCGACGGGCATCGAGCGCCAGCGCGCCGGGATGCGCCTGGGCGGCGGCCGACATGCCAGTCGCAAGAAGCAGTCCGGCCAGGGTAAGGGAACGAAACATGGGACGCTCTCCATTAGATCTCTTGGCGAGGCCATTCGCCCCGTCATGTGAAAGACCTTAGGAGAGCGCGGCTGAATGGGTTCTGAACCCTGTTTTCAGCTGCCGTTCATCTACGCAGCACCCTCACCGGCGGCGCAGGCTGAGCGTGGCCCGGCCCTGACTGCCGCTCAAATTGGCGGTCATGGCGTTGCCCGCGACCGATATGCGGATCTTGCCAGTGACATTGAATTCCGGGTTGTGAAACATGCCGCCGTAGCGGCGCGCATTGTACTTGCTGAGGATCGCCGTCTGCGAAACCTTGGCTGATGCGGTTGCGCACGTTGCCGACATGGCAAACGTGCTGCCGCCTGCCGGCTGGAAGCTGGCGCGGCAGCGTGCCTTTTCCTTGGCGCCACTCGCCAGCACAACGGTGCCCCCGCCACTCCACGACCCGGAGATATCGGCAGCTCGGGCAACCGAAGCCATGCTCAGCAGCGGCATCACTAGCGCCAGCAGAACGAGACCGGCCCGGCCAGCGGGGACGGCAGCGGGGTGAAAGTTGAAAACATCTACGAGCGTACCGGACATCGCGTCCTCCTTGTCAGCGGCCGCGCGCTGAGGCGCGCGCGGGAATTCCAAAAGCCGCATAGCAGAACTTTCTGCGCATTGTGCGACCCGTGGGTCAAAAACGGAAAAGCGCGCCGCGGCATGAGGCCACCGGCGCGCTGATCCTAGACCGAGTCGGTCACGGAGCGCCGGTGGCGGACACTCCTGCCCACTGCCCCTCCGCAAGTCCCGCGCACTCAAACGTCTTTCTTGCGCGGAACGCCGGGTACGGAACCCGTCGGACGGGGCGGCTTTTCCTTCTTCTCTTTCGGGCCCGGCAGGGCCTTCCGCGGTGCGGCATCGGCCAGCGCGTTCTCCGGCTCGTCGTCTTCGTCGCGCTGCGCATCGCTTTTACGGCTGCCCGGTTCGGCGGCCTCGAAGGCGAATGTCAGATGCTTTTCGAGGCCCGAACCGGTCAGATCGATCTTGACCGTGCCGCCGTGCTCCAGCTTGCCGAACAGAAGTTCGTCGGCGAGCGGCTTCTTGATGTGTTCCTGGATCACGCGGCCGAGCGGACGCGCGCCGAACTTTTCGTCATACCCGATCTCGCCAATCCACTTGCGCGCCGCGTCCGTCAGTTCGATGGTGACGCCACGCTCGGACAGCTGCGCCTCGAGCTGGAAGATGAACTTGTCGACGACCTTGGCGATCACCTCGGGCGGCAAGCCACCGAAAGCGATAATCGCATCGAGACGGTTGCGGAACTCCGGCGTGAACAGCTTGTTGACGGCATCCGTATCCTCGCCTTCGCGCCGCGCACGTTGGAACCCCATCGGCGGCTTGGCAAGATCCGACGCGCCCGCATTGGTCGTCATGATCAGGATGACGTTACGGAAGTCGATCGACTTGCCGTTGTGGTCGGTCAGCTTGCCGTGATCCATGACCTGGAGAAGGATGTTGAACAGGTCGGGATGCGCCTTCTCGATTTCATCGAGCAGCAGGACGCAATGGGGATGCTGATCGACGCCATCGGTCAGAAGGCCGCCTTGATCGAACCCGACGTAGCCTGGCGGCGCACCGATGAGCCGCGAAACGGAGTGCTTTTCCATGTATTCCGACATGTCGAAGCGCAAGAGCTCCACGCCCAGCAGGCTGGAGAGCTGCTTGGCCACCTCCGTCTTGCCCACGCCCGTCGGGCCTGAGAACAGGTAGCAGCCGATGGGCTTTTCCGGTTCGCGCAGGCCCGCGCGCGCCAGCTTGATCGCCGACGAGAGGGCCGTGATCGCCTTGTCTTGACCAAAGACCAACCGCTTCAGATCCCGCTCGAGAGCAGCCAGGACATCCGCATCGGACTTGGTGACCGTTTTTGGCGGAATACGCGCCATGGTCGCGATGGTTGCTTCGATCTCCTTGACGGTGATCTTCTTCTTGCGCTTGCCCTCAACGACCAGCATCTGCCCGGCGCCCGTTTCGTCGATGACATCGATGGCCTTGTCGGGCAGCTTGCGGTCGTGAATGTAGCGCGCCGACAGTTCGACCGCAGCCTTGATCGCTTCGTTGGTGTACTTGAGCTTGTGGTACTCCTCGAAGTAGGGCTTCAGCCCTTTGAGGATTTCGATGCTGTCGGCGACCGTCGGCTCGTTGACGTCGATCTTCTGGAACCGGCGCACAAGGGCGCGGTCCTTTTCGAAGTGCTGACGGTATTCCTTGTAGGTGGTCGAACCGATGCAGCGCAGTGCGCCCGACTGGAGGGCCGGCTTCAAGAGGTTGGACGCATCCATCGCGCCCCCCGACGTGGCGCCAGCGCCGATGACCGTGTGGATTTCGTCGATGAACAGCACCGCGCCCGGGAAGGCCTCGATCTCCTTCATCACGGCTTTCAGCCGTTCCTCGAAGTCCCCGCGATAGCGGGTTCCGGCGAGCAGCGCGCCCATGTCGAGCGAAAAGATGGTGGCGTCCTTCAGGACCTCGGGCACCTCGCCGCGCAGGATCTTGCGCGCCAAGCCTTCGGCGATGGCGGTCTTGCCGACGCCCGGATCACCCACCAGCAGCGGGTTGTTCTTCTGCCGGCGGCAAAGAACCTGAATGGTGCGCAACACCTCCGGTTCGCGGCCGATCAGCGGATCGATCTTGCCATCGCGAGCCTTGCGATTGAGGTTCACACAGTAGGTATTGAGCGCGTCCTGCTGGCCCTTCTTGTCGTCGGCCCCTTCGGACTGCTCGGGCTCCTCCGCCCCGCGCACCACGCGCGGCTCCGACATACCCGGACGCTTGGCAATGCCATGGCTGATGTACTGCACCGCGTCGAAGCGGGTCATGTCCTGCTCTTGCAAGAAGAAGGCGGCATGGCTCTCCCGCTCGGCGAAAATCGCCACGAGGACATTGGCCCCGGTGACTTCCTCGCGTCCCGACGACTGCACATGCACGACCGCGCGATGAATGACGCGCTGGAAGCCGGGCGTGGGCGAGGCTTCCGCCACGCTCTTGGAGACGATCGAGGTGAACTCAGTGTCCAAGTACTCGCTGACGCGCGTACGCAACCGGTCGATGTCGACGTTGCACGCCTTGAGCACGGCGGCGGCATCGCGATCATCGATCAGCGCCGCGAGCAGGTGCTCGAGCGTTGCATACTCGTGGGTGCGCTGATTGGCGTGTTCAAGCGCGCGGTGAAGGGTTGCTTCGAGGTTCTTCGAGAAGGACGGCACGTTGGACCTACTCTTTCTCTAGAGTGCATTGCAGGGGGTGGCCATGTTGACGGGAAAAATCCATCACCATCGTCACCTTGGCTTCGGCCACCTCGTAGGTGAAGACACCACATATGCCGACACCCTTGCGGTGCACGGTGAGCATGATGTCGGTCGCTTCTTCGCGATTTTTGTTGAAGAATTTTTCCAGCACATGAACCACGAACTCCATCGGCGTGTAGTCGTCATTGAGCAGGAGAACCTTGTACAGCGACGGCTTCTTCGTCTTCGGCCGCGCCTTGGTCACGATCCCTGTCTTGCTGTCGTCGCCCTCTCCGCCCTTGCGCGGCGGGTCCTTGTCCGGACCCGAAACGGTTGGCCGCCGCCTGCGCTTCTGGCGCGTCTCTGCCCCCACTGAAATCTTCATGCCCGATCCGCCGACCATCTAAGGTCCGTCATCCTCATCCAACCTACGGCCCGGCGCCCGGACCGCGAATAACCTAGTGTAGCAGACTGGATGTTACGTGAACCCTCTTGCCGCTGCGAGCATACCGATAGCTTGCCAAATTCTTTACGTCCGGGATGGGGCCCCGGATGCCCGGTTAACGTGGGCATTCACTGCGACACAAAAAAGGCCCGGGCGATCCCGCCCGGGCCGAATTCACCTCAGCACTCCGGCATCCCGCCGGGGCATCGTCAGCGCGCGGACTGGAAAGTGCGTTCGACGGGCTTGAAAGCGTCCTTGGCGAAGGACTGGTACATGGCGCCGATCTTGGACATCTGGTGCATGTAGTCCTCATAGGCCCGCTTGGCGTAGCTCGTCTGAATTTCGAGAGCCTGCTCCATGGACTTGGCCGCCGCCAGCTTTTCAAAGGTTGCGGTGCCATCTTCGAAGGCGCGCTTGGAATAATTGGTCATCTCGGCAGCGATCGTCTGCCAATTCTTGTTCCAATCGCCCATCATCTTCATGTAGCCGTCCATGCCGGTCTGGCCGATCTTCTGGAAATCCTGGAAGCTGTTGATCATGAGGAACTCCTGTGTTTCTGGCGCTTCAATCACTTGGCCATGACGTTCCCATTGGTCGATTCTCATCGCCGACCATGACCAACCCAGGCCTGAAGTCTCAATATAGCTGCACTGCACAATGACTGCAATGTGGACTTCGGCGTTGCAATAATTTCGTTGCATTTACACTGTCGTTTACCGAGTTGCAGGGCCTTGAGCGTAGACTACGGCCTCATAGAAAAGTCGCTCGCCGTACCAAGGCCCAAAAATCGCCCATTCGCGAGTTTAGAGCCAAATGTCTTGGGGAGCGGGGTCAGGGCTCATTCGACATGCGGGGGTATCACCCCTCATCGATACCGGGACCGGCCTGCCAAAAAAATTGCCGACAGGGTATTTCTAAAGAGGCGTCGGGTCCGTGTTTTATTCGCGTTATCGATCACTTAGCCAGTTCATCGGCGGGGCCTGTTTGGCCTTGGCCGCCGCCGCGCCTGTGCACGCCGGGGAGAAATCCGCCGCGATGGTGATCGATGCGAATACCGGCAAGGTGCTCCACGACCGCGATGGTAGTGAATTGCGCTACCCCGCCTCGCTGACCAAGATGATGACTCTCTACATCACCTTCGAAACCCTCGATTCCGGCCGGGCGAACTTCAAGACGCCCATCACCATCAGCGAGCGCGCCGCCGCCGCCCCGCCGTCCAAGCTGGGCCTGAAGGCTGGCTCGACCATTCCGCTCCGCGATGCGGTGAAGGCGCTCATCGTCAAATCAGCCAACGACATGGCGGTCGCCGTCGCCGAACACATCAGCGGGAGTGAATTGGCCTTTGCCGCCCTGATGACCAAGCGCGCGCGGCAGCTGGGCATGGAACGCACCGTCTTTCGCAATGCCTCGGGGCTGCCCAATGATGAGCAGGTGACGACCGCGCGCGACATGCTCAAGCTGGCCTTGCGCCTGCAGGAAGATTTTCCGCAGCACTACCGTCTCTTCTCGCTGCGCTCATTCTCGTATGGCGGCAAAACCTACCGCTCGCACAATTCTCTGCTCGGACGCTTTGCCGGCGTCGACGGCATCAAGACCGGCTACACGCGCGCTTCCGGTTTCAATCTGGTCTCGTCATACCGCGGCAGTGGCAAGCACATCGTGGCGGCGGTCATGGGCGGCAAGACGGCAAGCGTCCGCGATGCCCACATGCGCATGCTGCTCGCGCGCGCCATCGAACGCGCGTCCAAGACCCGCACCCGCCCCGCAAAGCCGCAACTCGTGGCCGAAGCACGGCCCGCCAAGCGTCCCGCGACCGGGCGTGCCGACATTCCGCTGCCGGTGAAGGCGCCGCAGCCACCCGCTGCCGTGGCGGCGACATCCGAGGCCGAAGCCGCGACCGCGATCCCGATGCCACGCATCGCGATTGCCAAGGTCCGCACGGTGCCGGTCCTCGCGGGGTCCGCACCCGCACCCACTGCCGCCGACGAACAAGCCCCGCAGCCAGCCACCGCTGCTGCACCGGAACCGCAATTTGCGACCGCTGGCATCATGCCCCGCCCCGACTTTGCCGCCTTGCGCGCCCGCCTCGCCGCGCGCGAAGCCGAAACGCCGCGCGCCGCAGAGACCGCCGCCTACCGGCCGAGCGAAGCGCCCCCGATGCCGGCGCCTGCGCCCTACGAGCCCTTGCGCATAGGGGAAACCATCATCCCGAAGCTGGACGGCTCCATTCAACAGGGCCGGCCCCCGTCCACACTCCAAGCGCAATTGGCCCGCTTTGATGCCGAGCCAAATTATTTGGGCGCACGTGCCGAACCCGATGCACCGGCTGCCCGCAGCCAGACCGCTGCGCTGGCTGAAGTTCCACGCGCCCAGCAGGTCGCGACGGGCGTCCTGAAGCAGCAAGGCGTCCGCACAGGATATGATGTCCAGATCGGGGTCTATAGCTCACCGACCGACGCCGAGCGGGCCATGGCCGCGGCGCGGAGCAAGGCGGCCCACATTCTGGGTCAAAGCGACCCAATCACCATGCCGCTGTCGAAGGATGGCCGCCAGCTTTACCGGGCGCGCTTTGCGGGCTTCGATTCCAAATCGGCGGCGAACGCCTGCAACGAATTGCGCCGCATGGAACTCGATTGCTTCGTCGCCCGGGCAAACTAGACCCGGGATTGCGGCGGCCTATCAGTCCCCGATCAGTACGGCCTTGGCCTCGTTGATCTTGGCGGCGAGATACGTCGATCCGCCGCGATCGGGATGCATGCGTTTCATCAAATCCCGGTGCGCACTCCGCACCGCGTCCGCGTCCGCATCCTCCTCCAAGCCCAGGATTTCCAAGGCTTCCGCACGCGTCATGCGCCCGCTGCCGGCCGTGGCCCGCCTGCTTTGTGCCCCGGACCCGTCCCCATCGTCACCCGCGGCACGCGAAAGGTCGTCGCGCCAAGAGGGATGGCGGCGGTCGAGATAGGCTTCGATCACCTGCGCCGAGGTCGGATCGGCGAAACTGTAGTCCTGCCAGAGGTCGGCAAGTTCGGCGGGGGCCAGCATATCGATCTCACGGCCCGCGTAGCGGCCCTTGCGCACCTGCCCCCGAATGGCGCCGGTCTCATGATCCATCTCCATGTCGAGATGCTCGGTCATGATCCGCGAGGCCTGCCCTGGCGATGGCGAGCCGCCGCCCCAGCCGTCGCTGCCCCACGGCAGGACGCCCCGGCCCATCAACAAGCCCCAGCCGACGAAACCGAGCATGATGCCCAGACCGGATTGCCCGCGCAGCATCAGCACCGCCGCAATCGCCAGCATCAGAACGCCGCCCATGAACCTCAGCTGCCGCGCCATGACGGTTGGGTTGGCGCGCGTGAACCCGCGCGCTACCAACAACCCCACGACGAGTACGGCCAACCCCAGAAGCAGAAATGTCATGCGGCCTCACTTGCCCGTCGGCATTTGCTGCAACAGGAGCCGCGCGCCGGCGCCATCGCCCCCCGCGCTCAGAGCCTGCAAGGCCTTCCGGCCGCCGGAGGCATAGACCGCCACCGCCCGCAAGAGCGCACGCAGCTGATCGGCGGCACCCGCATCGAACCGGCACGTGGCCCCCTTAGTCAGCCGGGCGATTTCCTGATAGGCCCGCGTCACGTCGGGCGCATGGCCTTCCTGAAAGAGAAACACGGGCACGCCCAGAAGTCCCAGCGCTCCGGCCTTGGCGCAGAGCGGATCGATGGCCTCTTCCATCGCATCGCCGACATAGACCAGCGCATGCACGCGCCGGGCTTCGGCCTCTGACTGCGCATGAGTCAACACGCGCCCGATTTGCGTCAGGCCACCCCGGCAGCTGACACTGGTCATGAGGCGTGCCAGTTCGGCCGGATCCGATACCCACTTCGAGGACCGGCATTCGGCCTGACCGCGAAAGAATACAAGCTGAACATCCAGGCCACCGACATCCTTGACGGCCGCGAACATGTCCGATTGCAGGGCCAGTGCCATGTCCCACGTGGGCTGGCGGCTCATGGTGGCGTCCATCGCAAAGATCAACCGCCCGCGCTCACCCGCCTTGGCAGGATCAAGCGTGCGCATCTTGGCGACGAAATCGGCAACGGCTCCCGCCGACGATCCGGCCCCGGCCGCCGGCGCGGCGGGTCCAGGCGCGCGCTGAACGTCGCCGCCGGACGGTGACGCCGTGCGGTCGGGCGTGACGACCGGCTTCTTATCCCTGGTGCTCATGTCGGCTGCAGTCCGCCCGTGGCCCGCGGTGGCCCCATCGCCACGCAATGTGTAATTTGGGACGTCAATCCCCCCAGAGCAAGGCCAAGTGTCAGCCGTCGTCCTTAACGGACAGCGTCAACAGCTGAACGTTGCCGCCCGTGGCCGTGATGTCGGTTGTGCGCACCCGCTCGGTTGCGAACCGCTGGACATAGCTCGGGCCGCCCGCCTTGGGACCGGTCCCGGACAAACCTTCGCCGCCGAACGGCTGCACGCCCGGGACCGCACCCACCTGATTGCGATTGACGTAGAGATTGCCGACGCGCGCATCGCGCGCCACTTGATCGGCCACCGCCTGGATGCGGCTGTGAAGCCCGAGCGTTAGTCCGTAGCCAGAGGCATTGATGGCCGCGATGACGCCATCGAGCCCGCCGCGCGGATAGCGGATCACGTGGAGGATGGGTCCGAACACTTCGTGCTTCAGGAGATTGAGCCGATCGATCTCATAACAGGCGGGCGTCACATAGGTGCCGCTCCGGCATCCGGGCGGGGCAGGAATATCGATCAGTTCGCGGCCTTCGGCCTGCATGCGCAGCTTGTGGGATTCGAGCGCATCCTGCGACGCCTCGTCGATCACCGGCCCGATGTCGGTGGCATAGTCGAGCGGATCGCCGACGGTCAGCGCCGCGATGGCCCCGGTCAGCATCGGAATGACGCGGCCGGCAATTTCGTCCTGGAGGAACAGCACGCGCGCCGCCGAGCACCGCTGCCCGGCGCTATCGAAGGCGGAACGCACCGCATCGCGCACCACCTGTTCGGGCAGCGCGCTGGAATCGACGATCATCGCGTTGAGCCCGCCCGTCTCGGCGATGAACGGCACGATGGGCCCACGGCGGTCGGCCAAGGCCTTCTGGATGGCCCACGCCGTTTCATTCGAGCCGGTAAAGGCCACGCCCTGCACGCGGGCGTCGCGGACCAGTGCCGCACCCACATCACCGCCACCAGGCAAGAGATGCAGCACGTTCGGCGGCACCCCCGCCTCATGCATGAGTTTAACGGCAAAGAAGGCGGCAATCGGCGTCTGACCCGCAGGCTTGGCCAGGACCGGGTTGCCGGCCGCCAAGGCCGCGCCCACCTGCCCGACGAAGATCGCAAGCGGGAAATTCCACGGTGCGATGGCCGCGAACGGACCGCGCGCGCGCAAGGTCAGCGCACTCGTCTCTCCCGTCGTGCTCGTCAGCGTGACGGGCTCAGCGAAGTGCCGGCGCGCCTGGAACGCATAGTAGCGCAAGAGATCGGCAGCTTCGCGCACCTCGCCCAAGGCGTTGGGAATGGTCTTGCCCGCTTCACGCACGAGAATGGCCATGAGCCGGGCGCGGTCCCGCTCGATGAGATCGGCGGCTGTATCAAGGATCTTGGCGCGGGCCGGTCCGCCGAGGCGATCCCACTCGGCAAGTGCCGCGGCCGCGCTGGCCAATGCGGCTTCGATGTCGGAGGGCTCGGCGGCCCGCACCGTGCCGAGGCGCTGACTGCGGTCGTGCGGGCAGAGCAACAGCGGGACGGCATCGCCGCCCGCGGTCACCGCGCCATTCACGATGGGAGCGACCGCGAACGGTTCGGCCAGGGCAGCGCGCATCTCGTCCAACAGGCTCCGGCGGACGCTCGCCGCATCAAGCGCCAACCCCATGGAGTTGCGCCGCTCGGGCCAGAACACGTCGCGGGGCTTGACCAGCGGCTTGGGCGCGTTGCCCTCCGCGCGCTCCCGTTCGGCGTCCTCCACGGGATCGCGGATGATGCGCGCGATGGGCATTTCCGCATCCGCCAGCCGGTTGACGAAGGATGTGTTGGCGCCGTTCTCCAGTAGCCGGCGGACGAGGTAGCCCAGCAGGTGCTCGTGATCGCCCACCGGCGCGTAAATGCGGCACGCGCGGCCCTCCACGCCGGAGGTCACGACAGGCTCGTAGATGGCCTCGCCCATCCCGTGCAAGCGCTGGAATTCGAACGAGGTATTGCCCGCCGCCACCATGGCCGACGCGATGGTGTGCGCATTATGCGAGGCGAATTGGCAATGGAACTCGCGCGGGTAGGTCAGCATCAGCCGCATGCAGGCGAGATAGGAGACGTCCGTGTTGCGTTTGCGCGTGAACACGGGATAGTCGGCAAGTCCCCGCTCCTGCGCCCACTTGATCTCGCTGTCCCAGTAGGCTCCTTTAACAAGGCGCACGGGGATGCGTTTGCCGGTGGCCTCCGAAAGGCGGCGCAGCCAGCGCAAGACCGGGATGGCGCGGCGGCCATAGGCCTGCACGGCGATACCCAGACCGTTCCACGCCGCCACATTCGGATTGACGAACGCTTCGCCGAAGATGCGTAAGGTCGGCTCCAGCCGGTCCTGCTCTTCCGCATCCACCGTGATCCCGATGCCGCGCGCCTGGGCGTGTGCGACCAGCGCGTTGATGCGCGGCAGCAATTCGCGCATCAGATGCGCATCGCGCCCCGCCTCGAACCGTGGATGCAAAGCCGAGAGCTTCACCGAAATGCTGGGACGGGGCGCCAGCGCATCGATGTGCGCGCTGCGCAGCGCTCCGACGGAAAGCCCAATGGCGTCGATGGCGTTCACATAGCGCTGGAAATAGTGTTCCGCGTCTGCTTCCGAACGCGCCGCCTCGCCCAACATGTCGTAGGAAATGCGGTAGCCCTTGGTTTCATACTGATAGGCGCGGGCAATGGCGTCCTCGATGGTACGGCCGAGCACAAACTGCTCGCCGAGCACCTTCACCGCCTGACGGATGGCCTGCCGGATGAACGGTTCGCCCGAGCGCGCCACCAGACGCTTCAAGCTATCCAGCGCATTCGCATTGCCGCCGTCCTTGAGTTTGACCAGCCGCCCGGTGAGCATCAGCCCCCAGGTTGAGGCATTAACGAAGAGGCTGTCGGAGTGGCCGCGATGACGGTCCCAGTTCCCGCCCGCAATTTTTTCCGCGATGAACGCGTCCTGGGTGTCGGCGTCGGGAATGCGCAGCAACGCCTCCGCGAGGCACATCAGGATGATGCCTTCCTCGCTGGACAGTCCGTACTCGCGCATGAACGCATCGACGCCGCCATGCTGGGACTGGTCGGCGCGGGCGTCCTGAACCAGGCGGCGGGCAATTTCCGCCGTGCGCCGCCGCTCGTCCTCGGTATAGACTGCGCGCTCGACCAGGCCGCCGACAAGCCGCGTCTCGTCGATCAGATGGTGCGTTGCGATTTCGTCAAACGACGGCAGGCGGCCGGCGCCGCCCCGCGCCGGTTCACTGTCGTTGAGCCCCGCACCCGGCGATTTGCGTACCGCGACCATCGTTCGATCCTTGAAGCAGCCTCGCCGCGCGACCGGCGATTCGGCCGACATCACAGTATCAGATTGGGGCTTCCCGTTGGCGCGGCAAGTCACTCCGGGTATGATCCCCATCATCCCCAACTTGACGGCCGGGCGGCGGCGGCCCTTGGTGTCGGCGGCACCTCACTCACGTCCCCAGGCCCAGGATCCGTCGTCCATGTCCGCCATGCCCCCAATTGTCCGAACCGTCAAAGCCTTGCGCGCAACTGTTGCCGGATGGCGCCAATCGGGCGAGCGCATCGCGCTTGTGCCCACCATGGGGGCCTTGCACGACGGCCACCTCTCGCTGGTGAAGCTGGCGCGGCGCAAAGCGGAGCGTGTTGTCGTTTCGATTTTCGTCAATCCAACGCAGTTCGGGCCCACCGAAGATCTTTCGCGCTATCCGCGTGATGAGGCCGGAGACCGGCGCAAGCTGGCGGCGGCGGGGGCCGATCTCATCTGGGCACCGTCCGTCGAGACCATGTATCCGGAGGGATTTGCCACCAAGGTCATGCCACAGGGCGCGGCGTTGCCCCTGGAGGGCACGTTCCGCCCGCACCATTTCGGGGGCGTGGCGACCATCTGCACCAAACTCTTCACCCAGACCGCCCCGGACGTGGCTGTGTTTGGCGAGAAGGACTACCAGCAGTTGTGCGTTCTGCGGCAGCTCGTGCGCGATCTCGACATCCCGGTGAAGATCATCGGCGCGCCGATCTCGCGGGAACCCGATGGGCTGGCGCGCTCGTCCCGCAACGCCTACCTGACCGCCGATGAACGCGGCATAGCACCAGCGTTCCACCGGGCCTTAAAGGGCATTGCCGCGACGGTCGCGGCGGGCGGTCCCGTCAACAAGGCCATCGTGGTGGCGACCCGCGATCTGGAAGAGGCGGGATTCCACAAGATCGACTACCTCGCCGTCTGTGACGCGGAGACGTTGGCCCCGCTGCCGCCCAAATCCAAGCGGCCCGCGCGGGTGCTCGGTGCGGTATGGCTCGGCGCCACGCGGCTGATCGACAACGTGCCCGTTCCGTCGTCGAACTAGTCCGGAGCGTGCCGCCGGTTAGGTGCGGGTGGCGACCTGTAGCGTGGCGAAGAACGTTGCGAACGAGTGACCGAGCAGCGAGATATTGCCAGTTCCCTCCAACGTGCCGTCCCAGTCGTCGAGGTCGGGCTCCAATTCATGGTCCCAGAAATAGACCTTGCCGCGCGCATCGCCCGCGATCCCAAGACAGATGGCGTTGCCGCCGCTGTCGTCCATGATCCAGATGAGGTCGCGGGGAATGCGCGCGATCCAATCCTGATAGGTCGCCCGCGCGTTGCGCAGATCCATGGGCGGCTCGGACCGCAAACCCCCGACGTGATGCAGGTCGGTATCGATCGGCTCTCCATCCGGGGTCGCGCCATGCACCAGGACCGCGCCGCCAAGCCAGCCGCCGTTCACCGCTTGCAGAAACGCGCGGTAATCGTCAGGCAGTCCTGTGCCGATCTCGGCTTCGAATGCGGCGATGGCGGCGTCGTCGAGCGCCCCGCCCGGCTTGGCGAGGTACGTCAGGAATTCATCGAGGGTCATAGGAGAAAGCGGCTCATCGCAATTGAATGGAGGCACCTCTTGCGCGAGTCCCATGGCAGGAAAGCGGCAAAGAAAAAAGGCCGCCCCCTATGGACCGGCCTCTTTGCTGGTTTGTGTGTGCCACTACTCACAGCGGAATGTTGTCGTGTTTCTTCCAGGGGTTTTCGAGGGTCTTGTTGCGCAGCATGTTGAGGCCGCGGCAGATGCGGCGGCGGGTGCCATGCGGCAGGATCACTTCGTCGATGTAGCCGCGCTCGGCGGCGACGAACGGATTAGCGAAGCGGGCCTTATATTCCTCGATGCGGGCGGCGATCTTGTCGGGATCGCTGGCGTCTGCACGATGGATAATCTCGGCCGCCCCCTTGGCACCCATGACGGCGATTTCGGCGGTCGGCCAAGCATAGTTCAGGTCGCCGCGGATGTGCTTTGAGCTCATCACAACGTAGGCGCCGCCGTAGCCCTTGCGGGTGATCACCGTGATTTTGGGAACGGTGGCTTCGGCATAGGCGAAGAGCAGCTTGGCGCCGTGCTTGATAAGACCGCCGTATTCCTGCGCCGTCCCCGGCAGAAAGCCTGGAACATCGACGAACGTGACGATCGGGATCTCGAAGCAGTCGCAGAAGCGTACGAAGCGCGCCGCTTTGCGCGAGGCATCGCTGTCGAGCACGCCGGCCAGCACCATCGGCTGGTTGGCGATAATGCCGACAGTGCTGCCTTCCATGCGGGCGAAGCCCGTGACGATGTTCTTGGCGAAACCTTCCTGCAACTCTAAGAAATCGCCCTCGTCCACGACTTTGAGGATCAGCTCCTTCATATCGTAGGGCTTGTTGGGATTGTCCGGGATTAGGGTGTCGAGGGACTTGTCCTCGCGGTCCGGGCTGTCGGATGTCGGGAGGACCGGCACACCTGACTGATTGTTCGAAGGAAGAAAATCCATGAGCCGGCGCATCTGCAGCAGCGTCTCGACGTCATTCTCGTAAGCGCCGTCGGCGATCGACGACTTCGTCGTGTGGACCTTGGCGCCGCCCAGTTCTTCCGCGGTCACGGTTTCGTTGGTCACCGTCTTCACGACGTCCGGGCCGGTCACGAACATGTAGCTCGTGTCCCGCACCATAAAGATAAAGTCGGTCATCGCCGGGCAGTAGACGTCGCCACCTGCGCACGGCCCCATGATGACGGAAATCTGCGGGATGACGCCGGAGGCGAGAACGTTGCGCTGGAACACTTCGCCGTAGCCGCCCAGCGCATCGACGCCTTCCTGGATGCGGGCGCCGCCAGCATCGAAAAGACCTATCAGGGGCGCGCGGTTTTTCAGCGCCATATCCTGAATCTTGATCATCTTGCGGGCGTGGCTCTCTGACAGGGAGCCGCCGAGCACGGTGAAGTCCTTGGCGAACACGTAGACGACGCGGCCGTTGATCGTGCCCCAGCCGGTCACGACGCCGTCGCCCGGCGTCTTGTTCTTCTCCATGCCGAACTCGGTGCAGCGATGCTCGACGAAGGTGTCGAACTCTTCAAACGAGTTCTCGTCCATCAGAAGCTCGATGCGCTCGCGGGCCGTCAGCTTACCCTTGGCATGCTGGGCCTCGATGCGGGACTTTCCGCCGCCAAGGCGCGCGTTATCGCGGCGGCGCTCGAGTTCTTCAATGACGTCCTTCATGGCAGATCCACCGTGCTGTTCGCTTGCGTGACCCGGATTGTGGGGGAAACGGCGTTCCATAGCACGGCGGCACGCCAGCGCAACCTGGGCGATGGGGCAAAACCCATCACGACAGGGTGGGACCACGCGGTCTGAACGGGTGTGGATCCCCTTATGGCGCCAACGAGGAAAGGCGCGCGGCAAGGTCTTCGGGTTGCAGTTCCAAGCTGCCTGGACCACCCTGATGATCCGGTCCGACGAGATGCCCAAAGCGCTTCAGCCACGCCAACCGCTCGTCCTTGAAGGGACCAATGGCGGTTTGGATGACCAGCATATCGCGCCAGGGTCCTTCAACCCGAACCTGGGCTTCGTCGGCGTCCGCCCAGCAGGGCAGCACGAGGACGTCCGGGCGGGTCTGCGACACCAGGAGGGCCGGACCCGCGGCCCCTTCAAGGGTGTAGATGGACCCGGTCTGCTTCATGGCTCCCATGAACACGTCCAGGCTGGCAAGCCGGAGGCGCTCGCCAAAATCCTGCGGATCGAGCTCGACTTCGATCTGCTGGCCCGACCAATCGAGCCCGACCAGCCGGCGGTGCTGCACCAGACCCGGCAACACGCCGGAGTACAATTCGCTCAGCGCATAGGTCCGCACGATCGGGTTCTGCGCCACGGTCTCAGCCAGACGCTCCGCATCCTCGCGGGCAGACCAGAAGAGCGAGACTTCCCGTCCCCGCAGCCGGCGCGACGGCAGCCGCGCCAAGCCCTCCTCACCCACGACACCGTAGACGCGGCGCGTCTGCGCGGCCCGCCCGAGAAAGCGGTCCCGTCCGGCAGTTTGCGGAACCGTTGGTGGCACGAGCATGAAGGCTTTCCCGTCAATTCAATAAGTGGGGCGACGAGGTTAATCCGCAGCCCATTGATAAAGCGCAAATATGGCGCCGAACATTGTCGGCAACGATCCATTAAGCCGCGCTGGATGGGCCCAGCACCGACACAGCGGCCCTGAAGTCGCGTTCCTGCAGCGCGCGCCGCGCCTCCGCCTCCGCGTCATGCCCCCATTGCGCGATCTGCCAATCCTCGTCTGCGTGGGCCGCGGCCCAGACGGCATCGGCCGAAGCCAGTCCCCGATGCCGCGCCAGCGCGAGAATGGCCGACCCGGTAATGGTCGTGACCAGTTGGAGACCGGCGAGGGTGAGATGCGGCAGGGTCTCAAGCTCCATCGCAACCCGGGCGAGTGTCTGGGGCGGCTGGGCGGCATGGCGGATCCCCGCGACGCGCACAAACCGCGCGCCCAGCGCGTCTTCGACAGCCGAAAGGATCGGATCCCACAGTGCGATCTGATGGGCCACCAGCCCGGCGGGGGCTTCGGCCCGATAACAGATGAGATCGCTGCCGGCGTAAGCCACCACTTCTTCGGCAACTGCGGCGCGATTATCGGCCACGGTATCGACCGCGCTGTTGGCGAGGCGGGTGGCGGGCATCGTCGCCGGATCGATGATCTCCCGCTGACTGTCCCACTCGGCTGCGATGACCTGCGCCAGGGCCGCATCGGGCACCACGAGAATGCGCTTCAGGGGCGTGCGCAGGGGGCGGCCATCCAGCAGCACCTCCTGACCCGGGCCCGATGCGCCCTCGTGCGCACACAGCGTAACGGACTTGTAGAAGCGCTTCGGCAAAGGGGCGCGCAAGGTGTCGCGGATGGGACCCTTCGGCCCGCCCTGCGCGGGCGCGTCACCCGACGCGGCGGGACGAGCCCCAGTACCGTCTCTATCCGTGTCGTTGTCGTTATCGTGACCCGTCATCATCTGGCATCCAGCCCGTGAAGCACGTCGTCCAGCGCCGCGGCGAGTTGCAGGCTGTCATCCAACACCCGGTGTGCGCCGGCGCGGTGAAGTTCAGCGGGTGTATGATAGCCCCAGGCAACGCCGACAGCGTGCGCACCCGCCATGCGGGCCATGTCGATGTCGTAGGTCGTGTCGCCGACCATCACCGTGCGATGCGCTTCGGCACCTGCTTCGGCCATCGCGGCCTGCAGCATGGCCGGGTGCGGCTTGGATGGGTGGGTATCGGCCGTTTGCAAGGTCACGAAATGGCTCCCGAGACCTTCACGCTCCAGCACGGCGGCGAGGCCACGGCGCGATTTGCCTGTGGCGACTCCAAGGACAACGTCGTGGCGGGCGTGCAGATGCTTAAGCGCTTCGCGCACGCCCGGATAAAGGGGTTCCTTGTGCGCCTCCTGGCGCCGCAATACGCCAAAGGCCGACTTGTAGCTGTCCGCCAGCGCCTCGATTTCGGCGGGGGCTGCGTCCGGCACCAGCCGGCCAACGGCCTGCGTGAGCGAAAGACCGACCACGGCGAGAATTTCGCTGCGATGCGGCGGCGGCAGATCATGCCCGGCGAACGCAGCTTCCATGGCGGCGGCGATCATGTGCTGGCTGTCGACCAGCGTGCCGTCGCAATCGAACACGACCAGCTTCAATGGCCGCCCTCCAGACGCCGTTCCAGGCGGGCCAAGCGCGCCTCACGCAACTCCGCGACCCGTGCCATCAATTCAGCGCGGCGCTGTCCTTCGGCGAACATATCTTCAACGACATCGGTATAGGGCCGCCCGAAGGTCCCCCGAAGCTGCCGGCCCATATTGGTAAGGATGTACAGCGCTATCCCCACCACGCCGCCGAGGAAGACGGTGTAGAGGAGTATGTGCGTCAGATCGGTGCCAAACAGCCCCATCAGCGCGAACCGCCTCCGCCGCTCCCGCCAGACGAGGACCGCCGCGTCGTTTCAAGGCGCTGCAAACGGGCCTCTTGATCCTGGACGATCTTCTCAAGCAAGTCATTCTGCCGGCGCATCTCCTGGACATAATCTTCCAGCATCTCGCCATGCGTTTTGCCGCTGCGGCCTGTGTACATCTTCTGGCTGCGCGCCGCGAACAGCGCGAAGACGCCGATCAACAGCAGGATCGGCAGCCAGGTCACGAGAATTTCGATCAAACCCGCCATAGACTTCAGCTCCTCTCGCGGCCCCGCTTAAAAATCATCGTTCGGATCAGCATACCTGCCAGCATCGAGCCCCAACAGGTCCCAAGTCCGCATCATATGGGGAGGAAGTGGCGCCGTGACGTCGATTTTCGCCTTGGTCACCGGATGCGGAATGATCAGCCTGCGCGCATGCAGGTGGAGTTTGGCTTCCATGTTCTCAGCCGGCAGGTCAAGCCCGCCTTCGTACTTGTTGTCGCCGACGATGGGATGCCCGATGATCGACATATGCGCGCGCAGCTGATGCTGACGGCCTGTGACGGGCTTTAGCGAGACCCAGGCGGCCTTGCGCCCGACGCGATCGATCACCGAATAATGCGTGGTGGCGTGCATGGCTTCTTTCTGCTCGCCGGGTTCGGCCTTGCGCACACGGTCGCCCTCCGGCCCCGCGGCCTTGACCAGGGCCGCTTCCACCTTGCCCTGCGTCGGATGCGGAACACCCTTCACGAGCGCCCAGTAGGTTTTGGCCGCACTGCGCGTCTGAAATGTCCGTCCGAGCTTTGCCGCGGCGTTGCGCGTCTTGGCCACCAGAAGCACGCCTGAGGTATCGCGGTCGAGGCGATGCACCAGACGCGGCCGCTCGCCGCCAAAACGATCCGCCATGCCGGCCAGGATGCCGTCGATATGGCGGCGGGTTCCCGTCCCGCCCTGCACGGCGATGCCGGCGGGCTTGTTCAGCACCAGCACATCGTCGTCCTCGAAAAGGATCATCTTTTCGATGAGATCGCGGTCACCCTTGGAGACGCCTGGCGGCGCCTTGAGCCCTGGCGCGGTGACCTTCGGCTGGCGCACGACCGCCGGAACGCGGATCTCTTGTCCCTCGCTCAGCCGGTCGTTGGCCTGCGCACGCTTGCTGTCGATCCGCACCTGTCCGGATCGCAAAAGCTTCTGCAGGTAGGTGTAGCCGACCTCGGGGAAGTGCACGCGGAACCAGCGGTCGAGCCGCATCTCGTTCTCGGCGGCGGCAACGGTCATCGTCTCGATCTTGGGGTTCATGTCAGTGTTCCCCGCGCCAGGTACAGCCCGGCCAAAAGCCCGCCGATGGCGCCCGCGACCGACAGGCCGACATAGAGCGCCGCGACGGCAAGCGAGCGGTCGATGGAGAGCTCAACAGCATCGAGCGAAAAGGCGGAAAAGGTGGTGAACCCACCCAGGATGCCGGTCATCAGAAAAGCGCGCAGCCCGGGATCTGCCGCATATCGCTCAGCGATGACCACGACAGCCAGACCCATGAGAAAAGATCCGACGACATTCACGGTCAGCGTGGCCCAAGGAAAGAACGCCGCGCCGCGCAAAGCGGCCGGACCGGCAAATGCCTGATTGACGAGAAATCTCAGGCCCGCGCCGATGGCGCCGCCGGCCGAGACTAGTAATAGCAGCCTCATCGCGCCCTCGTGACGGTGGTTTGGCGCTCATATAGCCCGCCCGGTGCGGACAAGGCAAAGGATCAGTCGAGATCTGGTGCCGCAGAGAACGACCGGCCCAGCGCCCAGCCCACCGTCCAACCAATCAGCATGCCGATAAGATTAACGCCCATGAAGACCGCGGCGTGGAGATCGCCAACCTGATCGGGATTGTCGTACTTGAAGCTGTCCACCACCCACCCGGCCACCGGGTTGGCCACAAAGACGGTGCATGCCGCCGCAAAGGCCGCCGCGAAAATCATGGCTATGACATACCGCATGAAGTCCCTCCCGCTTGTCCCAGCCGATCCGTCAGGCCCCGCGCGGCGACCCGCCTATTTGACTTCCCAGAACCAGATCTCTCCGGCCTGGGCGTAATTCGAGTAGTAGCCGGCCCATGAAAACCACTCCATCAGCCACTTGGCCGACGAGCGATAACCGTTCCAGACATCGATGTGATCGCCCGTCGGCCGCCCCTGGTCGGTGGAGCGGCGCCAATAGTCTTGAATGTAGATGATGCCGGTGCGCCCGAAGATCTTCAGGTAGAACTCGGCCGCATCGCCGCCCTTGAATTTTTCCACCGGACCGATGCCCGCAATGCTGGACCTGGCAATCGCGTTGGCGAGCTGGCTGGCATTGATGAAGTGCATTTCGTCGCGCGGATGCACCGCGCAATCCGAACAGCCGGAGATTTGCGAGGGCTGCACGCCTGCCCGCCGCAAGGCGACCCCCATGCGGATAGCGCACTGATTGGCAAAGACGGGCAAGCCACGCTCAATCCGCCGGCCTTCCAGGTTCGTCAGTTCGAGCGGCGCCAGACAGGGTGTCGACACACTCCTGTTGATCGGGTGCCCAAACCACAGATCCTTGAACTCGATCATGACGCTGAGAACTCCTGCGGGCCGTGCCATCCCGGGCGGGGGACCCCGCGCCGCGGACTATAAGCCAAGCCCCAGCTTTTTGACCAGCAGGTCACCGGTTGGCCTGCCAGAGGCACCGCGGGCGCCTGTCCTAGCCGCGCTTTTTGCGCAGACCCGCCCAGTATTCCAGGCGTTTGCGGATTTCGCGCTCAAACCCGCGTTCGGGCGGATCGTAGAACTGGGGGCGGCGCCGGATCTCGTCGGGGAAGTAATTCTGGCCCGAAAACCCGTCCGGAGCATCGTGATCGTACTGGTAGCCGTCGCCGAAGCCTTCATCCTCCATGAACTTTGTGGGCGCGTTGAGGATGATCTTGGGCGGCGCCAGCGAGCCATGTTCGCGCGCCGCGCGGACCGCTGCCTTGTAGGCCACGTAATTGGCGTTCGATTTGGGCGCGGTCGCCAGATAGAGCACGGCCTGGGACAACGCCAGTTCCCCCTCGGGAGACCCGAGAAAATCGTAGGCGTCCTTGGCGGCGTTGGCCACGACGAGCGCCTGTGGATCAGCCAATCCGATATCCTCAACCGCCATGCGCACGAGCCGGCGCGCCAGAAAGAGCCGGTCTTCCCCGCCCTCGAGCATCCGCGCGAACCAGTAGAGCGCCGCGTCCGGATCTGAACCGCGCACCGCCTTGTGCAGAGCCGAGACCAGATTGTAGTGCCCGTCCCGGCCCTTGTCGTAGAGGGGCGCGCGGCGCTGTACCAAGCGCACGAGACCTTCCCGCCCGACGGCCTGCGCGCCCTCCGGTACCGAAGCCAGCACATCCTCGGCCAGATTGAGGATCGCGCGACCGTCGCCGTCCGCCATCTGCAAGAGCGCCGCGCGCGCATCCGCATCCAGCGGCAGCGCACGCGCGGTCTCGGCTTCCGCGCGCACGACAAGGCTCTCGAGCGCGTCGTCATCCAGGCGGTTCAGCGTGAGAACGATCGCGCGCGAGAGTAAGGCCGCGTTCAGTTCGAACGACGGGTTTTCCGTCGTCGCCCCGACCAGCGTGATGGTGCCGTCTTCCATGTGCGGCAGGAAGCTGTCCTGCTGGGAGCGGTTGAAGCGATGGATCTCGTCGATGAACAGAAGCGTGCCGCGCCCCTGCTCGCGATTGATGCGCGCCTTGTCGAACGCCTTGCGCAGGTCCTGCACACCCGAAAAAATCGCCGACAACTGTTCGAAGGCGAGGTTCGTTTCTCCGGCCAGCAGGCGTGCGATCGTCGTCTTGCCGCAGCCCGGCGGACCCCACAGGATGAGACTGGGCAGCCGGCCGGCGTGCAACAGGCGCGTCAGCTTGCCATCAGGGCCGACGACATGATCCTGACCCGTCACCTCCGCGAGTGTGCGCGGACGCAGCCGGTCGGCCAGCGGCCGCGGCGCGCTTTTCTCCAGACCTGCCGCTTCAAATAGGTTGGACATGGAAGGGTTATAGGGCTTGGCGCGAAGCGGCGATAGCCGCGCCGGTCAGCCGGGCACCTTGATGTACAGCGTCTGGTCGTTGCGCCGGAGGCCGATAACCCAGGCCGGCGGGCGGCTGGCGAGCATGGCCTCCAGATCCCCCAGGTTGGTCACTGGCGCGCCGTTGATTTCCACGATGACGTCACCGGGACGCAAGCCTAGTCGCTGAGACAACGCGCCCTGCCGCAGTGAGACGACCGCCACGCCGTCGCCTTCGTCGATGCCCATCTCGTCGGCCAGACCCGGCAGGATATTGGACACCCGCGCCCCATCCAGCGGATGGCGCCCGACGAGGTTGCGCACGTCGTCGCGTGTGGGCTGGGGCGGGGCCACGAGCTTCACATCGATCGTGACCGGCTGCTGGTTGCGCATCACATCGATGCGCGCGACGTTGCCGACGCCACGGGTCGTCAACCGGTAATAGACGGCGCGCGGATCGGCGACTTCGAAGCCGTCGACGCGGGTAATGATATCGCCGGCCTGCAAGCCTGCGGCTGCCCCCGGCCCCTTGTTGGAAACGCGCGCCACGACCGCACCGGAAATTCTGTCGATGCCGAGTCCTTCAGCGATTTCGCGCGTGACGGACTCGAGACGCGCGCCGAGCCAGGGACGCTCCACCTTCCGTCCGCTGACAGCGCTCTCCACGTACAGCTTCACGAGGTTGGACGGGATGGCGAAGCCGATGCCCTGCGAACCGCCCGACTGGGAAAAGATCATCGTGTTGATCCCGACGAGCCGGCCCGACATATCGACCAGCGCTCCGCCGGAATTGCCCGGATTGATCGCGGCATCCGTCTGGATGAAGACTTGACTGTCCGACTTGCCGATCTCCGACCGCGCGAGCGCCGAGACGATGCCGCTGGTCACCGTCTGGCCGACGCCAAAGGGATTGCCGATGGCTAGAACAAGATCGCCCACTTCGAGCGTGTCGCTGTCCTCGAAATTGATGGTCGGAAATTGCGTTTCGCCATTGTCGATTTTCAGGATGGCGATGTCGGTCTTCTCATCGAGCAGCAGCACGCGCGCATCGAACTCGCGCTTGTCGGCCAGCGCGACGCGGATTTCCAACTCGCCGCGTCCCTTGATGACATGGCTATTCGTCACCACCGTTCCGTCGGACGACACGATCACGCCGGAGCCCAGCGACCGCTGAACGCGCTCCGACGGCTGCCCGAACCGTTCGCCAAAGAACTGGCGAAAGAATGGATCGTTGGCGAACGGCGACGAAAACGCCTGCACGCGGCGATTGACATAGACGTTCACGACGGCGGGCGCCGCCTTGCGCACAATCGGCGCGTAGGAGTACTGGACGACCTCCCGGGACGCGGGCGCTTCACGGGGTCTGGGTCTTCGGCTTCTGGGCCTGCGTCGAGACGGACAGACCGATTTCCGCCGCGAACATGGCCGCAAGCAGCGCGCCCAGCACCAAAAGTCCCTTCGCCAAGCGATCTGTCATGCGTGTCCTCATAGTCGGCCATTTCGTCTGACGGCGGTGCATCGGATGAAGATCGCCATCGTACGATTTTCCTGCGTCCGATATAGGGGATCGACTTGGCAAGACAAAGATGCGGCGCGCCGCCTATCCCCAGTACCTGACCCCGTTGCTCCACGAGCGCAAGTTGCCGCCACGCGGCGTGGAGGAGCACAAACGCAAAACGCCCGCCGGGTGACCCGCGGGCGCCTGCAATTCCAACCTGAGACGGTCTGGCGACTGCTCAGACACCGGCCTCTTCGCGAGCCTTCACCTCGGCCTCATGGCGGGCGCGGTCCTCGGCCCCCTTCACCGTCTCGTCGCGGTCGACGAGTTCGATGACGGCGCGCGGGGCGCTGTCCCCATAACGGAACCCGGCCTTGAGTACGCGCGAGTAGCCGCCGTTGCGGGTCTTGTAGCGGGGACCCAGGACATCGAACAGCTTCTTGACCATGTCCTCGTCGCGCAGCCGCGCGGCGGCCAGACGGCGCGAGTTCAGATCACCGCGCTTGGCGAGCGTGATGTACTTGTCGATCACGCGCTTCAGGTCCTTGGCCTTGGGCAGCGTGGTGACGATCTGCTCGTGCTTGATGAGGGCTGCGGCCATGTTGGAGAACATGGCTTGGCGATGGGCGCTGTCGCGGTTGAACCGCCGGCCTAAGCTTCCGTGACGCATGTCGTTGTCTCTCTTTTTCTCTACCGGTTGTTACGGGGAGGTTCTACGGCCTCACCTCGCTCTTTAGTTGCGCATGGCGACTCCACTCCGTGGAGCCGGCCGCCATGCGCAGTCGTTCTTAATATTGGTCCTCGAAGCGCTTGGCGAGCTCTTCGATATTGTCCGGCGGCCAGTTGGGCACTTCCATGCCCAGATGCAGGCCCATGGACGCCAGCACTTCCTTGATCTCGTTGAGCGACTTGCGGCCGAAGTTCGGCGTCCGCAGCATCTCCGCTTCGGTCTTCTGAATGAGATCGCCGATGTAGACGATGTTGTCGTTCTTCAAGCAGTTGGCCGAGCGCACCGACAGTTCGAGTTCGTCCACCTTCTTGAGCAGCGCCGCATTGAAGGCGAGCTCGGGATGGCGGGCTTCTTCCTGCGGCTTCTTGGGCTCTTCGAAGTTGATGAAGACCGCCAACTGGTCCTGCAGGATCCGGGCGGCAAGCGCCACGGCATCCTCGGCGCGAACCGAACCGTCGGTTTCGACCATCATGGTCAGCTTGTCATAGTCGAGGATCTGGCCTTCGCGGGTGTTCTCGACCTTGTAGGACACCTTCTTGACCGGCGTGTAGATGCTGTCGACGGCGATCAGGCCGATGGGCGCATCGTCGGGACGGTTGCGCTCGGCGGGGACGTAGCCCTTGCCCATGTCGGCGGTGAATTCCATGCGCACGGATGCGCCCTGGTCGAGATGGCAGATCACGTGATCGGGGTTGAGCAGTTCAACATCCGAGGACACCTCGATGTCGCTTGCCTTGACCGGGCCTGCGCCTTCCTTCTTGAGCACCATGCGCTTGGCGCCGTCCGAATGGACGCGCAGCGCGATTTCCTTGATGTTCAGGATGATGTCGGTCACGTCCTCGCGGACGCCGGGGATCGAGGAGAACTCGTGCAGAACGCCATCGATCTGCACTGTCTTCACCGCCGCGCCCTGAAGCGACGACAGGAGGACACGGCGCAGCGCGTTGCCGAGCGTCATGCCGAAACCGCGCTCAAGCGGCTCGGCGATCACCGTGGCGACACGGGTGCGGTCACGGCCCGGGATAATCTCGAGCTTCGACGGCTTGATCAGGTCTTGCCAGTTCTTCTGGAGAACGTTGCTGGTCACTTTATGCCTCTTTCAGGTTCAAGCCCGCATCCTCGCCCAAGGCGCGCGCTTCATCACCTTGCGGTCAATCGCCCGCGCCGTGATCCGGGGGCTCAATACACGGCGGCAGGCAGGGAAACGGAACGAACGCGGGCAAGAGCGGCCGTTCCGGCATTACGCAGGTAGGGTTACACGCGCCGGCGCTTACGCGGACGGCAACCGTTGTGGGGGATCGGGGTCACGTCGCGGATCGAGGTGATCTGGAAGCCGACGGCCTGCAGCGCGCGCAGCGCCGACTCACGGCCCGAACCCGGACCGCAGACTTCGACTTCAAGCACCTTTACGCCATGCTCCTGAGCCTTCTTGCCGGCATCTTCGGCCGCCATCTGCGCGGCGAAGGGTGTCGACTTGCGCGAGCCCTTGAAGCCCATCGTGCCCGACGACGACCAGGCGAGCGTATTGCCCTGCGCGTCGGTGATGGTGATCATGGTGTTGTTGAACGAAGCGTTCACGTGCGCGACGCCCGAGGTAATGTTCTTTTTCTCGCGACGGCGAACTTTCGCGCGCCCCTGCTCTTTAGCCATGGTGTCTCAAACTCCTGCCCGATCCTGCGGATGGGAAACGTTGCGTCTGGTCGAGCCCGTCCGGAGCGCTACGATCGCGAGGACCGGCGCCGGACAGGCGAAAAGGTTAGGCCTTCTTCTTGCCGGCGATCGGCTTCGCCGGACCCTTGCGGGTACGGGCATTCGTGTGCGTGCGCTGGCCGCGGACAGGCAGGCCCTTGCGGTGACGCAGGCCGCGGTAGCAACCCAGATCCATCAGCCGCTTGATGTTCATCGAGACTTCGCGGCGCAGGTCGCCCTCGACAATGAAGTCGCGGTCGATCGACTCGCGGATCTGCAGCACTTCGGCATCGGTCAGCTCGCTGACGCGGCGCTCGGCGGGAATGCCGACGGCAGTGCAGATATCCTTCGCGAATTTCGGGCCGATCCCATGGATATACTGCAGCGCGATGACGACGCGCTTCTGGGTCGGAATATTCACACCTGCGATACGGGCCACGATCTTCTCCTGGACATTCTAATTCGTGTTCGGTCGAGCCCCGCCAAGCGGATGCCAAACCATTGATTCTGCCAGCTAAAACGAGACGAGACCGGTCCCAGGCGAACTCGCCCGGCCAATCTTGTCAACCCTGCGTCATGAAAGCGCGGTGTTGTAGCTTAAGCTCTGCGCGTCAGTCAACCTTCTCAAACACACGTGTCACACCCGCACCCGGCCAGCCAGCCGCATCCGGATCGTTAATTATACCGTAGCCGTCCCCTTCAGGATGCCCTCGATTTCGGCGGACACATCGGCGATCGGGGCCATGCCGTCGACCGACTTCAGCATCCGGTAAGCGAAGTAGTAGCCGATGAGCGGCGCCGTCTCGCGATAGTAGGCCATCAGGCGGGTGCGCAGGGCGTCCGCATTATCGTCCGCGCGGACGGTCCCGCCGGCGGCCAGTGTTTCGCGCGCACGGTTCTCGATCCGCGACACCAGGATCGTGTCGTCGACCTTGATTTCGATGACGGCGTCCAAGGCTTTGCCCTTGTCTTTCAACAAGTTGGCAAGCGCATCGGCCTGGTTCAAAGTGCGCGGAAAGCCATCCAGAATGAACCCGTTGGCGCAATCCGGCTCTTCGATCCGGTCGGCGATGATGCCAATGACGACTTCGTCAGGCACCAACCCGCCGGCCTTCATGATCGCCTCGGCCTGCTTGCCGACCGCGGTGCCGGCCTTGACCGCTGCGCGCAACATGTCGCCGGTCGAAAGCTGAACGAGGCCGTGCTTTTCGGCCAGCACCTGGGCCTGGGTGCCTTTGCCGGCGCCGGGCGGTCCGAGCAGGATCAGGTTCATCGGCGGCCCCTGTTGTTCGTGGCGCCGCGCAGCTTGGCCTTCTTGATGAGGCCCTCGTACTGGTGCGCGAGAAGATGGCTCTGCACTTGAGCGACGGTGTCCATGGTCACGGACACGACGATCAGCAGCGAGGTGCCGCCGAAATAGAAGGGCACGGCGGCCTTCGAGACGAGGAACTCCGGCAACACGCAGACCGCGGCAAGATAGATTGCACCGACGGTGGTGATGCGGGTGAGCACGTAGTCGATGTACTCGGCGGTCTTTTCACCGGGACGGATGCCGGGCAGGAAGCCGCCATACTTGCGCAGGTTGTCGGCGGTGTCTTTCGGATTGAACACCAGTGCGGTGTAGAAGAACGCGAAGAAGATGATCAGCGCAGCCGTCAGGAGCATGTGCCAGAAGGTGCCCATGCCCAGGTTGGCGGTGACGACATTCAGCCACTCCGAACCGCCGCCCTGGCCCGCGAATTGAGCCGCGGTCGCCGGCAGCAGAAGCAGCGACGAAGCAAAGATCGGCGGGATGACGCCGGCCGAGTTGAGCTTAAGCGGCAGATGCGAGGCCTCGCCCTGCGTCATGCGGTTGCCCACTTGGCGCTTCGGGTATTGGATCAGAAGGCGGCGCTGCGCACGCTCGATGAACACAACGGCGGCGATGACGGCCAGCATCATGAAGATCAGGCCGAACAGCAGCGGCGTCGAAATGGTGCCGCTGCGCGCGGATTCAAACAGATTACTCGCGGTGGCCGGCAGTGTCGCGACGATGCCGGCGAAGATGATCAGCGAGATGCCGTTGCCAATGCCGCGCTGCGTGATCTGCTCACCCAGCCACATCAGGAACATCGTACCGCCAACCAGCGTAATCACGGTCGACATACGGAAGAACCAGCCCGGATCCTGCACCAGACGCTGGTCGGAGGCGTTCTCCAAACCGATTGCGATGCCGTAGGCCTGAAGGGCGGCGAGAACGACCGTTAGATAGCGGGTGTACTGGTTGATCTGCTTGCGGCCCGACTCGCCCTCTTTCTTGAGGGCTTCGAGCTTCGGGTTCACCGACGTCATGATCTGAATGATGATCGACGCGGAGATGTACGGCATGATGTTGAGCGCGAAAATCGCCATGCGCTCTACCGCGCCGCCCGCGAACACGTTGAACATGCCGAGGATGCCGACGGCCGAGAACGACTGCTTGAAAAGCTCCGTGTCGATGCCCGGCAGCGGGATGAACGTGCCGAGCCGGTAGACCAGCAGCGCACCCAGCGTAAACCAGAGCCGCTGCTTCAGGTCTTCCGCCTTGGCGAAAGCTCCGAAGTTCAGGTTTGAGGCAAGCTGCTCGGCAGCGGAAACCATCGTGCTCTCTCCTGACGCTTGGCACCCTTCCGCGAAAACCGCGAAAGGTCCCCGCCGTCAGCCGCCCCGTTCCCCTCGCCGGACATGACCGGCACACTGCGAGGGATATGGGGTGGCGCCAGCGGGGCTACCAGCCTCTAATCTTCCGACTTTGCCGCGGGCTTGCCCGAACGGCCCTTCTTGGCGGCGGTCTTCTTGCGCTTGATCTCGTCGGCCTCGAGAACCTTGACCTCGATGATCTTCAGCGTACCGCCGGCCTGCTCGATAGCGGCTTTCGCCGTCGCCGAGGCGTGATTGGCGGTGATCGCGAGCTTGGTCTTCAGTTCGCCGTTACCCAGTACGCGCAGACCGTCCTTCGGGCGGCGCAGTACGCCAGCCTCGACAAGAACTGCCACGTCGATCGCCTGTCCGGCCTTCAGCTTGCCGTCATCGACGGCCTTCTGCAGGGCACCGAGGTTGATCTCGTTGAAGTCTTTCGCGCGCCACTTGTTGAAGCCGCGCTTGGGCAGACGGCGGTGGAGGGGCATCTGGCCGCCTTCGAAGCCGCCGATGGCGACGCCGGAACGGGCAGTCTGGCCCTTGCCGCCGCGGCCGCCGGTCTTGCCGACGCCCGAACCGATACCGCGGCCGATGCGAACGCGCACCTTGCGCGCGCCGGCGTTGTCTTTGATCTCATTGAGCCGCATGGGACGTGGCGCTCCTTAAAGCCGTCTGAACCTCAAGCCTCGTCGACGACGCGAACGAGGTGGGGGATGGATTTGATCATGCCGCGCACGGCCGGAGTATCCTCCAGCGTGCGGCGGCGGTTGAGCTTATCGAGACCGAGACCACGCAGGGTCTCCGTCTGCTTGCTCGGCCGGCGGGCAGCACTTCTGACCTGCTCGACCGTCACGGTCTTCTTGTTGTCAGCCATCGAACTGATCCTTCACATTGGCCCGGGCTGAAGCTTACGCTTCAGCCGCGGCTTCCGAGGCGACCGAGCCGTCGCGGCGGCGCGCGACAACGTCGGAGACCTTGAGATTACGGCGGGCAGCAACGCCACGCGGATTTTCCTGGCCCTTCAGAGCGTCGAACGTGGCGCGCACGACGTTATAGGGGTTGGTCGAACCGAGCGACTTGGCAACCACGTCCTGCACGCCCAGCATCTCGAACACGGCGCGCATGGCGCCGCCGGCGATGATACCGGTGCCGGGAGGTGCGGAACGAACAACCACGCGGCCGGCTCCATGACGGCCTTCGCTGTCATGGTGCAGCGTGCGGGCATCGCGCAGCGGAACGCGCAGCAGGTTGCGGCGGGCCGCTTCGGTTGCCTTGCGGATCGCCTCCGGCACCTCACGGGCCTTGCCGTGACCGAAGCCGACGCGGCCCTTCAGGTCGCCGACGACCACGAGAGCCGCGAAGCCGAAGCGCTTACCGCCCTTCACAACCTTCGCGACGCGATTGATGTGAACGAGCTTGTCGGTGAATTCGCTCTCGACCTTATCGCGATCGCGATCGCGTCCGCGATCTTTCTGGGGTCCACGTGCCACGTTCAAATCCCTTTCATCAGAACTTCAGGCCGACTTCGCGCGCGGCATCCGCGAGCGCCTTGACGCGCCCGTGATAAAGGAAGCCACCGCGATCGAAGACGACGGTATCGATGCCGGCCTTCAGCGAACGCTCGGCGACGAGCTTGCCGACGGCCGCAGCCGCTGTCGTGTCGGCGCCTGTCTTCAAGGCGCCGCGCAAATCCTTTTCCATCGTCGAGGCGGCGGCGATCGTCTTGCCTGCCTCGTCGTCGATGACCTGCGCATAGATGTGCCGGCCCGAACGATGCACCGAGAGGCGCGGACGCGTGCCGGAAGTCGCCTTGAGCGAACGACGCACGCGCGAACGCCGCTTGAGGAAGATTGGATCGTGAGTACCCATTGGTCGCGTCCTTACTTCTTCTTGCCTTCCTTACGGAAGATGTATTCGCCCTGATAGCGCACGCCCTTACCCTGGTAGGGCTCCGGCTTGCGGGAGGCGCGGATCTCGGCGGCCAGCTGGCCGACGACCTGCTTATCGATGCCGGACACAGTGACCTGGTCCTGCTTGGCGCCACCGACCTTCACATCGACGCCCGCGGGCACCTTGATGTTGACGTCGTGGCTGTAGCCGACGGCGAGGGTCAGCGTGTCCTTACCCTTCATCGACGCCTTGAAACCAACGCCGTGGATCTCGAGCGTGTGGGAATAGCCATCCGTCACACCGGTGATCAGGTTCTGGATCATCGTCCGCGACATGCCCCACATGGAGCGCGCAGCCTTGGTGTCGTCGCGCGGCGTCACTTCGATGCCGTCCGCGGTCGTCTCAAGCTTGATCAGCTCCGGCGCGGTGAACGAAAGCTCGCCCTTGGCGCCCTTCACCTTAACCGTCTGCCCGTTCACCGCGACGGTGACCGCGGATGGTACCGGAACCGGCTTTTTGCCAATACGTGACATGGGTTCGACCCCTAATTCCGCCCGGTCGCCCGGGCGCCTTGTTAGAATACGTTGCAGATGATCTCGCCGCCGACGTTCTCGTCGCGAGCCCGGTTGTCGGACATCACGCCTTTCGGGGTCGACAAAATCGATACGCCCAGACCGTTACGGACGGCCTTCAGATCCTTGACCGGCGAGTACACGCGGCGGCCCGGCTTGGACACGCGCTGAATTTCGCGGATCGCAGGCTGGCCATTGTAGTACTTCAGCTCGATCTCGAGCTCGGGCTCGGAGCCCTTCTGCTCGATGCGGGCATAGCCGCGGATGTAGCCTTCCTCGGCCAGAACGTCGAGCACGCGGGCGCGCATGTTCGAAGCCGGGGTCGAGACCTTCGGGCGGCGGCGCATCTGCGCGTTACGGATGCGCGTCAGCATATCGCCGATGGGATCGTTCATTGCCATGTCTTCGTTCCCCTACCAGCTCGACTTCACGATGCCCGGAATTCTGCCCTGGCTGGCGAGTTCGCGAAGCTGGTTCCGGCACAACTTGAACTTGCGGTAGGTGCCCCGCGCGCGGCCCGTGAGCTCGCAGCGGTTGCGGATCCGCGTCGGATTGGAATTGCGCGGCATCTCAGCGAGTTTCAAACGCGCGGCGAAGCGATCTTCCGCCGGAAGTTTGACGTCGTTGGCGATGTCCTTCAGACGCTTGCGCTTGGCAGCCGTCTGCGCGGCCAGCTTACGCCGGCGATTGTTCTTCTCGATGGAACTCGTCTTGGCCATTCAAATCCTCCAAAGGCCTTTCGGGCTTTTAAATCGGGAAACCCGAGGTCCTCTAGCTGCGGAAGGGGAAGTTGAAGCCGCGAAGAAGTTCGCGGGCTTCGTCGTCGGTCTTCGCGGTGGTCACCACGATCACATCCATGCCGATCACTTCATCGACCTGGTCATAGTTGATTTCCGGGAACACGATGTGCTCCTTCAGGCCGCAAGCATAGTTGCCGCGTCCGTCGAAGCTCGTCGGGTTGAGGCCACGGAAGTCCTTCACGCGCGGCAGCGCGATCGTGACGAACCGGTCCAGGAATTCGTACATACGGTCGCCGCGCAGCGTGACCTTGGTGCCGAGCGTCATGCCATCGCGCACCTTGAAGGTCGCGATCGACTTCTTGGCCTTGGTCATCACCGGCTTCTGGCCGGAAATCAGGGCCAGATCGTTGGCGGCGCTCTCGACCTTCTTGCGGTCGGCGGTCGCTTCGCCAACGCCCATATTGAGAACGACCTTCTCAATGCGCGGGATCTGCATGATGTTCTTGTATTCGAACTTCTTCGCCAGCGCGTCGCGCACCACCTTTTCGTAGTGCACCTTCATGCGCGGCTTGTAGTCGGCCGGACGGGGCTTCGCCGGCGCGGCGGCAACTGCCGGCGCGCTCTTGGCGGCCTTGGCGGCCTTGCCAGCAGCGGCGCCCTGCGGCTTGCCACCCTTGGCGGATTTATCTTTCTCAGCCATGGCTTACTTCTTCTCCGGGATGATTTCGCCAGAGCGCTTGGCGACGCGTACCTTGCGGCCGTCGTCCAGCGTCTTGAAGCCGATGCGGGTCGGCTTGCCGTCCTTGGGGTCCTCGAGAGCGAGGTTCGAAAGATGGATTGCGGCTTCCTTGGAAATGATGCCGCCTTCCTGCGAGGCCGTCTGGCGCTGATGGCGCCGCACGACGTTGACGCCGCGGACGAGCGCACGGCTCTCCTTGGGACGAACCTCGATCACTTCGCCGTGCTTGCCCTTGTCGCGGCCCGTCAGCACGATGACGTGATCGCCCTTTTTGATCTTCTGAGCCGACATTACAGAACCTCCGGCGCGAGCGACACGATCTTCATGTGGTTCTTGGCGCGCAGTTCGCGGGTCACGGGCCCGAAGATGCGCGTGCCAACCGGGTCGCCTTGCGCATTCACCAGCACCGCGGCGTTGCGGTCGAAACGGATCAGAGAGCCGTCCGCGCGGCGCACGCCCTTGGCGACGCGCACGATCACGGCCTTCATCACCTGTCCCTTTTTCACGCGCCCCTTCGGGATTGCCTCCTTCACCGACACCACGATGGTGTCGCCGATGGTGGCGTACTTGCGCTTGGAGCCGCCCAGCACTTTGATGCACTGGACGCGGCGGGCGCCCGAATTGTCGGCGACGTCGAGATTGGTCTCCATCTGGATCATCGCTGTTGTCCTTCCCTTGCGGCTGCCTCAGCAGCCTCGAATTCCACTTGCCGGCCTCAGTCCCGATACCGGCGCGTCAGGGGCGTTCCCCGTCGCGCCAGGCCTCAGGCCCTCGCCATCACCGTCCAACGCTTCTTCTTCGAAACCGGCGCGCTCTCCTCGATCGACACCTTGTCGCCGATCTTGAACGTGTTGGCCTCGTCATGCGCGTGATACTTCTTCGTACGGCGCACGGTCTTCTTCAGAAGCGGATGCGTGAAACGGCGCTCCACTTCGACTACGATCGTCTTGTCGTTCTTGTCGGATACGACCACACCCTGCAGGACGCGCTTCGGCATCGCTCAAATCTCCTCAAGCGCTCTTCTGCGCGCTACCCGCCCGCTTGGCGCGGGCAACCGTCATCACGCGGGCGATGTCGCGACGCACCTCGCGGATCCGCGACGTGCTCTCAAGCTGACCCGAAGCCCGCTGGAAGCGCAGATTGAACTGCTCCTTCTTCAGCTTGAGCAACTGGTCATCAAGCTGGTCGAGGGACATTCCCTTAAGCTCAGCCGCCTTCATGTTTCGTCCTCACTCGTTTCTTGTGTACCGGTTCACTCAGGCCATTAGACCGTGCGCGATACGATACGTGTCTTGATCGGCAGCTTGGCCGCGCCGAGTTCCAGCGCTTCCTTGGCGATCGCCGGATTTACGCCGCCGATCTCGAAAATGATGCGGCCCGGCTTCACGCGAGCCACCCAAAGCTCAACGCTGCCCTTGCCCGAGCCCATGCGGACTTCCGCCGGCTTCTTGGTCACCGGCACATCGGGATAAATCCGCAGCCAGATGCGGCCCTGGCGCTTCGTGTGGCGGGCAATCGCGCGGCGAGCCGCCTCGATCTGACGCGCCGTGATCCGCTCCGGTTCGACGGCCTTGAGGCCAATCTCGCCGAAGCTCAATGTTGTACCGCCCTTCGCAGCGCCGTGGATGCGGCCCTTGAACTGCTTGCGGAACTTTGTGCGCTTGGGTTGCAGCATTGTCTTTTCCTAAAGTTCCTCAGGCCTCGCCGGCCGGTTCGGTGGTTTCGCCGCGAGGCGCGCCACCACGTCCACCACGCGGACCGCGGCGCTGGTCGCGCCGGTCGCCATCGTCGCGGCGCGGACGGGGCGAAGCACCATCCTGGGCTTCCATGGCGCGCTTCTCTGCGGCCATCGGATCATGCTCGATGATCTCGCCCTTGAAGATCCAGACCTTGATGCCGATGACGCCGTAAGCCGTCTTGGCGAGGCCGTATCCGAAATCGATGTCGGCGCGCAGAGTGTGCAGCGGCACGCGGCCTTCGCGATACCATTCCGTGCGCGCGATTTCAGCGCCACCAAGGCGGCCGGCCACGTTAATACGGATGCCGACGGCGCCAAGACGCAGAGCGGACTGCACGGCGCGCTTCATGGCGCGGCGGAACGCAACGCGGCGCTCCAGCTGCTGTGCGATCGACTCGGCCACGAGCGTGGCGTCGATCTCAGGCTTGCGCACTTCGACGATATTGAGATGCACTTCCGACGCCGTCAGCCGGGCCAACTCGCCGCGCAGCTTCTCGATGTCGGCGCCCTTCTTGCCGATCAGCACGCCCGGACGGGCGGTATGAACGGTGACGCGGCACTTCTTGTGCGGGCGCTCGATCACGACCTTGGAGATGCCGGCGGTGCGCTGGTACTTCATGATGTGGTCGCGAATGACCATATCTTCGTGCAGCAGCTTGCCGTACTCGCCCCGCGCTGCGAACCAACGGCTATCCCATGTGCGGTTGATGCCAAGGCGCAGGCCGACCGGATTGACTTTCTGACCCATTACGCGGCCCCCTTCTTCGGCGTACCGGCCTTTTTGGCGGCAGCGGGCTTCTTGGCGGCGTCAGTCTTCACCTTCTTGGCCTTGGGCTTTTCTTCCTCGGCCTTCTGGCGGACGACGACGGTGATCTGCGAAAACGGCTTCATGATCGAGGCGCCACGGCCGCGGCCACGGGCTGCGAAGCGCTTCATCACGAGGTTCTTGCCGACGTAGGCTTCAGCGACGACCAGCGCGTCGACATCAAGACCGTGATTGTTCTCTGCGTTCGCGATGGCGCTCATCACGCACTTGCGCACGTCCTGAGCCACGCGCTTGCGTGAGAATTCCAGATCTGCGATCGCCTCGTTGACCTTCTTGCCCCGGATCAGCGCGGCGACAAGGTTCAACTTCTGGGGCGACGTGCGAATGTTCCTCGCAACCGCCATGGCCTCATTTTCCGCGAGGCTGCGCTCTCGGCTCGGCTTGCCCATTATCTCTTCACCGCTTTTTTGTCGCCGCCGTGACCGGGGAAGGACCGCGTCGGCGAGAACTCGCCGAACTTGTGACCCACCATGTCCTCGGAAATGGAGACAGGGATGTGCTTATGACCATTGTGCACGCCAAACGTCAGGCCGACGAATTGCGGCAGGATCGTCGAGCGGCGGCTCCAGATCTTGATGACCTCGTTACGGCCAGAGGCGCGGGTCTTCTCCGCCTTCTTCAGGATATAGCCGTCGACGAACGGGCCTTTCCAAACAGAACGTGACACTTCGGTTCTCTCCTCGGCTCTGGTGCCGGTCTCTACTTCGACTTGTGACGGCTGCGGACGATGTACTTGTCCGTCGCCTTGTTCTTACGCGTCTTGTAGCCCTTGGTCGGCTTGCCCCAGGGCGTCGCCCAGTGCTTACCACCGTTGGTACGGCCGCCGTTGGGGTGATCGATCGGGTTCATGGTGATCGAGCGCACCGTCGGACGCTTGCCGAGCCAGCGATTGCGGCCCGCCTTACCGGTGACGGTGTTCATGTGGTCCGGGTTCGACACCGCGCCCACCGAAGCCATGCATTCGGCGCGAACCTTGCGGGTCTCACCTGAATTGAGCTTCAGCACGGCCCAGCCGGCATCACGGCCCACGAGCTGCACGAACGAACCGGCCGAACGCGCGAGCTGACCGCCACGGCCGGGCTTGAGCTCGACGTTGTGGATGATCGTGCCGAGCGGCATGGAGCCGAGCGGCATCGCATTGCCAGGCTTCACGTCGACCTTCTCGCCGGAGATGACCGTGTCACCGACAGCCAGGCGCTGCGGCGCCAGGATGTAGGACAGCGTGCCGTCCTCGTACTTGATCAGCGCGATGAACGCGGTGCGGTTGGGATCGTATTCCAAACGCTCGACGACGGACGGCATGCCGAACTTGCGGCGGCGGAAATCCACGCGCCGGTACGACTGCTTGTGACCGCCACCGATGTGACGCGTCGTGATCCGGCCGTCGCTGTTGCGGCCACCGGTCTTCGGCTTGCCCTCGACGAGCATCTTGACCGGCGCACCCTTCCACAGGTGGCTGCGATCCACCTGTACGAGGTGGCGCAGGCCTGGCGACGTCGGGCGAAATGTCTTCAGTGCCATGACGTGGCTCTCCTCACAGGCCCGTCGTCACGTCGATGGAGTGGCCTTCCTCCAACGTGACGATCGCCTTCTTTGTATCGCTCAGGAGCGCGCGGCGCCCCTTGAACACTTTGTTCTTGCCCTTGCGGACGAGCGTGTTGACGGCCTTGACTTTCACCTTGAACAGGCTCTCGACAGCGGCCTTGATGTCGGTCTTGGTGGCACCAGGGGCGACCTTGAAGATCACCTGATTGGCTTCCGAGACCAGCGTGGATTTTTCCGTGATCACTGGCGCGAGGATCACGTCGTAGGCTTTGAGCTTGATGGTCATTTGAACCGGGCCTCCAGAGCCTCGACCGCGGCCTTCGTCAGCACGAGCTTCCGGCGGCGGAGGATGTCATAGACGTTGATGCCCTGCACCGGCAGCAGATCGATGTTGGGAATATTGCGCGCCGCCCGGACGAAGCCCACGTCGAGTTCAGCGCCGTCGATGATCAGCGCGTTGTCGAGCGACAGTTTCGCGAACTGCTCGCGCAGCGCACCGGTCTTGCCCTCGGAAGCAGCCTTGTCGAGGACGACGATGTCGCCCGACTTGGCCTTCGCCGAAAGCGCGTGACGCAGAGCCAGCGCGCGGACCTTCTTGGGCAGATCAATGCCGTGGCTACGCGGCTTGGGGCCATGAGCCTTGCCGCCGCCGCGCCACTGCGGAACCGACTTGTCGCCGTGACGGGCGCCGCCGGAACCCTTCTGCTTGTACATCTTCTTACCCGTGACCGAAACTTCAGAACGGTCCTGAGCATGATGCGTGCCGGCCATGCGCTTAAGAAGCTGATAGCGCACCATGCGGTGGATCAGATCCTGACGCGGTTCGAGGCCGAAGATGGCATCCACCAGTTCAACTTCACCGGCGGCCTTGGCATCCAGCGTGGTGACAGAGGCTTTCATCACGCCTGCTCCTTCTTCTCGGCAGCCACGCGCGCCTTGAATGCGCCCGGCTTGGGCACATCGGCATTCGCGGCCTTCTTGACGGCATCGCGCACGATCACCCAGCCACCCTTCGAACCGGGCACGGCGCCGCGGATCATGATCAGGCCGCGGACCGTATCGATCTTGGCGACGACGAGGTTCTGGGTCGTGATGCGCTCGTCACCCAGGTGACCGGCCATCTTCTTGCCCTTGAACACCTTGCCGGGATCCTGACGCTGACCGGTCGAACCGTGCGAACGGTGGGAGACCGACACACCGTGCGTGGCACGCAAGCCGCCGAAGTTCCAGCGCTTCATGGCGCCGGCGAAGCCCTTGCCCTTGCTGGTGCCCGTCACGTCGACGAACTGCCCGGGCACGAAGTGGTCCGCGGTGATTTCCGCGCCGACTTCGATGACATTCTCCGGCGACACGCGGAACTCTGTCAGCTTGCGCTTGGCTTCGACCTCGGCGATGGCGAAGTTGCCCTTTTCGGCCTTCGTCACCCGCGATGCCTTGCGCGTGCCAGCACCGAGCTGAAGCGCGGTGTAGCCGTTCTTTTCGGCCGTGCGATGAGCAACGACCTGAAGCTTCTCAAGCTTCAGAACCGTCACCGGCACATGCTCGCCCGCATCTGTGAAAATGCGGGTCATGCCGACCTTCTGTGCAATCACTCCGGAACGCATTGCGCGCATTCCTTCCTTCCTTGGGATCGTGAGGCTGGCAACGCGCCGGCCTCAGAGGATCCGAAACCTCTAGAGCTTGATCTCGACGTCCACGCCAGCGGCGAGGTCGAGCTTCATCAATGCGTCGACCGTCTGCGGAGTCGGATCGACAATATCGAGAAGCCGCTTGTGCGTGCGCATCTCGAACTGCTCGCGACTCTTCTTGTCGACGTGCGGCGAGCGGTTGACGGTGAAGCGCTCAATGCGCGTCGGCAGCGGGATAGGACCCCGTACCTCGGCGCCGGTGCGTTTCGCCGTATTCACGATCTCGCGCGTCGACGCATCAAGAATGCGATGATCGAACGCTTTGAGCCGGATGCGGATGTTTTGGCCGTTCATGTCGTTTAAGACCTACCCAATAGGAAAAAGCGCCACCAGTTAACGACAGCGCTCTTGCCGACCCCTCTTACTATTCGACGATCTTGGTGACGACGCCGGCGCCGACGGTGCGTCCACCTTCGCGGATGGCGAAGCGGACCTTCTCTTCCATCGCGATCGGCGAGACGAGTTCCACGTCCATCGAGACGTTGTCGCCCGGCATCACCATTTCCGTGCCCTCAGGAAGCGAAACCACGCCCGTCACGTCCGTCGTGCGGAAGTAGAACTGCGGACGGTAGTTCGTGAAGAACGGCGTATGACGGCCGCCCTCTTCCTTCGTCAGAATGTAGGCTTCGGCCTTGAACTTCTTGTGCGGCTTGACCGAACCGGGCTTGGCCAGAACCTGACCGCGCTCAACGGCTTCCTTGTCGATGCCGCGCAGCAGGCAGCCAACGTTGTCGCCAGCCTCGCCGGAATCCAGCAGCTTGCGGAACATTTCCACGCCCGTCACAACCGACTTCTGCGTGTCGCGGATGCCGACGATCTCGACTTCCTCGCCGACCTTGATCACGCCGCGCTCAATGCGGCCCGTCACAACCGTGCCGCGGCCCGAGATCGAGAAAACGTCTTCGATCGGCATCAGGAACGGCTGATCCTTCGGACGGTCGGGAAGCGGGATGTACGTGTCCAAAGCCTCGTAAAGCTTGATGATCGCTTCGTCCGCCAGAGGACCCTTCTCGCCGTTCAGGGCCTTGATCGCAGCACCCCGGATGATCGGCGTGTCGTCGCCCGGGAACTGGTACTTCGACAGAAGCTCGCGCACTTCCATCTCAACGAGGTCGAGAAGCTCTTCGTCCTCGACGACGTCGCACTTGTTCAGGAACACCACGATGTAGGGAACGCCAACCTGGCGGGCCAGCAGGATGTGCTCGCGCGTCTGCGGCATCGGGCCGTCAACCGCCGAAACAACAAGGATCGCGCCGTCCATCTGCGCCGCGCCCGTGATCATGTTCTTCACGTAGTCGGCGTGGCCGGGGCAGTCGACGTGCGCGTAATGCCGGTTCGGAGTCGCGTACTCGACGTGAGACGTCGCGATCGTCAGGATCTTCGTCGGGTCGCGACGGCCCTGGCTCTCGGAAGCCTTGGCAACTTCGTCGTACGCGATCGCCGTCTGGGTCCAGCCGCGATCCGCCGAAACCTTCGTCAGAGCCGCCGTCAACGTCGTCTTGCCGTGGTCAACGTGACCAATCGTGCCGACGTTGCAGTGCGGCTTGGTGCGCTCGAATTTTGCCTTGGCCATCGTCGGCTCTCCACTTCAGTTTTCGTTCAGGGGCTTGTTCAGCCCGGTTCCGTCTATCCGTTTAAACCCTTGGCCGGCGTCTCACCGGCGCTGAGGGCCCGGCCTTGCGGCCCTATTCTCATCAGGCGTACTTGGCCTTCACTTCGTCGGCCACGTTGCGCGGCACGTCAGCGTAATGCGCGAACTGCATCGTGTAGGATGCGCGCCCCGTCGACATCGAGCGCAGCTGGCTCACGTAGCCGAACATGTTGGCGAGCGGCACGTAGGCGCGGATCACCGTGGCGTTACCCCGCATCTGCTGATCGCGGATCTGGCCACGGCGGCCGTTGATGTCGCCGATGATGCCACCGACGAAGTCGCCCGGCGTCACCACTTCCACGTCCATGATCGGCTCGAGGATCTTGATGCCGCCCTTCTCGCAACCTTCCTTCATGGCCGCGCGGGTGGCGATTTCGAAGGCGATGGCCGACGAGTTCACTTCGTGGAAGGCGCCGTCATACAGCGTGACCTTGGTATCCACGATCGGGAACCCGATCAGCACGCCGTTGTCCCAGACCGACTGTCACGCCCTTTTCGACGCCCGGAATGTATTCCTTCGGCACCGAACCGCCGACGATCGGAGGATGTCGAACTCGTTGCCCTTGCCGATTTCGTTGGGCTCCAGCTTGAGCTTGACGCGCGCGAACTGACCCGTACCACCCGGTCTGCTTCTTGTGCGTGTAATCGACGTCCGCCGGCCGCGCGAGCGTCTCGCGATAGGCAACCTGCGGCTGGCCAACATTGGCTTCGACGCCATAGGTGCGCTTCAGGATGTCGACCTTGATGTCGAGATGAAGCTCGCCCATGCCCTTGAGAATGGTCTCGCCAGATCTCCTGATCGACCGACACGCGGAACGAAGGATCTTCGATCGCCATCGTATTCAGCGCAATCGCCATCTTTTCCTGGTCGGCCTTGGTCTTCGGCTCGATCTTCAGATCTCGATGACGGGATCGGGGAAATCCATCTTTTCAAGAATTACCGGCTTGTTGGGATCGCAGAGCGTCTCGCCAGTACGCGTATCCTTCAGGCCCTGCAGAGCGACGATGTCGCCCGCGAAGGCTTCCTTGATTTCCTCGCGATCGTCGGCGTGCATCAGATACATGCGGCCAGCACGTTCCTTCTTGTCGCGCGAGGTATTCGTGCAGCGCCATGCCCTGCTCGAGCTTGCCCGAGTAGATGCGGCAGAACGTAATCGAGCCGACGTGCTCGAAGCTCATGATCTTGAATGCGAGCATCGACGAGCGGATCTTCATCCGACGGACGGCGCGGCGCTTCCGCGCCGGTCTTGGGATCGATACCCTTGTAGGCCTCGCGATCGACGGGGCGACGGCAGGAAGTCGACCACCGCGTCGAGCAGCGGCTGCACGCCCTTGTTCTTGAACGCCGAGCCGCACATCATCGGATAGAAGGTGCGCGTGATCGTGGCCTTGCGGATCAGCTTGCGGAGCGTGTCGTCGTCGGGCTCGTTGCCCTCGAGGTAGGCTTCCATGGCCTCATCGTCCATTTCGACGGCGGCTTCGATCATGGACGCGCGGAATTCGGCGGCCTTGTCGAGCGAGATCGGCGGGGATTTCACCCTCGACCATCTTGGCGTCCTTGTCGTCGCCATCCCAGATGATGGCCTTCATCTGGATCAGGTCGATCACGCCCTTGAAATCGGCTTCGGCGCCGATCGGAATCTGCAGCGGCACGGCGCGGGCGCCGAGCTTGTCCTTGATGTCGGCGAGGCACATGTAGAAGTCGGCGCCCGTCTTATCCATCTTGTTGGAGAAGATGATGCGCGGCACGCCGTACTTGTCGCCCTGGCGCCAGACGGTTTCCGTCTGGGGCTCCACGCCCTGGTTGCTGTCGAGCACGCAGACAGCGCCGTCGAGCACGCGCAGCGAGCGCTCGACTTCGATGGTGAAGTCGACGTGGCCTGGGGTATCGATGATGTTCAGGCGGCGCTTCTTGCCGTCGCGGCCAACCCAGAAACAGGTCGTGGCTGCGGACGTGATGGTGATGCCGCGCTCGGCTTCCTGATCCATGAAGTCCATGGTCGCGGCGCCGTCATGGACTTCGCCGATCTTGTAGGACTTGCCGGTGTAATAGAGGATCCGCTCGGTCGTCGTGGTCTTGCCAGCATCGATGTGAGCCATGATGCCGAAGTTGCGGTAGTCCTCAATGGCGTATTGGCGAGCCATGTGCGTGCCTCAAATTCCTGTTGCGCCTGAACGGCCTTACCAGCGGTAATGCGAGAAGGCGCGGTTTGCGTCAGCCATCTTGTGCGTGTCTTCACGCTTCTTGACGGCGGTGCCGCGATTGGACGCTGCATCGAGCAATTCGCCCGACAGACGATCGACCATCGTGTTCTCGTTGCGTGCGCGCGCGGCGTTGATGATCCAGCGGATCGCGAGAGCCTGACGGCGCTCGGAGCGGACTTCGACGGGCACCTGATAGGTGGCGCCACCGACACGGCGGGACCGGACTTCGACGGCCGGCATCACGTTTTCCAGCGCCTGGTGGAACATCTGCACCGGGTCCGACTTGGCCTTGGCTTCCATCCGCTCGAGCGCACCGTAAACGATACGCTCGGCAGTCGACTTCTTGCCTTCCTTCATGACGGCGTTCATGAACTTGGACAGCACCATGTCGGTGAACTTCGGGTCGGGATTGACCTCGCGCTTCTCTGCTTTGTGACGGCGGGACATCTCTTATAACCCCTTCGTTATTTCGGACGCTTGGCGCCGTACTTGGAACGGCGCTGACGGCGTGCGGAGACGCCCTGCGTGTCGAGCACGCCGCGTAGAATGTGGTAACGAACGCCGGGCAAGTCCTTCACGCGGCCGCCGCGGATGAGCACCACGGAGTGCTCCTGAAGGTTATGACCTTCGCCGGGAATGTAGCCGATGACCTCAAACCCGTTGGTGAGACGGATCTTGGCCACCTTACGAAGCGCCGAGTTCGGCTTCTTCGGGGTCGTCGTGTACACGCGGGTGCAGACGCCGCGCTTTTGCGGGCACTGCTCCATGTGACGCGACTTCTCGCGGTAGGTCGTCGGTCTCCGGGGTTTCCGGATAAGCTGTTGTATCGTCGGCATCCGCCTCGTCCGTCGTTGTGCTTCGCGCCCTGGACCGATCCAATGCGCAAACGCCAAACCGATCCTGCCGAGCCACGCTATGCGCGCGGCCTGGCACGAAAAAACCAGAGGATCATCCAGCCCGCCCGTGTGGCGCGGCCCGGAGATCTTGGTCCGAAAATGTCCTCTGCTTAGAGACGACAGCGTTTAGGCGCGAGATGGCGCACAAAAATGTGCGCAAACGTCCTACGGCCTGCCGTGAGAGTTCGGTGTCTATATACAGTGGCTAATGCCCGGTCAACACCTCGCGGCTGCACCCGTTCACTTTTTTGCGCCGCAGCAGGCGTTACGGCCCTGAAAGCGACGAACGCCAGCTGCGACAAAAGAAACGGCCGCCCTAAACTGGCGGCCGTTTCGGGTTCGGCGGGATAGGGAACGGCCAAGTTGACCGGCCGGCCCTGGGCTACTCGATCAACCGGCGGCGGCGGCGCGCGGGCGCTGCGACTTCCCCACTGGGGCCGGCGGAGCGACCCCGTTCCATCGCCCTTGGCCTTTTCCTTGGCGATGAGTTCGTCGCGCCTGGTGGCTTCCTTGCGCAGACGGCGCAGCATGCCACCCGTGCCCGCCGGAATGAGCCGGCCGACGATCACATTTTCCTTGAGGCCTTCCAGCGTATCGAACTTGCCGATCACCGCCGCGTCCGTCAGAACGCGGGTCGTCTCCTGGAACGAGGCTGCCGAGATGAACGAGCGGGTCTGCAGCGACGCCTTGGTGATGCCGAGCAGAACCGGCGTACCGGTCGCCGGACGTTTGCCCATCTTTTCGAACTTGTGATTGAGCTCGTCCACCTCGATACGGTCGAGCTGCTCGCCCTTGATCAGGTCGGTCTCGCCCGGGTCGGTGATCTCGACCTTCTGCAGCATCTGGCGAACAATCACCTCGATGTGCTTGTCGTTGATCGTCACGCCCTGCAGTCGATAGACGTCCTGGATCTCGTTGATCAGGTAGTTGGCGAGTTCCTCGACGCCCTTGATGGCCAGGATGTCGTGCGGCGCGGGGTGACCGTCGTAGATGAAATCACCGCGTTCCACGTGATCGCCATGCTGGACGGCGAGGTTCTTGCCGCGCGGAATGAGATATTCGACCGGCTCGGCGCCTTCTTCGTCCGGAGCGATCGTGATCCGCTGCTTGTTCTTATAATCCTTGCCGAACTCGATCGTGCCCGACACCTCGGCGATGATCGCGTGATCCTTCGGACGCCGCGCCTCGAAGAGTTCCGCCACGCGCGGCAGACCGCCCGTAATGTCACTCTGCTTGGCGGACGCCAGCGGGATACGGGCCAGCACGTCGCCGGCCTTCACGTCCGTGCCCGGCTCAACCGACAGAACGGCATCAACGGGCAGCAGATAGCGGGCATCGCCGCCGCGCGCGACCTTGATGTGCTTGCCCTTGCTGTCCTTGACGACGATGGCCGGCTTGAGGTCGGCACTGCGCGCCGCAGCGCGCCAGTCGATGATGACGCGATTGGTCGTGCCCTTCACTTCGTCGGTCTGTTCGCGCACCGAGGCACCGTCGATCAGATCCTCGAAGTCCACCTTGCCGGTCACCTCGGTCAGGATCGGACGGGTGAAGGGGTCCCACTGGGCCAAACGCGTACCGCGCTTGACCTCGTCACCCTCGTCGACATGCAGACGGGCGCCATAGGGCAGCTTGTGGGTCGCGAGTTCCTTGCCCGACTGATCGACGATCACGATCGACATGGTGCGCGCCATGGCCACGAGGCGGCCCTGGCTGTCCTTGGAGATCGCGCGGTTCTTGATCTTCACCGTGCCGTTGAAGTTCGAATCGACGAACGACTGGTCGACCACGTTGGCCGCGCCGCCGATGTGGAACGTACGCATGGTCAGCTGCGTGCCGGGCTCACCGATCGACTGGGCGGCGATGACGCCGACCGCTTCACCGATGTTGACCGGCGTACCGCGTGCGAGGTCGCGACCGTAGCACTTGGCGCAAACGCCAGAGACCGTTTCGCACGTGAGCACCGAACGGATACGAACTTCCTGCACCTCGTGCTTGGCGATCAGGTCCGCGTGCCGCTCCTCGATCAGATCACCCATCTTGATGATCATTTCGTCGGTGCCGGGCACCTTGATGTCCTCGGCCGCGGTACGGCCCAGCACGCGCTGCGCGAGGCTGACGATAACCTGGCCGGCGTCGACGACGGCCTGCACGTTGATGCCGCCATCCGTTCCGCAATCTTCCTCGAGGATGATCGCATCCTGGGCGACGTCGACGAGACGGCGTGTCAGGTAGCCGGAGTTCGCGGTCTTCAAGGCCGTATCGGCCAGACCCTTACGCGCGCCGTGGGTCGAGTTGAAGTACTCGAGAACGGAGAGGCCTTCCTTGAAGTTCGAGATGATCGGCGTCTCGATGATCTCACCCGACGGCTTGGTCATCAGGCCGCGCATGGCTGCCAGCTGACGCATCTGGGTCGGCGAACCGCGCGCGCCCGAGTGGCTCATCATGTAGATCGAGTTGATCGGGCGTTCGCGGCCGTCCTTGATCCTTGCCGCCGCCGGAAATGCGATCCATCATTTCCTTGGCGATCTGGTCGGTGCACTTCGACCAGGCGTCGACCACCTTGTTGTACTTCTCGAGCTGGGTGATGAGACCGTCGTGATACTGCTGCTCGAACTCGCGCACGAACTCGTTGGTCTTCTCGACGATCTTGGCCTTCGTCTCGGGGATCAGCATGTCGTCCTTGCCGAACGAGATGCCGGCCTTGAACGCGTGATGGAAACCGAGCGCCATGATGCGGTCGCAGAAGATGACCGTCTCCTTCTGACCGCAGTTGCGGTAGACGGCGTCGATCATGCCGGAGATCGCCTTCTTGGTCAGCAGCTGGTTGACGAGCGAAAACTTCACACCCGGCTTGCGCGGGACAACCTCGCCGAGAATCATCCGGCCCGGCGTCGTTTCGTGGATCTCGCTCGACTTCGTTGCCGTCCTCGATCGATGGCGCGGAAGCGGCCCTTCACCTTGGCATGCAGCGTCACGGCCTTGGCTTCGAGTGCATGACGCACTTCGGCGACCGAGCCGAACACCATGCCTTCGCCCGGCTCGTTGTCGCGCATGATCGACAGGTAGTAGAGGCCGAGAACGATATCCTGCGACGGCACGATGATGGGCTGGCCGTTGGCGGGATGCAGGATGTTGTTGGTCGACATCATCAGCACGCGGGCTTCCAGCTGGGCTTCCAGCGACAGCGGCACGTGGACGGCCATCTGGTCGCCGTCGAAGTCGGCGTTGAACGCCGCGCAGACGAGCGGATGCAGCTGGATCGCCTTGCCTTCGATGAGTTGCGGCTCGAACGCCTGGATGCCGAGGCGATGCAGCGTCGGCGCGCGGTTGAGCAGCACCGGATGCTCGCGGATGACCTCGTCGAGGACGTCCCAGACTTCCGGCTTCTCCTTTTCGACGAGCTTCTTGGCCTGCTTCACGGTCGCGGCCTGGCCCAGCGCCTGCAGCCGCGCGTAGATGAACGGCTTGAACAGTTCGAGCGCCATCTTCTTCGGGCAGACCGCACTGGTGCAGCTTGAGTTCGGGACCGACCACGATGACCGAGCGGCCCGAGTAGTCGACGCGCTTGCCGAGCAGGTTCTGGCGGAAGCGGCCCTGCTTGCCCTTCAGCATGTCGGCGAGCGACTTCAGCGGGCGCTTGTTGGCGCCCGTGATGACGCGGCCGCGGCGGCCGTTGTCGAACAGCGCGTCGACCGCTTCCTGCAGCATGCGCTTTTCGTTGCGGATGATGATATCCGGCGCGCGCAGCTCCATCAGCCGCTTCAGGCGGTTGTTGCGGTTGATGACGCGGCGGTAGAGATCGTTGAGGTCGGACGTGGCGAAGCGGCCGCCGTCGAGGGGCACGAGCGGGCGCAGTTCCGGCGGGATCACCGGAACGTGGGTCAGGATCATCCACTCGGGACGGTTGCCGCTCTCGATGAAGGCCTCGATGACCTTCAGGCGCTTGCCGAGCTTCTTCGGCTTCAGTTCGGTCGTCGCTTCCGTGATTTCCTGGCGCAGGTCCTCGGCGATCTTCGGCAGATCCATGGCGGACAGGATTTCGCGGATGGCTTCCGCGCCGATGCCAGCGGTGAAGCTGTCGGGGCCGTGCTCGTCGAGTGCCTGGTTGTACATCTCTTCCGTCAGGAGCTGCTTCTCCTTGAACGGCGAGATTCCTGGCTCGATGACAATGTAGTTCTCGAAGTAGAGCACGCGCTCGAGATCCTTCAGCGCTCATGTCGAGCAGCAGACCGATGCGCGAGGGCAGCGACTTCAGGAACCAGATGTGCGCGACGGGGGCGGCCAGTTCGATGTGGCCCATGCGCTCGCGGCGCACCTTGGCCAGCGTCACTTCGACGCCGCACTTTTCGCAGATCAGGCCCTTGTACTTCATGCGCTTGTACTTGCCGCACAGGCACTCGTAATCCTTGATCGGCCCGAAGATGCGCGCGCAGAACAGGCCGTCGCGCTCCGGCTTGAACGTGCGGTAGTTGATCGTCTCGGGCTTCTTGATCTCGCCGAACGACCACGACAGGATGTCGTCGGGCGACGCGATCGAGATCTTGATCTGGTCGAACGTCGGCAGCGGGGCCTGCGTCTTGAAGAGGTTGGTGATCTCGTTCATCGGCTCATCTCTCCTCGGTGCACCTGCCCGTTCGATCCATTCGGACCGGACGGCGGCGCGGGGTTCGTTCACGCGGGGCCTCGCCGGTTCGGGCTGGGGCTCGCGGGGAATGGTCGAGCGGGACGGCGCTCTGAAGCGCCGCCCCGCAATCTGCTCTATTCAGCGGCCTGCGGCGGCAACTGCGGCTTGGCTTCCGCCGCTTCCTCGGGTCCATCACCCGGACCACCCTTGTCCGAATTCAGAAGCTCGACGTTGAGGCCGAGCGCCCGCATTTCCTTCACGAGCACGTTGAAGCTTTCCGGCACGCCGGCCTCGAAGGCGTCGTCACCGCGGACGATGGCCTCGTAGACCTTGGTGCGGCCCGCGACGTCATCCGACTTGACGGTGAGCATCTCCTGCAGCGTGTAGGCCGCGCCGTAGGCTTCCAGCGCCCAGACTTCCATTTCGCCGAAGCGCTGGCCGCCGAACTGCGCCTTACCGCCCAGCGGCTGCTGGGTAACGAGCGAGTAGGGACCGATCGAACGGGCATGGATCTTGTCGTCGACAAGGTGGTGCAGCTTCAGGATGTACTTGTAGCCCACCGTGACCTGACGATCGAACGGCTCGCCGGTCCGTCCATCCCACAGCGTCACCTGACCCGAACTATCGAAGCCTGCCTGCTTCAGCATCTCGACGATGTCGGGCTCGCGCGCGCCGTCGAAGACCGGCGTCGCGATCGGCACGCCGCGCTTCAGAAGCCCCGCGACCGCGGCGAGCTCCGAATCCTTGACGTTGGGCTTGATCTGCTCCTTGCCGTAGACCTTCTCCATCTCATCGCGCAGGGCCTTGGCCTGCCCCGATGCATGGAACTCCTGCAGCGCCTCGTCGATCATGCGGCCGAGACCACGGCAGGCCCAGCCCATGTGCGTTTCGAGGATCTGCCCGACGTTCATGCGCGACGGCACGCCGAGCGGGTTCAGCACCACGTCGACGTGGGTGCCGTCCTCGAGGAACGGCATATCCTCGCAAGGCACGATCATCGACACGACGCCCTTGTTGCCATGGCGGCCGGCCATCTTGTCGCCCGGCTGGATCTTGCGCTTCACGGCGACGAAGACCTTGACCATCTTCATGACGCCGGGAGGCAACTCGTCGCCGCGCTGGAGCTTGTCGACCTTGTCCACGAAGCGGCGTTCGAGGCTCTTCTTGGCCTCTTCGTACTGCTTGTTGATGGCTTCGAGTTCGGCCTGCGCCTTTTCGTTGGCGAGGCCGATTTCCCACCACTGGCTGCGCGGAATATCGTCCAGGATCGCGTCGTCGAGGTTCGTGCCCTTGCGAGCGCCGCGCGGACCCTTGGCCACTTCCTTGCCCATGAGCGCATCCTTCAAGCGCGCATAGACGTTGCGGTCGAGGATCTGCATTTCGTCGTCGCGGTCCTTGGCGAGACGCTCGATCTCCTCGCGCTCGATCGCCATCGCGCGCTCGTCCTTCTCCACGCCGTGGCGGTTGAAGACGCGCACTTCCACGATGGTGCCCGAAACGCCAGGCGGCAGACGCAGCGACGTATCGCGCACGTCGGAGGCCTTTTCGCCGAAGATGGCACGCAGAAGCTTTTCTTCCGGCGTCATCGGGCTTTCGCCCTTCGGCGTGATCTTGCCGACGAGGATGTCGCCTGGATGCACTTCGGCGCCGATGTAGACGATGCCGGCTTCGTCGAGGTTCTTCAGCGCTTCTTCCGAGACGTTGGGAATATCGCGCGTGATTTCCTCAGGACCGAGCTTCGTGTCGCGGGCCATCACCTCGAATTCATCGATGTGGATCGAGGTGAAGATGTCGTCGGACACGACGCGTTCGGAGAGCAGGATACTGTCTTCGAAGTTGTAGCCCATCCACGGCATGAACGCGACGAGCACGTTCTTGCCGAGCGCCAGATCGCCCAGGTCGGTCGAGGGACCGTCGGCGATGATCTCACCGGCTTCAACCGCATCACCCACGTTCACCAGCGGACGCTGATTGATGCAGGTGCTCTGGTTGGAGCGCTGGAACTTGCGCAGGCGGTAGATGTCGACGCCCGGCTTGGAGGGATCGGCTTCTTCCGTGGCGCGGATCACGATACGGGTCGCGTCGATCTGGTCGACAATGCCCGTGCGGCGGGCAGCGATAGCTGCACCTGAATCGCGCGCGACCACCTCTTCCATGCCGGTGCCGACGAGCGGCGCCTCGGCGCGGATAAGCGGTACGGCCTGACGCTGCATGTTCGAGCCCATCAACGCGCGGTTGGCGTCGTCGTTCTCGAGGAACGGGATGAGCGCGGCGGCAACCGACACGAGCTGCTTGGGGCTCACGTCGATGTAGTCGACCTTTTCGCGCGGCACGAGCAGCACGTCACCCGAATGGCGGCAGGTGATGAGATCATCGACCAGCTTGCCCTTGGCATCGACCTCGGCGTTCGCCTGGGCGACGTGGTGGCGCATTTCCTCCATGGCCGACAGATAGACCACCTCATCGGTGACCTTGCTGTCCTTCACGCGGCGGTAGGGGCTCTCGATAAAGCCGTACTTGTTGACGCGTGCGAACGTGGCCAGCGAGTTGATCAGGCCGATGTTGGGACCTTCCGGCGTCTCAATGGGGCAGATGCGCCCATAGTGCGTCGGATGGACGTCGCGGACTTCGAAGCCCGCACGCTCGCGCGTCAGGCCGCCCGGACCCAGTGCGGAGAGACGCCGCTTGTGCGTGATCTCCGACAGCGGGTTGGTCTGGTCCATGAACTGCGACAGCTGCGAGGAGCCGAAGAACTCGCGCACGGCGGCGGCCGCCGGCTTGGCGTTGATCAGATCCTGCGGCATCACCGTGTCGATATCGACCGACGACATGCGTTCCTTGATGGCGCGCTCCATGCGCAGGAGGCCCAGTCGATACTGGTTCTCCATGAGTTCGCCGACCGAGCGCACGCGGCGGTTGCCGAGATGGTCGATATCGTCGATCTCGCCACGGCCGTCGCGAAGATCGACGAGCGTCTTGACCACCGCGAGGATGTCCTCGCTGCGCAGGACGCGCATGGTGTCGGGCGCGTCGAGTTCGAGGCGCATGTTCATCTTCACGCGGCCGACGGCCGAGAGGTCGTAGCGCTCTGAATCGAAGAACAGGCTGTGGAACAGCGCAGTGGCCGCCTCGATGGTCGGCGGCTCGCCGGGACGCATGACGCGGTAGATGTCCATCAGGGCTTCCTGATGGTTGGAGTTCTTGTCGATATGCAGCGTGTTGCGGATGAACGCGCCGATATTGACGTGGTCGATGTCGAGGATCTGGAATTCCTTGATCTTCTGCTCCCGGATCTCAGCGAGCAGCTTGGGATCGAGCTCGTCGCCCGCCTCAGCAAAGATCTGACCGGATTCCAGGTCGACCACGTCCTCGCCGATATAGCGGCCGGACAGGTCTTCCGACGACACAAGGATTTCCTTGATCCCGTTGTCGGCCATCTCACGCGCCCGGCGCGCGGTAATCTTTTCACCGGCCTTGGCGATCACGTCGCCCGACTTGGCGTCGATAAGATCGCCGAGCGGGGTCATGCCGCGAACCTTGGCGGCATCAAACGGCATCTTCCAGCCGCGCTTGGATTCCTTGATCGGAATCTGGCGGTAGAACGTGGACAGGATCTGCTCGTCGTCCAGGCCCAGCGCGTAAAGCAGCGTCGTCACCGGCAACTTGCGGCGGCGATCGATGCGCACGTAGACGATGTCCTTGGCGTCGAACTCGAAGTCCAGCCACGACCCGCGATAGGGGATGATGCGGGCTGCGAACAGGAGCTTGCCCGAGGCATGCGTGCGGCCGCGGTCGTGATCGAAGAACACGCCCGGCGAACGATGCATCTGCGAGACGATCACGCGTTCGGTGCCGTTGATGACGAACGTACCGTTAGATGTCATGAGGGGCATTTCGCCCATGTAGACATCCTGCTCCTTCACGTCCTTGATCGACTTGGAGCCGGTTTCCTCGTTCACATCGAACACGATGAGACGCAGCTTGACCTTCAAGGGCGCCGAGAACGTCATGTCGCGCTGCATGCACTCGTCGACGTCATACTTGGGCGCGTCGAATTCGTAGCGCACGAACTCGAGCGTCGACTTGCCGGAGAAATCCGAGATCGGGAACACCGACTTGAAGACGGCCTGCAGGCCATGATCGTCCTTACGGCCGCCCGGAGGCTCCTTGACCATCAGGAAGTCATCATAAGAGCTCTTCTGGACCTCGATGAGGTTCGGCATCTCCGCGACTTCGCGGATCTTTCCGAACTTCTTCCGGATGCGCTTGCGGCCGTTGAACGTCTCAGCCATGTCCGCTCCTCGTATCTGTTGCGCGGGGCAGCGATCCCGGCGCTTCGTTGCTCATGTCCGCATGGGGCCGCCACCCCAGCGTGAAAAACCGCACTTGAAACGGCTCACCGGAGGGCCCGAACAGGCTTTCAGCGCCTGCCGGAACCTCCGGAGAAACGTCTCGGAACCCTCTCCCCATCGCTTAAGCGACGGGGAGAGGGATCGCGTGGCTTACTTCAGCTCGACCTTGGCACCCTGGTCTTCGAGCTGCTTCTTCAGCTTGGCGGCGTCGTCCTTGGAGACGCCGTCCTTGACGACCTTGTTGCCGGCCTCGACGAGATCCTTGGCTTCCTTCAGCCCCAGACCCGTGATGGCGCGGACTTCCTTAATGACGTTGATCTTCTTGTCGCCACCCGACACGAGAACGACCGAGAACTCGGTCTGCTCTTCGACGGCAGCAGCGGCGGCAGCGGGAGCGGCGGCAACAGCCACGGCGGCGGCTGCAGAAACGCCCCACTTCTCTTCCAGCATCTTGGCGAGTTCGGCGGCCTCGAGAACGGTGAGGCCCGAGAGATCGTCGACAATCTTTTCAAGCTTGGACATTTGGTACTTCCTTCCGGTTTCGAACTTTGTGTTTGAGCGGGCGCGCGCTTCATGCGGCCCGCGTGGATCGGCTCATCAGCCCTGGGACGCCTTCGCCTGGATGACGCGTGCGAGCTGGCCGCCGGGCTCTTTGACCGTGCGGGCGATCTTCGTCGCCGGCGCGTTCAAGAGACCGATCAGCGTGGCTCTCAGTTCATCAAGGGACGGCAGTTCGGCCAGAGCTTTCACGCCCTTCGCGTCAAGCACCGTTTTGCCCATCGCGCCGCCGAGGATGACGAGTTTGTCGTTCCCCTTGGCGTAAGCGACGGCCGCCTTAGCGGCGGCGATCGGATCCTTCGAGTAGGCCATGATGGTCGGGCCCGTCATCAGATCCGAGATGTCGGCAGTCGCGGTATCCTTGATCGCGAGCTGCACCAGCTTGTTCTTGGCTACCTTGACGGAGCCGCCTGCCTCTTTGACGAGACGGCGGAACTCCGCGGATTGGGAAGCCACCATGCCGGTGTTGTGGGCAACCACCACCACGCCCGTGTCCTGAAACACGTCGTGGAGCTGGCCGATGAGCTCACGTTTCGCGGCTCTATCCACTGCTCACTCCTCGTTGCGATAAGATCCCCTTGCGGAGACCCCCTCGCGGGTTGCACCTTGCCGTCGCGCGCCCGTCACCGGGCACTTTGACGACGCTGTCGTCTGTCCTTCCGCGCGAACCCTGCAAGCAGGGACGGCACGGTGCTGACCCAGAAGTCTCGAAACCGGATCACACGCCCGAGGGCGCGAAAACCGGGTCGCTTCTGTCTCATGCGGGCCCTCTTGGATGAGGTTCAAGCCAGTTCCCCGGCACCCACAGTCTCGGACAGTCAGATCGCGGCGGCGGTCCCATAAGGTCCCATCGCCGCGAACCACCCGGGCTCATCACCCGGATCATGTCAGATCCCACGCCGCGGTTAGGCGGCCGCTGGACCCGAAGCCACCGAAGACGTTTCCACCTTCAACCCCGGTCCCATGGACGAGGAGAGAGAAACCTTCTTCAGATACGTTCCCTTTGAACCGGCGGGCTTGGCCTTCACCACGGCGTCGACGAACGCCTTGATGTTTTCCACCAGCGCGGATTCCGTGAAGCTCGCCTTGCCGACGCCGGCATGCACGATGCCGGCCTTCTCGACGCGGAACTCGACCGAACCGCCCTTGGCACCCTGAACGGCGCCGACGACGTCCATGGTCACGGTCCCGACGCGCGGGTTGGGCATCAGGCCGCGCGGACCCAAGACCTTACCCAAGCGGCCGACCAGGCCCATCATGTCGGGCGTGGCGATGCAGCGATCGAAATTGATCTGACCCTTCGAAACGATTTCGACCAGATCTTCCGCACCGACGAGATCGGCGCCGGCGGCCTTGGCTTCCTCGGCCTTGGCGCCGCGAGCGAACACCGCCACGCGGGCGGTACGGCCCGAGCCGTTCGGCAGATTGCACACGCCGCGCACCATTTGGTCGGCGTGCTTGGGATCGACGCCGAGGTTCATGGCAATTTCGATCGTCTCGTCGAACTTGGCCTTGGCGCGCTCCTTGATGAGCTTCACCGCCTCGTCGATCGGATAGGCCTTGTTGCGGTCGACACCCTGCTGGACGGCTGCGTTACGCTTGCCGCCTGCGGCCCGGGTTGCCTTCACCTGATCAGCGCTCATGTTGCTCTTGCTCATCTGATCACTCCGTCACCGTCAGGCCCATCGAGCGCGCCGAACCAGCGATGGTCTTGGCGGCCTGCTCGATGTCATCCGTGTTCATGTCCTTGATCTTCAGCTTGGCGATATCGCGCAGCTGCGCCATGCTGATGGTGCCGGCCACGTCACGGCCGGGGGCCTTGGAGCCCGAACCCGGCTTGCCGGTCGGCTTCATGCCGGCGGCCTTCTTGATCAGGAACGTCGCGGGCGGCGTGCGCATCTCGAAGGAAAACGAACGGTCGGAGTAGACCGTGATCTTCACCGGGATCGGCGTGCCCTGCTCCAGATCCTTGGTCTTGGCATTAAAGGACTTGCAGAATTCCATGATGTTGACGCCGCGCTGACCGAGCGCGGGGCCGATGGGCGGCGACGGGTTCGCCGCGCCGGCGGGCACTTGCAAGTTGATGTAGCCGTCGATCTTCTTGGCCATGTCATCCCCTGTGTCTTACGAGGCCGGCCATCACCGCGAAGCGATGGTCGTCTCAGGGTTAGCGGTTCAACGAACCGGGCGGATTTGAAGGCCCGGTTCTCCCGCGGGAAATCCGCCAAACGTGCCGCAAGGCCCGGATGGCGGGGCTTCTTCCAGTCCCGAAGCACTGGAAACACGTGCAGCACCACACCCGCGGACATCATCCACCGTTGCGGCGCGAAACCGTCAGCTGGCGACTTTCTCCACCTGCTGGAATTCAAGTTCCACCGGCGTCTTACGCCCGAAGATCGACACCCCGACCTTCAAACGTGACCGCTCGCCGTCCACCTCTTCCACTTCGCCCTGGAACGAGGCGAAGGGACCGTCGATAACTTTCACCTGCTCGCCGATCTCGTAGATGATCGACGGTGCGGGCCGTTCCACGCCATCCTTCACCTGGTTGAGGATGCGCATGGCTTCCTCTTCCCGAATGGCCATCGGTTTGTTGTCCGATCCAAGAAAACCCGTAACCTTGGGCGTGTTCTTGATCAGCACGAGAGCCTGATCCGTCATCTCCATCTTCACCAGCACGTAGCCGGGGAGGAACTTGCGTTCCGCATGGATCTTGCGGCCACGCTTCACCTCGATGACGTCTTCGGTCGGTACCATCACCTCTTCGATGAGGTCTTCAAGCCCCGCCGCCTTCGCCCGTTCCTTGATGGAATCGGCCACTTTGCGTTCGAAGTTGGTGTAGGCGTGGACAATGTACCAGCGCTTGGACATGCGTCGCGTCTTCTCTCGTCTCTTGGGCCGGAATCGAGCTAGCTATTCACGTTGGTGCTCAACGACCTAATTCCAGGATCGTTTTGATGAACCAGCTCAAAACCAAGTCCGCGGCCATGAAGAACAACGACGCCAGGGTGACCATGACGAGGACCATGAGGGTGGTGATCCACACCTCTTTCCACGTCGGCCAGGTGACCTTGGCGACTTCCTGCCGAACCTCTTGAATGAACTGCAACGGGTTATACATCGCCATCGAAACTGTCTTCACCGGGCGCATGCGACAAAAGAGCGCAGCGCCGCCGGAAGCCTTCCGGAAGCGCCGTCCCATCAGAACCGGCCCGGCGCCCTCGCCGCGGACCCGCTCGCAATCAAATGGCAGGGGCGGCAGGTCTCGAACCTGCGACCTTCGGTTTTGGAGACCGACGCTCTACCAATTGAGCTACACCCCTGTACGCCCGCCCGCCCCGAAAAGATGCTGTCGGGCCAGACCAGGGCCGGTACCTCTAGCGGAAGTTTTTTGCTTTGTCACTCGCCTGTCGCCACAATTCTGCGATTAGCCGCCGCCCGCGCCACTTAATGCTCCGGCTCGACCACGACGGCGGTGCCGTAAGCCAGCACCTCGGTGACCGCGGACGCGATCTCGTTGGCGTCGTAGCGGAAACAGAGAATGGCGTTGGCGCCCATCTGCTCGGCGTGGCGGATCAACAGATCGAATGCCTCTTGGCGCGTCTGCTCGGCGAGCTTGGTGTAGACGGTAATCGTGCCGCCAAAGAGGATCTGGATTGCCGCGCCGATGTTGCCGACAACACTGCGTGACCGGACGGTGAGGCCCCGCGCCACCCCCAGCGTCCGCACGATGCGATAGCCGGCGAGGTCATTCGTGGTGACGACGATCATGGCGTTCTCCGTCCTGTTGCCAGCTTAGAAAAGATGAAGCCGGAGGTTTCGTAAACCCCCGGCTTCGATGCAACATGGCCTTGGGCGCCTTATTCGACGATTTTCGTCACAACACCCGCACCAACAGTTCTGCCACCTTCGCGGATGGCGAAGCGGACCTTCTCTTCCATCGCGATCGGCGAGACCAGTTCCACGTCCATCGAGACGTTGTCGCCCGGCATCACCATTTCCGTGCCCTCAGGAAGCGAAACCACGCCCGTCACGTCCGTCGTGCGGAAGTAGAACTGAGGGCGGTAGTTCGTGAAGAACGGCGTATGACGGCCGCCCTCGTCCTTCGTCAGAATGTAGGCCTCGGCCTTGAACTTCTTGTGCGGCTTAACCGAACCGGGCTTGGCCAGAACCTGACCGCGCTCAACGGCTTCCTTGTCGATGCCGCGCAGCAGGCAGCCAACGTTGTCGCCGGCCTCGCCGGAATCCAGAAGCTTGCGGAACATTTCCACGCCCGTCACAACCGACTTCTGCGTGTCGCGGATGCCCACGATCTCCACTTCCTCGCCGACCTTGATCACGCCGCGCTCAATGCGGCCCGTCACAACCGTGCCGCGGCCCGAGATCGAGAAAACGTCTTCGATCGGCATCAGGAACGGCTGATCCTTCGGACGGTCGGGAAGCGGGATGTACGTGTCCAAAGCCTCGTAAAGCTTGATGATCGCTTCGTCCGCCAGAGGACCCTTCTCGCCGTTCAGGGCCTTGATCGCAGCACCCCGGATGATCGGCGTGTCGTCGCCCGGGAACTGGTACTTCGACAGAAGCTCGCGCACTTCCATCTCAACGAGGTCGAGAAGCTCTTCGTCCTCGACGACGTCGCACTTGTTCAGGAACACCACGATGTAGGGAACGCCAACCTGGCGGGCCAGAAGGATGTGCTCGCGCGTCTGGGGCATCGGGCCGTCAACCGCCGAAACAACAAGGATCGCGCCGTCCATCTGCGCCGCGCCCGTGATCATATTCTTCACGTAGTCGGCGTGGCCGGGGCAGTCGACGTGCGCGTAATGCCGGTTCGGAGTCGCGTACTCGACGTGAGACGTCGCGATCGTCAGGATCTTCGTCGGGTCGCGACGGCCCTGGCTCTCCGAAGCCTTGGCAACTTCGTCGTACGCGATCGCCGTCTGGGTCCAGCCGCGATCCGCCGAAACCTTCGTCAGAGCCGCCGTCAACGTCGTCTTGCCGTGGTCAACGTGACCAATCGTGCCTACGTTGCAGTGCGGCTTGGTGCGCTCGAATTTTGCCTTGGCCATACGCGTTCCGTCCTCGGTTTCCAGTTGGAAGGCACGAGGGCCCGCTCCCGTGAGCAGAGCTGCGCCCGTGTTCGCGCGAGTGTCTAGTGGCTTGACGCCTTCTGTTCAAGTCCTACGCGCATCAAAACCCCCGCCTTTTAGGGCGCGGATGGGGCTTCTCGGGGGACCATGGCTCGCAAGAATTGGAGCGGATGACGGGAATCGAACCCGTGTATGCAGCTTGGAAGGCTGCCGTTCTACCATTGAACTACATCCGCGGAGGTCCGCAGCCCCGGGTCGATGGTCTCAGCGGCTCAAGCCTCGGCGGCTCTGGCGCGGAGTGATAGCCGCTCAGCGGTGCAATGTGAAGGGCCGCCTGTCGATGGCACCGGCATATCCCAGCCAATCGCCCAGGAGCCGGAATGGCAGACCCCTGCCGGGTTGCTGAGCGCACACATTAATTCGGCACGCATGCTGGGAGAGCGAGCTAGCCCGCAGGCGGACGGGCGTGCCGCTGTCCCGAAAGCCCGGCCAACATTGACCAACCGTGGCGGCGCAACTTTCCAGCCCGCCCGCCTGACTGCTAGTTTTGCAGTGGCAAGTCCGCGATGGGCTTGGCGGCATGCCCCTTCTTGCCCCACCATACCATGAGGTTCGCCATGCGTTTTTACCCCTGCGTCCGTGGGCTTGCTGCGGGTTTATCGGCTGCTATCTTCTCCACTCTGCCCTGGCACGCTGGCGGAGCGCATGCTGGACCCGCCAACGGCGTGGCGGCGCGGTACGTGGCCATCTTCGACGCAGCGTGTCTGGAACCGATGCCGGATCTGGGGGCGGTGGCCGCCGTCGCGCAAGCACGGGCCTGGACGCCCGTCACCGGCGACGCCCTCGCGGCCTACAAGCCTCCCGTACCTCCCACGTCCATCGCGGCCTGGACCCTCAAAGACAATGGACAGAACCTATCGGTTTCCGTCACCCAGAGTGACCTCGATGACCAGGCCAAATCCGACTTTCCTGATTTTGCCGATGGCCAGAGCTACGCGTGCAGCGTCGTTCTGCCGCCGGATCGCACCAAGCCCGACGACATCACCGCCGCACTGACGGCGCTGCTGACGCGACCCCAAGACACATCCTACGACGAAGATCCCTGGACGGTGATCCACTGGTCCGCCGTCACGCCGGAACGCACCGTGCTTGTCTATCACTACAGGCCCCGGACCGGACAGGCCGGCGGGCTTTTAAGCCTTGTGATGTTCGAAAAAGACTGAGAAGCCCCACGCCAAGCTGCGAATTAGCACCGCGCGTCTTGATCGGCCGGGGTATGGCACCCTTATAACGTTCCGGCCGTTCGCATTGAACGGTACCAACACTCCCCCGCTCAGGTCACGCGTGACGGGTGAAGGTCGCGCACGCAACTTGGTAGAACTTCCGCACAGATCGGATACAGCTTGATCCTGCCGCCTCATCGGCTATTCAACCCTCATGCTCGTTGATCCCCTATTTGCCGCTCTCTTTCTGCCGTTTCTCGGCGCTGTCGCGGCCCTCGTGGCCTCGCGGCATTCGCGCAGCGCCGCGGCCTGGACGGCGGCCGCCGTCATGGCGGGTGGAATGGCGCTGCTGGCGCCGCTCGTCCCCGCCGCTCTCGATGGCGCCGTCCACGTCGTCCGCGTGCCTTGGATGCCGGAATGGGGCCTCGATTTCGCGCTGCGGTTCGACGGGCTGGGGATGCTCTTTGCCGGTTTGATCCTCGGCATCGGCCTGCTGATCGTGCTCTACGCCGCCTACTACCTGCCGGAGTACGACCGCCTGGGGCGCTTCTTTGCGCTGCTGTTATGTTTCGCGGGCGGCATGCTGGGCGTGGTGCTGTCGGAAAACCTGCTCTTGATGCTGGTGTTCTGGGAGATCACCAGCCTCACCTCATTCCTGCTCATCGCGTACAAGTACGAAGCCTACGAATCGCGCATCGCCGCGCGCATGGCGCTGGCCGTCACGGGCGGCGGCGGTCTGGCGCTCCTGGCCGGAATTCTACTCATTGGGCACATCGCCGGCAGTTACGATCTCAGCGTCGTGCTGGCCAAGGGCGACGTCATCCGCGCCGATCCGCTCTACCCCCTGACGCTGGTTCTTGTGCTGATCGGCGCCTTCACGAAATCGGCCCAGTTCCCATTTCATTTCTGGCTGCCCAACGCGATGGCCGCGCCGACGCCGGTCTCTGCGTACCTGCATTCGGCGACCATGGTGAAGGCCGGTGTTTTTCTGCTGGGGCGGCTTTATCCCGCGCTATCGGGAACGGAACTGTGGTTCCTGCTCGTGGGAACGACGGGCGCCATCACGTTTGTTTACGGTGCCTACGTGGCGCTTCTCAAGCATGACTTCAAAGGCCTGCTCGCCTATTCGACCATCAGCCACTTAGGGCTTATCACCCTGCTGTTCGGTCTGGGCACGCCCATGAGCGCGGTCGCGGCCATCTTCCACATCATCAACCACGCCATCTTCAAGGCCTCGCTCTTCATGGCGGCGGGCATCATCGACCATGAATGCGGCACCCGCGACATGCGCCGCATCAACGGCATGTTCAAATACATGCCACGCACCGCCATCCTCGGCATGCTGGCCGCGGGTTCGATGGCTGGTGTCCCGCTGCTCAACGGATTCCTGTCCAAAGAGATGTTTTTCGCCGAAGCCGTGGGGCATCCCGGGTTTCCGGGATATGCGACCTATCTTTTGCCGGCGTTCGCGACGCTCGCCGGCATGTTGAGCGTCGCCTACTCCGCGCGTTTCGTGCATGACGTCTTCTTCAACGGCGAGCCGGTCAATCTGCCCAAAACACCGCAAGAGCCGCCCAAGTGGATGCGCCTACCGGTGGAGGTGCTGGTCGGTCTGGTTCTGGTCGTCGGCTTCCTGCCGCAATTGTCCGTCGGCCCCATTCTGAATGCCGCGGCAATTGCGGTGCTGCCCGGCGCCGTGCCGTCCTTCAAACTCGCGGTCTGGCATGGGTGGAACATTCCGCTCTTCATGAGCATCGCGGCCATGGCTCTCGGCATTCTCCATTACTGGCGCCGCGACCACCTGTTCTCGCTGCACGACCGGTTTGCCGTGCCGCTGTCGAGCCCGGTGCTTTTCGAGCGCGTATATAATTTCTTCGTGCGCTGGTCGGCCGGGATCATGGGCGTGCTTGATGCGCGGTCGCTGCCCGGCTACGCGGCCCTGCTTGTTGGATTTGTCACGATCATGGGATGGGCCGCCTGGCAGGCCGCGCCCGCCGCGACGCTCGCCGGATCGCTTGCCCCCACACCGGTCGATCTGGCGACGGCGCTCGCCGTGGCCGCCGCCGCCTTTGGCGCGATCGGAACCGTCGTCTTCCATCACCAGCGCCACACGTCGCTTATCTTTCTCAGTGTGGTGGGTCTGGTTGTATCGCTTGCCTTCATCCGATTTGAAGCGCCCGATCTCGCCCTCACACAGCTCTCGGTCGAGGTCGTGACCATCGTACTGTTGCTGCTCGCCCTGCGCTTCCTGCCCGGCATCGCGGCCGAGCCCGATAGTTCAGCGCGGCGCACCCGTGATGCCGTCCTGGCGGCGGCCGCCGGGACAGGTATTGCAGCCCTCCTCTACGCCATGCTGACCCGTCCCTATGAGACGATCTCCGGATATCACATCGCCAATTCCGTTTCCGGCGGCGGCGGCACCAACGTCGTCAACGTCACGCTGGTCGATTTCCGGGGTTTCGACACGCTGGGCGAAATTGCCGTGCTGGCCATGGCCGCGCTCGGCCTCCACGCCTTGCTCGACAGACTGAATCTGGTCCCGCATGCCGGACGAGCCGTGCGCGACGCGGATCGTTATCCCATCATGCTGGCGCAGTTGATGCGTCCGCTGCTGCCGCTGGCGCTCGCCGTCTCGGTGTACATCTTCCTGCGGGGTCACAATCTGCCCGGTGGCGGTTTCATCGCCGGCCTCGTCGCGGCCGTTGCGCTTGTCCTGCAATACCTCGCCAGTGGCATCGACTTCGCCGCCGCACGCCTCCGCATTGATGCGGTACGCGTCCTGGGTCTCGGCCTCGCCATTGCCACTGCGACAGGCATCGCGAGCTGGCTGTTTGGCTATCCGTTCCTCACCAGCACCCATGGCTACGTGAAGCCGCCGGGGATCGATAAGTTCGAACTGGCGTCCGCCATGGCCTTCGATCTCGGCGTATTCCTCGTCGTCATTGCCAGCGTTCTTCTGGCACTGGCCGAACTGGGACGCTTGAGCCGCCGCGAAGTGACGGCAGACCCCAATCCGTCCGCTCCGGCGGCGCCGGCCGATGGGAGGGCCTGAGCCAATGGAACTCCTCGTCGCCTTGGCCGTTGGCTTCGTTGCCGCTTGCGGAATCTACCTCTTGCTGCGGGCCAACACCTTCTCGGTCATTCTCGGGCTGACCCTCCTTTCCTATGCCGTGAACCTGCTGATTTTCTTCGGCGGGCGCCTGACCGCCACCGCTCCGCCTCTCGCCATACCCGGCACCACGGGCGCCGCCGACCCCCTCCCGCAGGCGCTTGTGTTGACGGCGATCGTCATCGGCTTTGGCATGACCGCCTACCTCGTGGCCCTGGCCCTGAGGGCCAAGGGCGAAACCGGAACGGACGGCGTCGATGCGCGGGGTGACGAATGAGCCACCTCGTCATTCTGCCCATTCTCATTCCGTTTGTGACGGCGGCGCTGCTGCTCGCCCTTCACGGCGTGCCGGTTAAAATCAAACGCGCGATTTCGCTGGTGGCGCTCATGGCGCTCGGCGCAACCGCGATCCTCAACCTGGGAACAGCGGGCGATGGCACCATCACCGCCTACCGGCTCGGCGATTGGCCCGCACCCTACGGCATCGTTCTCGTGCTCGATCGTCTCGCGGCGGTGATGGTGGCGGTGACTGCCGCCCTGGCGCTGCCGGTCTTCCTGGCCGCCACATCGGGAACGGACACCAACGGACGGCATTTCCATGCCTTCTATCAGCTTCAACTCGCCGGCCTGAACGGTGCGTTTCTCACCGGCGATCTGTTCAACCTGTTCGTGTTTTTCGAAATCCTGCTCCTCGCGTCGTATGCGCTCATGGTGCATGGCGGCGGCGCGCAGCGGGTCACGGCGGGGCTCAGTTATGTCGTTCTCAATCTGGCCGGTTCGGCGCTGTTCCTGATCGCGCTTGGCCTGATTTACGGGACGCTCGGCACGCTCAACATAGCTGATCTGGTGAATGTCCTGCCGCGGGTAGGCGAGGCGGATCAGGGGCTGGTGCGCGCCGCATTCATGCTCCTGGTCCTCGTATTCCTGTTCAAGGCCGCGATGGTGCCGCTGGGCTTCTGGTTGCCGCACGTCTACCCGGCGGCCCAGCTGCCGGTGGCAGCCCTGTTCGCGGTGCTGACCAAAGTCGGTATTTATGCGCTGTTGCGCGTTTCATCCGTGGGACTGCCGGCCGCGCCGTTCACCGCCGATCTCCTCATGCCATGGCTGCCCTGGCTTGCCGCGCTGACCATCGCCGTCGGCGCCATGGGCGCGCTGGCGGCCCGCCGTCTCGCCGTGGTCATCGCCAACATCGTAGTCATCTCCAGTGGAACGCTCATGCTGGCCATCGCCGAAGGCGGCATCACGGCCGTTGCCGCGGCCCTCTACTACCTCGTCCATTCCACGCTCGCGGCCGGAGCATTCTTTCTGGTGACAGACCTGATTGCGCGGCAGCGCGGTGCACCCGCCGATACCTATGAAAAGGGTCCCCGTATCGCCGGGGCACTCGGCGTGGGGGCTGCCTATCTGATCCTCGCTGCAGCTCTCAGTGGCGCGCCGCCCCTATCGGGGTTCCTGGGCAAATTGATGTTGATGCAGGCCTTGCGTGACGCGCCGTTTAGCGTCCTGTCGTGGACCGTTCTGCTGGCCTCCGGTCTGGTCGTGGCACTCGTCCTGGCGCGCGTGGCGGGCCTCCTGTTCTGGCTGCCGGGCAAAGCCGGAGGCTTCGACGAGTATGACGTCGCGCCCCCACCGACGCCGTGGCATCCTGGATTGACGGCGGGCGCGGGCATTCTCGTGGCGGCAACCCTGCTACTTGCCATCTTGGCCGCACCTGTCTCGCGCAGTTTGCAGGCCACGGCCCTGCAGCTTGCTGACCCGTCGGCCTACGCCGATGCCGTGCTCGGGCCTCAGCCCGGCATTGAAAGGGAGGCGCGCCCATGACACTTGGACAGCGCCTACTGCCGCAACCGCTCGTCACCCTCGCCATCGTTGTGATGTGGATGACTCTGGCCACCAGCCCCAGCCTGGGCAACCTCTTGCTCGGCCTTGCCGTGGGCCTCGTGATCCCGCTTGTCACGCAGTCGTTCTGGCCGGACCGGCCGCGCACGTTCCGCCCGCTGCTGGCGGCAAAACTTTTCTTCCGCGTCATGGCCGACATCGTGATGGCCAATCTTGAAGTCGCCCGCCTTGTCGTCGGGCCACTGGAGCGCATCCGTCCGTCGTTCATCGAAATTCCCCTCGATGTCGATCATCCATTCGTTGCGACCGTGCTGGGCAGCATCATTTCCCTCACGCCCGGCACCGTCTCCATCGAGATCGATCCCGCAAAACGCGTACTTCTGGTGCATGCCCTCGACGTCGGAGATGAGGCGGAACTCATCGCCACCGCGAAGGCCCGCTATGAAGCGCCCTTGAAGGAGATTTTCGGATGTTGAGCATCGTCCTGCCCATCGCCTTCGGACTGGTCGGAATCGCCATGGCGCTCAATCTGTGGCGTCTCGCCAAGGGCCCAAGCGCACCGGATCGCATCCTGGCGCTCGACACGCTGTCAATCAACGCCATTGCCATCGTGCTGCTCATCGGCATCGCCGCGGCAAATGGGGCCTATTTCGAAGCAGCCTTGCTGATCGCCATGATGGGATTTGTGGGTACCGTCGCGCTATGCAAATTCCTGCTCGGCGGCGACTTGATCGAATAGGAGACCGCGATGTACGCCGAAGCGATCATTTCAACGCTGATCCTGATCGGAGCCGGATTCGTCCTGGTCGGCTCCATCGGCCTGGCGCGTCTGCCCGACTTCTTCACCCGCCTGCATGGTCCGACCAAGGCCACCACACTGGGACTAGGCGCAATCGTGCTGGCCACCGTGGTGCACTCGGCCACGCTGGGCGACGGACTGAACCTCAAGACGCTGACCGTTTCTCTGTTCTTGTTCATCACCGCGCCGGTCAGCGCGCACATCCTGTCCAAGGCGGCCCTGAAAGAGACGGAACGCGCGGACGGCACGACACCGGACGCCTGAGCCCTGAATCGCCTGACCGGCTTTTAAGTCTTGCGGGTGGCGGTCTGATCGCCGCGCCGCCACGCGTCGACGCGCTCCATCAACCAGCCCCAAGCTTCTTCTTCGCGCGATCCGGCCGTCTTGGCGATGGCGATCTCCAGATACTTCAATTCCGCCTCGACCTTCTCGGGCGGCAGCATGCCCAGGCGCGTCGAGAGCACGGCGAGTTCCAGAACCGCGGCCTGAGCGCGGTTAAATCCCGTCCAGGGGCGATGCGTGACGGCGTTGACGATCCGGCAGTGGAAGCGCGGCCGCTGCGCATCGTCCGTCAACCGGTCGACCTTCAGTTCCCAATGCGACACCGCCGCTTCGAGATAGCGTACCCGGCACCGCTTGGGCCCGCGCCAGCGGCCAGTCGCGCCGCCCGGTGATGCAGCCGGCGAACACGCGCACGTCGTCGGTGTGGCTGGCGACGGCGTAGGGAACGGCGAGCAGATTGTCGAGGGTCCGCGATGGCCGGAACGGCGCGATGATCCATCCCGTATCGTCCGCGATGAAACCCAAAGGCGCGATATGCGTCTCGCCCTTTTCGTTCTCAGTCGTCACGATCGTTTCGGTTATCAGCGGCATCGCGTCTCTCTTTCTGCGCCTGGCGCTTGGCCTCGCGGGCGGCCTTCAAGGTCGCCCCCTCCGGGGCATGCCGGATCAGGTCGTCGCTCTTCTTGTCGGCGGCCACGCCCCAGTTGAGGGGATTGTCTTGCGCGTAGCGCTTGCCCAGCGCCTGCGCAATTTCGGCCTTGGCCAGTTCGTAGCCGAGATAGAAAGCGTGGCTGCCGTCAGCCTCCACGCCGAGTTTTTCGTAGAGATCGAATGGATCGGTCGCCACGTGGTGACCGTCCCGGTTGTAGATGTGGATGCCGTCCTCGGCGACCTCGATGCGGAAATTGGGATCGCGCACGTCGGCTGCCCACTTGGCGATATCCGCGGCCATGGCCGGCACGGGCTTCAGATCATGCAGGGACAGCAAGCCCCCGCCCAGCCCTTTGGGCAGGCTCTGATCCTCACGCGCCCGGAACATCAGACGGCGGGCGGCGTCGTGCTCCTCGATGGTCCGGCGCGTATGGGGCGAGACCTGCACCACCAGGACATTCTGAATATGAAGTTCCGAAGCTATTCCGAGCAGCGCCGCCGTCACACCCTGGCTGTCGGCATCGGTCAACTCGGTCAGATTGCCCGTGCCCATGAGAATTTCCACGTCCGGCCGCTGCCGGCGCAATTCCGCGTAGCGCAGGATGGACGCCGTGAACCCGAAATGGATCGGATCGAGAATGGGATCGGCGATGTGCGGCAGGCCCATCGCTTTGGCCTTGTCGATGGCGCGGATGAGAGAGGCCAGATCCCCGTGGGGCTTGGGCACCAGGATGGGCACGCACGCCGTCCCCGCGACAGCATCAAGTGTCGTTTCGTCGAGGGACAGAACGTAGTCGGCACCGGCTTGCGCGGCACGCCTGAGTTCGGAGACGTCGCCGGAATCGACGCTGACCTTCAGGCGATGCGATTTGAGCGCCGCCACCACTTCTTCCAGATTGGGAAACGGAACGTCCGGCTGGCACCCGATGTCGATGACATCGGCGCCCTTCTCCGCATACGCCAGGGCGCGCGCGACAATCTCTTTCACCGCTAATCCCGGTGCGTCGATGATCTCGGCGAAAATGCGCAAGTCATGCCGCGATAGATCGGGCGGATGACCGTCATGGCCGAGATATTGCGGGAGGTCGACCAGCTCGTCGGGGCCGCGCTCGAAGGGCACGCCGTAATGCTGCGAGAGCGCATCCAGATCCATGCGCACGCGCCCCGGCAGGATCACGCGGTCCGCGTCCAAGGGGCCCTTCAGCCGGTTGCGGATGATGGCATCCGTCATCAAGGCCGCGACCTTGATATTGATGTTGTGAACGCGCCACGACCCCTCATCGAGGCCGATCGACTTCACGGTCTCGATCAGCCGCGGTTCGGCCAGATGGCCGGTCAGGAAGAGGAGCTTTTCAGCCATTGCACCCGCGCATCGATTGCCGCTTCGAACGCTTCGATCGTCTCCACGACAGTCGTATCCTCAAACGACCGCAGCCGCTCGGTATTCTCCAGATCGATGCGCCTGGGATAAACCTTGACCATCCCCTTGGGGGCCTCGGTGTCCATATCCGGCGCGGTATCGCACGCAAACACGATGGTGGGCACGCGGCACTTGCCGGCCTGGGCAAATACGTTCGTGGCGAGGTTGTCCGAGATGCCGACCACGCACTTGGCGACGGTGTTGGACGTCGCCGGCCCGAGGATCAGCGTGTGATAGACGCCGTAGTAGAAATTCCCCACCGGCGCCGCACTGGCTGTGCGGTCCTTGTAGACGCGCGCGCCCTCGGGCAGCACCAGATCCTGTTTGTACATCTTGAGCACTTCCTCCGCCGCGGTGGAGAGGAAGAGATCAAGATCCGGCAGCCGCTTGATGATGGCGAGGCTTTCCTTGACGAAGTGCCCCGAGCCCGTCAGCGCCCAACCGAAACGCGGTGTTTTGATGGTGTCTTTTGCCATGGCTTGGCCCCTACCATGCGCCGCCGGTCCCGTCGATGGGCGGCGCGTTGAAAAGTCAACGCGCGTCGCTGGAGGCCGGTTCAGGGATGCCAAGGAGGCGCGCGAGGCGGGCTTCGTCATCCGCGCCGATGACCGACCAGTTCAGGCCGTGGCGTTCGGCGTAGCCCCCGAACAGCGGATCGACTATGCCGGCTGCGGTCAGGCCAGCCAGGGGCTCGTCCGGGTCCACGGCACAGGATTTGACGAGCGCCACATGCGGGGTTCCGAGCCGTGCAGCCAGCCATGCGGCGAGGCTGTCTGAGGTCATATCCCAGGACTTCGGGATTTCCGGATCGGCCGCCACCATCGCCGACGGCACCCACACTGGAACCGCGCCATGCGCACCCGCGGCGGCCATGTCCTGAGGTGTCGCGGCGGTCATGACATGCGGCGCGCGCGACGCGATGACGTTGGCCATCTGATGCATGGCAAAGAGCGCCAAACGGTGAGCCGTCGCGTCATCAAAACCGTGCGCCTTCTGCGACTGACGCACCTGATCGGCAAACGCCCCTCCGCCCGGCACGATAACGACCGGACGCTTGGCCTTTCTCACGAGTTCAATCAGCGGTCCCATGCGGCCTGTTGCGAGCAGGCTGCCGCCAAGCTTGAGAACCAGAAGCTCCGGCTGCATCAGGCGTTGCGGGTGCGCAGGATTTCGACGCCGCGCACAGGGCCGCGCTCCAGCTTTTCGATCAGAACGCGCACGCCGCCAATCCGCGCATCCTTCAAGAGCATCGCCGCCAGATCCTCGGCCAGCGTCTCGACCAGATTGATATGGCCACGTCCCGTGATGAGCGCGATGGCGTCGATGATATCGGTATAGGACGGCACGTCGACCATCTCATCGACGGTGGAGCGGACGCCGGGGGCGAGGAATGCATCGACGGTCAATCGCACCTTCTGCGTGACGCCCTTCTCCTCGGCATAGACGCCGATATTGCAGTCGATGACGTAGTCGCGCACGAAGATTTTGTCGTCCGTGTAGGCTGCGGCCTGTGGCGAAGCACGGCGGTCGGCGGAACCCTGGCGGCGGTCGGTCATGGCGTGGCCTCGGCAAGCGGCGAAAGGTGTGAGGAGCGGGCGGCATAGGTGGCGAGATCATCGGCGACCGCCCGGACTGCGGCTCCTTCTAGCGGGCCCTCGCGCCGCGCACCAGAGCACAGGGCGCCACGAAAACCGAGCACATCGGGCCGCAAGGCGGCCAATGCCGCGATATGCCCGCGCCGCAACGCGCCCGCCAGCCCGGCGAAAAGACCCCCGGCATGGGCGCGGCGGACGAAGTCTTCAATCCGCGCCGCCTCCATGACATCAGGCAGCGCGCCTGCAGTCTTGGCGGCGGTATCGAGCATCACGCCCGCAAACCCCGACTGCGCCATGCGCTCGATCAGAGCGAAATCCGGATTGCGATCCGCCAGCAGCAACCCGACAAGCCGGACAGGTCCGAGTTCGAGTGTACCCAGCCGCGCAACCGCCGCATGGGGATCACCACCCTCAAAGATGCCGATCTTGACCATGTCGACGCCCGTCTCGGCCATGGCCCGCACAGCCTCCGCCAGCGCTTCTGGATCGGGGGGCAAATCGCCGATCGTGGCGCTGACCGGAGCTCGCCCCGCCACGGCGCGCACGATCTCGCGCACAGTCTCGTGCGGCAAGGCGCCGAGCGCGCCGCGCGAGGGATCCTTACCGTCGATGATCTCCGCGCCCTCTCGCACGGCGAGCATCGCCTCGGCGGCGCTCGTCACGCTGGCAAGAAAGCGCGGGGCCGCAGCCGGCCCCGCCGGAATGGTTGGTGCTGGTCCCAGTGATCTGGTCCTAGAGTGGTCTGGTCCTAGAGATGGCGGCCGGTTCAGTGATCCGCTGGCGAACCGCTGCCGTCCTTGAAGATCCGCCCGAGTTCGGCCTGGACCTTGGCACGGTCCATTCGGTCGGCCGGGGAGAGGCGCACGGCCTCGTCGGCGACGATACTCGCAGAGCCGGGGGTCATGCGCAAGATTCGGGTGCCCAGCTGGACCGCTTCGGTGCGGTCGTGGGTGACGAAGATGACCGTGGTCGGGCTGGCGATCCAGAGCGTGGTCAGCAGTTCCCTGAGCCCCTGCGCGGTCGGATCGTCGAGGGAGACGAACGGCTCGTCCATCAGCAGGATATCGGGGTTTTGGATAAAACCGCGCGCCAGAGCAGCCCGGCGCTGCATCCCCAGTGAGGTCCGCTCTGGATAAGCGTTCTGCGCCTCCCGCAGCCCGACCCGGTCGAGCATCGCATCGATACCGGATTGGCGCGGATCGCCGTCGGGCAGCGAGAGGGCGATGTTCTCGCGGATCGTCCGCCACGGCAGCAGACGCGGCGTCTGGAAGATGAAGGTCATGCGCGGGTGACCGGGACCCAGGTCAATCTCGCCCTCGTAGTCGGGGTCCAGACCCGCCACGATGTTGAGCAAGGTCGACTTGCCACAGCCGGACGGACCGGTCAGCACCACGAACGAGCGCGGCGCCACATCGAAGGCGACGTCCCGCAAAACCGTCTGCTCATCACGACCGGCCACCGCCGGAAACGACTTGCGCTTGACCCGGATGTGCACGGGGCTGCCGAGCGCTTCTACCGTCGCCATTTCATCACCCGGGCTTGCAGCGGTTGCAGGACGCCGAACTCGACAATCTGAATGACGACGATGAAGGCGAGCGCATAGGCGAGGATCGTGGGCACATCGTAATTGCCGAAGGCCGCGTGGATCTGGTGGCCCACCCCCGTCGCGTGACCGCCCAGCGCCTCGACCACGAGCACGATTTTCCACACGAGCGCCAGGCCAGACCGCGCGGCGGCGGCGGCGAAGGGTGCGAGTTGCGGCAACGTCACGTGGCGCAGCGTTTTCCAGGGGCCGAAGCCATAGACCTTGGCCATTTCCGACAGATCGCGCGACAGCGAGCGGGCGCCTTCGCGCAACTGCACGGCGACATTCGGGATTTTGTTGATGGCCACGGCCATGATGGCCGTCAGTTCCGTCGTTCCGAGCCAAACATACGACAGCGCGATGATCACCAGCGCGGGCAGGTTGAGGAACAGCACCAGCCAGCTGTCGAAGAACTGATCCGCGCGCTTGTAGGACCCCACGGCGATGCCGATGGCGGTGCCGATGCACATGGCCAGTGTGAACGCCGCCGCCACCCGCAGCAGCGTGATGGACAGGTTTTCCCACAAGGCGCCGCTCGCATATTCACGGCCCAGAACATCTATCACGGTCAGTGGACCGGGTAGATGCCGGCTGTCAGCGTAGGCAGCGCCCAGCGACCACAACGCGACCAACGTGCCGAGCGAGAGAACCGCCCAGCCCAATCGTTCCGCGAATGGGGAACCCAGCAGCGTCCTACGCGCCGGGTGCGTAGAAAAGTTCGGGATCGAAGCGTGTGCCATTGCCTACCAGTTCCGTATCACCACCGGCGACGAGGTGTCCCATGATCTTCTCGGCCGATGCCATGTCGGCCGCACTCCAATACCCGCGAATTCCCGAGCGGTACGCCGCGATCAGAGCCTTGAACTCGCCATCGTCGGCCGCACGCATCATGTCCCGTAGGCGTTCCCACGGTGCGTCGCTGGTCAGCAGAAGTTGATTGGCGTCCTTGGCCGCGGCCAGGAAGGCATCGATCGACGCCTGCAATTCGGCGGACGCACCGTCCTTCCAGATGTAGCCCACCATGGCCGGCGGAGGATCGATGCCGAGCGCCTGCATGACCTCGTCCATGCCCATCACGCGCCGGTAGCCGGCCGCTTCGAGCCGGGCGGCGAAGGTCCAGAAATTGAGGATGGCGTCCAAACGGCCGGCTTTCAGCTGCTCATTGAGCAGCGGCGCGGCGCCATACTGCGGCGTCACCATGTCCGCGATATCGCCGCCCAGCGCGGCTTTGGAATGGGCGCGCAAGAGCAGCCAGCTCTTGTCGGTGGACGATCCGGCCACGCCAAGCTTCTTACCCTTGAGATCCGACAGCGATTTGATGGGCGAGTCGGCCGGCACGACGATTGCGCCCAACGCGGCAGAAAACGGTGCAAAGCGGATCTTCTCGCCCATGGCCCGTTGCCGCAAAGCCCATGGCCAGTCAGTCACGACAACATCGGCGCTGCCGCCATACAAGGCCACGGGGCTCGACTGGTTGGTTGCGGTTTCGACGACGTCAAGCGTAACACCGTGCTTCTGATCGAACTTTTCCGCCTTGATGGTTTCGATCAGCCACGCGAGCGATCCGAATTTAACCGACGCCACCCGTAACGCCTTGGCCGCAGCTACGGCTCTGAATGGCACCACGATGCGGGCCAGATAATCCGCGGCGATGACGCCAGCGCCAGCCGACAGAAGGGTACGGCGATTGACGGTCATCGCTCGGCTCCCTCCGCCAAGCGGTTCTTCATGATCCAGCGCACCGCGCGCAGCCAGGATTCTTCCGTGTTACCTTGGATGACTACGCTACCGGCCTTGCGCAACTTACCGCTCGCAACGTCGATTTCGGCAATGCGCATGTTGAGCAGCGTTTCCGAGGCCTTGTCGATGACGCCGGTATAGATGACGTCCCCGCCGAGCTTCTTGGCCAGATCAATCTCGCAACCGTTGCAGTCGTAAATGGGCGCAGCGTCGGTGATTTCCTTGGCGATCGGCGAGGTATCGATCATCTCGTAACGGGAATCCTTGGCCAGGATCGCCCTCAATTCGTCGTTCACGACCTTCAGTCTCTGCTGCTCTTCGGGCTTGGGCTTACCAGCCCCGATGAAGAAATCCTCCTCCTTCTTCTGCAGAATAAGGTCGAACGGCAGCAGTACCATTTTCTCGGCGGCAAGCGCCGGGCCCATCACCGGACTGGCCGCCACCGACAGACCAAGCAGCAGCATCCCACACAAGCGTCTCATCACATCTCCCGAATTTGATTGTCTCGGCGCGGAACTTATCCTGCCCGCTGCGGTAACAGTCTTCACTACGCCTAACGTGGCAGCCGCGTCAGCGGATTTCGAGGCCCCTGATCGAGCTTTGGCATCACGCTCAATAACATCTGCGCGATACATCCCGGACCATCGCTTGACTTTTGCCCGAGGTTTGCGATGTCAGTACGGTATATAGTAACATTCAGGATCTTGTTGTGAAGCTGCAAAAGCCCCGGTTCCGCGCCCCCATGAGCCCACCCAACACCGCGAAATCCCCTAGGTTGACGGACATGCGTTGCAGCTACCCATCTACGTCGGCGTCACTTAGTGCGCTGATAGCGTTCAGTTTATTTTCTGCGATGCCATCGATGGTCCGAGCCGGGGAGACGCTACCCCCGACTGCGGCACCCGCGGCTACCGCGCCTGCAGCAGACGCCGCCGCCACGCCGGAAGCTGGCGTCGCCAACCTGAATATCGTCATGATCCGCCAGCGGCGGCCCGATCGTCTGCCCCCCCTTTCGCTCCTCGATTTGCCGCCCAAGGATGATGGCGTCGCCGGTGCCAGGCTGGCGATCGACGACAACAACACGACCGGGCGTTTCATGAAGCAGAACTTCGGCCTCGAAACGCTGGAGAACGCCGACACGGCAGCTCTGGTGGCCGAGACCGTGAAGAAGGTTGATGCCGGCATCGCTTTCGTTGTCGCTGATGTCGATGCCCCGGTTCTGCTGCAACTTTCGGAGGCGTTGAAGGGCAAGGACGCCGTCATCTTTAACGCCGCCGCACCGGATGAAAATCTACGCGAGGAAGACTGCCGCGCCAACGTCAAGCATACGGCGCCCTCGCGCTCCATGCTCTCGGATGCCCTGGCGCAATATCTGGCCTGGAAACGTTGGGGGAACTGGGTCTTGGTCGTCGGTCCGACACCGGAAGACAAGGCCATTGCCGATGCCTTCCGGCGCAGCGCACAGCGGTTCGGCATGAAGATCGTCGCCGAGCGCGAGTTCAAATACGACCCAGGCAGCCGGCGTTCCGATGGCGGGTTCGAACAGATCCAGCAGCAGATCCCGACGTTTACCCAAAAGTTGCCGGCCCATGACGTGCTCGTCGTGGCGGACGAAGGTGAACTGTTCGGCGAGTACTTCCCCTACCGCACCTGGGATGCCCGGCCCGTCGTCGGCACCGCCGGGCTTTTCCCCACAAGCTGGCATCCGGCTGTCGAACTCTGGGGTGGCACGCAGTTCCAGAACCGCTTCAAGCGACTGGCCTCGCGGAACATGCGCCCCAACGATTACAACGCCTGGATGGCTGTGCGCTCCATTGGCGAGGCGGCCACGCGCACCAAATCCGTGGAAGGCAAAAAGCTGATCGATTACATGCTGTCGCCCGAATTCGAATTGGCCGCCTTTAAGGGCCGCAAGCTCACCTACCGGTCTTGGAACGGCCAGTTGCGCCAGCCGCTGATCCTCGCCACGGGCAAGATGCATGTCACCGTTTCACCGCAGCCAGGGTTCCTGCACCAGTTCACCGAACTCGACACGCTCGGCATCGACAAGCCCGAATCCAAGTGCCGCGCCTTCACCAAGTGATCCGTGCGGTGTTCGCCATCGCATAAGATGCATGACAACAGACAGAGAGGAACGCCCGTGAACGTGATTGGTAAGATTGGCGGCCTGACGTGCCTGACGCTCGGCCTAGCTGCGGCTGCCGCCGCGCCCGCCGGCGCCTACACAATCTTTGTGTCCAATGAAAAAGAAAACACGATTTCGGTCATCGACAGCGAAAAGCTGGAGGTGATCCACACGATCCAGACCGGCAATCGCCCGCGCGGGATCATTCTGTCCAAGGACGGCAAGTGGGTGATCGTGTGCACCAGCGACGACAATCGCATGCAGGTGTACGATGCGAAGACCTTCAAGTATGTCAAGGATCTGCCGTCCGGGCCGGATCCCGAGTTGCCCATTCTGCACACGTCGGGCAATCCGCTTTATGTCTCCAATGAAGACGACAACCTCGTCACCGTCGTCGACATCTTCGAGGGCAAAATCATCACCGATATTCCGGTGGGCGTCGAACCGGAAGGCATGGGCATGAGCCCGGACGGCAAGGTGCTGGTCAACACCTCCGAGACGACAAATATGGCCCACTTCATTGCCACCGACGGCTTCAAGAACATCGACAACATTCTGGTCGACAACCGTCCGCGCGTCGCCGAATTCAAAGCCGATGGATCGGAAGTCTGGGTGAGCGCTGAGATTGGCGGCACCGTTACGATCATCGATGCGGTCGATCGTAAGATCAAAGGTAAGATTAATTTCGAGATCCAAGGCATTACGAAGGATGCGATCCAGCCCGTGGGCGTGCGCATCACTAAGGACGGTAAGAAGGCTTTCGTGGCTCTAGGCCCGGCCAACCGCGTCGCTGTCGTTGATGCCACGACGTACAAGGTTGAGAAGTACATTCTCGTCGGCCAGCGGGTCTGGAACCTCGCATTTACACCGGACGAGAAACTCCTAATCACGACCAACGGGACATCCAACGATGTAACCGTGATCGATGTCGCCAGCGAAAAACCGATCAAGTCCATCAAGACCGGCCGCTATCCCTGGGGCGTCGTATCGTCGATCGACTGATTACACGTCAGCCTCCGGTCTTCGGCTCGAATGAGCGGACCGGAGGCTAACTTTTTGCTGCGGCTGCGATGCCGGAGAAAGGCAGTGACCACCGTGACGAACCCCAATCTGCAACACTTGGCGACTGAGGTGGATCCCTCCGACTCTCTTCTGGTCAATGGCGTCAGTCACGCCTTCGGCGAGAAAAAGGTACTCAAGAACGTATCCCTTTCGGTGCCGCGAGGAGCGTTTACGGTTCTTCTTGGATTGAACGGCGCGGGCAAGTCGACCCTGTTCGCACTGATCACGCGTCTCTATGACAATGTCTCCGGCGAGATCTGTATTCTCGGCCATGATGTGCGCCGCCGTCCCACGGCCGCCCTGCAGCGTCTCGGCGTCGTCTTCCAGAGCCGCACGCTCGATAGCGATCTCACCTTGCAGCAGAACTTGCTCTATCACGCAGCACTCCATGGCATTGCGAAATCGGAAGCCAAGCGCCGCGCGGCGCAGGCGCTCGAAACGGTCGGGCTCGCCGATCGCGCTCAGGAAAAGGTGCGCAATTTGTCCGGCGGCCAGGCACGTCGCGTCGAGATCGCCCGCTCGCTCCTACACCGGCCCGGCCTCTTGCTTCTGGACGAAGCCACCGTCGGCCTCGACATCGACTCGCGCGAAAGCGTGCTGGAGATCGTGCGCGGCCTTGTGGCGCGCGAGGGACTCGGCGTCTTGTGGGCCACGCACCTCATCGACGAGGTGAAAGCCGACGACCGCGTCGTCGTCCTGCACAAGGGCGAAGTCCTCTACAGCGGCACCGTACCCGGCCTCCTGCAAACCACCGGTACCGCAACCGTGAGCGATGCCTTCCGCGCCATGACCGGCGCCAGCGCAACCGCGGAGGCGGCATGAACGTGGAAACAACAATTCGCACGGCAGCGCCCGCCGCCGAACCCATCCGCCGTCACGGCCTAGCCGCCTACATCGCCTGCTTCCGCGGCATCGTCTGGCGTGAGGTCTTGCGCTTCCTCTATCAGCGCGAGCGGTTCTTTTCGGCACTCGTCCGGCCACTCATCTGGCTCTTCATTTTCGCCGCCGGCTTCCGGCAGGTTCTAGGCGTGTCGATCATCCCGCCTTACACGACGTATGTCCTCTACGAGACATTCATCACACCCGGCCTCGTCGGTATGATCCTGCTCTTTAACGCCATGCAGTCGTCACTCTCGATGGTCTACGACCGGGAGACGGGCGCCATGCGCACGCTGCTCGTGGCCCCCTTCCCGCGCTCGTTCCTGCTCGTGTCCAAATTGATCGGCGGCGTCGCCGTCGCGGTGCTGCAAGCCTACACATTCCTGGCCATCGCCTATCTCTGGGAGATCCAGCCACCTCTGCACGGCTACCTGACAGTGCTGCCGGCGCTCATTCTTTCCGGACTCATGTTGGGTGCGATGGCTTTGCTCATGTCGTCACTCATCCGTCAGCTGGAGAATTTCGCCGGCGTGATGAACTTCGTGATTTTCCCGATGTTCTTCGCATCCTCCGCTCTCTACCCGCTCTGGCGGATTCGCGAGGGCAGCCCCCTCCTGTACGAGATTTCACGTTTCAACCCGTTCACGCACGCCGTGGAACTTATTCGCTTCGCGCTCTACGGCGAGGTCGGGCCCCGCATTGACCCCACGCAGACCCCCGTTCAGGGCGGCATCAGCTGGGATGGCGTGCTGATCCCGCTGCAATCGGGCGAATATCTGGACATCACGCACCTTTCCGTTGTCGTTGCCTGCACCATCCTGTTCCTGGGAGCCGCCACTTACGCTTATAATCCGTCCAAGGGCCTGATCGGCCGGCGCGGCGGCCCCGGAGGTGGCGCACCGGTTGGATGATGCCACCCCGCCCTGACTACGGCGCGTCAACTTCACGCCGTTGTTGCGGGTTCAAATCCAACGCGCCTAAAATTCAACGAGCCAAAAGGCCGAAGAGAAAAAAGAGGAAAATCCCGTGAGCATTCGCAAGCAATTCCGTTTCTGCGCCGCACTTGGAGCGGCGCTGATCTTCGCGCCATCCTTTAGTTTTGCAGCGGCTGATCCCGATCACCCCGATTGGCCGTGCGTACAGAAGCGGGTCGAAAACCTTTCGGTCGTGGCCATCTGGGATGGTCCCGCCATCGACGCGTATAAGGACTGGTACCGCGACGACAAGCTCGCAGCCCTGGTCAAGAAGCTCGCGTCCCGGCGCGTCGATATCGAGAAAGCCAAAGCGGCATTGGATGCCTTTATCAAGGATGTCCCCGAAGCCGAGCGTGACGCACAGTTAACCAAAATCTTCGCGGGCCTGTTCGACAGGATCAACACGCAGCGGCGCGCTGTCATCAACGGTATCGAAAAGTATCAGCGCGCACAGAAGGCGCGTGCGGAGGAATTGGAGCAGCAGGGCGTCAACATCGCGGAGCTGAAGGGTGATATCATTGTAGATGACACGTCGGCCACGCCGCTGAGCCCGGAAGAGGAAAAGCAGTACTGGGCCGGCCGCATCTTCCAGGAACGCCAGGCCAACATTCCGATCGCATGCGAATTGCCCGCAGTGATGGAAGAGCGCCTGTTCGAGCTGGCGCGGACAATCCGCGCAAAGATGTCGAATTGAATCGGCAACGGCAACTGGGCCAACAAAAAAGGCGCGGATGCAGTCAGTCAGCTTCCGCGCTTTTTTGTCTATTCATTTACTCCACGGGCGTGACCGAAACGAGATCGTTGCCGAGCCCCTGCCAGCCGTCGGTGCCCTCGGGGAACCAGATGACGGACGTGTAGCCCCAGGACAGTGCGCGCTTGGCGGCGTTCCAGGACATCCAACAGTCCTTCAAGCAAAAGAAAACCACCGGCTTTGATTGATCATTGCCGGTCAGGCTGTCGAGCCGCGACTTGAAATAGGTCTCAAACTCCGCCGACAGCACGCCGTAGCCGACATTCGGCAGCCAATGCGCGCCGCCGATGCTGGCGTGCGGAGGATCGCGCCAGACCGTGCCGGCCGGCAAATTGGGCGGACGCGGCGCACGCGGGTAGACATCGATAAACACAGCCGACTTGCCAGAATGCAGCGCTTCGGCTTCATCCGGCGTGATGACCTGCGCGCCCTTCAGCGTCTTCGGCACGGGCGTCCTGTAGTCGTCGGTGCGATAATCGGCGGGCTCTGGCACCTCCGCGATCTTTTCCGCATCCGCGTGGGAAGCGGCGTCCTGCGCGCGTAGTGCACCCGGCGTCCCAGCGATCAGGCACGCGCCGGCCAGGAGCACGATGACTACAATCCTGATCAGCGCGAAGAACCCGCCACGGACAAGTCCGGACGGGCTCTGCATGAATCGCGTCGCCGGATGCCGGAGGCGGGGGGCTAGGCCTGCGGCCGGAGCCGCAGGCCGATGGTCTGTCTTCATCTACGATGCTTCTATTTGCGTGCTTTGGTGACTGGCTTCAGATCCTCATCGAGCAGCGGCACATTGTATTCCAACAGGATCTTATCAATGTCGCCCTGGCGCTTCTTGATGATCTCGTTGAGCTGGCGCTTCCAGTTCGAACTCGTTGGCCCGCACGCCCATGGTTATGCGGTAGTCCGGCTTGGCGGTCCCCGGCACATGCTCGGTGATGGGAACCATCGTGACCTTATCGAGGTGCGGCTTCAAGAACCAGCCGGCGAAGGGACCCCACAGAACGCCGACATCGATCTCACCCTTCAAGACGTCGTCGATGATCTCCTGCTCCGGGTTGATGTAGCGGCGATCGACGTTGATGAGATAGGCCTTCGCGCTCGGCATCAGACCTGCTTTCGCCAGCTGATCGCCAATCGGGCCGCCCTGGTTGCTGACGCGCTTGCCCTGCATCTTGGGATCGGAGAAAGACGTGACGCCATCCAGGTCGCTGCCCTTCTTGTAAAACATCACGTAGGTCGTGTGGTAGTAGTGGTTGGTGTTGAGCGTATATTCATCGGCCTGAACCGTACCGAGCACCAGATCGCAGCGCTTGGCTGCCAGCGTCCGCCGGATGAGGCCGAAGCCGCCCGGATACCACGTGTACTCGACGGGTACCTTCATTTCATCGGCGATCACTTCGGCGATCTTGTTTTCGAAACCTTCGCCCTTGTCGTTGGAGTAGGGCATGTTCTCCGGGATCGAGCAGACGCGAAGCACTTTGCGGTTGGCCGCATCAGCGAGGTTACCGTCAGCGGCGTGAGCGGGACCGGTGGCGGCACACGCCGTCACGGCCAATAATGCGAGGATCGTTTTTTTCATAACTCTCTCGTTCTTGTTTCCTGGCCGCAGCGCAACGCAAACGCGATTGTGCACCGCAGCGCTTTGTGGACGTTTTTTGTGGCCGGGACACCGCGCCGATCGGAGTCCCACCGCTTGCCCCTGACATATAGGGTTCCCCGCGCCAGGCTGCACATGAAGTTCTTGTCATGCGTTGAACGGATTGACACTGACGGCTGACCAACGCGAAACGGCGGCGGCCCAGGGGCCACCGCCGCAGTCTCAGGTCTCAAATGTGCCAACACACGGCAGCTTAGTAGCCGGCAGAGGCGCTCATGGCCCGAGGCAGGCTTCCTCGGCCTCCTTGGCCTCCGGGGGCTTCTCGGCACGCTGGTCGGCGCTCAGGCGACCGCCCGGAAGTGCGCCAGTCGAGCGCGCCCGCAGGTAGATGTACAGATCGTCGATGTAGCACATGACGTTCTTGTTATCGCCCAGTGCCGGCATGATGAAGTCCGTGCCACCGACGTTGCGGCGCTGGCCACTGGCGACAATCTGCAGGAACTTCGCGTAGTCCATGGTCTTCAGCGAATCCAGCAACGCCGGAGCGAAGGAAGACCCTTCGCCGTTCGGACCGTGGCAAACGTGGCACTCGGCGTGATAGCGGCGCCAGCCGGAATACGTATTCCAGTCCACCTGCTTGACGATGAGGCTGTCGCCTGATCCCTCGGTCTCTACATTGTAGGTCGGCGAGCCATCGGGCAGCACCCACTTACCATCCTCGAACTTCTTGCCCTCCTGCGCGGCCTTGGCGAGTTCCTCATCCGTCATGGAGTGCGAGGCAGCCGTGGAATCAACGGGCGCAGCGGCGGTGTCAGTTGGAGCTGCGGCAGGGGCTTCGGCAACGGGTGCCGGTGTGTCAGCCGCGGGTGCAGCGGCCGGAGCTTCCGCGGTCGCGGAAGGTGCTTCAGCAGCAGGGGCTTCAGCCGCTGCAGGTGCCGCTTCAGGTGCAGCCGCCGGCGCTTCCGCCGATGTCGTTGCCGCTTGTTCCGACGGGGCCTCCGCAGCAGGGGCCGCAGGCTCAGGCGCTGCTGCGGGTGCAGGCTCCGCAGCCGGTGCCGCGGCCTGTTCGCTGGTTGCCGCAGGCTCGTCCTTCTTCTCGGCCGTCTGCTCTTCCGAGCCACACGCGGCCAGACCGGTCCCAACCACGGCAAGCATGGCAATCATTTTCAAAGACGTATGCAAGCGCACCAGTGTTTCCTCCATGGAGAATGCAGACAGCAGGCTTGAGCCCTTATGCTTGTCCGTACGAACTTGGGGCAATGGCCACGCCCGGGCAGCCGCAAAATGCACACAAGCCCGGGAACTATAGCCCGGGCTTGCATGAAACGGCTAGTAGCTAACTGAGATCAAATCAACAGTTCCGCGCCTAAAGTTAGCACGCAAACCGTCGAATTTATCATTCGCCGATGCAGGACTTTTCAGCCTCGATGGCTTCCTTCGGCTTTTCTGCGCGCTGGTCGGCGCTAATCCGGCCGCCGGGAAGAGCGTCAGTCGCGCGGGCGCGAAGGTAAACGTACAGATCGTCAATGTAGCACATGACGTTCTTGTTATCGCCGAGTGCGGGCATGATGTACTTCGTGCCGGCGACGTCGCGGACCTGGCCGCTGGCCACCACCTGCAGGAACTTGGCGTAATCCATCGTCTTCAAGGAGTCATGGAGCGACGGCGCGAACGACGAACCTTCCGCATTCGGACCATGGCAGACGTGGCACTCGGCGTGATACCGGCGCCAACCGGAATAGGTGTTCCAGTCAACCATCTTGACCGCATCGGTGTTGTCCGCGCCGCGCTCGACGTTGTAGGTGGGCGAACCATCGGGCAGCACCCACTTGCCGTCCTCGAACGTCTTGCCTTCCTGAGCGGCCTTATGCAGCTCCGGATCGGGCAGTGCGCTCGTCGCACCTTCGGTCTTCGTTGTCGGTATCGGCGGCGCCGCGGCGGGCGCATCGGCAAAAGCGGCACCGGCGGACACTGTCATGAGACCGGCGGCAACAAACCCAAACCAAAGCTTCTTCACGCGTTTCCCCTGTTTCTTGAATTATTTGAATTCCAGAACCGGTTTCCGCGCCGTATTGCGCGTCTCCGGCCACCTTCGCTTGCTCTACCGTAATGGCGGAGCATGGATACATCGGGACTTGTTACGTGCTCCAGGGAAGAAACGGTTTTTTGTCTTTGGTGCGACAATAAGAACGACTTTAGTCGCATTCACGTTGCCTTGCCGGATTGGCGCTTCGAAGCGCCGCCAATTGACCCGCCGGTCGTCTCGTGAAGCCCGGCAACAAAGCCACGGCGATATCGGCCTGCCATCGCATCCCGGCTTGTCAGTGGCGGACCATGCCCCGATGAAAACCGATCGTGAACACACCGTTGCGCAACGCCCCCGATGCGCGGGCCTGCCACCCATGTGACCTGCCATCCACTCAAAAGAAGAAAGCCGGCGCAGGTTGCCCTGCGCCGGCTTCCGTTCGTCAAATCAACTACCGATTAGGGCAGCGAGTAGACGGTGAGCGTGCCACCGAGATCGGTGTAGGACTTCAGACCGGCGTAGTTGCCGACTGCGCCCAGACCGTCCGTCGGCTTGTCAAGGCCAGCTGCCAGACCGATGCCAGCCCAGCCACCGACGCCCGAGTAGAGGCCGATGTACTGCTTGCCACCGATGGCGTAGGAGAAGACGTTACCGATCGAGCCAGACGGCAGGCGGTGCTTGAAGAGTTCAGCACCATCCTTGGCGTCGCGGCACTTCAGGAAGCCGTCCAGCGTGCCGTGGCAAGCAAGGCCGCCAGCGGTCGTCAGGACGCCCGACCAGACCGAGAAGGGCTCGTCATGCTGGTGAACGATCTTACCAGCAGCGCCATCCCAGATCGTGAAGTGACCCGTGTTCGTCTTGCCTTCAGGCGGGAACATGGAGAGCGTGGCGCCCACGTAGGGCTGACCAGGCGTGTACGAAACCTTGAAGGGTTCGTAGTCCATGCACACGTTGTTGACGGGCACGTAGAACAGGTTCGTCTGCGGAGAATACGCAGCCGGCTGCTGGTCCTTGAAGCCAAGGGCCGCGGGGCAGATGTTCTTCGTGTTCACGTCAGCGCCCTGAACGAAGGTCGACTTAGCATCGACAACCGCGGGACGACCGTAGGTCGGCGAGGACTTGTCGAGGTCAACGCCCGTGGACCAGTTCAGATCTTCGTCGTAGGGCTGAGCGACGAGCGGCTCGCCGGTGAGGCGGTCGATCGTGTAAGCAAAGCCGTTACGGTCGAAGTGCGTCAGAACCTTGCGGTCTTCGCCACCGATCTTCTGGGTGGTGAGGATCGACTCGTTGACGCCGTCATAGTCCCACTCATCGAACGGGGTCATCTGGTATGCCCAGGCGGCCACGCCGGTGTCGGGGTTACGAGCGAAAATCGTCATCGACCACTTCTGGTCGATACGCTTGCCGTCCGGTCCAGCGCGCTGTGCCGGGTTCCAGGTCGAGGGGTTGCCCGTACCGTAGTAGAACAGGTTGGCCTCGGTGTCGTACGAGTAGAAGCCCCACGTGGAGCCGCCACCGATCTTCCACTGATCGCCCGTCCAGGTCTTCAGCGAAGAGTCCTTGCCGACCGGCTTGCCGAGCGACAGGGTCTTTGCCGGGTCGACGAGGATGTCGGCGTCCGGACCCATCGAGTAGGCGCGCCACAGACGCTTGCCATCGGCGAGCGAGTAGGCGGTTACGTGGCAACGAACGCCGAACTCAGCGCCCGAGGTGCCCATCACGACCTTGTCGTTCATGATGAGAACGTTGCCGGTGTAGGTTTCACCCTTCTTGGGATCGCCGTTCACCTGCTTCCACTTTTCCTTGCCCGTTGCGGTATCGAGAGCAACGATGGTCGTGTCGGCGAGGCCCATGATCAGCGTGTCGCCGGCGACCGTGGGACCACGGTTGACGGTATCGCAGCACATCACGGGGATGACCGACGGATCCTGCTTGGGCTCGTACTTCCAGAGGATCTTCGGCTCAACCGGGTTTTCGAGGCTCAGCTTGAAAACCTTGTTGGGGAATGCCGAGTGAACGTACATTTCATTGCCGATCACCAGCGGCGAGCCCTCATGACCGCGCAGAACGCCGGTCGAGAACTGCCAAGCGACCTTCAAGTCCTTGACGTTCGAGGTGTTGACCTGATCGAGCTGGGAATAACGCCAGCCCTCGTAGTTGCCCATCTGGACAGCCCAGTTATTGGGGTCAGCAATGGCCTTCTTCACGTCGTCATTCGCCAAAACCGGCGACGACAACGCTGCAGAGGCCAAAAGACCACATGCGAGTGCACTTCTGCGCATCGCGCTTCCTCCTTGAGGTTCTTGCCACGCTTGCAAGATGATCAGCCACGGATTTTGCCGGGACGGTTGCCGCTTGGGTTTGCCCCTATGAGCGGGTCCATCTCAGGTGGAAAACTGCTCCTCCGAACAGGCCTCCCCGGGTCTCATCACCGGGGCGCATCTAGACACTTTCTCGTGAGGTCCGCAAGACAATCCGTGAGGTCATTTTTTTTGACACACTAGCCGTAGGTACAGGTTCGATTGTTTTTTTCTATGAATGTCAGATGGATAGGTTGACGGCCTCTTCGATGGTGCACCGCACGTTAAGTCAGAGGACTAGCCTGCTACACCTTGTGAGTATTGACATAGCCGCATGAATGTTGAAAATATTTGCCCCCGACACGACAGGCTCGGCGTGCCTTTCAGGCTTTTTTGTGGCAGCGCCCCCAACGCCCCAGCTGCAACCTATTGATACCAATCGGTTATGTCTGGCCTGCGCCGGGTCTGGCCGAGGTTCAATGACCCGGAGACCGACTTGGCCTAGACTTCGGGTCGACGATAAGCCCGGTCGCGCGCGCATTGGAAACTCACGGTGGCGATCCCAACTTAAAAGAGCACACGCTGGAAAGTTCGCATGTCCACGCCCAATAAGACGTATGAGCCGCCCAACGATGTTCAGGCTTCGTGGAGTCGGCTTCGCATCACCCGCCGCGCTTGCCTGACCGCCGGAGCGGCCGCACTTGCCCTGCCTGTCCTGCGCGTCATCCCGGTGGCGGCCGCCGCCGCGACGGTCATGGAAATCGCGCCCGGCGTCTTCGTCCATCGCGGCCAGCACGCGCTATTTTCACCTGAGAACAAGGGCGACATCTCCAATCCCGGCTTCATCGTCGGAAAGGAAGCGGTCGCGGTCATCGACACCGGCGGCAGCCCCGTCGTCGGCCGCAGCCTGCGCGAGGCCATCGCGGCGGTCACTCCACTGCCAGTCCGATACGTGATCAACACCCACATGCACCCCGATCACGTGTTTGGAAACGTCGCCTTTGAGGCGGACGGCACGACGTTCGCGGGGCATCACAAACTGCCGCGCGGGCTCATGGCCCGCGCCGAACGCTATCTGGCCATCAACAAGGACCTGCTGGGCGAAGCGGCCTTTGCCGGCACCAAGCTGATCCCGCCAACCCTCACGGTCACCGATCGCACGACGGTGGATCTGGGCGGGCGGATGCTGGAACTGACCGCGCACCCGACGGCGCATACCGATAACGACCTGACCGTGAAGGACGAACAGACCGGCACCGTGTTCATGGGCGACCTGATCTTTGCCGGGCACATCCCGACGATCGACGGCTCCATCAAAGGCTGGCTGGCGCTTCTAGACCAGCTATCAGCCACGCCCCCCGCCAGAATCGTGCCCGGACACGGGCCCCACGCCATGACCTGGACCGACGCGGCAACGCCCCTGCACCGCTACCTGACCACCGTCGCCACAGACGTGAGAGCCCTCATCAAGGCTGGGAAAACCCTGTCGGATGCCACCGCCAGTGCCGGGCTATCGGAAAAGGATGCATGGCAACTCTTTGACGAGTATCATAAGCGCAACGTAACCGCGGCATTTGCCGAGCTCGAATGGGAATAGGCGCGGACAGGCCGCCCGGACAGGTCGCCCGGACAGGCCGCCCGGACAGGCGGGGCGGGAAGGCGGGGCGGACTAAAGTCACAGACCGCCACGGCAGCGGATGTCAAAGTTTTGGGCAACGATGAGTTCGTAAGGGGCTAGGCACCGTTCCCCGAGTCAGGGACCGGAGAAGTTCGGTTCCCAAGCCGACCTGTTGAACCGGCGCCCATAAGACATTAGATATTTTGCATATGCGACCGAAGAACGAAGTCAGAAAGGTCAGGAGAAACGTCATGCTCTCAACGTGGGGCTCACGCAGGCAAATCTACATCATCGCGGCCCTCGCCGCCGGCGCGCTTGCCGCCGTCCTGCCGTTGCAGGCCGCCGAACCCGCGCCCACCGGCAATGCGCTGATCGAAGCGGATATCTGGCCCGCGCTGCAGAAGGACGTGTTCGGCGACCGCACACCGGTCGAGAACGCGGCCGTCGTGTCGCTCGAAGCGCCCGTCCGTGCCGATGACGCCGCGCTCGTGCCGATCACCATCCGGATCCCGGCGGACGTCTCGGCGCGCGCCAAGAAGCTCACGCTGATCGTCGACAAGAACCCGGCGCCCGTGGTCGCGGAATTTGCATATGGACCGGCGGCTGGGACCGGCGAGCGTGTGCTCTCCACGCGCGTCCGCGTCGATATGTATTCGAATATCCGCGCCGTGGTGGAAACGGACGACGGCAAGCTCCACATGGCGACAAAGTTCGTGAAGGCGGCGGGCGGCTGCTCGGCCCCGGCGCTCAAGGATACCGATGCGGCGCTGGCCGACGCCGGCCGCATGATCGTCAAGACGCTGGAAGCGGACGCCTCGGCAAGCGCACGCCAAGGCCAGTTGATGATCAAGCACCCGCAGTACTCCGGTCTGCAGCTCAATCAGGCGACGGGGTTCTACATTCCAGCCCGCTTCATCCGCGAAATCGAAGTGAAGCGCGGCGACGAGATGGTGTTCACGATGACCGGTGGCATCTCGATCTCGGAAGACCCGAATTTCCGCTTCACGTATGCGGCGGGTGGCGACGAAACGCTTGACGTCAAGGCCACCGACACCGAGGGCAAGGTCTATAGCGGACGCACGGGGCCGAAGGCCTCGTAACGCGTCACACCAGTTCGCCGCGCCTCAAGCTTTGCGCATGGCCCGGCTGGATGAGACCCAAAACAAAAAGCGGGCGCCTGTGTCAGACACAGGCGCCCGCTTTGTTTGATGAGACCACTGCGTTCAGCAACTGCGGCCCGGCTTCAGAAGCAGCGCAACTCGCCTTCAATCTGTGCCTGACGCATCTTTTCCACGATCCGCTGCGAGGCAGGGTTCATGAGATGCGCAACGCTTTCCCCACCGCGCTGGCGCACGGACAGGATCGTTTCAGCCTGCTGGTAATCCTTGAACGGCAGGATCTCGGCGATCACATCGATCGAGCACGAGCACCGCTCCAGGGCGAGCCGCGTGTTGCCGTTGACCTGCATGCAGCCGAACACATAGTCGGCCCGGTTGAAGGTCGGATAATCGTTGATCAAGTCTTCGTCGACCTGGGCGGTTGCAGGGGCTATCGCCAATCCTGCCGTAACCGCCAGAGCCGCCACTGCGGCCATGACGTGTCGCATCATTTGGCCTCCACGAGCGTCAGGCGATCCTGCAATTTGCCGGTTCCGGCCTGCGAGCTGAAAATATCCGAATCCATCCGGTAGAAGTATCCCGGCACATCCTTGCTGAATGTGATCGTGAATTTGGATTTTTCGAACCCCGCCATTTTGTGCACGTTCGGATCGCCCTCGAACGGCACCATTGTGATGGTGTAGCCATCAATCGACTTGCCGCCAAAATCGAACTTAGCCGGCTCGATCTTGGCCTTGTCCAGAAACGCGTCCCGGAAGCGCCCCTTCAAGTAGGGTTGCTTGCCGCCCGACAAGAGCCGGTAATTCTCGACGCACTTGTCGAGGTACCAGATGAAGACCGGGTTGATGGACAGATCTTCGTAGTTCTGGACCGGACGCTGCCGATCTCCGGAGAAAACCGTCACATCAATATCACGCTGGCCGTTACCGTTCTCGTCGCTGACATTGAGGATGATATCGTCCGAGAACGCCTTGCCGAGCAGCTTCTCGTCCGAGACGATGTGCTCAAACTTGTATTTCACACCCGATCCCTTGGTCACAAGATCCAGGTGGCGCACGTTGAAGATGGCATCTGCCGGTGCCGGCGGATCGCCCGCCGCCGCGACATAAGAGGGAAGAGCCAGCGTCAGAACCGCAGCCAGACCACGCACAGTGCGCAACATTTCTTGCATTCCTCCTTGAACCATCGCCCATCGCCCTTGCCGGGCCTTTTCGTAGGCAGGCCGTCTTTTAGACAGTGGCTGCCCAGGGACGCAATGGTGCTGTTGAGGTCCTTACGGGCTCACGACCCGTTCGGACTTGAGGCGGACGTTAGCGAAACCAACCCGGTCAAGTCAGGCCAAAACCGCCAGATTGCGAAGATTTAAGGTTAGCTGCCGGAGTTCAAGGCCCGCTTGTGCTTTAAACCGGCGGGTAAGGCCAGCGGGTGCAGGCCGGACCCTTCAGCGTAGAAATTGTCCGAACGCCCGAGGACCCGAACCCACCGGAATGCGCGCTGTAACTTCCAGCGTCGCCACATCGATACGCTCAAGGGTGTTGTCATCCCAGCAGGCGACGTAAACAAATCGCCCGGCCGGATCGGCCTCAATGCCTTCCGGGTAGCTCCCGGTGGGAATGGTCTTAATCACCTCAAGGCTCTCCGCATCGATCACCGAGACCGAACCGCCATATTGATTGGTGACAAAAATCCGCCCCCCGGCAAGGGCCACGGCATAGGGCCGCAACCCGACCGCGATATCCTTCAGTCGCGTGCGCGTCGTCAGGTCAACGACCGTCATCGAGTTGGATGCGACGTTTGCCGTGTAGGCCCGCGCGCCTGCACCATCGATCGCGACGCCGAACGGTCTCTCGCCCGTGGGGATGGTCGCGGTGACGGTAAGATCAGCGGTATCGATCAGCGAGATTTGATTGCTGTCGCGATCGGCGCTGATCAGCGTCTTGCCGTCGCGGCTCACGGCGAGCCCGGACGGTGACAATCCGACCTTTACCGATTGCTGGACGGATAGCGTGCCGGGGTCGACCACATGAATGCTGTGCTCGTACCAATCCGCCACGAAAAGTTGCCCACCTTTCGGATTGACGGCGATGCCGAGCGGACCGCGTCCGACCACCGCGCGCGTGGTCACCGTTTGCGCCGCGATATCCACCGCCACGACTTCTTGCGATTCCGGAGCGGCGACGAAAACTGTCTGTCCATCAGCCGACACGGCAACACCAGCGGGAGCGCCGCCGATCTCGATTTCCTTGATGGCCACCGCTGTTTCCAGATCGACAACCGAAAGGGAGTTGCCGAGCTGGTTGGTGACGAAAGCCTGCTTGGCCGCGTTTGGGGCCGCCGCAGCATTCCAGCCCCATAAGAACCAAGGGACCGCCAGTAATCCAAACGCAAACTGCCCGGCTGTCGACCGGGCAGCTAGACGCATTGCGATGGGTGGTGAAAGGATCACGACCCGCCTTCGAGCTTCTTCTTGAGACCGCCGAGGCCGCCCTCGAAAACATCGCTGATGGCCTTCACGGCTGCCTCGTCGGACAGCTCCGGCGGCGGATCATTGTTGACGAAACCGCGATAGAACGCGCTGCGCCATTCGACGATGGACTTTTCAGCGGTGCCCGTCACCGTCATGTGCGCGGAATAATTGGTGACCGGTAGGACTTTCACATCCACGTCGGTGATTTCGTAGGACAGCGAGCGTCCTTCAGCATCGTACTTGGTCAGCTTCTCGTTGATGACGCCACCCGACTGGAGCGTCAGCGTGCGCGTGGCGCCCACATCGTTGCCGCCCGAGCCTTCTGTCTTGGCCACGACTGGATGCCAGCTCATGTCCTGGAAGTTGCCCACCACCGCCCAGACCTTGTCGACCGGGGCGTTAATCTCGATCTTCGACACCACCTTCTGGCGCGAGGGCCCGTGGGCGTTCGCCGCCATCGGCAACAGCGCGACGAGCGCAATCAGGGATGCTACCACTCTCACCATAAAGTCTCCTCCAGGCACGCTTCTTTAACCGGCCCACCTGGACCGGACGGCGGGCACCATAGTGAGTGGCCATTGTGAGCGCAATCGGGCGAAGCACCTCTGGTTCTCGCGATGCGCTTTTTCGCCGCCCGGATGTCGCGCTGCACAAGCGCCGCCGGTGTTGTGTTGGCGGATCGTCCATGCTTTTGTGCGCCTCCGACGAAAGAACGAGATCGGCACCCCATGAGCCTTCCAAACGACGTGTCCGCGCCGGCCTCCGGGTCTATTGAGGGCGTGGCCTGTCCCTTCTGCGGAATCCTATGCGACGACCTGGTTATCGGCCGGTCGGCTGAGGGCTTGAAGGTCCTTAAGAACGGCTGCGGCCGGGCGGTTGCGGGCTTTGAACGATCCGTGGAGGGCGCCTCACCGGCCATCCGCGGCACGCCCGTATCGCTGGATGAAGCAATTGCAGAGGCAACGCGTCTGGTGCGCGCCGCCCGCCTCCCGCTGTACGGTGGCCTTGGCACCGAGGTGGACGGCATGCGGGCGGTGATGTCGCTCGCGGACCGCACCCGGGGCGTTATCGATCATGCCCTGTCCGAAGGGCAGTTCAGAAACTTCCGCGTCCTCCAAACAAGCGGCTGGTTCATGACCACGCTCACGGAAACGCGTAACCGGGCTGACCTCTTCGTCATCGTCGCGACCGATATTCCGAAATACCACGCGCGCTTCTACGAGCGGATCGTCAACACGCCCAAGTCGATGTTCGCCGATCCCGCGCCTCAGCGCGACGTCGTGATCCTGGGTGCGGGCCTGCCCAACACCGGCGCTGCGGGGCCACGGGTGGGTTCGGTCGAAACGGTCCCGTGCCCGCCGGCCGAGGTGGGCGATGTCGTCAACGCGCTACGCGTCCTCATCAATGGTACGCCGCTGCGCGCCGCCACGGTCGCTGGCGTTCCCGTCGATCAGCTGCGCGCGCTGGCCGAACGCATCAAGGCGGCGAGCTACCCGGTGTTCATCTGGGCTCCCCCTGCCCTCGACTTCCCCAATGCCGACCTCGTCGTGCATGGCGTCTCCGAGCTGGTGAAGGATCTGAACAAGACCCAGCGCGCCGCGGGTCTCGCGCTCGGCGGCAACGACGGGGCTGTCTCTGCGGGTGCGGTTTGCGCTTGGCAGTCGGGCTATCCGCTGCGCGTCAGCTACCAGACCGGCAAGCCCGAACACGACATGATGAAATACCAGATTTCACGCATGGTGGCCGCCGGCGAAGGCGATGTTCTGGTTTGGCTGTCGTCGTTCACGGTCGATCTGGGGCCGCCGCCCGGCGACATGCCGCTCATCCTGATCGGCACGCCCGGTGTGAAATCTGGCAAGGTCCCCGACGTCTTTATTCCTGTCGGCACGCCCGGCGTCGATCATACCGGCCAGATCGTCCGCGTCGACAACGTGGTGTCGCTGCCGCTCAGAGATCTGGGACGCTCCAACCTGCCGCGCGTCTCGTCCATCCTCGGCGCCATCGAATCCGCACTGTAAAGTCTCAGAGATTTATTTGCCCATGCTGATCAAGTTCACCGGTGGAAAAGTCTACGACCCTGCGAACCAGGTCGATGGCGTCGTGCGCGACATCTACGTGCGCGACGGCCGCGTGGTGACGCCCGGTCCCACCGACAAGGTCGGACAGGAATTCAACCTCTCCGGCAAGGTGGTGATGGCCGGCGGCATCGACCCCCACTCGCATATCGGCGGCGGCAAGGTCACCATCGCGCGGATGCTCATGCCGGAAGACCACAAGGGCCACGAGGTAGCGCGCGGCGATCTCACGCGCGCCGGCTGCGGCCACGCCATCCCGTCGACGCTGACCGCCGGCTATCGCTACGCCGAGATGGGCTACACCGCCGCCTTCGAGCCCGCCATGCTGCCCGCCAACGCCCGCCAGGCGCACATGGAAATGGCCGACACGCCCATGATCGACAAGGGCGCGTTTGTCATGCTGGGCTCGGACGACTACTTCCTGCGGCTGCTCACGCAGGGCGCCAATAAGGAAGACATCAAGGACTACATCGCCTGGACCATGCACGCCGCGCAGGCGCTGGCGGTGAAGGTCGTCAACCCCGGCGGCATTTCCGCGTTCAAGTTCAACCAGCGCAAACTCGATCTCGACGAGAAGCACACCTTCTACGGCGTGACCCCGCGCGACATCATCCTGACGCTCGGCCGGTCGCTGCAGGAGTTGGGCGTCCCGCATCCGATCCATATTCACGGCTGCAATCTCGGCACGCCGGGCAATAAGGAGACGACGCTCGATACCATCCGCGCCTCCGAGGGCACGCCGATCCACCTCACCCACATCCAGTTTCACAGCTACGGCACCGAGGGCGACTGGAAGTTCTCGTCGGGTGCGGCGGAAATTGCCGAACTCATCAACCAGTACAAGAACGTGTCGATCGACATCGGTCAGGTGCTCTTTGGCCAGACCTGCACGGCATCCGGCGACTCCATGCGCCAGTACGGCAACACCAAGAGCGCGCATCCCAAGAAGTGGGTGGTGATGGACATCGAGTGCGACGCCGGTTGCGGCGTGGTGCCGATGAAGTATCGCGACCAGAGCTTCGTCAACGCGCTGCAGTGGGCCATCGGCCTGGAGATGTTCCTTCTCGTCAACGACCCCTGGCGCGTCTTCCTGACGACCGACCATCCCAATGGCGCGCCGTTCACCACCTACCCGCATCTCATCCGGCTGTTGATGGACAAGACGTTCCGCAATGAGATGCTGCGCCGCATCCACCCGGAGGCGCAGAAGGCGACGACGCTGGCTTCCATCGACCGCGAATACTCTCTCTACGAAATCGCCATCATGACGCGCGCGGGTCCGGCGAAGTCGCTCGGCCTCAGAGACCGTGGGCACCTCGGACCCGGCGCCTGCGCCGACATTACCGTCTACGATGACAACCCCGACCGCGAGGCGATGTTCACGACGCCGCTGTTCGTCTTCAAGAACGGCGAGATGATCGTGCGCAACGGCCAGATCGTGAAGGTGGTGGCCGGCGCCACTCACGTCGTGCGCCCCGACTACGACCGCAAACGCGCAGAGAAGCCGCTGAAGGATTACTTCGATACCTACCACACCGTGCAGATGGACAACTTCAGGATCCACGACGACGAGATCATGATGGCCGGTTGCGGCCATGCTCCCGGCACCTGCGGCTGCCTCATCGTTCAGCCGACCGGGGCGCGCAAATGACGGGCAGTCAGACCATGAACGTGAACGGCGTCGCCATCGACGATACCTTTGCCGAAGCTTTCGGCATGAGCGGCACCGCCCTCATCATCACCGCTGATACCTTGAAATGGGCCATGATCTCCGCCCAGACGATGACGGGCTTCGGCACGTCGGTCATCGGCTGCGGCGCGGAATGCGGCATCGACTACGAAATCCCCGCCAGCGAAACGCCCGACGGCCGCCCCGGCGTGCGCGTTCTCATCTTCGGGTTCTCGCCCGATGCCATCCTGCCCCAGCTCAAGAACCGCGTCGGCCAGTGCGTTCTGACAAGCCCGGGCTCGGCCTGTTACAATGGTTTGGACAGCGACAAGCGGCTCGCCATGTCCGCCGGCCCGCGCTTTTTCGGCGACGGATGGCAAATTGCCAAGCGGCTTGGCAAGCGCCGCTTCTGGCGCGTACCCGTCATGGATGGCGAGTTCGTCATCGAGGACACGTGCGGCGTGACAACCGATGCGGTCGGCGGCGGTAACCTGCTGCTGCTTGGGCGCGACCGTGTGGGCCTGTTGGAAACGGCGGAAGCCGCCGTCACGGCCATCAACAAACTGCCCGACGTCATCACGCCATTTCCGGGCGGCATCGTGCGGTCTGGCTCCAAGGTCGGCTCGAAGTACAAGGGCGCGGTCGCCTCGACTAACAACGCCTACTGCCCCACGCTGCGCGGCACGACCGACAGCGAGCTCGATGCCGATACGATCGCCGTGCTCGAAATCGTCATCGACGGCCTCACGTCCGAAGCCGTCGGGGGCGCCATGCGTGCCGGGCTGAAGGCCGTCACCGAGATCGGCGCGTCGAAGGGCGTGACGCGCGTTTCAGCCGGCAACTATGGCGGCAAACTCGGCCAGCATCATTATCACTTGAAGGATTACGTGGCATGAGCGGCCTCAGGCTTCGTCTCAAGTCGGCGCCCCGCGCGCGCCTGGAACTCTCCTGTCTGGTCCCTGGCGCCCTCCTCGGCCGTCCGGCCGGCGAACTGGCGCAGATGCCTTTCGAGGGCGCCACCCTCGGCGATCTGTTCGACATCACCACCGACGCACCCGCCGATTCCCTCGTGCTGTCGGGAACGACAGCGGCGTGCGACGGCATCGGTTCCAAACTCGATGGCGGCACGTTGATCGTGGAAGGCGATGCCGGCGCCTACACTGCGCAGCACATGAAATCGGGCCGCATCGACATCACGGGGAACGTGGGCGGCTGGCTCGGCGCGGGGATGAAGGGCGGCCTTGTCACCGTCGGCGGCAACGCGGGCGACTATGTCGGCGGCATGCTGGCAGGTGAAAAGTTCGGAATGGCCGGCGGCACGATCCGGGTCGCGGGGAATATCGGGGAGCGGGCCGGCGACCGCATGCGGCGCGGGACGATCGTCGTCAAAGGCAAGGCCGGCGCGGCCGCCGGCTCGCGCATGGCCGGGGGCACAATCTGGGCCGAGGGCGGTTTCGGCGCGGGCCCTGGCCCCTTGATGCGCCGCGGTACGCTGATCGGTCCCAGCGTCGAGCGGATGCTCGCCACATTTTCTGATTGCGGCCAGCACGACATGGTCTTCCTGCGTCTGATGAGCCGCCATGTGGCCGATATCCTGGGACCATTGGCTCCCCCGGCCCTGCCGGCAAAGGTGCGCCGCTACGCGGGCGACATGGCCACGATCGGCAAGGGCGAACTGTTGCTGACGGCTTGATACGGGCCGTTAGTTTCACTGTTGTGCCCGGGGTCTTGATCCGGACGTAGACTTGGCGCGTAGTCTGTCCGACCGCTCTGCAAGCGCGGTGCGGGAGGCGCACAGCCCCCGTGCAGAAAAAACGGGAGAAACAAGCCCCATGCTGACGATCGTAATTTCGGCCTGTCTTATCGCCGACCCGACGAGCTGCAAGGACTATCAGCTGCCCATCGAAGGCGGCGACATGGATGCCGTTCAGTGTGCGCTGCTCGCGCCGCCCTTCCTGGCCAACTGGCAGGAGAACCATCCACAGTGGACGGTGAAGCGCTGGAAGTGCCAGCCGGTGACCATGAACGATACCTGATGCTGGCGCAGCCTCAGATCCGCAAGTAGCCCCGCGCCGCCGGTCATGAACCGGCGGCGTTGCTATTTCTGAACCACGTCCGTCGCGCTCTGCTTCGCGGCGTAGCGCGCGGGGGGGAGCTGGCCGCTGATTTCGATGACGAATTTCTGGCGGATCGCACGGCCAAAATCCTCAAAGCCGTTGGCGGGCAGAACGAAGGCGCCGGTGCCGCCGACGATGTAATCGCGGTACCAGCCTTCAAGGTCCGGACCCTCGTCGCCCTCAAGTATGGGCAGGCCGTTGATGATGATCCCGGACGCGACGAGTTCGTCGCGTACGGTCTCCACCGGTTCCTCGCGATTGCAATTGTCCTTGCCGTCTCCCGAGACGTCGATGACAATACGCTGCGCGGTGGCGGGGATCTGCGTGACCACCTTGTCCGCGATCATCCGCATCATGCCCGACATGCAGGTGAACTCGCCGCCCTCGCGCGGCAGTCGCCGCACTCTCTCCGCAACGGCTAACGCGTCGTCCTTCGACGCAATGTGAACCCATGGCAGCGCGATCTTGGGGCGGTCCGCCCAGGCGACCAGCGAAATCAGTATTCCGCCGCGCCCGCCGGTCAGAATCGCTTCGATGACGCTGTCGTCCTCCAGCGCCTTGGCAATGCCTTCCATCTGCAGCTGGTAGCGCGTGTCGTCGATGGAATTGGAAACATCGACCGATATCACCAGGGCGGTATCGACCTCGGGGCTATCCTGAGAGTGAGTGAACTGCGTACCCGCGGCCATCGCCAACACCGAGGCCAGAACAAGCACCAGTCCCATCGGAACCCGCGCCCTCCACGTCGTGAAACTTGGCATTGAAACTGCTTTCCACCCTGTTTCGCCGGCGCTGCTACCTCAGCGCTCTATCCAGGTTGAGAGCTAGTCCCAAACCCTTGGCCGTTTCAAGGCCTTTGACCTGTCGCAAGTCCGCTTCGTCCAAGTCCGCACCCGCCAGATCGGCGCCCGTCAGGTCGGCCCCAGTGAAATCCACGCGTGTCAGATCCGTGCGGGTCAGCTTTGCACCGGCTAGATCCGCGCCGGCGAATGATGCCATCGATAGGGACGCATCATCGAAGTTCGCCCCATTCAGGCGGGCCCCATCGAACCGGCAGCCGCGGCAGAAGTTGCGCGGAAGAAACGAAATATCGGCACGCGGATCATGCGGCGAGAAGTCGAACCCAGACAAATCGGCCTGGCGGAACGAGGCACCGTCCAGCCGGCCCGTCAAGCGCACGCCTCTGAGATTGGCTTTGTCAAAGATAGGGGCTTCACGCCAATCCATGGCCAAGCTCGAGTAAATGGTCGGACGCATGAGCGTCGCGCCTTCCAGGTTCGCCCCGGCGAACGTCGCTTTGATCAGCACGGTCCGGTCGAGTCGCGCTCCGGCGAGGTTGGTGCGTTCAAGATTAGCGCGGGACAGATCTGTGCCGAAAATATCGGCGCGGGCCATGCGCGCGCCTTTGAAGTCCAACCCGGACAGGTCCAGAGATTTCAAGCCGCGCCCGGAAAAATCAACCACACTTCCCTTGGCCGAAAATAGTGCGGCGACGACTTCGCCCGTGGTTGTGTCATTGGCGAGGCCTTCGCCGGCCCGGATTTCCAATGTCGTGAGATCGGTGACGGGCGTTTCAGTGGCTGGCGTTTCGGTGACGGGTGCATCAGTGGTAGGCGCATCGGTGGCGGCAGCCGGAGGCGGCGCGAAGGCGAGAAGGACCAAACCCATGTGGCACAAGCGGCGTGCCATCCGCCCGTGCCTCCGCCCATCCGACCGTTCCCGCATCGCTTCTCGCATCCAATCCCGCGCCCCTCGATGTTGACCTTACATATGGGGCAACGGGACGGGACGCGGGCTGGATCACTGGACCGGACACGTGTCCACAAGTCCGGTCAGGTCAATTCAGCTTGATGCTGCCGAACACGCGCACGTTGGCCCCTGGAAGGAGCACATCCTCGCGCCGTTTGAAGGAGGCATGGTTCAGAACGTCATCGTCAGTCAGGTTTTCGCCCTTCATGCCGATTGTGAATTCCTGCGGCAACCCGCCAAGCCCGGAAAAGCGCGCGGTGTAGCTCAATTCAGCCGAGACGAGCGTATAGCCAGGGGTTGCCTCTTCCTCAAATTGGACCGCGAAGCGGTTCTGGTCGAAGGCATGCAGCACGCCAACCCGCGCGAACCAGTTGGCGTCGCGGTAAAAGAGGCCGCCGCCCAGCCGATGCGGCGGAATGCGCGGAACGTTGCCACCCCCGTCGAATTCGGCATGCACGAAATCATAGCGGCCGTCGACGCCCCACACACCGTTCCAGATTGGGGCCACATCGTATTGAGCCCCGATCTCCACGCCGTAGAAGGTGGCGTTGCGCTGGTCGAACACGACCTGATCGAGTTCGTGCCCATGGCCTTCGTGACCGTGGTCTTCGTGCGCGTCGTGGTCATCATGATCTTCGCCGCAGCTCGCCAGCGTCTCACCGCATTCGACACCGGTCAGTCCTTTGAAGATGAAGCCATTATAACGCGTGTAGAAGGCGGTTGCGTCATAACGGAACGGCCCTGAGGCCTTGCGCAGACCCGCTTCGATAGTTGATGCCTTTTCGATATCCAGGTCCGGATTGCCGATCTCGAAAGTAGCCGTGGCTTCGTGAATGCCGGCCGAGAAAAGTTCGCCTGCATCCGGCGCACGTTCGACATATTGCCCGTTGAGTGTCACGACGTGGGCACCAGGCAGCCGGTAGAGTCCGCCCAGGCTGACGCTGACGGGGGTGAAGTCGCGAGCGGCTGCCGTCAGCACACTCGCATCATCGTCCCCTTCAACAGCGGAGCGGACAAAACCGTCAACTTGCGTGTGCTCGATTCTCGCGGCGGCCTGAAGTGTGAGTTGAGGCGTAACGTCCAGTTCTTCGAATATGAAAGCAGCGATGCTGTCGGTTTCGCTTGGCTCCAGAAGACTGTCGCCTTCGAAACTCTGACCACGCATGTTGCGGGTGAACGCCTGGGTTCCAATCGCGCCGCGCAGCGTGCCCAAGGACGTGACGATTGGCAGATGCTGAATTTCGAGACGCCCCTCGTATTCCTCGTTGGTGAAGCGATTGCCGATCTCGAATCCCCCTTCCTCTTCCTCCTCGTGCTCATGCTCATCTTCATGGTCTTCTTCATGCGCTTCGCCATGGCGGGCGAGTTCGACGTGCTGGTAATCTGAGGCTCCGAACCATACGCGCACGGCCTCGATACCCATGTCGCGCACCCGCCACTCACCGCGCACCATCACTTTGTCCTGCTCAAGATCGATCCTGGGGCTAACCTCCGCGGCTTCCTCGCCGGGAATCCCATACAAGCTTTCCACGCGTGCAAACGCGATCCCCAGGAAGCCCGAAGGGCCAACCAACGAGCCGCCAACTGCAAATCCCTCGCTGTCCACAAACGAGTTGAGCTGGCGCCCGCGAGGCGTTTCGTAGTCGTCCGCGGTGCGCTTGAAAGCATCGGCATGGACGGCCACTCCGTTCACGCCCGCCGTCGCCCGCAAGGCGCCATCCCGGCCGTCGTCGATCGAATTCAATCCGCCGCGGATCTCGCCCGAGAAGCCGCCCTCGGGTATGAACGTGGGAATGCGCTCATTCTCCACCGCCACGACCCCGCCGATGGCCTGGCTGCCATAGCGCAATGTCGCCGGCCCGCGCACAACCTCGATACGATCGGCGGCGAATGGATCAATCGGAACCGCGTGATCTTCCGACAGGGCCGCAACGTCAGCCGTGCCGATGCCGTTTTCCTGAACGCGGACCCGATATGTATCCAGGCCGCGGATGATCGGGCGGTTAGACCCGGCGGCGAAGTTCGTCCCCGCGATGCCAGGCTTGGTCTGCAGAGCCTCGGTAATCGTCGCCCCATGTGACGCTTCGATTTCCCGCGCGGTCGTCACGGTGACGGGCACGAACACATCATCGACGACAAGGAGCGTGCCCGGGAGCGGCTCCGACACTTCAACGGATGTTGCCATCGGATCGGCCGCGGGCGATCCGACCACATCCGGCACGCCGGGCTCGCCTGCGGCCGATGAAGCGGCCTCACTCGGTGCCTCAGGCACCGGTTTCGCCGCCTTCTTCTTCGGCTTGGGCTTTGCGACCGGACTGGGCGCGGTCACAATCACTTCCGGCAGGCGGACTTCGTTCCCCGATGCATCCTGCGCCAATGCCTCCGGACTGGCACCCCCAGCACTCAGTGTCAGCAGCGCACCAATCGCCACGCCACGCGCCGCCGTCCCCGATAGACCTGCTCGAACGCCCATTTCCCCACTCCCGGATGTTATACTATCCAGATCAGTGGCGGATAATATCCGGTTGAGCAAGTGCCCCCGGCCGCGGAAGGGTAGATTGACCCCGAAAACGTGTCGCGCGCGCCACAGGGTTGGGGCGGTAGGGGGCGCGGTTAGGGCGCAGTAGGTTCTGGGGCCAACGCTGCGCATGCGGCGCACGTGCCGCGCAGTTCCAGCGTCATCTGGCGGACGGCGAAATGCGCGCGCGCCGCCCATGCCGACAAGGCTTTGAGCGCATCGGCCTCATCGAATTCCGCTACCGCGCCACAGCGGTCACAAATGGCGAAAACAGCCGTGTCCTTATGGCCCGAATGACTACAAGCCACAAAAGCGTTGAGGCTCTCCAGACGGTGCGCCGCTCCCGACGCGATCAACCGGTCCAGCGCGCGATAGACGGTCTGGGGCGCTAGCGTCGCCTGCCCCCTGAGGCTGTCGATGATCTCGTAGGCGCTGACAGGACGGCCGGCGTCCTTCAAAGCCTCGACAATCATCTGGTCCTGCTCGGGCGCGGCTCGGCGCTTGGCGGGACGTTTAACGTGGTCCTTGGTCATAGGACTATTTCCGCGATCCCTCCGCGCGGCGCAAGGCGGCATCGGCGAAACATCTGGTGAAACGGTGAAACGGGGTCAGACCCCGGCAGAGGGGTCTGACCCCAGACCTCCAAAACCCAGACCACCCACAGAACTCCCGGCCAGCTTGACAGGCGCGCCTCTCCTTTGTACCGGATATTATAACATCCGGTTTGTAGGAGATCCCCTCATGGACGAAACCGTTGTCCGCCATCTCGATCAGCAATCTGCCGCGCCGGACACGCGCCTGCCCGTCACCGTGCTTTCAGGGTTTCTGGGCGCCGGCAAGACGACCCTCCTCAACCACGTGCTGAACAACCGCGAGGGCCTGCGCGTCGCGGTCATCGTGAACGACATGAGCGAGGTGAACATCGACGCGGAATTGGTGGAACGCGGCGGTGCGGATCTCAAGCGCACGGAAGAGGCACTCGTCGAGATGTCGAACGGCTGCATCTGCTGCACGCTGCGCGACGATCTGCTGAAGGAAGTGCGCCGGCTTGCGGCCGAGGGCCGCTTTGACTACCTGCTGATTGAATCCACCGGCATCGCCGAACCGCTCCCCGTCGCCACCACATTCGAGTTTCGCGATGAAGACGGTGAGAGCTTGTCGGACGTGGCCCGCCTCGACACCATGGTGACGGTCGTCGATACGGCGCATCTTTTGAAAGACTACTCTTCGCATGATTTTCTAAAAGACCGCGGTGAGGTCGCGGGCGACGAAGACGAACGCCCCCTCGTCCAACTGCTCGTCGATCAGATTGAATTCGCCGACGTCATCATCTTGAACAAGACCGACATCGCCACGCCCGCCGAACGCGAGGCCGCCCGCGCGATCGTGCGGTCGCTCAATGCCGGTGCGCGCATCATCGAGACGAGCCACGCCAAGGTCGACCCCCGCTCGATCCTGGACACGGGGCTCTTCAACTTTGACACCGCGCACCGGCACCCGACGTGGTTCAAGGAACTGAACGGCTTCAAGGATCATCAACCGGAGACGGAGGAGTACGGCATTTCCAGCTTCGTCTATCGCGCGCGCGGCCCCTTCGAGCCCTCAAAGTTGCATGCGTTCTTTTCCAAATCGTGGCCGGGCGTGATCCGCGCCAAGGGCTTTTTCTGGATCGCTACGCGGCCGCAGTGGGTTGGAGAACTGGCACAGGCCGGCGCACTCGTGCGGCATGAGGCCATCGGTTACTGGTGGGCCGCCGTGCCTAAGTCCAACTGGCCCGAGGACGAGAGCCTCGTCGCCCGGATCGACAAGACGTGGCACGAACTCTGGGGAGACCGGCGCCAGGAGATCGTCTTCATCGGCACGCGCGACATGGACAAGGCCGCCATCCGCGCCGAACTCGACGCCTGCCTCCTGCCGCTACCGAAGACCGGCAAAGTCGATACGAAAGCGTGGACCACCCTCCCCGATCCGTTTCCGGAGTGGCGCCGGGACGCGGCGTGAGCCATCGGCGGGCATAATGCGGGAGATCGGGGCAAGCGTGTTAAGGTACGGGGCTTCTCGTCCCGGAGTGACCCATGGACGACACACGCATCGAACTCCTCCAGCGCATGCCGGTCTTTGGCGGCATCCAATCCAGCATCCTGCAGGTCCTGCTCGAACTCGTGCCCGGTGGTCGCGGTCGCGAGGGACGGCTACTTCTTCCGGGAAGACGACCAAGGCGACTCCATGTTCGTCTTGGAGAGCGGCAAAGTTCATGTGCTGAAAGCCTGGCGCGGCCAGGACCATCTGCTTCAGACCCTGGGTGCGGGCGACTGCTTCGGCGAAATGGCCGTTATGGACCATTGCGCCCGCAGTGCCTCCGTCCGCGCCGTTGAGGACTGCCGCGCCATCCAGATTTCATCCGCCGCCCTCTATCGGATCTACGCGCTCGATCTCAAGCAGTTCGCGCTGATCCAGATGAACATGGGCCGCGAAGTCTGCCGCCGGCTCCGCGATGCGGACGCGCGGCTCTTCGGCATCGAAATGGATGGCCTGGATTGCGGACGCGGCAAGCCCGCACCGGACAAATGAAGCCCGCGCCCTGCCTCCCCCGATTTGGAGTAACCTGTTGGTTGTATAGGTTCTACAATTGATGGTGGTGTCCAACGCCTGAGCGCCATCACTTAAGCGGATCAACACCACGCCCGGGGCCACCCGCACCTGGGAGGACCCGATTTGGCGCGTCACAATGCCGGCCGGTTGCACAATTGACGTGTTTGCAGGTATAAGCCCGCCATCTCAAGCAACCGCGTGAGACGCCGCCCGGCACCCTTGGAGGCCGGCCGCGGCCGTTTTCTATTGGAGACATCGTCATGGCTTCCGAGATTTTCGTTCTCAAAGCCACGGCGCGCCCGCGTGCAGGCAAGGGGGCCGCACGCCAAGCTCGCCGTGATGGGAACATTCCCGCCGTCATCTATGGGGACAAGAAAACCCCCGAGACCATCGCCATCGAATACAATTCACTGTGGAAGCAGATCCTCAAGGGTCACTTCACGGCCAGCGTGTTCGACATCGACATTGCCGACAAGGGCACCATCCGCGTTATCCCGCGCGATGTGCAGGTCGATCCCGTCAAGGACTTCCCGATCCACGTCGACTTCCTGCGAATCGGAGATGACGGCATCATCCGGGTCGCGGTTCCCGTGCGTTTCGTCAACGAAGCTGCTTCCCCTGGTCTGAAGCGCGGCGGCGTACTCAACGTCGTGCGTCACGAGGTCGAAGTGCTACTGCCCCTACGATCGCATTCCAGCGGCCTTCGAGATCAATCTGGAAGGCTTGGAAATCGGCACGTCGATCCACATCTCGTCGGTCACGATGCCGGACGGTGTGAGCCCGGTGATCTCCAATCGCGACTTCACGATCGCGACGATTGCCGGCGTGCGCAAGGAAGAAGAAGCGGCTGCGACCGCCGATGCTGCCGCGCCCGCCGCCGATGCGAAGGCTGCCGGCGCCAAGGCCGCGGCTCCCGCTGCCGGCGCCAAGGGCGCCGCTGCTCCGGCCGCCGCTGGCAAGGCCGCAGCACCCGCCGCAGCCGGCAAGAAGAAGTAAGGCGCGGGCCGGTGCAGGCGGATGCCCGCACCGGCCTCCGCTCGCCAGACATACGCGTCTGCGTCTGCGGAGCATGAGCCACCCATGAAGCTCTTCGTCGGGCTCGGCAATCCGGGCGACAAGTACGCCGGCAACCGCCACAACATCGGCTTCATGGCGGTGGAGCGCATTGCCGAGGCACACCGGTTCGGCCCCTGGAAGAAGAAGTTCAAGGGGCTCGCCGCCGACGGCGAAATCGGCGGCGAAAAAGTGCTGCTTCTCAAGCCCGAAACCTACATGAACGACAGCGGCCTCAGCGTCGGCGAGGCTGCGCGTTTCCTCAAGATTTCCGAAGCCGATGTGGTCGTCTTCCACGACGAACTCGATCTCCTGCCCGGCAAGGTGAAGGTCAAGACCGGCGGTGGCAACGCGGGCCACAACGGCTTGCGGTCCATTTCCGCGCATCTGGGCAACGACACCGTGCGCGTGCGCCTCGGCATCGGTCACCCTGGCCACAAGGATGCCGTGTCGCGCTTTGTGCTCAGCGATTTCGCCAAGGCCGATGCCGCTTGGCTTCCCGATCTGCTCGATGCGGTGGCCAAGGCAGCCCCGCGCCTCGCGGCGGGAGATCCTTCGCGCTTCTTGAACGAGATTGCTGTCGCCACGCAGAGCGGCGCCGAGACCGAAGATCGTGCGCCGCGCGCCCCCCCCGAGCCGCCCGTCCGCAAGGCTGGCAGCGGCGGCGCCCCTGGCGAACGCCAATCCAAGCGCGCCAACGCACTGGCCGAAAATCTGGCCAAGTGGCTGGCGGGACGCAAGCCACAGGACTGAGTGTTTTCCGGATCCCCGCAGCCATCTTCGCCGCAACGGCAATTCTTCTCCACCGCCTGATTTCTGGCGCGACCCTTCACATGCCACACTGACGCGCTATAGACGTGTCACGCGGTTGTCTGGACGATCGGACGGCCTGTCTTGGAAGCACGAAGAAGGATCGATCCCCATGAGCGAGACCCTGCCCGATACCACCGACATGGACGAGCGCGGCTCAGGTAACAGCTTCAAGACGGCGCGGCGCCTGCGCGCGGCCTACCGCTGGAGCGATCGCATCCAGTGGCTGTCGTCGCTGTTCAAGACCCCGGCGGAAATCGGCTTCGCCACGGCCTCCGCGGCCGTCGTGGGCAGCGTCACGGCGATGACCGTCGCCGACGCCGTCGAAACGCGCATGAACCGCGACCTAGCTCCCGTCGTCGTCGAGAGCTCCAGGCAAACCGCTAACTCCACCGTGTTCGAAATCGTCGGGTTCGACAAGGCGGGCCGCAAGGGCATCTTCGATGTGGTGGTCTTGAACAAGGAATTCATGTGGGTCCACGCGAGCGCCGACGAACTGGAGCGCAAGGGAGAACGGATCCCCGCCGCCACGGTTGCGACGACGATCCTCGATGCCGACGTGCGCGCCGCTCTCGCCGAAGCCCGCGATATCATCGCGGTCGGGACGGCGTCGCAGGAGGGACAGGCGGCCACCGAATTGGAGCGCGCCCGCAAACGCGCGCTGACAGCGGCCAAGATCGCCAAGACGCCGGCGCCGGACACCGTGCCCCTGTGGAGCCTGGCACTCGGCCAGTACCGCGACCCATGCGACGCCTGCGAAACCACCGGGACCAGCTGGCAGCGCCCCTTCATCGTCATCGCGGTGAAGGACCTTGAAGAAGGCACCGACCTCGCCGAAGCGCTGGCCGACGCCATGACCGGCAAGGATAACCTGCCCGCCCCGCAGAGCTACTCGGCGTTTGAGCTGACCAAGATCCGCTAGTGTTGCCCATCTGACGCTGGGACCCTGTTCCAGGCGAGGAGCCGCCGCGGCGCCCCGCCCGCGTCCCTTTCCCGGTTGATCGGCGGCCTGAGCCGGTGTAGCTCGGGCCCACATCATCCAAGGACAATCCGATCATGGGATTCAAGCTCGGCATCGTCGGCCTGCCGAACGTCGGAAAATCGACGCTCTTCAACGCCCTCACCCAGACCGCGGCGGCGGAAGCCGCCAACTATCCGTTTTGCACCATCGAACCGAACGTCGGCGAAGTCGGCGTCCCCGATCCGCGCCTCGACGCGCTGGCCGGCATCGCCGGGTCTGCCCAGATCATTCCCACACGGCTGACCTTCGTTGACATCGCGGGGCTGGTGCGGGGCGCGTCCAAGGGCGAAGGCCTGGGCAACAAATTCTTGTCTCACATTCGCGAGGTTGACGCGGTCGCCTACGTGCTGCGCTGCTTCGAAGACGACGACATCACGCACGTCGAAAACCGCATCGATCCACTGGCGGATGCCGAAGTGGTCGAGACAGAGCTGATGCTGGCCGACCTGGAAAGCCTGGAAAAGCGCATCGGCCCGATCGAGAAGAAGGCCAAGGCGGGCGATAAGGAGGCCAAGGCGCAATTCGCGCTGATGGAAAAGATCCTGGTGCCGCTTGCGCGCAGGCAAACCTGCGCGCACCGCCGACATCACGGCCGAGGAACTGCCAGCTTTCCGCGCCCTGCAACTGTTGACCGCCAAGCCCGTCGTCTATGTCTGCAACGTGGAAGAAAGCGCGGCCGCCTCCGGTAACGCCTATTCGCAGCGCGTCGCGGAGCAGGCCGCCCAAGAAGGTGCCGTCAGCGTCGTGATCTCGGCCAAGATCGAAAGCGAGTTCGCCGCGCTGCCGCCGGACGAACGGCAGGAATTCCTCTCCGAAATGGGCCTTGAAGAACCCGGCCTCAACCGGTTGATCCGGGCAGGTTATGCCCTGCTCGATCTGGTGACGTATTTTACAGTGGGTCCGAAGGAAGCGCGCGCCTGGACAATCACGCGCGGTACCAAGGCCCCGCAGGCGGCCGGCGTGATCCATACGGATTTCGAAAAGGGCTTCATCCGCTCGGAAACGATTGCCTACGACGACTACGTGGCACTCAAGGGCGAGACGGGGGCCAAGGACGCCGGCAAGATGCGCCTGGAAGGCAAGGACTATGTCGTCAAGGACGGTGACGTCCTTCATTTCCGCTTCGCCAACTGACGTTTCGACGAGGAGCTTCGCTCATGTCCGACACCCCGCCCGATCGGCTCTCGGTCGATCCCTCAAGCCCCCATTATAATGAGGCGGTTCTCGCGCGCGACGTGGGTGTCCGGTTCAACGGCGTGGAGAAAACCAACGTCGAGGAATACTGCGTCAGCGAAGGGTGGGTACGCGTCGCGGCCGGCAAGGCCAAGGACCGCCACGGCAAGGCGATCACCATCAAGCTCAAGGGGAACGTCGAGCCCTATTACAAAACCGGCGCAGACGGCGGACCGGAAAACGGTTGAGCCGGTCCCGCACGATCACATCGCGTTCTTGTAGGCCTTTGGCGACAGCACCGTGAGCGCCAGGATGTAGAGGTCGAACAGGATCGACCAGTTGTCGATGTAGTAGAGGTCGCGCTCCACCCGCCCGCGCATATCCTCGTCGGTCTCTGTTCGGCCACGGAACCCGTTCACCTGCGCCCAGCCGGTGATGCCCGGCTTCACGTTCAGACGCCGCGGATAGGACCCGATACGAACTTCGTAGTGACGGTCATGGGCCACCGCATGGGGGCGAGGCCCGACGAGGGACATCTCGCCGCGCACCACGTTGATGAGCTGGGGCAGTTCGTCCAAGTTGAAGCGGCGCAACAGACGGCCAATGCGCGTCACGCGCAGGTCGTTGCTCTGCACCTGGACCACGACATCACCGTCGTCGAGCGACGTCATCGTGCGGAACTTCCAAATGAGGAATTCGCGATTGTTGTAACCGCGGCGGCGCTGCCTGAAGAAAATCGGACCTGGCGTGTCAAGGCGGATCGCGGCGGCAATCACTGCAAACAGAGGCAAGAGAAGCACGATAGCCAAGCTTGAACACACCACGTCGAACGTGCGCTTCGCGGCCACCTGCATGGGCCCGAGCGGAGGCGCGGTGAGCGATAGCGCGGTCAAGGGGCTCATCCGCGAGACGCGCGCATCCGAGAAGCGTCCCAGCAGACCCGAGGCGCCCAGATGGATCGCGACCGGCATGTTGCTGAAGGCTTCCACGACGCCATGAATGAAGTCTGTCCGCGACCAGTCGGTGACGAGGACGATATCGTTCACATTCCGCGCCCGGGCGAGAGCCACGGCCTCGCTCATCGATGGCAGCATAGCGTCATCCGTGTCGGCCGCGGGCGTCAGCACTTGCATGGCGACGACACGCACGCCCGTGCGCACTGGATCGAAATCTGCCGCCACCCGGCGGATTTCATCTTCCGAGCCGACGAGCATCAGCCGGCGGGAGCCGATGAGACCGGACGCCATCAAGGAAACGAGAACGCGGCCCGTCAGCGCGCTCAGCGCCGTCAGCACGCTCAAACCCGCAAGATAGAAGAGCAACAGCCACGCCCGCGAGAAGACGCCCGTCGTCTTGGTCAGAAATCCGATCAGAGCAAGGGCGAGGAACGCAGTGTTCCAGACGAAGAAGGTTCGGCCAAAATCGCGGCGGCCCTCCAAGTAGGCGTGCATTCCATATTCATCGCGGAACATGAATGGCAGGACGTAGCAGAATGCTGCTAGGGCACCGAGTGCGAGATAGGTATCGGTATCACCCGGCGTGCCGTAGGCCATCATGTGATAGGCAACGCCTGTCACAACTGCCAGAAGCACAATGGCGACAAATTCTGCCAGAACCGCGCCGCATGCAAAACCCGCACTGCCGAGAAGTTCACGACCCGATGTCTGCTCGTCCACGCTTAAAACGCGATCACTACCAATCGTCACGCAACTTACCCTGGCACTCGTATTCACCCGTGGCTGGAGATGCCCGGGCCGTTCCGCATCATTACGGTGTCCGCTGAACGCTTTTCCATCGATTTGGGAGAAGCGTTAATGGGGCGCCGCGCGAAATCACCTGACACTAATTCCGCTAAACCCAGTCGGTTTGGCAGCTCAGTCGTCGCGCCCGGCCCCGCAGGCCGGCCGAGCCAACCCGGGCACGCCCATCCCGCCGGAGAACCCCGGGAGACAGGCACGGCGTTTGCACCTGCCGATCCGAACACACGCGGCGACCCAACGGCTCACCAGCCGGACAGGCCACCGAAAGTCAGATTACGGGACATCTTTTGCACAAACCCGCCATTCCGGCACCAGAACGGGTGAAAATGACACAGCCACTCCATGAGTTGCGCTGAAACCCTGAGCACGTCCCGACGAAAATGCTGGTAACTTGATGACATCGCGTAAGGAATATGGGGCTGGCCTGGATCGATCGAGCGACCGCTCGACGAACTTGAGCGGCTTTTTGGCTATCCTCGCGCGCTACAAGTGGTCGTTGCTGGCCGCTCCGCTGGCCGGTCTGGCACTTGCCATGATGGTGCTCAGTACCCTCCAGCCCGTGTACACCGCCAGCGGGGCGGTCTTCGTCGACCCCCGTTCCCGCAAGATCGTGACTGACGAGATTATCCAGGGTGGTTTTGGTTCCGACGCGTCGCTGGTCGAGAGCCAGGTGTCGATTATCGTTTCCGACAGTGTGCTCAGCCGCGTCGTGGAAACGGAAAACCTTCAGGACGACACGGAATTCGCATCCGAAGCCCAGACCGGATGGCTGGCGCAGATCAAGGACATGATCCGCGGGCCGCGGCCGGTTTCGGACCTCAAGACGCAGGCGCTTGAGAGCCTCGCGCGGATCGTGCGCGTCAAGCGGCCGGCCAAATCCTATGTTCTGGAAGTGGAAGCCAGCACCACGTCGCCGGCGAAATCGGCGCGCATCGTCAATGCCGTCCTCGCCGCCTACATCGAGGACCAGACATCCGCCAAATCCGACGAAGCCAAGCGCGCCAATACGCTGATCGACGCGCGGCTCAACGAGTTGCGCCAGCGCGTGCGCGCCGCGGAGGAACGGCTTGATAGCTTCAAGCGCGAAAACCGCATCGTCGTATCGGAAGGCGGGATCGTAACCGAACAGCAGCTGGGCAAGCTCAACATCGAGCTCGCCACGGCCCGTTCCGTCTCGGCGGAGGCCAAGGCTCGCTTCGAACAGGCCCAAGCCGCCATCCGTGCCGGCGATCCCGATAACCTGCCCGATGCCATTAAATCCGCTTTGATCCAGAAGCTGCGCGAGCAGTATTCGCAAGTCGCCCGCAGGGAAGCCGCACTCTCCGCGCAGCTTCAGGGGCGGCACCCCGTGCTCATCGATATCCGCTCCCAGGTGAAAGAACTGAAGGCTCAGATCGCAGCTGAATTGAAGCGCGTGGCGGCCGGCGCGCGCAATGAACTGCAAATCGCCAGCGCCCGCGAGCGGGAAATCCTCAAGGCCATCGAGACGACGAAGACCGAGGTCAACCGCAGCAACACGGCGCAGATCCGCATGCGCGAGTTGGAGCAGGACCTTTCATCGAGCCGGGAAATCCTGGGTGCGTTCCTTGCCCGCGCCAAGGAGACGCTGGAACAAGCCAACCTGTCCGCTCCCGAAGCGCGCATCATTACACCTGCCGGCGTGCCCACCCGGGCGAGCTTCCCCTCGCCGATGCTCATCCTCGCCCTTGGGCTCCTCGCCGGTTTGGGCGCCGGGATCGCCCGCGCGCTTCTTGGCGATGCCGTCAATCCTGTCGCCGCTCCACGGCCACCCGTCTCTGGCCATTCTGGGACACCCCCGCGCGCAACGCTGCCGGTGATAGCGGTACCCTCTCTAGCCGGACGACTGCGCGGACGGTTAGGGTCCCTGCGCGGCAAGAGTGGCACAACCGATTTCGCAGACATCCTGGCCGTTGCCGGTGATCCCTCCGGCGGCGGTTCGCCACGATATCGCCAGGCCATCTTGAGGTTGCTCGGCTCTCTATCGGCCGATCCGCAGCGTGAGCGCGCGCATATCGTGCTGGTTGCCGGGGCGCGGCGCGGTGCGGGGGCCTCGTCGACGGCACTCGCGCTGGCCTATACGGCCGCACTCGGTGGCGAACGCACGCTTCTTGTGGACGCGACGTCCACCGATGCCGACCTGTCCGCGATCTTCGCCCCATCGGTCGATCCCGGAACGCCGGTGGTGCTGGATAACCGCGACGACCTTGCGCGCATCACGACACGGGATGTCCGGTCAGGATTGGCGTTTCTGCCTATCGCGCTGGCCGACATTAGGCGTCTCAAGCTGGCGCAGCGCCGCCGTCTCGCCGCCGGACTTGGCGCACTCGCCCGCTCCTACGACCTCTTGTTCATCGACGCCGGCGCGCTTCTCGATGACGAGGCCGCCAGTGCTCTGCTACCGCTCGCCGACCAAATTCTGTTCGTTGCGGACGCTGGGAAAACGCAAGAGTCCGAGTTGGCTGAGATCGAACGGCTGGTTGCCGCTCACACCGATCAGGCCATCGACCTCGTCGTCAACAAGGCACCCGTTTCCGCCTGACACACGCCGTCCTGACCCCACGGTGGCACGGGCTTTGCGGAGCCCCCGGAGAGGGACGCAATGGTTCTAACAATCTGCCGCCAGTGGGAAAACGCGGGGCCACGCCCGGCGGACACGCACCGGGCGGGTCCCTGAGACACAACCGCCCCGGCGGCTTTTTCCGTGATGAGATGGATCAGGCGATCTGATATGACACCGTCCAACAAAGGTTACCAAAACCTTAATACCGACGCTCGTGCCGGTGCCCACTCAAGCCGGCCAGCGATTGGTCAGATGCCAGCGATTGGCACAGATGCCGGCGATTGGACAGGGCGAAGCGTTCATGCGTACCGATCAGCGGGCTCCGGCCCACATGCCGATTGAGGAAAATTCCGGGACCGCCGCCGTTGACGGCTGGCATATCAATATTCCCGACACCCGCACCGCGCTTGACGCGATCATGGCGGCAGCACGCGAGGCACGCGCCTTCTCGGTGTTCACGCTCAATCTCGATCATCTCGTCAAATTGCGCACCAGCGCGGCATTCCGCGCGGCCTACCAGACAGCCACCTTTGTCACCGCAGACGGCGCACCGGTCGCCCGGCTGGCGCGTCGTCACGATGCCCGCATCGTGCGCACGACGGGAGCCGATCTCGTCCTGCCACTCGCCGAAGCCGCCGCACAAGCTGGCACGCCGGTCTTTCTTTTCGGAACGTCGCCCGAGGTGCTGGCGACAGCCGGCGCGCGCCTCGTGGCCAACACCTGCGGGCAACTCGATATCACCGGAACCTTGTCGCCCCCAGCGGGCTTCGATCCGGATGGACCCGAGGCGGACGCCGCCATCGCGCGCATCCGGGATTCAGGCGCACGCCTCTGCTTTGTCGCCCTCGGCGCGCCCAAACAGGAATTGTTCGCGGCGCGCGCCGTGAAGCAAGGTGTACCGTGCGGCTTCATCTGCATCGGAGCGGGGCTGGATTTTCTCGCGGGCGAACAGGTCCGCGCCCCTGGCATCTTCCAGAAGTCTGGTATGGAATGGCTCTGGCGCCTAAGCACTAATCCGCGCCGGCTAGCCGTCCGCTATGCTCAGTGTGGACTGCTTCTCGCACGCCTGACACTGCTGGAACCGCTGTTCGGGACAAACGCCCAGAGGCCCTCGTCCTGACGCACCCGAACACACCTGCGGCCCGCGAAGCCGACACCATCTGCGTGCAAACCAAAACGTGCAGCGGCCGCACATGAACCCGGGGCGCGCGCGATCAGGGCAACCAGCAAATCCCATTATGACAACCGCGAAGCCCGTCAAGATCTTGTTCTACACACACGGCCTGGTCGACGGCGGCGCGGAACGGCTATGGGCGTGCCTCGCCACGGCGTTCAAGGAACGCGGTTACGACGTGATTTTTGCGCAGGATTTCGAGGCCGACGAAAATCGCGCCAACCTGCACCCCGAAATTCGGCTCCATACCCTGGGCCGCAATCATTTCACCGCCACGCGGAAGCTGGCCAAACTCCTGCGCCGCCATCAACCCGACGTGGCGCTGTCGGCTGTGGGTGCCTCAAACCTGAAGCTGCTTCTTGCGACCAAGCTCGCGCGGAGCCCCACCCAACCCATCATTTCGTTCCACGGTGAAATGGAGTGGAAAACCGGTTGGCTCAGCTACCTGAGTTACCTCGGCCTTCCGCTCTTGAGCCGGATGGCGGCGCGCACAATCGCCGTGTCCGAGGGCCTCGTCGAGACCCTGATCTCGAAATGGAGAGCCTATCCCGCGCGCATGGTCTGCCTGCTCAACCCGGTTTTCTTTCCCAAGGATGCCGCGGTCCCCAGCGCAGACGAATTGGCCGCCCGGGACAATATCGTCCTGTCGGTTGGGCGCCTCGTCCCTGAGAAGGATTTCGTCACGCTTCTGCGTGCGTTCGCGCACATGCGCCATCCCGATGCGCGGCTCGTCATTCTCGGCAAGGGACCGGAGCAGCAGCGGCTCGAAGCCGAAATCAGACGGTTGCGCCTCACGGATCGCGTTTCGATGCCGGGATACGCAAAGGAGCCTTGGACGGTTTATGCCGGTGCCAAGTGTTTCGTCTCTTCCTCGACATCCGAACCGTTCGGCAACGTCGTCGTCGAGGCCATGGCCTATGGGCTCCCCATCGTGGCCACCGCGTGCGCGGGACCACACGAAATCCTGAAGCACGGCCAGTACGGACGCATCGTCGGTATCGGCAATCATGTCCAGCTGGCACGGGCCATCCGGTCGACACTCGACGCCCCAGGCGATCCGGCTCTGCGCCGGGCGCGCGCGGAGGACTTCTCGTTTGAGACGCGCGTGCCTGAGTACGAAGCGGTGATCCGCGACGTGCTCGCGGACGCCGCGGCCAGCGTGGCGCAGCGTCCGAATTTCTTCCATGCGATACCACGTCGGCAGACCGACGAGGAGCCGGCGCCATGAGCACCATGGAACAAGGCGGAAAGCGCGGCCGGGAGCTGGTCGTCTACCTGGATCTGACCCACCTGGGGCGGCATGTGACGGGCATCGAGCGGGTCACCATCGAGCAGTTCGAGAAGGCGCCCTTCACAGGAGTGGAAGTGCGCGCCGTGCGGGCCGCCGGTGTGGCTTCCATGATCTTCAAGCAGCACATCGTCTTGCCGCTGCTGGCGCTGTTCAACCGTGGCAGCCAGTTCATTTTCCCTGGCTTTCCGCCGTCGCCTCTGTTCCGCTTCGCACGCGCCCGCACGCATCTCTACGTGCACGATGCCTTCCTGATTACGCGGCCGCAGGATCTGAGCCTCAAAGCCCGGCTCTATATGGCCGCGCCCTTCAAGTACGCCGTCACGCATCTGAAGTACTTTCTGACCAACTCAGAAAAGACCCGCCGAGAAATTGCGCCCTTCCTCCCCGCCGATGCCATCGTGACGCTCTACCGCCCCGCCGTCGGCAACGTCTTCGGGCTCGACGACCGTTCCCGTGGTGCGCCGCGCGATGCCGCCCAGCCGCTGCAGCTCGTCGCACTCGGCACGGTGGAGCCGCGCAAGAACTACCGTGCCGCCGCCGCCATTCTCGATGCCCTGCGCGCCATGGGCCAGTCGGATGCGACGCTGCATGTCATCGGCCGTGCCGGCTGGGGCGAAGACGCCGACGCGCTCAAACATCATCCGGGCGTCATCGTGCACGGCTATCTGCCCGCCGCCGAGGCCAAGGCGCTCCTGGAAGGTGCCGACGTTTATCTCTGCACCTCGCACGACGAGGGTCTTGGACTTCCGCTGCTGGAGGCGCAATTCGCAGGGCTGCCCATTGCCGCCCCCGATGCGCCGGTGTTCCGGGAAGTGTTGGGAACATCGGGATGGTTCATCGATCCCGCCGACCCGCAGCGGGCCGCGCGGTTGATTGCTGAAAAACTTACAGAGGAGAGCGGACGGGCCGGGCAAGCCCATGCCGCGCAGCGCAACTTGGAGCGATGGAACGCGCTGGCACAAGCCGACCGCGACCGCGTGATGGCCCAGTTCGGCGGCAATGCGCCCGAGCCCGCCACGACGCCCCAAGGCAGGATCGCCTGAGCATGGGGCACGCACTTGGCTTCCCCCTCAACCGCCGCACCTTGCTGACGGGCGCACTCGCCACGGCGGCACTACCATGTCTGCGATCTGCCGCCGCCGATCCCCAATCCCTGGGTGCGCGCGCCGCCGCCAAGGGCCTGCGGTTCGGCGCATCGTTCTCAACCAACGAACTCGATACGCCTTATGGGCCGAAGTACGCCGCCATGTACCGGCGCGAGGCGCGCGTCTTGACGTCCGAGCTTGAATTCAAAATGGGCATCATCAAGCCCGATGCCGGCGTCACCAATCTCGCGCCCGCCGACCGCCTGGTTGATTTCGCCATCGACAACGGACTTGCGGTGCGCGGCCATACGCTGATCTGGAACGACTACCTGCCGGATTGGATTCACGCCCTGCCCCACGCCGATGTCGCGCGTTTGCTCGAGTACCCACGTCACGGCAATCATGCAGCGCTACCGCGGGCGCGTTACCTCATGGGATGTCGTCAACGAACCCATCGCCCCCTGGGACCGTCTTGCCGGTAACTTGCGCAAGGGGCCCTACCTGTCAGCGATGGGCGAAGACTACATCGCGCGCAGTTTCCGTTTGGCGCGGGCGGCCGATCCAGACGCCGAACTCGTCCTCAACGAAGCTCAGACCGAAAGCGCCGACGAGAACGGCCAGACATTCCGCGACAGCTTCCTGGCACTTCTGAAGCGGTTGAAGGCAGCCGATGTCCCCATCGATGGCGTCGGACTGCAATGCCATCTCGATACGGGGCGACCCTACGATTTTCCACGTTTTGCGGGCTTCGTGGAGGAGATCGCCGCGCTTGGCTACCGCGTTCTGCTGACCGAATTGGATGTCAACGACCGCGCCTTGCCTCGCGACGTGGCCGCGCGCGATTTGCGCGTTGCCGCCATGTACGGCGATTTCCTCAAAGCCGTACTGCCAAATCGCTCCATCACCACGCTGACGCTGTGGCAGATGGCTGATCACACGAGCTGGCTCTATTACGACGCGGTGTCGAAATCACCGGATTCGCCGCGCCAGCCACGGCCGCTGATCTACGACTCAAACTTTGCCCGCAAACGCGCCTGGGATGCGGTGGCCGAAGCGCTCGAGGCGATGCCGCCACGCTGAGACCTGCCCCCGTTCGCAAAGGCGCCCAAACAGCAAAAGGCCGCTCATTTGAGCGGCCTTTCGCATGTGCTCATGATCTTGCAGGCGGCAGACTTAGAGTTTTTCCAGATAGGGCGTGGGATCGACCGGCTTCTGCCCGTGGCGCACCTCGAAGTGCAGCTGCGGACGATCGACCTGTCCGGTCTTGCCAGCCTTGCCGATCACCTGCCCGCGCGTGACCTTGTCGCCGCGCTTCACGTGCAGCTCGTCGGCATGCGCGTAGGCCGTGACCCAGCCATTGTCATGGCGCAAGAGCACGAGATTGCCGTAGCCCTTCAACTCGCTGCCGGCGTACGCGACCACCCCGCTCTCGGCGGCATGAATGTCGGTGCCGATGGGGACCGAGATATTGATGCCATCGTTATGCGTGCCATCCGTGCGTGCGCCGAAGGCCGTGATGATGCGGCCCCTGACCGGCCAGCGCAGCTTGCCCGCATCACCCACGGAACCCGACGCGGGCGTGCCGATGGTGGGTGCATCGCTGCGGCTTTGCGTGTCGAGTGCGGCCACCTTCTTTTCCTCGCTCGCAGCGGGCTGCGAATTGAGGATGGTCGGCTGCGCGGCAGGTCCCGTCATGAGCGGCGCCTGATCGGCGGTGACCGGTGCTGTCTCCGGTGGCGTCAGCGTCACGGATGAATTCGGCGACGGCGGCGATGCGGCTTGGTTCTCGGCAAGTGCAGCCCCTGCAACGCCTGGAACGCGCAACACCGTACCCGGCCGCATGCGGCGCGGCTCAGTGATGCCGTTGTAGCGCTGCAATTCCTCGTACTTCACGTTGTGCTGACGGGCGATGCCATACAGGCTGTCACCGCTTTGGATCGTGTAGCTGCCGGACCAGTCCGCCGGTGCCGCAACCGGAGCGATGGCGACAGGTGCGGGACGCGAGGGCCGCGCAGCCACCTTGCCCGACGGCAGCGCAAGTTTCTGCCCTGGCATGAGCGCCGGGCTGGTGAGGCCGTTCACACGCATCAGTTCGTTGAGAGAGACATTATGGCGGCGCGACAAGCCATAAAGCGTGTCGCCGCGCTGAACCTCGATCTCCTGGCCCTTCTCCTCCGTGGCGACCGGCATCGGGGCTGGTTCCTCGAAGGGGCGCGGGGCCGCCGCGACCGGAGCGGGATCATTGGAATAAGACGGCTGAGGCGCAGGCGCCGCGGGCGGAGGCGGCAAAGCGGTGACATTGATGCGTTGATCGGCGGGCGGCGTTGCAGCCACCTCCCGGTCGTAAGGAGCCGGCGGGGGCGCCGTATCGTTCGGTAGATCGGACGCGCCCAGGCTGAAGGGGCCGCCCACGGGCTCGGTCGGCGCGGGAATGGCGCCCGTCGTCGGCTCACTGAGATTGGCGGAAGGGAAGTCGAAGCGCGCGATATCCGCGCTACAGCCGCCCGCGCTCAACGCAGCAATGGCGGCAAAAACCTTGATTTTCGGGCTCGAAAGACGGCGACCCGTCACGCCGGAACGCAGGAAACACATCATGGTACGCACCTCACAACCTGCAAATCATTAACCGTTAACGGGTTAACAAGGCCTTAAAGGTGAGCCGCAGGTTCCCGCTTCTTTTCCCGGAGCCAGCGCAACCCAATGGTGCGCGAGCTGAACCCGATCCGCCCTCGTCCAGGCCCCCCGCGCCGCTTCCCTCGACGTGCGGCGCAAGCCCTGAGGATCGGGTTCACCTTCTGCTCATAAGCGGTGATTGTGCTGCGATGACGGAAAAAATGCGCCGGAAAGAGGACAGGCCGTCCCATCGGGCGCAGAGACCTGCCGGGGATGGCAACGGAGAGCGCAGCGAAGTCAGCCCGCGTCCTTGATGGCGCCGGGCATCTGCAACGGCGCGGCGAACGTCTCGGCCAGCTCCTGGCGCAGGGGATGATGGGTCAGATCCATCGACAACGGCGTGATGGAAATGGCCCCGTCCGCGATTGCACGCAGATCTGTTTCGGCCGGTGGATCGGAGCGGCGGCGTTCGAAGCCGAACCAGAAGTAAGGTTCGCCCCAGGGATCCTGCCGCGCTTCGATCGACAGCCCGCCCTGATCTCGCCGGCCTTGTCGCGTGACGCGGATCTCGCTCACTTCGTCGGGTGCGAGATCGGGATAGTTCACATTCATCAGCACGCCTTGCGGCCAGTCGTGCGCGAGCAGTTTTTCGATGATCTGCGGACCGTAGGTCAGCGGTGTGCGCCAATGCTGCAAACCCGCCTTGTCGAAGCCGAGCGTCAGGCTCATGGCGATGGAGCGGATGCCGATGAGTGTGCCTTCCATGGCGCCGGCAATGGTACCCGAATAGGCGACGTCCTCGGCGAGGTTCGCGCCGTGATTGACACCAGACAGAATGAGATCGGGCGGGTGGTCCTTCAGCATGTGGCGCACGCCCATGATGACGCAATCGGCGGGCGTGCCGCGCACCGAGAAGGCGCGTTCGCCGACAGCACGGTAGCGCAGTGGAACTTGCAAAGTCAGCGCGTGCGACGCGCCCGACTGGTTCATCTCAGGCGCGACGATCCAGATGTCATCCGTCAACTCATGCGCGATCGTGTGCAACACGGTGAGCCCGTGCGCGCCTGCACCGTCATCATTGGTGATGAGTATCCGCATAAGACCTTTTTCTCCCTCTCCCTATCGCCTTCGATGGGGAGAGGGTCGGGGTGAGGGGCAGCATCCGCACCGGAGCAAGCGGCTGCCCCTCACCCTAACCCTCTCCCCGCTTACGGGGAGAGGGGATTATTCAAGCCTTCGTAATTCGTTCCAGCCCACCCATATAGGGGCGCAATGCGTCGGGAATGACAATCGACCCGTCGGCCTGTTGATAATTCTCCATCACCGCGACCAGCGTGCGGCCGACGGCGAGGCCCGATCCGTTGAGCGTGTGGACGAAGCGCACGTCCTTGGCGCCCTTGGGCCGGTAGCGCGCGCCCATGCGCCGGGCCTGGAAATCGCCGCACACCGAGCAGGACGAAATTTCGCGGTAGGCATCCTGTCCGGGCAGCCAGACTTCGATGTCATAGGTCTTCTGCGAGGCAAAGCCCATGTCGCCGGTGCACAGGAGCATGGTGCGGAAGGGCAGGCCCAGCGCCTTGAGGATGCCTTCGGCGCAGGCCGTCATGCGCTCGTGCTCCTCCAGGCTTTTCTCCGGCGTGGTGATGGAGACGAGTTCGACCTTGGAGAACTGGTGCTGGCGGATCATGCCGCGCGTGTCCCGGCCGGCAGCCCCCGCTTCGGAACGGAAGCACGGCGTCCAGGCGGTGACGCGGATCGGCAGCGCGTCTTCATCCAGGATTTGCTCGCGCACGAGGTTGGTCAGCGAAACTTCGGCGGTGGGGATGAGCCAGAAGCCATTGTTTGTCTGAAACAAGTCCTCGGCGAACTTCGGCAGATTGCCCGTGCCGTAGGCGGCTTGATCCTTCACAAGCAACGGAGGGTTCACTTCCGTGTAGCCGCCTTTCGCCTCGCTGGCGGGACCCGTGTGCTGATCGAGCATGAAACTCGCAATCGCGCGCTCCAACCGCGCCAGCGCGCCCTTGAGGAACACAAAGCGCGCGCCCGAAATCTTGGTCGCGGTCTCGAAGTCCATGAGACCCAGCGCTTCGCCCAGCTCGAAGTGCTGCTTGGGCGCGAAGTCGAACGTGCCGGGCTTGCCGACCTTGCGCACTTCCGCGTTGCCGTGCTCGTCGGTCCCGAACGGCACGTCGTCGCGCGGCAGGTTCGGGATGATGGCGAGCGCGGCTTCCAGGTCCGCGTTGATCGCCCGCTCGGCGTCTTCGCCCGTGGCGATGGTCTCTTTCAGAGCGGCTACTTCGCCCATCAGCTTCTCAGCCGCGGCCTCGTCCTTCTGCGCCTTGGCCTTGCCGATGTCTTTCGAGGCCGCGTTGCGGCGGGCCTGCGCGTCCTGCAGCGTGGTCAAGATCGCGCGCCGCTTGTCGTCGAGTGCGATGAGCGTCGCCGACAACGGCTCCATGCCGCGCCGCTTCAGCGCGCCGTCGAAGGCCTCGGTATTGTCGCGGATCCATTTGATATCGAACACGGGAGTTGGCCTCGTTTTCAGGACTTGAACGTCGCCCGTCTATAGGCCCACGCGAGGTGGGTCCAGCCGCCTTGGCGCCGCGCGGGCCCTGATCCCTCTCAGACTTTCAGGTTGGTTGTATCTCGGCGTCCTCGGCCTGCTTTTTCTTCTCGGCCCGATGGACCGCATAAATCGACAGTTCGTAAAGCAGCACCGTCGGCATGGCCATGATGAGCATGGAAATGGCGTCCGGCGGCGTCAGAACGGCGGCCACCGCGAAGATCGCGACAATCGCGTAGCGCCGCCCCGACCGCAGCACGTCGGCTGTGACGAGGCCCGCCCGCGCCAGCAAGGTCAGCACGACCGGCAACTGGAAGCAGATGCCGAAGCCGAAGATGAGCGTCATGATGAGGGAGAGGTATTCCGACACCTTCGGCATCAGCTCGATGGTGGCCGCACCGCCTTCGCTCGACGACGCGGCAAGCCCCATCGAGAACTGGATAAGGATCGGCATGGCGATGAAGTAGACGACAGCCGTACCGAGCAGGAAGAAGACCGGCGTCGCGACGAGGTACGGTAGGAATGCCTGCTTCTCTTGCTTGTAGAGCCCTGGCGCGACGAACTTGTAGATCTGCACCGCGACGACCGGGAACGACAGGAACGCCGCGCCGAACATCGCGAGCTTCAGGTGCGTGAAAATCTGTTCGAGGAAATGCGTCGCGATGAGACGGACGTGGTCTTGACCCGACACCCAGACATAGGGCCAGACCAGAACCTGATAGATGTGGCTCGCCACCGTCATGCACAACAGGAACATGACGAAGAACGCCGCCACCGCCCAGATCAGGCGCTGGCGCAGTTCGATCAAATGATCCATCAGCGGCGCCTTGGAGGCGTCGATGTCGTCGTCACCGTCTGGCGTCACGCGCTCCTGCATGGTGCGTTACGCTCCCGTCTTGCCGGGTGCCGGCGGTGCGGGGCTTTCGGGTGCGGGCAGGGCCGCTGGCGCCTCCGACGCCGACTCGGTTGCGGCGGGCGTTTCGGCGGGCGGCATGGGCTTCGGTGGCGCGATGTACACCGGCTTAACGGCAGGCTCCATTTCGGCCTTGGCCGATGTCACACTGTCCTCGGCGGCGCGCTCCGCTTCGCGGACCGAACGCGTGACCTCGTCGCGCACGCCATCCAACTCCTTGCGCAAGGACTCCATCTCCGCTTCCCGCATGGCCTCGTCAAAATACCGGCGGAATTCGTCGGCCTGCCGGCGCAGCGCGCCCGCATAACGGCCCAATGTATTGAAGAACACAGGATAGTCCTTGGGACCCAGAAAAATCAGGGTCACCACCGCGAGGATCAGAAGTTCGCTCCAACTGATCTCGAACATGCCCTCGCATCATCCTCCAAGTAACTGGAACGGGAGCGCGTGACTGGCACGGGCGCAGACCTTCCTTCGGGATGCCCGTAAGGAGCCGCGCGCGATCAGCCGGTGCAACCCTCAAAAGGCTTCAGTTGCTGCGCGACTTATCCTTGTGCGCGGCATCCGCATGGGAGGCATCGTGCTCCAGCGAGCGCGGACCATCCGGACGGTCGGCCGTGTCGTCGTCCTCGGCCATGCCCTTCTTGAAGCTCTTGATGCCCTTGGCCACGTCGCCCATGAGCGTGGAAATCTTGCCGCTCCCGAACAGCAGGACGACAACGAGCAGCAGGATCAGAAGATGTGTGGTGGAAAGACCCATGTTTCGTGCCGCTCCTTTGGATGGCCGCGCTGCATCGCACAATCGCAGCCACTATCGCAAACTCAACCCGTGCGGGCAATCCCGCCCGCGCATCAAGGTAACGTGGGGCTGCCCCCCCGGCACGTTCAAGGTGTACAGACCTTACCTGATCGCCTTGCCGCACCGAATATTCCGTCAGGCGTCGTGTCCACCCGGAAACACGAGTGTCCGCACGGGGTCGATCTGAATTCCGACCTCCCGGCCCTTTTGCCAGGCTCCCGCCTGATGGGTGCGGATCCGCAAGGGGCCCTCGAAGCCCTGCACCCCCACTTCCAGAAGCGCGATATCGCCCAGAAACTTGGCGTGCAGGACCCGGCCCGGCAACCCCTGGCCCGGCGGGCCGACCTCGACGCCGCGCTCGCGGATGCAGAGGATGGCCGCGCTATCCTCCGGCAATCCCGGCGCGGGCAACCGTCCAATCGGCGTGTCGATGGCGCCGCCCCGCACCCGGCAGGTGATCTCGTTGATCTCGGAAAAGAGCCGCGCAATGAACAGTTCACTGGGATGCGCATAAAGATCTTCCGTCAACCCCACCTGCACCAGACGACCCTGCCGCAGCACGGCGATCCGGTCAGCGAGGCGCATGGCCTCTTCCGGGTGATGGGTGACGATGACGGACGTGGCGCGCGTCTCGCGCAGGAGCGCCAATGTCTCTTCCTGCATGCTGTCACGCAACTGAACGTCGAGACCGGAAAACGGTTCGTCCATCAGAACGACTGCGGGTCGCGGGACAATGGCGCGAGCCAGCGCCACACGTTGCTGCTGCCCGCCGGACAGGACATGCGGATAGGCCGCCGCCATGTGCTCCAGCCCCACACGCGCAAGCATGGCGCGGGCTTCGCGTTCCGCGGAGGCGCGCGGCAGGGCCTTCAAGCCAAAAGCCACGTTCTGCAGAATGGTCAGGTGCGGAAACAGCGCGAAATCCTGAAACATCAGCCCGACGCTGCGTTCCTCCGGCGGCACGAAGCGCGATGGCCCCGCCACTTCCTGTCCGTTGATCAGGACCCGGCCTGAGGTCGGCGCCTCGATGCCGGCCGCCAGCCGCAACAGCGTGGTCTTACCGCAACCGGACGGCCCCAGCAGGCACACGACTTCGCCCGGTGCGATGGCGAGCGACACATCATCGAGCGCGCGGACGTCCGCAAAGCGGCGAGACACATGTTCGAAGGTCAGACTGGCGGCAAACGTCGCGGCGGCACGGCGGGGCGCGCCGGCCACTGGCGCCGGCGCGGAGGGCGGCGCACTCGGCGATGCACCTGGACCCGGGCCGGATCCGGTGGCTTCGCCGCCGGGTCGATTGGAAATGTTCACGCTACTCACTGCCCGTTCGTCCATTGGCCGCGCAGACACGAGCCTGTCAGGAGACTGTGTCCTCGTCCGGCTTATCGGTCTCGCCGTCTTCGGGCAAGTCGAGCGGCATTTCAGCCTGAACGGCCTCGTCCTCGGGGTCGTCCTCGTCGAGAGGCAGTTCGTCGGGCATCAAGGCGGCGACATCCGTCGGATCGGGAACGCTGAATCCCGGCGGCAGATTGTTGTCCAGCAGGCCCTGCGCCTTGAGATCGGCAAGGCCCGGCAGGTCCTTCACCGAATCCAGTCCGAAATGCCCAAGGAAGCTATCGGTGGTGCCATAGGTGATGGGCTTGCCCGGCGCGCGCCGCCGGCCGCGCGGGCGGACCCAACCGGTTTCCAGCAGAATGTCGAGCGTACCCGCCGATGTCGACACGCCGCGAATTTCCTCTATTTCCGCGCGGGTCACCGGCTGGTGGTAGGCAATGATCGCCAAGGTTTCCAGAGCGGCCTTGGAGAGGCGGCGCTCTTCGTGCGCATGCTTTTCGAGAAGATACGAGAGATCCTCGGCCGTGCGCAGCGACCACTTACCGGCCGCCCGCACGAGATTGACGCCCCGGCCCGCGTATTGCTCTTTGAGTTCGGCCAGAACCGCGGCGACGTCCGTGTCCTTGGGCAGACTGTCGGCGATGGTCCGCTCGTCCAGCGGCTCGGAGGCGGCGAACAGCAGCGCCTCGGCGATGCGCAGGTTCTCCGCTTCGATGCGCGCCTCGCCTTCTCCGAAATCCGGACCGATGCCGAGCTGAACATCGGCGAGCGCGGCGGCAAGCTCGCGCGCTTCCGACGACAACGCATCGTCGAAGTCGGCGGCGTCATCCATGGTCTCGTTGCTGGAAACCAGCTTGAGCCGGGGCGGTGTCATTGGCTTTTTCCCGTCCATCATTGCACTGGTACGCAAACCTCTCCGTCTTCAACCCTCCGGCCGCATCAAGCGGCCTGTCAGCCGAAGCGACATGTCAGCCGATCCGCTGCCAATCCGTCCCCTCGCCGCGCTTGCGCACATACAAGGGGGCGAACGGCGCCTCCTGCTGCAATTCGACCACCCCTTCGCGGGCCATCTCCAGCGTCGCGCCGAACGAGGAAGCAAGCACCGTCTTGGTGTCTTCACCCTGCGGCAGATAATGATTGAGGAACAGATCGAGCTGCACCCACTGCCCGACACTTTCGCCGACCAGCGTTTCCAGCCGCGTGCGCGCGTCCTTGATCGACCAAACTTTGCGCGCCTTGACCACGTGCGTGATCTTGACGGTTCGACGGCGCTGATCGGCGTAGGCTTTGAGCAGATCGTAGATCTGCGCCGTCCATTCGGTATCGCGGACCGTGGTGACACCCTCAGGCATTCCGCGCGGGAACACGTCGCGACCGAGCCGTTTGCGCGTCATCAACTGCGCCATGGCGTTGCGCATGGCCTCGAGCCGCGCCAGCCGGAAGGCCAGACGCTGCGCCATTTCCTCGGCGGATTGTTCGCCGGTCTCGATTTTTTCTTTCGGCAGAAGCAGGCGCGACTTGAGGAAGGCGAGCCACGCGGCCATGACGAGGTAATCGCCCGCCACTTCCAGCTTCAAGCGCTGCACTTCGTTGATGTAGGCGAGATACTGCTCGACGAGCGCCAAGACCGAGATGCGCGCCAGATCGACCTTCTGCGTGCGGGCCAGCGCAAGAAGCAAATCGAGCGGACCCTCGAAGCCCGCCACGTCGACCAGAAGCGCCTCTGACGCCACGGGCGCATTCTCCGCGTCGGGAAGTTCCCAACCGGAAGCCTGGCTGCCTTGCTCTGGCGTCTCCGCGTTCATTGTGCCTCTTCGGGTGCGGCGTGCGGGCTATCGCCCGGCTGTCACATTTCCAACCCTACACTGATTCAGAACGGGCCGTATGGGTGCCCAATACCGCAGCCAGCCGGGATTCTGCGGCGGCGCGGTCAAAATCTTCCTGTGTTTTCAACACGTCGAGTGCCCGCCGGGCGCGCCGCGCCGCATCACCCGCCAACTCGGGAACGCCTTCGGCGGCCGCGCGCATTTCCTCCAGTACACCCGAGCAATGCAGCGCCACGTCCGAGCCGGCCGCGATGACGGCTTCAGCCCGCGCGCGCATTGGGCCGCTCAAGGCGTGCATGCCCAGATCATCGCTCATCAAAAGTCCATCGTACCCGATATGCCCGCGAATGATGTCACGCGTAACCTGCGCCGATGTGCTGGCCGGCGCGCCGGGATCGAGTGCGGAGAACACAACATGCGCCGTCATCGCGGCAGGAATGTCGCGCAGAGCCACGAACGGCGCGAAATCCGTTCGCTCCAATTCCTCTCCCGGCGTATCCACGACAGGCAGATCCAGGTGACTATCCTTGGTCGCACGCCCATGACCGGGAATATGCTTGATGACCGGCAGTACCCCGCCGGCCATGAACCCGTCCGCGACGGCCCGGCCCAGATCCACCACCTGCTGCACTGTGGTCCCGTAGGCGCGGTCGCCGATGATGGCGTGCGCGCCGGCGACCGGCAGGTCGAGAACAGGCGTGCAGTTGGTGTTGATGCCCAGCGCCAGGAGGTCGTGCGCCACGAGGCGGGCCGCGGCCCGCGCATCGGCGCAAGCCTCATCGGGCCGGCCCGCCGCATAGCAGTCCGCATAGGCGGCTGCTGGCGGGAGGGCTCGTCCAAGCGGCGGCCGCAAGCGCTGCACCCGGCCACCTTCCTGATCGATCAGCACCAAGGTCTCGCCGGACCCGATGGCCGCCTTGGCGTCGTTCACCAACCGCCGGATTTGATCGTGCGAGTCCAGATTGCGGGCGAACAGAATGATTCCGAGAGGCCGCGCAGCACCCAGGAAGTCCGCCTCCCCTGGCGTCAACGCCATGCCTTCCAGACCCGTGATCAGTGCGGAGCGCCGCATGTGGTCGAATGCCTCTACCGGTGCCTTAAGATATGCAAAAGGCCGCGGGCGAAAGTCCGCGGCCTCGCAGTTTGATCTGAAGTGCCGTCTAGTAAGCCATCACCCAGCACCCGGCATAACCGGCCGACTTGAGCTGTGAGCAGACCGAGTTGGCGCCATCCCGCGAGCCCGGCGGCCCGACGATGAGACGGTGGTAGCGGCCCTTCTCACCCAGATTGGCTTCCTGCACGTCGGGCGTCTTGCTCTGCAGGATGGAGCCGTACTTCTGCTGCAGGTCGGCATACTGCTGCAAGGCATTGATGCGGCTCGACCCTGAAACCGGCACGGATGCAAGTACGGCCACATAGCCAAGCCCCGTCGGCGCCGGCGTCGTGGCGCTGCGCGTCGGTGCGGGATTGACTGCCGCGGTCTTGACAGCGGGTTTGGGCTTCACCGGAGCTGCATCCACCTCAGGTTTGGAAACCGATGCCGTCGCAACCCGCTTCGTGTCCGGAATAGGATCCTCTTCGGCAGCCACATTGAGAGTTTTGGGAGCGACTGATGGTGCCGAGGCATTTCCCCCCGCCAAGGCTCGCGCTTCAGCGGCCTGCATCGGCGACGGCGCCGCCGGCGGTGGGGTGACCACGACCGGTGCCGCCTGAGACGGCGCACTCTCACCCGGCGCGGGCACATCGATGAGGGTCATGCCAGGGACGGGCACGGACACGGCCGGGGCCGAGGGTGCCTGGATTGTGCCATCGCGGCCCACAACGAGTGTCGAAACCTTGCGCGAACCGGACGCGTCCGTGTCGGACGACGCAGCGGAACTGCCGGAGTTATCCCCCAAGCGGCCGAGGAGCTTGCTGTCCGCGTTCGCGAATTGCTTGCCGTCCTGATTGGCCGGTTTGACCTTCGACGGCCCCTCCGCACTCTTCACGACAGGCGTGGGTCCATCGGTGCCGCCGCCCAGAAGCGATTGATAGGCGAACGTCAACCCGCCACCGACAACAATCGCGCCGACGAGGGCCGCGGCGATCATCATGGCCTTGCTGCGGCGCGGCGGCTCTTCGTAGTCGTAACCGTGTTCGTCGTCGTATTCGCCGTGGCCGAGACCGGCATCTGCGTGCTGGCCGTCATAGGTCTGCCCGGGCGCGACGCCAAACTCCTGGTTCGGGTTCACTCCTGGTTGGGCGTATCCCGCCTGGTGACCCCAATCGCTGTAATCAGCCTGAGCGGGTGCGTAGTCGCCCTGCCCCTGGCCGTAAGCCTGAGGCTGACCGTAAGCCTGAGGTTGGCCGTAGTCCTGGGCATGGCCATAGTTCGGCGTTGGTTGAGCCCCGGTCCTGTTCTGAGGCGGCATGTAGCTCGAGAGGTCGTAGCCGCGCTGATCGGCGGCGGGCGGCGGCGCACTCGCCCACTGATCATACTGCGGGCCGCGCAGGTCCGGCTGGGGCTCGTGGGCATAGCCACCCTGCGGCTGGCCAGTATAGCCGTTCGCGGGGTGCTGGCCGTAGCCCTGGGCGGGATTGGGCGCGTAGCCGCCGGCATTGGCGTCAGGGCGCGACGGCGTCGTGGCGGGAACATAATTGTCGAACTGCGGCGCGGGCTGAGCAGGCTGTGGCGGCTGCGCCTGATAGCCCTGCGGCGGCCCCGTGCGCACCGTCTGGTCCTGACCCCAATAGTACCCCTGATCCTGGTGCCCATATCCGTCGCCATGCGGCGGCTGCGCATACCCTTGGGGTGCTGCCTGAGCGGGCGCCGGAGCCTGACGCTGCGGTGCCTGCGGGTTGGGGCGCGGAGCACCGGCCAGTCCCTGCGTCCATGTATTTGGATCGTAGTCCGCCGCTGGGCGCTGTGCCGGCCAACCACCCTGGGGCGAGTGTGGAGTGTCGGACCGTGACATCAGAGGCTATTCCTTTCGCTACGCGACAGGCCGCGAACGGACCCGCGCTCGAATCGGTGTTGAGCCAAGTCTAGCGCATGGCCTGAGGGGCCTCGACACCGAGAACTCCAAGACCTGAGGATATCACCTGCCGGGTTGCAGCCACGAGCGCGCACCGGGCCCCCGTCAGATCCCCGTCTTGGGGGTGGATAAAGCGCAATTGTGGCAAATCATTGCCTCGCGCCCATAAACCATGAAAAGCGGAAGCTAGATCATAGAGATAGAAGGCCAGCCGATGCGGCTCGCGCGCCTCCGAAGCGGCCGCGATCATGCGCGGAAAATGGGCCAGTTTGCGCACCAGATCGATCTCCGCGGGATCGCTCAGCCGCGACAGATCGGCCCGGCCGAGCGCTGCGGCGGACAAATCGAAACCCGGCATCTGCTCGGCCACGTTGCGGAACACGCTCGCCGCACGCGCATGCGCGTACTGCACATAGAAGACGGGATTGTCCTTCGACTGCTCGGTGACCTTGGCGAAGTCAAAGTCCAGCGGTTCGAGTTCTTTCCGGTACAGCATCATGAAGCGCACCGGATCGCGGCCCACCTCGTCGACCACGTCGCGCAGCGTCACGAACGTGCCCGCGCGCTTGGACATCTTGAACGGTTCGCCGCCCTTGAACAGTTTGACGAGTTGCACGACCTTGATTTCAGATCGGTTTCTCCGCCGAGCGTGCGCCAGCTGCGCAACTTGCCCTTGCCGTCGCGATCGAGAGCGCCGCCACCGAGCGCTGCGACAGCGGCCAGCATGCGGGGAATGTAGCCGATGTGGTCGGCGCCGAAGACGTTGATGAGCTGCGGGAAACCGCGGCTGATTTTGTCGAAGTGATAGGCGATGTCGCCGGCAAAGTAGGTGTAGGTGCCATCGGACTTCTGCAGCGCGCGGTCCTGGTCGTCGCCGAACGCCGTGGACTTGAAGAGCGTCTGCTCGCGATCCTCCCATTCGTCGTCGTCGTGGCCCAAGGGCTTCTCCAGGCGGCCCTCATAGATCAAGCCCTTCGCCCGCAGCGCTTCGATCGCGGCCTTGACCTGATCGACGCCGCCGCGCGTCAGCGACGCTTCTGAGACAAACACATCGTGCCGGATGTTGAGTGCGGCCAGGTCGTCCTTGATCATTTCCAGCATGGCGGCGATGGCGTCCGTGCGCACCGTCTCCAGCCACGCGGATTCGGGCTGATCCAGAAGCGCGCGGCCATGCTTCTTGGCCAGCATCTCTCCCACCGGCTTCAGGTAGTCCCCCGGATAGAGACCTTCTGGGATCTCGCCGATGTCCTCGCCCAGCGCCTCGCGGTAGCGCAGGATGCGCAGAACGGGCCAGCACGTCGACCTGCCCGCCGGCATCGTTGATGTAATATTCGCGCGTCACCGTGTAGCCCGAGAAGGCGAGCAGGTTGGCCAGTGCATCGCCGAACACCGCGCCGCGGCAATGCCCGACGTGCATGGGCCCGGTCGGATTGGCCGACACATATTCGACGTTCACGGCATCGGGACGCACCGGGCCACGGCCATAGCCCTCGCCACCCGCGACGATGGCGCGGATCAGCGCCTGCCACATGGACGGCGCCAGAGTGATATTGAGAAATCCCGGACCCGCCACGTCAACCGCCGCAATGTCGGGATCGCGCGCCAGTTGCGCTTTGAGGCCCTCGGCGATATCGCGCGGCTTCATGCCGGCCGGCTTGGCCAGTGTCATGGCGACGTTGCTGGCCAGATCCCCATGCGCCGTGTCGCGGGGCGTCTCAACCTCGAACGCGGGGAATTCCAGGCCCGCCGGCAAGACGCCTTCGCCCTGCATGGCCTTGAGGGCGGCCGCGATCTTGGCCTCGATTTGGGTGAAAACGTTCATGGGTTGCAGATCCTGCATGATGGAGAGAGATCCCGTGAGCGGGACCCTGCGCGCGGCGCGGCCGTGTGGGTAGAATTTGATGCCGCGTCTAGCGTAATTCCGGCGTTTGAGCAAACAAGCGGCGGTGTTCGGCAAGCGCATAGCGATCGGTCTGCCCCGCCAGATAATCCGCGACAAGGCGGGCCTGCTGGCGCGGCGTCAGGCCCGTCCGCGCCGCCTGCCAAGCGTCGGGCAAGGCTGCCGCGCCACCGGGCCCGGCATAGTGCTGGAACAGGTCGCCGACGATGCCTTGCGCATCACCCATGATGCGGGTGACGCGCGGATGCCGGTAGACCCGCTCGAACAGAAAGGCGCGCAAGGTCTCGATCTCCGCCGACATCTGAGCCGAAAACGCCACCACCGCGCCGCCGCCAGCGCGAATATCGTCGGGACTTGCCGGCTCCAGTGCGCCGAGACGCACCCGGCTCTCTTTCACCACATCGCCGATCAGCGCGGTGATCATCCGCCGTGTGACCTCGAACACCGCGCGCGGCTCGTCGGTGGCGAAGCCGTCCCGCGATACGGCGGCGGCAAACGGCCCGACGAACGGCACGGCATCGAGGTCCGCGAGTGTCACCAAGACGCGCACGCAGACCATCATCCACATCGTGGGTAAGATACGCGATGTCGTCGGACAGCGCCGCGACCTGCGCTTCGCCGCTAGCCCAACTCCTCATGTCCAATGGCCGCCAGGCCTCAATGCGGCGCGTGACCTTGAGCAACGCATGATCCTTGGCCGCGACCACCGGTCCGTTGTGCTTGGCAAGGCCTTCGAGCGACTCCCAGGTGAGGTTGAGCCCATCGAAGTCGCGGTACTTGCGTTCCAGCTGCGTCACGACCCGCACACTTTGTGCGTTGTGATCGAAACCGCCGTGATCCGCCATCGCGGCGTCGAGCGCGCGTTCGCCGGCATGGCCGAATGGCGGGTGGCCGAGATCGTGGGCCAGCGCCAGCGTCTCGGCCAGATCCTCGTCCAACCGCAACTGGCGCGCGATGGTGCGCGCGATCTGCGCCACTTCCAGACTGTGCGTCAGCCGTGTGCGGTAGTGATCGCCCTCGTGGTAGACGAAGACCTGCGTCTTGTGGGTCAGGCGGCGGAAGGCGGTGGCATGCAAGATGCGGTCGCGATCCCGCTGGAAGGGCGAGCGCGTGGGGCACTCCGGCTCGGCATGCATGCGCCCGCGCGACGGGATGGCGCTCGCGGCATAGACTGCCGGCCAGCGTTCACCGGGTTTTAGCCCCGCGCCGTAGTCCAGGCTGGCTACCGCCGGTGCAGCCTTGCGCGGTGTGCCCAAGGAATTGTCGCTCACCAGTTTGCCGCTTCCATTCCGTCCTACCCTTCGAAACCCCTGAAATATCGCCAGATTCGCGGCGCGCGTTTGACACTGCGGCAAGACACCCTATCTTTCGGGAATACCGACTCCCGGCACCCGCCGACAGCCCTTGTTGCGGCGGACCCTCCGGTCACCCCAGATCTAGCACTGCCCAACTTAACCCGCATGCACCCTCAACCCCAGGCCCGCCATGTCTGAAACCGCCGTCACAGTTACCGGCTCCGCAGCCCGCCGCATTGCCGAAATCGTCTCGGGCGAACCGGCCGGCACGATGCTGCGCGTTGCCGTTGAGGGCGGGGGCTGCTCGGGCTTCCAGTACCGGTTCGACCTCACCCGCGAGTCTGCAGAGGATGATATCGTCATCGAGCGCGACGGCGCCAAGGTGCTGATTGATCCGGTGTCGCTCGAATATCTCTCCGGGTCTCGAGATCGACTTCGTCGACGACCTGATCGGCGCGTCGTTCCAGATCAAAAATCCGCAGGCCACGTCGTCATGCGGCTGCGGCACCAGTTTCTCTCTATAACGACCAGCCGCCGGGTCCATTGCCCGCCAGCCCCACATCGCAGGCCACATGAAAATCGCCACCTGGAACATCAACGGCGTCAAGGCGCGCCTGGACGTCGTGCTCGCCTACCTCAAGGAGGCCCAGCCCGACGTCATCGGGTTCCAGGAGATCAAGAGCGTTGATGAAGGCTTTCCCACGGAGGCTTTCACGGATGCGGGCTACAACATCGTCACCCACGGTCAGAAAGGGTTCAATGGCGTGGCTATCGCCGCGCGCGTGCCGATCGAAGATGTGACGCGCGGCCTTCCCGGCGACGAGACCGACGTTCAATCGCGCTACATCGAGGCGACCATTGCCGGACCCTCCGGTGCTTTCCGCTTCGCCTCGCTCTACCTGCCCAACGGCAATCCCATCGGCACCGAGAAATTCACCTACAAGCTCGCCTGGATGCGCCGCTTGCAGGCCCACGCCCGCACGCTGCTCGCCACCGAAATGCCCGTGATCCTGTCCGGCGACTACAACGTCATCCCCGAACCCATGGATGCCAAGCGCCCCGATGCCTGGACGAGCGACGCGCTCTTCCAGCCCGAAAGCCGCGCGGCGCTGCGGGAATTGGAGGCTCTCGGCTTCACGGATGCGATCCGGACCTGCCATCCCGAACCCGGCATCTACACGTTCTGGGATTATCAGGCTGGCGCATTCCAGAAGGACGACGGCATCCGCATCGACCACATACTCCTGTCACCACAAGCCGCCGACCGTCTCGTCGAATGCGGCGTCGATAAGCAAACGCGCGGCTGGGAAAAGCCCTCCGATCACGCGCCGGTGTGGGTCGTGATGAAGTGAGCGGCCCGGTTGCAGCTGTAAGTTGCCCCGTTCAAATTAGGGCCCATCATATCGCACATCGAATTCGAACGATTTGTCCGGCCGTTGCTTCTTGAGATCGTATCGCCGCGCATAATCAATCACGGTTTCGGGAGTCTTGGCCCACGTAATGCCACGGCTGCGGTCATGATGAAAATACGACTTCAACAGGTTCGGCGCGATGGTTTCAATGTCGTCGGTGGGATGCCGCCACGTGGACGTGGCCGTCATGCTGACGATGCGGAAATCGACGCCATTGGTGGCGGGCCGCCATGTTTCTGGCCGGCTGGCGGAGTCGACGATGTAAGCGCGATCCTGTCGCGCCTGATTCCCAGCGCATGCGCTCAAAATATCGACGTGCCCGGACGCGGCGAATTCTTTTTGTGCCCCGTGACACAGGCGTGCGGGGACGATGAGAACGCTGTCGTTTGCCAAACGGTAGACAAGAGCATTGCCATATCGCTGCTTGCAACCGGCGGAGTTCATGATTGCGATCCAACCCCGGGAGTGAGAGTTTTGATGCACGACTTCGGATGTGAGCGTTTCTCCCGAGACTTCCACTTCGGCAGAAACAGTGGCATTGACCGAATAAGTGCACGTCGGATGAAAGCTGTTGGGCGGGCTGAACGGAAGCCAAAAACCGAATAGAACGAGACCCGCAACGGCCAAAGCTCCCCAGGGCAGTCGGCGACCACTGGAGCCGGGTTTCTCACCGAGAGGCTGTGTTTGTCTCGTCATCGGCAACTCGTTTCGTAAGCGCTGCAGTTTGATTTCCGCGTCGGCGCAGACATGACGTTCGGCACCACGACTGCGATTTCCGGCTACTTCCCATCGAGTCCAAGCGCTCGGCCGAGAAAGCTGGAGACGCGATTGTTGCAATAGTCGGGTTTGCTGTCGAAATGCAGGGTGACGTCCAACCGCTGTGTGTCGGAATCGAGTGCAGCTGTCACGCGGGCGCCACCCGGTGGTGTGCGCGGGCGCGCTCTCGGATTGCAGGCAGCAACCGTGTACGCGACCCGGCCATCATCGCCAGTTGGTTGGTCCGACGCCTCTACCCTTCTGAACTCGTAGCATTGTGCCAGTCCCCGGCGCACCTGCGCGCCAGCAATGCTCCAGACCATTTGCTGTTTGCCCATCCATGGCGGCTCCGGAAGGTTCTGCCAGACAAGCGCGTCGTCCGAAAAACTGACGCTGCTCTTCTCCGCAACGTAGTGAAGCGGCATCACCGGACGCCATATGCTTGGATCTTGAATGGAGCCGACGTACGTCGCGAATTGTTCGGGTGTGAATTGAACTGTCCTGCGGCTGTACATCGAATGCGTGTAGCAGGAGGCGCCCCCATGGCGGCCATACCTCTTGAGATCGACGTCATCCGGCAGGTGAAACAGCTGGCGCACCCTCTCGTCGGTCCGAGGGGAAACCATCGCGTCATCGAGATAGAATAAAAAAATGATACCGGCGATGAACGCATAAAAAAGCTTGGGAGCCAGTCTGGGCGTTCCCAATCTGCGCGTCTCTACGCTGGCTGATTTGCTCAAGGCCAGGACCGCTGCGATAGACGCAATGATCACGAACGTTAGGAAAATGCCGGCTATCACGTCATGGGTCCCGGTGCGATTCGTTGAACGAAATGACCGTTGGAGACTAGACGAGATTGCTTAATGTTCCGCAATCAGAGCGATGCCCCGGCTTGCAGATCCCTTCGTTGATCTCTGGGGTGTCTTAGGCCCTCAAAGGCTGCCCAGGATCGGCAGGCAGTTAAGGGCAAACAGTCGGCACTGCTCGCTCCTGGCCCTCATCGACGTCGCGCGGCAACTCGGGATGACGGCCGGTCCTTGACCTATCGGCCCCGCGAGTGCCGATTTTGACGTCGAGTAGTCGCCTCGTTTCCAGAGATATTGTTAACCGTAGGAATTTGAAGCCACTGGTGCTCAGCAAAGCACAACCTACATATCATAGGAGTAGCGCGCGCCTCAAAAGTGGATTGCCTCTAGTGGATCAAGAAATCCTAGCAGTATTGCGCGATATCAAGTTTAGCATCTACATTTTGATCGCCGCGACAGGGATCGTAATTGCGCTCTCACTTTTTCGAATCATTTTTTCATCCCCATCTGTTCTGAAAGACGCGAGCGATAGGATTTTCAAGCTAACAGCAGATGAGCTCTTCGATAAGGGAGAGTTCAAAGAACTCGTGGATCACTGCAAGGAAAAACTGAGCAAGAGACCAAATCATAACTATGCACTTTGGTATCTTGGAAAGGCACATTTTGCTCTCAAGGACTACCAGTCGGCCCGTGTCCCATTTGAGAAACTCGCCGATATTGATCCTACCTGAGATGCCGACCACGTTCGCCCTTATCTCGAACGCATCGAAGCACATAACGATATCAGGCAGAATAAACTTTATTGAGCACTCCTGGATGCAGTCTGATCTGCGCCGTCAGCAACGGCTGTTGAGCGCACCCTTTGCCGGCTGCAACGGAGTTCATGATCAAAAATGAACTGACGGCCGCGGCAATTTTGGATCAAGTGGCGCCACATCATCCTTGATTTTAAGCTGCCGTTTCCTTCCGCAAGAATACGACCGTGGCTCGTCTGCGGCCACGCGGCCAAGACCTATCATGCTCAACAGGCCAGAAGTCGTTTGAAACTTCACTACCCGCAGACAAACCCCAAGGGCACATATTCCCCACCCCGTCGGGTAAGGCTCCTTGCCGCACTCGACGACCAGCCTTGCTCAACACACATTGGGTCCAAAGCAGCGGCTCAGGCTGCGCAATGATAGAATGCGAATTCATAGGGGACTGAGATGGGATCGATCCTGGACCTCGCAGCGGCAAACTTGCTGTCGCCGATGGTTTTATTTTTCATCCTCGGCCTGACAGCAACCCTGGCCCGATCAGATCTTTCCATCCCAGAAGCCATAGCTAAAGGCATGGCGCTCTATCTGATGCTCGCCATCGGATTTAAGGGCGGCGCGGGCGTGGCCCAGCACGGGATAGATGCCACTCTTATCAAAGCGCTCATCGCGGGGACGGTCCTCAGCGCCACGATCCCACTCATCGCTTTCCGCTTGCTCGCGCTCACGACGAACTTGCCGCGCGTCGATGCGGCGGCCATCGCAGCGCATTACGGCTCGATCTCCATTGTCACTTTCCTTGCCATGATCCAGGTACTCAACTCGATGGGCGTGGCGTTCGAAGGCTACATGGTTGCGGTCGCCGCAGCGATGGAAGCACCCGCGATCGTGGTCGCACTCTGGCTAGCCCGCAAGGGCGCAAAGGCTACAGGCAGCAGGAGCCAGGACCTAGATGGTGAAACCCTGCGCGAAGTCGCGCTCAATGGCTCCATCGTGATCCTGCTTGGCTCGTTCCTGATCGGCTGGATCACGGGCAGCGAGGGCTTGAAGTCGATCGCACCCTTCATCGTCGAGCCGTTCAAAGGCGTGCTGTGCCTTTTCCTACTCGACATGGGCATCATCGCAGGCCGGGGACTCCGCGAAGGCCGCCGCCACCTAACAGCAGGCGTCATCGGCTTCGGACTCTACATGCCACTAATCGGCGCCGCGCTTGGTCTGTGCGCCGCCAAGCTGGTGGGGCTGTCGGTGGGCGGAACAGCGCTGATGATCACTCTGTGCGCGAGCGCCTCCTATATCGCCGTACCAGCCGCGCTGCGCCTCGCTTTGCCCGAGGCTCGCCCAGCGATCTACCTGCCCCTTTCGCTCGGCGTAACGTTCCCCTTCAATTTGACGCTCGGCATTCCGCTGTACCTGGCACTCGCGAATTTCGCGAACTGAATGAGGCCTCATATGAAAACTTACCCTAAGAAGCGGATCGACATCATGATCGAAGCACCCCTGATGGCGCGGGTGCTGGCGATCCTCAGCGACAAAGACGTCAGCGGCTATACCGTTCTGCAGGCCTTTGCGGGGCATGGAAAGGATGGCAGCTGGCATCGCGACGGCATGGTGGGACGCGCCGGCGCTGTCGTGCAGATTTTCTGTATCGTGGATGAGAGCCGGATCGATGCAGTGCTGGAGGCGGTGTTTGCAGTCGTCTCACGTCAGATCGGCATCGTGACCGTTTCGGACGTCCAGGTTGTTCGGCCCGAGCACTTCTGAATCGAATTGTGCTCGGATACTCGTCCGCCCTACCGTTCCATGGGGTCGCGCGGCGGGGGCGGCGCGGTTGTGCCTACGTCGCGCAGGCCACCCGGAGACGTGCGGCCATAGACGAAGCCGGACGCCGGACGCGGCGACAAGGGTGCGGCCTGGATCTCGGGTTCGATGAGACGGATCTGCCCGACGGGTTCGCCGTTCTGGCAGGTGCGCTCGGGTTCGGCGGTCAGCAGGCCAAGGTTGGACGTCTCGCGCACCTCGGGCTTGCGGCCGTAGCGGTTGCCCCATTCGGCCACGATGCCCGTCGCCTGCTTGCGAATACCCTCGCCCGATCCGCAAAAGATGTTCTGGTAAATGTCCTCGATCCACAGCCGGTCGTGCACGGGTGTGTTTTCCACCGCGATGGCGATCAGCGCTAGGGACAGGGCCTTATCTTCCTTCATGTACTTGCCGCGCCATAGGAGGTCGGCAAGGAAGGCTTGCGCGCCCGCGTGGCCGCGCTTCGACAGGTCCGCCAGCCAGTGGCGGCCCATGGCTTCGTCGACGTCCACGCCCTCACCGCGCAACTGAAGCTTGGCGAGTTCGAACTGCGCATCCTCGTCGCCAAACGTCGTCGACGCATTGCGCAAATAGAACACCGCGCGTTCCAGGTCCGGCTTGACGCCGATCTCCTTGATGCCCATGCGCACGTACCCGGCGAGCGCCGTCAGTGCCTTGCCGACGTAGGGTGCGCGCGGGTCGTCATCGGGGTCGGCGTCCACGTTCTCATCCACGATCTTGCGGAAGAGCATGTAGGCCTTGGCGTGGTCGGTATGCGGGCCCGAGTTATCGGCATAGATGCGGGCCAGATAGTACTCAGCCATGAACTCGCGTTCGGCGGCGGCGTATTCGAGAGCTGGAATAGCAATCTCGAAATAGCCGCCCTGGTAGGCGCTGATGCCCTGCTTCAACGCATCACGCGCCGAAGAGAACGACACCGCGCCAGCGCTCGCCTGCCCCGCCATGAGCGGGATGAGGAGCGCGACGCACATAGTCCGAAGGTGCGTTTTAGATGTCCGCATAGCAGATAACTTCCGCCTTTCCTCCGCGATGGGTCACGGCGCCGTAACGTGCGGGCCCGACCTGATCGGCGAATTTCCGAATCGCTCCGGTTTGATAGGGATTGTCCGGCGCCTTCCAAGCCTTGCGGCGCGCCTCGAGTTCTTCCGGGCTGACTTCCAAATCCAGCGTGCCCTTGTCAGCGTCCATGGCGATGATGTCGCCATCGCGCACGAGACCGATAGGACCGCCGACCGCTGCTTCCGGTCCGACATGCCCGATGCAAAAGCCGCGTGTCGCGCCCGAGAAGCGCCCGTCGGTGATGAGCGCCACATTATCGCCCGCGCCCTGACCATAGAGCGCCGCCGTGGTCGAGAGCATCTCGCGCATGCCAGGGCCGCCCTTGGGGCCTTCGTACCGGATGACGAGGACTTCGCCATCCTTGTAGTTGCCGGCCGACACAGCCGCGAACGCATCCTCTTCGCAATCGAAGACGCGCGCAGGGCCGCGGAATTGCAGCTTCTTCAGACCCGCGACCTTCACGATCGCCCCTTCCGGCGCGAGCGATCCCTTGAGGCCCACAACACCGCCCGTAGGCGTGATCGGATTGGAGACCGGGTAGACCACCTTCTGATTGGTGTTGAAGACGACCTTTTCCAAGTTCTCCGCGATGGTCCGGCCGGTGACCGTGATGCAGTCGCCGTGCAGATAGCCGCCTTCCATCAGCGCCTTCATGATCTGCGGCACGCCGCCGATGTCGAACACGTCCTTGGCGACGAACTGGCCGCCGGGCTTCAAGTCCGCGATGTAGGGCGTGCGCTTGAAGATTTCCGCCACGTCGAACAGATCGAAGTCGATGCCGACTTCGTTGGCCATGGCTGGCAGATGGAGTGCGGCATTCGTCGAGCCGCCCGTTGCAGCCACGGCCACCGCCGCATTCTCGAATGCCTTGCGGGTGACGATGTCGCGCGGGCGCAGGCCGTCTGCGACCAAGCGCATGACGGCCTTGCCGCTCGCCACCGCGTAACTGTCGCGCTCTTCGTAGGGCGCGGGCGAACCGGCGGAACCAGGAAGGGCGAGACCGATGGCTTCGGACACCATCGCCATGGTGTTGGCCGTGAACTGGCCACCGCACGCTCCCGCGCTCGGGCAGGCGACGCATTCCAGTTCGTGCAGGTCCTTATCCGACATCTTGCCGGCGGAATGCATGCCGACGCCTTCGAAAACGTCGAGAACCGTGACGTCCCGGCCCTTGAACTTTCCAGGCAGGATCGATCCGCCGTACATGAAGACGGACGGCACGTTGAGGCGCAACATGGCCATCATCGTCCCCGGCAGGGACTTGTCGCAGCCCGCGATGCCGACGAGCGCGTCGTAGCAATGGCCGCGCATGGTGAGTTCGATGGAATCGGCGATCACTTCGCGCGAAACGAGGGACGACTTCATCCCCTGGTGGCCCATGGCGATGCCGTCGGTGACGGTGATGGTGCAGAACTCGCGCGGCGTGCCGCCGGCTTCGTTGACGCCAACTTTCGCCGCCTGCGCCTGACGCATGAGCGCGATGTTGCATGGAGCCGCTTCATTCCAGCACGAGACGACGCCCACGAACGGACGGTTGATCTGCTCTTCCGTCAAGCCCATCGCGTAGTAATAGGAGCGATGCGGCGCGCGCGACGGACCCACCGTCACATGACGGCTCGGCAGCTTGGATTTATCGAACGGCTTGGCGTCCATGTTCTGATCTGGCCTCTTCAGCTCACCTGCGGAGAAACGATCCACACCGCGGGCGCGGCGCAGATCTCTCGACACACTGGGAGCTTTCGAAAGCGCCGTCGCCTCGCGGACTTGCGTTCCGCCAGGTCTTCCGGCAGGCACCCCATGCGGCCCGCATTCTCCATCGGGAATTCGGACCGACTCCTGTGTCGCGCCGTTTTGTGGCCCAAAAGAGGCACATTTCCAAGTGTTTCGTGGCCGTTAAGCAACTGTGGGCACCTATCTTACGCGTGCGGTTCCGGTGGGCCGGAACGGAACCGTCCAACTGCGGGGCGAATGGCGGCTCTCGGAGTAGGTTAGCGACCGATCCCGGCCCTATCGCGACCGGACCAAGGCGTCTCCAGGACGGCCGGTGGGCGGTGGTGGTGGCGGCGGCGGCGGCGGATAAATTTGCCGCGCCTCATCCCCGTGCGTGGCGCCGGGCGCCGTCCGTCCCTGCCGATATCGCGCCCATCACGCCGGGACGCTATAGGGATAGGACGTCCGCTGACCGGGAGCGCGCCAAACTGCTTGGCCGGACCGGTCGGGCGGCCGCAATGTGAGACCATCAACATCGGACGCGCAGCATGCAAAACCGGGACTACATCGCCCGCTACAGTGACGGCCAGGGCCGGGCCTCGGAGGACGTCCGCGTGCGCCTCACCGACCGGGGTGTCACCATTCTGAGCCGCGATACGGACGTACCGCGCGTCTGGCCCTACGGCGCCCTCGCCAGTGCCGAGCCGCTTTCCGATCACGCCATCGACGCCCTTCTGTCTTACAGCTATCAGCCCGGCGCCTCGCTCTTCGTGGCCGATCGCACCTTCGCGCGCGATCTCGCCACCCTCGCCCCGCATTTGTCCGTTCGCGCCCAACGCTGGCGGCGTGCCCGCCCCCTGATATGGGCTATGGCGATTGCAGGCGGGTTCGTCTTGCTCTCGTGGGTCACGCATTTTTCACCCTCGCGGGCCATCGCCGGTCTGCTGCCCGACAGTGCGCGCAGCGCGCTTGGCGCGCAGGTTCTCGCCTCCATGACGGATGGCCGCCGCGTCTGCGATGCCAAGGGCGGACGGGCGGCGCTCGATGCCCTCACCGAAAAGCTCACTGTGGCGGCGGGCGGCGCGACGAAATTCAAGGTCATCGTGGTCGACTGGGACCTGCTCAATGCGTTTGCCACGCCCGGCGAGCAGATCGTCCTGACGCGCGGCCTCATCGCCAAGGCGAAGTCGCCCGACGAAGTCGCCGGCGTGCTCGCCCACGAAATGGGCCACGGCCTGGAACTGCATCCCGAAACCGGCATCGTGCGCACCCTCGGCCTGGTCGCGGGGACCGAACTGCTGCTGGGCGGTGCTGGCGGATCGATCGCCAACATCGGCTTGCTGCTGGCGCAGCTCTCCTACTCGCGCGAGGCGGAACGGGAAGCCGACGAACAGGCCCTGCGCCTGTTGCGCGGGGCCGCAATCTCGCCGCAGGGCCTGTTGGATTTCTTCGACCGGATTCTGGAAATTGAAAACAAGGATGGCACCAGCAGCGGACCGGCCGTCCTGAAATCGCACCCGCAGACCGAAGAGCGCAAGGAACGGGTGGCGCAGGCGGAATCCTATGCCGCCGAGCCGAGCCTGGATTCCCATGCTTGGGCTGAATTGCAGGCCATTTGCGGCGAAGCTGGCCCACCAGCCCGCCGATCCGGCCCGCCGCTGGGTCCCGACGACATCTGATGGCTGAATGTCCGAACTCTTTCGCCGGACGCATCTTGTGGTGCCCGAAGTGGGGCCCATATCCGCCGGAGGATGGCCGCAATCCTCGCGTTTGAATACCTCACGACACCGCGTGTTCCATCGCGCGCCTTCCATCTCCTGTCTCGACCCGGTCATTGCGCCTTATGAAATCACTGCCGCTGCGATACCTCGTCTGGCTCCTGCCCTTTCTGGCCTATGCGGCATCTCCGTTCGCAACCGCCTGGACGCTGAAGGAATCCATCAAGTCCGGCAACGTGCCCGTCATCGACCAACTCGTCGAATGGGACGAAGTGCGCATCACCTTGCGCAAATCCATGACGGCGCTGGCCCTCGACCGCCCGATGGATTTTGTGGCCCCGCCGGGGGAGACCACCATCGCGGCCGCCGCCGCCCGTAAGCCCGGCATGTGGCAGCAGGTCAAAGGCTATTTCGGCACGGCCGCCGTCGATCGGCTGATCGCGCGTTACGCCAACGCGGAAGGCCTGCCGACGCTTTTCTCCTATGGCCAGACTTACAAGCGCTACGTGAAGGGCATCGAGGAACCGCCCAAGACGCTCGCCAATCTGCCCGGCCGGATGCGCGAGTTCTGGTCGCGGCTTCGACATGTGGAATTCCTGTCGCCGACCGCCTTCGAACTGGAAATGACCGACAAGACCGATCCGGCGCGCCGTTTCACCGGACTGTTCCAACTGCGTGACTGGCGCTGGAAGTTGACGGAACTCTACGTGCACACCGACAAGAACCCCCTGCCGCGTCTCGCCGCCGTCCATGGCCGCGCGCAATCCCAACGAGCGTTAGACCGGGGTCAACCCCGCCCACCGCGCTCGCCCGTGTACAGAACGCCGCACGGACTGTCAGATTGTGGTCTCCCGCACCCTCGTGAGGCCACCATGGACATTGTTGCCAAGCATCGGTCCCTTTCCCGCGCCCACTTTATCAACGGCGCTTTCCAGACCGGCCGGGGCAACCCCCTTGCCGTCCTCAACCCCGCCACCGAAGACCCAATTGGTGAAATCGCCGAAGCAACGCCCGACGAGATCGAACTGGCGCTGACCCATGCCGCGCGAGCCCAGCGGGACTGGTGGGCGCGGGCGGGTGCGGAACGTGCCGACATCATGCACGAGGTCACCCGCGCCACGCGCGACCTCGCAGCCCCCCTCGCCGAAAGCCTGACGCGCGAACAGGGCAAGACCTACAAAGAGGCGATGGACGAGATCGGCTGGTGCGCCAGCGCCATGAGCTACTATGCCGAGATCAGCCGCCAGGAAGGCGGGCGCGTCCATGGCCCCTCCGCTCCGGGGCAACTGCATCTGACGCTCAAGGAGCCGCTCGGCATCGTTGCCGCCATCATCCCGTTCAACTATCCCTACCTGCTGTTGTTCTGGCAGGTCGCCGCCGCCGTCGGCGCGGGCAACGCCGTCATCATCAAGCCTTCCGAGTACACCTCGCTCTCGACGCTGCTGCTGATGGACGCGTTCGCCGCCTTGCCGCCGGGGCTGGTCCAATGCCTGACGGGTGCGGGCGACGCGGGCCGACGTCTTGTCGCGCACGAGAACATCGCTGGCGTGGCCTTCACCGGGTCCGTCCGCACCGCCCAGGCGGTGGCCGCGGAATGCGCCAAGTCCTTCAAGCCCGCCCTGATCGAAGCCTCGGGCAACGATCCCTTCATCGTCATGCCGTCGGCCCCCGTCGATATCGCCGCGCGCGGGTGCGCCTTCGCAGCCTTTCTCAACGCCGGCCAAGTCTGCACATCGGCCGAACGGGTCTACGTGCACGAGGCCGTGCACGACCGTTTCGTCTCGGAACTGGTCGCCCAGGCCAAAAGCCTGCGTATCGGCAATGGGCTCGGCCGGGTGGACATGGGGCCGATGGTTAGCGCGCGCGAGCGCGACCGCTACGAGGCGATTCTCGCCCGCGCCATCCAGCAAGGGGCTACCGTCGCCTGCGGCGGCGGGCGGCCGGCGGGGCTCAACCGCGGCTGGTTCACGGACGCCACGGTGCTGACTGGCGTCACACCGGACATGGACATCGTCAACGACGAGAGTTTCGGTCCTGTCGCGCCGGTCGTGAAAGTGCGCTCGCTCGACGAAGCGATTGAACTCGGCCAACCGCTCGCGCTTCGGGCTCGGCGCCAACATCTACACGAAAGACCTCGCTGAGGCGATGCGCGCCGTCAACGAGATCCAGTCGGGCATGGTGTGGGTGAATGTGCCCCTGCTCGACAACGACGCGGTGCCGTTCGGCGGCCGCAAACTATCGGGCGCGGGCCGCGAACTCGGCATCGAAGGGCTCGACCAATTCCGGCACACGAAAATGGTGCTGATCGATCCCGAAATCCGCGAGCAGCAGGGCTGGTTCCCCTATCCCGATGCGGAGGCATGGCCCGGCGGTGCGTGATCACGCCATCACCGTTGCCTCTTGGAAATTCACGCCTCGATCCGCTTCAGGGCAGCCTTCAGGCGCTTGATCTTCTCGGTGCCGTCGGCGACGCGCTCGCGGTTGAGTTCCACCACATGCGGCGGGCTCTTGGCGACGTTGGACTCGTTGGCGAGCCACGCCTCCGCCTTGCCCTTGTCGCTCTCCGCCTTGGCGATCTCTTTCTCCAGCCGCTTACGCTCCGCTTCCATGTCGATGACGCCAGCAAGCGGCAGCGCGAATGTCGCCTCTTCCAGAACGATGAGGGCTGAGCCCTTCGGTGCGGTCTTGGCAAACGAGATGGCGTCGATGCGGGCAAGCCGCATGATGGTTTCGTCGTGGGCCTTGGCACGCAGGATCGTCTCGTCGGACGCTCCGGTGACGACCAGCGGGATTTTCGCGCCGGCGGGCACGTTCATTTCGGTGCGCACCGAGCGGATGGCCGAGATGAGTTCGATCACCCAGCCGATCTCCTCGTCGACCTTCGCATCCGCCAGTCCCTTCGGCGCCGGCCACAGGCTGAGCGTCAACACCGACCGGCGCGCGACGCCGTGCTCGACGAGATGCGCCCACAGCTCCTCGGTGATGAAGGGCATGAAGGGATGCAGCAGCTTCAGGATCTGGTCGATGACCCAGGCGACGGTGGCGCGCGTCTCGATCATCGCTTCCTCGTCGTCACCGGCGAGGATCGGCTTGATGAGTTCCAGGTACCAATCGCAGAACACGCCCCAGACGAAATCGTAGATGGCGCCGGAGGCTTCGTTGAACTTATAGGCGTCGAGGCCCGCGGTGACGGCGGCCGCCGCGCGTTCCGTTTCGCCCGCGATCCAGCGGTTGAGCGGATGCTTGATCGTGCGCGGATCGAAGGAATGATCGCGCACGCATTCGTTCATTTCGGCGAAGCGGGCGGCGTTCCACAGCTTGGTCGCGAAGTTGCGGTTGCCTTCGACGGTCTGCTTGGCGAGCTTGATGTCGCGGCCCTGCGCGGCCATGCGCGCCAGCGTGAAGCGCAAGCGCATCGGCGCCGTAAGCGTCGATGAGTTCGAGCGGATCGATGACGTTGCCCTTGGACTTCGACATCTTCTGCCCCTTCTCGTCACGGACGAGGGCATGGATGTAGACATCCTTGAAGGGGACTTCCTTGCGAAAATAGAGCGACAGCATCATCATGCGCGCCACCCAGAAGAAGATGATGTCGAACCCGGTGACGAGCACGCTCGTCGGGTAAAAGCGCTTCAGGTCTGGCGTCTCGTCCGGCCAACCGAGCGTGGAGAACGCCCACAGCCCCGACGAAAACCACGTGTCGAGCACGTCCTCGTCGCGCGTGAGCGCCACGTCCTTGTTGTAATGCGCCTTGGCTTGGACCGCGGCTTCCGCTTCATCTGCGCGACGAAGACATGGCCATCGGGGCCGTACCACGCCGGGATCTGATGCCCCCACCAGAGCTGGCGCGAGATGCACCAGGGCTGGATGTTGCGCATCCATTCGAAGTACGTCTTTGACCAATTCTCCGGCACGAACTTGGTGCGCCCGTCCTCGACCGCCTTGATCGCGTCCTTGGCGAGTTCCTCGGCGTTGACGTACCACTGATCCGTCAGCCACGGCTCGATGACGACGTTGGAGCGGTCGCCATGCGGCACCGTATGCGTCGTCGGCTCGATCTTTTCCAGAAGACCAAGATCGTTGAGGTCGGAGACGATCCGCAAGCGGGCTTCAAAACGGTCCATGCCGCGATAAGCTTCTGGCACGTCGTCGTTCAGCTTGCCGAAGGCATCGAGCACGTTGATCTGGTCCAACCCCTGCCGCTTGCCGACGTCGAAGTCGTTGAAGTCGTGCGCGGGCGTGATCTTGACCGCACCCGTGCCCTTCTCCGGGTCGGAATACTCATCAGCGACAATTGGAATTTCGCGGCCGACCAGCGGCAGGCGCACTTTCGCGCCCGCCTTGATCAGCGCGGCATAGCGCTCGTCGTCGGGGTGCACGGCGACGCCGGTATCGCCCAGCATCGTTTCGGGGCGTGTCGTCGCGACGACGACGTAATCCTTGTCGTATCCCTTCACCTTCGCGGCCAGCGGATAGCGGAAGTGATACATGTGCCCGCTCGGGTCCTTGGCGAGCACCTTGGCAAGAGCCGCCGCATCGAACGGCTTTTCCGGATCCTCTTCACTGGTCTCGCCCGCCTCCGGCATAACCCATGAAAAACTGCCGCGCTTTTCCACCTGCACGACTTCGAGATCAGAAATCGCGGTCTGGAACTTGGGGTCCCAGTTGACGAGGCGTTTGTCCTTGTAGATGAGGCCCGCGCGGTGCAGCTCCACAAACACCTTCACGACGGCCTTCGACAGGCCCTCGTCCATGGTGAAGCGTTCGCGCGACCAGTCGCACGAGGCTCCGAGCCGCTTCAGCTGGTTGACGATGGTGCCGCCGCTTTCGGCCTTCCACGCCCACACCGCTTCGACAAACTTGTCGCGTCCCATCTCGCGCCGGCCCGGCTGCTTCTCGGCGGCAAGCTTGCGCTCGACCACCATCTGCGTGGCGATGCCGGCATGGTCCATGCCCGGCTGCCAGAGCACGTCCTTGCCGCGCATGCGTTCGAAGCGGCACAGGATGTCCTGCAGCGTATTGTTCAGCGCGTGCCCCATGTGGAGCGAGCCGGTCACGTTGGGTGGCGGAATGACGATGGAAAACGGTTCGGCCTTCGCGCGATCCGGCTTTCCGGCCTTGAAGGCTTCCGCCTTCTCCCAATCGTCACTAACGCGCGGCTCGATGGCAGCCGGCTGGTAGGTCTTCTCAAGCATGATATGCGGGGTTCTCTTATCGGGGCATTGAGCGGTGGTACGACCACGGTTCGGGCGCTGTCAACGCCCGCCCCTGCGGTCCTGGTCTGCTGGCAATCTGAGAATACCGCCCTATTAAGCTTTGAACACGCTCAGGATTTCGGCCCCGACGTCGCGTCGAGCTTGAGCGCGCGCTCCACGATGCGCGGCATATTTTCGTCAATCCACTTCTCAAGCATGGGCCGCACCATGTCGGCCACAACATCCTCAAGCGTGCGGGGTTGCGATGAGATTGGCGCGGCGGCGGCAACGCTTGGTCCGGGACCTGCGGCCGGTCCGGCAGGAGCGACCGGTTCTGCGCTTGGCGCGGCCTGGGGAGCGGGAACTGGACCAGTTGCGGGTCGCGCGGGCGCGGCCAGCGTCGAACCGATCAGCGTGTCTGCCGGCGCGGCGGACGATGCCGGACGGGGTGCAGGCTCCGGGGTGGGTTCGCCGGTCTTGGCCAGACCCAAGGCCAAGGCATCAAGAGCCGCCGCGGCAGCCGCCGTGGGGTTGCTCGCCGCCAGCGTATCGATACGCGTGCTGATCGGCAGGTCCGGCAACGAAGGCTCGGACGCCGGTGCTTCGGCCTTGACCGTAGAAGCCGCCGCAGGGATGTCAGTGGTGCCATTGTCCCTAGCGCTGAAACTCGCGACTGGCATCACCGGTGTGGCGTCGGCCGGGGCGGGCGCGGCAACAGGCTTTGCGAGCGACGGTTCGATCTTCGCTTGAGGCGGATAAAACCCACCGCTGCGCGGCGCGAAGATACCTGTCGACGGTGCGGAAGTCGCCGGGGCGGCAGACACGGGTGCAGAAGCCGCTGGTGCAGACGTCGCTGGCGCGGCGGCTCTTGAGCCATCGGGCGTGACCGACAGGGTGGGATTGATGAGTTGTGACCACTTCTCGCGTGCGGCCTCGACGGAAGGTGCAGCTTCGCGGGCGGAAAAACTCGAAGCGGGTGCCGCCTCGGGCTCAGGCGCGCCCTGAGATGTCCCTCTGCTGTCAGCCACGGGCGCGGGCTCGTCGATCAGGTCGGCCAATTCGTCATCGATTGACGCCGCGATGGAGCGCGATGGGGCGGCGGGTGCCATCGCCCCGTTCAGTGCCGGTGTTTCGGGTGCGGACGCCGGATTCGTCTGAGCCGACAGGGCGGCGCGGAAAAAACCGAAGCCTTCGGACCGCTCGGCGGGCGCCGGTTTCGCGGATGAGGCGGACGCGCCCGACAGCGCATCGCGCGCGGACGGCAATTGGATTCCCATGGCGCCGTTTGCTGACGGCGTGGCAGGCACTGCAGATGTCGTAGACGCCGGCGTACCGAAGGCCGAACGCGGCTTGTCCGCTTCCGTTGAACTTGAAAACGCGGGCTCCCGGGGTTCCGCCGAAATTGGCGAAGCAAAGGACCCTTGGGGGACAAGGGGCGCATCCGGCGCGGGGGGCGCCGCGGCCTGCCCCGGCTCATCGGCTATAATCTTGCGGATCGAAGCCAGGATGTCATCCAGCGACTCTTCCGACCCGCTTTCCCCTCTTTTCATCGTACGCCCCGTTCCTCGGCCACTGCTCATTCCTGCCAAACCGCCTGCTGCGGCTCGGATGCCCCTGCGCGCCCTTGATTGGCCACCGGCTGGTCAAAAGTAGTGACCAACCGGCCCGCGCCGCCGATAGGTAACCCGGCGCGACAGACGCATCAATACGCACGCAAAGCATGGGAATGCGGCGAACGGACGACCGTTAGCGTTCCAAGCCGGATCGCCGGACGGGGTCAACGTCGATAATCCCGTGGCGATGGCCTATTTCTTGACCGTCTTCCCCGAATTCAGCGACCTCAATATGCAAGGCTTTTTCGACCATGCGGGGCATATTGTCGGCCAGCCACTGCCGCAGCATGGGCCGCAACAGATCCGCCGTGGCATCCTCGATCGGCGCCGCTGAGCCAGCCGCTGATTGGGCTGCCGGATTGGCCGGCAGCGGTGGCGGCGGCACTGGCTGAGCCTGGGCCACGGCGGCTGGCTGCGGCGCATCCATGGCGGCATCGCTCTCAAAGACAACCGGATAGGCCGCTGTCAGCGCATGACCATTCATGCCATGCGGCTCCGCTGCTTCGATAGGCGAGGGTTCAATCGAGGCCGCGGAAGCATGCGCCGCCGTGACGTCGCCAGCCTGTGCCTGCGGATTCTCAACCGCGACGGCAAAGTCCGTTGCGGGCTCGACCGGTGCGCCCCAGACCGGCAAGGGGTCGACGGGCTGCGGCGCGGACCCCATACCGCGGAAGCGGGTGTCCTTGAACGCCGCCATCTGACGGGGAACTTCCGGACTGGCCTGGATCAGCCTGTCGGCTGCCTCATCGGCTTCTTTCGAGTCGGGGGCCTGTGCCATGGACGGCTCCGCACTTTCTTCGGCACGCAGCGCAGTCGCCTCGTGGAACGTCGACAAGAGGAACGACGACGCGGCATGACCGTTACCATTCAAGACCACATCGACGGCAGCAGCGCCAGCGGATGTGGCATCCGCCCTATGGAGGCGGAGGGAACTGAGTGCCGGCTCGGCGCGGGCGCCTTCGCTGCCATGACCATTGGCGGACGCGTTGCGGATCGCCTCGCTCAACCGGCCGAAAAGAGGAGTTGCACGTTCCGTCGGTGCGGCAGCCGGAGAGCGGAAGATCGAGGGCAGATCGAAGTCGCTGGGATCATCCAGAAGCCCGTCTCCGCGTTGTTGCCGCTGAGGCGCGTCCAAATCGATGATGGGGCTCGGCCCCGTGGGATCCTCGGCAATGATCTTGCGGATCGATGCCAGAATTTCCTCCATGCTGGCCTGACCGTTTTTCTCCGTCAGTTCCATAACTGAACCTCGCTAACGCACGCCGCTACAAAATCCTGCCGAACGGGCAGGACACGCGAAGAGAAACGGGTCCGTGTGACGGCACCTGCGCCGGTCTTGTTGCCTGACGCGGAGCCAACCCCCTGGATCGTCCCGAGAAGAGCCTTCAGACGGTCTTTCATCTTCCATAGCGATAACGGACGATGCGACCGGTTCTTCCCTGAAAAAATTGGAAGACGAGGCACTTCATGGCCTTTTCTAGGATTGCCGCGCGGCGAACATGTGGCGTTCGCGCACCCAATCAAGAAAAATCCTATGCGGCGCGGCAATGGGCGCCGGCCGCTTCGTGAGCGCCGACTTTGCCAACCCATTCAAGCTTTGGTGAAAAGCAGTTCTAAGCGGCGCTGAAGTTGAAAAGCGCGCGGGCCGACGGGCCCACATGGACCGGTTCAGCAAAAGCGGCAAAATTGTGATTATTCCCGTGTGCCGGGCTTACTTCATTTCGTAGTGCTGGCCATTGGACTGCCAGAGGTCCACGTCCTCGCGCCGGCCGTCTTCGTGGGTGATCGAGATACCCCACCACTTCCGGCGCACATCGCCGTAGTGCTGCTCGGGATCATAGACGAGGCTGGTCACGCCGAGGCTCAAGGCGTCCAGCCGGCCCAGCGCGGCCTGCAGCGTGTAGGCCGATACAATGAGATTGCGCCGCGTTGTGACAAGCTGCACCTGACTGTCCAGCAATTCCTGCTGCGCGTTGAGCACGTCGATCAGGGTCCGCTGACCGACACGTTCCTCTTCGCGCACGCCGCTCAAGGCCGTCTGGTTGGCGGACACCTGGGCGTTGGCGCTTTCCAGCTGTGCCCGGGCAGCGAGCAGCTGGGACCAAGCCGCGATAACCTGCGCCTTTACTTCCGTCCTGGCCCGCTCGATTTCCTGCAGCAGGCTGACATGCAGATGCTTGGCCTGGCGCACCTGCGCGTGGACTTCGCCGCCCTGATACAACGGCACGCTCAAACGGCCGGTCACGATGCCGGTTTCAACTTCCTCGATGCCGCGTGACGTATCAAAGCGATCGTTATAGCTGGCCTCGAGTTGCACCTGCGGCAGCAACTGTCCCCGGATGCGATCGACATTGAACCGGGCCGACTGCTCACGATAGAGCGCCTCCACGACAGTGGGGTTTTCCTGGGTACCCGTGCCGATGGCCTCGTCCAGAGATTTCGGCAGCAGCCGTTCCTTCAAGCTGGGCTCGATCAGACCGTCCGCCGAAGAGCCCACCGTGCGTTCGTAGTTGGCGCGGCTCGTCTTGAGGTTGGCGCGGGCCAAATCCAGGTCTGACACGGCGCCGGCGCGGCGAGCCTGGGACTGGGCCACGTCGGTCTTCGTCACTTCACCGACCTCGAAGCGGTCTTGCGTCGCTTTGAGTTCTTCTCCCAGAACCTTGACGTTATTTTCGCGCAGCCGAACGATGGCCTGGTCGCGCACGACGTCCATGAAGGCAGTGACGGCTTCCAAGAGCACGGTCTGCTCGACGCTGCGCAGGGTTTCGCGGCCTGCCCGCACATCCGACTCAGCCTGACTGACGGCATTCGTCGTCTGGAATCCCCGGAAGATCGGCTGGGTCAGCGACACGCCGTAACCGCGCGGCTTGAGACCACCCTCGTTGCCCGGCGTGTCGGGGCGCGTGTTCGTGTAGCGGTACGATACGTCGGCGTCGCCAGTGATGGTGGGTCGGTATCCGGACATGGCCCGCGCCACATCTTCGTCCGTTGCACGCAAGCGGGCACGTTCGGCATCAATGCGCGGATTGTATTCGTAGGCAGCGGCGAGGGCTTCATCGAGGGTGATGGCGGAAGCCGAAGACACCGGCGCGCACACGAAGGCGAGGGCCGCGCCCAGGAACGCAAGCCGGCCGGTGATGCGCATGCGCAGCATCCGAACCGGACGACGCGCGCAACTCTCACTTGGATGCGAAGCCAATGCTAACCCCCTCATGGCCGAAGTAGCCAGCGGCGCGGACGTCACGCTGGACTCCGGCGCCAACCGGACGGCACACTCCCTCAAGCCACTGACGTTGGGCCTAATTTTCGCGGCCCGTAAAGAATTCGTCAATCAATTGGTTCAGTAGCGCGATTCGTCCCTCAATGGCCGAACGTTGGCTGATTCGCGCCGTTCAGGTCAGAGGACAGGTCCGCAATTTCCAAAAAGCGTGGCCCATTGCACACATAATCCACAGATGACCTGACGGACCGGCTTCGATCAATGTGTCAGATGAGGGCACGGGCACGCCCGTTGCGCGACCCGTGCGCTGCGCCTGAATAACCAGAGTGAACCAGCGCCAGAGTTCAGCGCTGCGAGGGCCTCAAGTCGAGAAACCCGTCCTCGTCTGGAGCCGCCGGGCGCAATTGCGGTGGCGGGCGGCGCACCTCGATCATGGGTTCACCGACACTGACCGAGCCGTCGCCGCCCCACGTGTCGGCCACTTCTCTCGGCGTCGAAACGGAGCGATAGGCAATGTCCGTGGAGAACCACTCGTCGCGCGCGTTGCGGTAGTGCTCCTCGGGGTCGTAAACCAGCGTGCCGTCATCGAGGGACTCGCCAGTCAGCCGGCCGATTTCTGCCAGCACCGCATACGTTGCAACCACGATGTCCCGCTTGGTCGAGACAGCGGCCACCTGTGCCTCAAGAAATTCCTGTTCGGCGTTGAGAACGTCGAGAAGTGTCCGCTGCCCGACCCGCTCCTCTTCGCGTGTGCCTTCCAGAGCCGTGCGGCTGGCATCCGTCTGGATCTCGTCGGATTGCATCTGCGCACGCGCGGCCATCAGGCGCGACCACGCCGCCGTGACATTGGCTTCCGTTTCCTGGCGCGCTTGCTCGATTTCTTGCATGCGGCTCACATGCGTGTGCTTGGCTTGTCTGACACGCGCCCGCACTTCGCCGCCTTGGTACAGCGGGATCGAGACACGTCCACCCACGCGGCCTTCATCCTCACGGGCAAAGACGCCGCCGCTGTCGCCCGATTGCGTATAACTGGCGTCGAGACTGACCTGCGGCAGAAGCTCGCCCCAAATCTTGTCCACGTTGTAGCGGGCCGATTCCTCGCGATGCAGGGCCGAGAGCACATTCGGGCTTTCCCGTTCGGCAATCTCAAGTGCCTGGGTCAGCGACTTGGGCAGGGCTTTGTGGCGCAACGGCGGGCCCGTGACCTTGTCGGGTAGATGACCGACGACCTGCCGATACCGCGCCCGCGATACCTTGAGATCGGCGCGTGCGCGGTCGGCCTCAGATAGCGCGCGAGCTCGACGCGCCTGCGCCTGCGCCACGTCGGTGCGCGTCACCTCACGTGCGGCGCGGCGTTCCTCGGCCGCATTCAGTTCCTGCGAGAGCACGTCGACGTTGCGTTCGCGGATTCGCAGAATGGCACTGTCGCGCACCACGTCGACGTAGGCCTCGACCGCGGCCAGCAGCGTATCGGCTTCCGCCCGCCGCAAATTCTCGCGGCCCGCCCGTACCGAGGCTTCCGCCTCGCTCACCTGGTTGGTGGTGGTGAAACCGGAGAAGACCGGCTGGCTGATGCTGATTTGATAGGCCCAGGGATCGGATGCGCCATCGGTGCGCAGCGACGGCCGGGACGAGCGGGTTTCGTGCGAGATTTCCGCCGACGCGCCGATCTGGGGCCGGTAACCCGACAGGGCGCGCGACACGTCCTCGTCGGTGGCGCGGAGGCGGGCCCGCTCCGCATCGAGACGGGGATTCTCGCGATAGGCCGTTGCCAGGGCCTCGGCCAGCGTTTCAGCCGCAAGCGGCTGGGTGACGAACAAACTCACGGCCAGCGCGAGGGCAAACGGCCGCGCACCGGCACGCCATCGCCGGCGCACCAGTTCGATCGTCGCAACCCACGCCATGCCACGCGGCATGCAAACGTCCTCCAAGACCCAGGAAAGACGCAACTTTCCCAAGGGTTTGAAGAGAGGCTGATTCGCTTTAGGAACTGTAAACCGGGGCCCTAACGCGGGACGGCGCGCTTCATGCGCGCGCCAGAAATCGTCGCGTTTCAGCCTTCAGAGCCTGAGGATCAGAATTGGAAGCGCTTGGCGGCCGCGAACCCCGGCAGCAGCGGGACTGCCGCATCGAAGCCGTCCCGCTCAGAAATCGTGCCTCCGGTGCGGCGCCACACCACCGCCCGCCCCGTGCGGCCATCCGAAATGATCGCTACAAGCCGCCCGCCGTCTTTCAATTGCCCGGCCAGCGCCTCGGGGATCGCGCTCACACCGCCTTCGATCATGATGACGTCGAACGGCCCTTCTCCCGGATAACCGGCCGCCAGCGGGCCCTGAACCACGGCGATGTTATCGGCGCCCAGCGCCTGCAGCACCCGCGTGGCTTCCTGAGCAAGACCCGTGTCTTCCTCCAACGCCACCACGGTCTGCGCCAGACGCCCTAGCACGGCGGCCGAATAGCCTGTGGCGCAGCCCACATCCAGCACTACGTCACTCGGTTCGATGCCCGCCAGTTGCACCAGCTTGGCGAACGTGCGCGGCGCAAGCAGGACCCGGCCGGGCAGCACGCCTTGACCGGGGCTTTCCACGGGCAGGTCGATGTCGAGATAAGCGAGGCCTTTACGCGCGGCGGCAACGAACGCCTCGCGGGGAATGTCGCCCATGGCGCGCGGAATTCGCCGGTCGGTCACGTCGCTCGGACGGACTTGCGATTCGACCATGTTGTGGCGCTGCACCGATAGATCAGCCATGTGCTCGTCCCGACCCTGCATGACACGCCCGCGGGGGCTTCGCGCGCCGGATGGCGCACACGGACCACATATGGCATCCCGCGCGGCGTCCCCATACCGCAAAATGCCCTAGCCCGCCACGATCACGGCCCCCGGCAATCACCGCTCCCACAATGACTGGCGCTGCCCCAAACGAGGGACCCGGCCGACGGCCAGACCGGGCCCCGCCAGCGTGGACCCGGCTGGGCACGCCAGGCCGGTAATGTCCCGCTACCCATCGTTGAAACGCTTGCTTGTAAGCGCTTCCCGTCATGTGCTAGAGCCCCGGTTCCGGATCAGGCATGGCCTCGGTTCACCACGCGCGCGCGCCTTAGGGCGTAGCGTTCGCGAGGCCCGCGCCCCGGATCGGCCACGTGGCGGAGTGGTGACGCAGCGGACTGCAAATCCGCGTACCCCGGTTCAATTCCGGGCGTGGCCTCCAGCACTTAGCTCACTCACCCCAAACACCTTGTAACCGCCATGTAACCAGCAGATCGCTCTGATGATGCTTTGCTTGTGGCCGCGTAACGGGCTCTTTTTTGTTTGGGTGCGAGCCCGAAATCTTCACCCATACGTGGCCGACGAAGCTCGGTAATCGACTTGGCAACGACCAATTCGAACGAGAGCCACGATGGACCACGCACTTTGCAAAGAGTTCAACCTGATCACGGATGCTGAGTTCGGCGAGATCGTCGGCTGGTCAGCGCCCACCCGCGCTCGGGCACGCCGCTCAGGTGATGGCCCGCGATTCGTAAAGATCGGGCGCCGCGTCTTCTATAGGCGCGATGAGATCAACCGCTGGCTCAAAAGCGTTGAGGCCGCCTCAACTGCTGACCTCCAGGTCCGCGCCCAGCGCACAGCCATGTGAAGGGTCCGTGGGCCACACCCCAGGTCACCTAGTCCCCAGACAGCATCACCAAACTTGCATGATAGCATCTCATGGTTGCGCAATGACACGACCCAACACAATCCAAGATAGGCAAAAGTATCACCACCCCCTATCCGAGTATTGTAGGTTAGATGGGGTTAGTTTGGAGACTTACTGCGGCCCCCTCGATGAGGCCCGCGCGTACCTGGAAATTCTTGATCCCACCGAGCAGCACCACGTCTTCCAGACATTTCTCGATGTGCGATGGTCTGAAGCGACCGGCTCCCGCCGTGTGATCGGCACCTTTGCCGATCACGCCGACCAGCTCGTTGACCTGAACCGTCAGGAGCGCCTGGGCGTCTTCGTGACGATGGGCCGAACGAACCTCAAGGGCCGCCGCGTCAAGGACATGGTCGAGCCCCGCGCCGTGTGGTGCGACCTCGACAAGGGCGGCCTGGACGCGCTTCGTCGCTTGCCGCTGCCCCCATCGATCGTGGTTGAGACTTCGCCGGACAAGTTTCATGCGATCTACACGGTCCAGGGTCTCTCGTGGGACCAATTCGACGGCATCATGCGTCGGATGGTCTTCGATTGGGGTTGCGACCCCAACGCTATCGACAAGTCCCGCGTCCTTCGTCTGCCCGGCTTCCTGCATCAGAAGGGTCAGCCATTTCGCTCTCGCCTTGTGCGCGAGCTGATGACCGGCGAGGCTTACTCCGCTGAACATCTCCTCGACGTCTTCCCGCCGATCGCGGCACCGGAGCCGACCCCATCTGCGACGGATGGCGCCCACAAGAGCTGGGACGGCACCCGGGAAGGCGCCGACAAGATCGTCGCAGCCCTTCGCTTCATCGAGCAGACTGCTCTCGACAAGGGCGGCACGCACACGGTCCACGACACGTCGAACCCCAACAACCGCCCGTTCACCATCGACTGGGCTGACCGCACGTTCTGGCTCAAGATGGGTTTCGGCCTGCACCACTTCTTCGGTGGTCACGAGTTGGGCTTCGACATCTGGTGCGCAGCCTCGACCGGCAACGAGGGGCACGGCCTCGTCGGCTGCCCGACCAAGTTCGACGCCCACGACCAGCGCAAGACCTGGGACAGCTTCGCCGACCCCGAGGTGGTGCAGTCGCGTCCTGGTCAGATGATCACCGTCGGCACGTTGCTCTGGGCAGCCAGGATGTGCGGGTGGGCTTCGAACCGCCGCCCGAAGCCCCAGCGTCACCCGTCTGTGCAGTCGGTGTTCGATGCTGCGCCGGCTGTCTTGCAGCCGGGCTTCATGGAGGCGTTCCAGGCCAAGGTCTGCGCGATGTACGACCGGTCTCTCTTACGCCAGATCAAGCTACTGGCTGAAAATATCGACAAGACACGCGGCTACGCGCAAATCCCCTCGATCGAGCAGGCAGCCCAACTCGTCGAGGTGAAGCCGGTCACCCTCCGCAAGAACATGAAGCGCCTCGTGGCAGACGGGCTCCTCATCGTGTCGAACGGCAACGGCGTCGGCATCACCGGCAAAAAGGGCATTGCGTACACGCTGGCGCTGCCCGACTTCGAGGTGTCTGCACCACAGGTTCAGGCGACATCGACCCATGAGGCGAAACCCAGCGCACCCATTATCGAGGACTTCTCGCCGTTCGTGCGTCAGGGCCTCATGAGGTACGGCACCGGCGGCGGCAGCATTCCGGCGATCGACCTGTGGATTGGTCAGGACATCATGTCCGAGACCCTCGTCGAGTCCATCAAGTTTGCCCGGGAAGCTGGCGTCCGCGCCAACACCAAGACTCCGATCTGGGACAAGATCGCTCGGGAATTCTGGGCATGGCTGACACCCGGCAGACCCCGCGCCGCCTTCGTTGAGGCTATAGAGTACTGCGAAGCCGCATCTCTGAGGGCCGCGAGGAAGAAGCTCCGTGCTGAAGGCAAGATTAGCCCGACTGATGATGCGGTCATCTCAATGTTGACGCCGGGTCAGCACCTGAACCTTTTCCTAAATGAACTCTCACATTGGTCGCGCAATCACGGCATTAAGTCGAAAGGCGCCTCCGATATTGATGCGATCTATGCTCGTGCAGCTAAGCGCCGTGCCCAAGAGGAAACCCGTGCGAAGGTTGAGTTCGACGCACGCGTCCAGCTCTTCAAGGACGTGCGCGACGGGCTCGTGTCCCTCGATGGAGAGGTCAGTGGCTGAGTCGACGAAGCACATCATGGCCGCCCTCTGCGGTCGCTGTAAGTGAGCGCTGGCTGGGAAGGCGAGCTAGCAACCCTACATGCCCTACTACTCGAAGACCTTCGTCAACGGGTGCCAAAAGCTTGTCGCTCACCTGTATGCCGTTTGCTGTGCGAGGGGATCGAATTCCAGGCCGATCTGAATTTTGCCGGTACTTCAGGAGGGTCAGACACAAACGCCTGCGTATGAATCGCTACCGCCGCCGTCCTCTGCTATTCCCCGTGAGCGAGCAGTACCGACAAAGAGACTCGTTGTGATTGTTGCGAGCCAACGGCCTTTCGATCATGCGCAATCACGGCTCGCTTTTTACGCGAAACGACCTGCTCACGAGCAGTTGCTGCGCATGTCGGAGAGGTGCCGAAAAGGTGCCGATGTGATTTTCGAGCTTTGAGCCGCGCAAGTTCCGCATCGCCCTCCAAGGAAATGCTTTTCACTGCCGCTCAAATCCCGAGAAAGTGAAGAAGTGCGTCAAGCGTCGAGACGTTCGAGGACGCGCGGTGCTGACTGCGGGAGCGGCACGGCAACGGTGGCGAACTCCCACTGCAGTAATTAGGCGAGTCACTCATCAGCGGGCAGTCGGAGCGGGTACCGCGAGCGCGGACGCCACACCTGCAAAGGCGGACGTAGAGCAACTGGCGGCTGTGGGCCGATTTCGTTGCAAAACTGGCTTGAGGCGTCGGGCGAACAGTGATTCCGTCGGCTTGAGGCGGCCATCGAAGGAGCGGTTCTATGATGGGACGGCGCAAGAGTGAGCAGGGCCAACTGTTCTATGCGTTCGACCTCGAAGCCGTGGTGCCGGATGACCATCAGGTCCGGCTGATCGCCGCAGTTCTGGACTTATCCTGGGTTCATGCTGAACTGGCACCGCACTACTCGCACACCGGACGCCCGTCGATAGATCCGGTGCTCATGATCCGTATGCTCGTTATCGGCTACGTGTTCGCGATCCGCTCTGAGCGTGCGCTGTGCCGCGAGGTGCAAGTGAATCTAGCCTACCGCTGGTTCTGTGGCCTTGGCATCGAAGACAAGATCCCCGATCATTCTGCCTTCACGCGCGCACGTAACGAGCGTTTCCGTTCGCACGACATTTTCCGCAAGGTGTTCGAACGCGTCGTCGCCTCCTGCATCGAGGCAGGTCTGGTCGGTGGCAAAGGCTTCGCCGTCGATGCGAGTCTGATCGCAGCCGATGCCAACAAGTGCGGTTCGACGCCGGGAGGCGAGTGGAGCCACGATATCGATCCGACGACGGTGCAGCGCGCCGTGCAAGATTATCTGGCGAACCTTGATGATCCCGCCTGGGGTGCTGCAAGCGACGTGGTTCCGAAGTTCGTCGCGCCTGCCGACCCGGCGGCGCAATGGACCGGCGCGCTACGCAATGCTGCCTTCTTCGCCTATGCCGACAACTACCTCATTGATGTGAAGTTCGGCATCATCATGGATGTTGAGGCGTCGCGGGCAATCCGACAGGCGGAAGTTGGCGCATCGCAGACGATGATCGAGCGCACCGAGGCGACGTTCGGCATCAAGCCGGACTGGCTTGTCGCAGACACCGCGTACGGGGCTGCACCCAATCTGCATTTCCTCGTCGATGAGAAAGGTATCGAGCCACACGTGCCGGTCATTGATAAATCGAAGCGCGATGACGGCACTTTCAGCCGAGAAGACTTCAACTACGACGAAGTGCGTGATTGCTACGTCTGCCCCAACAACAAAGTCCTGCCGCGGTCGAGCAGAAAGCGCAGGTCACGCGGCGACGACATGATTTCCTATTTCTCGCGCGTCGCCGACTGCAGGTCGTGTCCACTCAAGTCGAGATGCTGTCCGAAATCGCCGAGTAGGAAGATTACGCGGCACATTCACGAGGCTGCGCGCGACGTCGCCCGGGCCGTGGCCAAAACGCCAGCCTACGAGGAGACGCGCCGTGATCGTAAGAAAGTCGAGATGCTGTTTGCCCATCTGAAGCGGATCCTCCGGATGGGACGTCTGAGGCTAAGAGGACCGGCTGGCGCCCAGTTCGAGTTCACGATCGCGGCCATCGCTCAAAATTTGCGGCGTCTGGCCAAGCTGACCGTGCATCCACCGGATAGAACAGCGTTGTGCGTTGCGTAAGCGTTGGTTGCGTCAGTGAGTTAGGAGCCGCGCCCTAACGGGGCAGCGGCAAGGCCGGATACGCTGCGTTCTAAAAAAGGACCACCGGCGGCCAATCCGCCACTTCCAGCCCACTTCTGCAACAAAATCGGCCAACACCTGACATTTCCGTAGTGGCAGGCCGTTGCCCAGCTTGGCACTACGGCGCAGGCCTAGTCTCTACTTGTATGAACTTGATCGGCATCGAGATCTGGACGCCGCCGCAGCCGGGCCGATCGCTCTCGTGATACGCTTCGACCTCGATCAGTCCGGAGCCACGTGGCTCGTAGCCTGTCCAATGACAGAGGAGATCGAGTTCTCCGAGGCGTTTTTTTACTTCTCTTCGGGCCTCATCAAGTGAGCGGAACTCACGCCGGTTGTCTCGGAAATCTTCAGTCCGATGCCTGTTCGGCGGGTAATTGTACACGATATACGACACGGTGCTGTTCTCTCAGTATGATCCGCTCGGCAGCGGCGTTGGCTTGTTGGGAGCTTCATCGCAATTAACAAACAAGAGGCTACCAAGCTGCGCATAATTGGGACCATATCACAGATCCGCGTTGCCACTGGGGGGTCAGTCAGGGTCAGCGTTCCCGTCCGTCAGGTCATATCACCGACGACAATGAAGCGAATGGCAATAAAACGTGCTAGTCCTTAGGCCGCTGGATTACTCATCACACTGGAGAGCAGACGCCCAATGGCCATTGAATTGGCAAGATCAGAGACCAAGTTCACCGGCAGCCTTCTGGCTGCTGTCATTCTGATCGGTGCTTTGGCAGTCTCTGTTTCAGAGGCCGGTGCGGTCAGCATCCGCACAAAACTAGCCTGCCGCACCGACTATCGCTCTTACTGCAGCTCCTTCAAAATGGGGAGTAACGAGTTGCGACAATGCATGAGCGCAAATGGACCCAAGCTGTCCAAGAAATGCATCAACGCTCTGGTAGCCGATGGTGAGATCTCCGAGGCTGAAGTTGCCCGCCGAGCGGCTGACCTCCGATAAGTGGTTCGACAGCTTCACTCCCTAAGACCGGACATTGAAATCCGAACATCGATCGTCGCCTTGGGCCAGCAGCTGAACTCACGCGCCTGTTCGACAGCTAGCCCTTCACGAGCGGACCCGCGTACTGCACAGACAAACGACCGGGATGAGCCAGACTCGCGCGCAGTACATACTCACTCTTTCGAAGCCGCACCCATCGGATCAACTTAAGGAGGCAGCGAATGCGCGCGCCATCCAAGAAGGGGCACGCGTTGGTAAACAAAAATTATAACGCGTGCGAGCAATTCGCAGCGAATGCACACGGCGCTCAAGAGGGCTTCGTAAGAGATTGTCGCGTAGCGTCTGCAGGCCAGATAGCGGAGATAATCCCGATGTCAAAGCCCGTAGTTTTGGTGGCTGATGACGATCCTGTCCACCTCACGCTCCTCTTCGAAATGTCTTTCCAAGGCTCTGAGCGCAAGAATTGTTACGGCTAGGAATGGTTTTGATGCCATGAAAGCCATCGAAACATTCGGGTCTGATCTGGCCCTTGTGTTGACCGATATTCACATGCCCGAATGCGACGGGATCGAAATCCTCATTTCTCTTTATGATCGGCGCTTTGACGGCGGCGTGGTTCTGATGAGTTCAAATGGGGTTATGCTTCCGAAAGCTGCGAGATTAGCCTCAGGATTTGGTCTTAACCTTGTCGGGGCGAGTGAGAAGCCGGTCGCTCCCGAGGTCATAACTTTAGCCGCAACCTACCTTTGCACCCAATCGATGCGCAGGCCTATCGGCGCCAAAACCCCCGAGCCTTTTGGCATCCACCACCACTCGCTGGTTTCCGCCTGACAGAAAACGGCGCGCGCGACCGTCTTGCCGGGCCTCGCCGTTTAGCCTGGCATGCGCACCGGAAGCTCCACCATGCGCGCGACGCACCTTTGGCCTGCTGCCCTAATGCGGGCCCACGTTTGAGTATCGAATGCGCAGAAGCCGCTAACTGTTTTTGACCAAACGACGAAATTCAGAAATCTTTTTTGTACTCGTTCATTGATGCCGTCGGAGCATTGTCTGGCTGAAAGTAGTCAGGCCTGGGACGTCGGCAACGAAATTAGCTGAAAGATAACCTCGATTTTGGAATTGAGTCGTACCGCAGGGTAGCCCGGTGTAACAGATTTTAAGATGAACGTGCCTTCTGGCGCGTTCTCAACTGGGGTGGTTGGTGATGACGTTTGGGCGACGTAATCCAAGCATGTTTCAAGGGATGGAACGCCGACGCGCGATCCGGACCAAGACCCATCTGCAAGGGCTCATTGTTGTCGACAGGGGGCAGACGATTCCCTGCTGCATCACAGACGTGTCGCAAACAGGGGCCCGCCTTCAAGTCGCCTCTACGTTCGGGCTGACGAGAGATTTGGCCCTGCGCTTCGACGGCAGACGGAAATGGGCGAAGGTAGCCTGGCAGACGCCGTCGAGTCTTGGCGTCATGTTCGTATAGCGAGTGAGCATCCTCACCATTTTTGTAAGGCGTACTTCCTTTAGGTGCACATTCCGCAAGGCGGCTTGAGGGCTGTCAGGCAACGTCAAAACTCACTCAAATGCTTCGGATTTCCAAGAGCCTTCCTCAGAAGGTTATCTGCTAAGCTCTTCTCGTGAACGTGATTAGATCACTTGTCTTCGGCGCGATCCCTAGGGTGATATCATGCTTTCCGAGAAGGTTATGGCGGTCATCCGCCGTCACACGCAACTCGCGGATCAGCGGCGGTCGGGCCGACCCCGGATGAGCCGGGCAGCAACCATCCAGGTGCCGGAACTCGGTGATGATAAACCGTGTCTCCTGGTCGACGTTTCGGCCCATGGGGCTCGACTTCAAACCTACTCGTCGGTAGGTCTCCTTCGTGAGCTGTAACTAACAGTTCCATCTCTGGATCTCAGTGTCACCTGCCAGGTTATCTGGGTTGGCGAAAGTGAGATCGGCGTCCGCTTCATGGAAGAAGACGATCGAGCAATCGCGAGCCGTTTGCACTGAGAAGCAGAACGCGGGTTGGATAACACCACGTTCGCACATGCGTTGCCCATCGGCGAATTGTCCGTTGTGGGTCAAAGGCGGGCTTGAGCGACGTTCAGATGACGGTCGCGCTTCCTCCGATACCAACCGTCGGTGCCATGACCGGAGACCGGCGACGCGATGGGTTCAACACCGACCGTCGTACTGCGCCGCCGCGAAACGTCGAGAAGGGCCAATTGCTACCGTCGCTTGCTCGTCGGCGACGCACTCACAGTCTGTCTGGCCCTTGGTAGGCTAGCCGACGATCGAAGTGGCGCGAGAATGGTGGGGGTTGATTGTAGGCTCCTCTAGAACGACGCTTCCACAATCACAGGCTGGTCAACGCATGCCCCAATCCTGCATCGTCGAGCTGATAACATGGACCTACGCCAAGATCCCAAACCAATCTGTAAACGTGAGATCGGAGCAGCACTTACCGTCGTATGCGCTTGCGGCTGAATACGTTTGAATTACTTGATCAGGACGGGTCCGCCAACCACGACCGCGGCCCCACCAACTTCTGGGGGGATGTAGACGTCAGTCTGAGTCTTGTCTGCGCGGACGACCATCTGGCTCCCTCCCGAGTAAAGGAAATTATTCGCAATGTAGATCGTGTAAGGCGAGGCCAGTGATTCGGTCAAACCTGTTCCAGATACCTCCACCTGTTGAGTAGGGAAATACAGGATGCCCTCATAGTACATTTGTCCTGTTCCAGAAATCACAGTCTTTTTCGCTGCCGCTCCGACAGGATCCAGGAACACCACGAAGCCTGGAATCCCGGGTTCACCGGCTCGTGGCGCGACAAGGTGATAACCGCCCCCGCCGCTCCAGTTGAGGCCAGCGTTGGTGCCGGTCAGGAACAGCGTCACGCCGTTGCCCTCAAGAATGCCCCCACCGCTCATCGTGAAGAGCCCATCCTTGATCACGTAAAGTCCAGGCTGCAGGGTCGCCTTGGTCACGCTGCTCAGCCTAAGCCCGCCGCAATAGACGCCCGGGCTCAGCACAGGGCTGCCGCCGCTGACCGTGAAACTATTATGATCGCAGCCTCCGACGGCGGGCTTACTGTATAAGGCAAACGGGTCGGCCATTGGCTGGCAATACGCCTCGGGTGACGGTGTCATGAGCGCGAGGCCCTGATCGACGCCTCCAACAAAGCAATTTGTACCCGACGTCAGAACTGAATTCCCGCTGAAGTTCACAGCCTTGCTTGAACTCGAGTTGACTTGGACCCAACAGTCCTTGGCCCATACCAAGCCGCCGCCGCTCGCCAACAGCGCCTTGTCCATCGCGGGATCGAGGGCAAGTACGCAGAGACCCGATCGCTGCAATGGCGCACCGCCTGAGGTGGCCATCCTGGCTTTGGAGGTGACGCGGATGGTCGGATCATCGGACAAGGCAAGAGCGGAGAACGTCCGTGCCCCGGGCTTGCTTAGTTGAACCTCGACAGTTTTGACCGAGCCATCCACCACGACCTTGGAAACTAGACCGTCCAACTGCCCCTTGTTCGCATCGAGAACAGCCAGCGCAGTAGACTCGGCAGTCGATACATCCACCGACTCATTGCGGAAGGCGCTCACTCCGCCGAGCGCTGAGGCGTCAGCGGCAGCTTGCATAGCTGACCTATCGCGCTCCCAGATTGAATAATCAATGGCAAGGCCTGCCGAAAAGCAAAGCACGGTCAAAAAGACCGCGAAGGTAATTGCCACTCCGCCGCCTTCGCTCCGCCATAGATAATTAAGCCGATGCATTGGGCCCACTTTTATCAGGTTGTTAGCGTGACATTTTGAGAGGAACACCCTAAGTAATATACTTATTGGCGCTGCCAATTTCGGCAAAGCTAACTGGAGGCCTAATAAAGAGTTTCACGGTGTAACATCATGCACAAAATGCAAGCTGGTAACGGACAACTCGTCATTGGTGCAGTTCATAAGGCTGGCCGCTACCCCGTAGACCCTACGGTCGCTCGCACCATAACCGGACGCGGTCCAGGGCTGCGACTTCCGTCGGCGTTCTATGGCGATATGGGTCAAAAGTGAACTTGGCCAGCCGCACTTGGACGAGCCGAGCGTACTAACCCGTGGTCAAACCACGTGGGCCGTCGCCACGGCCCCGGCCCACTGACCGCCCGCCCTCTGGCCAATCATTTCTAAATCTCGTGTTTCAATGGGAGGGGGTGGAGTCGTTGCCTTGGGGAGGCATCAATGCAGATCCAATTTTACAACCCTGCGATGCCAGCTCTAGATTGTAGCGTGACAAGCCTACAAAATTTTGGTGTGCTGCCGACCGTCGCCGTGACCATCAGATCGGGCGGCGGGGTGCGGATCAGAAACTCAGTGTGACGCAGTCTCTCAAGGGGACAGGTCTGGACTTTCTCAAAAATCCTAAGGAGCTGAGGCGTGCCTAGTCCCAAAGCCCTCGAGCAGCAGAGCCCTGCGAGTTGCAGTGATTGGCCGTTGCCGAGCGACTGGGAGCAGAAGAATGGGACGGCCAGCCCGTTCCAGGACGGCTTAAGCCATCGCCAATTGGCAGTGCTCGAGAAGCTAATCGAAAATTCAATCGTGCCGCGACTGCTCCTCGGGTCGCGGACGGCTTTCCATAGCGTGATTTCGGATGCACGGCTTCGACCCCAGTTACCGTTGAGAATGTTGGAGAACTTGCGGAGCTTGTGACCAAACAGGACACTGCTGCATCGATCGCGTATTTCGAGACTTTGCGAGCGGGTGGAGCTTCCGTTGAAATTCTTTTTCAGGATCTGCTGGTGCCGGTAGCACGCCGCCTCGGCGAGCTATGGGACGAGGATATCAACGATTTTATGGATGTCACTCGCGGCGCAGGTCAACTGCAGCAGATCGTGAGGGAGTACAGCGAAGCGTTTCACCGCGAAGCCCGGCAGCCGGTCTCCAATCGTCGAATGCTTCTCATGACGATGCCAGGAGAGCAGCACACCCTCGGCATTTCGATGATCGGCGAGCATTTCCGGCGCGCGGGTTGGCACGTCTGGGGTGGGGCCCCTCGCACCAATAACGATATTTTGGAACTCGTTGAGGCGCAGTGGTTCGACGTGATCGGCTTGTCACTGAGCAGAGTTCCCAATTCCACAATCATAGCGAGCGATATTGCTCAGATCCGGCAAGCTTCCATGAACAAGAGCGTGATCGTTCAAATCGGTGGCCGGCCCTTCAGTGAGAATCCAGATCTTGTTGGTGCCGTGGGTGCCGATGCTACCGCTCTAGATGGCAGGCAGGCTGTGCTTCAGATCACGGCGATGATTCATTCTTCCCACAACAAGACTACGTAAAGGCTTCGCTGCGGAGCTTATCTTCGGTTGCTGACGCCTTAATGATGGACCACCTTTGCGGGCTACACTCGCTCGATTGCCCTCGCAGCCTCAAGCAGAAAGAGGCGCCATGAAATACCATTCCAACTAGACGATCTGCTGGGGTCGATCAGAATGGCAGTCGCCAACATCCAGTCTTTTGATTTTTATCTCAAGCAAATGAATGTCCGTTGTCGGTGAGCGAGGCCTGCTAGAAGGTCCTCGGCTGCGGGAAATGCCGAAAACTGACGGTGCTTCGGCGCTAGTTCAACGATTGTCGAGAAACGCCCGGAGTGGCTGCAGAGAAATGGTCGGTGCTTCCTCTTGCGGGACATGACCGACCCCAGCCAACTTGGCGATTTGGGCGTTCGGCAAGGCCTTCAAATAGTCGTCTGCATTCGAAACCGGGATCATGGCGTCTTTCTCTCCCCAAATCAGCAGTGTCGGAGCTCGAATGCGTAGAAGCACCGGTTCGGGGGGCGACAGCACCGTCTGCTCCATCCGATCGATCATCGCCTTACGCACGCCGGGCGCCAGCATCAAGTCGTAATAGCGATCGAGTGTGGCTGGCGTCAGCAGTTCGGAATCGGCGTATGCTGGCGCAAGATTGATGCGCAGCATGGGCTTGGGCAGAACGTACTTCATCAAGCGAACGAGGGCTGGCACTGCGGGAGCTTTGCCGTATTCGATGCCAGGGCTCTCAAAGCCGTCGGGCGAGATCAAGACCAACTTGTCGACGCGCTCTGGATTTGCAGCTGCAAACAACCATGCGAGCCGACCTCCCATCGAATTGCCAACGAGACTTGCGCTCCCGATCGATAGTTGATCCATCAGCGCCATCAAAATTTGCAGGCTGCGCTTGTCCGAATAGTCACCGGTTGGGTCTGCGCCGGTCAATCCAAAGCCTGGAAGGTCGAAGATGACGACACGATACGTCGGGATGAGCGCCTCCGCCCAAGGCTGCCAAGTATGCAGGCTTGAACCCATGCCATGCAGCATGATGACCGCAGGAGCGTCTTTGGGTCCGCTGTCACGCACGTGCAGCGACATATCCGCAACATCCACATAGGACGACGGCGATTTGAAATAGGTCGCCTCAAGCTCGGCTCGAGATTTATCGGGCGTCCATAGCAAGGCTGTGATGGCGAAGATGGCGATGAGCACCGCTGGCAAAATAGCTTTCAAACGTGTTCTCCAGGAATAGGCCTTGCAGTTAGATTTTCCGCGAGTATAGACCCGCCAGGGTTCGGAGTGCCAACGCTCACCGCAGAAAATATCCACGCCAATCTGCGATGCAGACGTTGTCTATGGCGCGGAGCTTAGGCCGCGATGTCCGCCTTGCCCCCCAAATCCGCTTCCCTGCAAACCACCCGCATGCATACATCCGAGCACCTGCGCCAGAGCACTTAAATCCCCGCGATCCAAAGGCCCACTTCTGGAATTTTACGTCGATAGATTGCGGCTTTGAAACGTGGCATCTTCCCGGGCATGAATAACCTTTGGGAGCTACCCTGCATTGCTGGTAGGCGCGCACTCACGCAATAGGCCTTGACGATAAAGCCCGTCGCGAAGAGCACCTGACGGTCGGTTCCTGAACAGTTCGACAATTCCCGAGACAGGAAGCACCCTTGGCCGGTTCGCAAAAATGACCGCAATGGGATGTTGTGCGGCCACGGGATCGGCGAGCATCCAAGCAGACGTTTCATCGGGTCTGAGGTCCGCAAACTCTGCGGGGCGTTCGTGTGCGCGCCACCCTTGCTGCAGTCGCTCGAGTTCGGCTCTGGGTCAACAGCTGACGAAGCGTCCCTCTGGCGGCAATGCGGCCAGAGGGGACCAGCCGCGCTTCCGTTGCCACTGACCACCGGGCTTCTCTTAAGCGCCGCAAAAATTGGGCAAAAAGAAACCCCGTCGGCTTGGGGGAAGCCGACGGGGTTTGGGATAAGTCATAAAGGGCACGAACTTGGACGGCAGTCCGTAAATAACTCAGTCTTACGCACTTGCTGGCTGAGTGTTAGCCGCCAACTGCCGAAAACTCTTTTTTCATTTGGAAGATATCGTACGGAGGCAACTCCTCCATACTGACGACCGGAGCTGACTGACGCCGTCGTGCGGGGTATAGCATGCCGACGAGAGGGCTGTGGGCAGCGGCTTCAGTCAGTTCCACCTTGCGGCGCGCGAACGACGCGGTTCAGCGCTGCCACGGGACGACGTCGAACTTGAAACGCTGGCTTCTTGGCACACACGGCAGCTCGGTGAAGCCGACATACCTGCAGGCCTACCTCGACGAGTTCACCTTTCGCTACAACCGGCGCAAGACCAACGGCGTTGGGCGCATCGCGGCGCGCACCATATCGGGCCTCGTCTCACGCCCGGCCAGAACCCTCGCCGAGATCTCCGATAAATCCGCGCCCTACATAGCTTTCCGGAGCTGAGGGGATAGGCATGGCAGCAACGGTTCAAAATTATACCAATCAGCCGCACGTCTTCCTCTCTGCTCAACTCTTGGAAGCAGACATCACGCGGTGCGACCGATCCAACTGAAATTCGCTAAATCTCAGCGGCTGGCGATCTCAACAGTGTGATCGCGCAGCGCAATGAACCCCGTTGACCTCCGTCGCCGGATCAATCATATCGCCCACATGCATCAAGAGCGCGGACGGCTTCGGCCCTTCGCCACCAACCGGCCATTCGCGGCACGGTGGGCAAAAGATGCGGCCAGCCCCAGGCACTGGGGTTTGCAAACCGCGAGGCATTTTCATGTCTGCCTATATCGTCGACCATGCCACGATCCACGCCATACTGACGTGGGCTCGGTCTCTCCGCATATCCGTTCAGAAGCCAGACGGCAGCCCCGGCTGGGTTGCCCTCAACGACCTCGACCCATCTGAGGTAGGCCAGCTCCTGCTGAACGAGAACTATCGGTCAGTGAACGACCGCTATCGCTCGAAGGACGTTCCCCCGCCTTACACGTTCCGCGAAGTCCACTCGATCAAGCGTGGCGACCAGAACCACATCCTGACTGCGATCGACATCATCAAGGTCTGCAACTGCCTCAGCTACCAGAGCTGCGAGCATGCCGATTGGGATGACAGCTGGGCCTGCAAGTTTCTCCAGCGGGTGATCGACAACACGCTCCACAAGCTGCCCGGCTACGACGCGGCACCGTGGGGCGTGAAGGATCACGAAGTCGGCACAGTGATCTCGTTGTCGTCTCTGGCGTCCAAACCTTCCAAGAAGCGGAGGGCGTGATGACACAGACATCTACATCCGACTTCATCGTCCTCAGTCATGGGTCAATCGTGATCCTGTACGCGTTGACCGACGCAGCTCTTGCTTGGGCCGACGAATACCTGCCGGACGACGCCCTAACGTGGGGCCCGAGCGGCACCGTGATCGAACCGAGGTACGTCGCCGACATCGTCCACGGCATCGAGGCTGATGGGCTCTCCATCGGAGGTGCCCGATGAGCAAATTTGTTTGGAGGTCCGGGAATTGGAAGGGGAAGGGAGAGCTTCGGGTCTACGCCGAGGATGATGGCCGCTTGGTTGCGTGCGTCATTCGCGACGAGGACGTCTGCCTGCCACCCATCTACCAGCACCTAGCTCAGCAACCCATCGAGATCAGGGCGGAGGACGTCGTTGCGGCAGCGCGCATTATCCTCGTGGAGCACAAAGCGGGCGAGACGCTGGCCCAGTATCAGAGGGATTTGCCCGCGACCGCGATCGAGCGCGCGCTGGTCGCTTTTCTGTGCCAGCTGTCGCCCGATGATCCTGGGGCGAAGAGCGCGCTAGGCAGCTGGGCCCAGTTCATCTGCCGTGGCCCCCACAGCACCTTCCACGGCATGATCGGGCACACGGTGCGCGTGAGGAATCCTCACATTGTCGATCTCATCAACGCGATCGGATCGAAGGGTGAGCTGATCCGGGAAATCGTGAAGAAGCAGACGGCCCAGGCTCTGGACGAAGCTGGCAAAAGTGTTGAGGTCAGTGACCAGGGTGGCGACGTCCCGGCAGAAACGTTCGACGACAGCAAATTCTCGGAAAAGCTGCGCCAAGCATTGGAGCATGCCGACTTCCTCCGGGCGGAGATCACAAAGAGCCCGCTGTTTGTGAACGGCAAGCACCTTGAACAATTCCTGAGTTACGCAACCTTTGGCCCCTGGACCAAGCACGCCGACCGGGCTGCCGTGGTGGGTTTTGTCAAAGGCAATCCGGGGATCACCGAGGTCTACCGCATCGCGCAGGACAAATGGAAGGCGAGCAGAGCCGCGCTCCAAGCGCAAGAAGAGGGAGGCGCCACATGAGCAACCCCATCACCATACAGCTGGACGCCTGCACCGTCGTCGCCCAGCGCCAGGACGCGGAGATCACGTTCGAGTTCTGCGCCCATGCAGGTGCGGAGCCGTTCACGCTGACGGGCCCTGAGTTTCATCGCATCGTGCGCGCCTGGTCTGCACTGGGCGTCCAACACGCGATCGAGGGCGCCCGTAAGCTCGCCGCTGAGGCTCCGCCTCCAGCTCCACGGCCAAAGTTCGACCCGCTGACACGGCTGGTCGCGTGGCTCAGAGCCGACGTGACCGGGGGCGCCGCATGAGCAACTTCGACCTCTATACCGGCTGGATCGTCGCCTTCGTCGATGGCCAGTGGCGCAAGGTTCACATCTCGCCGGGGTTCGTGACGCTCGCCCCCTGGCTGCAGCCGAACGCGCACCTCGGCGTTTTTACCGAGACGGAGGCTGCGAAGGCGATCAACGGCGAGGACGCTGCCAGCCAGCCGATTGGTCAGTCACCGCATGCGCTTGTCGCTGGACCGGTACTCGACCCCAACGTCCTCGACCGGATCTCCTTCGTGCGCTTCGGGCGTGTGGCAGGCTGGAATGCGGACGCAGGCGCGATCATCGACAGCCTCGACACGGCCCGCCGCTTGGCTGGGTCGAACTTCGATGACGGCGCGGGCCTTGACCCGGACTGGCCTCGACTGCCTCCACCTGATTCGCCCAGCCGGTGGACGCGCACCGCGCGATCTCTCGTCGTTTCGTGACCCTTGAGCGATTGCCCCATGGCGGTAGGATCGCGTGAGAAAACCTACTCAAAGAATTCAATTATGCATGATGAAGGTGACGTATGACACACGAGACCTTGCCCCAACCACCGACGAACGACGCCAGTGTCATGACAACCAACTCGTCAGGCTGGCTCGAGATCTCGACCGCCGGCTTTGCGTCCTTCAATCAGTCCCGCCCTCCCGGGCACTTGGTGAAGGAGCTGGTGCAGAACTCCATGGATGCAATCGACGCACGCGAGGGCTCGGTGGACCTACATTATGGCCTGCGAGGCTCGGATTTTGTCGTCGAATGCCGCGACGACGGCGAAGGCATGACGGACCTTGACGCTATTAGGGTCGTCTACCTGACATTCAAGAAGGACAGCCACCTCAAAAGGGGCCGCTTCGGTCGCGGCTTCAAGGAAATACTATCGATAGCCAAGACCGCCACCGTCAGAAGCGGCGCGCACGAGCTGGGCTTCCTGACCGAAGACGGCAAGCAAATCACCAGCAAGATTCAGATCAATCCTGCGATATCAGGAACAGTCGTCGTCATGTCGCTCCCGTGGGGCACGGAGACCGTTGCTGACTTCGATCATTATTTCAGCAGCTTTCTCGTTCCTGCCAATGTCGAACTGAAACTCAATGGCCGTGCCATCGCGCACAGGCAACCGCGCCACACCATCGAGGCAAACCTTACGACGGAAGTCTATCACCCCGAGAGCCACAGCTGGCGCAAACCCCGCCGCAAAACCAAGATCGAACTGGTCCCGATCGAAGGCGACGAGCAGGCGACGCTCTATGAAATGGGCATTCCCGTTGCGCCCGCCGAATGGAGCGTCGCCTACCACGCCAACATTCTGCAGCGCGTGCCCATGAACCCGAACCGAGACGCGCTTGCATCGGGATATGCGAAAGCGGTCCACGCCGCCTGTCTTCCTATCCTCATCGATCATCTTGCAAAAGAGGAGGTCCTCGCTGACTGGGTCGGTAGCGCGGGTGTGGCGTGCGACGAGACCGTCCAGAGAATCATCGTTGAAAAAGCGTTTGGCAAGACTGCCGTGCGTTCAGTTCCCGCGATGGGGAAGCGGGATTTCAATGATGATGCCGAACGCGTCGGGGCAACCGTCGTCAAAACGTCCCAGATGTCATCCGGATTCCGCGAGATGGCGAAGGCGTATCTGCCAACGGCCAAGGACCGCGTAGCTGAGACACAAGAAAAACTCGCAGACAAGTGGGCGCGCATGCGCTTCGACCCCGCCGAGGCGGAAGGCGAACGGCGAGAATGGATCAAGCAGCGCGGCGGGTCCCAGCGCGTACAGCAGGTCCTCGATTTCTCGGTTTGGTTCTGCCAGCAGTTAATCGATCACCGAGGAGACCCTCAGCCGAAGGTGATAGGTGCGGTCGCCATCGGCAGTCGGGCAGAACTCATGATGATCGAGATTACGACCTTCGCGGCGCACTGGAGCGACGACAACAGATTGACGCTCGCCCTCGATACAGATTGTTTCTGGAACGATCCCCTCGGCGCGGAAGCACTCTCGATCCTCGTCCACGAAGCAGCCCATGCGCGTAACATGCACCACGGGAAGAGCTTCAACGACGAAGTCGAGAGACTGGCCGGCGTCGCCTCCGAGATCATGTTCGAGCACGGCGCTCAGATTCGCGCGTGCTGGCCTGGCCTCGTCAAACCCCAACGATCCTCGCTGACGATAAAAGCGAACCATAAACCGCGCGGATGGCTGCACAGATTGTGGGGGTAGTTGCGTCTGCCGGAAGGGTCGTCGTCGTATTCGTCAACGCCGCAGTGGCTCCCGCTCTTCTCCCTTGCTCATCGTTGAATATTTCCAGCGGGATGAATGATCCCTGTAAGAAGGCATCCAATCAATGATGTTAGGCTCCCAGAATTGTTATCAAATTGAGCCTACACGCCCAACATATTGATCGCTATTGTCAGTTTATGATTGGTGACTGTAGGATGGTTTGTCGTCTCAACCTTCGAACTACCCCGCAGAAGGTTGTTGTGAGCGACTGGGCAACTTAGCCCTCTGAAGTTGCCTCCATGGGTCGGGTCAGGTGTCGTTCACTTGACGGCATCTGCCCCGCTTCCCCAGCAGAAAAGGTCCCTTGTCTTTTTCACAAGGGACCCTCCTCTTGCCGAGCCACCCTCTGATCAAGCCCCCGCTGCCAGACGGCTCGGACAAGAAAATGAGATTTCGTCACGACGTCGCCGCTGTCCAGTCCTAGTAGCTGCCCCGAGCGGGACATACCCAGAACCCGTGAACTGAGAGACTTTTCTCATCCAGTCAGTGAACCCTGGTCAACATCCACCCGCCGCACGTTAGATACCCGCACGGCGCAATCCAACGCCGACGCGAAGGCTCGGGCAAAGCGTGTTCTTCTCGGCTTGCCGCACACAGCGGACCAGCATTCCGAGCGAGCGGTGGCCGGTGACCGACGCAGCCTCCAGGTTCGAGGTACACGCCTCTGCCTCGGTCGTTGGGAACCCATGGCACAGACTTTGGCCGCTGCAGGCAGCGTTGAGGCAGCTCGACGCGGGTACCAGCACGTTCAAGTAGGAAAGTGGACGACTATTCAACATTCTCCATGTGGCCAAATATCACCCATGATCCAGCCCCACGCTTGAAGCGCAGCATCATGCCAGGGCAGCCCTTGTCGGGGATGAAGACATAGAAATTCTTCTCGGCCTCCTTGTCGATCACGGTGCCGTTGCAGCCATCCAGTGCGATCCGACCGCGCTCGCGGCCCTTATCGACGAAACCGCTCGGATAGGTGCTCGTCCACCGCCCGTCAGGAACCCGCCTGAAGATGCGCAGTCCCGGATCGATCTCCTGAGGTGGCGTCTGATAGGTGAAAGCGATCACCCTTTTGCGCTCACTGCCTGCAATCGCGCGTGGGCCGAGATTCAAGGCGGCAATTTCCGAGTGGGCTGGCTTTGCGGGTGTGCTGTGCTTTTTCAGCTCGTTCAAACGCGCTTTGGCATATGCCGCCTCTGCGCTCTGGGGGTGACGCGAAAGGAACGTTTCGATTTCCGCCCCGCTCGACTTGTCGACTCGCATCCATTCCGGGGTCGGGCCCGTGACGGGCGTGGATGTAGGCACCTGAGGCGCATCGGCGAAATAGAAGCGGCTGCGTAGGGATGAGTGATCCCAGGGCACCTGGTGGTCGTTCGTCGCCTGCATGACGTCGTTGCGCACCGCGATCAGAATGGATGTGAGATCGTCATTGGACGAGCGCATCTGACGCACCAGAGCGCTTGCGAACGGCGAGTTACGGCCAGTCCCGTCCAGCGCTACGTTGCCCGGTTGCGTCGAAAAGCTGACAAGCGTCCCCGCGCCGGCCTGGACTTGCGCCAAACCCCTTCCGATCTGGGCCGAGCGTGTGCCCATGGCGCGCGCCAGATTGCGCGCTAGTGGATTGTTGCGGCAGGCGTCGATGAAGAGAATGTTGGAGCGTTGTTCCGCCTCCATCGTCCGCTGTACCAAATCAAGTTTGACGGTCTCGAAGTTAACAGCTGCGGCTGTCTCCAACTTCGCATCAGTGGGCACTAAATGGTTCTCCCCGGCGACCTGGAGCCCGTGCCCGGCGTAAAAAAAGATGCCCGACGAAGCTCCTTCCAGCAGTTCAGCGAATTCTCTGAGACGCTGCTCGAATTCCTGTTTGCCTAGATCAAACCCTTCGACGACCTCGAAACCGAAGCCCTTGAGCAGATTGCCAACGTCGACGGCGTCGTTCCTCGGATTGGCCAGAGGCGGAGCATGGACGTAGGCGGAGTTGCCGATCACGAGGGCCACGCGCTTGGACGCCAGGGCGCTGGTGTGGGATAAAACAATCGTCAGCCCGGCTAGTAACAACCCAGCAAACTGCCGCATTTTTTCCCCACCGCAATGGCACCCGAAAAATCCCAAAAATCTCGACCTAAGCTCCCCCATTTGTCACGGCAGCGTCAAGTGTTCCGAGTTGACCGGAATTCAGGCGATGGATCGCGCTAGGCGGGCGTCCATCAATCGGGGCTAATTGGCTTGAGGGCCAACAACGTAGGCTACTGGATGTCGTCGTGGCCGATGATGACGAACCACTGCATCAAAGACCCACACCGGGCAGCTTGTGAACCGCCCGGCGCTTCGCCTCAGCCTGCTTGCCGTACCGCTGGATCATCACAAGGCTACGGTGGCGCGTCGTGGTGGCGATATCGCTGTCGTTGGCACCGGCGTTCTTCGCTGCCGTGACGAAGCCCACGCGCCCGCTGTGGCCGCTGTAGGCGGCGGCGAGCCGCTCGGACGTGGCCTCGTCAGTTCCGACGCTCAGCAAGTAGCGGTAGACGCGGTTCTTGACGGCGCTAGAGATCCCGTCACCCGATAGGCGATCGAGCGTCACGGTGCCACCTGGCGTCAGGCGGCGAACGAGTGGCGAACCCGGCGCGATCCCAGCGTCGGTCACCCAGCGCTCAAGCGCTGCGATGGCGCGCGGCGCCTGCTCGCGGGCGATCCAGATCTTCTCGCTCGCCTGCTGCGACGTCTTTGACTTCAGAAACTCGATTTCGATGCCGTGGTCGTCGAGACGCAAGACGCCGGTCCCCTCGCCCGCCTCGGCGAAGTCCAACCCTGACAGCTCAGAGCGGCGAGCGCGCCGTTGTAGAGCAGCGCTAAGATCATGGCATCACGCGCTTCGACCGGCGTACTGACCGCCGCGAGGATCGGCGCCAGCAGATCCGGCGTCAGCGCCCTCGCCTGCTTCTCTGGGCCGGACGGCGGCGCGGCTGTTGCCCTCCCGGGCCTCGCGGAGCACCGGGTCGGCCTCGTCGAACCTGTGACCTGCCGCACGGTGGCCGGCCAGGATCGCCGCGTAGGCCACGGCGAGAGTCGAGCGCGATGCCCCCTGCCGGCGGCGGTCGCTGAGGTAGGCGGCCACCAATGCCGGCGAGACGGGCAGTGTGGCGCGGTACCCGTGCTCATCACACCAGCGCTCAAATTTGCGAATCTGGGCAGAGTAGGTCCGCGAGGTGTTGGCGGCACGTGCCGCCGCCCGCGCTTCTCGAACCGCGCCGTCATGCTCAGCGGTTAAAGTTGTAGGCGCAGTTGCAGGCGGAGCACCAAACGGTACGATCGACGAATTGGTCATGGAGAATCTGAGCCTTATCGAGGATAAGAACATTTATCACGGCTAAGATGAGGATTCTTTGGAGTCATGTCAATGACTCCTTATTGCCCACGATCCGGAGCTGGACTTTCTTCAACGAGGCGACGTGGCAAAGCCCAAGGACGACATCGAGGTTTGGGATGGGCGCCTGATCGCGGCGGCCCGCGCGCTCATCGGCATGACGTCGCGAGACCTCGCCAAGGCGGCAGGGGTCTCCACAAAGACCATCGTGCGCATCGAGGGCGACGACCACGTCATGGTGTCGCCGACGCATCGGCACGGCTGCACCAGCAGAGAGACCTGGCGCAAGATCGTCGCCATTTTGGAGGCCGAGGGCGTGGAGCTGTTTCAGCAGGACGGGAAAGGTGTCGGCCCGGGCGTACGACGGAAGGAATAGTCCGCCGCCAAAAGTCATCTTCTAGAACCGCGCGTCATTCTGATGATGGGTCGTGAGAAAGTGGGCTTGCAGAGAAAGCCGCCGTCGGCACCGCTTCTTGACCAGCACAAAGACCGACGGAACAACAGGATTGTTGAACCTTCGACAGCCGACATGGGCGGGGGCACTGCTAAAGCCGAGCCGACCAGCTTGTTCGCACGATCTTTGTCGTCTGTTGATCTACCTCAAGGTGAAGCCGTCGCCCACCTGGCCAATGACGTGGATGGATGAGCCACTCAGAGAGAGGATTCTCAATTTCCTTGCGCATCGCCACGTGATGACGCTCGCGACCGTTCGTCCCGACGGATTTCCTCAAGCAACAATGGTCTACTACGTTAGCAGTGATCTTACTCTCTACTTTGCCACCGATCCCGGCTCACAAAAGGCGGGCAACATCCGTCTCAATAATAAGGTGTCCGTCGCCATCGCTGGCCAAATCGAACGCGCCTACAAGCTGCAGGCATTCTATCTCTCAGGAACGGCCAAGAGGATCGCTGATCAAAGGCTCGTGCGCGACGTGCAGTTGAAGCTCTTTCAGGCTATGCCAGCAGCAAAACGATTTGCCCCAGCCGATCCTGAGCAACTCGCGGTCTATTCGATTACGCCAGTTGCAATCTCAATAATCGATTTTGAAGCCGGCTACGGAAACACAGTTCTTGTGGAGCTTTGACCTCCGAACGGCTTCCCAGATCGCTTGGCCAAGATCTTCGTCGAGGCTGCTTGCAAAGCCGGAGTTGCGGACTGCGTGCCCGTCGGCAGAGTTGCTGCCCTGCCCAATCTCAAGAACGTCAAATCGTGCGACGAGGAGCGCGCCAAGCTGCCTGGAGGAATTCAAGCGGCGAGATGAATGCCTCGCCGCCTCGATGATCCTCCGCTCGGCCCCCCGCCGACGCCGCACTCATGGTGGGCGGCCTTTGACGCGACCGCCCAATAAGCCGACACATTTCGTGATCGTCTCTGCGACACCGGTTACAACTCACGCACCGCTATGTGCTGCAACTCGAGGTCTTGCGGGCCTTCTCTTGTTCCTGCGCATCCGCTTAACAAGGAGTGTGGCCAATGGCAGCTATATTTCCATGGCCTCGGCGACAATAGAGGCGCAGCGAACACCGCTCGCTCGTTTTCCGCTACCCCGAGCGTTTTCGGCGCGAGGCAATTGGCGCCAGACAGTCACGCATAGTTTTTAGTGATGCTTGCGTGGCCTATGATGCTTCTTCGCGGGCGGAAGAATAACGGTATCGATGACGTGAATGACGCCATTTGAGGCCGCGATGTCGGTCTTTGTGACGTTCGCGCCTGAGACCCTAACGCCGGATCTGATGTCGACTTCGACGTTCGAGCCCTGGACGGACTTGATGCCATACTGCTTGGCCTTTGGGCGTGTGATGCGGGCCGCATCGTAACGACCGGCGAGTACGTGATACGTCAGAATTGACGTGAGCTTGGCCTTGTTCTCTGGCTTAAGAAGATCCTCAACGGTGCCCTTCGGAAGCTTCGCAAAAGCTTCATCGGTGGGTGCGAAGACCGTGAACGGGCCCTTTCCCTTGAGCGTGTCGACGAGGCCTGCGGCCTTAACTGCAGCAACGAGTGTATTAAAGCTACCGGCTTTGACCGCGGTATCCACGATATCGTCGGCGGCACGAGCAGGAGCTGATGCCAGCATTAACGTGAGGCAAACCACGGCACTGGATAGCGCTTGCTTGAAACATATCATCTTTTTTCCAATCGTTTTCGTAAGAGTTACGCTAAAGTGACTTAACGAGTGCATGCGGTGGCCGGATCACAGCTCTCGCGAGGCAATACGGGCGCCCCACCGCCAAAACTGACATCGAACGGCCAATGCTCATATCCCCAGCCGTGGATGTGCTCCGCCACATCTACGAGATCCTCGATAGTTTCCTAAGCTCAAGCAGGCAGAGCAGGTTGTGGACGGCGGGAAGCGTTGCTTCACCGGCGTCATCGAGCAGGTCGCCCTATAATGTGTGAGGAACGACCTGCCGGGCGATCCCCGCGCCAGCGCGGTCCGGCTGTGGACCTTCGTGCATGGCGCTGCTTCTTGCTGATCGACGATGACTACGCCACCGTCGCCCCCGACCTCGACGTCATGGCCATGATCCGCGAAACCACACCGCCGATGCCGGCGCCGGGCGAGCGTCTGACGTGACGCAGGCCGCCGGAGTTCATGATCGGCATTCGATCTCCGATACTATACCGCGCGCTTCACGGTTTGCTACAGCGGGGTGACGCGTCGCCGCGTCTTCCTCGGGGAGTGTGTGCCAGGTCATATCGGGTTGATGGTTTGGTCAGCTTTTACAGAGATTGCAGACATCGTGGCCCAAGGTAGCCTCGGGCCAGAAGGCGGCGGCAGTGATGTCCGCAATGCTACCGTCTTCAACCGATGAGAACGGGAACGGACCGGGCCACATCCAAACTTGCAAGGTGCGAGCCGCCTCGGCACTGGCGCAAAGGTAGCTTCGTCCTAGGCCTACATAGATCCGGACTGAACCCTGCAAGATCTTTCTTTCGGGGGCTGCGAATTAAGTTTGCGCCTCACGTCACTCTCGCAAAAGGACCTGCAACGATGGTTGATGCGGATCGCCTCGGAAAAATCGCCTCAATTGGCCAAGACCTCATCACAACGCAGTTGACCATGGCAATGGAAACGCCATCTCAAGCCCTCGAAAGCGGTTGGGTGCTCGGGTATTGCTTCGGCGTGTTCGATGCACTCGCTCAACAAGCAGAACTTGATGATGACGATGACGTTTTCAGCCTCATCACCCTTGGCTTCCTCGGTCTCTTTGCGGACCCTGCCGATCCCGAGGCGGCAATGTTCGTGCGCCGATCCTTGGACTATCAGGATAATCCGCATTTTCAAGAAGGTGCTGCCGCTGGAGGCAGCGACGTCTTCGTTTGGATTGCTGACCGCGCAATGCCACCCAAGGCGCTGTTCGAGCAGCTCAACCGATGACCAAGTAGACTAGGCACACATAGCTTCGCGAAACTGTCTAGTAGGCGGCATGACGGTCGGCGTCGCGACTTACGCTTTCGAGACCGGAAGCTGTCGATCAGGGAACGAAATGCGAGCGCCGTCGCGAGGCAGAGAGCCTGTGTGAAAACGCGGGTCGCGAGCGAAGCATGGTATGAGTCCCGCATTAAGAGCGGGGGCTCCCATGAAGCGCTTCATCGTAGGGCTGGATCGCAGCCAGACCAGCCTCCTACCCGACTGCGTTGACGACTACGTCGACGATGAAAACCCGGTGCGGGCGGTCGATGCCTTCGTGGACATGCTGGATCTGGCCGCTCTTGGTTTCGACGTCGAGCCCGAGGCAACGGGCCGCCCGGGCTATCATCCGGCGACGATGCTCAAACTCTACGTCTATGGCTATCTCAACCAGGTGCAGTCGTCGCGCCGGCTGGAGCGCGAATGCGCACGCAACCTGGAGCTGATGTGGTTGCTGGGCCGCTTGAAGCCGGACTTCAAGACGATCGCCGATTTCAGACGCGACAACGGCCCAGAGATTCGCAAGGTCTGTCGGCAGTTCGTTGCACTGTGTCGTGACATCGATCTTCTCGACGCGAGTCTCGTCGCCATCGACGGCAGCAAGTTCAAGGCCGTGAATGCGAAGGCCAGGAGCTACACGCGCGAAAAGTTGCGCAGGCGTCTCGGTGAAATCGACGTCGCCATCGACCGGTACATGGGCGAACTCGACCGCGCCGACGAGGTCGTTGCAAAGACCGGCATGCATCCGGTCGAAGCGCGGCTGTCGCGCGTCATCAAGAAGCTCGCGCATTACCGCAAGGAAGCCCTCACGCTGCGCACTATCGAGCAGCGCATGGACACGACCGGCGAGACGCAAGTCTCACTCACTGACCCGGATTGCCGTGCCATGGCGACGACGAGCAAGCAACCGCGCGTTATCGGCTACAATGTGCAGAGCGTCGTTGAAACCAAGCATCATCTGATCGTCGCGCACGAGGTGACGAACCTCGGCTACGACCGCGAGGCGTTGTCGATGATGGCGCACGCGGCAAAGGACGTGATGGCCTGCGATGAGATCGAGGCCATCGCCGACAAGGGCTACTACAGTGGCGAAGAGATCGTCGCCGCAGAGACGGCTGGCATCGCTGTCACGGTATCAAAGCCGAACACTTCGAATGCGGGGGCAGCAGGCCGCTTCGACAAAGCCGACTTTGTCTATGATGGCGACCGCGATGCCTATCGGTGTCCTGCCGGAAAATGGCTGACCTATCACTTCACGAGCGAACTCGACGGCAAGATGATGCGCTCATACTGGACGACCGCGTGCGAGGGTTGCGCGATCAAGCACAGGTGCACCACAGGCAAGGAGCGCCGCGTCCGCCGCTGGGAGCATGAGGCGGTTCTGGAGCGGGTCCAGAAGCGGCTCGACGATGATCCGGGCAAGATCCCGTTACGGAGCAGGACGGTCGAGCATCCGTTCGGGACGATCAAGGCCTGGATGGGCGCAACGCACTTCAAGATGAAGACGATGAAGCATGTGGCGACCGAGATGGCCCTGCACGTGCTGGCCTACAACATGACGCGCGTGATGGCGATCCTCGGCGTGCCGGGACTGGTGAAGGCGATGAGGGCGTGAGGGAGGCGCCTCGCGACGTCGAGAGTGGCGCTCTGGTTGCCGATGAGCGGCGCCAGAGGCTTTGAAAGACCCGACAGGCCAGATTCTGGCGGCAATGGCGTCTGGGACCGAGCGATCGTCGACGGCAGCCGGCACGGCGCGTTCTCACACAGCCTCCAGAGGAAGCGGACCTCGCCCGATACACTGGCTTAAACTGAGCAATGTCTGCTTCATATTAGGAGCGGACATATGTTGTGCAACGCATAAGCTCACCTTATGACCCCGAGCGGCCATCGTGCCGGTGTGCAACAGGCGTGGCGTATCCACAAGAATTGGCCCCCTGGAATGGAGTAGATGTCGGTCTGACGCCTCATAATAAGTCGAGAGCGCTAGGATGAGTGCATGACAAAAGCTACCGAGGACTTGGCCTCCATTTCTTTTATGCCTCCAAAGAATGGAGAGGCTCACGAGCGTTGGATTGAGCAAGCCGATGTTGTTAGCTATTTGAACAACAGTGAAGGTGCTGACGACTGGATCATCTACGCGTCGCTCGGATGTAGCTTCCTGCACGGTGTGCTGGTTCCTAACAGGCTGCTCGAGCCGCTGCCTGTCGATGACCTACTCCGGTGGAGCGGCAATCCGTACATGTCGAGCTGGGGCGTCAGCTTTGGTTTCGGGAAAGGCGCGCGAGCCACCTTGTCGCCGCCCCTCAGCTCTTTCGGATCTAAGGCGATCTCGCAGGGGGAGCAATTGGTATTTGCTCGCGAGTTCGACGGAGTGCCGGAACGCTCGAACTATTATGAAATCGGCCAACGATTTATTCATGTATCGAATTTGCACTGGCTCGAAGAGCGTACGGCTTGGTGCCGCCTCGATAATGAAGGGGAGATCGAAGAGATCATCAAGATCGAGCACCCTGACCAGCCTGGGCGCGAGCACACCGGGACGGTCATCACTTGCCGGAGGAATGTACTCGAAGAATACATGGCACTGACCGACAGCTCGCTCGTCCTAATGTTCGACTTCACTAGGTTTGATCCGCGGGACTTTCCCGGTTGGGATCACAAGATGCCCGAACAAACAAGTTCGACTGGACACGCGCATCTTCGAAAGAGGGTGATGGCGGGGGTTGCGAGCTACGCGAAAGGCGTTCACGTGCGGCGAACGACGCTGACCACGGAGGCGCTTGCTCAGCAGTTCAGTAAGAGCATCGGCGGCGAAGAAGAAAGGGAGTACGCAAGCTTCGTCGCCTGGGACTTCAAGCACAAGAAGATCGACGAAATCAGTACGGCACCTGAAGCGACGGACAACTACTTCCAGGAGACCGGAAAGCCGTTGGAAATGTCACCGGCCTTCTTCAACGCACGGGTTCTTGCTAAATACAAGATCGACACCACCAAGTACACCGTCAACGATCGAAGCATCGCATGCCGCGGTGCGTGGCACCTTACAACGTATGACGTGAACGAGGCAGGTCAGGTTCACACGTACATCGTTTACTTGCGGGCGCTTCCCTACAAAGAGCAGCTTTATTGGAAGTCGTTCAATGAGCCGCCAAAGAAGGGGCTGTCGGCACGAGCTATCGAGACGGATTTCAAGGGCGAGTTTGCAGAGGATGCAACGCCCGTCGAAGCTTTAAAGCGAACACTTAACGAGTTACACACGATCAAAGCCCCGTGGTGGACGCTCAAAGCCGAGACGATCGAGTCCGCGGTCCACAGGCCCTTGACCGGTGCTGCTGACGAATGGGCGGAAGAACTGTTGAAATTGGACAAGCTGGTAGTGGAGGGTCTGAACCCGAAGTGGCTACGCAAGCGCGCAACGCAGCTTGGCCGAACACCGGAAGATCGATTCGGCGGATTGAAGTTGATTGAGGAGTGCCTGATTGGTTGCGGTTTCGAAGAAGAACACGCGCGCGCACTCTTGTCGCCGCTCCACGATCTGCATAATCTCAGAAGCATCATGAAGGGGCACGCCGCGGGATCGGAGGCCGCCGCGAAACGGAAAGCAATAGTCAAAGAACACGGTGGCTTACTGCAACACTACGATGCCCTGTGCCAAGCATGCGAAGAAACTCTCCAGATCGTGCGGAGGGCGTTTGAAGCCGATCCGGCCAGTAGCACTTCATAACAGACGGGTGCCGCTGGTAGAGCAGGGGCGCGAACTCTTTGGCTCCTCGCACATCTCGACACGGCCATGTTGCAAAGCAATGGCAGCGACCACCAAAAGCGGACAATCTATTGCTGGCACCGCAGAACTTCCTCATGTCAGCTTCTGTATAAATGCGCACTTGAGAGGCCACGCAAGCGGTGGGATTTTGTTCAAATGAAACCGCACTTCGGCCCCGTCACCCTCGCTGACCTGATCGACCAGGGCAAACTGCTCTGGTGCTACTGCACGAGCTGCGGCAATGAGCGGGACGTCGAACCAGCCACCGTCCCGCTGCCACCCGATTTCCCCGTCCCTGATGTCGGCAAGCGGATGAAGTGCTCGCAGTGTGGTGCGCGCAAGATTGCGACCGCACCCGAGCTGTATCCGGGTGGCATTGAGGCCTATCGGGCTCGCTTCAAGTAACCGGTCTCAGGCTGCCATCCGAAGCAAGAACGTCTCTCCGGCGTCTGGCGAAGACAGATGCCCCAGGCGTGCGAGCGCCAGAATCGTGAGCGCCACGCGCTTCTCCACCTTGAGCCCCTGGCTAAAGTGACGGGCGACGTCCTGGATCGAGAGTGGTCTTGGTGAAGTCGCCAGCACCCGCATGACCGCCGCCGTCTCGGCCAACTCATCTTCGGTGGGGAACTTCGGTTTCATCTCCTGGAGATCGTCGTCGAAGTCGAGCGTGTCTTGACGCTGTGACGTTCGTTCGGCCTCACGTGCCTTGCGACGCTCGTCGTCGAGCCGTGCCTGCTCGGTTTCCGAGCCGAAGCGCGGTATCTGATAGTCAGGCCGAAGCCACCGAACGATCCCCCGGCTTTCCTCCTCGGCACGCTCGCGGTTAAGGGCCACGAGCCGGTCTAGGATTTCTTCGTCTGTTAGAGAGGTGGGCCAGCCATATGCCTCGAAGACGAGCGCATCGAGCTTCTCGTGCAGCTCTTTGAGGATCAGCACGAGCCCCTCAAACTTGATGCGTACGTCATCTGCATCGAGAGGCTCGCTCGCCTTGAGCTTCTCCAGAACGTTGTACATCTGTGTGACCGTCAGCCGTGGGTGCTCGGCCTGACGCGCCTTTCGATGGGCATCGAGTTCTTCGGCGACTGTACGGATGGTTGATGCTTGCCCAGCGCTGCAGGTCGGGAACGGAAAGGGGTCGAAGCATCGTGTCTTTACGTACACGGCGTCTTCCTTGTAGACGCCCAGCTTTCCAGCGTTCGCGAAGTACCAAATCAGATGAGCGCGGGATGAAATAACGCCAAGAAAGTACGCGTCACTGATACCGATTACTACCAACTTATTGTCGGGTAGGATTGAGCTATCCAAAAATTGAAAAACGCGATGCTTGGCCGTCTCGACGGTGGCTATGTAGCGCCTCAGTCCCGCGAGGGCTGGCCGAATATCCTTGCGTGGCTCACCAAAAATCCACCAGTTGTCGCGGTAAGTCGCTCGGTTGTTGCGATCTCGCTCTGGCTTCACGGTCTGCAAGAGATGCTGGTAAACCTCTGGGAAGCGACGCCGCACTTCGTCGACCTCCAGCCCAAAGAGGTCGATCACGAGGACCCCCCGCGGAGTTGACATCAGATCGCGACCGTTTCGGTAGGGGCGTATGTGTCTTTCGAGCCCGTCGCGCGTGCCTAGGCCAAGTGCCTGCGCTTCGGCTGTAGTTACGATGAAGCCGTCTCCGTGCAGCTTTACGCCAGGCGAGCTTATCCCATCATTCGCAGCGAGTGGCCCGGCAGAGGTCGCGTCGGCCCCAACGGAGAGGTCGGCGTTTATTCGCCCGACGCGCGTTGAAAATTCAATCTCGGGCTGATCGGTGTCGAGACCAGCCTCGCGCTCGACCTTTCGCAAAACTCCGTCATGTTTGCCTGCAGTGGCGACCGTCATCGCGATCCGCACAGCGGCAGCTTTGTCGGTCGCCTTCGTCCATGGGTGGTCTGGGATGGCCATCAGCAGCGAGATCGGCTTCTTGGCCTCCAGGTGCTTCGCCACGACCCGCCGACTGAACGTCTGCGTGATCGAGTTCGTCGTCACGAAGCCGAACCGCTGCGTCCGCTTCCCTTTTGCAACGATCTCCGCGGCTCGGTCCCACCAGTACATGACGAAGTCGGCGCTATCGTTGATGTCCTTATGGGCCGCCCACAGAGCAGCGGTGTACCCATCGCCTAGGCTTGCGCGGATGTCCTTGCCGCCGATGAAAGGCGGGTTGCCGACGATGAAGTGCGGCTCGTCTTCGGATCGCAACCACCAGTCAGGCCTGCATGGATTCGGGTAGGTCTCGACGCGCTTCCCGTCCTTCATCTCGATCTGCGGCTCGGGGTAACCATCCCACGTCAGAACCGCGTCCTTCACCGTGATGTTCTTGAAGTCGCGCAGGATCGGTTCGGACGGCATCGCCGCCCTTGGTGCGGAAATGCCATTGCAGGTAGCCGAGCCAGATCACGAGTTCGGCGATCGCGGCTGCGCGTGGGTTCTTCTCGATGCCGAGGAACTGGTGTGGGTCGACCGATAGCTTGTCGAGCGCCAGCGCCTCCTGGCCGCCGAGGTCGGCCAGCGCCTCAAGCACTTCGCCTTCGAGGCGCTTCATCAGCTCCATGGCGACGTACAGGAAGTTGCCGGTGCCGCAGGCAGGATCGAGCACGCGGGTGTCGCAAAGCCGCTCGTGGAAGCCGCGCACGACGGCCACGGCATCCTTGCCCTTGCCCTCGGACTTCAAGCGCTCAGCCGTAGCCTGCACCTTCGCCCACTCCTGGCGCAGAGGCTCCATGACGGTGACGACGACGAGCCGTTCGACGTAAGCGCGTGGCGTGTAGTGGGCGCCGAGCCGGGCGCGCTCCTCAGCATCCAGCGCCTGCTCCAGCAGCGTGCCGAAGATTGCCGGTTCGACCTCGCGCCAGTTGTATTTGGCAGCGGCGGCCAACTCGCCGATCTCCTCCTGGCGCAGTGCCAGCGCCTTCGCTTCCTTGAACAGCTTGCCGTTGAAGCGGCGCACCTGCTGCCTCAAGGCGAAGGCGAACTCGCCCTTGTCCATGGCTGTCCACAGCTGCTCGACCATCGGTTTGAACTGGTCGGCGTCGCGGGCCGCTTCTTCGAGGAGCTTCTGGAAGCTCTCCTTCGGCAGCAGCTCGACGTCCTCGGCGAACATCGTGAAGAGGCACCGCATGAGGAATAGCGCCACGTCTTCGGCGGGCTCGCCTCGCTTCTCCAGGCCCTTCGACACCGCTGCCAAACGGCTCGCGATCTCGCGCGTGACCTTGGCCGACTGCCGTGCCGGATCGAGCGCATGCGGGTCCTGGAAGATCAGCCGGAGGCGCTTCTGAACGTCGGGATCGTGCAGCTCGGACAGGTAGATGCGGAAGCCCTGCCGGTCGGGGAACTGGCTGTAGTTCTTCCCTTGACCTGAGAAGTCGGCGAAGACCTCGAAGCAGTGGCCCGACGTCGCAGACGATCACGAAGGGCGGCCACCCATGGTCGACCGGCAGCGCCCTGGCATACTCCTGCGCCTGCCGATGCGCCGCCTGCATGAGCTGGTTCCAGGCCTGTCCTGCGGATCGCTGGCCTCGTGGTTCCAACTCGGGGATGAAAAGGTCCGGCAGACCTTTTACCTTCATTTCCTTAGGGCGGCCTGCCTCTCGGCTCTGCTTCGCCTCCATGACGAAGCAGCCGCGCTTGTAGAGGTCGATGCGCCCGACCGACTTCGTGCCGTCCGGCGACTTGAAATCGACCCGGCGCTCGAAGCAGAAGTCGTTGCTGTCGACGCGCTCACCGACGCTCGGCTGGGGAGCCTCGATGCCGAGGAGCTGACAAAGCTCGACGGCGAACATGGGAAAATTTGCCCGCTCGGCGCCGCTGGACTTCGCCCAGCGCTCGATAAAGTTGTCTATGGGAGAAAGGTCTGCAGTTGCGATCATGCCCGCACCATAACGAGCGTACAGCCGCCGTAAACAGGTCGTCGGGGCACCGATCAAAATTGTGGGAAATCTGGGTCTCGCCTTGCCGCTGCGGCAAACGTCTGGCCTCCATCAACAGATGGAAGAGAATTTCATCGCGGCCACGAAGCCAGAGATACTTACCGAGCGGGCATACAGGTATCGTCGAGCGACGCTATCTCTGGGGCTCCTACTCATTGCGCTGCAGGGCACCCGAGTGGTCGACTACAGCCAGATGTCACTCTTGGGAGCGAAGCTGAATCCCGGGCAGGATGACGAGTTCGTGGTCCTGACAGTGCTGTGGGTCGCGCTCGCCTACAACGCCCTCACCTATGCGTGGTATCTCCGGCATGAGTTCCTTTTTTGGTGGCACGGTGTCCAGAAGGTCGCCAGCCTGTCGCACCAACCGCAGTATGGGCTTCCACAGCTGCGGTTGTACCTCGGTTTCCAGCCCTCGATTGCACGCTACTTCTCGCGGACGGCGGGCGGGATGGTGGCTATATCTGACTGGAAATTGCACGAGAACGGTGATCAGCTCTTGTGGGTAGCACAGAAGGAGAATGGTGAGCGCTTTGAAGCGCTCCACATCTCCAAGCGTCTTAAGCACTACGTGGCGCGCAAATTAATGCATTTTTTCAGCGCTGACCTCCTCCTGCCTGCTGCGATCCTAATGGGCGCCATGGGTACAGCCCTTATATCGGCGTAAGGATTGCCTACGGAATCCGCCCCTTCGCCCTGAGCAAGCCCAGCATGCGTCCGGCCTGCGACCGCGTTACATTCAACCCACGCTGCTTCAGAGCCCGCTGAAGCGCGGTTGGCGTGTGTGCGCCCGCCTTCGTCGCCGCTGCCGGTACAGCATCCAGAATGCCAATGGTCATCAACCGCGCCACCTATGAGCTTGCCGACCTCGACCCGCCGCTGGCGCATCACGTCAGGAGTTGCACCTGTCGCGCCGTTCGGCAGCTTCGGGCCACCTCCTGCGGGCTTCACCGGTGGCCCACCCTTCACGACCCCAGGCGTCGGCCCGTTCGTCGGCTTGAAGTTCGCCAGATCACGATCGAGACGCGAGCGGCCCTGCTTCACCATCGCGCGTGACTTTGCGCTGGGCATCGTCTTGAAGCCGTCCTTGCTCAGCGCGCGGAGGCCGCCCTTCTTCGTGAAGGCGTTGGCCGCCTTGTAGCCGACACCTGCGCCTCGCGGAGCGAATAGAAGATTTCTCCGTTGAGCAGTTCGTCTCTGAGCCGGGCGTTGAAGCTCTCGACATAGCCATTCTCCCAAGGCGATCCCGGCGCGATGTACGCCGTCTTCGCGCCGACCGCTGCAATCCAACTCTGCACGGCCTCGGCGATGAACTCGGGACCGTTTCGGTGCTCATCACTGTAGCGTTCGATCGACAGCGGTTCGCTTGGGTCGCGCCATCCTATCGGGGATTTCGCTTGGGCCGGTGACAGCATCAGGGATTTGAGGGAAGAGGAACGATCTCTACCTCTTGTTCGTCCGTTGGTGGCGGAGGTTCGGGTTGGGGCTGTTGATTCTGGTCCTCGATCTCATCCAAGACAACTTCCACTGCTTTGCACACTACTTCCCAGGTAACATTTTGCGCCACCCACACTGCAACTTTCCAACAGACCTCCTTGATGACGGGCCAAGCTATTTTTTCCTGGCTACTTGTACTATCGGCACTTGGCAATTGCTTGAACCATCGCTCTAGTGCCTGATCATCGAACTTCAAAACTTTCGCAAAGAATTTGCGCTCGCTTTCAGTTTTCGCACCTTGTTTCTGCTTCTCCAGATGCTGGCGCAATCCTGGTTGCAAGTCTCCAGCCCGCACAGGGAGTGTTTTTTGACCAGCGGTGTCGGCCATCGTTCTGGTCGTCGTAGAAATAGTTGAAAAGACCAGCATGCAGAAGGCAAACGCGATACCCTTAGCAATTGCGTGACGCATCATGCTGAAATCCTCCCAGGTAGATTCGAATTTGAGCAAAATCATTCACCTCGGTCAGCATCTCGTCTTTGATCCACGTCAACAACACAGTGGCCGGTCTTACTAACGGTACCGGTTCGCTTCACACAATAAGGCCCGCACCTTGGTTGGAGGGCGGGCTCTTGTCGTGTTGGTGTTCCCGTCAGCATTCTCGAGTGAGTTTGGCCTGATTGCGTAAGAAGGATGTTCCGGTGAGTTGATCGGCAATGGATATGGAATTGGTTTTGAGAAGGCTGGCCTGGACCCTTGGTTTTTCGATTGCGCTCGCAATTTCGCTGATCGACCCCTGGACCTGCTGGCCTTTCGGCAGCACTTGGGGCGGGGTCACGGGCGTCCTTCCGGTTGACGGTTAAACGCGGCCAGTCCGGCGCGGCAGGACGCCCTTGCGATCCACCAAAAGCTGTTCGACCTCCAGCCACAGTGTGCGCGCATCGCCGGCGAGCTTCTCGTCGTACTATTTGGGCATCAGGCCCTGGAAGCGGATGGTCAGCGCATGGCCGCGCCACAGCGGTAGGGCTGGCACGGAACTGTGGAAGGCGTCATCGGCGTTGGCGACGACGATTGGTGCAAAGTGGCCAATACGGCTCAGTCGTGCAGAGCTCTCTGCTATCCGGTCCCAGTTGGCCGGCTGGCCTGGGGGAGCATGCGGATAGCGCGCTGCCCGCACCACGACCCATTCAGGGCCGGCGTCTCCCACGAACCAAATTGACGGATCGACCGCAGGATTACCCTGCCACGACATCAGCTTTCGACCCGACGATGTGAGGTGATCGCGCACGACCTGGACAGCGAAATCATGCAATTCCCAGTCGGTCATTTCGATCCTCTGGTCGGACACATGATCGATAGGATTAATCTGTCGTCCAGTTTGCGCATCCAGCAAACCCCAGCCGCCGACCACAGGTGTCCAGTCCCCGCCCTTAAGCGCCATCGGCATGATACACGGATGGCCCTTGCAGCCGTCCGCGATGGTCTGCAGACCCTGGCGACTGCCTGGCGCCTTCACTTTTCCATCCTCGTCTTCGATGCGAATGAAGAAGAGCTGATTGCCGAGCCTAAATGAAAAATGTTCAAGAAAAGGTGGATTGAGATGGGCTCGCAACCAAGAAATCTTTCCCTGAACTTGTTTCTGAATGTGAAGTCCAGCAGGACGCCAGCAGCGCGCAAATTCTTCAGAGACCTCGTGCATCTCAATGTCGTGCATGCTGCTGCCCTTCTAATCTCGGGTAGGCGGCTTCTCGGATCATACCGCCGACGCCCAAGATCCATCCTTCGACCTCAGCCAGCGCTCGCTCAGGCGGCGACAGCTCTGGATTGAGGAAGGCCCCAAGGCTGCCGTCGCGGTCGGCGCGCGAGAGCCAGGCCGCAATGGTGTAGGCGTCGTGCTGGTCCCCAGTGCGGCCTTCATTGGCAAAGCCACGCGACCACAGCGCGGGATAGACCTCGGCTATGGCAGAGCGTCCTACCGGAATATCCCAACCATCAAATGGCCAGAAATGAACCCGTGCGCCGAGCCGCTGGCGGATGTATTGCAGCCAGGGAATACCGGCGTGGGTGGATTTAGCCACCGAGCCCTGCACGTCGAAATGAAAGACAGATTTGGCGCCGCCGGCACGCTCCTCGGTGAACCGCCGCCATCGGGCGTTGCCGGTGCGCGCCGCGCCATTTCCGGCAATCCCTTCCCTCACGAAATCAACATAGACGTGATCTTCGTCCGTCGGCCAGTGGCGCTGGAAATCGTCTAGAAAGGCCGGCCAGTCTGCCTGTAATCCGTGCGCCTCGAAATAGCGCAGCGGGAAAGAAAAGCCATGGTCGATCCCCACCAGCGTCGGCACGTCTTCGGCAATTCGAGCCACCAGCCATTCCGCGATGCCGCGCCGCGTCCAGTATCTTTTCGCCGATGGCGGCGGCAACACCTCGAAAGGAAGCCCATCGCCGTCCGCCAGATAGACGCGCAGGCCCTTAAGACTCGAGGTCGGCGTCTCCGCTCCGGAATAATCTATGCCGATGTGGCGAACGAAAAAGTGCATGACTATAAGACTCAGCCGCGAAACGATTGTTCATTGTGCCAGCGCAACGCCTCGGGATCGGGGCGTCGCGAAGCATCGTCTGGCTCGAAGATCTGATTGCCGTGGAGCTCGTAGTAGTGCCGTCCATTTTCGAACTCTTCCTTGATGCGGCGGCTTACCTCGAAGCGGAGTTCGGGCGTGACGGTCACATAACCTGAATCGAACAGGCTGTGGATATCACGACGGAGTAAAAGCCCGTTCCGGGCTTTGTGTTCGCCACCGTCGCCATATGGCCGGATGTGCGCCGCCTCAAGCGCCGGAAGGGTTCGTTCCTGAGTTATGGCGCAGCGCCGCCGATAGGTGTCCGTCACCAACACTCGAAACGCGCCTTGCCCGAGGCGCGGGCGGATGAGGTGCGGCTCGCCATAGCGTGCCTGCGCCTCGGCCATGCCCGCGAAGCTCGTACGGTTGAGCCGATCGGTTACCGCGTCCCATAGCGCCGTGCCCTCGACGTTTTCCGTGTTGTATGTCTTGAACGAAACAATGTTCGGCGCCCAACTCGCCGGAACGGGAAACCAGTCGGCTTCATCGAAGAAAAAAGGTTGCGTGAGGATGCGGCACCCGATCTCGAAGTCGCTTCGATCGCTTGGATCGGCTTTGCGATAACGTGCAATGCGGGTTCGCATCTCAGGCAAAGACCGGGCGCCATTTGCTTCTCGGAATGCCTCCCAGGCTAGCGAGCACGGCAGCGCATTGGCGTAGGCGAAGACGCCGCCGCCAACGATGACGTTGCGCGGGGCATGGAGCTTGAAGAGAAACAACTCGCCCGGCTGAAGGGCCCGGAAGTTGGCGGCAGACGGCGCCCAGAAGTTGACCTCGGCAAGGTTCGGCTGCTGCCGCAGCATGTCGAACCAGTCGCCATCTGTGACGGCGATGACGAGGTTGAGGCCCATCTATTCTGCGGCCTCCATCTTGCGGGCGTCCACCGACGCGATTGACTCGACCAAGATTGCGGTGAACAGGCGGCGGCGGGTGAAGGGGTCGACGGTCAAAGGCATGACCACACCATACCGAGCCGTCGTCAACGGTAAAGGCTCGTCTGTCGCCGAATTGGGATCACGATCTGGCAGGAAGCACTTACGCTGACCCGCCGAGGCGGGCAATGAGCCTCGCGACGCCTGGGCAGGGACATCAAGGCGGGTCAGCTCCAGTGGCTCATCCCCTGGGCGAGAATGGACAACTTTGGTAGTAGCTGGTGCAAGCTGCCGGACAATCGACAACTGGGGCCAACAATCCGTTTGTGCATCGGGGACCTTGCCTCACGCTTGCCTCGCGAACCGTGGGCTGCCGCTGGAAAACTGATCAAGACATTGAGCCCGCGGCTCGGCTCAGCGCCCGTACTTCTGGTCCTTCTTCATGCGCGTGTCGATTAGCTCGACAAGCTTGTCAACGATCTCCTCGTTCGACATCGCCCTGCCCTTCGTGTCCGCAGCCCGCTGCACGACCCACAGGCACCGCTTGACCTTGTCCGAGCGGCTCCCCAGCGGACGATCCGCCCAGGGCTCAGCACCCGCCTCGCGCCACGCCAGATCGCGTCCGTCGAACGTAATCCAAGCCTTGTGTCCACTCCAAAATACTTGGCCAGTTTCGAAGAGTGTTCAACGGCAATTCGTGAGTCTGATCAGCGTGTTGCCTTGAGCAAGAGCGAAATTCGGATTTTCCGCGCGATGGACGTTGTCGTGCAGCCTCTGCCATGGGCTTTCCTTGGCAGCGAATAAAGTCCAAACCGACCTGAAGAGGCTCGGGGGAGGACTAAAATGGCAGACACATGGCGCGCAAGAGCGGCGATCGCACTTTGGGGCGCCGGCATGGTCGGAACGCTGGCGATCTCGCTTCTTGTGACTTGGACCTGCTGGCGCTTTGGCAGCACGTACGGCGGCATCACGGGCGACCTGACGGTCGACGGCTATGCCATGGCCGCTCTCGACGTCCTGAAGATGTTCCTGCCCGCCGCCGCCCTCGCCTTCTGGCACTGCCAAAGCCGGGTGGCTTCCATGGTCTGCTGGGCCCTGGCGGCGGTTTTGATCGCCGGTTCGCTTTACGCCGGTGTCACGATGGCCGGCTACGGCAGATCCACGGCAATGGCGCAGCAGAGCCTGGCATCGACCAAGTCCGCCGACCTGCGCGACCAGCTGGCAGACTTGCAGCGGCAGCTGGAGGCTTTGGGCGACCCCAAGCCTGTCGACGCTGCAGACGCCGACCTGAAGCGCCACGCGTCGTCTTCGGCGTGGGTCCGGGCGAACAGCTGCAATCTGCCGGTCCCGGGCGGCTTCCAACGCTACTGCGCCGAATACCAGCGCCTGGTGTCGGCCCTGGCCGCGTCGCACAGTGCTGCTGAGGTCCGGGGGAAGATGGACGCCCTTCGCGAACAGTTGGCTGAAGCGACCACGGTAGAGGCTGTACGGCCCTCCAATCCTGCCTGGGAGGCGATCGAGCATTCGACTGGCTGGCGGATGGTCGAACTGACCGCCGCCTGGGCGCTGGCGCTGATGTTGATGCTGGAGGCCTTTTCGGCGACCGTCCCCTCAGCAGTCCTCCGGGCCTTACCGCGCGAGCGAGCATCCATCCCCGGACGCGCGGGGGAGACAAAGTCGACAGTCAACGCATGCGACGCCACAACCCTCCCTGAGAGGCTCCCTGCGTCGCCTGGCGAAAACCCGTCCTCGCCCCCGGATACCCGGAAAGGTTCTCCCAGCGCGACCGGCGAGAAACCCTCCCTGAAACCCTCCCTCAAGGCTCAAGACCGGGGCACAGGGAGACCCCGCCTATCGGTCGTGAAATCCTCCCCAAGACTTAGTGCAGCGTCGCTAGTCGACGGGGATGCTTCGTCCACGGGTAGTGTCGCCGCGTTCTTGCTGACCCTCCCCGCCTCGCCAGGGAGGGAATACCGCTTTGCGACACTTCAGGATGTTTACGTGGCCTGGGCTAGGCGGGAGGGTGTCCCTCCCCTCTCGACCACGCGCCTCGCCTTGGCGCTCAAGGCGGCGGGCTTAGAAGGTCGCAAGACGAGAGGCGTCATGGTCTACCGGGATTGCCGTCTGCCTGTCGCCAAGAGCGCCTAACCCTGCCTCTGCCGACGAAAAATCACAGACAAATTATTCGCTGGCATCTCCACGATCTCCGGCGCCCCAAGTCCGTTCTAGCTCCGCCAGCTCAATGACAGCCTCCAGGTCACGCACGCCCCATTCTGAATTCTGCCTTCGCAAGCTCTCGTCGAAGGCCGCGTTGCTGGGGGCCGTGTGGCTGCCACCTCGGCGAAAAGGCCCGTAGAGGAACACCAGTCCTCCTGGCGCCAGAATGCGGCCAGCACCGCGCATTAGCCCGACTGCAGCGCGCCACGGCGCGATATGGACCATGTTGATGCACAGGACGACGTCGGCAGCTTGTACCGGCCAGGCGTCATCTAGTCGCATCCAGGGCGATCGCTGGACGAACGTTGCGGCAGTCCGGCGATGCCCACCCACGCGTCGATACTGGCACGCGCCGCAGGATCTGGGTCGCTGGGCTGAAAGATGAGATCGGGGCCGGAAGCGCCGGCAAAATGTACGATGTGCTCACCCGTACCGCTGGCGATTTCTAGAACGTGGCCCTGGAGTGGAAGATAGCGCTTCAGAACCGCGAGGATCGGCTCTCGGTTGCGAGACGTCGCGGGGGCATAGCGGCGGAGGTCGGTGGTCATAAGCCCTTTATCGATCGGGCTGAGGTCGTGGTCAAAGGCAACAAGGCAGCGGGCGCCCCCCTTCAGACCTAAGGGCGCCGATCGAACCCTCATTTGATAAGCACCGCAGCTGTCCCGAGGCCCTTCGATATTTCGCCAAATGCGTCGGCGAGCTCTTTCCCATCTTGCGGATTGTAGAAGTAGTCGTCTGACGAGGCGCAATTCTTCAGACGGTTTAGGGTTGAAGTACCAATGTCGTCGCTGAATGCCACCGTGATAATGTGAACCCCTTTTGCCTTCGCAGCTGTACACATGTCAGCGAGATTTTGTTCACCAGCCGAGTCTTCGAATGAACTGCCCGGTCCAAACGACTCCGTGGTTTGCTCACCGTCTGTGAGCAGAATTATGGTCTTCTCCCCCGTGTTATAGTCGGCCCCTTCGACGAACGGCTCGTTGGGTGAGATGACGTGCCAACCAATCGACATTCCGGCTGAGATGTTTGTTCCCTCGTGGGGCGTCATCGCGTGCAGTTGGGCGATGACTGCGGAATGGTCAATTGTCAGTGGCTTTACAACCAGATTCCTCGACGAGAAGTTCGAACAATCGCTATACTCATCAGCGTCTATAGTGTCGTTGCTGTCCGTCCGACCCCATTTTGTTTCATCGTTAAACGTATCAGGAGTCGTGTCTTCTCGGACGTAGGGCCATTTACGGTCGTAGGTGCAATTGCTCCAGGTGACGCCTGTTGTCCCACCCAGAACGTATTGTCCCGGTAGCGACAAGTAGACGCCATCGGCGAAAGGTACGAGACCAATCTTGAGCGCAGGATTTGGCAGCCCGTTGGTCAGTCTCTCAATCATATCTATGGCGGCGTCGCGCATGGCTTGCCACCGTTCTTTACCGCCGCCTGCATCCGACGTCATGGAACTTGAGTAGTCGAGAACCAAGACAATCTCACCACTTGCCCCAGCACCCTTAGAGCGCGATACGACGGAAACATCAATGTGGTCGTAGCCCAAGACTTTCATAAGGGAGTTTTCGCTCGGCGCGCCCGCTGACACAGTAACGATACCATCTCCGTCAATATTGATATTTGGGGTGATGGTTCCGAATTCGACCGATATGTTCGAAGTGAAAACTCGGGCGCCGTGCGCGATCCGGCCTGTAACGTCAAGTCCGAGGGCGCTGCCAGCGGCAAGCGCTGCGGAGTTGGCAGCTGCCTGTAACCTACTTCGTAGACGTTCTGCCTTGGCGTAGTCGACGGCCAAACCGCCGGCAGCAAACAATGGCAGGAGACTCAGCGCAAAGACGATTGCTACCCCGCCGCGCTGGTCGCTGACCAGGGCGCGCCAAGCGCTGTTGAAATTTGGGAACATTTTTACTCCCGCGCGACCCATTAAATGCGCAGGATACGTAGGAAAGCCTAAATGAGTATTTACTTGATCGAATCTTCAAGAAAAATATGAAGGGCGTGTTAACGGCGGTTCTATTGCGGTCCGCGGGAGGGATGAGAACTACGCAATCTTGTTCCGCTCCGGGTTAAGGGCTGACTACGAGGCATCATACGATGCATGTTGGCTCTGGATATCAAAGCTGACCTCGATGGGTGGAGGCGGATACTCTGCTCAACCCGAGCAGCCGACACGCGTGCGCGACGGATTCGGCTCGACACGCCGTTGAGACAGCATGCTCAACCGAATCCCTGCCAAGCGCACCACTACCCTGTTCGCCCTCGTGGGCCTGTACGCCGCCGGTGCCCACGCGGCAGACGCCATCAGCGGCAAGGCCCGCATCATCGACGGTGACACGATTGAGGTTGCGGGCACCCGCATCCGCCTGGAGGGCATCGATGCGCCAGAGCGTGGCCAGGAGTGCCAGGATAGCCTTGGCCAACCCTACGACTGCGGCGCCACCACCGTGCGCACCCTGGTCGACCTGACGAAGGGTCAGCCGGTCACCTGTGAAGCGGTCGGCAAAGACAGATTTTGGCGGACGCTCGCCGTCTGCCGCCTGCCATCCGGCTTAGACCTCAATGCCGAGCTGGTGCGCCAGGGGCGTGCCGTGGCTTTCCGCCGGTACAGCGAGCGGTACGTGGGCGAAGAGGACGAGGCACGGCGCGCTGGCGCTGGCCTGTGGGCGGGAGCTTTCGAGCACCCTGGTTGCTGGCGCGCCAAGCTCCGGGGAAACGAGTGCAAGGATGCACTTCCCGGCAGCTGAGACATTCCCGCTCTCCGACCGCAATTCTGCGAACCGTCGTTCTTGACCCAATCCGGAAGTCTGCTGCAAGCAATCGATTGCCACCTTGAGGCGACTTGACTGTCGCGCCGATGCGTTTGCATGCCTCTTGCCTGCAGGTCGTGCTGAGTCAGAAATTTGAATACAACACCCCTTCAAATAATTTAACCAGCGGCTCTCAGAAACCGCTCCTTGAACTTGGGTAGCGCTTCAATCTCTGCCCTCTCCATCGTCACCGAGAGGTCCGTCGAATCCAATCTCTTTCCGAACTTCTCAGCCAGCTCCAACACGATTTCGATGTTGTCTGCAATCTTCCTTGCGCAGTCCTCAGCAAGCTTACTCTCGTGCTGAGAGATGCCCTTCTGATGCTGTGCCACGTCCGCAGTTCCGACAATCGACTGTCGCAGATAAAGGAGCTCCGCGAACTTTGCTTTATCCTGTCGCGCCCCCTCCTCGGTGAATCGTTGGTTGGCCTTCTGACTCCAAACCTTGTCATCGCTGTCCCATGTCTCAGCTATGACCCCAGCCAGCAGCACTTCCGCGCGCTGGTCGATGAGTTGGAGCACGTCTTCAAGGTTCTTGACCGGCCTGATGAACATCCCCTGAGCCCCAGCCTCTTTACCAGGAATGTACCGAAGCTGCCCCATCGCAAACCCGTTCACTTCGCCGACGATGTAATGCCCAGCTTCGTGCCGGGACACCCTGCGCACGCCTTCCATGAATGTCTCAGCCACGTTTTGCCTCCGCCAAGTGAGCGCACCGTCTTTCTGGATGGCCTCTGCCACGAGGTGCTAGCTTTCGACTAGAATTGTCGAGGGCTTCTATTTGGGGTCCGGCTCGTTCGGATCCCAGAACGACGACCGATCAGGCCCTTCCTCGGCAAGTCGATCACTCATTTCGAGTTCGGGAATCAGCATCTCTTTGATGCGTTTCGCGTGCTCGTAATCCCTTGCCGTGTCCCCGCATGACTTCGCCTTCACCTTCTCTTTGACCCCCTCGCGCTCAAAACCAAGACCAGCTGCCAACTGTGTCACGTCTGCCGACCACTTTCCCAGTCTCTGCGCAGCCGGCACTTTGGCTGCTTCAGCGAGCGCGTCGTAACACCCCTTGCCTCGCCTGATGCTGGCAATCATTGACTCCATCGCGGTATCGAGCTTGAAATTCTTGAACGTAATCGTTGCGATCGCCCCGTACAGTTCAAGCTCATCCATCTTCAACTTGAGCTGCTCGTTCTGTTTCCTGTCCTCGCTCCCCATTATCCTGGCGAGGAAGTCGTCGAAGCTCTCCTCTTTTTGCTCTCCGATGTCCCCCGAATAGCCGTAGTCACTCCAGTAACCGCCTTTATCAACCTCGCCGACGCGCCGCAGGATTTCGTATGCAAGTTCGCTGCGACGTTTCGAGACTTCTTGCTCTTTCCAACTGGTGACCGTCCAAACGGCATAGCCGACTGCGAATACGGCAGCTAACGCTTGTACATGGGCTGAAGCCCCGCCTTCCCAGAAATAATTCTTCCACTCTCTGGCGGGCGGCTCAGGTTGCTCCCCCGACGCCGACACCGGACTGACAATTTTGCGGCCCTTTGAGCTACGCTCCACTACCTGCCCCCAAACGCAGCGTCTTACCTTGCGACTGAACTATCCCCGCCACTTACCCTGGCGACATGAAAAAACCGAACCTTCCTCCACTCTACAACGTGGCACTACCGCTGTCCCACAATCGGCTTAAACGGTCGAGACACGACCACTCTCCGACTTAATTGACTAGTTCAAGAGACTGCTTTTGGCCCTCAGCAGACCTCATTGATCCAGTCGTTCGTAGCAGCTTCGGCAAGGAAATCAGCTGACGACACTAGGACATGACTGCTTTGGGATTGTGGTGCCTAGACGTTCGCCCATTTTCAGAAACTCCGAGGCGAAGGCTGCTATCTGCCGCTGATCTGTTTTGGACAGTCGGCGGACGGGTTCGACCAGCACGAAGGGCTGAAATTCAGGAGCGCGACCGTGTGCACGAACGGGCCGGCGGAATAACTTATCCCCGCCTGCAGGGCACCCCGCATACTGCGTCCATGAGCGTGACACTCGCCTCCGCGAAAGCCATTTACGACCTGTCCGAATTCGAGTTTCACCGGATTCAGGAGAGCGACCCTGAAGGTTTTCAGGCCTTGCTGGAGGCCCTGACGGAGAGCGACGTCGCCGACCTGCTCGATTGGCTGTGTGACCCTGGTCAGTCAATCGCCTGTAGGGCTTGGGTCCGCCACTGACCGTGCTAGGATCGCTCTCATGGGCCATTGGGAACAAATCGGGGAAGAGAACCGGCGCTGGCGTGAGCGTCAGGCAGAATTGCCGCGATGGCAGCGTGTTGATTGGCTCGACATTGCGATGACTGTGCTGGCCGTCGGCTTTTGGATTGGCCTCGGCTATGTCTTGCTGAAGGCTTCAGGGGTCGTCTCTTGACGACTGGCCTTGATCGCAGGTGCGATCGGGTAACTACTCAGGGACTTGCATAACAGGCAGCGAAAAGACCTCCCCGCGCCGGTCCCGGAAGATGACCCCACATAGAGCCCGGCGTGTTGATGATCTGTTGCTGGAGTTGAGGGATCTCGCTTTGCTGTAGCAGTCCTTGATTGCGCATGGTTTTGATCGCCCAGCAATCGGCATTGCTCTCACTGTTAGCAGGTCCGAGCACGTGGTGTGCGCATTCGTGCCCGTACCAGAACAGTTGCATTTTCGGACTGAGTTGCGCGAGTACCAGTGGATTTAGCTCGATCCGGGGTGGCATGCCGGGGAGTGCGCGCCCGACATCGTTCAGTGTCGGGTTGGGAACAAACGCAACGGGTTGGCCCCCATAACTTGTACAATAGAGGGGCACGCCAGCGATCACCGGATTGAACGTGGGGCCACTCCAGGTCTGGGCGGAGGCCGACGAAGCCAAAGCAAATGCGAGTGCTATCGGAGTTGCGCGGGTTATGGACATTTCACACTCCCAAAACAACATCCCACAAGTGGTCCTGGACCGAGTTGAAATTACGCCGCCTGACGAGCGGTGGCAACCGTCATGGCAGCGGAACGGTGCAAAATAAAAAGCCGCTAGCGGTGATGCTGGCGGCTTTCAAGGTGCTGTGATCGCACACGCGATCGGTCTATTTCTTGTGGTACTGGGTCTTGCCCTTGGATTTGGGTTGTTCTTCTTCCTCGGGCTGCTCCTCGTAGGTTCTGAGCACCACCTTGCCGTCGAGTGGTAAGGCTTGGAGGAGAAGGTTGAAACCTTCGCCGTCTTCATGAGGGAAGCAGACGCCCAGGTTCAACCAGTAGTCTTCTTTGCCTTAACGTTTGATGACGGTGTAGGCGCGATGCGAGGGTTTTGCCATGACGGCATCCTCCTGTTCGAGTTGACCCTTGCACGCGGAATAGACCAACCCGTGTGACACGAAATTCGCCACACTCTGGCGCCCTGGCGCCAGCCACGCTTAACAGCGAAGCAATCAGCTTCGACCGGGTCAGTCCGGCGCCTCGCTCCCTTTGGTACCGTCGCGTTTAATCATGAGGTACCAATCGAGCCAACACACCGACGGTCCCGTCTTATTCTTTGATTTTGGTCACACCTGCCACTCGAACGAGTGCACGAACGACTGTCGGCTCGACTATCTTATCTGGACGCTGCGCCACTACTTGGACTTGAGACTCGCCCGGCTGCAAGTTCGATGTAAACTTGACGCCGCGAAGCTGGAAATTCTGGTCAGTGATATTCAACACTTCCACCGACACCTTATCGAGGATGGCTGGACGTATTCGCAGTTCGCAACCGTAAAGATGAGTGCTCTGACCCTGCTGCACTAACGTCACGTAGGCTTCGCAATTGGCGTAAGTGTTTCCGTTCTCATCTTTCGACGAGCACTTCATTACGAGTGGAATTTTCTCTGCGCATGATTGTGACGGTGGTAACACGTCCCCGGCACCTGCCGCCGAAGCCGCGCAACAGATTGCTATCAAGGGAGAAACGATCACTGCACGCATGAGGCACCCCTTCCAACCTCTCATGTAATCCACCCTTCAGATAACGCTGGGTGTTTTGGAAGAGTGCTCGATAGGTCGCGTAATCGGCAAGCGAAAAGATGATGGGTAGCGGCTCATCGTGACTGCTGCTCTAGCTCCGCCAACGTCTGCATCAGGCGACTTTCCGCGAAGCCGTCCTGACCGCTTACGCGGGGCGCTGCGCCTTCACAGGATTGCCAGAGCCCCGGCTCCTGGACGCCGCTCATATCATCCCAGATGCCGACGAAGCCCTCGGGCAGCCCGTGGTCTCGAACGGCATCCCGATGTCGAAATTCCACCACGCCGCCTACGACGCCAATTTGATCGGCATCGATCCCGACTACATGATCCACGTCAGCCCTCGGCTGCTGTCCATGAATGACGGGCCGATGTTCGAGCAGGGCCTGAAGGCTCTCAATGGCACCCGCCTGCGGTTGCCGTCCCGGATGGAGGACCTGCCAGACCGGGCGAGGCTGGAAGTCAGGTTCGCCGAGTTCTACCCATAGATCGTCACTCGGCAGCCTTTGGCAGGCCCAGCAGTCGAGCGCGAGCCTCGGCGTTGATTTTGATCCGCGCCCTCGGGCGGCTAGGCTTACCGTATTCCAAGCGCTCCGAGATTAGGCGACCGAGGCCCTCGTCGTCCACGTCGTGCAGACATTTCATACAGCCCATCAGGACGACCTCGGCCTCATCGCGTGTGAGTGCGTCGTCGCCGAGATCGAGCACGCTCCTCACCGCCTTCAGATGCCCGCGCCGCTCGGCGAGCGGCACATCTAGGACCAGACCGAGAAGAGGCATCACAGGATGATCATCGCTTGTGGGTGCGGCGGCCTCGGCAATGAACTTGCGTCCAGCGTCGGTAGCTCGCTCGAAGGAGGCGTGACCGCCTAGTGCAGCCGCGATCTCTCGGCCCGCTTCCCGTTCTGAACTGCCCAGTGCGAGCTGCACGAGAGCAATATCGAACATGCGCTGATTGCGCTGCTCGACCTGCTGCTCGATCTCATTCAGTCGGTAGTGGTAGTCCTGTCCGGTCAACCCCAAGCGCACGACCTCGTACACCGCATCGCATAAAATCTTGCTGTGCGCGGCCATCGCAACAACAAGAAGCTCGTGGAAAAAGGGGTTCAGCTGGCCATCGAGCGATTGTCCAAGCTCCGAGCCTGCCTGCTCTGACGTCCGAAACACCCGTGGCAGGCGTGCATTGGCTTCAGCCCAGCGCCGCTGCTGATCTTCGAGCTTGCTGTCCTTTGGGCTCTTCCGGCGGCTCATTCAGCGGCCTCCGGCTTCTTGTTGATCAATGGCCCGATGGTCGATCCCATTGCCTCGCTCGCCGCCTTGCGGGCATCATCGAAGAGGTGGGCATACCGAGCCGTCGTCTGCGTCCGCTTATGCCCGAGCAGCTTGCCCACCATCTGGAGCGTGAGGCCGTTGGAGGCGGCGAAGCTCGCGAACGAGTGGCGCAGGTCGTGGATGCGGCAGTTCTCGACCTCGGCCTTCTCCAGGACGCGCTGCCACGGCGTGTTGATGGAGACCATGTGGGTGCCCGGCTTCTGCCCCACGATCACGAAGGGGTTGCCCTTGAGCTTGGGCACCTTCGCCAGGACTTCCCGGGCCGCCTCGTTGAGGTCGATGCGCTTCTTGCCGGTCTTCGAGATTGGCAGGTTGAGTTCGGCACGGTCCAGGTCCACCCAGTCCCAGCGCAGGGTCAGAATCTCGCTCTTCCTGGCGCCGGTGAGGATCAGGAGTCGGATCGCGGCGGCAGACCATGTCGTGAGCTTCCCCTCCTCCTCCAGGGCGGTCAGGGCCTCGCCGACCCGCTCCGCCTCTGCAGGCGACAGAAACCGCTCCCGGCCCTCGTATCCGTACAGCTCGACGCCCTTGAACGGGTTGGCGAAGGCCTCGGGCAGCAGCTGCGCCTTAATACCGAAGTTGATGGCCATTTTTCCCACCACCACGGCGTAATCGGCACTCCTCGTCGTGTTCTCCATGGCCTTGTGGAGCTTCAGGACGTCCCGGTGCGAAATCTCCTCGGCGACCTTGGTGCCGAACTTCGGCAGGAGGTATCTGCGCAGGATATTCTCGTAGTCCTCCAGCGACCGAGGCGCCCGCTTGGGCCTGACGTGCAGGTCGAGCCACTGGTCGGTCAGCTGCTTGAAGGTCAGGCGGTCAGCCAGGGCCTCACGTTGAGCATAGAGGTCGATGCCGTCCAGGGCGGCGTTCACATACTTGCGAGCCCGTTCCCTGGCCTGATCAAGCGTCAGCGTGCCGTAGGGCCCCAGGACGACCCTGTGGCGCTTCCCTGTGCCCTTGACGCGGTAGCTGGCGACAAAGGTGCGCTCGCCCTTGGGGCTCAGCCGGAGGCCCAGGCCGGGTTGCTTGATGTCCCAGAACAGCTGTTCGGTGCCGTCGCCAGACAGCCCGTCGAGCCACTTCACCTGGAAGCTCAGTGTCGGCAAGATACCCCCGCGTCCCCTGGGTGCTACGGACGACAATCCGCGCACCCGCGTGTAACCACCCTGTAACCGTTCGGCTGAACACGGGCAATCGCGAGTGACTGTGGGTGATTGGACGGTTGTTGAAAAACCTGCACTTTTGAGCGCGAGTGATCACCGGTGATCGTGGCTGATTGCTGGCCTCTAAGAACTGCAAATCCGCGTACCCCGGTTCAATTCCGGGCGTGGCCTCCAAACCTTTCCCACAAGCTCCTCGATCGGCGCGGCGCGGCATCGGGGCGCGAAACGCGGGGGTGAAAAAGGCTTCTCCTGACCGCCGGCTTCTGCTAATCACCGGCTCGCGCATGTCGTTTGCGCCTGTTCCGCGGTAGCTCAGTGGTAGAGCATCCGACTGTTAATCGGACGGTCGTAGGTTCGAGCCCTACCCGCGGAGCCAATCTTCCCCATATTTTCAGCTTTTTTCATCACGCCGCTGGCCATTTCGACAGCCGTTGCGGCGCACCGAAAGGGCCGGTCCCTGACGGCACCGACCCTGATGCGGATCGAGAAAGAATTCGCGCGTTCAAGATCAGGGGGCGAGCCCTGCGGACGGCGGCGGCGCATCCTCCGGATCGAAGACCTGTTCGGGACCGAACGACTTGCCGTCCCGGTTGTAGATGTCGGCCCGGAACAGCACGCGGCCGTCGGCCTCGGCCCAGCCCGTGATGTAGCTAAAATAAACCGGGATCGGCCGCGTCAGCTGTACGTCCAACGGCTGGCCCATCTGAATGACGGCCTCGACCTGACCGGGGTTATCCCAGCCCGGTTCATAACGCGCGATCCAGCTCACCAGCTTGAACACATCCTGCACACGCACGCAGCCCGCACTGAAAGCCCGCGACCGCTGCTCGAACAGCGTCTTCAGCGGCGTGTCGTGCATGTAGACGCCGTGCTCGTTCTGCATGTCGATGCGCACCAGGCCCAGCGCGTTCTGGGGCCCGGGGTCCTGGCGCAGCTTCACTTTGCTGGCGTCGGCGATCGACCAGTCGATGGCCGACGCGTCGATCTCAGGCCCGTTGAAGTCGTTCATGACGACGCGGATTTTTTCCTTCTCAAGGTAATCCGGTTCCTTCACGAGGCGCGGAAACACATCCAGCTGCGCCACGCTGTCGGGCACTTTCCACGACGGGAAGAAATTGAGCGCCTTGATGGTCGCCTTCAGCGACGGCGTATCGCGGCCGGGCCGGCCGGCCACCACGCGATGCCGCTGGGCCACTTCGAACCGCTCCACCGCCTCAAGCTGATAGGCCGGGACGTTGACGAGGACATAGCGCTCCTCGAGCGGCTGCTGCAGCAGCTCGAAGATGCGATTGCGATTGAGTTCGAGCTGCTTCAGCCGTTCCTCGGCGCTGACATTGAGCGCGTCGAGCGTCGGCCGATCAACCCGGCCGCTGGCACGCAGTCCGTGACGCTCCTGGAAGCGGCGCACGGCCTCTTCCGTGTGGCCATCGAAACTGAAATCCTCGAAGTAGCTTGAGCCCTGCGTCTTCAGATCGCCAGACGCGCGCAACCGGCGGCGCAAGATCGGCAGGCGCTCGTCGTCGTCACCAGGACGGATCATGCGGGTGCCGGGCACCTTGGGCCAACCGCCCTTGCTGACAATCTGCTGGTACAGAACAATGGCCTTGTCGATGTAGCCGATCATCTCGTCACTGCGCATCGGCACCGGGCCGGTCCGAAGATCTTCCATGCGGTCGGGTTCGGCGGCAGGCCGCTGATTGCGCGGCTTGTCGGTAAAATCCGGCGTGCCGAACCCGCGAATGCCGTCCCACCAGTTTGCCTGCGTTTGCGCCATGGCCGGCGCGAAGACTGCGAGCGGCGCAGCCAGCGAAAGCGCGGCCACAGCCGCCGTCATCCGCCGAACCGCAGATCGAAGGCTTCCTCTGCCGGTCCCGGCCAAAACGGTCGGGAACAAGCGCGGGATCAGCGTCACATCATGCATAGTCAAGGGATACCCTTTAGCCGTCGGACTTGACCGGATTCTTTAATCCCGATCTCGCTTTCCCGGCGCCCTCAGCGCCCAGATTCAGCCGCAGTGAATGCGGTGCACCTTGCCTTCAAGGATGTGGCCAAACCAAGACAAGACCGCAAGGCCGGGAAGGACACACCGCTGCAACATAACCGTTTTTCGGCATCGGCTTGCGCTGCGGCGGATCGAACCATCGCGGCCCGCCGCTCACGGCTTGGCAGCGAAATGGTCCCAGCCTCCAGGCGCCAGCAGGTTTTCGACGCCATCCCGGCCCACGATCCCCACACCCCGGTCCGCCTTGAACTCCCCGATCTCCGTCACCGCGACGCCCGACCGTTGCGCCCAGGCCAGCACTTCGCCCGTCCGATCCGGGGGAACGGCAAACAGGATTTCGTAGTCGCCGCCGCCCGCGAGCACCTGCTCCACCTGCGCGGCATCGGCATCCACGACCACGCGGGCGGCCGGGCTCAACGGCAACCGGTCGAACCAGACGGTGGCGCCGGTTTCGCTAGCCGCGCACAGCCGGCCTAAATCCTTGCCCAAGCCATCCGAGATATCCATGGCCGCACTGCTCCAAGTGAGCAGGGCCTCGATGAGGTCCAGGCGTGGCGCGGGACGCAAATACCGCTCCACCAGTGCCGCACGCGCCGGTTCGGTCAGCGGCCAGCCGGCTGCATCGGCGTCGCCGCGCCGCAGCTTCAACCCGAGTGCGGAATCTCCCAAAGTCCCAGAGACGAACAGCCGGTCCCCCGCGCGGGCGCCCATGCGTGTCACCATGCGGCCTGCCGGAACAAGCCCCAACGCGGTGATCGTGATCGAGCACGGACCGGGCCGCCGGTCGGTGTCGCCGCCCGACAGCAGCATCCCGAAGGTCTCCTGCGCGGCGGCAAGGCCGGATGCGAACGCCGACATGTAGGCGTGCGACGGAGCCTCAGGAAATGAGAGCGCCATCTGGTAGCTGTGCGGACGGGCCCCCTTGGCGGCGAGATCCGACGCATTCACGGCCAACGCTTTCCACGCGATGCCGGCGGGCGCATCATCGGGGAAATAATGCGTGCCCTCAGCGACCGCATCGGTTGTCACCACAAAATCGAAGCCCGGCACAGGCTCAATGCGCGCGCAATCATCCTGAAGCTGGAAACTGCCGGCAAGGCCGGCCGCCAGCGGCGCCAGATAGACGCCGATCAGCTCCGCTTCACTGTTGAGTGTCAGCTCCGCTTCACTGATGATCGGTGGTTTATCCGCCACGGCAATGATCTCCGGCGGCGCGGCGCCTCAGTCGGCGGGACGCTTGCGTTCGAATTCCTCGGCGCGCAGGCGGCGGCCGATCTTATCCAAAACGCCGTTGACAACCTTGGGTTCATCTTCATTGAAGAATGCGTGCGCGACGTTGATGTATTCGTTGATCACCACACGGCCCGGTACATCGCGCCGCTCCATCAACTCGAACGTGCCCGCCCGCAATATGGCGCGCAGGATGGCATCGACGCGCACCAGCCGCCAGCCCGATGCCAGAAGTTCGTGGACCATGGGATCGATGTCGCGCTGGCGCCGCACGACGCCGTGCACGATCTCACCAAAGAACGTCGCGTCAGCCTCGCCGAGATCGGCGGGAATATCATCGTCCTCGGCTGGCGTGGTCTCGGCGGTCTGAAAGCGCAGCCGCTGAAACTCGGCCACCACGTCGCTGACGTCCGTGCCCGCCAGTTCCATCTGATAGAGCGCCTGTACGGCCGCCATGCGAGCCTGAGAGCGCGGCATGGCACTTTTGGTGGCCGGCTTCTTGGGGATGGCTGCGGTCATTCCCGGCCCTCGCCGGCCAACTGGGATGCGAGGCCGCGCTTCAAGGCAATGAGCCCGAGGCAGGCACGCGCCGCATCGACGCCTTTCCCCGACACCATATCAGCGCGGGCGAGCGCCTGCGCATGCGTATCGACCGTCAGAATGGCGTTGCCGAGTGGTATGGAATGGCGAATAGCGGTCTCCATGAGCCAATGATTGGCGTTGTTGCAGACGATGTCGTAGTGCGACGTCTCACCCCGGATGACACAGCCCAGCACGATGACGCCATCGAAGCGGCGCGCGTTACCGTCAAACGCCCCGACCGCAACGGCCGCGGCGAGAGCCTGCGGGATTTCGAGTGCCCCTGCGACCGTGACGGTCTCGGCCTCGCATCCCGCTTCGTCGACAATCCGGCGCGCGCCAGCCATCAACTGAGTGGCAATGTCGGCGTAGTAGGGCGACTGGATGATAAGGAGGCGGGCGCCGCGCGCCAGCATCACGCCCTCATCCGCCGTAGCGCGTTCCATCGAGGATCGTTCGGCCATGTTGTCTACTCGATCGCCCGGGTTTCCACAATCCTGAGCCCAAAGGCATCCAGGCCGATGTAAACCTGCTCGGGCGAATTGGTGAGGAGCACCATGTCGCGGATGCCCAGATCGCGCAGGATCTGTGAGCCGATGCCCGTTTCCACCTGCCGCCGCCCCGCCAATCCTGACGCGGCGGGACTTGGTGCCGCGGCCTGGCGGCCAATCCAGTCCGAAACGCTCTTGGGCGCCAGATCACGGATCAGCACCACGACGCCCCGCCCTTCCCGGTCTATGGCCCCCAGCGACTTGGCAATCATGGTGGCTCCGTCCGCCGGCCCACCGACGCCCAGGAGATCGCCGGGCAGGTTGACCGCGTGGACGCGCACGAGCACCGGATCGGGGCCGCCAATATCACCCTTGATGATGGCCAGATGCTCCGCGTTGTCGACGGTCGTGGCATAGACCCTGAGATCGAACGGGCCGCCGAACGCACTCTTGAACTGCGTTTCGGCAACCCTCTCCACCAGCCGGTCGTTCTTCAGGCGATAGGCGATAAGATCTTCGATGGTGCCGATCTTGAGGTTATGGCGGCGCGCGAACTCGACGAGATCAGGCATGCGCGCCATGGTGCCGTCGTCATTCATGATCTCGCAGATGACGCCGCTCGGCGCGAGGCCCGCGAGCTTGGCAAAATCAACAGAAGCTTCAGTGTGGCCGGCCCGGATCAGAACGCCGCCGTCGCGGGCGATCAGCGGGAAAACATGACCTGGCGACACGATGTCGTCGGCACCCTTGGTCGGATCGATGGCGGTCGAAATGGTGCGCGCGCGATCGTGCGCGGAAATACCGGTCGAGATGCCCTCGCGCGCCTCGATGCTCTGGGTGAAGGCGGTACGATTGCGCGATGCGTTGTTGCGCACCATCATTTCCAAGCCGAGTTCCGCCGCGCGCGCTGGCGACAGCGCGAGGCAGATCAGGCCACGGCCATACTTGGCCATGAAATTGATGGCGTCGGGTGTCGCCATTTGCGCGGCGATGACGAGATCGCCCTCGTTCTCGCGGTCTTCCGCATCGACGAGCACGACCATACGTCCGTTCTGCAGTTCCTCGACGATCTCGTGCGTCGGGGAAACAGCAGACGCGGTTGCAGGCGGGGCGCCGGACGCCGGGGCTCTGGTCTGAGACAAGGTCACGAACGAAACTCCATGAGCCGCGCCACATATCGCGCGAACATGTCGACCTCCAGATTGACGAGGTCGCCCGGCTTTTTGCGCCCCCACGTGGTCTGGGTCAAGGTATGGGGAATGAGATTGATCCCAAAGCGCGGCCCCATCACCTCGTTCACGGTCAGGGATGTCCCGTCGAGTGCCACCGATCCCTTGGGCGCGATGAAGCGCGCGTGTTCGGGAAGCGCCTCGAGCAGGAAGCGCACGCTCTCGCCGTCTTGCATCGCCGACAGAATGCGCGCCTGCCCGTCCACGTGTCCCGAGACGAGATGCCCGCCCAGTTCGTCGCCCGCCTTCAAGGCGCGCTCCAGATTGATGGCCCGGCCCGGGGCCCAGCCACCCAGCGTCGTCTTCGACAGGGTTTCGTTGGACACATCCAGCGTAAAGGCCGATCCCTGGCCGTCGGGCCGCAGCGACGTCACGGTCAGGCAAACGCCATCGCAGGCGATCGATGCGCCCAGGTCAATCGTGTCCGGGTCGTAATGGGAGCGAATGGCGAAGCGGCCGCCTTCGCGCCCGATGACTTCCCCGATGTCTGTGATGATGCCGGTGAACATGCAATTTCCTAGAGGCTCGAACGGGCCGGATACGTGCCAAACCCAGTGTCCGCAGCGCGCACCCGGCGCCAGCGCCACAGCGTGTCGCTTCCCACAACGCGCCGGTCCGCCAGTGTGTATGCACCGGCCCCCAGATGGTCCATCAAGATCGCGCGGGCCTGCGTTTCGGTCGCGCCCAGGCCGGCGACGAATAGCGCGATCTCGTCATCGAAGCCCGCCGCCGCAAAGGCCCTCCAGACGTCCGGCCCGCCCTCGACAAGCAGCCGCGTGATACCCCGTCCAGCCAACTGGGCGAGGATCTCCCGCACCGCATCGGGGCCACGGGCCGCACGCACGGCGGATGTTTCGACACCGGGCCAGCGGTCATCGCAACCGGAACTGAGCGGCGCGGCGCCGGACTGCATAATCAGGATGGGATGGGTATCCGCCGTCCGAAAGATGCGGGCGCTTGCCGGAATGGGCCGCTGCCCGGCGAGCACAACGCGCAGCGGCGATCGCGCGTCCAGTCCCGGCAGCCGGCAGGTCAAATCGGGATCGTCGGCCAAGATCGTTCCCGCGCCGACGAGGATGGCATCGGCCTCGGCCCGCATCAGGTGCCCGGCGGCGCGCGCCTGCGGACCCGTGACCCAGCGCGGCGCGGTTCCATCGCCCTTTGGAATGTGACCCTGAGCGTCGGTCGCGATCTTCACCGTCACGAACGGACGCTGTTGGGTCATCCGCAGGATGTGACCCAGGTTCAGCCAGCGCGCCTCATCCGCCAGCACATCCTCAATCACGTCGATCCCCGCCGCGCGCAGCCGCGCCACGCCTTCGCCCGCCGTGCGCGGATCGGGATCGTGCGTGCCGACGAGAACCCGCGATAAGCCCGCGTCCACGATGGCGTCGGCGCACGGCGGTGTTTTGCCATGGTGCGCGCAGGGCTCCAAGGTGACGGCCATCACCGCGCCGCGTGCGCGCTGTCCGGCGCGGCGGATCGCTTCCGTTTCCGCATGCGGCCGGCCACCGGGCTGCGTCCAGCCGCGGCCTAGAATTTCACCGCGCGCCGGATCGGCAATGACAGCGCCGACGGAGGGATTGGGCGCCGTGCGTGCCAAGCCCGCGCCGGGCCACGGCGAGGGCCTGACGCATCAGATCGATATCGAAGCTGGACGGGGCGGAGGACATGGGTAAGAGGTTTCCAACGCCCAACGGGAAAGCACAAGCCGCGATGCGGCCGGACGCGCGGGTAACCTTGCTGGATGGACAGGATCAGGCGCGTTTGACGGGCAGCCCCGCAGCGGCGCCGGACCCGGCGATCTCGCCCAGAACCTCCTGGAAGTCCGCGGCCTCGCGAAAGTCGCGATAGACGGACGCAAAGCGCACGTAGGCGACGGGATCGAGCCCGCGCAACGCCTCCATGACCCGTTCGCCGATCTGCGAGGACGGGATTTCGGTTTCGCCCGAGGCTTTCCAGCTGGCGGACTATGCCCGACACCATGCGTTCAATGCGGTCGTCGTCGATCGGCCGCTTACGGGTGGCGATGGTGACGGATTTCATGAGCTTGTCGCGATCGAACGTGACTTTCCGGCCCGAACGCTTGACCACGACCAGTTCGCGCAACTGCACGCGCTCGAACGTCGTAAAGCGGCCGCCGCAATCGGGGCACTCGCGCCGGCGGCGGATCGAGGCGTTTTCGTCCGTCGGACGGCTGTCCTTCACGCTGGTATTCTCTGAGCCGCAATAGGGGCAGCGCATAGGACCTCCGGAAATGAAACGGGGCGCCGATCAGAATTCGGCGCCCCGCACACTAGCTCTTGCGAGCCGCGATTAGTAGATCGGGAAGCGGCGGCACAACGCCGTGGCTTCGGCCTTCACCTTCTCTTCGACAGCGCCGTTGCCATCGACGCCGTTCTTGGACAGACCGTCGAGAACTTCGGCGATCATGCGGCCGACTTCGCGGAACTCGGCGACGCCGAAGCCGCGCGTCGTGCCGGCGGGCGAACCCAGGCGGATGCCCGAGGTGACCATCGGCTTGGCCGGGTCGAACGGGATGCCGTTCTTGTTGCAGGTGATGTGGGCACGGCCGAGCGACTTCTCGGAGATGTTGCCCGTCAGACCCTTCGGACGCAGATCGACCAGGATCAGATGGCTGTCGGTGCCGCCCGACACCAGCGCGAAGCCGGCGTTGACGAGCACTTCGCCCATGGCCTTAGCGTTGTCCATGACCGCTCTGGATGTAGATCTTGAACTCCGGCTGCAGAGCATTCGCCGAAAGCCACGGCCTTGCCGGCGATGACATGCATCAGCGGGCCACCCTGGATGCCGGGGAAGATCGCCGAGTTGAACTTCTTGGCCAGGTCCTCGTCGTTGGTCAGGATGATGCCGCCGCGCGGGCCGCGCAGCGTCTTGTGCGTCGTCGAGGTGACGACGTGGGCGTGCGGGAACGGGTTCGGATAAAGACCAGCACCGACGAGGCCCGCGAAGTGGGCCATGTCGACGAGGAGATGCGCGCCGACTTCATCGGCGATCGCGCGGAAGGCCGCGAAATCGATCTTGCGCGGATAAGCCGAGCCGCCCGTGATGATGAGCTTGGGCTTGTGCTCGTGGGCGAGCTTGCGCACTTCGTCCATGTCGATGAGGTGCGTTTCCGGGTGCACCATGTAGTGCACCGGCTTGAACCACTTGCCCGACTGGTTGACGGGGGCGCCGTGGGTGAGATGGCCGCCGGCGGCGAGCGACAGACCGAGGATGGTGTCGCCCGGCTGCATGAGGGCGTTGAACACGCCCTGGTTGGCCTGCGAGCCGGAGTTGGGCTGAACGTTGGCGAAGTTGCAGCCGAACAGCTTCTTGGCCCGATCAATGGCAAGTTCTTCTACGATGTCGACGTACTGGCAGCCGCCGTAGTAGCGCTTGCCGGGATAGCCTTCCGCGTACTTGTTGGTCAGCACGCTGCCGGCCGCATCGAGAACGGCGCGCGAAACGATGTTTTCCGAGGCGATCAGCTCGATCTCGTCCTGCTGACGGCCAAATTCCTTCTGCGATCGCGGCGGCGACTTCAGGATCGGTTTCCGTGACATGAGCCTTGAAAAAGCGCTCGGTCGGGCTCGTCGTGCCCTTCGGATTGAGCATTGTGTTTCCTCGCTTTTTTGCGGATGCGTTGGCAGCGTTCTGGCCGTCGGGAGCCCTTGGCCGTTGGCCGGGCCCCCGTGCGACGAAAGTCTTACGTGTGGAGATACCACGTGGCCCACCGGGCTCACAACCGAACTCCGGATGCGCGACGAAGGTACGCAGGATTTGCCGGCGCCGAAAACGCCCGCCGGGGTGGGATGAACCTGCCCGTTCGGATTATTCGGCCGCGAGCCGGACGACACCGCCATGTGACAGCGGGCAGGCTGCCCACAGTTCGGAAAGCGCATGCGACCAGGGGGTCCATCTGGGCGTCCGTGTGCTGGGGCGACGGCGTCAGGCGGATGCGCTCCGTGCCACGCGGCACGGTCGGGTAGTTGATCGGCTGCGCGTAGATGCCGTAGCGGTCGAGCAGCGTGTCGGTCACCGCCTTGCAGTGAACCGGATCGCCGACCAGGACCGGCACGATGTGGCTCGGATTGTCCATCACCGGAATGCTGGCCGCCTTGAGCAGGGCCTTCAGCGTCCGCGCGCGCTCCTGGTGCCGCGCACGCTCGATGGCGCTACCCTTCAGATGACGGATCGAGGCCAGCGCACCGGCGGCGATCGCCGGTGCGAGCGAGGTCGTGAAGATGAAGCCGGAGGCAAACGAGCGGATCGCATCGCAGATGTCGCGCGAGGCCGCGATGTAGCCGCCCATGACGCCGAAGCCCTTGGCCAGCGTGCCGTTGATGATGTCGATGCGGTGCATGACGCCATCGCGCTCGGCAATGCCGCCGCCGCGCGGGCCGTAAAGGCCGACCGCGTGGACCTCGTCGAGGTAGGTCATGGCGCCGTACTTTTCGGCCAGATCGCAGATGGCGGCGATCGGCGCGATGTGGCCGTCCATCGAGTAGACGCTCTCGAAGACGATCAGCTTCGGCGTCTCGCCGGGATACTCCTTGAGCTTGGCTTCCAGGTCGGCGACGTCGTTGTGGCGCAAGATGCGCTTCTCGCCGCCGCCGTGACGGATGCCCTCGATCATCGAGGCGTGGTTCTTCTCGTCGGAGAAGATGCACGAGGCCGGGGATGAGCTTCTGCAGCGTCGAGAGCGTCGCGTCGTTGGCAACATAGGCCGACGTGAACAGCAGCGCCGATTCCTTGCCGTGCAGGTCGGCGATCTCGCCTTCGAGTTCGACGTGGTAATGCGTGGTGCCGGAAATGTTGCGGGTGCCGCCAGAACCGGCGCCGACGGTATCGATGGCTTCATGCATGGCGGCCAGCACGCCGGGATGCTGTCCCATGCCGAGATAATCGTTGGAGCACCACACGGTGATGGGGTGTGCGCCGTTCGGGGCAAAGCGCGTGGCCGAGGGAAAATCGCCGCGTTGGCGCTTCAAATCCGCGAAAACGCGGTAGCGCCCTTCCGCCCTGATTTGACTGAGCGCTGCTTTGAAGTACCCGGCATAAGTCATCGTCACCGCTTCCTTGCCCCTGCTAGCCGGGCTGTGCCGCCCGTTTGACCGGCACCATGCCCCGGCAGCGCCACCCGGATCAATTGCCTTCTTGTCGCGAAAACGACGCCACGCGGCAACCTTCCGCCGTCCATCTGAACGGCACATGAATTGGACCCGCCAGCCTGCGCACCCCGTCCCGATGGCCGCCTGTTAACGCTGTCCTTTTCACTGCCGCTTAAAGCATCCGGCGGCACCGGACCACTTGACCAAAGTCAAGTGACGGCAGGAGCCACGATTTGCCGCGGAGCAGCTCCTTAGGCACAGCATGCTTCGGTCCGGAACATCCCAACGAGCCTCAAGGTGCTCGGCGTATGAGCGGCCCGCCATGCCGGCGATCTCAGTGCAAAGATCAATAGCTCGATGCGTCGGACCCGGCGCGGTCACGATCATAAAGGTCGCGGCGAAACTGAATGACGCCATCAGGCGTCGCCCAGGCTGTCAGATAGGCGAAATAAAGCGGAACGGCTTTTTTGAGCCGGACATCCTTGCGTTCGCCACTTGCCTTGACGGCCGCGATACTGCTTGGCGACCAGCCGGGCGTATCGGCCAGAAGCCATGCCGCGAGTGTCTCGATGTTGGCGACGCGAATGCAGCCCGAACTCGCGGCACGGAAGTTGCGCCCAAAGATGCCATCGGACGGCGTGTCGTGCATGTAGACGGAATAGCTGTTGGCGAAGTTGATCTTCAGGAAGCCGAGCGGATTTTCCTTGCCGGGTTGCTGACGGTACGACAGCCCCGAAGGCTGCCCCGATGCCCAATTGATCTTTTCCGGATCGAGCTTTTTGCCCGATCCGTCGTAGGCATCGATGCCGAACTTCACCAGCACATTCTTGCCCGCCTGCTGCATCTCGCGGCCTCTGGGGATCAGATCCTTTGAGACGACAGTGGGCGGCAACCGCCAGACCGGATTGAAGTTCATTTCGTGGATCGTCGTCGACAGAATGGGCGTCGCCCGTTCAGGCTTGCCAACCACTCCGGTATGGCGCGAGATTACCTTGTCGCCGGAGACGGCCTCAACCTGCGCGGCAGGAATGTTGACCGCTACGTACTTCTTCTTGGCTGTCTTGGAAACGTATCCCTGCAGCCGGCCGAGACTGTTGCGCAACTGGCGAAGGCGCGCCTCCGCCGGCACATTCATCGCCACGGCGGTGCGTTCATCGATGACACCCGTGGGTGTCAGGCCGTTGGTTGCCTGAAAACGCCGAACGGCCTCTTCAAGCTCGCTGCCGAAATATTCCGATTGGTTGTCCGCATCCTTTAACTCGCCCGACACGGCGAGGCGGCGCTTGACGACGGCGACCGCGAAATGCGTGGTCCCGTAGGTGAGCTTGATCTCCGGCACCGTCTCCCAGCCACCGGCCTTGACGATGGCTTCGTACTGTTTGATGGCCGCTTTCGTCGGCGCCACGTTCGCGGGCGAGAGCGTCGGGAAGCCAAGAGGTGGGTTTGATTCCCATTCGCGGACGAATTCGCGGTCGACGACACCGGCACCGCTGGCGCCGGGACCTGCCGGTCCGAACCGGATGCCATTATCGTCGTAGGCCATGACAGGCGGCGAAAAAGCTGCAGCCAGGCCCAGGACCAGACTGTGCAGGAAGCCCGATCCGCGGCGTCCAGACAGCGCCGTTGCCCTGCCGAGGCGGAAAAACCTCGCCAGCTCGCAAACCAAGGCCGAACCAGACACCTGGACCCGGAGCTGGACCTGGGCCACGGGTTCGATCAGCAGTCTTCGTATGTATCCGGTCATCGTGCCGCCCCGCGCCCCAAAGGATCTCGCGCGGCCAAAACCTGGGTTATTCGCAGCCGGAAGGGAAGTCTTTTTCCGTTGCGGCCGCATTCGGGCCATGCGGCCATGATGCACGTCAGCCACAAAACGATGGGGCCGCAGAGATTGTCTGCGGCCCCTTTGGTTTTGTGTCGCGCCAATCGGCTCAGGTCGTGAGCCTTAGAGCCGGTAGCGAATCTGGTCGGACCAGAAGCGCTCAAGACGCATCAGAGACTTGTTGAGCCCCTTCAAGTCGTCATTGGCGACACCGCCGACGGCCTCAATGGACCCAAGCTGGCGATGATACAGCTTGTGCACGACCTCACAGGCGTCGAGGCCCTTTTGCGACAAGCTCACCCGCACGCTGCGCCGGTCTGTTTCCGAGCGCTTGTAGTGGATGTAGCCCATATCGACGAGCTTCTTGAGATTGTAGGAAACGTTGGACCCGAGATAATAGCCCCGGCTCTTCAACTCGCCCGCCGTCAGTTCGCTTTCGCCGATATTGTACAGCAAAAGTGCCTGGACACTGTTGAGATCCGAACCGCCGAGACGGTCGAACTCGTCCTTGATGACATCCAGGAGCAGACGATGGAGCCGCTCAATCAGGCGCAGCGCCTGAAGATACTCGCCCCGGAAGGTCTCGTCCTGAACTTGAACTTGCGCGCGGGCCCGCGCGTCGAATGCAACCGACATAGCCCTGCCTCTTACCTGTTTGACTTCTGTGTCCGGTTTTTTTGTTTCCGGTTTCAGTGGCCAGACTATCTCAGACAACTAAAAGTTACCTGAATAGACATAGTAAAAGAATAGTAACGGGGGTTCTTTGTAAGGGTTCTTTAAAATCTGTTATCGCGGCGATTGCATTTCTCATTACTTCTGAGTTTGACACAAACTCGTTCAGGATCTGCCAATGCGGCGGAATGGCCCGCCCGCCAGCGCGCCTCTTGAACAAAAGGCGTGCCCGGGCAAGCCGTCAGATTTCCGGCGGCCGCCGCAGCATCAGGCGCGCGCTGCCTGCATCTCGGCCCGGGTTGGAAGGTGCCACGCAAGCCCGGACGGGGCGCTCAGGTAGCGCTCGGTCATACTGGCCGTGACATCTTCGATGCGAGACGGCCGCCACAGAGGGGCATTGTCCTTTTCAATCACGACGGCCCGAACACCTTCGTAGAAGTCATGATCCTCCAGGAAGTGACACGCGAGCCGGTAGTCGCCATGCAAAACGCCGCGCAGGTCCTGGTCCTTGGCCCAGCGCATGTGATTGAGCGTGACGGCGAGCGACAGGGGCGCGCGCCGCCTGAGGTCAGCGGCGGTCTCGCGGGCCCACGTACGATGTGCGCCCTCCTCTGCATCGAGCCGCTCCAGAATCTCCAGTACGCTGGGCGCGGAAAAGCAACGCGCGATCACGCCGCGCAGTTCGTCCAATTCACCGGGGCCGGGGTCGGCATGCCGCTCATCCAAGAGCGGGTCGACGGGTTGTGCATCCGACAATCCCGAGATTATCGCCTCGAATTCCGCCGACGGGATGCAATGCGTCGCCAGCCCGAGCGCAAATGCATCCGCCCGCCCGATCGTGCGGCCCGTCAATCCCAGATAAACGCCGATATGGTCCCGCATGCGCGCCAGCGCATGACAGACGCCGACATCGGGAAAGAGTCCTATCAATGTTTCAGGCATCGCGAACCGGTATCCGGCGCCCGCGACGCGGTGTGTTCCGTAGAGCGAAATACCGACACCGCCGCCCATGACCATTCCGTCGATCAATGAGACCGTTGGCTTGGAAAAACATTCAATCTGCCAGTTCAGCGCATACTCGTCAGAAAAGGTCGCGCGGGCAGCAACGTGATCGGTGCGGCCCAGCGCGGTGACCTCGCGCACATCCGACCCCGCGGAAAACGCCTTCGGTGAAGTCGACTGGACGGCGACGGCATAGACGTTCGGGTCACGCGAAAAAGCGGGAAAGGCTCTCGCCAATTCGGAGCGCATCGCCACGGTCAGAGCATTGAGGGCCTTCGGGCGGTCCAGCGTGATGCGGGCGAGCGAGCCCACGCGGTCGTGCCTTAATTCAGCCGGAGGTGTTGTGTTGGTCGTTTGTTGCACGATTTTCGACTTCCCCGTTCACGGCGCATGAGAGTGTTTCAACCAGGCGACGTTGTGCCCTTGGCTGCATCGATATACAGTCCGCGCCGCTATGTGGGAACCGCGCGCTCGCATGTCCGCGTTGGCACGTGTATGGGCGGCCGTTGCGTGGGCGGCCATGGAGTTGCATTCAGTTTTGTGACCCTCCATGGGTTACCCGGTCGCGCCGCCGTCAACACAGCGCGCAGCTCGTTGCCGCTGTCCGGCCCCGGGTTCGGCCCCAACGCTAGAGTTTCGAGAACGATGCCACCGCCGCGACCGGCCAATTCTTTTCTGACGAGACACGCCATGACTGCTCGGGTGGTCGCGGCGATTGCTGTGCTGCTGGGCACCGGGCTCACGCCCGCCATCGCTGAAGACATTCCGCTGCCGATGAAGAAGCCCCGCGACTCCCATGGTCAGCCGCTGACCAAATCCGCCCTGGGCGCGGCGCCAACCGTGAATGACGCGACTGCATCCAAATCCGCAAAGACGAAGGCCGAGGCTCGCTCGCCCCTCAAAGAGACGGCAGCCCCGCCAGAACGCCAAGCCGTCGCCCAGGACAAATCACCACCCGGCAATCGGCCGGCACCTGAGACCAAGGCGAGCGAACCGGCCACCGGAACTTCAAAGGCCGCGCCTTCAGCGGGCTGGCCCAAGACGCTACCCGACGCCAAGGCCGAAGCCGAGGCCAAAGCCAATCCAAAGTCTCTGCCGATCACTTGGTCCGATCAGGAAATCGCCGACGGCAAGGCGTTGTGCAAAACCATTCTCGCCAAGATCGACGCCGTCACGCTACCAGAAAATCCGTTCCGGCAGGGCGAATGCGGCACGCCCGCACCTGTGCGGGTCATCAGCATTGGCCGTGACCCCGAAGTGTCCGTTTCCCCACCGGCAGTGCTGACGTGCGGCATGGTCGGCGCGTTGCACACCTGGGTGACCAAGGATCTGCAATCCCTGGCCACGAAGCACCTGGGTGCCCAGATCATCAAGATCGAGAGCATGAGCGACTACTCATGCCGGAACGCCTACGGGCGCACCAAGACGAAACTCTCCGAACATGGTCGCGCCAACGCGCTCGACATTCGCGGCTTCGTAACGGCCAAGGGCGAAGCCGCCTATGTGCTGCAAGGCTGGGGTGAGACGGAGCGGGACGTAGCCGCGCGATTGCTGGCCGCCAAGCAGGCGGAAGAAAAAGCCGCTGCGGTCCGCGCAGCCGCAGCGGAGATGGCCGCCGAGCGCGCCAAAGCGGCGGGCACGCGGGCCAAGGGTGAGGACGGTCAGTCCAAGCCCCCCGCCGTGCGCAGCACGATTGTCGAAGGCACGTCCGAGGACGGCAAAGTGCCAGCCCTCGGCGTGGCGCCGTCTCAACTCGGCGGGCCGAAGGCCGGTCCCGAGCCGCCAGCACGGATGCGGACGTTCTTACGGGAGGCCCATGCGCGGGCCTGCAAGATCTTCGGCACCACGCTTGGCCCCGAGGCCAACAATGCCCACCGCAACCATTTCCACGTCGACATGGCGCCGCGGGCCCGCTCGAACTACTGCGAATAGTCCACTCCCCACGGCACCCGCCAGCCCGGCCCTTCTAACCCTTTGGCTTTCAGCCACTTGCGCGGCGGCATTTGGCAGGCCAAGCTATCTCACTCCATCCCTTCTGGCAGGTCTGGTTCGCTGACCAGCGGTCCCCTCGCCACGGCCTCAGGACCTGACCGAACCCCCGATGAACAAAACCCCCGTGCCGCCCCCTCAAAGCCCAGCTTCGCCGTCTTCCACCACCGGCTTTCCAGCCATGCGCCCACGGCGTAACCGGCGGGCGGACTGGGCACGCCGTCTGGTCAGCGAGACGACGCTTACACCCGCCGATTTGATCTGGCCGATGTTCGTGATCGAAGGCCGCAACGAGCGCCAGGCGGTCGCGTCCATGCCGGGGGTCGAACGCCTGTCGGTCGATCTGATTGCGGCCGCCGCGCGCGAAGCCGCCAGCCTCGGCATCCCCGCCGTGGCGCTTTTTCCCTACACCGATCCGAAACTGCGCACCGACGATGCCCGCGAAGCCTTCAACCCTGATAATCTGGTCTGTCGCGCCACCCGCGCCATCAAGGACCTGGGCCTCGACATCGGCGTGATCCTCGATGTGGCCCTCGATCCCTACACCAGCCATGGTCACGACGGACTGCTGGAGAACGGCCATATTCTCAACGACCGCACGGTCGAAGCTCTGGTGCGCCAGTCGCTCAACCAGGTCGCGGCCGGCTGCGATGTGATTGCCCCCTCCGACATGATGGACGGGCGCATCGGCGCCATTCGTGCAGCCCTTGAATCCGCCAGCCATCACGATACGCAGATCATGGCCTACGCCGCGAAATACGCCTCCGCCTTCTATGGACCCTTCCGCGATGCGGTCGGCTCATCGTCGACGCTGAAAGGCGACAAGCGCACCTACCAGATGGACCCCGCCAATACCGACGAAGCCCTGCGCGAAGTGGCGCTCGACATCGCCGAGGGCGCCGACATGGTCATGGTCAAACCCGGAATGCCCTATCTCGACATCGTGCGGCGGGTCTCGGAGGCCTTCAAAGTGCCGACCTTTGCCTATCAGGTGTCCGGCGAGTACGCGATGCAGATGGCCGCGGTTGAACGCGGCTGGCTCGACGGCGACAAGGCGATGATGGAAAGCCTGCTTGCCTTCAAACGCGCCGGGGCATCCGGTGTGCTGACGTATTTCGCACCGCGCGCGGCGCGGCTTCTCGGACGCTGACGCCACGCCATCCGTCGAACGGTTTTTCGGGACGAGCGGTCACATGGGCGGGATCAATATCCACTGCGGGACGTTCTCCGGACGCGACCAATCCGGGTCGGCCTTCGAGGGCGTTCTGGCCGCCATCAAGCCGATCGCCGACGGCTGGGCGCGCGCCGCCATCGAGCGGCTCGAAGCCGAGCTGATGCTCGCCTCCAACTTCATTCTCATCTCCCCGGCGGACGCGACGGTCCTCTTCCCGCTCATTCAACGCTACAAGGTGGTTCTGGAGCGGGATCTCGGTCCGGCCCGGGCCCTGGACGAACTGTTGCGGCATGACGAAGAGATTACAGGCCTCGACGCGACGGAGGCCAAGGCGGGTAAGGGCATCGGGTGGCAGTATTATTGCGTAACCGATCTGGAACGCGCTTTCGCGGTGGCCGGACTGGAATCCCGCAACGTCGTGCTGAGCTGGTAAAGCCACACTTGGCCAACGTAAGCGCAGCCCTGCATCAAGGCGCTTCAAGGCTGCATCCGATGAAGTATACTGACGGCATTGCCGTATCAGTCATTGGCCCGGGGGCTGCCGTGTTGCGTTGGGTTCTGCTGACCGTGTGCCTGTGCACCGCTGGTCTTGCCGCGCCGTCTCCATCGCGCGCACAATCGCCTCCCGAGCCGCCCGCCCAGCAGGCCGGTTGCGCGGACCTGACAACTGGTCCCCTGCAGGTCAATTCCGCAGTCCTAGAAACGTGGACCGCGTGCGAGCGGTGGGTGTGGTCGTGCATCGCCGACGGCAAAGAGGCCAATCTCTACGCTCGGATCTGCGCGAGCCCCCGCCGCGATAACGACGAACCCAATCACCGCGGCGCTTATGGCTTCGCGCCGTTCCACCAGCCCGACGCCTACCGGGCGAGCAATGCCATCGGGGACGGCTTCCTGCGCCAGATCCTGACCGATCCGCAGCTGCTGGGCCAGATCCCCGCCGCTGGCGTGCGAATATACGGCGCCTACTTCGAGAAGGCCGTCAATCTGGAGAATGCGACGACCCAGCGAAATCTCGTGCTCGATGCCGCCATCTTCAAGCGCGGCATCCGGATGACCAATTTCGAGACCACGAAGAACGTGTCCTTCGACGGGGCCAACGTGCGCGGCAAGATGCTCCTGATGCGGGCCCGCATCGGCGGGTCCTTGTTCATGGAACGCGGGACCTACGACTTCGTCGACCTGCGCGATGCCCGCATCGGCGCCAGCCTCGAAGCCTCGCGCTCGGTGTTCACCGACATGCTGCGCTTCGACCGGGCCAGCATTTCGGGCAAGGTCTATCTCGTAAAGTCGCGCCTCACATCGCTCAACGCCTGGGATGCGACCATCGGCGGGTCGATGGAATTGCGGCTTGCAGACATCCGCATGCGGATGGATCTGACTGGCACGACCGTCAACGGCGATGTCCGCCTGCAAGAGGTCACGTCAGGGGTCCGGTCCGAGGGCGGCAAGCCGAGCTGCCTGTGGGACCCCGATCTCGAAATCGATCACATCCTGCACGAGGCGTATGCCGCGGCCAAAGCGCGGGATGAGCGGTTCGCCGAGACGGTGCTCGATGAAATGATGCGCCTGCGGCCGACCATTGCCGGCAAGCCAGCCGATACCTTGTGCGATGAGACAACTGTCGCCGGCAGCCGCACATCCCGCCATGAGTTCCTGCTGCGCGACATGAAAGTCAACGGCACCTTGTGCGTAATGGACACGACCGGCGCCATTACCAACGCAAGTGCCAACCCGGCGCCCGCCCAATTCCTCGACACGGTGTCCCTCGACGGAACGGTGGCGAACTCAACCGTTCTGCGCTGGACCGAACCAGGCAGCCCGACGCTGTGGCATGCGGTGAACTTCAAAACCCGTCACATGCTCATCAATCTGGAAGCGCAGCCGCAGCGCCATTTCATCGACAATCTGGACGTGGAGTTCATCTCGTTCGTGCGCCGCGATCGCAACCGCAAACCTGACCTGCGCGACGAGGACGACGACAAGTATCTGTGCGACGTCACCCCCCACGAAACGAACGTCGACAACGTCGACGCGGCCGATACCCAAAAGCGCATCGTGTCGTTTTTTACCGGCCGTTCGAACCTGTCGGAAAGCGCGCAGCCGTTCGCCAACGTCCTGGCGCGCCTCGACGCGTCTGGCGTGGAAACCCGCGATCTGAACATCGAACTGAGCGAGTACAAATACCGCAACGCCTGCCAGACGTCCCAGATCATGCGCGACTGGAAGGAGTTGCACTGGCTGACGATCAAGGACCAGCTTGCCCTGATGACGCTCGATGAAGTGCGCAAGCTGTTTCTGGACGGCATCTGCGCCACCAGCATCTTCGGCTACAAGTGGCTCGTTTCATACGGCCATGAGCCGCTCAACCTGTTCGTCTGGGTCGTGATCTTCGTGGCGATCTTCTGGGGGCTCTTGCAGTTCGACCGGAAGGAGCCCTCACTCTGGCTTTCACACTCGAAGTATTCGTTGGCTTATGCCATCGACAACTTCCATCCCTTGAAGCCCTACCGCATCGACCCCATGGGATCGGAACGCAAGCCCAATTCGCGCTGGCTCAGGGCATACTTGGTCATCCACCGCATGATCGGCGTGCTGTTCGTCATCTTGTTCTTCGTATTCGTGTACCGCGCATCGGTCTGAGCGGTCAGCGCGCGGCTAAATTCAGCGGCGGACGCGACGGCGGGGCAACTCGTCGTCGGAGGGCTCTTGCGGCGCGGCCGAGGCACCGCCCGGCGCTGCGGTCCCGCCCGTCGCGGCGACGGCGTTCTTCGGCTTTTCGCATCCCGTCAGCCAGACGTCGAACACAGGATGCTCAACCGCATTGAGGCCGGGGCTCTCTGCAAACATCCAGCCGGAGAATATTTTCTTTTCCTGGCCGTCAAGCTGGACTTCCTGGACCTCGACGAACGACGTGGTCTTGGGCTGCTCGGTGGGGGGGCGCGAATAGCACACGCGCGGCGTCACCTTGAGCGCGCCGAATTCGACCGTCTGATTGAGCGGAACTTCGAGCTTCTTGATGGTCGCCGTCACCTTGTCGAGCGCGGAAAACACCGCGACTTCGTTGTCATAGCGTTCCGCATGCAAGGGCGTGATGAAGACCGCGACAGCCGTGATACCGGCCAAGGCCACGCGCGCGGCTGCGCGTTTCAGGATGGGCGTCAGCGGGGTCTCGGCGGGCTTGATGGGATTAGATCCTGTCATGATGCGTTTGATAGCACCTAAAGTGAAAGACCGATCGGGCACTGGAACAACTCAAACCAAATCGTGGCCTCAGCATGTCGCGGGCGCTTCGCCCTCAACTCTTCAATCCGGCTGCCACGGACGGTAATCGCCCGTCGCCTTGGGCCGCGTCGGGGTCGCCGAAAGAATGGAACCGGCGGGACGGTAGGCCTGTGGCGTACCGGTGGCATTCATTTCATGCGGCTTTTGCCAGGGACGCGGCGTGTAGCTCTCCGCGGTGGGGGGCGTATCGACCGTATAGTGCAGCCAGCCATGCCAGCCGGGCGGCACCTGCGAAGCTTCCGAGAGATTGGCGTAGGTAACCCAGCGGCGCGGCTTGCCGAGCGGACCGGGACGGCCGGACTTCTGCTCGTAATACTGGTTGCCGAACTCGTCGGACCCCACGTGGCGCCCATCGCGCCAGGTCGTGAGCCGCGTGCCCCACGTATTGCCGCCCCACCAGCTGAAAATTTCCGTCAACAGCCCCATGTCACCCTAGCTCTTGAGACGTCGCGCCCCGCGCGGCGCAGGTCCCATCTAGGTCGGGGGGCGTCGCCGTGTCCAGTGGACGATGAGGCGCGGCCCAACGGCCACACTCCTTATGTCCGGAATCGGAATAGGCTTCTTCCATCGGCCCCAAAACGGCCCTCCGGCCGGGTAACTCACAGGCCCCCACGCAGCGCGCCACCACGACGAAAGTCGGAGAATCCAGGCGAAACGCGCAGGTCAATCCCCAAGTTACCAACACCACTACATCTAGTGGCTGGTCGCATCTACCACCCCCAATAGGTCGTGACGACCCCTACGAATCATGACAGCTTTCTGGCGTCGGCGCGGTGTGATTGTCGCGGTGCCGGCTGTTGAATTGATCACCGTTTCAGGGCCTGGATTTCAGTCAGCCCGTCAGCACCTTAGCCTCGAGTTGAAAGCCGCCCGCGCGAGAGGGGAAGCGCGGTGGTGGCTTGGGGCGGAGCGCGGAAACGGCGGCCGATCGGCCGAATGCGGATCAGTTTCGGGTGGGGGCCCGCACGTGCATCCCAGAGTGTGCTGGCCTGAGTGTGGGGCCGCGAGTTGTGTTTGTGGCGTTCCGACCGCGTACCGACCGTCTTACAGCATCACATTCCGGGGGAAGTCATGAAGATCACGCGGCGATTCACGCAAGCAGGCCAGTCGCCCTACACGACCATCACGTTCCGTCGCGCGACCTCCGAGATCAAGAATCCCGACGGTTCGGTCGTCTTCCGCCTGGCAGGCTTCGAAGTCCCCGCGCAGTGGAGCCAGGTCGCCGCCGACATTCTGGCGCAGAAGTATTTCCGTAAGGCCGGCGTGCCCGGCCCGCCTCAAGAAGGTCGAGGAAACGCAGGTCCCCTCGTGGCTGTGGCGCTCCGTCCCCGACGAGCGCGCGCTGGCCGAACTCCCCGAGAAGGAGCGCTTCGGTGGCGAGAGCGACGCGCGCCAAGTTTTCGAGCGCCTTGCAGGCACGTGGACCTATTGGGGCTGGAAGGGCGGCTACTTCACCTCCGAGGAGGATGCCCGCGCGTTCTATGACGAGCATTGCTACATGCTCGCGATGCAGATGGCGGCCCCTAACTCTCCGCAGTGGTTCAACACCGGTCTGCACTGGGCCTATGGCATCGACGGTCCCGGCCAGGGGCACTTCTATGTCGATCACGAAACCGGTGCGCTCACTGTTTCGTCGTCAGCCTATGAGCATCCCCAGCCGCATGCCTGCTTCATCCAGTCGGTCGAGGACGATCTCGTCAACGAGAGCGGCATCATGGATCTTTGGGTGCGCGAAGCGCGCCTGTTCAAGTATGGCTCGGGCACCGGCTCCAATTTCTCCGCCCTGCGCGGTGCCAATGAGAAGCTTTCCGGCGGCGGGCGCTCCTCCGGCCTCATGTCCTTCCTGAAGATCGGCGACCGCGCGGCCGGCGCCATCAAGTCCGGCGGCACCACGCGGCGCGCGGCCAAGATGGTCGTGGTCGATGTCGATCACCCCGATATCGAGGAATACATCAACTGGAAGGTGCGCGAGGAGCAGAAGGTCGCCGCGCTCGTCACCGGCTCGAAGATCTGCCAGAAGCGGCTGAAGGCCGTCATGTCCGCCTGCGTCCAGTGTGAAGCCGATGGCGAAGCCTGCTTCGACCCCACCAAGAACCCGAAGCTCAAGGCCGCCATCAAGGAAGCCCGCCGCGATTCCGTGCCGATGAACTACGTGCTGCGCGTCATCCAGTTCGCGCGCCAGGGCTATGCCGACATCGATTTCGCCACCTACGACACCGATTGGGACAGCGAAGCTTACCTGACCGTGTCGGGCCAGAACTCCAACAACTCGGTCCGCGTGACGGATGACTTCCTGAACGCTGTCGAAGCCGATGGTGACTGGACACTCACCGCCCGCAAGGACGGCAAGGTCACCAAGACGCTGAAGGCCCGCGACCTGTGGGAATCCATCGGTCACGCCGCCTGGGCCTCCGCCGATCCCGGCATCCAGTTCCACACGACCATCAACGACTGGCACACCTGCCCGCAGTCCGGCGACATTCGCGCGTCGAACCCGTGCTCGGAGTACATGTTCCTCGACGACACGGCCTGCAACCTCGCGTCCATGAACCTCATGACCTTCCGCCGCGAAGACAAGAGCTTCGACACGGACGCCTACGAGCACGCCTGCCGTCTGTGGACCGTCGTCCTCGAAATCTCCGTGCTGATGGCGCAGTTCCCGTCCAAGCAGATCGCGCTTCTGTCGTACCGTTACCGCACGCTGGGGCTTGGCTTCGCCAACATCGGCGGCCTCCTGATGGCTTCGGGCATTCCCTACGACTCCGACGAGGGCCGCGCCATTTGCGGCGCCATCTCGGCCATCATGACGGGCGTTGCCTACGCGACGTCGGCGGAAATGGCCAAGGAGCTGGGTCCGTTCCCCGGCTACGCGCCCAACAAGGCCGACATGCTGCGCGTGGTGCGCAATCATCGCCGCGCCGCTTACGGCGACGCCGAGGGCTACGAAAAGCTCAGCATCGCGCCGGTGCCGCTCGATCATGCCAACTGCCCGGACAAGCGCCTCATCTCGGCGGCCAAGATCGCCTGGGACGACGCCCTCGCACTCGGTAACGTCAACGGCTTCCGCAACGCGCAGTCGACGGTCATCGCGCCCACCGGCACCATCGGCCTCGTCATGGATTGCGACACGACCGGCATCGAGCCCGACTTCGCGCTCGTGAAGTTCAAGAAGCTCGCCGGCGGCGGCTACTTCAAGATCATCAACCAGGCCGTTCCCGAAGCGCTGCGCGGCCTTGGCTACCGTGAGAACCAGATTGCCGAGATCGAGGCCTACGCCGTCGGTCACGGCTCGCTGCGTCAGTCGCCGGCCATCAACCACACCACGCTGAAGGCCAAGGGCTTCACGGACGACGTGCTGGAGAAGATCGAAGGCGGGCTTGGCACCGCGTTCGACATCAAGTTCGTCTTCAACAAGTGGGTGATCGGCGAGGAGTTCCTGAAGAACACCCTCAAGATCCCCGCCGAGAAGCTCTCCGATCCGGCCTTCGATATCTTCGCCTACCTTGGGTTCTCCAAGAAGGACGTGGAACTGGCCAACGAGCACGTCTGCGGGTCGATGACGCTGGAAGGCGCGCCGCACCTGAAGGCCGAGCACCTGCCGGTGTTCGATTGCGCCAACGCCTGCGGCCGCAAGGGCAAGCGTTACCTGTCGGTGGAAAGCCACATCCGCATGATGGCCGCCGCGCAGCCGTTCATCTCGGGCGCCATCTCCAAGACCATCAACATGCCCAACGACGCGACGGTCGAGGACTGCAAGCAGAGCTACATGCTCTCCTGGCGCCTCGCGCTGAAGGCCAACGCGCTCTACCGCGACGGCTCCAAGCTGTCCCAGCCGCTCAACTCGCAGCTGCTCGCCGATGACGCCGACGAGGCGGAAGACGCGGTCGAAACGCTGGTCGCCAGCCCCATGGCCGCCCGCACGGCGGCGCTGACGGAAAAGATCGTCGAGAAGATCGTCGAGCGCGTCGTCTACGTGAAGGAGCAGGAAGCGCGCGAGCGCGAGAAGCTGCCCGGCCGCCGCAAGGGCTACACGCAGAAGGCCAGCGTTGGCGGTCATAAGGTCTATCTGCGCACGGGTGAATACGACGACGGACGCGTCGGCGAGATCTTCATCGACATGCACAAGGAGGGCGCCGCCTTCCGCTCGCTGATGAACAACTTCGCCATCGCCATCTCGCTCGGCCTGCAGTACGGCGTGCCGCTGGAAGAGTACGTGGAGGCCTTCACCTTCACGCGCTTCGAGCCCGCGGGCCTCGTGCAGGGCAACGAGACGATCAAGAACGCGACCTCGATCCTCGACTACATCTTCCGCGAACTGGCCGTGTCGTACCTCGGCCGTCACGATCTGGCACACGTCGATCCGCGCGAGATCGTCGGCGAGACGGGCCTGGGTTCGTCCGACGATGCGACGGACGCGCAGCTCGATTTGAACCTGCCGGAAAGCGTGACCAAGATGGTCTCGACGGGCCTCGTGCGCGGCAACCCGGTGGTGCGTCTGGCGAGCCGCATGCACACCCAGCCGGCGGCCTCGGGCAGCGTGGCGGATGCCTACCGCGCGGTGTCGTCGGAGTCCGTCACGGGGCTCTACGGCGAGAGCACGACGACGGTCGGCAACACGGTTTTGAAGGCCGACACGGAAGTGGTCTACGCGCGCTCCACCGTCACGGCGGAACCGCTGCTGACCAAGGCGGAACTCTACAAGCAGCGCCTGTCCGAAGCCAAGGTCCGCGGCTACGAAGGCGTCTCTTGCCCCGAGTGTCAAAACTTCACCATGGTGAGGAATGGGACGTGTTTGAAGTGTGACACGTGTGGAAGCACGAGTGGGTGCAGCTAAAGGCGGGGAGTTCAGGGGCCGGGTGGAAACACCCGGCCTTAAATACATGTCATGCGTGATGGAGAACATCTGATGCCGACGTTCGACGATTTTGGAAGCCGACTTCTTTCTTTCGACGCCTGCGAACAGCTTGCTGCTCGGGTGCGGACTTTTCTACAGTGTGACAGCCATGAACCCCTGCCCCACATTTCTGAGATTTTGAACCGGTTCGGTATCATTCCCGATGTTCGGTCGCACGACTACATGGGAGACGCACTGGCATCGGCCAAGCTCGAGACAAAGGACATCGAAGTCCGTGAGGACTTGGCCGACGAAATCATCAAAGACTCAGCCGTTGCACGATTTACATTGCTTCATGAACTCGCGCATCTTGTTGATCACGGCAAACTGGATGTAGGCAAACTATTTCGGAAGGCTTCAGGAAACCAGCGCCTCGAATTTCTCAATGACGACGAGAGCGTTGAAGGGCAGGCAGACAACATCGCTGATGCGTTGGCGATGCCAGTCGGCATGGTGCTCAATTGTTCCGATGCACGTGAGCTGTCCAAATTCGCGCGCATGCCACTTCAACGCGCATTCACGCGCTTCAATCTTGTGCATAGCCGTTTCTCGCGGAAAATCGACCAAGCAACATCCCTCAAAGTTGTTGAACTTCTGGCCCAGACGGCGGCGTCTCCTCCCCAAAGGCAAGCACGTGAACAAGAGCAGAAAAAGCTACGGCTTTGGCTCGATCTCCCGATCCTAGACGGCGAAGATCCATCTCAAGTTCGAGTTTGCAATGGCTTCAGAATCCATTGGTGTGAGTTTGGTCGCACAACAATGTGTGGCTGGTTTATAGAAAACGACAGAGTTGTTTCATTCTTTGCGAGCCGGGCAGGATCATAGCTTGCTCATTGGCGGCCCGCGCTTTGCCCGCGCCACTCGTCTACTGTCATCCCGGGCATCCGTGCGCAGAACGACTCCGCGATGACGTGCCCCGCAGCACGTAGCGCGCATCCCCTCTCCCCGGTCGATGCGGAGCATCGCTCCGCGATGAGCGGGGAGAGGGCTAGGGTGAGGGGCAGCATCCGCTCGGTGTGCGCAGACACTTTAAAACGGTTCAGCGCATGCAAACAGATGGGCGTGGCTGTCATTTCGCAAGCAGCGGCCCCTCACCCCGACCCTCTCCCCATTGCAAGGGCAATGGGGAGAGGGGGTGGTTCGCTCTCGTCCCGCAAACCTTTCGTCATCCCGGCGTGCGGAGCGAAGCGGAGCCGGCCGGGACCCAGACAAGCCGCAACCTACCAATTTATGCCGCCGTGGCCCCAACTGTGGACGCGGTTGCCCTTTTCTTTGCGCAGACACCTGACTGGGTCCCCGCCTTCGCGGGGGTGACGATCAGTGGGGACCGGCGGCGGGATGACGTACTGTCGGTGGCCACGCGCGGATGAAGTTCTGGGGAAGAAGCCTGCCCGGGATACCGATGGAGAAGGGCGGTGATAGATGCTAAGACCGACTACGGGGGTGATCGAACGGGGCAAAAGCGATTTCGCCGGTTGTGGGATCGTAGAGGTTGGTCCAGCCCGGGTTCATGCTTTCGATGAGCCGGAGCTTCCATTGACGGTTCCATCGCTTCAACGCTTTCTCACGTTTGATCGCGTCTGGAATGCTCGCGTGGTGCTCGTAGTAGACGAGATGGCGGACCCCGTACCGCGCTGTGAAGCCGGGCATCAGGCACTGATCGTGCTCGACCATCCGGGTGGTCAGATCGGTTGTGATACCCACATAGAGCGTCCCATTGCGGCGGCTGGCGAGGATATAGACGCAAGGTTGCTTCATCGGAATTTCCCAAGATGGATGCGATCCTGTCCATAACGGGACGTGGCTGTAAGATCCGTCGGAGGACGGGTTCGTCCAGATCCCGACCATCAATGCCACCTCCCAACCCGATGCACCCGTTAGCGGTTCGGCAACGCATGCCTTAGACAGATTGCAACCGATCCTGTGCTTTCTGTTGCCCCACGAAATTCGTGGGAGCCTGACCGATGCAAGCCGGCATGTTGAAGAACGTCCTGATCGTCGCCGTGGCGGTTATCGCCTTCGCCTACAGCCAGATCGCCTCGCACAACACGCGCAACGAAATGGTCGCGTATTATGGGCTCGATGAGGGCGAAGCGGGTGCCTACGACACCTGCCAGTCCGCGCTCTCCGACAAGGAATTGAAGAACGGCGGCTCCAAGGACGAGTTCTGCGGCTGCTTCGCCAAGAAGGCGACGGGCAAGCTCAACGCCTCCCACAAGCGCGACGCCGGGCACGTGCTGAACCTCATCGCCGATAAGCGCCTCGGCGAACTCGACAGCGCCATTTCGCCAGCCGCCTACGACGGCCTTGCCGGTTCGTCCATGGAAGTGACGTTCGAGATCATGGGCGCATTTTCCACCTGCAACGACGAGGTGACGGCGACGTGTCAGAAGGACGACACGGCGTGCCTGGACCGCATCCAAGAGCGGCTGGCCAAGAAGATGGAATTCCAGGAGCGCCAGGCGCACTTGGAAGCCTCCGCGCCGGCGGATACGACGTCCCAGGATACGGCAGGCCAAACCGAGCACCTCTTCTCCAACGCCGAACCGGCCCATGAGCCGGAACCCGCAGACGCAGGTGACGTCGAAGCTGCGGCTGAACCGGAGCCCCCGGCCGCCGCAGGCGAATTCGGCAATCTGTTGCCGGGCGGCCTCTGAAAGCCCGCCTGATCGTACCAATCCGCACCCACCGGGCATCTCACGACGCACCCTCCGGTCTCTTGCTCTGGCACCCTCCGGCCTCTTTCACTGGCACCCTCCGGGTGCTGGCCCGCTTTCCAAATCACCCCCGGCCGTGCGATAGCGGCAGGATGATTACGACGCGGATGAAGGATGTGGGCCATGGCGCGCAAGCCTGACAAAGGCCGGGCGCCGGCCAAAGGCCGCCCCCGCCCGCAGAGCGACGACGGCCTGCCCACGCGCGAACAGGTGCTGGCCTTCATCGAGGAAGCCCAAGGCAAGGTTGGCAAGCGCGAAATCGCCAAGGCCTTCGGCATCAAGGGCGGCGAGAAAATCGCGCTGAAGCGCCTGCTCTCCGAAATGAGCCATGAGGGCCTGCTGACGGGCGGGCGCAAGGAATTGCGCCAGCGCGGCGCGCTGCCGCCCATGGCCGTGCTCGAAATCACCGGCCGCGACATGGACGGCGACCTGATCGGCGCGCCCATGGTTTGGGACAACGACGAAGGCCCGCGCCCGCAGGTGCTGGTGCTGGCCCGATCCACCCGCCGCCTTGCCGACGACGACCGCGTGCTCGGCATCGGCGACCGCATCATGGCGCGTATCACGGCGCTGGACGAGACCGACTCTGCCGGCTTTCGTTTCGAGGCCGAAGCGGTGAAGAAGCTGCCGCGCGATCAGCGGCGGCTCATCGGCATCTATCGCGCGGCGGCGCGCGGCGGCGGGTCCATCGAACCCATTAGCCGCAAGGAACTGAAATCGTGGCCGGTGCAGAAGGGCGACGAGGGCGGCGCCAAGGACGGCGATCTCGTGCGCTTCGAGCTTGCGCGCACGGGACGGTTCACCACGCCGCGCGCCCGCGTCGCCGAAGCGCTCGGCAATCCCGACGACGAGCGCAAGGTCTCGCTCATCGCCATTCATGCCCACGGCATCCCCGACGAGTTTCCTGAAAGCGTTCTGGAAGAATTGAACACGCTGCCCGCGCCCAAGCTCGCCGGGCGCACGGACTTGCGCGACTTGCCGCTGCTGACCATCGATCCGCAAGACGCGCGCGATCACGACGACGCGGTGCATGCGACCCCCGATACTGATCCCAAGAACCCTGGCGGACACATCGTCATCGTCGCCATCGCGGATGTGGCGCAGTACGTGCGATCCGGCACACGGCTGGACCGCGAGGCGCAGATCCGGGGCAATTCGGTGTACTTTCCCGACCGCGTCGTGCCGATGCTGCCGGAGAAGATCTCCAACGACCTGTGTTCGCTGCGCGAAGGTGAGGACCGCCCGTGTCTCGCCGTGCGCATGGTCTACGACAGCCACGGCGACAAGCGCGGTCATACGTTCCTGCGCGCCATGATGCGCTCGGCCGCCAAGCTGTCCTATCAGCAGGCGCAGGCGGCCTTCGACGGCAACCCCGACGACAAGGCCTCCCCCCTCGTCGAGCCGGCGTTGAAGCCGTTATGGGCTGCCTATCAGGCGCTGAAATCCGCTCGCGAGCGTCGCCAGCCGCTCGACCTCGACTTGCCCGAACGCAAAATCCGCCTCGACGAGAATGGCCGCATCGCGGGCGTCTACATCCCCGAGCGGCTGGAAGCGCACAAGCTCATCGAGGAGATGATGATCCAGGCCAACGTGGCAGCCGCCGAGAGCCTGGAACAGAAAAGATCACCGCTCGTCTACCGCGTGCATGATGCGCCCTCGCGCGAGAAACTGAAGTCGCTGCGCGATTTCCTCGAGACGCTCGACTTGCAAATCCCTCCGCACGGACAGCTGAAGCCCGGGGCCTTCAACAAGGTTCTCGAGGCGGCCAAGGCTTTGCCGGTGCCCGAACTTGTCAATGAGGTCATTCTGCGCTCGCAGGCCCAAGCGCAATATCACCCCGAGAACATCGGGCACTTCGGGTTGAACCTGGCGCGCTATGCGCATTTTACCTCGCCCATCCGCCGCTACGCCGATCTGTTGGTTCACCGGGCGCTGGTTCGGGCCTTGAAGCTGGGTGACGGCGGATTGACGGATGAGGAAGTGCCGCGTCTCGCCGTCATTTCTCAGTCGATCTCAGATGCGGAGCGCCGCGCGATGGCGGCGGAGCGCGAAACTATCGATCGGCTCGTGGCCCTGCACCTCGCCGACCGGATCGGTGCCAGCTTCGAAGCGCGGGTGGCCGGCGTTACGCGCTCGGGCCTGTTCGTAAAGCTGCGCGAGACGGGCGCCGACGGGTTTGTGCCGATTTCGACGCTGGGGCGCGACTTTTTCCATCACGTCGAGGAAGCGCACGCGCTGGTTGGCAGCCGCACCGGCGAAACTTTCCGGCTCGGCGACGAGGTGACCGTGAAGCTGGTGGAGTGCATTCCCAGCGCCGGTGCGCTGCGGTTCGAGATGATGAGCGAAGGTCACCGGCACGTCCTGAAGCCGATAAAGGGTCCGCGCGGGCGGCATCTGTCGCGGGCACGGCGCCCGAGGCGCTAGGCCGGTGCGAAGCCCACAACCGCGCGCCCGTGACGCGCTTGACTGAACTCACGATCGCCCGCACCCTCCTGGTCATGACACAGATAACTTATACGAACGATCCTGCAGCGCCCGCATCCGATCGCGACACGTTTACGTCGATCATGCGTGGTCTCAAGTGCCGCTGCCCGGCATGCGGCGAGGGCCGCATGTACCAAAGCTACCTGGAGGTCGCGCCCGCCTGCCCCAACTGCGGCGAGGAACTGCACCATCAGCGCGCCGACGATGCCCCGCCCTATTTCACCATGTTCATCGTGGGGCACATCGTCATCGGCGGGCTTTTGCTGCTGGAAAAATCCTATGCGCCCGAGACGTGGGTTCATCTCGTCATCTGGCTGCCGCTGACGCTGATCCTTAGCCTTTGGCTGCTGCCGCGCGTCAAGGGCGCGCTGGTCGGTTTGCAGTGGGCGCTGCGCATGCATGGTTTTGGTGGGCTGTCCGACGAGGACGAGATTCCGCAGCCCGCCGCGCAACCGTGAGTGGCGCGCCGCCGGCCGGACCCGCATTGGGGCGGCCCGTGCGCACAATCCCGGCCGCCACGCTGATCGTCGTCGACCGGACTCTTCCGGCGAGCCCCGGCTGTTGATGGGCCGCCGCCGGCCCGACGTCGTCTTCCTTCCGGACAAGTATGTGTTTCCAGGCGGACGCCTTGAAGCCGCCGATGCCGCCATCGCCACCCGCGGCGAGGTGCCGTCCGGAGAGGCGGCACGTCTCGGAACCGGCATCAAGGGCGTGCGCCGCGCCGCGCTGGCCCGGGCCCTGGCCGTGGCAGCTGTCCGGGAAACCTTTGAGGAAACCGGTCATCTGTTTGCCTGCGACCGCCACCCGGACGGCCTATCCCCTGACGCAGGCTGGCACGACATCCTGGGCCGGGGTTTCGTGCCCGATCTCAGCCGTATCCGCTACGTCGCGCGCGCCGTCACACCGCCCGGCCGTCCGCGCCGCTACGACACACGTTTTTTCATGACCGACGGCAGTCCTCACGGCGCGGGCGCGTTTCGCACCGACGGGGAACTGACCCGCATCGACTGGTTTACCCTCGACGAAATCTCCAGGCTGGATTTGCCGGGTGTGACCGTGAGGGTCCTGAAGGACCTGTCCGACGCCCTCGAAGGGCGCGCAACGGACGGGATTCCCTGTTATTTCTGGCGCGGCGGGGCCTTCAAGCGCGTGTTGTTGTCCCAACGCCCGCTGTCGGCTTGACTTGTCAGGCCCCGTGGGTATGTTCCGGCCTTCCCGCGCACTCCGCGACTGTTTTTCAAGGTTCTTCCCATGGCCAAGCCCGTAACGCAGAAGATCAAGCTCCTGTCGACGGCCGGCACCGGCTTCTTCTACGTCACCAAGAAGAACCCGCGCACGTCGACCGAAAAGCTCGTTTTCAAGAAGTATGATCCCGTCGCGCGCAAGCACGTCGAGTTCAAGGAAACGAAGATCAAGTAAGTCCGGACGTTCCGCCGTTTACCCTTTGCTCTTGGCCGTCCCGGGACGATTGAACGCCCGCGGCGGTCTGACGACGTGCACCGCGCAGGTCATTCGCGCGGTTGGGCAATCCCAATTTTTTTGGGGAGAGGGGACCAGGGTCCGTAACCGCTCGGCAGCGGGGTTAGCATTCCGAGAAGATCACGGACCCTGGCGTCGTGACCAGGCGATGGTCATAGAGGGCGTTGACGTCCTGCCTGGTATTCCCTTGTCTCATGTCGCATCACGTCCACAGCAGACAGGTCGTCAGTGCCATGAACGCCTCTCAGCGACGCCCGAATGTGACAGAGGATCGGGTCGGTTTCAAGAAATTCTCTTGACGTGTTGCGGGCAAGAGACAAACGCCAAGACCCGGATCATCCGCACACTACATATGTAAGTCAACCTCCGAATGACCCGCCCCGTAGCGGTGCCTTTTCGGTGGCCAAGTTTTTGCTTTTCCTTTTTATCTGAATAAGTTGGCGCGAACCCGCCTACGCCGCGTCGGCAGCCACGCGGTTACGTCCACGGCGCTTGGCGGCGTACAGAGCGTTGTCCGCGCGCTTGAAAATAGATTCGGGCGTATCGTCGGTACTTTCGAGAGTTGCAATGCCAACGCTCGCGGTGACGCGAATTTTGACGTCCGGACTGACTTGGAACGGCTCGGACGCAACCATGGCGCGCGTACGCTCCGCGACCTGATAAGCCCGCGCCAGATCGGTCTCCGGCATGATGATCAAGAACTCCTCGCCGCCCAAGCGGCAGGCAAGATCGATCCCGCGCGTGTTGCGGCGCAGGCGGGCCGCGAACTCGCGCAGCACGACGTCGCCGCCGTCATGGCCGTGGGTATCATTGACGCTCTTGAAGTGGTCGATGTCGCTGACCAGGATCGAGAGCGGGCGGCCGGTGCGGATGCTGTCTTCGACGAGCGTGCGCAGGTGCGTTTCCATATAGCGGCGGTTGTGCAGTCCGGTAAGCGGATCCGTGATGGCCAGTTCGACGCTTTCCTCGAGCCGGTTGCGCAGATAGTCGGTGAAGCGCTTGCGCTTGATCTGAGTCTTGATGCGCGCCAGCATTTCGTGACGGTCGATGGGGCGCATCAGGTAGTCGTTCACGCCCATGTCCAGACCGCGCAAAAGCCGCGCTTCGTCACCGGGCTCCACCAGGATGATGATCGGCAGGTGCCGCGTGCGGTCCAGTGAGCGCACCTGCGAGCACAGCCGCAGCCCGTCGGCGTTATTGAGGCTGAGACTGACGAGCAGCAGATCGAAGTTGTGCTCGGCCAGCTTGATCAGCGCAGCCTGCGGATCGCGCTCCACGAAGGTATCGTTGGTCTTGGACAGCGCTTCCACCAGCCGGGTCGCTGACCGGGGATGATCGTCCACGAGGAGGATACGGCCGGCACGCGCATTCAACGCCTTTTGCAGCGCCGCACTATCGCCGAGCCCCATCTGACGCGAAGTCGAGGCCCGCATCATCATCTCATCATTGAGCATTTTCAAGCGCGCGAGGTTCTTCACGCGCGTAATCAGCGCGATATCGTCCACGGGCTTGGTCAGAAAGTCGTCGGCGCCGTTTTCCAGCCCCTGGATCTTGTCGGACGGCTGATCGAGCGCCGTCACCATGATCACCGGTACGTGCTGCGTGTCGGGGTTCGCCTTGATCTGGCGGCAGACTTCGAAGCCGTCCATGCCCGGCATCATGACGTCCAGCAGTACGACATCGATGCGCTCACGGGCGCAAATCTCCAGTGCCTCCGGACCGCTGAACGCGGTCACAACCTCGAAATACTCGGCCGAGAGCCGGGCTTCGAGTAGTTTGACGTTGGCTAGGATGTCATCGACGACAAGGACTCGGGCAGTCATTCGGATACTCGGATACAGAACTTCATCAGCTGCGAAGCTCACCGGCGAACCGGCGAACTGTCTCGAGGAACATCACGACTGAAATGGGCTTGGAGACATAGGCCTCGCAGCCGCCGGAGCGAATACGCTCTTCATCGCCCTTCATGGCGAACGCCGTCACTGCGACAACGGGGATGCTGCGCAGTTCGTCGTCTTCCTTCAGCCACTTGGTCACTTCCAGGCCCGAGACCTCGGGCAGCTGGATATCCATCAAGATGAGATCGGGCTTGTGCTCGCGCGCCAAAGCGATGGCGTCGAACCCATTGCGCGTCTGGATCGTCTCGATAACCGTGCGCATCGAGCAGGTCATGAAAGAGTTTCATGTTCAGCTCGTTGTCCTCGACGATGAGGACAAGCTTCTTGCGCGGCCGCACGTCCCGCGTACGCTCCTCTACGGCCAATGCTGGTTCTTGGAAGACCATTACCGGAAAACCCCAGTCTGCCCGGACCGTCATGCACCGATTCTGGTAGAGGACGCCTTGCCTGTAGTTTGCGCATGAAGCAGTAACCAACAGTTTAAAACAAAGCCCTAAGGACAAGCATTCCCGGCCAATTCGGAACCTGTGCGATGAGCGCCTTCAAGCCCTCCAAGCCCGCGCCCCTCAGCCGCGACGACGCGGAGGCCATGGCTTTGAACTGTCTGGGCTTTCTGGCCGAGGACCCGCGCCGCCTGACACGCTTCCTGGGCCTGACCGGCATTGAGCCGGAAACCTTGCGCGAAAATGCCGGGACGGTCGCGGTGCAACAGGCCGCGCTGGATTACCTGCTGGCCGACGAAAGCCTGCTGCTCGTCTTCTCCGGTCATTGCGGTGTTGCACCTCAAACCATTGCCGTCGCGCGCGCTCGGCTCGAAGGCCCCCAGGAGGGCTGAGGCCATCTCTGGATCTGGCCGCTGAGGGACCTGGCTATGACGCGACCCGGCCCTGCCCCCGAAATGCCAGCCGCGGCCCATCGGCAGCACTTGACTTCACGCAACGCAGTCAGCGGCGGCATGGTGGCACAAAGGTTGACGCGCAACCAGCCAAGGCAGGGATGCGATGGCAAGAGCCGAAGACCACAGCAGTGCCCGCGCCGTGATGGTTTCACGGCAACTGGCAGCGCGCGGGATCACCGATGCGCGCGTCCTGGACGCAATGGGCCGGGTTCCGCGCGAGGCTTTCGTGCGGCCGATCGATCGGGATCTTGCCTATTCCGACCGCCCGTTACCTATCGGATCTGGTCAGACGATTTCGCAGCCTTACGTCGTCGCGGAAATGGCCGAGGCCCTGCGGATCGGACCTGAGGACCGTTTGCTGGAAATCGGTAGCGGATCTGGATACGCGGCGGCGGTCCTGGCCGAACTCTGCGCCGGCGTCTTTACCATCGAGCGCGTTCCCGAACTGGCGAGGCTGGCGCGGTCCAACCTGACAGCAGCGGGTTACGGACAGGTGCAAGTCAGGGCCAACGACGGCACACGGGGCTGGCCGGAAGAGGCTCCCTTCGACGCCATTCTCGTCTCCGCCGGTGCGCCCTCCGAACCGCGCACGCTCATGTCGCAACTCAAGACCGGTGGGCGGCTCGTCGTGCCCATCGGCCCGGAACCCTCCGAGCAGACACTTTTCCGCATCACCCGGCTGGGTCCGGACGACTATCGCCGGGAGGTCCTTTCGCATGTGCGGTTCGTGCCGCTGATCGGCCAGGAAGGCTGGGACGCGGATAATGGGACCGGGAACGGGGACGGATAACCGTGCTGGCGCGAAGCGAAGCGTCTGGACCTTTAGGGTGCAACGGTCAAACCGGAAGGCCGCGCGGCGACGTCCTCGCCGCTGTCGAAAGCGCTGGCATCGCGATTGTAGAGATCGTTGCGAAACTGCACGGCGCCATTCTCAGCCCACGCGGTCAGGTAGATGAAGTGCACCGGCACCGCCCGCTTCAATTTCACCGTTGATTGCACGCCCGTATCGACACGGCTCTGCAGCTCCGCGGCCGAAAGGCCGTCCTGACCGTCGAGAATCGAATCGGCGAGACCCCAAAAATTCTGCACGCGCACACAGCCGGCGCTCACCGCGCGCTCGAAGTAGCCGAACAGATTTTTCATCGGCGTGTCGTGCATGTAGACGATGTGCTTGTTGGGCATGTCGAAGCGCAGGACACCCAGCGCGTTGTGGTCACCCGGATCCTGCCGGAAGACGTAGCGGTTCGCTTCATCACTCCACCAGTTGACCGTCGCCGGATCGATTTCCTCGCCGCCGAAACTGGAGAAAACGCGGATCTTTTCCTTGTAGAGATAACCTGGATCCTTGCGGATCATGGGGATCAACGCCGCCTTGGCAATGGTTCCCGGCACGTGCCAGTACGGCAGCGTATTGAGCGCCTGGACGGAGGCCGACACGACCGGCGTCGGTGTCGCGCGCTTACCAGCGATGGTGCGGCTGGTCAGTTCAACCACGCCGCCCCGGATGCCCTGAAGTTCAAAACTCGCCGCGTTCATCAGGATGGAACGCGGCTCGGCTGCCAGTTTAGGCGCCAGTTCGCGCATCCGGCCGATATTGAGTTCAAGCTGGCGCGCGCGCGTAGCAAAGGTCACATTCAACAGACGCTGCGTAATTCCGTAGACGATCCCGGTCGGCTCAACACCGTTGCGCAATTGGAAGCGCTTCACAGCGGCTTCCAGCGCCATATCATACCCGTAGCGGTCGGATGACTGTCCCGGCGCGAGATCGCCCATCAATTCAAGGCGGCGGCGCAGATCCGCGACGGCGGGGCTGGTGTCGCCTGGCCGTAACGTCGTGCGATCCGGCAGGCGCGGGCCGTCGCCCTGGGCCGCAAGCTGGCGGTACCGCGCCAGCGCCTGTTCCATGACGGCAATGCCCTGCTGGCTGATCCAGACTTCACGGCTGGGTTCAGGCGGCGGCGTTCGCGTGCGTGCCAGAGCACCGTCAAGATACGTCACCAGGAACATGAGGAGGGCGCCGGTCAATCGCCCGGCGGTGATCCAGCGGCCCGCCGCGCGGGATCGCGGGGGGACGTCAAAGGACCTACGGGTTGCGCGCAAACTGAAAAACATGCGGTGAATTCCGCCTCACCACATCGGCGGCGCGTAGACGAGACCGCCCCGTTTCCACAAGGCATTGATCCCCCGGTCCATGCCCAGGGGAGAACCCTTGCCGAGATTGGCCTCGAAGATTTCACCGTAGTGGCCGCCCGCGCCCACCGCATCGCGCAGCCAGGTTTTTGAAAGACCCAAAGTCGTTCCGCTGCGGCCGGCACCCTCGACCAGACGCAGCGCGTCGTCCTTCAGCGCCTCACTGCCCATGGCCGTCGCTTTGTCGAGACCGACTTCCTCGGCATTGACCAGACCTGCCAATGTCCAGCGGACGATCTCCACCCATTCCCGATCGGACTGCAGGACAACTGGCCCCAGCGGTTCCTTCGAAATGATCTCGGGCAGAATGGCATGCGACTTCAGGGTTTTCCAGTTCGGCGCGGTCAGCAAAAAGACCGGACCTGTCTCCCGTGATCGCTTCGCATGTGCCATCCACGTAGGCCTTCAGCAACTCCGCCCGGTTGGCGAACGTTTTGGCGACGACCTCCACCTTATGTGCCGCGAAGTAGTATTTCATGTTGGCTTCCGACGTCGTGCCCTGCTCAACGCAGATCGTCGCGCCGCCCAACTGTTGCGCGGACACCAGACCGCGCGCGTCGCTGGTCAGGAAGCCCTGTCCGTCGAAATAGAGGATGCCGGCGAATTCGAGCGCCATATCCACGTCGCGGTCCATGGTCCACGTTGTGTTGCGGGACAGAATATCGACCGCGCCTGTCGTCAGCGCTTCGAAGCGGTCATTGGTTTCGACGGGAATGAATGCGACCTTGCCTGCATCGCCAAGCACGGCGGCGGCCACCGCGCGGCAGAAGTCGGCATCGATTCCGGTCCACGCGCCTGCCGCGGTCCGCTTGGCAAAGCCGAGCAGATCCGGATTGATCCCACAGTTGAGAACACCACGCGCGCGGACTGCCAAGAGCCGGCGATTGGCGGACGGCGAGGCCGCGCTGACGGGGGCTGCCGACTGCGCGACCGCATCATCCGATTTGGAGGTCGCTCCGGTTTCGATCGATGACGCGCCGGCCGCGGGCGCCTCGTTGGCCGGTGCCGTGGCTTCGACGGGCGCTGCGGCGGTTTCATTTGCTGCTGCGGCAGCGGGCGGGGCCGGTTTGACCGCGCTCCGGCAGCGGCTGCGACTGACGGTGAAGAATTCACCGGGCGTGCCGCCTTTGACTTCGCAGGTACACGGGCCTTTTTGCCCTTGCCGCATCGCGCACAACTTGTACGACGCCGCGTCCACCGGCTGGGCGAAACCGCCGCCCATCAACGCGACGACGGCCAGTATAGCTATGGCCAGCGCCAAACCCGCAAGTCGGCTCATGTCCACTCCTTAGTGTGACGAGACCCACCGGTCGCGTCTAAAGCGCGGCAGAGTCCGCCGCGCCCGTTTACAGATTGCGGATCATAGGATGTCTTCACGTGACCCGGAAGTCGCTGAATTGAGGTTCAGCAACGCGAGAGATCGGTCAAAAGAGGGAAAAATGGTGGAAGGGGCTGGATTCGAACCAGCGTAGGCGAAGCCAACGGATTTACAGTCCGTCCCCTTTAGCCACTCGGGCACCCTTCCGAACCATCGCACGGGCCACCCGTGGGTGCGCCCGAAACGAAAGCGCCCTGCGCGGCTTCGAGCGGCAGGGCAAGCGCGACCTTATCCCGGCCGAGGCCACGGATGTCAAATAGAAATGTGCCTGATTTCCGTGTAGGGGAATGAGCCCCCGCCGGCCTCCCGGACCAAGCCTCCGGCAAGCCCACGAACCATAGAGCCGACATGCCGGATTCGCGCCCATTCAAGTCCCGCTTCAAGCCCAAGCCCCGCTTCGATAAGGGCGCGCGGCGGAGCCGGCCCCCGTCGGCGGCGCGGACCGGGACCGCAGAGGACGAGGGACTCGTGCGGCTTTTCGGCGTGCATGCCGTGGAGGCGGCGCTTAACAATCCTGCCCGGATCCTGCTCCGGCTGCTGGCCACGGAGAACGCGGCGCACCGCCTGGCGGATCCGATTGCCGCGCGCGGCCTGACGCCCGAGCCGACCACCCCGCGTGACCTGGACCGGATGCTCGGCGCGGATACGGTTCACCAGGGTCTGCTTCTGGAAGTCGAGCCGCTGCCCGAACCCGACGCCGATGAACTGTCCGAGCGCGCCGCCCAGCACGGCCCCATCCTACTGCTCGATCAAGTTACCGATCCGCACAACGTTGGCGCGATCCTCAGGTCGGCCGCCGCATTCGGCGCGGCCGGCGTCATGACCACGCGCCGTCACAGCCCGCCGCTCAACGGCACGCTCGCCAAATCCGCTTCGGGGGCCTTGGAACTGGTACCCGTCGCGCTCGTGCAGAACCTCGCGCGCACCATCGCCGATCTGAAAGCAGCCGGTGTCACCATCCTGGGACTCGACGGAACAGCCACGGCGGCGATTGAGGACGAGCCGTTCGACAGGCCGGTTGCCATCGTACTGGGCGCGGAAGGTAAAGGTCTGCGCCAATTGACAGCCGACAGTTGCGACCGGCTGGTCAAGATCACGACCGCCGACGATCTGCGCAGCTTGAACGTATCGAATGCCGCTGCCGTCGCCTTGCACGCCGCTTTGATGCGTCGCCGGTCCCTACGCTAGTCCAATCAGACTTGAAAAGACGCAGGCCTCACGACCCCGGCAGATGCCACGTGACGCCGGCGCGGATGACCGTTACGTCCAGGTCGTCGCGATCGGCGCCATCGGGTTCAAGCCAGTAGCCGAGACCTTCGACACGCGCGCTCCAGTCGGGGGTGAATTTATATTCCAACCCGCCGCCTGCAACGAGACCATCGAAATCGGTGGACCGCGAAAACTTGATACCGGCCACCTGCCCCGACGTGCCCGCCTCGCCCCACGCATAGCCCACTGTGCCATAGAGCAGCGCTTGGCCCCACGCGTAGCCGAGCCGCGCGCGGATTGAAGCAATGTCATCGACCTCAAGCGTCACCCGTGCGCCGGGGACCGTCGCCGTATCGTCGAAATCGGTGCCGGTGTAGTCGCCCTCGATACCGAGCACGACCTGGCCCATCTGATAATTGTAGCCTGCGTGCATGCCGATGAGGCCGCCCCCGACATCGAACGGATCAGGCTCGTCCACCGCTTCGCCGTAACCCGCGTGGGCGCCAACGTAGAGGCCGGACCAGATGGCGGGACCGGATTGCGCGGACGCCGCCGTGACGCCGGCAAGGCCGAACGCAAGGACTGCGCAGAACAATTTGGAAACGGGCGCGCGGAGGCTGACTTTGCGCATCGGATCTCGAACTCCCAACATACCGGACCGGCCAGCATCAGATGGTCTTCGGACTAGCATCACAGGTCCGGGCTGACCACCCCTGAGGACCGTCCATGTGCCGGTTATCGACGGTTTGTGGCCATTGGGGGACGATCGCGCTCAAGGAACCGAACGAAACCGGGCGCCGTGAGAGGCCCACGGCGCCCAGCTTCGTATGTCAAAGCGGTAGGATAGCAAGCGGACGCTCCACTACCCCGCTCAATCGCAGTAGGTGTCGCGCCAGCAGGTCCAACGGCCGCCGCGGCAGACCGTTTCACCCCAGCGGTTCTCGAAACACTTGCGGCCGACCCAACCGCACTCGCGCGGTCCCTTGTGGCAGACCTCGTCATAATCGCGATAGCGGCTGTGATAGCGGTGGTCCCGCGCATGGGCGTAAGCGCCCAGGACGCCCAGACCGATGATGCCGGCGGCAACGCCAGCGGCAACCCGGCCACCCCGGCCGGCTTCAGCGGATTGCGTCGTGGCGGCCGTTACGGCGCCAAACGCCAGCACAACGGCCAGAAGCGGGCTCATGATTTTCTTCAGCATGGTCGTTTCCCTGTATCCACCGCCAACTCCCGGCGGCTAGGACCTCGTCGGCGGCGCACATGGCCCCCGATGCACACGGATAAAACGACAAGCCACATGAATGCGGCATGAACATGCTACGATTTCAGCGCTTTAGAGACAAAGGGCTGTGACAAGGACGGCGCGCGGCGTGCAGGAAACGCCGCGCGCCCAATCTTGTCCGTGGCTTACCAATGACCGCGGCGGATATAGCCGTGGTGACGATAATGCCAGGCGCGGTGGCGGTAGTGGGCATCCGGGTAGCCCCAAGCTTGATAGTAGGGCGGATGGCGATGATGGCGGCGCTTGCGCAGGCGCATCTCGCGGGCCGGCTTCCAATAACGCGAATTGTAATAGGGATAGTAGCCGCGCGGTTCGTAGCGGTAGGCATAGGGGTCGGTGACCGAGTGAGTCACGTACACATGCCGGTAGCGCGGATAGTAGCCATGGTGGACTACGGTACGTTCCGTGCCCCAGCCTGCCGGATGACGGCGATGGAAGGCTTCGGCGGGATCGGGGACGGCGCTGGCACAGGCCAGAAAAGCTCCGGCTAGGCCGAAGAGGATGGATTTACGCATACTTAACTCCTGCTCTCAGGACGCGATTGCAAGTAGCTAGAACTCTTGCCTGAAATGGATAAGAGGACTTTAAGAGAAACGGCCAATTTCGCTAACAAGTTTCACTTTCCCAGAACATTACGGCACACCCCCGCCAAATTAATCCAATCCTCACTCTAATTGGCTCAAATCACCGTAGGCGGACCGGCTGTGACGGACGGGTCGCCCTGAGCCCGCGCGGGTCGCGCTGTGCGGCTTCCTTGCGGCACGTCCCGTCACCCCGATTCAATAGGCCAGTGAATTCACCCGTGGCGCGCCCCCAGACAAAATCCGAAGACGCGGAGCGCGCGCGCCAGGAAGCCGCGGTTGAGCGGCTGCGCCAGTTGCTGCAGGATCCCGGTCCCGGCATCACAGTCACCCCCGTTACCGATACCGACGCAGTTCGCACCGCCCCGGATCCCGCCCAGGCCACCTCCCAGTCCCCGCGACGCTCATCCGCCCCCGATCACGAGCCGCCACCCCTGCCCGGTTCCCGGCCGGCACGCATCCGGCCGGCACGGGCCACACCCGCGGCAGCGTCCCATCCGGCATCGGACCAACTGGCATCGATGCCATCCGCGGGTGCGGGCCATAACCCTGCGACCGCGGCGGCACCCGCCCCCGTCGCCAAATCGGTGGCCGAACCAGCCCAAAGACCATCCGCCCCGTCGGCAAACGGCTCCGCGCCAGCGCACCAAACGCGCGTCGTTTCCGAGCACGGTGAACTCTGGGACGCGATCAAGCTCAGCCGGCGGCCGTTCATGGCGACGGCCGCGTTCAGTTTGGTCATCAATATTCTGATGCTCACCGGCCCTCTGTTCATGCTGCAGGTCTACGACCGCGTCATGACGTCGGGCAGCATGCCGACCTTGGTGGCCCTCACCGTCCTAACGACGCTACTCTACGCCATTGTCGGCGCCCTTGAGCTGGTGCGGTCGCGCATCATCGTGCGCATCGGGCGTGAAGTCGAAGACCGGCTTTCCGCGCGGGTCTTCGCGGCTGGTCTGCGTCAGAGCCTCAAATCGAAGTCCGGCGGGTCGCATGCACTGCGCGAACTGGACGGCTTGCGCCAATTCATCGGTGGCCAAGGTCCGCTGACCTTCTTCGACGCGCCCTGGACCCCGATTTATTTGCTGGTGATCTTCCTCGTCCATTGGAGCCTGGGCCTCGCCGCGACGATCGGTGCGGCCGTGCTGCTGGCCATCTCCTGGATCAGCGAAGCCCGGTCCCGCTCGCTCCTCGAAAAGGCCGGTCAGACCGCCGCGCAGAGCGTCGAACTCGCCGAGAGCGGGCATCGCAACGCGGAAGCCTTGATGTCCATGGGCATGACGGAAGCCTATCGCGCACGCTGGCAAGCCACCAACGGTGACGCGATCTCCTGGCAGGTCCGGGCCGCCGACAAGATCGGCGGCATGTCCGCCCTGTCGAAATCGCTCCGGCTGCTGATGCAGTCGCTGATGCTGGCCCTCGGCGCCGCCCTGGCGCTCGCCAGTGAAATTTCGGCGGGTTCCATCATCGCCGCGACCATTATTTTTGGACGCGCACTGGCCCCCATCGAGCAGGCCATTGGCCACTGGCGCAGCTTCCTCAAGGCGCGCGACAGCTATGCCAAGCTGAATGAATTGCTCGCCAGCGAGCCTGAGCCCGCCCGCAAGGTGGCCCTGCCCGAACCGAAGGGCGCCCTGCTCGTCGAAGGCCTCCGCGTCGCCTCGCCCGATACGCGCTCCGTCATCCTCAACGGTGTCAGTTTTGCCGTCGCACCCGGTCAGATGCTGGCTGTGATCGGCCCCAGCGCGTCTGGCAAGTCGACGCTGGCCCGCGCACTCGTCAACCTCTGGCCGCCAATGTCGGGCTCCATCAAGCTCGACGGCGCACGGCTTGACCAATGGGACGGCGAGGCGCTTGGGCGCCATGTCGGCTACCTGCCCCAGAACGTCGGTTTGTTCGCTGGAACGGTGCGCGACAACATTGCCCGCTTCACCGCCGATGCCAGCGACGACGAAGTCGTGGCCGCCGCCCGGCAAGCCCATGCCCACGATCTCATCCTGCAATTGCCCAACGGATACGCCACCGAACTCGGCGCGTTCGGCGCCTATCTTTCGGCTGGCCAGCGGCAGCGCATTGCTCTCGCCCGTGCGCTTTTCCGCGATCCGGCCCTTGTTGTACTGGACGAGCCCAATTCCAACCTCGATCGCGCGGGTGACGAAGCCCTGGCTTCCGCCATCGACGGCATGCGCGCGCGCGGACAGGCTGTGGTTCTGGTCTCGCATCGCGTGCAGGCCATCGGTAAGGCGGATCTCCTGCTTTATTTGGAACGCGGGGCGCAGCGCGCCTTCGGCCCCCGCCGCGAGGTGCTGGCACTCTTCCAGCCGCAACCGCCCCCTCAAACCGGAGCGGCCGCACCATGAGCCGCCTTTCCTTCGCGTCACGCGCGCCCGGCGAGGCAGCGCACGATTGGCAAGCCACCGAACCGTGGGTGCGCACGGGCTTTCGCGTCGTCGTCTATTTCCTGGGCGGGCTTCTCGCATTCATGGCGCTGGTTAGCATTTCCGGGGCGGTCATCGCGCCGGGCTCGGTGACCGTGGAAGGCGACTACAAAACCGTGCAGCATCTTGACGGCGGCATCGTCTCCAAGATCCTGGTGCGTAACGGCGACCGCGTCAAAGCCGGCGATGTGCTGGTGAAAATCGACGACAGCCAGGCCCGCGCCAGTCTCGCGGTCACGCGCCAGCGGGTCAGCGAATTCGCCATCCAAAAGGCCCGCCTCGAAGCCGAGCGTGACAAGCGCGATACTTTCACGCTGCCTGAGGATTTGACGGCTGGCGATGTCGAGACCCAGCGCATCCTGGCGGCGCAGACCGCGCTCTTCAATGCGCGCCGCGCGACTGAACTCGGTCAGCAGGCGGTTCTCAGCCAGCGGCTGGGCCAACTCGAAGACGAAACGCGCGGCCTGCAGAGCCAGCGCAAGGCAACGCTGCGCCAGCGCGACATCAGCGCCAATGAACTGGCGAGCGTCATGCCCCTTTACGAGAAGGGTTTCGTCAACCAGCAGCGCATCGCGCCCCTTCAGCGCGAGAGCGCGCGTCTGGACGGCGAGATCGGACGGCTGGATGCGGAACTCGCCAAGGTTCAAAACGCGATCGGCGAAACGCGGCTTCGTATTGCCCAGTCCGACAAGGAATACATGTCGGCGGTGACGGATGAATTGCGCAAGGTGGAAGCGGCGCTCGCCGAGCAGCTGGAAACCTTGATGGCGACAAGCGACCGCGCCGGCCGCACGGATGTGACCGCACCGGTCAGCGGCTTCGTCCACGCGCTCGCCGTCCACACGGAGGGCGGGGTGATCACGGCGGCCAGCCCCATACTCCAAATTATCCCGGAGAACGCCAAGCTCGTCGTCGAAGCCGAACTGGCGCCGCAGTCGATCGACAAGGTGCAGCCCGGCCAAAGCGCGACGGTGCGCTTTCCGGCTTTCAACAGCCACACGACCCCGCGCTTGACCGGCACTGTCCTCAAGGTCTCGCCAGCGGAGATCGCCGATGAGCAGGGCCGCAAGCACTTCACGGCACAGATCGGCATTTCACCGGAGGAGCTGGCTAAAATCGGCCGCACGCACGTGCTGGTGCCGGGAATGCCCGCCGAAGTCTTCATCGAAACGCGGTCGCGTTCGATCCTCAGCTACCTGCTGAAACCCCTCGACGACATGGTCTCGCGCGCCTTCCGCGAGACCTGAAGATAAGCGTGCCGCCGGCTAATTGGCACTCTTGGGGCACGGATTGGCATCGAGCATGACCAGATCCGTCATCTCGCCCTTCAGCGAATATTCTCCGTGATCGATGGAGAGGTCGGCGGTGATGCCATTCTCAAAAAAGCGGAAGCGCATTTCGTAGAGCGGTACGCCGTCGACCTTGTCCGTATCCGGTTTGAAATAAGCGATGGACACGGGCCACGAGGTCTTGCCGGTCAGCTTGCCGGCGTTGGCGACACGCGTGAGACCGCCGCCGCCGCCGGTCGAGGCGCGGCCGATCACCGATGAGGTGTAGTAGTATTTTTCGCCGCCCTCAGACCCATCGTAGAGATTGGCGCCGAACTGAAACTCGCCCGCCTTCGCGTGCCGGATTACGGCCATCGAATGTTCGATGGGAAAAAGCAGCGTGTCGGAAATGCTCGCCGACTTGCGCGATGGCTTGGACAGATCGATAGCCACCACACCGGGTTTGCGGCTGCCCTTCGCGGCCGTGCCCTGCGTTTGGTCGACGAGCTGATCATTGCCATAGGTGCTGGAATTGAAGCGCATGCGCTTGGCGGGCGCATCCTCCCAGCTCGACGTCCGAAGATCGCTGATCTGCGCCTGTCCTTCGGTGGTCGTCGTTTCCGTGACGAACCGCATATTCTGCGCATACCCCTCGCAAGTGCTGCCCATCAGTTCGTAGACCACGCGGCCGGTCACACTGGCGACGCTGGTGCCCGCCGACGTCCGATCCAGCGATAGATCGTAGATCGCGCGATGCGGCTGCAGCGCGATCGGCGGCACGGTTTCGGTGGCAATGGCCGGTGCGGGAACAGCGGCGCTCGCGCAGGCAACCGCGATCGCAACCCATACGGCAGGACGGACCGTGATCGTGCGGTGATGATGTTTCGGTTTGGTCACGCGCTGGTCTTCCGTTTGAGGCTGTTGCCCCGTTTGTCTGGCTGCATTCGGGGCAATCCGCATTCCGGCCGCTCCACGCTTTTTCGCTCCCGGTGATCCGCCGGTACGCCGGAGACGGCACCCCATTGCAAAACCACTGTCTTCGTCCGACAAGGTCATGCGCAAAGTAGGGGTTCGCACCCGGCACTGCAAGGAGATCACACATGGCGGGCGAGATCGAGGCGCGGCTGAAGGCTCTTGGGTTGGAGCTGCCGGCGGCTCCCGCGGCAGTCGCGAACTACGTCCCTGCCCTCCAGGCAGGCCAGCTTCTTTTCATTTCAGGACAAATCGCCAAGGCAGCGGACGGCACAATCATCACGGGCCGGGTCGGTCAGGACCTCTCGGTGGAGGATGGCGCGGCGGCAGCCCGCCTGTGTGCGCTCAACATCCTGGCTCAGGCCAAGGCGGCTCTTGGATCGCTTGACCGGATCGCGCAGGTCGTGCGTCTCACCGGCTACGTCAATTCCGGGGACGGATTTTTGGACCATCCCAAGGTCATCAACGGCGCGTCCGATTTGATGGTCGACGTCTTAGGCGACAAGGGCCGCCATACGCGCGCGGCAGTGGGCGCATCCGGCCTGCCCGCCAACACCGCCGTCGAGGTCGATGCGATCCTGGCCATCGCCTGAGAGGCATGATGTTCAATCCAGCAGCGTTTCTCAGACCCATCGCGCACCGGGGCCTGCATGATGCCGCGTCCGGCATCGTGGAAAATTCCGCAGGCGCTTTCGCGGCAGCCATGGCTCGGGGGTACGGCATCGAATGCGATATCCGGCCGGCGCGCGGCGGGCTGCCGGTCGTGTTTCATGATCTGACACTGGAGCGGCTGACCGATGCCGAGGGTCCCATTGCCGGGCTCGGCGCGACACAAGTCCAAAGCCTGCGCTACCGCACCGGTGGCGAGCCCATGCTTACTTTCAGCGATCTGTTGCGGCTGGTCGACGGCCGCGTGCCGCTGCTGGTTGAAATCAAAAGCGAGTGGGACCCGCCAGATCTGCCGTTCCTGGCGGACGTCGCGCGCCAAAGTCTCGATTATCGCGGCCCCTTGGCCCTCATGTCGTTTGATCCTGATGTGATGGCCGTCATGCGGGAACTCAGCCCGGAAGTGCCGCGCGGCATCGTCTCTGGCGGCTACAAGGACGAGCACGGCGAAACCTGGTGGCACGATCGCATCGATGCGGCACGTGGAGACGCGCTGGCGAACTTGCTGGAGTCAGGACCTGCCGCGCCATCGTTCTATGCCTATCACGTCAAGTCCCTGCCGACGCCCGTCACGCGCTACGTTCGGCGGGTTCAGTCCTTGCCTGTGTTCACCTGGACGGTGCGCAGCGCGGAAGACCGGGCTGCCGCCGCGCGCCATGCCGACGCGACGATCTTTGAAGGCTATCTTCCCTGAATTCTCCCTTGTGGAAAATCACAGGTGGAGCCCCATCGGTTTTTGCGTTTACAGTTGCGGAACATCGCACGGCCGGCGATCACGGCGGCGCGCTCCATTAAGATGAGACTTCGCATGTCACGACACCAGACGTTTGCACGATCGATCCTCATCGCAGTGCTTCTCGCCGCGGGGGCCGTCGCTGTACGATGCTGCCGCAGTCCGCAGCCGCCCAGCCCATCACCGGCGAACAGCGCGATGCGTTCAATACCGCCAAGGAACTGGGAACTGTCGCGGCTTGGAATGCCTATCTGAAATCGTATCCGACCGGGTTTTATGCCGACCTTGCCCGCGCCTACATTTCCAAAATCGAGTCCGTCGGCACGGCAACAACAGTGAAAGGCAACAGTGGCGATCAAGCCCCCGCGCGTGACGTCGCCGACACTCAGACGACTACTTCGCCGGCAGCCGAGAGGCTGACCTGCAAGTCCGGCGGGAAACTCAAATCGAAATCGTCCTCGCGCGCCGCGCGTGTGACGTTCGAGAACCGGTCGGGCATGTACAGGTCGCTGCAGTGGATCAACGGCAAGGGTGAGATCAAGGACATCGGGGGATTGAACTCAGGCGAGTCGATCACCGTCGACACCTTCGAGACCCATCCGTGGCGCATCTCCAACGGACCGGGCGATTGCCTGGAAATATTTCTGCCTGTGGCAGGAACGTCGACGATTGTTCTGGAGCGCCTGCCCGCCGACGGTCCGTGAACGCCCCGCAAAACCGCTTAGAGCCTCAGCCCCACCGCAGCGCTAGAGGCGCGCCATGCTTTCCTCGCCCAGGGCACGGAAAACCTGGAGGCACTTCCCGTCGGCATCACGTACCAGCCAAGGGTGGGTCAGAAACGTCTGCTGGATGTTTTCTTGGCCCGGCGCCAGGATGATCGACTTCTGTTCCTTGCCGCGAAAATCAATCCAGGTGATCCGCCGTTCGCTATCGGATTGATTGCTGAAGACCAGCTTGGCGGCCGATGCCGACTTTTCAGAGCGCAACTTTCCCACCTCGCGGCACGCCAGCGCTTCGGCGTCCGGCAGCGCGGCGTTGTCTGGGGCGGGTCCAGCGTCTGCCGGCGATTGCTGGTTGCCGGCAGGCCCGCCTTCTGCGAGTTTCTTTATGTATGCCTTCGCCAGATCGGCCCGGAACCCGCTTGAAAAGCTCTTCAGGAAGGCCTCCCAGGCTTCCACCGTGCCAAGGTCTTTCGCGGCCTCGAAGGCCTCCTTCTCAAGGCTTGCGTCGGTGCTTGCCTCTTGGGCCTGAGCCGGCGACCAGAGCCCGGCGTGCAGACCCGGCCCGAAAATCGCCGCGACAAGTAAGGCCCAGACGATGCTGCGCACGCCTAAACCACGCCGAGACAGGCGCCGACCCTTCACATCCATCATCCCCTCTCCCTCCTGCACGCCGTTACCTCAAGTCTTTTTTCTAGGCCGCTCCATCGGGCGCGCAACGGGAAACCATGCCGCGCGCATGAATCCGAACGGCAGGGTTTACAGGCCTCAGCCACGCTTGGCTTTAGCTCGCTCGTAGAGCGGCATCACGTCCTTCAAGTTGTTCTTGATGGTGTCGATGCGCGTTTGACCCGAAGGATGGGTCGATAGCCATTGCGGCGGCGCGCCACCGGCGGCTTTCGTCATCTTCTGCCAAAGTGTGATGCCAGCCCGGGGATCGTAACCGCCGCGCGCGGCCAGCTCCATGCCGATCAGGTCCGCTTCGCTCTCGTCGTTGCGGGAGAATTTGAGCGCCGCGAGGCTCGACCCCGCCGCTCCGATCAGTTCGCCCGCCTGGCCGAACAGCAGGCCGCCGATGACCCGGCTGCCGATGTTTGTCAGATTGGTCTTCGCCGTGCGTTCACGCGCGTGCTCCCAAAGCGCATGACCCATTTCATGCCCCATGATCATCGCCACTTCATCGTCGGTCAGCTTCAGCTTGTCCAGAATGCCTGTGAAAAAGGCAATCTTGCCGCCCGGCATGCAGAAGGCGTTGATGGTCGGGCTGTCAAACACGTTGACCTCCCAGTCCCATTCCTTGGCCCGTTCATTGAACTTCTCGGTGTGCGGCAGCAGATCCTTGGCAATGCGCCGCAAGCGGACCACGTGCGGGTCCGAGCCGCCGAGCAGCTTGCGCTGCTGATACGCCTGACGCGTCATCTGCGTGTACTGGGCCTCCGCCGATTGCTCGACACGGCTGGCGGACACGAGGTTGCGAAAGATCGAGCGGCGCGGGACCTTAACCCCTTCCTCGTCGCGAGCGACGGCGACGTCGGACAGACCGGCCGCGGCCACCCCCACCGCCAGCGCCAGGACAGCTACGGCGCGCCAGGATCGAGAAAAACGTGAGCCCATGGGCCGTCTCCTTGCCGGGATTTCATGATCCAATTCCGGGAACTTCAGTATCATATAGGCCGCATGAAGAGCGAGACCAACGGATGGACGACGGCCCCACCGCTATAGCCAAGGTGATTTCTCGCCTGGACGACTGTCCTGCCGCGGCCTGGGACGCGCTCGCTAATCCCGATCCACGCCATTTCAATCCGTTCGTGTCACATGCGTTTCTGACAGCGCTCGAGACCGCCGGCACGACGGGGCCGCGCGCCGGGTGGCAGCCTCGTCATATCCTGATCGAAACGGAAACCGGCGCATTGGCGGCCGCGATGCCGCTTTATGTCAAATCCCATAGCCAGGGGGAGTACGTCTTCGACCACGCCTTTGCCGATGCGTATCATCGAGCTGGCGGACAGTACTATCCCAAGCTGCAGGTTGCCGTGCCGTTCACGCCTGTTCCTGGGCCGCGCCTGCTGGTGGCACCGGGCGAAGACCGCGCCGCGCGCGAAGGCCAGCTGGTCGCGGCGGGCATGATGCTGGCGGACGAACTTGGCGCCTCATCCTTGCATGTCACGTTTGCCTCGGAGGATACCGCGCAGCGTCTGGGCGAACTGGGCATGCTCGTGCGGACGGGCCAGCAGTTTCATTGGCACAATCGCGGATATCGCACGTTTGACGACTTTCTCGGCACGCTGGCCTCCCGGAAGCGCAAGATGGTGCGCCGGGAGCGGGCGGAAGCTCACGCCTCGGGCCTCACGATCAGCAATCTATCCGGCGGGGACATCACCGAGGCGCACTGGGATGCGATTCACGATTTCTACATCGACACCGGCAGCCGCAAATGGGGTCGGCCCTATCTCAATCGCGCCTTTTTCACCGAGCTCGGCGCGCGCATGGCAGGCCACTGCCTGCTGACGCTTGCCTGCGACGGGGAGACGCCCGTTGCCGGCGCCCTGCACGTGATCGGCGGCGACTGTCTCTACGGTCGCTACTGGGGCGCGGCCCGCCATGTTCCCTTTCTACATTTCGAACTCTGCTACTATCAGGCCATCGACTACGCCATTGCGCGTCAACTGGCGCGCGTTGAAGCGGGGGCCCAGGGCGATCATAAGCTCGCGCGGGGTTATGAACCGGTGCTCACGTGGTCGGCCCACTGGTTCGCGGACGAGCGGCTCGGCGCGGCTGTCGCCCGCTTCCTGGCCGAGGAACGGCCAGCTGTCGCCCGCAGCAACGCAGCGCTGGCCATGTACGCACCCTACAAGAAATCCCTGGAGGAGGAGCAGGATTAGCCCCGTGCGCTTGACGCGCCACGGCCGCGCCTCCTAAGTCAATTTCTTCGCGATGCTAGGGAGCGGCAGCCATGTACGACACGTCAAATATCTTCGCCAAGATCCTGCGCGGCGAAATCCCATCGCACCGTGTCTACGAGGATGCGCACACGGTGGCGTTCATGGATGTGATGCCGCAGGCTCCAGGGCATACGCTGGTGTTGCCGAAAGCACCCTCACGCAACCTGCTGGATGCCGACCCCGCCACCTTGGCCCACCTCATCACCGTGGTGCAGCGCATCGCGCAAGCGGCCCAGACGGCGTTTGCCGCCGATGGCATTACCATCATGCAGTTCAACGAAGCGCCCGCGGGTCAGACGGTCTTCCATCTGCATTTTCACGTCATTCCGCGCCACGAAGGCGCGGCTCTCACCCGTCATGCGGGCGGGATGGAGGATCCGGCCATTCTGGCCGACCATGCGGCGAAATTGAAAGCGGCGCTCGCGGGCTGAACCTCGAACGCCGCTCCTTGATCTGTGTTTGCCGGCGTGATGCCGAGGATATCTAGCCTCTCGGCCTCCGGTCTTAGGAAGTCCGGCTTCAGGGCGTCTCGTACATATCGCGGTAGATGGCGGCCTGCTCTTCCGGCATCCGCGGCAGCAACACGCGCATCGTTTCGTTGCCCACCAGCTTGCCGTTGCGCTTGAAAGTCCAGTCCGAGATCATATCGCCGGTGAATTCGTAGCGCTGGCCCATCTTCACCGTTTTGACGCTCTGCGGCTGGTTGGAAACGAGGCCCGAAATCTTGTCGCCCTTGCGCTCGATGCGGGTCAGCCAGAAGTGTTCGGTGGATCCGTTGCCCGTGATCGCGACCTTGAGGGCAAAGTCACTCTCGCCGGAAGCAGGCGTCTCATAAGACTTCCAGAAGCCGTCGAGGCTGGCGCGCGCCTTGTCGATGGCCGCGTTCATTTCCTGGTCCTGGGAATGCACCGAGATCACTTTTTCGGTGTTCTCCGGACGGGGCGGCTGCTCGGCGGCTGGCTCGACGGCCGCCATCTTGACGCTGGTCTTGAACAGCGACGAACCATCATCAGCGCCGGCAGCCGGTGCCTTGGCCTCTGGGGCAGTCTGATCCGCGGTGACAGGCGGCTTCGCCACCGGGGCCTCGGCCTTGACGACGGGGGCCGCGGGAGCCGGTGCGGCTGGCGCTTCCGGTGCCTTCACGACGATCGGGCTCGTTGCCTTCTCGGCAACAGGCGCAGGCTTTGCGACTTCAGACTGGACGATCTTAGGCTCGGTGATTTGGGGCTCAGTAATTTTAGGCTGGGCTAACTCGGGCTCGGCCACCTTAGGCTTGGAATTTTCAAGCGTGGACGGGGACTGAACGACCGGTTCAGGCTTAGTCGCCTCCGAACGCGCCCGCGTCAGAACCGTCGTCACACTCTCCTGCTTGGCCGGCGCGTCTTGCGTTGCGGACGGCGCGGCTTTCGCACTTTCTTGTTGCGCGGGAATTTCAGCCGCGGCGGGTGCTTCGGCCTTTGCGGGGGCGTCCTTCTCCGGGGCGGGCTTGGCCAGAGGCGTGGCAGCCGCGACCGGCGTCGTGACAGCAACCTTCTGTTCGGCCGCCTTTTCGGTCATGGCTGCCTTCGCCGTTTGCGGGGCTTCGACCGGCGCGGCCGGTTTTGCCTGTGCGCGGTCGGCATTGATCTGGTTCATCCAATCGCCGGAGCCCTGGCCAGAGGCGGCCTTGGGTTCAGGCGATGCCGCACCAGCGGGAACCTGCGCAACAGTCGTCATCCACTCGCCGACCGTGGCGGCAATGCGTGCGCCTCCCGAGGCGGCAGACGGCACCGATGCGAATGTGCCCGGGCCACCTGCGGGGCAGCCACCGACACAGCTGATAAGTCCGGGCACGTTGCCCTCGGACCCGGTTTTCTCATCGGCCTTGGGCTTGGGCATCATGCTGACGATTTGCGCGCTGGAGCCGTCACGGCAGCCCGCTTCGCAGACGATGACAAACTGTTCGGGGTAGGCGGACGCCAAGGGGTGCTGCTCGACGGCCCCGGAACCCTCGTCTTCTTTGAGGAGTTCAGCCGCGCGGCGGTCGTAGTAGTCGGCCCCCCGCGCCTTCAGCATGGGGCTTACCGTCTTCTCCTTGCTGGCGGGTTTGGCGCCGGAGAACAAGCGATCATTGGCCGGAGCCTTCGCGGGCGTGGCGGCGGCGTTGTCTTTTGCCTCGTCGCCGGAGGACAGGCGCTCTGGTTTCTCAGCGTTTTCACTGGCTTCGTGAGCTTGCGGCGCTTCGGGGGCGTCCGCATCACGCGATGGCGGCGTCGCGTCGACGGGAACCTCACCGGACGTATCGATGGACATGTCGCTCGGTGCTTCGTCGGACTGCGCCGAGGCCGGTGAAACGATGAGGAGCGGCCAGGCCAGAATGAGCCCCGCAGCCAAGAGAACCCCGGAGAGAGACCGCGTGTGCGTGGTATGCCGCATGGAAACCGCCTGCCGACTTCGAATTGAGACCAAATGGTTCGCGAGTGTCGCAAACGCGGGTAAACGAATTGCTTACCTCTCACCCAACCTGGGGCACCCGGCAGAGGTTCAGTCTAGATGCTGGTACACTTGCGGCCGGGACTCGCCCGCATTCAGCACTGTGATGTTGCGGTAGTCGGTTCCTTCCGCGGCCCGCGGCGGAACCCGGACAGCCGCTACGCGGCGCGACGCGGCAGCCCGTTCGGGCGTTGCATCGGCGTCATGGATGGTCTTGAGGCGGACAGGCGCAGGTGCGGCTTGCTCAAGTGTGGCCGGAGCCAACGCACGGGCCGGGACCGGTTGGGCTGCCGGTTCTGATGCGGCAGCCACGGGTGGTGAACCAGCCCCAAAATACGAAGCCACGCAGGCGTTGGTGCGCTTCATCTCGTCCAGCTTGCCGAAGGGCACATAGACGATCTTTCCGCCGGGGCACACGAAGCCCTCGTCGGCGCGCGCCGCCTCGTAGCCCGTGGCGACGAGGAAACCCAAGGCAAAAAGTACGAATTTCAAATTCCGCGACATGACCCGCCTGCGACCCGCGAAGCTGCTGACGGTGTCACACTATGAGACAGGCCTTAACGTTTCGTTGAGAAATTGGGCCACGTTCTAGGGGCTGAGCGGATAGCGCCAGTACGCCCCCAGCGCGGTCCCGACCTTCTCCAGGATTGGAACGCGCTTTTCAGGCGGACGCTCTCCCGTTTGGATCAAGAGTTGCAGATCATTCAGAAGGGCGTTGTTCTCGGCGTAACCGGAGTGATTGAGCCCGAAGCTGTCGGTCGAGACCGCCGTCACATCGATGGTATCGACACCCGGCAAAACCAGCGGACCGCCGTCGGGCACGTCGCCGGCTCGGGGCACGCCGCCGTGGAACCGCCGCGAGACGCCGAGTGCCCGGTCGTTGGCGGCCGCGTAAAGGGTGATCCCCGACGCCAAGCCCTGAATATCCCGCGCGATATTCTCAAAGTTGTCCCGGTCGACATCGGGCGCGGCCAGGATGATCTGGCTGATGACGATGCCGGGCGGGGACGACGCCTTGATATCCTTGAGCACCTGAAGGGTGGGCTGGTTGCCCATGCTGTGAGCGACGACACTCACCGACTTGGCTCCGGTCTCCTTGATGACCATGTCGAGAAAGTCACGCATGAAGGGGACCGCCTGTCCCGCGCTTTCCCGATCGTAGGTGTAGCTCGCCACACCACCACCGGATGGCCAGCTGTAGAGGAAAGGCGCGCCGTCGAACTTGAGATCGTAGGCAATCTGGGCCGTGCGATACACGCCGTTGTCGAAGGTCGTGTTGTAGCCGTGGACGAAGACCAGCGCGTGGTCCTTGAAGCGTTGGGACTTAGCCAAACGCTCTCGGACGAGTTTCAGGAAGTCTGCGCGTGACAGCGCCTTCAGCTCCTGGAGCGTGAAGTGCTTCTCGGGATCTTCAGCCTCTTCGTAGAGTGTGATGCTCGTATACGGGATGCGAATGGCCCATGGCCGCTCGATGGTCGGCTGGACATGCGATTTCGGGATCGTGACGAGTGCGCGCCCGAGTGCCAGCTTGCGGCCGCGGTTCGCACCGTAATCGATCCGTTTGGGTGCTTCTGTCAGTTCGCGGTCGGTGCCGTAATACACCGGCACGATGTCGTAACCGTCCTTCTGTTCCTCGGCGGCAGTTCCGCCCGGCGGTGGTGTCGCGGGTGGCGGCGGAGGTGGCGGTGGTGGCGTTCCAGTCAATCCACCCACTGGTGGCGCTTCCGGCGCGGGCGATCCGAGCCCCCGGCTGGCCCCCGCACTGTCATCCGTGGGTGTGGCATCCGTGGGCGTGGGCTCGGAGGCGGGCGGCGCCAGCGCCTCGTCGTCGGACGGCGGCAGCGCCTCGTCGTCGGACGGCGGCAGCGCCGGCTTGGCGGCGGGCGTTGGCTTAGCGGTTTTTGGCTTGGAAGCGGGCGGCTCTGCTTCGGCGACGCGGTCTTCTTCCTCGGCCGCCGCATCCGGAGGCGGCGCTTCGGACAGCGACCGGCGGCGGTTGGGATTTCGAGGGCGCACGCGCCAGATCGGGCGCGCTCAACTCACTGAACAAAATGATCAGCACGATAGGCGCCAGCGCCAGCACCGTCAGGCACAGGCGCGCCAGAGCACGCGCCAGACGCGGCATCGGCCCCGTGGAGACCCACGCGAACATGAAAAGCAGCAGCAGCGCCACCGCGACGAATGCGATGCGCGCCAGTTCCGGCAACTCCGTCATACCCCTCATGCCCTCTTCCCAACGGGCCGCAATCTAGGCCCGCAGGTCCACGCCCGGCAACCTCGGCTGCGGACTTTGCCCACAAAGCCCTGGAAAGGCGACGGAAGCAGGGCAAAGCACGCCACCACCAACGGCGACGCGACGCAGCCCTTTCCCCTTGCGGTTCGGCGAAATCCTGCACATGGTCCGCCGTCTTGACCTTCGCCGGGCCGATCGGGTCCGTCACACTTCCTGAGAGCCGGAACGACGCCTTGACCCGCCCGCCGATGACCCCCACCGACTATAAAGATGCCATTCTGGCCGGCGACCGGACCGCGCTCGCCAGGGCGATCACGCTGGTCGAAAGCTCCAAGTCCGCGCACAACGCGGCGGCTCAGGAACTTCTCCAACTTCTGCTGCCGCACGCGGGCGGCGCCTTCCGGCTCGGCATCACGGGCGTGCCCGGTGTCGGAAAATCGACCACCATCGACCAACTCGGGACCAACCTGGTCGAGGCTGGGAACAAGGTGGCCGTGCTCGCTGTCGATCCGACGTCGAAACGCACCGGCGGATCCATTCTCGGCGACAAGACGCGCATGAGCCAGCTGTCGCAGCTGCCCGGAGCCTTCATCCGTCCCTCGCCGACGTCCGGGACGCTGGGCGGCGTCACGCGCAAGACGCGCGAGACCATGGTTTTGCTTGAGGCTGCCGGGTTCGATGTCGTGATCGTTGAGACGGTCGGCGTCGGACAGTCGGAAGTGGCGGTCGCCGACATGGTCGACTTTTTCCTGGTGCTGCTGCTGGCCGGTGGCGGCGATGACCTGCAGGGCATCAAGAAGGGCATCATCGAACTCGCCGACATGATCGCCATCAACAAGGCCGACGGCGATAACATCACCCGGGCCCAGCGCGCCGCCAACGAGTACCAGAACGCCATCGCGATTTTCACGCCCAAGTCAGCCGAATGGCTACCTCCGGTGATCACGATTTCGGGCCGCACGAACCTGGGGCTCGACACCCTGTGGGAGAAGATCGGCGAGCATCGCAGGCTCACGCGGGACAATGGACAGTTTGCCGAACGGCGCAAGCGTCAGGCGGTCGAGTGGATGCGCGACATGCTGAGCGACCGGTTGCTCCACGCCGTCAAATCGAACCCGGCGGTCGCCGCGCGCCTTCCGGGCATCGAGACGGACGTGCGCGAAGGCCGCCTATTCCCGACCCGGGCCGTTGATGAAATTGTCGGGATGATGGGCTTGAAGGTCTAGAACCCGCGGCGGCCGCTCGGATTGACCGTCTGACAATTTTCATAAACGCGGATATCGCGGCCGACGAGCCGGCAGACATCCCGCTTCGTATTGGGGTTGTCGCGGATCTCGGCGAACGATGCGCCCGCCCCATACTGGCGCGCAACCTCGGCCAGAAGCTTATCCTGACAATAGGGCGTGGCGAGCAGGTTTCCTTGCACCAACTGATAGCCGTTGCGGCAATCGATGGCCGCCGCGGCCGGGACTGCCCAGACCGCTGCCAGAATGGTGCTCAACACGAGTGTGCGGGTCATGGAACGATCCTCTCTCTCAGTGGGCGTAGCGGTCTAACATAGTGGAGCGTCAGGAGACGAGGGCCATCCCCAATGTCATGTTCAAGGCCCTATATTCCGACACTGGTCCAGTCCGCCGAAAGGTATTCGTTGACAGCGGGCAAGGGTTGCATCACCCGAGCAGTATAGCATGAGGTTCCGGCAATGATGAACGTCTACCAATTCGCGAACGGCGCACTGATCGCGCGTGCCCGATGCCGGGGCTCCCGGGCCGGATGCGGTCTGGATCGATCTCGTCCATCCGACACCGGAGGAAGAGGACCTCATCGAAAAATCACTTGGTATCGATGTTCCGACCCGGGCCGAAGTCCGCGAGATCGAGGCCTCAAGCCGGTTCTACGAGGAAGACGGCGGCGACGTTCATGACGGCGTTCATCGTCCACAACATCGAAGATCCGATCCCGACCTCTTCAACCGTCACATTCATTTTGAAAGACAACAAGCTCATCACCGTTCGCTACGTCGAGCCGAAATCATTCCGGATGCTCGCCGCCCGCGCCGAGCGGGGGGCGGTGGCTTGCAATTCCGGAGCCGCGTTGATGATCGGCCTCCTGGAAACCTTCATTCAGCGCACCGCTGACTTGATCGAGCGCATCCAAGACGAGGTGGATAAACTCACGCATAATGTCTTCAACCTGAAGAGTGCGCGCCGGGATGCTTCGCGCCGGCTTGATGTCCTGCTCAGGCAAACCGGCAAGGAGGGCGATCTCGTCAGCCGCGTTTTAGAAAGCTCCACCTCGCTCGACAGGACGCTGCATTTTTTCCGTGATACGGCGCGCGAGCGCAACGTCGATACCCGCGTCATGCAGAGAATAGATATTGCTCAGCGCGATATCCTCTCCCTGATGGAGCACACGCGGTTTCTTACCAACCGCATCGGTTTTCTGTTGGAAGCGACGCTCGGCATGATCTCCACCGAGCAGAACCAGATCATCAAACTGTTTTCAGTGATGGCCGTGATGCTGATGCCGCCCACACTCGTGGCGTCCATCTACGGCATGAACTTCCGCCACATGCCCGAACTCGAATGGACCTGGGGCTACCCGTTGGCGCTCGGCCTGATGGTCCTCGCCGCTGTCATCCCTTACGTCTATTTCCGCCGCAAGGGCTGGCTCTGAGCCCGGCGAATCTGGGGCGGCACCTTGCGCGGCCTCACCCTTGCGCCGCCAACCCGTGCCAGGCGAGCGCCACAGCGCCCGTCACCGCAAGCGTGACGCCAATACCGCGTTTGGCGACGAACAGGAGAAGCGCGGCCAGAATGGCAAGCGCAAACGCGTCGCCGCGCCATGTGGCCAGATCGGGGACATCCACGCTCAGCGGTCCAGCAGCGACGCGATCGACGCGGCCGAACAGGACATGCAGCGAGAACCAGACCGTCAAATTGAGAATGACGCCGACCACCGCCGCCGTAATCGCGGCCAGCGCGGACTTGAGCTGCGGCATGGCATTGAGGCGCGCGATATAGGGCGCACCGGCGAAAATCCACAAAAAGCAGGGCGCGAATGTTGCCCACAGCGTCACCACACCGCCGAGTAGCCCCATCAATGCGGGCGGGCCACCGCCATGACGGTACGCGGCCAGAACCCCCACGAATTCCGTGACGAGGATCAATGGCCCGGGCGTCGTCTCCGCCAGACCCAGCGCGTCGAGCATTTCGCCCGGTGATAGCCAGCGATAGGTCTCGACAATCTCTTGGGCGAGGTAGGTCAGAACAGCGTAGGCACCGCCGAACGTGACGACCGCCAGCTTCGAATAGAGAAGCGCCAACTGTGCAAGCACATGATCGGCGCCGAAGACCAGTGCCACGGCAAGCAGCGGCACCACCCAGATCGCGGCCCAAGTGATGATCGTCCGGAGCGTATCGGCCATCGCGATGGGCTGCAGTATGGGCGCGGAGGCAACGGGGCCGCCGCGCGCTCGCCACCACCCGAAGAAGGCTGCCGCCAACACAATGATGGGAAACGGCACACCGCCGAGAAACAGCGCCAGAAAAGCGGCCGCCGCGATCCCAAGATCGACTGGGGCCTTTCAACGCCTTCGACGCGATGCGCAGCAGGGCCTGGACGACGATGGCGAGGACCGCGGCCTTGATGCCGAGGAACAGGGCTTCAGCAATGGGCACCGATCCGAAGGCTGCGTAGGCAAGAGCGAGCGCCAGCATGAGTGCGGCACCGGGCAGGACGAACAGCAGGCCCAGCCATCAGTCCGCCGGCCGACGCCATGAAGACGCCAGCCGACATAGGTGGCGAGTTGCATGGCTTCCGGTCCAGGCAGCAGCATGCAGAAGTTCAGGCCACCTAAAAATGTATCATCATCGATCCAGCGCTTTTCATCGACCAGAACGCGATGCATGAGCGCGATTTGACCGGCTGGGCCGCCAAACGACAGCAAACCGATGCGGGCCCAGACTTGAAAGGCTTCCGACCGCGTGGGTTGAGGGACGACGCCAGCGGCGGCCATGTTTTCTCCTGGAAATTGGGAAGGCCTGTCTAAACCGGTCTGGACGACAGCGCTATGTCACCCTGCCGCTTGGCAAAACTCCGACAACGGCAATTGCTGCATCGCAGCATCGTCACATACGTGCCGCTTTCTCGACATATTTTCAAATGTTTCAGACGATCAACTCAGACGTTGGTTGTGCGACGTGCCGTCGCGCCACCAAATCTTCCCATCCCTGAAAACACGCTAGAATTCAGCGTTTTAAAGCGCTTTTTCTGTACGCTGTTCATTGGGACGTCTTGACCATTTGTGCGCTGCAGTGTTGGTTCCGCGGACCAGACGGGGGTGGCGCGAGTTGCCCCCGAAACAATGTCGGCGTCCGAGGGTCTTCTGGTTCCACGTTCAGGTTCCCTCTCAACCGGTGCGCAAGGCTTCTTGCTGACCGACCGTAAGACCCGCCGCGAGCGGGCCCGGTTCGGCGGGGGAAGGAGAGCGGCTCATCGAGCCCCGCGACCTTGCACGTGCCGGCGACCTGAAACAGGCCGCCCGATGAAATGGAGATGTGAGATGCGCATTCTGTTTGCTGCTGCCGTGGCGATGCTCGCCGTCGGCTTTTCGGACCTTCGCCCGGCTAGCGCCGCTTGGGAGTGCATGGGCCCGGCCCCGTCCTGCGGCTCGGCGAAGTCGCTCAAGAAGGCCCACGCCTCCAAGGCCTGGAACAAGACCGCCTCTAAGAAGGCCTACAAGAAGTCGGCTTACGCCAAGCCCTCCACCAAGAAAAAGTACGCCGCCAAGAAGTCCAAGAAGTCTTACTCGACGGCAGCTTCCGGTGGCAGCTACTCGGGCATGGCATCCTACTACTGGCAGCCCCAGCGCGTAGCCTCCGGCGGCTGGTTCAACCCGAACGCCATGACGGCGGCCCACAAGACGCTGCCGTTCGGCACCAAGGTCCGCGTGACCAACCGCAACAATGGCCGCTCGGTCGTCGTTACGATCAACGATCGTGGTCCCTACATCAAGGGCCGCATCATCGATCTGTCGAAGGCTGCTGCCAAGCAGGTGGGCATGACGGCTTCGGGCGTGGCACCGGTTTCGGTCGCCGTTCTCGGCCGCGGCTGAACTCTCAAGAGTTCGAGAAAAATAAGATTGTGAGCTGGGGCGGAGATTGCGGAACGCAGTCTCCGCCTTCGCCTTTCTAACGCCGCCGAATCGGCCTAGGCGAGGTCCTCAACCCATTTCGAGTGGCAGCATGCTTCGCTTCCTTACGGCCATCTTCGCGGTCACCCTCGGCGCGCTGGCTCTACCCGACCCCGGCACCGCCAATGAAACGTCTCCCGGATGGCAGACCCAGGTGATCGCCGCGCCGGTGACCACCGGCAGCATCAGCGGACAGCCCACGGCTGCGAAGGGCAAGGCGCGCGCCCACGCCATCGACGGCATTGCCTCGTACTATTGGCAGGAACAGATGACGGCGTCGGGGGAAGTGTTCGACAAGCGCGCCATGACGGCCGCCCACCCCACGCTCCCGTTTGGCACCAAGGTCGAGGTCATCAATCTGGGCAACGGGCGCAAGACCGTAGTGCGCATCAACGACCGGGGGCCGTTCAAGCCGGGTCGCGTCATCGACGTCTCCGAAGCTGCGGCCGACGAACTTGGCATGCGCCAAAAGGGATTGGCCCCGGTCCGGCTGGTCGTCCTGGATCGCTAACTCATTCCAAGCGGACACCGGCACAGGCGCACCGCCAGCAACGCATGTGCCGCCACTTTCCGCCGCCCCTTTCCGCAAGTCATCAAATCGGTCTAGCCTAGCGCCATCGCAGTCTTTCCCAGGCATGGCATGGCGCCCGAACCCACCCGTTCCCTGTTTCCGTTCTGGCGCACCGTCATCGATGCGCATGTCATCACCATTGAGAACATTGGATCCCTGGCGCGGATCGGATGGCTGTGGGGCGTGCTGATCGTCGCCTCCGCGGCGGTCTTGAACTGGGTCCTGTGGCCGCTGGAGCGCGCAGCCGTGGAACAGGGCTATTTTGGCTCTTGGACCATGCTGTTCGTACCGGCCCTGGTCTCGATGATACTTGGGGCATGCATCGCGGTGCCCTGGCACCGTCTCTTGCTACGAGGCGAGTTCGTGACGCCCGGCCGCCTTGGCGGCTTCGTCAATGAAGTTCTGGCTTACTTCAATGTCGCCGTGATTATGTTCGCGGCCGTGCTCGCACCGATCTTCCTGTTCACTGCCTTGATCGAAGGCAGCACAGAGGTGGAGGGCGGCGCGCTCAGTGCGGCGCTGCCGGAGGCCAGTGCACCAGAGGCCTTGGACGGCGAAGGTGAAGACGGCGCGGACGGCGACGGCGGTTCCGGCTGGATTCCGGCACTCATCCTAATCGCGGGCGCGGCCGCCATCATCATCGGACCACTGGCGGCTTTAAGTTTCGTGCCCACGCGGCTCGCACTGCTCCTGCCCGCCATCGCCACGTCGAACCGGCATTTCGGCCTGGCCCACAGCTGGCGCGCGACACGTGGCTTTTTCTGGAGACTGTATCTCGGCGGGATCGTCTGCCTAAGCATGCCACTGGTGCTGACGTTGACGTGGTTCTCCATCGTCGGGCTGGCGGACGATACGTCCCGCGCCGGCTACGTGCGCGAAGCTGTGGCCCTGGAGGCGATTTTCTTCGTTGCCGGCATGGTGGTGGTGACCTTTCTCTCCATGGCCTACCGGAAACTGGCACCCACGGCGGAAACCACGACCAGCGAATGACCCTTGGCGCGGCGCGGCAAGAAGCGGTAAGTTCCCGCAAGTCGTTATCGCCCGCCTGAAAGATCCGCTCGATGGCCTCCGACAAAACTGCCCCGTCCCGCGCCGACCGGAGCGCCGCGGTCCAGATGCTGCGCACGGCACTCGTCGAAAAGAAGATGACCCAGGTCGAACTGGCCGACGCCGCTGAGTGTCACGAGAAGACCATTCAGAACCTGCTCGGCGGACGCGCGGTGCGCGACCAGACACTGTTCGACGTCTGCATGGTCCTGGGGCTCGATTTCCAGCGTGTGAAGGAATTGTGGTCCGGCGCCATGACGACCGCTCAGCCGATGGATCTTAAGGGCGAAGGCGGCGTTGTGGCGCCCGTCTACATGGGCGCCTATACACGGGCGGGCGTCGACCATTACATCGGCAGCTACCTGACCCTGCGCCCGGCCTTTGCCAATCCGCAAACCATCGTGGCCTTCCGCACCGATATCATCTGGGACCCGGAATGGCCTTCGCTGCTGTTCGAAGAACGCGACCGGCCCGACCAGCCCTTCTCACATCGGGGCCGCCTCTACATTCCGTCGTCGTCGATGTTCATTCACCTCGTGTCGCTCACCAAGGGCGCCATGCGCATGGTGCTCGTCTCGCAGCTCGACAACGCGGGCGAAATGCGTGGGCTCATCACAACGCTGAACAAGCAGGGGCGCTACTTCGTCCCGGTCTCCGCGCCCATAGCTTACCTGAAGCGCACGGATTTCAAATCGGCGCCCTTGGGCGAGATCGCGCCGTCGCATGCGGCGCACGCCGGATACAAGCGCGTCCTGGATGAAACCGTATCGGAAGGCTACGCGCGGCTCGCCTTGCCGTGACAAGTGCTAGCTGCCAGTCGCGCGGCGCGGCTCGGCGATGGGTTCGCCGCCGGGACCGGGATCATTCCCCGACTTCGACGTAACCGCCGCAGGCTCATGACCGGCTTTTATAGCCGTAATGCGCGCCGGACGGCCCGTTCGCACAGCCTGGAAGTGCGACCGAAGATCGACGGTGGACCGGCGGCCGATATCAACACAGTGCCGCGCGAGCCACTTGCCGGCCTCCGCGCGCCCAGCTTCACGCAGGTGCGTCAGCAAGGCCATATCAGGATTCATCTTTGTGTCCTCGGAGAGAACGCCGGTGTAGGGCGCAGCCTCGACGAGATGGAAGCGATGTTGCGCCAGCGGACGCAGCCTTGAAAACCGCGAGCGCACCACGCCATGCATGGCTTCGCGCGCCGTCTCGATGATCTCCACATCGCGGATCAGCGGTGCATTGAACGTCAGCCTGTTGACATGCGCCTGGATTTCGCGCGCGCCCGTCGGCAGCCCTTCCTTCGTCAACGGAGAGAGCTGGACGATCAGCGTATCGGCCACCGGACTTTCCATGGCCAGCGTGACGAGATCCGGATTGGCCGAAAACCCGCCGTCCCAGTACGCCACGCCGTCGATTTCGACCGCGTGATGCAATGCGGGCAAGCAGGCCGATGCCAGAATTGCATCGACGGTGAGTTCCTCGCGGCGGAACAGGCGCGCTTCGCCCGTCGCCACTTCGGTCGCCGCGATCAGGAGCTCGACCGGAGACTTGGTGCGGATCAATTCGAAATCGATGGTCTCGGTCAGAAGCCGCCGCAGCGGATCGAACCCCAGCGGATTGAATTCGTAAGGCGACCAGAGGCTGGCCAGATGCGCCAGCGGCGCGGAGCGGCTCAACGTGAACAGCACGGGATTGAGGCGCAGCAAATCGGGCACGCCAGCTTTGGCCACGGCGTGCCAGACCTCACGCAGCTTGTCGCGCGCGGCTTCGCGGTTGCCGGTGGCAAGACCGGCGGCGAGCGCAGCGGCATTGATGGCGCCGGCGCTGGTCGCGCTGACCCAGCCGATCTTGAGGCGATCTTCTTCAAGAAGGCGGTCGATGACACCCCAGGTGAAGGCTCCATGAGTGCCTCCGCCCTGCAATGCCAAATTTATTCGCTTTCTGCGACGGATGAGTTCCACGCGACAGATGCCCCCGAGATGTTTTGGAAAGCGGATCTCACGATCCGAATGTTCCAACCTTGTCGCAAGAGCCTGACCGTATCATGTCAACGGTGAGACGGGCAGCACCAACGGAATACCTTCCATGTGTCCGATGCGCACCGAAACGCCGTAGACATGCGCAATTGCAGCCTCGGTCAAAACGTCGCTGGTCGGACCAGATGCCGCAATGTGTCCTGCCTTCAACAGAAGGGCATGCGAACAATAGCGCAGCGCGAGGGACAAGTCGTGCAACGCGACGATCACCGTCCGCCCTTCGGCGGCGAGGCGGCGGAATGTTTCAAACAAAGCGAGCGCATGTCCGGGATCGAGCCCCGCTGCCGGTTCATCAGCCAGAAGGATGCCTGCATCCTGGGCAAGTGCCCGCGCGATCAGCACGCGCGCCCGCTCGCCGCCGGACAACTCTGAAATTTTGCGATCCGCAAGCGCGGACGAATCCGTCGCCATCAGAGCTGCATCGATCAGACGGCGATCATCCTCGCTCTCACTGCGACCAATACCAGACCCATGCGGTAGCCGCCCCAGGGCCACCACAGCGCGGGCCTTGAGCGGCCAATGTACAGTCCGGTCTTGCGGCAGGTAGGCAATGCGGCGGCCCCGCGCGCGGCGGTCCAGTTGGGCCATATCGGTGCCGCCGGCCGCGACCCGTCCCGCGTCCGGCGCGCGAAGCCCCGCCAATACGCGCAGGAGTGTTGATTTTCCAGCACCATTGGGACCCGCGACGGCCCAGATTTCGCCGGCCCGGGCATCAAACGAAATCCCGTCGAGAACCGTGCGTGCGCCAAGCCGGACCGAAAGGCCGGTGCCGCTCAAGTGATTTGTGCCGCCGGCAGCCGTCATGGCACCAGCTCCGAGCGGGTCTTGAGCACCAGCCACAGGAAGAACGGCGCACCCAGCAATGCCGTCAGCACACCCAGCCGCAAATCACCCAGAGGGGACAGAAGTCGCAACGCCACGTCAGCCAGCAGAACCAGCGTCGCGCCGCCGAGGAAACTTGGCCAGAGCAGCCGCCCGGGCTCACCCTCCGTCAGCGGCCGCAGCAAATGCGGCACCACGAGACCGACAAACGAAATCGCCCCGCACACCGCCGTTGCGGCACCGACCGAGAGCGCCGTACCGCCAACGACAACACGCCTCAGGCGGTCGAGATCGACACCGAGATTTTCAGCTGCCGCTTCTCCGAGCGACAGCGCGTCGAGCGCAGAGCCGGTCGAGAACAGCAGTGCGCATCCCAGCACGATCAGCGGCGCGGCCAGCCACACGTGCGTCAGGCTCCGGTCGGTCAGCGACCCCATCAGCCAGTAGAGCATTTCTGACGCCGCAAACGGATTGGGGGCAAGATTGAGCGCCAGTGACGTGAGCGCGGCGGCGAGTGACGACACGGCGACGCCCGCGAGGATGAGCGTGACCGGCCCCGTGCCGCGTCCGGCCAGCAGCGATAGAATGAGCGTGGCCAATCCAGCGCCGACGAGGCCAGCGGCCGGCAGCGCCAGCGCCACCGATGCCGACAGGCCGGAATGAATGGCGATGACGGCGCCTAAAGCCGCGCCGCCCGTGATGCCCATGATCCCCGGTTCCGCCAGCGGATTGCGCAGATAGCCTTGCAGCACGGCACCGGCAAGACCCAACGTGCCGCCGACCAGAAAGCCGATCACGGCACGCGGCAATCGCAATTCCAAAAAGATCATGCGCTGTGCCTCGACGGACCCCGGCACATGAAATCCCTCAGGCCCAAGGCACAGCGACAGGCCAAACGCGACGGCAGCCGAGAGAGCGAGAGCGGCGGTCAGCGGCGCCAGTCGGATCATGGTGCGCGCACACCTTGCACGGCCGTGACAGCGGCTTCCGCCGCGGGAACGAGTGCTGGAAGGGCGGATGCTTGCGGCTTCACCGCCGGACGCGGGGCTGCACGTTTGGCAATCGTCGCACGCGCGCCCGCCAACCTCTCGACGGCCTGCACAATCCGCGTCGTTCCGCACAGCCACTCGCTCATCGGCATATGAACGCTGGGCCGGTCCACTTCCAAGGCTTTGAAGGCGGGATGGCGCAGGTTATCGCCCAGCACGGTCCTGAAATCGCGCGCGGCGTTGGCGCGCACGATAACGTCGGGCGGATCGCTGACCAGGCTCTCGAGCGGCAAACGTCCGCCGGGTCCCAAACGGGCGGTGGCGGCCAGATTGTCAAAACCCGCCGCCCGCAGCACATCGTCCACGAGCGACCCTGGACCGGAGGCGAGACTGTTGACCTGGAACGCCACGGCCCTGAGACGCGCACTCCCGCCGTCGGCGGGCGCTATGGCGGCCAGCCGGGCATCGAATGCGGCGACGAGGGCTTCCCCGCGCCTTGTTTCGCCGGTCAGCGCCGCCAACTGGCGCACGAGATCGCGAATGCCCGCGAACGTCGAGGCCATCGGCAGGATTTCGACCCGCCGTCCCAGCCGGCGCAACAGCTCGACGGTGGCGCCGGTGGTAAATTCGCCGGCAAGAATGAGATCGGGATTAAGCCCCAGAACTTCCTCCGCATGTCCGCGCACCGTCGCGATGCCGGCCGCCTCACGGTGCATGAGCGACATCGAGGGATCCGTTGCCAGGAAGCTCAACGCCTTGATGCGATCCCGCGGCACGAGATCGAGAAGGATCTGATCGACGCACAGGTTGAGGGAGACGATCCGTTCGGGCCGCGCCGCGGTTGTCTCGGCGCGCGACGGGGAAGCCAGAAGGCCCGCGCACGCCGTCGCCCCGGCGGCAAATGCCGCCAGGGCGCGGATACGCTGCTTCTTCCCCAATCGTTGAACTCGGATCACGTATTCTCCATCGAAAACAACATCATTCTAGCGGCCTTCCGACCATGCGCGCGTGGCCTCTTCCTCATAGGTAAACCGCATGCCCACGTAAGCGGCCACGTCGGCCGTCTCGAAGCCGAAGACCTCCTGATAGTTCTCATCCAGCAGGTTCTCGACCCGGCCATAGAGTTCCACACCCGGAGCCAGCTTGTAGGAAGCGGCCACGTTGACCAGCCAGTACTCGTCCAGCGTGACAAACTGCGACCCGAAGAAGGGCGGGCCCGCGAGGTTCAGGAACGCCAAATCTGTTGCTTCGCCATTGTAGATTGCCGCGAGGTTGATATTGCCCCGGCCGTGATCGAAGACGTAGTTGACGTCGAACCGGGCCGTGTGTTCCGGCCGGCGGACTTCAGCGAGCCCCGTCGGGTCGGACGCGTCGAGCCACGTGTACGCCGCACCCAGCGTGATCTCGCGCGTGACGTTGAAGCGGCCGGCCACCTCTATCCCGCGGCGGTGGCTCTCATCGTCGAGATTGATCAGCGTATCGCCAAAGCCGACGATTTCGTTCTGCAGATCGCTTTCGAAGTACGTGACATCGACGACAGCCACGCCAGGAACGAGCGTGACCTCGACACCGGCATCCCAGCCAAAGCTTTCCTCTGGAACCAAATTCGGGTTGCCGACGAAGGTCCCGAGCACGGCGCCGAACTGTTCAAACATGCCCGGCAGCGCCACGGCCGTCCCGGCGCTCGCGTGGGGACGCAGCCGGATTTCCCTCAAATCAACCGAGAGGCCGGTTTTCCAGGTCGTGAAATCCTCAAAGCTGTCGTTATCCTCGTGGCGCACGCTGGCCGTGGGGAAAATCCGATCGAGGATTTCGCCGCGGTATTCGGCGGCATAAGCGATGCGTTCGCGCTCGCGTTCCTCATTGTCGGTGAAGAAGGCGATATCGGGCGTGAAACTCTCCATCTCTTTCTCGATCAGCCCGCTCAGCGTATGGCGCAGCCCCTGCTCCGTCGAACCGAACCGGGCCGTTCCGAGATAGAAGAACCGGTTGCGCTCATTGTCGTAGGTGGCCGTGCTGAACGGATCGGTCGATTCCAATGTGGTCATGTTGAAGTTGCCGCCGACGACATGGGTCAGACCGCCACCGAACATATCCCAAGTCAGCTTGCCCCCACCGAGCCACGTGACGGTTTCGGAGGTGTTGTCGGAATCTTCCGCTGTTTGCAGTACGCCAGGGGGTGCTGCGAATCCGAAGGCGTCGAACTCGGAGAACGTGCGGGTGTTGCGCAGATTGACGTCAAGGCTGATGCCGTCGGCAACCGTTACCCCCGCCCGCAGATTGAAGGTGCGGCGGTCATAGCCGTCGTCTTCATTGCCCAGCGGCGCGATATTGAAGCCGTCGGTCTCGCGGTAAGAATAGCCAGCAGAGAAATAGCCGCGCTCGTTACCGGCTGAGACGCCGCCGGCCACATCGCGCGTGCCGAAGCTGCCGCCTTCTACGCGGCCGCGAAACGTGAGCGGTCCCTTGCCGCCGCGCGTCACAATGTTGATAACGCCGCCGATGGCGCGGGAGCCATAGAGCCCGCTCTGGCCGCCACGGATGACCTCGATGCGTTCGATATCGTCGGCCGCCAAGTTGGAAAAGTCGAATTCGCCAATGCTGGTATCGTTGGCCTCGACGCCATCGATGATGACGAGCGTGTGGTTGCCTTCAGCACCGCGAATGCGAACCTGGGTGGCGCTGCCGCCACTTCCCGAGGACGACACCGCCACGCCCGGCATGGAGCGCAAGGCATCGGCCGCGTTGCGGATCTGGCGCGCTTTCAGCTCCTCGCCCGTCACAACCGTGACCGGCGTCCCGAGCTTGCGGGCCTCGACGCCACCCGAACCTGTGCCACCGGATGTCGTGTCGCCAGCCGGGGCATCGCCGCTGAGGGTGCCTACACCATCGTCCGATCCGCCGTTGCTGGCCGAGGCAGATGTCGCTTGTTGGCTTGCCGCGCCGGATGGCGCGGGCTGCGCAGTTTGACGCTTCGTCTTGGCGTCCAGCGTGGCCCCTTCGACCACGACGGGCGGCAACTCGTACGTCTCTTGCGCGGTGGCCGTGCCTGTGCCCGCGACGACCGCGATTGCGGTCCCCATGCACGAACTCATCAATCGCTTGCGCGTGTATCTCAACGTCATCACTTCCCCCAGTTGGCGGTGACTGGCGAAAGCGGTGGATCGGGTATGAACGGAAGGAATTGGAGGATACGGATCGTAGAGCAGCAATGCCCACCGGCCCGCCCAAACCCCAAAAATCTCAAGTTCTAGAATTGAACCTGCTGCCCGTACATGCCTGACGCCGCTCCCTACCGGTTGCACATCAGCCGCCACTACGGGTGTTCCGTTCCTTCGCGCGCCCCGCACGAGGGATGGGCAGCATGTACCGGCAGGTCTCCTGGCTTGCGGCTCAAACGCTTCCCATCCGCCTTCCCGAGGTCCCCGGAGAACCGGAGACGTCAGTGGCATTGGTGGGGGAAGCTCGCCGCGTACAGTTGCGGGGGCAGCCTCGGCATTGATCCATTGCCGGATCTCACCGTGTTCCCTTTTCACCCATGCGGCGTTGCCGCCACACGGAGACCGATACGCGTCTTAAGTGCCCATCTGATATTGATCTTGTCAAGCACCTCCGCGCCCACCCTGCGGCACACGCCCCGAAAGGCCGGGACCGTTGCAGGTCCGGCCAAACGGCAGGTATCGTCATATGCGTCGTTCAGTGTGAGCCGACCACCATGCCCCTCACGTGCATCGATCAAGCCTCTGCCGCATCGGGCGCCGCCAACGAAGACCGCGCCGGAATGGCGGGAGACTTTGCCTGGGTGATCGATGGCGCGACGGATGTCGTGACCGAGCGTCTGACGACGGCGGTGAGCGACGCGGCATGGTTTGCTGGCGAAATCGAAGGCCATCTCAAGATGCTCTCGCACACCTACGACGGCGCAATGTCCGATCTTCCGCTTCATCTCGCGCGTGCTGCGGCGAAGACTTTCGATCGGGTGGCCACCCGGCAGCCTTCTGGACGTTCAGAACATCCATCAGCGGCCGGGCTTATCGTACGCAGCACAAACGCCGGACTCGCATACGTGGCGCTTGGCGACTGCACGCTCTTCGTTCGCAGCGCTGGCGGCGTGACATCGTACGGTGTCGAAGACATGCGGACAGGAGATGCCTGGGTTCAGGATCGCATCCGTGCGCTTCAAGCTAAGGCGCCGGATGACGATAGCCTGACCATGCGCGCGAGCCTCTGGCCGGAGTTGCGCAGAAAGCGCGCGCTGATGAATATGGACGGCGGCTATGCCGTGTTCTCGATCACCCCACCGCCGGCGCACATGATCATCACCGGAGATCTGGCGCTTGAAGCTGGCGATGTCTGCCTGCTGGCGAGCGATGGTCTCACCCGACTGATCGATGTCTTCGGCACGCATAACGACGAGAGCCTCATCGCGGCCGCGGAAGCCGATGGCCTAGCCGCATTGATCGACAGGCTGCGGCAATTGGAAATTGACGATCAGGAGTGCCGTGCCTATCCGCGCGCCAAGACATCCGACGACGCGACTGGTCTGCTGATGAGGTTTGAGCGCTGAACGTCAACGGGGCGGATTGAGCTGCGTCCGGCTGAGTTCGATCACTTCGCCGCCTTCGCCGCCGAGCCCGCGGACGGTCATTTCGATGGGCGCATCACCGCCGGGTGAGAGACGATAGAGATTGTACCGCGCCAGGGGTTCGGGCCCGTGCTCGCGAACGGCGGATCCTGAGGCAACTCCCACGATCGGAATGGGACCGCGCGGACCGGGATGCCACACGAGGCTATCGCGATGATTATGCCCGTGCAGCACCAGATCGGCGCCGCGTGCCGATAAGATGGCTGCAAGGTCCTCCGCATCCTGCAACGCCCGGCGCGGTGCCGTCTGGCCCGGCAAGGGCGGATGGTGGATGAGCACGATACTGGGAATAGCGCGCGTCGCGCAGATCTCCAACAGGCGATCGAGTGCCGCGCGTTGCGCGTGGCCGAGCCGGCCCGCGGCCTCAAACGGACGGGTGGGAATGGCTGAGTTCAAACCGATGAGCGCGAACCCGCCGATGCGGCGCACGAACGGAAATGTGGGGCCCTCGCCTAGCAGCGTGGCGCCCCACGCATCGCTCGAGAGGTAGGCACCCCACGCCTCTAGGCACGACGCCCCGAACATCCGCCGCGAATAGATGTCGTGATTTCCGGGCACTGCGCTGACGAAATCCGGCGATCCCAATGCAACGAGCCATTCGCGCGCCGGTCCGAATTCACCGGGTAGTCCCAGATTGGCCAGATCGCCCGTCACCGCTACATGATCGGCGCCGGACGCCTGGATATCCGCCGCCAGAATGTCGGCGACGGGACGCAGGTGGATGCGCCGCCGGTTGCGCGCCCAATTGATATAGCCGAGCCCTCTTTTGACATTCCAATGCCGGAACCCAAGCCCGACGACAGGTGTCAGATGAAGATCGGAGATGTGCGCGAGCGTCAGGCTTTGTGACATAAGCGGCTTCGGTTGCGGCAAACGTGCGCGGGTGTCCTAGCACACGGGCGGCTTGCGGTGCTTGCCAAATTGAGCGAAGCGCGCAAAGCCTCACAGCTGAGAACCTGCTAGCCTCAGGCCGCGTGCTAGGCTGCCCGCGCGGAGACCCCCATGCCTGCTGCCAAGATCGTGACGCGAACGATGCAACGCTACTGGCGCTGGTCGCGGGGACTGACGCTCGGTGCCCAAGGGGTCGTCCTCGATGGCAACGGGCAAGTTCTCTTGATTCGTCACGGCTACCGCCCCGGATGGCATTTCCCGGGCGGCGGCGTCGAGCGGCGTGAAAGCGTGACGGCCGCGCTCGAACGCGAACTGCGCGAAGAAGCGGGCATCGTCATCTCGGACCCGCCAGAGCTGTTCGGGCTCTACGCCAACCACCGTCATTTTCCAGGCGACCACATCGCGCTGTTCGTCGTGCGGGGCTGGTCGCAACCTTCGGTGCCAGCGCCCAACCTGGAAATCGCCGAGCAGGCCTTCTTCGACCGCGGGGCCCTTCCCGAAGCGACCCACCCGCCCGTTCGCGAGCGCCTTGCCGAGATTTTCGAGGGCGCACCGCGAACGTCTATCTGGTAGACACGCGCGCCGCTGGACCCTGAGCGTCAATCCATGCTACGGCCCCGCGGCCTACCCGACCATCCGGATTCCAGTCGAATGTCCGAACTTGTCGTCACGCGCCCCGCCGAGCCCGCCGACGTGGATGCCATCAGCGCCTTGCATGACCGAGTCTTCGGACCGGGACGCTTTGCGCGCACGGCGTATCGTGTCCGGGAGAATGCGCGCGGTCCGTCGCACGTTTCGAAGTTCTGCCGCGTCGCGACCTTGGGGCCGCGCATCATTGCATCCGTCACGATGAGCGAGATCACCATCGGCGGTGTTCCGGGGGCGCTGCTGTTGGGTCCCCTGGTGGTCGATCCCGAATTCAAGGATCAGGGCTACGGCCGGCGGCTCGTTGCCGAATCCGTGGCCGCCGCTGGACAGGCGGGACGCTCGCTCGTCGTGCTGGTCGGCGATGAACCGTACTATGGCCGCTTGGGATTTGCCCGCGTTCGCCCGGGCCAGATCAGCATGCCGGGGCCGGTCAACGCCACGCGTCTGCTGGCCGCGGAATTGAAGCCTGGTGCGCGCGATGCGGCACGGGGCGTCATTGCCGCCGCATGATCGGAACGGTCAGACGAGGCCAAGCCGCTCGAGCGTTTCGGGGATGCGCTCCTTCAGCTTGAAAAAGCCCTGACGCGCATACGGCCAGAACGCGCCATCCCAATCGCGGCGAACTTCACGCAGCGTCAGGCCTGAACCGCCCAAGCCGGCAATAAGCCCATTCAGCGTCGTCCGCGAGGGACCGGCGGGCACTTGCATGGTGACAACATCCTCCACGCCTTGCGCCGCGCAGAAGTCTTTGAGTCCGTCAGGCAGGGGGTCTGCAAGCGTTACCACCGGACAACCGAACGCGGTCTGCGCGCGGGTGCCCGCATCGGCAAGCGCGGAAACACGGAAATCGATCACGCGAACCGCCAAGGCCGGGTAGCGCGTATCCGGCGGCAGAACAGCCACGCCCCTGATGTCCGCATGCGCGACCGGCCACTGCTCCGGCGTCACATCATCTTCGCCAACGAGCAACACGACCGGCAGGCCGTCAGGCACACTCATCAAACTGCGCAGCCGCATGGGAGCCGGCAAATCAGGTCCCGCGAGCGGCTGCGGGTCCTCATTCAACTGGCCCGCCGGATCAAACCGGCCGCCGGTGAACGTGCGGATGTTTTCGGCCCGCGCCACATACGCCTTGCCCGGCGTATGCAGGCCCGCCACCCAGCGCCAGGACAGCGTGTTGGAAGCAGGGTCGCCGTCGATCAGGTGCCGGTAGAAAAAGTCCGCGCCGAGGGTCCAGGGCAGACCCAGCGTGAATATCCAGATCGAGGCAAACCACATGCGCGCGTGATTGTGCAGATAGCCCGTTTCAACCAGTTCACTGATCCAGGCGTCGAAAGCGGTGATGCCGGTCTGCCCAGCGCACGCCTGAGCCAAGCGCGCCGCGAGATCGGCGTCGCCCTGCACACGAGCGGTGTCGCTGGCCAGATCAGCGAGATAGGAATCCCACACACCGGGGCGCTGTTCGAGCCAGCCTTTCCAATAGGTGCGCCAGCATACTTCCTCGACGAATTTGGCAGCACCCCCGATGCGATGCGGACGCAGCACCGCGCGTACGGCCTCGGCTTCGCCGATCAGCCGATGCCGCAGGTACGGCGACAGGAGCGAGACATTCGTCCGCCGGTCAGGCCCAAAATCGAAATTCCGGTCGCGCGCATAGTCGGATCCGGCGTGGGGCACGAACGTCGCCAGCTGGACGAGCCCCGCGTCGCGCGACGCTTCGAACATCGGGCCCATGACAGCGGCTGACCTCATTTAGCGCCCGGACGCACGCACGATCGCCTTGATAGCCCCGCGCGACCGGCCCGACTGCTCGGCAATCATCCGGTCCTGTTCTTCGATCACGGTCTGCGCCGGAGCATCGCCTTCCAAACCACCCAGGATGGATTCCGGCACGCGGCGATTGGAGGTCTGGGTTCCGTCCTCGTACGTGACGTTGAACATCACGAACAATTCCTTGGCGGTCGGTTTGCGGGCCATGCTTGGTACTCCATGGGGGGCAGCGCGCTCTTCCTGAGCACGCATCGGCCCCGTGTTCCAGTGAACTCGGTGAAAGGTTTTCAATTGGCGAACGGGCACCGCCCGCGCGCGCGGTCCATCAGGCCTGGAAAGGATCCTTCATCAGGATCGTGTCATCGCGCTCGGGGCTCGTCGACAGCAGCGTCACGGGACACTCGATGAGTTCCTCGATCTGGCGGACGTACTTAATCGCCTGCGCGGGTAGATCTGCCCAGCTGCGCGCACCCTGCGTCGATTGCGACCACCCCTCGAAGGTTTCAAAGACGGGCTCGATGCGCGATTGCGAGTTCTGCCCGGCCGGCAGACGGTGGATGCGCTCGCCGTCGAGCTTGTAGCCGACGCAGACTTTGATCTCCTCGAAGCCGTCGAGCACGTCCAGCTTGGTCAGCGCAATACCATCAATGCCGGACACCTTGCACACCTGCCGCACCAGCACGGCATCAAACCAGCCACAGCGGCGCTTGCGGCCCGTCACAGTTCCGAACTCGCGGCCCCGCTCGCCAATCTTGGCCCCGATCTCGTTGTCGAGTTCGGTCGGGAACGGCCCCGATCCCACGCGCGTCGTATAGGCCTTGGCAATGCCGAGTACATAGCCGAGGGAACGCGGGCCAACGCCCGAGCCGGTGGCGGCCTGTGCGGCAATCGTGTTCGACGACGTGACAAACGGATAGGTACCGTGATCGATGTCCAGAAGTGCGCCCTGCGCGCCCTCGAAGAGGATCTGCTTGCGATCGCGAATGGCCTGATCGAGCAGCTCCCACGTCACATCCATGAACGGCAGGATTTTCGGCGCGACCTCTTTCAGTTCCGCCATCAACAGGTCTTTGGAGACAAGCTCGCGGCCAAGGCCCGCGCGCAGCGCATTGTGATGCACCAGAATGCGATCAACTTTGTCACCGAGGGTCGAAAGGTTCTTCAGATCCTGCACGCGGATGGCGCGGCGGCCAACCTTGTCTTCATAGGCCGGGCCGATGCCACGCCCGGTAGTGCCGATCTTGGCGGTGCCCGCGGCCTCCTCGCGGATGACATCGAGCTCGCGGTGCAACGGCAGAATGAGTGTTGCATTCTCAGCGACACGCAGGTTATCGCGCGAGATCTTGACGCCCTGCCCGTCGAGCCGTTCGATCTCCGTGCACAGCGCCCACGGATCGACAACGACACCGTTGCCGATCACGCCGAGCTTGCCCGGCCGCACCACGCCCGAAGGGAGGAGCGAGAGTTTGTACACGTTGCCGTTGATGACCAGCGTATGGCCGGCATTGTGCCCGCCCTGGAAGCGCACAACGACATCGGCGCGCTCCGACAGCCAATCGACGATCTTGCCCTTGCCTTCGTCGCCCCATTGGGCGCCAACGACCACCACATTGCCCATGACGAGCCCCTAGACATGCCTTGGCCCCGGCTCGACAGAGATGACCGGGGCCAAGGGCCATTGTGAATGCATTTCGCCCCGCTTATAGACCTGGAATCGGACCCGCCCAACACAATTGATGGGGCCAATTGCGAGACACCTTGTCCCCTCACACGAGTGTCAGGTTGCCTATAGACCGCAGATCGTTGCATTCGCCCATCAGGATAACCTGCGATGCCTTCGCGACTGACCCGCGCCACGGCGGCCAACGCCTATCTATTCTTGACGCTGACCATGGCGTTCTGGGCGGGAAACCACATTCTCGGCCGCTGGGCGACGGGCCAGATTCCGCCGATGACGCTGGCCTTTCTGCGCTGGTCGCTCGCGGCCGTAATTCTGTTGCCGTTCGCGTGGCGCTCGTTGCGGACCGATTGGCCCGTCATTCGCTCGAATTTGCCGCGCCTTCTGCTGCTCGGATTTCTGGGCTCTGGAATTTACAACACGCTGCAATACATCGCGTTGACCGAAACCACCGCAACCAACGCGGCAATTTTGAACTCATGGGCGCCGGTGCTGATCGTGCTGGCGGGTGCGGCCATATTCGGCGACCGGTTGCGCGCCAATCAAGTGGGCGGCATGGCCCTGTCGCTGCTGGGCGTCGGCGTCGTCGTGCTGCACGGGGACATCACGCGGCTGTCGTCGTTGAGTTTCAATCGCGGCGATCTCGTCATGCTGTTCGCGACAGCGGTGTGGGCGCTCTACACGGCGCTGCTGCGCACACGCCCGCCCATGGCCACGCTGAGTTTCGTCGGCTTGACCTACACGATCGCTGGCGTCGTCAACCTTCCGCTGGCGGCCTGGGAGTATGCGCACGGACAATATGTGCAGTGGTCGGTATCGACCATCGCCGCCGTCGGTTACGCAGGTATACTGGCCAGTCTCGTCGCATACTTATTCTATGCGCGCAGCGTGGAAATTATTGGACCCAACCGGACCGGCGCCTTCATTCACCTGATCCCACTCTTCACCAGCATTCTGGCTATGGTGCTGCTTGGCGAACAACCGGCCGTCTATCATGCGGCGGGGTTCGCGCTGATCCTCGGCGGTGTATGGACGGCCACGCGCTAGAGGTATCACCAGCGCTCAAGCGGCAGGCTGGCGAAGCAAGATATCGCTGGCGACATTGATGCGCTTCAACCGCTCTTCGCGTGCCTGCCGATCGGCGTCGCCCGTGGCAAGATCGGGATGCCAGCTCTGGCGCAAGCCCTCAACGACCTTGCGGATGGCGGCCTCGCCCGCGTCCGCGCTGAGACCGAGCATTTCGAGTGCTTCGCTGCGCGTTGCCGGCATGCCAGAACCTTCCGGCGGCGCGGCCGAGAGCGTGGGCTCTCCCGCCGCGAGGCGCACCATCAAGCTTTGTCCCGCCGGTGATGACGGCTCTTTTCCGCCATCGCCACCAGCTGACGCGCCAAGTCCTGGCAGCTCCGGCTCAGCGGCGGGCCAAGGCGCCGGTCCCGCAACGGGTTGGGCAATCTGCGCCTGCCGCCGCAAGATCATGACCAGGGCCACCAATGTGGCCAAGGCAATGCCGATCGCGAACACGATTGGCGGCAGCGCGATGCCGTAACCCTGCCTGTCCGAGCTCCACCCTTGGACGGCGCCACTATCAATCGGCGCGGTCTCAATTGTCGGCGCGGGTGTCAGTTCCTGTGCGGCGACAACGGTGGACGGCCCGCTGTCTTGGGCTCGCGTTGCGTCGCTCAACTTTTGCGCCGCTGGATTGTTGAGGATCGTCACCGGCAGCGGTGTCTCAGGAGCAGTCCCGGTTGCCGCGCCGGACTTGGGCGGCGCATCCGCAGGTTCGCGCGACGGCGCTGGAGATTCTGGTGGGGCAGCCGCCACCGCGGCGTTGGCTTTGACCTCAGGTTGGGGTGCTGGCGCTGACTCTGTCGCGGGCGCGTGCGCGGGCACGGTGGGCTTAACGGCGGGCTTGGGTTTTGGAGGTTCTATGCTGGAGGGCTGAACCGTTTGCGGTACGGCAACGGGTGGCTTTTCCGCAGGTGCCGGTTTGTCGGGTGCGGGTTCGGCGGCGGGCGTTGTAGCCGCGTCGAGTTTTTCGTCCTCCAGCGCCGCAACACGCGGATCCAGCGGCGTGAAGATGGCTTCCGACCCCGTCAGCGGGGCAAACCCGCGCGGCATCGCGACGAGGGCCCGCCCGCGGCCACGCTCGGGATAGGGATCGTCAAAACCGTAGGTCTCGCCGCGCGGATCGGGGCTCTGACCGAACCGGTAAATCAGCTGGCCGTTTTCAAGTTCGGCCTGCCCCCCCGTCGCCTCGGAAATGGCCGCGTAGAACTCCGGCCAACTGACGCGGCCACGGCCGCAGGCCATCGTGAAGCTATGAATTTGGAAGGTTCGGCAGCGCTCGGGATTGCGGCGCGAACAAGCCGAGAAGCGGCGCTGCACGCGGGTGCCGTGAATGCGGTAGGCCTGATTCTGCGATGGCTGGGCGATGACGCGGCCGCCGGCGACCCGGCATTCGAACGGCAGCACGATCTGCTCTGCGGCCACAGCCGGAAACGCGGCGGCAAGCGCGCACAATAGCCCGCCTGCCCCCACACCGATTTGCGTCAGTCGCCGTGCGAATACCACCATGGTTCGCCGCACGGTAGCTCGAACGATGGCAGCTTTGTGTCTGCGAGCCACGCGCGCCGGTTGAAGGGCGCGCGTGGATGTCGCGGCGGCAGTGCAATTAGGGTGCAACCCGGCCGACTTCCATCAGCAGACGTTCCGCTTTGGCGTCCTCGATGCGATTGGTGAAGCGCTTGGCTTCCTGTTCGTCACGCACCGTCTTGGCGAGCGTGAAGGCCGCGCCGAGCATCGAAACGGTGGCCATGGCCAGATAGCCTTTGATCCACAGATCAGCCGGAATGGCCCAGATCCCGAGGACCATCATGCCGACGGCGAAGGCGAAAAAGATGTAGGTGAAGCTGAGCCAAGCTCCTGTGTTTTTGGCTGCTGTGTTCATGTAGGTATCTCCTGAATTTGAGCGCGCAGACGGCGCTGAACGCGGGGCGGGGGTGGCGCTGAAAATGCGGCGGGGCTGACGGGGCTGGGTCATGTGCCAGCACCTCGATCCGTCCCGCGATCAACGCGCGGGCCCGCATCAGCCTCGCCCCGCAGGCGCGCGAGAACATCGGCGGCGCTCGTCTTTTTCAATGCGCCGAACCCTGCCGACGCAAGCCGTTCGTTGAGATCCTGGGCGCTGCCCTGACGCTCCAGTTCGTCGAGCGCGGCGGCAACATCCTCTTCGCGGGCATGGACGTCGCGAATGCGCACCAGTGTCGCCTCGGCTTCGCGTAGTGCCCCTGTACCGCTCGACAGGGCACGCCGGCCGTTGGCCCCCGCACGCCGCAGGGCCTCCTGTGCGCGCGCCATTTCAAGCCCGCGCTTTAAGTCCTGGAGGCGTGCGTGGCCGTCCGCCGAGAGTTGCTTCAGCCGGCGCACGTCGGCAGCGAAGGTTTCGACCGACCGCTGCCGCAACGCACGCTCGTCGATGGTCGCCGCGATCACGGCGGCGGCCTCTTCCGCCAGATCATCGCGACCGCCCGCCAAGGCTTCGCGGGCCGCCCGCTCGAATTCCGTTATCCGCGCGGTCAGCGCCGTCGCGGCGCGCTCCTCGCCCGACAGTTGAGCCATGGCGCAGGCGAGTTCACGCCTGCAGTGCTCCAGCGCGGCGGCAGCATCGCGCAGCTGCTGCTCCAGAACGCGAATGGCATTGGCATCGAACAGCGCTTCTTCCGCTTCGCTCGCGGCGCCGCGCAGAAGGGTGGTCAAGGTCTTGAGCATTGGGGGCATCCTCTCGGCATTTTAATTGGTCCGGTGAACAGTGCGGGTGCGGCACCCGGCGGCTCGTGGAGGACTGGGAGGACTGGGAATTCCACGACCCGCCGGGGCTATGCATGAACATTGTTCACGACCAACATGACACCAAAATAAACGTCGTTCAATGGGTAACTTGAACTATGTTCATGGCGCATGGAATCGGCGTAAATTTTTGCTGAGGAAAATTTTGGCAGACCTCTTGGCCATAACGCAGCGGGCCTTGACGACGTGACGGGCTGCGCGCCAAGCAAAAAGGCCAGCCGGAAAGGATGCCCCATGCCGCGCCGCGCGCCGGTTGCCCCTGTTTCACGCCCCGAGACGTCCGCTGCCCCGGCGGTCTCCCGCGAGGACCTGCGTGGGATCGTGGTCGCGCGGACCGTAGAAATTCTCGCTTCCGAGGGGCTCGCCGCCGTTCAGATCCGCCGGATCGCCGAGGTCGCGGGATGTTCGGTTGGCACGCTGTACAATTTGTTCGGCGACCGTGATGGCCTCGTCCTGGCCGCGAACCGCGCGACCTTGTCGGCCATGGGCGCGCCCCTGATGGCCGCACAGAAAGCTGCAGCCGGGAGCAATCTGGAAGGCCGGCTTCTGGCTCTGGCGCGTGCCTACCAGAAATTCGCGCTGGCAAATCTCCAGCGCTGGCTGGCCGTGTTCGAATTCCGCCTACCCGAAGGCCGCGATCTCCCCGATGACTACGTCGCCGAGCGCACCCGCCTCTTGGGCCTCATCGAAGACGCACTCGCGGATGCACTGCCTGCCGGCCAGCCGCGCACGGATGCCGCGCGGGCCCTGTTCGGCGCCGTCCACGGAATCGTCATTCTCGCCATCAGCAATCGCCTGTCGCAATTCGATCCCGGATCTGTCGATCGCGAAATCGGGTTCATCGTCGGCGCGGCCGCACGCGGCATGGTGCGCAGAGGGTGACCCGGCGGGCGTTCCAGCGCTTGATCTTGCATTGAAATTGACACAAGGAGCGCCTAATTCCGTCAGACGCCGTGTCCCGTCCGGATGCACAGGCTCGCCCGCGTCTCCGCGCACACCATGACGCGCGTCTCCCCGCACCGGCCGCCGCCCAGCAAGCAGGTATCGAAGATTATGAGCGTCACGGACAGCACAGCCGGATATGGGATTATCTCCCGCCTCCTGCACTGGGTGATGGCCGCAGGGATCGTGGGATTGTTCGGGCTCGGGTGGTGGATGGTCGAGCTCGACTATTACAGCCCCTATTACAAGTCCGCCCCCGATCTGCATCGCAGCATCGGCATCGTGATGCTCGCCCTGCTTGCCGTTCGCATCGCCTGGCGGCTCGTCAACGTGCGCCCCGACGACAGCGATCTCACGCCCCTGGAGCGCAAGGCGGCGCGCGCCGTGCATCATGCCTTCTATCCGCTGCTGCTCATCCTGATGGCGAGCGGCTACCTCATTTCCACCGCCGACGGCCGCGCCATCGACGTCTTTGGCCTGTTCGAGGTCCCGGCCCTGATCGTCTCCAAAGGTCTGGAAGATCCTGCGGGCCTCGTGCACGAATGGGTCGCCTACCTCGTCATGCTGCTTACCGCCGTTCATGCGGCCGCCGCGATCAAGCATCATGTTGTCGACAAGACCGATGTCCTCGCCCGCATGGTTCGAGGCCCATCGCGCCTGCCCCACGTCACGTCACGTCAACAGTAAGGGAATACACGCCATGTCATTGCGCTCCGCCACCGTTGCCCTCGCGGCCCTCGCCTTCGCCGCCGCCATGCCCGCGCAGGCCGCGGATTACGAGATCGATACGAAAGGCGCGCATGCGTCCATCAATTTCCGCGTCAACCACATCGGCTTCAGCTGGCTGACGGGCCGCTTCGACACATTCGGCGGCACGTTCACGTTCGACGACAAGAACCCCGCCGCCTCCAAGGTCTCGGTCGAAATCGACACCAACAGCGTCAATTCCAATCACGCCGAGCGCGACAAGCATCTGCGCAGCGCGGATTTCCTCGACGTCAGCAACCATCCCAAGGCGACGTTCGTTTCCAAATCCGTGACGCCCAAGGGCGACAAGGGCGCTACCATTGTCGGTGACCTGACACTGCGCGGCGTGACCAAGGAAGTGACGATCGACGCGACGCTCATTGGCGGCGGCGAGGATCCCTGGGGCGGCTACCGCACCGGCTTTGAAGGCACGACGAGTTTCGCGCTCGCCGACTTCGGCATTCCGAAGGATCTGGGACCGGCCTCCAAGACCGTCGAGCTGACGCTGCACGTTGAAGGTGTGCGCAAGTAGAGTCGCCACACGCCTGCGCAACACGGCATCAAGCCCGTCGCGGACCCCCGCGGCGGGCTTTGTCGTGCAAATCGGTTTGCAATGGAGTGATGGTAGCGGGACCCGGACTTGAACCGGGGACCTACGGATTATGATTCCGCCGCTCTAACCAACTGAGCTATCCCGCCATACCAAAGCGCGCCAGGGACCGGCGCGCCGTGCCAGAGCGCCGTCTATAGGGACGCGCGGGCTGACCTGTCAAGGACGCACGGCGCGTCCCGCGCGCGGCACAGCCAAGCACCGCCATCCGCGCGGCGCTCTCTTGCTATTCCGCCGCGATCCGGCTCTCGTTGGCGACCTTCTCGAAGCGCATCATGGTGAAGATGCCGAACGGGCGCAGCGACTTGCGTTCGATGAGTTTGAGGTCGTCGCAGACCATGACGCGCGAGTGATCGAACACGGGGCGCCAGCCGAGAACTTCGGCGAACGGGGCCATGCGGCGCTCCATCCAGCCGCGCACGCCCTCTTCCTGGCTGAAGTGATTGACGATGACGACCTCACCACCCGGCTTCGTGACGCGCGAAAGTTCGCGCATGACCTTCTCGGGATCGGGCACCACCGTCATGACATACATGGCCACGACCGTATCGAAGGTGTGCTCGGGGAACTCCAGTTCGCCCGCGTCCATCTCGTGGAGGCCCTTGACGTTCGTCAGTCCGAGCTCCTCGACGCGCTGGCGTGCCTTTTCGAGCATCTCGCGCGAGAGATCGATGCCGACGATATCCAGGTCGCGCCTGTAGTCGGGCAAAGAAAGACCCGTGCCGACGCCGACTTCCAAAACGCTGCCCGTGCGGTTGCGATTGATTGCTTCGGCGGTATGCCGCCGCCCGTCGGTCGCAACCTTACCGAATGTGTGGTCGTACACGGGCGCCCAGCGCCGGTAGGCGACCTTCACGGCGTCTTCGTGGATATGGCCGATATGCACGATACGCCCGCCGGCCTTCTGCACTGCGACGCTGGAACGGCGTGCCTTCGGCCGCGAATTCGAGATCATCTGCCACCTCGTTTCAAGTCTTCACCCCGCACCGGCGTGGCTCGAGTTCGGCGAAACGCCGGACCAGAACCGTGCAACCGGCAGCTTTCCTTCAACCCGAACGAACCGACCGGCCCGCCAACGCCTGCGGCTCCGGTCTGCGCCCGTCATGCCCCGCCGCGGCCGGCTCACTGCCCGGCTTCAGCGTCTTCACAATCGTACCGCCGCCCAGCACCCGCGCCTGCGCGCTGCCGTCGGCGTAGAAAACACACGCCTGACCGGCCGCGATTCCCTGCTGGCCGACGCCGAGAACCACCTTGATCGAGCCATCTTCGCCGCTCGTCAATATGGCAGGTTGTGTCGGCTGTGAGGAACGTACCCTGACGAAGAGCGGACGCTCAGTGAGCAGAGCCTCTTCGAGCGGCTCATCGCCCAGCCAATTGACGGCTGTCAGAATGACGCCCGTCGTTTCCAGCGCTTGGCGTGGCCCGACGATCACTTCGTTGCGCCCGGCATCGAGCCTGACGACAAACAGCGCCTCCTGGCTCGGAATGCGGATGCCTTTGCGCTGACCAACGGTGAAATTGATGATGCCGTCGTGGTGGCCCAGGCGGCGGCCATCGACGTGCACGATATCGCCGGGCTGCAGGGAGCCGGGCTTCAGCTTTTCGATGACATCGGTGTAGCGGCCCTTGGGAACAAAGCAGATGTCCTGACTGTCGGACTTGTCAGCGACCGGCAGTGCGAACTCCCGCGCCAGATCGCGAACCTCGGTCTTCGTCAGGTCGCCCAGGGGAAACAGCAGCCGGTCAAGTTGCGCACGGGTGGTGGCATAGAGAAAGTAGCTCTGGTCACGATCGGTATCGCGCGCGCGTCCGAGCACCGGGCCGGAGGGCGTGTCCTCCAGGCGGATGTAATGCCCCGTCGCCAGCTTATCGGCGCCGAGTTCCATCGCCATGTCCAAGAGATCCTTGAACTTGATTTCCTGATTGCAGGTCACGCACGGAATGGGCGTTTCGCCGGCCATATAGCTCTCGGCAAACCCAGAAATGACGGTGTCGGCAAACCGCTGCTCGTAATCCAGGACGTAATGGGGAATGCCCAGCACGTCCGCGACCCGGCGGGCATCCTGGATATCCTGGCCGGCGCAGCAGGCGCCTTTGCGGGCCGTCGCCTCGCCGTGATCGTAGAGCTGCAAGGTAATGCCGATGACGTCGTGGCCCTGACGCTTGAGCAAGGCCGCCACCAGCGAGCTGTCGACGCCGCCCGACATGGCCACGACAATGCGCTGCCGGTCTCCCGCCGTTCGCGCGGCCGGGGTCCCGATGGCAGGCAGCTTTGATGGCGTGACGCTTTTGACCACGGCAGACCCGAATATTCCAAACCGGCCCGCAGATCCCTGGTTGCAGAGACAAGATCGGGCCGGTATCATTTGACAGATGTATTGGCCGCTCGCGTTGTCAACACTGCGGCGGCGCCCGCCGCCATTGGCGAGCCAAGCTACGTGTTTAACGCCGCGGTGCCAGAACTGGCAAGGATTCCCGTTCGGTTGCGCGCATTTGCTCGGGCTGCTGGCCAATCAGCGCCGCGCCCGGGATCAGACTAAATATTTTTGGTGGTGGCCGCTCCGGCCAAGTGGCCCGATGCCTGCATTCCTGGCCCCTACACCGCCCAAAACGGCGGCAAGACCCGTACGTCGTGCCAAGGAGCGTCCGGAAATGGATCGAAAGACCCACTTTGGGATCAACCTTAACGGCTTGGATCCGATTGGTTGAACACTCATTTATGGTATGTTCACTCAATGGGTTAGCTCGCCCTTAAGTCCGCTCTGTTAGTTTCATCTCTCCTGGTCATCAGCGTGTATTGAGTATCATGACCGAACATCACATGAGAGCGCGGACGCGCTACGTCATCGGCCCCGATGGGTCTCCGCTGACCGTAGCCGATCTTCCGCCGAAAGACACAAAACGCTGGGTTATCCGGCGCAAGGCGGAAGTCGTTGCGGCTGTCCGGGGCGGGCTCCTCTCAATTGAAGAGGCGTGCGACCGGTACAAACTGACCGTCGACGAATTCCTGTCCTGGCAGCGCTCGATCGACCAGCATGGTCTTCCCGGCCTGCGTGCCACGAAAATTCAGGATTACCGCCGCTGACCGTTTTTGCGGCCGGGCTTTAATCTTGTCGTTGATCAACGCGTCGCTTCGGAGCTTCGGGGCGGCGCGTATTGGTTTGTGCTGGCGGCGCCCGATCCCCTATGGGGCCTTGGTGGACGCCGGCTGAACCTTGGGCTTGGCCGTTTTGCCGGGCTGGGCGGCCGTTGCAGGCTCCGATGTCCAGCCCGCCGTAACCGGCGCCTCGGCGCAGCCTTCCTCCGCGGCCGCCCAGCGCCGCACATCGCTTTCCAGCCGCACCGCATAGACTTCCGGCAGCTTGGCGTTTTCGATCTGCAGGCTCGAACCTTCAGGCGCCGGCAGGATGGCCACCCGCCACGCTCGGATCGACCTGGGATCGGACGCGGTCTTGTCGCGCGTCCGGATGTCGATCACCGATGCCCCGCCCTTGGACGGAGGGGCCGCATCCGCATGATAGATATAGTCGGGCTTGAGTGGGCCTGAGGCGCCAAACCAGCAGGTCAGAATGCCCCGTGCCACACGCGTATAGATTTCGGTTGGCGGGCCCACCGGCATCGGGCCCGATACCAGGGACGTGGGCTTGATGGCGCTCAGATCGGGCAGGGAATCGGCGCCCGGCAGCGTCAGGGGCGATGGACCGTCGCCGCCGGCGCAGCCCGATAGGCCCGCCAGCGCGGCAACGAGGAAAATCTGGCGGAAACGCTGGCTGCGCATGCCTTTTCTGGCCTGGAAACAGGGTGTCTGGGGCACGCGCGGACAAATTCGGCGGCCGCAGGATAGTTAGACGGCCGCTGGTCCGGCGGCGGGAAACCGTTCGCTGATTGGCACGGGAATAAGGCCAAGACAAGCCGTCCAGCCAGCAAGAAGGGCCAGGAATCCCCGGCCCTTTTGGCAATTCATTGAATATGGCGGCAGGCTCCGTGCCGGGAGGGCCGGCTGACGGTCACCCGTTTCAGCGCATGGCAGCTCCATCCGGGCGCTCGGACCGGCGGCGGCCCGGACGCTCTGTGTCACGGGGCTCGTTGGCGACCGCGCGGGTCAACTGGTCAGCGGCGTCATCCCGCTCTTTGACGGCGGCGGCCAGCTTGACCTTCAGTTCGTCGGCCGACGACCGCAAATTATCCCGGCGAACGCTCGCCGACTTGGCAAACGTCGAATAGGAGAAATGACCGGGGTCCTTGATCCCCGTGCGTTCCTCTTCGGCATGGATTTGGCGATCGAGATCGTTGGCGATGGTCTCGAACTCACGGATCATGAGTTCCAGATCGGCCACCTTCCGGCTCTTCTCATCAGCCTCGAAGCGCTTCAAGCGGAGCGCGGTCTCACGTGGCTTCATCGTTCGATACCCCTCACTCATTCGAACTTCCGTTGCCGGAGCAGACCCAAGAACCGTGCCAGATGACCCGTTCTTGCTCCGCTGGACCACGGTCCGGAGGGCCGGCTGGCTGCGGGCAGGGTCACGTCCCCCCGATTTGAGCCAGTCAACCTTACCAGATATAGGTAGCATATGCCAATTAAGTGGCGGTAAAGCAACGGGATGCAAAGCTTTGCTAAAGTTTTATCGCGCGTATCGAAAAAGTTGCGTCAGGCGGCTGGGGATCGCCCGCGAATTCTGTTACCTGTAGATTCGCGTGTGATTGTGCTTGGCAAACCGGGAATCGCCATAGTCGCCAATTCGGCCGGGCAGGGCTTAATTGGCAGTTTTTGGGGGGTGATTCCGGTGTCCGGCGCGGCCGCATGGGGGCAAGCGGGTACCTTTTTCACAATGCGTAGGGCGAATGCGCCGGATTTATCCGGACGGTCTCTTCTTGCCTGCCGGGCGTGGCGTTTGTCTTATTCCGTTTCGATGGGCTCGATCGGTGCAAGACAAAATTAGGGTTTGTTAACTTCTCACCGGTAAATTCCTTAAAAGGGATTAGTGCGAAGCCTCGAATTTCGGGGTCGCGGCTAGCGTTCTCTTCATCATCTGGGCAGACGACCTGGCGACGGGGCAGGGAAGAGAGGAACTTTAGAAATGCGAGTCCTTCTTATCGAGGACGATAGCGCTACGGCGCAGAGCATCGAACTGATGCTGCAGTCCGAGGGCTTCAATTGCTACACCACCGATCTTGGCGAGGAAGGTGTCGATCTCGGCAAGCTCTACGATTACGATATCATCCTTCTGGATCTCAACCTGCCGGACATGAGCGGCTACGAGGTTCTGAAGACCCTTCGCGTCAGTAAGGTGTCTACCCCTATTCTCATCCTCTCCGGCCTCGCGCAGATCGAAGACAAGGTGAGAGGGCTGGGTTTCGGCGCCGACGATTATATGACCAAGCCCTTCCATAAGGACGAGCTGGTGGCGCGTATTCACGCCATTGTGCGCCGTTCCAAGGGCCATGCTCAGTCGGTCATCGAAACTGGCGACCTCAAGGTCAATCTCGACACCAAGACTGTCGAGGTTAACGGCCAGCGGGTGCATCTGACGGGCAAGGAATACCAAATGCTCGAGCTGCTCTCGCTGCGCAAGGGCACGACGCTGACCAAAGAGATGTTCCTCAACCACCTTTACGGCGGAATGGACGAGCCCGAGCTGAAGATCATCGACGTCTTCATCTGCAAGCTGCGCAAGAAGCTGAAGGACGCCACCGGCGACCGCAACGGCTACATCGAGACGGTCTGGGGCCGCGGCTACGTTTTGCGCGACCCGGGCGATGAAGGCATCGTCGCTGCCTGATCGCATTTCCCTGTTCCAATACCGCAAAACAAATCAGGGGCCCAAATTGGGCCCCTGTTTTTATTGAAAGTCGGGTCGCACCGGCAATGCTCCGGGCGAAACGAAATGAATTTACGCACTCAATCGCTGATACCCAGCAATTCGACGTCGAAGATCAAAGTCGCGTTCGGGGGAATGACCCCGCCCGCGCCGCGCGCGCCGTAGCCGAGTTCGGCTGGAATGATCAGCGTGCGCTTGCCACCGACCTTCATCGTGGAGACCCCCTCGTCCCACCCCTTGATGACTTGACCGACGCCGATTGTGAAATCGAACGGCTGGCCGCGGTCCACCGAGCTGTCGAACTTGGCGCCACGCTGGCCGTTTTGGTACAGCCAGCCCGTGTAATGCATGGTGCATGTCTGGCCGGTCTTCGGGCTGGCGCCATCCCCGACCTTAGTGTCCTCGATCTGCAGTCCGGATGCGGTGGTGGTCATAGCACTCTCTTGGGCTTGGGCATTTGTTGAGATCAGGGGTGTGCCGGCAATCACCGCCACGGCGATAACTGCGGAACGCACCAGACCGGCGCGATATTTCTGGGTCGCGATCATTTGGCAGGCTCCTTGACGATGCCGCACCTGGGCTTCCCGGCCCTGCATATCTGGCAAGTTCCCGGCGGGACCCGTTGTCTAACTTTGCGGCGACCGGTTATGGTCACTCCCAGCGGATATTGCAATCCGTCTTCGCCCTGCCCCGCACCACACACGGAACCGCGATCATGTCCGCACTGAGACAGCCGTTCGTGATCGGCATTGCCGGATGGAAGAATTCCGGAAAAACAACGCTGACGACCCGGCTCATCGCCGAGTGCAAACGGCGCGGCATCACGGTCGGCAGCATCAAGCATTCGCATCATGCCATTGACCTGGACGACGGCGAAACGGACAGCGCCCGTCATCGCCGCGCGGGGGCCGATCAAGTGGCCATCGCGGGACCAAACCGCTATGCACTGATTACTGAGACGCCGGACGGCGCGGCGGCAACGCTCGACACCATCCTGCCTCAGATGGCGCCGGCGGATATCATCCTTGTTGAAGGCTGGAAGGCCGCGCCGATCCCGAAGATCGAAACGCGCCGTCAGGCTCAGAAGGAACGTACGCCGTTGCACCCGGCAGATGCCAACGTTGTGGCCATTGCCGCCGACCACGCCGTCCACGACGTGACGGTGCCGGTGTTTGATCAGGACGAACCTGCCGTTATTCTCGATTTTATCGTGCGGCTCATGGGGCAGCACATGAGCAAGTCCACGCCGGAGCCAACGCAATGAAACAAGTGCACGTGCTGCGTGAGGATATGTCGTGACCGATCAAATGCCACTTCGGATCGCAGCCATTCTCTATAAGCCGAGCGAAGGCGCGTCGGTGGATCTCATGCTGACGGGCCTGGCTGCGGAATTGAAGGCGCAGAATGTGCGGCTTGCGGGGACCGTTCAGTGGAACAGGGCTGCACAAGCGGGTCCGTGCGCCGACATGATCATGGAAGACCTTCACTCCGGCCGCCACATATCGGTTACGGAAAATCGCGGGGCCATGGCCATGGGCTGCCGCCTCGACAGCCGCGCCTTGGAAGATGTGGCGGGATTGACGCGCGCCTCGATCGGCGAAGACACGGATCTCGTCATCATCAACAAGTTCTCCAAGAGCGAAGCCGACGGCGGCGGATTGCGCCAAGCCATCGAAGCGGCCGTGACCGCTGGTGTCCCCGTGTTGGTGGCCTTGAACACGACCCATCGCGATGCTTGGGACGCCTTCACGGGCGGATGTTCGCACTGGCTCGCAGCTGATCCCCAAGCGATCCGGACATGGTGCCGCGATGTCTTGAAGTCTTCCGACCATCCGATCCCGGCCGCCTAATGATGCGCGCGTGTCGTGTGGTGCCGCAGCGGGGCGCGCGGCCTCACTGCGCCGTCACCGTCACCCTGAGGATGTCGGCGTAGCTGCCTTGCACCAGCGGCAGCGCGGGAGCCGACGGCGTGATCGTGACTTGCAACGTCCCTGTTGGCGTTGCGGATCCGGTCGTTCCGATGCTGCCCGATTCCGGTCCTGCGGCACCCGGCACGGTGGCCGTATTGACTGTCGAGGATGCTCCCCCGAACGACGCCGTCGCCGCGTAGTCGATGATATTCGTGAAGCCACCTGGAGCGGCCGTGACGCGGCGCACCGCGCCATTCTGTGAGACCGAGTTGCAGGGCGCTGAGAGAATTGCATTCGACATTCGCGAACGAACGCACGATTGGCGCCGTCGTCACTGTGCCTAACGCACTCACGGGAATGGTCGCGTTGTCGGGTGCGCCGGTCACCGCGCCGGCGATGGTGCAGGCCAGCCCGACGTTGCCTGTCACGGTGAAGCCCTGGGTGGAACGCAGTGCGGCATTCCCTGCAGTCGTTCACGCTGTAGAGCCGCGCCTCGATGGCATCGCTATAACTTCCCGCTCGCTGCGGCGAACCGGGCTGAGCCAGAAAGTAACCCGTCAACGTCGCGGTGAACGGAATGCCAAACTGAAACCCACCTGGTGCGGCAAAGTTGAATTGTAGACGTTCAGCGGCCCCTGGTGCTCCGCCTCCCGTAAAGATGACCGTATTGCCGCCGCCCGGTAGTGACGTGACGGTATAGGGCATCGTGGCGCCGCCCCCCACGCGCGCCATGGCAATGGGGGCCGACGCCCGGTTGAACGCCAAGGCGACGCGGCACGTGCCGCCGAAAATCGCGTTGAACGTTCCGGTAATCGTGAAGGTCACAGCCTGCGCGACGGGCGCATTTGGCGGCGTAAAGGTTCCTGTACTTGCCGCTGTTGGCGTAAGGCTGAGACCACCCGCGTTGATGGCACATATAGCGTGCGCACCTGTGTTGACAGTCATCGCCATACACACGACCAGCAATCGCATTCTCATGCAGCCCGACATCTTCATGGTGCAGATCCTTCTTGTGGATGCAGCGTCCCAACTTTGACCAGCCCCATCGCATTCTCCGGTACGTCGACGGCATAGATCAGCGTACCGGCCTCACCGGCCATAGAGATGTTCCAGCGGCCGGGCGCCAGCCCTTCAGCGCCAAAACGTCCTTCGCCATTCGTGAACACGGCAACGCTGCGGCTCTCGTCACCCGCTGCCGTGGCCGTGCCCGTCTGAAGCGCCACCGGCGTACCATCGGCTTTGACGAGCGTGCCGTACACGGTGACGGAGTGGCCCGATCCCACTTCGAAAACATAGCCCGCCTTATAGGGCGCGTAGGTCTCGAACACGCCGCTGCCGAGGCTGTAGCCGAGCGGGAGATTATCCACATCCACGGATGTCGTGCTGGGCGTGTAGGCCGGCAGATCCGGAACGAGTGCGTTGCCGAAATCGTCGGCTGCCGCGACGACATGATCGGCGCTGCCGACCGTTACCGTGTTGCCGGACAGGCTTTCATGCGGCGCCACGATTGCAAACGCGCCGCCGCGTACGGGAGCGCCAACGGCAACCTTGTCGCCGGCAAACGCAATCGCCGTACCGACGCGTAACGACGTGCGCTGGCGGGTCGTGGCGTCGAGTGGCGCATCGAATTCGAAACGATCGGCATCGCCGTAGTGCGCCAGGCGCAGTTCGCCCCGATTGCTGCGATAGCCTACGGCGGCGGAGACGCTCGCTGTGTCCTGATAGCCGCGATGCTGGGCCTCGATGCTCGTATCCCAGCGGCCCACACCGTTGCCTTCCGACTGGTAGCCGGAAACGGTCGCTTGATTTCCAAGCGTGTCGTAACCGGCGGCGACATAGGTCGAATTCCGCCGGGCGCACGTTGACGCGCAGCGCCACCCGGAATTCAGGATCGGGCGCGGTGGCGTCGAACAGATTGCGTGAATAGATCTCGTTGGAATACCCCAGCAGCAAACTCGCGCTGGCATTGGAGCCGATGGGGCGCGAGAGGGTCACATCAGCGCCATATCGATCGCCGGCGATCATTCGCCCCGTACCGTCGCGCCGGTCTGGGTCGTCGAATTGGTAGCGGCCCGATACGGTGGCCGACACGTCGCCAGGCAGCGGCAGCGAATAGGAGGCGTTGAGGCGGAGCCAATAGCTGAACTCAGGATAGATAATCCCGCTCGCGTCGGTCAGGAACTCACCCGGCGTCCGGAAATCGGTGCTGCGGTATTCAGCGGAGATATTCAGGCTTTCTTCCCGATCCGATGTGAGCCAGCCAAAATTGACGAGGCTCCAGTCAAAATCCGCGGCGATCCCGGTGCCACGCTCACTCGAAGAGGCGGCCACGTGCAGGCCGAAAGCGCCCCATTCCGTACCCATGTTCGCGCCGATGCCGCCAAGCTGCACGTCTGCGTCGGCTTGCAGATCGGCGAGCGCCGTGACCGCATCGGAAAGGCCATAGCGGAAAAAGCCCGACCCCATGTAGTCGCCCATCGCATAGGTGCGCTCGTTGTCGAGTAGGTAGGACGGCAGACCGGCTTGCAGCGACCATTCGCTTTTTCCAGCAGCCAGCAGACGCGGGTCCGAGTAGGCCTTGAAGGCGATGACCTGTCGTTCGCCGGCCTCGTCGGTAATCGCCAGAGAGACGTCGTTCGCGCCCGTGGTGAGCGGCAGATCGCGCAGATTGTAGGTGCCCGGCCGCAGCTGGAGATTCTGCACGGTCGCACCATTGACGATAACTTCGACACTGGCATTGCGGTCAATCCTGAACGATCCCGCACCCGTGGCGGCGATGCTTTGCCCCGGATTGAGTTTCGCCGGCGACTTCTCGATCGAGACGCCCAGCATGTCGGTCGGCCGCTGGATGGCGACGCCGGTACCGTCCGTGTCTCCGAATGTCAGTCGCAGCGCGTTCTCGGGCAGATCGTAGATCACACGTGACGACTGCCGCTTCAGACCCGCCAAGTGACCGTAGGTGCACGTGGCATTTATGGGACAAATGCTGGTATCGACGTCGCCCTCATATGCGGCGCGGTTTTCAATCACGGCGCCGCGGATGCGCACCGCGGAATTGAGTTCAAGTCGCGCGCTTGGCTGATCTTCGTAGAGGCTTCCGCGCGCAACTCCCGTATCCCAGAGTTGATCAAGACCCGCGACCACGTTGAGATAACCCGAAATGTCTTCGGGCTGGCGCAGCGCACCGCTCACCACCCGCGTTTTCCTACCCCCCAGGCTGATCTCGCCTTCCGGCCGCTGCTCGGGCGAAAGATCCAAGACGAGTTCCTGAATGCCCGCGTCGAAACGCAGCGCTACACCCCGGGCCTGCAGGTCGCTCACCCGAAGAAAGCCGGAGGCATCCGGCATCTGCCCGACAGCATCAATGACTTCGGGCAGAGCGAAGCTCGAGATCGCCGCGAGCAATCCCGCCTTCTCGGCCAGGATTTCATCGTCCGGCGAAATTTGGATGGTGACATCGCCGGCATGCGCACCGTTGTCCGTCAGGGGCACGGGGAAACTTACGGTCCGCCCTGTCGGATTGAGGCGTGTGGCAATCTGGTCGGCATAGAGTTGCTCGGCAGCATGCGCGGGCTGAGTTGCTAACACCTGCAAAAATACCGCCAGACCAAGGAAAAATACGCGTACGGAACGGCGTTGAAAAGTGCCCATAAGACAGGCCAATGGCGGCGGCGAAATTCGCCACCGCCTTGTAAGGCTCAGTCCCTGTCGTTCCTTCGGCACTGCGAATCTCGTTTGGATTCTCGCACGCGCACAAACTGACTTCTGATCTCAACTCGGTGGCCAACTACTCCCAAGAAACTCAAACTTTGAACTGCGCAAACTGGAGCTACGTCACTTCCGGCGGCCAGACATTTCGATCGCCGCGCTTAACCGCGTCACGCTCGATGGCACCTCTACCGGCAGAGTGAAGCGCCGGCGCCGTCCGGGCTGCACCAAGCCGATACCGATACGGTCCCCCAGCATCGCGGGCGGCAGCGTGGTGCTCCAGTTGCCCGACGCGAGCCGCACCGTGGCCTCGGGAAGAAGGGCATGGGTGTTAGACGGGTTCTCGACTGTGAGCGTCGCGAGGCGGCGACCCGACTTGTCCGTGGTGATGCCCGTCGAGACAACCTTCAAGGCAGGCGCACCTTTCGGCGGGGCGACGTTGATCATCACGCCCATGCTCATCACCACCTGCACGCCGCTCTGACCCTTCGGCATCCGAACGGGAACCTGATTGAGATAGAGCAGGAAGCTCTCGCTCTTGGCCAGCACGGGATCGCCGAGCCACTGGATACGGAAGTTCTGGGTTCCGCCCGGCGGGATCATCGCCTGCGGAGGCATGACGAGAAAATCCTCGCCACCCTTCATCGTCTTCTGACGGCCCGCTTCATCCAGCGTCAGCCGCTGCACAACCGCCTCGATCGGCAAGGGCTGATTGGAATTGTTGACGACGGACACGCGGGCGTGGCTGCGCTGGCCCGTCGATGTCATCTCGACCTGCATCGGCGAGACGGTCATGGCGTGGGCGGCGCCCAGGGTACTCACGAGGTAAGCAAGAACGCAGAAAATCGAGTGTGCGGTCGCGCGCATGAAGGACCTCGAATGGCTTAGTTCAAAGGCGAAGGCGCGGCGGAAAGCCCCGCCGCGCCAGTTCACGCATTACCAGACAACTGGACGTGGGACGGCCTTACTGCGCCGTCAGCGTCACACGCAGGGTATCGGCATAGGCAACGCTCGGCATGAGCGGCAGGGCAGGCTGTGCGGGCGTGATGTTCACGACCAGGTTGCCCGTCGCCGCGCTCGCGGTCGAAGCGGTGTTGCCGGCCTCGTTGCCGGCGGCGGTCGCAACCGTCGCCGTGTTGATCGTCGAGCTGGCACCTGAGAAGGTCGCGACAGCCGTATAGTCGATGATGTTCGTCGTACCCACGTTCGGTGCGCCGCCCGTCGTGACGCCACCCGAGAGCGACGTCGCAACGACGTCGGCCACGTTGTTGCAGGCAACGTTGGCGATGGTGTTGGGAATGACCGACGTATCCACGATACCGTTGGTCACCGGAATGACGGCCGCGAGCGCGCCCGGATTGGTGATGCCGTTGATCGTGCAGTACGATGCAACGGTGGCGGTGATATTGATGTCCTGGGTGGCAGTCTGTGCACTCGCCGGTGTCACACCGGAGAACACTGCGGCGGCCATGATGGCAGCAACGAGGTATTTACGCATGGGTAACTCCACTAGGGTGGCTTGAGGACAAAATTCGGATTGCGACGCATGGGACGGACCGAAGCTGTCGCTGTCCGGCTCGCCACACACACTGACGCGCCACCCTGAGGGACCCCACGCCCTCAAAACTACTGTGCCGAAATTGAGCAATACTTAACAAGCTGGAGAGAATTGCCTCTTGGGGTCGATTTTCGCGCTCAAAATGGTCCGGCCCGTCAGTGGCTGACGGGCCGGAACCATCGGAGGTTGTGTGATTTGCATACTGCCTGTGCGTGGCTCTAGGCGTCAGCGCATCAAGCTGATCTGACCATCGGTCCGCGTCCGGTAGCGGCGGCCAAACGTGCGGCTGGTCCCCTGCGAAACGGTCGCCAGCGTCTCGATCGGTGTTTCGTCACGATCGGCGGGGGAACGCGACAGGAAGAATTCGGCATGGAACAGGCCGCTGGCCTCCTTGCGATCCGGGTCAATGCCGAGTGCCTGGAGGCGATCCAAAACCTGCACGCATTCCGATTCAGACTGGAAACGCCGCTGCACGAACGTGACCCCGTTGAGCTTCTCGGTTTCAAGACCCGACTGCAGAAAGCTCGGCTTCGACTTTGTCGTAAGGGAACATCCGCAACACGAAAGACGCGACCCAAGGGGCCGGATTTCCGATGGCGGCCAGAACCTGACGCACCGTGCGCTCGGTGATGTAGCCGATGCTGCCCGTTGAAATGACGAGGTCAACGCCGCGCAGGATCTCAATGTCCTTGTCCGACATCGATCCGATTTCGAAGTTGCCCGATATCCCATGACTAATCAGCCCCACGGAGCGGGCGTAGTCGACGGCCGGCTTGGAGAGGTCACAGCCGATGATTTCCACATCCCGCCGTGGCCAAGACCGGAAATAGCTGCGATCCAGCATGATCAATTCCGAAGAACTGACACCCTCCAACTGGAGATCCAGGTAGCGGCGCGCGAGGCGATCAATATCGAGCGGGAACTGAATGAGCGCGGCGTTGTTGCCATAGCTGCAGCCGAGGTCCAGCACGCGAACGGGCCGGCCCTTCTTCTCTTCAAGCGCGGCAATGATGTTGCGGAAGACGGGCTTGGCCAACTCCGGAATGATGTAATCGAGGCCGTAGAGAACGCGGTAATACTCGCGCGGATCGGGCTGGGTATAGATCGCATCGAAATTCGCTTTGATCTTGTTGGCTTCCGCGCCCACTTGCGACCGGGGGGATATGCTCATGATGCTCTCCTAAAACTGCTTTCGTCATTTCTATGTTGGCCACGCGGGGGAAGCGGCTTCGGCGCGGGCCGCGCAGGTGGCCGTCAGGGCAACCGGATGTTGGCCCGCCGATGTTGTGGCAAGTGCCGGTGAGGCGGACCCGTGAATATTCCGGCTCAGCGCGTCTTGGGGCAGTGCGTGCCCAAAACGGTCCCCCATCGACGCGGCGCCCTACGTCTCCCATCCAGCCTCGCACTCATGCACAGGCGGCGGGACAAGCACCGGACAGGTCAGGGATCAGCCAAAATTGTTCCAATGCGCCAGAGTTGCCAACCGCGCCTGGGGGCGCCGTGGAGTGGATTATTGAGTCAGCGCCGTTTCGCCGGTCTCGGGGGGCTCGACCTCGATCAGAGGTGCGGCGGCAGGAGCGGAGGCAATCTCGTTTGGCATCCGCATCAGTACCGTTCGGACTTGGACGAAACCCTGCGAGTACGCAGCAGGCAGGCTGCATTCCACGAGAGTTTCAGCCTCGGAGTCCGGCATGGGCCAATCCTTGACATTAAGAAGGGGGTTGTCTGATGTGATGAGACAGTACGATTTTTGGGCGCTTCGCGACAGCCGGACCCTCTACGTAGGTCTACTGCTTATGTTGTTTTACGTATTCGAAGTCTAGAGCCTTGATGCGACAAGCGCTTAGGCTGACGCACGGGGTTCAATCCAACGCAGGTATCGACGTTCGGGATGATAGCGACGCTCAGAACTCGCCATTTGGTCACCGGCCTCGGCTTCCTGCTCGCCTACGTCATCCTCGACTACGTCAGCTTCGTAAAGCCATACCGGGGACTCGGCATTACGCCGTGGAACCCGCCGCCAGGACTGAGTATCGCCTTCGTCTTTCTTGAAGGGATCCGAATTGCTCCGTTCGTTCTCATCGCGCCGGCATTGGCCAATGCGCTGGTACGTAGCACCAGCCTTGGCCTCAGCATGGAACTTCTGGCCTCGCTACTTCAGGGTGGAATGAGCGTCGCGGCGGGCCTTGCACTCAAGCAGATCGCTGTCTTCGATCCACGCCTGCGCTCGGTTCGCGATGCGTTGATCCTCATCGGCGTCGCCATTGTGACGGCCATGTTCAGCGCCCTGCTTTACGTGGGCATCATTCTTTGGTCCGGACTGATCCAGAGCGGCGAATTCCTGAGTGTCGTGTGGCGTGCCGCAGTGGGCGAATTGATCGGCATCCTGATCGTGACCCCACTGGTGCTGTTGGCGTGGTCGTTTCGTCCTGTGCCCCGTCCAACCCTGTGGACCGGCGTTCAGATTCTGGCGATCGTGGCGGCTCTGGCTATTGTCTTCGGCTATCGCGAGGCGACGGCTTTCCAGTTGTTTTATCTGCTTTTTCTGCCCGTTTTGTGGATTGCGCTGAGTGACGGGCCGCCCGGTGCGGTCATTGCGCTGCTGCTCGTTCAGATTGGTCTTGTGATCGGTGCGGAGATCCGGTTCGGGACCGATCCGGGGCTTGGCGCCCTGCAAGTTCTGATGATTGCCCTGGCCATCACGGCCCTCGTTGTGGGGACCATCGTTGCCGAGCGAGAAGACACGGCCGCCCGCATGCGCGATCAGCAGGCGGCACTGAGCCGGGCGCTGCGCATCCGCTCGGCCGGTGAAATCGCAGCCACGATCGCGCACGAAATGAACCAGCCCTTGACGGCTTTGACGACCTATTCGGGCATCGCGGCGAAGGCCCTCGACGACGGCGACACACTCCTCGCGCAGCGTGTGATGGCGAAAGTGCAATCCGAATGCGTGCGCGCAAAATCCGTGCTGACGGGCATTCGCGAGCTCCTCCGGCAGGGAACGATTTCCCGCAAGCCGTTCGATGCGTCATCCATGCTGACGGAGCTCGCAGACCTGCTCGAACCCGATCTCAACAAGCGCGGCATACGACTCAACATCGTTGTCGGCAGCAACGGACCCAAACTGAGCGCCGATCGTGTTCAGCTGCAGCAAGCCGTTCACAATCTGATCGTCAACAGTGCCGAAGCAATCCAAAGCGCCAGTAATTCCGGCATTATCACCGTCTCCGCATCAGCTCACAACGGCCACGAGTGGCTCATCAGTGTGCGCGATAATGGTCCGGGCTTTCCTCCTGGCTATAATCTGCTCGATCCAACCCCGTTCACATCAACCAAGTCGGATGGATCTGGAATTGGTCTCGCCGTCGTCCGCTCCATCGCACAAGCGCATGGCGGAAGTCTTCAGATAAAGTCCAATTCGCGCGGATCAACGGTTGAGATACGGATTCCAGCTGCTAAAACGACGTATGCCTGACATCATCTCAATCATCGACGATGAAGCCTCCGTGCGCGAGGCCATCGCACTTCTTCTGGAAACGCGCGGATACGAGGTGAAACCGTATCAGAACGCCAGTTCGTTTCTCGCCATAGATTTCGAACCGGGCGCCATCATTAGCGATGTGCGTATGCCCAACATGTCCGGACTGGATCTGCTGCGCGAATTGCAGTCCCGGCAGGATCCAAGGCCGATCATCCTGCTGACAGGGCACGGCGATATCGAGATGGCCGTTCAGGCGATCAAGTTGGGAGCCTTCGACTTCATCGAAAAGCCATTTGAGATCGAGCGTCTCATCAGCAGTGTCGCGGCGGCCGTCGAAACGTCCGCCACATCCTTGAAGACCACGCTCGAACTGAAGGAACTGCGCGACCGTTATGCCTCCCTATCGGACCGGCAGCGCGATACCATGCATTTTTTGGTGCAGGGCTATTCGAACAAGGAGATCGCGCAGGCCTTGGGCATCAGTCCGCGGACCGTCGAAATCCATCGCACCTGGGTGATGACGCGCATGTCGGCGCGCTCCATGGCCGAGCTGGTGCGCATGGCCGTGGCCCTCGGCCTCGACTGACGCCACCGCCGCGATGTGCTAGAAGGGAGCTCCGTTTCCTGATCAGCAAAAGCTCCGATGACCAAGATCAAACTGCGCATCGATTTCGACGACGACCGCTACATTGGACACGGCCGCATTCAACTGCTGGAATTGATCGGCGAACACGGCTCGATCGCCAAGGCCGCACGCGCCATGAACATGTCCTACAAGCGGGCATGGTATCTGATGGACGAGTTCAACAGCATGTTCACGGTCGCGCTGATCGAACGCCACCACGGCGGCCGCGGCGGCGGGGCGGCGCAGCTCACACCGTTCGGGCAGGACGTCTTGCGCACCTACCGCGATATGGAAGCCAAAGCGCTCAAGTCCTTCGCCAAGCCCGTCGCGGCGCTGGAGGCCAAGCTCGTTCGCGCACCGCGCACCAAGACCTGATCACTGACGCTCATTCCGGTAGAACCAACGCAGGCGGGCCCTCCACGGTAACGCGCCCGCGGTCCAGTTTGACCACGTGCCCCGCCAGCGCGCGGATCTCCTCGGCGCGATGCGACACATACAGCATCGGCAACGGCACTGCATCGCGGGCGCGGGCGATAAGACCCAGCGTCTCCTGACGCAAGGCATCGTCGAGGCTTGCCAACGGTTCATCCATCAAAAGCACGTCGGGGGCAGCAAGGATGGCGCGTGCGAGCGCCACCCTTTGCTTTTCGCCTCCAGACAGACGGCCAGGACGGCGATCGAGAAGCGGCGTTATCTCCAGAACGCTGGTGATTTGCGCGTGTCCGACGGGGGGCTGGCGCCGGCCCGCGAACCACTGCGCGAAAGCGAGATTTTGCCGGACGGTCAGGTGCGGAAAGAGTTGCGCATCCTGATGCACCAGCGCGATGCGCCGCGAATGGGACGGCACGTTCCGCCCCACCTCACGATCGAACAGCACGTGCCCCCGCGCGGAAATGCGCCCGCGATCGGGTCTGATGAGGCCCGCGATCAAATGCAGAAGCGTCGTTTTTCCAGACCCGGACGGGCCAAACAGTCCCGTCACTCCTTCGGGAGCGGTGAAGGACGCTTCGAGTTGGAACGCTCCCAGTTGCAGGCTGACGTCGGCTTCGATGGCCGGCCGGAACTGCATCATGTGAACACCGAAGCACGGTGCAGGGCGCGGCGGCTGAGCCATTCGGATACGACGAGCGCGAGGATGGCGATGATGAACGAGACGACGGCAAGCCGAATCGCGCCAGCGTCGCCGCCTGGAACTTGAGTGTAGGTGTAGATCACCGCGGGAATGGTTTGCGACTGTCCGGGGATGTTGGAGACGAACGTGATCGTCGCTCCAAACTCGCCTAGCGCCTTGGCGAAGCATAACACCGCACCGGCAATGACACCCGGCAGAGCCAGCGGTAACGAGACAAGCGCGAACGTCCAGAGAGGATTTGCACCCAGCGTTCCTGCCGCGGCCTCAAGCCGCCGGTCCACGGCCTCGAAGGATAGGCGAACGGCGCGCAGCATCAGTGGAAAGCCCATCACCCCCGCCGCCAGCGCCGCGCCCGTCCAGCGGAACGAGAATGTGATGCCAAAGACGTTCTCGAAAAACTGACCCGCTGGACCCTGCCTGCCGAACAAAACCAACAGCAGATAGCCGGTCACCACGGGCGGCAGCACCAAGGGCAAGTGCAGGATGCCGTTGAGGAGGGTCTTGCCTGGAAAGGACCAGCGCGCGAGGGCATATCCGGCGAAAATGGCCATCGGCAGCGCACACAGCGTCGCCACGCTGGCCACCTGCAAGGACAGTGCGATGGCGCTCAATTCCTCAGGCGTAAAATCAATCACTGGAAAACCTCTCAACGCCGGGATTGGGCCTCATGGATGCGCCGGTAAAACAGTGAAGCCATGGCGGCGCAGCACGCTGGCGGCCTCAGTCCCCGCGAGAGCGTCCAGGTAGGCAGCCGCCAGATCCGGAGCGACGGACGCTGCCGTCACGGCTGCGGGATATACGATCGGCGGATGTGATGAAGCGGGGAATGTCGCGGTGATGGCAACGCCGGGTTCCGCGCGGGCATCCGTCTCGTACACGATCCCGAGCGGGGCCTCGCCGCGAGCCACGAATGCCAGCGCCGCGCGAACGTTTTCGGCCTGGGCCAGACGTGCCGCCACCGGACCCCACTGCCCGAGCGACTCCAGCGCCGCCTTCGCGTAGCGCCCGGCCGGAACCGCATGCACGTCAGCCACCGCCAATCTTCCCCCGTTGAGCGCCATTGCGATACGGCCTGCGGCCGCGACGTCAACCGGCTGCGCACGATCGGCCGGGGCCACCAGGACAAGGCGATTGGACAGCAGTGCGCGGCGGGTTTCTGACAGGATCAAATCTTTGGCCGCCAGATGATCCATCCATTTCTCGTCGGCACTGATAATCACATCGGCTGGAGCGCCCCGCTCGATCTGGCGCGCCAATGCGGACGAGCCCGCATAGGAAATGACGACCCGCACGCCTTGCGCGTTGGTGAAACCTTCGCTCGCTTCATCGAGCGCGCCCTTCAGGCTCGCCGCTGCAAATACGAGGATCTGTTGTGGCGCCGGCGTGCGCGCGCCGGCGCCTGCACGCGTTGCAGGCGCCAGGACCTGCACCGCCATCACGAAGGCCGCGAGTCGGACCATGGCGCGGACGGGCCATGCAGAGGTCTTCAACGTCACGCTCCCGTTAATGGATAGAACCGCCCATGGATATAGCCCCCAGAATATATCGCGCGAACCAAAGGGCAAGGCGAAAGGCGGCGCGCCCATGAACCCTGCCCGTCAGCAGAGCTGTGACGCGGCGGGCGGGGGGTAAGACGGAACGGCGGCGATTGGACAGGTTCAGGCACATTCATTGGCTGGGGCGGGAGGGTTCGAACCTCCGCATGGTGGAATCAAAATCCACTGCCTTACCACTTGGCTACGCCCCAACTCGGCGGCACCCGGGCCGCGCGTCGCGCACCATAATGGGGCTCTCCGCCTCCAGCAACGCCAGCCTCGGAAACGATACATCTTGCCGCTGGACAACAGGCCGGAACATTGGCTTGCGGCCCTGCTGCCGGATGGCTATAAAGCCCTCCCGTCCGACCCCGGGCCGCGCACGCGCGGTTTTGAGGCGGAAACGCTCGGTTCGCCCGCAAACATTCGTTTGCCGCTCGAACCACCGGTCGGAGCGTAGCGCAGCCTGGTAGCGCACTTGCTTCGGGAGCAAGGGGTCGGAGGTTCGAATCCTCTCGCTCCGACCAATTCACTTCGCATGCCCGCATGCACATTCAGTTCGCGCCGCCACGGCCCGGGTCGTCCCCGGGCCGCTGAGTTCATGCGCGGATCGGCCGGCGCTACTGCTCGATCGCCGACCCTGAACCCGATCCTGAGCCACGGGGCTTAGGCACGCATTTCTGGGTTTCCTTATCCCAGCGCTTGCCCTTGCCGCATTTGCCGGGGCCATCGGCCGCCAAGACAACAGGCGTGACGGCAGCGAACAGGCCGGCGAGTACGGCCCAAATCACCAAGTTGAAGTGCTTGTATTTCATTTCGTTTCCTTCCCGAATCTACAGGTCCTTTGACTGCCCGCCCTCCGGTAACCGCTACGGACGGCGCAGGGCGATCCGCCCTGCCTCACTTACGCACAGGCCGCGGGCTGGTTTCATGCGCGGGCGCATGTAAGAAGGACGTCCAGCACGCCGCTTTGGATCATATGAAGCCCGATCATACGAGGTCAGGTGTTTGGACACGATACCTTTCAAGACCAGTATGAACTTCGAATATGGGCGGGCCGATGCCATGGCGCCCGGTATCGTGCGCGTCGTGGCCCCCAATCCGTCTCCGTTCACCTTCCGAGGCACCAATACCTATCTGGTCGGCACCACGTCTCTCGCCATCATCGACCCTGGCCCCGACAACGCGGCCCATCGCGACGCAATCTTCGCCGCGGCGGGCGGGCGTCCGATCACCCATATCCTAGTTACCCACGCGCATCGTGATCACAGCGACGGCGCCGTCCCGCTGGCCCAGGCGACCGGAGCGCCCATTCTTTCGGCCTTGCGTCCACCCGCCGACGAAACCGTTCAGCCGGACCATTTGCCGAGCGGTAGCGCATTCGTGGATTACGCTTTCACACCGGATATCGTACTTGGCCAGGGCGACCGCGTGACGGGAGAGGATTTCGCGATCGACGTGCTGCACACGCCGGGACATGCTCCCGACCATCTGTGCTTCGCGATCGCCGCGTCGCGCGCGCTTTTTTCAGGCGATCATGTCATGGCCTGGAATACGACGGTCATCGCCCCGCCTGAAGGCCGGATGTCCGACTACATTTCTTCCCTGGAACTGCTACTTGACCGGCGCGACCGGATCTTTCTTCCCGGCCACGGCGGACGGCTGGAGCAGCCGGTACGCATGGTGAAGGGTCTGCTCGTACATCGGCGGTGGCGCGAACAGGCCATCCTGGCGGCGATCCGCGACGGCGCCCAGACCATTCCAGACGTTGTCACCCGGGTCTATGCGAATCTCGATGATCGGCTGCTCAAAGCGGCGGCGCTTTCGGTTCTGGCGCATGTCGAACATTTAACCGAGCGCCGCCTCGTCAATTGCGAGTTGCCTTTGAGTCTCGCTTGCCATTTTTCTGCGGTTTGACGTTTTTCTTGTTGGGCGTGTCGGCTTCCGGGGCCCCGCCAGCGGGAACCGTCGCCTCAAGCCGCGCCACAATCTCGCGCATGATCTCACGCAGACGCTGCGTATTGCGTCCGAAATCGGAGCGGCCGAACCGTGACGACGATCGCAGATCGATCCGCGATCCATTGTCGCCAGACGGCGTCACGCGCACAGCCACATCGTCGTAGAACCCTAGGATGAGCGTGCGGTCCACCGCCTCCGTTTTTCCGACCGGATCGTCCTCGGTGGGCGCTTCCTCGGTCACAATTGTAAAGTGGAGCCGGCGCAGGGCATCGAGCACGATATCGAACGTCTCGGCGATCGGCCTGTTGACCTCCATCGGTACGAGATCGGGATACGCCTTGCGTTGGAGCGCGGCAAACATCTCGCCGGGGTAGACTGCCGGGTTGGCGATACCCTGGCGTTCGCCAGCCAGCGCCCGGTAGGTGGGAGGGTTCTCCGGTGACGTCGTGACATCGTTCAGCGTCGGATAATTCCGCGCATAGGCGATCAGCACCAAGGGCGCTGCGAGGATCAGGCCGCCCAAGAAGACACCGAATAGAATGCGCGCGCCGCCGGGGTTGCCGTACCGCCAGAACTCCGATAGCAGCGATCATCCCGAGAATGACCGCGATGGCGGCCAGACCATACCCCACGGCGATCACATTGAACGCGATGGGCGTTGGCAGTGCGAAGATCCGGTGCAGAAACAGGGCCGTCACGATCAGCACGAGCGCAAACAGCGACAGCCGTGCTGACCAGCGGCTCGGGGCCTTGGGGACGTTACTTGCTGCGGCGCTTAAGACGGCCATGGCGGTCCTGAATATCGTGTTGCCGGCGGGCCAGTTACCCGGGGACGGTGTCTTATACGGCAGAATCAGACCAAAACGAGGGGCGGACGGCCTGAGATCGCACCGGGCAAAGGTTGGATCAGCGGAGGGCAACGCCATGTGGCGTGCCGGCGTCGCAGTTTTGGCGATGGCCCTGTGGGCGGGATTGTCGGCGGTGCCCGCCTCGGCACAGGCCGGTGACGTGGCCGACGGACCGGCCAGAGAACCTTCGAGTGGACCTTCGAGTGAACCTTCCAGTGCGGGCCCTGCGTCCGCCAGCACGCAAGACACTGCCGAGGCACTGACCATCCTCTCCGTCGATGCCTCAACCCTGCCAGGCACGCCGAAAATCGCCGGCCGGGATACCGCACCTGCGTGGCGCACGAGTTTCGGCTCGGAACGCCGATCTGAGCCGAGCCGAACACGACCAGAGTCGGCCGTGGACGCGGACATTGTCCTCTTGCAGGGCGTGCGCGATGTGCGAACGCTGCGGCTGTGGTTTCCCGCCAAATCCTGGAAACTCGTCGTCTCCCGGCAAATGCTGATGAGCGAGGACCCGTTGGACCGGTGGGCGCGGGATGGCATCGCACCGGTCCCGACAACGGCGGTGGCGGTCCGCTACCAGCCGGGACTGCGCGTGACCGCCCAGGACCACTTGCTCGACCTTGCCAACCTGGGCCAAGCGATTGACGGCACACCCGGTGCGGCAGCCACCGCCGTGCGCGTTTTGATCGATGGGCGCGAAACGTGGGCCATTTCAGTGCTGTTACCCCGGCAATGCGTGAGCGAGCCTGATGCCGCCTGCCCCGCCCGCGATCGGCTGATGGCTTGGCACACGGAGCGCGCCCGCGACGGCGTGCGGCGCGTGACGGGGGGACGATTTGCACCCCTCGCAGCAACAGAAAGCGGCGACCAAAACGCCTGCCAGCACTATGGGCTGCGTCTCGACCCTGTTCCCCCGCCGCCCAAACGTCAGCATACGGCTGCGGAACCTGGCTCTCCGCTGGGGTGCATGGCCGCGGTAGCCGTGGCAAAATAGGTATTGATTATAACAGTTTATGCTGCTTTTGTGACGTCGCCCGCGTTAACCAGCGGATTAAAACGGCGTGATCCCAGATATTCCGATGGCTTACCGGATTAAATTCTCAAAATCATTCAATAAGGAAGTCCACCGGCTGCTAGCGGCTCAGATCGCCCGTGCCGTGTCGGAACTCTCCGGTGAAACGACCAGCGCCAGCGTAATTCATGAGACACGCAAATCGCTGAAACGATCCCGCTCGATCCTGCGGCTTGTTCGTCCCGCTCTCACCAAGCGCGGCTTCGTGCGCGAAGACCACGCCTTGCGGGCCATTGCGCGGGTACTTTCGCAGCGGCGCGACCGGGAAGTCATGCGCGAGACCCTGGCCCATCTGATGGCCGCCACACGGACTCCAGCGGAGCGCGAGGCTCTGCACGCCGTCGCGCCTATGTTCGCAGAGGAGCCTGAAATCCCCCGCCGTTCATGAGAACCCCGAAAGCGACGCCCGTCTTGCCCTTTCGATGCTGCAAGAAGCGGATCGGTCGCTGCGCAAACTCAAGATGTCGCGGGTTCGCATCGACACCCTGGCCGAGGGCATGGCCGGAACTTACACAGACGCCCGGCGGAATCTGAAAGCCGCACGCCGATCGGGCAAGGACACGTGTTTTCACGATCTCAGAAAGAACGTCCAACATCACTGGCGCCATCTTCAATTGCTGTCGCCCGTTTGGCCCGATGTAATGGAAGCGCGGATCAGCGCGGCGCGCCAACTGGCACAGCTTTTGGGCGACGATCATGATCTCAGCGTCCTGGCCAATCACATGACCGAGAACCGGCCGGACGGGGCGTCCCCGGAGCACCGCGCCGCGGTCGCGGCCATCGCGCGCGCGGCCCAGGTGGACCTGCGGGACGAAGCCATCCCGCTCGCTCAGCATCTTTTTGCACAGAGGCCGCGCGATCTTAAGCGGTTCATCATCGATCAATGGCCCGCCGCCATGCGTATCGCGGCCGGTGAAAAGCGGCGCAAAGCGAAGGCTGCCCCTAAGCACGATGCAGGCATTGTGGCCTTCACGGCGCGCGCCTGAGCGATTTTCCCCACCTTGGACATCTGCAGCCCGGGCACGGGGCCGCACCCATTCACGTTGTCCCAAAAGATCGGATAGGCTAGGCAACGCGTTGAAAAGATCATCGTGCGCAGATCAATTTCGCGGAGCCTCATGCTTAAGTCGAACAAACCCGACGCCGACGCCAATAGTCTGCCGCCGGATCACCCTCCCGTCGCGTTCGGCAAAGTCGGCGTGCTGCTGCTCAACCTCGGCACGCCCGACGCCACGACATATTGGCCCATGCGCCGGTATTTGAAGGAATTTCTCTCCGACGAGCGCGTCATCGAAGAGCCGAAATGGAAATGGTGGCCGATCCTCAATCTGATCATCCTGACCGTGCGGCCCTCTCGCAAGGGGCGGGACTACGCCACCATCTGGAACAATGATCTCGACGAGGGTCCGCTGAAAACGATCACCCGGGCGCAGGCGGAAAAACTGGCCGATCGCCTCGCCGAGCACCCGCGCGTGATCGTCGATTGGGCCATGCGCTACGCCAACCCGACCACAGAGGGCCGCATCCGCGCCTTGCAGCAGCAGGGCTGCGAGCGCATTCTCCTCGTGCCACTCTACCCGCAGTACGCGGCCGCGACGACGGCCACGGCCTGCGATCAGGCGTTCCGCGCCCTCATGCAAATGCGCTGGCAGCCGTTCGTCCGCGTCGCGCCGGCCTATCATGACGATCCGGTTTATATCGACCGGCTCGCGCGCTCCATGCGCGACAGCCTCTCGAAGCTGGATTTCGAGCCGGAAAAAATCATCGCCACCTTCCATGGCATGCCGCAGAAGTATTTCGACAAGGGCGATCCCTACCATTGTCATTGCCAGAAGACATCGCGCCTGTTGCGCGATGCTCTCGGCTGGCCCGCCGACCGCTGGCTGACGACATTCCAATCGCGCTTCGGCAATGATCCCTGGCTGCAGCCCTATACGGATATGACCGTCGAGCGGTTGGCCAAGGAAGGCGTCAAGAAGCTGGCGCTGGTGGCACCTGGATTTTCCGCCGACTGCCTGGAAACCCTAGAGGAACTCGACGGCGAAAACCGCCACATCTTCGAGGACAACGGCGGCGAGCAGTTCGCTTACCTGCCCGCCTTGAACGACAGCGACGACGGCGTCGACGTCATAGAAGCCGTTGTACGGCGCGAGTTGATGGGCTGGATCTGAGCGCCATGATCTGAACGCCGTGCTGCCAGGTAGACTGTCAATCAATGGTGAGTGACGGCGCACAACCGACCCTCGAGCAAGCCTGCCCCCTCATGGCCAAAGCCAGGCGGGAGCACCAAACTCTTCGTCCCAAGTATCCCAAACGACATCGCCAAAGCCGACGGAATAGGTGACGACACGCCAGCCCGCGCCTTCGCGGACAAGAAGGACCGCCGCTTCGTCGTTAAAGTCGCCACTGGCTGCCTGATCGGCGTAAATGGATTTGCTGAAATCAACGGGTTTCCCATCGCTTCGCTGCGGAGAGCCGTAAACAAACGCCCATTCCTTCGAAACCCGAAGGCTGCGGATTTTGAAGACGATCGGCTGGCCCAGATCGCGCTCCACCGGAACGCGGGCGGCATTCAATAGAATTTTGCGCTCGTCGGTCCCCATTTTTGGCGACCAGATACGCGTGTCGGCTGACACCGGGCTGCCGGTCAACAGCGCCAGGACAAGAGCCAGTACGAGCGCGCTTGCGAGCGACGGCCGTGCAACGCCCACAGCCCGCGCGAACGCCCATTTCCGGCTCTTTGCCTGCCCCAAACCGCATTTGAGAAGCGTCTTCAACCGCACTGACATAGTTGCATATCCTCGACAGCTGTCGCGTATGATACAGGTCCATTAGGGCGGAAAATGTCGAGATCTGTGTGGATTGCGGGAATTTATTTACTTTGTTTTCTAATATTGCCTCTAGGAATTCGCAATCGTAATTCCAAATACCATCCATTCGACAGCCATTGGGGAGATATACAATGGGCCTATACGATGGCTTTCAGTTTTTCGGCCTGCTGCTCATCGCGCTGGCCGTTTTCGTACTGTGGTCGACGGTCAAGATCGTTCCCCAGGGTTACTACTATACAGTCGAAAACTTCGGCCGCTTCACACGCACCCTGCCGCCCGGCCTGCACTTCCTGATTCCGGTCATGGAGCGCATCGGCAATCAGGTGAACATGAAGGAACAAGTGATCGACATTCCCAGTCAGGATGTCATCACGCGCGATAACGCCATGGTCCGGGTCGACGGTGTAGCCTTCTTCCAGGTGGTCGACGCAGGCCGTTCCGCCTACGCTGTCGACAACCTGGAACATCGCCATCATCAATCTCACCATGACCAACGTTCGTACCGTCATGGGTTCGATGGACCTGGATGAACTGCTCTCCAACCGCGACGTCATCAATGCCAAGCTTCTGACGGTGGTCGACGCCGCGACGGAATCCTGGGGCGTCAAGGTGACGCGCATCGAGATCAAGGACATCTCGCCGCCGCGCGATCTCGTGGACAGCATGGCCCGCCAGATGAAGGCGGAGCGCGAGAAGCGCGCACAGATCCTCGAGTCGGAAGGTCTGCGGCAGGCCGCGATCCTCAAGGCCGAAGGCGAGAAGCAGGCCGTCGTGCTCGAAGCCGAAGGCCGCCGTGAGGCCGCATTCAAGGACGCCGAGGCCCGCGAACGCGCCGCCGAAGCCGAAGCGAAGGCCACCGAGCTCGTCTCGAACGCCATTTCCAACGGCAACGTGCAGGCCATCAACTACTTCGTCGCCAACAACTACGTGAAGGCGCTTGAAGCGCTCGCTTCGGCGCCCAACCAGAAGGTCATCATGATGCCGCTTGAGGCCTCATCGGTGATTGGGTCGATTGCCGGCCTGGCCCAGCTGACCGGCGAAGCCTTCGGTGGCGATGCGGCCAAGTCCTCGTCTGTTCCGCGCACGCGGACCTGATGCACGATCCACGACCCGCGCGCCGGAAATCCCGGTGCGCGGGGTTACAGTTCTGTCTTTAGCGGAGTCATCGCGTCATGGACGCCTTTGTCGAATACGTCGCAAGCCTTGGCTTCTGGAGCTGGCTGATTCTCGCTTTGATCCTCATGGCGATGGAAACCGTCGTCCCGGGCGTGCATTTCCTCTGGTTTGGACTGGCGGCCTTCGCCGTCGGGCTGATCGTAGCCATCGCAACCGAGATGGGGGCCTCGGGCGGCTTCTCTCTACCGTGGCAGATGGTGACCTTCGCCCTGCTGTCGGTCGCCACCGTGTTCGGCGTGAAGCAGCTGGCGGGACAAAGTCCCTCGATCAACACGGGACCTGACATGATGCTGCCGGGCACGCGCTTCATCGGCCATCTTGTGATCGTGGAAGACGCAATTTCAGCCGGCCGCGGCAAGGTCCGCGCGGCGGACACCGTCTGGCTGGCCGAAGGCGAGGATGCACCGCGGGGCGCGCGGGTTCGCGTCACCGGCGTCAACAACACCGCCCTCGTCGTCAGCAACGATATCGAAGACGACGCCTGACGGCACGGCGCGGTCGTCGTTACGCCACGCCTGCACGCAGCAGATCGTGGACGTGGACGATGCCGACCGGCCGCGCCTCGTCGACCACGAAGAGTGCTGTAATCCGCGAGGCATTGATCACCTCGAGCGCGGCAGACGCCAAAGTGTTGGGCGTCACGGTCTTAGGCGCGCGGGTCATGACCTCGCCAGCCGACGCCTTCAGCAGATCCGCGCCCATGTGACGCCTCAGATCGCCATCCGTCAGCACGCCGACGAGATGGCCAGCGGCATCAACGATCCCCAGACACCCAAAACTCTTTTCGGTCATGATGACCAGCGCTTCGGACATGCCAAGGTCTTCGCGCGCCAGCGGGAGCCGGTCGCCCTTGTGCATAAGATCAGCGACGTACTTCAGGCTCGCGCCCAGCGATCCGCCGGGGTGGAACATCTTGAAGTCGTGCGCGGTAAAGCCCTTGCTCTCCAACAGTGCGATGGCGAGGCAGTCGCCCAGCGCCAGCTGCATCGTCGTCGACGTCGTCGGGGCCAATCCGTGCGGGCAGGCTTCCTTGGCGCGCGGGAGTTCGAGGACGACATCGGATTGCTGGCCGAGTGCGGAGTCCTTATTCGACGTGATCGAAACCAGCGGCACTGAGAACCGCCGCGAATAGGTGATGATATTCTTCAGCTCGACCGTTTCGCCCGACCAGGACAACGCCACGATAACGTCGTCCGGCGTGATCATGCCGAGATCGCCATGCGAGGCTTCACTGGGATGGACGAAGAACGCCGGTGATCCGGTGGAGGCGAAGGTGGCCGCGATCTTCTGACCGACGTGACCGCTCTTGCCGATGCCTGAGAAGATGACCCGGCCGCGCGACGACTTGATCAGGCCAACGGCCTCGCTGAACGGGCGGGCCAGACCGTTGTCGAGGGCGGTGCGCAGCGCCACCAGCCCCTCGGCTTCAAGATCCAGCGTACGCATCGCCGAGGCCACCGCGCCATCGCCCGTGTGCCGGCCGCCCGGGATGCTGGTCAGTTTTCGCATGCGTCCTGCCCTGTTCCGTGACCGGCCGGGTGGATCGGGCGGGAGCCCGCTGAATGCCATCCGGCCGAAGGGGGATGGGTTCCAAATTCTGGGTCCGTGTCTAGCAGAGCGGACGGGCGGCTCCAAATGTCCCGGCGCGGCGTCCCCAGCTCAATCGTCCAGGTTCGGCCATTGGCAGGCCGTCCCCGGACTTCAGGACTGGACTTAAAGAGACATTAACCGGCGCTTCCTATGGTCGTGAGTTGCGAGTGTGCGTCGACATCGGATTATCCGTCATCCAGGGCGCCTTCGTGACTTCCAACCGGCGTAGTGCTGCGAATCAATTCCGCTGGGCCGTGCGCCTGGCGATTTTGGCGTTGGCTTTCGCCGCTTCGCCGGCCGGCGCCCAGCAGTCCGCCGGCCCGGAACAGGGCGGCGCCAGCCTGTCGGGCTTAGCGCCGCGGGCGACCATTTCTGGCGAAGCCCCCACCGGCATCGAGCCGGGCGCGTCCATTGACGACACCCCCGCGGCACCGGACTTGCCACCGGATATCCCATCCGACGACCCTTCATCCGATCCGATCGATCCGCTGTTCGACGACGCCGTGCGGCCCGGTCCGGGGCAGCGCCGCGTCATCGAGGACGGCGACATTAGCCAGCCGGAGGCAAGCGCGCTGCTGCGCGATGGTGTGATCGACGTCGGCGAACCGGCCGGCGTGCAGGATGGCATCGATCCCCTCGTCATCGACACGCGCGACGAGGACGACCGCGCGCTATTCCAAAACCCGCCCTCGGGCTTCGATCCACTGCTGTTCCAGATTGAAGATATCGACCCGCTGGTGACGGACCGGCGGACCCGCCGCCTCTTCGACCGCGAACCCTATGATCCGATTGGCATCCGCATCGGCAGCTTCATCTATTTCCCGCAGACAGAAGTGGCGGGCGCGGGCACGTCCAACATTCTGCGCCAATCCCAGGCGGACAGCGACGTGGCCGCCGAACTGCGCACCCGCTCGCGGCTCGTCTCCAACTGGTCACGTCACGCGGTGGAATTTGGCGCGACCAGCGATACGACATTTCATAATGCCTTCCCCGACGAAGACGAGCGGGCCTGGAGCGTGGAGGGCCGCGGGCGGCTGGATATCGCCAAGCGGACCAATCTCCAAGGTTTGATATCCCACGATGTCCGCCAGGAAGGCCGCTCCGCCATCGACGCCAATGAAACCGGCGACCGTACGGAAGTGACGACGGAACGCGCCGATCTGGCGCTCAATCATCGCTTCAACCGCCTGTCGGTACAGCTGCGCGGCGGCATTGACGATATCGACTACGGAGCGACCGACAGCGGCACGGGAACACGCATCACCAATGACGACCGCGATACGCGCGTGACGACCGAAGCCGTGCGCGCGAGCTGGGAATTCAAACCGACGTTTTCTGTGTTCGGCGAAGTCGAAACCAACCAGCGCCGCTATGATGTCGCTGCACTGTCGGATGGTCTGCGCCGTGACAGCGACGGGGAACGCTACCGCGTCGGCGTCGATTTCGGTGAGACTGGGGAAATCCTGCGCGGCGAAGTCAGCATTGGCTACGGCGAACAGGACCCCAAGTCCGCGGGACTGAGCACGGTGGAAGGCATCCTCATCGATGCCAACGTCGCATGGCGCCTCAGTGACCCGACGACATTGCTCTTCACGGCCCGCACTGACTTGTACGATACCAACACCACGGGCTCGGCGGGCGTCGTCTCGCGGCAGGTCGGGATCGAGGCGCGGCACGCTTTCCGCCGTCATATCGTGGCCACGGCAGGCCTGACCTACACCGATCAGGCCTACGACGGGGTCGATATCGATGAGAGCGAACTGCGCGCGGCGCTTGGGTTGGAATACTACGTCAACCGCGAGTGGGTCCTATTCGGCCGCTATGAACACATCGACTACGAGTCCTCCGAGCCCGACGGCGACTGGAAGAGCGACGATGTGCGGCTGGGCGTGCGCTGGCGGCGCTGAACCCCGCGATTGATACCAAGACCGCCCAAACGGAAAACGGCCGGAAGGCTGATGCCCTCCGGCCGTCTGACCCCGAATTTCGCAGTGACCCTTCGGAGCTAATTCTTGGTAGCCAGTCGGCTTAACGAGCAGCCTGGCGGCGGGAGACTTCGGCGGCGGAAACCTCACCGGCGGCGACCAGAGCGTTGACGCAGCGGTTGGAGAGCTTCAGGCCGTTGGCCCGCATGCACTGGCGCACGCCGGGGCTAGAGGGCGAATGCTGGCTGCAGTAGGAGAAGTAATCGCCGGCGCAGGCGAGCTTAACGCGGGCGTTGAGCGCGTGGGCGTCCGAACCGTTGGCGCCGAGGGTGGCGAGGGCGACGAGGGCCGTCAGGGCGGCGCGGGCGGTGAGGATGGTGGAGATCGGGGTCATCGGTCTTGCTCCTGGGTTTGGCCGGCTGGCCGGGGGTCACTGCTGCGATGACCCAACAGTGCCCGAGGCCCGCCCTCGGCGCTGTTCCAGGGGGAACTCTTGATCCTGATCCCTAATTTTTCCTTTCTGGATGACCCGGCGCGGCTGGCCGGAATCGGCTAACTCAAGGTTCTGGAATGCTTTTTTGCCGACCTTTCCAAGGGTTCAAGCAGCCGCCTCAGAGGCCCGATCAGCACAGATATTTTTTCATCGCCCCGGTCATGGGCACCAGGGATGGTCCCAATTTTCATCGGGTGGGACGCAAAGTTACCCCTTGGGTCTCACCTCCGCGTCCCGGCCAGGACGGACACGGAGGCGGACGCGGAGATCAGCCGCCTTCAGCGGTAAACCACTGTTTTGGCCGCCGGCCACACCACCCGATAGCCGAAATCTATCGCCTGCTCCTGGTCGGGTTCCAACGTCAGATCCCACGACAGCACCCCGCGCTTATCTTCCAGGTTGGTCGTCGTCGGTTGGGTCTTGCCGGTCAGCTCCACCTTGATGTCCTGGTTGTTGGACACCGGCACCTGATCGATCACCATGACCGCGATGGCGCGCTCATGCATGTTTTTGACCGTCAACTTGTAGGTCCGCACGTCTGTACGCGACGTGGAGATCAGCCCGGTCTCGCCACGCTTCTCCTCGACCAGCGCATGCTTTACCCGCACCAGATCGTCGACGCCAAATCCGAGTTCGTGGGTTTCATTCGGCGACAACAGGGGCAACCGGCCCTGCCCGACAAAGGTACCATCGCGAAACAGCGAGACGGGGCCGGGAAGAAGCGGTGTGCTCTGGGGCATGGCGAGCTTGGCATAGAGATAGGCCTTGGCATCGTCCTTAGGCACGGTCTTGATGCTCAGGCTTGGTTCGATCTTCTCGGCGACGAGTTGAACGCGCTTGGACTGGCCGGTATTGGCGACGCCCGTCCGCCCCGCAACGGCATAGACCGCTTGAAAGGGTGCGGCGATGACATTGGCCGATCGAACATCGACGTCCTCCATGGCCGGAGGCGCGGCGGCCATAGATTCCCCACTGGTTGCCGCCATCGGACGGAGACTCCGCTTCATCATGGCATCATCCATTTCGGCTTCCGGAGCGGCGGCGGCAACGGGCGCGGGCGGCGGCGGGGGTGGCTCGAAATCGACGGTCACCGGTTGCAGGTCAGGAACGCCTGAGCCGGCGTTGGGCCGCGTCGTCGACAGGGACAGCGCGACGTTGTCCCAGCCTTCCCCGGTGTTCTGGCGGATCTCCGCACGCCGCACCAGTGAGAGGACGGGTGGTGTCGTCTTGTCACCGGTTGCCAGCCGCGCATCGTAAAGCGGCGTCCACGACGCGCTCTTCACTTGATAGCGGATCACGAGATCGGCCTCGAGCGGGGCCAGTGCTTCCACATGCACTTTCACTTCTGTGCGCTCGACAGCCGCCGGGGCCAACGCGTTCAGCTTGCCTTCGACATCGGCGATCTGGCGGTCCAAGACGCGGATCTTGGCTTGGGCCTCGACCTCGTTGCGCTGCGCCTCCGCGCTGCCTGTCGCGATGGTGGCCAGAACGCTGGCCCAATCTTCGGTCCGCTCCGCGCCCTGAACCGGCGCCGGCCGCGTCGGTAACTGGGAGAGATTGGAAATGAGGGTCCGCTGCGTGGCGGCCGACTGCAATTGTGCATCTGCCACACTGCGCTGATCGCGAAGCAGATCAAGTTCGTCCTCCAGGCGGCGGCGTTCGCTGGCGGAGAGGGCCTCATCGGTGCTCGGCACGGTCAGACGGCGGCTATCGACGGAGCCGATCTCGAGCTTGCCGGTCGCCAGACCTTCGACACGAATGGAACTTGCAATCGCATCGGGTGGCAAGTCATTCAGGATGACCGTGTGGACGCCTTTTTCCAGTGTCACCTTGGAAATCCGGCTCACTTCCGCACCCCGGGGAAACACCGTCACCGCATCGACGCGCGAAACGGCACTGATCTGCGCGCTCCAGGCCGGGGACGCAAAGAGGAGCACGAAAGCAGCGGTGGTGCGAATGCGCATGGCCATATCCTGGTTCGATACTAGTCTTGACATACCTATCAGATGGCGAGACGGGCGACATCCATGGGTGGGCGCCACAGTCTTGCATCCGCTGTTGAGCGTTGAGCGCGGACAGTGGCGTTTGCGGCCGCAAGGCGACCGAATTATGACGCCTCCCAGACGCCCGTAACAGTTGCAAAAGCCCAGTCCAACCAGGGCAAAAGGTGCTCCAGATCTCCGCCCTCGACGGTCGGACCTGTCCATATTCTGAGACATGGCGGTCCGCCCCGATGGCCGGCAATATCAAAGGCGACCCCTTCGGCCGCCAAGAGACGGGCCATGTGCTCCACCCGGTCCCGGTCCTCCGCCACACCGTTGTCCGGTTGTCCCGATAGTTTGAGACACACCGACGTCCACGACCACGTCGCCGGAACGACCGCCATGTTTTCGATCCACGCCGTCCGCGCGCACCAGTCATGAACCAGTGCCGCGTTGTGTGCCGCGCGGGCCATCAGCCCATCCAGCCCCCCGGCACTTTCCGCCCAGGCGATTGCCCGCGCGCAGTCCTCCACACAGAGCATCGATGGCGTATTGATCGTGTGTCCGGCGAAGAGCGCCTCATCCAGCGCACCATCGCGCACAAAACGAAAGAGCTTCGGAATCGGCCACGATGGCGTATGCGTTCCCGCCCGTGCGACGGCGCGCGGCGACAGCACGAGCACGCCGTGCGCGGCCTCGCCGCCCAAGCACTTCTGCCAGGAGAACGTCGCGACATCGATGCGGCTCCAGTCGATCGGATGGGCCAGAATGGCCGACGTCGCATCACAGAACGTCAGGCCCGCGCGGTCAGGTGCGATCCAATCGAAGTCCGGGACGCGCACGCCCGCCGTCGTGCCGTTGGCGGTGAAAACAACATCGCGGCTGCAATCCACGCGGCCAAGATCGGGAAGGCATCCGTAGTCCGCTTCCAGGACCCGCACATCGGATAAGCGCAACTCTTCGATAATGTCGCGCACCCAGATTTTGCCGAACACATCCCAGGCGAGCACATCGACACCGCGCGCTCCCAAGAGCGACCACAGCGCCATCTCAAACGCTCCGGTATCCGAACCCGGTACGATCGCCAATTTGTAGGCTTCTGGAAGCGCGATGAGCCGCCTCAAACCATCCATCACATCGCGCAGCCGTGCGAGCCCTTCGTCAGACCGATGCGACCGGCTGGTCAGGGCATGGGCGAGCCAATCCGGCTTCCAGCCCGGCGGCTTGGCACACGGACCACTGGAGAAAAAGGGGCGGGACGGCTTTGTCAGCGGCTTGGCGGGACCGGCCATGGACCAGGACTTTTCGGGTTCTGCGGAGGCGGTTCAACGATCATCCCGAGGGACATGTTCGGGCTGACAGTGGCGTGCGCGGCGCAGCGCCGTCAACCCCCGCCCGGCCGCATAGCAAACGAGGCGGGTTCGGACAGAACCCGCCTCGAAAATGTCTCGAAATGCCGTACGGCGCTAGTTGATATTCAACCGGACGCCCGTGCGGACCTGGTGCTGGCCGACGTCGCCGATGTCCACGATCGACGTTCCGCTGATGGTGTCGGAATGGACGGCCATGCTGCCGTTCGTCCAAATGTAGCGATAGCTGGTATCCCAGAGAATATCGTCAGTGATCTTGTAGGCGAAGCCAGCCATGGCTGCGACCGCGATATCCCAGCGCTTCTCGGACTCGGTCTGATCGACGCCAATCGAACCGGCGCAGTTGCGACGTCCGGTATCACTGTTGACGATGTGGTGGCACTCCGCGACTTCCGACGAGGTGCGCGTCAACTGCCGGTAGGCAACACCGAGGCCCGCGCCGATGTAAGGCGTAAAGCGCGAGCCATTGTGAATGTCGTAGTAGGCGTTGAAGAAGCCGAAGTCCTGCTCGAACTTGATTTCTTCCGTGCGCTGGACGTCCCAGTGAGAGGTGTCTGTCGTTCCGTTATCCAGATGGTCACGCCGGTATGAACGGAAGTTGTTGACACCATCCTCGGACAGAAGCGCCTTGGTGCCTAAGTCAACCGCGAGTTCAACGCGGATTGACGGAGTCACATAACGGCCGAAGCCGAGGCTGCCCCACTCGATGGCTTCGACATCGCCCACATCGCGGATATCGAGGCGCGTGCCGGTCTCGCCCAAATTGGCATCCGACAGCCAAGACCCTGCCACGTCGGCGCGGATATAATATTCGGCCGCATATTCTTCGATCGGGATCGGCGCGGGCACCGGAATGGCCGCGGCAGGGTCCTTGTAGCCCTGGTAGATCACGTCGCCGCCGGCCAGTGCGGGTGTCACGGCGCCAACAGCGACGGCGAGTGCAAGCGTCAGGCCCGAGTGCTTGACAGTCATGGTCTTCGATCCCTTCAACCGACGGTCCGGCTTGGAGCCGTCCGTCATCTCTCACGCGGTTCTTGAACCGGCTTGGGGGGCTTTGAGGCCCTCAAGAGAGCGGGTTCGCCATTTTGACAGCCCGGGCCTGCGCCCCACGAGGGACCGCCGCCAGACGCATACAGGGAACCAGGACCGTACAAATCGTCGAAACCCGGATCTTGCGACCCAATACTAGGGGTCCCGTCCGGTCGTCCGGGAAACAGGCACCGCCGCCTCCCGGTCTTCTCGTCTCACGGACGGGGCCGAAGCCCCGCCCAAAACTCTTAGCCGCCAGAAATCAGCGGAAGTCGTAACGCAGGCCGACCCGGAACTCATGCGCGTGGAGGTCTTCCACGGTCGGATCGTCGGCAATATTGTCGCCGTCCGCGATGACCGCACCAGTGGCCACTTCGCCCAGGTACAGGAAGCGGTAGCCGACATCGAGATAGAGGCCGCGGCCGGTATCGACCGTCATGGGGCCGTCCTTGGTACCGCCAACAACGCTCTGGCCGCCGCGCAGCTTGGCCGTGAAGCCCGCCATGATGGCGCCCGCGACATGCGTGTCGCTGCCTTCCTCAATCGTTCCGACGCAACCGCACTCGTTGGACACTGTCCCTGCGGTCGTCTTGTTGTGCGTCACGCCGAGGCCGACGCCGACATACGGGTTGATCCGGCCGGTGCGGTTGAGGTCGTAGTAGAGGTTGAACAGCACGACATCGCTCTCGATGCCGAAGGCGCGAACGCCGTTGAGATCGGCTTGATGATCGAGCAGGTTGCCCGAGGCGTCGGCTTCAAAGCGGTGATCGTAGGTGACGTCGCCGCGGATGGTCGGCGTGAAGTACCGGCCGATGCCGCCGCCGAGCGTCCACGTGCTGTCGATGCCCGTGTCGGTCAGATCGTAGATATCGGCTTCGGTCATGGTCGGATCGTCATGGGCCGCGTAGCCGCCGTCGATGCGCACGTACCACGACGGGCCAACCGGCATGGGTGCTGCTTCGTAATAGGCGCCGTCCTTGATGCTGGAGCCTTCGCCGTTGCCGTACAGATCGGCGGCGGCGGCGCAGGTGGCCGACGACACGAGCAGTGCCGCGCCAATGAGGCTTGCCTTACGCGAGATAATCATGGAGTTCCCCTTCGACTGGGACCCGCCCCGCACGACGCGGCGAGAAACGCAGATCCAACCTTCAAAAGGGAATGTGAGGTATAAGACTTAAAGGACACTTAATTGCTGGCGCAAAATGAAACGCTCCGTCCCGGCCAACCGGTAAACGGAGCGTTAATGGTTCTCATCGAACCGGGACGATGCGCCGTGCGCATGATCCGGCCGGGTTGCCTCAGGCGGCGTGGGCCGCGGTCTTCACAGCATCGACAATGTCGTCCACGACCCGGTTGACCAGATCGTTGTCGTCGCCTTCAGCCATGACGCGAATGACGGGTTCCGTGCCCGACGGCCGGATTACGATGCGACCCTTCTCGCCCAGCTGCTGCTTGGCGCCTTCGATGGCCTTGCGCACGCGCGCGTCTTCCAGCGGCTTGCCGTTCGAATAGCGCACGTTCTGCAACACCTGGGGCAACGGCGTGAACCGCGCGCAGACCTCCGACACAGGCTTGCCTGTCGCCACGACGCAGGCCAGCACCTGCAGCGCCGAAACCAAGCCATCGCCCGTCGTCGTAAAATCCGACAGCACGATGTGGCCGGACTGCTCGCCGCCGACGTTATAGCCGTGCTTACGCATATGCTCCACGACGTAGCGGTCGCCGACTGGCGTGCGCACGAGTCCGAGCCCCAGCTCCTTCAGGTACCGTTCCAATCCGAGGTTGCTCATGACGGTTGCCACGACGCCACCGGCGGTGAGCTTGCCGCGGCGATGCCAACTTTCGGCGATGACCGCCATCAGCTGATCGCCGTCGACGATATGTCCCTTCTCGTCCACGATCACGACGCGATCGGCGTCACCATCCAGTGCAATGCCGATATCGGCACGGAATTCCCGCACCTTCTCAACCAGCATCTCCGGTGCGGTGGAGCCGCATTTGTGGTTGATATTGCGGCCATTCGGCTCGACGCCGATCTTGATGACCTCCGCGCCCAACTCCCACAATGCTTCCGGCGCGACCTTGTAGGCCGCACCATTGGCGCAATCGATGACGATGCGCAGGCCCGACAGCTTCAAGTTCTTCGGCAAGGTGCGCTTGGCGAACTCGATGTAGCGCTCCTGGGCGCTTTCCACGCGCGTGGCGCGGCCAATGCGATCGGCGCTGGCCAGCAAGCTATTCGTGTCCGAAATCGATCAGCCGCTCGATTTCGTGCTCCATGTCGTCGGACAGCTTGTAGCCGTCGGGATCGAACAGCTTGATGCCATTGTCTTCGAACCGGTTGTGCGAGGCGGAAATCATGACACCGATGTCCGCGCGCAAGGAGCGCGTCAGCATGGCGACGGCGGGTGTTGGCATGGGGCCCAAGAGGAACACGTCGACACCCACGGACGTGAAGCCCGACATGAGGGCCGCCTCGAGCATATAGCCCGACAGCCGCGTATCCTTGCCGATCACCACGCGGTGACGGTGGCTGCCGGTCTGAAACAGCTTGCCGGCGGCCATGCCGACCTTCAGCGCCACCTCCGACGTCATCGGAGGGGTGTTGGCCAGGCCACGGATGCCGTCGGTGCCGAAATAGCGGCGTGTCATAGGTGGCTCACTCCCTTGTCGTTTTGTTCGCCTTCCGGCGCGATATGCCTGTCCGCCCAAACACGCGTCACCGCGCGCCGCTGGCGCTTCCTGGCGGCTTCGGCACGCGTTAGGGCCAGTATAGCGCGCCGGGATAACCTTTGTGCCGCAAGCTTCGTGCCGAAGGGCTAAACATTAACAGCCACTTTGGGACCCTGGCAGGTGGCGTCCACGGCCGGAGCGCACCGAAAGCCCGCCACGCACCCCAAATCTCGGCGCGCGATCAGGTTTGACGCGTCCAGCGTCCACGGAGCAAATCAAACTGTGTTTGGCTTCGTTACACTCACCACCAGCCGAAGTCCGAACGGTTTCGGGCATTTGCGCCGTTGCGGCAAACATTGGCGGCTGGCCGACGTGACGGAATCATATCATAGCAGCCCCTGATCCCGGCTCCACAAGCCGGACGCCTGCGAAAGGGGATGCCATGGCCTATTTCCTATCCGTCGCGAATCGCAAGGGCGGGGTCGGCAAGTCCACGACGGCTGTCATGCTTGCCCATGCCTTCGCCGCCTGGGGTGGCCAGCGCGTTCTGGTCATGGACCTGGATTCCCAATGCAATGCATCCCTGATCCTGATGGGCGGCGAGGCGTGGAGCAAGTCCCGCCGCGAAGGGCTGACCATCTCCGATTACTTTTTCGACCTTTTCGACGAGACCCATCCCGAACCGCGGGATTTCCTGGTCCACAACACCGGCGACGTGCGTCACGCCTCCGGCAAGCCTCTGGCGCTGTCGCTACTGCCGGGTTCGCTGATGTTGGAGGATGTCCAGGGCGAGCTGTACGTGAAAGAGGCGCGCCAATCGAAGGACCCCGAGGTTGTTGGCCATAGGGTGCGCGGCCGCCTGGAGCGGCTCCTGCGCCGGTTTGAACAGAGCTACGATCTGGTCATCATCGATTGCCCGCCCGGATTGTCCTTCGCCGCCCTTGCCGCTCTCAAGATCGCCGATCGGGTTATCGTGCCATTCCGCCCCGACTACGTCTCGCAGCTGGCCGTCGACCGCATCGCGCTGCTGATTGAGGAACGGCGTACAGAGGCCGACCTGTCGGAAATCCCCTTGGATCAGCGCCGCTATGCGTGCCTTGCGAACTCGGTGCGCAATTCCGGGCGCGACCGGCTGCTGATCGAGGAAATCGGGCTCCTGCATCCGATGTTGAACACCCAGCTTCCGCATTCGGACGCCATCGCCAATGCCTTCGACTGGGAGGCATCGGCCAAAACCATCGAAGAAAAGTACGGGGCTGGTGCTGTTTCCCTGCGCGCGCTCTATGATGAAGTCGCGGCAATCATGGCCAGACGCCGCGCCGCTGCGTAAACCGGAAAGAGACGAGACACATGGGCAAGGCCACTCGGTCGCTGTCGGGCGCAAGCCAGAAGAAGTACATTCGCGACCTGTTGCGCGCGACCGAAGGTCTGGCTGCGGGCCCTGCGGAGGAATTGGCCCAGACCATTGAGCGCGAAGTGGCGCAGATTCGTGTCCGCCTGCCGATCCCCGAACGGGGCGCGCGCGGAACCCAGCGCCCCATCAAGGCCGCCAATGCCGCAGCTTCGCCGGTGCAGCCTCAGAACGGCGCGCCCGCTGACACCCCTGTCCCGCCGGAAGGACACGCAGCCGGCGCGTTCGATCCCTTTGCCTTTAGTGTCGTCGTCGTTGTGACCAAGGAAGGCCGCGCGGGCCTGATGCAGCGGCTCGACCAGATCAGCGCGATCGAGGACTTGAAGGCGCTGGCCAAGGCCCAGCACGTCGCACTGCCCGAAGGCGCGGCGTCTCTGGATGAGATCCGCACCGCTATTGCCGACGGCGCACTCCAGCGGATTGCCAACCGGCGCGCGGCGGCAAGTTAGGCCCGCCCCTCAGCCGAACGAACCTCCACGGGGCAGGCCAGACGCGGAACGGCGCGCATCAATGGCGCGCAAAAACTCGGCCCGTTCATTGTCGCTCTTGAACGCGTGGGCCGGCACCACGACGCCCACACCCGGCTCGATCCACAAAATCACCAGACCGCGGGCTTCGGATACGTCTTCGACGGCGGCCCAGGCATAACGCGCCTCGACATGCTTGCTGCCGACCGAAATCCCGTCGTTGGACAGGCGCAGCGTCTGCCGGTCGAGGATCGGACCGTCTGGCCGGGCCAGTCGCCGTTTCTGATCGAAGTACGTGACCCACATGACGGCAGCCATGGCCGCGATTCCAACCGTGACTCCGATGGCAAATTCGGCGAACTCCATCGGACGTTCGAGCAGCCATTCAATCAGGGCGCCGGCAAGAAAGACAACCAGCGCGCACGCCAAGGCGAGGGTGGCCCAGCGCACGATCGAGTTCTCCCACCACAGCTGCGGTGCCATGCCGTTCAGACGATCCCGGACCGCCAACTGGTAAGCGCCTAGATCGTCGGCGGTCAGTCGAAAGACCGTCTCGTTCATGGTTGTTTCCTTCAAATACCAAGGTCCGGCCGCCGCATCAGCAGCTGCCGGTTCCACGCGGGCTCAGACGAGCCCCTTTTCCGTGCCGCGCATGGCCGCTTCCCAGACGCGGATGGCCTGAACAGTATCGGCCACATCATGCACGCGGATCAATTGAACGCCCTGCGCAATCGACGACAAAGCCGCGGCGATGGACCCAGGCACGCGGCGCTTGGGATCGTCGACGTTACACAACTGCCCGATCAGCTTCTTGCGCGACGCACCCAGCAGGACGGGTACGCCAAGCCCGTGATACACGCTCATTGACGACAAAACTGCAACATTGTGATGCAAGTGCTTACCGAACCCGATTCCCGGATCGACGGCGAGCTTGTCTTTCGGGATTCCCGCGGCCTCACAAGCCTCGATCCTCCCGGCCAGAAAATCAAAAACATCCAGCACGACGTCGCGGTACTGCGGGTCGTCATTCATGGTTTTCGGATCGCCCTGGGCATGCATCAGCATCACCGGCAGGCCGGTCGCGGCGGCCGTTACCAGCGATTTTGGATCGTGCGTCAGCGCGGAGACGTCATTGAGAATGTCCGCGCCCGATTCCGCGGCGCGGCGCATCACCTCCGCTTTGCGCGTATCGACCGATATTTTGACCTTTGTGCGCGCCCGCAAACCTTCAAGCACCGGAAGGACGCGCTTCAGCTCTTCCTCAAGTGCCACGGTATCCGATCCCGGCCGTGTGCTTTCTCCGCCGATGTCGAGAATGTCGGCGCCTTCGTCCGCGAGGCGCAGTCCATGATCGATGGCCGCCTGGACACTGTCGAAGCTGCCGCCGTCCGAGAAGCTGTCCGGGGTGACGTTGACGATGCCCATGATGCGTGGCCGGTCCATGGACAAGCCGGCAAAGTCTGGCCTCACGTCGATGAGGTTGTCGAAGGTCTGCCAAAGCTGCTCGCCGTCGTAGGGCGGGTGATACCAGTCCTGATTGGCAAAGCCATAGGTGCCGTCCGCCGGAACGAGGCGGCCGCGGGCGCCCTCCGGGGCGTCTGCATCGATCAGCTCCAGGTCGGCAAAGCCAAGATCGGTCCGCCCGCAGAGCTTTTCCTGCGCGTAGCTTTGGTCGCGCGCGAGGCGGTTGAGACCGGAGCCCAGGGAGACGATCGGACGAAGATAATAGCGGCGGGGCACGCGAGCCTCTCCATGCAAAGCATAACAGCCCCCGGAAGACCCGGAGGCTGTCATGTGTCTTAAGCGACTTGGCGCTGCGATCAACCCTGAGGCTGTGGCGCCATACCGCCCGCATCGGGTTCTTCGCGCGGTTTCGACCGTCCAGCGGTCGGGACAGCCGAACCGGCCGTTCCCTTCGAGCCGTCGTTGTCGTCGCGCCGCACGATGTTCTCGCCGCGCATCAGGGTCTTCACTTCTTCACCTGAAAGCGTCTCGTACTCGAGCAGCCCCTTCGCGACGCGATGCAGATTTTCCATGTTGTCGTGCAGAATCTTGCGCGCCTTCATTTCGCCAGTGGAAATGAGGGCGCGGATTTCCGCATCGATCAGGCTCGCCGTCTCATCCGACAGGTTCTTCGTCTGCGTCACGGAGTGACCGAGGAAGACCTCCTGCTCGTTGCCGTTGTAGCGCACGCGGCCGAGCTTCTCGGACATGCCCCACTCCGTGATCATGGCGCGGGCCAGCTGCGTGGCCATTTGAATGTCGCCCGTCGCGCCGTTGGTGACGTTATCGGGTCCACCGAGGATGATCTCCGCCTCGCGGCCGCCGAACAGCACCGCGAGCCGCGCCTCGCACCAGGACTTGGTGCGGCTGTAGCGGTCGCCTTCCGGCAGGTTCATGGTCACGCCCAGCGCGCGGCCACGCGGAATGATCGTCACCTTGTGCAAGGGATCGTAGGGCACGACGAGCCCGACGATGGCGTGACCCGCCTCGTGATAGGCCGTGTTGCGCTTTTCTTCCTCGCTCATGACCATGGAGCGGCGTTCCGCGCCCATCATCACCTTGTCCTTGGCGTCCTCGAACTCCTGCTGGGTCACGAGCCGCTTGTTGCGGCGCGCGGCCAGAAGTGCCGCCTCGTTGACGAGGTTGGCGAGATCGGCACCGGAAAAGCCGGGGCAGCCGCGCGCGATCGTCTTGGGGTCCACATCGGGAGCCAGCGGAACCTTCTTCATGTGCACGCGCAGGATCTTCTCGCGACCCATGACGTCCGGGTTGGGCACCGTGATCTGCCGGTCGAAGCGGCCTGGACGCAGAAGCGCTGGATCCAGAACATCCGGACGGTTGGTCGCGGCGATGACGATGATGCCCTCGTTCGCCTCGAAGCCATCCATCTCGACAAGCAACTGGTTCAGCGTCTGCTCGCGCTCATCGTTGCCGCCGCCAAGGCCGGCGCCGCGATGACGGCCGACCGCGTCGATTTCGTCGATGAAGATGATGCACGGCGCGTTCTTCTTGGCCTGCTCGAACATGTCGCGGACGCGCGAGGCGCCGACGCCGACGAACATTTCGACGAAGTCCGAACCGGAGATGGTGAAGAAGGGCACGTTGGCTTCACCGGCCACCGCGCGCGCGATCAGCGTCTTACCCGTACCGGGTGGACCGACGAGAAGCGCGCCGCGTGGAATGCGTCCGCCCAGGCGCTGGAACTTCTGCGGATCGCGCAGAAACTCGACGATCTCTTCCAGATCGGATTTCGCTTCATCGACACCAGCCACGTCATCGAAGGTCACGCGGCCCTGGCGTTCGGTCAGAAGCTTGGCGCGGCTCTTGCCGAATCCCATGGCACGGCCGGAACCGGACTGCATCTGGCGCATGAAGAAGACCCACACGCCGATCAAAAGCAGCATCGGGAACCAGTTGAGCAGCACGCTCATCAGCGACGGCACGTCTTCGTCCGACGGGCGCGCCTTGAATTTCACGCCCTTCTTCTCGAGACGCTCGACCAGCATGCGGTCATCGGGTGCGTACGTGGTGAACTGCTGACCGCCCTCGCTCATGGCGCCATAGATGCGGTTTCCGGCAATCGTCACTTCCGTCACCTTGCCGGTATCGACGGCAGCGATGAACTCCGAGTACGTGATCTCCGCACCGCGCCTGTTCTGGGTCGGGCTGTTGAAGAGATTGAACAGCGCGGCCAGCAGAACCAGAACAGCAACCCAGATCGCAAGCTTCTGGAAATTCGAATTCATTGAGCGTCCTATCGGGCCTCTCCCGCGTCAGCGGTGGGCCGTTGCATGGGGGTCGTGGATCGAACCCCGGCTCCTGTAACGACTGGTTAAGATAAGAGCGGGCGGCAGGTTTGCCAAGGCGGACCAGGATGACGCCTAATCCCTTCTGAAAGACTAGTTTACGCCAACTCAGCCGCGCCGTCGCCGGGCATTCTCGTCTCAGTTGTCTCCAAGAGTATTTCACCGCGCCAAATCGGCGTGATTGTGATCTCCCGCGATGCCTCTCCGCGCGGTTCTTCATCACGCGCCGCGCCGTCTGACATGCTGCCAGCCATGCAGCGAGCCAATCGCGGCGCGCCGCGCATCATGCCGCCGACACCAACCAGCCGCGCTCCAGACCAGACGGCAGGCAATGTTGCAGCTGCACGGGCTGGAATGCGACGCCAACGGGGATCGGCTTTCCGCAAGGCCCGCAGATCCGCCGCCGAGACCGGCTTCACATCGAAGTCTGCCGGGCCTTCGGGATCGGCCATGGACCTGTGCGCTTTCGTGGCCGGTGGCCGGGCAATCAGGAAGCGCTGATCCCAGACACACGCGGCACCGGATGGCAGCGCCTTGGGTGAAAGGTCCGCCCGGCCGGCCTCGCGAAAAATGCGAATTTGGCGGGCGCAGGCCCTGATCTCGCACCCGCCCAGGGTCATGCGCAATTGGCCGTGGAATTTCAAATCAGCGGCGAGGCGCTCGACCTGTGACAGCTCGGCCGGCTCCGACCCACCCCGCAAGACAGACAGGAGCCGCGCCAGTAAACGAATTCGCAAATCCTCCGGAGCGGTTGAAAACACTTCGCCATCGAGCACTGCAAACGCGCCGTCGTGCCACGTGAGACAGGTCCGCTCCAATTCGGTTGCGGCCCAATGCAGCGCGTCCGCGGCCCGGGCCTGCCGCAGTGCCGCCAATTCGAGTTTTGCAGGCGTCAGACCGATTGCCGTCAGGGCGGGCCCGGCGCGCCGCAGACGCACGCGTTCGAAGCGCACATCTTCGTTGCTGGGATCATCGATCCACGCCACACCGTTTGCCGTCAGAACCGCGCGCAGCCCCGCGCGCGTGACGCCGAGAAGCGGCCGCAGGAGTGTCACCCCGCTCCCAGGCTGCAGCGGCCGGACGGCGCGCATGGCGCGCAACCCGTCGGGACCGCTGCCCCGTGCCAGACGCATTAACAGCGTTTCGGCCTGGTCGTCCTGTGTATGGGCAGTCACGACGCCGGACCGGACCGGCCCACGTTCCGCCGCCACATCGTGTAGGAGGCGATAGCGCGCCTCGCGCGCCGTCAACTGGCTGAAGGACGCGCCAGCGGCTTTGTGCCATTCCAGAAGATGATGCTTGAGCCCCAGTGAGGCGGCGGCCGCCGCGACGGTCTCCGCTTCGGCTCGTGATTGGGGACGCAGTCCATGATCGACGGTCGCAACTTCCAGGATTGGCTGCGGTGAGTCGCATACCGCCAGCCACCGCGCCGCCAAATGCATAAGCGCCATGCTGTCGCTGCCGCCCGAGACGGCGAGAACGAGCCGGTCATAGCCGCGGCAAATCGAGAACAAGTGGGCGAGATCCGTGCCGTCCGGCATCCATGCGCCGGCGCGCGGGTCTGCCGCCCCCGCCGTCACGAGCAGCCAATACGCTGCCGCTCGCTGTCGGCCTTGGACTTCAGATGCGCCGGCGCGCTTGGATACTTGCCGGGCATCTGACCGAGCAGCGCGCACGCTTCCGGCTTCTTGCCGAGAGCGGCCAGCGACATGCCCCGCTTCAAAAGGCTGTCGGCCGCCTTCGGACTGTTTCCGAAGCCCTGCATCACCAGATCGAAGGCCTCGGCCGCGTCGGCGTAATTGCGCTGAACGTAATGCGTCTCTCCCAACCAGTAGAGCGCATTGGGAACCAGCGAGTCGCGCGGATAGACCTTGAGAAAATCCGTGAAGCCCGCCTGTGCCGCCGAATATTCCTGCTGCAACAGATAACCATAAGCCCGCTCGTAGGCCTGCTTGGGATCGCCGGCCTGCGCAGCGGGATCGACGGCGGCGAAATCGGCGGAACCCGCAGGCGGCGCGGGGGACACCCGTTCCGTCACGGGCGGGAGCGGCGTCGATCCGAAGTCCGTCATCGCGCCATCGTCGATGAGGCCGCCGATGGGATCGCCGTTGGCCGAGTTCACGGTTGTGGTGCCGAAGCGCACCGTGGCTGGCGGCGGGCCACCGGTTGTGGTTCCCGCACCGCGGCCCGAAATCTGATCAATCTGGGCGCTCAGCGCGCGGACCTGCGTTTCGAGTGCCGCGATGCGCGCCGCGTCGGCACCCGATGGGCCTGCTGATGGCAACGCGCGCGGAGCCGCCTGGGCACCCCCGCCGGAACGGGCCATCGATTCCAGGGTGCCGATCACGACCTGCATATCGACGAGTTGTTCTTCGAGTTGCTCAACACGGCGCCGCAGATCAGCATCGCTGCTCGATGCCTTTTTAGCCGTCGCCTTGGCGGGCGCGGCGTCCTGCGCCAGTGCAGGCGGCGCAAGGCCCACGAGGAGTGCGGCCACAGCGGCCAGCACAGTTCCCGATTTCGATCCAATACCCATCATGCCCGCGCGTGTCCTGAATCAAGTGAGAGCCGCGGAATTCCCGCAAACCGCTCTGATCTAACCGCCGCCCCCGGCGAACCGCTTCGTCTCAAAAAACCTCTTCGCATATCCCGGCCGGTCTTGACCACCCCGCTCGCTGCCGAAATCCGGTGCGCGAAACGCTGGCGGGCCTAGGGGGATGCGTCTGCTGAGCGGCCCTTGCTGACAAGATCGGGCAGTTCACTGAGCCGCTGCGGCGTGACCACGGTCACAGCGCGCCTGTTTTGCGTCGCGCACAAGGCGGACGCGCAGACGGCAACTGGTTTCGCCCGGCCGAACGGCGCGATAGCCAGCCGCGACGGGGCCAGGCCTTCCTCGATCAGCCGGTCGTAGACAGCCTGTGCCCGCTCCGCAGAGAGCCGGTCCAGATCCTCATCCGACAAAGTTTCGTCGTCGGCATGACCTTCGATTACGGCCGACAGTTGCGGATGACGCTTCAGCCAGCGGGCTTGCGCCGCCAGCACCGTACGGGCACGTGCGCCGAGTTCAGCACTGCGCGCGGAGAAGAAAACGCGGTCGCCCGCGCTGAGCATGAAGCTATTTTCCAACCGCCCTCCGACAGGAATCGTCGCCGCGACCCAGCGCGCCGGCGGGGCGCGCAGCGGCTGCGGCGCCTGCGGCAAAGCTGGGGCCGCGACGGCCGCCGGTTCGGGCAAAAGCGAATTCGTCGACCCCGTCGTCTCGATCGGGCTTCCCGTTGAGGGCCGGCCTATCGAATTGCGCTGATAGAGCTCACTGAGCTGACGGCGAGCGTCGTCGGCTTGCGGATGACGCGGGTCGCGCGCCACGAAAATCTCAAACAGGCGCTGCGCCTCATCGAACGACGCAAGCTTCATCGCCGCAAGGGCGGCGTCGAACAGCTGATCGGGGGTGCGCGTTTCCGATTCCGTCGCGTAGGAGCGGGGAACCAGACGGGCCGGAGGCGTCTCGATGACGCCAAGCAAGGCTTCTCCCGGTTCCAAGCCGTCGTCCGGGTCCTGTAATTGGAATTCGGGCAACACAGTTTGTGCCAACGCCGCCGCCGGAACGCCCGCCACCGCGATGGTCAGGGTCAGCACGAACCCAGCCAAGTAGACCGACGCCTGCACACCCGCATGTCCGCGCCGGGGTGACCGGGAGCGGGCGCGCGCGTCCTGCGCATGTGAGTCGGAGATGGCCATACCAAGAATCATTGGAGTCCCGCGCGGGTGATCAACGTCACGCCAGCGCAGAAGTGGCCAATCATTGGGGCAAAACGATGGGGCATATGCTGGCGCAAGAGCCACAACTGGGACGGAAATTGAGGTAAACGGCCTTCAGACCCAGCCGGCAGCACGGCGGCTATCAAACGCGAAGTGCGTGCTAAGCCCCGCGCCATGCCGGTTAAACCGGACTCCGGGCGGATTTAGGATGCGACGCGGCTATTGAGAACCGTCTGGGCGCGGCGATTCTGAGCCCAGCACGAAATGTCATCACACACGGCCACGGGACGCTCCTTGCCGTACGAGATGGTGCGCATCCGCGAGGCTGGGATACCCGTCTGAGCCAGATAATTCCGCACAGAGGTGGCACGGCGGGCGCCCAGCGCGATGTTGTACTCACGCGTGCCGCGCTCGTCGGCGTGCCCTTCGACGGTGATGGTGTACTGCGGATACTGCCGGAGCCACTGCGCCTGTTTAGCCAGGATGGCCTGCGCTTCGGGCGTGAGATCCGAACTATCCGACGAGAAATAGACGATATCGCCGACGTTGATGCTGAAATCGCGCTGCGTGCCCGGCGTTACCGGACCCTTACCGTCCGGTCCGAGCTGAGCGGAATCAGGACCCTGCTCCTTGTTCGCGCAGCCGGCGAGTGACAAGGCGCAAAGCGCCATGATCATCGCACTGGCGATGGTGCGGAGCGGAGAATGAGCCTTCATAGCAACCTCGTTGCGTCCTTCCGCGTTTGAAACGGAAAGCCCTGGGATACGCGGCCTTGCAGCGGTTCACGCCATATACGAACAAATCGGAAGCGTGTGGGTTGCCATGGAAATGTGGCCGGACGACGGGCAATTACAGCCTCTTCGCACCCCCGCACGCACGTCACGCGCACGACACATAGCCTGCCCGCGCCTCCGGTAGAACCGCGTGACTGTCGCAGCGGTTCCGCTTTTTGTGCATAGCGGCAGAGTGCTGCATGACGGCATCAGTCGAGGCGATGACTTGCAGGGGAAGTTCGCCTCATTGCCCTTGCGGGCCGGGCATACAATGGCCTAGGGCCGCGCCGGCAAGGAGGGTCTGATGCACCCAAAATAGCCGGCAACCCACTGGGACTAGGTCGTAAAAAGCGAATCAATGGCCCCAAAAAGAGAAAGACCGAATTGCATCCGCGTGAGCGGCAGCAATCCGGTCTTAATCTCACGATCCTCTGGCCACGAGGGCCAGTCTGATCCGTCGTTACTCTTAGCGAGCAACTTCCGAAGCAGCCGGAACTTCAGCACCGAGCTTCATCGGAACAGCTTCTTCACGGCGGCAAGCGCCGAGAGCAACGGCCACGATAGCGGCAGCGAGAACGATAGCGCCCTTCATAGTCTTTCTCCTTAGTGTCCCAGAAATACCGGGATGGATTAGCGAGCCACTTCCGTGGCGGCCGGAACCTCGGCACCGAGCTTCATCGGTACCGCTTCTTCACGACGGCAAGCGCCGAGCGCAACAGCAACAACGGCAGCCGAGAGAACGATCAGCCCCTTGATACCCTGCATGTCTTGTCTCCTGATGCTTATTCGGCAACTAGCCGACTATTGGGGTACTTGCATGGCCCCGTTCGATCAAGGACAGAGGCGGATACTCAACTGTTTTCCACCCCAGTAGATGCGAAAATGCCACGCCGTGTTTCACGGACCGCAGGCAATTGGCCAGCATAAAATAAGGCCGAGTAACCCTTGGAAAATACGCAATAAAATCCCAGCGCCGTGATGCGCCGGTTATCAGCCTACCATAGCCCCGTTTGAGTTAAACTCTGATTAATGCCTGTCTCAATTCAGGAGCGGCGACCATGCTGGATCGGATGCGAACGAGGGGGTTGGCACAACTCGCTCGTTGTAGCCCGTGATATCGACCGAATAGATTCGCGCGCCGCTGCCTTGCCCCTGCCCCTCGCGGAAGAACATGAGGACCCGTCCGTTCGGCGACCACGTCGGGCCCTCGTTATGGAACCCCTCGGTCAGAACGCGCTCGCCCGACCCATCGGGGCGCATGACGCCGATGAGGAACCGCCCGGCGAGTTGCTTGGTAAATGCGATGTAATCGCCGCGCGGCGACCAGACTGGGGTCGAATACCGCCCGTCGCCATAGCTGAGGCGCCGGACGTCCGACCCATCGGAATTCATCACATAGAGCTGCTGGGTCCCTTCACGGTCACTCTCGAAGACAATCTGGCGGCCGTCGGGTGAATAGGACGGGCCCGTGTCGATGGCCGTGGTCCGCGTCAGCTGCCGGGTCTGGCGCGTGCGCAGATCCAACTCATGCAGCGAACTCGACCCCTCAGACTGCAGGCTCATCACGACGCGCTGCCCATCGGGGGAAAAGCGCGGCGCGAAGGTCATCCCGGGAAACTCGCCCACGATCTCACGCTGTCCGGTGTCCAAGTTCATCAGGAACACGCGCGGCTGATCCTTGGTGTAGGACATGAAGGTGATTTCATTGCGCGTTGGCGAAAACCGTGGCGTCAGGACGATTTCAGCCCCCTTGGACAGAAGCCGGACGTTGGCCCCATCCTGATCCATGATGGCCAGGCGCTTCACCCGCTTTTCCTTCGGACCGGTTTCGTCGATGAACACCACCCGGCTGTCGAAATAGCCCTTGTCGCCCGTCAATCGCTCATAGATCTGGTCAGCGATGATGTGCCCCACGCGCCGCCAGTTCGCCTCGGCGGTCGCGAAGCGCTGCCCCGCCAGCTGCTTACCGGTCGTCACATCCCACAGCCGGAATTCCGAGGTCAGCCGTCCATCGGCGCCCTTGGTGACACGGCCGACGGACAACGCATCGGCGCCGATCTGACGCCAATCGACAAAGCGCGGCGCGGCGTTGACGTCCCGCAAATCCTCAAGAAAAGACGCGCGATCGAGCGGCCTGAAAAGGCCCGAGCTTTCCAGATCGTTAGCCACCACGTTGGAAATTTCCGCCGCAAGTGTCGGATTGTCGCCCGCAAACTCGGGGATGGCGATGGGAATGGGTGACAGCGATCCCTCGACCTGCCGGCCCGTCAGCTGTGCTGTTGCCGGCGACGCCATCTGCAGAATCAGCAGCAACCCCGCCAACACCGACGGCAATTTGGCCGGACGCCGAGCCGGTTGCCCGGCACGAGAACCACGCGCGGACCTCATCTGACGGGCGTCCGGCTGCGCCCAGGTGATCATGACCGGATTTTGAGCGGGAGAGAGATGCTGGAACATGGGTCCTGTCTGCATGGAAGGCATGACGCCGCCCTTGGGCGGCCTACAGAAGCGATACAGGTGGAATTGGGCACAGAATAGGGTCAACGCGCCGAAGGTGACTTCCCGTTCCATTACAACATCTGGCTCGGATCGAATTCCCAGATAACTTCCTTCCAGCCCGATTCATAAAGATCCTGGGGCAAATCGTAGGGCTGGCAGCCCGTCACCGCACGAATGGCCGCCTCCGTGGCCAGCGATGCGAGCGGTCCCGTGGCCGGCTTTTCGACGCGGGGATCAGCCTCCAGTGTGCCATCCGGACGGAAGCGCCAGCGTAGTGTGACGATCGGCGTCTCAATCCCTCCGCCCGAACCCGGCAATCGCCAGCAGCGCGCGATCTGCGTGCGCAGCATTCCCCGCAAAAGATCTTCTTCGCGCACCGATAGCACCGGCTCGTTGCCCGTTGCCGTGCCAGCGGTCGGACCCGTGTAGTCGGTCGGCTTGGTGGGCGGCGTCGCGGAATTGGGCGCGCCCTTCTTGGTCGGATCCTTATCCAGCAAGGCCGCCAGGCGGTCGGACACCGTGGCCTTCTTTTTGCGCTCTTCCTCTTCCTTTTTGCGCTTGGCTTCGGCGGCTTTTTTCTTGGCGGCGTCGGCTTTCTTTTTATCCTCGGCCTTCTTCTTTTCTTCCGCCTTCTTTTTCTCGTCCTCGGCTTTTTTCTTCGCCTCTTCCGCCGCCTTCTTTTCCTCCTCTGCCTTCTTCAATTCCTCAGGCGTGGGACCGGGCGCGGGCTCGGGCGGCGGCGGGGCTTCCGCCAGTTTCTGGGCGATCGGATCTGGCGGGGGCGGTTCGGCCTTGACGGGTTCGGGCGGCGGCGGCTCGGGCGCGGGTTCGGGCTTGGCTGGCTCGGCCTCGGCCGGAGGCGTCGGCGCCAGCACGGGCTTTGGCTTTTCCGCTTCGAGTTTGGAGGCCTCGGGCTTTGGCTCGTCCTTCGCCTTGGCTTCCAGTTCGGTTGCCGTTTCGGACCCCTGCTTCAAGCGCAAGAACTCCGACGGCGTAATCATGGCGACCGCGATGGGTTCCGGCTCGGGTGCGCGCAATTCGGGCGTGCGCTGCATCGCGAGCATCGCCCACGCGAGCAGCGCGCCGTGCATAAAGACCGATGTGGCAAGCCCGGTGCGCAACAGAGCCTAGCCTCCGTCCTCGACCTCGGTGACGAGCGAAACCTTCTTGAAGCCACCGGCGCTGATCCGGCCCATGACTTTCATCACGGTGCCATAGGCGATGCCCTTATCGCCGCGCACATAGATCTGCTCGTCGACGCCGTTCTTGGCGATCGACTTGAGCTTTTCGGCGATCTGATCGAGTTCCACCTTAGTCTCACCGATGAACGTCTCACCGTTTCCGGCGACGGAGATTGTCAGCGGCTCTTTGCTGCTTTCGAGCTGTTTGCCTTGCGACTGCGGCAACTCGATGGGCACGCCCACGGTCAGCATCGGTGCCGCCACCATGAAGATAATGAGCAGAACGAGCATGACGTCCACGAACGGCGTCACGTTGATTTCGCTCATCGGCGCCTTCCGGCCGCGCCGCCGGCGGCGTCCGCCGCCGCCGCCATTGTCCGTTTTCAGACTAGCGCCCATGGTGGACTAACTCCTGACGTCGATCTGGCGCGACACGATCGCGGCGAACTCGTCGGCGAAGGCTTCGAGCCGCTGGCTGATCTGCGCGCTGTCGGCGGAGAACTTGTTGTAGAAGACAACCGCCGGAATGGCAGCGAGCAGTCCCAGGGCCGTGGCGAACAAGGCCTCCGCGATACCCGGCGCGACCACCGCCAAATTGGTGTTCTTGGAAATGGCGATGGCCTGGAAGCTCGTCATGATGCCCCACACGGTCCCGAACAGCCCGACGAACGGCGCCGTGGCGCCGACGGTGGCAAGAAACAGGAGCCGCCGGTCCAGCCGTTCCATTTCACGGCTGATGGTCACATCCATGACCTTCTCGACGCGCAACTGGATGCCGCCCAGCGCGCGGATGTTGCCTTCGACCGATCTCTTCCACTCGCGCATGGCCGCAACAAACAGCGCCGCCATGACGATGGTCGGTCCGCGCGAAAGTCCATTGTAGAGTTCGTCGAGCGACTGGCCCGACCAGAACGTCTGCTCGAAGCGGTCCGCCTCGATGCGCGCGCGGCGGAACGCGAACAGCTTTTCGACGATAATCGCCCACGACCAGATGGAGGCGATCAGCAGCCCCGTCATCACCGCCTGCACGGTTGGCGAAGCATGGATGAACAATTCGTAGAACGAGACGCCCGGCGCGGTGGCAGGGGCGATGGTCGATTGTGCGACGTCGGCTGGGTTCATGGAAATCTACCGCCGGTTGAGACGTTCGGTTTGAGGTACGGAAAGTAAAACACTCACGCGACATAGGCCGGAGCGGGCCCCGGCCTTTCCGAGCCCGATTACGGACCCTTTCAGCATAAGTCGACTAGGCCCCGATCCCCCGCCATCGCCAACCGGTCATGTTGCCGCGCAATATGACCAAAGCGAGGCCCCGCGGTGGTGCGATTCGCCCTTGTGTATAGCGGATTTGTGCCAAACGTGGCAGTGCGGGTCCGGGGGTACGTCCTGGGGCAGGTCCTGGGGTTTAGGCACCGTCCTCTTGCAGCAGCTCCCGCCACTCACCCGAGGCCCGGTCATAGACCACGACTTCGCCGGTCTCCATGTCATAGAGCCAGCCGTGAATGCCGATCCGGCCCTCCTCCACACCCCGGCGCACGATCTCGTAGGTCATGAGGTTGTCGAGCTGAAACTGGATGTGCGAGGCGATGGTGGCCATCAGCTGCTGATCCGGCTCGATGCGGGCGGCGCGCACCAGGTCATGCGCGGGCCGGGTAAAGTCGACCCACCGGCCCAGATGCGCCTCCTGATCCGGTGGAATGGGCTCCATGAGCGCCTGGATGCCGCCGCAGCCCGTATGACCGCAGACCACGATGTCGTCGACGCCCAGATGCCCCAGGGCGTACTCAATCGCCGCCCCGACCGAATCTTCGTCGGCGCCCGACGGCGGCACGCAGTTGGCGATGTTGCGGATCTCAAACAGTTCACCGGGATCGGCCGAGACGATTTGCGCGGGAACCACGCGACTGTCACAACAGCCGATCCAAAGCAGGCGTGGCTTCTGTTTCGCCTTCGCAAGCCCCGCATAAAACGCGCGGTCGCGCTCGAACCGCTGCCGGAACCGCTGATAGCCTTCGGTGGCATCCTTAATGTCGAGATCGACGCCGTGTTGGTCCTTGTCCGTCGTCATGGCTTCCCCGGTACGCAAAACTCCGTCCCCGTCCCTATCATCGGGCCGGACTGGTTCTTTGTCCACAACGGGAGAAAACACCATTGCTTCCCGTTCAGGGAAGAGGGTTGCAACCGGTCTGACCGAACTCAGTCGCCGGCCGGCTTGAACCCGGTGCGAATGGCGCTCGAAAGCCGCAGCGGCTTGCCTGAAACGGCCACCAGGACCACCGTCACCTCGGCTTCGAAGACCGCACGGCCGCCATTCTTCACGGCCTGGAGAAGGGTGACACTCGCCCCGCCGAGGTCTTTGACCCGGGTTTCGACTTCGAGCACATCGTCCATCCGCGACGGCCGGAGAAACTCGCAATTCATCCGCCGGACCACGAAGGCTGCCGGCTCGTGGCTGTCCGATCCGTCGATGAGGCGGCGGGAATCCGTACCCAGCAGCCGCAGGAAGTCCGTGCGCCCGCGCTCGCACCAGCGGATGTAGGAGGCGTGGTAGGCGATGCCGCCGGCGTCCGTATCCTCGAAATAGACCCGCACCGGCAGCCGATGCCAGCGGCCCGTGGCATCGTCGAAAAGCCGGCCCGCAAGATCAGGCCAATCTGCCGGTTCACTCACGCGTCAACTCCTACGTCAATAACGACCACTTCAGGTGGAACGCCCAACCGAATGGGCAGGATGGAACACCCAAGCCCGCCGGAAACCACCAGATCGCGCCCGGCCTCACGCACGTGTCCATAGGCATACCGGTTGCCGAACTCCGACGGAACGACCGGCGACCAGCCGAACAGCCGCACCTGCCCGCCGTGCGTGTGGCCGGAAATCGTCAGCGCCACGCGATCGGACATGCGCGCGAAAATATCCGGTTCGTGCGCCATCAGGATCACCGGCGCATCATCCGTCACCTTGGCCAGCGTGCCCGGCAGGTCGTCGACGCCCTGAAACTGCATCCAGCCCTTTGTCACGCCGCTGATGAAGGCCACTTGATCCCCGAGGCCGGCGAGCCAAAACGGTCGGCCATCCTTTTGCAGCCGGATGGCATCATTCTCGTAGACCGGGATACCGGCCGCTTCGAGCGCGCGGCGTCCGAACGGCGGGCCCTTGCGATCGCGCTGCGCGTCCGCGTCGTCCCACCAGTCGTGATTGCCGAGCACCGCATGGACCCCGAGCGGCGCCTTGGCCTGAGCCAAAATCGAGGCCCACACGCTGGCGGGTACATCGGCGGTCCGCCACCTGTGGCTGGCGGAATAGTCGCCGAGCAACAGGATCGCATCTGCGCCCTGGGCATTGGCGACGGCGACAATCTCCTCGATCCGCGCCGGCGACATATACGGCTCGCAGGCGTGAATATCGGCAATCACCGCGAAGCGCAGAGACAATCCAGCGGGCCATTTCGGTGGCGCAACCCGGTAGCGCGTGACCGACAACCGGTAGAGCGGTTCGATCCCCATGGCGTAGCCTGCCAGGCCCGCGCCGGTCAGCGCCATCGCACCCAGACCCTGGAGGAAAGTGCGCCGGGAAATCACGCGTCGTCCGCTCCGCCGCCGGAGGTGTCCCCTTCGGACCCCTCTGCAAACAGATCCGGAACCGAGGCGCGCGACGGCCCGGAAAGCCCCAGGTGCCGCCACGCCCGCAAGGTCAGAACGCGGCCGCGCGGCGTGCGACCGATGAAGCCCTGCTGCAGCAAGTACGGCTCGACGATTTCCTCCAGCGCATCGCGCGGCTCGGACAAGGCAGCGGCCATCGTCTCAATACCGACGGGACCGCCTTCGTAGTTCTTGGCAATGCACGTCAGATAGCGGTGATCGAGGGCATCCAAGCCTTCGCTGTCGACTTCGAGGGCGCGCAAGGCGGTGTCGGCAATCCCCGCGTCGATGATCTCCACGCCGGCGACGGCCGCAAAGTCCCGGACGCGGCGCAACAGCCGGCCGGCGATACGCGGCGTGCCGCGGGCACGGCGGGCGATCTCGCGCGCGCCATCCGCACGCATCGGCGCGCCCAGAACCCGCGCACCGCGGACGACGACATGCTCCAGTTCGTCGATCGAGTAGAAGTTCAGACGAATGGGGATGCCAAAGCGGTCACGCAGCGGCGTCGTCAGGAGCCCCGCGCGCGTCGTCGCCCCGACGAGGGTAAATTTCGCCAGATCGATGCGCACCGACCGCGCGGCCGGGCCTTCGCCGATGATGAGGTCGAGTTTGAAATCCTCCATGGCCGGATAGAGGATTTCTTCAACCGCCGGATTGAGACGGTGGATCTCGTCGATGAAGAGCACGTCGCGCTCTTCCAGGTTGGTGAGAAGGGCGGCCAGATCGCCCGCCTTCGAAATCACCGGACCCGATGTGGCCCGGAAGCCGACGCCGAGTTCCTTGGACATGATCTGCGCCAGAGTCGTTTTGCCAAGACCCGGTGGACCGGCAAACAAGACGTGATCCAACGCGTCACCGCGCGCGCGCGCCGCCTGGATAAATACCTTGAGATTGGCGCGGGCCTGTTCCTGCCCGATGAATTCATCCAGGGACTGCGGGCGGATCGTCGCCTCAAAGGCGTCCACCTCGCGTTTCGCCGATGAGATCAGCCTGTCGGTCATGTTTTGTTCGTGACGCTATTCGCGCGCCCCGTCAAGCGGGCCGTCAGCGGCGCCGTGGGCCCGCGATCCGAATCGGCTGGCGCTTGGGCACGGCACGCAGATGCGACAGGAAACGCACGCCGACCTGATCGGTGGAACTCCACATAGTCTCGCAGTCGACGACCATGCCCTCCCGCTCCATGGCCAAAACGAAGGTGGCCGGGACGTCTTGCGCGGAGACGATGATGTCGTTCCGGCTGAGATTGAGAACCAGACGGGCGCCGGTCGACGACATGTCGCGAACGACGCAATTCACGCCGCCCGCCAAGCGGTCGGACATGATGCACGCGACGATGATGCCGGTTTTGCGCAGCGCCCAACGGCGCTCATCGGGTACGGCGCGAAACACCGGTGCCGGCGGCCGATGAGCAATCTTGGCGTATCGATCCCTGAGGGACATATCCGTCAACTCGTTTTGCAGCGCCACAGCGATCGATCTAACCGCAAATTGGTTGACAATTCATAAGATATCCCGCGCACGGATAGGCCGTATCGAAATTGAACGCTTGTCTTTGTGATGACCTCGCGTTGGTCGCGGTGACGGCGTGCTCAGACGGTACGCGCCGCGCGCCCAATCGGCCGGGGCGTTGAGATGAAGCGGACGCCCACAATGCCCGACCGGCGCCAGGCTATGGCGCAATCCACTTCCATGCGGTCCATATGCATGACCAGCGTAAAGGCCGACGGCAGTTTCGCACGGCCGCCGATCAAGTTTCCGTCGGACTTTACGAGTTCGAGCCGGGCACCCGTCGAGGACAAATCCCGCACCACGCAGGGCAGCGGGATGGAGAGACCATCCCCGAAGAATTCGCGCACCGGTGGCAACCTCCTTGCGGCGGGCCCATCGCCGGTCTTGAGATTCGCTGCTGGATGACACGGGTAGGGTGACGTCGGGGTCGCCACTCACCAAGGCGGCCTGTCGCATCATCATCGTTACGCACTCCTGAACGGGACCGGCGTTTTGGTGTCGGCGGAGTTCAGAATTGGGCAAGACCTGTAAACGAAACCTTAGCAAACGTGATTAATGCAACAAAAACAATATGCTCGCTGAGAGCCATGGACGGCGCCCACCGGTGATTTGTCCCATTAGCGCCGCCAAATGCGGCGCGCGATGACGAGCAGCAAGAGCGGTGCCAAACCGATAACGGCGTAGGTCAATCCGTGTTGCAGACGCGCCGCGTTCAAGGCGTCGACTGTCGCCGGATCAGCAGCACTGACATCGAGCGGAATCTGCGGCAGTCCCTGAAAACCGAGATAGGCGGCCGAAGCGAGCCAGACCAACGCGGCGGCGGTGAGCAGACGTGACAGCGTCATGGGAACGTTCTCCTGTGAAGCACGCAAAGCGGCCGGTCCTATCGCGCCAATTCCTATCGCGCCAATTCCTTGAGCCCGCGCCGGATGAGTTGCGCCGTGTCGGCAGCAGCACCTAGGTCTTTCAGTGCGGCCGCGACCGCAGCTGAGGCCTGGGCGGGATTGTAGCCGAGGTTCGACAACGCGGAGATGGCTTCCGCCGCCGCCTGCCCTTCGACCGGTCCCAGACCCGGCGTGTCAGCCGAGGGTGAACCCGGCACGTTAAGCCCCGCCACGGATAGCGCTGGCGCCTTGTCCTTCAGTTCCGCCACGATGCGCTGCGCGAGCTTCTTGCCGACGCCGGGCGCCTGCTCGACAGCGGCTGAATTCTGCAACGCGATCGCATTGGCCAGATCGTGCGTGGACATAATCCCGAGAACGCCCAGTGCCACCTTGGAGCCGACGCCCTGCACGGTCTGCAAGATACGGAACCAGTTGCGCTCGACCTCGCTGGTGAAGCCATACAGCCGGATCGCATCCTCGCGCACATGCGTATCGATGGTCAGGCTCGTCATCTCGCCGGCCTTGAGATGGCGCAGGGTGCGCGCCGACAGCTGAACCTCGTAGCCCACACCGCCAACATCGATGATGGCATGACTTTCGCCAATCGCATCCACGATGCCTCTGAGCTTGCCGATCATCGCGCGGTCTCCTTGGCGACACGCGCGGCCAGGGCGCGCGACTGGCGATGACTGGCGTGGCAGATGGCGATCGCCAGGGCGTCAGCCTCGTCGGCGCTGCCGAATTTGGCACGCGGCAGCAAGAAACCGATCATGGCCTGGATCTGGTGCTTTTCGGCATGCCCCGCGCCGACGACGGTCTTTTTGATCAGGTTCGGCGTGTACTCGGCGACTGTCAGGCCTTTCATGGCCGGGGCCAGCAGCGCCATGCCGCGGGCCTGACCGAGCTTCAGTGTCGAGCGCGGGTTCTCGTTGACGAACGTCTCTTCAACGGCGGCCTCGCGCGGGGTATGCGCCGTGATCACGCTCAGGATACCCTGATAGAGCTCCGCCAGCCGGTAGGCCAGATCGTCGTCGCTGGCCGACGTGATCAGGCCTGACGCGACGTAACTGAGCCGGACACCATCGCTCTCGATGATGCCCCAGCCGGTGCGGCGAAGCCCAGGATCCAGTCCCAGAATGCGGATCGGCGTATTGCTCATATCGCCACGCATAGCACGCGCCGCGATTCGCAGCCCTGTCCCTTGGCTTCTCCAAAGGCCGGAGATACTGTTGTATGATCTCATCAAGAGCGCGAAGGTCCTGGGGGCCTTCGCAACGGAAAACAGGATCAAGCCATGGCCAAGTACTTGATTGCTATTTGCCTCGTCTTCGTCACTTCCATCTTGCCAGCCCATGCGATGTGTTGCGGCAGCGACAAGCCGGCTGCAAATGCGACCAAGAAAATGATGTGCGCCAAGCCGGACGCCAAGGCCAAATCAACGGGCCAGCCGGCGGAGCATCAAGGATCGCATTCGGGCGAAGACAATGCGGCCCAGCCTGAAACCGGCGGCGAGAAGAAGGCCAGCTGCGGGTGTTGCGGCTGCTGTGGCGGCAAGTCTCCGGCTTGAGACATCTGGAACGGATTGACCGCGCAGCCGCATTGGAGCCCCGCAGCTAAAGTGCGCGCCTAGGCTGCGGTCAGCTTCTTCATGACTTCGTCGGATATCTCGAAATTGGCGAAGACGCTTTGCACGTCGTCGTCATCCTCCAGCGCGGCGATCATCTTCAGGATCGATTGCGCCGCGTCCTCCTCGACACTTGTCGTGAGAGTGGGCCGCCAGACGTGCTTCACGCTTTCTGCCTCGCCGAGCTTCTCTTCCAGGGCCGCCGCGACCGTGCCGAGTGAATCAAAGCCGCAGGTCACCACGTGCCCGGCCTCGTCGGAGACAGCATCATCGGCACCGGCTTCGATGGCGGCTTCCAGCACCGTATCGGCCGATCCGGCGGAGGCCTTGAAGCTGATTTCGCCGACATGCCCGAACATGTGGCTGACCGACCCGGTCGAGCCCAGATTGCCGCCGTACTTGGTGAACACCGAACGCACCACGCCACCGGTACGATTGCGGTTATCGGTCAGCGCTTCGACGATGATGGCAACACCGCCCGGCGCATAGCCCTCGTAGCGGACGTTTTCGTAGTTGGCGAGATCGTTGCCGGCTGCCTTCTTGATGGCCCGTTCGATGTTGTCCTTGGGCATGTTCTCGGCCCGTGCCGCCTGGATGGCGAGGCGCAGACGGGGGTTCATGTCCGGGTCCGGCGTGCCGGTTTTCGCAGCCACCGTGATTTCGCGCGCGAACTTGGCAAACATCTTCGCCTTGATGGCGTCCTGTTTGCCCTTGCGGTGCATGATGTTCTTGAACTGGGAATGGCCGGCCATGGAGATCTCGTGGATGGGAGTTGTTGCGGGCTATCCCGTCTTTTGGGCGAGGCTGGCGGTCCGGGTCAAGACCGGCTCCGGGCAGGGTATTAACCTTTTGTTAACCATTGAAGCCAAGGATCAGGCCGTGAAGATGATTCGTCTTCACTTAAGGCTGCCGGAGCTGCCCAGCAGGCAGTCCATTTCGATGGACCCGTATGGTCTGTCGCCTCGATGAGGAGGATGCCCCGTCCTCATCCTGAAACGCATGCCACGTTACTCGAACTGTCCCCGTGCAGCGGCTCGGTCGGCTCCAAAGGAGCGCCGAGCCGCCATTTTATGTGCCCCCGCACCAAAGCCACCGGACAGCCAAAACGAGTTTGGGCGAACCTAGACTGAGATATCCCAAGGCAATGACGGCGACGGTGCCAGCACCCCGCCGATGCGCACACCCCGCGCCCAGATCGCCAATCCGGTCTTGTCGTCAATCTCCACCGCCAGCCCGCACAGCGTCGCCGGACCCAGCGCCGGTTCGAACCGCTCGCGCGGAATGCGGGTCAGGAACCGATTGACCGGCTCCTCGGTCGTCATACCTAGTACCGAGTTGTAGTCCCCGCTCATACCTGCGTCCGACATGAATGCCGTGCCGCCGGGCAGAACGCGCTCGTCCGCGGTCGGGGCATGGGTATGCGTCCCCACGACCACGCTCGCCCGTCCGTCGACAAACACGCCGAGGGCCTGCTTCTCGCTGGTCGCCTCGGCGTGAAAATCGATCAGGATGGCATCCGCGCCCTGCTTCAACACACAGGCCGTCAGTTCATTGTCGATGGCGCGGAACGGACAATCGAGTTCCGTCATGAAGACGCGCCCCATCGCGTTGATGACGAGAACATCCGCACCCGACTGGGTACGCACGAGTGCTGCGCCCCGCCCTGGTGTCCCTTTGGGAAAGTTCAACGGCCGCACAAGTTTGGGCTGCCGGTTGATGAAGACGAGCGCCTCGCGCTGATCGAAGGCGTGATTGCCGAGCGTCACGGCATCGGCGCCGGCATCCAACAGATCTTCCAGGATCGTCTCGGTGATCCCGAAACCGCCCGCCGCATTCTCGGCGTTGACCACCACGCAATCGAGCGCCCACTTGGTGCGCAGCCCGGGAAGCATGTCGACGACGGCGCGCCGCCCGGAACGGCCTACGAGGTCGCCGATGAAAAGAAGCCGCATTTAAACGTCCATTGCGCGCTGCGGGCCCGACGGCGTCAGGACCCAATCCAAGCGCTCGTCATAGTCCGCGTGCGGCACCGCGTCGACCTTTTGCTCATCGAGCGCGATGCCGATGGCCACGACGGGCTTCAAGGCGCGCAACCGGGCCAGCGTGCGATCATAGAAACCGCCCCCGTAGCCGAGCCGGTAGCCGTGCACATCGAACGCCAGCAGGGGACCGAGAACGATATCGGGCTCCACCACTGCCGCCGTTTTCAGCGGTTCGCGGATGCCCCACATGACTTCTTCCAGCGGATCGCCCGGCGACCAAGCGCGGAACAAGAGCGGCTTGCCCTTGGCCTCCATCACCGGAAGACAAAGCCCATAGCCCTCGCCCGCCAAGCGCAGCATGAGCGGGGCCGGATCGATCTCTTCGCCGATGGACAAGAAAACCGGAAACCCAGGCCGGTGGCCTCAGCCCCGCGAACCCGATCCCCTTGGGCCGCGAGCTTATCGGCCGCCGTCTGGCCGTGCTTGGCGATGGCTTCCGCCCGCACCTGCTTCATCGTCGCGCGGAGCGCCTTCTTGGCGTCCTTGGCATCGCCGGGGAGAGAAGCAAGTGTCAACGGTCGGGCCTTCCAGTCTGCATATTCCAGTCTGCGCAATTCAAGTGCCGCGGTGGCCGTTGGGACGGTTGATCTCGCCGGGTCCCTACAAAAGTAAGGTGGGCGCCGTGTGCCCGGGACCACGGTCCCAGGCAGGGACAGCTCCCTGGCAGATCTTATAGGCCCTGGAGATTCATGTGTCCCTGACGAGCCCCGCAGCGGCGTTGAATGTAAGGACTAACCGGCGTGAAATCGAGCCCTCATAAGCGGCGGACCACCGCGGCATGTGGAACAGCCCGGGCCGGCACTGGCAACCGCCGGTTCTTAACCCTGCGAACCTGAGCCGCATGGGGCATCACAGCCCAGGCACAGGCCAGGCACAGGGATGTGATTAGTCCGGAGGAGCGTGTAAGGATAAGCAGACCCCATCACAGCACTCCAACGCAACACTGAGGTTTGACTATGAAAAATATGCTTCGTCCGGTAGCCGCTGCGCTTGCCGTTACCGCTGCCTTCCTCGCTGCACCCGCTCAGGCCGCGCACCAGGGTTGCCACGCCATGCACGTTCTCAACCATGATGGAGATGGCACCCTCGACTGGCGCGAAACGCGCCGCGCGGCCGTGCGCCTGTTCTACAAGCTCGATCCCGACCGGGACGGCACGCTCGACCGCAACGAGTTGCGCGGCCGGGTGGGCATCCTGTCGTTTGCCCGCTTCAATCCAGACCGGGACGGCACACTCGACAAGCACGAATTCCTGGCACTCGTGAAGCACCGTTTCCACCGGGCCAATCCGGATCGCGACGGCACCGTCGATTGCAACGAACTCTCGACGCTCGCGGGCCGCCGGCTGCTCAAGGTTCTGATGTAACGCGCCCGCCCTGACGATCTCGACACCAATCCGGGCGCGAAGTCATACTGCTTCGCGCCCGGACTTTTCGAACACTCCGAAGAGCCGGCACGCAAACCGGCCGAACGCCCGTACCGGGCAAGCGCGTGCCCGCCCCCGTTACCGGCCATCGCATGATCGTGAGATTTAACTACGCGCGTTTTTCGAGCGCGCTGCTTAGCGAATTGATCAGCCAGTCGATCCGGTTCACCACCGCACTGCGCGTGGATTCCAGTTCCGAAATCCGCGCCTCGGCACGGGTCAGCGCCGCCTGCAGGCGATCGCGTTCGGCTTCAAGAGCCGCAACCTGTCCGGTACTATCGATCAGCGGCGCGGATTTCGACGCCCGCACCGTGCGCGGGGCGGCACGTTTGCCGCTCTCGCGCGTCTCTCTTGCACGTTGAACCATCGGCTAACCCATCGATGTTCTTGGGATGCAGCGTCATTGCCCTCGGCTGCAACCCATTCAGAAGTTGGGCAGAACCATAGGTCCTCCCGGGCGGGAGCGCAACAAAAGTGACCCGCTGAACCAAGTGTGTTTCACCAGCCCGCAGAATTGGCCTGTGCTAATCCCCATGACGCATTGACAGAGGGGGGTGCCCCCCACTTAATGCCGCCCGAAAATCATGGCCGGGGCGTTGACCTGGATCATCGGACTGAGCGGCCGTGGCCGGTTTTCCCAAAGAGCCGGTTTCTCTCAACGATCCCGGTTTCTTCCCAAGATATTGACCCGAAAGGACGAGGCAGATGGCAGTCAAGGTCGCGATCAATGGATTTGGCCGTATTGGACGCAATGTATTGCGCGCCATTGCGGAAAGCGGCCGGACAGACATTGAAGTGGTCGCCATCAACGATCTTGGCCCCGTGGAAACGAATGCGCACCTGTTGCGTTTTGACAGCGTACACGGACGTTTCCCGGGCACCGTGACTGTTGCCGGAGACACGATCGACATCGGCAGCGGCCCGATCAAGGTCACAGCCATCAGGAATCCGGCCGAGCTGCCGCACGGCGCCATGGGCGTCGATATCGCACTCGAGTGCACGGGCATCTTCACGGCGAAGGACAAAGCGTCCGCTCACCTCACCGCAGGCGCCAAGCGCGTTCTTGTGTCCGCGCCCGCAGACAACGCCGACCTGACGGTCGTCTATGGCGTCAATCACGACAAGCTGACCAAGGACCACCTCGTGGTTTCCAACGCGTCGTGCACAACGAATTGCCTGGCGCCCGTGGCCAAGGTTCTGAACGATCTCGTCGGCATCGAGAAGGGTTTCATGACGACGATCCATGCCTACACGGGTGACCAGCCGACACTCGACACCATGCACAAGGATCTCTACCGCGGGCGCGCGGCGGCTCTGTCGATGATCCCAACGTCCACCGGCGCCGCCAAGGCCGTGGGGCTCGTTCTGCCGGAGCTCAATGGCAAGCTCGACGGAACGGCCATCCGCGTGCCGACGCCGAACGTGTCGGTGGTCGACTTCAAGTTCATTGCCAGGAACGAGACGACCAAGGACGAGATCAACGCGGCGATCGTTCAGGCCTCGAAGGGCGCGCTAAAGGGCATTCTTGCCGTTACCGACCAGCCCAACGTCTCGATGGACTTCAACCACGATGCCCATTCCTCGATCTTCCATCTCGATCAGACGAAGGTGATGGACGGCAAACTCGTCCGCGTCCTGTCCTGGTACGATAACGAGTGGGGCTTCTCCAATCGCATGAGCGACACCGCCGTCGCCATGGCCAAGTTGATCTGACCTGATTGGGGAAATCCCAATTCAATCATCCAGTCGATCCAGCGCGCGGAGCCATAGGTTCCGCGCGTTTTTTTCCGGTCACAGGTATCGTCAAGCGGAGACCGGAATGCGGGATGCGGCCGTGTTGACCATGGCGCGGTGCTCTGCGGAGCCCAGCGCGGCATCGCTGAGTTCGCGTGCGATGGCCGATATCCGGTGCGCCTCGCGGCTCACTTCGGGGTCATCCAACTGCGCCAGCACAGCAAGGGATTTCTGAAGCCGCACACCGACTTCCACCGCGCCGGCCCCGTCGCGCGCGATGGGCGTGAAGGCATCGTTCAAAACCTCCCGCGCCAACAGCGGTGGAACGCCGATGCGGTCGAAACGCACCTTCGTGGCATCCGGGGAATTCCGCGCCTTTACCCACTCGGCCAGCACATCCATCAGAACGTTCAAAATGTAGATGGCCGTTCCCGGATCGTTGATGCCGGACGACAAGGCGCGATCCGCCGTTTCCGCCAGATTGACGACATTGAACCGGATATCCAAATCCTCGTGGCGCACCTCGTCCCGCTCCACGGCCGTTTCGACCGCCGTCACGAGATCTTCGGTGATGGCCGATGACGGCACCACATGTGCAATGATCATCGTCACCGGACAATATTCACCGGGACGAACGGTCAACATGATCTTGCAGTCGTGCTGTTCGGCGATGTGCTGCAGAAAGGCCGTGTCGACCGCGCTCACATAGCCGGCGCTACCCGCCTTGATCGCCGCGCTGTCGGCCGGCACCGCTCCGCTGAAGACCGCAGCACCGAAGGTTCCTGCCGTCGATGGATTGAGCGATCGCAGCGTGACCTCGCGCAATTTCGCGATGGTGGTCGACTGCCGCCCGAGTTTCATGGCGTGATCGACCCAGTTGATGAAGGACACCAAAACGAACACGACCATGATGATCAGGCCGGCGAAGAGGGTGAACCGCCCGGCGGGGCCGTACTTGAAGATCTTGAGCGCGATGATGGCGATGAAGGAGTAGATGAAGGCCGCGATGAATGCCGATAGGACGGTTTGGGCCTTGCCGTCGTAGACGATCTGGCGGGTTGCGCGCGGCGTCGTCGTCGTCGAGGCCGTCGAGGCGGCCGTGACGATGGCGGAGACGGTAAACGTCGCGACAGAGAGCATGCTCGACGCAAAAATGGTGAACAGCGTGACGAGCAACTCCTCGTCGATCTCCACCCCGATCGCTTCGTTGGTGACGCGGCCGACCCAAAGCGCAAACAGCGCCATGCCGAGCGAAAACAAGCTGGCCAGGGCCGGGCGGACCCAAAGTTTGGTCCGCATAATGCGGCGCAGGCGAGCCCAGCGTGCTGCAAGCGTCATTCTTTGGTCACTCCCTCATGGCGGTCCGTCAGTATGGCGCACCGTGCCCCCAGCCGGAACACCGCGTCAATCGCGCGCACACTGATGGATAAAGCCCTTCACTCACAACCCTGTGCCTTTCGGCGGCTTGGCAGCGTGCCCGCCAGCGGGTAAGCCCTCTGGCGTGAATTTGTCTGCAGTCCCGTCCGAGGAGAGGACTACCCATGACCGACCGCCTGGAAGACATCGCCCGCGCCCTGGTAGCGCCTGGCAAGGGAATTCTGGCCGCCGATGAAAGTTCCGGCACAATCAAGAAGCGCTTCGACAAGATCAACCTGACCTCGACCGAGGATGCACGCCGCGACTACCGCGAGATGCTCTTCCGCTCGACGGACGCCATGCAGAACCACGTTTCGGGCGTCATCCTGTACGACGAAACGATCCGTCAGAAGGCCAAGGACGGCACGCCGCTCGTGGACATCATGAAGGCGGCCGGGTCCATTCCGGGCATCAAGGTGGATACCGGCGCCAAGCCGCTGGCCGGTCCCACCGCCGGGATCGAAACCGTCACGGAAGGCCTCGACGGACTTCGCGAGCGGCTGGCCGAGTATCACAAGCTGGGCGCCCGGTTCGCAAAATGGCGCGGCGTCATCACCATCGCCGATGGCCTGCCCACCTGGAATTGCATCAAAGCCAACGCCCATGGGCTCGCGCGCTACGCCGCCTTGTGCCAAGAGGCCGGCATTGTGCCGATCGTCGAACCGGAAGTGCTGATGGATGGCGCACACTCCAGCCATGACATCGACGAGTGCTACCGGGTGACCGAGTGGACGCTGCGCACGGTCTTCCGTGAACTCTACGATGCGCGGGTGTCGCTGGAAGGCATGATCCTCAAGCCCAACATGATCATCGCCGGGCAGTCATGCGCCAAGCCGTCTTCCGCACAGGAGGTCGCGGAGAAAACGGTCCGCTGCCTCAAGGCGACCGTCCCTGCCTCGGTTCCCGGCATCGCGTTCCTCTCGGGCGGCCAATCGGACGAAGCCGCGACCGAACATCTCTCACTCATGAATGCGATGGGCGGCCTGCCCTGGGCACTCACCTTCTCTTATGGCCGTGCACTTCAGGCCGCAGCCTTGTCGGCCTGGGGCGGCAAGCCGGAGAACGTGGCAGCCGGTCAGCGTGCCTTCACGCACCGCGCCCGGATGAACAGTCTGGCCGCGCTCGGCAAGTGGGACGCCAAGCTGGAAAAGGCCGCCTGATCGGCCCGCATCAAGACCCCACAACGGCAAACCGCCCCGGATTCCGGGGCGGTTTTTTTGAGCGGCCTGACGCGCGCCTGTTAAGCACGGTAATCGACGGTGCTACTTGTGGACCCGGCTGTCGCCCCGCGCTCGCACCACCGCCTCGGCGGTCAGGCCGGCATCAAGTGCGGCCTCCAGTTCAACGAGATCCTGCGGCAGCGGCAGACCCAGCGCCTTGAACTCTTGCAGCTTGTCACGAACCTGCTGTTCCAGCTGCTGCATATCGTGAGGCTGGGCCGTCATGCGGTTGAGCAGCGATGCCAACTCCGCCTGCAATTCCTCGAACGCCATAGGCACCTCCTGTCTGAAGTTCCTGATCCCGGCCGCGTGCTGGCAGGGTTGCCGTGTGCGGCGCCAGCGACGGATTATGCAGTATCGTTCAGGCAAGATCGCGGCGTGTTGATCTCGCACAACATAAGAACACACTTGATCGGCTAGGTACTAACCTAGCACGCTGGATCTGATCGCATCCATGATCCGGCGGCTTCTACTCTGCGGATCCCGAATCCATGGCACACGTCGACAGAATTCACTTACTGGCCAGCCTCGCCGTCGTTGCCATCACGGCCATCCCGGCGCGCGCGGACGAATTGGCGGTCGCCAAAGGACGGGAGCTTGCTGAACGGCTATGCGCCCTGCCATCTCAATCCCGGACAGTGGCGAAAAGTCGGCGAGGGCGGAATACCGGGCTTTCGCGCCATCGCCCGGCGTCCGGATCAGTCGATCGCCGGCATCATGGCTTGGCTTCGCTCAGTGCCACCCATGATGCCCGACCACCGGCTGTCGCAGGATGAAATGGAAGCCATTGCGCAATTCATCCTCTCGCTCGACAGTCCGGACTGATCCGGCCGGCCCGTAAGGCAGAAGCACCGCAAACCTGTTGAAGTTCGCGGTGCTTGTCGTCATGCGCGTGAGTGGGACCTCAGTTCGAGGTCAACCCGGACATTGCGTCTGAGAAGCTCGACGGGACGCGATAATTCGACGTCGACTTCTTCTGGGCATTGGCCTGCTTCTTGTTCTTCTTCTTCGGTTCACCCGCGGGGGCGGCCTCGTCATCTTCGATCGACGACGTTTCAATGTCATCGGGTGCTGACGATGCCGACGGTACGCTGCCACCGCCGATGGCACGCGAGACGCGGCTGTCCAAGCCGTAAACATCGCCAAAGTTTGCCACGCGGCCGTCGTCTTCAATCCACGTCGTCATGTAGACGTTGTGAACCCAAATGTGCTGATCGAGTGTGATTGTCTCTGACGAACGCCGCGCCTGCGAGACACGGTCTGGCGACCAGCCCTTGTCCTCACTGAGCAGCACCTCAGCGAAGCGGGCCGGGTTCTGCACACGGATACAGCCATGCGAATAGGGCCGCTTGGACTGGGAGAATAAATCCCGTTGTATCGTGTCGTGCATGTAGACATCGTGCGTATTGGGGAACATGAACTTCACGAACCCCAAGGGGTTCTTGGCGCCCGGCGGCTGGATGAACGAATAGGCCCGCAGGTCCGCGCTCGACCAATTGATGGTGTCGGGATTGACCGGTTTGCCGTTCTTGTAGACCGTCAATCCGTAGGCCCGCAAAACCGACGAGCCTCCGCCGCCACCGCCGCCGAACAGCTGATCAAAGAAACCGCCACCGCCGGCCTTCTGAAGACGCGGCTTCAGTTCCTTGGCTTTGATGCCGTCGGGCACGCCCCATGAGGGATTGAAGACGATGGTCTTCATCTCGGCTGAGAACGACGGCGTCGGCCAGGTCGGCAGGCCAACGATGATCTTCTCCTTGAAGATTACTTTGCCATCCTTGAACGTCCGGGTGACGTACTCGGGGACATTGTTGACGACGTGGACCGCGCCCAGATCCTCGGGCATCCAGCGCCACCGCTCCATGTTGACGATGAGCCGCTGGGTTTCGCGTGGGTTCTCCGCCTGCTCGCCCTCGCCGGCCCGGTTGAGCGCGGTCCGCGTGCGCGGCGTCAGCTGGCCATTGGCCTTTATCCCGGATTCGGCCTGGAAAGCCTTCACGGCCGCCGCAACTTCCGCGTCAAAATACGTGTCGCGGCCGCGATAGGGTGCAGGAACCTTGAGACGTTGGCGCAAGAGCGCGATATCCTCGTGCAGCGAGCCCTCTTTAAGAGTCGCGCCCTTCGGGAGTTTCACATCCAGGCTCGGGTCCTGCACGGCGACCGGCTCGACCGGTCCCATGCGGCGCACAAGCTCCTTTTGCAGACGCTGGAACTGGTCGTGGCGCGGATGCAGACCTGTCAGGTACGCAGCAGGTGTCGCGCTCGCCGTGATTTCTCCCAGCACTGCGGCGGGATCCTTCAGCGGCGGCGTCAAGTCGAGCATCTGGCTGATGGACAACGGGCGCGTGCGTCCGCCACGCGCATGGCGGGCATAGGTCAGCATCGCGAGTGTCAGGCGGACATCCGCTTCGCCTAGGGCGTCAGGCGACGCGAGCGCCGACGCGGTATCGGGTATTGCAAACGCGCGCGGTTCCAGACCCCATTCGGCCGCCTTGGCGATTTCGGCGGCGACGGCTTTGCCGCCCGGCGTGAACCCTGTTGTCTCAACCCAGAGCGGGTCCTTGCGCGCGGCGTAGAATGTTTCGGCGGCCGCGATGTCCTCCGCGGCAGCCCGGCCCACGATTGCCTTGTCCTTCAACTTGGCGATGGCGGCGGTGATAACGGGCGGAACTTCAACGGCTGGAACCGCCGGCGCGGTTGTGGCACCCGGATCAGCGCCCGTGACGGCGGCAGGCTCGGATGCTGGTGGCGCGGTTTGGGCAAGCGTCGCGCCGGCCGCTGCGATCGTCATCACAAAAACAACACCAGCCATCCCGGCGGCGCGTGCCCCGTTGAGGCCTTCAAATTTTCTCATCTCGGAAATGCTCCTGATCGCAACGGCACAGAGTCCGGTTGCATGCCGACCGCATAACTCCATTGACGCATGTATAGGTGTGTTCGCACTTGATGGCGAATTCTAGCCGCTAACCTTCCACAATCAGCCGGCACGCAATCGCACTTAGGCCCACCAACGCGGCACCTCCCCCCATGACCTTAGCCACGTTTCCGCCCTAATCTGTCTCGATAGCCGCTTACCTTCCGGGCAGGCTTGGCCGCTGAGACGCTGGCCACACTGCGCGAGAACACATCTAATAGACTGCTTTCAGGAGTTTTTTCATTCATGGCGCGTTCTGGGGAACCGACGCAGTTGTATCTCGTCGTGCCATGCCAGGGGGCCAGGCCTAGAGGCCAGCGCAACCCTCGCCCGGATCGCGGCCGCCTGCCAGACCGGACGGGTCAGCACCGTGCTTCTTGAAACCGATGGTGAATCGCCACCACCGGTCATCGCCGCGCTCATCGCCGACATTCAGAAACTGGGCATCGCCGCCTTGGTCACGGATGCTGCACTGGCCCGGATTGTTAAGGCCGATGGCGTGCACCTGCCGGCCAGCAAATCGATCGTCGAAGTCTATCGCGAGGCCCGGGAAACATTGAGCGGACGCCTGATCGCGGGCGCCGATGCCGGCCGTTCGCGCCACGATGCCATGACGCTTGGCGAGGCCGGGGCCGACTACGTCGCCTTCGGCATTCCCGCCCATGTGGAAGACCGGGAAACGGCGGCCGGCAGGCGCCGGGATCTCGTCGCGTGGTGGAGCGAGATTTTTGAAATTCCCTGCGTGGCGTTCGATGTCGCCACACCAGAAGATGCCGAAGATCTCGTCCAAGCCGGAGCGGATTTCATTGCCGTACATCTGCCCGATACGACCGACCCGGCCGCGATCGCCGCCGGTCTCGCGCCGTTCGTGGCTGCTCTCGATCTGGCTGTGACCGCCGAGGCCACGTGAGGGAGCGCACACCATGAACAAGGGTCTCCTGGCCATCCTCCTGGTGCTCGGCGCGGGTGCTGGCGCCGCCGGCGTCATGCTGGCGACCGGGATGCTCAAGGTTCCGGAATTACCAGGGGTGGTGTCCGGCGACGCCCCTGCCAAAACTTCCGCCGCCCCGTCAACGGCGGCCGATGACGAAGCCTACATCGCCTTCGATCAAGGCCAGTATCTCACCGCGCTTTCGCTCGCCGAAGGCAAGGCAGCCCTCGGCGACCCGCAGGCTCATACGCTTGTGGCGCGCATCTACGATGGCGGACTTGGTGTCGGAAAAGATGCGGTGACGGCCGCGCGCTGGTATGCCCGCGCCGCCGAACTCGGCGACGTGCCGGCCATGCTGGCGCTTGGCAACATGCTGGCTGAAGGGCGCGGCATCGGCAAGGATCGTGCGGCGGCCGCGGAGATGTACCAGAAGGCGGCCGAGACCGGCGATCCTCTTGCGAACTACAATCTCGGGCTACTGTTTCTGAGTGGCGATGGCAAGCCGGAGAACCCGCATCGCGCTGCCCGGCACATCCAATATGCGGCTGAGAAGGGCATCGCCCAGGCGCAGTACGATCTCGCCGCGCTCTACCAGAAGGGCGTCGGCCTTCCCAACGACGCACTTGAAGCCGCGCGGTGGATGTCGAAGGCCGCCGACCAGGGGTTGGTCGATGCCGAATACGACTATGCCGTGATGTTGCTGCGCGGGTTCGGATTGAAGCAGGACGAGGCCCGGGCCATTCCTCTTCTGACCGCCGCCGCCAACAAGGGCGTGCCCGGCGCACAGAACCGGCTGGCCCACGTTTACCTCGATGGGGTCGGTGTTCCGCAGAATCCGGCCGAAGCCGCAAAATGGCGGCTCCTGGCCAAGAGCCGGGGCGTGAACGACGAGAAACTCGACCTGTTTCTTCAGTCCCTCTCGGATCAGGACCGGACCGCGGCGCAAAAGGCCGCGCAGGAATGGCAGGACAAAAGGCTCACCATCCGCTAGGCAGGGGCCTCCGCCGCACCAAGCCTCCACGCTTGGCAACGGCGCCCAGCGCACAATCGCCCGCCACACCTCTGTCCGCCCATCCATTAGCGAAACCCATGGCCGCCACCGCCCTCATCAACGTCATGTCCACCGCGGCCCGCAAGGCCGCCCGCTCCCTCGTGCGCGACTTCGGCGAAGTCGAACAGCTGCAGGTCTCGGTCAAGGGGCCGGCCAACTTCGTCTCCGCCGCCGATCACAAGGCCGAAGACGTCATCTTCAAGGAGCTGTCCCGCGCACGCCCGCAGTACGGCTTCCTGATGGAAGAGCGCGGTGAAATTGAAGGCGCGGACAAATCCCACCGCTGGATCGTCGATCCACTCGACGGCACCACGAACTTCCTCCACGGCATTCCGCTCTTTACGATCTCCATCGGGCTGGAGCGCGAAGGTCAGCTCGTCGCGGGCCTCGTTTACAACCCCATCGCCGACGAGATGTTTACCGCCGAAAAAGGCAAGGGCGCGTTTCTGAATGAGAAGCGCCGCCTGCGTGTCGCCGCCCGAAAGACCATCGGCGATGCGGTGGTCGCGACGGGCATTCCCCATCGCGGCCGGCCCGGTCATCCCCGGTTCCTCGACGAAATGGAAGTCGTCATGGCCGAGGTGGCCGGCGTCCGCCGCACCGGGTCGGCAGCCCTTGATCTGGCATGGACGGCGGCCGGACGGTTCGACGGCTATTGGGAACGCAACCTGAAGCCTTGGGATCTGGCGGCAGGCATCGTCATCTTGCGCGAGGCAGGCGGTATCGTCACCGACCTGGAAGGCACCACCAAGATGATGGAAAAGGGCGAAGTCATCGCGGGCAACGGCAACATCGTAAAGGCGTTGCGCGGCCTCGTGAACAGCTGAGAGCGCCACGCGGCTGCCCAACACGGCCGCGGCATGCGTGGCCGCTCAACGTTACGGATAGAGCCGGGTCTTGATCCAGTGTGCGTCCACCGCCGTGCGCCGGAACGCGGCGCGATCGTGCAGGCGGAATGGCCGATCCGACCAGAATTCAAGCTCCAGCGGCGTCAGGCGAAATCCCGACCAGTGCGGCGGGCGCGGAATTTCCCCGACGCCGAACCGCACCGTTTCGATCGCCACGGCTTTCTCCAATGCCAGACGGCTCTCCAATGGCCGCGATTGTTTCGAGGCCCACGCGCCGATGCGGCTCGTGCGATGGCGTGACGCGAAATAGGCGTCGGCCTCATCGGGCGTCACGGGCGTTACGGGACCACGCGCGCGCACCTGGCGCTGCAGGCTCTTCCAATGAAAGACGAGGGCTGCTTGCGGATTAGCGGCGAGTTCGCGGCCCTTGGCGCTTTCCAGGTTGGTGTAGAAGACGAATCCGCGACCGGCGGTACCGGGCGCATCCAGCCCCTTGAGCAGAACCATGCGGACGTTGGGCAAACCGCTGGTGTCGGCGGTCGCCAGCGCCATGGCGTTCGGATCGTTGATTTCGGACTGGCGCGCTTCGGCAAACCAGCCCTCGAACAGCAGAAATGGTTCCACCGCATCGACGAAGTCGGCGGCGTGCGGTGCCTGCGGATCCCTGCCCATGTCAGTTCTTTCTCATTGCCGCAATCGTTGGCGGGCCCTTGTCAAAGGCCGCTACCGGGAACGCCGGCAATACCCGCCTGGATTGCTTTGGCCTTAACGGCCGTCCCTAAAAGGTGCAACCGGGACAGCCGTTGAGAGTTTCTTAGTCAAGTTCCACCACCATGGCCATCACGGGGTCTCCTGTTGAGGCCGCGGTGATTGTCAGTTTCGCGTTTTTGTGGTGTGTCATGCGTCATTCTCCAAGCCTTCTGCCGGTCGCGGCCTGCGGCCTCACGGCCTTTGCCCTTGCCGCCGCGATCTTCCTGACCCCCGATTTTGCGGCCGCCGAACCCGTCCGATCCGGTACTGCGCCGTCCAACCAAGCAGGGGCTTGCGCCTGCCCGCGCAACTCCGACCGCCCCATGCGGCCGAAATTTGCCGAATTGAAGCCCCAGTCCGATGGGCGACCCTTGGATGCGGGCGACGAACTGGCTGCCCTGCAGAGCGTGCACGTCGCCCTATCATCCGTCGCCGACGGTTCAACCTATGTCTGGCATCGCAACAATGGCCGCCTGTCTGGTCTTGTGAAACCCACCTCGTCTTTCAAGACCACCGAGGGCACGATTTGCCGCCACATCGTCGTCCTGCTGACCTCGGGTGAGCGCACGCGCAAAACCGAGGGCGTAGCGTGCCGGAAAGCCAACGGGGTGTGGAGCCTGGAAGGCTGATCCGGGGCCGGTCCCCTCCGGGGCGATCGGTCGCGTGTCGTCCGCCGTGTTATGATAGGCCCCGCCTGTCTTTATAATATAGGTATACCAAGCGCTTAACATTCATTCGCCGAAGATGGCCTCGCGCGCCTTGAGCGCCGTGCTCCGGCATCATCCGGTCCTCTGGACCCGGCAGACCTTTTGTGTAGGATGCCGCAGATTTTAGCATGCAAGGAAAAGGATTTGACGCTCATGGCTGAAGCGGGAGCAGGCAGCGGTGTGCCGGCGGGCAATCTCATGGCCGGCAAGCGCGGGCTCGTCATGGGCATCGCCAATAATCGCTCCATCGCCTATGGCATCGCCCGCGCCGTGGCCGCCCAGGGCGCCGAATTAGCCGTGACGTATCAAGGTGATGCGCTCAAGAAGCGCGTCGAGCCCCTGGCCGCCGACCTGGGAGCCAAGCTGGTTCTTCCCTGCGACGTGTCCGATGCCGCATCCATCGATGCCCTGTTTTCCCAGATCGAGAAAGAATGGGGCCGGCTGGATTTTCTCGTTCACGCCATCGCCTTTTCCGACAAGAACGAACTCGACGGCCGCTATGTCGACACCTCAGAGGCGAACTTCACCCAGACCATGCTGATCTCGTGCTATTCACTGACCGCACTGGCGCGGCGCGCCGAAAAGCTGATGCCGGACGGCGGGTCGATCATCACCTTGACCTACTACGGCGCCGAAAAGGTCATGCCGCACTATAACGTCATGGGTGTCGCCAAGGCCGCGCTCGAAGCGAGCGTGCGCTATCTGGCCGCCGACCTCGGCCGCACCGGGGTGCGCGTCAACGCCATTTCGGCCGGTCCGATCAAGACGCTCGCCGCGTCGGGCATCTCCGACTTCCGCTACATCTTGCGCTGGAACGAGTACAATTCGCCGCTCCGGCGCACCGTGACCATCGAGGAAGTCGGCGGCGCGGGTCTGTATCTGCTATCTGACTTGTCGCGGGGTGTGACTGGCGAAGTGCATCACGTCGACAGCGGCTACCACGTTCAAGGAATGAAGAACGAGGACGCACCTGACATCTCGGTCGTCAAAAGCGAAAGCTAGGTACCGGTCAGCGCGTTTGCGGCCGGGACGACAGGAGAAACGACACGGATCGCCGGACGCCAACCATCGGGACCCATGCGCGACGGCCTCACACTCTATTTCGTTCGGCACGGTGAAACCGACTGGAACGCCGAATTGCGTTACCAAGGGCAGACCGACATCCCGCTGAACGATACGGGACGGCGGCAATCGCGCCGGAACGGTCAAGCCTTGCGCGCGTTCCTACCCGGCATCGCAGATGCGGACTTTGTCGCCAGTCCCCTCGATCGCGCCCGTGAAACCATGTGGCTGATCCGTACCGAATTGGGGCTCGATCCCGATCAGTTCAGCATCGACCGGCGGCTGATTGAATTGTCATACGGAACCTGGGAAGGCCAGCTCCAGAAGGATCTGCCGCGAGCCGATCCGCAAGGAGTGGAGGCACGTTCCCTCGACCCCTACCGCTGGCGGCCCGAACACGGCGAAAGCTATGCTGATCTGTTTGAACGGTCCGGTGCCTGGCTGGCCAGTCTGGAGCGCGACACGGTTGTCGCCTCGCATGGCGGCGTCTCGCGCTGCCTGCGAGGGCATGTTCTTGGGCTTGCACCTGACGCGATTCCCGACCTCGAAAGCCCGCAGGACCGGGTTCTCATCCTGACCCGCGGCGCGATGCACTGGGTTTAGCGTCCGAACTTTGATCCAGTGTGCCGCGAGCCCCGTTTGCCTTGATAGGACAATTTCGTGAGCATCGGGAACCACCAGGACAAAGTCATGACCATCAAGAGCGCGATGATTGCATATCTGGCGGCCGGCGTTTGGATGCTGATCATCGATGCCATTTGGCTCTCCTCGATGATCGGCGTCTACCGTCAGCACATTGGTTCGCTGTTGATGGACGGCATCCGGCTCGGACCGGCCATCGCGTTCTATCTGTTGTACGTCGCCGGGATCGTATGGTTCGCCGTTTTGCCCGCACTCCAGTCGGGCGGCGGCTGGCAGCAGGCCGCGCTCAACGGCGCATTGCTGGGGCTCGTCGCATACGGCACATATGATCTCACCAATCAGGCAACGCTCAAGGTCTGGCCTGTCTCGATCACACTGATGGATATGGTGTGGGGAGCATTCCTCACCGGCACGTCCGCCGTCGCCGGCCATGCGGCGGCCAGCACCTTCGCGCCGGCAGCAGGCTGAAACTCAGCCCGGCGTGGGGCGCAGAAGATAATGCTTTACGCCCCATTCGCGTCCTCCGCCGTGACCGAACAAACCTTCGGTTGCTAGGTAGAAGAGACGCCAGCGCCGCTTCCACAGCAGCGCATCCGCTCCGTAGACTTCGGCCAGAATTTCGCAAATGCGCGCGTCGTTGCGGTCAAAGTTCTCCAACCACTGCCGCGCGGTCCGCGCATAGTGCGCGCCGCTCCAGCGCCATTCTTCCTCAACTGTGAACAGATCCGGGAACTGCCGCATCAATCCGTCACTGGGCATGATGCCACCGGTAAAGAAGTGCTGCCCGATCCAGTCGGTGGGATCATTGTGATCGAAGCGATACGCCTGCGCGCGATGGGCGAAGACATGGATAAACGCGCGCCCCTGAGGGGCCAGGGCCGCCCGCACGCGCGCCAGCAGCGCATGCCAATTGGACATATGCTCGAACATCTCGATTGAAACCACGCGATCGAAGGATCCCTCAGGTGCGAAGGTATTCATGTCGGCCGTGATGACGCGGATATTGGTTAGCCCGCGCTGACGCGCTTTTTCCTCAATGTGCCGCCGCTGCGGGGCCGAATTCGAGACCGCAGTGATGGCAGCAGCGGGAAAGCGCTCGGCCATGTACAGCGTCAGAGACCCCCAGCCGCATCCTAATTCCAGGATCTTCTGACCATCGGCGAGGCGCGCGCGCTCAACGGTGATGGCGAGCGCGTCGGCTTCCGCTTCGGCCAGAGTTTCGCGGCCGGTTGCATAATGGCAGCAGGAATATTTGGCATGAGGGCCAAGCGTCAGGGCGAAGAATTCGGGCGGCAACTCATAGTGCTGCGCATTGGCCGCATCCGTATGCACGGCGATAGCCTCACTGCGCATCGCTGCGGCGAAAGCCTTATCTCTGGCGGCATCCGGTGCCATCGGGCGGGCGCGCAGCCCGATCAACCTCTGGACGCTGAAACGCAACAGCGCGTCAGGCAGGCTCACGCTCTCGACCGTCCGGATCGCGCCGGTGACCAATCCCGTTGGCATCAAACTCATGGCACATTCTCCGTGCTGTCCGTGCGCCCCGCCGTGCGGCCGGATAGGCGCGGAAAGAAAACCGGTGTCCGCCTTTTGTAGGCTTCGAACGCCGCGCCGCGCGAGCGCTGCATGTGCGCTTCCAGCGGTGGCAAGCCAGAGACATGGACGAGCAGGTAGTACATCAGCGCCGGCGCGGCAATCGCCAGCAGCCCGAGCGGATAACTGCCTGTCACATCGAATGCGATCAGTGGCCAGGCCCACCAGGAGACCCACTCAAAGAAATAGTTGGGATGTCGCGAAAGGCTCCACAGACCCACATCGCAGACCCGCCCGCGGTTGGCCGGGTTGGCCTTGAAGCGGGCCAGCTGCAGATCGGCGATCGCCGAACCGGAAACACCGGCCAGGAGCGCCAGAACCCCCAGCGCGTCGAACAGATCGAGCGGACCGGGGCGGTTCGCCGCGACCAGGACCGCACCGACAAGCGGCAGGGCGGCCAAGGCCTGGGCCTGGAGAAACAGGAACAGCATCCGGGGATGGCGATCCCCCCATTCGCGACGCAAGTCTGCGTAGCGTTCGTCTTCCCGGCTGCCGCGCGTTCGGCTCCACAGGTAGATCCCCAGGCGCACCGACCACGCCGCGATAAGCGCCGCCACGAGAATTTCGCGCTCCGTCGCCGCGCCGCCCGATGGGCCGCCGCGCGTTAGGAAAAGCCCCAGCAAGGCCGACGCGCCCAGCGCGAACGTCCAGACCGTGTCCGCCCACCCACCGTTGCCCGAGCGGAGCGCCAGCAGCCACCCCGCCGCCATGGCCAGGACGAGGAGAGTTGCACTTGCTCCCATGGCGATCACGCCGTCCACGTCAGAAAAACTCCCTTGCAGCTCATTGCGGCCTTTGAAGACCTACGGGCCGTCAACTATTCCAGATCGGAGATTGAACCGATCAACTGCTGATTTCGTAGATCAACATAGGGACGCAAGGGGAAAAACAAGCGTGTCACGGATCGCAGTCATCGGCGCGGGCATTTCAGGATTGGCCTGTGCGGATGTTTTGGCCCAGGCGCATGACGTAACGGTGTTCGAAACCGGCCGCCGTGCCGGCGGGCATTCGCGCACCCTGACCGTCCAAAGGCCTGGCGGGCCGCTCGCGGTCGATACCGGGTTCATCGTCTACAACGAAGTGAATTACCCCCTCCTGACCCGCCTGTTCGCGGCGTTGGACGTTGCCACCAAGCCCAGCGACATGTCTTTTGGCGTCCGCTACGGCGATGGCGATTTGGAGTTCTGCGCCAGTTCGCTCAGCGGTCTATTCGCGCAGAAGCGCAACGTCGTGTCGCCGCGTTACCTGCGCATGCTGTCCGACATTCTGCGCTTCTTCCGGCAGGCCCGGGCTGTCCTTGATGACCCGGGCGAACCCACGCTCGGGGAACTGATCGAGCGGCTGCAGCCCGGAGCTTGGTTCAAGGATCGCTTTTTGGTTCCGATGGGGGCCGCCATCTGGTCAACGCCGCCCGACCAGATGCTGAATTTTCCAGCAAAGTCCTTCGTGCGCTTTTTTCACAATCATGGTCTGCTGTCGGTCAACGGGCATCACCCCTGGCGTACGGTTGAGGGCGGTTCGGTCCGCTATGTGGAAAAATTCGCCGCGCGCCTCGGGGATCGCCTCAGAACGGATGCGTCCGTGGTGGCTGTCCGGACGGCGGATCAAGGGTTCGATGTCGTGACGCGTGGGCGTGAGGCAGAACAGTTCGACGAGGTGGTGTTCGCGACGCACGCGGACACAGCCATGGCCATGCTGCCGGACGCAACGCCCGCCGAGTCCGCGGTCCTGTCGGCGTTCGCATTCCGCGACAACGAAGCCGTGCTGCATGAGGATGCGGCGCTGATGCCACGGGCGAAGGCGGCCTGGGCCAGTTGGGTTTACGCCGCCGGAGGGCCCGACACGCACGACCGCGTGTCCGTCACGTACTGGATGAACAAGCTGCAGAACTTGCCCGGCCCGGATATTTTCGTCAGTCTCAATCCTGACCGGCCCATCGATCCGGCAAAAGTCCACGACCGGCACGTGTTCCGGCATCCGGTTTTTTCGCGCGAAGCGATCGCCGCCCAGGCTGCTATTCCGGATATCCAGGGCAAGCGAGGCCTGTGGTTCTGCGGCGCCTGGCAACGCAATGGATTTCACGAGGATGGACTGTGGAGCGCGGTGCGCGTTGCCGAGATCCGTGGAGTGAAAGCGCCATGGCTCTAGATTCGCTGGCACACGGCGCCGCCGCCCCGAGCGGCCGAACGGCCCGGGGCGCCCCAATCAAGCAGGGGCTCATGCGCGCGCGTATCACGCATGTGCGCTACACACCCAAACCCTATGCGCTGGCGCATCGCCTGACCTACTTGCACATCCCGCTCTCGGCTCTGACGGACTTGCCGCGCAGGTTCCTGGCGCGCAACGGGTTCGGGCTCTTCGCCCTCAATGACAAGGACTACGGGCAGGGCCGCACGGACCTCGCCCACTGGGTGCGCGAGGCGCTGGCCTCGGAAGGCGTTGCGGTTCCCCATGGGGAAGTCACGCTGGTCACGCTACCGCGGGTCTTGGGCTTCGGCTTCAATCCGGTCAGTTTCTGGCTCTGCCATGACGCGGCCGGTGCGCTGCGCGTGGTGCTGGCCGAGGTCAACAACACCTTCGGTGAACGGCACTGCTACCTGTGCAGCAAGCCGGACGGGTCCACGATCAGTCCCGACGAAGAGATCGTCGCGCGCAAGGTATTCCACGTCTCGCCCTTCATGCCCGTCGAGGGTCAATACCGGTTTCGCTTCATCGAGAAACCGGGGCGCCTCTCCATTCGTATTGATCTCCACCGCGATGGTCGGCGCACTCTGTCGGCCACCATCTGTGGCGAACTCACGGATCTGACGTCGAATGCCCTCTTCAAGAGCTTCCTGCGCCACCCCTTCCCGACCCTGCAAGTCGTGCTGCTGATCCACTATCACGCCGCGCGGCTCTACATGGCCGGGCACAAGCTTTTCTCCAAACCCGCAGCGCCGGATCACCTGATCACCTCGTCGCTGCCACCCTCACCGACCGTCAAGATTTCGGAGCCGACATGACAGCCTCGACCATCCTGGGACGAAAAGCCTTCGATGCCATTTCCCGCGCCATGCATACAGGCTCGCTAGAGGTCATCACGCCGGAAGGGCAGACGCATAGGTTTGAAGGCACGAAAGAGGGACCGCATGGCGTGCTCATTCTGCACGACTGGCGCACGGTGAAGGCTGCCCTCGCTGAAGGCGACATCGGCATGGGCAATGCCTACATGGCCGGCTGGTGGGACAGTCCTGACCTGGAACCCCTCCTGTGCGTGCTGATGCTCAACATGGATGGATTGGGGCGCTTGGCCTGGGGTTCGCGGCTGCACCGCATTCGCTCAATCATCTCGGAATGGATCTTGCGGCGCAACAGCCTGAAGGGCTCGAAGCGCAACATCATGGCCCATTACGATCTCGGCAACGATTTCTACGCCCGCTGGCTCGACCCGACGATGACGTATTCGAGCGCGCTCTTCGCCAGTCCAGAGACCGACCTGGAAACCGCGCAAAAGGCCAAGTACGCGCGCATTCTCGATCGGCTGGGCGACACGCGCGGCGACGTCCTTGAAATTGGTTGCGGCTGGGGCGGGTTCCTGGAGGCAGCCACCCGGCAGGGCCGCGACGTGACCGCCGTCACCATCTCACCGCGTCAGCATGCTTTTGCCCGCGAACGGGTCGGCAACGGCGCCGACGTGAGGCTTGAGGACTATCGCCATACCCAGGGACGCTTCGCCTCGATCGTGTCCATCGAAATGTTCGAGGCCGTCGGCGAGCGCTATTGGCCGACGTACTTCCGCACATTGCATCAGCGCCTGCACAAGGATGGACTGGCCGTCATCCAGACGATTTCCATCAGCGAGAAGCTGTTCCCGAGCTACCGCACGTCGAGCGACTATATTCGCCACCATATTTTTCCCGGTGGCATGCTGCCGTCAGTCACCCGCTTCCGCGACGAAGCCGAGCGCGCCGGCCTTGCGGTGCGCGACGTCTTCTCGTTCGGCCAGGACTACGCCCGCACCTGCCGCGAATGGCTGAGCCGCTTCGACGCCGTGGCGCCCGAAGTCCGCGACCTCGGCTACGATGAAAGCTTCATGCGCGGCTGGCGGCTCTATCTGGCGATGTGCGCGGGCGCCTTTGCACTCGGGCGCACCGACGTGCACCAGATCGAACTGGTGCCGATCCGCGCCTAAGTCGGCCGCATTTCGACCGGGCCGTCCTAGTTCTGGCGCGGCTTAGACGTTGCGGTGGCCAGATCATCGGGCTTGCGCATGGGAAGTGGCACCGTCGATGGAACAGCCGGCGGGGGCGTTACAGGTTGTACGCGCTTGACAGGCGGGACGTGGGCGCCCGCTGCAGCCGTACCGCCGGTCTGATCAGTGGGCCGGGCGGATTCCAAATCGGCGCGCACATCACCCGGTGCATTGCCGGCGCGGATATTTGCCAGCGGCACGGTGGCGGCAAGACCGAGACCGGCAAGAACCGCGACGTGCCTGGGCTGCAGTCTGATCGCACGGTTCCACACCGGCCATCGCATTGTTCAACCTCCCCACTCACGCCTGTTGGCACACGATGGTCTTCAAGCGACGTTCCCGGCCACACGGCCAATCTCAGGACGGCCGGCGTCCGACTACCATGCGAGATGCGTCATGGCGGCAATCGGCCGGCCCGGAGCATCTCGAAAGAGCGTTTCGACAGACGCGGCATCCAATCGGACGCCCGACCCCAGATGGACGCCGCTCGCGATGTAGACGGAATCGATGCCTGCCGCCGCTGCCCCCGCGATGTCGGTATGCACGCCATCCCCGATGGCCAACACGCTGGATTTATCGAGTGCACCGCCGCGCAGTGTCTCCAGCGCCTGCATCGCGAGCCTGTACACGGGCGGATAAGGTTTGCCCGCGTAAGCCACATTCCCGCCGCGCGCCTCGAAGGCCTGGGCCAAGGCCCCGGCGCAATACACGATCTGCCCGCCCCGTTCGACCGTGAGATCGGGATTGGCGCAGATCATGTCCGCGCCGTTGGCATGAAGCATCGACAGCATTGCGGCATAGCTTTCGGGCGTTTCGGTTTCATCGTCGAACAGTCCCGTGCAGACGACAATCTCCGCGGCTTCCAGTGCGACGATCGGGGCGTCAATTCCCTCCAAGAGCGGCCGATCCCGCTCCGGACCCAGGTGGCCTATCTTGCGGCCCTCCACCACGGCTTCACAGATCAGCTGTCGCGCCGCGTCGCCCGAAGTCAGAATGCCGTCGTAGGATTCGCGGGGAACGCCGATCCGATCGAGCTGCGCCATAACCGAAGGCGCGGGCCTTGGCGCATTCGATAGCAGCAGAACCGTGCCGCCGCCTTCGCGGAAGCGGGTACACGCATGCGCGGCGGCGGCAAACGGGGTCACGCCGTTGTGCATCACACCCCATATATCCACGAGCCAGGCTTTTCGGCTGCCGGCGAGCGCGGCAATCGACGCTATGATGGAAATGACGGGTGCGGCTGTGGGACTTGGCTTTGACATGCTTCTGACTAGTGGTTCATGCGGCCGCGATCAAGGCGAAGGCGCCGTGATCCTCTAGACGCATGCGCGGCTCCACGGCGAAGGCCTCAGACAAGCCGTGTCAAAACCGCCCGGATAAGGTGGGGCAGAAGCGCTGACTTGAGCAGTTCGGCAACTTCGTCGCCCGAATAGGGCTTGTGCGCCACGGGAATATCGCGCAGGTCCGCGGGAATAGACGCAATGTCACCTTCCGACGCGGCAAAGATGAACGGGATCGATTGCGCCGCCATGGTGTGGGCAAGCGTGGCCGTCGTCTCGTCGCCGAGATCAAAATCCAGAACCGCCACATCCGGTGGGTTGGATTGGAGCAGCGCCATGGCGGCGTCGACGCTCCCGGCACTAACCACCGAGGATGCGCCGCGCTCGCGGATCATGCGCTCTAGATCATCGGCCGCCGTCACGTGATCCTCGACGATCAGGACGGCGTAACCTTCGAGCGGCCGCTCCGCCTGCGCGATTTGCATCGGCCGGCCGGGCGCACTGATGGCCGGTCTTTGTGATGCAATGTAGCGCGAGGGAATAACGAACGACGCCTTGACGCCCGTGGCGTCGAAAATGATGTCCGCTTCCCCGCCGAGCGCGTGCGGGATATTGCGCTTGATGATCACCGCGCCTAGCCCATCCTTGGAACTACGGCGCGGAGGAGGTCCGCCTGTCTCATCCCATTGCAGAACGAAGCGGTCGCTGGCATCCATGAACCAGCGCACCGACAGATGGCCCTCTGCAACCGATAGCGCGCCATGGCGTGTTGCATTGGTGATCATCTCATGAATGACAAGGGCAAGGACGGTGTACGCCTTGGCCTCAAGCTTAATATCGGGACCGGTGAGATCAACCTGACGATGCGGTGCGCCGCTTTGCGCGATGGCGGCTTCGATGAGATTGAGAACTTCGGACCCCGCTGACAGCGAGATGGCATCATGGGCGACGGCGATGGATCGGATCCGGCCGTTGAGGGCGTGAACAAAGGACTGCACGCGGCCGTCGTCATCGTAGCCATGCTGAATCAGCGATTGGATGAGCTCGAGCGTCCCGCGCACCCGGTGATTGAGTTCGCTGGCCTGTAACCGTTGGCGCTGCTCGGCTTGCCGCCGTTCTTCGCGGATAACTTCGCTGAAGCGAACGATAACGTCCAAAAGATAGATGCGCAGCGTATCGCCTATCAGTCGCTCGCGGGACGTCCACGGCAGCGACTGTCCGCGCACTTCCTCGGTCCACGCAGCAAAGCTGGTGCGCGGCGAGAGTCGGCCTGTCCCTTCACCCGATGTGACCGCTTTGCTCGGATTGCCGCCCCAGACAACCGATTGTGCCACCTCATTGCGGAAGAAAAACAGCCAGTCATCACTCGCATGAGACAAAGGCACGGCAAGTAGACCGCGCACACCGCAGGACCACGTGCGCGCGGCGGGATATCCCTCGCCCAGATGGTGCGTTGCATAAAGTCCGGTCGTGCGCTGGCGATGAACAAACTCCGCAAGGTCTTCCACTTCCGCGCGCGTCGGCACATTGCCCGTGCCGCGCCATGCACCGCCCAGCCACACACCTACGCCATCGCAAGGAATGAACGCGGCCAGCTGATCCAACCGCGAAGACAGATTATTGATGAGGTCTCCGTCGATGGGGAATTCCGCCACGATCCTGTCGAGCAGCGTCCGCGCCGCCCGCATCGTGACGTAGGCTTCAATGCCTTCCACGGTCTGAATCTGGAGTGAAAATACCTGACCCAAGAGTTCGGCCGCCGCACGCAAATTGGCGGCGACCAAGCGCGCGCGTCCGTGATGACACGCAATCAAGCCCCACAGTTCGCCGCCGACAATGATGGATATCGACATGGAGGCGCCGACATTCATGTTCTTTAGGTATTCAATATGAACCGGCGACACACTACGCAGGTCGGCCAGACTGAGATCCAGCGGTGGCGCGGTGGCGCCTTCGGCCGACCACACGGGCACAGGCGCGGAATGCACGTCGCTGATGAGGCGCACCCAGTTCTTCTTGTAGAGCTGCCGTGCCTGGACCGGGATGTCCGAGGCCGGATAGCGCAGATTGAGAAGAGATTCGAGATCCTTGCGGCGCGTTTCCGCGATCACCTGACCGGAGCCGTCCTGCAGGAAGCGATAGATCATGACCCGGTCATAACCGATCAGGTCCCGCAGCTGATCGGCGGTCAACTGGCACAGTTCCGTCAGCGTCTTGGCCTGCTGCATGCGCGCCAGGATCACGCGCACCAGATCGAGCGGTGCTGCGGCTGTCTTTTCACCCATCGGTTCGATTTCGACAATCCGGCGGCCATCGTGGGTGTGCATACTGGCGTTGAACTTGCCGCGCCCCTTGATCGAGACGCCGAAAAGACGCGCAGCCACGGTTGACGGTTCGGACACATCCGGCTGCAGCGCGCTGAGTTGTGTGATGAGCGCTTGTCCAAGGACCGACTTCAGCGGCTTGCCTAGAAGTTCGCGCGCGGCCGCACCCAGGACATCGGCGGAATTCGCCGACACATGAGAAATCGTCCACGATCCGGGCGCGCAGGCCAAGAGCACCCCGCGCGTCTGCGTGCTGCCTGGAATGTGAATGGGCTCACGGTCGCAACTTGTAATGTCAAGCTCGCCCACGAGCCGCCGCGAAGTCATGCCGGCACCGTCTCCGTCAGATAGTCCATGAAGAGTTCGAAGGTTTGTGTGGCGCCTTCGACTAGGCCCGCGTCGCCCGCCGCCGCGTCCGATTCGAGTTGATCGAGGAACGCCGTCCAGCCCGTCCACTGCGAAAGGTTGCGCAAGTACGTCGTGCCGGTGTCCAGAGGCCGCAACAGGGCTTCGGCTTGCCGCACGAGAACCCGCGAACCCAGGCTCGCGCCGAGCATGACATAGAGATATCCCAGCAGCCCCGCACGGCATTCGACGGTGAACGCCCGCTTCCCATGCGCGGCTTCGAGCGGCAGGGGCGCAAGACCGAGGGACAATAGATCGTCAGCGAGCCAGGCCACCCGATCGTTGACGGGATAGCGCGCCACGAGATCGGCCTCGCGCGCGCCGACCCTTTCGGCCAACATCCGATGCAGCAGATGCAGCCGCTGGAGATACGTGCCATAGGCAGGCCGTGACGCGAAAAAGCCGGCATGACCTACGCGCGAATCCAATTCCGCGTGCAGTTCAGCCGTTGCCGCGCGGAGGGCCATATGTCGGGAACGGCGCATGCTGGAGTTTCGCGTGCCTTTCAAGTTCAAGGTGCCAAGGGGCGCACCCATAGCCCTCAGCCGGCTCCGGCGCTGCCCGGATTCGACCACAAAAAACCCATTTGGCACCGATCGACAGGCCCGCCAAATCGGTTTGCCTTGCGCTCGGAAATGGGTGTTACCAGCCACGCCAACACTGCCGCCGCTGATGAAAGCGCCGATCCGGATTTGATCTTTGAAAACAATTTTAGGAGAACCAACCGTCCCCGTCGAGGCGTCGTGACCGCGCACAATCAGCAGTTTACCAACACATGCCCGATTTTGAGCCGACCGTGCCCCGGAGGTTTCACCCGAGAGGTCCCCGCACCCGAGCGGCCTCGAAAACGCACGGTCCTGGGACAACCGCACCGCACCGTGTTTCCAGAATTCTCACCTCTGGATCGACGAGCGTGGACCAGATGCGCGTGAACGTACCGGCGAAATAGTCGCAAACGGGTTCCCGGGCCGTCACACCCCGGCAGAGCGGGCAATCGTGCAGCTCGATCCGAAGAGACGGCTGCGAGGTGGCACGGAATTTTCCGCTCCCGGCGAACGTCCACGCATGGCGGCTGATCGCGGCCAGCAGGGCGCGGCCCGCAAGGTTACGCGGCAAGATGGCCAAGGCCTGCTGTGCCAGACGCGGAATGCGATGCGCCAGGAGGTAATCGCCCGTCAGTAGTCCGGCCTGCCAACTGACCGACCGGTATTGGGCCAGGGGCAGCCGGGACCGCAGCGCTTCATGCAGGGCCCGCACATCCAATTCCGGCACCATGTGTTCGGGTGGATGATGCAGGTAGCCGGAGAGCCCCGCACTTAAGAAGACCGCCTCTTCCAGTGAAGACCCATACGCCGCGCGCAAGGCCTCCCCCATGCGCGTGATCGCGTTAGGGCCAATGCGCCCGACGACGGCATCCCCCGGTACCGATGGACCCGCGTCCTGCGCCACGGCGCCGCCGAAGGGTGCGCCCGTCGAACCCTGATCACTCAGCCGCGTCAGCATGAGCGGTCTCGGCCATCTGTTCTTTGCCGCCGCCGCAGGCCATGATCTCGGCCTGCTTCTCTCCCTTGATCCGGCGATTGTGATTGGTCTGCCAGACGACATCATGCGTGTCGGCGCGGGTGCGCGTGGTATCGAAATGGAAGTCGACCTTGCCCTTCGACTGCGGCCCCCAGTAATTGACGCGGCCAAGGTCGTAGAACTTGCGCTCGAACCCCGACTTCAGAAACGCTTTCAGGCACCCGAGCAGATAGCGCCGGCGTTCGCCTGAACCTGCCCATGGATACGAAAAGAGCGCCTTCTTCATATAAAAGCGGCGATAGTTGTTCATCACGCGGTCGAGCAGTTCGGCGCGATCCATCGCCTCCGGCTTGATGATGGGCGTGACGAAATTGTATTTTTCGAAGTCGAAGATCTCGACCTTGTCGCCCAGGTCGCGGAACAGGTCCGAGAAGGGCCATGGCGTGTACATCGACCAATTGGCGAGGTCGGGCTTCCAGTCCCGCGCCATTTGGTACGTTTCCTCAAGCGTTTCCGCCGTCTCGTTCTCCAGGCCGACGATGAACTGCGCTTCTACGACGATACCGTTATCGCGCAACAATTGGATCGCCTTCTTGTTCTGGGCGACCGTGGTTTCCTTATTGAACAGATCGAGCTTGAGCTGGGCGGCGGCTTCGGTACCCAGCGAGACATGGATCAGGCCAGCTTTCCGGTAGAGCGGCAATTCCTTCTCATCGCGCAGAATGTCCGTAACGCGCGTGTTGATGCCCCACAGAATCTTGACGTCCCGGCGGATCAACTCGTTGCAGAACGCCACGAACTTCTTCTTGTTGATCGTCGGTTCCTCGTCGGCGAGGATGAAGAAGCCGACGTTGTGATCGCGGATCAGCCCCTCGATTTCATCGACGACCTTCTTGGGATCGCGGATGCGATAATCGCGCCAGAATTTCCATTGCGAACAGAACGAGCAGGTGAATGGGCAGCCCCGCGCCATGTTCGGTATGGCGACGCGCGCATTCATCGGAATATAAATGTACTTGTCCCACTCGAGCAGTGACCAGTCGGGATTGATCGCGTCGAGGTCCTTGACGGTCGGCGCCGCCTGCGTGGCAATGATCTTGTCACCGTCACGGTAGGCAATACCCTTTACATCCTTGCGGCTGGCCGGCCAATCACCCGCATCGATGGTGCGGACCAGATTGGTGAAGATCTCCTCCCCTTCGCCGCGCACGATGACGTCGATCCATGGCGCTTCCTTCAGCACATGCTGGTACATGAAGGTGGCGTGGATACCGCCCAGCACCGTTACGGCATCGGGGTGCATTTCCTTGGCGATCTCAAGCAGGCGCTCGGCCTTGTAAATCGACGGCGTAATCGCCGTGGCGCCGATGATGTCGGGACGTTCCTTGGCGAGGATCGCGCGAACTTCATCTTCGGAAAGATCGTTCGTCATTGCGTCGATGAAGCGAACGTCGGTGTAGCCCGCACCCTTCAGATGCCCGGCGAGATAGGCGACCCAGGCAGGTGGCCAATTCCCTGCGATTTCAGCGCCACCGGAATGATAGTTCGGATGGATCAAGAGAATGCGCATGAGCTGCCTCCGCCGACGAAACTGTAAATATATGTTTACAGTTTTTTCCGGGCAGCTCGTTTGACGCGCATCAAGCGCCGAACATTTTCCGCATCACATTACTCCGCTGCGAGCCGCACGAACTTTCCGTTCGCCATCGGACACGCATTCCACAATTCACTCAGCGCATCGACCAGCACCGTCATCTGCGCATCGGTATGCAACGGACCTGGCGTCAGGCGCATACGCTCGGTCCCCTTCGGCACGGTTGGATAGTTGATGGGCTGGACGTAGATGCCATGCGTATTGAGCAGTGTATCGGTTACGGCCTTGCAGTGCACGGGATCGCCAACCATCACCGGAACGATGTGACTGGGATTGGTCATATAGGGAATGCGCGCTGCCTTCAGCCGGGATTTGAGCGCAGCGGCACGCTCCTGGTGGCGCGCCCGCTCGAAGTTGCTTGCCTTGAGATGGCGAATGCTGGCGAGCGCACCGGCCGCAATCGCCGGCGCCAGCGAGGTCGAGAAGATAAATCCCGGCGCAAACGACCGGATGGCATCGCAGATTTCGGCGCGGGCGGCGATATACCCGCCCATGACACCAAAGCCCTTGGCCAGCGTGCCGTTGATGATGTCAATGCGGTCCATCAGGCCGTCGCGCTCGGCAATACCCCCGCCGCGCGGGCCGTAAAGACCTACGGCGTGAACCTCGTCGAGATAGGTCATCGCGCCGTACTTTTGGGCCAGATCGCAAATGGCGGCCATCGGCGCCACATGCCCATCCATGGAGTACACGCTCTCGAAAACGATGATTTTCGGCGCGCCCGCGGGGGCCTGCTTCAGTTTGGTCTCAAGGTCCGTCACGTCGTTATGGCGGAAGATTTTTTTAGGCCCTTGGCCGTGGCGGATGCCTTCGATCATCGAAGCGTGGTTCTTCTCGTCGGAGAAAACAATGATCCCCGGGATCAGACGCTGCAGCGTCGACAGCGTAGCTTCGTTGGCCACGTAAGCCGAATTGAACAGCAGAGCCTGTTCCTTGCCGTGCAGATCGGCCAGTTCGTGCTCAAGCTCCACGTGATAATGCGTGGTGCCGGAAATATTGCGCGTGCCCCCAGAACCCGCGCCCGCCGCATCGATCGCTTCATGCATGGCGGCGAGCACCGCGGGGTGCTGGCCCATGCCCAGATAATCATTCGAGCACCAAACCGTGATGGGTCGATGCTGACCGGCATTATGATGGGTCGCGGAGGGGAACGCTCCACACTGGCGCTTCAGATCGGCGAAGACGCGATAGCGGCCCTCGGCCTTCAAGCCGTCGAGCTGCTCGCGAAACATCGACAGATAGTCCATTGCGTCCCTCCGATCGTCCATTCTTGCGGCCATTGACCGACTATTTCCCATCTCTACGTCGCTGCACGTACCGTCTAGCCTTCATCAAAAAATCGATGCGCTCACCGGACACGGCGGATCACCCGCCGAAACCTTGCCGATCAGCGTGGCTGGCCGCAGACCATCAGTGCCGTCGTCATGTTGCCGCGAAGTCAGACCCCAGTTCCACAACGCCGCCGACGGCAGCGGAATGACCAGGAACCAGTGTTCCAGCACCGCCAAGCCGAGCAGAGTGGCCTGGAAGGTCGCGGCAACCACTTGGAATTCGCTCGCCCCCGCGGCAGTGGCCTGTTGCACCAGGATCACCGTCATGATCGTCGATAGCGTGACGGAGACCGGGAACAGCAGGTTCATGGAGCGGCGGCAGAAGTAGCTCTTCAGGTACACCAAGTGCTGCGGCAGAAACTCTTCGGTCAGGTTCGGCACGCCGAGATAGACGTTCAGCTTGGCGCTGATGCGCATCACCCAAAGAATGAGGAAGGTCCACAGCCCCACTTCATTGGGCGATCCATAGAGAAGCATGGCCAGCGCCAGCACCGTCAGCAGGATCGCCACTTCATGATAGAGCAGGGTCTCGATCGAGGCCCACAGCGGCGCCCGGCCGCCGGCGCGTTGGGGGCTGGCGCTGGTGCGCGGGCCCGTCACCACACCGGTGAGGAAGCTGATCTCGTGCCACCCCCACAGCAGAAGCGCCGCCAGGAAGGCCAGGTAAGCCGAGAACGCCGTTGTATCTCCACGCGTCGCCCAGAGGATGTAGACGGCAACACCGGCAATGGCCGTCGCTCCCGCCATGATCCACGATAGACGCAACCGCGGCATTCCCACGAGATAGAGCACCGCGCCGGTGAGAAACCACCACGCGAAGAGTGCAAACAGAATGGGCGCTCCGTAAAGAAGCACGGTGCTCTCCATGTCGTGCTACCAGACCGGTTTGAGACGGATTTCCTGAGGCAGCGGGTTCTCGTGTGCCGGCATCAGGTACAGGCCCAGGAAAGACTTCACCGCCGAGGCTCCCAATCCGAAGCGGCGCAGGCGAGCCACGATGCCCGTCTGGCCTTCCGTCTCGTTGAGCTTTTCGTTGATGATCCGCAGCTTCTCCATACCCCTGTAGAAGCGCGGGTTATCGATATCGAGCTCGATCGGGAAAACCTGACGCGAGATTTCCGACGTCAGGCGGAAGACCTGGAAGTCGTAATCCGTCGGATTGACGCCGAGCGCTTCGTGGAAGTGCGGACGCGCGTGGTCGCGCACGTACATCGTGGCGTAGACCGCCAGCACGAAGAAGCGAACCCAGAGCCGGTTCATACCCTGCAGCAGATGCGGGTTGGACCGCATGAGCAATGCGAAGGCCTCACCGTGGCGGAACTCGTCGTTGCACCACTTCTCGAACCACTTGAAGATCGGATGGAAGCGGCGATCGGGATTGCGCTCCATGTGGCGGTAGATCGTGATGTAGCGCGCGTAGCCGATCTTCTCCGACAGGTAGGTCGCATAGAAAATGAACTTCGGCTTGAAGAACGTGTACTTCTTGGCCTTGGTCAGGAACCCCAGATCAATACCGATGTCGAAGTCCCGCAGCGTGTCGTTGATGAAGCCGGCATGGCGGGCCTCGTCGCGGCTCATATACTTGAACAGCTCGACAAGATCCTTGTTGGTGCCGCGCTTCTTCATTTCCGCATAGAGCACGCAACCGGAGAACTCCGACGTCAGCGAGCTGACGAGGAAGTCGATGAACTCCTTGCGCAACCCTTCAGGCAGATCGTCGAGGCTGAAATCGTCCCAGGCATCGGTGCGGCGGAAGTGACCCTTGTTGGGATCAGCGCGCATTTCTTCCAGAAGTGCATCCCACTCGGTTCGCAGCGACGACACGTCGATCTTGTCCAGTTCGTCGAAGTCGGTGGTGTAGAAGCGCGGGCTCAGCAGCGTCTCGCTGGCGGCCTGCGCGGTCGTCTCGTTGGGAGCACGGCCGATTGTGTCAATGGTCATACGCGCCTCCCCGAAGAAAAGCTGACTTCATAGAGTTCGGTGATCTCGAACTGGGCCGCCAGTTTCGTCAACATGCGCGAAACTGGTCCCGCACGCGTGACGGTGGCCCGGCGCTCCAGCGTCACCTTCTCGCCATAGCCCACGCGGATCGGATCCCCGTGCACCAGAACCTCGTCGCCGGCCTCGATTGGCGCGGCATCATGAAGTTCCACATGCGCATGCAGGCTCTCGAACGTGTTCTCGATCTCGATCGTGCAATCCACCTCCTCGGTGGCGCGTCGTCCTAGTCTCATGTTCCGTTCCTCCCCAGGCTCAGAAACTGCTCGAAAGCAGCAGCGTTGCTTGCCCCGAACGCGGTCAATGTCACGACCTCGCCCGTGGCCAGATCTGTCAATGTCGACAGACCATCGGTATGGCGCGCGATCCTGAAGGGCTGCTCCGGCCCCAGACCCAGTGCCATCCGATCTCTTGCCAGGCCGCGCAGAACAACCCGCACGAACCCGCTCTCGCCGGGCTTCAGCTCGGCGATCATTTCTTCTGTGCCCGCCTTGATGACGCCCACTGATCCGTTCTCCAGATCAGTGAATTTCACGTCGAGCATTTCCGTCGCCGGCGCCACGGCCATGCGGGTGGCGCCGACATCTGTCAGCCGGGCCACGGTCGCAAACACCAGAGTAGCCCCGATCAGAAGCGCGCCACCAATCAGTGCGCCTCGCGGAAACGGCTTCTCATCAATGTGCTCGCCCATGGCCCGGTCTCCTCAAGTTCAAGCGGTCGCGTGTGCCGAAGGCTGCAGGACCGCACCGTGCGGCTGCGAACCTGCGGCACCAGAAATGGCACCCCGGGCCTGCTGGCCCGACGCCGCGTGCAACGCACGTGACAGAGTGTTGGCGGCGCCTGCTGCATCGGCAAGCGCTCGCAACGCCGGCTGCGGCTGGCGGACATGCCAAGCCCGCGCATGCGGCCACAGGTGGAAGTAGCCGATGCGGCCCAAGCCCTCGACGTTCAAGGCGATGTCACCCGAACCGTTGGAATCGGTCGCGACATCGGCCGCTTTGATCGCCGTGAACGGGATGTTGACGGTCATCGGCAGCGCCACGCCGTAGCGCATGACCACGCGGCGGCTGGTGATCGAATAGATCGTCGTGCGGCCGATGAGGTACGCCAGCAGATAGAGCAGCGCGATGCTCGCGGTGGCGGCCAGCAGCAGCGGAATGCTGTCGACGGCGATTTCGTAGGGCGCGGCGCCGCTATCCAGCCCCGTCAGAATTCGCCAGGCTAGCAGCGCGGCGAAATAGATGGCGACCAGTCCGACATGCAGCGAACGCCGTGCCACTGTCCAGGCCGAGGGTGCCCCCTGCCAAAGGAGCGTCTCGCCCTCTGGCAGGTAAGCGGGTAGCCCAGGGATGGGCTCTGATTCATACTCGCTCACAGCAGCGGCTCCGCGCGTGCGGGATGCGCATAGAGCGTACCGGCTCCGTAGTACGCGCAAACCTTATCCTCTTCGAGCAGGGTCACCTGATCCGGATTGGCCAGTGCCGGCACATTCTGGAACTGGTCGGCCATCAGCGCGCTGACTTCAACAGTGCCGCGGCGGCGATTGACCTTGGCGAACGTCATCGGCACGAGGACGCGGCGGCCAGGAGCCTCACCGACACCGGGAAGTTGCGCTTCCAGATACCGGATGATGATTTCCGAACGGTCGATCCATACATCGGTGATCGTGCCGGCCTGCCGGCGATCGGCGCCCATCAGCGCCATGCCGCGCGGATCGGGATCGCGGGCTTCGATGCCAAACCCGGGCGCGGCGCGCATGGGTACGATCTTGGCTCCACCGTGGTGCATGGGATCGGGCACATCGGCGCGGGCAGCGTAGGACCCCGGTCCGACTTCGGCCAACATCGCATTACCGACCGGCTCCAAAGGCGCACCTGGCCAGACCGCAATCTTCTCAGCCTTGATCGGACGATCATCAGGACGGCCGGTTGGAGCCATCGCCGTGCCGCCGTGCGGCAGGCGGAACACCTTGGGCGGCGGAATGAAGAACGTATCGCCGGACTTATAGGTGTTGGACGGCTCGGAGAAGAGCGGATAGCCCTCCCGGCGATCTTCCCGGCGCAGATAAACGACCAGTCCTACAAAGAAAATCCAGAACAGATAGATGGTCACTTGCGCGACATCGATCGTCCCTACGATTTCACCCTTCATGTCTCACCTCCATAGGCATTGAGCTAGCCGGGAAATTCGGCGAGCCCGAACTTCTCGTTGATGTTCGTGCGGTTGCTGCGCGACGACCCGACGAGCGGACCAATCGCGATCAGTGTTGCGAATAGAAGCAGAATTTCGAGATGATAGACGGCACTGTAGCCGACCATCGGGCCAGACAGCGCCTCGCCCAGCGCGCCCGTGGCCGCAAGATGTCCGACGCCGTCACGGATAAGCCCGCCGAGCGCAATGCCAACGCCCGCCGCGGTTGCCTGCACCGCGCCCCATGCGCCGAGCGCCAGCCCATTGCGGTCCGACTTCGACATGTTCATCGCCGCCGTGAGCGTGCCGACCGAGAAGAGCCCGGCGCCGAACCCAATCATCATGGTTCCGGCGCGGAAGAGATCGGCGGATTCCGCGGGGGCGGAGAGAATGACGGCCGGGAAGGCCGCAAGACCCGCGACCGCGCCGTAACCCGCCAAGCGGAAGGGATCGGCGCCATTCGACAATTGCCGCGAGGCGAAGAGCAAGCCCAGCAGCGTGCCGCCGGCAAGGAAGCCCGTCAGCGCTGTCGTCGATCCAACCGAAAGATGGAGGATCTCACCGCCGTAGGGCTCAAGAAGGATGTCCTGCATGCTGAAGGCCGCCGTGCCCAGACCGACACTGATCAGCACGCGGTTCCAGCGCCCGCCGCTCTTCAGCGCATTCCAGCTCTCCAGGAAGCCCGGCCCGTCGCCGGCACCTTGTGTGCGCGACGGGTCACGCGCTTCCTGCTTCCACAGAGCTGTTACGTTGAGCAGCATCGTCACGACGGCCGCGCCCTGCACCACCTGGATCAGACGCAGCTGGCTGAAATCCGCCAGCAGCAGGCCAAAGATCAGTGCGCTGGCGACCATACCTACCAGCAGCATCACATAGAGGAATGCGACGACGCGGGGACGCGACTCCGGCGGCGCGAGATCGGTCGCCAAGGCCAGTCCGGCCGTCTGAGTCGTATGCAGGCCCGCGCCGACAAGGAGGAAGGCCAGCGCGGCGCCTGCATAGCCGATCCACACCGGACCGGTCGTGTCACCCGACAAGATCAGTAGCGCGAACGGCATGATCGCCAAACCGCCGAACTGGAGCATCGAGCCGAACCAGATGTAAGGCACCCGGCGCCAGCCGAGCACCGAACGGTGCGTATCCGAGCGGAACCCAATGAGGGCACGCAGCGGGGCAAACACCAGCGGCAAGGAGATGGCGATGGCAACCACGAAGGTCGGCACGCCGAGTTCGACGATCATGACCCGGTTGAGCGTACCGTTCAGCAGCACCACGGCCATGGCCACAGAGACCTGAAACAGCGACAGACGCAGCAACCGCCCCATGGGCAGTTCCACCGTCGCGGCATCCGCGAACGGCAGAAAGCGGGGGCTGACGCTCACCCACTTCGCAGCCAGTCTGTCCGTCAAGGTGCTCATGCGGCGGCGAGCTCCATGGCCTGAGAAACGTAGAAGCCGCTATCGACGCGGAACGATCGGCCCTGCGAGAAGGGTGAAAGTGCCGGCTCTGCCGAGATGTGCCGGCGGAGCACGCCGACATCGACCGGCTCGATGGCCGGTGCACGGTCCTGCCTGGGGAAGAAGCGGCCGACAGCGTGCATCATCGTCAGAGCCGGCGTCCGAGGGGCGAATGTAAAGAGTACGCCTTGCCGCGCCGACGCGGAGAGCCGGCCCAGCATGGCGACCATGTCGGGCGAGCGGTAGTGAATGAGGGAATCCATCGCGACGACGTAGTCGAAGCGGCCGAGCGCCGGATCGAGCATGTCACCGACATGGAAGGATATGGAGCCGAAGCCATCACGCGAGGGCAATCCGGCTTCGAGCTGTTCGACACGTTCACGCGCGAGTTGCACAAGGCTTTCGGCCAAGTCGATGGCGACCACGTCCGCGCCGCGCCGGGCGGCCTCGAAGGACAGAGCGCCCGTGCCGCAGCCGGCGTCGAGAATGCGTGCGCCCCTCAAATCGGCGGGCATCCAGTCAAGTAGCGTGGAGCGCATCCGATCGCGGCCGGCCCGCACCGTCCGGCGAATGCGGCTGACCGGAGCGTCGGATGTCAGGCGCGACCATGCTTCCGACGCGGTGCGGTCGAAATAGGTTTGCAGCTCACTGCGGCGCTGGCAGTAGGACAGGGTGTGCATCAGTCATATCCCAGGAAGTCGAAGATTTCGCGGTCCTTCATCGGAACTGCGTCGCGGGGTTCCGATCCCGCCCAGAGATGAGCCGCCAGCCGCAGGTATTCCTGCTGGACCGCTTCCAGTTCGGGCGACGGTTCCATTTCGAACAGCGTCGACTTCTTCAGGCGCGAGCGCCGAATGACATCGAGGTCTGGAAAGTGCGCAATCCGCTCAAGGCCGATGCGGTCGTTGAACCGGTCGATCTGATCGGTGTCCTTGCTGCGGTTCGCAATGACGCCCCCGATACGAATGCCGTAGTTCTTGGCCTTGGCCTGAATCGCTGCCGCAATCCGGTTCATGGCGAAGATGCTGTCGAAGTCATTGGCGCACACGATCAGGCCACGTTCGGCATGCTGCAACGGCGAGGCAAACCCGCCGCACACCACGTCGCCCAGAACATCGAAGATCACGACGTCGGTTTCGTCGAGCAGATGATGCTCCTTCAAGAGCTTTACCGTCTGGCCGACGACGTAGCCGCCGCAACCCGTGCCGGCCGGGGGACCACCAGCCTCGACGCAAAGCACGCCGTTGTAGCCTTCGTAGACGAAGTCCTCGACGCGCAGTTCCTCGGTATGAAAGTTGACCTGCTCCAGCACGTCGATGACCGTCGGAACGAGCTTCTTGGTCAGGGTGAAGGTCGAATCGTGTTTGGGGTCGCAGCCGATCTGCAGCACCCGCTTGCCGAGCTTCGAGAACGCGGCAGAGAGATTGGATGATGTCGTGCTCTTGCCGATCCCGCCCTTGCCGTAGACGGCGAAGACCTTGGCCGTAACGGGAATGCTCACGCGCGGATCCAGATGGATCTGAACGCTGCCCTCTCCGTCGCCGCTGCGGGTTCGCGCGGTCAATGCGCCGCTCTTGAATACGTTGGCTGTCATGCTGCCGCTCCCACTCCCACGCCTTCAAGGCGATCTTCCAGGTCCGCGCCAGCGTTGCGCAGGGCTTCAAGTACGCTCGGATCCGGAGTCCAATAGTTGCGCTCATGCGCTTCCAGAAGCCGGTTCGCGACCTTCGCAGACGCCGTCGGGTTCAAAGCCGCGAGGCGTTCACGCATTTCGGGGTCGAGAACGAACGTTTCGGTGATCTGGTGATAGACCCAGGGGGCAACTTGCCCCGTCGTCGCCGACCAACCGAGCGTATTGGTGACCTGCGCCTCGATCTGGCGCACGCCTTCATAACCATGCTTCAGCATGCCCTCGTACCACTTGGGATTGAGGGTGCGGGTGCGCGTCTCCAGCGCAACCTGCTCGCTGAGCGAACGGACAAGACCTTCACCGCGCGTCTGATCCCCGATGTAGACCGGAACATCTCCGCCGCTGGCGCGACGCACCGCGCGGCTGATGCCGCCCAGCGTGTCGAAATAGTGATCGATGGTCGTAATCCCGACCTCGACGGATTCCAGATTCTGGTAGGCCAGATTCACCTGGCTCAACACGCTTTCGAGAAGCGCTGATTGCTGCTCGGGCTTGCCGGAGCGGCCATAGGCAAAGCTCTTGCGGCGCGTGTAGGTCTCAGCCAATTCGTCCTCGGCCTCCCAGGCGCCTTCCTCGATCAATTGATTGACATTCGCACCGTAGGCGCCGTCGGCGTTGGAGAAGACGCGCAGCGCCGCCGTTTCCAGATCGACTCCCTTTTCGCGCATGTAGGCCAATGCGTGCCGCCGCACGAAATTCTGCGCTTCGTCCTCATCGGCACTGGCGGCCAGCCACGCCGCTTCTGCAAGCAGCTTGGTTTGCAGCGGCAGCAGATCGCGGAAGATGCCCGACAGCGTGACGACCACATCGATGCGCGGGCGGCCGAGTTCGGCCAGCGGAATAAGATCCGCGCCGCACAAGCGGCCATAGCTGTCGAACCGCGGACGCGCGCCCATCATGGCCAGGGCCTGCGCGATGGGGCCGCCCTCGCTTTTCAGGTTGTCAGTCCCCCAAAGAACCATGGCGACGCTTTCGGGCAGAGCGTTCCCATCGGCCAGATGCCGGTCGAGGATGCGCGCCGCCTGACGCGCGCCGTCGGCGACGGCGAAGGCACTGGGAATGCGGAACGGATCAAACCCATGCAGATTGCGGCCCGTCGGCAGGATTTGCGGCGTGCGGATGAGATCGCCGGACGGCGCCGGGCGCACGAACCGTCCATCGAGCGCGTGGATGAGCGCGCTCAATTCGTGATCCTCGGAGAGAAGGCGGTTCAATTCGGCCATGGCGTGCATGGCCTCCAGAGCGCCGGGCTCGTTCCGCGTCGTGGCGACGGCCAGCGCCGCTTCAGGTGTGGCGCCCGCTGCCAGAGCGTCCAGCGACACGGCCTCGGGCTTGTAGCCGGTGCGGGCCTCGGCGGAGGCTTTCATGAGTTCGGCGCGTTCCGATGCGCTCATCGGCTCACCGACGACATGCAGACCGCTCGGAATTAGCGTGTATTCGAGTTCCAGCACGGCTGCCCACAGTGCTGTCACGAGACGCTCGGCGTCCGTCAGGTTCCAAGCGGGCTCGGCAGGCGCCAATTCCACTTGGGCGGCCTGAGCCTGGATGACCGGCAAGAGAGCTGCCCGGTCCGCATCGGCCTCTGGCTCAAGCTGCCGCCAGCGTTCGATGGAAGCTTTGAGATCAAGAAGTCCGCGATAAAGACCGGCGTGCGCGATCGGCGGCGTCAAATAGCTGATCAGCGTCGCGGCCGCGCGCCGCTTGGCGATGGTGCCTTCCGACGGGTTGTTGGCCGCATAGAGATAGAAGTTGGGCAGGTCTGAAATCATGCGATCCGACCAGGACGAGCCAGAAAGGCCCGCCTGCTTGCCGGGCATGAATTCGAGCGCGCCGTGGGTGCCGAAGTGAAGGACGGCGTTGGCTCCGAAATCCTCGCGCAGATAGCGGTAGAAGCCCGCGAACGCATGTGTCGGCGCGAAGCCCTTCTCGAAGAGCAACCGCATCGGATCGCCTTCGTAGCCGAAGGCTGGCTGCACCGCGACCAGCACGTTGCCGAATTCAGCGCCCAGTACGAAAATGGAGTTGCCGTCACTTTGCTGGCGGCCCGGTGCGGCGCCCCATTGGGCTTCGATTTCCTTCAGCCACTTCTGCTTGCGCACATGCGTTTCGGCTGGAATGCGCGCGACCACATTTGCAACTGTCCCGAACGAGGCTGCGTTGCCGGTGAGAATGCGATGGCGCAGGGCATCGACGCTGTCGGGCACGTCGACGGCATAACCGGCCGCCGCCAGGGATTTGAGCGTATTGTGGAGAGACGCGAAGACCGAGAGGAACGCTGCCGTACCCGTTGAGCCGGCATTGGGCGGGAAATTGAAGATGACGATCGCAAGCTTGCGTTCGGCGCGCGCGCGACGGCGCAGCATGATCAGTTTGGCGACGCGCGCTGCCAGCATGTCCGCCCGCTCCGGGCACACGTGCATGTCGCGATCGCCTTCGCCGCCGGGAAACACGCAGCGGCGCTCGCATCCGGTGCATGCCTCGCCCGTACCATCCGAACGGCCGCCGAACACGATCGGCCCCGTTGCCCCGTCAAGTTCGGGGATTGCGATCATCATGGTCTGCTCGACCGGCATGAGGCCGCGATCGGACCCGCCCCACTGCTGCAACGTCTGGAATTCGACGGCCTGCGCGGCGATGTAGGGCACGTCGAGGGAGGCCAGCATCTCTTCCGCGGCCTTGGCGTCGTTGTAGGCAGGGCCGCCAACGAGCGAAAACCCGGTGAGTGACACGACGGCATCGACCGTCGGTTGCCCGTCATGGCGGAAGAACTTGTCGATCGCGGGCCGGGCATCTAGCCCCGTTGCAAACGCCGGGACGACATCGAGACCCTGGGCTTCCAGCGCGGCGATGACGCCGTCGTAGTGGGCTGTGTTGCCGGCCAGGATGTAGGAGCGCATGACGAGCAGGCCGACCCGGCCGGCCGTTCCGCCTGACGGCAAGTCGGCGAGTAATTCGGAGATGCGGGTGGCGGAACGCGGGTGGTAGACGCCCGTGTCGGGATATTCCGCCGGCATTGCCGGCTTCAGGGTGCCTCGCAGCGCGCGGCGCGGACCATCGGCGTAGCGATCGATAAGGAAGCGGACGAGGCCCACGACATTTTCTTGGGAGCCTGCCAGCCAGTATTGAAGCGTCAGGAAGTAGGCGCGGACGTCTTGGGCGCTGCCGGGAACAAAACGCAGGATCTTCGGAATCCGCCGCAACATGGCCATCTGCTGCGCACCCGATGCACATTCACGCTTCGAACTGCCGCGAAGCCGCTTCAGCAGCGCCATCGCACTGCCCGGCTGCCCATCCATGGCGAAGCTGCCAAGCTTGGTCAGCTTGATGACGTCACCCGCGGCCAGACATCCGACCATCGCATCGCAATGGGGGCGGCGGGCTTGCAGATCCGGCAGGACGGCCCGGATGTGATCCTCCATGAAGAGCATGGAGGCGATGATGATGTCGCCCGTCGCGATATCCGCCTTGCAGCGCGCCAGGGCTTCAGGATCGTGCTCCCAATCGGCGGCGGCATGCAGCGTCAGAGACAAGCCGGGGATCGCTTGTTGCAAAGTCACGCGCGCACGATCGAGAGCACCGACCAGGTGACTGTCGAGCGTCACGATCACCACGCGCACGGGCGTGGCATCAGCGGCTGTAATGTGCCTTTGCATCGTAAAGCGTCTCAATTGTAATCATCTTGATGCCGCGCTCATTCGCGAAGCGCTCGGTGTTGCGGCGGGCCTTACCCCGCACAAAGAAGGGAATCTTGGAGAGTTCTTTTTCGGCTTCCGGCGCCCAGCCGCCCATCACATCGGCCACCGGCGCGATGGCTTCGGCATGCGCGGACATTTCTGGTGCAACTGGCTTGGCGAGCGGCGCGCCGCCCAAGTGCGAAGGCCCGGCAGCGTCGTGGAACTCGAAATCGTCGCGGAACATCTGCAAAAGGTGTTCCTCAAGACCCATCATCAGCGGATGGACCCAGGTATCGAACAGAACGTTGGCGCCCTCGAACCCCATCTGCGGCGAGGTCCGGGCGGGGAAGTCCTGCACGTGAATGGGTGCGGAGATCACGGCGCAGGGAACGCCCAGACGCTTGGCGATGTGGCGTTCCATCTGCGTGCCAAGCACGATCTCGGGTTGGAGTTCGCGGACTTGCGCTTCGACTTCCAGATAGTCGTCGGAAATAAGTGCTTCACAGCCATAAAGGGTGGCGGCTTCGCGGACTTCACGGGCAAACTCGCGCGAGTATGTCCCCAGGCCCACGACCTTGAAGCCAAGCTCTGAACTGGCAACGCGGGCCGCCGCGATGGCATGGGTCGCATCTCCGAAGACGAAGACGCGTTTACCGGTCAGGTACGTGCTGTCGATGCTGCGCGAGTACCAGGGCAGGCGCGAACGCTCCCGCGCCAGGAATGCCGTGGCGTCGATGCCGGCAAGTTCAGCTACTTCCTTGACGAAGGCCCGCGTCGCGCCCACGCCGATGGGGATCGTCTTGGTGAATGGCTGCTGGAAGGTGCGTTTCAGCCAGTTCGCGGCGCTGAGCGCCACTTCCGGGTAGAGCACAACATTGAAGTCGGCCGCCGGCAGCCGCGAAAGATCGGAGGGACGCGCACCCATCGGCGCGACCACATTGATCTCGATGCCGAGTTCGCATAGCAGGCGCTCGATTTCCTGAACGTCGTCGCGATGGCGGAAGCCCAGCGAAGACGGGCCCAGAATATTGCAGGTGGGCCGCGTACCGGCCGCGCGCGGGGCGCGTTGTGCGCCGGATTCAGGTGCCTGGGCTCCACAGTACGCGCGCACGAGCTGATAGAACGTTTCCGCCGCGCCCCAGTTTTCCTTCTTCTGGTAGGCTGGCAAGTCCAGCGGCACGACGGGGCACGGCAGGCCGAGCGCCTTGGCGAGCCCACCGGGATCATCCTGGATGAGTTCCGCGGTGCACGAGGCGCCCACGATCATGGCCTCGGGCTGGAACCGCTCGTAGGCCGCCTGCGCCGTCGACTTGAAGAGTTCCGCCGTATCGCCGCCCAGATCGCGGGCCTGAAACGTCGTGTAAGTCACCGGCGGACGCTTGGCGTTCCGCTCGATCATCGTGAAGAGGAGATCGGCATACGTGTCGCCTTGCGGCGCGTGCAGAACGTAGTGCAGCCCTTCCATGGAGTTCGCGACGCGCATCGCGCCGATATGCGGAGGGCCTTCGTAGGTCCAGAGTGTCAGCTGCATGGCGCTAGACCTCCAGCCGCGAGCGGCGCACGAGCGGCCGCGAGAACAATTCGGCCAGATCGCCCGCTTGCTCGAAGCCCTGGACGGGCGTGAACAGAAGCTCGATGGACCACTTGGTCGTAAAGCCTTCCGCTTCCAGCGGGTTGGCAAGCCCCAGGCCGCAGACGACCAGGTCGGGCTTGGCCGCGCGGCACCGATCGAGCTGCCGCTCGACATCCTGCCCTTCACTGACGAGCGTGTCGTCCGGCAGGGCGGCAAGTTCGGCTTCCAGCTGTTGCCGGTTCAGGTAAGGAGTGCCGACCTCAACCGGATGCATGGCGAGCTCCTGGGAGAGGAAGCGCGCCAATGGAATTTCGAGCTGGCTGTCGGGGAAAAAGAAAATGCGCTTGCCGGAGAGCCGGAAGCGGTGCGGCTCCAGCGCCTTGCGGGCGCGCGCGGCGGCAGGCCCCACGACGGCCTCGAAATGCGCACGGGGGATATTCCACAGATCCGCGGCGGCCATCAGCCAGGCGCGCGTGCCTTCCACACCCAACGGAAACGGCGCGGTGATGATCTCAGCACCACGATCCTTGAGTCGCGCCGCGGTGTCGGTCAGGAAGGGTTGCGCGAGCAGCACACGCGTTCCAGGCCCAACCGCCGGCAATTCGCGCGTCTGGCGCGGGGGCAGGAACGCGACATCCTTGATGCCCAGCTCCGAGAAGAGGCGCTGGAACTGATCCTCGACGATATCGGCAAGCGCGCCGGCGACGAGCAGCGATTGTGGTGCGGTGTCGGGTGCCGCGGGCAGCTCGGGCACGAGCGCGGCAAGGCAGGCGTCTTCGCCCTGCGTGAAGGTCGTTTCGATGCCGCTGCCGGAATAATTGAGAACCCGAACCGCCGGCGCGTGCTGCACCGTTAGGCGTTGTGCGGCCCGGGCGAGATCCAGCTTGATCACTTCGGACGGACAAGACCCGACGAGAAAGAGCATGCGGATATCGGGACGGCGCTCCAGGAGCCGCGCCACCACCCGGTCCAGTTCGTCGTTAGCATCGGCCAGTCCGGCGAGATCGCGCTCATCGAGAATGGCGGTCGCGAACCGGGGCTCGGCAAAGATCATCACGCCGGCAGCCGACTGAATGAGATGGGCACACGTGCGGGAGCCGACGACCAGGAAGAATGCGTCCTGGATCTTGCGATGCATCCAGATGATGCCGGTCAGACCGCAAAAGACTTCGCGCTGGCCCCGCTCGCGCAACACCGGCCGCTGCTCGGCAGGGGTTGCCGGGCGCGTTCCACAGCCGGCCTGAGGCAGCGGCATGGGGATGGTCACGGTCATGACGCCACCTCCATGGCCGAGGTACGGCCGTGCATGGAGGAAGACCCGTCGGTTTCCGGCTGAGCACCCTGCAAGCGGGCGGCGCGGAGCTTAAGGATGAATTGGGCGGCGTTGACCACGTAGGCAGCATAAGCCGCGAGCGCCAGGAACATCTGTTCGCGCACGCCCAGCGCTCCGGTCAAAAGCGCGTAGAGATAGGCCGTGTGCAAGGCGAGCACGAGCATGCTCACCACATCTTCCCAGTAGAACGCCGGGGCGAAGAGATACCGTCCGAAGACTTCCTTCTCCCAGATCGAACCGGTGACCATGATGGTGTACAGCACCGCCGTCTTGACAATCACCGACACCGTGGCCGCGGTCTCGCCTTCGCCCGTCAGGAGAAAGCGCACCACAAGCCAGAGACTGACCAGAAAGATGACGAATTGAACCGGCGCCAGGATCCCCTGCACGAGCGTCCAGCCGGAAGCGTCGCGCCTGCGCCGTTCCTCGGCTGTGTAGAGCGGTCTTAGCGTCTGGCCTCGGTTCGTCCGACTTCCCATGGCGACCGTCGTTCCCCGCGCTGGCGCAGACTTTCCTGCGGACCGGCAAGGTGAAGACTACGACCGCCTCCGAACAGCTGTCAATCTGTCTTGACGTAAATTTCACTTTACATTTTTTGTCAGCGGGGATTTCAATGCGCAACTTCCCCGTGGTGCTCCCATGGCAATCGTGCTTAAATTATGATGGACCGATGCAAGGCCGTTAAGAGCTGAAGCGGGTCCAACGTCGGCAAGCCTGGTGTGTGATTGCGCTATTGCGCTGCAATGTCACCGGCGTTGACGGGAGGGACGTAACCGATGACCGGCACTCGGCAACTCATCGAGGCCATTGGCCAGTGGCGAAGCTGTGAAGAGATGTCGGCTGAGGCTGCACGCGCGTCGCCAGACGCGGGGACCAGCCAGCCGAAGGATCTTCGCCTATCAACGCTTGGAAGAACGATCGAAGCCGAGGTCATTCCTCGGCTTATGCTTGCGCATCGTGAGTTCACCGCCCGCCTGCCGGAGCCCCGGCTGCTGCATGCCGGACCCGATGAGGTCATCGAACTTGCGCGGCTCGTCATCGAGCACAATGGCCGGATCGCATCGTCCTACGTGGACACCTTGCGGCAGCAGGGACTTCCCGTGGAAGCCATCTACATTGAATTGCTGGCGCCGACGGCCCGGCTATTGGGCGAGATGTGGAAGGCCGATCTTTGCGATTTTACCGACGTGACCGTCGGCCTTTCGCGCCTGCAGCAATTGGTTCACGAGCTCAGTCCGGATTTCGAACGGGAATCCGCCCGCATTTTTGATGGCCGGCGCGCCTTGCTGGTCCCCATGCCCAATGAACAGCATACGCTGGGCCTGATGCTGATCGAGGAATACTTCCGCCGAGCCGGCTGGGACTGCTGCACCAGCCTGCCCAAGTCCAACAAGGACTTGGTGCGCCTCGTTAAGCAGCAACATTATGATCTTGTTGGCTTGTCGGCCAGCTGGGGGGTATTGTTGGACGGCATAGCTTCGGCTATTCAGGACATCCGGAAGTCCTCTCTGAACAAGTCAGTTGTAATTCTCGTCGGCGGCTCCATCTTTCTTGATAACCCGGAGTATGTGTCGCGGGTTGGAGCCGACGGGACGGCTGAAGATGGCCGCCAAGCTGTGTTACAGCTCCGCAGTCTTCTGAGTGAAGAGGCAAAGAGCCAGTAATGGCAATGGAACAACCGAACGCGGTAGCGGCTATGGAAATCCGAGTACCTTCAAAGCTCGTGGAGACCTTCAAGGCCCCCAAGCGTTCGCTCGGGGACATCGATCCCGATTCCGCGTCCCGGCTTCTGACGGCTGCCTCCGACATCGCGCTGGTGATCGACACCAAGGGCTTCATCCGCGACGTGGCCTTGGGCAGCGAAGAATTGCTGCGCGAAGGATGCGCCGGCTGGGTCGGCCGCCGTTGGATCGATACCGTGACCGTTGAAAGCCGCGGAAAGATCGAGGAAATGCTCCGCGATTCCGGCGGCAAGAGCATTCCAGCATGGCGGCAGGTCAACCATCCATCCGGGCGCGGCGCCAGTGCCGACGTTCCCATCCGGTATTCGGCGGTCCAGGTCGGCAACAATGGCAAGATCGTTGCCATCGGCCGCGACCTGCGCGCGCTCGCTGCGATGCAGCAGCGGCTGGTCGATGCCCAACAGACCATGGAGCAGGAGTACGCGCGCCTGCGTCAGGCCGAAACGCGTTATCGCCTGCTGTTCCAGATCTCGACCGAAGCCGTCCTTGTCATCGATGGCGCCAATTATCGCGTCGCGGAATCCAATCCTGCCGCATCGAAGCTCCTCGGCAAAAGCGCGCGCCGCCTCGCCGGTCGCCCGCTACCTGATTTCTTCGACACCGACAGCCAGCGCAAGATTCAAGGCTATCTGAGTGCGGTCAAGACCTCGGGACAAGCAGACGAAGTGAGCGTGACGCTGCCCGACTCCCAGATCGAAGCGGTCGTTTCCGCCTCGCTCTTCCGGCAAGACAGCACCTCGCACATTCTCGTGCGCCTGACGCCAACGGCTGCCAACGCCACGTCATGGCTGCGCTCGCGTTCAAGCCTATTCGATGTTGTCCAGAAACTGCCTGACGGTTTCGTCGTCACCGATCCGGACCGCCATATCCTGACAGCCAACACTGCGTTCATCGAGCTGACCCAGCTCGCCGCCGAAGAGCAGGTGCGCGGCGAACCGCTGGACAGATGGATCGGACGGCATCAGATCGACATGGCCGTTCTCGCCAAGAACCTGAAAGAGCGCGGCGAAATCCGCAATTTCTCGACCATCGTTCGCGGTGAATACGGCTCCACGGAAGACGTTGAAATTTCGGCCGTCTCGGTGCCGAGTGGCGAACAGCCCTGCCTCGGCTTGACCATTCGCCGGGTCGCCCGCCGGCCAGAAACCTCGATCAACGGCCGGCGCACACTGCATCGCTCCGTCGAGCAGCTCACCGATCTCGTCGGCCGCGTGCCGCTGAAGGAACTGGTGCGTGAATTGACAGATATGATCGAGCGGTTGTGCATCGAGGCGGCGCTGGAACTGACCGACGACAATCGCGCGTCGGCGGCGGAACTCCTGGGACTGAGCCGGCAGGGGCTCTATTCCAAGCTGCGCCGTCACGGCCTTGGTGATCTGGACGGCGAAGACTGACCTCCGCCAGCACCCTCGTCACGCGCTTCTCCTCGTCGTCATCTTGGCCCGCATGCCGGGCCGCGCATCGTCCTCCGCGCAGGGCAAATTCCGGCGCATGAGGCCGCTTAAGATTCCAGAAAATCGTACATCCAAAAGTGTAATGTATAATTGACACTCCCCACGGACCGGCAGTAACTTTCATGCATGGCTACACCCGCGCTCACAGCGTCTCGCCTCGACCCACTGGCCGTGATCGAACTCCTGAAGCCGATCACATGGTTTCCACCAATGTGGGCGCTAGCTTGCGGGGTTGTCTCGTCGGGCTACGACGGTTCGATTGATCGTCTCTATCTTGTTGTTGCCGGAATCCTTCTTGCCGGTCCCCTCGTCTGCGGGACCAGTCAGGCCGTCAACGACTGGTTCGATCGCCACGTCGACGCCATCAACGAACCGAACCGGCCCATTCCCTCCGGACGCATTCCCGGCCGTCTCGGTTTGCACATCGCGATCGTCTGGACAGCGCTATCGCTGCTCATCGCAACACTCCTTGGAGTTTGGGGCTTCATCGCAACCGCGCTCGGCCTCGTGCTGGCCTGGGCCTACAGCGCGCCACCGCTGCGGCTCAAGAAGAACGGCTGGTGGGGCAACGCCGCCGTGGGCGCTTGCTATGAGGGCTTGCCCTGGTTCACCGGCGCGCTCGTGATGTCGTCGGCGCTTCCTGACTTCAAGGTGCTCGCCCTGGCCGCGCTTTATAGCATCGGCGCGCATGGCATCATGACCCTCAACGATTTCAAATCCATCGAGGGCGATAAGCGCATGGGTCTGCGCTCGCTTCCCGTGCAGCTCGGCGTGGATCGCGCCGCGCGGCTGGCCTGCATCGTTATGGCGCTGCCGCAGTTCGTCGTCGTCCTGCTGCTTCTCGAATGGGGGCATGGATTGCAGGCCGCACTTGTCGCCGCCGTCCTTGTGGCACAGCTCGCCCTCATGACCACTCTGGTTCGCGCGCCCCGGGAACGCGCACCCTGGTACAATGCAACGGGGATTTCTCTCTACGTCACCGGCATGATGATTGCCGCCGTCGCCATCCGTCCCATCAGTGGGGTTCTCTGATGACACATCCCACTCTCGGCTGGATCGGCATTGTGCGCATGGGCCTCGTGCAAACGGCCCTCGGCTCGATCGTGGTGCTGACCACATCGACCATCAATCGTGTGATGGTGGTGGAACTGGCGCTTCCCGCCATGCTGCCCGGTGCGCTGGTCGCGCTGCACTACGCCCTACAATTTCTGCGGCCCCGCTGGGGCTACGGTTCCGACACCGGCGGGCGGCGCACGCCATGGATCATGTTCGGCATGGTCATCCTGGCGCTCGGCGGAGCGGGCGCCGCAGCGGCTGTCGCACTGATGGAGACGAATTTTGCCGCCGGCCTTGCGCTGGCCACGCTGGCATTCACGTTCGTCGGCATCGGCGTCGGCGCGGCGGGAACGTCCCTGCTCGCCTTGCTGGCCACACGGGTGGATCCCGCCCGGCGCGCGCCGGCCGCGACCATCGTCTGGCTGATGATGATCGCGGGATTTGTGGTGACGACCATCGTCGCCAGCAATTTCCTCGATCCCTTCACCACCACACGCCTGATGGCGGTGACCTCCACCGTTTCGGTCCTCGCGGTGCTTCTCGCCGGTCTCGCCCTGTGGGGCGTAGAACCCGAACCGATCGCGCGTCCAACAGGTGCTCCCGGCACCGTCGAAGCCAAGCCGCAATTTCGCGAAGCCCTGGCGCAGGTGTGGGAGGAGCCGCAGGCGCGGCGCTTCACCATCTTCGTGTTTCGTGTCGATGCTCGCCTACAGCATGCAGGATCTCATTCTCGAGCCGTTCGCCGGAATTGCCTTCGGATTGACCCCTGGCCAGTCAACACGGCTCGCCGGACTGCAGCACGCAGGCGTTTTTGCCGGCATGGTCCTGGTTGCCCTGGCAGCCAACCCCCGGGTCGGCTTCGGATCGCTGAAGGCGTGGACGGTCGGCGGCTGCATTGCGTCCGCGGCGGCGTTGCTGGGCCTTGTTGTGGCCGGCGCCTTTGCACCGCATTGGCCGCTCAACGCCACGGTGATCGCCCTCGGATTCGCCAACGGTGCGTTCGCAGTGGCTGCCATCGGCACCATGATGGGCCTCGCTGGATCGGGACGCAAACAGCGCGAAGGCGTACGCATGGGGCTGTGGGGCGCGGCCCAAGCCATCGCATTCGGCGCTGGCGGATTTTTCGGTGCGGCAGCGGCGGACGCGATGCGACCGCTGGTCACCGAGCACGCCGACGCCTTCACGGCGGTATTCGCGCTGGAAGCGATGCTCTTCCTCGGCGCGGCCGTTCTCGGGCACCGAGCCATTGCCGATTCTTCGGTTGCCGAGACCAAAACTTTCGAGATCACAAACCAGCCGACAGTCGCCGAACCGGGATAAGGACCGCGTGCCATGCATCATGACCGACTATCGACCACCCCGTCCTTCGATGCCGTTGTGATCGGCGGCGGGCCTTCGGGGGCGACGGCGGCCACCGACCTTGCGGCGCGGGGCTACTCCGTCCTGCTGCTCGACAGAGCCGGCCGCATCAAGCCCTGTGGCGGGGCCATCCCCCCCATTCTGATCAATGAATTCGACATCCCCGACGAACTCATCGTGGCGCGCATCGCGGCGGCGCGTATCGTTTCGCCTGCCGAGCGGATCGCCGACATGCCCATCGATGGCGGCTTCGTCGGCATGGTCGATCGCGGCCCCTTCGACGAATGGTTGCGCGAGAGGGCCCGCCAGACCGGGGCCGAGCGCCGGACGGGCACCTTCGAATCCTTGTCGCGCGATGACGACGGCAGGCTGCGCATCAGCTTCCGGCGCCGCCTCGACGACGGCGCCGAGGTGCTCGACACCGTTAGGACACGCCTGCTGATCGGGGCCGACGGCGCCAACTCGGCGGTAGCCCGCGAGGCCCTGCCGCGCGAGGAACAGCCACCGTACGTTTTTGCCTATCACGAGATTGTCCGCAGCCCGGAACGGGACGACGCGCGCGCGCAATTCGATAGCACGCGCTGCGATGTCTTCTATGACGGCCGCCTTTCGCCCGACTTTTACGCCTGGATATTTCCCCATGGCGATACGACCAGCATCGGCACAGGTTCGGCCCACAAAGGCTTCTCGCTGAAAGACGCCGTCGCGGATCTGCGTATCAGGACCGGGCTTGAGGGTTCGGAAACCATCCGGCGGGAGGGCGCGCCGATACCGTTGCATCCGCGCAAACGCTGGGACAACGGCCGCGACGTCATTGTCGCCGGTGATGCCGCAGGTGTAGTAGCTCCGGCCTCGGGCGAGGGTATCTACTATGCCATGCTGTGCGGCCGGATCGCCGCCGACGCCGTGGCCGAAGTTTTGGAGACAGGCAACGGCAAAGCCCTGGCCAGCGCACGGCGGCGGTTCATGAAAGCGCATGGCCGGGTGTTCTGGGTGCTCGGCATCATGCAGCGCTTCTGGTACCGCGACGATCATCGGCGCGAGCGCTTCGTCACCATGTGCCGCGATCCCGATGTTCAGTCGCTGACGTGGCAGGCCTACATGCATAAGAAAATGACCCGCGCGCGACCCATGGCGCATGCGCGCATCTTCGTGAAAGACATGGCGCACCTGCTCGGCATCGTCCCTCCCTGAGGGACGTTTGCAACAAATGTTTGGATAAGAAGACCTTGAGAGACCTATTCACCAGCGGACGGATCGTCGATGCCATCATCCTCCTGATGGCACTGGAGGCGATCGCGCTGGTGTGGCTCCACCGCCGGACCGGCCTTGGGCCGTCACTCCCGGCGGTGGCGGCCATGCTCGGCGCGGGGCTCTTCCTACTCATTGCTTTGCGGATCGCCTTGACGGACGGCGCCTGGTTTTTCATGGCGGCCGCCCTGGCCGGCTCTCTGGTCTGCCATCTGGTGGATCTGAAGTCGCGCTGGCCCGCGGCCGACGCCGGCGGCGCCATTCCCTCGGCCAAGGACCTGCAGGGATGAGCCTCCAAGCCATCATCATCAGGGCCGATGGGGTCGTCGCCGAGACCGACGCGTTAGAGCGGTCCGTGCTCAATCATGTCGTCGAGACCGCCGGATTCCACTGGAAATGCAGCCGGGAGGCCTTCCGTGAGTTGCGCGCCCATCCGCAGCGCCGCGACCGGTACCGCCATTTCGTCCGCAAGAACCTGGGCTTCGATCGGAGTTCGGAGGATTTTGAGCGGCTCATCGATGTCATGTCGCGTCATGCCTCGACGGTGATCCGCGAACGCCTCGAAAACGATTACGTCGATCCATGTCTCGGCATTCGCGAATTAGCAACGGCCGCTCGCGGCGAAGGCGTAAAGGTGGCGGCCGTGACCGCCCTGCCAACGGAAGAAGCCGAACACCTTGTTGCGTCGCTCTTCGGCGACATGGGCAAACGGCTGTTCGCTTGCATCGAATCAGCCGCCGAAGATCAAGGCACCGCCGGGCTGCACGCCGCGTATGAGAAGGCGCTTCAGAACCTGAACGTTGATCCATCGGCGTGTCTCGCGCTGGAGGCGTCGCCGGAAGGATCGCACACCGCGCGTCAGGCCGGTATTCCCGCCGTTATTCTCCTCGGCCACCACGAGCCCGGCAGCTGCCAGGAAGCCCTCTTCACCATCGACACGTTGAGCGACCTGATCCGTCTCGACGACAACGATGATGTCCGATTTCTCACGCCCGGCGACGGGAGTGAGATACTGGCGGCCTTGCGCCGCGCGCATGCAGGATATTTCGATCTGTTCGGTAACTTGCACAGGAGTTACGCCATGAAAGTCTCCGACATCCTGAAGGACAAAGGATCGACGGTGAAGGCGATCCAGGCCACTGAAAGCATCTTCACGCTTGCCCAGAGATTGAAGGCCGAAGGGGTCGGCGCGATGGTCGTTATCGCCCCCAACGGCCATCTCGATGGGATCATCTCCGAACGCGACATTGCCAACGGTCTTGCCAGCCACGGTGAAGCCCTCCCGCGTATGCTCGTCGGCGACCTGATGACCAGGGCGGTGATCACCTGCGGACCCGACGACGCGATTTCGGCCGTGGCCAAGATCATGACCCAGCGCCGATTCCGGCACATGCCCGTGGAAAAGGACGGCGCTCTGATCGGCCTCGTCAGTATCGGCGACGTCCTGAAACACCGTCTCGACGAACTGCAATTGGAAACCAATGTCCTGCGCGATTTCGTCATCGCGCGCGGCTAACCCGACACCCGCACGGGCGTGTTTAGCCCGTGCGATCCGTGACCAGACCAAGGATGAGACCCATGCCGGCCATATTTCCCTTCTCCGCCATCGTCGGCCAGGACGACATGAAGATGGCTTTGCTGATCGCGGCCATCGACCCCAGCGTCGGCGGGGTGCTCGTCTTCGGTGATCGCGGAACCGGCAAATCGACAACCGTGCGCGCGATGGCCGCCCTGCTACCGCCCATGCCCGTCGTTGCCGGCTGCCGGTTCAACTGCCCGCCGGGAAGTGGCTGCACGCATGTCTCCAACGGTGAGACCGCCGATATTCCAGTCCCGGTCGTCGATCTCCCGCTTGGTGCCACCGAGGACCGCGTCGTCGGCGCGCTCGATCTGGAACGCGCGCTCGTGCATGGCGAGAAAGCCTTCGAACCCGGGCTGTTGGCCAAGGCCCACCGCGGATTCCTCTACATCGATGAAGTCAATCTGCTTGAAGACCATCTGGTCGATCTGCTGCTCGACGTTGCGGCCTCCGGCGAGAACGTCGTCGAACGCGAAGGCTTAAGCGTCCGCCATCCCGCCCGCTTCGTGCTCGTGGGAACAGGAAACCCCGAAGAAGGCGAACTGCGGCCACAGCTGCTCGACCGGTTTGGACTGTCCGTCGAAGTTCGCACGCCTGAAGATCTGAAAACACGGGTCGAAGTGGTACGCCGCCGCGATGACTTTGAGCGGGACCCGCAGACGTTCCAGGCCCGCTGGCACGAAGACGAGGCGCGACTGCGCGCGCACATCGTCAACGCCCGGGGCCGGATCACTGGAATTGAAGTGCGCGATGTCGCGTTGGAGCGTGCGGCGCAGCTCTGCCTGGAGGTCGGCACGGACGGCCTGCGCGGCGAACTGACCCTGGTCCGCGCGGCCCGTGCGGTTGCCGCGCTGGAAGGAGCGGCCGAAATCGAGGATGCGCACCTGCGCCGTGTCGCGACGATGGCCTTGCGTCACCGACTACGCCGGACGCCACTCTCCAGTTCTGACTCCGGTGCGCGGGTCGACCGTGCCGTGGCTGATCTCTTCGGCGGTTCAGGGGAGCGTTTCGTCATATGACCGGACCCGCCAACGGCCCATCCGCGCGGTGGCAGGACGCGATCCTCGCGGCGCGTGTCCTTGCCGTTGCGCCACATGCCGTCGGCGGATTGACGTTGCGCGCGCGTTCCGGTCCGGTGCGCGAAAGGTGGCTGTGGCTTCTGCGAACTCTAGCTGGTGAGGCAGCGAACATCCGGCGCCTGCCGCTCAACGTTCCAGACGACAGGCTTCTGGGCGGCCTCGATCTGGCGGCCACGTTGGCCCGCGGACGTCCGGTCGCCGAACCGGGGCTTCTCGCCCAGGCCGACGGCGGTTTGCTGATCGTGCCCAGCGCGGAACGTCTCGCAGCGGGGGCCATCGCCCACCTCAGCGCGGCATTGGATCAAGGCCGTGTCAACATGGAGCGCGACGGGCTATCGCTGCGCTTGCCCGCGCGCTTTGGCATCGTGGCGCTGGACGAAGGCGCCGAGCCCGACGAAATCCCTGCCTCCGCGCTCCTGGATCGATTGGCCTTGCGCGTCGATCTCGATGGCCTTTCATTGTCGGACTGCCCGATCCTGCCCGCGGCCGAGGACATTGCGCACGCGCAATCGCGCCTTGCGCACGTCCATGCCGACCCCGCCAGTCCCGAACTTTTCTGCCAAGCGGCCATTGCCCTGGGTATCGCGTCGTTGCGGGCGCCGCTGCAGGCCATCGCCGTGGCGCGGATCGCGGCAGCTCTTGCCGGGCGCAGCGCGACGACCGCCGCCGATGCCGAAGCCGCCGCGCGGCTCGTGCTCGCGCCGCGCGCCACGCGGTTGCCGGATATGCAGGACCAAGAGCCGGAACAGGCGGCCAACGAACCACCGCCACCCCCCGAACCGCAACAGCCCGACGACGCTGAGACCCAGCCCGATACGGAGCCGGAAAACACGCCATTGCCGGAGGAGTTGGAGTTGCTTCTTGCCGCTGCGGCCGCCGCCATTCCCGCCGCATTGCTGGACTCTCTAGCCGCCAACGCGCGGCCCTCCCGCTTGCCATCGACACCGGGCAAAGGCGGTACGCCGCAAACAGCCCGCACGCGCGGACGCCCGGCCGGTGTGCGCCGCGGGATGCCGCGTAATGGCAATGTGCTGAGCCTCATCGATACCCTGCGCACCGCCGCGCCATGGCAGACGCTGAGGCGCCAGCACACTCATGCGCCTGAATGCACGCAACCCGTTGTGAAGGACGCAGAGAAGCGGCGGATCGAGGTCCGCGCCAGTGACTTGCGCATCGCCCACTTCAAACAGAAAACAAACAGCACCACCATTTTCGTGGTCGACGCATCCGGATCGAGCGCTTTGCACCGCCTCGCGGAAGCCAAGGGCGCGGTGGAAGCCATCTTGTCCGAATGCTACGTGCGCCGCGATAGCGTTGCCCTCATCGCGTTCCGCGGCAAGGATGCAGAAACCCTTTTGCCGCCGACCCGCTCACTGACGCGGGCGCAGCGTTGCCTGGCGGCGCTCCCCGGCGGCGGCGGTACGCCTCTGGCCAAGGCCATCGACAGCGCCGCCGAACTGGCCGCCGCCCAGAAGAAGAAGGGGATCGCCCCCACGCTCGTCCTCCTCACCGACGGCCGGGCCAATATCGGCCGCGACGGAGAACCCGGACGCGGCAAGGCCATGACCGACGCTCACGCCTCCGCAGATGCCTTGAGGGCCCTTGGGATCACCACCCTTCTGATCGATACGTCCCCCCGGCGCAACGCGGAGGCGGAAACGCTCGCGGAGCACATGGGCGCGCGCTATCTTCCGCTGCCCCATGCGGATTCTGAACGCCTCGCCAAGGCCGTGCTCGCCACACGCAACGATACCGGCGGTCCATCCGGCGCGCCGCGCTGAGCTCCAGGTCCTTCGCATTTCAACGGACGCCGATGCCGCAGGACCTTCAATTCGACCGGGACGCCGTCCATTGGCCCAATCGCGCGGCCAGCCGGCTGGTCAACGCGGGCGGCGTGCGCTGGCATGTCCAGGTTGCCGGCACGGGCCCGCCCCTCCTTCTCCTCCATGGAACCGGAGCGTCGACCCACTCCTACGCCGGACTCTTGCCGCGTCTCAGCGCGCACTTCACCGTGATCGCACCCGATCTTCCGGGCCATGCCTTTTCGCAGGCGCCAAAATCCGCGTTGTCGATGCAGGGAATGGCGCGCGCCCTCGGCGCGCTCCTCACCGAAATGAAATTGAGCCCAGCCATCGGCGTGGGACACTCGGCCGGCGCGGCGATCCTGGCGCGCATGACACTTGATGGAACCCTGACACCTCGGGCCCTCATCAGTCTGAATGGGGCCTTCGTCCCCTTCGATGGCGCCGTCTCGCGGCTCTTCTCACCACTCGCCAAGCTCCTGGTCCTCAATCCTCTCGTGCCACAGTTCGTAACGTGGCGTGCCGCCAGACCGCCGGGCCGTGGAACGCTTGCTGGCCGGAACAGGGTCCAACATTCCCGCTGAGAGCCTTGACATCTATGCGCAGCTATTTCGCACCACCTCCCACGTCACGGGTACGCTGGCGATGATGGCGTCGTGGGATCTCGCCACTCTTTTTGGCGACCTCTCCGCGGCTCAACGTCCCGCTGCTTCTCGTGGCGGCCGATAACGACCGGACTGTCCCGCCCGGCGATGCGCGCCTCGTCGCCCGCCTCGTCCCGAACGCGTCCATTCTCGCCCTGCCGGGTCTGGGACATCTGGCTCACGAGGAAGATCCCGGCCAGGTGGCGGATCTCATCGTGGAATTCGCCGGCAAACACGGTGCCAATGGCGGCTGACACCGGCGGGGCTGACGTTTTCGCCTCAAGAGGGTGTGCGGGCCGCAATATCCTGCTTGCGCCACCGCGCATTACACCCTTTAATGTCATCTTATGTTGACAGTTCCTGACCGCCCTCGCGCCGTTGGTCCCCATCCCGGGGAGCGGCCGCACGCGGTCATCATCGGCAGCGGATTTGGTGGTCTGGCAGCTGCCATCCGACTTGGTGCCCGCGGCTACCGGGTCACCGTTCTGGAACGTCTCGATGCACCCGGCGGACGGGCCTACGTGTTCAAACAGGACGGCTTCACATTCGATGCCGGTCCCACCATCATCACCGCACCGTTCCTATTGGAAGAACTCTGGAGCCTGTGCGGGCGCAATTTCGCCGATGACATCGACCTGCGCGCGCTCTCACCCTTCTACACGCTGCGCTTCGATGACGGCGAGACGATCACCTGCAGTGCCGATCCGGACGAAATGCGCCGCGAGATCGCCCGCATTTCTCCCTCGGACGTCGCGGGCTACGAACGCTTCATGGCGCAGTCGCAGGAAATCTATCGCGTTGGATTCGAACAGCTTGGCGATGTTCCATTCAACAGCTGGACCGACATGGCGCGCCTCCTTCCAAAGCTGTTCAAGCTCGAAAGCTACCGCACCATCTATGGTCTGGCCGCCAAGCACGTCCGCGATCCGCGCCTGCGTGTGTTCCTCAGCTTCCATCCGCTGTTCGTCGGTGGCAACCCGTTCAGCGTCACCTCCATCTACGGACTGATATCTTTCCTTGAGCGCCGCTTCGGCGTCCATTTCGCCATGGGCGGCACGGGCCGCATCGTGGATGGCTTGGTCGATCTGATCGAAGGCCAGGGGAATGAAATCCGGTATGGGGCGGAAGTGGCGGAAATCACTCTTGATGGCCGCCGGGCCAATGGCGTGCGGCTGAAGTCGGGCGAGCGTATCCGTGCCGACATCGTCGTATCGAATGCGGATGTCGCGTGGACGTACCGCTATCTGCTCCCCAGCGCCGCGCGCCGCCGCTGGTCGGACAAGCGTATCGACAAGGCGCGTTACTCCATGAGCCTGTTCGTCTGGTACTTCGGCACCCGCACGCAGTATCCGGACGTGCCCTCACCATACGATCCTGCTCGGTCCGCGCTACAAGGAACTGCTGGCCGACATCTTCCACCGCAAGCATTTGGCGGACGATTTCAGCCTTTACCTGCACCGTCCCACCGCCACGGATCCCTCGCTGGCGCCGGCTGGCTGTGATGCATTCTATGTTCTCTCGCCGGTTCCCCATCTGGAAGGGTCCACCGACTGGACGAGAGAAGCCGAGCGCTATCGCGCCCGCATCGCGCGCATGCTCGAACAAACCATGCTCCCGGGTCTTGGCGACAACATCGTGACGTCGCGCCTGATGACGCCGCTCGATTTCCGCGAGAGGCTCATGTCCTACAAGGGCGCCGCCTTCAGCCTTGAACCGGTGCTCACGCAGAGCGCCTGGTTCCGCCCCCATAATCGCAGCGAAGACATCGACAATTTGTTTCTCGTCGGCGCCGGTACCCACCCCGGCGCGGGCGTGCCCGGTGTCCTCTCTTCAGCCCGTGTTCTCGACAGGATCGTGCCAGATGTCTCGGCCTTCCATTAACGCGATCGCGCGCGCACGCGCGGATATGGCAGCCTGCCGTACGGCGCTGGCCAATGGATCGCGCACGTTCCTCGCCGCCTCCCGCCTGTTGCCGCGCCGGGTCCGCGACCCCGCGATCGCACTTTATGCCTTCTGCCGCGAGGCCGACGACGCCATCGATATCGGCGGCGCCAATGCCAAGACCTTGGCCGCTCTCAACGCCCGTCTTGATGCCATCTATGCGGGCGCCCCGGCCGCCAACGCCGCCGACCGTGCCTTTGCCGCCGTGGTCGAAGATTTCGCGATCCCCCGCGCATTGCCGGAAGCGCTGATTGAGGGCTTCGCCTGGGACGCTGAAACCCGGTGCTATGACACGCTGCCCGACGTCCTGGCCTATGCGACGCGTGTCGCGGGCAGTGTCGGCGCGATGATGGCGCTGTTGATGCGCGCCCGCAGTCCGGCGCAGCTGGCGCGCGCCTGCGACCTCGGCATTGCCATGCAGCTCTCCAACATTGCCCGTGACGTCGGCGAGGATGCGCGGGCCGGGCGGCTTTACCTGCCGCGGTCCTGGATGCGGGAAGCCGGCATGGACTGCGAGGCATGGCTGGCACGGCCCGAACCCGATCCGCGCCTCGCCACCGTCGTCGAACGCTTGCTCGCCGCCGCGGATGCCCTGTACAGGCGCGCCCAATCGGGCATTGCCGTGCTGCCGGTCGATTGCCGCGCGGGCATCTTCGCGGCCTGCTACCTCTATGACGATATCGGTCAGCAGGTGCGCCGGAACGGCTACGATTCCGTTACCCGCCGGGCGGTCGTCCCGGCCCGGCGCAAGGTCGAGCTAGTCACGCGCGCGGCGCTGGCGGCCTCGCTGTCCATTCCCCGCAAACCTATCGAAATCGACGATCGCGTGGCCGAGGCCGCCTACCTGATGGACGCCATCATCAGCATGAATGCCCTGGCCGATCCCGAACGTGACGCGCCGGCCGTTGCATGGTGGAACCTGCCGGGCCGGACAGCGCGCATCATCGACATTTTTGAACGCCTGGAACGGGCCGAGCGGGAGCGCGTAGCAGTTCGCGCGCAACCGCTGCCACAGTCCGTGCCGGTCCGTGCCTGAAACGAGAGCCGGCGGTGTGACCGCTGGCGGCGACGCCTAGAACTGGAGAAACGGCCATGAACGCTCACATCGGCCTGCCGACGCCTTCGCCAAAGCCCTTGCTCGACCGGGTCCACACGCCGGAAGACATTCGCCGCATGCCCGACAGCCAAATGCGCCAGCTGGCCGATGAACTGCGGCAGGAAACCATCGAAGCCGTATCTGTCACGGGCGGTCATCTCGGTGCCGGGCTCGGTGTTGTCGAACTGACGCTCGCCATTCATCACGTCTTCGACACGCCGCGCGACCGGCTGATCTTCGATGTCGGACACCAGTGCTACCCCCATAAGATTTTGACCGGACGGCGCGATCGCATTCGTACACTGCGCCAGCCCGGCGGCTTGTCTGGCTTCACCAAGCGTTCCGAAAGCGAATACGATCCATTCGGCGCCGCACACTCCTCCACGTCAATTTCGGCGGGTCTCGGTATGGCCGTGGCCCGCGATCTCAAAGGCGGCGACAACAACGTCATCTGCGTGATCGGCGACGGCGCCATGAGTGCCGGCATGGCCTACGAAGCCATGAACAACGCCGGCGCCCGCGATGAGCGCCTGATCGTCATCCTCAACGACAACGATATGTCGATTGCACCTCCGACCGGCGCGCTGTCGAAGTATCTGACGCGCGCGACATCGAGCGGCACCTATCTGCACCTGCGTGACCTCGCCAAGCAGCTCGCAAAGCGCCTTCCGAAAAAGTGGGAGCGCCGCGCGGCGCGCGTGGAAGAGATGTCGCGGACCATGATGTCAGGCGGCATCTGGTTCGAAGAACTGGGCTTCTATTACGTCGGTCCCATCGACGGTCACGACCTCGATCAACTCATCCCGGTGCTGCGCAATGTGCGCGACGCCGATCAGGCACCGATCCTCGTTCACGTCGTGACGCAGAAGGGGAAAGGCTATGCCCCGGCCGAAGCCTCGTCGGACAAGTACCACGGCGTCGCCAAATTCGACGTCGTCACCGGCGCCCAGGTCAAAGCGAAGGCCGCCGCTCCGAGCTACACGCGAGGTCTTCGCCGACAGTCTGGTCGCGGAGGCCAACAAAGATGACCGCATCGTCGCCATCACCGCGGCCATGCCGGATGGTACCGGCCTCGATGTCTTCGGCCGCGCGCACCGTCCCGATTGTTCGATGTCGGCATCGCCGAACAGCACGCCGTGACGTTCGCCGCCGGCCTCGCCGCCGAAGGCATGAAGCCGTTCGCCGCCATCTATTCGACCTTCCTGCAGCGGGGCTACGATCAGGTGGTCCACGACGTGGCCATCCAGCGTCTTCCCGTGCGCTTTGCCATCGACCGCGCCGGTCTCGTGGGTGCCGATGGCCCCACGCACGCCGGCTCATTCGACCTGGCCTACCTCGGCTGTTTGCCGGGGTTCGTCATCATGGCCCCGTCCGACGAAGCAGAGCTGAAGCACATGGTCGCCACCGCCGCGGCCATCGACGACAGGCCTTCCGCCGTGCGCTATCCGCGCGGCGAGGGCACAGGTGTCGCCATGCCGGATGCGGGCAACGTCCTCGACATCGGCAAGGGCCGTATCATCCGTGAAGGATCGACCGTGGCCTTGCTTTCACTCGGCACCCGCCTCGCCGAAGCCTTGAAAGCTGCTGATCAACTCGCCGCGCACGGGCTTTCGGCAACGGTCGCGGACGCCCGCTTCATGAAGCCGCTGGATGCGGACTTGATTGGTCAGCTGGCACGTAACCACGAAATTCTCATCACAATCGAAGAAGGGTCGGTCGGCGGCTTTGGCAGTCATGTCCTGGAGCACATGGCCCGCACGGGGCTGTTGGACGGGCGGATCAAGGTCCGCAGCATGACGCTGCCTGACATCTTCATCGATCAGGACAAGCCTGAAGCCATGTATGCAACGGCGGGCCTGGACGCAGCTGGGATTGTCGCGCAGGTGTTTCAGGCCCTGGGCCGGACCGCGCTGCCGGGCGCCGTCAGCGCCTGACACACCAGGAGGCCGCTGCGGCTCAGTGAAACATGGTCCACCTCCTGGCCATCGACTGGGACATCAATCCGCTGATGTTCCTGGAGTTCTTCGTGGTTCTGGCGTTTGCAGTCGGTTGGTTCATTCTCGAGAAGGTCGCCAACAGCTACGACCACAAACGCGAGGATGACAGCGCGGCGGTGGGTGACGACCCGTTGCCGCCGCCGTGACTCCGCCATACCCATTTGCGCACCATACTGGCGCGCGTCATTTCGATGGGCGCGCACTGTTCCAGCGCGCGCGTCATGTTGCTTTGCGCGCACTGTTCCAGCGCGCGCGTCTGGGCATCCGGAACGGCAGCATCAGTTGAACGATCGGCGACACGAAGCGATTGAGTGACAGGCTTTCGTGCATCGCCATGACCGGCTCGCCTTCGATATCCGCGGCAACGATGGAACGTGCATAAAATGGCGTGTCCTCCAGCGTTTTGACAATCGCGCCCCCACGACCCGCATCTGAGCGCGTACCACGGGCAATCCGCCACACCGGACTGGCCGCAAGGGAACAGCGCGCGGGTGGCTCGACCGGCTGGACGGCCCCGGTCCGGTCGACTTTGATGGCCAGCGACGCCTCGACGCCATCGTTCCGGGCCACGTCATAAAAAATTGCCGCGCCATCCCGCGTTGCCGCACGCGACCAATCCCACGATGCGAAGCTTTGCTCCAGCGGCACGGTCCCGCTGTTCCAGTCGAAATAGCCATGGCCGCGCCACGACAGGTTGGGCTCGCGGAAGTCGGCTTCTACGCGCGCGATTGGGGCGATGGGACGCCAAGTGTGCAGACCGTCCCTATCGAGGTGAAAGCTTTGTGCGACCGTGGCCGCCGGATGCACGCGCACCTGGCCGCGTATGCGCGTGGGGATGGGCACGCCGATTTCGTCGATGTCGATGATCAAGGTGCCGCCTTCCCAGCGCAGTGTGCTCGGACCAATCGCCAGATGCGAAGGGCCGCGGTCCAGTGCATCGCGGCCGCGTTCTGTCATGGCCCAGCGGTGTCCGGCATCGCCATAGAGCGCGACATTGACGGCCACGTGCTGTGTTGGTTCCGCAGACGTACCATCCCTTTTGCGGGCGCGACGATAGTAGGGTGAGAACACGCTGCCGATGAAGGCAATGATCGTCAGTCCGTGACGGCCGTCATCGCTCAGAGCATCGATGTACCACCAGGCGTAGCCCGACCCCCTGACGGACTGCCCGAAGTCCGGTCCACTGCCAACTGGGCAGCCGCCAGCCAACCCGATAGCGCCGCCATCGGCACGCCCGGCCCCGGATGCACGCTGCCACCCGCCAGATACAGACCCTCCACATTGGTCTTCCCGCTCGGTCTGCTGAACGATGCTGTCCAGCCATGAGACGCGGCGCCATAGAGCGCCCCGCCCGTTCCGGGAAAAAGCTGATTGAAGCCCGCCGGCGTCGTGCGCACGGCCCCGGGAGACGTACGGTCGATCTCCAGGCCTAAGCGCGCCAGATGGGCGAATGTCCGCGCTTCGCATTGCTCAACCTCCAGGCCTGTGTAGGAATTTTCGTCGCCCGTCGGCGGCGCGTTGACAAGTACGAGAAGCGGTTCCGCTTCATTTTCCGGATGCACACCGTCGCCGCGATCCTGAGCGCAGACATAAACAGTGGGCTCGGCCGGAAACCGTCCATGCCGGAAAATATCATCGAACTCTGCCGCGTAGTCGGACGAAAAGAAAACATTGTGCCGGTGCAGGGGAAAGCCGCGCGTGCGCGCATTCATGACCCACGTCATCGCCGACAGCGACCGTTGATCGGGCCGCACGGCCGCAACGGAGCGCGCGGCAGCTGATCCGAAGTGGCCCCCACCCACGGCTGCACAGTCCGCATTGACGATGACGCTGCCCGTCTCGATCACCTCGCCCGTGGAGAGACGCACACCCGAAACGCTGCCGCTTTCAACCAGTATCTCATCGACAGAAACGCCGTAATCGAACGTCGTGCCGTTCTCACGCGCCAGGGCCACCATTGCATCGGCCAGGGCATACATGCCGTCTTCGATGATCCACACGCCATCCTGCTCGACGTGCGCCACCAGCATCAGCGTCGCCGGCGCGAGAAACGGCGACGACCCGCAATACGTCGCGTAGCGCCCGAACAGCTGCCGCAGCCGCGGATCCTCGAAGTGATCTCCCAGCGCCGACCAAAGCGTGGAGAATGGTGAAATCCGCCACAGATCGCTCAGTCCCCTGAGACCGCTGCCCAGTACGAGCGAAACCGGCGACGGCTGGGGTGAACGGATAAACGGGCCTTCCAAGGTGAGATAGGTCTCCCGCGCCCGTTGGCAGAAATCAAGAAACCCCCGCGCTTCCTTCGGTCCAGCGAACGCCGCAATAGCATCGGCCGAGGCTTCGACATCGGCGTGAAGATCCAGCGCCGAGCCATCCGGCCAGGCGTGGCGCGCAAGAACCGACAACGGCCGCATACGGACGTGGTCCTCGAACACGGCACCAGCGTCGGCGAAGATCCGGTCGAACACCCACCGCATGGTAAACACCGTGGGGCCCGCATCGATGCCGCGCCCTCCAACAGAGATGCGGCGCATCTTGCCACCCGCCGCGGGCTGACGCTCGATGACCCGGACGGAAAACCCGGCCCGCGACAGCTCCAAGGCGGAAACCAGCCCGGCGATCCCCGCCCCGATCACCACGACGCCTTGGGCGCGCATGATTTCCAGACCTTTCCGATCCGACGCCGCGGATCTCTGGTGCTTCATTTGTCTATTTTACTAGACATTCCGAAAAGACCAACTACGATTACACATCTGCCGAGAAGGGGCTTTCTCATGGACGCCACACAGCGCATCGAGACTTCACTGGAAGCGATCCTGGCTCGCGCAGGCACTCAGGCCAGTCCTCCCAAACTCACCGCGGCAATCCGCTATGCTGTCTTTCCAGGCGGTGCGCGGGTTCGTCCGCGGCTCTGTTTGGCCGTCGCGGACGCCTGCGGCAACGACCAGCCCGAGCTCGCGGCAGCCGCCGCCTCGGCCATCGAACTTCTGCATTGCTCGTCCCTCGTGCACGACGACCTGCCTTGCTTTGATGACGCCGCCACCCGGCGCGGCAAGGCGTCAGTCCATGTCGCATTCGGTGAGCCTCTGGCGGTTTTGACCGGCGACGCCTTGATTGTCCTGGCCTTCGAGAGCCTCGCCCTTGGCAGCACTAAGTCTATTGCACGCCTGCCGAGTTTGTTGACACTCATTAGTCAGTCGGTTGGCATGCCCAACGGCATTGTCGCGGGACAGGCCTGGGAATGCGAGCCCGAAGTCGAACTCGCCAACTACCATCGGGCCAAGACGGGCTCGTTGTTTGCAGCAGCAACGGAAGCCGGCGCCATGGCCGCTGGCGCGGATGCCAGTCAGTGGCGCCGTCTCGGCGCATGCATCGGTGAAGCGTATCAAGTCGCGGACGATTTGCAGGATCTTCTCGGAAAGTCCGAAGACACGGGCAAGCCCTGCGGACAGGACGCCGCCCACCACAGGCCGACGGCTTGCAGCCTCGGCGTCGAAGGCGCCGCGCAGCGGCTGAAGAGCCTTCTGTCGGAAGCTATCGCGAGCATTCCCGACTGCCCCGGACAGGCGCAACTTCGCAATGTAATCCTGGCTGAATCGACGCGTTTCGTGCCCAAGGAACTCGCGCGCCGCGCCGCCTAAATCGCACTCGCGCGTCCTTCGCCCATGGGAACCCCAACCATGCGCCCCTTGGCCGAAACATGGCGCGCAACGCGCAACCACCTGGTGGCCAACCCCCGGTTCCAGAAGCTCGCTGCGTCCACACCACTTGTGCGAGTGATCGCACGGCGCAAAGCCCGTGATGTCTTCGATCTCTGTTCAGGCTTCGTCTATTCGCAGGTTCTGTTGGCCTGCGTGCGCCTGGGCGTTTTTGAAAAGCTTCAATCCGGACCGGAGCACCTGCAAGACCTCGCAGTGGATCTTCAATTGCCGATCCCCTCGGCACGCCGGCTGTTCGATGCGGCCGCCGCGATCGGCCTCCTCGATAAGCTGAGGGACGAGCGCTACGGCCTGGGGCTGCGGGGCGCGGCCATCATTGCGAACCCGGGCATTGCGCGCATGGTGGAACACAATGCCTTGCTCTACGCGGATTTGACCGACCCCGTCGCGTTCCTGCGCGAACCCGAACGCGAAACGGCATTGTCACGCTATTGGGCCTATGCGCGCGCCGCCGATCCATCCGCACTCAATGAAGAGGATGTCGCAGCCTACAGCACGCTCATGTCTCAGTCGCAACCTCTTGTTGCCGACGAAATCCTCGACGCCTATTCGCTGCAGTCTCACCACACGATTCTCGATGTCGGCGGCGGTGAGGGCCGATTCGTGATGTCCGCCGGCCGGCGCTATCCGAGCCTAGGGCTCGCTATCTTCGATCTTCCAGCCGTTGCCGCCCGGGCCGAACGCGCGTTGTCGGACGCCGGCTTCGGCGGGCGCGCGGTATGCCATGGCGGCAATTTCATGCGCGATACGTTGCCGAAAGGCGCCGACGTCATCTCACTGGTGCGAATTCTCCACGACCATGACGATGAAAATGCCGCCGTGCTGCTGCGCAACATCCACGCCGCGCTGCCACCAGACGGAACGCTGCTGATTGCCGAACCGCTGGCCGACACCAGCGGCGCCGAACCCATGGGAGAGGCCTATTTCGGCCTCTACCTCATGGCCATGCGATCCGGCCGTCCAAGGACGTTCGATGAGATCCGCAACATGGTGCAGCGCGCTGGTTTTCAACGCGTCCACCTGCAGCCGACACGGCAGCCGCTCCAAACAAGCCTGATTGTTGGGCGCAGGTGATTTTAAACTGTACATCTTGCTTGACACTCTCTCTTGTCCGTTTAGATTTACTGGTGGGGGCAGGCTTCGAACGCCGTTGGAAGCTGGGTGTCCTCCCAAAAGGAACGTGAGTTTTCGGATGAACACCCTCGCTGTCGTGCTCGAAGAGCCGGAGCGCCTTGTGCTCAGCCGATTACCGTTGCCGCAAGCCGGAGAAACCGACGTCGTCGTCGACATCGAATGGAGCGGCATCAGTACCGGCACCGAGCGCTTGCTGTGGTCCGGCCGCATGCCGCCATTTCCGGGAACTCGGCTACCCCCTCGTCCCTGGCTATGAATTGGTCGGGCGGATCCGCGAAGCCGGGTCGCGCACCAGCGCGCGTGTCGGCGACAGGGTGTTCGTACCCGGTGCGCGCTGCTACGGCGAAATTCGCGGGCTCTTCGGCGGCGCGGCTTCCCGCGTCGTCATCGCCGGCGACAAAGCCATTCCGCTCCACGCCGGCCTTGGCGAAGAGGGCGTGCTGCTGGCTCTCGCGGCAACCGCGCACCACGCCGTCATCTGCGAGAACAGACCGCTTCCCGAATTGATCATCGGACATGGCGTTTTGGGGCGGCTCCTTGCCCGCATCGTCGTTGCACTCGGCGCACCGCCGCCCGTCGTATGGGAAACCAACCCGCAACGCTGTTCAGGCGCGGATGGCTACACCGTCATGGCCCCCGGCGACGACCAGACCAAAGCCTACGCCTCTATTTGCGATGTCAGCGGCGACAGCCGCCTCCTCGACACCTTGATCGGGCGCCTGGCGCCGGGCGGGGAAATCATTCTGGCCGGCTTCTACAGCGAACCGCTCTCCTTCGCGTTTCCGCCCGCCTTCATGCGCGAGGCGCGCCTGCGCGTCGCGGCCGAATGGAAGCCCGCGGACTTAGCGGCCGTCGGGCACCTCATTGAGAGCGGACGTTTGTCGCTGTCCGGCCTCATCACCCATCGCCTGCCGGCCACATCGGCGAGCAGCGCGTATCGCACGGCATTCACAGACCCTGAGTGCCTGAAAATGATTCTCGACTGGAGATCCTGCTCATGAGCGCGTGCGGTTCGACATCCACGGTCGCCAATCTAAAGCCTGGCATGACTGACTTTTTGCGCGACGAGGCCGCGATCGAGCCCGATCCCGCGCCCAAGCTTGGTTCCGAAACGAAAGAAACACAGATCATCGCCATCTACGGCAAGGGCGGCAGCGGCAAGAGCTTCGCGCTCGCCAATCTGTCCTACATGATGGCTCAGATGGGAAAGCGTGTGCTGTTGATCGGCTGCGATCCCAAGAGCGACACCACCTCGCTTCTGTTCGGCGGGCGCGCCACACCGACCATCATCGAGACGAGTTCAAAAAAGAAGCTGGCCGGCGAGGAGATCAAGATTTCCGACGTCTGCTTCAAGCGCGATGGCGTCTTCGCCATGGAGCTCGGCGGACCGGAAGTCGGACGCGGCTGCGGTGGCCGCGGCATCATCCATGGCTTCGAAACGCTGGAAAAGCTTGGCTTCCACGAATGGGGCTTCGACTACGTCCTGCTCGACTTCCTGGGCGACGTGGTTTGCGGCGGTTTCGGCCTGCCGATCGCCCGCGACATGTGCCAGAAGGTCATCGTCGTCGGCTCCAACGATTTGCAGTCCCTCTACGTCGCCAACAACGTTTGCTCGGCCGTCGAATACTTCCGCAAGCTCGGCGGCAATGTCGGCGTGGCTGGCATGGTCGTGAACAAGGATGACGGGACCGGCGAAGCTCAGGCCTTCGCCAAGGCTGCTGGCATACCGATCCTCGCCGCCATACCCGCCAACGAAGACATCCGGCGCAAGAGCGCCAACTATCAGATCATCGGCACGCCGGGCAGCGAGTGGGCTCCTCTCTTTGAGGAACTGGCGATCAATGTCGGCACCGCACCTCCGGTCCGGCCGACGCCGCTTACGCAAGACGGACTGCTCGGTCTGTTTAAAGCCGATGCGGTCGGCCGCGGCGTCGTGCTCGAACCGGCAAGTTTCGAAGACATGTGCGGCGGTACAGCCGTCGAGAAGCCCTCGCTTGAAGTGATTTACGACACGGTCTGAGACCGCGTTGAGGAGTTGGTGCCCGATGACGGTACTCGACGAAAAACGGCAGGACGCACCCGGCGCGGCAGTTGAGGCCGACGCGGGGGACGTCACGACGCTGAAGGGTCAGCCGAACGGCAGCGGGGAGACCGGGCATGGTCAGCTGTCCGGTGCGGCCGGTTCCGCATCGCCTGCGGCGCCCACCGGGGGCGACGGAACCGGCTGCCACGCCGGCAAGGACGAAATGCGCAAGGCCGCGGCCGCCGCCGGAAAAAGCGAGACACTTGACCGCTATGCCGCCGACTATCCGTTGGGGCCACACGACCAGCCGCAGAGCATGTGCCCTGCGTTCGGATCCCTGCGCGTCGGTCTTCGCATGCGGCGCACGGCGAGTGTTATTTCTGGCTCCGCGTGCTGCGTGTATGGCCTGACATTCACCTCGCATTTCTATGGTGCGCGGCGCACGGTGGGCTACGTTCCGTTCAGTTCCGAAACACTGGTAACGGGCAAGCTCTTCGAAGACATTCGCGAGGCCGTCTATAAACTCGCCGATCCCGAACTCTACGACACGGTCATCGTCACCAGTCTGTGCGTGCCGACGGCGTCGGGCGTGCCGCTCCAGCTCCTGCCCAAGGAAATCAACGGCGTCCGCATCATCGGCATCGACGTGCCGGGCTTTGGCGTGCCAACCCACGCAGAAGCCAAGGACGTGCTGGCCGGCGCCATGTTGAAATACGCACGCGGCGAAGCCGAACACGGTCCTGTCCTGGCCCCGCGCGGCGGCGTCAGCATGAAGCCGACGGTTACGCTTCTGGGCGAGATGTTCCCCGCCGATCCCATGAGCATTGGTGCGTTGCTGGAGCCCATGGGTCTGGCCAGCGGCCCTGTCGTTCCGACGCGCGAATGGCGCGAACTTTATGGTGCGCTCGATTGCGCGGCAGTCGCCGCCATCCATCCCTTCTACACCGCATCGATCCGTGAATTCGAAGCCGCCGGACGCAAGGTCGTCGGATCGGCGCCGGTTGGGTATGACGGCACCGAAGCCTGGCTCCAGTCCATCGGCGATGCTTGCGGTATCGCGCAGGCCAAGATCGATGCCGCCAAGAACAAAGTCTTGCCGGCCATCCGCGATGCCCTCGCGAGCCGCCCGATCGAAGGGCGCATCACGCTCTCTGGCTACGAAGGCTCCGAGCTGATCGTGGCCCGGCTGCTGATCGAGAGCGGCGCCGACGTGCGCTATGTGGGCACGGCCTGCCCGCGCACCCGCTGGTCGGACGCCGATCGCGAATGGCTTGAGGCCAAGGGGGTGCAGGTGCAGTTCCGCGCTTCGCTCGAGCAGGATCTCGCCGCCTTCCACGAGTTCAAACCGGATCTCGCCATCGGCACGACCCCGGTCGTGCAGAAAGCCAAGGAAGCCTCGACACCCAGCCTGTATTTCACAAACCTCATCTCCGCCCGCCCCCTGATGGGTGTGGCAGGCGCGGGCTCGCTGGCACAGGTCATCAATGCGGCGTTGGCCGCCCGGTCGCGCTTCGACGAGATGACAGCCTTCTTCGAAGGCGTCGGCACAGGACACGCGACGGGCGTCTGGCAGGAAACGCCACAGGACCGTCCCGAATTCAAGGCCGAGTACAAGCGGCGCCTCGAAAAGGATGCCAAGAAGCGCAAGGCCGAGGAGATGATCTGATGCTCGTCCTCGACCATGACCGCGCGGGTGGCTACTGGGGTTCCGTCTACGTCTTCACGGCGATCAAGGGACTGCAGGTCATCATCGATGGGCCGGTGGGCTGCGAGAATCTGCCGGTGACGTCGGTACTGCATTACACCGACGCGCTGCCACCGCATGAGTTGCCGATCGTCGTCACGGGACTGTCGGAAGAAGAGCTCGGCAAGACCGGGACCGAAGGCGCCATGCGCCGCGCGCACAAGTCGCTTGATCCGCATCTGCCCGCGGTCGTGGTCACCGGCTCAATCGCCGAAATGATCGGTGGCGGCGTCACGCCGGAAGGCACCAATATCCAGCGCTTCCTGCCGCGCACCATCGACGAGGACCAGTGGCAGAGCGCGGACCGCGCCATGACCTGGCTGTGGACGCAGTATGGCCGCAAGAAGGTTCCAGCCCTGAAGCCACGCGCGGAGGGCGAGAAGCCGCGCGTCAACATCATCGGACCGATCTACGGCACCTTCAATACGCCGTCCGATCTGGCCGAGATCCGCCGTCTGATCGAGGGCATCGGCGCCGAAATCAACATGGTCTTTCCGCTCGGCAGCCATCTGGCCGACGTGGCCAAACTCGCCGACGCGGAAGCCAACGTCTGCATGTATCGCGAATTCGGACGCCTCTTGTGCGACACGCTGGAGCGGCCCTATCTGCAGGCGCCCATCGGGCTCCATTCGACCACGAAATTCCTCCGCGCCTTGGGTGAAATTCTCGGCCTCGACCCCGAGCCGTTCATCGAGCGCGAGAAGCATACGACCATAAAGCCGCTGTGGGACTTGTGGCGTTCCGTAACGCAGGACTTCTTCGGCACGGCCTCCTTCGGCATCGTCGCCAACGAGACCTACGCGCGCGGCGTACGCAACTTCCTCGAAAACGAGATGGGACTGCCCTGCTCGTTCTCATTCGCCCGCTCCGCCGGCCGCAAGCCGGATAATGCCGCCGTGCGCGACGCCATACAGAAGTCGCCGCCGCTGATCGTATTCGGAAGCTACAACGAGCGCATGTATCTGGCGCAATCGGGCGGGCGCGCCATCTTCATTCCCGCATCGTTCCCCGGCGCGCTCATCCGGCGCCACACCGGCACGCCCTTCATGGGCTACAGCGGCGCCACCTATCTCGTCCAGGAAGTCTGCAATGCGCTGTTCGATGCGCTGTTCAACATCCTTCCGCTCGAGACCGATCTCGACAAGGTGGACCCGACCCCGGCGCGCATTCTGAGCGAGCTGCCCTGGGACGACGACGCCAAGAACGCCTTCGATCTCATCATCGAGCAGGAGCCCATTCTGGTGCGAATTTCCGCGGCCAAGCGCTTGCGCGATGCCGCCGAACGCAGTGCCCGGCAGGCCGGCGAGTCCAAAGTCACCACACGGCATATCTCACTATCCCGATCATTCATGAAGGAGGGTCATGCTGCATGACAGCCGCTTCCATTTCCCACACGACGGCGCGCTCTGAGCTGACGCGGGTTCGCGCCCTTCCGGTGCGCCTGGCACGTGTCCAGGCGGCCAAGATTCTCGCCGCGGCGGCGCCGTCGCTGTCCGCCGAGACGGCGGGCGCGGGCCATAACCCCCGCACGTTGGTCGCCCAGCCGGTGGTTGCCCGCCCCGCGCGTGCGCCCAGCGCGCCGCGACCAGCGGCATCGCGCACAGCGATGCGCAGCCACGGCGCTCCCAAGAAGCATGACGCGCTGGAATTCCGGCTCATCTTCGGAGCCGCGTTCGCCTTCTTCCTTCTCACCTCCGTCATCGAACGCGCCCTGCCCCACAAGTGGGCCGCGCGCGCCGGTGAAGGCGAGACACGCAAATCCGTCGTCGAGCAGGCCAGGGAGGCCGCGCACATTAGTGCCGGGTACGCCTTTATGGGCTGACCGCAACACCATTCGCCCGGCTCACGCCGGACGATCGCCGGAAGCGGTGTCCAAAACCGGGTCCGACCCTGCCGCGCGGGTGATGCGCGGTAACGGCCGCAAGGCCACTTCACGGAGACTACCAACATGGCTGCAGATAGAAGCGGCTCGTTGTCCGGGTTGACTGAGACGGAGGCGAAGGAGTTCCACGGAATCTTCATGACCTCTTTCATCATCTTCACGGTCATCGCGATCATCGCCCACTTCCTCGTGTGGCAGTGGCGTCCCTGGTTTCCAGGACCCACCGGCTATGCGTCGTTGATGGACGGCGTGAACTACGCTGTGAGCTACCTCCCGTCGCTCAAAGCTTGAACCCAGAGGAGATCCGAACATGTGGAAGTTATGGCTTCTCTTCGATCCGCGCAGAACACTCATCGCTATGGCGACGTTCCTGTTCGGCTTGGCCGTTCTCATTCACTTCATCCTGTTGAGCACCGATCGCTTCAACTGGATCGAAGGTCCGCGCGCTGCGAAGACCTCGCAGATCGAGGCTCCGGTGGGAATGATGCTGAAGAAGGCGGTCTAGCCGCCCACGAAGTTGGAGCCGGACGACACCGCCGGTGCGGTCCGTCCGGCTCCGAATAGGACAATGCTTGGCAGCCGGCATGTGCCGACTGAGCGGAGAATCCAGCCATGGCCATGCTCAATTTTGAGAGAAAGTATAGGGTTCGCGGCGGCACGCTGATCGGCGGGGATCTGTTCGACTTCTGGGTCGGACCCTTCTACGTCGGGTTCTTTGGTGTCACGACGATCTTCTTCACGTTCGTTGGTGTGGGCCTCATCTGTTGGGATGTCGCGCACGGACCGACGTGGAATCTATTCCGGCTTAGTGTCAATCCGCCGGCGGCGGATGTGGGACTGGGCGTAGCGCCTCTACTTGAAGGAGGCATCTGGCAGGCCGTCACGGTCTGCGCCATCGGCGCGTTCGTCTCCTGGGCGCTGCGCGAGGTGGAAATCTGCCGCAAGCTCGGCATCGGCTATCACGTACCGATCGCTTTCGGCTTTGCAATTCTTGCCTACGTGACGCTCGTCGTCTTCCGCCCCATCCTCATGGGCTCCTGGTCCTACGGCTTCCCGTACGGATTTATGAGTCATCTCGATTGGGTGTCCAGTACCGGGTACACCTACGGCAACTTCCACTACAATCCGGCGCATATGATCGCGATCACGTTCTTCTTCACGACGTGTCTCGCGCTCGCATTGCACGGAGCGCTCATACTGTCCTCCACCAATCCCAAACCAGGCGAGGTGGTGAAAACACCCGAACACGAGAACACCTACTTCCGCGACACCATCGGCTACTCCATCGGCACGCTCGGCATCCATCGCCTGGGCGTGTTCCTGGCGCTGTCCGCAGTGTTCTGGAGTGCGGTCTGCATGATCATCTCCGGCCCGTTGTGGGCTGAGGGCGATCCGTGGGTCGACTGGTGGAACTGGTGGCTCGAATTGCCGATCTGGTCGTGAGGGGAGGGATAAACGATGGCACAATATCAAAACATCTTCACTCAGATCCAGCTGCAGACGGCGCCGGAACCCGGCATCGATCTGCCGGCCGGAGACTCGCATCGCACCGGCACACCGACCTTCTCCTACTGGATGGGCAAGATCGGTGACGCGCAGATCGGCCCGATTTATCTCGGCACGCTCGGCTTCATGTCGCTCGTGTTCGGGATTATCGCGATCGAGATCATCGGGCTCAACATGTGGGCATCGGTGAACTGGGACCCGGTGCAGTTCGTGCGCAAACTTCCCTATTTGGCGCTCGAACCGCCCAAGCCGGAATACGGTCTTTCCATTCCACCTTTGAAGGAAGGTGGCTGGTGGCTGATGGCGGGCTTTTTCCTGACGCTCTCGATCCTCCTATGGTGGGCCCGCATGTACCGGCGTGCCCGCGCACTGGGGATGGGCACGCACGTGGCATGGGCCTTCGCCTCCGCCATTTGGCTCTATCTGGTGCTGGGATTCATTCGCCCGATCCTGATGGGCAGCTGGAGCGAGGCGGTGCCATTCGGCATCTTCCCGCACCTGGACTGGACCAACAACTTCTCCATCACGTACGGAAACCTCTTCTACAATCCATTCCACATGCTCTCGATCGCCTTCCTCTACGGATCGGCACTTCTGTTCGCCATGCACGGCGCCACCATTCTCGCGGTTTCGCGGTACGGCGGCGAGCGTGAAATCGAACAGATTACCGACCGCGGAACCGCCTCGGAGCGTGCGGCCTTGTTCTGGCGCTGGACCATGGGCTTCAATGCCACCATGGAATCCGTCCATCGCTGGGCGTGGTGGTTCGCGATCCTATGCCCCCTCACCGGCGGCATCGGCATCCTGCTCACAGGGACCGCTGTCGATAACTGGTACGATTGGGGCCTGAAGCACGGTCTGGCACCGGCGGCCTATCCGTAGGTTCCGCAGCTTAACTCCCCTGGCCCGGGCCTGGAGCCCGGCACGCCCTGCGTGCCGGGCTTTTCATTGGGGCAGCTACTAGCGGGACAGAAACACGGCCGACCGCACTGCAACTGCACTTCACGGCTCCTGCACTGCACGGCACCGCCGGTCACGCCAAATCAGCCACGTCTTTGGCCTCAGATTGAAGGCCATTTGCATGGCCTGCGGATCGGACGAGCGACAGCCTAGCCGCCACTCGCCATGCCCTCGGCGACACAGACGCGGCGCGTGCGTGCACGATCCATCCGCTGGCCGTGTGCTAATGCCAGTTGATCGAAGGCAACGGCTTTGAAGTATTATTACGCGGCGGCGTGGCTTGGCCTGGCGACCACGTCGGCCTTGACCGGTCGGCGGCCACCGAACAGAGCGCCCTGCCCCAGGAGGACACCGAAGCCGAACACCCGGGCCAAAGTATCCTCGCTAGCAATCCCCTCGACGATCAGGCCGAAGCCCTGATCCGCGAGGAAGCGGCAGACGTCGCTGGCCGGAATGAGCCCGCCCGGATGGGGCAGCCCTTCCAGCATGACGCCGGCGTCGAGCTTCACGAACGAGAAGCCCGCCTTTGCCATGGCCTCAAAATTCATGTCGAGATCGGTGAGTTCGGAAATGGCAAACCGGAAACCGAGCGCGGCAAGCATGGACACGGCGCGTTGTTCGGCGGCGCGGAATGTCCGGATATCGGCCTGCGCGAACGTGAGAACAAGCTGGCGTGCGGTCGCCGGGCGATTGGAGAAGTCGACCTGGAGGTCGCGAGAGAACGAAGGTTCGATCAGCGCTTCACCCGTCGCTCGCGAGAAAACAGACCCCGTCTTGCCACGGCTCGCGAGCCGCTCGGCGACGATGGCACTGCGTGCGATGCGGGCACTGTCGAACAGAGGCAGGAGGCCCTTGCCCGGCAGGATATCTCCCTCGCCGGTGCCCAGATCCTCGCAAGCTTCGCCGCGGACCTTGATGCTGACTTCGTAATGCTGTGCCGACTGGTTGCTGAGACCCAGGATCGGCTCGAGGAAGACGTCGACGCGGCCGGCCGCAATAGCGGCGCGAAGGGCGCTGATTTGCGGATCTTCCACGTCCAATGCGTTGGTGGGATCGGTGGCATCGGATCCGGCTGATGCAGGCACACCCGGTCCGCTCGCCGCCTGCGGTGTAGCGGTCGCTGAGGCCGAATGCGTGGCTGAACCGGGGGCCGCACGCGCGGCGTCCGTTGCCGGTCCTGCCTCTGGACGCGACCGCATGGAATGTGCCGCCGCGCGCAAGGCGTCCAGCGATGCTTCGATACCCAGCGCGGCAACGGGCGTCGTTTCGCTGTCGGCGGCCCCTGCCTCGCCGAGCGGTTCTGCCCCTCCGTCCTCGCCCGTGCGGGCCTGTTCCGCGGCAGTCACCTGCTGCAACATGTCCTTGATGCGCTGCTGCAGCCGTTCGACATCGTCTTCACGCACCGCGCTGTCGACGGGAATAATCAGCTCGGAGTCGGAGGCATCTTCCAAATCGGCGGCAGCCGGAACGGCCTTGGCCTTCGCAACGGGTTGCCCCTCGGCCAGCAGGCGCGGTTCGCGCGGACGATGCGCGCCAAGGTCGGCACTACTCGGTGTGTTGGCGGGCGGCGGCGGCTCAGTGGCAGCGCTTGGCAGGTCGGCAGCCGGTGCCGGAGCTTGGCGCGGCGGCTGTGGCATGGCGCGGCCGGGTGCTGCTTTGAGGCGGCCGACTTCCTTCTCCAATCGCTCCAGTTCCTCCGCCAGCGCGGCCCGCTCGCGATTGCCGTGCTGCCAGGCATGGAACCCCGAAAGGCCCAAAAACAGAGAGACCCCGACGACGAGCGAAAGCACCAGACTGAGACCAACCTGGAGATGCAGACCGACAACGATGGCGGCCACGACGAGCGACATCGACACCAATATGATGCCGTCAGCGCCATCCGGACCGTGCCGTGCCTCGCCTGAACCCTGTGTGGTGTTGCGCGCCATGAAGTGTGAACCCGCCAATCAATATAGAGAATCACTTCGTTCAATGATCGGCGTTGGCGGTGCACCGTTGCAATTGCGCGGCCCAGTCTTTCACCAGATTTCCACAGGCCCACCGCCGTTCCCATCACCGGCGTTGCAGATGCGCACCGGTTTTTTTTACCGGGACGCAAGTCCCCGCTCCGTGGGCAGACCACAACCGTTCATGACGCCGTCTCAAGACGTTAACCCGTGGCCGAACCCACAGCGCCGGCATCTGGCGCTCGTGCTGCCGCCATTCAGCCACGGGCCGGCCATGGACCGGCCTGCCGGGCGACCGAATCGCGGAGCTGTTTAGATGTCGTTAGGCGAATCGGCGTGGTATCGTTCCAGCCGGACCGCTGTCGTTCTCCGGCGTTTACGAGGAGCTGCTAGTCCCATGTTCATGAGCGTTGTCGCGCGCGATCCCGGTACTGAGACCTTTCCTGAACTGGCGGGGTCCCGCATTGTTGTTACCGGTCTGACGCGCGAGTTGGGGGTGGATCTCGCGCGCGCCTTTGCCGAACGGCATGGCCGACTGATCGTTCAAAGCGCCGAACAGTCCCCTGAGATTGTCGAAATTGCTGCCATGCTGGCCGAGCGGGCACCGGAATTTCAGCTGTTCGACACGGGCTTCGACGGCAATTCCACGCCAACGCGCTTCGTGCAGTCCGCTTCGACCTCTTTGGGCGGCGTCGATACGATGATCAATCTCGTCGCGCTGTCGCCCGAAGATCTGGCTGACCGTTCGACCCTGGAAGAGATCGAGGATCTCGTCGTCGCCAAACTCTCCGCATTGCGCGAACTGACCGAAGTTGCCGCCAATCGCATGGCCCTGACGTGGTCGAACGGCATGATTCTCAACATCGTCGCCTGCCCCGCTCCGTGCGATGCACGCGAGGCGCTACTCTGCGGCATCGTTCGCACCGCTCTGGCCGCGATGACGGTCGATCTCGCGCGGCGCTGGTCCACCGAAGAGATCCGGATCAACGCCATCGGTCCCAAGACCGCCGCGGATGCGGGTGCCACGGTCACCAGTGAAGCGGATCTGGCCGCCCTGGCGCTCTATCTTGCCAGCCGCAAGGGCCGGCAGCTGACGGGCCAAGTCTTCGACGCCGAAGGCGTCTCCCGCCGCCGTTGCTGAGCCGGACGCGAACGCGCCGCACCGTCTGATCCCACAGCACCGTCTGATCCCACACCGCGCCGATCCGCGTTACTCAGCGCAGCATCCGCGCACGCACGCCTGATGCACATCAGACCACGACACGTCTCCCTATCACACGTGGGTCTCAACCGTGCGTAAGCGACGGAAAGCCCATTGTCCTGACCCGCACCGGAATGGCACAGAAGACGCCAGCACTCATGGTCCGCCGCAACGTTCCGGCACCTGGAGCTGGGAGACTTGCGAATGACCGATAGCGTACAGAGGGCCGCCGTCCGGAGCAGCCGGGCATGGGGCCGCGCGCCATGGCGGACTGGCGACCGCGCATCTCTCACGCGACGCTTGGATCAGGCCGTTGCCGCACTAGCGATGGGTCTGCTGTGCCTGACTGTATGGGAGACCTACAGCAACGCCGCCGATGTCTTGAGCGACAGCCGCCCGGTGTCGGACGATAACGACACCAGCCGGACAGCGGCCAGCGATACGAGCCGTACCTCATTGCGTGTGAACGAGCGCTATTTCGCCTTCTACATCGCCCAGCCCTTCTATTATCGCAGCGACCTTCACCTCGTACGCCCGGATGACACCGACGTGGTGTTCAAGCGCATGGGATGGGACGGCGATGCCTTGATGCCCCCGATCGATGGCGGCGTGCGCGTGGTCAAATGGGCTCACTCACTCGGGTTCATGATCGACTTCCTGCATAACAAGGCCGTCTCCCGTCTCGGCAAGGGCGCCCATGGCCGTAAAATCGACAACCCGGTGATCGAGACCGTGGCTGTCGAAGGCCGCATCGCCGGCCAGCCAGCGCCGGCCGAAGTCAAACTCACGGATGTTTTCCAGCGCCTCGAGTTCACCCACGGACACAACGTTCTGATCGCGACGCCGCTGTTCCGGCTTGCTGAGCTGCTGCCGGGCATCCGTCCTTATGCCGGCGCGGGTGTCGGCGTCGCCGTTCCGCACGTCGAAGTCTGGTATCCCGGCCAGGATAAGGCGACGCGGACCAACGAATACCAGTACGCCGGCCCGGCATGGCAGCTGGTCGCCGGACTTGAATGGCGCACGGGCCGCGCCTCGTACTTTGTCGAATACAAATTCTCTTACGCCTGGATTGCAGGTGCGTTGACCGGCGACCAGTCGTGGATGAACTTCAACATGCCCGGTGACCTGTTGCGTCAATTCCGGCGCTGGTGGGCCGGAGACGCGCCCAAGGCCGGCCACTTCGAGACGACGCTCGCCGCCCACCAGATCGCGGCCGGCGGCGGCGTCTGGGTTCCAGGATTGCGCCAGCCCGCACCGTGATGCCCCGCCGCATCACCCATGCGAATCAGGCCGGTTGACCGTTCTCCGCCGTCGCACCCCGCTGCGCATGGTCTGCGACACTGCTGTTATCGCGTTCTGTACTTTGCCGGCGAATGATCGGGAACCCTGCTCATTCGCGCCGCGTTCTCTTGGCATGCGACAGATATTGATGAGCATTGGATCGAACTTGAAACGGCGCCTGAACGGCACCCTCGGTCAGCCGTTGCCGTGGCGCATCATCGACGCGGTCGTGTCGCTTGAGGAGGCGGAAGAGAACAACCGCAGGTCTCTGACGGCTGCCTGCGCCACCATCGCCAGCACCTCAGCGCAGAATGACAGTCAAAGCAGCTCCATCGAAACCGCGCGGCATGCGGGCGACGGAGATACCTATGTCACCACGTCAGAGAACATCCGGAATTTTTTGGTCAGAGGAGCCGCTGAACATCACCCGAAGGCCGGCGTGGCGGATGGATTAACCACCGCGCATCATGGAACTGCCACATTCAACCGCTCTCACAAAATCGCACTCAGTGTGCTAATGGACTGAGATTGGTTTCGCGAACGCACGGCCGGCAACGGCACAGGAGACCGTCTCCACCGCCCTTTGTTGACCGTAGCGTGTCGCCCGTCTGTGAGATGGATGCGTTACAAGTATTTATGGCCCGCGGGCCTCGTCTTGATGCTTGCCCTGTTGGCTACGATTCTGGCGGTTGGATTGGCCCGCCGGGATCTGATGGCGGCGGGGCAGTTGAGATTTGAAAATGAGCTTTCGGCGGTTCGCGAAGCCGTCTCCAGTTCCCTAAAAACGTATGGCCAGGTGCTCAAAGCCGGCGAAGGCCTGTTCAATGCGACGAATGCCAAAGTCAGCCGCTCCCAATGGGCAGCCTTTGTGCGGACCCTGTCGATTGAGAACGACTTCCCCGGCATCCAGGGGCTGGGCTATGCGGCAGTCATTCCCGACGGAGGGGGCGAACAGTTTCAGCGAGCGCAGCGCGCGGACGGACGTGCGGATTTCACATTGTACCCACCGGGTGATCGGGAAAGCGGAACGTCGATTATTTTTCTCGAGCCGGAGGACGACCGCAACCAGCGCGCGATTGGATACGATATGTTTTCCGATCCTGTCCGCCGAAAGGCCATGGAGGCGGCCCGCGACACAGGGCAGCCCCACATGACGGGGGCGGTCAAACTAGTGCAGGAGGAGGCCTCGGACATCCAAACCGGGACGCTCCTCTATCTGCCGGTGTTCGCCGATGGCCCTGAACCGACGACAGTGTCCGAACGGCGCCAGCGGCTCAAGGGCTACGTCTATGGCGCGTTCCGCATGCGCGATTTCTTCGAGCAGGCCCTCGCAAAGCATGCGCCGCGCGCGCTGGAAATGATGGACCTGCGCATAAGCGACACGAACGGAAAGCCCACCCCAACGCTTCTCTACGATCGCGGGCAATCCGCGCCAAGCGGAACGGAGTCCAGTGTCACGACCGGAACCTACAAGAGCACGAAGGAACTCGAAGTCCACGGAGTCCGCTGGCAGCTGGAAGGCCGTTCCAGTGAAGCCTTTGACGCCAGCCTGGACAAAAGCCGCGTCCAGCTCATTCTGATCGGCGGGCTGATCATAAGTGGCCTCGTCACCGGTGTGGCAGCCTCTTTGGCCCAGGCGCGCAAGCAATCGGCGCTGGCCGCTGACGCGCTGCAAGAGGAAGTAACCCAGCGCAAGGCTGCACAAGAACAGGAGCAGATTGCCAATCGCGAGTTGATCCACCGGGTGAAAAACACCCTTGCCGTCGTGTCGGCGATCTCCTCTCAGACCGCGCGTCACAGCACGACGATCGAAGAATTCAGCAGCGCATTCCGGGAGCGCCTGCACGCTCTGGCGCGCGTCCACGACATGCTCAGGCCGAATCCGGCATTCTCCCCCGAGCTCGGCCAGTTGATCGAGCAAACCATCGGACCGTATCGGGTGGAGGGAGAGACGAGCGTCACGCTGGAAGGCGGATCAGTGGAAGTTCCCCAGAACGCGGCGGTGCTCCTCAGCCTTCTCTTCAACGAGTTGGCAACCAACGCGACCAAGTATGGCGCTTGGTCGAAACCGGGCGGCCATGTCGGCATTGCATGGGACAAGCCCGTTGATGGTGACACGTCGTCGATCGAAATTTCCTGGAGCGAGCGCGGCGGCCCGCCCGTCGTTCAGCCCACCAAATCCGGCTTCGGTTCCAACGTCATCCAATTCGCGATCGAACGCGGCCTGAACGGCAAAGTTGAGCGGACTTTCGACCCTTCGGGTATCCGATATCGCATCAGCTTTCCCTCGCCCAAATCACACGGGGCACCCATGGAGGGTGCCCCGTCGTGATCGGCTATCCGGCCAGCCTTGCACAAGCTCACCCATGAAATGGATGCCTTAGAGTATGCCAGCCAGATTGAGAATGATCAGCAGCGAAAGCGGCACGCCCATAACCCATAGAATGACGTTTTTCATTGGACCTACTCCTTGTGCGATGTGATGCCCGCGGTTCGCCGCAATGCGCACCGCGCCTTTCTTGATCCACCCAGATGGAAGGACATTGTGGGTGTTCAACGCGCCAGCACGGCTTTCGTTCTGTGAAGATCACAATGCGCGGCACTTTAACTGTCGCAGTTATGAAGAAGGACGATCACACCGCAACGCGCCGTACGTCCGCGGAGGCGGGCGCGTCCTGATCTGAAGTGGAAGTGCCGTCAAGCAGACGTTGGTGCTCAGATGGAACGGCGCCGGTCTCGATCTCCGCGGCGCGTTCCTGCTCCTCACCGGCTTGACCCTCGCGGGATGACGGAATTGCACATCCTAGGGCCGCCATCAGGCCTTCCAGTGAACCATAAACCCTCGCCTGCTCATTCAACTCCGACTTCAGCCCGCTGACGTCCGCACCATCCCGCCCGTAGTCGAGCACATGGATCCGTGTATTCGGCATCAGGCGCGCCGCGCGCCTGACGATGAAGGCCAGCTGCGCTCGCTCTAGACCGCCGACTGTGCAAATGACAACGGCATCGGGATCCGTACCGCCGTCGCGGTCGTGCATCAGGGATACGAATGTCGGCACAGTCGACGTTGCCACCGGACATCCTGACCCGGCGCGGATGACATCGGCAACGTACTGCGCCGCCGTGGCATCGATTGGGCCATAGCCGGGCACCGTGACCACCTCGATCTGCGCGGCGGCGTTGTCGCGGGTCGTGACGGCTTCTTCGGCGGCAGTGCCGTTGCTCAACACAAGATCCGACACCATCCGAACGGTATCCCGGAAGCCGCTTGATGTATCCCGGTCGAGATTGCCGCGACCATGGTCAATCGCCGCCAGACGAAGCGCGGGCAACACCACACTGTCGCCGATCACATGCAACGGCTGCTCGGTACCTTGCTCTTCCAGCTGGGCCGCGGCGGTGATGGCGTCGCTGGACAGGAGCCGATGATAGAAAGTCTCCTGCGGCGTCAAGGCGGGCTGATCGCCCAGAAGCACGTTGGCGAACGCCAAACTCGGGATGTACCGGCCAGAAACCATCAGCGCCAACGTCAGCGGTGCGGCCAGAAGCAGGCCGACGGGTCCCCAAACGAGTGTCCAGAAACTTGCCGCCGCCAACATCGCAAGAGGCGAAAGTCCCGCCGATTTACCCAGCACCAGCGGTTCGACTACATGCCCCATCAAAGGTTCGCCAATGGCAAAGACGAGTAGTGTGAGCGAGAACATGGTCCAACCCGGATCGACCGCTGCGGCCAGCAAAAGTGGTGGAACAGCCGCAAGCACGCTTCCCACAAACGGCACGAAGCGCATCAACATCGACGTGATTCCCCAGAGCAGGGCATTCGGAACGCCGATCGCATAAAGCAGAATGCCAACGACGACGCCGAACCCGGCATTCAGTACGGCTTGCGTGAGGAACAGTTTGGAGAGTCGGCTGCCCGCGTCGCTCATCGCTGCGGTGGTATCGGTCATGTTATCCGTGCCCGCGACACGCACCAGCCGATCTCGAAGATCATTGTGCTGAAGAAGCAAAAACATCATGAAAAGCAGCGTCAGTCCGGCTTGAGCCAACACCTGCACGCCTGTCCCAACATAGTCCGAGTACGAAAGCGATCGGGTGTCGTCGTCCGAAATGATGATTGTCTGATCCGGCTGGTCCTTTTCGGCATCGGCAGCTGGCGGGACCGGTACCCCGCTGACACCCGGTGTATCGGCAGGCTTTCTCTTCAATTCACGTTCGAGTTCGGCACTAAGAGCCTCAATCGATTCCGCCGCGCGATTGAACAGGCCGTCGCCTTCGCCGGCCTCCGCAATGAGACGGACTTTCTGCACCAGATTGTACCGGTAGCCGTCGAGGCTCGCGGTCAATGAGAGAAGCTGGTTGCCAAGCAGTCCGGTACTCACCGTCAGCCCGCCCATGAAAATGGCCATGACGGCGATTACTGCGAGCGGACGCGGCAGCCGACGGCGCGTCAGCCAACGAACGATAGGTGCCAGGATGAACGAGAGAAGTACGGCAAGCGCCAGCGGAATGAGAATGTCGCGGCCAAGGTAGAGGGCGGCGATAAAAAATGCCGCCACGGTCATTCCGGCGGCAGCGTTGCGCGAGGCGTCCGGGATCAGCGGCATCTGGCAGCTCCAAACTAGACAAAAACGAAAGTCGGGCCTCTTGGCGGCAAGCCCCCGCGGAGAGAACCAGACAAACCCCTTCCGTTCCCATGGCTGACAAACGCGCTGGATTGCAAAAGAGTTGCATGCTCCGCGCACACCTATGGGCGCTTGAGATCCACGACCGCACCAGACGAACGCCGGCACACCAAATTATCCGCGCGGTGGAACCAAATTCCGCTGACGCCGTTTCACTGACAAGCCGGCCGTCTCGGAGCGCCACACATGTGGGCAGCTTAGAACGTGAGGAGCGTCAATCTGTGATCGGCGCAACCCGGCGATGAGCAGTCAAATCACCATTGGAGTGAACCATGAGCGGAACCAAAGACAAGATCAAAGGCTACGCAAACGAAGCCGTCGGCAACATCAAGCAGGGAGTCGGCAAAGTCGTAGGATCCGAAAAGCTTCAAGCTGAAGGCAAGATGCAGGAAGTCAAGGGCGAGGCCCAGCGCACTGTCGGCGACGTTAAGGACGCCGTCCACGACGCCGCCGATCGCGTGAGTTCATCGTCGACAGCCGATACGGTGTCGGGCCATTACAATGATGCAGCCGGCAACGTAAAGCAGTCGGTCGGACGCGCGGCCAGTGATGCGAGCCTCGAAGCGGAAGGTTACGCGCAGGAAGCCAAGGGCGAAGCTCAGAAGCTCTCCGGGAAGGCCAAGAAGTCGGCCGGCCTCTAACGCCTACTTTCCAACCCCGACGTACGATCGCACCGTTTGAAATGAATGGGGCCGCGCCAGTCATCAGTCTGGCGCGGCCAATTCTATTCTAATCGCGACCATTCCCCGCCGCGGCATTCGGCATTTTGAGCCGCATCCGGCCTTTTCTAGAGGCCACGCGCTCACCTGGAACGAAATCGCGAACAAGGCGTTTCATTCCCATCGGTATCATCCAATTTGGAGCGCTATTATGGGTAACCTTCTACATTACGCCATCGTCTTCCTCGTGGTGGCGCTTGTCGCTGCATTCCTCGGCTTTGGCGGTGTCGCCGGAACCGCAATGGAAGGCGCACGAATCCTGTTCTGGGTCGCGATCGTCCTCTTTGTCGTGTCGCTGATCATGAGCGTGATCCGAAAGACGTGACGCGACGGATCGAACGTCACGTTATATTTCGCGACGCCTCGCCAGCCGCTCTTCGGAGCGGCTGGCGAGGCCGCTTGCGCACCCCCAGGCGTTGGCGATGCCGCATTTGAGACACTGACAGGTGCGTAGAAGCGCCATTCCAATCGAAGACATCCTGGCGCAGTCCAGGTGTTCCAAATGTGCGAGGGCCTGTGAAAAGAAAAGCAGACCGCCCCAAGAAGACGACACCAGCCGCGCAAACTGTCAGGTTCATTCTGATCCTGACCGCGCTTTTGCTGCCGACGCTTTCGCTCGTCCCACTCGGCGGCATGTATTTGTGGGAGCACGAGCTGCTCTTGCATTGGGCGGCGTTTGCCATGGCGTCGGTGGCCGTCGTTTATGCGGCCCAGCGCCTCCTCTTCGTAGAGCCGGTTCTGGAGAAAGCCAGTTCCGCCGAACTGCCAGAGCCGGGCCGGAAGCCTGACGCAGGCTGGACTACCGTCGAACGGCAAGCATGGGTCGATGTCGGCGAGATCGCCAAGGCGGCCAATGCCGACCGGCTAGGGGAAGCGGATTATCTACTCGAACTCAGCCAGCAAACGCTGTCGGCCGTCGCGCGCCGCCTGCACCCGGAAAAGCCAGATGCTGTCTGGCGTTTCACACTGCCCGAAGCCCTCGCGATTTCCGAACAGGTCAGCCGGCGCCTCAATCAGTTCGCACAACGCAATCTGCCGTTTGCCGATCGGCTTACCGTATCGCAGATCCTCAACATCTACCGCTGGCGGCATGCGGTCGATGTCGCCGACAAAATGTATGCGGTCTGGCGCGTAATCCGGCTTACCAATCCGGCGGCCGCCGTGACCAATGAAGCGCGCGAGCGCATGACGCGGGCCCTGATGCAATGGGGCCGCGAACACGTCACGCGGCGACTGGCGGAGACGTTCGTGCAGGAGGTTGGGCGCGCGGCCATCGACCTCTATGGCGGGCGGCTGCGGGTCGCAGCTGATCCGACCGTCGATGTGGACGACTTGATCCGCGCGGGTGAGTTATCGGCGGATGCGTGGCCCGTCGGCGCGATCAATGTCGCCGTGCTGGGCGCGGACGGCGCGGCCCGCAGCAAAATTGCCGAACTCATCCGGTCCGGCGTGGAAGCGGTCGACGGCACGGACGCCGGCATGACATCGATCTTCGAAGGCCTGCGGCGCGACGTAAGCGAGGTGCCGGTCGGGGACATGGCCGACATCGATGCGGCGGAATTGGGCCGGGCGATCGCGGCAAGCGACATCCTGGTCTGGGTGATCGGATCGGACGGTCACGACGCCTCTGTCGCCGCCTCCATGTCCCGCCTATTCCAGGCGTCACCGCAGTCGGCCCCGATCGTGATGCCCGTTGTGCTGCGCCAGCGGGTACCACTCGGAGGTTTGCAGGATCCCGCCGGCGAGGCGCGCGAGCTTCTGGCCGTCGAAGAGGTGCGCGATGCCTACGGACGCTTGACGGGTCCGCTGACGGTCATCGAATCCCGCCTGGACGCGATATCAAGTGCGGACGTGCAACGTGTGTTTGCCAATCTCGATGCCGCCCTGCCGGCCGCCGTTCGCGTGCAACTGGCGCGGAAGTTCGGCGGCGGTCCTTCGCCACGCGGCGTGGTGTCATCGGTCAAGCAAGCCGCCACATCGGCAGGCCGGCTCTTGCGGTCTCTCACGTTCGGGACGCGATCGCCATAACGGACGGACCCATGCGCACAATCCGTTCGACAAAATGGGAACTCTTAGACCGTCTGCACGTTGGGCACACGAGAGGCGATGAACGCGCCTCCTGGCAAGGAGAACCCCATGGCAAACGTCAGTATGACGAACGACACGATGGAACAGCGTTTCAAGAACGTGGCGAACACCGCCGCGGACCGGGCGGCTGATATGGCGGAGACCGCCAGCGATAAGATCGGCGCCGCTGTCAACTCGGCCGAAGAAACCGCCCGCGATGTAGCGGCGCAAAGCCGTGAGGCTGGTGAGCACGTCAAGAAAGTTGCCGGCAATATCGGTACGGCAATTCAGAAGTCTGCCAAGGATGAACCGATGGCGACGCTGGCTGTAGCGGCCGGGATCGGATTTGTGATCGGTGCGCTTTGGAAGTCGTAACGGCTCGCTGATACCCGCCGCTTCAATAGGAAGGCCGATCCCATGTTCAAGGAACTTTTCCAGCGCGCGCAACGGACCGTCGATCGTACGATCGATCAAGTTGTATACAGCGCAATCGTGGCGATCCCCTTTCTGATTGCGGCGGGTTTTGCGACCGCGACGCTTACGCTGAAGTTGACGGAGGAATTCGGACCCGAGACGGGCTATCTCCTGATGGCCGCGCTCTTTGGCGTCATCGGTCTGGTTGCGTTCGGCATCGTCTCACTAAGACCTCAATCCATCGAGGAGACCGTGGCGCACGTGGACCCGAGTGCGCAAGACAACGCGCCGGAGTCAAAGCCGATGTTCGACGACCTCTCTGCGGCGGACAAAGAGCTTCTGCGATCGTCCCTGACGGCCTTCGCGCCTCTAGCTGCACCCGCAATACTGCGGCTGTTCACGCGGAATCTACCGCTTCTGGTGGCTGTGGGCGCGGCCGTAGCTTTCGTGTTCCGTGACCAGATCTTCGACGGCAGCCGATCAACGGCGGACAGCGCAGATGAGGGAAACGAACCGAGCAGCCCAGATGACCCGGCGGCGGCACCGGCAGACGCAATGGCTGCGTAATAAGCCATTGAATTCGTTTTGTATTATTTTTGGAACCAATCGGTCGGTCCGGCGTTGTCTCACGACCGGTGTATTTCCTACGCGGAAAATCTTGAGGGCCGCGCAGAAGGCCTGCGCGCACGACCAAACGAGCGGCGGTGGTATGAATGTCTGAAGAGAACAAGAAAATTCCTGGCGGCGCCACACAAGGCCAACAGCCAGACGATGCAGGCAGGTCTGAGCTCGGCGGGGTGCCACTCGCCCCCGCCATCCAAGGCAAGCTGGGGTCCAAACTGCGCGAGCAGTATGGGGTGATGCTGTCCGAGCCTCTACCCGTCAAGTTCAGCGATTTACTCGACCAACTGGCACGGTCGGAGGAGAAATCGTGAGTACACTATCTGATCGCGAGATGCAGGAGCAGCTTGGCGCGCTGGTGCCGAACATGCGAGCGTTCGCGCGGTCACTGTGCGGCAACGTCGACAACGCCGACGACCTGGTCCAGGAGACCTTGGTCAAGGCATGGAAGAACCGCGCATCCTATCAGGCCGACACCAACCTGAAGGCGTGGCTCTTCACGATTTTCCGCAACACGTTTCTGTCTGAACGGCGCAAGCGGAAATACGAAGTCGAAGACGCGGACGGTGCCATGGCGGAACGCATGAGCGTCAACGGCGAGCAGATGGCGCACATGAACCTCCTCGACTTCTCGGTGGCGTTCAACAAGCTCCCCGAAGACCAGCGTGAAGCCTTGATCCTCGTCGGCGCCGAGGGCTTCTCATACGAGGAAGCTGCGGTCATGTGCGATTGTGCGGTGGGCACGGTCAAAAGCCGTGTCAATCGGGCGCGCACACGCCTTGCCGAAGCGACCGGCCTTAACGAAGACGCCGAATCCGAAGGGAAAGACACGGCACCGCGCAAACAGTTTGGCGTGATCGACGCATAGCGGCGACCTTCAATATCCTCCCGCGCTTTCGCCACACACAGCTGACAAACCGGCCTTGAACACGCACTGCGTTTCCAGATGTTGGCGGCAAAACCGCCGCGCTTGGGAACTCTTCGCGCGGACGATCGTTTTCCATAGGTGAAATATTCCGGGACGTGCTGCCGGACCACCTGAAGGAAACCAGTCGGAGATTGTGAAATGGCGTCAACCGCAGCGGCCGCAAAGACGGCCTCAGTATTGTTGGACACCGGGATTGCGGCGAAGGATCGCCGCAAGGTTGCCGATCACCTCGCGGAGGCGCTGGCCGACAGCTATACCTTGTTGGTCAAGACCCACGTCTACCATTGGAATGTGGTCGGTCCGCTCTTCGTTCCGCTGCATGAACTTCTGGAAGACCATTACAAGAATCTGTTCACAGCAACCGACGTCATTGCCGAGCGCATTCGCGCTCTGGGGTTGACCACGCCTCTGAGCTTCAAGCAGATGCGGCCAAAATCGGACGTCGATGAGGAAACGATCAACCGCAGCGCGATCGAGATGGTCCGACGGCTGGTCGAGGATCACGAAACGCTTTGCCGGAGCTTCCGCGAAATCGCGGAAATGTCCGAAGCCGCCAAGGATCTCGTGACGACCGATTTGCTCACCGAGCGGCTGGCTTTCCATGAGAAGGCGATCTGGATGCTCAACGCGATCGTCGCCAAATAGGAAGCGGCCCTCGACCAAAACCTGTCGGGTCCACGACCATGACGCGCGACGGTCGCATCATCGCATCATCGCCTCGACGGAACAGGGGCTGACCAATCAAGTACAAGCGTTGGGCTGAAAATGCACAACCAGCTGTTTTTGCTTCCTTTTAATTTCGTCTCACGACGGAACCAAGGTGGCGCCAGCGCGTTTTGAAGCTTATGTCGTTCGCGTCCGGACTGGTGTCCAGTTCTTGCGGACCGATTGTACGACCAAGGGATGTCAGGGGAGATTCCAAGTATGACTCAACCGATCGCGGACCTCATTGCACCGCAGCTTCCCTACTTGCGCCGGTTTGCGCGGGCCTTGACCGGCTCCCAAGAGCGCGGTGACTCCTATGTTGTGGCGACACTTGAAACGATTGTCGCCGATCAGCGTAGTTTTGATCGCTCCTCCGATCCCCGGCCAGCCCTTTACCGGCTGTTCCTGCGCGTGTGGAGCGCCATCCCAATCAACGGCAGCACCGAGCCCATTGTCGAGGACGTGGGGATCGCTGATCGCCGTATCGAAACACTGACGCCGCTCGCGCGCCAAGCTTTTCTACTGGCCGCCGTCGAGGAGTTTCCGACATCCGATATCGCCATGATCCTGGAAAAGACGGAATCGGAAGTGATCGCGCTTTTGGATCAGGCTGGCCGCGAAATATCGGATCAGATTGCCGGCAACGTCTTGATCATCGAGGACGAGCCGCTCATCGCTCTCGACATCGAAACCATCGTGACCGATCTGGGCCATAGCGTCGTCGGCATGGCAACGACCCATACCGAAGCCACCGCCGTTGCTTCCCGGACCAACCCGAGCATTATTCTGGCCGATATCCAGCTGGCTGACGGCAGTTCGGGCATCGACGCGGTCAACGACATTCTTAAATCACACAACGTCCCCGTCGTGTTCATCACAGCCTATCCGGAACGGCTGTTGACGGGCGAGCGGCCGGAGCCAGCGTTCCTTATTACGAAGCCGTTCCGTCCGGAAATGATCAAGGCCGTCATCAGCCAGGCGCTCTTCTTCGATGTGAAGGCGGGTGAGGGTCGCGGCAAGGCGGCATAGAAAGCCCGGTGTGCGGGCCGGCCCGGAGCACTGGGCTCTCCCGGAGCCATCGGCCAGCTGAAGGGGGTGGATCGTGGGAAGGCTGGGAGTGCATGTATCGACGTAAAGGTTCGTCGCGATGACTCGTTACGCGACGCCAGAACTGATGGCGAGCTTCGACAGTAGCCTCGGCCTGCCGCTGTTGGCGTCCAGTCCCGATTGCGTCAAGCTGATCGATACGGGCGGCCGCATCCGCTTCATGAATGAAAATGGTTTGCGGCTCATTGAATTGGATGCGTTCTCCGAAATCGACGGTGCACTGTGGGTTGAGATATGGCCGGAGAGCGTACGAGCGGATGTTCAAAGCGCGCTTGATCTTGCCCTCTCTGGCCAGATCGGCAGATTTTCGGCACCGGCAAAAACTCGCAGGGGGGCCGACAAGTGGTGGGACGTCGCCATCAGTCCGGTTCGTAACGCCAAAGGCGAACTCATCTGGCTCCTCGCCGTTTCGCGCGACATCACACGTCAAAAACAAAACGAAGACGCCGTCCGCATCAGCGAACAGCGCTTTCGCGCCCTAGCCGACAACATGGCCCAGTTCGCGTGGCTTGCCGACGCGTCGGGCTATATCTACTGGTACAATCAGCGTTGGTTCGACTACACGGGCACAACACTCGATGAAATGCGCGGGTGGGGCTGGCAGTCGGTCCACCATCCCGAACACGTCGAACGCGTGTCACGAAAGTTCAAGTCGTGCCTTGAACGGGGCAATCTCTGGGAAGACACGTTCCCGCTTCGCGGCGCTGACGGTACATACAGGTGGTTCTTGTCGCGCGCCGTCCCCATGCGCGACGACAATGGTAATGTCATCCTCTGGTGCGGTACGAACACGGACATTACCGAACATCGCAACGCCTCATTGCGCATCCGCCAGCTGGCCCGGATCATTGAGCTATCGCATGAAGCCATTCTAGTCTGGTCGATGGAGGACGGGATCGTCCTGTGGAACCGGGGTTGCGAAGAACTGTATGGCTATAAGCAAGCCGAAGCCCTGGGCAAGAGCAGCCACGAACTTCTGCAGACGAACCACAGCGTACCGTACGATGAATTCGATGCGGCCCTGAAGACGGAAGGGGCGTGGACGGGTGAAATCCGGCAGATCGCCAACGACGGCTCTGAAGTGTGGGTGGATTCACGCCAGGAATTGATCCGGGTTGGCGGCTCGACCATCGTGTTGGAAACCAACCGCGACATTACCGATCGCCGCATCGCCGATGAAACCCGCAACCTGCTGATGGGCGAGCTGAATCACCGCGTGAAGAATACGCTGGCCGTGGTGCAATCGATCGCGTCCCAGACCGCACGCACCTCGCGGGACGTGGCCCAATTTGTCGAACGATTCAACGGGCGCCTGCACGCGCTATCGTGCTCGCACAATGTCCTGACGCATGCCAATTGGACCGGCGCCAACCTCCAGGATCTGGTCGATGCGCAATTGCAAATTGTGAATCCCGACTGCCTGCGGGTCAACGCTTCAGGGCCCGACATTTTCTTGCCGCCACAGGCAGCGCTTCAGTTGACGCTCATCCTGCACGAGCTCGCAACCAATGCCGCCAAACATGGCGCGCTCTCCAATCCGTGGGGCCGTGTCACGATCAAATGGACTCATCACGACGGCGATCCGTCCAAGGTCCGGCTGTCGTGGCGGGAAGTCGGCGGGCCACCGGTTACTGTGCCAACGGCGGCTGGATTCGGCCTGACGCTGATCGAGCGGACAGGCCGCTCCCCTCAGATCAAGAGCGAACTGACGTTCGATCCACTCGGGCTGCAATGTGATCTCGACATTGATCTCAACGACGTCACGCAGCGGGAAGCGGACTATTTCAATCCCGGGCGAAGGCTCATGAACCGGCGCGCGCGGATGCAGACCCCCGCGGCCACTGAAGCCCGGTCGGTGCCACGCATCTTGATCATCGAAGACGAACCGATGATTGGGGTGGAAATCGACGAAATCCTGTCCGCTTCGGGCTTCACTCCACTCGGACCCCTTATCTCCGTCGATGCCGCCCTCGACGCCATCGCGACCCTGTCGTTCGATGCGGCCGTCCTTGATGGAAATCTATTCGGTCTGCCCGTCGATCGGGTCGTTGCCGCTCTTGAGGCGCGCAGCATCCCCTTCGTCTTCGTCTCCGGCTTCTCGCGAGAGAACCTTCCCGAGTTCGGAAGCGATGTCCCCCACATCATGAAACCAATCCGCGGCTCGGATCTGACCAACGCCCTGAGGCGGGTCCTGAGCCGTTCGAATTCAAAGTTCTCCGCCAGCACTACATCGTGACCGCGGACACGCCGTCACAATCCCGCAGCTGCGGGATTGAAAAATTGCGCAATTCTAATTGGTTAGTTGGCTGTGCTGGCAGTCTGGCGCGAACGGGTCTCAGAAACAGGATATTTTGCGGGCTGATCAGGGCTGTTCGACGACGGATAATTCCGTCATAGGCCGCTGCGCCACCAAGTCCCAGACCGCTTAGCGTCGTGATGAGGATACCGCCTTCGATGCGGCCGCGACTTTCGTCGGTGTCCACTAGGACGCCGTTGATGAATAGATCATCGCTATCGAAGTTCCAAATCCGCTGATGGCGACGTGAGGCGAGACGCGCATGGCGCCGATCTGGGCTACCGCTACGAGGTCGAGCATTCGCAGGCACCGAGCCGCTGGCCTGAGCGATACATTCTGTAACAATAGAGAAATGCAGGTGTTACGCGAAGCCCGCCACAAGGAGAGGTGCCAATGGCTCCTATCGAATCTGGGTCAGCGGCCGTCGAGTTTAGATACGCCTCTTTTCCGGGAATTGGGATGACCTTCAGGACGATCATTTTGGCCGTCGCGCTCACAAGTGGCTGCAGCCTAGCATCAACAGGTGTGCTCGCTCACGTAATGCCCTGGCGGGACGGAGAGTCGCGCCAGCTCGGGTTTGGACGATGCGCAAAGGGACCATGCATGAACCGGACGTGCTGGGCAAAGTCCCGGCCGCACCGCCATGTCGACGGCCACGTTATCGTCAACCTCTACGGAACACCGGATTGCTGGCGCAAACTGTAGTGCAGATCGCTAGAAAACTCGGTGCCTATTTCCAAGTCAATATGGCCGATCCGACTTCAAACGCCCCAATCGGCCAGGAGTGCTCGCATGATACGGCCCGTCATCGCATTCCTCCTCGGCGTATCGCTCGTCGTATGTGCCGGATCTGTGGTCCACGCGCATGAGGGCCACGATCACGACAAGCCGCCGCCGCTCAACCTGCCGGTCGCGCCTCGTGTCGTCGCCGTAACCCCGGACTTCGAGCTGGTGGGCGTCGTTTCCGGCAATGATCGCCTGACGATCTTCCTGCACACATTTGCCTCCAACGAACCTGTGAAGGGCGCAACGATGACCGTCTCGGCGGGCAGCTCGTCCGCGCCCGCACATCCGGGCGGCGACGGTGTTTTCACGCTAACGGCACCGTGGCTCGCGAACGCCGAGACCACGGACCTGGTCTTCAACTTGACGCTCGCCGACGGCGCGCAGGATCTGCTGACCGGAAGACTGGAGAGAATCGCCGCCTTGGGCATCGCGCCGGGCACGGCGACGCCGGGCACCTCGACGATGGAATGGCTGCACAAGCACCAAGTCTACCTTGCCGTGGGCCTGGGTGGAGCCATCGCCGGGGTATTGGCTGGGCTGCTCCTTGCCGGAGCGATCTCGAGGCGCAAAACGCCGCGAAACCCGGCAGACTCTGATGAAGAGTTGTCTACCGGTCAGAAAGCGATAGCTCCGGAGAATTTGTCCAAGCCGGTTACGCCTATTCGCCGGAGTGCAGGCGCAATCGTCTTGGTGGTCTTATCAAGCGCCGTATTGTCATTTGCCGGCGATGTTGCCGCTGCCGAAGCGGCACAGCCGGAGTTGCCGACCGTTCCACCTACGCTTGCGACCGATTTGGCACAGCGCATGCCGGACGGCACACTTTTCGTACCCAAGGCGACGCAGCATCTGCTTTCCGTCCGTACGATTCTTGCGGCGAAGACCGCAGCCCCCACCACGATTGAATTGACGGGTGCGATCATCGCCGGGCCGGAGCATTTCGGGCGCGTGCAACCGGGGCGGCCGGGCCGCATAGACGCCGCTCCGGGTGGGCTTGCCTACCTTGGCAAGCGCGTCGAAAAGGGTGAATTGCTGGCCTATGTGCAGACCTACATCGAGGCTGCCGACCGGGCGAACATCGACAGTCTGATCGCCGAGACAGAGGGCCGCATCGAGACGAATCGCACGATCCTGTCACGCTACGAGAAGAACCCCGGCGTGGTCCCGCAGGTCAAGGTCGACGAGGTGCGTGGAGAGCTCGATGCGCTCAAGCGCCGGCGCGCCGAACTCGTGCCGAGCGTTACATCTCGCGAGCCGATCTTTGCGCCGATCAGCGGTGTCGTATCGGTGGCTAACGCAACGATTGGCCAGATTGTCGAACCGCGAGATGTGCTTTTCGAGATCGTGGACCCATCGCAGTTCTGGGTCGAAGCTCATGGGCATGGTCATGAGAGCAAGACAATCGCCAACCTGATGGCGGCCTACGCCATCGTTGCAGACGGCCGGAAGATCCCGCTCGAATTCGCTGGCCGCGGCCTTGCTCTTCGGCATCAGGCAACCGTCATGTCGTTCAAGATGGCTGGTGCCCAGGAAGGCCTGTCCATCGGCATGCCAGTGAAGGTTCTTCTGCAGTCGTCGGCCGATGTGGAAGGCTACGTCATACCTGCTTCCGCAATTGTTCGTGGCCAAACCGGTCTGCCCATCGTCTGGATCAAGTCCGAGCCCGAACGTTTCGAGCCCCAGAACGTGAAAACAATGCCGCTCGACGGCAACTCGGTCGTCGTCTCCGCCGGCATCAAGGACGACATGCGCATCGTGACGGAAGGCGTCACGCTGCTCAATCAAGTGCGCTGAGGGGGCAGGATAATGTTCAACTTTCTCGTCAGCGCCAGTCTCCGCAACCGTCTGTTCGTGCTCGCGACAGCGGCAATCCTCATGGCCTATGGCGCCTTCACGATGCGCCAGTTGCCCGTCGACGTGTTTCCAGATCTCAACCGACCGACGGTTACGCTTATGACCGAAGCTGAGGGTCTGGCACCCGAGGAGGTCGAGACGCTGGTGACGTTTCCGATTGAGACGGCGTTGAATGGCATGCCCGGTGTCACCCGCGTTCGGTCGGTTTCAGGGGTCGGCCTTTCGATCGTCTACATCGAGTTCGAGTGGGGCACGAACATCTATCTCAACCGTCAGCAGGTAACGGAACGCCTCAACGTCGTACGCGAGCAGCTGCCTCGCGGTGTCGTGCCCCAGATGGGCCCGGTCACCTCGATCATGGGCGAGATCATGCTGATTGCGCTGTCAAGCGAGACGGCCAACCCGATGGCGTTGCGCGAGCAGGCAGACTGGGTGCTGCGCCCGCGGTTGCTGAACATTCCCGGTGTCGCTCAGGTCATTCCGATTGGCGGCGAGGTGCGGCAGTACCGGGTCACACTCGATCTCGCCCAGATGCGAGCGCTCGATATTCCTCGCGCCGAAATCGAGAATGCACTGCGCCAGTTCGGAGCCAATACGGCGGGCGGGTTCGTCGATCAGCATGCCCGCGAGTATCTTATTCGGAACCTCGGGCGGACGACCAAGCTCGAAGACTTGAAGAACCTGCCTGTGGTCAGGCGGGGCAACATCTCCATTCGGCTATCTCAGGTCGCAGATGTCGATTATGCAGCGCGCGTCAAGCGTGGGGATGCCGGACATATGGGCAAGCCGGCCGTCATCCTGTCGGTTCAAAAACAGCCCTCTGCCGATACACTCATGCTCACCGCCGCGATCGAGGCGGCTATCGATGATTTGCAGCGTGTAACGCCGGAGGATGTGTCGACCGCCATCCTGTTCCGGCAAGCCGACTTCATCAAGGTGTCGATCGATAATGTTCAGAAGGTTCTGTTCGAGGCACTGATTGTCGTCGCTATCGTGCTCTTCCTGTTTCTGCTCAACTGGCGCACGACCGCCATATCGCTCGCCGCCATTCCCATCTCGATCCTCATAACTGTCATCGTCTTTCACCTCTTGGGGCTGACCATCAATACGATGACATTGGGCGGCCTAGCCATCGCCATCGGCGAACTGGTCGACGATGCGGTCGTGGACGTGGAGAACGTGTTCCGGCGGTTGCGCGAGAACAGTGCTAAGCCCAATCCCGAACCGGTCCTTTCGATCATCGCACGGGCATCCCAGGAGGTGCGGTCGGGTATCATCTATGCGACCGCGATCATCGTGCTGGTGTTCGTTCCGCTTTTTGCGCTGTCGGGCATCGAGGGCCGCTTGTTTGCACCACTCGGCGTCGCCTACATCGTGTCGATTCTTGCAAGCCTCGTCACCTCGATCACGGTCACGCCCGTGCTGTGCTACTATCTGTTGCCCCAGAGCGCCGGATCGGCCGAGCATCAGAGCTGGCTCGTCGGCACTCTGAAGGCAGGCAACCGGCGCATCCTCGATTGGGCTTTTGGGCAGCAGCCCTTCATCATAGCGACGGCGGCCTTTGCGGTACTGATCGCGGCTGCAAGCGCAACACTCCTGCCCCGTTCGTTCCTGCCGCCGTTCAACGAGGGCACGCTGACGATCTCCATGCTTTTCCGGCCGGGCATCTCGCTGGCCGAATCCCATCGCGTGGGGCTGATCGCCGAGCAGCTCATCCTGCAGGTTCCCGAGGCCAGAAGCGTGGGCCGCCGCACGGGCCGCGCCGAGCTCGACGAGCACGCGGAAGGCGTGCATTCCGCCGAAATCGACGTGGATCTCCATCGCAGCGGGCGCGGGCGGGAGGAAATCATTTCCGAGATCCGCTCCCGTCTCGCCATGCTGCCAGCCAACTTCAATATCGGCCAGCCGATCTCCCACCGGCTCGATCACATGCTGTCGGGCGTGCGCGCCCAGATCGCGCTCAAGGTGTTCGGGGACGATCTGGATACGCTGCGCGCGCTTGCCGAGCAGTTGCGAACACGCATGGAAGCGATCCCCGGCATCGTCGATCTTCAGGTGGAACGTCAAGTTCGCATTCCCCAGGTCCAGGTCGCTGTCGACTACGACAAGGCTGGTCAGCTGGGCGTAACGCCTGCCCACGTCACCGAGGCGCTGGAATCGATGCTCAATGGCCGCGTCGTCTCGCAAGTCATCGACGGCAGCCGGCGCTTTGACGTCGTATTGCGATTGGCGGATCGCGACCGCACCACCCAGGGACTGTCACATCTGATGCTCGAGACCCCGGCCGGGCGGGTCCCGCTGTCGTCCTTTGCCACCATTGTCGAGACAGATGGCCCAAACCAGATCCAGCGCGACAACACGCGCCGGCGCATCGTGGTACTGGCGAACACCGACGGTTCCGACATGGCGCGGATCATTTCCAGCGTCCGGCAGATCGCGGCTGATGCGACCCTTCCGGACGGCTATTTCACCAGCCTGGAAGGCACATTCGAGGCCCAGGAGGACGCCGCTCGGCTCATCGCGCTGCTGTCGCTCGTCTCGCTGGGAGCAATCTTCACGGTTCTCTACAGCCGCTACAAATCGGCGGTACTGGCACTCATTATCATGGGCAACGTGCCGCTCGCCCTGATCGGGAGCGTCGCCGCGCTGTGGATCGCGGGGCAGCCGCTCTCGGTCGCCACCATGATCGGGTTCATCACGCTCGCGGGCATCAGCGCCAGAAATGGCATTCTCAAGGTGTCTCACTACATCAACCTGGTGCTACTCGAAGGTGAGCGCTTTGGCCGCGATATGATCGTGCGCGGCAGCCTGGAGAGATTGACGCCGGTATTGATGACCGCGCTCTCTGCCGGCCTCGCGCTCGTGCCGCTCATGATCGGCGCCGGTGAGCCAGGCAAGGAGATCCTTCATCCTGTTGCAATCACGATCTTCGGCGGCCTCATCAGTTCCACACTACTCGATACATTCCTCACGCCTTTGCTTTTCTACCGTTACGGCGAGAAGGCCATCGAGCGACTGCGTGAGGCCCGTTCCGAGTTGCCACCCGGCGAGCGCACAGCCGAAGCCTACTGAGCGCCCCAATGTCCCTATCGAAACCCCCATTCCCGCATTAAGAAAGGAACGACCATGCTGAAGCCGATCGTTGTCGCACTGAGCCTTGCCCTGGCGACATCCGCCTTCGCTCATTCCGACAGCAAATTCATCAAGGGCCCCAATGGCGGTCATATCGTCGACGCTGGCGGCGGCAAGCAGCATTGGGAGCTCGTAGCAAGTGGTGGCGAGCTGACGCTGCACGTGACAGACAAGGAGGAAAAGCCCGTGGACACGGTCGGCGGAACAGCTGAGGCCCAGGTTCTCGTCGGCGGGAACAAGTTCGATATTGCGCTTTCGCCGGCAGGCGACAATATCCTCAAGGGTTCGGGCGGCTTCACGGCTGCCAAGGGTATGAAGGTGATTCTCAAGACGCAGAAAGTCGGCGGGGAGAGCTTTCAGGCTCGTTTCACGCCCCTCCAGTAGCACGCGATAGGTAGATGACAGGCGACAGAGCGGAGCGAACGCGGCCAATGGCGGGAGCGGCGGAGGAACAAGCATCTTCCGGCGCTCACGTCCTGATCTGCGACGATGATGCCGAGTTGCGCAAGCTCCTCGCCGGTCTTTTCGATGATGCGGGCTATCGCGTGTCGCTGGCCACTGATAGCCGCGAATTGGCGCGCGTTCTGCGCGCGGGAAAGCCCGTCGATATCGTGATCCTTGACATCATGCTTCCCGGTCAGAGCGGGCTCGAGATCTGCCGCGACCTCAGGGCCCACTCGACCATCCCCATTGTGATGCTAACCGCGCGCGGGACCGAGACCGATCGCATAGTCGGCCTGGAGATGGGGGCCGACGATTATCTACCCAAGCCCTTCAGTCCGAGCGAGTTACTCGCTCGCGTGAGGGCCATCATCAGGCGCGTGCGGATGGACGCCGGATCCAATACCGGTAGCCGCCGGACCAGCATGACTTTCGAAGGTTGGACCCTCGATCTGATGCGCCGGGAGCTTCGCAACCCGGCAGGCGTCATCATCGACCTATCGACCGGCGAATATGATCTGCTCCTCGCGTTCCTGGAGGCACCGCAGCGCGTACTCTCACGCGAACATCTGCTCGAGACTTCCCGCAATCGCGCCCTCGCAGGATTCGATCGCAGCATCGATGTGCAGATTAGCCGTCTGAGGCGGAAAATCGAAGCCGAAGAGAACGGGGAGGAGTTGATCAAGACGGTTCGCGGGGCCGGTTACATGTTCCTGCCGGCGGTCACCGTGCGATGAAGTGGCTACCCGATACCATTGCGAGCCGGACTATTCTAGTCCTCATGGCAGGGCTCGGCGCAATCATCGTGCTGGCTCAGCTTCTCTATCAGCAGGGTATCCGGCACGAGCTCAGCCACGCGCAGACCGAGCGGCTCGCAGACCGGCTTCTGTCGCTTGCTGAAACGATCACCTCCGTGGCGCCGGAGTTGAGAGACGAGACAGCCCATCGGCTGTCCGGTGGGGCCATCGAGCTGCATTGGGCCCGCCAGCCGCTGACCACCCAGGGAGGCGAACTGGAGCCTGATGTCGTCGGTCTCAGAGATGAGCTTTTGAGACGTTGGCCACAGTTGCGCGGAAGTGGCCTCGTGCTCGGCACCAGCCGAACTCAGGGCGCCCATGAAAACTCCCCCGAGTTCGATGACGCGCACACCACGCTCATGTCGCTACGGCTGGCCGATGACAGCTGGCTCAATGTCACGCTGGTAAAGACCCAACCGCCCCGCGCAACTTCACCAAGCCTCATAACGTCGATTGTGCTGAGCGCTTTGGGCGTCGCCCTCGTGTCGATCCTGATGAGCCGGTGGCTGACCCGTCCGCTGGATGATCTGGCAGAGGCGTCCCGCCGGTTGTTCGTGACAGCCGACAGCATTCCGCTGCAGGAATCCGGTACTCGCGAGGTTCGGACGCTGGCCGCCGCGATCAATGAGCTGCAACTTCGCATCTCGCGCCTCATCGACGATCGCACTGGAATGCTGGCTGCGGTCAGTCATGACCTCCGGACGCCATTGACGCGGCTGCGGCTGCGCGTGGCCAATATTGCCGATGCCGGATTGCGGAGCAGCATCGAGGCTGATCTCGACGAGATGGACGAGATGATAGAGGCAACGCTGGAGTTTTTGCGGACCGACAAGGAGCGTGAGCCGATCCAACCTGTCGATATACGGGCTATCCTGGATACGATCTCTGCGAATGCGGCAGACGCAGGCCATACAGTAGAGGTCTCAGCGCCCCGCCATCTGGTCATCGACGGCCGGCACCTGGCCCTCAAGCGCGCACTCGGCAATGTGGTGCAGAACGCTGTCAAGTATGCTGGGTCAGCCCGCGTAACCGCCTCCATCGAGAAGGATCAGGCTCAGATCGTCGTCTCGGACGATGGACCCGGCGTCCCACACGACCAGCTCGAAGCCGTATTCGCGCCATTCTATCGCGTTGAGAAGTCGCGCGCGCGCACCACCGGCGGACATGGCCTCGGACTGACGGTTGCCCGCAGCATCGCGCGTTCGCACGGTGGCGACGTCGTGCTGTCGAACCGAATTCCCCACGGCCTCGATGCCGTCGTTACACTTGCCAGGCAGCGGACAATCGAGATCACCGAGATGATCGACACTTCATCGCCGGCGCAGTGACCCGCATACCCGACAATCTTGGGGGTGCCTCCGAAATCGCTGTTTGCGGTTGACCCGAACGCGACCGTTAGAGTGATATAGCGTTCTGCAACGCATCTATTGAGTAGATGCCTACGGCAACTACTGGCCCTCACCGACGTTTCGTTGCGGCACGGGATGAGGGTCGGTATCGGAGGTAGTTCGGTAGTCATCTGAACGCCGCTTAAGCCCGCCTGTGACCCGCCTCAAAATTCGCTCCCGCTTGGGCGACCTTCACAGCCAATGTCCGTTATCAGCCGATGGAGACGAAGAGTACGAACTGAGGCGCGCCCGAAAACAGTGGCCTTCTGCGTTCGATGAGCGCCTACGCGGCTCGCTAACCTGACCCGTCGAGCTTGGGGAGGCGTTCGGCTTCGCGACGCTTCAGTTCGCGTTGGACGTCGATCATGTAATCGCGGCGAATTGGGGATGCGTCGCGTTGGCGGGAAAGCTGGAGGTGGAAGACTTCCTGGGCACCTGTGCGAAACATCATTTCGGCGCTGATGAGATAGAATTCCCACATACGGCAGAAGCGTTCGTCGTACATGGCCTGGATTTCGGCGCGGTGTTTCTCAAAACGAGTGTGCCAGTGCTTCAGCGTCATCGCATAGTGGAGCCGAAGAAACTCGCAGTCCGTCACCCAAAGGCGATTGCGTTCGACTGCTGGAAATACCTCCGAGAGAGCAGGTGAGTAGGCGCCGGGGAAGATGTACTTGCGCAGCCAGGGGCTGGCCGTGGAGGGCGGGCTCATGTGGCCGATCGAATGGAGAAGCATCACGCTGTCGTCGAACATCAGATTGTTCACATGCTGGAAGAACTCGTTGTAGCGTGGCACACCGACGTGTTCGAACATGCCGACTGATACGAGGCGGTCGAATTTTTGTTCAAGCTCGCGGTAGTCCCGGAGTTCGAAGCGAACGCGGTCTGAGACCCCGGCCTTTTGGGCGCGCTCTTGGGCGAGTGCATGCTGCTCTTTCGATAGCGTCACCCCGAGGACTTCGACGTCCTCCATTTGGGCAAGATAGATGGCAAGACCACCCCAACCGCTGCCTATGTCGAGAATTTTCTGGCCGGGCTTGAGGCCGAGCTTGGCGGCGATCAGCCGGCACTTCGCCCTTTGAGCCGCCTCGAGAGTGTCATCGTCATTCTCGAAATAGGCGCATGAATAGAAGAGCCCCTCGTCGAGGAACAGCTGGTAGAGCGCGTTGCCGATGTCGTAGTGGTGGGCGATGTTCTGCTGCGCGCGACCAATGGGGTTGGATTGCTGGAAACGCTTCAAAGTTCTTGCTGCGGTGCCGACGGCGCGTTGAATGGGTGTCGGCGGGCGGTCGTTTCGGTTGATCGACATGAGGTCGAGAAACGCGCGCAAACTGGAGCCAGGGAATGTGAGCGTACCGTCCATGTAGGCTTCGCCGGCGGCAAGTTCGGACTTGAACACGAGGGACCGATAGAGGCCCGGGTCGGATAGTTTCATCGTGACCGCGGGGCCTGGGATCTTGCCGCCGAAGGCGTGCAGTCCGCCGGCAGCATCTGTGACGGTCAGTGTGCCGGTCTGGATCATGCGGGTAAGAAGAGCCGACAGGGGAAACATTCGGGCCGTGCTCCTCTGGAGAGGGGTGTGAGTGACCGGCGAGATTGGCGTCTCTAGGTTTAGAGCATAGCCTCAGAGTCGAGCCGGACCGGCGTAATCCAATCGGTTTGGCTCTCTCGAGCAAAAGTCTCGAGTCACCCTAGCATAGTCGACCGAGATCGACTGTCACCTACCTACCAACGACTTGCCGAACTTCCAGCTCATCGTGAGCCAAGCTGCCACGGCCGTTTGTGGTCGATTTTGTTGCAGAAGTAGGCTGGAAGTGGCGGATTGGCCGCCGGTGGTCCTTTTTTAGAACGCAGCGTATCCGGCCTTGCCGCTGCCCCGTTAGGGCGCGGCTCCTAACTCACTGACGCAACCAACGCTTACGCAACGCACAACGCTGTTCTATCCGGTGGATGCACGGTCAGCTTGGCCAGACGCCGCAAATTTTGAGCGATGGCCGCGATCGTGAACTCGAACTGGGCGCCAGCCGGTCCTCTTAGCCTCAGACGTCCCATCCGGAGGATCCGCTTCAGATGGGCAAACAGCATCTCGACTTTCTTACGATCACGGCGCGTCTGCTCGTAGGCTGGCGTTTTGGCCACGGCCCGGGCGACGTCGCGCGCAGCCTCGTGAATGTGCCGCGTAATCTTCCTACTCGGCGATTTCGGACAGCATCTCGACTTGAGTGGACACGACCTGCAGTCGGCGACGCGCGAGAAATAGGAAATCATGTCGTCGCCGCGTGACCTGCGCTTTCTGCTCGACCGCGGCAGGACTTTGTTGTTGGGGCAGACGTAGCAATCACGCACTTCGTCGTAGTTGAAGTCTTCTCGGCTGAAAGTGCCGTCATCGCGCTTCGATTTATCAATGACCGGCACGTGTGGCTCGATACCTTTCTCATCGACGAGGAAATGCAGATTGGGTGCAGCCCCGTACGCGGTGTCTGCGACAAGCCAGTCCGGCTTGATGCCGAACGTCGCCTCGGTGCGCTCGATCATCGTCTGCGATGCGCCAACTTCCGCCTGTCGGATTGCCCGCGACGCCTCGACATCCATGATGATGCCGAACTTCACATCAATGAGGTAGTTGTCGGCATAGGCGAAGAAGGCAGCATTGCGTAGCGCGCCGGTCCATTGCGCCGCCGGGTCGGCAGGCGCGACGAACTTCGGAACCACGTCGCTTGCAGCACCCCAGGCGGGATCATCAAGGTTCGCCAGATAATCTTGCACGGCGCGCTGCACCGTCGACGGATCGATATCGTGGCTCCACTCGCCTCCCGGCGTCGAACCGCACTTGTTGGCATCGGCTGCGATCAGACTCTGCATCGACGGCGAAGCCTTTGCCACCGACCAGACCTGCCTCGATGCAGGAGGCGACGACGCGTTCGAACACCTTGCGGAAAATGTCGTGCGAACGGAAACGCTCGTTACGTGCGCGCGTGAAGGCAGAATGATCGGGGATCTTGTCTTCGATGCCAAGGCCACAGAACCAGCGGTAGGCTAGATTCACTTGCACCTCGCGGCACAGCGCACGCTCAGAGCGGATCGCGAACACGTAGCCAATAACGAGCATACGGATCATGAGCACCGGATCTATCGACGGGCGTCCGGTGTGCGAGTAGTGCGGTGCCAGTTCAGCATGAACCCAGGATAAGTCCAGAACTGCCGAGATCTTGCGAACGAGATGATCGTCAGGAACGGCCGCGTTCAGATCAAAGGAATAAAACAGCTGGCCTTGGTCTTTTGTGCGCTGCCCCATCATCGAACTGCTCCGTCGATGCCACCGCCTCGACGAAGGGAATCACGGTTCGCCGGGCCTCTCAACCAACTTCTGCAACAAAATCGGCCCTAAGCGTTGGCTGGTCGACGGCAGGTTTCCGGCTATTGCGTCGAACGGCGCTGGTGCGCGGACCAGGATGGCGTCATTGCGTGCCTGTAACAGCGTCCGCTTCTGGGCGCGTACCGGCCCTGTCTTGCTGTCACGCCGATAAGGCGGCAACCTTTGGAAGTCCTCACTTGCTTGCTCGCTGCAATTGTATCGCGACTTCAACTACATAGGTGTTCGCCGTTTCATTCGGTCCGGCGCGCCAAGGCCTGTCTCACGCCGAAGTCCGCTCCGCTCGCCGGTTCCGACGGGGCGGGCTGTTCGCCCGGCCCCCTTGGGTGCGGGAACGCTGCGCGTTCGAACTACCTCCTTCGAGGCGCGCCATCTACGTACCAAACTGCCAACACCAGGGCCGCGGCCACCGCCGGTCGCGATGTGATGTTTCGGAACAGTTTTTTCTTGGCCTGCTGCCGGTTTCACGGTGACCCGCGGCGGCACACCGTCGTGACGGATGCATGAAGAGCCGAGACGAAGGTTCTTGTCCTTGGGGGTCCCGCGCCTGAACCGGTTCTCTGCGTGGCGGCGCGCAAGCGGGCACTGACTAGGCTATTGCCTAACCGCCCGGCCACCCGCAACGTCGTCGAAGTGCGCCTAGTGCTGGGCGCTGAACTCGACTTTGGAACGTTCGAGGATGTCCAGGTCCGCGCGATACGATCCCGAGCGGACCTCGAAAAATCCCAAGAGGGTCGCGAAGACATTATCGTGCGACCAGCGCCGCCGGCTGCGGTCGGGCAGTGACGAGGTGACGATGTCGGCCTTGATGCGCTCGCCAAGCCACATGACTGCCGGAACGTGGCGTTGCGCATCAGGTGCCAGGGCATAGGGCGTTCCGTGAAGATATAGCCCGTACTCACCTAAAGATTCCCCATGATCGCTGACGTAAAACATCGCGGTTTCGAAATTCGCGGTGTTGGTCTTCAGCAATCCGATGACCTTTGAGAGAAAATCATCGGTGTAGAGGATGGCGTTATCGTAGGCATTGCTGATCTCCTCTTCGGAGCAGGACCCCAGGTCGCTCGTGGCGCACGCAGGCGTAAAGCGCTCAAACAATCGTGGATACCGCTTGTAATAAGCGGGACCATGATTGCCCATCTGGTGCAGGACGATCAGCATGTCCCCTTTCTGTCGATCAATCCAATCCTGGAGTCCATGGAGCATGCCTTCGTCACGGCATTCGCCCTCCTCGCACATGGGATTGATCTCAGGCGTCCGGAAGTCCTGGTATGTGACGCGGTCGGCAACGCCCTTAGAACTCGAATTGTTGTCGCGCCATAGGACACTGACACCCGCCCGTGCCAGAACGTCGAGGGCATTATCCGTTGCGACGGCGGTATCCCTGTCGAACTCCCGATGCCCGAAATTGGAAAACATGCACGGCACGGAAATGGCGGTCGATGTACCGCACGACCAGAAATCCGGAAAATTCACAACGCCGGCCGCGCGAAGTTTCGGCGTTGTGTCCCGGACATATCCATTGAGCCCCCAGTGATCGGCCCGGACAGTTTCGCCGACGACCATGATGACGAGTTCGCGGTGTGCGTCCCCCGGTTCGCGTTTGGCATCGCTGGCGATCTGGATGTGTTGCGCGTTACGCGCGGGCGCCTGACGGAGAAAATGGCGGGCGGCGGAAAGCATGGCAAATGTCGGCACCGACTTACTCGTAACTTGCCGATGCTCGCGCAGCAGACTGACGTAATGACCGCTAAACATCGTGAATGAAAGTATGGGAACAAGCGCCGCGACGCCTGCTAGCTTCAGCCGGGCCATTGTCTCGGTTCGCCAAGGTGGGAAGTGGAGGGGGGCGGCCCATACGACGAGCGCCGGCAGAACTCCCAGCAGTCCGACCCAAATCAGCATGGCCGGGGTGAGCAGATCTGCAGCTTCCGCCTGGTTCGTTTCCAGCGCGTTCGCAATCATCTGGGTGTCGAAGACGGTTCCGTAGGCGTGCGTGAAATAGGCCAGCACCGCACTTAACAGCAGTACGGCGATGAGGACAGGCTTGACGAGAATACGGTGACAAAGAGCGGAGAGCAGCAGAACGAACAGGGCCGCGACACTCAAGATCAAGGAAATCAGAAACGGCCAGTTCGCGGGCTTGGGTTCGAAGACCTCAAGCGCCGTAGCAAAGAAGTTGAGGTTGGCCGCAACGGTGAGGAACCCCGCCGTCAGCACAATGATCTCGCCGCTGGATCTGGGGCGCGTCAGAAGACGGTGCAGGGTGCGGACGACCTAAGTCATCTTGGGATTCGTGCTGTTCATCGCTTCAAGCCAATGTCTGATTTACTTACGTTCTCAGACTGTTCGACGGCGACAACAGCGCCCATCACCGGCCTTTGGCGGATCAGAACATGTCCCTCGATCGCGGGCGCGCGGACGCGGCAAAGATGCCGCCGCGCTTTTGCCGTATGCACCATCAATTTGCTGTCCCCTTGGACCCCTCGGCCTCAATGGAGGCGATAATCATGCTCGCATCGTGGCGTGTCTCTAGAACATAGGGACCCCCAGGGAGCGGCTCCCCGTCGATCTGACCGGGAACGTCCGGGTTCAAGATTTCGGCACGGATCACCGGCATAACTTGCATGGTCTTTGCGAATTCGAGGCGGCCTCGCACGAGATGCAGAAGCTCTGCTAACCGCTCGCGCCTGAACCTGGCATGCGACACGAAGGCTACGAGCGATTTTTCAGTGACGCGCGTGCGGCTCGTGAGATGGAAACGCCCCCCGTAGCGCGACGCGTTCGTGATCAGAAGCCAAGACGCTACGAACATCTGACCATCCAGCATCACTTCGAAGGCAACCGGAGATTCGACGATCGTCTTAAGGATAGGCCATGTGTAGGCGAGCTTCCCCAGGCGTTGCACGATCGGCCTAGACAGCCGCCCAACGATGCGGCCATCAAAGCCTGCCCCAAACATGAGGAGATAGGGAGATCCGTTGACCGTTCCGCCATGAACGGGGACGGCGTGGCCTTCGATCAGGACCTTCGCCAGCTCCGCCGGCGTGCGCGGAATCCCAAACTCCTCGGCAAGGACGTTGCCAGTGCCGTTTGGAATAATTCCAAGCGACACATTCTCGGCTGCCGTCCGCTCTGCCATCGCCCGAATACTTCCATCGCCGCCGGAAACGACAACGGCGTCATAATGGTTGGCCAAGTTTTCGGTCGGATCTGGACCATCTCCAAGAACGCGTGATTCCACCTGGACGCCCCGCTGCCGCAGCGCGCCGGCAACCTGATTGGCAAGGCCTTCACCATTACGCCCGGCCATAGGGTTGTGGAGTATGAGAAATCTGGACCGCCTTTGAAGCATCCGCATTACGTTTCGCTGATGCCGCGACCGGTCGACATTGGTGACACCCCGCTGCCACAACGAATGATCCATGCTCCTCGCATCCCGCATCCAGCGAGCCGCCTATTCCCCCGATCGCTTCCTGTTCGCGCGTACAGTCGTCTCATCATTTTCAACCATTCTCTCGCCGAACTAGGTGCGTCGCGGCAATTGGAGCGCGACGCGAAGTCCGCCCGCCGGACTCTCGTCAAGCGCGACATCTCCGCCGTAGAGCCGGGCCAGATCCCGGGCAATGGCGAGGCCCAACCCCGAGCCTGGTGCCTGACTGTCCCAGCGTTCTCCGATATTGAAGACTACGTCGCGCGCCTCGGGAGGTAAGCCTGGACCGTCGTCGTCGATCAGAACCGTCAGCAGATTGCCGTGCGGATTGCAAGGCGCCGAAATTTCGATGCGACGTGCCGCATGCTTGAAGGCGTTGTCCAGGAGATTGGCCACAATCTCGTTAAGGTCCTGCCTGTCGCAGGCCACGCGCAGTTCAGGATCGATCTCCTGACCGATCGAAATGCCACTGTCGTGGTACAGGCGGCGCAACGCGCTTGCCACCTCGTCCACGGATTTTGCCACGGACGCACTGTTGCCGATGGTGACGTGGGCCGCCGACGCTCTTGCCCGTGTGATCTGATAGTCGATTTGAGACTGCATCTTCTTCAATTGCGCCGCGATTGTCGAAGCCGACTGCCGCGCTCCATCATGGTCGAGGCGTTCAGCCTCGTCGGCAATAATCGCCATCGGCGTCTTCAGACCATGGGCAATGTTTCCCGCCTGGGTGCGCGCGCGCTGGACCAATTCGCCTGTGGAAACCAGAAGGCCGTTGAGGTCATCGACCAGAGGCTGCACCTCAGCTGGAAACGTCGGATCAATCTGCTTGGTCACGCCGCGCCGCACGTCGGCCAAGGCCAGACGAAGTTGCGCAAGCGGACGCATCGCAAACGCGATGAGCAGCGCCGCGGCCAGAATGAGTGTCAAGGAAAAGCCGGCAAGAGAAATAGCGATAGTACGGTCAAATGCGGTGATGACATTATCGATGTGGCGTTGATCCGTGCCAATGAGGTAACGGACGACCGGACCCGACGGTGTCGCCCACTGGGCCTGCTCGGCCACATAGATTTGACCGGTTGGCCCAACGCCCATGTGGGTATGGACGCCAACATCGGCCGGCTGATCGAGGGGGACTTGCAGCAGGGGGCCGCGCATCGAAGCTGAACGGGCAAGAACTTTCCCACTCTTCTGGATTTCCCAGTAGTACCCCGACAACGTCTCGTCGTAGCGGGGGTCACTGAGCGGACGCGAGAGGAGTGCGTCACCATCCTGGATTTCCGCGAGGCGCTGAAGCTCGGCAAGATGGACGAACAGCTCTTCCTTGAATTGCTCTGTCACGTGCTGCCGGAAAATCGCCGAGAGGATGAAGCCCGCAGCAGCCAACGCCACCAGAATCCATAGTGCGGCGACCGCAATAAGCCTTGCTCTCAGACTGTTCTGCCAGGCCATGCGCTAGTCCATCCTGTAGCCAAGTCCGCGGATCGTCTTAATGATCTCGGGCGAGGTTTTGCGGCGAAGCCGGCTCACGTAGACTTCGATCGTGTTCGAACTCTCTGTTCTCATCGGTGGCGTAGAGGTGCTCTGCGAGTTCGCTTTGCGAAACGATGCGGCCGATACGATGCATGAAATAGTTGAGCATCCTCAACTCCTGCGCCGTCAGTTCGAGCGCCTCCCCCTTGAACGAGGCATGTCCCGTGGACGTATCGAGGCTGAGTTCTCCGTGGGTCAGCACAGCGGACGCCATGCCGGCCGACCGGCGGATCAGCGCATTGAGGCGGGCGACGAGTTCTGGAACATGAAACGGCTTGGTCACATAATCGTCGGCGCCTGCATTGAGGCCATCGACTTTTTCCGACCATGTCCCGCGCGCCGTCAGAATAAGCACGGGAAATGATCTCTTCTCACGGCGCCATGTCTTGAGAATGTCGACGCCTTGCATCTTGGGCAATCCCAAGTCGAGGATCACGGCATCGAAGTCGTCCTGCATGCCGAATGCAAGGCCGTCCATCCCATTGTAGGCGTACTCGACGGAAAAGCCGGCCCCGGAGAGGGCCTCTCCGAGCCGCCTCGCGATCTCTCTGTCATCCTCGACCAGGAGTATTTTAATGTCGGCCTCCGCAGCAATGCCACCTGTTCGCCAACTCATTCTTCGCGCGTGCGTCCGCGCCACCAGTCCAAATCAAATGCGAAATAATGCGCACTTTCGAAGCCCGATCGCACCCTGAGGCCCGGCTATCCGGCATACACCACCTTCTGATTTGCAGCTAACACCAGGCTCTCAATCACTTAATCATCCGGTTGGCAGAACTCTTCTTAGGCCGTCAGTGGTCCGGCCGTCACGTGAGCGGCCCCAGCACTCCGGACCTCCCATTCGATCCACGATAACCTGTCCGTTGACATGCCGGTGCGGCCGCGACGGTGCCCAGCAGGTTCGCTTCATGCACTTTCCCTTGGCGCAGCGGCCATAGCCGAGCTGACGCGACTCGCCCTCCCGCCAGGGCAGGACATGTGCCGAGGCCTGTGGGGTCGGCAGAAGCGCTGCCAAGAGTCCGAAAAGTACGAAGAAGGCCATGACCTTCATGTCGAGTTTCTCCAGCAATTCGTTCGTCTGATGCCGCATCCGGGCAGTCGGCACTCCTGATTTCAAACACCGCGACGGCGTACCCCTGTAGGCATTCCGGGTGATGGGCGTGCCGCCGCGTAGACCGCTTGAACTTTTGACTTTGATGGTTGTCCCCCTCCTTCGCGCGCGAACCTGAAACCAACCTGAATTTCGTAGCTGCGACATGTCGCATCACGTCCGTTCAGGTCCGTTTAAGGTTCACATGGCTGATGACAGGCCGCTGACATCGGGCGTCAGCCAGCCGTCAACGGGCTTGCGCAAAGTTCGATTCAACGACTGCCAGACCAGCCAATCAATAAGCCACCAATTGCCAGTCAGGTCATCAAATGCTGCACTGTTTGCCGCGCCTCTGTTCGTTCGCAACTGTTGGAATTGCCTTTCTTTGGCCGCTCTACGCTCTGGCCACCGACGTGCGGATCTCGCCCGAACAGGTGAGCCAACTCGACATTTCTCTTGAGCGGGTGAAGCCAGCCCGAACAGCAGCATTTGCGGTCCTCCCAGCGACGGTCGTGCCAGCGGCCAACGCTCGGATCACCGCGGCCGCTCCGTTTGCCGGGACCGTCTTGAAAGTGGACGCATTGCCGGGTCAAGCCGTGCGCAAGGGCGATCCGCTTGTCACAGTACTGAGCCGCGAACTGGTGGAGTCCCAGGGCAACGTCGCCCAGTACGAGGCGGACCTGCAAAAGGCATCCGCCACGGCGAAGTGGAAGCGCGATCTCGCCGATAAAAAGATCTTGAACATCGCCATCGCCGAGGAAGCCGAGGCCCACGTGGCGAAGCTTCGAGCCGCCATCACCACGCTCCAACGGACGTTCGCAATCGGCGGCATCCAATCTGGCGCCAATGGCAGCTACACCATAACCGCACCCGATGATGGCAAAGTCGTCATTGCCTTGGTGCAACCTGGAGCGCAGGTCGAAGCCATGGCAGCGGCTGTGACGATCTCCACCCGGGACGATCTGTGGATTGAGGCCCAACTGCCCGCCGACCTTATTCAGAACGTCAAGCCCGGTGATGCGGTCGACATCGGCGAGAGTCTCAGGGGCACTGTGCTTTCCGTGGGTGGCAGCCTTGATCCCATGACACGGTCGGCGACACTTCTGGCATCCGTTCCTGCCGGCTCACCACTTGTCGCCGGTCAACTCGTCAGCATCACACTCCAGCGCGCAGCCGAGACTGGAAGCTATGAAGTCCCCGCCTCCGCGGTCGCTTGGATCCAGAACGCGCACGCGGTTTTCCGGCGCAATGACGATGGCTTTTCACTCATTCCCGTCGAACTCAAGGGCAAGTCACGGGCCTCCGCAACGGTGGCCGGTTCGCTGGCTGCCGACCAGGAGATCGCAGTCAGAGGTCTCACGCAGCTCGAAGCGCTGCTCGGCGGAGAGTAACTCATGCTGCGCCGCCTGATCGAATTTTCGCTAACCCAACGCCTCGTCACGCTGGTGATGGCCGGGCTCTTCTCGGCACTCGGTGGCTATGCCTTCAAGACCATCCCGATTGACGCTTTCCCCAATGTTTCGCCGGTCCAGGTCAAAATGATCTTGAAGGCGCCAGGAATGACACCTGAAGAAGTCGAAACTCGGGTCATCGCGCCGCTCGAACTCGAACTTCTCGGTATACCGCGCCAGACGATTCTGCGATCTTCCGCCAAATACGCGATCGCCGACATAACCCTCGACTTCGACGACGGAACTGACATCTACTGGGCACGTCAGCAGGTGGCCGAGCGGCTGGCCGCCGTGCAACCTGATCTGCCCGCCAACATCAGCGGAGGCCTAGCGCCGGTCTCGACGCCACTCTCCGATGTCTTCATGTTCACGATTGAAGGCGGCAACCTCAGTCTTGAGGAACGGCGCAGTCTCCTCGATTGGACAATCCGCCCAGCCCTGCGAACAATTCCCGGCGTGGCTGACGTCAACGCGCTCGGCGGCCTAGTACGTACCTTCGAGGTCTTGCCCGACGGGGCCAAACTCGCTGCGGCCGGACTAGGCGTTACCGATCTGCTCCGCACAATCGAAGCCAACAACCGCAACGATGGTGCAGGAAGAATATCGGAGGGCGAAAAGGCGCTGGTGGTCCGCTCGCAGGGCGCGATCCAGACACCGGATGACTTAGCTCAGATCGTCGTGAAGAGCGTCAACGGCCGCGTTCTAAGGCTGGGCGACGTCGCAAGCGTGCGGATCGGAAGCCTCACGCGGTATGGCGCAGTGACACAAAATGGAACCGGCGAAGCCGTGCAGGGCCTCGTGCTCTCGTTGCGCGGAGCTGACGCAAGCCAGCTGATTCAAGCAATCCAAATAAGGCTGGAGGAACTGAAGTCCGCGCTTCCGGAAGGCGTTCGTCTGGATGTGTTCTACGATCGCTCTCATCTCATCCAGGAGGCCGTCGGTACCGTAACAAAAGCGCTTCTTGAGGCCACGGTGCTCGTGGTTGTTCTTCTTGTGGCGTTTCTCGGCAACGTTCGCGCATCCATCGTCGTGGCCGTGACGCTGCCGCTCGCGGCACTCATGACCTTCGGCATGATGCGCCTATTCGGCATGTCAGCCAATCTGATGAGCCTCGGAGGCCTTGCGATTGCCATCGGGCTCATTGTCGATGCCGCCGTCGTTGTGGTCGAGAATACCGTCGAGCGCCTCCACGCTGGACACGACCGCATCCCAGCGCTGCATCAGGTCTATCGCGCCGCGAGCGAAGTGGCGACGCCCGTCGCTTCAGGCATCATCATCATCTGCCTTGTTTTCCTGCCCCTCCTGTCCCTTCAAGGCCTCGAGGGCAAGCTGTTCGGCCCCGTCGCTTTGACAATCATTTTCGCTCTCAGCGGCTCACTCGTCCTTTCGCTGACGCTCATTCCAGTCCTGGCGTCCGTACTCTTGAAGGGCGGCAGCCATGAAGAGCCTTGGCTCATGCGCATTCTGAAGCGCGGATACCGGCCGCTTCTTGCATCCTCTCTCAGAAGGCCCCTGCCCGTCTTCATTCTAGCCGCGGCTGGTTTGGCAGGCATGGTCGCCGCCTACGCGGTGATCGGCAAATCGTTCATGCCGACCATGGATGAAGGCTCGGTCATCATGCAGGTCACCAAACTGCCGTCCATCAATCTCGATGCCAGCGTCGCAGGCGATCTTCTGATCCAGAAGCGCCTGAAGGAGAAGGTGCCCGAGATTGAGCGGATCGTCGCCCGCGTGGGATCGGACGAACTGGGGCTCGATCCAATGGGGCTCAACGAGACCGATGCATTCCTTGTCTTGAAGCCGAAGGCGGAGTGGCGGGTACCGGACAAGGAGTGGCTCATCGAGGAGCTTCGCCAAGCGATGAGCGATCTGCCTGGCTTCGAGTTCGCCTTTACCCAGCCCATCGAGATGCGCACCTCCGAAATGCTAACCGGCGCTCGCGGCGATCTCGCGATCAAGATATTCGGGCCTGACCTGCTCGTGCTTTCCGATCTGGCGGGACGGGTGCAAGCCGCAATTGCAGGCGTAAACGGCACCGCAGAGGTCGCGACGGTCGCCAACGACGCCGTCGATTATCTCCAAGTCGAAATCGACAGGCTCGCGGCCGGCCGCACGGGTCTTGATGCAGCCCGGGTTCAAGACGAGTTGCGCGCCATGATCGAGGGCGCAGATGCCGGCATCGTGCAAGAGCCGGGGCGGCGGACGCAGATCGTCATTCGCGGGCATGAGAATGTCCGGTCGTCACCGGACGAATTTCGAATGATGCAACTCGCCGCTGGGGATGGCGGACTTGTGCGCGTCGGCGATGTGGCGAAGGTCGAACGCACGGCTGGGCCGGTCAAGATCGACCGGGAGAACGCATCCCGGTACGCCATGGTGCAAGCCTACGTCTCGGGTCGTGATCTCGTCGGCTACGTTGAGGACGCGCAAAAGGCCGTGGAAGAGCAGGTCACATTGCCAGCTGGCTACCGTCTGGTTTGGGGCGGCGAATTCGAGAACCAGCGCCGCGCCGCGACGCGACTGGCCATCGTCGTGCCGGTCGCGATTTTTCTGATTTTCGGCGTGCTCTTCGCAACCCTCCGCTCTGTGCGTCAATCGCTGCTGATCCTGGCCAATGTCCCGTTTGCGCTCGTCGGCGGCATCCTGACCTTGCTCGTATCGGGAGAGTATCTGTCCGTGCCGGCGTCGGTCGGTTTTATCGCGCTACTGGGCATCGCCGTACTGAATGGACTAGTTCTCGTTAGCCACTTCAACCAGTTGATCGCCGAAGGGACATCCGTCGACGACGCGGTCTTCGAAGGCGCCGTGCGGCGCCTGCGGCCCGTTCTTATGACGGCCTCCATCGCCGCACTCGGCCTGGTGCCGTTACTCTTCGCAACGGGACCAGGCTCTGAAATTCAGCGCCCTCTTGCCATCGTGGTGATTGGCGGGCTTGTCACGTCAACCGCCCTGACACTGATCTTGTTGCCGATTCTATTCCGCCGGTTTGGATTGGCGGCGGCGGATGGCACAGCCCCAACCCAGCGGACGCTTTCATGGAACACGCACTCTGCAAACTTACCATCGTCCTCCCCACCACCGGTGCCGATCGGATCTGCGAACTGATGCTGGCTTCAGATCCACCGATCCAAGGCTTCACCACGTGGACGGCGGAAGGCCACGGCGAGAATTTTTCCAACGTCACCGATGCGGAGAGGGTGAGAGGCCGCGTCGACCGCAGTGTGTTCAATGTCATCCTCGAGCCGTCCCGTGCGAGAAGCCTTCTCAACCGGCTCGCCCAAGAGGCACCCCTGGCGCACATGACCTATTGGATCGAACCGATACTCGAGTTCGGGCGGATGGCAGCCACGCCGTCATCTCCTGCAATCCCATCATCAGACGTTTGAGCGGAGGTCGGCTTGCTTATCGCGGTTCTTATTGGCGTTGGGCTTGTGGCCGGCGCGGCCGGTATTGCTGTTTGGGCGTCAGGCTTACCCACCGAGCGCTCCACTCTTGTCGCTCGTCTGACTGCGAGCCGAGCGAAGGATGACCAAGGATCGCGGTCGCGGGACGCACGTTGAACAAGAACGTCATCTAGGAAGGGGCGCTCTTTTTCGTCGCACCAGAATTGCTCCGACGATCTTGCACCGTTCGGCGTCATGATTGATCCTCAGTCCTAAGGATACGCGCCATGAAGCCGATTATCCGTGCCTGGTGGATCATCATTCTCGCGACGACCGTGGCGTGGCTCAGTGCCGAACCGGACGTGCTTGCGGTCACTGGACTTATGCCACTGCGCAACCTCGCGGTTCAGTACAGCGGACTGCTCGCAATGGCCGCCATGAGCATCGCCATGGCCCTCGCGGCCCGGCCCGGATGGCTGGAACGCCGTCTGGGCGGTTTGGATAAGATGTACCGGCTGCACAAATGGCTCGGCATCACTGTTTTGATCTTCGCAGTCGTTCATTGGATCGCCTGCAATGCGCCGGGCTGGGCGGCCACACTGGATCTCATCGACCCCATCCGCCGCGGGCCGCGACCGCCGTCGGACAACCCAATCCAACAGTTCTTCGGCAGCTATCGCTGGTTAGCTAAGTTGTTGGGCGAGTGGGCATTCTATGCCACGGTTGCCTTAGGCATCCTCGCCCTGGTCAAGCGCGTGCCTTACCGGATTTTCTATCGCACACACAGGCTTTTCGCGCCGGTCTATCTGGCCCTGGCTGTTCACACCGTTGTTCTGACCAAGTTTGCGTACTGGGGAACAGCAGCCGGTTTTATGCTCGCGCCTCTGCTCGTCCTGGGAAGTTGGGGTGCGGTCCTCTCGCTCACCCGTCGGATTGGCCATAGCCGCCGTACACGCGGTGTGATCTCGAACCTTCATTACTATCCGGGCGTCCACGCCTTGGAGACTGACGTGGATCTCGTGGGGCCATGGCAGGGACATAAACCCGGACAGTTCGCCTTCGTGACCTCCGATGTTCGAGAGGGCGCCCATCCCTACACCATTGCATCGGCGTGGACCCCACACACTTCTAAGATCAAGTTCATCGTCAAATCGCTCGGCGATCACACCGGGGGCCTGCGCGAAGCCCTGCACATCGGCCAGAGCGTCGGCATCGAAGGACCGTACGGCTGCTTTACTTTCGAAGACGATGCCCCTGAGCAGATCTGGATCGGTGGCGGGATTGGGATCACGCCGTTCATCGCGCGCATGAAGCAGATCGCCGCCGCTGGTCCGAGAATGGGGCAAAAGATCCATTTGTTTCACGCCACGGCAGAAGAGGATAAAGGCGCACTTGCGCGGTTGTCAGCCGATGCCGAGGCGGCTGGTGTCGATGTGCATGTCACGATCGATGCACGAGACGGCTTGCTCACCGGCGAACAGATTCATAAGGCCGTACCAAATTGGCGAGATGCCAGCATATGGTTTTGCGGCCCGACTGGCCTCGGCGATGTGCTGCGCCGGGATTTTGCCGCCAAGGGTTTCGACATCGACGGACGCTTCCATCAGGAACTGTTTCAGATGCGCTGACATCGGGGCCCTTACGCACGTATGGCTTCCGATCAGCGCGGGTTCTCTCTTGCGAACATATTTATCGCCTGGCCAGACCGGCTTATGAGCGACTTATGGGATGACCGCGCACTTATGCTTTTGGCCGACCGTCGGATGACTGGGACTTTGTCCGCCGCGATCTCCATGACATTAATATCTCCGCTGGTGTCCCACGGCAGGCGTACCGTGGTTTGCCGCTCTGTATGCTCAAGCGGACACGACATGTAAAAGACCAAGCGGAATTCATAGTTGACCAGTGCAAGTCCGCCTTCTCTGCACTCCGGCTATGAGATTCTTCAAGCAGCCAGAGCGATCCAGGGCTGCTGAGGGTCAGACTGGTCGGGCGCTAACCATGCCATGGAAGAAGTGGTCCAATCCCGGTCGTCGGATCAGCCGGTTAGTCTGCAAGAGGTGCAAGTTGGTTTGTCTCTGAAGCAAGGAGACAACCCATGGAACAGGAACGCACCCCCGCAGTCATCAAGCCCACTCGCGTGCCGTGGAACAAGGGCAAGCTCGTCGGCGCTAAGCCGCCCCTGCGACCGAGCCATGTCTGGTCGATCAGGACGAAGCTCCAGATCGAAGACAAGAAGCGCGATCTTGCCCTCTTCAACTTGGCGATCGACAGCAAGCTACGCGGCTGCGACGTCGGCGCGCGTTCGTGAGGGCCTTCTAGAACGGCACCCATGGTGTGCTACACGCAAGGTGGGGCAATACCTTTGGCGCGGTGCACGTCTCCGGCCAGAATCGATCGCGATCAGTCTAGGCTGGCGCATAGCGCGGCGTGCTGCCGATGATCAGGCATGTTGCAGGCAGCAGTTTCCGGAGATGGAGCAGGATCAGCACGGCGCCGGAAAACATCGAATGCAGCCAGCCGCCTATACTGCCTGACCCGCCACCCAGCCGCTGGACCAAGCCCACTGAAAGTTATAGCCGCCCAGCCAGCCCGTCACATCCACCGCCTCGCCAATCGCATACAAGCCGGGCACTTGCGTTGCTTGCATGGTCTTGGAGGACAGCCCCTCGGTGCTGATCCCGCCGGCCGTGACTTCCGCCTTGGCGAACCCTTCGGTGCCGGTGGGATGGAAGCGCCAGTCGGAAAGCCGGCGCTGAATCAGATCAAGCGTGCGATCGGGCATGTTCGCGAGGTCTCCGGTAGCCCCTGACCGCTCGGCCAGAACGTCGGCCAGACGCGCAGGTAATGCATGCCCCAGCACGGTCCGCAGCGCGGAACGCGGATAACTGCGCTTGGCCTCGATGAGCCATGCCGATCCGGCCTGCGGCAGAAAGTCGATCCCGATCTCCTCGCCGTGTGACCAGTACGAGGAAATCTGCAAGATCGCTGGCCCCGACAGCCCCTTGTGGGTAAACAACGCGGCCTCGCGAAATGCGGCGTTTCCGGATCGCGCAACAACATCGGCCGAGACGCCCGATAGGGTCTGAAACAGCATCTCGTCTTTGCCAAGTGTCAGGGGTACAAGTGCCGGCCGCGGCGCGACGATCGCGAGGTTGAATCTGCGCGCCAGATCGTAGGCAAAACCGGTCGCACCCATTTTCGGAATGGAAAGCCCCCCTGTTGCGATCACGAGCGCCGGCGCAGCGGCGACCTCATCACCCCAGCTGACTCGATACAGTCCATCGGCGTGCTCAAGCTCGCGGATGCTGTGCCCCAACCGCACCTCGACGCGGCCTTTAGCGCACTCCTCGAGCAGCATCGCAACGATCTGCCGGGCCGATCCGTCACAAAAGAGCTGACCCAGTGCTTTCTCGTGCCATGAGATTCGATGACGATCCACCAGGTCAATAAAGTCTTGCGGACCGAAGCGGCGCAGCGCCGATTTTGCAAAGTGGGGGTTGGCCGAGAGATACCGCTCGGACGGGGTGTGGAGATTGGTGAAATTGCAACGGCCGCCGCCTGAGATGAGAATTTTCTTTCCCGGCTCATTGGCTTGGTCAATCAGGAGAACCTTGCGTCCCCGCTGACCGGCCGTGAGCGCGCACATCATTCCCGCGGCGCCGGCTCCGAGTACGATAGCGTCATAGCGGTTGTACGAGGTCGTGTTCACAGGTCCTGCTTCGCGTCATCTCTCGACATGCGGTCTTGCCAAATTCTGCTCGCCACCTGTCCACACTCCGATTGCCCGCTAACCGCCGTCGCAGGCATCAGAGGCACCCTTTGACTGGATGAGAGAAGGGTCTCAGGTCAATCTCCATCGGTCTTAATTAGCACCTGCCCGTCTCGTCATGCGGGTCGCGGCCCGTACAGAATGACGAGGGCTCCCAAGATACAAATCCCGCCGCCCAAAAGATCCCAACGATCCGGTATTTTTCCCTCGAAGCTCCACAGCCAGACCAGTGAGGCAACGATGTAAATGCCGCCATACGCGGCATAGACCCGGCCCGCGCCGTCCATATCGATCTTGGTCAAGAGCCACGCAAAGCCCGCGAGCCCGATAAGCCCAGGGATCAGCCACAAAGCAGACGCTCCCTGGCGTGCCCAGGCCCAGAACGCAAAGCACCCGCCGATCTCAAGGATCGCGGTAAGCGCGTATATACCAATCGATGTCATGTGTCCCCGATGTCTCTGCGCCCCAGTGCCAAGCCCTGCTCATTTTGCTGCTGGGCCGCGTCGTGCGCGCTCAGCACACCAATTGGACCTGAATTGGACCGGCCCGGGAATTGAGCGAGTTGGAAGCTGACTGCGGATCGGGTATCGATGCAACTGCAGACTTGTTTTTCGCCGGGGCTCCGTATGGCAGATCAGATTTCTATGGTGCAATCACTCCGCTGGCGTTCGGGCCTATTGCGTGCGGGATTTCCGGCCCTCGTAGCGCTGGCAGCCTTTGCCACGCTGTCGGCCCCGGGCGATGCCACGGCCAGAGAGCCCCGCCCGGAGCGCGCTGCCAAGGTGATGGCGCCCCGGGAGACCGGCGAACCAATCATGGCCATCGTTTCGATCAAGACCCAGAACATCACCTTTTATGATGCCGACGGCTGGATGCTGCGTGCGCCCGTCTCTACCGGAATGAAGGGCCGCGAGACGCCAGCCGGCGTATTCACGATCCTTGAGAAGAATGCCGATCACCGCTCCAACCTCTACGACGATGCCGAGATGCCCCACATGCAACGGCTCACCTGGAACGGCATTGCGATGCACGGCGGTGTGTTGCCGGGCCGCCCCGCTTCCAAGGGCTGCGTGCGGCTGCCGTACGGCTTTGCAAGGAACCTGTTCAACAAGACGCAGATCGGAATGCGGGTGGTCATTTCGCCGGATGAGGCCGCCCCGGTCGAAATTTCTCATCCCGCCCTGTTTGTGCCGGACGCCGAAACCGTCGCCGCCGCGCCGGAGCGCGCCGAGACGCTCGCGCGCGAAGCCGCCGAAGCCGCCAAGTTGTCCAACGAGGCAAAGAAGGCCGCCAAGGCCGCGGCCCGCGCGGCGGCGCCCGTTGCGGCAGCGTTGCGCAGGCTGGAACGTCGAAAGGCAAGCGCTGACAAGGAACTCGCCGCCGCCGAGAAGGCGCTCGCGGCCGCAAAGACGGACAAAGCCAAGACACGCGCCGAGGAGCGCAAGCTCAAGGCTGCCACCAGGGCTGCGGAGGCACAGACCCGGCTCGATACGGCGACAGCCGACGCCAAGGCCAAAATCGACGAAGCGGCCTCGACAAAGGAAGCCGCGAAGCTGGCGGCGGACCGGATGACTGAAACCGAAAAGGCCGCCAGCGACGCCAATCTCGCCCTGCAGCCGGTCTCGGTCTACATCAGCCGCGCGACGCAGATGCTCTACGTGCGCCGGAATACGCGCAAGCCCTGGCCGGACGGGGGCGAGGTGTACGATTCGTCAATCGAGGCTCCCATCACGATCCGCGATCCCGACCAGCCGATCGGGACGCACGTCTTCACTGCGATGGCGCCCGGTGATGCGGGCCTGCGCTGGAGTTCAGTCACGATCAATGGTGCGGACACCGCCTCCAGTGCGCTCGACCGGATCACCATTCCGCAGGATGTGCTGGATCGCATCGCGCCGGGCGCACAGCCGCGATCGTCGATCATTATTTCGGACGAACCGCTGAGCCGGGAGACCAACTATCGCACCGAATTTGTCGCGGTGCTCAGCAACCAGCCCCAGGGCGGTTTCAAAACGCGCAAGCCCACACCCAAAGTCACCGTGCCGGTAGCGAGCAACAATCCCTGGAACGGTGGCGGCGGCTTCTTTGGCTTCGGGTACTACGAAGACCCGCCGCCCAAGCGGAAGCCCTTCAAGACACGGCCGGGCAGTAAGAAGACCTACACCAAGCAAGGCTGGTGGTAGACCGCGCTCTACGTTTTGTTTGACCCGCACGTCAGCGGAGCTTGTTCCGGTGCCGGATCAGACGCGGCCGTGCCGGAAAGGTACGGCGCGGGAAGCGCAGGCGAACAATGTTGATCGAAGAGCGCCAATCGCTGACCCTCGCGCATTCCCTGAAGGCCGCTGACCGCGCGGGGTGCGTGGGTCACCGGGGTTGCCAGACCATCCCCAGGGGTTAGGCTTGTGCCTGCATCGGGCCGGACCCGAAGCATCGCACACGCGGCGGCATGATCGGGCCTGGATGATACAGCAACGGACCCTCGTCATTTTATGCCTGATCCTCGCCGGCGAGGCGGTGTTCGCGCTACCGTTCCACGTCGCACGCTTTTTTCGCGCCGCGATGCTGGACGTCTTCAGCTTCTCCAACGCCGACCTCGGTGACGTGTTCGCCGTCTACGGCGTCACGGCCATGCTGGCCTATTTTCCTGGCGGAATGATCGCCGACCGCTTTTCACCGCGCCGACTCATCGCGGTGTCGCTGATCGCGACGGCGGCGGGCGGTCTCTATATGGCGACCATTCCCTCGATGTTCGGCATGGCGGTTTTGTTCGCATACTGGGGCGTGACGACCATCCTGCTCCTGTGGGCGGCGCTCATCCGCAGCACGCGCGACTGGGGTGGAGATGGCGCGCAGGGCCGCGCTTTCGGCCTCCTCGACGGCGGGCGCGGGCTGTTGGCCGCGGGCCTAGCGAGTGCCGCCGTGCCGGTCTTCGGGATCATGCTGGCGGATGGCGGGACTGCCGGCGATCCGGCAGCAAAGCGCGACGCCCTGGTGGCCGTGATCCTATATTATTCCGCCGTGACGTTGGGTGCCGGTGTGTTTGCCTGGTTCATCATTCCCGATGCGCCGCGAACCACGGCAGAAGCGCGGCTGCACGTGCCTGCGCGTGTGTCCGGCGTCTTGGGCCAGCCCATGATCTGGCTGCAGGCCCTCATCGTGAGCGCGGCCTATTGCGGCTACAAAGGCCTCGACAATTATTCGCTCTACGCCGTCCAGGTGATGGGCATGAGCGACGTGGACGCGGCGGCATTCACGGCGGGCGCCGCCTATTTGCGCCCCGTCGCGGCGATTGCCGCAGGCCTGCTGGCCGACAGGTTTTCGGCGACCGGAGTGATGACGGCGATGTTCGCGCTGCTTGCGGCCAGCTTCGCCGCGCTGGTGGTGGTGACGCCCGCCGAGGCCGCTAGTCCGCTGGTGCTGGTCAACGTACTGGTGAGCTTTGCGGGGGTGTATGCGCTGCGCGGGGTCTATTTCGCGCTGATGGAGGAGACCAGCGTACCGCCCCACATGACGGGCTCCGCCGTAGGACTGATCTCGGTCGTCGGGTTCACACCGGATATTTTCTTCGCCTCCATCAGCGGCCGTATTCTGGACGCCGCACCCGGAGCCGCGGGACATCAAAACTATTTCCTGTTGCTCGCGGGTATCATGGCAGCCGGCGCGATCGCGACCGCGCTTCTGATGGCACTGGCGCGGCGGCGCACCGCGACTGGCTGAATAAATGCCGCCGATCAGGCCTCCACCGGCCTGCGCCTGAGCAGGCCCCTTTGCGGCGCCAGCAGAAAGGCCAGCACGAACACCGCCGCCTGGATCAGAACGATGCAGGGTCCCGTCGCCCCGTCGATATGGAAGCTCACCAGCGTGCCGGTGACACTGGATCCGATCGCGACGGCCGCGGCGATCGCCAGCATGCGTTCAAAGCGATTACTAAGCAGATAGGCGATGGCGCCGGGCGCAATCAGCATGGCGACCACGAGGATAATCCCGACCGCCTTGAGCGCCGCCACGATGGTCAGCGATAGGAGGATCAAAAGGCCATAGTGCAGCGCCCGGACCGGCAGCCCGATGGCGCGCGCATGCTGGGGATCGAAGCAATAGAGCAGCAAATCACGGCGTTTGATCATCACCGCCAGCAGCGTGACGCCAGCGATGACACCAGTCTCGATGAGATCACGCACGGACACACCGAGCATGTTGCCGAACAGAATATGGTTCAGATGCTGGTCGGTCTCCACCTTGGTGAAGAGTACAAGACCGAACCCGAACATGCCTGAGAACACGATGCCCATCACCGTGTCTTCCTTCACCCGGCTGTTCTCCGACAGATAGCCGGTGGCGACGGCACAGCTAAGCCCCGCCGCGAAGGCGCCCAAGGCCAGCGGTAGTCCAAGCACGAAGGCCAAGACGATCCCCGGCAGCACCGCGTGCGAGATGGCGTCCCCCATGAGGGACCATCCCTTGAGCACGAGATAGCAGGACAGCACCGAGCACACCGCGCCGACCAGAACCGCGACCACCAGCGCCCGTTGCATGAAGCCATAACTCAGCGGTACGGCGACGAGATCGATCAGGGGGCTCATCGCTGTGGCTCCCCGGCCGCGGCCTGGGCCTCATGCAGCGCCGCGACCGCCTTTTGCCGCGCTGCGCGCATGCCGTACTTCGGCGCGAAGACGAAGGCCGCAAGGAAGATGAGCGTCTGCAGCGTCACGATCACGCCGCCCGTGGCCCCATTGAGAAAGTAACTCAGATAGGCACCGATGAAGCTGGTCGAGGCGCCAATGGCGACTGCCAGCGCAAGCAGGCGCGGAAAACGATCGGTCAGCAAGTAGGCCGTAGCACCAGGCGTGACCACCATGGCGATGACGAGACATGCGCCCACCGTCTGCAGCGCCGCCACGACGGCCGCCGACAACAGCGTGAAGAACAAGATCTTGAGGCCGGTCGCATTGAGCCCGACAGACCGGGCATGACCTTCGTCGAAGAAGACCACCATCAGGTCTTTCCAGCGGAGCATCAGAATCGCCAGGGTGATCACGCTGATGATGACCACCTGAAAGGCATCCTCATCCGCGATGGTGAGGATGTTGCCGAGCACGATTGATTGCACATCGACCGCCGTGGGGTTGATGGACACTATCAGAAGGCCGGCGGCAAAGAACGATGTGAAAACAAGACCGATGACGGCATCCTCGCGCAACCGCGACTGGCTGCGCACAAAGGCCATGCCCAGCGCCGCAAGCAGGCCTGCCGCGAACGCGCCGGTGGCATAAGGCAAGCCGAGCAGATAGGCGCCCGCCACACCGGGAACGACGGAGTGGGCGAGCGCATCGCCCATCAGCGACCAGCCCTTCAACATCAGAAACGCAGAGAGAAACGCGCACGTCCCCCCAACGAGCGCCGAGACCCACATCGCCTTCAGCATGTAGTCGTAACTAAAAGGCGTGAGAAGTTCTGCCATCATGTCTTGGGCTCATCATCGCGGCGCAACGGCTCATCGCGACCGGTGCGGCTGCCATAGAACACGACGGGGCGTTCGTCGTCGGTCAGCACCGTGATGGAGCGCTGGTCGTCGTCCTGATGCAGCGCTTGGCCTTCGAGACGGAAATGGCGCAACACACCGCCAAACGCGCGCTCGAGGTTGGCTTGCGTGAACGTGGCCGCCGTGGGTCCCGCTGCAAGCACCGTGCGTTTGACGAGCACGACCTGATCGCAGAAATCGGGAACGCTGCCGAGGTTGTGCGTCGACACCAGGATCAGATGCCCCTGTGACTTCAATTCGCGCAGCAAATCGATGATGGCGCCTTCGGTCTGCACATCCACCCCGGTGAACGGCTCATCGAGAAGGCTGATCAGACCTTCCTGGGCCAGCGCGCGGGCGAGGAAGACGCGCTTACGCTGCCCGCCCGACAACTCGCCGATCTGGCGATGGGCGTACGCCGTCATGCCGACACGCTCCAGCGCTTCACCAACCTTGTAGCGGTCGCGTTTGGATGGCCGGCGTAGAAATCCCATGTGGCCGTAGCGGCCCATCATGACGACGTCCTCAACGAGAACCGGGAAATTCCAGTCGACCTCCTCCGATTGCGGCACGTAGGCGACGAGGCTGCGTTTCTGGGCTTCACGCGGCGGCAATCCGCAAATTCTGATCTCGCCGGCAACTGGCGCAACGAAGCCCATGATCGACTTGAACAGCGTCGACTTGCCGGACCCGTTGACACCGACAAGGCCGCAGATGGTCCCCGGCCCCAAGGCGAAGGATGCATCCTTCAGCGCCGTGGTGCCGTTGGCATACGTCACCGTGACCCCGCGAACGGAAATGGAGGCCGCAAGGCCCTTACGCATATCGCTATCGGCTTCGGCATGTGGGATCATGGACGTCACGAGCCAAATCCTTCGGCGATCGTCTGCACCGTCACTTCGAGAAGCTTCAAATAGGTGGGGACCGGCCCGTTCTCCGCGCTCAGGCTATCGACATACAGAACGCCGCCATAGCGCGCGCCCGTCTCCTTCGCCACTTGCCGGGCGGCCTTGTCCGAGATCGTGCTCTCGCTGAACACCACGGGAATCTTTTGCTGGCGCACCGTATCGATGACCCGCCGGACCTGCTGCGGCGTCCCCTGCTGGTCGGCGTTGATCGGCCACAGGAAGAGTTCCTTGAATCCGAGATCGCGGGCCAGATAACTGAACGCACCCTCACTGGTGACGAGCCAGCGCTGTGCCTCTGGTATGGCCGCGAGGCGCGCGCGCAACGGCGCCTCGACAGCCTTGATTTGCTCGGCGTAGCGCGCGGCGTTCTGCGCATAGATTTCCGCATTGGCCGGATCGTGCTTGGCCAGCGCCTTCCTGATGTTCTCGACATAGACGAGCGCATTGGCCGGCGACATCCAGGCGTGGGGATTGGGCTTGCCCGTATAGGGCCCCTCGGTGATCCCCACCGGCGCAATGCCTTCTGTGACGACGGCGCCGGGCACATCCCGCACGTTGTCGAAGAACTGCTCAAACCAGCGCTCGAGGTTCATGCCGTTCCACAGTACGAGATCGGCCGACTGCGCCTTCACGATATCGAGCGGCGTGGGCTGGTAGTCATGAATCTCCGCACCCGGCTTGGTGATCGAGTCGACGATCGCGGCGGTCCCGGCGACGTTCTGGGCGATGTCCTGGATGACCGTGAAAGTCGTGACAACCCGGAACGGCTTTTTCGCTTCAGCGACAGCGGGCGCAGCGCTGGACACGCCCACCGCCAACAGGACCGCCGCAGCCGTCCTAAAACGCTTCACTACCGTACGCATCGCGCTCCTCAATCACCCGGTTCCAAAATCTTGGGGCACTGCGAAACTCCGAACTCTCACAACCATGGAATCCCGAACTCTGGCATCCCAAATTTAGCCTCGACATAAATAGTTAGCCCGTGCTAACTTCATTGTCAAGATCGGCAGGTGTGGCAGCGCGCCATGACGACTGAGGAAGCAACGATGACATTGGCGGAAAGCCGCACGGGTCCCAAACGCGCCGAGCGCTTTCAGCGGGTGCGCGAAGCCCATCAAATCGAGATGGCCGAGGATTACGTGGAGTTGATCGCGGATCTTATCGACGAGAAGGGCGAGGCCCGCGTGGTCGATCTGGCCGAGTGTCTCGGGGTCACCAAGCCGACGGTGGCCAATACGATCCAGCGCTTGCAACGTGACGGGTTCGTCAGCAGTGAACCCTATCGCGCCATTTTTCTCACCGAGAAGGGACGCGGGCTTGCCGACGCCTCGCGCGAGCGCCACCGCGTCGTGCGGGATTTTCTGCTCGCCCTCGGCGTCGACGCGGAAACCGCCGAAGCCGACGCGGAAGGCATCGAGCATCACGTCAGCGGCGTCACACTCGACGCGTTCCGCAAGCACCTCGCCAGGACCCAACGCAAGCGGTAGGTGACGAAGCTACTCGCGGCGGGCCATGCAGCAGCTTCGAATGTTCTGAACCGTCCACTATGGTCCCGAGTGCCGCACATGGCAGACGACGCGTTGCAGCAAAATATGACTGACTTTGACCGTCGGGCACCACGATTGCACCAGCGCAAGGGATGCGGGCGGTAGCCAATACTTTGTGGCAGGTTTGACGAGCCGCACGTCTGATGCGGCCGCAAAAAAAGAACTTGGCACCCGTGGCATCTGTGACCGAAAAATTCGGACTTCTGGTGAGCCTGCATAATTCTCCCCAGATCCAAGGTAGTCTACCGCGCTTCGGTGCCTGGAGACGAGATGCCTTTTCCGAAGAACCTTGGCTTACGCCATAGCATCACGACTTATCACATTGGCAGTTCTGGCGGCTTACCTTGAACTTCAGGCGCCTGATCCAAGTCCTTGGCTGACGTTCGCTTCCTATTTTCCTGGCCTCATCGGTAGTGGTGTGAGCATAGCGGTATTGCGTCGTGGCCCCGGCCATTGATATCAGCGCAATATTGACGGGGCCTACGGTAACCCCTATCACCCTAAGCGGGTTTTTCCCACGACAGGAGTGGCTTAGACGCGAACACGTCGGCCGCAGTTTACGTGATCGAAATTCTGATTGTCCTTGGACTCATTCTCCTGAATGGGCTTTTTGCTCTTTCGGAACTAGCGGTAGTTTCGGCGCGTCGGCCTCGTCTTAAGGCGATGGCGGCGTCGGGGGTTCCAGGAGCTGAGCGCGCGCTCGCGCTTGCTACCAATCCTGGCAGGTTCCTCTCGGCTGTGCAGATTGGCATTACGCTTGTAGGCATTATCAACGGCGCTTACTCCGGTGAGACATTTGGAGAGTACGCCGCAGAGGATTTAGTGAAGCTCGGCGTATCTGACGCCATCGCAGGGCCTCTGGGTTTCGGCTTGGTCATTATCGTCATTACCTATCTTTCCGTCATCGTCGGCGAACTTGTTCCAAAGAACCTTGCGCTCAGGAACGCTGAGCCCATTGCATGCGTCGTCGCTCCGATTATGGACGCGTTCTCACGCGCGGCCGCGCCTGCAGTCTCGATTCTGGATGCTTCGACACGGTTGGTATTTCGACTCTTCGGCAGCTCGACGGAGCCGGAGTTTCGCGTGACTGACGAGGAGATCAAGACACTCATCGCCGAAGCGGAGAGTGCTGGCGTCATCGAAAGCGGCGAGCGGGAAATGATTGCGGGCGTAATGCGCCTTGCTGATCGAGACATCGTCGGCCTCATGACGCCCCGCACTGAAGTCAATTGGATTGACATCGCAGCATCAAGCGAAGCCATTCGCAACAAGCTCATAGCAACACCACACTCCCTTATTCCGGTTGGGGAGGGATCGATCGATGTCTTGATCGGCGTGGTACAAACACGGGAGTTGCTGGCATCCATCTTGCGGGATGAGCCGCTTGATGTGCGGCAGCATGTGAAAACCGCACCGATTGTGCCAGAAACAACGGACGCACTTGATGTCTTGGCAATACTCAGGGACGCAAAAGTGCCGATGGCTCTCATTCACGATGAGTACGGCAACTTCCAAGGCCTAGTAACACCGGCCGACGTACTCGAAGCCATCGCTGGCGTGTTCATCTCGGACTCTGAAGGGAGTGATCCTTACGCAGTCGAGCGTGACGATGGTTCCTGGCTGCTCGCCGGTGCAATGCCAGTGGACGAGATGGCCGACAAACTCACCATCAAGCTGCCCGAACAGCGATCATACGAAACATTGGCCGGATTTGTGCTGTCTCAGATGATGCATATTCCCGCCACCGGGGAGTACGTTGACGTAAATGGCTGGCGCTTTGAAGTCGTGGATCTGGATGGCCGCCGTATCGACAAGGTGCTCGCACGGCGCATTCTGACGCCTCATCGCCGCGTTCTTTAGGCACGATCACGAGGCAGGATCACGGCGGGCCAAGTGCACCAGGAGGAGATGTAGGTTGCGTTCGTTGGTGCGGTAGAATGCGTCGGCGATGGGCCCGGCGATCGGTACCATCCCTATGAGAAGGTCGAGGCTCGTGTGACCTATCATTCGGAAAAGAACCGGGTGCGGCACACCCATCCTATGGGCCTCAACGATAATCTTCGTGCCTATCGCCGCCATGCACAAATCACCAACGACCGGAACCAAGCCTAGTACCGGGTCAATACCGAAGCGGATTTGCGTTCCAGGGACTCTGTACTGACTGTCGAGCCTGACGGCCAGCCGCTCCAGGTGAGCGAGGCGTTGTAGTAAGGCGATCTCAACCGAGCTTGCCTCCACTGGCTTCAAAAGGTCGTCTCCACAGGTTGCCTCTGGGCATTCCACCCGGGGCCGTTCCTTTCCAAGCATAACAAAAAATCCAACGCGTGTTCGGCTGTCGCGTTGCTTTTGAAGAGTTTGTGAAAGCTCTGGTCGAGTTGCAGGCAAATCCTCGGACGTGCACGTTCATCCGCGCCTCGTCCCGATCGAAGGTGGCTCGATGTCCGCTCCCCACGGAGCCGACATTCACGCGACGACCACGCATCCCCCGGCAAACACCGCGTTAACTTACGATATCTTTAGACGATGCCCCTATCCTATGCGGCCGCATCATCATCCCAGCGGCATGGCGCGTATCTGCCCGCGCGCGCCGGACTTGGAGCGTGACCCGCCGTGCTGTCGTTGTTTGGAATGAGCGTCTTCTTGGCACTTTTCTTCGGGATGCTGCGGGCGACCGCGCGCCGTTGGCGATACCTCGCGCAAAGCTATGCGAAGGCGCCCGGCCCTCCGCTCGAAAAGCGCCATATGCAGAGCGCGGTTCTACTGGGCCTCAGCGGCTTCAATTCACTGAAGGGGATCTTAACTGTCGGCGTCCACCAAACCGGCGTGTCCCTCCGCGTGCTCCCCCCCTTTTCGTTGTTTCACGATCCGCTCTTCATTCCGTATGGGGATATTAGCGGCTGGAGGACATCCTGGTACCTGGACGCACGCTCCACGGAGCTGCAGTTCCGCAAGGCGCATGACGTCAAGATGGTGGTGCCCGCCGAACTGGCGGAATGGATCGGGGGCTTTGCGGGCCAAAAGATGATGCTGCGCGAGACCAGTCCACCCGGTGGCAATACCGGACGCGGATGGCACGCCTTCGCTCTCGCACATGCCGGCATGTCGCTCTTCATGCTCGGCGTTCTGGCGTACTTTCTGCTCGCGTCATAGACCATCGGCCGCGGGGCCGTCGCACGCGCTTGCCGCTTGTAGGCTTGTCCGATCGGCGCGGGGGTATGTCAGGGCTCCGACCTGCTGATCAACGCAGTCCACCCATTCAATTCGTGATGTCCTGATCCTCGCCCGTGCCGCCGGGCGCGTTATCGCGGCCGAGCGAATAGATGTCGGGCTGGCCACCGCGGCCCACTGGCCGGTAGCGATAAGGATGGCCCCAGGGATCGGTCAGTCCCGTCGCGCGGCGCAGGTAGGGCCCTTTCCAGCGCGTGTCGCCGGGCGGCTGCGCCACCAGCGCGCGCAAACCCGCCTGTTGCGATGGAAATCCGCCATGGTCGAGCGCGTAGAGTTCCACCGCCGTGGACAGCGCGCTGATCTGCGCCTTGGCGGTTTCCGTGCGCGCGGCGCCGAGATAGCGCAGCACCTGCGGCGCGGCGATGGTGGCGATGAGCACGATGATGCCGAGTACGACGAGCAATTCGAGCAACGTGTAGCCTGCGTCGCGCCGGAGGCGTGCAGGTAAGGTGCGCCGGAGGCGAGGAAGCATAGTGCCGGCCGGCGAAGGCGGGCGGCCGCGGCGCGATTTCGCGTTCAGTAACCAGCGCAACATTCGGAGCCTCGAAACCATCGCAACAGCAGTATGAGCGGCAATGGCCGTACCCTATCGGGAGTGCCCCCAGGCAACAAGGCGGGGCGTGTGGCCGTGATGAATTTGTGGGACCCCGCATCGTTGCCCCCACACGCGGCAGGCCGGTGTCGGGGCTTCAGGACATGAGCGGGCCGTAGAGCCAGACGAGCCAGGTTCCCGCAGCCAAGACCGGACCGAACGGCAGCCCCGTATGACGGCCCAGCGACGCGCCCTTCACCTGCATGACCAGCAGCCAAAGTCCGGCAAGTCCGCAGGCCCAAAGGACGACCGACGGCAGCCCGGCAAATCCGACCCAGGCGCCCGACGCCGCCAGCAGCTTGGCATCGCCAAGGCCTAGTCCATCAATTCCTCGCACACGCCGGTAGACCCAGCCGATCAGCGCGAAAACCAGAAAGCCCCCAGCGGCGGCAGCCGCGCGCGCCTCGGGTGTATCCCAGCCGAGAACGGCGGCGCACAGGATACCGGCCAGCACCAGCGGCAGGGTCAACGCATCGGGCAGGCGCCAGTGGCGCAGATCGACCACGCTCAGCGCGACGAGCGTTGCGGCAAGCCCCGCGCCGGCCAGCACGTCGGCTCCGGGCAGCGGCGGCATGAGAAGGAATGCGGGGAGCGCGGCGGCAGCGTAGAGGCCGGCCACGGCGAGAGCCAGCACCACTGGCGATTGGTGCGCGCCGGGAGCCACGGCCGTGTGCACATCGAAAGGCGGTTGATGGGCCATGACGCGTTCAACAACGTTTGCCGGAGGCAGGCAAGTCAAAGAGTAAGCGCCCGGGCGTCGGATCGTGTCCTGCTGGAAGCGTGCAAGCCAAAGAGTGCTGGAAGCAGGGAAGCAAGGGGCGCCGGGGAAGTGCGCGTTGAGCGTCGCCGAACCCGTGATCGACTGCGCCGCGCCCCGTCCTGCCGGAGGCAGGCAAGAAGCGTGTGACGGAGGCGGGCAAATGAGAGTGCGCGCGGACCACCGTTAAGGGCCGGTCCACGGTGGTGCGGCTTCCCGTCATGCCGGAGGCATGCAACCAAAATGCCGGCGCGATCTCGGCCTCTCTCTTGCTGGCGCTGCCGATTCACGCCGCGCGCCAGTTCGCGCGCGACAATCGGAGCGCTGAGCCAGATGTATTCCCGGACCGTCCCGGTGGCATTCGCCGTCTCCGATCGGCACTGCTGCGATGTCGAGGGCGCTAACCCGCGCACTTGTCGACGCAATTCCGCAGAGTGCATAGAATACGAAAAACGCGCGATTTCAAAAGGTTGCGTGGCTGTGGAGGCAGTCTGGCGCGAACGGGTCTCAGGACCAGGGTATTTCCGCACTTTCTAGGCTTAAAGCTCGGCCCGGACCGCAGATTTTATGCGTAACTACAGTGGGTTATGGCGCCATTGACTCCGCGAAAATAACAGAGAATTTTGCGGGCTGATCAGAGCGAGTTGCGGTCGGAGCAGTGGTTTAGGCGCAGATATTAGGGAAGCGCAAAGAGCGGCCTCAGCCGGCCGCTATGGTTAACTTCGCTCGGGTTCTCAGTCTCGTCAGGCCATTGAAAGTTCAGCGTTTTTATCATATGTTTCGTTCGCCAGCGCTTCACTAGGATTCCCGGCAGTGGGGTTTGTAATGAACTTGTTCGAGCGCTGAAGGACCGAGCCGCGAAACGAACCGTGAGCCCCATGAACCTATTCGCCCCGCAAGTGGGATCGGTGACGGGCAATAGTCGGAATATCGATCGGGATTAGCGACGGACCGATGGCGACAACTTCGTGTCAACGAGGTGTCGCTGCATCGTGCCCCGGTTTTTCCCGTCCGATAGCACGCGACACCTCTCATTATGAGAGGTTTTCCATGACTAGCCTAAGAGTCGAGCATCGCTCTCCCAGCGAGCTCAAACCCTATAGCCGAAATGCCCGCACCCATAGTCCCAAGCAGATCGCCGAAATAGCCGCGAGCATCAAGGCGTTCGGCTTCAACAACCCCGTCCTGATCGACAAAGCCGATGGCATCGTCGCCGGCCACGGGCGCGTCGAGGCCGCCAAGCTGCTCGGTCTTCCGACCGTACCGACCATTCGGCTCGAGCATCTGACTGAGGCGCAGAAGCGCGCCTACATCCTCGCGGACAACAAGCTCGCCGAGAAGGCTGGCTGGGATCGCGAAATCCTCGCGATCGAGCTTCAGAATCTGATGGAACTGGAGCTCGACTTCGACATCTCGGTAACCGGCTTTGAGTTGCCCGAGATCGACGTCCTGATCGACGAGCTCAACGAAAAGCCGGCAAAGGCTGATCCGGCCGACGAGGTGCCTCTGGTCGAGGGCCCGCCGGTCACGCGCCTGGGCGACATCTGGCAGATCGGCCCGCATCGGCTGATTTGCGGCGACTCGACCGCGCCGGAGACCTATGGCTCGCTCCTTGCCGGCGAGAAGGCCCAGTTGGTCTTCACCGACCCGCCCTACAACGTTCCGATCGAGGGCCATGTCTCGGGGCTCGGCGCGGTCAAACATCGCGAGTTCGCCATGGCTTCCGGCGAGATGACCGAAGCCGAGTTCACGGCCTTCCTTGCCAAGGTTTTCGACAACCTCGTCGAAGTCTCCGTCGACGGCGCGATCCACTTCATCTGCATGGACTGGCGGCACATAGGCGAGGTGCTGGCCGCCGCCCGCGGCCGCTATGCCGACTTCAAGAACCTCTGCGTCTGGGCGAAGACCAACGGCGGCATGGGATGCCTCTATCGCTCCCAGCACGAGCTGGTCTTCGTGTTCAAGGTCGGGACGGCGCCGCACATCAACAACGTCGAGCTGGGCAAGCACGGCCGCTACCGCACGAACGTCTGGACCTACGCCGGCGCCAACGCCTTCGGCGCCACGCGCGACGAGGACCTCGCCTTGCATCCGACCGTCAAGCCGGTCGCGCTTGTCGCCGACGCGATCCTCGACTGTTCGACCCGCAGGTCCATCGTCCTCGACGCCTTCGCCGGCTCCGGCACGACGCTGGTCGCTGCCCACAAGACTGGGCGCCGCGGCTACGGCATCGAGCTCGACCCGCTCTACTGCGACGTCATCCTGAAACGCCTGACCAAGATTGCGAAGATCGAGGCCGTTCTTGTCAGCGACCGGCCAGACCTTCGCCGATGTCGCTCGCGAGCGGCAAGTCGATGCTGATCGCAACAACGCGTGAGGAGACCGCAGCATGAGCAAGACCGAGGAAACGAAGGATAGGCGGACGCGAAAGTCCGCTCGACGCCAAAGTGATCCGATCGATCTCACTGCCGCGCTTAAGGCGCCCGTCCGGCATGAAGCGCGACGGCGAAGTGAAAGCGATCGATCCTTATGAGGCGATGCTGCGCCAGCACGTGCGGAAGTCGCTGATCGAAAAGTGCGTCGCCTCGATGAAACTTCTGCTCGGTGAGGCCGAGAAGCATAAACTCATCAAGGAGCCGCAGCCACCCGTCTCGGGCGGTGTTTTCGTTGTGCCGAAGGATTTGCCCGAAGAGATCCAGAAAGAGATCTTCGCCGTGCCCGACAATCCTGATGGAAAGCCGGTGTCGATCATCCCGACCATGATGCTTGTCTACAAGGCGCTCGGCATCCAAAGGCTGAGGAGGTGTTTCAATGGACGAAAAGACTGAGGATCCGCGCGACGAGCGGGTCGGTTATGGCCGGCCGCCGAAGGCATCGCAGTTCAAGAAGGGGCAGTCCGGTAATCCGCTCGGACGCCCGCCGAAGTCACGAAGCCGAGCTCACATCGCTGGCCGCGTGCTCGGCGAAATGCAGCGCCTGTCGGGCCAGCCGAAGGGCGCACGCGTGCGCTACACGACGCTTGAGGTCATCGTTATGACCCTCAAGCAACTGGCCGCAGCTGGCAAGTCCGGCGCCTCGGCGCTCTATTTGCGATTCAGCGAGCGGTACACTCAACAGGAGAGGACGCAACACTCGGTCGGTTATCTTGTCGTGCCTGAAGAGCTGACCCCCGAGGAGTGGGTGGCTCGATACTCGCCGAAGGATGGGCCGCCGAGTGATCCAGAACCGATCAACTAGCGAAGGCGATTGTTTAATATCTCTTTGGCTGAAGAGACGCGACCTAAGAAGAAGTGTCCGACATCAACACCTAGATGACCCCGAGCCTCCGCTCGATCAAACCGTAAACTGTCTCAAAGCATTCGACGACGGACAGG
>CAWAZY010000002.1:0-386367 GCA_963786675.1 uncultured Alphaproteobacteria bacterium | reverse complement strand
TGAGTGGACGCTTGCCGATCTGGTCGTCCGTCCGAAGGCGCTGGCGGATCTTCTGGCCATCGAACCGGCAAGCGGATCGCGGGGCTGACCCATGACCGGTCCGGTCCTCACGACGCGCCTCACGCAGCGGCTTGGCCTTGTCCACCCGATCATCTGCGCGCCCATGGCTTTTGCCGCTGGTGGGCGGCTTGCGGCGGCCGTCTCAGCGGCGGGCGGGCTGGGGCTCATCGGCGGCGGGTATGGCGACAAGGCGTGGCTGGACGAGCAATTCGACACCGCGGGCGACGCACGCGTCGGTGTCGGGTTCATCACGTGGTCGCTGCGCTCTAAGCCTGAGCTTCTGGACTTCGTGTTGGCACGCAACCCCCGCGCCGTTCTGCTGTCGTTCGACGACCCGTCGGGGCTTGCGCAGCGCATCAAGGACCATGGGGCGCTGCTGATCTGTCAAATTCAGACACGGCGCGACGCCGAACGCGCGCTCGATTGCGGCGCGGACGTGATTGTTGCTCAGGGCGCGGAAGCCGGCGGCCATGGCGAGAAGCGTGCCACGGTTACGCTCGTGCCTGAGGTGGCCGATCTCATTCAAAGCCGCGCGCCGGAAACGCTCCTGTGTGCGGCTGGCGGCATCGGCGATGGGCGCGGGCTTGCCGCCGCGCTCATGCTCGGCGCCGACGGGGTTATGATGGGCTCGCGACTGTGGGCATCGGAGGAGGCGAACGTCGGGCCACGCATGCACGCCGCGGCGCTCGCTGCCGACGGCGACGCCACCATCCGTTCGCAAGTCATGGATCTGGCGCGCCGCCTCGATTGGCCGTCGCGCTACACGGCGCGGGTCCTCAAGAACCCGTACATCGCACGCTGGCACGGCCGCGAGTCCGAATTGATGGCCGTCGCCGATCAGGAGGCGGAAGCCTACCGTCAGGCGTGGGCGGCGCAGGATCCCGACAAGAGCAACACATTTGTCGGCGAGGTCACGGGGCTCATTGGCAGCATCGAGCCCGTGGCCGCCATCATCGCGCGCACCGTGGCGGAGGCGGCCGCGCTGATGGCCGGTGCATCGGCCCGTGTGACGCTGGAGCCAACTTCGGCCGGTTAACGGTCTCTTAACCGCGACGTGAAAACGTCGGCCAGGTTCCGCTTCCGTTCCTGGTGTCCGTGTATGCGTATTCCGCGGCTCTATAAATTCGCACTGGCTGGCTACCTCGCCTACGCCGTCGTGACGGCGACGCCCGAGCAGCAGACCCGCATGATCGACGGCGGCGTCGCCATGATGGGCGCGGCCTTCGAAGCCTGTCAGCGCGAAGACGGCCTGTGCGCCCGCGCGATTGGCTCGCTCACCGCGACGGTCAGTCAGTCCCTCACGGAAGGCCCCTCACCCTGGATGGACGACGGCGCGCGATCTGGCGCTACAGCTACGCCGCAGACACGGCCGCACGCCACCTCCTCGATCCGCGTCGAACCGCCGAGCGCCACCGCCACGCCGTAGCGCGTGGTGCGACCTGTAATCCTGTTCTCCTTAGTCCTGAATGTCGAGCGGAACGATCTCTCGTGGGAGAGGCTGCCCAAAGGTCTTGATGTCTGCTTGGGGCAAATAGGGTGCATTCCGCCCGTCAGCAGCGGCTTGGTCGGTTTCGGATCCTAACCGACGGTCGTTAGGTTTGCGAATGTGCCCTCAAGTGCGGCCACGCCCGTTCCAGAATTGCGACGATGACCACCATTTCGATCCAAGCCAACGGAAGCGCGACTAGAGGCACGCGCGACACTGTCAGATTCATGTTCCAAGCCGCGAGCCAGAAAATGCAGAAGATCGCCAGCCAAAGCAGTGTGCCCACCGCAAGTGTGTTGCGTAGGCCGCCTCCGAACTTCTCGTAAAAGAGCCACGCGATGAAGGTAACGCAGCCGAACAGCAGTGTGTCCCAAAGCCCCCAGATCATGAAGACAGTGTAGCTCATCGGCGCCACATCACGAACTGACGACATGGCATCGCGCGTCATCGGCATCACGAAAGCAAAGTAGCGGAAAACTTCGGACGCGTTGAGCCACATGTACGCAATCATCAGGACGATAAGGAAGGACCGTCGGGCCTGGGCATCCATCGATACGAAAACTGACATCGTTCACTCCTGGGCGAGTTCGGCAATCATGGTTTTGGTGGCGAGGCGGAGCGGGCGGGCATCAGGTGTCACGCGCGAAAACGACCAGAGACCATTGCTGAAAATGGCAAGGACCGTGGCCATGCCGTCCATGGCCCGTCGCGAAGACTTGTGTCTGGCAGCGATTCCTTGTCCGCGAAGCGCATTGCGAAATCCGGACCGCAAGCGCTCGTTGTGCGCGATTACGACCGTCGCGACTTCGGAGGAGTGTGGGGCACGTTCCGTCATCATGTTCGCGAGTAGGCAGCCCGGTCCAGGAAGTCCCACCTGCTCGCCGCGCGCGATCTGGAATTCCCAGTAGCCGGCGATCTCTTTAAGACCTGCGCCCGGCGCTTCGACTTGCGCAAATGCCGGCGACACGATGGTGTCCACGTAAAGCCTGAGGACTGCCTCGAACAAGCCGTCCTTGCTGCCGAACTCCGCGTAGATCGCATGCCGACTCGCGCCTGTTGCGGATACGAGATCGTCCATCGAGGCTTTGGCAAAGCCGTTGAACCAGAATTGCGTCAACGCACCTTCCAGTATCGATTGTCGGGTCGTGGATTTTAGGCGGGGCATGTTGCTTTGTAGCAGAACAATCGTTCTGATACAAGATTGAGCGCAGCCTGGGATGGCCGCTTGTTGGTCGCAAGCGGGCATGGGGTGTGTGCTGATTGAGATGCTGGCGCCTTCGGCTCTGGGTCTCGAACAGGCCTAAATTTCGCAGGCACACCGAACAAAAAAGGCCGGGGCGATTGCCCCGGCCGTTTCGCTTTTCGATTCCGCGAAAGCGCGTGCGGCGCCTCATGCCGTGAGCGCGGCGATCTCGTCGACGATGGCCTTGCCCATCTCGGTGGTGCCGACCTTTGTCATGCCGTCCTGCATGATGTCGCCGGTGCGCAGGCCCTTGTCGAGCACGTTGGCGATGGCCTGATCGACGAGGTCGGCTTCCTTGGCCATGTCGAGCGAATAGCGCAGCGCCATGCCGAACGATGCGATGGTGGCGATGGGGTTGGCGAGGTTTTTCCCCGCGATGTCGGGTGCTGATCCGTGGACCGGCTCGTAGAGCGACAGGCGCTTGCCCGTCTTGGCATCGGGCGCGCCCAGAGACGCCGACGGCAGCATGCCGAGCGAACCCGTGCACATGGCGGCCTCATCCGACAGCACGTCGCCGAACAGGTTGTCGGTGACGATCACGTCGAACTGCTTGGGGTTGCGCACGAGCTGCATGGCGCAGTTGTCGGCCAGGATGTGTTCCAGCTTCACGTCGGGCGCGTAGGACTTGTGGACCTGCGTGACGACTTCCTTCCACAGCACGCCGGTGCGCATGACGTTGTTCTTTTCCGCCGAATGCACCTTGTTGCCGCGCTTGCGGGCGAGGTCGAAAGCGACCTTGGCGATGCGCTCGATTTCGTGCGTCGTGTAGAGCTGCGTATCGACGGCGCGCTTCTCGCCGTTCTCCAGGGTGACGATCTCCTTGGGCTCGCCGAAATAGACGCCGCCGGTCAGCTCGCGCACGATCATGATGTCGAGGCCTTCGACCAGCTCGCGCTTCAGCGAGGACGCATCGGCGAGTGCCGGATAGCAAATCGCGGGGCGCAGGTTGGCAAAGAGCCCCAGATCCTTGCGCAGGCGCAGAAGGCCCGCTTCCGGGCGCACCGCGTACGGCACGCCATCCCACTTCGGGCCGCCGACCGCGCCGAAGATGACCGCGTCGGCTGCTTTCGCCTTGGCGACACAGTCATCGGTGACGGCAACCCCGTGCTTGTCGTACGCCGCGCCGCCAACGAGATCGTGCTCGGTCTCGAACTTGACCCCATTGCCGCGCGCGTTGAAGAACGCGATCAGCCGCTCGACTTCCGCCATGGTTTCGACGCCGATGCCGTCGCCGGGGAGAAGCAGCAGTTTGAAAGTGGCCATGGGGTGGGATACCTGTCTCTGGAAGGGCTGGTGGCGGGTCTCGGATGCTGGGGCGGAAACTGGCTGATCCGGCGGCCTCACTGCTAGCCGCTGGCGGCGCGAGCCGCAAGGTTGCGGCGCGGGAACGGTCGTCGCAGCCGTTGGCGGATCAGGGGCGCCAAATCTGAGCAGGCCAACAATCTGCGGGCTAGATCCGAACAGGGCAGGCCAATGCGAGATGGGCAAAGGATGATCTGGGCGGGGCTCGGCGCCGCCGCGCTGATGGCGCTGCTGGCCGGGCCGGCGCTGGCGGATCAGCCCGAGCTGGGGCTGCCCGTGCGCTGCGACCTGGGCAAATCCTGCTTCATCCAGAGCTACGTCGATACCGATCCCGGTCCGGGTGCAGCGGATTACGTCTGCGGCGGCGCCAGCTATGAAGGTCATGACGGCACCGATTTCCGGTTGCTGTCAGTGGCGCGGACGGCTTCCGGCGTCGAGGTACTGGCAGCCGCGGCCGGCACAGTGAAGGGCGCACGCGATGGCATGGCGGACCGGTTTGCTAAACCGGCCGACCGCGCGCTGATCGCGGGCCGCGAATGCGGCAACGGCGTCGTGCTCGACCATGGCGCGGGGTGGGAAACGCAGTACTGCCATATGAAAGGCGGCAGCGTGCGCGTGAGGCCGGGCGATAGGGTCGAGAAGGGCGATGTGCTGGGCACGGTCGGCCTTTCAGGGCTGACAGAGTTTGCCCACCTGCATCTGACTGTCCGCTTCAACGGTAAGGCGGTTGATCCGTTTTCCGGCGCAGCCGGGGATGCGGCGTGCCAGCGCAATGCCGATGCGTCGCGCGGGTTGTGGGATCGGGCTTTCCTCTCGGCCTATGGCTACCGCGCGGGGGAAATCATCGCGGCGGGTTTTTCCGGGTCAGGTGCTCGATCATGCGGCATCCGAAGTCGACGACCGCGCGGTGCCCCTCGAACCTGGCAGCGGCCAGCTCGTCTTCTACGCGCGCTTCATCAACCTCAAGGCGGGCGACGTCGTGCGCCTCGACGTGCGCGGGCCGGGCGGCTTCAATGTGACCAACGCCGCCAAGCCGCTCGACCGCAATAAGGCGACGTATCTGGCGTTTGCCGGCAAGAAGCGCCGCGCAGAATTGGCGCGCTGGCCTTCAGGGACTTATGAGGGCCGGGTCGAGGTCGTGCGCGGCGGGGCCGTCGTGCTTGAGCAGGCCGGACGCGCCGAAGTGCCCTAGCCGGGCCGCGTCAATTGAGCCAGGGCAGCGTGAAGGCCAGCGTAAAGCCGTTGACGGTCATCAGCGCGCCCAGTGCGCCGAGAGCGGCGCTGCCCGCCAGCAGGAAACTGCCCCGGGTAATGATCGATATCGAGGCGAGCACGATGGCGATCTGGAGCAGCGCTTCGCCGTAATCGAAATACGGGTCCTGGCGCATGGCCACGTCGCGCTCGATCTCCAGGGCTTTGCCCTTTTCCCAGAGCTGATCGAGGCCTTCGCGCTTGTCCGGCTCGCGATCGGGATCGCTGGTGAGAATGTCGTCCTGCTTCTTGTATTCCGCGATCTTCGCCTCAATGGCCGCCCGGCCCTCCGGGGTGAGACCTGGATCGGAGACAAGGCGCAACTGCAGATCGTCGGCGGCGACGCGCAGGACGTGGCGGCGCATGTTTTTGGCCTGGAAGAAGGCCCAGGTATTCGCGGCCTCGATATTTTTCAGCGTCGCGTCCTTGGCCGCATTGCCGCCGCCCATGGCGCAGACGGCGAGCAGCACCGCCAGAACACCGATATAGACGCCGGTCCAGCGCTCGCGGTCGCGCGAGTTTTCGTTGTCCGCGTCGCGCGTCAGTTCATCCCAGACCATTGTCACGTCCCTCGGAGACAACGAGGTCAGTCCGATCCAGGACTTTGCCCTCTGCTGACAAGCGATAGACGATCGGCGCGCCGGTCGCCAGTTCCTGCGCGATGATCTGCTCGCCGGTGAGATTTTCCAGGTACATGATGAGGGCGCGCAATGAGTTCCCGTGGGCGGCAACAATCACGGTCTTGCCGGCGAGAACTTCCGGCCAGATATGGGCCAAGTAGTAAGGCAGAACGCGCTGGGCCGTATCTTTCAGGCTCTCGCCGCCGGGCGGGGGGATGTCGTAGCTGCGCCGCCAGCGCATGACCATGTCTTCGCCGAAGCGCTGCTTGGCCTCGTCCTTGTTGAGGCCCGAGAGCTGTCCATAGTCGCGCTCGTTCAACGCTTCGTCGCGCTCGATGGGCACGCCGGCCTGGCCCATCACATCGAGTATGATGTCGAGCGTGTTTTGCGCGCGGCGCAAGCGGCTGGTGAAAGCCAGATCGAAGGTAATGCCGTGGTCGCGCAAGACGCGGCCTGCCCAGCGGGCTTCGATAACGCCCTTTTCGGTCAGGTCAGGATCGCGCCAGCCTGTGAACAGGTTGAGGCGATTCCATTCGCTCTGTCCGTGGCGGACGAGCACGAGCGTGTAGTCCTTGGAGGCGGGCGGGGCTGTCGTCATGGATCGAAATATGCCCTCACAACCCGAGGACATCGGACATGGAGAAGAGGCCCGGCCCCTTGTCGCGCGCCCAGAGTGCTGCCTTGACCGCGCCGCGGGCGAAGATGCCCCGGTCCGACGCATGATGGCGGATGGAGATTTCCTCGCCGGTGCCGGCGAAGATAACGGTGTGATCCCCGACGACGCTGCCGCCCCGCAACGTGGCAAAGCCGATGTCACCCCGGCGGCGCGGCCCCGTGTGGCCGTCGCGCACGCGAACCGAGGCTGACGTGAGATCAACCCCGCGTCCGGCCGCAGCGGCCTTGCCGAGCATCAGCGCGGTACCGGACGGGGCATCGACCTTGTGCCGGTGATGCATCTCGACGATCTCGATGTCGAAATCTGCGTCCAGGGCTTCGGCCATGCGGCGCGTCATGGCGGCCGCGAGATTGACGCCAAGGCTCATGTTGCCGGATTTGACGATCGTTGCATGCCGCGCGGCGGCGGCAATGGCTGCCTCGTGCTCGGCCTCAAGACCGGTCGTCCCGATCACGTGAACAATGCGCGCGTTGGCTGACAGCCCGGCAAAAATGACCGTGGCCTTGGGCGCGGTGAAATCGATGATGGCGTCGGAGCGGGCGATGAGGTCCAGGGCGTCGTTCGTGACTGTGATCCCGCGCGAACCGATGCCGGCGAGTTCGCCCAGATCCTTGCCGGTGGCCGGGCTGCCGGCCGGTTCGATACCGCCGCTCAGGCTACAGCCCGGCTCGGCATCGATCGCGCGCACGAGTTCCAGACCCATGCGCCCTGCGGCACCCATCACGGCGATCTTCATATCGGGCAACCGAGGCCTCCTTGTGCGGATGGGCGGGGTATAGCAACCGCTTCCCCCCCGGGGAAGTGCGGCAAGCCGCTCATCCGCAGGCCAGTTAGCCCTTTTTGACGCCCCCGGCGCGCGCCACGGCTTCCAGAATGAGCCGCTTGGCCTCGTCGGCGTCGCCCCAATGGTCGATCTTGACCCACTTTCCAGGCTCCAGGTCCTTGTAGTGGGCGAAGAAATGCTCGATCTGCTCGGTCGAAATGGACGGCAGGTCAGAGTAGTTTTTGACCGAGTTGTAGCGCTTGGTCAGTTTGGCGCTCGGCACGACGATGAGCTTCTCGTCGCCCCCGCCGTCGTCTTCCATGACCAGCACGCCGATCGGGCGGCAGTTGATGACCGCGCCGGGCACGATAGCGCGCGTGTTGCAGACCAGGACGTCGATCGGGTCACCGTCCGCGGACAGCGTATGAGGCACGAAGCCATAGTTACCGGGGTAGCGCATGGGGGTGTAAAGGAAGCGGTCGACGACCAGCGTGCCCGAGGCCTTGTCCATTTCGTACTTGATGGGTTCGCCGCCAACCGGAACTTCGATGATGACGTTGATGTCCTCCGGCGGGTTGTTTCCGACCGGAATTGCCTCGATGCGCATCGGGGTGCCCCGTTTTGTTTCATTGTTTCGGTTGTAGCCGATCACTCCGCGGGTCGATCAGCCGGTGCGGGCGGCGGCCCGTACCCGCCTACATTGCCCCAGACGGCAGCGCATGGGTAGAAGACCTTTTGGCCAAGCCGGCCGTGTGCCTGAGCCGGGTGTTGACCGTCAATCCCAGCTGTAGGCGATCTTTTCCACCGTGACCTGGCCGATGCGCTCGCGCACTTTGGCGAAAGGCCGGCCGCCACGCCGCCAATAGAAGTCGCCGGCCTGGGCATTGTCGCTCAAGGCCCAGACGATCAGGCCCCGCCTGGACTGCAGGTCAAGCCGGGCGCGGCAGGCCTCGAAAAGGTGCTCACCAAGTCCAAGACCTTGATAGTCCGGCGCAATATAGAGTTCGTAGATCTCGCCCTGGTGCGGGCCACTGATGCGCGCGGCGCCGTAGGTTGCGTAGCCGGCCACGTGACCGCCGTGCTCGACAACCATGAGGCTGTCGCCATTACGGATGGCTGCCGACCACCATGTCCGGCCCCGGCGGCGAATGATGCTCTCGAGCTGGGCATGGGGGATGATGCCGGCGTACGCGCCCCTCCACGTGTCGCCGAATAGCTCCGTGAGGGCCATGGCATCTCCAGCCCGGCCATTCCTCACACGCCCTTGGGACCGCCAGTCCAGCATACCCGGCTCCACACCGCCGCAGAGTTGCGACACAGGCAGCATAGCGAATTGCGTGCCAGGTTTGGGGAGTTTCTTTCGCCCCGTCTCCTCCGGACAAAAAGAAAGCCCGGGAGCGCTTTCACGCTTCCCGGGCTTCCGGACAGTCAACGCCGTATGACGTGAAATTAGCCGGCCTTCTTGACCTGCTCGAAGGTCTTCGAGGCGGCAGCGTTCATGGTCTCGAACGTCTGCTGGGCGATCTTGGCCGAGAGTTCCAGGAACTCCTTGGTCTGGTTCGCCGAAGCGGTCAGCTGCTGCTGCATGAAGCTCGTCTGGAGCTTCAGCACTTCCGGAACCGTCTTGGCGCGGGCAATGGCCTCAGCGGCGTCGAAAGCGGCTTCAGTGTTGATCTCGACGTTGCGCAGGACCTTCTCGCCCAGGGTGCGGGCGCCGGCCTGAGCCGTCAGCATCACGCTCTCCATGGTCTTCACGCCGTCCTTCGAAACGACCTGGATCTTCTCGAAAGCTTCGCGGCTCTTGGCAACGCCGTCTTCAGCCATCGCCTGGATATTCTCAGGGATACGGGCATCCTTGGCAGCGGCAAACATTTCCTGGGCCTGGCGGGTGAATTGGTCGGTCATGGCGGGGTCCTCGTCTCGCGTTTGAATTTTGGGTTTGAAGGCCATCACCGGGTCGTCAGAGCGCACCCGGTATCGCGGCTAGAAATTTCATGGTTGAGCCTCGCGACCGGCTCGATGAGATGAATATAGCAGCATCTTTGTGCATTGCAACATGAAATCTGCTGCGGCGCGCCATAAAATCAATAACCGTCTGAAATAATTGTATTAAAACGACACCTGTCGCAGGCGCCTAGAGAATTGATCGAACTCAAAAGCGCAATACGGACGAAATATGTGCAACGCAGATTTTCTAAAGTGCTGGAAACTGGGCACGATATCCCATGGCCGTTGGATCGAACAAAATATCGGATGGGCGCAACGGCCGGGCCAGCGCCAATCCTTCCAGCGAGCGGCAGCGCGAGAGGGCGACGTAAGCCTGCCCGTGGGCGAAGGTTCCGCGGCCTAGATCGATATATACTTTGTCGAGCGTCAGGCCCTGCGCCTTGTGGATGGTGAGGGCCCACGCCAGCCGGATGGGGAACTGCTTGAAGGTACCAGCGACGGTTTCGACAATTTTCTCCGCGGCGCTGTCATAGGCGTATCGGCGGCTCTCCCAGGCCACGGGCTCGATTTCGAACTCCTTACCATCAACCTCCACCCAGACCTGCTTATCCGTCAGCCGGGCAATGCGGGCCACGGTGCCGTTGACCCATCGCCGGTCAGGATCGTTACGCAGGAGGATGACTTTCGCGCCCACCTTCAGCTGAAGGGTGGTGTCGGTGGGATGCGCGGCGGCATTGAACTCGCCGGTTACCCCCGCTTCATAGGCCTGAAGGCGGCCCGGCAGAGCATCGAGATAGGCCATGTTGATGCGCTGGGCGGCGGCGTTGGTCGGCGTGAGGATGACGTAGGCATCCCCCTCGCCCAGCGTCCGGACAGGCCGCACGCAGTCATTCAGGAGTGCGATGTCATCTTCTTCGACGTCGCCCTCGCGGATGCGGTTGAGGACGCGGATCAGGCCTTCGTCGCTTTGCCGGAACACATGGCTCAACTCCAGCAGCACGGTGCCCAGACCTTCGCTCAGGCCCGGGGCCGAGAAGAAGAACGGACCGCCAAACTCGCTGTCGAGGTACTGCGCGACCTCGGCTTCCTGCACGACGGGCGGCAGCTGATGGAGATCGCCGAACATGACCAGACGCAAACCACCAAACGGTTCGCGCGGACGGCCGCGATTGACCCGCAGCGACTGATCGATGGCCCACATCATATCGGACCGCACCATCGAAACCTCGTCGATGACGAGATACTTGAGGCGCCGCATAACCTGTCCATTGCGGCTGCGCCGGATGTCGTCGTGCTTGATGAGGCGCGGCGGCAAGCCAAAAAAGGAATGGATCGTTTGGCCGCCGACATTGACGGCGGCCAGCCCCGTGGGGGCGAGCACCGCCACATCGTGGGGAATGAGATCGCGCAGACAGCGCAGCAGCGTCGACTTACCCGAGCCCGCGCGGCCAGTGATGAAGAGGTGGCCGCCGGGTTCGGAGAGATAATCGAGGGCAGCGGCGTATTCGGCCGTCGGCGTGACGCCATTGGGCCAAGGGCTCGCCGCGGGCACGGCCGTCAGGGCAGGTGGTGAGTCATTGGCGGGCACGCAGCGGATCTCATGGCGCGAGTGTCCCGCCTGCTTACCGGCCGGGTCCCGGCCTGTCAAAAGAAGGCGCGGGGCCGGTGGAAAAGATAAGCGCGGGCTACGCAGCTAATCCGATCATCTGTCGGATCGCCGCCACGTCCGCCGGGCTGGTGGTCGCGGGCAGTTCGATCAGTTCGCGCGGAGCCAGCACCATCACGGGGAACTGCGTGGCGTATCCGTCGTCGTCATAGCGGGTCTCAATCCGGACCGCACGGATGCGTGAAAAGGGGATGGTGTAGACCGAATGCGCGAAACGCCCAGTGCGGACTACATCGGCAACCGCACGGCCGGGGTGGAAGCTGACGGATTGCGTCGTGCCGGGACGCAGAATGCTGAGCACAAAAATGGCAGCGGTGACGATCGACATTATGAAGAGCAGTGCCAGCACGATGAATCGCGTGTCCTGAAGGGCACGGGGCTCGGCGAGGGTGAAAAGGAACAGCGGAATGGACAAGCCGATCAAGATCGGCACCATCGCGTGTAATCCGGCGTAGCTCTGCAGCCCGCCCGCCGCTGGGGAGGCGTCCATTAAGACAAGTTGCTGGGCCGTGTTCTGGCGAACCGACATGACACGCACGGACCTTTGAGAACGCGCTGGGTTAGAAGCGCCGGGTGAAGGAGCTTAACATCGCACTGCGAATAAGCCGTTACCGCTGGCCGGCCTTTGCGATGCCGCCGGTGAGGGGGCAGAATGGCGAAAGGCGGCGGCCCGGATGGACCACCGCCTCTCGTTGTCTGCCGGGACTTCAGCCCTGACGGCTTAGTCGGCCGTGATGCTGATGATCTTGTAGGCCTTGTCCATCTTAAGGTCGTAGTTGGCGCCGTCCGCGCACTTGGCGTCGTTCAGCTCGAATACGCCCGAACCCTCGCTCTCCTTCTCGCCTTCGCCGCCCGTGCAGCCCCAGGCCTTGGCGGTGGCGGCGATCTTCTCAGCTTCCTCAGCCGACGGCTTGTCGTCGGCAAATGCGAAGCCCGAAGAGAGGGCGAGTGCGGCAACTGCGAAGAGTGACGTCTTCATCATGGATTGTCCTCCAAATTTCGAAAAGGTCTGAAGTAGGGGGAGACTGACGGCGGGTGAAACAAGCCAAAGCGCAGCCCAGCTCACGCGGCCGCAGTGGCGGCGCACTTCAAAACGCCGTCGACGCAGATATGGTGACTAACCCTATGATCTTTCAATGGGAACAATTCCCGATTTTAGTCGGGAATGATTGGCGCGTTGCCGCAGGAACTCGGGCGCGTCCGACTACGCAACGTTCGCTTCGCGGTCGGCCTCGCGCTTGCGCTCCTGCTTCTTGCGCTCGTTCGGATCGAGCCAGCGCTTGCGCAGGCGGATTGACTGCGGCGTCACTTCCACCAGCTCTTCGTCGGTGATGTAGGACATCGCCTTTTCCAGCGTCAGCTTGATCGGCGTCGTCAGCAGCACCGCGTCGTCCTTGCCGGAGGCGCGCACGTTGGTGAGCTTCTTGCCTTTGACAACGTTCACTTCCAGATCATTTTCACGCGTGTGTTCGCCAACGATCATACCGGTGTAGACGCGGGTCTGCGCACCGATGAAGAACGGGCCGCGATCCTGCAGGTTGAAGATCGCGTAGGCGGCCGCTTCACCGTCGGAATTGGAGATGAGCACGCCCGTCCGCCGGCCAGCAATCTCGCCCTTGAAGGGCGCATAGCGGTGGAACAGCTTGTTCATGACGGCGGTGCCGCGCGTATCCGACAAGAGCTCCGACTGATAACCGAGCAGACTGCGGGTGGGGGCATGGAACACCATGCGCGTGCGACCGCCGCCCGAGGGGCGCATTTCGATCAGTTCGCCTTTGCGTTCGGACAGCTTCTGCACAACGATACCGGTGTGGCCGTCGTCGACGTCGATGATGACCTCTTCGATGGGCTCCAACTTCTGACCGGTTTCCTCATCGGTCATGAAAACCACCTTCGGGCGCGAAACCGTCAGTTCGAAGCCTTCGCGGCGCATGTTCTCGATCAGGATGGCGAGCTGCAATTCGCCGCGCCCGGCCACGTCGAAGCTATCGCTGTCGGATGTGGTTACGATCTGAATGGCAATGTTGCGCTCACCTTCTTTGAGCAACCGGTCGCGGATGACGCGGCTCTGGACCTTGTCGCCTTCCTGGCCAGCGAACGGTCCGTCGTTAATGCGGAACGTCATGGAAAGTGTGGGCGGATCGATCGGCTGCGCGGGGAGTGGGGTGTCGACGGTTGGATCGCACAGCGTGTCGGCGACGTTCGCCTCGCTCATGCCGGCCAGAGCCACGATGTCGCCGGCTTCGGCTTCCTCCACGGGCACGCGCTCCAAACCGCGGAAGCCCAGAACCTTGCTGACGCGGAAGTTCTCGATCAGCTTGCCATCGCGCGATAGCGCCTTCAGCTGCTGATTGGGCTTGATGGTGCCTGACGAAATGCGGCCTGTCAGGATGCGTCCGAGGAAAGCGTCGGCTTCCAGTGTGGTCGCCAGGATTCGGGCGGGGCCGTCCTCGACGGTCGGCGGCGGCACGTGATTGACAATCAGGTCGAACATCGGCGCCAGGTTTTCCTGCGGGCCGGCCGGGTCCAGCGCCATCCAGCCGTTACGGCCCGACCCGTAGAGGACGGGGAAGTCCAGCTGTTCGTCAGAGGCGTCCAGGTTGGCGAAAAGATCAAAGATCTCGTTCAGCACTTCCAGGTGCCGTTCGTCGGGGCGATCGATCTTGTTGATGGCGACGATCGGGCGGATGCCGCGCTTCAATGCCTTCGAGACCACGAACTTGGTCTGCGGCAGGGGACCCTCGGAGGCGTCGACCAGCACGACAACGCCATCGACCATATTGAGGATGCGCTCCACTTCGCCGCCGAAGTCGGCGTGACCAGGGGTATCGACGATGTTGATGCGGGTATCCTTCCACATCACCGACGTGCACTTGGCTAAGATGGTAATGCCGCGCTCGCGTTCCAGATCGTTGGAGTCCATCGCGCGCTCGGCAACCTTCTGATTGTCGCGGAAGGCACCGGATTGCTTCAGAAGTTCGTCCACGAGCGTCGTTTTGCCATGGTCGACGTGCGCGATAATCGCGATGTTTCTCAAGTTCATGAAATGTCTCTATCCGGAGAGGGAGCCGGGGCCGCGAGTGGAAACAGGCAGGCGCCAGCGCATCTGTTGCGCGGGGAGGTAGCACATCCCCCGCAGCCCCGCCAGGGGACCGATTTGTCGCGAAGGCGTCATTAACCGCCCTCGCCCCATGCCATCTTGGGCCAATGGGGCGGGTTCGGCGGGTCTGCCCCGATTTAGTGCAGTTTGACGTGCGGTTCGGTGCGCCGCGTCAGCAGGCGCGAGGCGGAATCCAGAAAGACCTTCCAGAAGCCGTGCAGGGCCCACTGATGCATCTTGTACAGCGAGCGGTACATGAGTTTGGCGAACAGGCCCTCGATCATCATCTTGCGGCCGGAAATGAAGCCCATGAGGCTGCCGACCGTCGAATAGTGGCCGAGTGAAACGAGCGAGCCGAAATCCCGGTATTTGAAGGGCTCGAGCGGATCGCCAGTCATCTTGCGGCGGATTTGGCGCACCACGTGCGAGGCCATTTGATGCGCCGCCTGGGCACGCGGCGGAATGGCATCCGTCTCGCCTTCGGGCACGAGATAGCAGCAGTCGCCAAGCGCGAAGATGTTCTCGTCGCGGGTGGTTTGCAGGGTCGGCTTGACGACGAGCGTGTCGTAGCGGCTGACCTCCAGCCCGTCCAAGTCCTTGAGCACCGCCGGGCCTTTGACGCCGGCCGCCCACACCACGAGTTCGGAGGGGACGAAATCGCCGCTTTGCAGCTCGACGCCGTCGGCGCGCACCCGCGTGACGCGGGCATTGGTGCGGATATCGACGTCGAGCTTGTTCAAAATCTCCGTCGTCGCCAGCGAAATGCGTTCGGGAAGCGCCGGCACGATCCGGGGCGCGGCTTCGATCAGCGTGATCTTGATGTCCTTTTCCGGGTCGATCTTGTCGAGACCGAAGGCGGCGATGCCGCGCGCGGTGCGGTGCAGCTCGGCCGATAATTCCGTGCCGGTCGCGCCCGCGCCGATGATGGTCACGTGCAGTTGGCCGGGTCGCACAGGACCTTCCTGGGCCTGAGCGCGCACGCAGGCATTCAGCAGGCGGCGGTTAAAGCGTTCGGCCTGCTCCTTGGTGTCGAGCATGATGGCGTGCTCGCGGACACCCGGGGTTCCGAAATCGTTGGAGACGCTGCCAATGGCGATGACGAGGGTGTCATAGACCAGTGCGCGCTGCGGAGTGATCTCGCGGCCTTCCTCGTCGTAGGTGGCGGCCAGAATGACCTGATTCTGCGACCGGTTCAGGCCGATCATTTCGCCGTAGCGGAATTTGAAGCCGTGCCAGTGGCCCTGGGCCATGTATTCCAGTTCGTGATCGTCGATGTCCATGCTGCCCGCGGCGATCTCGTGCAGCAACGGCTTCCAGATGTGGGTGCGGGCGCGGTCCACCAGGGTGACGGCAGCCTTGCCTTTGCGGCCCAGCTTGTTGCCGAGCGCCGTGGCCAGCTCCAATCCGCCCGCGCCTCCGCCCACCACCACAATGTGGTGCAGGTCCGGCTTCGGGACGACCATCGTGCGTGTGGAACCCGCCATATCTCGCTCTCCCCGCTTCACGTCTCAATCGAAGGTTCGCCGGCTGGGCCTACGGGCCTCAGCCGCGAATTTCGCCGCCCGTGGCCTTCTTCACGTCGGCGATGATCTTCTGCGAGACAGCTTCGATGTCTTTCTCGGTCAACGTATCAGAGACTGGCTGCAATGTGACCTCGATGGCCAGCGACTTCTTGCCCTCGCTGGCCAGAGCGCCGCCCTCGAACACGTCGAAGATGGTCACGCCGCTGATGAGCGTCTTGTCGGCGCCGCTTGCAGCCTTGACGACATCGCCCGCCGCAACCGAACTATCGACCACGAAGGCGAAGTCTCGGCGGACCGGCAGCAAGTCGCTGGCGGCGAGCGGGGCGCGGGCGCGGGACTTTTTCTTCTCCGGCGGCAACGAATCCAAGAAGACCTCGAAGGCCACGGCGGGTCCTTCCAGATCGAGCGCCTTCAATGTAGCGGGATGCAGCTCGCCGAAATGGGCGAGTACGATTTTCGGACCCATCCGCAATACCCCGGACCGGCCGGGATGGAACCATGCCGGCGCCTCCCGCGTGGTCTGTGTCTTGGCGGCGTCGATGCCGAGTGCGGCGAGGACAGCGACCGCGTCTGCCTTGGCGTCAAATACGGATACGGCGGTGGCCGCGCCGTCCCAGTGGCGGTCTGTACCCGCCACGCGCGCGCTGCCCGTGCGGACACCCGCCACGTTGAGCATCTGATCGGCGGCGGCGTCGCCTGCATAGGCTTGGCCGAGTTCAAACAGCGCCGCGTCGGCGAAGCCGCGGTTTGCGTTGCGGGCGGCCGCCATGATGAGGCCCGGCAGCAGACCGGGGCGCATGGAGGACAGATCGGTGGAAATCGGGTTGGCGAGTTCGAGCGCGTCGCTGCCGCCGCCGAAGTGCGTGGCGGTTTCGCGTGGCAGGAACGACCAGGTGACCGCCTCCACCATCCCGCGAGCGGCGAGTGTGCGCCGTGCGCGGCGTGACCGCCTCTGGCGCTCGGTGAGCACCGGTTTGGCGATGCCCGACGTGCGCGGCATGGGCGTTGCCGGGATGCGGTCGAGCCCCGCGATGCGCACAACCTCTTCGACGAGATCGGCGGCGCCATGGAGATCGGGCCGCCAGCTCGGCGTGGTCACGGAAACGGTTGTACCCTTGCCATCAATGGTGCAGCCAAGCGCTTCGAGAATCCGTCGAATCTCGTCCGTTTCGATGTCGATGCCGCTGAGTTTGGCGACGCGCGCCGTATCGAACGAAATGGCGCGCACAAGGTCGGGCATGTTGCCGGCAACCCGGGTTTTGGACGGCGTGCCGCCGCACAGTTTCTCGATCATCTGCGTCGCCAGATCGAGGCCCGGAAGTACGGACTGCGGATCAACGCCGCGTTCGAAGCGGTAGCGTGCGTCGGTGACGAGCCCAGTCTTGCGGCCGGTGGCAGCGGTGCGGATCGGATCGAACCAAGCGCTTTCGACGAGCACGTTCCGTGTCGCCTCGGTGCAGCCGGAGGCCTCGCCGCCCATGATGCCGCCCAGGCCGAGCGGCCCCGTATCATCGGCGATGACGCACATTGTTTCGTCGACCGGGTAGTCCTTGCCGTCGAGTCCGAGGAATGTTTCACCCGACTTGCCGAGCCGCGCGCGGATCGCACCTTTCAACTTGTCGGCGTCATAGACGTGCAGCGGGCGCCCATGCTCCTGGCTGATGTAGTTGGTCACGTCCACGAGCGCATTGATGGGGCGCAGGCCGACCGCCTTGAGCCGGTTTTGCATCCAATCGGGCGAGGGTCCGTTCTTGACATTCGAGATGAGGCGCGCAGCAAACACCGGGCAAGCGTTCTCCGCGCCCTTGGGGAACTCCAGCTTGACCTCGATGGGGCAGTCCTTCGCGCCCTCGACGCCGTGAATGCGGGTTTCGTGCTTCAAGGTGCCGAGGCCGGCGGCCGCGAGATCGCGCGCGATACCGCGCACGCCCGTGCAGTCGGGGCGGTTCGGCGTCAGCTTCACTTCGAAGACAGGGTCGTTGAGGCCGGCCACGTCAATGTAGCGGCTGCCGACCTTGTCGGCATGGGCGGGATCGAGTTCCAGGATGCCGCTGCTTTCCCCGGAGAGCTCAAGTTCCGCGGCGGAACACATCATGCCGTTGGAAACGACGCCACGGACGGGCTTCTTCTCCAGCGTAATGTTCGATCCGGGAATGAACGTGCCAAGAGGGGCGAAAACCGAAACGAGGCCCACGCGCGCGTTGGGTGCGCCGCAGACCACCTCCATCAGCGGCTGCCCCTTGGCGATCTCGACCTGCACGACCTGCAGCTTATCGGCGTTGGGATGCTTCTTGGCTTCGACGATGCGGGCCACGGTGAAAGCGCCAAGCTTGGCGCCCGGGTCCTCGACACTTTCGACTTCCAGCCCGATGGACGACAGCGTGGCGGCGATCTGGTCCACGGTCGCGGTCGTCTTCAGATGCTCTTTGAGCCAAGCGAGCGTGAATTTCATGGTGAGGGTCCGTTGCGCGAAGTCTTGAATGTATGCCGGGGCGAATCGAGCCTCAGCGCGGCGTATTGAGTGCCATGACGTAGATGAGCACCCAGATCAGCGCCGGGGCGATCATGAAGGCGAGGCCGTTGGTGAAACTCTGGGTCAGGCGTTCGCCGAGCGCACACGGCGACGCCGTGCCATCGAGGCCGTAGCAGTTGCCGTCGAAGATCGTGGCTTCGTAGCCGATCGGCACAAACAACAGCGCGGCCACACCGAGCACACCCACGATCTGCTGGGTCTTGACCGGCCGGCCGCGCACCGCAGTGCCGAGGCCCCAGGCCACCGTCAGGGCCACCATCATCACGAGAAGCGGAAATGCGAGTGCCATGGACGGGCGTCCTTTCGCGAACTCAGCTCGATAGCCCGCCGCCGAGTGTCGGCTGGTCGAGCAGCGAAAATCCATAGTGGCGCAGCCAGCGCAGATCGGCGCCAAAAAACGCGCGCAGGTCCGGCAAGCCGTATTTCAGCATGGCGATACGGTCGAGGCCCATGCCGAAGGCGAAGCCCTGGTACTTTTCCGGATCGAGCCCGCAGTTGATGAGCACGTTGGGATGCACCATGCCGCAACCGAGGATTTCCAGCCACTGCCCCGGCTTGCCGATGGCAGCGGCGTCGATGTCGACTTCCATCGAGGGTTCGGTGAAGGGGAAGTGCGACGCACGGAAGCGCATCGTCACGTCGTCCACTTCGAAGAACGCCTTGGCGAACTCCATCAGCACCCACTTGAGATGGCCCATGTGGGTCGCCTCGTCGATCACGAGGCCTTCGATCTGGTGGAACATGGGCGTGTGCGTCTGGTCGCTGTCGCAGCGGTAGACACGGCCGGGCGCGATAATGCGGATCGGCGGCTTCTGCGTCTGCATCGTGCGGATCTGCACCGGGCTCGTATGCGTGCGCAGCAGAAGGCGCGAGCCGTCGGCCTTGGGATGGAAATAGAACGTGTCGTGCTCTTGCCGGGCAGGGTGCTCGGCGGGGATGTTGAGCTTGGTGAAGTTGAGATCGTCGGTCTCGATGTCGGGACCTTCCGCCACCGAGAACCCGAGGTCGGCAAAAATCTCGATGCACTCGTCGAGCACCTGGCTGACGGGATGGATACGCCCCTGCGCTTCCGCGCCCACGCGCACCGGCAAGGTGACGTCGGCGCGCTCGCTGGCGAGCCGCTGTGAAAGCGCTGCGGTTTCGAGATCGGCCTTGCGCGCATCGAGCGCGTCGCTGACCGCGGTCTTGAGATCGTTGACCTTGGCGCCGAACGCTTTGCGATCCTCGGGCGGCAGTTTGCCGAGGTTCGCCATCAGGTCGGCGATCTCGCCCTTTTTGCCGAGCTTGGCGATGCGCAGCTGTTCAAGCTGCGCGAGGTCGGCGGCGGACTGGATCTCCGCCAGCGCCGCGTCTTTGCGGCTGTCGAAATCTATGGTCGGCGACGACATGAGCAGCTCACCTTTTCGCCATAGGGCTTAAACGACCCGACCCCGTCCGGGATAGGGGTGGTTCGCCGTCACCTATCGTCGTTTCAGGGAGCGAGCAATCCCCCGCCCGCCGGGCGGGACAGGGGATGTGCAGATCAGGCGGCCTTGGGCAGCGCGGCCGAGGCCTGGTCGACGAGCGCCTTGAACGCGGCGGCGTCCTTGACGGCGATGTCGGCCAGCATCTTGCGGTCGACCGTCACGCCAGCCTTCGTCAGCCCTTCGATAAAGCGGCCGTAGGTCATGCCGTTTTCGCGGGCAGCGGCGTTGATGCGCTGAATCCAAAGCGCGCGGAATGTGCGCTTCTTGTTCTTGCGGTCGCGGTAATTGTACTGCAGCGCCTTTTCGACGGCCTGCTTGGCCACGCGAATGGTGCTCTTGCGGCGGCCGTAATAGCCTTTCGCGGCCTTCAGAACTTTTTTGTGCTTGGCGTGGGCGGTTACACCGCGCTTGACGCGTGCCATGGGATCTCTCCGAACGTTTGCAATTCAAGGGCTGCTGAGCAGGCCGCCTCAAGGGCGGCACACCACGGCTCAGCGGTTGTAGGGCATGTACTTCTTGACCAAGCCGGCGTCCGAGTCGTTCAGCACCATCGTGCCGCGCGCCTTCTGGATAAACTTCGCCGTCCGCTTGATCATGCCGTGCCGCTTGCCAGCCTGACCGGCCTTCACCTTGCCCGTTGCCGTGAATCGGAAACGCTTCTTGGCACCACTTTTGGTCTTCATCTTGGGCATTTTGCTCGTCCTTTCCTTGGATGCCGCGCGTCGAAACGCACTGGCGGGTCAACGTCGAACCACGTCCTTGCGGGCGGGGGCGCGTCACCATTTTTGTTGGTTTAAGCATGAAAGCCGCCACGGCATGCCCTGCCGGACGGCTCCGGGCGGCGTTATACGGTCAGGCGCGCGGCGATGCAACAGGCTCGTGGCGGTGCCGGGCGCCGGGAAGGAACGCAGATCCACGGCCGGATTTCAGGTGCAACCTGTGAGGGTTGCAGGTGCGAGCTTAGACTTGAACTGGAAGTTGCAGGACCAAGAAGCCTGGCGCCCGGACGGGATATTTGCTCGTCGAGAGGGCCGTTGGTCCTCCCCAGCCGGAGCGCGCGAACCCTCCGAAATACCTCGTCTTCCTCGCACATTTGTGAGCCCGGCCAAGCGGCTTTGATCTTGCGCTTACAAGGCATTCGGTTCATATAGTGGCTGTCGAACACGCCTTGGCTTACTCTGAGACAGCTCTACCCGAGTTTGACACTAGACGTCTCCAACGCGCGATTTGATGACCGCCTCGGAGGGTTACTCCGAGGCAAATTTACTTATGCTTTGGAGGCATATCGATGTCGACTGGTACCGTAAAGTGGTTCAACGGGCAGAAGGGCTACGGGTTCATTCAGCCGGATGAAGGTGGGAACGACGTTTTCGTTCACATCTCGGCTGTTGAGCGCGCTGGTCTGTCTTCCCTGCGTGAAGGTCAGAAGATCTCCTTCGAGACCGAGCGTGGCCGCAACGGAAAGATCGCTGCGATCGACCTGCGTCCCCTTTAAGCCAGGGCTAACGTCAGGAACGTGCTTGGGGAGCAGAGTAACTCTGCTCCCCTTTCAATTGGTGCCGGTCTCAACGGAGGCCGCGCCGAACCTCAGGGGACACATGGCTAAAGAAGAAATGCTCGAGTTCGAAGGTGTGGTCGTCGAAGTTTTGCCCGATGCCCGCTGCCGCGTGAAACTCGAAAACGGTCACGAAGTTGTCGCCTACACCTCGGGCCGCATGAAGAAGAATCGCATTCGTATTCTGGCGGGCGATAAAGTCACCATTGAGATGACGCCCTACGATTTGACCAAGGGCCGCATTAATTTCCGCCACAAGGACACGCGCGGCGGACCGCCTCCAGGTGCCGGCGGACCTCCAGGCGGTGGACAGCGCCGCCGCTGACGCACACCTAATCTTATCGGCTGGCTGACGGACCGCATGTGAGGCCGCCGGGGCGGTTCCTCATTTCGTGTTCAGATTTTTTTGGCGCTGCGCAAGGTCCCGCGCCGTCTTGAACCACAGCACCGCTGCGGGAAGCGACAAGACCGCCAGCACGGGTCCGGAAGCCCCTGCCGCCTTGGCCAGCGAATTGAAGATCCAGCCCGATGCCGCATCGCCGCCGCGATAGACGACGGTATCGATGAAATTCTGCGCCTTGTATTTCTCGTCCGCGCTGACGGCGGTGTAGAGCACTTTCAAGGCCGGATTGGCGAGCGCGAAGCCGATGGCGCGTTCCGCGACCATGACACCGGCGATGACATGCAGTGTCGGACTGATGGCTAATGCGGCCAATCCGAGAATGGCCGTCACCGGGAGAGCCGCAAGCGGAACCGCCAGGCCGAAGTGTTTCATGATGCGACCGGTCAGAAAGATCTGGATGAGAATGGTCGAAACGCTGACCATCAAATCGCGGTTGGCAAAGAACTGCACGCGCGCGGTGCGGTCGGCGATCTCGGCGCCCACGATCCGGGACTGCTCAAGATAGAAGTACGTGCCGATGAGATTGGCCAGAAGGATGAACAGCGCGATCCGGAACAAGTAGGGCGATTGCCAGACGCGTTCGGCGCCGGAAAGGATATCGCGCACGCCTGCGGGCCGGTCCGCCGCATCGGCGGTGCCATTCGCACCGGTGTGATGGCGCAGCGCGATTGATGCCCACATGGCGATCGCCAGAAAAAACGCCGTGACCAGCAGAAAGTCGTGGGCCTCGATCCGCGTACTCAAGCATGCCAGCGATGAAGGGCCCTGTGACTGCGCCCGCCGTGCCTCCGGCTGCGATAAATCCATAAAGCCGCTTGGCTTGCTCGCTCTGCCAGAGATCCGACATCAGAATCCAGAACAGCGAGACCACGAACAGATTAAAAACGCTCGTCCAGACAAAGAACGTCCCCGCCGCCGCAGGACTTGGCGGTGCGCCGGAGTCAGCCTTGAGGAACACCCAGAAGGCGATCAAGTTGGCGATGAAGAAGGCGTAGAGCAGCGGCACGACCAGACGACGCGGCGCCCGCGCGACCACGGCGCCGAATGCGGGCACGGCCGCGCACATCACCAGAAAGACGATGAAGAAAAGCCGTTCCAATCCATCGTTGCCGAGCGCTACGCCCATCTCGTCGCGTACCGGACGCAGGATGTAATAGCCGCACAGGACTGAGAAGAACATCGCGAACGCCAGAAGCAGGCGGCCAACCTCGCCCGGCGTGACCGACACCGCTGGCGCGAGAATTCTGGAGAGCGGTGTGGAATTGGTCTCGGTCAACGTTCAGATCCCGCCCATGCATAGTGTCAGAAATCGGCCCCGGCGCTTGGCCGGTATGCGGACATGCCACGCAAGCGTGCGGCGCGACAGCAAATCCTGCGTGGCTAGAAAATCCGGTGCGGGAAATAGCGCGACACCAACTCTTCAAAGCGTCCGCTGGCGCGGAGACGCTGCAAGGCCGCGTTAATCAGGCCTTTGATCTGCGGATCGTTGCGTGGCACGGCAATGGCAAGGCCCTCCCCGAAGTAGCGCGGCTCAAGATAGGCCCCGCCGCGCAATTCGCAGCAGCGGCGCGAGAGGGTGCCGTTGATCCAGAAGGCAAGGCCGATGCCATCGTCGAAGACGAAATCGGTCTTTCCTTGCAGAAGCGCCTCGCGAGCGAGTTCGGGTGTTTCGAAACTCTGGATGCGGCTGTTGCGGAAGAACGCCTTGACGTAGGCTTCATGTGGCGTCTCACGGGCGACCGCGATGGAACGCCCGTCAAGACCCTCGGGTGAGATGTCGATTTTCGGTGCATCCGATTTGGCCGCGAAACGTCCCGGCGTGTAGAAGTAGCTGTCGGCGAAGTCGGCTTCGGCGAGGGCCTTGGGCGTGACGGCATGACCGGCAATGACGGCGTCTGCATCGCCCCGCCGCAGTGCGAGCAGCAGTTCGTCCCACGGCCGCACCTTGATATCGCAGGCGGCCCCGATCTCGACACACAGGGCCTTCGCCAGATCGACGTTGAAGCCGCTTAAGACGCCTTCGTCATCGAGGTAGTTGAATGGCGGGTAGTCGCCTTCGGTCAGGAAGCGCACCACCACGCGGCGGGGTTGATTGGTGGCGGTCTCCTGGGCGCTGGCCGGTGGCGCCATGGGCGCGAGACCAACGAGCGCCATCGCAAGAGCGGCACATGCCATCAGGCGTGGCCTCGTCCGCGTGAGCCAGCGGCAATATTTTCGATTCGGAACGTGGAATGCCATGCAGCGCCGTTTCCTGTCCGCAATTTCCCGCGCACCGGCATGAAAACAAGGGCGCGTCCGGCCGTTTACAGCTATAACCGCACACGGACTTGCCGCAAGCTGACGGCCGGTTCGTGTCGCGTCGTTCTAAGCCTTGTCCCGCTGTCGATGGGCCTTGTCAAATGGCAGTTTCATGAGTGCGCATGCGCGCCAGCATGAGTTGCGGCAACGCCGCGCTCCGGCGACGGATGCCGATCACCATGACGTGCGTGAAGGGCCCCGCCGCGAGGGTACCGGCACACCGCCGCCTGGGTGGGCCGATGATCTTCTGATCAACCGGCCCGACCTCTCAGCCGGCACACCGATGTGGCTCTGGCAAAAGATCACGCTCGGCGGACTTGCGGCCGCCCTTCTGGCAACACTCGCCTTCAGTCCGGGCATCGCCACAACCGCGATGCTTGCCGTGCTGACGCCTCTGTTCCTCTGCGTGGTCGCCATCCGCGGTCTGGCCCTCTACCACTTCATCAACGTGGGACCGCGCCGTCAGCCGCTGGAACCGGCGTCGGCAGCGTCGGATGCGGACCTGCCGCTCTACAGCGTACTGGTGCCGCTCTATCACGAGGATTCTGTCATTCCCGCTTTGCTCCGCGCCTTGGCCAATCTCGATTGGCCGCGCGACAAGCTGGATATCGTCTTTATCACCGAGGCGCATGACGTGCTGACCCAGAAGTGTCTGGCGCGGGGGATGGATGCGGCCGGAGCGCATCTAACGCGCGGCATGCGAATTGTAACCGTGCCGAGCGGCCAGCCGCAGACCAAGCCGCGGGCTCTGACCTACGCGCTGGCCCTGACGCGCGGCGCGCTTGTGACGGTCTACGATGCGGAAGATGAACCCGAGCCCGATCAGCTGCGCCGGGCGCACGCGGTACTCAGCGGGCCCGGTTCTCAGGTCGGATGTGTTCAAGCCCGGCTCAATGTCTACAACCGGGATCAAAGCGGGCTGTCACGGCAATTCACGCTTGAGTACACGGCCTTGTTCGATGCCATCCTGCCCGCGCTGCGCTGGCTTGGTTTGCCTATTCCCCTCGGCGGCACATCCAATCACTTCCGGCGCGACGTGCTCGATGCGGCCGGCGGCTGGGACCCCTACAATGTGACCGAGGATGCCGATCTGGGTATTCGGCTCGCGCGCGCCGGATGGACGATCGAAGTGCTGCCGTCGACAACATGGGAAGAGGCCCCGGCGACGTTACCCGTCTGGTTTGGCCAGCGTGTGCGGTGGCTGAAGGGCTGGATGCAGACCTGCCTCGTTCATCTGCGCCAGCCCCGTGTGCTGCGGCGGGAATTGGGAACCCGGGCTTTCCTCGGCTTCCTGGTGCTGATGGGCGGCATGATCCTGTCCGCCCTCGTCCATCCGATGGCTTACGTCGCGTTGGCCGCGGCCATGGTGTCAGGCCCCGGCATGCTTTCAATACCGGATGGCGGCTGGGAGGCCGTGGCGTGGTGGGGTGCGGTCGTCAATCTCGCGGCCGCCTACGTCGTGGGCGGCGGATTGGCGGTGGTCGCGTCGCGGCGCCGGCACGGTCACGCCATGGTGCGCCAAGCGCTGCTGATCCCGTTCTATTGGCTGCTCATCTCGGCGGCGGCCTACCGTGCCCTCGTGGAACTCGCCGTGGCCCCCTATCATTGGCGCAAGACGGCGCATCGCGGCCGTCTTGCAACCGGTGCGGCGCCACCCTGAGGGCCCGTGACCTAGCCGGTGGCAATCCTTAGGCGGAGGGAAATGGAGCGGGCGAAGGGAATCGAACCCTCGTATGCAGCTTGGGAAGCTGCCGTTCTACCATTGAACTACGCCCGCGGCGCGCTCTCGTTAGCATACCCTCAGTCAGGCGAAAAGGCTCGCCCGCGAAACCTCTGGGCCACAGCCTACGTATTCAGCTTGTGACCGGCTGCGGCCCGCGCCACACTTGCCAACGTACTTTATTGAGAGGCCGAACACCCTTGAACCTCGACCTGCGCGAACTTGCCGGCACCGTGCCGGTCCAAAAATTCTCCGATCCCGATTGGACCGCCAAGGGCGAGCCGCGGGCAAGCGTACCCCTGCGCGCCCTCGAAACGCTTTGGATCAATACCGGCACGCTCTGCAACATCACCTGCCGCAACTGCTACATCGAATCGAGCCCGACCAACGACCGGCTGGTCTATCTGACGGCAGCGGAGACGCGCGCGTTTCTCGTTGAAGCCCGGGACGCCGCCACGCGGGAGATCGGCTTCACGGGCGGCGAGCCGTTTCTCAATCCTGAGTTCGAGACGATGTTGCGCGACACACTTGCAATGGGCTTCGAGGCGCTCGTCCTCACCAATGCCATGGCGCCCATGCAGCGCGCGCCAGTCAAGGATTGGCTGTTGGACTTGAATCGGACGGCGAACGGCCGGCTCACCATGCGTGTTAGTCTCGACCACTACAGCGCGGCGCTGCACGACGAAGAGCGCGGCGCTGGCGCTTTCGATAAAACCGCTGACGGTATCGACTGGCTAGCGGCCAACGGGTTCCGCATCGCCATCGCCGGGCGGTCGTGCTGGGGTGAGACGCGCGAGGAGGCTCTGGCGGGCTACCGGCAGCTCTTTGCGGCGCGCGGCTGGCCGCTGGACGCGGACGCCCTCTCCGATCTCGTGATCTTTCCTGAAATGGATGGATCGCTCGACGTGCCCGAGATCACCCCGCAATGCTGGGGTATTCTGAAGACAAGTCCTGACGCGATGATGTGTGCGTCGTCGCGCATGGTGGTGAAGCGCAAGGGTGCGGATCGCGCCACCGTGCTGCCGTGCACGCTTCTGCCCTACGATCCGGCCTTTGAAATGGGCGCGACGCTGGCCGAGTCGGCTGTTGCCGACGGCGGCATGTTCCGCGACGGCGCGGTCAAACTGGCGCATCCGCACTGTGCGAAGTTTTGCGTGCTGGGTGGCGGCAGCTGTTCCTGACGCCGCCCGGCAGCGTCTTATTCAAGTTCCAATACTATCCCGGTTACAAAAAGAAAGGTCTCCGCGACGGTGCCGTCGCGGAGACCTTTTCGTTCGTGGTCAGCCGTTGAGACGGCGCTTACTTCTTGACCAGCGCGTCGCGGATTTCCTTCAGGTAGACCTCGCTCGGCGGCGGCGCGGCAGGAGCCGCGGCGGGTTCAGGCTTCTTCATCGAGTTCATCGCCTTGATGAGCAGGAAGATGGCGAAGGCTGTGATCAGAAACTTGACCAAGGCATTGAGAAAGAGGCCGTACTTGATTTCCACTCCGTCGCCCGTTGGCGTGGGCAGCGTGATGGCCAGGCTGGAGAAGTCGACACCGGCCATCAGATAGCCGATGGGCGGCATGACGATGTTGTCGACCAGAGTGGAAACGATCGGCGCGAATGCAGCGCCAATGATGACGCCGACCGCGAGGTCGATGACATTGCCCTTCATCGCGAATTCTTTGAATTCCTGGATCATGCTCATTTGTGTCTTCCCCATTTCCCCGATTTTGCCAGCGCGGACGTAGGCCCAATGCGTGTTGAACAGGGCTTCGAGCGCGCTTCGTCCCGCCGTCAGGGTGCTCCCCTTCCGACTCAAGTTCGGGACGATAGGCGGCATAAAGAATAGGTACAATCCCGTCCGCTTGCGTTTTGGCCTGAAGCCACAGAAATAACTTTCGGTTTTAAGGGCGAAATCGGACCCCCTCCGGTGGTCTGGAAAGCTACCAGAAAATCTTGGCGGGGCGGCTCAATTGGCCCCACTGGCACCAAAAGTCGGTGGCAGTCTGAGCGACTTCGGCTATGAGGCTCATGGCCAACCAAGGAGATCCAGGCGTGCCCGTCATTGAGCGCAAAGAACGCAAACCCTACTGGCGTCACACAAAATGGCAGATGCTGGCGAGCCTCTTGCCGTTTCTGGCGGTTGTCATCGTCCTGCCGCTCTATGCCGACCGGCTGAACTCCAACAAGTTCCTAGGCTTCCCGCTCGGCTACTTTCTGGCCGCGCACGGCTTGGTGCTGATCGCGGTCGTAACCGTGGCCAGCTTCGTGCGCCAGCAGGATTCGATCGACCACTGGCATGGCGCGCACGAGGACAACTGAGCGTGCCGTCTGACCGCCAAACGGGGGCGCTTCCACTATGGCCTTGATCACGGCCCCACGTACCGTCAATCCGCGGCTCGGGGCGTACTATGGAATTTTTCTGAGCGCCTTGGCGGCACTGGCGTTGATGACGCTCATCCTCGCCGGCCTGGGCGTCGACGCGCGCGTTCTGAGCCTGGCGATGATGATCGGGCCGATTTGTCTCTATGCGGCCATCGGCGTGGCGACCCGGACGGAGGATGCCTTCGACTTTTTTGCCGCCGGTCGGCGCGTGCCCGCCTTCTTCAATGGTCTCGTGCTTGGCCATGACGGCTTTTGGCGCCACGGGCTGCGTGGTGCTTGACCGGACTGTTCTTCATCATCGGGTTCGATGCGCTGTTCTTCGCCATCGGCGCGCTCGCGGGCTTCGTCGTCATGGCGGTAATGCTGGCGCCGTTCCTGCGTAAGTTCGGCACCTTCACCATTCCAAGCTATCTCGGACGCCGATTCGAGAACCGCGCCTTGCGCATCATCGTCGCCGTGCTGCTCGCCGTGCCGATGCTCATGGTCATGAGCGCGGAACTCAAGTTGGCAGCCGATGCGGCCGTCTGGCTTTCCGGCTGGAGTGAGCGGCAGGTTCTCCTGCTGATGTTTCTGGTTCTCCTGGTGACGCTGCTGCCTGGCGGCATGCGGTCGATGACCTGGACCAGCGTGGCGCAGGCCCTCGCCGCGCTTCTCGTTGTGATGGTTCCGGTCATCATCGTGGCGGCCATCGTCACCACGATGCCGTTGCCGCAACTGACGCACGGACCCGTGCTGCGTGCGGTCGGCCGCAACGAGGCCATCCAAGGCTTGCCGATCATTCTGCCGCCCACGTTGGCCTTCGATCTGCCCGGGGCAGATCTGATGCCGATCATGAAGCGCTTCGCAGATGCATTCGGCGCCGTTGGTGCAACGGCTTTCGTGATGTCGACGCTCTCGATGCTGGCTGGCGTGGCTTCGGCGCCTTGGCTGCTGCCGCGCCTGGCGGCGGCGCCCGGTGTGTACGAGGCGCGTAAATCTCTTGGCTGGGCCACGTTCCTATTCGGCATCGCGATGCTGACGTCGGCGTCCGTGGCTGTGTTTATGCGCGACTATCTGATGGACCTCGTCACCACCCCTGGACCGGCCATCGTACCGCCGTGGCTGGCGCAGCTGGTTCAGAACGGCATTGCCAGCATCACCGAGACAGGCACCCAGTTCCAGGTTTCCAGCATCAGTTTCGCGCGGGACGGGATCTTGTTCGGGCTCCCGATTGCCGCGCAGCTGCCGCCGATGCTGCTCGACCTGACCCTCGCGGGGGTCTTTGCAGCGGGCCTGCTCACCGCGAGCGCCGCTGCCACGGCTTTCGGTCATATTCTGTCCGAGGATGTTGCGTTCGGTATGACATGGGAGCCGCCGCACGGATCCACGCGGCTTCACGCCGGGCGGGCCGGAATCGCTCTGGCCGCCGGGCTTGGCATTCTCGGTGCCGGGTTCCTGCCGGCTGATCCGCTCCGGCTCGTCCTTTGGGCTCTGGCGTTGGGCGGTTCGGCCCTCTTCCCCGTGCTCGTGCTCTCTATCTGGTGGAAGCGGATGAATGCCTACGGCGCCATGGCCGGCTTCCTGACCGGCTATCTGGTCGCGGGCTCGGCAATCCTGGCGGGCCAATCGAACATGCTGGGCGTGGATAGCGCGCTGGCCTCCGTGCTGGGTCTGCCCGCGTCCGTCATTGCCGCCATGGCGGTGACCCTCGTCACCCCGCCGCCCGGCCGGCATGTGCTGCAACTCGTGCGCGATATTCGTGTTCCCGGCGGGGAAATACTTTATGATCGCGAAATGCGCATACAGAGGCTCAAGAAGCAGCGTCAACTCGGCTGAGCGGCCGGTAACCTGAGACGCAATAACCAGTGGCGTCCTGGGAGCGAACCCCATACTAAAGTCGCAGCGTCCGGCTTGCACGACTGGTGCCCTGGGCCCGGCGATCCCGCCCTCCGGCGGCGCAGCACTAGGCCGATCGAGCGAATGGCAAGACCCATGACCATCCACCGCCGAGTTTCCCTGCGCCGGGAGGCGAATAGCCGATGCTGCCCGTGACGTCTGGCGCGCCGGCGCGCTCCGCGACCAACAAGCCGCGCATTCTTGTCGCCGACAAGAACCCGGTCGTGCGTACCGGTCTGGCCGAGCTCATTGGCCGGGACGGCCGCTTCGATATGGTTTCGACGGTGGCAACCGGTGGCGCGTTTATTGCCGCCTGCACAGAGCAGGCCGTCGACATCGGACTGATCGGCTGGTCGCTTCCCGATATGACGGGCGGCGACGTTCTCGAAGTTCTCAAGCGCCGCCAGATTTCGACGCGGGTCATCATCTACACCGGTGAGGCCGTATCGGACGTGTTGCGTCAGACGATCAAGGCAGGTGCCTGGGGTTTCATTTCCAAGAGCGACGAACCGCCGGTCTTGCTCGACACGATTTCATGGGTGGCGCGCGGCCGGCTCTGTTTCCCGTATGTGGACCTTGAGACCCTCTCGCAGGATCCGCTCGAAATGCTGACCTCGCGCGAACGTGAACTGCTAGCAGCGCTGGCGAATGGATGGTCGAATTTGCAGATCGCGGCGCGGATCGGCATTTCGCGCAATACGGTCAAATACCATCTCAAAAATCTCTACGACAAACTCGGCGTCAACAATCGCGCCATGGCCGTGGCACTTTACATGTCGAAATCCCCGCGCGGCACGGTCACGGATCTGAGTGCGGGGTAGGTCATGGACTACCCGAATGGGTAGCATGGTCCCGCTCCCAAACGGTAACGGCCCCACCCAACTGAGCCGCAAATCTCGCCACGCGGGTATTGTGACTTCCTAAGCAATCGTGAATGTTGCCGCCACCAGCCGATCCGGTGCTGCGGGCTCTTCGGAGCCGCGTCACGAGGTCGGTCCGGCAGAATTCAAAAACGCAGCGGACGCCGCGCCAGACGGTCTCCCCGAAAAGGGACCCATCCGCGACGATCCCGTGATGCTCTTCGAACGACCGACTGGAGGAAACCGATCATGTCCGTCACGCCGCACCTTTTCATTCCCGGCCCGACCAACATTCCCGACGCCGTCCGCATGGCGATGAACGTCCCGATGATCGACATGCGTTCGGGCGAGTTCCCGAAGCTGACGCTGCCGATCTTTGAAGATCTGAAGAAGGTCTTCAAATTGAAGGACGGCCGCGTTTTCATCTTCCCGTCGTCGGGCACCGGCGCATGGGAATCGGCCATTCAGAACACGCTGAAGGCAGGCGACAAGGTTCTGATGAGCCGCTTCGGCCAGTTCTCGCTGCTCTGGGTCGATATGGCTGAGCGGCTCGGCCTCAAGGTCGAGCTCTGCGACGAAGAGTGGGGCACGGGCGTGCCGCTCGAGAAGTATGCCGACATCCTGGCCAAGGATAAGGCGCACGAGATCAAGGCTGTGTTCGCCACGCACAACGAGACCGCGACGGGCGTGACGTCCGACATCGCCGGCGTCCGCAAGGCGCTCGATGCCGCGAAGCATCCCGCCATGCTGTTCGTCGACAGCGTCTCCGGCGTCGGTTCGCTCGATATGCGCATGAGCGAGTGGGGCGTTGACTGCTGCGTGTCCGGTTCGCAGAAGGGCTTCATGCTTCCCACGGGCCTCGGCATCCTGGCCGTCAGCCAGAAGGCGCTTGACGCCAACAAGGCCGGCGGTGGCATGCCGCGCTGCTTCCTCGCCTGGGAAGATCACATCAAGACCAACGATCTGGGCTACTTCCCCTACACGCCGGCCACGCAGCTCATCCAGGGCTTGCGCGCCTCGCTTGACCTGATCTTCGCTGAAGGCCTGGAGAACATCTTCGCCCGCCACCACCGCCTCGCCAACGGCGTCCGCGCCGCCGTCGACGCCTGGGGCCTGAAGCTGTGCGCCAAGGAGGCCAAGTGGCACTCCGACACCGTGTCGGCGATCCTCGCTCCGGAAGGCATCGATAGCGCCCAGATCGTGAAGACGGCCTACTATCGCTACAACACCTCGCTCGGCGTCGGCCTGAACAAGGTTGCCGGCAGGGTGTTCCGCATCGGCCACCTGGGCTCGCTCGACGAGTTCATGGTCGGTGGCGTGCTGTTCTCGGTTGAGATGGCGCTCAAGGATTGCGGCGTGCCGGTCAAGTTCGGCTCGGGCACGGGTGCCGCCGCCGAATACTTCAACAAGACGGCCACCAAGTCGGCCACCGAAGCTGCCAAGAAGGCAGCCTGATCCCATCGGCGGCGTTCCCCTCAGGATCGCCGCCGATCGTCTTTCACGGTGCTGAGCACACAACACGGGCCGCATTCGGCGGACCCGGCGCCCGCACCACGATCGTTTGAATCCAGAACAAGGAAACGTCCCGATGAGCTTTACCCTCTATCCGCTCAAGAAGCAGCGCCTGCAGCGTTCGGAACTCGCCGTTCCCGGCTCGAACCCGACGATGATCGAAAAGGCCATTCAGAGCGCCGCCGACTACGTATTCCTTGACTGCGAAGACGCCGTGGCGCCGCCGGACAAGGAACAGGCCCGCAAGAACATCATCCAGGCTCTCAACGACATGGATTGGCGCGGCGCGGGCAAGACCGTGTCGGTGCGCATCAACGGCCTCGACACGCATTACTGCTACCGCGATGTCGTCGACATCATGGAGCAGGCCGGCTCGAAGCTCGACACCATCCTGATCCCGAAGGTCGGCGTTCCCGCTGACATCTACGCGATCGAATGCATCATGAGCCAGATCGAGGAAGCCAAGGGTATCACCACCAAGGTCGGCACCGAGGCTCTCATCGAGACCCCGCTCGGCATGGCCAACGTGGAAGCCATCGCTTCGGCCAACAACCGTTGCGAAGCGATGCACTTCGGCGTCGCCGACTACGCCGCATTCAACAAGGCCCGTACCGTTGTCATCGGCGGCCTGAACCCCGACTATCCCGGCGATCAGTGGCACTTCGCCATCTCGCGCATGACGGTTGCCTGCCGCGCCTACGGCCTGCGTCCCATCGACGGTCCGTTCGGTGACTTCTCCGATCCGGCCGGTTACACGGCAGGTGCCAAGCGCGCCGCCGCACTGGGTGTCGAAGGCAAGTGGGCCATCCATCCCTCGCAGATCGAACTCGCCAACGCCGTGTTCTCGCCGACGGCTGCCGAAGTCGAAAAGGCCAAGCGCATCATTGTCGCCCTCAAGGAAGCCGAAGCCCAGGGCAAGGGCGCTGCTTCGCTTGATGGCAAGATGATCGACGCCGCCTCCGAGAAGATGGCCAAGAACATCCTCGTGGTGGCCGACAAGATCGCAGCCTCTTCGAAGTAAGCCTGCACGGAACGAAACAAATTCCATTCAGGAGGTCCGCATAATGGACATTCACGAGTACCAGGCCAAAGAACTTCTTTCGAAGTTCGGAGTCACGGTTCCGCGCGGTGGTCTCGCCTACAGCCCGGAGCAGGCCGTCTATCGCGCCAATGAAATCGGCGGCGCGAAGTGGGCGGTGAAGGCGCAGATTCATTCCGGTGCGCGTGGCAAGGCCGGCGGCATCAAGCTGTGCCGTACCGACAATGAGATCGAGGAGGCTGCCGAGTCGCTGCTCGGAAAGCGCCTCGCAACCATCCAGACCGGCCCGACCGGCAAGCTGGTGTCGCGCCTCTACATCGAGGAAGCCACCGACATCGACAAGGAGATCTACCTCTCCTTCGTCATGGATCGCGCCGAAGAGCGGATCGTGGTGGTCGCTTCGGCGGCTGGTGGCATGGACATCGAGGAAATCTCGCATAGTCGTCCCGACACACTGATCAAGGTGCAGGTCGACCCCGCAGTCGGCATGCAGGGCTTCCAGGCCCGCGAGGTCGCCTTCGGACTCGGCATCGAGCCGGAGCTGATCTCGAAGATGGAACGGACCATCTTGGGTTGCTATCGCGCTTTCCGCGATCTCGACGCGACGATGGTGGAGATCAACCCGCTCGTCATCACCAAGCAGAAGAACATCGTGGCGCTCGACGCCAAGATGAGCTTCGACGAGAACGCTCTGTTCCGCCGCCCGCACATCGCGGAGCTGCGCGACAAGAGCCAGGAAGATCCGCGCGAGACCTATGCATCGGATCGTGGTCTGGCCTATGTCGGCCTCGACGGCGACATTGGCTGCATCGTGAACGGCGCGGGCCTCGCCATGGCGACGCTCGACATGATCAAGCTGGCGGGCGGCGAACCGGCCAACTTCCTCGACATTGGCGGCGGTGCCTCTCCGGAGCGCGTCACCAAGTCGTTCAAGGCGGTTCTTCGCGACAAGAACGTCAAGGCGATCCTGGTCAACGTCTTCGCCGGCATCAACCGCTGCGACTGGGTGGCGAAGGGTGTCGTCGACGCGGTCAAGGAACTCGAGATTAAGATGCCGATCGTCGTGCGTCTTGCCGGCACAAACGTCGAGGAAGGCCGTCGCATCATCGATACGAGCGGTCTGACGGTGATCAGTGCCGAAACGCTGGCTGATGCTGCGGCGAAAGCCGTGTCCGCAGCCAAGTCCGCGTCTTGATCTGAGAAGGAGTAGGTCTCATGGCGATCTTCATCAACGAGAATACCCCGATCCTGATCCAAGGCTTCACGGGCCGCATCGGCACCTTCCACGCCCAGGAAATGATCGACTACGGGTCTAACGTCGTCGGCGGCGTCACGCCCGGCAAAGGCGGCTCGACCCATCTTGGCCGTCCGGTCTTCAACACCGTGAAGGGTGCGGTGCAGGAGACGGGCGCGGAAGCCTCCATCGTGTTCGTACCGCCGCCTTTCGCGGCCGATGCGATCATGGAAGCAGCCGATGCCGGCATCAAATACTGCGTGTGCATCACCGATGGCATTCCTGCGCAGGACATGATCCGGGTGAAGCGCTACATGCGGCGCTACAAGAAAGAGAACCGGATGATCCTCACCGGTCCGAACTGCGCAGGTACCATCTCTCCGGGCAAGGCGATGCTGGGCATCATGCCTGGTCACATCTACATGCCGGGCCGTGTTGGCATCGTTGGCCGTTCCGGTACGCTGGGTTATGAGGCTGCCGAGCAGCTGAAAAATCTCGGCATCGGCATTTCCACTTCTGTCGGCATCGGCGGCGACCCGATCAACGGTTCGTCGCATCGTGACATCCTCGAGCACTTCGAGAACGATCCCGAAACCGATGCCGTGCTGATGATCGGCGAAATCGGCGGCCCGCAGGAAGCCGAAGCCGGCATGTGGGCCAAGGAAAATATGAAGAAGCCCGTCGTCGCCTACATCGCGGGTCTTTCGGCTCCGAAGGGCCGCCGCATGGGCCACGCCGGCGCCATCGTTTCCGCGTTCGGCGAGTCGGCTGCGGAGAAGGTGGAAATCCTCAAGGGCTGTGGCGTCACCATCGCGCCGACGCCGTCGGAAATGGGCTCTACGATCGCCAAGGTTCTTGGTGGCCGCAAGGCTGCCTGATCGGGCATTTCGATCCAGACTGCTCCGTCCGCGCGGGGTTCACCTCGCGCGGGCGGCAAAAAACAAAAGAAGCGCGCACTCGTGTTGTGAGCGCGAAGTCCGTTTCATTCAGCCGAGCACTCGGGGCGGACTTCGCGATCTGAACGACACGAGCCAAGCAAATGTCTACTAGTGTGATTTGAGAACGAGACGTCCGTCACGATCTGCCGCGAGAGCAATGCAACGGACGTCTCGTTGATCACACTAGCGCGTCCGTCATGAACGTGCGGCGGTGGCCCTGGCGCCAGACGTGCCGCGCAAGACCTTGGGTGGAGGAGAAGCGACGTGTACACCGTCATCCGTAAGGGCGAGGCTCTCGACGAAATCAAGCTCCGCGACGATCTCAAAGCGATGCGCGCGCAGATCCCTGACGCGCCTGGATTGAACCCCATCGTCAACGTCGCCTTCTATCTGTCGCGGGCGCTCGAATCCGGCGACATCAAATTCGACGAGTTACAAACTCTGGCTGGCCGCCTCATGGATAGCGCCTGCGTGCGCCGGGCCAAGCGCTTGCGTGAGCAGATCGGCTTCGTCGACAATCAGACGACCATCAAGGATTTCTCGAATTTCGTGGCCAAGTCCGTTGGCTCGGAGTCCGATCCGGACAAGGCCTTCGAGGCTTTCAAGGCGCGGTGGAGCCGGGCGCGCAACGGCATCGTGTTCACGGCCCATCCGACGTTTGGTCTGTCGGAAGCGCTCAGCCGCCGGATGGTCGAAATCGCATCCGGGGAAGCGCCGGCCAATCCAGTGATCGGCTTGCCGCATCGACCCGACAGCCCCATCACGCTCGAATACGAACACAAAGCGGTGCAGGTCTGTATCCAGAATCTGCGCGACGCGTTCGAAGAGCTTGCTCAATGGCTACTATTCGGTCGCCGCTGCCGGCTTCGGCGAGCGCGCCTACAAGTTCCGGCCGAAGATCGCCACCATTGCCTCGTGGGTCGGCTATGACCTTGACGGCCGCACCGACATCAAGTGGACGCACTCCTTCGTTCTGAAGCTTCAGGAGAAGGTCGCGGCGCTGAATGATATCCGCACCCGCTTCATCATCCTCAAGCACCGCATCGAAGACGCAGGCGAGCCGCAGCGCATTGCCCGTCAGGTTGTTGCGAAACTCGATCTTGCGATTGCATCCGCGCAAAAGCAGCTCGACACCCTCGTCGCCGCCAATTCAGGCAAGCAGTCGCTGGCCGACGCCGCCAACATCATTACCGAAGCGGATTCCTACAATCTGACATCGCCAGAGCCGGTATCTGGCGCTCATCGATCAGTTGATCGACGCCGTGCCGCAGGTACAGTCGAAGCGTGAGCTGGCAGCCCTTGCGAGCCTGTTCGATCAGACGGGCATGGGTACATCGCACATTCATCTGCGCGTCAACGCCGTGCAGCTGAACAATGCCTTCCGCGCCTTCGTCCACGAACCGTGGACGCGCGATCTCTCCGAGCGTCAGGCTCTGGCCCGCATCGTGGAGATGATCCACTCGGCCAGCAAGGAGACGGTCAACTTCGAAACGCTCGATATGGAAACGGCGACGGCCATCCGGCAGTTCGCGCTGGCCGCGCAGTTCCATAAGCATGTCGATAGCGAGACGCCGATCCGTTACCTCATCGCCGAGTGCGAAAGCCCGGCGACGATGCTGATCGCGCTGTTCTTCGCCAAGCTGTTCGGCGTCGAGCATGTGGTCGACATTTCGCCGCTGTTCGAAACGCCGGCGGCGCTTGAAACAGGTGCGCGTCTCATCGAGCGGCTGCTTGAGGAAGAGGCCTACAAGGATTACGTCCGCGGCCGGAAGCGCATCTGCATTCAGACCGGCTTTTCCGATGCCGGGCGCTTTATCGGTCAGATCGCCGCGACACTCTCCATCGAACGCCTGCATCAGGGCTTGGCCGAGGTTCTGGACGCCGATGATCTCGGCGGCGCGGAACTGCTGATCTACTCCACCCACGGCGAGTCCATGGGCCGCGGGACGCATCCGGGCCACATGTCGAGCCGGCTCAAATACGTCTTCTCGCCCGATGCGCGCCGCCGCTTCGCGGAGGCCGGTATTCCCCTGAAGCACGAGACGAGCTGGCAGGGCGGCGACGGGTACATGTACTACGCCACCAAATCGCTGGCGATGCGCGCTCTGGCGACCGTGATCGAAGACGGTGAAACGCCAGCGGCTATCGAAGACGAGTTTTACGACGACACCAATCTGGCGCTGGACTTCCTGCTGCGTCTCAGAGGTTATCAGCAGGATTTGTTCGCCCATCCGGGCTACCGCGCGGTGCTTGGCGCTTTCGGTCCCAACCTCCTCTTCAAGACGGGTTCGCGCCCGGTCAAGCGGCAGATGGAAGGGGCCTCCACAGCCGACCGTGGCGATCCCGCCCGGATGCGCGCCATTCCGAATAACGCCATTCTGCAGCAGTTCGGCTACATCGCCAACGTCGTGGCAGGTCTCGGCGCGGCGGTCGGATCCGAGCGCGACCGCTTCGTGGAAGTCGCGCAATCGTCGGCACGGTTGCGGCCGCTGATCGAGATGGTCGCGCGCGGCAAGCAGCTGTCGAGCCTCAACGCCATGGGAGCGAATGCGACCGTATTCGATCCGGGCTTCTGGGCGATGCGTGCCTCGTGGGGGCGTGAGCCGCATTTGACGGGGGCCTTCAGAACGCTGTCGAGCTTCCTGATGGAAGACGAGCGTAATGCGGCCATCAACGGTCTCGTGCACGAACTGCGCCTCGATGCCATCGACCTGCACTCGCTGCTGGAAGACATCGGCATCGACGGCGGCAAGGTGCCGGACGAAAACCGGCTGGAACTGGATTTGCTGCAGGCGATCCGCCTGGCTCTGATCATGCGGGTGTTCATCCTGGCGGCCCAGCTGCCGCGGTTCACCACGCGCGATGTCAGCCATGCGCAGATCTTCGCCTCGGCGCTGTCGCTCGAAATTCCGCAGGTCATTACGGAAATGCGGCAGGTGTTTCCGAAGCGGACGACCAGCGGCAACTCCGCGGCCTTCCACGAGAAGGCCAGCTACCTGCCGCACGGCATCGACGATTACGGCCGTATCGAAACGGAAATCCTCGAACCCATGGAACAGGCGTACGAGTTCATCCGAGAAATCGGCACGGGTATCTCGCACCACTTCGGCGCTTTCGGCTGATCCGCCGGTTCGTGGCTAGGATGAGGGAATTGGAGGGGCGCTTGCGGGCGCCCCTTTTTTACTACATCAGCCCGAGGAGGCGGGGGAGCGTCAACGAGAGGGCCGGCCAGTATGTGACGAGGCCGAGCAAGACAAGCATACTCAAGAGCCACGGCAGTACGGCGCGCGAGGTTTCACTCAGCCCGATGTTGGCGACGGAACTCGTGACATAGAGATTCAGTCCCACCGGCGGGGTGATCATGCCAATTTCCATGTTGACCACCATGATGATCCCGAAGTGGACGGGGTCGATGCCGAGGCGTGCGGCGACCGGAAACAGGATCGGTGCCAGAATGAGAATGATGGAGGCCGGCTCCATCATCGTTCCGGCGACCAGCAGGACAATATTGACCACCAGGAGAAACGCGATCCAGCCGAAGCCCTGCGCCACGATCCAGTCGGCTATGGATTGCGGAATGTGTTCGTGGGTCAAAAGGAACGAGAACAACATGGCGTTGGCGATGATGTAGAGCAGCATCGCGCTCATGTTGGCGGCCGCGACGAGAACGCCGGGTATGTCGTTCCAGCCCAGATCGCGGTAGACGAACTCGCGCCACGACGAACGCGTAGACGGCGCTCAGCGCGGCAGCCTCCGTCGGTGTGACGAAGCCACCGTAGATGCCGCCGAGCACCACGGCGATGAGGGCAAGGCCCCAGATGCAATCGCGAAAGGCGTCCCAGGCTTCCGCCCACGACGCGCGCGGCGCGCGCGGATGGCCGTCGCGCCGTGCGATCCACCAGGTCACCGTGCCGAGCAGGACCGCGAGTAGAAGGCCTGGAACGACGCCAGCCATGAACAGATCGTCGACGGAAGCCGCCGCGACACGCTGGCCCTCCGGTCCCTTGGCGGACATGCCGGATGTTGCCAGTGCGTAGAGCACCATGACGATCGAAGGCGGAATGAGAATGCCGAGCGTACCGGCCGATGCAATGGCGCCGCCCGCGAAGGGACGGGGATAGCCCTGGGCCACCATCGCCGGAATCAGGATGGAGCCGATGGCGATCACGGTTGCCGGCGATGAGCCGGAGACGGCGGCAAAAATCGCGCAGGCAAGAACCGAGGCAATGGCGAGGCCGCCGGACAGATGTCCCGTCATGGCCACGGCAAAGCGGATCATGCGTCGCGCAACGCCGCCGTGCGTCAGAAAGGTACCTGCCAAAATGAAGAACGGGACCGCCATGATCTCGAACTTTTCCATGCCGGTGAAGAGCTTCAGCGCCACCGCATCGACAGGGACATCGGTGACGAAGAAGAGCACGGCCAGAACCGTCAAGCCGAGCGCAATGGATACCGGCGTGCCTGTCAGCATGAGGAGCAGGAGCAGGCCAAAGATGAGAGCCGTCGTCATCGCGGCGGCTCCGTGGTCGTGTCCGCTGTCGTCGTGAGCGGCGTGTGATGGGGCAGGGTGCCGGTCGCGTGAAAGCGGCTGGCAACTTCGAGGAAGCGGAAGCACATGAGAAACGACCCCAGCGGCAGGCACAGGTAGACGAGCCACATGGGCGCTTCGAGCACCGCGGAGACCTGTCCGGAATGGGCCAGATGCAGCACGAGGCGCGCGCCGAGCCACCCCACGATGGCCGTGAACAGGGCGCCGCACATCAGGCCGAACAGGATCGTGCGCTTGCGCCATGGGTCACGCAGCCGATCGACGAGAAGATCGACGCCGACGTGGATTCCGGTGCGCACGCCGTAAGCCGCGCCGAATTTGGCCATCCATACGAACAGAAAAATGCACAGCTCCTGCGCCCAGGTGAGACGGACCGAGAGCAGGGCGAAGTAGATTGTGCGCAGCATTTCGGACAGGCCGTCATAGCCGCTGTCGCGGGCCCACCCGACGAGATTGCCGAGATGGGAGAGGCTGTAGCGATGGACGACAGCGACGAAGATGACGATCGTCGCAGCCGCCATCAGCGCCGCGATCAGCGTTTCCTCGAAACGATTCAAACGTTGCAGCATGCTACTCCTACCCGCTCCTGCTCCCCCGACGGCTGCATGATGCGTTGTCCCTAGCCACCGGCCGCGCCAGTCACGGCTTCGATGCGCTGGATGAGGTCAGCGCTGACGCGGTCGGCCATGCGCGCGCGCACGGGTCGCAAGGCAGCCTGCCACGCCGTCAATTCGGCGGGTGATGGCTCATGGAAGGTGATGTGGGGCACCGCGCGCATGGCTGCCATGGCCTCATCATTTTCGCGGGCAGCCATGTCGTTGGCATAGGGCGTGGCCTCGGCGATGGCGCGCTGCAAGGCCTCGCGCACGTCGTCCGGCAGCGATTTCCAGAAATCCCGGTTGACGATCACGGCGTAACCTAGAAAGCCGTGATACGTCAGCGTCGCGTGGGCCTGCACCTCATACATTCTTTGATTGTAGAGATTGGCTGGCGGATTTTCTGTTCCATCGACGACGCCGGAGTGCAGGGCTTGATAAGCTTCCGAGAACGCCATGACTTGCGGCATCGCGCCCAAGGCTATCATCTGCTCCTCGATGACGCGCGACGACTGAATGCGCATTTTCAGGCCGAGGAGATCGTCAGGCTTGTGGAGTGGCCGCTGCGCCGACAGCACCTTGAAGCCATTGTTCCAGAAGGCGAGACCGACAATCCCCTTGGGCTCCAAGAGGTCCAATAAGCTCGCGGCCGATCGGTCCTTGGGTCACGCGTGCAAGCTCGGCCGTGTCACGAAACAAATATGGAATGTCGAAGACCTCGAACGCCTTGATGCCGAGTGGGCCGAACTTCGACAGCGACGGGGCCAGCATTTCGACGGCGCCGAGCTGGAGGGCCTCCAATTCTTCCTTGTCTTTGTAGAGCTGCGAATTCGGGTACAGCGCGATCTGGACGCGGCCATTCGTGTAACGCTCGGCTAACTCCTTGAAGCGCTCAGCGCCCATGCTCTTGTGAGCCTGTGGTGCCGCGACGTGCGAAAATTTGATGACGATGGGTGGTTCGGCAGCAAATGCTGGTGTGTTGATCCCCAAAATCAAACACAGGGACATCAAGGCACGGATCACATGCATGGGGAGCTGTCTCGCCAGGGCCGTTCAAGGACCTGAGCATCGTCACGCCCACGGCGCGGCTGTCAAGCCTGCATGTCTCCGGATGCGGCCCTGCGCTCGTCCTCGAAGGATTTCATGACAGCGCGAACCAGACGCAGTACGCGCCTCGTGCGCCGCGCATCGACCGGAGCGAGGCACCAGCAGCCACAGCAGAAGCCCGGCTTCTGCGCCAGCCACAAGGTCAATTCGTAATCATTGCGCGCGTGCATCATCGGCGGCGTCCTCTAGCCTCGCCTTGTCCTGCCGATGTGAGTTCCGCTTCCGTCAAGGCAAACACCTCGCCCGAGCTGTCTTCTGTATCCAGCCACAGGAACGGCAAGTGCGGATAGTCATTTTCGAGAATGTCGATACCCGTGCCGATTTCAACTACCAGGACGCCGTCGCGTTCCAGATGGGCGGGTGCGTCGGCGAGAATGCGGCGCACGAGATCCAGCCCATCCTCTCCGCCCGCATGGGCCATGACGGGTTCGGCCCGGTATTCGGGCGGGAAGTCGCGAATAGCCCCGGCGCTGACATATGGCGGATTGGAGATGATGAGATCGTAGCGGCGGCCGGCAAGCCCTGAGAACAGGTCGGACTGCACGAGGCGGATGCGATCCTGCAGGCCGTAGTCGCTCACATTGCGCGCAGCCACGGCAAGCGCATCGGTCGAGAGGTCGGCCGCATCGACGATGGCGTTGGGATAGTTGAGGGCGGCGAGTACCGCCAAGCACCCCGAGCCGGTGCAAAGGTCGAGCACGGATGTGACGGATTCCGGATCGGGAACCGCGGTTGCCAATTCGCCGTCGAGCAGTTCGCCGATAAACGACCGCGGGACGATGACCCGCTCGTCGACATAAAAGCTATGGCCCCGGATATAGGCCTCGTTGACGAGATAGGGAGCGGGCTTGCGGGTTGTGATGCGCGCTTCGAACAGGCCAGCTAGGCGGGTCCGCTCGGCTGTCGTTAGGCGGCAGTCGAGCCAGGGTTCGAGTTGATCGATCGGCAGATGGAGGGCCGACAAGATCAGGAAGGCGGCCTCATCCAAGGCGCTGGACGTACCATGGCCGAAAACGAGCCCCGCCGCGCGGAATGACGAAGTGCCGTAGCGCAGCCAGTCGCGCACGGTGTGGAGTTCAGTGACGGCGGGGGAGGTTTCGGTGCTGCTGGCCATGATCTTCCGGGCGCGTCCCTATTAGCGGCCGGTCATGGGATCGTGGCCGCGATTCGCCTGGAGACTACTCCAGAACGGCGCCGTGCTGCACCCGTCCCGCATCGGGGCGGCGTCAGACCTTGAATTCCTCGATTTTCGCGAAGGCTTCCCGCAGAGCCTCGGCCCACGACGTGGACAGACTTTTGAAATAAGGGTCGTCCTGTTCGATCCGCTTCGAACGGCTGACATCCAGGCTGTCGCGTTCGTAGATCAGAACATCGATGGGCATGCCGACGGATAGGTTGGAGCGCAACGTGCTGTCGAACGACAGCAGCATCAGTTTCGCCGCCTCACCCAGCCGCATGGACGGGCGCGCGACGCGGTCCAGAATGGGCTTGCCGTACTTGTGCTCGCCGATCTGCAGATACGGCGCGTCGTCCGAGGCTTCGATGAAATTACCTTCGGAGTAGATCTGATAAAGGCGCGGCGGCGCGGTGCCGATTTGTCCGCCGAGAATGAAGGACGCGTAAAATCCGTTACGCGTCGCTTCAAGGGCGTCTCCGTCGATGCGGCGCACTTCGCGCACGGCATCACCGACAAGGCGCGCGGCGCGATACATCGAGGTCACCGTCATCAGGCTATCGGGTGCGACCGAGTTCGTCGGCCATCTGTTCGTTCAAGATGCTGATGACGGATTGGCTTATTCCGAGGTTGCCCGCCGTGAGGAGTACGATCACACGGTCGCCGGTTTTGCGCCAGTAGTGCAACTTGCGGTACTGCGACACGTGATCGACACCGGCATTGGTGCGCGTGTCGGCCGCAAATACGAGGCCCCGGTCGAGGCGCATGGCAACGCAGTAGGTCATGTCAAGGTCCAGGCGGGCCGGGCGTTCGGCGCACGTGTTGGTGGGCTATTGTTGCTGGGCGCCTTGCTGCTGGACTTCGACGACGACGTCAAGCGTCTCATTCTCGCCCCCGCGCCGCGTGCCGCGAATAGGGGCGGCCGTATGGGCATCGAGGCCGGTCGCGAGGCGCACGTAGCTTTCCGTCGGGCAGACCAGATTGGCGGGGTCGAAGCCAACCCAGCCCAGGCCGTCGACCCAGGCTTCGGCCCAGGCGTGGTGCGCGTCTGAGGGATCGGGCGTGCCGGCGAGAAAGTAGCCGTTGACGTAGCGGGCCGGAATTCCGAGAACGCGCGCCGCCGCGATGAAGATGTGAGCATGGTCCTGGCAGACGCCCTTGCCGTCAGCAAGCGCTTCCGCCGCGCTGGTGTGCGGGTTCGTGCTCCCGATTTCATAGTCGACCGCATCGCGGACGGCGCGCATCAGGCGGTGCAGCTGATCGAGACGGCAGCCGGCCTTCGAGCCGTGCGCCAGATCGGTGATCGCGGCGTCGGGCGCGGTCCGGGGGGTATGCCGGAGATAGACGCGAATAGGCGTCGGTTCCGCCAAGCCACGGGCGACGCCGACACAGTCGAAGGTTTCCACCACGCCGTTGGCCTCGATGGTGATGCTGTCGTGCTTTTGATCGACCGCGGTCAGATGCACCAGATTGCCGAAACCGTCACGGAAGCGGGCAGCGTTCTCGATGCCAGGAGCGTTGATCGTCCAAGACACGATTTTCTGGGCGTCGAACTGCGGTGGGGTCAGGCGCAACGTTTCGATCGCGTAGTTCGCTTCGGTGTCGTAGCGGTAGGTCGTCCGGTGCTTGATGGCGAGTAGCATGGGACCTCAGCCGTTGAAGTGATAGGCCGCGGCGATGTCGGCGCCGAGGCGGTTGTTGCGCGCGATGAAATCATTCAAGAACTCGTGCAGTCCTGATTGAAAGATGGTGTCGATGTCGCTGTTTTCCAATATGGCCAGTGTTTCGAGTGCAACGGGGAGGCAATGGTCCGTCTGGCCGTAGGTGTGTTTCAGGCCCGTTACGGCGTCGCAAATCTCGCCGTAGCAGGCCCGGAGGGATCGCGGCATCTCCGGCTTCAGAATGAGGTAGTCGGCAACCTTCCAAGGCTTGTAGCTGTCCTTATAGACCCACCGGTAACTGCGGTGCGCCGACACTGAACGGAGGATCGACGCCCATTGCATCGTATCGACACTGGAGCCGATCATCGCGTAGCTGGGCAACAGGACGTAGTACTTCACGTCGAGAATGCGCGCCGTGTTATCCGCCCGCTCCAGGAACGTGCCGATCTGGCTGAAATAGTACGTATCGTTGCGCAGAATCGTATTCAGAAGCGCCCCCCGGTATGCCGCTGAGCGTTGCTTGACCCAATCAAGCAGGGTCGGCAGACGGTCGGACGTGATGTCATCGGGATTGATGGCCTGGAAGTCGATCCAGGCGCCATTCAGGCTTTGCCACATTTCGCGCGTGATGGCCGTGCGCTGCGCGCGTGCGTTGCGCCGTGCGGTCGATATGCATGTACGAATGCTGGATGGGTTGCCGCTGTCGAATAGCAGGTAATCAATGACGGCGCGGGTCGTGAGCTGCTCATGCTTGGCCAGGAACCCTGCCTCGCAACCGGCACTTTGCAGCGTGGAGCGCCATTCCTCGTTATCGGCTTCGGCCTCGTGCGGCAGCAGTGCAATACGGTAGCCGACCTCGAGGAGGCGCGCCATGTTCTCCGCGCGCTCCAGGTAGCGCGAGAGCCAGAACAGATCGTTTGCAGTACGGCCGAGCATGTGACTTTCCGAACAATGCGAAGAAACGTGGGGGAAGGCGCGATCAGTCCTGCAGGATCCACGTGTCCTTGGTTCCGCCTCCCTGGCTGGAGTTGACAACGAGAGACCCATCTCTCAGCGCGACACGGGTCAATCCGCCCGGCACAAGCCTTATTTGGTCACCGACCAGCACGAACGGCCGCAGATCGAGATGCCGCGGCGCCAGACCCGAATCGACCAGCGTGGGACAGGTCGAGAGCGCGAGCGTCGGCTGGGCGATGTAATTTGAAGGATTGGCTTTCAGTTTTTGCCGGAAGGCTTCGATTTCCGCGGACGAAGCTGTCGGTCCGACCAGCATGCCGTAGCCGCCCGAACCATGGACTTCCTTCACCACCAGTTCGGCCAGGTGTTCCAGCACGTAGGCCAGCTCGGACGGATTGCGGCAGTTGCGAGTCGGCACGTTGTGAAGGATCGGCGCGGAGCCCGTGTAGAACTTCACGATTTCTGGAATGTAACTGTAGATGGCCTTGTCATCGGCGATGCCGCCACCCGGCGCATTGACGATGGCGACGCGGCCCGACCTGTAGACATCGAAGAGACCGGGCACACCCAGGACCGACGATGGATTGAAGACGAGCGGATCCAGGAAGTCGTCGTCGATACGCCGATAAAGCACGTCGACCTGGCGCAGGCCCTGCGTCGTCTTCATGAACAAGGCGCCATCGACCACGACGAGATCCTGGCCCTCCACGAGGTCGACGCCCATCTGATCGGCAAGAAAGGAGTGCTCGAAATACGCGCTGTTGAAGATGCCGGGGGTGAGCAGCGCGATGGAAGGATCGCGATCGTGAGACGGACTGGCAACGCTTTCCAGCGTCTTCAGGAGGTTGTCGGGATAATTATCGATGGGAGCGACGCGATTCTTGACGAACAGGTCGGGAAACATGTGCATCATCGTCTCGCGGTTCTCCAGCATGTAGGAGACGCCGGACGGCGTGCGGGTGTTGTCCTCCAAGACGAAGAACTCGTTCGGCCCGGTGCGCACGAGGTCGATGCCGATAATGTGCGAGTAGATGCCGAGCGGGGGATCGACGCCCATCATTTCCGGAACGAAGGCGCTGTTCTGAACCACCAGTTCTTCAGGGATGCGTCCGGCGCGCAGGATCTCCTGGCGGTGATAAATGTCATACATGAAGGCATTAAGCGCCTTCACCCGCTGTTCGATCCCCGCCGCCAGTCGCCGCCATTCGGACGCTGAAATAATGCGCGGAACGATATCAAACGGGATCAGTCGCTCTGAGGCCTCGCCGTCGCCGTAGACCGCGAACGTGATGCCGGTGCGCCGGAAAAGGGCTTCAGCTTCGGTCCGCTTGGTCTTCAAGTCCTCAATGCGCTGGGTGTCCAGCCATTCCGCAACGGCCCGGTACGGCTCTCGGACTTCGGTTCCGAACCCGTTCATTTCATCGAAGGCCTGCGCCACGTCGGTCTTTTCCCCTCGGTCGTTCCGCGCCTATCCACTCACACCAGCGCAAGGAGCGGGCCAGATTTTTTATTCAACTTAATCAAGGCAATAGCCAAGAACGCCGGGGGCTTTGATGGCGCTTCAGGCGCGCACTGATTAAAAATTATGCAGAGCTGACCGGAGAGGCATCGTAGCCCACCAAACGAGCAGTCAGTTCAAAGAAGAACGCGCTTTCAAGGCGATAGTTCCACCAGGGCCACCACAGTCCCCGCCTCGTCATGCCATGATAGACCTAATTTGCACCGCGCTGCGCCAGGATATTGCAAGCCGGAGCCGACTTGGCGGACGCGCCTGATGTGATCGTTTGAGTAACGCAGAGACCCGATACCGGCGATGGGGACGACTTCAAATCAAAGTGCCAGCGGGCGCGAACGCGTCGGGGTCATCGTCATTCATGGCGTCGGAGAGTCCGAGGCGGGTTGGATCAACGATCATCTCGTTCCGCGGCTGACCGCACACCCGGACGGCCCCACGGTCGCTCCCTACAGCGAAGTCTACGATCTGCCCGACCGCGGCCGCAGCAGACCAGGCCGGACGTTCGAGGCATATGTCCGGCGGGGCACGTCGGCGGACGGCAACGATATCGCGTTCATGGAACTGTTCTGGGCGGATCTTTCCAAGATCGGCACCGGCGCGCTGGCCAACTGGCTGGCCATGCTGAAGTTGTTCTATGAGGCCCCGCAGGTTCTGGGTGATTGTTTCCTCGATCAATCCCGCAACGGTCTGGCCAACGCCATCGCCGCGCTCGTGCGGATGGCCAACTGGATCTTGCGCTGGCCGATCACTGGGCTCAACACAGTCGCGCTGGTTGGCGCGCTGGTTCTGCTGGCCCGCCAGCGCTTCATCGAACTGGGTCAGGGGCAGCTTTTCGCGCCCGGTGATCTGGCCATGATGATGGCTACGGTGTTTTTCCTGCTCGCCATCGGTTCGCTGTCATTCGCCCGATGGCGCGTCAATCGCGATATCGCGTTGGCCGACATCGGCATGTCGACCATGGTCTTTGCCCTGCTGGCGGCCGGGGTCATCCTGGTCACGGAATTCCTGCTCGCGCCGGACCTATTGGGCAACCCCGCGATCTATCTGATGGGCGCGGGCGTTGCGATCTTTGCTTTCTGGTTCCTGTGGAATTACGCGGTATTTATCGCGATCCTCTTGCTTGTCGCTCTTGGCCTGCAGCAGGCGATTGGTGGTGCGCGCACCGTGCGTGTTCCCATGGCGCGGCCGGCATCGGCGGTGGGGTTGAGCGTGGTGCAAGGCGTCATCTACAAGATCGTCATCGCCCTATTGTGGGTGTTCATATTCGTGACGCTCGACTTCAACGAACGGACGGAAGCCGCCTGCCTCAATGACCCGCTGCAGGCTTGCCAGTATCTGTCGCAGGTCCAAAGAGATCTCGTGGGTATCGTCGTCTTCAATCTCATCATGGTGTCCGTCCTTGGCGTTGCATTTTTCATCGTCGCCATGAGCCGGTCATTCTTGCGCATCCCGGCGCGCAGGATGTCATCGTTGGCCAACTTCCGCATGCCGCGCATGGTGGTGAGCCCACTGGCGGTTTTCATTCTCCTCGCCGGCACCATTTTCAATCTGGTCATCTTCTATTGGCGCGATCTGATCCCCGTCGATTTCTATCAACAGGTGGACGTACGGCTCCTGCCGTGGCGCGAAGTGGTCGGCTACGTTCTGGGCGGCGGGTCTGCGCTAAGCGTTGCGTTCTACCTCTTCCGGGCGCTCCAACATGCCTCTCGCGGCATCCTTCACATCGTGCGCGATATTGTGGATCACCAGTTCACGCCGCGCTTCACGTTCTCCCGGCGGCTCTTGCCTGCCCCGCCCGTCGCCAGCGGCGCCCACCCGCGGCGCGCACGCATCGACACGCGGCTGGACGTCCTGCTGAAGGAGATCGTGGGCAGGGAACAGTTCGACCGGCTGGTGTTCGTGGCGCACAGCCAGGGCAGCGTCATCCTGCACGACTATCTGAGTTCGAACCACGACGAGGAGGCGATCCGGCAACCGCGTTCGATCGACGTTCTGACGCTGGGCTCGCCGCTGTCGCATCTCTACCAGTACTACTTCGCCAAGTATGCGGCGACCGCCGAGGGTCCCGGCGTTTTCAATCCTCACCTCACCTCGTGGACCAATCTGTGGCGCGTGGACGATCCGATTGGCAATCGCATCGATTTGTTCGGCGGCGCGTTCATTCGCAATATCCCGCTGCGTCCGGGCGGGCATGTCGACTACTGGAAGGAAGCCGAAGTCGTCGGCGCCATTCTGGATCTGGTGGACGGCCGCCAGCCCGCGATCATCGGCGATGGCAACGATGGGGCCGCACAGCGTCCACGCCTTCAGACGACGGGTGCGCCGTAACCGGGACTGTAGGGAACGGGCCCTGAAAAGGCAATGACGTCGCCATCGGCAATACCGGCCGTCAGATCGACATTGCCGCCTTTGTAGAGACCAGCATTGATGTCACGGCCGTTGCGCAGCACGAGATAGATGTCGTGGAGCGGCAGGCCAAAGCGCGCGACGAGGTCGCCGACGGTTGTGTCGGGCGGAACTTCGATTTTTTCCGAGAAGGTGGGGCTCGTGGTGAACTTCGACATGCTGTTGAAGAGGCGAACCTCGATGGCGATGGTCGCCCCCTGCGAGTTGTGGCCGATTGCGGTATGGCTCGATTCAGACTGTGTGCTGGTGCTCATCCGATGCTCCGTCGAACGAAAGATGTATGATCCATGCCGCTTTTCTAGCGGTCTCCCGGAGACGCGCCTTGATCACTGTCAAATCCGGCCACTGGTGCAAAGACAAAGGGCGCCGGAGTTGCCTCCGGCGCCCTGGGACGTCAACGTTCGCGCTGGGCGTTAGAACAGGCCCTCGATCTGGCCCTGGTCGTTCAGGCGGATCGAGTCGGCGGAGGGAACCCGCGGCAGGCCCGGCATGGTCATGATCTCGCCGGTGATGACGACGATGAATTCCGCGCCGGCCGAGAGGCGCAATTCGCGCACGGGCACGATGTGCCCCGACGGCGCGCCGCGCTTGTTGGGATCGGTCGAGAACGAGTACTGCGTCTTGGCCATGCAGACCGGAAGGTGACCGAAGCCCATGGCTTCGAGCTCCTTGAAGCGGGTTTCGATGGCGGCATCGCATGAGATATCGGCGGCGCGATAGATTTCCGTGGCGATGGTCCGGACCTTGTCGCGCAGCGGCATTTCATCGGGATAGAGCGGCTTGAAGTTCGCACTGCCCTGTTCGCACATGCCGACGACGTGCTGGGCCAGCGCTTCCGTGCCCTTGCCGCCGTCCGCCCAGTGCGTGCACAGGAAGGCCCGCGTGCCCATGCTCTCGGCCGCCTTCATGACCTCTTGAATCTCGGCTTCCGTGTCGGTGATGAACCGGTTGACGGCGACGACGGCGGGAACGCCGAACTTGTTGACGTTCTCGATGTGGCGCTTGAGGTTGTCGCAACCCTTGGCCACGGCCTCGACGTTCTCACCCTTGAGGTCTTCCTTCTTGACGCCGCCGTGCATCTTGAGTGCGCGCACGGTGGCCACGATCACGGTGGCGGAAGGAGACAGTCCGGCCTTGCGGCACTTGATGTCGAAGAACTTCTCCGCGCCGAGGTCTGCGCCGAAGCCGGCTTCCGTCACGACATAGTCAGCCAGTTTGAGCGCTGTCTTGGTGGCGAGCACCGAGTTGCAGCCATGCGCGATGTTGGCGAACGGTCCGCCGTGGATGAAGACGGGGTTGTTCTCCAGGGTCTGCACCATGTTCGGCATCAGCGCGTCCTTGAGCAGGACCGTCATGGCGCCGTCCGCCTTCACGTCGCGGGCCCGGACGGGCTTCTTTTCGCGCGTGTAGCCGATGATGATGTTGCCCAGTCTCTTCTCAAGGTCCTTGAGGTCGCTCGACAGGCACAGGATCGCCATGACTTCCGAGGCGACGGTGATGTCGAAGCCGTCCTGGCGCGGGAAGCCGTTGGAGACACCGCCCAGCGAATTGACGATGGAGCGCAGGGCGCGGTCGTTCATGTCGAGGACGCGGCGCCATTCGACCCGGCGTGAATCGAGACCGCAGGCATTGCCCCAGTAGATGTGATTGTCGATCAGAGCGGACAGGAGGTTGTGCGCCGAGGTGATGGCGTGGAAATCGCCGGTGAAATGGAGGTTGATGTCCTCCATGGGCACCACCTGCGCATAGCCGCCGCCGGCCGCGCCTCCCTTGACGCCGAAGCAGGGGCCGAGCGAGGGCTCGCGCAGCGCCATCATGGCCTTCTTGCCGATGCGGTTTAGACCGTCGCCGAGGCCCACGGTGGTGGTCGTCTTGCCTTCGCCGGCGGGCGTCGGGCTGATGGCGGTGACCAGAATGAGCTTGCCGTCGGGCCGGGACTTGAGGCTGTCGATGAAGTCCGCGGTTATTTTCGCCTTGGTCGGGCCGTACTGGAGCAGCGCATCTGCGGGGATGCCGACTTTTTGACCCACCTCGGTGATGGGCTTCATGGTCGCTTCGCGGGCAATCTCGATGTCGGTCTTGACGGTCACGGCGGGTCCCCCACTGGAGCTTTTGTTGTTTAACGGCGCGCTTTGCCGGGCCGCGCGCGGCGGTCCGGTTGCAAGCGTTCGGGGGCAGTATTGTCGACTAAAGTCCAGATCGCCAAGCGCGTTGTTGCCTGGGCGGCCGAAGAACCGGTGCGGCTTTGGTTCGCATGTGCGAAGACGCGCGGCTTTGGGGGCGCACAAGCGCGATGCGGCGGCAGACGCCGAGCCCTCAGCGTTCGCGGAACGCCTTGCTGATCTGGTCGGTCAGCGGCTTCATCAGATAGGACAGGGCCGTGCGTTCCTGAGTCTTAATCTGGATATCGACCGGGATGCCGGGTTGCAGCCGGTTTTCGCCGAGCTTGACGAGTTCGGATTCCGAAATGGCGATCCTGGTAGTGAAAAACGCTTCACGGGACTGCTCATCCCGCGAAAGGTCGGCTGAAATGCTCAAAACGTCGCCGTCGATCTGAGGAGTCGTCTGCTGGTCGAAGGCCTGGAAGCGGATGCGGGTCTGCTGTCCGATGTGGAGCTGGTCGATGTCCTGCGGTGCGATGCGTGCTTCGATCAGCAGCCGGTCGCCCTGGGGCACGATCAGCATGACGGGCTCGCCCGGGTTGACAACGCCGCCCACGGTAAAGACGCTGAGCTGGTGGACGACCCCACTTTGGGGCGCCCTGATCTCCACGCGCCGAAGCTGGTCGTCCGCCGCGATCCGGCGCTCGGTGTATTCGGCGATTTTGGATTGGGTCTCGCGCAGCTCCTTGACGATCTCCGTCCGGCGTTCCTGCTCGAGACGGACGATCTGCAAGGCGATCTCGGCTTTGCGCCCGGCGGTCTGGGCGGCGGCCGCCTCGTATTGCCCCAGTTCGCCCTCGAGCCGCGCCTTTTCGCGTTTGAGCGCGGCAACCTTGGTCGTCGTCACAAGCTGCTTCAGTTCCAGCTCGGCCAGTCCCTCCAGCTCGTCGGCAATCAGGGCAATTTCCTGCCTCTTGGCCGTTATCTGGGCGGCAACGCCGGTGGCCTCCTTGGACAGCTGGTCGATCCGTTCGCGCAGCTGCGAGATCTGACCTTGGATAGAGTCGCGGCGGCTGCGAAATAGGCTTTCCTCGCCTTTCGCGATCTCCAGAATTTCGGGATCGTTGGTACGCCCCTCGGGCAGTTCGGCCTTGAAGTCGAGCGCATCTTCTCGTTCGGCCTTGAGGCGCGCCTCGCGCACGATCAATTCGTCCTGCTGCTTGGATATCATTTGGAGGTTGGCGCGCGTCATCGTTTCGTCGAGCCGCAGGAGGAGATCGCCGGTTTTGACGACGTCGCCGTTCCGGACCCTGATTTCACCGACCACGCCGCCTGTGGGATGCTGGACTTTCTTGACGTTCGTTTCGACGACAACGACGCCGCTGGCGACCACCGCGCCCGCGATCTGTGTTGTCGCCGCCCATCCCGCAATGCCGCCAACAATGAGAAAACTCACGGCGAGACCGCCGAGGAGATAGCGGCCGACACGGGCGTCCACATCGTTCTTGTGCATGGCGGGCATGTCAGGTCCCCGGTTCCCGGTCCGCCACGATCTTCAGCCCAGCCGCGGCCAGAAGCGGGGCCATCCCGGAAGTCTGCGCCGTGGGAGGCTGCGGGCGCATGGGCTCTTGGGGCGCGGGCGCGGCCTGAAGCACTTGGCGCAGGACTTCCGTCTTGGGCCCAAACGCCTGGACCTGACCGCGAGCCAGGGCCAGCACTTTGTCGACGGCTGCCAGCGCGGAGGGCCGGTGGGCGATGACGATGGCGATGCCGCCCCGGTCGCGGACCGATTGGATCGCGTTGGTCAGCGCTTGGTCGCCCGCCGCGTCGAGGTTGGAATTGGGCTCGTCCAGAACGACGAGGAAGGGGTCCCCGTAAAGCGCCCGGGCGAGCGCGATGCGCTGGCGCTGCCCGGCGGAGAGACCTGACCCGTTTTCCCCGACAACGGTCTGATACCCGTTGGGCAACTGCACGATCATGTCGTGCACACCGGCGGTCCGGGCGGCTTTCACGATATCGTCGCTGCGCGCGTCGGGATCGAACCGCGCGATATTCTCCGCAACCGACCCCTCGAAAAGGGACACATCCTGCGGCAGGTATCCGATGTGGTGTCCGAGCGTCTCCGGTGTCCATTGATCGAGGGCAGCGCCATCGAGACGGACCGATCCGGCGTGGCGCATGGGTTGCCATATGCCGACCAGCGCCCGCGCCAGGGTCGATTTTCCCGACGCGCTGGGTCCGATCACTCCCAAGCCGTCGCCCGCGTTCAGCTGAAACGTCACGCCGTGGAGGACGGGGAGCGGTTCGCCCGGCGGGGCCACCGTCAGCGCCTGGACCGATAGCGACTGCACGGGTTTGGGCAAGATCATAGGCGTCGTGTCGTCGCCTAAGTCCAGCGCCGCGAACAGATCGACCAGCCGGCGGTGGCTTTGCCGGGCGGCGACGAACCCGCGCCAATGCGCAATAGCCGTCTCAATCGGCGCCAACGCGCGGGACATGATGATCGATCCGGCGATGATCGTACCGGGCGAGACGTCGCCAAGGATGACGAGATAGGCGCCAAGTCCGAGAATGCCGGATTGCAGAAACAGGCGCAGGACCTTCGAAAACGTGCCGATGCCGCTGGCTGCATCCGCGGCCGTCAGTTGATCGGTCAAATGCTTATGATTGAGCTTTTCCCAACGCTCCAGCATCCGGTCGCCGAGGCCCAGGGCCTGGATAACCTCTGCATTGCGTCGCGCCTGCTCGCCGAAGGCCAAGCGCTGGGCCCCGCTCGCCGACGCGGCCGACATCGGCGCGGAGGTGCGGAATTCGGTGAGGAGCGTGAGGGCGATGAGGAGGACCGCACCAAACAGGGCGAAGAGGCCGAGCACCGGGTGGAGTAGGAAAATGACGCCGAGATAAACCGGCACCCAGGGCAGATCGAAGAAGGCCGTAGGTCCCATGCCAGAGAAGAAATTGCGGATCTGGTCCAGATCGCGAACGGGCATCAGGCCGTCACCGGATGTGCGCGTTCGCATCGGCAACATGCGGATTGCGGCGAACACTTTCTGCCGTACGTCATTATCGATACGGACGCCAACGCGGCTCATCACCCGGACCCGGAAGTAATCCAAAAGTCCGTTCGCGATGTAGAGCCCGCCCATCAAGATCGTCAGGCCGACGAGTGTGGGCACGCTGCGCGACGGGAGGACCCGGTCATAGACTTGCAGCATGTAGAAGGAGCCGGTCAGCGCCAGCAGGTTGATGATGCCCGAGAAGACACCGACACCCAACAGGAGAGCTTTCGAGCGGCGCAAGGCGCGCTCGATGGGATTGGCCGGTTTGCGTAGCGGAGCACCCGCTTTCCTACTCATACGCACGCCACTGACTGCTTGACCCTCTGCGGTGCCTCCGCAGGCGCGCGAAAAGGCGCGTGGGCGGACCGCATAGCATGCAATGTATACTGTTAATTTTCAGGCGCGTATCAGGCTTGCGAGGCCCGGTTGCATGAAAAATTCCGCCCGGTGCTTGGATCGGGCGACTATGCTGTTGTGCTGGCGGGACTTGCCGTCCTTGAACCGGGTGCCTGCGCAGGGCCGGCGGCTAGGTACCGGAGCAGGCTCAGGAGCTTGCAGGAGGGGCGAGTTCCAGACGGCCGACGAACGGCTTTCCTTCCGCGTTGCGTGCCCGCATTTTGGCCGGAGCCGACTTGAACACGTTGGCGGCTAGTTGCTGGAGCAATCCGCCGACGACTTTGGTGTCGCCGAACGCCGCCATGACCCAGGGGATGTTTCCAGAACGCCATTCTTGCGGAGAGAGGCGCATGGGCTGATCGAGGTCCTGACTGAGCCTCTGGTCGACGCTTTCAGACACCATCGCCCACAGGACCGCGCCGACAGGTACAACCATGCCGCTTTCCTTTGACTGGGCATCCGCAATGGCGAATTGCCCGGTCTGAAGCGCGGGGATGACCATCCATTCGAGATCTTCAATCGGCCGCTTCCGGTCGGTTTGCGAGCGCAGTAAAAGCGTCACGATTTCACCGAAGGACGCCGCGATCTGCTTGGCGACACCGGCCCTCTTCTGAAGTTCGGTCTTTTCCAGTTCAGCTTTCGCCGAGGCGGAGGTGTTCGTGGTCTCGGATGTCATGGATCGCTCCAGGCCAAGCAATAGGTAAACGGGCAAAAATACGAGGTCTAATACCTTAATAGTGCAGCGAGCCGCCCGAAAGAATAGTGAAATTTCACTATTCTGAGCGGAACATGTGTTGCATTCCCGACCCGCGAGCCGTCGAATGCCGGTGGCGTCGAGCGGATGCGTCCCGCCCGCCGCGGATTAATAGCCTGCACACTTGGAAAACGAATGACCGAATGCATTGACTTGAAGGACTATCTTGAACGCTGGGCCAAGGCTGATGAAGCCCGGATCAAGGTGGCGCGCACGGTCAGCGGTATCGCCGATGCCTGCCGTGAGATTTCCGCCCTCGTCCGCAAGGGGCCTCTGGCCGGCGCGATGGGCGCGTCCACCGGCAAGCAAAGCGGGGTGGATCCTCAAAAACAGATCGACGTCCTGGCCAACGAAACGATCATCGCCGCCCTGCGTGCCTGCCCTGTCGCCGCCTTTGCCTCCGAAGAGCTCGATGCGGCCTTGCCGATCAACCAGGACGGCGACCTGGCGGTCGCGGTCGATCCGATCGATGGCTCGTCGAATGTGGACGCCAACGTACCGCTCGGCACCATTTTCACGGTGCTGCCTGCCATGGCCAACGGCGCGGACGCGTCCAGCTTCATGCAGCCGGGGACCCAGCAACTCGCTGCCGGGTTCGTCGTGTACGGGACGTTCACGAGCCTCGTGCTGACCGTCGGAGCCGGCACGCAGATCTTCACGCTGGATCCCGCGACGGATCAATTCGTGCGGACCGCCCTCAGCGTCGCCGTGCCGACCGTCACGTCGGAATTCGCGATCAACAGCTCCAACTACCGGCATTGGGAAGACTGCCTGCGCATCTATGTGGACGACCTGCTGCAGGGCCGCGACGGGCCACGCGGCAAGGATTTCAACATGCGCTGGACGGCCACGCCCGTATCCGACATCTATCGCATTCTCAATCGCGGCGGCGTGTTCCTCTATCCCGGCGACCTGCGCGATGGTTATGCGCTCGGACGCCTGCGCCTCATCTATGAGGCCAATCCGCTGGCCTTCATCATCGAGCAGGCGGGCGGCGCGGCGTCGACCGGGCGGGAACGCATTCTCGATATCGTCCCGCAGAGCATCCACCAGCGCACGCCCATCGTCGCCGGCTCCAAAGCCGAGGTCGAGTATGTCGTGCGCCTGCACCACGAACCGCACGGCCCCGGCGAACTGTCGCCCCTGTTCAGCAATCGCGGCCTTTTCCGAACCTAATCAAAGAGCGAGCAAGCAAGAGATGTCTGCCAAGCATCCGATCATTTCCGTCACCGGCTCGTCAGGGGCCGGCACGTCGTCAGTCAAGCGGACGTTCGAGCAGATTTTCCGGCGCGAAGGCCTGAATTCCGCATTTATCGAAGGCGATGCCTTTCATCGCTATGACCGCGAGGAAATGGATGCCGCCATGAAGGCGGCGGAAGAAGCGGGCAATCAGAACTTTTCGCATTTTGGTACTGAAGCCAATCTGCTGAAGGAGCTGGAGCAGGCGTTCCGCTCCTATGGCGAAATCGGCAGCGCCAAGACCCGGCACTATATCCACGACGAGGCAGAAGCAGAGAAGTTCGGTGCGGCGCCGGGTACCTTCACGGATTGGGAGGAGATTCCCTACGGGACCGATCTGCTGTTCTACGAAGGCCTCCACGGTGCCACCGTCACCGACAACGTGAACATCGCCAAGTTCGCCGATCTGAAGATCGGTGTGGTGCCGGTCATCAATCTGGAATGGATCCAGAAGATCCATCGCGACCGCAAGGACCGCGGCTATTCCACCGACGACGTGATGACGACGATCCTGCGGCGCATGCCGGACTATGTGAAGTACATCTGCCCGCAGTTCACCGAGACGGATATCAACTTCCAGCGCATCCCAACGGTCGATACGTCCAATCCGTTCGTGGCCCGCTGGATTCCGACACCCGATGAGTCGATGGTCGTGATCCGCTTCAAGTCGCCGCGCGGAATCGACTTCTCGTATCTGTGCTCGATGATCAAGGACAGCTTCATGTCGCGGGCCAACTCAATCGTGATCCCCGGCAGCAAGCTCGATCTGGCCATGCAGCTGATTCTGACGCCGATGATCCTGCAGCTCATGGAACGCAAGCGCCGGACATTCTTCTAGGAGCCGATCCCCTCGAGCAGCGGACCCGCGATCAGGGTCCAAAACAGTGGCTATCGCTCCGCGGGCGCTTGCAGGGGGAACCCGCCGCGTGTACCGGTCTGCGAGGGCGCAGCGGCGTCCCGCTGTGATCTGACCGCAAGGAGCCGAACATGCCCCGGCCTGTGCTCATCGCCCCGTCCATCCTCTCGGCCGATTTCGCCCGGCTCGGTGCGGAAGTCAGCGCCGTGGATAGTGCCGGCGCGGACTGGATCCACCTCGACGTCATGGATGGCCATTTCGTGCCCAACATCACGTTTGGACCGCCGGTCATCAAGGCGATCCGCGGCGCATCACCGAAGGTGTTCGACTGCCATCTCATGATCGCGCCGTGCGACCCCTACCTCGCCGCGTTCGCCGAGGCAGGCGCCGACATCATCACGGTCCACGCGGAAGCCGGTCCGCATCTCGACCGGTCGCTGCAGGCTATCCGCGCGCTCGGCAAGAAGGCCGGCGTGTCGCTCAATCCCTCAACGCCGGTCAGCGCCATTGAGCACGTCGTGGACCGGCTCGATCTCATCCTCATCATGACCGTGAACCCCGGCTTCGGCGGTCAGGCCTTCATCCCCGCCATGCTGGACAAGATCAAAGCCGTGAAAGCTCTCGCGGGTGCGCGCCCGATCGACATCGAGGTCGACGGTGGCGTCACGCCGGAGACGGCGGGATCGGTGGTCGCGGCCGGGGCCAACGTGCTCGTCGCCGGCTCTGCGGTTTTCAAGGGCGGGAGCGCCGATCACTACCGCGCCAATATCGCCGCGATCCGGCAGTCCGCGACCGCCGCCAAGTCCCGCGTCGCCTGATTGGCAATGACGCCCGGCACACCCCTGCCCATCGATGCGGTGCTTGGCGATCTCACGTCGGCCCTGAGGGCAGATCAGAAAGCCGTGCTGGTGGCCCCGCCCGGCGCTGGCAAGACGACGCGCGTGCCCCTCGCACTTATCGACGAGCCATGGATTTCCGGACGGCGGATATCTGGTCCTGGAACCGCGCCGCATCGCTGCGCGTGGTGCTGCGGAATTCATGGCGCGCACTTTGGGCGAGAGCGTCGGAGAGACCATCGGCCTCAGAGCGCGATTGATCTCCAAGACCGGCCCGAAGACGCGCATCGAGGTGATTACCGAAGGCGTGTTCACGCGCATGATCCTCGACGATCCGGGCCTGGAGGGTGTGGCAGCGGTTCTGTTCGATGAATTCCACGAGCGCTCGCTTGACGCCGACCTCGGCCTAGCCCTGGCGCTCGATAGCCAGCAGGCCCTGCGTGACGATCTGCGCATCCTTGTCATGTCGGCGACGCTCGATGGCGCGCGCGTCGCGACACTGCTGGGGGAAGCGCCGGTCATCGCCAGCGAAGGCCGGGCCTTTCCCATCGATACCCGCTATCTCGGCCGCGATCCCAACCGGCGGATCGAGGACCAGATGGCGGACGCCATCGTGCGGGCGCTGCGTGCGGAACCTGGGTCGCTGCTGGCGTTTCTGCCCGGGCAGGGCGAAATCCGACGCGTTGAGGAGCGCCTGCGCGAACGCATCGATGATCCGGCGGTTCTCGTCGCGCCGCTCTATGGCGCCATGGACGGTGCCGCGCAATCGGACGCCGTCGCGCCCGCGCCACCCGGGCCGCCGCAAGGTGGTGCTCGCCACCGCGATTGCCGAGACGTCGCTGACCATCGAAGGCGTGCGGGTCGTCATCGACAGTGGGCTGCAACGCATCCCGCGCTATGAGCCCGATGCGGGCGTGACACGGCTAGAAACCGTGCGTGTTTCGCGTGCCTCCGCCGATCAGCGCCGGGGCCGTGCGGGACGGACGGAGCCCGGTGTGTGCTACCGACTCTGGGACGAACCGCAGACCGCCAGTCTGCGGCCTTTCACCGAACCGGAAATCCGGGCCGCCGATCTGTCGGGTCTGCTGCTCGATTGCGCCGAATGGGGCGTCACGGACCCGGCACAACTTTCGTGGCTCGATCCACCGTCGCCGGCGGCTGTTACGGCGGCGCGGGCCGACCTCGTGGCCATCGGCGCGCTCGACGCGGACGGGCGGCTGACGCGGGACGGACAGCGCATGCGCGCCTTGCCGCTGCCGCCCCGGTTGGCTGCCATGGTCATCGCCGCGGCCCGGATCAGCCGGGATGCTGCCGCGACCGCCGCCGACATCGCGGCGCTGTTGGTCGAGCGTGGTCTGGGCGGCAATGACGCCGATCTGGACCACCGGCTCGTGGCCTTCCGTCGCGATCGCGCGCGGCGCGCCGAAGACATGCGCCGCATGGCGGCAGGCTGGGCACGGTCCGCCATCGCCGCCGCGGGTCAAGTCGCAGGTCGGACGAGCGGCGGCCAAGGTGCGAGCGGGCCTTCCGCCGCGGCGCTGCTCATGCTCGCCTATCCGGATCGGATTGCCAAGGCGCGCGGCGCGCCGGGGCAGTTTCTGCTGGCGGGCGGGCGCGGCGGTGCGCTCGATCCATCCGATTCCCTCGCCCAATCTCCCTACCTTGTCGTCGCGGAATTGCAGGGGTCCGCCGCCGCGACCCGCATTCTGCTCGCGGCGCGGATCAGCGAGGCTGAGATCGTCGAGATCGCGGGGGAGCGCATCACGGAGACCGAAGCGCTGACCTTCGATCCGGATGCGCGGGCCGTGCGTGCGCGCCGGGTGCGCCGGCTCGATGCGATCACGCTGGGCAGCGAGCAGCGCCAAGTCCAGCCGGGTCCGGAAACGGCGGCGCTGCTGGCGGCGGGCCTTGCGAAACTTGGAGCCGGAAAGTCTTCCATGGACCAAAGCGCAGAACCAGTTGCGCCACCGGGTGGCGTTCCTGCGCGCGGCTGAAGGCCCGCAGTCGTCCTGGCCCGATCTCAGCGACGCCGCGCTCATCGGCACGGCCGTCGAATGGCTGGCACCGTTCCTGACCGGGATCACGAAAGTCAGTGAAATCTCGGCGGATCAGATGGCGGCGGCACTCGATGCGTTAATCCCGTGGGACTTGAAGCGCCGCCTGGACGCGGAGGCGCCGACACATTTCGAAGCCCCGACCGGCAACCGCCACGCCATCGATTACGACGGTGCGGGCGCACCCGCGCTCGCGATCCGTGTGCAGGAACTGTTCGGACTGACGGCACATCCGGCCATCGCCAATGGCCGGTTGCCGCTGACGCTCAACCTGCTGTCGCCCGCGCACCGGCCGATCCAGATCACGCGGGATCTGCCGGGCTTCTGGGCCGGGTCGTGGAGCGCGGTGAAGTCGGAGATGAAAGGGCGCTATCCGCGTCATCCCTGGCCGGACGATCCAGCCCACGCCGCACCGACCGCACGTGCCAAGCCGCGCGGGACCTGACGAACGATTGGTGCGCGCAATTCAGGCTTAGCGCCTGCAGGGCCGGGATTCAACGGTAGCACTCCAGCCTTTCGCTTCTTTCGTGTAACTGGTCTTCTTGCTGGCAGAGTTGGCAAAGCTGGCCCAGCGGTTGCCGTACTCCAGCGATGTGAAGTCGATCCACGACCGGATGGCGGCTTTCTGCGCCGACGCCTTCGACAGTCCCTCACCGTTGCCCCAGTGATAGTGATCCGTGAAGCACGTCTTGCCGCCTTCACGTTGCTGATCGTGCATGCCGGCCATCCCTGAATCCTGGGCGTGGGCCAAGACCGGGCTCAGGACCATACCCACCGTGAGAAACAGGATCGCCGTGCGCATGGGAAACCTCCAGAAGATCTTTCGCGGAAAATGGGAAGCTAGTCCTGCGCCGGCCCCGCGGCAATCGGGGGATCAGCTCTTATGCTCCGAATTTTGGGGGCGCGACTTACCTAGATCAGACGCAAGGCGCGCATGCTGGCGTGGCCATGCCGTCCGACGATGATGTGATCGTGAACCTGTACGCCCAGGGGACGGCCGGCGTCGATGATGAGCTTGGTCATGTCGATGTCGGCGCGCGATGGTGTGGGGTCGCCGGACGGGTGATTGTGCACCAGGATGATGGCGGTCGCCGACAGTTCCAAAGCGCGCTTCACGACCTCGCGGACGTAGACGGGCGTGTGATCGACGGTGCCCTGGCCCTGGATTTCGTCGGCGATGAGTTTGTTCTTCTTGTCGAGAAACAGGATGCGGAACTGCTCACGGTGCTCGTAGGCTTGCGCGGTTGTGAGATAGGCCACGACCTCGGTGCCCGACGAGAGCAGCGGACGGTGTACGACGCCGCTCCGGGCAAGACGGGTGGCGGCCGCGCGGATGAGTTTCAGTTCGGCCACCACGCTGTCGCCGACGCCCTGCACCTCCTTGAGGCGCACTTCCGGGGCGTGGATCACTTCGGCGAACGATCCGAAACGGGCGATGAGTCGTTTGGCGAGGTCCTTGGTGTCACGGCGTGCGATGGCGCGGAAGAGGACCAGTTCCAGCAGTTCGTAATCAGGCAGGGCGTCCGCCCCGCCATTGCGAAATCGTTCGCGCAGCCTTTGACGATGTCCCGAATGAAGCGGAAGCCCGGCGCTTTCAAAAAGTCCGCCTTGGGTTTCGTCCGCGTTGCCATCGGGCGCGGACTTGGCGGCGCGGGGTGGCGCTGGCGGCCCAGGCGGAGAGGTTTCGTCATCCTGTCCGCCGTCCGCCATGGCCAGATGTTCCGCTGTTCGCCTCAGGCCGTGTGATAGGGCGGGCAATTGAACCCGGCCGGCGAGGTGGTGAAGATCTCGCACCCGGTTTCGGTCACACCAATTGTATGCTCGAACTGGGCGGAAAGTTCGCGGTCGCGCGTGACGGCGGTCCAGCCGTCCGGCAGCACCTTAACCGCCGATTTGCCGAGATTAATCATCGGCTCGATCGTGAAGAACATTCCGGCCTGCATGGGGACGCCGTCATGTTCCTCGCCGTAGTGCAGAATATTCGGCTTATCGTGAAACACGCGGCCGAGGCCATGGCCGCAGAAATCGCGGACCACGCTACAACGCTCGCCCTCGGCGAATTCCTGGATCACGGCGCCAATCTTGCCGGTCGAGACGCCGGGCTTCACCACGGCGATGGCGCGCATCAGGCATTCGTAGGTGACTTCGATGAGGCGCTCCGCTTTGCGCGAAATTTCGCCAACCGGATACATCCGGCTGGTATCGCCGTGCCATCCATCGACGATCAGCGTCACGTCGATGTTGACGATGTCGCCTTCCTTCAGGGGTTTGGGCCCGGGAATGCCGTGGCACACGACATGATTGACGGACGTGCAGATACCTTTGGGAAAGCCGCGGTAGTTAAGCGGCGCTGGAATGGCGCCGTGCTCGCGCGCAAAGGCCATGACAAGATCGTCGAGGTGGTCCGTCGGCACGCCGGGCTGAACATGCGGTGTCAGCATATCGAGTGCGGCGGCGGCCAGTTGGCCCGCCTTGCGCATGCCGGCGAAGGCTTCGGGACCGTGCAGCTTGATGCCGGTATCGCGTTGCAGGATACGCGAGACTTCAACGTTCGACATGGATGATGATCTCGTGGGTCACGACAGGGAAAAGTCTACCTGAAAACACGACGGCCGCCAATGTAGACGCCCGGTGTCCAGTGGGACTGTGGCAAATGAAAAGCGGCGGCCGCAAGGCCGCCGCTTGATTAGTGCGAACCAACGTGCGGGTCTTACGACTGCGCCTCGGCCTCAGGGGTCTCTTCGGCAGGTGCTTCGGCGGCGGTCAACAGCGCGCGGGCCTGACCGATCCAGTCCTGCTTCTCGAAGCGGCCGTCGATGTTCAGCGCGCCTTCGACGTTGCCGATGTCTTCGTCGGAAATGTTGGCAATCTGCTCGAGCTTGTAGAGGTTCAGCTGCTTCATACGGCCAGCGAGCAGCGTGTCGATGCCGGTAATCTGCGTCAGATCCTCAGCCTCGCCCTTCGGCTTCTTGAAGCCCTTCCAGGCCGCGTTCAACTTGCGAGCGCGCGCATCGGTGCGTTCGAAGATACGGGCAGCCTTACCGCGCAGACCGCGCAGATAGTAAAGCTTGGCGCGACGGACGCGGCCACGGCGCAAAACTTCGATTTCGGCGATGTGCGGGGAGTAGATCGGGAAGACGCGCTCGACGCCTTCGCCGTAGGAAATCTTGCGGACGGTGAAGCTCTCGTTGATGCCGGCGCCAGCGCGGGCAATGACGATACCTTCGTAAGCCTGGAGGCGCTCGGCGGGCGCACGGGCCGCGGCAGCCTTCTTCTTCTTGTCCTTGGGGTCGATGTCGGTGCTCTCGACAACCCGGACCATGACCTTGACGGTATCGCCGGGCTGAAACTCGGGAACCCCGCGCTTGGCGAGCACGGCATCCATCTGCTCGCGCTCAATTTGCTGAATGATGTTCATTTTTCGTGCCTTTTTGTTTGTTTTTCAATGCAGAGGAGCGTCGCCACCCGAAATTTCGGTGCGAGCAAAGCTCGTGCGGCCCTTAAGGGCACCCTTGGAGCGGGGAATTCGTTGGGCGCGTGATACCGGAAAGGTCCCGGTTTGTCGAGGGGTGGGATGTGCGGCGGAGGACCCCGGATTCGGCGGGCCAGCCAAGGGCAACTTAGGGCGCCGGCGGGACCGGAGCCGCGAGGGGCTGCATGCCGAGGCCGCGCAGGGTCGTAAAGCGGGGGTCGTCGCGCAAGTCCGGATTTAGACCGCTTTGGGTGCTGTCCTTGGGATCCGGGTTGAAGAACCCTAGGGGGAGGAGTGCCGCCGTCACCGGCGGGGGAGCTGGCGCGGCCTGTTTGACAGCGCCTGGGGGCGGTTTTGGCGGCGTCACCGTAGCGACGTTTTCAATGGTTTTTGCCTTGCTGCGCGCGTCCTTGGCGGGCAGCGCCTTGCGCTTCTTCTGGCGTGGGGCATTTTGATTAGGCGCGGGCCGGTCCGCGGCCACTTTCGGAGCCGCTTCCCGGAGTTCCACGTCGAAGGAATGGATGACGACACCCGAGCGGGACATGAGATCCAGCGTGGTCCGGAGCGGCGCGTTGCCCCGTGGCGGGAGGGTGATGATCAAGCCGTCCAGATCGGCGAAGGCGACAGCCCTGGTCGAGTCCGAAAAGCGGGCACCGGCCGAAAACACAGCCTCTTCGGGCAGGCCATGCACCATGAGCGCGCCGAGCGGGTCGGCCCCGGGTTCAGGAAGGATGGCGTGCCGCTCGATCGCGGCGGTCATCACCGGGTGGGACGGGCGGCCTTGCAAAGCCGCCGCCGCCCGCCCGCCCGTGATCCCGGCCCAGGCCAGCGCGGGCCGCAGATGGTTGCGGGCCGTTGCCGATACGAAGGTGAACGGCGCGGCCTTCGGGCGCGGCGGCATAATCGTGGCCGCATTAAACGCGGGGGGCGCGAACCGCGGCAGGCGCTCGGAAGGCTCAGCTGCCGCGAACCAGAGACATAACCCCGCCAGCAGCGCGAACAGGGCTAGGACCTCGAAATCCAGAGCCAATCCATCCCAAAAATCCCGCCAGGTCCCCATCGTGGCCGCGTGGTCCCCGGGCGCACCCGCACCGTACGGGGTGAGGGGCCGCGGTTGTGGGGGCGACGGGGCGTCCAGGATCGAATGGCCAGGCATTTCGAACACCGTGGAGACGGGGTGCCGGAACCAGCTCCGGCATGATGAACAATGTCCTATTGCGGCCATCGAGTCATTTTTTCAAACACCAATTCAATTCAATAAAATTTCCAATCGATCTTGGTAAACAAAGGAATAAAGACTGGCATTTTGTAATTCACGTGCATATGCCCATATTCAGCATAATGCGGACCAGCGTAAAACCTATAATAAATATGTAAATCAGTGCCTTGAGTGAATCGCGCGAAATTTTTTGATTTTTCAGGACGGTGCGGAAGTGAGCATTACGAACGACTCCGGAAAGCGCGAGAGATCTGAGCAAATCGGGCTGGCGTGGTGAGCTCTGCGTTTTATTCTGCCAGACCAGCCGCGAATAGACCGTGGGCGCAATTCAATTCAGCCATTAACGTTTCATTAACCAAATCGGCCAAATCTCGCTGGGTAAACGGGGGGTCGGCAATGATCAGAAGCTTGTACGATCTGGAAGATTGGCTGTTCTACACGTCCCTGTCGTGCGGTCCGGCGCGCAGCCGCCGCCTGCGGGCCTGGTCAGGCCGTATCGGAGTGTTCGCGGACAAGCTCCAGGACGGGTTCCGGCTGCGGGTTTGAGCCGCCAGCGATCAGCGCGTCTTAGGCCCCAAGAGATCGGGCCGCCGCGCCTCGGTCAGAGCCTGGGCTTTCGCACGGCGCCAGTCCTCGATCTTGCGGTGATCGCCGGAGAGCAGGACTTCGGGAATGCCGTGCCCTTCCCACTCCCGCGGCCGGGTGTACTGCGGGTACTCCAGCAGCCCGGTCTCGAAACTTTCGTGAGCCAGCGACTCCGGCGCGCCGAGGACACCAGGGATCAGCCGCACGCAGGCATCGATCATGACCATGGCGGCCAGTTCACCCCCCGAAAGAACGTAGTCGCCGATCGAGACCTCGGTCAGTCCCCGAGCCTCGATCACGCGCTCGTCGATCCCCTCAAAGCGGCCAGCAAGCAGCGTGACGCCGGGACCCTCCGATAAGCCATGCGCCATGGCTTGATCGAACGGCTGGCCGCGCGGCGAGAGATAGATGACCGGCGCATCGGGTACGGCGGCGCGGGCCGCGTCGATGGCAGCCCCCAGAACATCGGCGCGCATCACCATGCCCGCACCCCCGCCAGCGGGCGTGTCGTCGACCTGGCGATGCCGGCCGATGCCGAAGTCCCGGATCTGGATGGTTGCAAGCGACCAGATCCCCGCCTCGCGTGCCTGCCCGACCAGCGAAACGCCGAGCGGCCCGGGAAACATCTCCGGAAACAGCGTCAGCACCTGGGCTTGCCATGGCGGCCGGTCATCGCGTGTCGGGATATGCGGCATTGGCTCGCTCAGACGCCTTCGACGACGGTAATGTCGATGTGACCCGCCCCTTGCCGAAGTGCTTTCGCTTCGGCGTATTCGGGGCTCTTGGCATAGTTGATAGCGTGATCGTAGCTCGGAAATTCCAGCACCACGTTGCGCGCCACGCCGTTGCCTTCAACGATCTCGCACTTGCCGCCGCGCACGATTGGCCGGCCTTCGAACTTGTCGAGCGCGACCTTCGACTTGGCGACGTACTCAGCCCACTTTTCCGGATTGGTTACGGTGGCGTGGGCAATCACATATCCCTTCGGCATGGTTTTGGACTTCCTGTCGCTGATGCATTGGACCGGCCAACGCATAAGGCCCGCCCGCGCGCTCCGCAAGGTTTGGCGGCTCGGGGGGGCCGGGGCAGACGCCTGGATCAGGCTTTGGCGATGTGCTTCAGGAAGGTCGTGGCGGCGAGAACAGGATCGTCCGCCTGCGTGATCGGGCGGCCGACCACGATATGATTGGCGCCCGACGCGATGGCGTGCTCGGGCGTCATGATGCGCTCCTGATCGTCGGCCGTGCCGCCGGCCAGGCGAATGCCGGGCGTGACGATGAGGAACTTCGGTCCGGTCGCGGCCCGGATGGCGGAGGCTTCCATGCCGGACGCAATCACGCCGTCAAAGCCCGCCTCATGCGCCAGCCGCGCGCGGTGCAGCACGAGTTCGCCTGAGGTCATGGCGCTCCCTTGTTGCTTCAAATCGGCGTCGGTCAGATTGGTCATGACGGTGACGGCCAGAAGTTTCAGATCGCTTGCGCCGCGCCCGGCAACGGCTGCGCGCAAGGTCTTCAGGTCGTGACCGTGGACGGTGAGAAAGTCGACGCCCAGTTCGCGTGCGTTCGAGACGGCCCGTTCGACGGTGTTGCCGATGTCGAGCAGCTTCATGTCGAGAAAGACGCGCTTGCCGTTTGCCTTGAGGCTTTCGGCCAGATCGAGGCCGCCGGCAAAGAGAAGTTCCAAGCCCACCTTGTAGAACGACACAGTATCGTCGAGCCGGGCGACAAGCCGCTGCGCTTCCTCCACGCTCGGCATATCCAAGGCGACGATGAGCCGGTCTTTTACGGGTGTGAGGGTCATGGGGTCGGCTTCCGGGATGATCTCATAGTCCCCGACCGCGCAGGGAAGACGGGGAAGCCATCATCCATGCAGGACGTGAGCGGCGCGGGCAAGCTTTTGGATCAGGGCCTTGAACTGTTCCTGACTGTCCTTGTTCTTCAAATGACCATGCTCGTCGTAGGCTTCCATGGCCCGGGGCACGGCGAACTGCTCCGGCAGCACGAGCGCGCCAAGGCCAAGTTCCAGAACCGTGCGCGCGGTATTGAGGCCCCGCAGACCGCCCATGCCACCCGGCGACGAGGAGCCGAGTGCGAAGACGCGGGTCTTGAATACGGCGAGCGGGGGTTCGTCGTCGTTGCGGATGCGGCTGATCCAGTCGAGGGTGTTCTTGAGCAACGGCGTGATCGAGGCGTTGTACTCGGGGCATGCGATGAAAATCCCGGTGTGTACGCGCATCAAGGCTTCGAACTTGCGGGCGTTGTCCGGGATTCCGGAGGTGTTCTGTAGGTCGGCATCATAGAGCGGCAGCGGATAGTCGCCGAGGTCGGCGAACGTGCACGGAATGCCGTTGGCCTCGGCGATGGTGGCGCCGAAGCGTGCAAGCCGCATGTTCACGGAGCCCGTTCGCTGAGACCCGGCGAAGAACAAGAGCCGGGGTTCGGAAGCGGTGCTGGTCGTCATCGATGGGCACTCCAGGTTGCGATCGGGATGAGGGGCGATCCGCGCGGGCGGCGCACACGTCAGGCGGGGCTCAGCCCTTGCCGTCGAAGAGGTCCTTCATGCGCGCGAAGAAGCCTGCGCTCGCCGGACTGGTTTCCTTGCGGCTTTCCTTTTCGAACTCTTCAAGCAATTCGCGCTGGCGCCGCGTGAGATTTTTCGGCGTCTCCACGTCGACCTGAATGTACATATCGCCCGTGGCGGCTGACCGCAGCACAGGCATGCCCTTGCCCTTGAGGCGGAACTGCTTGCCGGTCTCGGTGCCCTCGGGGACCTTCACGCGCGTCATGCCGCCTTCGAGCGTCGGCACCTCGATCTGACCGCCAAGCGCTGCTGTCGTCATGGAGATCGGCACCCGGCAGAAAATGTCCGATCCGTCGCGCTGGAAGAACTCGTGCGGCTTGATGGACAGGAAAATATAGAGGTCGCCGGGCGGGCCACCGCGCAATCCGGCTTCGCCTTCGCCGCCAAGGCGGATGCGGGTGCCGTCCTCGACGCCCGCCGGAATGTTCACCGAGAGCGTCCGCTCCTTCACGACGCGGCCCTGGCCGGCGCAGGATGGGCAGGGATCGGCAATCGTCTCGCCGCGGCCCTGGCAGGTCGGGCACGTCCGCTCGATGGTGAAGAAGCCCTGGCTGGCGCGGACTTTTCCGGCACCCGCGCACGTCGGGCAGGTGACGGGCTTGGTGCCGGCCTTGGCGCCGGAGCCCGAGCACGTCTCGCAGGTCACGCTGGTCGGCACGCGGATCTGAGCTGTTTTGCCGGCGTAGGCGTCGTCCAGCAAGATTTCCATGTTGTAGCGCAGGTCCGCGCCGCGCTCGCGCCCGCTGCGGCGCTGCTGGGGCCCGCCGCGGCGGCCGCCCATGAACTCGCCGAACAGGTCGTCGAAAATGTCGGACATGGAGGAAGCGAAGTCTGGTCCGAAGCCCGCGCCACCCGGGCCGCCACGACCGCCACCGGCTCCGCCGTCGAAGGCCGCATGGCCGAACCGGTCGTAGGCCGCGCGCTTTTGGGGATCTTTGAGGACTTCGTAGGCTTCGTTCAGTTCCTTGAATTTTACTTCCGCCTGACTGTCATCCGGATTGCGATCCGGATGGTGCTCCTTGGCGAGTTTGCGGAAGGCGGACTTTAAATCCTGCTCGGTCGCGCTGCGCTGCACCCCGAGGATTTCATAGTAATCGCGCTTGGCCATGGGGGTGATGTTCCGGGGCGGGGCCGTCGTGTGTCAGATCAGGTGCGGACTGTCTCCCGATCGCAGGGAAGAGGGCCAGGGAGAGGGGCGCGGCACGCGAGGCCGCGCTGCGCGTGTTCTTGCCCCTCACCCGGGCCCTCTCCCCATCGCTGACGCGATGAGGAGAGAGGCGGAGGCGGCTTAGCCCGCCTTCTTCTTGTCGTCTTTGACTTCCTCGAAGTCGGCATCGACGACGTTCTCGTCGCCCGATCCGCTCGTGGTATCACCGTCGGCACCCGTGTCGTCCGAACCACCGGCCTGGGCGGAGTAGATCGCCTCGCCGATCTTCATGGCGACGGTCGCCAGCGCGGTTGTCGCCGATTTGATCGCTTCGGCGTCGTCGGTGGCCACGGCCTCCTTGACCGACGCGATGGCGGTTTCGACATCGCCCTTCACCGCAGCCACGGCCGCATTCGAACCGTTGTCGGCCAGCTGCTTCTCGGTCGCATGCACCAAAGCTTCAGCCTGATTGCGAGCTTCGACGAGTTCACGCTTCATCTTGTCGTCCGACGCGTGCGCCTCGGCATCCTTGACCATTTGATCGATCTCGGCCTCCGAGAGGCCGCCCGAGGCCTGGATGCGGATCGACTGCTCCTTGCCGGTCGCCTTGTCCTTGGCGGACACATGCACGATGCCGTTGGCGTCGATGTCGAACGTCACTTCGACCTGCGGCACGCCGCGCGGTGCGGGAGGCAATCCGACCAGATCGAACTGGCCGAGCAGTTTGTTGTCGGCCGACATCTCGCGCTCGCCCTGGCTGACGCGGATGGTGACGGCCGTCTGCCCGTCCTCTGCGGTCGAGAACACCTGGCTCTTCTTGGTCGGGATCGTCGTGTTGCGGTCGATGAGCCGTGTGAACACGCCGCCCAGCGTTTCGATGCCGAGCGAAAGCGGCGTCACGTCGAGCAGCAGCACGTCCTTGACTTCGCCCTTCAGCACGCCGGCCTGGATGGCCGCGCCGACGGCGACGACTTCGTCCGGGTTGACGCCCTTGTGCGGCTCCTTGCCGAACAGCTCCTTCACCGTCTGCTGAACCTTGGGCATGCGCGTCATGCCGCCGACGAGAACGACTTCGTCGATCTCGGCAGCCTTGAGGCCGGCATCCTTGATCGCCTGCAGGCACGGGCCCTTGGTCTTGGCAATGAGATCGTCGACCAGGCTTTCCAGCTTGGCGCGCGTCAGCTTCATCGTCAGATGCTTCGGACCCGACGCATCGGCGGTGATGAACGGCAGGTTGACTTCGGTCTGCGCCGAGGACGACAGCTCGATCTTTGCCTTTTCGGCGGCTTCCTTCAGGCGCTGCAGGGCGAGCTTGTCGCCGCGCAGGTCGATGCCGTTCGACTTCTTGAACTCGTCGGCGAGGTAGCTGACCAGCTTCATGTCGAAGTCTTCACCGCCGAGGAACGTGTCGCCGTTCGTCGACTTCACTTCGAAGACGCCGTCGCCGATCTCCAGGATCGAGATGTCGAAGGTGCCGCCGCCGAGGTCGTAGACCGCGATCGTCTTGGCTTCCTTCTTCTTGTCGAGACCGTAGGCCAGTGCCGCCGCGGTCGGCTCGTTGATGATGCGCAGGACTTCCAGGCCCGCGATCTTGCCGGCGTCCTTGGTTGCCTGACGCTGGGCGTCGTTGAAGTAGGCCGGGACGGTGATGACCGCCTGCGTGATGGTCTCGCCGAGCTTGGCTTCGGCGGTTTCCTTCATCTTCTGCAGAATGAAGGCCGAGACCTGCTGGGGCGAGTAGGTCTTGCCGTCAACCTCGACCCATGCGTCGCCGTTCGGACCCTTCACGATCTTGTAGGGAACGAGCTTCTTGTCCTTCTCGACCATCGGGTCTTCGAAGCGGCGGCCGATGAGGCGCTTGATGGCGAACAGCGTGCCGGTGGGGTTGGTGACCGCCTGGCGCTTGGCGGGCAGGCCGACGAGGCGCTCGCCGTCGTCTGAAAATGCCACGATGGACGGGGTCGTGTTCACGCCTTCCGCATTCTCCAGAACGCGGGGCTTGCCACCGTCCATGACCGCCACGCATGAGTTCGTTGTGCCGAGGTCAATGCCGATCACTTTTGCCATGGTCTTGTCTTCCTTCGTGTTACGGCGAACCGCCTGGACCCTTGTCAAGGCATCCGATCCCGCCCCGGGCCCGTTGGATAACGAGCCGGGGCCGCGGCGGTCCCCAGGGAGTTTATGAGACGTCGTGTCGAGGTATATAGGGCTGTTTCCGGGGGGTGCAACGGTGCTGGATCACTGGTCCGTGACTAAATTGGCCCACGCGCGCCATGCCGCACGGTTTTTGCCCGCTGAAGGTATGCCGCAATGAAACGGACCCCGGTCGAACGCGCGCGCCGTGCGGCGGCGCAGGACCCCGCGCCAGCGGTGCTTCCCGACGGTGTGCTCTGGCTGCCCGGCGCGCTGGATTGCGCGGCCCAGACCCGGCTTCTGGCCGAAATCCAGGCCGTACTCGACGCCGCGCCCCTGTTCCAGCCGCGCATGCCCCGCACCGGGAAGCCGTTTTCGGTTCGCATGTCGAATTGCGGGCCGCTCGGGCTGGGTTTCGGATCAGGCGGGCGGCTATCGCTATCAGGCGACGCATCTGGAAACTGGGGAGCCCTGGCCGCCAATTCCCGACGTTTTGCTAGGTCTTTGGCGCGCGCACGCCGGATTTGAGCCGCCACCGGAGGCGTGCTTGATCAATTATTATCCCTCCGGGGCGCGTATGGGCTCCCACCGGGACGCCGATGAGGATGAGCCCCGCGCGCCCGTCCTGTCTGTCTCACTAGGCGACGATGCCGTTTTTCACATCGGCGGGCCCAAGCGCGGCGATCCCAAGGTCCGGCTCACATTGCGGTCGGGCGACGTGTGCGTGCTCGGCGGGCCGTCGCGGTTCGCCTACCACGGCATCGACCGGATTTTATCCGGTACCTCAGCCCTGATCCCGGGTGGGGGCCGGATCAATCTCACTCTGCGGCGGGTGACGCGCGCGCCCTGAGGGCTGGCCCCACCTGCACCAGCAGCGCCGCTGCGAGGATAAGGCCAGCGCCAGTCCAGGAGACCGGGCTCAGGGTCTCGCCCAGCATGATGGCACCCGCGGCCGCAGCGAACAGGCTTTCGGTGCATAGGATGACGGACGCTTCCGGTGGCGATGTGTGGCGGAGTGCGATCACCAGCAGCGTGAAGGTGATCGCATTGGCAAAAAGGCCCACGTAGAGGATCGAGGGTGCCGCCGCCGTCAGCGCGTCGATGGAGGGTGTCTCAAGACCACCCGTCAGCAGCGCAGCCGCACCGGCCACGAACGCGAACTGCAGGCAGGTGAAGGCGAACGGGCGATCGTAGCGGGCGCCCAACCCCGTCACGACAACGTGGATCGACCAGAACAGCGCCGAGAAGGCCGCCAGCCAGTCACCCGGCGACAATCCGCCGATCGCTCCGCCTCCGAGAAGCCACGCGCCAACGAAAGCGAGTACGATCGCGGGCCAGACGATGGCTGGCGGCAACGTGCGCATCAGGAGCCAGGCGGTCAGTGGTGTAAACACGACGTAGAGTGCGGTTAGGAAGCCGGTGTTGGTGACCGTTGCCGTGGTGATCGCGGTTTGCTGGAGGCCAGCGGCCACGAGAAACGCCAGCCCGGCGAGACCCGCCGTGCGCGTCAGCCCGGGTGGCCAGGGGGCAGCCCGGCGGCGATGTTCCAGGATGAGCAGCGGCAGGAGGAGTGCGGCGGCGACCGTGGCGCGCGCGGTGATGAAGGTAAACACCCCGATATGGCTCATCGCCTCCTTCTGAAAATAGAAGGCGACACCCCACAGCGCGGCGGCGAGCAACAGCAGGAGATCGGCGGTGACGCGGGTCATGGCCTTCACGGGATGCAATGCATGTGACGGCCAGAGGTTGCGTGCCGCGGACCGGATCGGACCTACTGATTTTCAGGCGAGTCTGAATTCGGCGTTTGGGTTGCACTTGCCGGGGTGTCGCCGCCCGCAGCGTCAGCGGCCGGATCTGGTTTCGGCGTCTTCGGGCCACCCTTGGCGACCACGACGACAGCCGGCCGGACGACCCGCTCGGCAATGATGTACCCGGCCTGGAACACCTGCAGAATGGTGCCGGGCGGCACATCCGGATTGTCCTGCTGCATCATCGCCTGATGCACATGCGGGTTCATCATCTCGCCTTCGGGCCAGATCCGTTTGACGCCGTGCTTCTCCAGAACGCTTTGGAGTTGGCGCTCGGTCATGCTGACGCCTTCGACCAAGCTCGATAGCGCTGGATCGGCTTCGGCGGCGCCAGCCGGGACCGCCGCCAGGGCCCGCTCGAAATTGTCGGCCACGCCCACGATGTCCTCGGCGAACTTCGAGATGGCGAACTTGGCCATGTCCTGCTTTTCGCGCTCGGTACGCTTGCGCAGGTTGTCCATGTCGGCGACGAGCCGCAACACGTCTGTCTTGGACGTGTCGAGATCGGCCTGCAGCACCGCAATGATGGCTTTCAACTGGTCCGGACCGGGCTCGGGTGCCGCGGTCTCTGCTGCTTCGGGCGCGCCAGTCGCTTCGGGGGCACCAGTCGCTTCCGGGGCACCGGTGCCGGTGGCCGCCGGCGCTTCGCCGGACGCGGGCCGGGCGTGGGGTTGGGTTGCGGCGTTTCGGGGGGCGTGTGCGGGGTATCGGACATCAGGGTGCGATCTGTCTCGGTTCTTGTGGGGAGGTAGTCCTGAGCTAAAATGGGGAGCGCGGACGAGCCGCGCAACCAAGCCGTTTCACGGGCGGGTATCGGCCGAAGCGGTGCCAAAATCAAGCCCGCACGGTCACGAGATGAGTCGCGAAATGATCTTGGCGGTGTAATCGACCATTGGGATGATCCGGGCATAGTTGAGGCGCGTGGGGCCTATGACACCAAGGACACCGACCACGTTGCGCGACTGATTGTGGAACGGCGCGACGATGAGCGACGAGCCGGAGAGCGAAAACAGCTTGTTCTCCGAGCCGATAAAAATGCGCACGCCTTCGCCACCTTCGGCAAGGCCCAGGATCTGGGAAAGGTCGCGCTTGGATTCCAGATCGTCGAAGAGTTGCCGGATGCGCTCCAGATCGTCGATGGCGGTGAGATCCTTGAGCAGGTTCGATTGGCCGCGCACGATCAGGCTCTTGCGCTCGTCCACGGAGCCGGACCATTCCGCCAGCCCTGCCTTCACGACCTTTTGTGTCAGCTGGTCGAGCTCCGCCCGCGCACTGACGAGTTCCGCCTCGATACGCTGCCGCGCTTCGGCGATGGTCAGTCCGCGAATGTGGGCGTTGAGGTAATTGGCTGCTTCGACGAGGGCCGAGGCGGCAAGTCCCGGCGGGATGTGGATGATGCGGTTCTCCACGTCGCCGTCCTCGCTGACGAGAATGGCGAGCGCCTTGCCGGGCTCCAGCTGCACGAATTCGATCTGGCGCAGGCGGGCCACCTGCTTTTCGGCCAGCACGACGCCGGCGCAATGCGAGAGGCCCGAGATCATTTCGCTCGCCTCGCCGAGCACCCGGTCGAGCGAGGTGGAACGGCTGGCGGCGATTTGCGCCTCGATCTGGCGGCGCTCGTCCTCGGTCAGGTTGCCGGTCTCAAGCAGGCCGTCGACAAACATGCGCAAGCCCGACTGGGTCGGCATGCGGCCTGCCGACGTGTGGGGGGCGTAGATGAGGCCCAACTCCTCCAGGTCCGCCATGACATTGCGGATCGAGGCCGGCGAGAGACCCATGGGCAGCACGCGCGATAAATTGCGCGATCCCACGGGTTCGCCCGTCGACAGATAGCTTTCAACGATCTGACGCAGAATGGTGCGGGAGCGGTCGTTCAGTTTGACGATTTCGGACATTGGCGGTGCTGCGGCTCCGTCAGCAGTTCCCAAAAGCGGTAGGGGCGGACTGTAGGGAGTGCCTCCAGCCGACGTCAAATGCCCAATTTTTCGGGAAGATCCCTGCGGCAGCAACAATTGAGCCGGGAGCTGGACGCGCTTGCCTTGGCGGTTGAAGTTGCCGGGCCGCGCGACTAGGGTCGCGGCCACATCAACAAAATCGAGGTTTGAACTCTCCCATGCGCCCCTCCAAACGCCAGAATGACGAGCTGCGCCGCGTCTCCATCGAGCGCGCCGTCTCCATGCATGCGGAAGGCTCGTGCCTGATCAAGTTCGGCAATACCCACGTGCTGTGCATGGCAAGCCTGGAAGAGCGCGTGCCGCCGTGGCTGAAGGGCCAGGGCCGCGGCTGGGTCACGGCGGAATATTCCATGCTGCCGCGCGCTACCTCCGAGCGCACGCGGCGCGAAGTCACGTCAGGCCATCCGTCGGGACGCACGCAGGAAATCCAGCGGCTCATCGGGCGGGCGCTGCGGGCGGTCGTGGACCTGCAGAAACTGGGTGAACGGCAGATCACCGTCGACTGCGATGTCATCCAGGCCGATGGCGGCACGCGGACGGCGGCCATCACCGGCGCCTGGGTCGCGCTCTACGACTGCATCCAGTGGATGAAGATGCGCGACATGGTGAAGGATGGCGTGCTGCGCGACCAGGTGGCCGCTGTTTCCTGCGGACTCTACAAGGGCACGCCGGTCCTCGATCTGGACTACGCGGAAGATTCCACGGCGGACGCGGACAGCAATTTCGTCATGACCGGTTCGGGCGGCATCGTCGAGGTGCAGGGCACGGCGGAAACCACCGCATTCATCCAGGAGAGCTTCGACGGTCTGATGGGGCTCGCTCGCAAGGGCATCGCCGAACTGGTGCAGTTGCAGAAACTGACCGTCAGCTGATCAGTGCCGCGGCACTGGTGCCGGACACGCGACGGGCAGGGTCAATCAGGGAAACGCATGCGCACGCTGAACCGTGGCACCAAACTTGTGGTGGCGAGCCACAACAAGGGCAAGGTCTGGGAGATCAACCAGCTCATCGCGCCGTACGGGCTGGAAGCGGTGTCGGCTGGCGACCTTGGCCTCGCCGAACCGGCGGAGACCGAGACCACATTCCGCGGCAATGCGCTGATCAAGGCGAAAGCGGCGGCTGAAGCATCGGGCCTGCCGGCGCTGGCAGACGATTCCGGGCTGGAGATCGAGGCCCTGGATGGGGCGCCGGGCGTCTATTCCGCCGACTGGTCGATGCCGGGGCGGGACTTTGGTCGAGCCATGACCCGGGTGCACGACGCGCTGTCGCAAAAGAAGGCCTGGGAGGGTCCGGCGGCGCCGGTTGCCAATTTCATCTCCGTCCTGTGTCTGGCATGGCCCGACGGCGAACATGCTTTCTTCGAGGGCCGGGTGTTCGGTCATCTGGTCTGGCCGCCGCGCGGGGGCAACGGCTTCGGGTACGATCCCATGTTCGTCGCGGACGGCGAGACCGAGACTTACGGCGAGATGGAGCCGGCACGGAAGTATGCAGGGTCGCATCGCACGCGCGCTTTCGAGACCTTCCGCCGCGAGTGTCTGGGTGACCTGACGGAGGTGCCCGCGCCGCCCAATGCTGAACGCGACGCGGAAGGCCTGGCGGCTGCGGCGGCCAACATCTCGACGCGCGAAGAACTCAAGACCTTTGTGCGGCTCTTGGGCGACGACTTGGAGAAACGCGGCCAGCCCCGCATCAATATGGGCACGCTGATGGTGGCGCTGGAGGATTCCGTTTCCGACACGGTGGACCGGTCGGAACCGCGATGGCGTACGCTGGCCAAGGCCTTGCTTGCGGCAACAGAGCCGAAGCCGTCGTGACCGGCCCCGTTCCATCAGTATCCGACGAGATGGGCTTCGGCGTCTATGTCCATTGGCCGTTCTGCGCCCAGAAGTGCCCCTATTGCGATTTCAACAGTCATGTCCGGTTCGGCGGATGGGACGAGGCCCGGTTCCTCAACGGCATATCTGCGCGAACTCGATGCCGTGAAGGCGCGCGTTGGGCCGCAGATCGTCGCCTCAATATTCTTTGGCGGCGGGACGCCATCGCTGATGCAGCCGGCAACCGTGGCTGCAATCCTCGACCATATCGGCAAACTTTGGACGCTGGCTCCAGGCGCCGAGATCACGCTCGAAGCCAACCCCAACAGTGTCGAGGCGGAGCGGTTTGCGGGCTATCGCGCGGCGGGCGTCAATCGGGTGTCGATCGGCGTTCAGTCCTTGCGTGATGACGAACTGCGGCGGCTCGGACGGCTGCATTCGGTGGCCGAGGCGCGCACCGCTGTCGATATCGCGCGGCGCACGTTCGAACGGTTCTCGTTCGATCTCATCTACGCGCGTCCCGGCCAGACCGTCGACGCGTGGCGGCAGGAATTGCGCGAGGCTCTGGCGATGGCCGGCGGGCATCTGTCGCTGTACCAGTTGACCATCGAGCCCGACACGCCGTTCGCCGAACTGCATGCGCGCGGCAAGCTGATCGTGCCGGATGCCGATGCCGCGCTCGACCTGTACGCGCTCACGCAGGACATGATGGGCGGGGCCGGTCTGCCGGCGTATGAGATTTCCAATCATGCGGTGCCGGGCGAAGAGAGCCGGCACAACCTCCTGTACTGGCGGTACGGCGCCTATGCTGGCGTCGGGCCGGGGGCCCACGGCCGTATCGACTGCGAGGGTCGGCGGTCGGCGACGGTGACCGAGCGTAATCCCGAGCGATGGGTTGAGCGTGTCGAGAACGCGGGGCATGGGTTCGTCGAGGAGACGGCCCTGACCGCCTCGCAACAGGCCGACGAACTCCTGCTGATGGGGCTGCGCCTGACGGAAGGGATCGACCTCTCACGGATGGCGCGGCACTTCGGACTGATGCCGGGGCGGGGCGAGATCGACAACCTGGTGGCACTCGGCCTCGTTGAAGAATTCGAAGGTCCGCCCCCCGCATGTGAAGATCCAGAGGACCTGGACATCATCCGTGCCTGCGTGGGGCCGGGGCTTGGACCCGCGTCCGCGCCGCGTCAGCCGGTTCCAGGGCGGCTGCGTGCGGTCGGCGAAGGCCGATTCGTGCTCAATGAACTGGTGCGCCGCCTGGCCCTGGCCGCCGAACCCGTGACTTAACCATCACAAAATCTGGGCGCGTGCGTCAGGCCGCACATGGCACATGGACAATTCGATGCGTGCCCTCTATCCAGCGCGGCGATGATGAGACGTCTGTATGATTGGATGATGGGCTTGGCCGCGAGTGATCGCGCGCCGCATGCCCTGTTCTGGGTATCGTTCGCGGAAAGCTCGTTCTTTCCCATTCCGCCCGACATCATGCTGATCCCGATGGCCATTGCCAAGCGGGCGCGGGCATTCTGGTATCGCGACCATCGCCACGCTGGGATCGGTGCTCGGTGGCATCGCCGGATATGCGATCGGCTTTTTCCTGTTCGACCTGATCGGCAAGCCGGTGCTCGATCTATACGGCTACGGCGCGAAGTTCCAAACGTTCGCGGGGCAATATAACGAGTACGGCGCCTGGATCGTGTTCATGGCCGGGCTGACGCCGTTCCCCTACAAGGTCATCACCATCGCGAGCGGTACGACGGGGCTCAATTTCGCGGTCTTCATGATTGCCAGCATCGCCGCGCGGGGCTTGCGCTTTTTTGCCGTGGCGGGGCTGCTCTATTACTTCGGCGCTCCGATCCGCGCCTTTATCGAGCGCTATTTCGGCATCTTGACGGTGCTGTTCTTCATCCTACTCATTGGTGGGTTCGTGGCGATCAAGTATCTCGTCTAGCAGGCAGGCGGCCTGCGTTCGTGAAGGCCCACGAGGTGTCAGACATGTTCGAAACGGCCCCGAGACCCAATCTTGCCAATGCGTACCGTCTCGGCGGCTTGGCGCTCTTTCTGTCGATCGGCGTGATCGTTTCCGCGCTCGGATTTGAGTTTCTGGGCGGCTATGCGCCCTGCCCTCTCTGCAGCATGCAGCGCTGGGCCTATTATGCCGGCATCGTGGTGCTCTTCGCCGCCATGGCTCTGGTCGCCGAGCGGCCGCGGTTCGCCGCGTTCCTGTTTTTTGCCGTCGCCCTGGGATTTCTCGCGAATGCGGGACTTGGCGTCTATCACGCGGGTGTCGAATGGCATTTCTGGCCGGGTCCGGATACGTGTGCCGGCACCCAGGATTTGCCCAAGACGGCCGAGGATCTGCTGCGCGGGTTGGCGGAGGCCCGCGTCGTCCGTTGCGATGAAGCGACCTGGCGCCTGTTTGGCTTATCGTTCGCGGGCTGGAACGTCCTGGTGTCGCTGGTACTGTTCTCGCTGACGCTTCAGGCGGCCTTCCGCTCCAACGACGACGCATGAAAACGACGCGTTTCCAGCGGCTTATAAAATAGTCGCAAGCATTTGATACCGCCCCACCCCGTATGTACCGGGCGAGAATAAAACCTGAACAAATTGCAAGCAAAAATCCTTGGTTCAGTCCGGGCGCCGCCATTTTTGCGCCCGAGTGTGGCAGTTAATTCACACCAAGCGCGGAACACAAACGGAACCCCCCAGTCCTCAGGGGCCCAAGGGAAACCGGATCCTCCGAGCGGAGTTGTCAAGTCAAGCGGAGTGCGTTGGTGACCGGGTCCAAGTTTGCGTTCAGTCCCTCGATGACCCCGACCCCTTCTCCCAGACAAGTTTTGTTGCGTTGTGTGCGTCCTGCGGATTTCGAGCGCAGGTCCGGGGTGCGTGTTCCGCCTCTCAGTTTTAGTACGCGTTGCGTCAGTTGCGTCCCTGTAGCGTCCGTTGCGTCTGCGTATGCATCTCCCAAGAACACACTTGCGGGTGTGTTCCAATCTGTGAAGCGAGCAGTCTGGCGTGAAAAGTTCACGCGTCTGGCCAGACTGCTCCCAGAGCCACCCAGGCCGTCCCTCGCGGCCCCCCATGTGCCAGTAGCGTCCCCGTCGCGTGTGCGTTCGTTGCGTATCCATTGAGTTCAGCGTGAGATGCCGATGCAGATCCCTTCCAGTGAGTGGCGTCCCCTTTCGGATCTGGTCGGCGCGATTGTCAGTGAAGTATCGCGTTCCAAGCCTCCTGTAATCGTGCCGGAAGCGCCGCAAGGCAGCCCAGCACGGGCTCAGTCGAGATTGTAGAGGAATTCGGGCCGCTCAGAAGCGGACCGCACGGAACGGCAGGCACGCGCAGTGCGGGACGAGCAGTCCATGACGGCACTGCATGACACGGTTCTGCGTAGTGGTGCCAATTGTACTGGGTGTGCCTGCCACCTTCCTCTCGATCGGCCTGAGCGTTTGAGCCCTCGGTCTCAAACTTGCGTGTCGCCTGGAATGCACCAGCAAATTGGAGCGATCCCATGATCCCCGTCCACGTCAATCCCGTCCAGTGGCAGCAGGCGCAAGGCGTCGCACGCCAGGCCTGCGCCCGGTTCTTCCGCGATGGCGGTTCACCAACCGATGCGCTGCAGGCCTTCGGTCTGGATGCCGCCGAAGTGGAAGCGGCTGACTGGAGCCGGGCGGTCGACACGATCGCTCAGTCGCTCTGCGCCACGCCGGTGCGCCGCGCCGCCTGACGCCGCGCCATCGTAGAATTTTCGTCCTTCCCAATCTGCCTGTCCCCGGCTTCTCCGCGCTTGCCGCGCTGAAGTCCGGGGATTTTTTCGTTCCGGGCGATCCGCCGGGGAATGTTGCCTGCGTGGGAACCGGACCCGCCGACGCACGTTGTTGTGCCAAGCAGCCAATCCGTGGAGTAAACCGATGAGTGCCTACGCCGACGCCATGACAAGTCTTCATACGACGCTGATCGACAGCAGGAATGGTTACGAGGAAGCGCTGAAGGATGCCAGCGAAGACGGCATGGTGACCCTGTTCCAGGAAATGGTCGCGCTGCGCACGGCCGCGGCCGTCGAGTTGGAGCCGCTCGTGCGGGCCGCAGGCGGCGAACTGAAGCAAGAAGGGTCGTTCATGTCGACCGTGCACCGGGCGGTCATCAGCTTCCAATCGATCCTGACGGGCCTGGATGAGTCGATTTTGCCGGGTCTCATCGATGGAGAGAAGCGGGTGCTGGCCAGCTACGACGACGCCATGAAGACCGCGAGCGGCGAAGCCCTCAGCGTTCTACAGCGCCAGCGTCAAGAGTTGTTGCAACGCATTGCTGAAATGGAACGCCGCCGCGCCACAGCGGCGTAGTCGTTGCGGCGGGGCACGGAGCTTCTTAGACCTACGGCTCGAGTTCGGTATCCCAGTAGAGATAGTCCATCCAGCTTTCGTGCAGGTAGTTCGGCGGAAACAGCCGGCCATTGCGGTGCAGTTCGAATACCGTGGGCCGGTAGGGCGCCTGGAAGGGTCGCATCCCTGCCGTACTGAGCGACTGGCTGCCCTTCTTCAGATTGCACGGCGCGCACGCCGTCAGCACGTTGTCCCATCGTGTCTGTCCGCCCCGCGCGCGCGGCACGACGTGGTCGAAGGTGAGGTCGCTCCGGTCGCCGCAATACTGGCAAGAGAAGCGATCGCGCAAAAAGACGTTGAATCGGGTGAAGGCCGGGTAGAGCGCGGGTCTCACGTAGGTCTTGAGGGAGACGACGCTGGGCAGCCTGATTTCGAAATTCGGGCTGCGAACGGTGGTGTCGTATTCGGAGACGATGTTGACGCGGTCCAAAAACACCGCCTTCACCGTCTCCTGCCAACTCCAGAGCGACAATGGATAGTAGCTCAGAGGGCGGAAATCGGCGTTCAGAACCAGGGCCGGACAGGATTCCGGCGTGGCAGCATGAGCATTCACAGGCTTGCTTCCAGACGGTTCACCGTCGAATTGGGTTTGGACCCCGCTCGACGGCGGGGATACTAGCCGGGCATGTCAGCTCTGTGAAGGTCTCTGGGCGCTCCGCAACCGGAGAGCCTAAGTTGCTTTTCTGTGTGATGTTTTTGCGTTGGCGCGCAGTTGAGCGGAACGGGATCGCGCCGGTTCGGGGGGAAGAGCGTAGAACGACCACAACAATCGCGCGGCAACTGCGCGCCAGGGACGCCAAATCTCCGCCTGCTCCAAGGCCTCGCCGGCCGTGGGCCGCTGGTTGAGGGCGAACGCCCGCGCGATGGCCAATTGCAGCGCGAGATCGCCGCCCGCCCAGGCATCCGCGCGCCCCAGCGAGAACATCAAATAGATGTCTGCGGTCCAGGGTCCGATGCCGTGGATCCGCGTCAGCGCGGCGTGGACCTCGGCATCCGACGCGTCGCCGAGCCGGTCCACGTCGAGGTCGCCTGAGAGGACAGCATCGGCGACGGCGCGCATCGTGCGCACCTTGGGCCGTGAAAGTCCGCAGGCGCGCAATCTGTCGTCACTCGCCCGGGCGATGATCGATGGTGTGATCGTGCGTAGCGTGTCTTCGGTACGCTTCCAAATGGCGGTCGCGCTGGCGGCGGACACCTGCTGCGCGACGACGATGCGCATGAGACCGGCAAATCCGGGGTCTTGCCGGCGCAGCGGTGGATCACCGGTGACATCGTGCACCCTTCGCATCACCGGGCACGCGCGTCTCAGCGCTGCAACGCCGCGCCGGATGTCGGCATCTGTGGACAAGATGTGAGACGCGGATTTTTGCGGGCGTGGCATGACACTCTTTTCAAAAGCGTGATTTCACAACCGGCGTTGCTGAGCGTATCATTTCACCTCGTGCATTCCATATGTCGAGCGGGGTCGACCGGCGATGGTGCGCAACATATTTCATATCTCTCGGATGATGCTCGCTGCGTTGTGCGGCGTGCTGATAAGCGTGTCGTTCAGCGCGGACGCTTGGGCGCAGGCGCGCACGGCGGCATTCAAGGTGCGCGCCACGGATTGGGCACGCGTGGAGAACAACCGTTACGGGTTCGCGCTTTCCTATCCCGGCAGCGTGTTCGCGGCGCGCGCCGGTCCGGCGCACGAGGACGGCTCGGTTCTGATTTCTCACGACGGAACGGCCCGGTTGGGTGTCGCCGCATTCGAGAACGAGGATGGCTGGACGCTGGAGGACTACCGGCGTCATCTGCTGGCGACCAACTACGACGGGGCGCGGATCGAATTCGCCCCCATACGCCGCTCCTGGTTCATCATTTCGGGAACCCGCGGAAATACGCACTTCTATGAGCGGGTCAGCTTCACCTGCCGGGGCCGGTTCATCAATACATGGGCGTTGCTCTATCCCGTTGCCGAGCGTCCGTTCTATGATCGGGTGGTTGAAGCGGTCGCGCGGTCCTACACGCCCGGCGAGGGGCTGAACGGCCGCTGCGATTGAGCCATTCCCCACTCCGCGAGCACTGCCGGTGACGTCCCGCCCTGTTTTTCGCTTTGCGCCGAGCCCCAACGGCGAGCTGCATCTCGGCCATGTCCTGTCCGCCTGGGTGGGTCACGAGATGGCGCGCCGCATGGGCGGACGGTTCTTGTTGCGGATCGAGGACATCGATCAGCAGCGCTCCCGCGCGCACTATGAAACGCAGATCCGTGACGATCTCCAGTGGCTGGGGCTCGAATGGGAAGAGCCGGTGTGGCGCCAGTCGGATCGGTTCTCGGTCTATGCGCAAGCCGCGCGTCAGCTGAGGGATCAGGGTCTCTTGTATCCGTGCTGGGCCACGCGCCGCGAACTTGACGAGGCCGCAGCCGCAAAAAATTCCGGCGCCGATCCCGACGGTGTCCCGCTCTATCCTGGTCTCGACAAAGGTATGGCGCCGCAGGATTTGGCCCAACGGCTGGCATCGGGCGAACCCTATGCCCTTCGCCTCGATATGGAGCGGGCGCGGGCGGAGGTTGCGCGGCGGCTGGCTGGAGCGGACCTTACGTTCGTCGAATTGGATGCCGCGTTGGGGCAGCATGTGATCCGGGCGGCACCGGAACGCTGGGGTGACGCTGTGATCGTCCGCAAGGATACGCCAGCGAGTTACCACTTGGCCGTCGTGATCGACGATGCGGCCCAAGGCGTCACGCATGTCACGCGTGGTCAAGACCTCTATGCCGCCACCGATCTCCACCGGATGCTGCAGGTGCTGCTCGATCTGCCCGCGCCGCTGTATCATCACCACCCCCTGCTTTTGGATGGCGAGGGCCGCAAGCTGGCCAAGAGCAACCGGTCGACATCTGTCAGGGCGCTGCGCGACTCTGGCCATTCCGCGTTGGATGTCCTGCGCTTGGCCGGGGCTGGAGACCGGGCATTGCAGAATAACTGATGATCCTGAGGCGCGGCATGGTTTTCTATGGTTTTCCAGGAGCTTGACGGGTAGACTGTAACTGCTTTGAAGCGAGGCACGCGGCGTGAAAAAGCAGAAGCATCCCAAATCCAGCGCGCGCAAATCGCGCAAATCCCCACGCGTGGCCGCCGCCGCGACGGTAGCGGTGCACGCTCGTAGTGTGGCCGGAGGTTCCCCGCGCCAAGCGAAGTCTTCGTCAACAGCACGCAAACCGGCGCCCACTCGTTACCCGCGCGCCGCCTCCTTGCCGTTGTCATGGTGGCGCTCTGCAAAGACCAGCCTCCGTTCAGTCGAGCGCGCGGACGCCGTGATGCTCCTGCTGCCGTTCGTACTGGTGGCGACGACCATTGGGGTTGTCCGCTGGAACGGGGCGATGCCGGCGGGCGGAGAATCGCACCATTGGGTTTCCCAAGACGGCCGAGGGCGCGCGCTGGTCGGGCTGCCGCGCACGGCCGTGCCAGTACCTGCCGTTGGGCCCGGGCCCAGTATCGCAGGGACGCCGATGACACCGTCTCCTGAAGTTGACGCGACTGTTGAGGCCAGCGTTCCGGCACGTTCGGTGGTGGAACCCACCGTGGCAGCCCGGCAGGCCGCCATGGATGTTGCCGCCGCTGGACCCGCGCAAGTCCCAACGGACACGCCACACGCCGCGCCGCCGCCTGCCGTCGCGCCGCGCCCAGTGGATGAGGCGATCGAGGCCGGCGACGCGGCGCACGGGGCATCGAACCTGCCGCCCGTAGCGCGGCCAAGCGATGCGGCCAAGCCGATCGCCGGGGTTCCCCCACAAATTGCCGGCCAGCCACATTGGGGCCCGGACGTGGCTAGCCTCAGTCCGGACGATGCCGTCGCCGTCCGTCCGGCGCCCCACGGCATGTTTGGCGTCGAAGCGGACGAGACGCAGTGCTACCCGCCCGGGCCCGACGCACCCTTCATACTTCCGGCTGGCTTCGACCCAGCGGATGGGGAGGCGTTCGGGATGGCGCTGGCCCAAGCCGCGCGCACGCAGCTGGACGATTTCGTCATTTACAACGACCGCTACACCCGGCTCGCCTACCCCATGGGCGACGTCAATCCCATGTATGGCGTATGCACCGATGTGATCATCCGCGCCTACCGGGCCTTGGGCATCGATCTTCAGGCCCTGGTGCACACGACACGCTCGGGGTCCGGCGATCCCAATATCGACCATCGCCGCGTCGATACATTGCGCCGTTTTTTGCAGCGGCATGGCGAAACGCTGCCGATATCCAATTTTGCCGAGGATTTCCGGCCGGGCGATATTGTCACCTACTGGCGACCCCAAAATCGCCACTCGCGGACGCATATCGCGATCGTTTCCGATATCCTTGGACCGTCGGGCCGGCCGCTGATCATCCATAATCGGGGTTGGGGCCCTCAGCAGGAGGATGGTCTATTCGTCGATCAGATTACCGGGCATTTCCGGTTCTCAGGGCTGAAGGTCCCAGCGGTGCTTTCCAAGCCGGGGACCGGAGCGGCTGCCCGCGTCAAGGCCAAGCGGATCTCGGCAGTGCCAGAACGGCCGCGTTCTCAGGTGATTCGTGCCGGACTGCCGGTCCGGGAAAAACCCCAGGCCGACACCGCATCGCCACCTGCATCGGAAAAGTAGAAAGCTGGTGCGACAATTCCCGCTAGACGTGCCGAATTGCGCCCGCATCGCATTGCAGCGGCCGCATTTCGCTCCGCAGCAGTAAAAAATTACGATTCGCTGATTATAAACACTTGTTAAAAGCGGCGAATTGACGGAATTTGAAAATAGCCCAATCTCATTCACCCAACTCCGTATCGCCGGAGACCGGGAAACGCGTTCTTCCAAGGAGGATCGCGCTCGTTAATCTTTTGATTGCGCCATTGATCCGATGATGAAGGTTTTTAAACCGATCCTTTTGGGCCTGCGCCCCACGATGGACCGCCTCCGTTACGAGTTGCGGACCGTCGCGCTGCGCTACGCCCGGTCGCGGCCCCCGGTTGTCATCGCATGTGCGCCGGCCCCTGATCGCCTAGGGATCATCGAACAGTGGTCGCGGGTCGCCGATGTCCTGGCGGAGGCCCAGACCAAAGCCGTCACCATCGTTGTCTGTCAGAAGGAAGCCGCCGCCCAGTTGGATGCGGCCACCTATGCCCTGCAGCGTCTGCGCGCCGAGATGGCACCCGCCTTCATGAGCGCGGGGGTGCCGCTTGCGCGGACGGCCCCGGCATCGGCCAAGGAATTCCGCCAACCCTTCCGCCGCCGCGAGCCGGTTGCGGCCTGACGCGCTTTGCCGTGGCCGCCGGCTGGTCCGGCATTGGGCGCAGGCGCGCGAGGGTGTATATCTCGTCTGGACAATTCAGTCCGTCCATCGGCCCGCGTTCGCAGCCGGTGATCGCGCATGGTCAAGCCGCTTGCGAGCAGCAGTTGGACTGATCAGGCATCTGGAGACCCGGTGACAATGTTTCCTGAGGCGGACACGACGGCGCTGGATGAGCCAGCGGATGACTCGCCGGAGGACTTGCCGGACGAGGCATCGGACCAGGCCTTGGTTCAACTCCCGGCCAGACCCCTGAACAGCCATTGGGCGCCCGTCTCGCGTCCGAAATGAACCGGCTTGCCGCCGAACGGCTGGATCCTGGCCTCTACCTTGTCGCGACGCCGATCGGTAATCTTGCGGATATATCGCTGCGCGCATTGGCGGTGCTGGCGCGCTGCGATGTGGTCTATTGCGAGGACACGCGCCATAGCCGCACCCTCGTCGCGCATTTCGGGCTCCGGGCCCGCCTCAAGCCGTACCACGAACACAACGCCGAAGAGCAGCGGCCGCGCATTCTGGCCGACCTCGCCCACGGTGGCCGCGTGGGCTTGATCAGCGATGCGGGCACGCCCCTTATTTCCGATCCCGGCTACAAACTGGTGCGTGATTGCATCGCCGGCGGACACGCTGTCGTCGCCATTCCGGGTGCCAGCGCCGTCATGGCAGGTTTGTGCGTCGCAGGGCTTCCGACAGACCGCTTCCTGTTCGCCGGGTTTTTGCCGCCGCGTGATGCGGCGCGCCGCAGCCGCATCGCGGAGCTGGCAAAAATTCCCGCCACGCTGGTCGTCTTCGAGGCGCCGACCCGGCTTGGTGAGGCGCTGACGGATTTGGCGGAAGGCCTGGGCCCTCGTCCGGCCGCGGTCGCGCGCGAATTGACCAAGCTGCACGAAGACGTGCGGCGGGGCACCTTGGCTGAGCTTGCCGCCGATCTGGGCGCGACGCCCGTGAAAGGCGAGATCGTCATTCTCATCGGTCCGCCCGGCGCGACGGACACCACCGATGAAACACTGACGGCGGCCCTGGCGGACGCCTTGGAGACGATGAGCCTGCGCGATGCCGCCAAGGCGGTGGCCGAGGCGCACGGGGTCCCCAAAAGCCGCGTCTATGACCTCGGGCTGAAGGCCAGGGGAGCGGAGCGTTCGTGACCGGAGACGCGCGCCTTCCCGATACACAGCACACCGAAGCGCGGCGCGCCCGCTACGCGGCGGGGTTGAGGTCGGAGACGGTCGCTGCGGTGATGTTCCTGAGCAAAGGCTACCGCATACTTGACCGCAGGTGGCGCTCACGCGCGGGAGAAATCGATCTCGTCGTGCGCCGGGGATCGCGCCTTGCGTTCGTGGAAGTGAAGCGGCGGCCGGGCCTGTCGGACGAGGAGGCGCATCAGGCCGTCGGCGACGCGCAGCGCGCCCGCGTGCGCGAGGCGGCCGACGTCTGGCTTCAGCGCCACCCGGTCCACCGCGCGTGCGACATCGGATTCGATCTCGTCATCGTGGCGCCGTGGCGCTGGCCCCGGCATATCGCGGATGGGCTCTGATCGGTTGGTCTTCAGCGCTGACTGATGGCCGCGCCGCCCAGCACCGTCTGCGCGCGCCGGTTCTGCGACCAGCACGAGATGTCGTCGCAAATGGCCACGGGCCGTTCCTTGCCGTAGGAGATCGTGCGCATGCGCGCATTCGGCACGCCCTGTTGCGCCAGGAACCTGCGCACCGACTGGGCGCGTCGCGCACCGAGCGCGAGGTTATATTCTCGGGTGCCGCGCTCGTCGGCATGGCCTTCGATCATGACCTGATGCTGGGGATACTGCTGCAGCCAGCGGGCCTGCTGGGAGAGGGTCTGTTGCGCCTCGGGCGTCAGATCGGACGAGTTGGAGGAAAAATAGACCATGTCGCGGGCGCCCGCGCGGAAATCCTCTGCCGAACCCGGCATGCCGCGGCTCGCGCCGTAGCCGCTCCCGTTGCCCACCGATCCGAGAAGATTTGGGTTGGGGGCGCTGTTTTCCTTGGAACAGGCGCCGGTCAGGACCAGGGTGCCCAGAAGACCGGCACGCAGGGCCAAACGCGCCAAGGATAAACCAGCACCCGAACCGACAGACATTGAGCAACTCCATACGCACCCAGAAGGCTGGACCTTGGCCGGGTGTGGTTAACAACCTGTGAACAGGGCCGGGCGGACTTTGCGTTTGCCTCCCGTGGACGTATGAGCTTGTGCCAGTGAATTAGGGCAATGCAGGGGTCAGACGTGGGCAAGAGGCTGAAGATCGCGTGTCAGATGGACCCCATCGAGCGGATCGATATCCACGGCGATTCCACGTTCGCGATCCTGTTGGAAGCTCAGCGTCGCGGCCACGAAATGTTCTACTACACGCCGCAATCCCTGGCGCTTTTCGGCGACAAGCTGATGGCGCGGGGCGCCAGCCTGGAGGTCCGCGACCGCGCGGGCGACCACTATGCGGTGTCCGAGGCCCGTTCCGTTGATCTGGCGACACAGGATGTGGTGCTGTTGCGCCAGGACCCGCCCTTCGACATGGCCTACATTACCTCAACGCACCTTCTGGAGCGGATCCATCCCGCCACGCTGGTCGTCAATGATCCCAGGCACGTGCGCAACGCCCCGGAGAAAATCTGGGTGCTGGACTTTCTCGATCTGATGCCGCCGACACTCGTCACGCGCGATTTGCGCGATGTGATGGTGTTTCGCGAACGCTACCAGGACATCATCCTGAAGCCGCTCTATGGCAATGGCGGCGCGAGCGTCTTCCGCGTCAAGCCGGACGACACCAATCTGGGTTCGCTCGTCGAACTCTTTCAGACCGTCTTCCGCGAGCCCTTCATGGTGCAGCAGTACCGCCCCGAGGTGCGCAAGGGCGACAAGCGCATCATTCTGGTCGACGGCGAGGTGGCCGGGGCCATCAACCGCGTGCCCTCAGTGGGCGAGACGCGCTCCAACCTTCATGTCGGCGGGACGGCGAAGCCAACCGAACTGACGGAGCGGGAACGCGAGATTTGCGACCGGTTGGGGCCGGAGCTGAAAAAGCGCGGGCTTATCTTCACCGGCATCGACGTGATCGGCGACTATCTCACCGAAATCAACGTCACCTCGCCGACCGGTATCCGGCAAGTCAAAGCCTTCGGCGGCAACGATATTGCGGCCATGATCTGGGATGCCATCGAGCGCCGCCGCATGAGCTGATCGAAGTTTGTGGCGGCCCTGCGGCAAAGGCGCGACGGATTGCGCGCATGCGGATCGTTCCTTCCCTGGATCATGAGTATCAGGGGCCGGGGAGTGGGGCAGCATGTACAGTCAGATCGCGACGCTCGCGTTCGTGGGCGTGGAAGCGCGCGCGGTGGAAGTCCAAGTGCGGATCACGCCGGGACGGCCGTTCTTCTCCATCGTCGGGTTGCGCCGATAAGGCGGTCGCGGAAAGCCGCGAGCGGGTGCGCAACGCGCTGCATGCCGTGGGTCTGGGGCTGCCCTACAAGCACCTGACGGTCAATCTCGCCCCCGCCGATCTGCCCAAGGAAGGCAGCCATTACGATCTGGCGATCGTGCTTGGCGCTGCTCGTGGCCATGGGGGTCGATCTCGCCGGAAGCGATGTCGGGTTACGCGGCCGTGGGCGAACTGGCGCTCGACGGCTCGATCCGGTCCGTGCCCGGCGCACTGCCGGCGGCGATCGGTGCCAACGCGCTGGGCAAGGGGCTGATCTGTCCCGAGGCGTGCGGACCCGAAGCCGCATGGGCCGGCGAAGACGTGGACATTCTGGCGCCCGCCGCATCTGCTGTCGCTGGTCAATCACTTCAAGGGTCTGCAGACGCTGGCGCGTCCGAAGCCGAGCTTGGACCGGCGTGCCAGCGGGCCGCTTCCCGATCTCAAGGACGTCAAGCGGCCAGGAGAGCGCCAAGCGCGCGCTCGAGGTGGCGGCGGCCGGCGGTCACAATCTGCTGATGATCGGGCCGCCGGGATCGGGCAAGTCCATGCTCGCGTCGCGGCTGCCGTCGATCCTGCCGCCGCTGACGCCGGAAGAAATGCTCGAAGTCTCGATGGTGCATTCGCTGGCCGGCGAGTTGATGGGCGGAAAGCTGTGCCACCGACCGGCCGTTCCGCGCCGCCGCATCATTCCGCCAGCATGGCAGCCCTCGTCGGCGGCGGATCGCGGCCGAAGCCGGGCGAAGTCAGCCTCGCGCATCTCGGCGTTCTGTTCCTCGACGAGTTGCCCGAGTTCCAACCGCAACGTGCTCGATGCGTCTGCGCCAGCCGCTGGAAACCGGCGAGACGATCATCGCGCGCGCCAACCACCGTATTGCTTATCCCGCGCGCATCCAACTCGTCGCCGCGATGAACCCGTGCCGTTGCGGCGGCGCGGCGCCCGGGCAATCGCTGCCGCGGTGGACCGCGTTGCGCGGCGGATTATCAGGCACGCATTTCGGGCCCGCTGATGGACCGCATCGATCTGCAAATCGAAGTGCCGGCCGTGATCGGCGGCGGATCTGGTGCTGCCGCCTGCGCTGGAGGGAAGCCAGGAGGTTCGAGCGCGGGTGACGGCGGCCCGGGAGCGTCAGCGCGCCCGCTTCGCCGAGCTCGGCGCGAAGAACGTGCGCACGAATGCGGAACTGACCGGCCAGCTTCTCGACGAGATCACCGCGCCGGACGACGCCGGTCTCACTCTGCTGCGTCAAGCGGCCGAAACGCTTGGACTATCCGCGCGCGGTTTTCACCGGATGTTGCGGGTGGCGCGCACGCTGGCCGATCTCGAAGCATCGGAACAGGTTGGCCGGCTGCACATCGCCGAGGCGCTGTCGTATCGCGGCGAAGCCCTCCGCGACCGCCAGGCGGCGTGATGAGTGGGGTCGGGTGTAGGCGAAGGGGCGGGGTCACGTATCGCGCGCAGAGCGGCAAACTTCCCCGCACTTCCGGTGCAAGTCCCCTCTCCCCGCTCTTGCGGGGAGAGGGTTAGGGTGAGGGGCAGCCGCTTGCCCCCCCGCGCCCTAGCACAGCTCTTGCGATTGGTCCGGTGAGGGACGGCGCACGTCCCGTTGTGGAACAGGCGTGATCCGGGGCAGGGCGATGTTTGAGCGGAATAAGGTCGATACGGGCGTTCAGCATGTGGCCAGTGTCCCGGCCGAGGTCGAGGACGCGAACGGCACGGTCCTGAAGGGCCGCTTCATCTTTACCGCCGCGCGGGCTTTCGCCGACGTTCTCAACGGCCCGTCGCAGTTTCTCGAATTCGAAGGCTACGAAGGTCCACGCCAGTTCTTGTCCAAGTCGGCCATCCGCAGCGTCAGGCTTGTCGCCGTGCCGCAGGCAGGGCAGCTGGATGCGCGCCGCCGGGACAGCGCCGCCTTCGATCCGCATCAGGTGCTGGGCGTGGCGCACGCCGCGCCGTTCGATGAGATCCGGCAGGCCTATCTGAGGCTCTCCAAGACCTACCATCCCGACCGCTATCAGAGTGTCGAATTACCCGCTGAGGTGCGCGATTATCTCGCCGCCATGGCGGCGCGGATCAACGTCGCCTATGCGGCTTTGGAACGTGACGTCCAAATTGAAAAGGCCAAGGTCTCGACGCGCGTCGAGCCCGTTTACACGTCCCGCCCCCGCGCTTGATCAAGCCGGGGCATAGGCGCCGGGCGATCCCGGCGTGATGCGCACAGCACCGGACAAATCCGCCGTGTTCCCGCCCTTACTGGCAATGACCGGCTAAGGCTGCCCAGCGACGCCGAACCGGGTTCGCACGCACACTTCTCGCCATTCCCAGCCCCCTGGAGATTTGGCGATGAGCGAGCGTAAGCGAACGGACGGTTCTGATACTGCCTTGCAGCCCCCAGTCATCGAATGGGTTCCGCGTCCCCCGGGCGGCAAGGAGAATCGCACGCCGCATGAGCCCGGAACGTGGCGCAGCGGCGATGCCGCTCTGTTCCTGTTGGGTGTCATCCTGCCCGCGGCCGTCATCGTGATCGAGGCGGCCACCGGCATGTGCGCCCAATCCTTCTTCGATCCCATCCCCACCGCTGTGGCATGCGCGCGCTCGTCGCGATGGTCCCGGCTGGCCAACGTCGCCGGGCCTGTGGATGTTGCGGCAAGGGTCACAGAGGCACCGGCGTGCCCTCGAGGTGGTGTTCGGGGTCAGCCTTGCCGTGTCGGGTTTTTATGCGTTGCTGTTTCTTCCCTTACTGCCCATCGCGGTGGTGGCGATTGTTTTTTATGGCTTGGGTCTGCTGCCGCTCGGGCCGCTCACCGGATTTCTCACGACGTTGCGTCTGCGGGCCAAGCTGAATGCCGTGCAAGCCGCTTCGAAGGGCGGGCTTGCTTTTGGTGCGGCAGCCGGCCTTGTCGCGCTGATCGCACTCGACGTGCCGCAGGTTGCGACCCGCGTCGGGCTGCAGAAGGCCCTGAGCGACGATGCCGGCACGCGCCAGACTGGCATCGGACTGATCCGGAATTTCGGCGACCAGGACGTGTTGTTGCGCCTCGCCTACGATACGGGTGGTCGAACGGGCGGCCCGCTCTCGCTGATGTTCGGCCTGGGCGCAAGCCGGTTGTTCGATGACAACGGCGTTGGCGGCATCACGACGCCGGCCCAGGTCCGTGAAGTCTTTTATCGCGCCTACGGGAGGCCCTTTAATGCATTCCCGCCGCCGCATACGGGCCGGCAGTGGGCCATGTTCGACCAATTCGAGTTCGATGGCGACCTGGGCGGCACGGATGTCGGCGCCCGCGTCAAAGGACTGTCGCTGGTCACGTCCCGGCTGGATGGTTCCGTCAACGGCCGCGATCTGGTGGGCTACGTCGAGTGGATCGTCGAATTTCGCAACACATCGGTGCGCGATCAGGAGGCACGCATGACGGTGGCATTGCCGCCGGGCGCCGTCGTGTCACGCGCGACGCTGTGGGTCAACGGCGAAGAGCGCGAAGCGGCCTATGGCGGCCGGGGCGAGGTGCGGCGAGCCTACGAACAGGTCGCCGTCCGCCAGCGGCGCGATCCGCTGCTGGTCACGACCAAGGGCGCGGACCGGGTGCTGGCGCAGGCCTTCCCCGTGCCGCGCGGCGGATCATTGAAAATGAAGCTGGGCATCACGCTGCCGCTGGAGCCCGATGACACCGGACGCGCGCGCTTCGTCCTCCCGGCCATCGTCGATCGCAACTTCGATATGCCCGCTGACATGGCGCATGCCGTTTGGATCGAGGCCAAGGCGATGCTGACCGCTGACAGTGAGCACTTGCGCGGCACCGGCACTGCCGGAGGAAACTTCCGGGTCGAGGGATCGCTTTCGGATCACGAGTTGGCCGTTGCGCGACCACTTTTTCAGGTGGCTAGCCCCAAGCCATTTACCCGTGCGGTGGCGCACCTCGATGGCGCGCCCATGATCGTGCAGGAAATCCAGGAAGCACCCGCGCAGCCGGACAGAGGGCTGTTGCTTGTGCTCGATGGGTCCCTGCGCATGGCCCCGCATGCGGCGGGCGTAATAGCCGCGCTGGATGCCTTGCCGGAAGATGCGCGGGTTGGCCTGATCATCGCCGCCGAGCCCCTGCTACAGGTGGCCCAGGCGCCATGGACGGCGGCGCATCGTGCCGCGGTCAAGGCGGCCATCGCGGGTCACGCGTTCGCGGGCGGCGAGGACAATGCACCGGCCTTGGCGGAAGCTCTGAAGCGCGCGGGGGAAATGCCGAACACAAGAATTCTCTGGGTTCATGGACCGCAGCCCGTCCGATTTGCGGCATCGGGTACGATCCTGGAGCAGGCGGCTGCGCGGCTCGATGCACCGGTGGCACTCGATCTGCTGGCTGTCGAGCCAGGTCCCAACGATCTTCTGCCGGATGAGCCCTGGGCGTGGGGCGCGCGGATGGTCCCGAGCCATGGAAACACGACGCGCGATCTGACCGGCTATTTGATGGCCAACGCAGGCGGTGCATCGCAACTGATCGTAAGCCGGACACTGTCGGATAAGGCGACACCGGTGAGCGTTGCCAAGGGATCTCCGCACATTGTCCGGCTGTGGGCTCGCGACGATGTTCTCCGGACCATGCGGAAAGATAGCGGCGTCCATCGCGCCAGCGCCGTCAAGCTTGCCAGTGACCTGCGTCTGGTCACGCCGGTCAGCGGCGCGGTGGTGCTGGAAACGCAGGCGCAGTTTGAGGCCAATGGTCTCCAGCCGGCGGCCCAAGGCTCCGTGCCGACGGTGCCCGAGCCGCATGAATGGGCGCTGATGATCCTGGCCGCGCTGGCCCTGCTGCATCTCTGGCGGCAACGGGCCCGCGCGGAAGGAGCGTTCGCATGATCCCGCCCGTCGTCTGCGTAGCCGTCATTGCCATGGCGGCCTGGGACAGTTGGCGCTGGCTGGCACACCGGTACGCGGCCGCGCCCGAGGAAGCCCTATCGCTCGTGCTGACCGTTGGGCTTCTTTGCCTCCTGGCGCTGCCACGGCTGAGAACCGCGCGCCGCTTGTCGGCCATTCCGTTGGCGCCCGTACCATTGTCACTCGTGACGCTACTTCTGGCGGCGCATGCTGCCGCCATCCTGTGGGCGCCTGCCATCCTAGCCGCTGCCCTGGCCGCGACCGTGTTGCTTTATGCCTTGTACCGCAGCGCGACGGGTCTCAGTCCGCCGCCGGCTTTCTGGGGCCTTGTCGCACTTGCGATGCCTGTCGTGCCCTCGCTGCAATTCGTGCTTGGCTATCCCATGCGTCTGATTTCTGCCCAGCTGACGGTGGCGCTCTTGAGCGTGCAAGGCGTGCCGATCTCGCGTGAGGGCACGTTTGTGGTGATCGGCGGCGAGACCATCCAGTTTGATGCGCCCTGCAGCGGGGTCAGCATGCTGTGGGCGCTGGTGCTCGTGACGCTCATGGCCGGTCTCATACAGCGGTTGGATGTCATCCGTTTAGGTGCCGCACTGGTGTTGACGATCGCCGTCGCCATCGTCTGCAACGTGCTTCGGGTTTCGAGCCTGCTGTTTGCCGAAACAGTGCTGGGAGCGGAGCAACCCGCGTGGCTGCACGAGGGGGTTGGACTGGTGGCATTTGCTGTGACGTCGGTGGCCCTCCTCGGTCTGTTGCGCTGGCCCGCGATTGCCGGTCCGCGAGGCGTAGTCCCATGAAGGCGTCATCCTCCACGGTTCTCTTTCTGGCATCGGTCCTGGCGTCGGCCTTGGTGCCTTTCGTGCCGGATGCCGCGCCGGCCATCACGTCTGCGAAGGCCTTTCCCGGTTGGCCCGCAACGTATGAGGGAAGGGCCTTAACGCCGTTGCCTATGACACCGCGGGAAGTCGCGTTTGCTGACGGTTTTCCGGGCCGCATTGGGCGGTTCAGCGACGGGCAGCGCGAGATCGTGCTGCGCTATGTGACGGTGGAAACCCGCCGCCTGCATCCGGCCAGCGATTGCTATCGCGGACTTGGCTACGCGGTTGAGCCCCGGCCGCTGAGGCGGGATGCGCAAGGTGAGATGATGGGCTGCTTCCGCGCAGCAAAGGGCGCAGAAAGCTACGAGGTTTGCGAGGCAATTACCGACGGCCGGGGGCACACCTGGCCGGATGTTTCGGCGTGGTACTGGCAGGCGCTGTTTGGCCAGTCCTCGGGGCCCTGGTGGTCGCGCGTCGTGGCGGAGCGAAGCTCAGAGCCGGATTCGTCAGCACCGAGGTAGGCAGAAGCGAAATCGCTCGTTACAGTCGGCGGCGTCAAGATCATTTGTCGAAGGCGGCGCTTCCCATGACCGATCCGGTGACGACGTTTGAAGTCCGGACCACGGTTATCGCGCCACCTTTGGCCGAACCCGCGCCGCGCGACCTATGCACCGATTGCGGTATCTCGCGTACGCAAGACGCAAAGCGATGCGGGCGAGCGTGCCAGTTCATCAAGCCCGACTATCCGCGTCTGGAAGCGCAAGTCCATGGACGGGTGCGCGATCCAGACCGCACGGACGAAAAATTCTTCGGGCCGTTCCGGCGCATGGTCCGCGCCGCCCTCGTGCCGCCAAGACCCGGTGCCCAGTGGACCGGCATCGCCACGCGGCTGGGCGAGCGGCTGTTGGAAACCGGAACGGTGGACGCTGTACTCACCATGGCCCCCGATCCCGACGATGTGTGGCGGCCGCTACCCGTGCTTGTCACCAAGGCGGAAGGCATGGCGCAATGCCGGGGTATGCGCATGGGCTACGCGCCGCTTTTGGCACTTCTGGAGCCAGCGCGCGCGCAGGGTTTCAAGCGCATCGCCATCATCGGCATTCCTTGTCAGGTCTATGCGCTGCGGGCGCTGGAGCGCGAATTGGGCTTTGAAAAAATCCTGGTCGTCGGCACGCCCTGCTCGGACAACACGACGACGGAGAACTTTCACAAGTTCCTGGCGCTGCTTGATGAAGATCCCGGCAGCATCACCTACCTGGAATTCCGCGCGGACTATCACGTTGAGCTGCGCTTCCGCGATGGCCGCAGACGGGAAATACCATTTCTGTCGCTGCCGATATCGCAACTGCCCTCCGACTTCTTTCCGCTCACCTGCCGCACCTGCGTCGACTACACGAACACGCTGGCCGATATCACCGTCGGCTACATGGGCGGTGAAGGTCAGCAATGGCTGATCGTGCGCAACGAGAAGGGCGAGGCCATGCTCGATCTGCTTGGCGACGAGGTTCAGCTCTCCGAACCCGGCAGCGCTGGCCGCCGCAAGGGTGCGGTGACCGGCTTTCTTGCCAACACGGAGCGGGCGGCGGGCGGTCTTCCGCTGCGCCGCATGCCCGATTGGGCGCGCCCCATCGTCAGCTGGCTCATGCCGCGCATCGGTCCGCGCGGACTGGAGTTCGCGCGCAGCCGCGTTGAGATGAAAGCGATCGAGACCGTTCTGCATCTGCGCCGTCAGGTACCGCGCCGCATGAAGCATATGGTGCCAGCCCACGTGTGGGCTCTCGTCGCGCCTTATGGCGTCAAGCCGGAAGATGGAGAGCGGCGTTAAGCCCCTTCCGTCTATCGCCGCGCCGCATCGGAGCGATGGGCCGGCCCCCAAAATTTAGCATTTCCGGAAAGAATGCCGCTTCAGGCCCTCGCGGGCAGACGAGGCTGGGCCTAGAGTACGTCCGCCTTCGGAGCATTTGCCGGGGTACGGCTTGGCCTGCTTTTTGAGGGTTTCGGACATGCGTGCAATTCGGATTGGATTGACCAAACGCACCTGGGTTTTCTTCATCCTCGCCATCGCCGGTTCAGCCGGTGCGCTGCCGGGTCCGCTCATCGCATCGCATGCACGAGCGCAAGACGCCAGGGCCACGCTTGAAAAGGCGAACCTCTATATCGAGGTCGCGAAGATGACCGAGCGGGCCGTGGATTCCTGGGATCGTTATGCGAGCTGGGTGAACATGAAGACCGGACCCACCGGCAAGGAACGCTACATTTCCTATGGCATGTACGAGCTGTACGACATCGCAGGCCTGTCTGGAAGCATGCGCGGACCGTGTCAGTGCGGCACCCTCAACTCCGGACCTCGATGCGGTGATGGTGCGCTACATGGACCTGCGTATGAAGACCTCGCCCCCGTCATGAACGAGGCGTCGCCTATTACGATCAGCGCGGTTACCGAAGCCGACAAGGCTGCCGAGGGTCAGGCCTTGCACAAGCAGATGGTGCCGCTCGCAACGCGCTTCCTAGCTGAACGCAAGGCCATGATGCCGCTCTTGCGCATCTTCGTGCGAGACGCCGAACAGCAGGAAGTCGCGGACCTTGAGAAGCGCGAAGGCCGCAAAGCATCGTGGCACGTGGGCAATGTCATGCACACGCTCAACCGCGTGATGGATACATTCCCCCGCGACAGGCCACAGCCCATGGATGCGGAAACGCTCGACTGCCAGACTAATGGAAATCGGACCCGATACGCCCGGCGAGAAGTTCGAAGAGATCATGGCGGGCGTGGTGCCGCCCGAGAACACCAGCATCGACGTCAAGCGATTCAACGAAGCGCTCGACCGCTATGCGGAGGCTGTCGCGGCTTTGGATGCGTTCAGCGGAGACAAGCCGGAGGACGTCGATGCCTTCAAGCCCCAGCCGCAACAGATGCTGCAATATGCTGCGTGCGTTCGAAGAGCCGCTGAACAAGAGCGAAGGGCGGCGAATTCGACGGCGGCGGCCAAATGGTCGGCCAGATGGTGCAGGCCTACTTCTCGATGATGAACGACGCCAACCGGATCTGGGGCAGCCAGTTGCGCTACTTGCCCTGATTGCGGAGCCGGAAGGCGTGATCAGCGCGACAGGCTGAAGCGGTAGGTCAGGCCGACGCCGGCGTAGAACTGGTCCTCGCTCTCGACGATGGGGCTGTCGGCTGCATCGCCGACGAGGCGCGCGTAGCGGCCCGAGAGCTTCATGGTCCAGTCGCTGGTCAAGGGCACGTCGGTCGACAGACCGACATAGACGTCCTTGATGCCCGCATCCGCATCGTAGACGCCGAGGCCTGCCGCCGAGCGCGCGCTCTGCGCGCCCGAGATGGAGAAGTAGGCGTCCATATAATCGTCGTCGGCCCAGGAGGAGCCGAGTGTGGCGGTGACGGAAACGGCCGACCAGATCGGCGCCTTGGCTTCGATGCCGAAGCGCATCACGCCACCCGTGTCGTCGCCCGACACCTGATGATGGTACGAGACGAACGGAAGGAAGGCGCCGGCGCGGTAGGCGACGTATCCGCCGACCACGACTCCGCCATCGATGTCGCCGAGCCCGCGCAGGCGGCGCGCATCGTCTTCTTCGCGCTCGAAGCGCCAGCCGGCCAGCGGTCCAGCCTCGAAGCCGTACTGTTGCAAGAGGCGGAAGCGCAGATCTTCGGGCCCGCGAAACTGCACAAAGCCGGTTTCGCCCAGGCCCGCCGGGGCGATGAAAGGTACGCCGATGACTTCGTAATCCTTCGCGCCCTCGTATTTCGGCGCGACCATGGCCATGCCCCCGGCCTGCAGGCTGAGGGACGACCCCGCGTCACCCTCTGCGAATCCCCCCGAGACCGCCGGCTGCGCAAGAGCGGCCGCGGCAAGTACGATCAGGGGCAGGCGGAGCGAACGGATCATGAATTCGTCAAGGCCCATCAATGCGATCATCAACCCGGAACCCCTCCGGACCGATCTTTGTTCTACACGCAGTTGGTGAAGAGGTTCTGACTTTTCGACCCGCTCCGGTGCACTGTCCCGCCTGCCTGTGGCCCACCGGCGACAGTTGGACACGGAACACAAAGCGCCCGCAGCCCCCTCGGACCGCAGGCGATTTTGAATGTACGCGTCAAGTCAATCGAGCGGCGATCGCCCTGCCGTCCTCACCCCCGGTCGCGCTTGCCCAGCGTCCGCAGGCGCAGCGCGTTCAAGCGGATGAAGCCCTCGGCGTCCTTCTGGTCGTAGGCGCCGTGGTCGTCCTCGAACGTGACGAGGGTGGACGAGTACAGCGATTTGTCGCTCCGGCGGCCGATGACGATGACGTTGCCCTTGTAGAGCTTCAGCCGCACTTCGCCTTCGACGTGCTCCTGGCTCTTGTCGATGGCCGCCTGCAGCATCTCGCGCTCGGGCGAGAACCAGAAGCCGTTGTAGATGAGCTCCGCGTAGCGCGGCATCAGCTCGTCCTTCAGGTGCGCAGCACCGCGGTCGAGCGTCAGGCTCTCGATGGCGCGGTGGGCGGCGAGCAGGATCGTGCCGCCCGGCGTTTCGTAGACGCCGCGCGACTTCATACCGACGAAGCGGTTCTCGACCAGATCGACGCGGCCGATGGCGTTGTCGCGGCCCAGATCGTTCAAGGCGGCCAGCATGGCGGCGGGGCTCAGGGCCTTCCCGTTGAGCGAAACGGCATCGCCCTTCTTGAAGCCGATGGTGATGACGGTCGCCTGATCGGGCGCGTCCTCGGGGGCGATGGTGCGCATGTAGACATAGGGCGGCGGTTCCTCGTTCGGGTCCTCCAGCACCTTGCCTTCGGAGGAGGAGTGCAGAAGGTTGGCATCGACCGAGAACGGCGCCTCGCCGCGCTTGTCCTTGGCAACGGGAATCTGGTGCGTTTCGGCGAAGGCGATGAGGTCCTCGCGGCTCTTGAATGCCCACTCGCGCCAGGGCGCGATGATCTTGATGCCGGGTTCCAGTGCGTAGTAGCCGAGCTCGAACCGGACCTGATCGTTGCCCTTGCCGGTGGCGCCATGGCAGACGGCATCCGCGCCCATCTTGCGCGCGATTTCGATCTGCTTTTTGGCGATCAGCGGCCGCGCGATCGACGTGCCGAGCAGGTAGATGCCCTCGTAGACCGCATTGGCGCGGAACATCGGGAAGACGTAGTCGCGGACGAACTCCTCGCGCAGATCCTCGATGAAGATGTTTTCCGGCTTGATGCCGAGCATCAGCGCCTTCTTGCGCGCCGGCTCGAGTTCCTCGCCCTGGCCGAGGTCGGCCGTGAAGGTAACGACCTCGCAGCCATAGGTTTCCTGCAGCCATTTCAGGATGATGGACGTATCCAGGCCGCCCGAATAGGCGAGCACGACCTTATTGACGGCACCTTTGCCGCTGGTTGCTTTGGTCGTCGTGCCTGCCGATGCGGCCATCTCGGTGTCCTGTCCGTGGGTTGGGGTGGGAGTGAAAGCGCGCCGCACTATAGGCGGCGCCGCTGGCACATCAAGCCGATGCGGCGATAGGGCGGAGACGCCCTGCCTGCGGTCGATTCCGGCGACGAAACAGTCCTGGAGAGAGGTTCATTGCCGGGCAGCTGCGAAATGTGAACGGGAAACCATCAATTCGCCCCCTTCCTCCATGCTCGATTGGGATAAAAGCCCTGCATGGTCCGCTTAAGAGACCAAGTGCAGACGGGACATGGGACGGGACGATGGGGAGGCGGCATGAAACGTCTGAATGGGCGGCGGATCGGTGTGGCGATGGCGGCGGTACTGGCCGCAATGCCGGGAGCGCTCGCGCAAGCGCCGGATGCGGCCGCGCCCGCATCGGCTGCGGGAAACAAGAAATCGGCACCGGCTGAAAGCTTGCCCTGGCTCGAACCGGCCGCAGACCCGGCCAAAACACCGGCGTCTGACAAGAAGGCTGCCGCAGCCAAGGCTTCGCAGAAGTGCGAGGATCAACAAGAAGATGGATGCCGCGCGATGCCCAAGTGCGCATGGGTCGCGCATATCCCGCAGGCCGACGGCAGTTTCGCCCCGCCCCGCTGCGCCGAGAAAGTGGCGCCGGGTGCCGCCAAGAAGAAGCCGGTGACGGCATCCAAGCCAAAACCCAAGCCGCAGCCAAAACCGGAGGCCAAACCGGCTGAACCACCCGGCGAAAAGGTGGAAACACCGGCCGAGAAACCAGCTGTTGCGGATACGACTCCCGCGCCGTCAGGATCGACGCCGGATAGCAACGCGGCGGCAAAGACCGAGGCCAAGGACGCGGCGGCTGATGCTGGAAAGACGCCGTCCGCATCCAGTTCCGACGCGCTAGGCGTGGTCGTCATCGCGCCGCCAGCTGTAACCGCTCCCGCGACCCCGCCAACTGCTCCGTCAGTCGCTCCGGCCGAACAGGTCACCATCACGGTGCCTGCTCCAGCTGCCGAAACGATCAAGGTTTCGCCGGCACCCGCGGCACCGGCGGCCACCTCGGCCCCAGCCGCGCCTGCGCCGGTCGCGCCCGTTGCGCCCGTCACGCCACAGCCCCCGCAGGCGCCGTAGTTGTCACGGGACATGGGTCCACACCAAGCTCCGCCACTTGGAGCCGCGTGGATCAATTCGCTGTATGGAAACGAAAGAACTAGGCCGCGCGGTCGAGCCACGGCCAAATGCCCGACGCGCTCGACCAGACCTGGGCCGATGCGAATCCTGCGTCGGAGCGGTAGGCGGGAAAGCTAGCGGCGGTGGCTTGTGCCGCCGTGGTCGCTGCATCCATCAAGGCGACGTTGGCTTCGGCCATGGGCCAGGCGACGGAGCCCGGAATTCCCGATGACATCATGCTGTAGGCCCATGGCCAAGTGGCCGGCGCGGCCGATTGCGGAGTCCACGTCCACCACGCCAATGGGTTGGGGGCCGCGAACGGCGACAGACGCGCCATGCGCTCGCGGGCGGCTTCGGCCTCAAAAAGCGTGGCGAAGGCCGCGAACGGATTGTGCGGCCAGCCGGCTGCCGGCACGTCTTCCACCTTCAGAGCGGTGCGCGGGCGACGGGGCGCTCCCGACCATTCATACGTGTCATCTCTGGCGCGGGCGGCGGGATCGAGGGCCTGGCCAACTTCCGAACAGACCGCCAAGGCCCGGGCATTGGCTTCGAACGCCGCATTGATGGCGGCGTGGGTGTAGCCAAACATGGCGTCGGCAAATTTCCGTGTGATATTAAGGTTTTGATCAAAGTCGAGCATGGGCAATCCGGCCTTTCGCTGGCGGCCCCCCGGCCCGCGACCCACTTTTTGTGCAGCGCACAATGTACCCTGCCAGCGGGTCCTTAACAATGCGTATTTGGTCGAACGCACTGGCGATCGAATGTGCCCGCCTGCGGTCAGAGACCGTGCGACCGCCGCCAGGACCCCGCCCACCGGCCGGATATCAACCCGTAAACGAGACCGCCGGCAAACCCGGCCGTGAGGAACGCCAAACCGGCGTAAGCGTGGAAAAGGCGGTCGCCGTCGCTGCCGGTCGAGACCGCGATGAAGGCCGTGGCGCCAATAGCCAGCCCGAACGCGGCATAGGTCGCCAAGTCCCGCCGGGCGAGCCACTCGGACAAAATGATTGCGATGCCGGCGAACGGTGCGGCGAAGGTCGCGGTCTGGGTTCCGGCCATCAAGGTCAGCAGACCCGCCTGCCCGGCCCGTTCGAGCGAGCCCAGCACCTCCAGCGGGGAGAGCACAAAAAGCGTCTGCACCCCGCCGGCGGCGATGGAGGCCAAGGCATAGCCGATCAAGATTCTGAACAGCGACCGCACCATCGAACGCCTCTAACTCCCCGTGGTAACTGCGCCTGTCCCACGCTCGCCGTCTAGCGATACTCCGCGCATCCCCGGATCAGCAATCGGGGATTTCCCGCGCGGTGTGCCGCTTCAGGCCGTGCGTCCAGCGATGAGCCAATAGACCAGGCCGCCGCAGAAGCCCGCCGTGGCGAGGACCTGCCAGAGCGCTTCGGGCGGCAAGGGCACGGGACCGCCCGCGACACCAGCCTTGGCCAGCAGCGGCAGCAGTCCGAGTGCCAATCCGCCGCCGACCATGTAGTAGAGCCACGAACGAATGCGCGCGATCTCCCCGATGAGGACCACGGCCAGGGCGGGCAGGATCGTCAGGCCCGCGAGATAGACGCTGCCTTGGGCCACGAGTTCCCAATAGGCGATCACGGTCTCCGCGCCGCCTTCCGTGCCGCTCATCGCGGCTGTAATTTTTTCCAGCCCGAGGATTCCTGCGACAGCCGCCGCAGCAATCGCGGCGAGGACGAAAGCAATCGGCACGAGGATGAGCCGTCCGAGCGTGCGCCAGAACATGTCCGTCAGGCTCCAGCGCCACTGGACGGGGCGGCCCGATCGCTGGCCCTCAATTTCTGGCTTTCGGATTTCAACTGACCGCAGGCGGCGAGGATGTCGCGGCCGCGTGGTGTCCGCACGGGGCTCGCGTAGCCTGCCTTGTTCACGACCTCGGCGAACTTCTCGATTTGCGTCCAGTCGGAGCATTCGTAGGTGGTGCCCGGCCACGGATTGAACGGGATCAGGTTGATTTTGGCGGGAATGCCGGCGAGCAGGCGCACCAGTTCGCGCGCTTCGGCCAGACTGTCGTTCACGCCCTTCAGCATGACGTATTCGAAGGTGATGCGGCGCGCATTGGAGACGCCGGGATAGGTGCGGCAGGCTTCGAGAAGGTCGGCGATGGGGTACTTCTTGTTGATCGGCACCAGCACGTCACGCAGGTCGTCGCGGACCGCATGCAGCGAAATCGCCAGCATCGTGCCCGACTCCTCGCCCCAGCGGGTGATCTCCGGCACGACACCCGACGTGGACAGCGTGATCCGCCGCTTCGACAGCGAAATCCCCTGATCGTCGGAGGCGACGTCCATGGCGTCGCGCACATTCTCGAAATTATACAGAGGCTCGCCCATGCCCATGAGCACGATGTTGGTGATCTTGCGGTCGTTCATGGGCAGCATCGCACCGTCGCCGGGCGGCGTGGCGCCGGGCCAGTCGCCGATGCGGTCACGCGCCAGCAGGATCTGACCGACGATTTCCGCCGCTTCGAGGTTGCGAACGAGCTTCTGCGTGCCGGTATGGCAGAACGTGCAGGTCAGCGTGCAGCCGACTTGCGAGGAGATGCACAGGGTGCCCCGATCCTCCTCGGGGATATAGACGCACTCGATTTCCGGGGCGCGCAGTTCGTGGCCGCGCTTGGGCAGGCGCAGAAGCCATTTGCGGGTGCCGTCGATGGAGACCTGTTCTTCGACGATCTCCGGGCGATCGAGCGTGAAATTGGCGGCCAATGTCCCGCGCAGGTCCTTGGAGACATCGGTCATCGCGTCGAAGGAGGTGACCCCCGAAACGTAGATCCAGCGCCACAACTGGTTGACCCGCATGCGGTTCTGCTTGTCGGGCACGCCGATGCTGGTCATCGCCGCGGCGAGGCTCTCGCGCGTCAGGCCAGCCAGGGATGGCATGGACGGGGCACTCGGCATCGTGGACGGGTCCGATGCGGCGCGCGGATGGAGAACGGCAACCATGATCGTGAGGCTCAACGGCAAGGGGTGAAAGCGAGGTCCTGTCTAAACCGTTCGCCTGCCGGGCGAAAGGGCAGGCGTCCATCGGTCCCGGCCAAATGATAAATCGCGCGTCCGTTTACCCTTTCGCGCGCACCCTTTCGGCCAACACATTCGTGAAGGTCTGTGAACGGGAGATTTGACCTCTGTCAACGGCAGGGCCGGGACCTGTCGCCAGGGTGGCGCGCACCAATCAAACAACACGCGCCGAAGGGCGCCATGGGAGTGCCTGAGAATGAACGAGTTTGTCCGCAAGTTCGAAGGGGTCAAGCAGCCCTGGAGCATCGAGGAATTCGAAGCCCAGATGCGGGCGGTGGGCCCCGCGCGCTACCACGATCTGCACCCGTTTCATAAGATGTTGCACGGCGGTCAGTTGAACAAGGGCCAGGTCGCCGCGTGGGCCTTGAACCGCTATTGCTATCAGGAGGCCATTCCCCGCAAGGACGCCGCCTTCATGAGCCGCGTCCACGATCGCGAATTGCGCCGCGAGTGGATCCATCGCATCCAGGATCATGACGGCACGCCGCCGGAGGAGACGGGCGGCATCGAGCGCTGGCTGGTTCTGACCGATTGCCTGGGTCTTGACCGCGACTACGTCACGAGTATGCGCGGCGCACTTCCCGCGACCCGGTTCGCAGTCGAAGCCTACGTCCGGTTTGTTGTCGAACAGCCGCTCGTCGTGGCGGCGGCCTCGTCTTTGACCGAACTGTTCGCGCCCTCCATCCATCGCGAGCGCATTTCTGGCATGCTGGCCAACTACGATTTCGTCAACGACGACGTGATGGCCTACTTCAAGCGCCGCCTGTCGCAGGCGCCGCGCGACGCGAATTTCACATTCGAGTTCGTCAAGCACAACGCGCACACGCGCGAGATGCAGGAAGCCTGCGTCGAGGCCATCAAGTTCAAATGCGATGTCTTGTGGGCGCAGCTCGATGCGCTGCATCATGCCTACGTCAACGGCCACATTCCGCCGGGCGCCTACCGCCCCGAAGGGATGTAACGGAGGGCTCGTGCGGCGGGGTTGAGGCCCCCCGCCGCACGGCGTTCGTTCTTAGAGAAGCTTGCCGGGGTTCATGATCCCGTTTGGGTCGATGGCGGCCTTGATCGTGCGCATCAGATCCAATTCGACCGGACTGCGATAGCGGCCCAGAATGGCGCGTTTCAGCCGGCCAATCCCGTGCTCCGCTGAGATCGAGCCATCGAGATCCGCCACGATACGATGCACCGCCTCGTTCATCGCGTCCCATTGCGCGAGGTAAGCCGACTTGTCCATGCCGGGTGGCTGGGTGACATTATAGTGGACGTTGCCATCGCCCATGTGGCCGAACACGACGGGGCGTGCACCGGGGCAAACCCTTTGCACGACGGCATCGGCCCGGGCGACGAAATCCGGGATCCGGCTGACCGCGACTGAGATGTCGTGCTTGATGCTGCCGCCTTCGTGCTTCTGGGCCTCGGAAATGGAATCGCGCAAGTGCCATAGGGCCTCGCGCTGCTGCAGGGATTGGGCGACGACGGCATCCGTCGCCAAACCGCCATCGAGCGCCGCCGTCAGGATTTCTTCGACCGCGGCGGCGGCGCGTCCCTCGCCCACGCCGCTCGACAGTTCCAAAAGCACCATCCACGGCGTCTGACCGGCCAGCGGCAGCGACCGGCCAGGAATGTGCCGCGTGACGAGATCGAGGCTGAAGGCGGACATGAATTCAAAGGCGGTGAGGCAGCCCCCGGCCCGGCGTCTCCGCCACGTTGAAAGCCCGAGGGCGGCTTCCAGCGAGCGGACAGCGACGAGCGCGGTCGCCTGCTCGGCGGGCCGGGGCACGAGCTTCAAGACCGCAGCCGTAATGATGCCGAGCGTCCCTTCCGAGCCGACGAACAGGTCTTTGAGATCGTAGCCGGCGTTGTCCTTTTTCAGGCCGCGCAGGCCGTCCCAGATTTTGCCGTCGGGGAGTACGACTTCGAGTCCCAGGACGAGGTCACGCGCGCTGCCATAGGACAAGACATGGACGCCGCCGGCATTCGTCGCGAGATTGCCGCCAATGCGGCAGCTGCCTTCCGAGGCGAGGCTCAAGGGAAATTGCCGGTCCACGGCCTCGGCCGCCCGATGGACGTCGGCCAGGGTTATGCCGGCTTCCACCGTCATGAAGCGGCCGGAAGGGTCCGTCGCGCGGATTGCGGTCAGCCGGTTGGTCGACACGACGATATCGTGTCCGGTCTCAAAAGGGATTTGGCCGCCGACGAGGCCGGTGTTGCCGGACTGGGGGACGATGCCCACCCGCGCGTGCGTTGGCGAGGGCGAGGATGGCGGACACCTCCGCGGTCGACCCTGGCCGCAGCACGACCGGCGTGCGCCCCGCATAAAGTCCGCGCCATTCGGTGAGGTAGGGCGCCTGATCCTCCGGCGCAGTCACGGCGTTTTCGGGCCCGACGATGTCGATGAGCCGCGCGATGAGGTCGGGTGTTGGTGGGTTCAGGTCCATTCCAGCCCTGGGATAAACGCAACGTCGGCGCGCCAAACGCGGCGCCAGCCCCTATGTATCCCAAAGCCGCTACGCGCACATCGCAAACCGCGGCCAACTTTGCGGCAGTCTTAACCGTGCTGATTTCAGCTCCGGCCCATGGCCGTGTACGTCAGGCCCGCTTCGGCGGCGTCGCTGGCATGCAAGATATTCCGCAGATCGACGACGACCTTGCCTCGCATCACCGCCGCGACCTCTTTCAGGTCGAGCGTCCGGAATTCATTCCATTCGGTCAGAACGACGAGGATGTCGGCGTCCTTGGCTGCTTCCAGCGCGCTTCCACACCAGACAACACCGGGAAGCAACGCTTCGCCCTGCTTGCGGCCCTGGGGATCGAAAACCCGGATCTGCGCGCCGCGCTCCTGCAGGAGAGGCAGCACAACGAGGCTCGGTGCATCGCGCATGTCGTCGGTATTGGCTTTGAACGTGACACCCAGGATCGCAATGGACTTGCCGCGCACCGAACCGCCGCCTGCCTTCTCGATGCGGCTGGCGCAGGCGATCTTGCGCTCGTGATTGACCCGTTCGACAGCTTCGATGAGCGACAGATGGGTCCGGTTCTCGCGGCCCGTGCGGATGATGGCGGAGACATCCTTGGGCAGGCACGAGCCGCCGTAGCCGGGGCCGGGCTGCAGGAACTTGTCGCCGATGCGCTTGTCCTTGCCGATGGCGCTGGCCACCTCATGCACGTCCGCGCCGACGATCTCGCACAGGTCCGCCAGTTCGTTGACGAAGCTGATCTTGAGGGCCAGGAACGCATTCGACGCGTACTTGGCGATCTCGGCGGATTCCCGCGTCACGAACATGACGGGCACGCCCTTCAGAGACAACGGTTCGTAGATGCGCTCCATCAATGCGCGGGCGCGGTCGTCGGTGGTGCCGACGAGGACGCGGTCGGGCGCGATGAAGTCCTGGATGGCCGAACCTTCGCGCAGGAATTCAGGGTTGGAGCAGATCGATACGTCGGCGTCCGGGCGCAACTCCTTGAGGCGGGCCTCGATCTTGCGCGCGGTCCCGACGGGCACGGTCGATTTGGTGACGATGACGGTATAGCCGGTGAGGTGCGGGCACATCTCGTCGACGGCGCCGAAGACGTAGGAGAGATCGGCATGGCCGTCGCCACGGCGCATGGGGGTGCCGACGCCGATGAAGACGATATCGGCTTCGCTGACCGCGGGGCCGATGTCACCGGTAAAGCGCAAACGGCCAGCCTTCATATTGGCGGCCATCAGGTCTTCCAGGCCCGGTTCATAAATGGGCGAGATGCCCTTGTTGAGGTCGTCGAGGCGGGACTTGTCGTTTTCGACGCAGGTGACGGTCCATCCGAGGTCGGCAAAGCACGCGCCCGAGACGAGGCCGACGTAGCCGGCGCCAATCATGCAGATTTTCATGCCCCAGACCCTCTGTTTGCCGGCGTGTCGCCACGGCCCGGCGGTCTTGCGGCTGCCGGATCGCCCGAATCGCGGGTGTCGCGTGCCGACCGCTCGCTCGATAGTCCGTCCGAGGGTCCCCGGGCAAGCCCGGCGACGCTGGATAGGCCAATGTGCCGGGGTCATTTGCTCCAAACGCACAGTCACGGGAGAGGCTTGCCAACGCAGGACGCAGCCGCTATGCCCTCCCACCAGCACCCGTCGGGGCCTCCCGCCCGGGTCATGCCGCCTTAGCTCAGCCGGTAGAGCACATCATTCGTAATGATGGGGTCAGGTGTTCGAGTCACCTAGGCGGCACCACTCCTAAACTCAAAAAGATCAGATTTTACAGATACAATGCCTCGGACCTTCAACCGAGGCACGGCAGGATATTTGCCGTTCGCCTGGGCTTGATGGGCCATTGCGGTCGGGGTTCGCACTGGGTGCCATCGCACATTGGGGACGGCGGGCATAATCGCAGGGCCCTGCATTGCGCGGGCGTTCGCAGACCGTTATCAGCAACACCGGGGCTCATGAGCGACAGCCCAGGTATCCGGCAGTACCTGCGACCTTTTTTATAGGAGGCGTCACGGGGACTTGCGGGCACTTTGGCTTACCGTCGCCACGCAACGGGATGCAGTGTTACCATGTCGATCTGGGGAAGTAGCGACCGTGTCCTGATTACCGGCGGCACGGGGTCATTTGGCAAGACGATGCTGTTGCGCCTGCTCGAGCAGGGTTGCCAGCATGTCCGCGTCTATTCGCGCGACGAAGAAAAGCAGCACACGCTGCGCACGCAGATGCACGACGACCGTGTCGAATTTTATATCGGCGACATTCGCGACAGGGATCGCATGTCCGCGGCCATGATCGGTGTGGGCCACGTGTTCCATGCCGCGGCGCTGAAGCAGGTTCCGTCCTGCGAGTTCTTTCCCGCAGAGGCGGTGCGCACCAACATCCTGGGTTCTGAAAATGTCATGGATGCCGCCATCGAACGTGGCGTCAAAAAGGTCGTGATGCTCTCGACCGACAAGGCGGTCTTCCCGATCAATGCCATGGGCATGTCCAAGGCGCTGATGGAAAAGCTGGTGGCCGCACGCGCGCGCCTGATGCCTGACAGCAGCACTGTGTTTTCCATCGTGCGCTACGGCAACGTGACGGGGTCGCGCGGTAGCGTCATCCCGTTGTTCATCGACAAGATCCTGACCGGCAAACCGCTGCCGATTACCAATCCGGAAATGACCCGCTTTCTGCTGCCGTTGCCAAACACAGTTCAGCTCGTCGAGCACGCCATGGCCAACGCCAATCAGGGCGACACGTTCATCCGCAAGGCGCCGGCCACGAAAATCGGTACACTGGCCCAGGCCATGCTGGAACTCTTCGACTCGAAGGTCGGCACCGCCATGATCGGTGAGCGCCACGGCGAAAAACTCTATGAAACGCTGGCGTCCGCCGCTGAAATCCGCCGGTCGGAAGACATGGGCGACTATCTGCGCATCCCGATCGACACGCGCAATCTCAACTACGAAGTCTATTTCGAAAAGGGCGAACCGACCGAGCCCGAGATCGAGGATTATCACTCGCACAACACCGAGCAGCTCGATCTCGATGGCACCAAGGAGCTGCTCATGTCGCTCCCCATCATTCACGAAGGTCTGCGCCTGGCGCGCGGCGCTTCGGCCTAGCGCGGGAAGAGAATGAAAGCGATCGGCATTACCGGAGCAGGCGGTCAGCTCGGCACCTACGCGTGTGCCCGCCTGCAGTACCATCATCAGATGGCGGTTCATCCCGCTGACCGTGCGGTGATGTCGTCTCCTTCGATGCTGCAAGCCATCTGCGCGCAATCGGATGTCGTGGTGCATTTGGCCGGCGTCAACCGCGGGACCGACGCCGAGGTCGCGGAAGGCAATCCCAGGCTGGCGCAAGACCTGGTGACGGCCTGCCACGCGGCCGGCAAGGCACCGCAGATCATCTTCGCCTCATCGATCCATCGCGACGGGAGTTCGCTCTACGGGCAGGCGAAAGCCGCGGCGTCAGATATCCTGAAGTCCTTTTGCGCGGAGTCGGGCGCGCCTTACGCCGAGATCGTGTTTCCCAATCTCTTCGGCGAGTTCACGCGGCCCTTCTATAATTCGTTCGTCGGCACCTTTTGCCATCAGACCGCCAAGGGTGAAACACCGACCGTCAACGCCGATGCGCCTATCGACCTGATGCATTACCGCGATGCCGCCGACGCCATTGCGGATGCCATCGCGAACCCGGAGACGGGGGTCGTCCGCCCGAAGGGCGTGTCCACCAGTGTTGGGGCCGTCGCCGCCAAGCTCGCCGCCTTCGAGGCGGATTATGCGACGGGCGTAATCCCCGATTTGCGTCAGGAATTCGATCTGCAGCTCTTTAACACCTATCGCTCCTATCTCTATCCGGCGCGCTATCCAATCATGCTGGTGCGCCATGCCGATCAGCGCGGCTCGTTCTTCGAGTGCGTGCGCGAGCGCAACGGCGGCCAGACCTCATTTTCCACCACCCGACCCGGCATCACGCGCGGCAACCACTTCCATTTCGACAAGATCGAGCGCTTCCTGGTTCTGGCGGGCAAGGCCCGGATTTCGATCCGCAAACTTTATACGGACGAGGTTGTTCATTTCGATGTCGACGGGGAGCGCCCCTGTGCCATCGACATGCCAACACTCCACACGCACAACATCACCAACACAGGCCCCGGCGAACTGGTGACTCTCTTCTGGAGCCATGATTTGTTCGACCCGGCAAAACCCGATACCTACGTCGAGGCCGTCTGATGAAAAGCGAAGCGTCGTCTCCCTTGAAGGTCATGACGATCGCGGGTACGCGGCCGGAGTGGATACGGCAGGCTTGCACGATTGACGCGCTCGAGGAAGCAACGCGCCACGTCATCGTGCACACGGGGCAGAACTACGACTTCGAATTGAACGAGATCTTCTTTCGCGACCTCGGCCTCAGGAAGCCCGATTATTTCCTCGCCGCCGCGGGTGAAACGGCCAGCGAAACGATCGGCCGGGTGATCATCGAAGCCGACAAGGTCATCCGCCAGGAGAAGCCCGACGCCATCGCGATTTTGGGCGATACGAACTCCTGTGTCGCCGCCATCGCCGCGCGCAAGAACAAGGTGCCGATCTACCACATGGAAGCCGGCAACCGGTGCTTCGACTTCAATGTGCCCGAGGAACTGAACCGGCGGCTCGTCGATCACATCTCCGATTTCAATCTCGTCTACACCGAGCATGCCCGCCGGCATCTGCTGTCGGAGGGATTGCCGCACCGGCGCATTTATCTCATGGGGTCGCCCATGGCGGAGGTGCTCGCCAAGTATCGCCCGCAAATCGAGGCGAGTGACGTGCTCGACCGGCTTTCCTTAAAGCCGCGCGCCTATTTCATCGCCTCGTTCCATCGGGAAGAGAATGTCGATAATTTTGACAACCTGCAGCGGATCGTCGAAGCGCTGACGGATCTCGCCACGCTGTTCAAAATGCCGGTGATCGTGTCAACGCACCCGCGCACGGCCAAACGCCTGGAAGCCAGTGGCATGAAGCCGGACGCCGCACTCCGCTTCGTGAAGCCCTTCGGCTTCCACGACTACAACAAGCTGCAGATGCAGTCCTGCTGCGCCATTTCAGATTCGGGCACGATTGCCGAGGAGAGCTCCATACTGGGGTTCCCAGCGATCACGATCCGCAACGCCATCGAGCGGCCCGAGGCGCTCGACACAGGCTCGATCATCGTCACCGGCCTCGATCGCGAAATCATCGTGGCGGGCGTCCGGCAGGCGGTGTCCGATCATGCGGCGGGACGTATTCCCCCGGTGCCGCAGGACTACACGATCCTGAATACATCGCAGCGCGTCACGCGCCTTATCCTCGGTACGGCGCGCCTGTCGGGCCGCTGGCATGGGTTGGACCGCAACGATGTCTGATCCTGGCCAATCTCCCGTGATCGTGCTCGGCGCCGCGCGGTCGGGTACGAAATTTCTTCGCGATCTCCTGGGCTCGCGCGGGGATTTCGCCAAGGTTCCCTATGACGTGAATTACATCTGGCGCGCTCCGCAGGGCGGCGCGCTGCACGACCGGCTCGATCCTGCCAAATTGCGCCCGAAGGATATCGCCCGTATCCGCGCCACCATGGACCGGATTGCCGGCCGCAAGCCCGATCAGACCCTGCTTGAGAAGACAGTCAGCAACACGTTGCGCGTCCCCTATGTGGAGGCGATCTACCCGCGTGCACGCTATCTGCACATCATCCGGGATGGGCGCGCCGTGGCGGAATCGTCTTACCGCATGTGGCAGGCGCCCCCCGACACAAGCGGCCTGAAGCGCAAACTTCAGGATCTGCCGCTCAGTTACTGGAATTATGTCGGCTGGTTCGCGCTCAACTACGCCAAAGGGCGTTTGCAGGGCCGCGGTGGCGGCAACATCTGGGGACCGCGCTATCCCGGGATCGACGCGGATTTGGAGACACTTCCGTTGATGAATGTCGTGGCGCGCCAATGGGCCCGCAGCGTCGACATCTGCTGTCAGGATCTGGCTGCATTGCCGCCTGAGCGGGTGTTTGAGGTTCGGTACGAAGAGCTCGTGACCAGCCCGGACAAAGTGGCCGAGCTAAGCCGTTTTGCGGGCGCCGCCGAGCCGGATCGGATCGTCGAAGATTTCTATAAGCGCGTTGACAAGTCGGGCCTCGACAAGTGGCGCACGGCATTGAAGCCGGATGACCTCGCGGCCATCGAGCGAGAACAGGCGTCAGTTCTGTCCCGTCACGGATACAAGTGAGCGGTAGCAATCCATGGAAGTTCCGTTTTTCCGGCCGTGTCTTGGTGACGATGAAATCAACGAAGTCGTCGACTGCCTTCGCAAGGGCTGGCTGACCACGGGACCGAAGACGGCGGCCTTTGAAAAGGCCTTCGTGGAATATCTGGGCGGCGGCGTGGAAGCCGTTGCGGTCAATTCGGCGACGGCGGGGCTGCATTTGGCGCTTGAAGCCATTGGCATTGGCCCTGGCGATGAAGTGATCGTTCCCGACTACACCTTTACGGCAACCGCGGAAGTCGTGCGGTATCTCGGCGCCGACCCGGTGTTCGTGGATGTCGACTGGGACACGATGAACATGTCACCCGCGGCTGCGGCTGCGGCCATCACCGATCGCACAAAGGCGATCATGCCGGTGCATTTTGCCGGTCTGCCGTGCGATGTCCCGGCGCTCGTGGAACTCGGCAAGACGCGGGGCGTCCATATCGTCGAAGATTTCGGCCCATGCCTTGCCCGGCCGTGTGGGCGGCGCGCTGGTGGGGCGGCACGGTACGGCGGCGACTGTCTTCAGCTTTTATGCCAATAAGACCATCACCACCGGCGAAGGCGGCATGCTGGTGACGGCTGACCCCAAGATCGCCGCGCGGGCGCGAACGATGCGCCTGCACGGTTTTGATCGTGATGCTTTCTCGCGCTTCTCGGGCGGCAGCTGGCGCTATGACATCGTCGCGCCGGGCTACAAGTACAACATGACGGATATCGCGGCCGCACTTGGCCTGCATCAGCTGAAGAAGGCGGATGCCTTCCAGAAGGCCAGGTCAGATCTGGTCGCCCGCTACAAGCAAGCGTTGAGCGATCTGCCCGTCGATTTTCAATCGGATGCCGCGGCCGGTGATCTTCACGCATGGCACCTCTTCATCATTCGCCTGCGCCCCGATTGCACGGTGGACCGCGACACGGCCTTCGACTTGCTCAAAGCGCGGGGCGTGAGCTGTTCGGTGCACTATGTGCCGCTTCATGCCTTCACGTATTGGCGCGAACGGTACGGATTGGAAGCACAACATTTTCCAGCGGCCGATCGTGCCGGACGGACAGCGCTGTCGTTGCCTCTGTTCGTCGGGATGAGCGACGCCGAGTTCGATCATGTTGTTGCAAGTGTTCGCGCGGTCCTGTCGGGATCGTGATGGGCGCGGAAAGATGGGCCACGCGATGAAGCGGCTGCTCGATTTGGTTCTCGCCGGTCTGCTCATGGTTGTTGCCTCGCCCGTGCTCTTGCTGGCGGCGGCGGCTGTCGGGCTGACGTCGCCTGGCGGCGTGGTTTATCGCGCGACGCGCGCCGGCAAGGGGGGCGCGCCTTTCACCATGTACAAGTTCCGCACGATGGTTTCGGGCGCTGATCGGGGCGCCAAGGTCACCTTGAAAAGCGATAGCCGCATCACGGGCATTGGCCGTATGCTGCGCATGACAAAGTTGGATGAGTTCCCGCAGCTCATCAATGTTCTCAAGGGCGACATGTCGTTCGTGGGGCCGAGGCCGGAGGATCCGGCGTTGGTCGAACGCTATTACACGCCGCGCATGCGCAAGACGCTCGACTATCTGCCGGGACTGACAAGCCCCGGCTCGCTCGCATATGTCGAGGGATTGGGTGACAACTTGCCGGATACCGATGACATGACGGCTTATGCGGATCGGGTTCTGGCGCCGAAGCTCGAGTATGATCTGGCCTACTTCGAGCGCCAAAGCATTCTGGGCGATATCGCGATTCTGTTCCGGACCGTATGGGTTGTCGGCAGGGCCGTGTTGATGGGCCGGAGTCACTAGTCATGGCGGATGACGTGTCATCGCGACGGCGGAACGACATTGTGTTCTCGCACCGGTTTTTCCCGCCGGGCGGGCAACCCTACGGCCTGATGCTGCAGCACATTGCCGGGAATGCAGCCGGTGCTGGGCTGAAAGCCGGCGTGTTCTCCGGATTGGAAGCCGGGTTCGAGGCCGCTGCCCGTGACGTCGATGCGGCGCTGACCGAACGTGGGATCGAGGTGGGCCGGATCGGCTTGGCGCTCGAGGAGCGGCGCACGCCGGTGCGCATTCGCAATGCGATCCGGTATGTGACGGGCCTCTATCGCTACATTCGCGCCACGCGGCCCCGCATCGTAACCGCGGCTTCGTTCCCACCGGTTCTGCCAGCGCTTGCAGCGGGAATGGCAGCCCGTGCGGTGAACGCGAAGTTCATCTACCACGTGCAGGATATTCATCCGGAAATCTCAGCGCCGAAAATGCGCACGCCCATCCGGCAGGTCTACCGCTGGGTGTTCGGTCCGCTGGATCGTCTCAATCTGAGGCTTGCCAGTGCGATTGTGACCCTGTCTGAAGATATGTCCCGGGAATTGCAGCGGCGTGGCGCCGATCCGGCCAAGATCCATCTGATCAATAACTACGCGCTGACCGACATCACCTCCGCTGCCCCTCCAGACCTCGATGCTGTTCAGGCGGCCGCCTTGCAGCGCGTGGCGCGCTTCCGCCTCCTGTTTGCGGGCAACATGGGTGCCTATCAGTCACTCGAAGAACTCGCACCGCTGCTGGATGGCATCCTGAGTTCGAGCGATACGGAAATCCTCTTCATAGGAGAGGGCGTAAAGAAAAAGTGGCTGAAAGAGCGGTACGCCGGCAATTCGCGGGTGCGCTTCCTCGATCAGATGCCGTTCACTGTGCTGCGCCGCTTCCTGGATGACTCGGACATGGGCATCGTCTCGCTCGATGAGCAGTCCTGGCGCTATGCGTATCCCAGCAAGCTGGTGACGTACCTTGGCGCGGGCCTTCCCGTGCTGTGCATGGTCAATCCCGACAGCGACTTCTTCAAGCTGATCGCGCGCGAAAATCTTGGCGTGACCGTCGATCCGAGCGATCCCACGGCAGCACTACCGGTTCTCATGAATGTCGCGAACGCGGGCCCGCTCTCACCGGCGGCGCGAAGTGAAATTCGCAACGCGTACTTGAAGGGTTTCGATCGTGACGTACTTGACCGCAAGTGGATCGCGTTGCTCACAAAGTTGAGAAGCGACGGCCTATCGTCGGACCAAGACCTGTAATCTACAGGCGCTTATAAATTACAGGCGGCCTCGGTCGCGGAGCGAGACGAGGATCTGATCGACGAGCGTGTCGGGGTCCGCATCCTCGGTTTGCAAATGCAGTTCGGGAGCTTCCGGCGGCTCGTAGGGGCTGTCGATGCCGGTGAAATTCTTAATCTTGCCGGCGCTTGCCTTCGCATAAAGGCCTTTGGGGTCGCGGCGCGCACACTCCTCGATCGAGGCATCGACGAAGACTTCGATGAATTCGTTGTCGTCGACGAGTTCGCGCACCATGCGGCGCTCGGCGCGGAAGGGTGAAATGAACGAGCACATGACGATCAGGCCGGCATCGATGAAGAGCTTGGCCACTTCGCCGATGCGCCGGATATTTTCGACGCGGTCCGTGTCGGTGAACCCCAGATCCTTGTTCAGGCCATGCCGGATGTTATCGCCATCCAGAACGTAGGTATGGTGGCCAAGGTCGTGCAAGCGCTTTTCCAGCCGCTTGGCGATGGTCGATTTTCCAGACCCTGAAAGCCCAGTGAACCAGATCATCGCGGGTTTTTGATGCTTGGCCGCGGCGCGCGCGTCCTTTTCAACGAACAGTTCTTCGACATGAATGTTCGTGGCGCGCCGAAGGCCGAAGGAAATCATCCCAGCGGCGACCGTCTCGTTGGAAATCCGGTCGACGAGGATGAATGCGCCCGTGTTGCGGTTCTGGGCATAGGGATCGAACGCGACCGGCGACGTCGTCGCGAGATTGCAGACGCCGATATGATTGAGTTCGAGCGTTTTCGCGGCCAGCGGTTGGAACGTCTGGATGTCGATGAGATGCTTGACGGTTGAAACACTGGCCGGTGTCCACCGGGTTCCGATCCGCATCATGTAGTTCCGGCCGGGCAACAAATGATCGGCGCTCATCCAAATGACATGGGCCGCGAATTGATCGGAGACCTCCGGGCGCTCGCCGGGCGGGCACAGCACGTCGCCCCGGGCGATGTCGAGTTCATCTGCCAGCACGAGCGTCACGGCATCGCCGGCCTCGGCGCGATCAAGATCGCCGTCGGCGGTGACGATCCTCTGGATTCGTGAGCCGCGCCCGGAGTTAGCGGAAATGATCTCGCTGCCGACGCCGATCTGTCCCGACGCGACCGTACCTGCGAAGCCGCGAAAATTGAGATCAGGCCGGCTGACGCGCTGCACGGGAAAGCGGAAGGGGACATCGATGCCCGGCGGGGTGACGTCGACCTCTTCCAGGTGGCTGAGCAGCGCCGGGCCGGTGTACCAGGGCATCCGCGTGGAGCGGGTGGCGATGTTGTCGCCAAGACGGGCGGACATCGGAATGGGCACGATGGAGCGGAAGGACAGGCCTTTGGCAAATTCCCGGAAGTCGGTCTCGATGGCCGTGAACACCGCTTCGTCGTAGCCGACGAGATCGATCTTGTTGATGGCCAGAACGATGTCGCGAATGCCGAGAAGGCTGCAGATATGGGCATGGCGCTGCGTTTGCACCAGCACGCCCTTGCGTGCATCGATCAGGAGCACCGCGAGCTCGGAATTCGATGCGCCGGTGACCATGTTGCGCGTGTACTGCTCGTGACCGGGCGTGTCGGCGACGATAAACGAACGCCTGGGCGTGGCGAAATACCGGTAGGCGACATCGATCGTGATGCCTTGCTCGCGCTCCATCTCCAGGCCGTCGACGAGCAGCGCGAAATCCATGTCGCTGCCCGCCGTGCCGTGGAGCTTGGAGTCGCGCTGCAGGGCGGCCAGCTGATCGTCCATGATTTGCTGGCTGTCGAACAACATGCGTCCGATGAGCGTGGATTTGCCATCGTCGACCGAGCCGCAGGTGAGGAAGCGCAGTAGGCCGCGTTCTCCTTGCATGGGAGCGATTGCCGGCGGATTGAGTGGTGGCGAGGCCATCAGAAATAGCCCTCCCGCTTCTTCTTTTCCATGGACGCGGAGTCGTCGCTGTCGATCAGCCGCCCTTGCCGTTCCGACGTCCGTGCTTGCATCATTTCGGCAATGATATCGTCAAGCGTGGTGGAGCTGGAGTCGATGGCCCCGGTCAGGGGATAGCAGCCCAGCGTCCTGAAGCGCACGCGCCGCATGTTCGGGCGTCTCGCCAGGTTGCAGCTCGAGCCGTTCGTCGTCGACCATGATCAGCGTGCCGGCCCGCGAGACGACGGGACGTTCCGCGGCGAAGTAGAGGGGGACGACCGGGATCTCCTCTTCGCGGATGTAGGTCCAGATATCGAGTTCGGTCCAGTTCGAGAGCGGGAAGACGCGGATCGATTCGCCCGCGCGGATCCGGGTGTTGTAGAGATTCCAGAGTTCCGGCCGCTGGTTGCGCGGGTCCCAGACATGCTGCGGATGCGGAATGAGAAGATGCGTTCCTTGGCGCGGCTCTTTTCCTCGTCGCGGCGCGCACCGCCGAATGCCGCGTCGAAGCCGTAGTGGACGAGGGCCTGCTTCAACGCCTCCGTCTTCATGACCTGCGTGTGGAGCGCGGAGCCGTCGGTGAAGGGATTGACGCCCCGCGCGCGGCCTTCCTCGTTGATATGAACGAGAGATCGACGCCGAGCCGCTGGGCCGTCTGGTCCCGGAAGGTGATCATCTCGCGGAACTTCCAGGTCGTATCGACGTGGAGGAGCGGAAATGGCGGCTTGCCCGGATAAAAGGCTTTCATCGCCAGATGGAGCATCACGCTCGAATCCTTGCCGATCGAATAGAGCATCACCGGCTTACGGAATTCTGCGGCCACCTCGCGCATGATGGCAATGGATTCGGCTTCAAGCTTCTTGAGATGGGGTGTCATGCAATTCGGTGCTGTGTGCTGTGCGGGTCCGGAGCCAAATGGCGTGCCTGACATGCGTCATTCATCATACATTTCACAGGGCAGGTGTTCGCATCTTCAAGGCGTAGTACCAAGTGTAAGTCTGCCATCGTCCACCAATCTTCCGGGATGGACCTGGTTGATTTTTGGGCACGCTGTGGTTTTAAGGCTTGCCCTGCGTCAGTCCTGCGCCAGCGACCTTGTTTCCGTATACCGAATAGGTATGAGATCGTTGGCGAAATCCATGGTCCACGGTGCGCTATGACGCGAGCTCGGCGGTCCGGAACGATCTACAGGGCGGCAAATCAGGCATGAAATCCCCCGAAAACCAGAAGGCGCGACACCTCAGATGCTAATGCAACTGTATACCGGTGTCCTCATCGCCCTCTGCCTCGCGATGTTTGCCGCCCACTTTTGGCGCAAGGGACGCGTCTCCGTAGCGGACCCCGCGTTCTTCGTCTTTATCCTGTTTGCCTACAGCGTTCTATTCAAGGCGGGCTACGTCTGGTTCGTCCGCCCGCCCGATATCATCCGCGACCTGGGCTTCAAGCTCGATCGCATGTTCATGGGGAAATCGAAGGACATACTCTTCTACGGGATGCTGCTCATCACGCTTTCGATGGGCGCCTATCTCCTGGGCCTGCAAACCAAACGCGCGGTGACAATCAACTCGGCGTATCTGCGCGAACGCGAAATTGCGCCGCAAAGCATCGTAGCGATATCTCTGGTCGTGATGGCCCTTTCGATCATCGGTCTGCTGCAGTTCCTCGATATGACTGGCGGGATCGGCGCGGACCGGATGTTTGCGAAAAAGTTCAACGATCTTCCGGGGGGCGCGACACAGAGGTTCTATTATCCGGAGTACTGGCTTTTCAAGGCGACGACCTTGGTCAAGTGCGCGTTTTACGCCATGCTGATCATGTGGTTCGCGCAAGGTGAGAAGGCCAGCCGCACGTTCTACATCGTGTTGTTCGCCACGCTCGCTCTTTCCGTTCTCGTGGCGACGTTCGCGGGCAATCGGGCGACATCGATCCTGTACATCGTGGAATTCCTCATTCTGTGGAGCCTCAGGCCGTCCAAGGCGAGCGCGCGCATGTATGTCGCGTGTTCCGCCATTCTCGTCGCGGTCATCGTCGCGACATCGCTGGTTCGCTATGAGGCGGTGGTGGGCGAGATCGATCCCGTCGACGGGTCTCAATCTCAATCTCAATCTCAATCTCAGTCGCCTTTGCCAGATGCTGAGCCGTGGGAGCAACCGACCGTTCTACCTGTCGGCGTCTACCAGAAGCTGGAAGTCTTCGCGCAAGGGCGGTACGGATTCGATCTCATCAAAACTTCGCATATTGTGGACGCGACCCCCAGGATATTCCCGTACTTGAACGGGCAGACTTTCTATGGCTGGCTGTTCGTGTTCGTCCCAAAATCCTGGTGGCCAGATAAGCCGATTTTCTCGGATATCTCGTCAATTCTCTCCGACCAAATTTTTGAACAACCTGAAAACAACATTCCTCCAAGCGTCGTCGCCGAATCCTGATTTGAACTTTGGCTGGCTGGGCGTGTTTGCCCTCCTCGGCGTCGGAGCCATGACAGCCTTGGTTTCAAACACGATCCGATCCAACATTCACTCGCCGGCTGTCATCGTTCTGTGTGCTGTTGTTCTCGCGCGAACTGACGATCATTATGTTCGCGACGAGCTTCGGCGACGCCATTTTGAAGGCGCTTGTCGACGTCATCCCGACCGTGGGAATATCTGGCGCTCGGGCTTTACCTCAGCCGGAACTGGTTGAAAAAGGACGCCAAGGTATGAGCGCGTGGTCGCATGTGGCGGCCATAGGTGCTATCTCGGCAGGCCTTGTAGATGATGCGGTGCCTGGGAACTCATGACTGTGTCTGGCCGCGAAGCCCCCACTACACCCGGTGCAAAAATTCCGGCTGCATCGCTCTATCTGATGTCGGCGCTCCTCGCGCTTCCTATGTACATCGTGGTGACCCCGGCTGGCCCGACGTTTGGACCGTTGTTGGCGCTCGAAGAGAAGCTCACGCTACCGACGTCAGGCTTCACAATCGCTCTCGCAGGTATCGCACTGGTTCTGCTCGCCGCAGCCGCCACTGTTCTGAAGCATCGGCGTCTCGTTTGGGATCTGCCGGTCATCCTCGCACTTTCCACCGTCGCGTGGATGTCGCTGGCCATGGTCTATGGCGCCTATGGCAACCCAGACTGGAGACTGAACGCGTTGTTCTACGTGCAGTCCGTCTTGCCGTTTCTCACGTTTGCAGCGGTGCGGCAGCTTCCACTGACCAAAATTCAAGTGCGCCGAGCGCTTTGCATTTTCGCCGTGGCCAGCTCGCTCTCGGCTGCGCTGATCGTAGGACTACTTGCTTATTACGCTCAATTCTACGTGCCGATCATAGCCTGGAGCTACGTTCAGGAAGCCTTCTATTCGGCCAAGAACCTGCAGCCCGTGATCGTCGCGATCGGTCTGGGTGTCGTGCTGGCCAGCCTGAGTGTGCGCGCACCGCCTTTGACGCGCACGAAAGGCTTTTTTCTTTTTCTTCTATCGGCGACGTTTGTATTTGCGATCTGGTCCCGGACAGGGCTCGCCGTCATCCTAGGCACGGTTGCAATCTGGAGCTGCCTCCAGGCTTACCGCGCGGTCAAGGGCGTACCCGATGCGCCGAGCTGGCCTGTGATTGGCCTCGCTGGAGCCTTTGTGCTCGTCGGGGCGGGTGTGAATTATTGGGCGGCCGGCATCGCACTGCGCTCGGTCGAGGGGCCATCGGTGCTTCATCCCACGCCGCGTCCGCCGCCGCCCGTCAGGCCAGCGCCGAAGCCGCCTCAGCTGCGCCCGGGGCAGAAGCCGCCCGCGCCCAAGCCGCTGCCCAAACCTCCGGCTCCCTACGTTCCGCAGGTCACGTCGGCCGAGCATCTTCATGACATTCAGGAGCGGGGCGATGCCCGGCGCTGGCAATTGATGGTGCATGCCATCGACCGCATTCGTCAGCGCCCCATTTTCGGGGATGCCTTTACACCGGTACCATCGTCCGAAATTCCAATCGGCACAGGCGGTGCCAGCCTCAGGCTCTTTCCCTCGCATAACCAATTCACCGATCTGGCCCTTCGGGCGGGGCTGCCGGCGACGTTGTTTTTTGTGGGACTTCTGTGCAGCATCGCGGTTGGACTTTGGCGCAATCGAGATGCGACATTTTTGGGGAAAGTCCGTGAGAACGCGCTAATCCTGCTCGCGATGCTGACAATGGCGTGTATGACCCAGGTCTATTTCATCGTTACCCAGCCTGCCATCGCGATCTTCATGCTCCTGGCCCTCGGGCTGAGAACCTGGCCGGACGCAGAGGGCTAGCCATATGACAACCGCGCAGCAGTCCGGTACGCGGTCACGGCGCAATGCTCGAAAAACGCGATAGCGCTAGGCGTTGCAGCGTCCGGCTTGCTTTTCGCGATGGGCGTCACATAACTTCAGGCCGCGCGCAGCGGGAGGAACGGGAATGAAAAAGTTTACCGCCAAGGTGGTGGAAGCTACGGCCAAAAGCATCGGCAGCAGTGGCTTGTCCGTGGTCCGGAAAATCCTGCCGATTTCGATGAAGCGCCGGCTGTCGCGCCTCGTCTCCTCGGAGATCCCGCTGACGGACGCGATAATCGTCACGAAAGATGGTCACAAATTCGAGGCCATCAGCGAGCCGGTTTTCCTGCACATCCGATTGGAGGGGGATTACGAGCGCGAACTGTCGGCGCTTGCTCGTGCGCTGGTTCGTCCCGGTGACACGGCGGTCGACGTGGGCGCCAATTTCGGCTGGTACAGCATGCTGCTTGCAAAGGCGGTTGGCCCGGCCGGACAGGTATTTTCGTTCGAGCCCAATGCGGCGATCTACCCAACTTTTCTGCGCAACATTGAACTGAACGGATACGGCGAGCGGATCGTTGCGCGCCCCTATGGGATCGGCGCGGTATCGGGAACCGCGACACTGGTCGCCGGCACCAAGGAATTGGCTATCGGTTACGTCAAGGCTGGAGCTGCCGATGCGGGTGGCAACGCTGGCGCGACCATCGAAATCAAGGCGCTCGACGATCTACTCCAGGATAAAATTGGACAAATCGCTTACATCAAAATCGATGTCGAAGGGTTCGAGCCGCAGGTGATGCGGGGCGCTGAGAAAATCTTTACCTCGGCCGATCTCCCGGTTGTGCAGATGGAGTACAACGTCGAGGCGCTGGAGCGGCAGAACGTCGATCTGGAAGCCTTCGCTGCGCAATTGCAGAACCTGGATTACACGATCGCGGTCGAATCCGGGGGGCGGCTTCGCACGATCCCGGCAATAAATGCGAAGGCGAACGAGAATTTATTCTTCCTGCCGAGGCGCGGCCGTTTCTCGGATCGCGCGGCCCGATTGGTCTGACGTCCCCTTGGGGGAGCGTCACCGTTCGGCAATGGTCGGGTGTCGTTATCCCACTAATCCGCCAGTATCGGCGTCAGGATTGGACGGGGCTGGCGTGGCCGGCGGATGCTTGGGATTGGCGGCGGAATACGCAATGAGCGCAAGGAAAATTGCGTACATCACAACATCTGCCACCATTTTCGCATGCAGCAGATCCAGGATTTGCCCGGCGGGCGCATAAATGCCGAGGACTGCGAGTGTCACAACGAGGGCGCATAGTTTCCAGGTCAGCGCGAAATGGTTGTTCCGGGTGGCCTCGATCGTTCCCGCGAACGTGATCGCAATGAGCCGCATGGCGAGGGCAGGCATCAGAATTTGAAGGTAGATCCCCGCATCTCTCCAGGGTGCCCCAAACACAAGTTCGAATAGGGCGGGTGCCCACAAGACAAAGATCACGGTGGGGATGGCCACGATCGCGGAGAACGCCGCGACGACGCGAACCAGGAACGGCAGAATCGGCTGCCCGCTGCGGGCAAGGCTCGCCACGCGCTGCATGTTGACGTGACCGATGGCGACGGACAGGAAAGCCAGCGGCGCGAACGCAACGCGCGCGACGAGCGAGTAATTGCCGACGACCGGCAAGGGAAAATACCGCGAGATGACCAGAAGGGGCAGTTGCTCAACGAGCCCGCCAAAGACCGTTCCCGTCGCGCTATAGAGCGGAAAGGCTTTGAACTGGACAGCAAAAGCCGCCAGGCCTTCGGTCGTGAGAACTCTTGAGGCCACTGAGGGAGGGACCCAGCCGCCAAAGGAGAAACACGAACGAGCAGAACAGTCCAAGTACCAGCCCGAGGACCAAGCCGATGTGGGTGGCTCCCAGGTAGTAGAACATGATGCTGGCTACCGCGACCGCCGCGGCCTGAAGCGCCTTCAAGAGCGCGACATCCTGAAACTTCCTCTGCCTGATGGCGAGATTGAGCCCCGTATTGTTCAACCCGTTGAGCGCAAGTGCGACGGGCAGCAAGAGGATCACCTTACGCAATCCCGCCTGGTCCACGAAATCCGGGTAGGCGTAGGCGACGAGCAGGGCGGCGGCGAGGAGCAGAGCAGACAGGAAGAGCGACGTGAGAGCCGAAAGCGCGAGGGCCTTGGGCACGTCATCGTCCTCGTGAACCACGACTATTGTTTCGTCGAACTTGCCGGCTATGGCTGGAGCCAAGACCATCGTGAGGGCGAAGAAGACGCCGAAGACGCCAAAATCGGCAGGCGTGTAGAGCCGTGTGAGGATCGGCGCGGAGATGACGGTAATCGCATGTGCAGCCAGGGACCCGGTGCTAACGACGCTGACATCTTTGAGAAACTTGGATTGCAGCCAGCCGACGCGCATCCTGCTTTTCTTCCTGTTTCCCCGGGCAACCGCGAGTGATTGCCGGACCCGGTGCCCCATCCCAGTTGCAGATTGTCGCAGCAAGGGCTCGGGCCGGACTGACTGACTTATTTCTGGTCAAGGCAATGCGGGCGACCAGCCGCTTCAATTCCTAGCGTATTACTATGTGGGCTGGACTTCGCAACGTTGACTTAGCTTGGGGCGTCGCATAGTCAGGAGACGCAACTCAGGGGCGGCTTCTTACCGGTCGGCCGGCTTTCCCCTATCAGCTTCGAGGCCAGAAAATTGGGCAGCTCCGTATCTGACGACACCGGTCTGTTGTTGCGCGTGAAGAGGCATATGTCCGGGAAGGCTTACCGGGCCATTACCCGTCCAATCGCAGCGGTGCTGCGCCGCGTTCCCCCAACCTTCAATTATGCCATCGGGTTGACCGCGCGCCGGTCCAAGTACCCCTACAAACTTATCGAGCCTACCGACACGGTGGTCCAGATCGGCGCACCGCGCGATCTCCTGGCTGTCGGGCGTTCGAGGTCGATCTACTTCGCTCTGATGGCCGAGCGCGGCCGTACCATTATTATTGAGCCGGATCCCGAAAATATCGCGGCCATGCGCCAGTTCGTGACCCGCATGGGGCTGCAGGACCGCGTTACGGTCGTACCGTCCGGCGCATGGTCTAAAAAGGATACGCTCGTCTTTCTGTCCAGCCCCGAACATCCAGCGTCGAACCTTCTGGCGGACGTAGTCGAAGACAGCAATCAGCAGCTGGGTGACCGGCACTACGACGAGATCCGGGTTCCTGTGGATTCGGTGGATTCGATCCTGGCATCGGTCGGTGCCGGTGTTCCCAAGATCGTGAGCATCACGACAAACGGCGCCGAAAAGCAGATTCTCGAAGGTATGACGGACACGATTGCGCGGGGCTGCAAGTACGTAGCGTTTGCCGCGACCGAAGAAGGTCTTGCGGATGAAATCGCGCGTCGCGGATTGAAAATCGTGGCTTACGACGATCGCGGGTACACGTTTGAAATTGGTGGTGCGACTGGAGCCGCCTGATTGGGTCGGGGGGCTGTAAGTGTCTATGCCGATCTGCGGCGAGCGATGCGTTTCCAGTCGCTTGGGACTTAGTATAGATGTGTGAATGGCCAATGGCCGACGGAGCTGGTTCTCGGTGGTTCTCGAACGCATATCTGCCGCTTCAAGAGAGACCCTCGAACCACCCAGGCTAGACTTGGTGCGCGGTGTGATGGCGGCGTTGGTCGCCTTGCTCGTCTTCTTTCCCCGCTACGTGCCGCTGTTCACAGTCGTCACGCTGGTAACCGCTTTCGTCTGGCAGGCGCGGTATAGCCAGCCTGACAACGACTGGCCCAACCTCGCCTCAGCACTGCGCTCCGATACGGTCACGCAGCGCTTCGGGGTTTTGATTGCGGTCCTCATGGTGGCGTGCATTTGGGCAGTTGAACCGCTGGACTCGTTCCTGAAAGTCTTCGGCCTCGGCCTCGTCGGCGTTTTGGCCATTTCGGTCTGGCGAATGGGTAAAGGGTGGTCGGATGCGACGGTGATCGCCTTGACGCAGGGCCTGGTGATCGGGATGGCCATCGCGTCGATCTACATTGCCATCGAGACGCTGACCGATCGGGAACTGACACGGCAGATCCATACCTGGATCCCCCAGCTGCGCATTGGCTACGAGAAGCACTACCGGCTGAACGAGGCGGGCGAGATCATTCGCGTGTCGCACTCCGTCATCAACCGCGCGACGTTCGCCTATTCCAGCCTCTTCTGGCCGGCCCTCCTGGGGGTTTACGCCACGTTCCACGGGCGGACCCGATTTATCCTCGGTGCAATTCTCGTTGTGACAGCCGCGTCCATTCTGGCGAACTCCACCCATCAGTCGTCACAATTGGCGCTTGTCGTCAGTTCCGTGGTCGTTCTGATCGGACTGGTCAATGTGCGCCTTGCGAAGTGGTCCGTAGGGCTGATCCTCCTCGGCCTGTTTCTGTTGATCGTGCCCTTCAGCCTGTATGCCGAGAAGGCGGGCTGGCATGCCAACCCTTGGGTGCACCGGACAGCCCAAGCGCGGCTCATTCTTTGGGGCTATACGGCCGAGCGTGTTCTGGAGAACCCGATTTTTGGAGTTGGCACGAATTCGACGCGCGCGCTCGATGAAGCACGGCCGCGCCAGTCCATCGAGAAGCCAAAGGGGTATGTGAAGGCCCGCCGCACCACTGCCCACCCTCACAACATCTTCCTTCAACTTTGGTATGAGACCGGCGTTCTTGGGGTCCTGGCCGCACTCGCGTTCTTCCTGGCGCTGTTGGGCCGCGCGGGAACCTTGGGACTGCGCGAGCAACAGGTCTCGCTGGCGCACTACGCCATGCTGATCTTCCTCACGATGGCGAGCTATTCCGTTTGGCAGACTTGGTTCCAGGCCGTCGTCGGCTTGTCGGCGATGGCGATGCTTCTGTCGGCGGGGGCTTACGCCCGGACCCACAAGGCAGCGAAGTCCTCGACCGCCGAATAGCCAAGTGCCCAGCTGTTGCCGGCGCTAGGCCGTGTTCTCCGTAGTTCTCGCCCGGAGGTGACTGGCCAAGTCCGCAGCCGCCGCTGCCACAGCGCCTGCCCCCCACCACCCAGCACCTTTCACGGCCTGCGGCACGCCGGAAACTCCGCCAATGGCATTTCAACAAGTCTATGAATTTGCTAGGAACAGGAGAACACCGCTGTGGGGCTTCTTGTCCCGTGGCGTTGAGGGGCGCAGCGCGGGATCATGCCGGCTGACGGAGCAACCGTCGAGCCGAGGGGGTTTTATTGGACGGGACGGCGGCAAAGGCGAGTATTCTGACGTGGCTGCGCAAGGGCCTTGTCGACGCGCCCCGGCGGGTCAAACGCATCGTTCTGGCGAGCGTTGACGCGTGCCTTGTCAGCCTTGCGCTGTGGACCGTCCTGTCGATCCGGTACGGCCAACCCTTCTGGCCGCTGAACGTTCCGCAGATGCTGCTGTTCCTTTTCGCCCCCGTGGCGGCGGTTGCGACGTATGCCTGGTTCCGGCTTTACCGACTCGTCACGCGCTTCATGGGTATGCGCGGGTCCGTGCAGATTTTTCTCAGCACCGGACTGGCCGTTCTTATCTGGTCCACGGCGGTGTTCCTCTCGGGGCAGTGGGGCATTCCGCGCTCCATCGTCATACCGTTCGCACTGCTCTCGGCGACCCTCGTGGCCACCAGCCGCTACATTGCCGGGCAATTGCTCCGGTTCACCGGCGTGACGCTACCCATGCGGCCGATCCGGGACGACGCGCGATCCGTCGTGATCTACGGCGCGGGAGAGCCTGGTGTCCGTCTGCTGCGTGAGCTCCGTCGCGTGGGCGACCGTGACGTCGTCGCATTCATCGATCCGTCAAGTTCCATGCGCGGCCAATTCGTATCTGGCGTCAAGGTGTTCAGTCCCGAGCGGCTGGAACGGATCATCGCGCACAACGACGTCAAAGAGGTGCTGCTGGCGCTTCCCCATCAGCAGCACCGCGAGCGGCGCGCCCTGTTGCGGCAGCTGGAACCGCTTCCGGTGAAGGTTCTGGTCCTTCCCGACTATGGCGACGTGACCGCGGGGCGCGTCAGTCTCAGCGATCTGCGGGCCGTCGATGTCGGTGATTTGCTCGGCCGCGATCCGGTGACCCCGAACGCGGAACTCCTGGCGCGCTCGATCCGCGGCAAATCCATTCTGGTGACTGGCGCCGGCGGGTCGATCGGGTCGGAGCTTGTTCGCCAGATTCTGCGGCAGCACCCGACAGACCTCGTGCTGTTCGATATTTCCGAAGTGGCGCTCTACGAGATTGAGATGGGGGTCCACGAAATCCTCGCGACCTGGCCGGTCGAAGCGCAGCGGCCACGCATCGTCGGGGTTCTGGGAAGCGTTCTCGACGAGGTCCTCGTCAGCGAGACCATCGCGCGCTACGCGGTCAAGACCATTTATCACGCGGCCGCCTACAAGCACGTTCCCATTGTCGAGAGCAACGTCATCGCCGGCATCCGGAACAATGCGCTCGGCATGAAGGTGATCGCGGAGTGCGCTTGCCGCCACAAGGTCGAGCGGCTTATTCTGATTTCGACGGATAAGGCTGTCCGTCCCACGAATGTGATGGGCGCGTCGAAGCGGCTTGCCGAGCTGGTTCTGCAGGCGCTCGCCGCGGAGAACCCCTCGACGATCGTATCCATGGTGCGGTTCGGCAATGTGCTCGATAGCTCCGGTTCGGTCGTCAAACGCTTCCGCAAGCAGATCGCGGCCGGCGGCCCCGTAACTGTCACGCACAAGGATATCGTGCGCTACTTCATGTCCATTCCCGAGGCGGCCGAACTCGTCATTCAGGCCAGCGCCATGGCCAAGGGGGGCGAAGTCTTCGTGCTCGAGATGGGAGAGCCGGTCCGCATCGACGATCTGGCGCGGCTGATGATCCACTTGTCCGGTCTCGACGTGCGCGATGAAAAGAACCCGGATGGCGATATCGAGATCGTCTACACGGGCTTGCGGCCCGGCGAGAAACTGTACGAGGAACTACTGATCGGAGCCAACACCAGCGGCACCGAGCATCCGCGTATCATGCGCTCCAACGAGCCGTTTCTGAGCACGCAGGATCTGCAGCGTGAACTGGATATTCTCGAAGCGGCGATGGTGCAGCGGGATACCGTGGCGATCCAAGCCGTTCTGACGCGCGTGGTTGAAGGTTATGTGCCCCCGCCGCCTGCGGCCCTGCCCGGTGCGGAACAGTTGGCACCCGGTGAGGCTCCCACGATCCACTGATCCGCCGCGCGTTCCGCAGCGACGATTGCTGGCTCAGGCCTGGGCCAGCATGGCCGCCACGTGGGCGCCGATTGCCAGAGACGCGGTGAGACCTGGGCTTTCGATGCCATAGAGGGCGACGAGATTGGGAATGCCGTGGCTGGCGGGGCCATGAATGGCGAAGTCGGCCGGCGGCTTTCCAGGTCCGGAAATCTTCGGCCGGATACCGGTGTAGCCAGGGATCAGGTTGTCCGGATCGAGATCAGGCCAATACCTTCGGATTGACGCGGCAAAGTCCGCCCGGCGCTGTCCCTGCGGATCATCGAAGGCATAGTCGGGCCGATCGACCCACTGCACGTCGGGACCGAACCGCGCTTGGCCCTGCAGATCCAACGTCACATGCACACCAAGGCCGCCGTCCGTGGGGATCGGATAGATGAGATGCCGGAACGGTGCGCGTCCCCGCAAATTGAAATAATGGCCCTTGGCCATGAGCATCGCGGGTGGAACGTAGGACCCTGTGCGCGGGAGCCGGGGCGCAAGAGCGGCCATGCCGAGGCCCGCGGCCGCCACGACCGCGTGCGCGGTGATGGTCGAGGTTGTGTCCGCATTCCGCACGGTGACGCGGAAGAGGCCCTCGTCCTCCCGCGATACGCCGGTCACGCTGGTTGCCAGAACCACGCGACCGCCGTGCGTCGTCAGGTGACCTTCAAGCGCCACCATCAGACCATGACTGTCGACAATGCCGGTCGAGGGCGAGAGCAGCGCGGCGACGCACGACACCTCAGGTTCGAGGGCCTTGGCCTCGGTCATGGTCAAGAGCCGGAGGTCGTCGACGCCATTCGCGGCCCCCGCTGCTGCGATCGCTGTAAGCCGCTCGGCCTCAGCCGGTGACGCCGCCACGATCAGCTTGCCCGTGCGGCGGATGTTCACGCCGTTCTCAGCCGCGAATTTGTAGAGGTGATCGCGGCCCGCCACGCACAGACGCGCCTTCAGTGACCCTTTCGGATAGTAGATGCCGGCATGGATGACTTCACTGGAGCGCGCCGTGGTCTCCTGGCCGAGGGCTCCGTTGCGCTCCACAACCAGCACGTCCCGGCCACCGCGCGCCAAGGCGTCACCGATGGCAAGTCCGATGACCCCGCCGCCGATGACCAGCATGTCCACATCTGCGGTTTGCGCGTGTTGCATCATCGCTCTGTTGAACGGCTGTCCGGGATCCATGCGCGGCGCCGCCGTCGTCTGGTATCCCACAATCTGACCGACGGTGCCCGCGTGTCGCAATTCCGTCGGAAGTTCTGTGCCTGTACAAGGGTACAGCCATCCGATTTTGCCACCGGTTAACCATTCCTTGAGGCAATTCTGTCGCCTTGGTATCAGTTGTTCCGAGCACGGTGGGCGGGCTCAGCAAAGGACGTGCGATGACCTCCATTTATCCCGTGGTCTTGTCGGGTGGCTCGGGTACGCGCCTGTGGCCGCTGTCGCGGTCCATGTACCCCAAGCAGTTCATCAACTTTTTCAATGGTCGCGGGTCGACTCTCCTGGGCGCAACGCTGGGACGCCTGAAGGCGGATGCCGGGTTCGCGGCCCCCATTCTCCTGTGCAACAACAATCACCGCTTCCTGGTTCAGGAAGAACTGGACCGGGCCGGTATTACGCCCAAGGCGATCATCCTCGAACCGGTCGCGCGCAACACCGCGGCCGCCATCACGGTGGCGGCCCTTGCCGCCGCGCGCGAACATCCCAACGCCGTTCTCGTTGTCATGCCGTCCGATCATGCGGTCCGCAACGAAGCGGGTTTTGTCGAGGCTGTGCGCCGGGCCGCGACGGTTGCCGCGACGGGCCGTCTTGTCCTGTTCGGGATTCAACCCGACAGCCCGCATACGGGATACGGCTATATTCAGCAGGGGGACTCGCTTGAGGGTTTCAAGGGCGGGGCCTTCAAGGTCGAAGCGTTCTGTGAAAAGCCGGACGAGGCGACCGCCAAGTCGTATTTGAAAAGCGGCGGCTATTTCTGGAACAGCGGCATCTTCGTGCTCAACGCGCGCACGTTCCTCGACGAGGTCGCCCGGCTCGATCCGCGCATCCTGGAAGCAGCCCGCGCGGCGCTCGCCCGCGCCGAGGAAGATCTGGGGTTCCTGCGGCTCGACAGCAAGGCGTTCGCCGAGGCACCCAATATTTCCGTCGATTACGCCGTGATGGAAAAGACCGACATGGCGGCGATGCTGCCCATCGATGTCGGTTGGAACGATGTCGGATCGTGGTCGTCGCTCTGGGACATCGCCCCGCATGACGCGAACGCCAATTACGCCCACGGCGAGACCCTGCTGGAGGACACGACGGGCTGCTACGTTCACAGCGAGCGCAGTCTGGTTGCCACGATCGGCGTCAAGGATCTGGTCATCGTCGATACGCCGGATGCGTTGCTGGTCGCGGACAAGAGCCGGTCGCAGGATGTGACCAAGATCGTTGCGTCATTGAAGCGCTCCAATCGCAAGGAACAAGAGCAGCATCTGCGCAATTACCGTCCGTGGGGTTTCTTCGAGACGCTGAATATAGGCACGCGCTTTCAGGTGAAGCTTCTGCACGTGAAGCCCGGCGGCAAGCTCTCCATGCAAATGCACCACCACCGCTCGGAGCATTGGATCGTGGTCCAGGGCACGGCAAAGGTCGTGATCGGCGACATCGAACGCCTCGTGCGCGAGAACGAGAGCGTCTATATTTTCGCCACCCAGTGGCATCGCCTTGAGAACCCGGGCAAGGTTCCGCTTGAGCTCATTGAGGTGCAAATCGGCACATATCTCGGCGAGGATGACATCGTGCGCACCGACGATGTTTATCATCGCGCGCCGGAAGAGACGCGCTAGGTCTGGTCTGGGGCATCCCAAAAAGCAGAATGGCGGCGCAAGGACCCACGAGGTGGACCTTACGCCGCCATGACGGCGACCGGACACGCAGAACAAAAGACCGGCGCTTGGGCGCATTGAAGCGCGAATTGGTTTCGAACCTGCAAAGATTTCGGCACGCAGAATTTTAAGGTTTTGCGAACCCCTCAGTGGCGCCCGCGTCCGGGCCCGCGAACCCGCAGCAGCCAGCCGATCAGAGGAACCGTCAGCGTGTGCGGCAGGACGCGCAGCGCATAGGCCGTGAACGTGGGGATCAGCCCCGGTGCCACGACGCGCCGTCCCAGCCGATACCCGCGCAGGGCCAGGCGCGCGATCCGGTCGGGCGAACCGGCGAGCACGATCCGGCGGTACAGCGCCGTCTCGGCCCCCATATCCGCGTGAAACCGCGTCTCAACAGGGCCTGGAAGCACGACGGTCATCCGCACGCCCCGGCCGCTGATCTCGTGGGCGAGCGCCTCGCAGAGCGAGGTCGCATAGGCCTTGCTGGCATAATATGCGGCCTGCCACGGACCGGGAGCGGCGCCACCGAGAGACCCGATGGTCAGCACACCGCCGCGTCCGCGCGCCAGCATGCCGGGCAGCACCGCACGCGTCAGCCGCGTGAGACCGGCGACATTGGTCGCCACCAGAGCTTCGAGATCATCGGGAGATTGGGCTGTGAAGGGCCCGGCAAGTCCCACGCCTGCGTTGTTCACCAGCATGTCGCAAGTGAGCCCCTCCAGGTCGAGCCAGCGCAAGAGGACATGCGCCGCATCGGGCTTGGCAATATCGAGTGTCAGCGGCAGCACGCGGGCGCCTGTCGCGTGATTGATGTCGTGGGCGGCGGATTGCAGACGGGCTTCCGTGCGCCCCACGAGCACAAGCGTCTGGGTGCCGCTGGCCAACTGCCGGGCAAGCGCCAGACCGATGCCCGAACCGCCTCCGGTGATGACAATGGCCGAGGTTCGTTGCGCCGCCTCCGCCAGTGCGGCGGGATCGGGCGCGGCATTCCGGCCAATCCAGCGGTCTGCGAGCGATGTCAGCATGACACGCCTAGCCCCTGCGTCTGCGACCGGCGGTTCAAACCACCCGGCCCGCGAAAAAGATGCACCCGCGCCGCCGTCAGGCTGCCGCCATTAAGCTGTCGGTGCGGTGCGCGACGTGCGGATCTCCGGCACGAGATCTTCCCCCTCGGCGCCTGGATCATCCGGAGCATGCGGGGGATCGGTAATGGGGCTCGGCGTGCCCGCCGCTTCGGGGCTTGTGCTTTGGGCGGCGGCGCGGCCGGATCGCGCGCTGGCCCGGGCCGAAGGGCCCTTTTTGCGCGCTGGCGGTGGCGGCGCCTCGGTCTCGGGCTCAGCGACCGCATCCGGCGCGGAGGCCGGTTCCGGAATCGTCGCGCCGTCGGCCAACGCATCGGACGTGACCTCGACGGTCGGGATGACGTCGATGGTCTGGGCCTCGGGTGCGGGGGCGGCTTCGGACGGGGCTGCTTCGATGCCGAGCCAGCTGTCGATTTCGGACTCAAGTGTTGCGCCACCAGCCGTGGCGCCGGTCACAGGGCTGCGCCAAACGACAGTATCGAGCTTGCCGGTGACCGGCGAGATTGGCGACCACGCGTCGAGAATGACGCCGTCGGCTGTCCACGCCGGATCGTTGCCAGCGGTTGCCGCCTTGGCCAGCCACGCGCGAACGCGTCCCGCGTCGCCGTGTTCCTCGCCTTCGATCCGGGCCATCAGGCGGGCCATGCGCCGGGTCATGCGCTCATCCAGGAACGGCTGTAGCGCATGACGGGCAACGTCGAAGGCGCGCGCTTCGATCGCGGCGGTGGCAACGGCCATCGCGCTTTCGACGTCATGGGGCTTGGACTGGGCCAGCTGCTTGATTCGATCCAGGCGGTCCCGCGGGCTGTCGCCGATGCGGGCGTAGGCATAGGCGGCCGCCAATTCGGGATGGGGGGCCTTGACCCACGTCTTCTGGATAATCTTTGCAGCCTTGGCCGTTTGGCCGCGCGCGGCAAGAATTCGGCCGGCGACAGCCGCCGCCGCGATGAGATCGGGTGCCAGGCCATGGGCTTCCGACGCCAGCGCGAGCGCTTTGTCCGCCTCGCTCTCTTCCAGATCCTGCGCCTGTGCGGCGAGCAACACGGCCCGGCGGCGATCGGCGGTCGGCTTGTCCATCAAGCCCGCCTTCTTCGCATGGCTGACGGTCTCGATGGCAGCGGCCCAATCGCGTGCCTTGCACTGCAGGTCGAACTGCGCCTCAAGCGGCCAGCCCAAGCGCGGATTGAGGCGGGCGGCGCGTTCGGCGAACTGACGTGCGGCCTCGGGTTCGCCTTCGCGCGCGGCCTCCAGATAAAGTCCACGCAGACCCAGTTGTTCCGTATCGGGGGACGCGAGCATCGCTTCGAAGATGCGCCGCGCCGTCGTGCGGTCCCCGGAGAGCTGGGCGGCTTGAGCGCGCAACAGATGCGTCAGCGGTTCGTTGGGCAGCGCCTTGCGGGCCTGGACGGCATAGCGTGTGGCACTCGAGCGGTCGCCCGCGCCGATGGCGATCATGCCGCTGGACAGGGCGTCGAGGCCGCGACGATGACGGCGGCGGGTCAGAAAGTGGCTGACCAGCGCCGGACTGGCCCAGATTTGCCGGACAATCGACCACGTCAGGATCAGCAGTCCGATGAGGGCCGCCAGAATGACAACGGCGCGGAATACGCTCGTCTCGATTTCGTAGCCTTCCCACGTGACCAGCAGGTTGCCGGGCCGGTCGGCCAGCCAGGACAACCCGGTCGCGAGGAGCAGGACGGCCAGCAGATATGCGACGAGGCGCACCATGTTCGCGGCTCCCTTATTCGCCAGCCGCGCCGCCGGCAGGCGGAGCGGGAGGAGCAGGGCCGCGCCGCCGGCAGGCGGGGCAGGGGGAGCAGGTGCCGCGCCGCCGGCAGGCGGAGCAGCGCGGAGGAGCAGGAACGCTGGCAGGTTCGGCCGCACCCGCGGATGTGACCAGCGCTGCCTTCAGTTCGGCCTCCGTCGCCGCGATGGCCTGATCGACGCTCAGGCGCGCGGCAACCTTGTCGCGCCAATCGGAGATCCGTTCGCGCGACTCTGGAGGCAATTTGTCGATTTCGGCGATGACGTCGGCCAAACGGCCGCCATTCAGGGCGTCTTCGATGCGCGCCACCGTGGCCTCGAGACTGTTCTCGTCACCTTCGTGGCGCACCTTGCGCACGCGGACAACCGATTTCGCGCCCGATACGAGACGGTCCCAGACCGAGGCATCCTCCGGTGTGCTGCCAGCATCAAGGACCGCATCGAGCGCTGGACGGCTGGCGGACTTCAAATCGGCCAAAGCCAGCACGCCGCCATCCTTGTAGGCATCGAGCGGTTCAAGCGCGATGCGGCCGCCCGAAGCGGACCGGACAGCCTCCAGTTCGGCGGCGAAACCTTGGCCGCGGTCGATCGCACGTTTCAGGTTGGCGAGTTCCAGAGACACGACGATGCGTTCCGCGCTGGTCTGGCGCTCCTCTTCCTTTTTCAGGACACTTTCCAGGCTGCCTTCGATTTTGGAAATCGCCCCGGTGACCGGCGTGACGGCGGCAGCCACGTCGGCGGGCTTGGCAAACATCTTCGTCTGTTGATCGAGCTGACCCCGGACTTCGCCGAGCCCGCTGGCCACGCGGCCCGTTTCTTCACGCGCGGCGGTGACGGCGTTGTCCAGCCTTTCGGTGTCGGCTTTGATCGTTTCGATCTTCTGGGCAAGCCGGGCGAGTTCCGTCTTCGCCTGCGTCAGATCCCGGTCGATGCGCGCGGAGCCGGACTTGGCGGATTCACTGGCTTCGGCCGTCACCGCAAGGCGCCGCTCAATGTCCTGTGGAACGCTCTCGCGTAGCGCCGCGATCTGTCCGCCGAGCGCGGCTTCCAGATCGGCGATCTTCCCCGTTAACGCGGCCAACTGTGCGATGCGCCCGCCGCCGTCCTCGGTGGATGCGGCGCTCTCCAAGGTCGTCAATTGGCTTTCCAGTTTGGCGAGACGCGCTGCCGTCTTGTCATTCTCGGTGCCGCCGGCGACCGTCGCAGCCAGGGCCTTTGCTTCCTCTGTCAATTGCGCCTGCGCGGACTTTAAAGCCTCCACCTCGGCAGCGGCGGCTTCGAGCCGTGTGATCTTCTCCGTCACCGCCGACAGTGCGTCGGGCGCTTCGGTCTTGGCCGCCGATTCTGCAGCTGCCAGTCGCGCTTCCAGACTGGCAACCGTCTGTTCGAGTTCAGCCTTGGGGGACGGCAGTCCCAGAAGGTCAGGCAACCGCTCGCCGCCCAGCAGGACGACGCCACCGCCGATCACGCCGGCCGCGATATTGGAGACGAGACGTCCCAGCCGCGAGGGGGCCGCCGGGGCCTTCGGAGGTGGTGTCTTGGCGCTGCCTTTGTCGCTGGACGCGCCGCCGCTCGATCCACTGGCTTTCGCCGACGAGGCGGCGGATGCGGACGGCGCCGATCCCGGTGCGGCGTCCGCCTGTCCCGTTGCGGCTGACGATGCCGCCCCGGCGCCTTTCACTTCGGTGGCCTTGAGATCGAGCGTCGCGTGCGGACGCTTCGGTGCGCCGGCGTCGGAGGACGGCGTATCTTTCTTGTCGGTCATGGCGAGGCTCGATTTACAGGGTCGACTGTGCAGCGCTGGCGCTTGGAGCAGAGTCGACGGCGCCCCCTCAACCCGCTAAAAAGCGCTGCGATTTCCGAGGCTAACTTCTATCTGCCCGATGTTGACGACAACTGTCCGACGAGCGCAAGTATTTCTTCCGAATTTGGCTGAATGGCGACCCGGACATGCGCGCAGCCGAGTGCACGCAGCGGCGTTGCAACAGCATCCGATAGACAGATATGGATAATCTGACGCGCGGCACCTGCCAGCGGGGCCGCGCCGATGCGTTCGATCCAGGTTCGCGCGGTCCGCGGTGACATCAGGATGACGGCGTCGATGCGGCCAGCGGCAATGTCCGCCGCGACGGGTGCGGGCAATTCCGCGACGGGAACGCTGCGATAGACCACAACGCGCCGGACGCGAACGCCGCGCGGGGCCAATGCGGCGGCCAGATCGAATGCAATCGTCTCGCCGCTCAGATGGATGAGGTCGCCGTGCCGGGGATCGAGGGATGCCGCAATGCTTTGGGCCAGGGCCGCGCCGTCGCTGTCGCCCGTCAGCACAACCTGAAATCCCGCCGCGCGGGCGGCGTCCGCGGTCGCCGTTCCAACAGTCACCACCGGCAAGGCAGCCAGCTGGTCGCGTTGGGGGTGCCGGGTGAGCGCGCGCACCGCGTTGCGGCTGGTTAGAACCAGAGCCTGCGCGCCGGCCGGATCGATGGCCGGTGCTTCCAGAACGATATCGAGCAAGGGCGCAATCGTCACGCGATGGCCCATCGCGGTCAACGCATCGGCCATACTTTGAGCCTGCGCCTCAGGCCGTGTGACGAGGATATGCATGGGACGCGCCGCCTCGCTCAGACCTCAGGCTTGCAGGATCTCCCGGCCGCCACGGCTCAAAATGTCTTCGCCGGCCGCGGTGCCGAGTGCCGCCGCGCTGCTCGGCTGACCGGAACGCGTGCTCGCCACATGCTGGCGGCCGTCGGTCGAAAGCGTCTCGCCCGCGAAGGACAACGTTCTCCCGTCGAACGTGGCAAGCCCCGCAATCGGCGTGCGGCACGAGCCTTCAAGGGTCGCGAGAAAAGCGCGCTCGGCCGTCACGCACAATGCCGTGCCTTGGTCGTCGAGGGGTTGGATGAGGCTTGCTGTGGCTTCATCGTCAACGCGGATCTCCAGGCCGATGGCACCCTGCGCGACCGCCGGCAACATCTTCTCCGTCGGGATGGCTGCGGTAATGCGGTCGGCGAGCCCAAGACGGCGCAGGCCTGCGCAGGCTAGAAATGTTGCTTCCGCCACGCCTTCCGAAAGTTTCTGCAGACGCGTCTGCACGTTGCCGCGGAACCCGACGATCTGGAGGTCCGGGCGCAGCCGCTTCACCTGGGCTTGCCGGCGCAACGACGACGTGCCGACCACTGCGCCCTCTGGTACATCCTCAAGCGAGGCATACTTCAGACTGATAAAGGCATCCCGCACATCTTCGCGCGGAAGGGTCGCGCCAATCACGAGCCCATCGGGCAGGGCGGTCTGCATGTCCTTCATGGAGTGGACGGCAAGGTCGATCCGCTGGTCGAGCAGCGCTTCCTCGATTTCCTTCGTGAAGAGACCCTTGCCGCCGACTTCGGCGAGTGGGCGATCGAGGATCATGTCGCCTGTCGTTTTGATGATGACGATCTCGAAAGCCGTTTCAGGCATCCCATGGGCGGCCATCAGGCGGCCACGCACTTCATAGGCTTGCGCGAGCGCCAGGGCCGAGCCGCGCGTTCCGATGCGAATTTGGCGCTCTTGCAAGGGGCTTTCTCCAAGTGGTAGGGCGGGGCTTCGGGTCCGGCAGCCTTTCTAGCCTTGCCACGGACAAGTTTGCAAACGAACCCGCGACGTTCCGCCCTCAGGCCCCAGGAGACTCAATGCCCGACGTCCCAGAATCGGCGGCCCCGCTGATCGTGCTCGGGATCGAGACGAGTTGCGACGAGACGGCGGCGGCCGTTGTGGAGCGCCGGGCCGACGGCACCGGCCGTCTTTTATCCAACGTCGTGCGCTCACAATGGGATGAGCATCGGCGCTTCGGTGGCGTCGTGCCGGAAATCGCGGCCCGGGCGCACGTGACCTGCCTGGACGATCTCATTGCCGAGGCGATGGCGGCCGCGGGTCTGTCGTTCGCGGATCTTTCCGGCATCGCGGCGACCGCCGGGCCAGGACTGGTCGGCGGTCTGGTGGTCGGCATGGTGACGGGAAAGACGCTGGCCATGGCCCACGCCAAGCCATTCCTCGCCATCAATCATCTGGAGGCCCATGCGCTGACGGTGGGCCTGACGGATGGGCTTGGACCGCCGTACCTGCTGCTGCTCGTCTCAGGTGGGCATACGCAATTGTTACTGGTGCGGGGGCCTGGCCGTTACGAGCGTCTCGGCACCACCATCGATGACGCTCTGGGCGAGGCCTTCGACAAGACGGCAAAGTTGCTGGGCCTTTCTCAGCCGGGGGGGCCGGCGGTGGAGCGGGCGGCGGCGGCGGGTGACGCGCGCCGGTTTGATTTTCCCCGGCCGCTCTTGGGTCGCGCGGAACCCCATTTTTCGTTTGCCGGTCTCAAGACCGCCGTCCGGCGCCGCGCCAGCGAATTGGTGCCGTTGACGGACCAGGATGTCGCCGACCTGTGCGCTTCGTTTCAGGTGGCGGCCATGGACGCGGTGGCCGATCGCGTCGGCCGGGCCATGGTCATTGCCGAAGAGCGGCTGGGTTCGCAAGCGCCGCGCCGGCTCGTCGTGGCGGGCGGTGTGGCCGCGAACAAAGTTTTGCGGGGGCGGCTAGACCAGCTTGTCGCAGAACGCGGCTATACCTTGCATATTCCGCCTGCCGCACTGTGCACCGACAACGGCGCCATGATCGCCTGGGCCGGTGCGGAACGTCTGGCTCTGGGACTGGTCGATCCGCTGGATGCCCCCGCGCGCCCGCGCTGGCCCCTTGATGCGGCGGCACCGCCGGCCATCGGTGCTGGCGTCAAGGCGTGACCGCGGCCTCCGCAGTGGCTCTGGCGGAAGCTGTAAGACCGGCATAAAGTCCGCGCCCTTGGGAGGAACCAGACGATGTCGTTGCAAAAGGTGGGTGTCGTCGGCGGTGGAGCGTGGGGAACGGCGCTCGCACAGACCTTGCGGCTGGCGGGCCGGGATGTCGTGCTATGGGCGCGCGAACCCGAGACCGTGGACGATATCAACACGCGCCACGTCAATCGCACGTTCCTGCCCGGCATCGAACTCGATTCTGGTCTCGTGGCGACGACGACCCTGGCTGACCTGGCGGCAACTGACGCCGTTCTCATGGTCGCGCCTGCTCAACACGTGCGTGCCATCGCAACTCAACTCGCGTCTATCCTCGCGCCGGGTCATCCGATTGTTCTGTGCGCGAAAGGTATCGAACAGGCGAGCGGCCGGATGCTCGGCGATGTGCTCGCGGACGTGCTGCCGCAACAGACGCTCGCGGTTCTCTCCGGGCCAAGCTTTGCCGCCGACGTCGCGCGTGGACTGCCAGCCGCACTGACCATCGCCTGCGCGCGCGAGGAAACCGGCCAATTGCTTGCCGAGCGGCTGGGATACCGGCAGTTCCGCCTCTATTGGTCGAGCGATATTATCGGTGTCGAAGTGGGCGGGGCGTTGAAGAACGTGCTGGCGATCGCGGCCGGCATTGTCGATGCGAAAGGGTTCGGCGCGAGCGCGCACGCGGGCCTCGTCACGCGCGGCTTTGCCGAAATGCGCCGTCTGGGTGAAGCCTTGGGCGCGCGGCCCGAAACGATGATGGGGCTGTCAGGCCTGGGGGATCTCATCCTCACCTGCGGCAGTCCGCAATCGCGCAATATGAGCCTCGGACGAGCTCTGGGTCAGGGTAAGTCGCTGCGCGAGGTTCTGAGCAGCCGTGTTGCGGTCACCGAAGGTGTGCACACGGCGGCGGCGGCGGTGCGCGTTGCGCGTGAACACGGCATCGAAATGCCAATCACGGAGGCCGTGCATGCCATCATCGAGGGACGCACCGGGGTCGATGACGCCATCGCCGGTTTGATGCAGCGGCCCTTCAAGGCGGAAGACTAGCTGGCCGCGCGATTGCCAATCGCCGCAACACCGCCTAAGCCGGACACGCGATGCAACACGCGCATCGCGGTCCCAGAGAAGAGTGTAGCGGCACATGGCCAAAACGAACCCGCCAACCAAAAAGCCCAAATCCGGGGCAGGTTCTGCTTCTGCCGCGAAATCCGCCAAAGCCGGCCCCAAGCCCATCGTCTCGACCGGGTTCTGGCTCCTCAAGTCGGAGCCCGATGCTTTTTCGTGGGAGATGATGAAGGGGCGGGGCGCCAAGGGCGAGCCGTGGACGGGCGTCCGCAATTATCTGGCGCGCAATAACATGCGTGCGATGCGGGTCGGAGATTTGGGCTTCTTCTACCATTCGAACATCGGCAAGGAGGTCGTCGGGATCGTCAAGGTCATCGCGCCGGCCCATCCCGATCCCGATGACACGACGGGGACATGGGAATGTGTGGACGTCGCGGCCGTGTGCGACATGCCCAACCCCGTGACGCTCGCGGAGGTAAAGGCTGCGCCGTCGTTGAGCAAAATGAGCCTCATTACCTCCATGCGGTTGTCGGTGCAGCCCGTGACGGCCGAAGAATGGAAAATCGTGTGCCGGATGGGTGGTCTCGACCCCAAATCGCTGCGATGAGCGCACCCGATCCATCAGATCGCGACGGCTGGCGGGAGTTTATTCTGGCCAATACCAAGGTGATGACACCACCCCACGTCCCCGAGATCCGGCTCCATCTCGCCGAGGAATCCGTTCCGATCTGGCAGAAGACGGAAGACGAACTGGGCGCGATGAACGTCCCGCCGCCATTCTGGGCGTTCGCATGGGCAGGCGGACAGGCGCTGGCCCGCTATCTGCTCGACAACCCCGCGGAAGTGGCGGGCCGGAGCGTCATCGATCTGGGCACAGGATCGGGATTGGCGGCCATAGCAGCGAAGCTCGCTGGTGCCCGCACGGTGCTGGCCGCTGACATTGATCAGATTTCGATGGCGGCCGTCGACGTGAATGCAGCGGCTAACGGTGTCTCGATCGACGTCACGGACGCGGATTTGCTCAATCATGATTACCCGGGTCAGGATGTGCTGCTGGTGGGTGACCTGTTTTATGAGCGCCAACTCGGCGAGCGGGTCCTCGCCTATTGCCGCCTAGCGGCAGCGGGCGGGGCGCGCGTGCTGATCGGTGATCCGCATCGGAGCTATTTTCCGCGCGATAGCCTTGTCCGGATCGCGGACTATGAAGTTCCCGTCACGCGGGAGCTTGAGGACGCGCTGGTCAAGCGCAGCTCCGTCTGGTCACTGGTGGGACCGCCGTCCACTCCAGCTGAGCCGGGTTAACCCCGTCCATGACCGCGGCGGATCGGGCCGGCCATATGGCGAAAGGGCTATGCGCGCATGGATTGACGGAGCCATTCGCCCGCCGGCGCGGCCGCTTGGATGGACGTCAACCTTCCGCAACATATACTTTCGACTATCTATCAAGTTGTGCGGTGCTGAAAGTCCTCTCATAATGGGCAAAAAATACCACACATGGGAGGAAGACGCGCATGACCGAGAAGGTTTACCCGGTCAACCCCGACTGGGCAGGTCGGGCTTGGATCGATAACGCCAAATACGAAGACCTCTACCAGCGGTCGGTCAAGGACCCCGAGGGGTTCTGGGGCGAAATGGGGCGGCGCCTCGATTGGATGAAACCCTATACGCGCGTCAAGAACACCTCGTTCGATCCAGCCAACGTTTCCATCAATTGGTTCGAGGACGGGACACTGAATGTCTCGGCCAACTGCATCGACCGGCATCTCGCAACCCGTGGCGACCAGGTCGCCATCATCTGGGAAAGCGACGACCCCACGCTCGACGAGCAGATCACCTACAAGCAGCTGCATGAGCGCGTCTGCCGGTTTGCCAACGTGCTCAAGGCTCATGGTGTCAAGAAGGGCGATCGTGTCACGATCTACCTTCCCATGATCCCCGAAGCGGCCTACGCAATGCTCGCCTGCGCGCGCATCGGTGCCATTCACTCGATCGTCTTCGGCGGCTTTTCGCCGGACAGCTTGAAGAACCGCGTCGATGACGCCGAGACGCGCGTCATCATTACCGCGGATGAAAGTGTGCGCGGCGGCAAGAACGTGCCGCTGAAGAAAAACGCCGATATCGCACTCGAAGGCGCGCATCCGGATACGCGGCTGCTCGTCGTGCGCCGGACCGGCAATCCGGTGCCGTGGGTTCCCGGCCGCGATCTCTGGCTGCATGAAGAAATGGCGAAAGTGTCCGCCGATTGCCCGCCCGTGGAGATCGAGGCCGAACACCCGCTCTTCATTCTCTACACGTCAGGCTCGACGGGTAAGCCCAAGGGCGTCGTGCATACGACAGGCGGCTACCTCGTCTATGCATCGATGACCCATCAGTACGTATTTGACTATCACGACGGCGATATCTACTGGTGCACCGCCGACGTCGGCTGGGTGACGGGACATAGCTACATCGTCTACGGGCCGCTTGCGAACGGCGCCACGACGATCATGTTCGAAGGCATTCCCAATCACCCGACGCCGTCGCGCTTCTGGCATGTGGTCGACAAGTGGAAGGTCAACATCTTCTACACCGCGCCCACGGCCATTCGCGCGCTGATGGGCCAGGGCGATGACTTCGTGACCCGCACGGACCGCTCGTCGCTGCGCGTGCTGGGATCGGTGGGCGAGCCCATCAACCCGGAAGCCTGGGAGTGGTACTTCCATGTGGTCGGCAAGGGCCGCTGCCCGATCGTCGATACGTGGTGGCAGACCGAAACCGGCGGCATCCTCATCACCCCGCTGCCGGGTGCAACGGCTTTGAAGCCCGGGTCGGCCACGCGGCCGTTCTTCGGCGTGCAGCCCGCACTTGTCGATGACAAGGGGACCATCCTTGAAGGTGCCGAGCAAGGCAACCTCGTGATCCTCGATAGCTGGCCGGGACAAAGCCGCACCATCTTCCGGGATCACGAGCGCTTCGCGCAGACGTACTTCTCAACCTATCCGGGACAGTACTTCACGGGCGATGGCTGCCGCCGCGATGCGGATGGCTACTATTGGATCACGGGCCGGGTCGATGATGTCATCAACGTCTCGGGCCACCGGATGGGCACGGCCGAAGTGGAAAGCGCGCTCGTCGCCCACCCGAAGGTCGCGGAAGCGGCCGTCGTGGGCTACCCGCACGACCTCAAGGGACAGGGCATTTATTGCTATGTCACGCTCAACTCGGGCGAAGAGCCGAGCGATGCCCTGCGCAAGGAACTGGTCGCCCATGTGCGGCGTGAGATCGGCCCCATCGCGTCGCCGGATCTGATCCAGTTCTCACCGGGTCTTCCCAAGACGCGGTCGGGCAAGATCATGCGGCGCATTCTGCGCAAGATCGCCGAGGACGAATTCTCAAGCCTGGGCGATACGTCCACGCTCGCGGATCCGGGCGTGGTCGATGACTTGATCGAGAACCGGCAGAACAAGCGCGCTGGTTAAAGAGCACCGGCGGACTTGATAAATCGCGAAACGACAACGGCGCTGGATTGAAATCCGGCGCCGTTTTCATATCCAGGGACAAAACCTAGTCTACTGAATTCCGCCAGATCAAGCAGACCTATTTACAGCGCGAGAAAGCCCCGCGGTCGAAATGAAAGTGGTTCTTATGGGCGGCGTTGAACTCCGGGCCTAGGGCGACGCGGAAATAGCGGCAGGCCCGCTTGTGGACCTCCTTTAGGAAGCGGGCTTCCGCGCTGTTGCCAGCCCAGTTCCTGAGAACGCTGATCCGCCGCCCGTCCGCCAGCGTGAAGCCGCCGATGTCGATCGCGTTGGCCGTTGCATGCTGGCTGCGTACTTTCGAAAGGTACTTGCTGCCGAGGATATTGCGGCAGTCATAGGTGCCCATGTCGGCAACCGACGCCACGGAAGATCCCAACAGTTCTTTCGCCAGCGGCTGTACGTCATGCGTCATCCACAGTGTGAGGCCCGCCGCCATGTCGCAGGTCAGGCGTTCGGCGCCAAGGCGCGCGCCGCCCAGTTTCTGGAACCGCACGCTGTTGATCCATCCGCACCCATCCTTATACGGCTTGTCAGCGACGGGTGTCGCGTCGATATGGGGCGCCTTCAGAACGGCGTCGCAAAGGCTTCGGTCGCGTTTCAGGGTGGCCAGTCGCGAATCCACGAACCATTCGGGCCGCTCGTCGAGGGTTATCGGCGGGAACGGGCTGAACCGCTGGGAAATGATGCCGAAGCGAAATCCGGCCGCGCAGGTCACTGCGATGAGGACAAGCAAAAGGAACCACGACAGTGGCCGGCGCCGGCGGGGTTTCTCGGACATGAAAGTCTCCAACCAAGTGATCGTGTCCGAAGACTATAGGATCAAGGGTGCCAAGACCTATCGCCGATTGGCCACACCTCGGCCTTGTCCCGGATGTTGTCGCGCGCCAGTTCTGCGGCGGGACATCCCCTCATGCACCGTGCGGTGGAGAAATGCGCGAGGGGCCGCGCTATTTGCGCAGCCCCCGAAGCGGTAAGCATCACTGCTCTTATAGAACTACTGCGTCAGGCGCAGGTTGTTGAGATTGGCGGCGATCGACTGGAATGCGGCGCGCAATTCATCGCCATCGTTGGCGTTGAAGAATGTGTCCTCGGACGTCGCGCACGAGCGAAGCAGGTTCGCCGCTGATGTGGGTGACTGGAAGGCCACCGAATAGACCACCACGTCTTTGTCCTTCATCTCCTCGCAAAGGTTAAGCGCCTGCGACGACGAATTGCCATTTCCAGAAACGTACTGCGTATTGAACTCGCCGTCGGTCATCAGGATAATGGCCTTGACGGTATTGGGCTCGGAGTACGAGACAGGCCGGCTGGACGTCGGCCAGATTGAAGCCCACTCGGGCGAGACCAGATACCAGGCCCAGGCTGCACCGATGTGGCCGGCCGTCATGCCCGATGCCGAGTAAGTGTCGATGCGCGACTTGAGTGTCCCCTTGTTGTTGGTCAGCGGTTCAACGCGGGCGCTCGGGCAGTTCATGCCGCTCGTGAAGCCGATCCAGCTTCCCGTGCCGGGCGCGTAGTCGGTGTAGGCTTCAGATCCAGCCCGTTCATGGACGCAGCGCGTGCTCCGGTCGTTGGTGACCATGCGAGCGTACGACCCTGCGTTCACGCCGGCTGCATACGGCGCCAATCCGATGCGCACGGTGTTCGTGCTCCCGCTGTCCGGAATGAGAATGTCGATGAGATCCTTGGCGGCCAATTTGAGATTGGCAATCTTGGAGCCTGACATCGAACCGGTCACGTCGAGCGCCATGCCAAGTTCGATATCGCGCTGATCGTAGGCCGTGGAGGACTTCACCGGGGTCAACACGGATTCGAAGCCGGCAACCTTTGTAATCGTTACGGGAACGTCGGCGTCCACATCGACAGTGACCGTTCCAGCAACCCGGTTAGGGATGATCCGGACACCGTGGACGTTGGCAAAGTCGCGCGTGACGGCGAGGTTCTCATCGAAGAACCTCTGGCCGATTTGCTTGACCTCGTCATCCGTGTTGCGGCGATCGAGCATCGCGCGGCCAGCGGCCAGGGCAGCTGCGTCCGCGGCGGCGGCCAGCTTGCTGGTCGAGTGGTAGATGCGCGACTGGTCGACGGCGATGCCCGACAAGATGACGAGCATAACAAAGATCAGTCCGAACAGGACCGCCACGACTCCGCGCTCATCGCGAGCAAAACGAGAGGCGAATGACTGGAACGCGAATGACATCGTGTGTCTCCCTGGCACAACCCGATTGGGCGTGGGGGGAGCACAGCAATTTGGATGCCTCGCAATGCGCGGCAGTTCGTTAGCAGGTTGGTGACAATATTTGATGGTTAGATTTCGATTAAAGTCAGATCAGCATCTATGAACCAAAAGAAAATCAAACAAGTCCGTTGTGCTGGATTGAGACGGCGGCGCGGGGCAAACCGGCGCTGCTGTCATGAGCGCGTGAAAAATTGAAACACTCGTGCCTCGAAACGGCACGGCAGCGGCAGATCGAAGCCAAGACTGTCCCGAAAGCGACCGGGATAGGGCGACGAATGGCTGTGCCGGGGATAGACGCGGGCGGTGTCACAAATTCATATCCCGGTAACGCCCGGGCACGAGATCCGCGTTCAAACGTGAAGAAGAAATTTAGAAATCGGAGGCAATTCCGTCCTTTTCCCAATCGCCGTATCGAACCGGATCGGGACCCTCGCGGCCACCAATTTCCTTTGGCCCGCCGGCACTCGCCTCTTGCCTGACGCGGCGCCGTTCCTCGGCTTCCGCCAGTGCCCGGATCGCGGCGTCGCTGAGGGGGCGTGCCGGCTTATCGCTCTCAGAGCGGGTTGGCCCCGGTTCAGTGTTTGCGGCTTCGTCGGGTGTCTTGCGGGTCATAGCGGAATCTCACACGTCGCGTGGCACGGATCTTATGAGGCGCCGGTGGAGTTTGACAGCGGCACTGGGCGGCCACCTCGTGCAGGTCTTGCCGAAAACCACCTGGGCGGGTCTGGTTGCCGATGACCACGGCTCCCATATACCATGCCGGACTGGGTGCGGAATGGGGTGCGGCCATTGGCAGTGTACTTCGCAAGGCACCGGTTCGGCGCGCGATGTCTGTTTCAACCTCTGTCTGGTGTGACGCCATGCCTATGAATTACGCCAAGACCGGTCTTCTCCTGATTGCGCTGACCGCCATTTTCGTGGCCATGGGCGCGCTGGTGGGGGGCACGGCGGGTCTCATCATCGCCTTCGTCATGGCGCTTGTCATGAACGCCGTCAGTCTTTGGAAATCGGACACGATGGTCTTGCGCATGTTCAAGGCGCAGGAAGTGGACGAGCGCACAGCGCCCGGCTACGTGCAGCTCGTCAGCGAGCTTGCCCAACGCGCCGATTTGCCGATGCCGCGCGTCTACGTCATCAACAACCCGCAGCCGAACGCATTCGCCACGGGCCGCAGCCCCGCGCGCTCGGCGGTTGCCGCATCGACGGGCCTGCTCGATCTTTTGTCGCGCGAAGAGCTTGCCGGTGTGATCGCGCACGAGCTGGCGCATATCAAGAACCGCGATACGCTGACGATGGGCGTGGCGGCCACGATCGGCGGCGCCATTTCCATGCTGGCACAGTACCTTCAGATCGGCATGATTTTCGGGTCTAATCGGGACAACGGCGGCGGACCCGGGTTTCTGGGAACGCTGGTCGCGATGCTCGTGGCGCCATTCCTTGCCATGATGGTGCAGATGGCCATCAGCCGGTCGCGCGAGTATCAGGCCGATCGGCTGGGGGCGATGATCTGCGCTAATCCGATGTGGCTGGCTTCGGCACTGGCGAAGATCCACACCGTGGCTCGGCGTACGCCCAACTGGATGGCGGAGCGGGTTCCGGCGGCGGCTCATGTCTTCATCGTCAATCCCCTGACCGGCCAGGGTGTCGACAACCTCTTTTCGACTCACCCCAACGTCGAGAACCGGATCGCGGCTTTGAAGGAGTTGGCGGTGGAATTGGGTCAACTGCCATCGGGCGGCGGGACCGATTTCGCGGGCTTCGAGGCCGAGGACGGCGGCACGGCGCGGCAAGCCTCCAGGTCAGGGCCGTGGAACCGCCGCGACAACCGGGGGCCCTGGGGTTGAAATTCGGACTTTGAGCCTGAACCCGTAATCCCTGCCGCCTGACACCGCCCGCGCAGCATTGCGTGTTGACCGCGCAGCGCCGAGGCCCTAGCGAAGTCAGGCATGCCCTCCTCAGGAAAATCAGGTCCGCGCGGACCGCGAAAGCCGGCCGCTCTCACCAACCCAAACGTGCGCCCGCGCGCGAAGGGTCCCGGTGCGCAGAACCGGAAGCAGCCGCCACGCAAACCCTCGAACGCGACGCCGCGCCCGCCGCCGCCGCCCGCAGCAGGGCAGCGTGCGCGGGACGTCGCGGTCGAGATCGTGTGGCGCGTGATGTCACGCGGGCGGTTCCTGGACGATGCCGTGACAGAGGCGTTGGCCGCGCATGGATGCGGCCCCGCGGGGCCGCACGTCTTGGAAGCCAGGGACCGGGCTTTCGCGCGGCTCTTGGCGACAACGGTTCTGCGGCGGCATGGTGAACTCGGCGCGCTTGTCGATTCACATCTGGAGCGGCCACTGCCCGAGACCGGCGGACGTATCCGGCAGATCCTTCTGGCTGGTGCCGCGCAACTCATCCTGCTGAAAACGCCGCCGCACGCCGCCATCGATCTGGCCGTCGAACAGTGCAAGGCCGACGCCGTCACGCAGCGGTTCGCGAAGCTCGCCAACGCCGTTCTGCGCCGCATCTCCGAAACGGGTGTGGATCAGTTGGCAGCCCTCGATGCGGTGACGCTCAACGTGCCCGGATGGCTGATGACGCGTTGGAGCGCTGCCTATGGCGAGAGCGTGGCGCGCGAGATTGCGGCCGCTTCCCTGATCGAACCGCCGCTCGATATCACCGTGAAGTCAGATGCGGAGCACTGGGCGGAAAAGCTCGGCGGCATCCGGTTGCCGACGGATACCATTCGCATCAGCGATGCGGGCCGCGTCACGGAGTTGGAAGGCTTCGAGGCCGGGGCGTGGTGGGTGCAGGATGCCGCGGCGGCCTTGCCCGCGCGCCTGACCGGTGCGGCGCCCGGCCTGACGGCTGTGGATCTATGCGCGGCACCGGGAGGCAAAGCCGCGCAGCTTGCCGCCATGGGCGCTGCCGTGACCGCGGTGGATATTTCACCTGCGCGACTTGATCGGGTGCGCGAGAATTTCGCCCGCCTTGGGCTCGTGGCCGACTATGTCGCCGCCGACGCCGCCGAATGGTCGCCGGGCGCACTCTTTGACAGTGTTCTGCTGGATGCCCCCTGCACCGCGACGGGCACCATCCGGCGACACCCCGATATTCTTCACATCCGCCAGGAGCGGGGCTTTGCCAAAATCCTCGCGCTTCAGGCCCGTCTGTTGAAGGGGGCGGCCGGACTGGTGCGCCCCGGCGGCACGTTGGTCTACGGCACCTGTTCGCTCGAGCCGGAAGAAGGGGAGCATCAGGTGGCGGCCTTTTTGGACGCTCATCCGGATTTTTGCCGTGTTTCAGTCGCGGCCCATGAAATCGGTGGCCTCGATGCGGCAATCACGAAAGACGGCGACGTGAGGACCTTGCCCAGCCACGGCTTTCCCGGTGTCGAGACGGCGCCGGGGATGGATGGCTTTTTTGCCGCGCGGCTCCGCCGCCGCGCCACCTGACAGCCATCCACGTTCTACACACAAGTAATGACATGGGGCTGCCTTGCCAGTGATGCATCTGTGGAGTAGGCGAGCCGATTGTACGCGGCGCAGCCGAAGTCCATGGTCCTGGGGATTGTGCCCGGGGCGTACCGGGCCCGGCAAACGGAGGCGGCGAACCTATGGCGCGATTGAGTCTTGCGGAGCGGTCGCGCATCGCCTTGATCGCTGCCAAGCGAAAACAGCGTGCCTCAATGGCACGGCTGCAGTTCTCGCCGCTCCTGCGCTGGCGGTACGGCTCATCCAGTCTCGGACATCTGTTGATCGTGCCGCAGGATCTGCGCACGGCCGATCCCAGTTTCTGGCAGGAACTGCGCAATGGTCACATGGGGCTTGCCGGCGTGGCCGCGCCGCTGCGGGATCGCTCTCCGCTTGAGATCCGTCCGCCCAATCTGGCGTGGCATCGTGCGCTGCATGGATTCAGCTGGCTGCGCCACCTGGAGGCCGCGGGTGATGACGACGCGCGCGACATGGCGCGGCGGCTCACCGTGGAGTGGACGATCCGCGAGCGGTCCGGCACTGGTCCCGCATGGGAGCCGGGGGTGATGGGCCGGCGGCTCATTTCGTGGATCTCGCATTCCAATTTTCTGCTCGATGGAGCGGACGTCGAAACGTACGACGCCATCACGCGCAGCCTGGGGGCGCAATTCATCCGGCTGTCGGCGGGTTGGCGCGACGGTCCGGACGGCTATCCGCGGCTGCTCGCCATCACGGCGCTTGTGCTCGCCAACTTGTCCGTGGCAGGGCACGACCGGCAATTGGACGACGTGGAGCGCAACTTCTCCGCTGAGATCGAACGGCAGCTTCTCGTGGACGGTGGTCACGTCAGCCGCAATCCGGCGGTGCTTGTGGAGTTGATGCTCGATCTTCTGCCCGTGCGGCAGTGTTTTGCTGCCCGCGGCCACCGTCCACCGCCTGTTCTGCTGCAGGCGCTGGCCGACATGGTTTCGTTCCTGCGCTACATGCGGCTCGGTGACGGGCGGCTGGCGCGCTTCAATGGCGTATCGGTGGCGTCTCCGGCAGGATTGGCAACTGTCCTGGCCTATGATGACAGGCTGGGCACGCCAATCAACAATGCCCGTGAGTTCGGGCTATGTTCACTTGTCGTGCGGCGGAACTACGATTATCGCCGATGCCGGCCCGGCACCCCCGTTCGAGTTTGCCAGCGAAGCGCATGCCGGATGTCTCTCGTTCGAGATGAGTGCGGGCTCGCGGCTGGTGTTCGTCAACGGTGGCGCGCCGGGACCGGCAAATTTCGACCAGCGTCCGGTCTCTCGCGCAACCGCCAGTCACAACACACTCTGTCTGGCGGAAACGTCGTCGTCGAAACTGGTTCGGCACGCGCGCCTCGATGCGCTCATCGGCGGTTCACCCATCAAAGGCCCCGCCGTCGTGCGGTCGAAGGTCGAAGACATCAATGGCGAACTGGTGTGGACGGGAATGCACGATGGATATTATGGCCGTTTTGGCATCCTGCATCATCGCCGCCTGGCGCTGAGCGCTTCGGGGTCGCGCGTCTCTGGAACCGATAGGCTGGCGGGTGCCAACCCTGGCCTCCGTCTGATGGCGGATCTGCCGTTTTCCATTCACTTCCATCTGCATCCCGAAGCGCGCTGCCGCATGACGGCGGAATCCGGTGTCGCTGAAGTCATCACGCCGGATGGTCAGACGTGGCGGTTCCAGGCCACCGGGGCTGACTTGTCCATCGAAGAAAGTACATATTTCGCCGACAGTTCCGGACCACGACGGACACTGCAATTCGTCTTGCGCGGTTCGACTTTCGGCGAATCCGAGGTCAGCTGGCAAATCGAGGCGCGGGCGTGACCTTGTGGCCCGGGGGGCGTCGTCCGCGGTGGTGTACCGCGAGCCGCCGGATCGTGTTAAGCCGCGTGCGAAACGATGCACCAGGGGAACGATCACGATGACTTCCGACGCGATGCCACTTCGCCGCGCGCTCCTTTCCGTTTCGGACAAGACCGGGCTGATTGATCTCGGGCGCCGCCTTGCGTCACTGAACGTCGAGCTTCTCTCCACGGGCGGGACCGCGAGTGCGCTGAAGGCCGCGGGGCTTGCCGTCATCGACGTCGCCGAACACACCGGCTTTCCCGAAATGATGGATGGCCGCTTGAAGACACTGCACCCGAAAGTGCATGGCGGGCTTCTCGCCATTCGCGGCAATGCCGAACACGAGGCATCCGCGCGCGACCATGACATCGCGCCGATCGATCTCCTTGTCGTCAATCTCTATCCGTTCGAAGCCACGCGCGCGGCGGGCGGCGACTACGACGCTTGCGTGGAAAACATCGACATCGGTGGACCAGCGATGATCCGGGCCGCCGCCAAGAACCATGCCGGGGTGACAGTCATTGTCGATCCGGCGGACTACGACGGGCTTTTGCACGAGTTGGAGCTCTCGTCCGGCTGCACGACGATGAGTTTCCGCAAGGCGATGGCTGCCAAGGCCTTCGCGCGGACGGCCGCCTACGACGGCGCCATTTCCAACTGGCTGACAGGCGATCCCGACGCTGACGGGAACACAGCCGGGACCTATCCGAGGTCGCTCACGCTTCAGATGCAGAAAGCATACGATCTGCGCTATGGCGAAAACCCGTATCAGTCGGCGGCTTTCTATCGTGAAATTCCGCTTGTGCCGGGATCCATTGCCTCGGCTCGGCAATGCGCGGGCAAGGAACTCTCATACAACAACATCGCCGATACCGATGCCGCGCTCGAATGTGTGAAGGAGTTCGCCGCGTCGGATGCTGCTTGCGTGATCGTCAAGCATGCCAACCCGTGTGGCGTCGCCGTCGCCGGAAATCTTCTGGCTGCGTACGATCGCGCCTATGCCACCGATACGGAGTCGGCATTCGGAGGCATCATTGCCTTCAATCAGCCGCTTGAGGCCGACGTGGTCGAGGCCATCCTGTCCCGGCAGTTCGTGGAAGTGATCGTCGCGCCGGAGGCGTCGGATGCGGCGATCGAGGCTGTGTCGCGCAAGAAGAACGTACGTCTTTTGGTGACGGGCGCATTTCTGCCGTCGCAGCCGCGCCGCGACTTCAAGCGCGTCAACGGTGGTCTCCTTGTGCAGGATGCCGATCTGGCACTGACGGCGGACGTCAAAGTGGTGACGAAGCGCCAGCCGACCACGGCTGAGATGGCTGACTTGATGTTCGCCATGAGGGTCGCCAAGTTCGTCAAGTCGAACGCAGTCGTCTACGCCAAGGATCTGGCGACGGTCGGCGTGGGCGCGGGGCAAATGAGCCGGGTGAATTCGACACGCATTGCTGTCGAGAAAGCGCGTCAGGCCGGGCTCGATCCGCAAGGGTCCGTGGTGGCATCCGACGCGTTTTTTCCGTTTGCCGATGGGCTCATCACTGCCGCGGAAGCCGGCGCCACGGCCATCATCCAGCCGGGCGGGTCAATGCGGGACGACGAGGTGATTAAGGCCGCCGACGAGAGAGGTCTTGCCATGGTCTTCACCGGCATGCGCCACTTCCGCCACTGACCCGCTTAACTGCCGGGCCGCAATTTCTTTAGCGCATAGAGGGCTTCGAGAGCAGCTTTCGGGCTCAACTCGTCCGGGTTGATCTGGTCTAGCGAGGTTTCGACGGGTGAGGGGCCGGATTTGGGTGCAGCCCCTCTGGGACGAGCGGCTGCGAAGAGCGGCAGGTCATCGAGCGGCTTGCCGGTGCCCGTCGCGCGCCGGTCGCTCTTTTCCAGCAGGGCCAGGACTTCGCGCGCGCGTTCCACGACGGGATGCGGCAGGCCGGCGAGCTTGGCGACCTGGATGCCGTAGGAGCGATCCGCCGCGCCGGGCCGGACCTTGTGCAGAAACACGATGTCGTCGTGCCATTCCTTCACGTCCATCGTCACGTTGCCGACATCGGCGAGACGGCCCGCCAGCGCGGTGAGTTCGTGGTAGTGGGTCGCAAACAGCGCCCGGCATCGGCAGGCATCGTGCAGATACTCGACCGTGGCCCAGGCGATCGACAAACCGTCAAACGTGGCGGTGCCGCGTCCGATCTCATCCAGAATGACAAGCGAGCGATCCGTCGCCTGATTGAGAATGCCCGCCGTTTCCACCATCTCGACCATGAACGTCGAGCGGCCGCGCGCGAGATCGTCGGAGGCGCCGACGCGGGAGAAGAGGCGGTCCACGATGCCCAGCCGCGCGACGCGGGCAGGTACGAAACTGCCCATTTGCGCCAGGACGACGATCAATGCGTTCTGGCGCAGGAATGTGGATTTGCCCGCCATGTTCGGTCCGGTGACGAGCCAGATCCTCGCTGCTGTTTCCTCATCGAACCCTGTCGGCGTGTCGGACTCAAGACCCAGCACACAATCGTTCTCGATGAAATCGCCGGTTCGGGCCTGGGCGAGGGCCTGCTCGACAACGGGATGGCGTCCACCCCGGATCTCAAAGCCGCGCCCTTCGCTTAAGGCCGGCCGCGTGTAGCCTTCACTGACGGCGAGTTCCGCCAGTCCGCACAGGTGATCGAGTTCGGCGAGCGATACGGCCACGCGCGTCAGCGCTTGTTCATTTGCGGCAACGGCGGCGGCCAACTCCTGGAAAATCTCTTGCTCGATCGACAACGCTCGTTCGGCCGCGGATGCGATGCGCCCTTCCGTTTCGGAAAGCTCCACGGTGGTGAAGCGCATGGCATTGGCCATGCTTTGACGGTGGCGGAACAACTCATCCAACGGTGGTGTGGTGAGAGCCTTGGCGTTGATCTGCGTGACCTCGATGAAGTAGCCGAGGATATTATTGTGGCGGATGCGCAGCGTCTTCACGCCGGTCATGTCCGCGTAATTTGTCTCAAGAGCGGCGATCACTTGGCGGCTGTCGTCCTTCAGGCGCCGGGCGTCGTCGAGCGTTGTGCGGAACCCGTTGCGCACAAATTCGCCATCGCGTTTGAGATGAGGCGGATCTTCGACCAGCGCGTCGTTGAGCGCGCGCGCCAGGGCAGGGTCGGTGGCGGCCAGTGCATGCTGGATGCGGTCGAGATCAGCCGGCAGGCCGATGGGCTCGGATGCCGCACGAAGTGCCGACGCGGCCGCCACCGCAGCCGTGAGCCCGTCGCGCAGCGCTCCGAGATCGCGCGGCCCCCCGCGAGCGAACGCCAGCCGTGAGACGGCGCGTGCGATGTCGGGCGCGCCGCGCAGGATCTCACGCAGGTCATCACGCAGCCGGGGCGTATCGACGAGGCACGACACGGCATTCAGACGTTCTTCGATGACGGCGGCATCGCGCAGCGGGCTGGCGAGACGGGCGGCCAGTTCGCGTGCACCAGCGGCCGTTACGGTACGGTCAATGGCGGCGAGCAGGCTTCCCGATTTCTCGCCGGAGGTCGAGCGGATCAGTTCCAGGCTGGCGCGGCTGGCCGCGTCGATCATCAGAATGCCTTGCTGACCCGTCCGGCGCGGGGGTTGGATCAACGGGCGCTTGCCCAGCTGGGTCAGGTCGACATAGCGCAGCAGTGCGCCGGCAGCTGCAAGTTCAGCGCGCGAGAATGCGCCAAAGGCTGAGAGTTCCGCCACGCCCAGTTGCGCCTTTAATCCGCGATCGCCGGCGAGGCTGTCGAATGTCGCGGCGGGGACAGGTGTCGTGGCCGAGCCCGCCACCCCGCGCCAGCGCTGGAATTCAGGATCGGCGAGGATCACATCGGTGGCCAGAATTTCACTCGGAGACAGCCGCAAGAGTTCGCCTGGCAAATCGGGCCCGCTGATTTCGCCCATTTCCATTTCGCCCGTGGAGATGTCGAGCGATGCCAGCGCCAGCGTCACGGTGGGATCGAGGAGATCATCTGCGACCCCACCCGGCGCGCGGAATATGGCTGTCAGATAATTGCGGGCCTTGGCTTCGAGAAGAGCCTCTTCGGTCAATGTGCCCGGTGTCACGAGACGCACGACGTCGCGGCGCACCACGGCCTTCGCGCCCCGCTTGCGCGCTTCGGCGGGATCTTCCATCTGCTCGCAGACGGCCACGCGAAAGCCCTGGCGGATGAGACGCTGCAAATATTCATCGGCGCGATGGATCGGTACGCCGCACATGGGTATCTCGGTCCCCTGGTGCCGGCCGCGTTTGGTCAGCACGATTCCGAGGGCGGCGGAAGCGGCCACCGCATCCTCGAAGAACAGTTCGTAGAAGTCGCCCATCCGGTACCAGAGCAGGCTGTCCGGATTGGCGGCCTTAATCTCCAGATACTGCGCCATGGAGGGTGTCGCCTCCGCGACCGGGGCTGGCGCGGGGCTGGCTGGGGCATCTCCCTCAGCCTCGTCCGTTCCCACCCCATCAGCGGCGGGAGGGCTTGGGTCCGGGTCCCGGACCTCCTTGTTACTGCTGCGCTTTGCGGCCATGCCTGTCTATGCTCTCGGTTCGGTCTCAAGGCATAACGGTCTTGGCGCCGGACGCAACCGGGCCGGTGTGCCCGGAAAGCCCGTGCGCCCGGAAAGGTTGTGCACCCAAAGTAGCAGTTTGGCCGCGTTGAGAAATTTCACGCCGCGCACTAACGTCGCGCGACATTCCCCGGCCGCCGGAAACCCGGCCCTCGACCGGTGAACCGCCCCAATTCTCCGTCCCCGTTACCTAGACAGATCGGACACCATGGCATCCAAGCCCCACGCTCCGGCCCGTATCACGGCCCAGGAAGCCCTCCAGTTTCATGCCCAAGGCAAGCCTGGCAAACTGGAAATCACGCCAACCAAGCCGCTCGCCACGCAGCGGGATCTGTCGCTCGCCTATTCGCCCGGCGTGGCCGTGCCTGTCGAGGCCATCGCTGAAAATCCCGCGCTCGTCTACGACTACACCAACAAGGGCAATCTCGTTGCCGTGGTGTCGAACGGCACCGCCATTCTGGGTCTCGGCAATCTCGGAGCACTCGCTTCCAAGCCGGTAATGGAAGGCAAGGGAGCCCTCTTCAAGCGCTTCGCCGACATCGACGCGATGGATCTGCTTGTCAGCACAGAAGACGTGGACGCATTCATCAACTGTGTGCGCTACCTGGGGCCGACGTTCGGCGGCATCAACCTGGAAGATATCAAGGCACCGGATTGCTTCATCATTGAGGAGAAGCTGAAAGAGCTGCTCGATATCCCTGTCTTCCATGACGACCAGCACGGGACGGCGATTATCGCCGCGGCGGGTCTCGTCAATGCCCTGGAACTGACCGGCCGGACCATCGAGGACTTTCGGCTCGTCGTGAATGGTGCGGGTTCCGCCGGTATTGCCTGCATTGAATTGCTCTGTGCGCTTGGCATGCCGAAGGCGAATGTGACGCTGTGCGATACCAAAGGCGTCATCTACCAGGGCCGTAAGGACGGTATGAACCAGTGGAAATCGGCGTACGCGTCAAAGACCAAGGCGCGTTCGCTGGCCGATGCATTGGAGGGCGCCGACGCCTTCTTCGGGCTTTCGGCGAAGGGTGCCGTCACGCCCGACATGGTGCGATCCATGGCGGACAAGCCGATCATTTTCGCGATGGCCAATCCGGACCCTGAAATCACACCGGAGGAAGTCGCGGCCGTGCGCAGCGATGCCATCATGGCCACCGGGCGCTCCGACTACCCCAACCAGGTCAACAACGTCCTCGGATTTCCCTTCATATTCCGCGGTGCCCTCGACGTGCAGGCGAGCACCATCAACGATGCAATGAAGATCGCCGCTACCCGGGCGCTTGCCGATCTGGCGCGCCAGGAGGTGCCTGATCAGGTCGCGGCGGCTTTCCACGGACGCCGCCCCACATTCGGGCCGGAATATATCATTCCAGCTCCCTTCGATCCGCGTCTCATCAGCCATGTCCCGCCGGCGGTCGCCAAGGCGGCGATGGACTCCGGTGTCGCCCGCCGGCCGATCGTCGACATGGAGGCCTACGTCGCGCGCCTGAAGGGGCGCCTCGATCCGGTGACGGGATGGCTGCAATCCACGTTCGACAGCGTGCGGCAGAACCCCAAGCGCGTGGTGTTTGCCGAAGGCGAAGATCCCGCCGTGATCCGTGCCGCCAATACCTACTTTGCGCAAGGCTTCGGCCAGCCGATCCTGGTCGGCACCCGCGAGGTCGTAAAAATGCGGTTCGCGGAACTGGGTATGCCCATGCGGCCGGATTTCGAAGTCCTGGATACGAACCAGTCGAAGTATGCCGAGGAGTTCGCCGATTTTCTCTACGCCCGGCTTCAGCGCCGTGGCTACCTGCTGCGCGATTGCGAGCGTCTTGTGCGCAACGAGCGCAATATCTTTGCGGCACTGATGGTGGCGCACGGCTACGCGGATGCCATGGTGTCTGGCGTGACCCGCAATTGGACGAGTGTTTTCCAGGACGTGCGGCGGGTGATGGATGCCGAGCCCGGGCGCAACATCATCGGCGTCTCGCTGGCCCTGTGCCGGGGGCGCGCCGTCTTGATCTCGGACACGAGCGTCCACGACATGCCGACACCGGATCAGCTTGCCAACATTGCCGTCGAATCGGCCAAGGCAGCCCGCAATTTCGGCCTAGTGCCGCGCGTCGCCATGCTCGCCTACTCAACCTTCGGGCAGCCGCGGGGTGAGCGCTCGGATGTCGTGCGCGAAGCGGTGCGCATCCTCGACGAACGCCAGGTCGACTTCGAATACGACGGCGACATGGCCGCCGACGTGGCGCTGAATGCCGATCTCATGAAGCTCTATCCGTTTTGCCGGCTCACCGACACGGCCAACGTCCTCGTGATGCCGGCCTTCCACGCGGCGTCCATTTCCACCAAGACCTTGAAGGAACTGGGCGGGGCGACGGTCATCGGTCCGCTTCTCGTCGGGCTCGAGCATTCGGTACAGATCTGTACGCTCGGCGCCACGGATGCCGACATCGTCAATCTCGCGGCCCTCGCAGCCTACGATTTGGGGGCCTGACGCGCCACGTCAAATCTCGACGCAGATTTTGCCGAAGTGGGTGGCACCTTCCTCATGACGGAAGGCAGCGGCAAGGTCGGCGAGTGGGAAGGTCCGGTCGACAACAGGGCGAAGGCCCGGGTTGGCGTCGAGCGCGCGGATCATGTCGATCTGGTGCTGCCGGCTGCCAACGATAATGCCCTGCAGCTTGATCTGTTTGACCATCATGTGCAGCGTCGGAACTTCTCCGCCCACTCCAGTCAGAATGCCGATGAGCGCGATGTGTCCACCGACGCGGCATGCTGTGATCGATTGGGGGAGTGTGCCTGGTCCGCCGATTTCCAGGACATGATCGACGCCCTGACCGCCGGTGAGATCTAGGACCGCTTTGCCCCATTCAGGATTGGTCTTGTAGTTGAGCGTGTGATCGGCGCCCATGGCGCGGGCACGTTCGAGCTTGGCATCGGATGACGAGGTGATGATCGCCGTCGCGCCCATCATCTTGGCAAACTGCAGGGCGAAGATCGCCACGCCGCCGGTGCCAAGAATGAGCACCGTGTCACCGGCTTTGAGCCCCCCTTCGACGACAAGTGCGCGCCATGCGGTCAGCGCCGCGCAAGGCAGGGTCGCCGCTTGCGTATGGGAATAGCCCTTCGGAGCCCGCGTGAACCACGTCGCCGGGCAGACCACCGCTTCACAAGCGAACCCATCGAGGCCATCGCCGGGGACGTGGCTGAAGTTGCCATGCGGCGGCGTGCCATCCTGCCAGTATGGAAAAAAGCACGACACGACATGGTCGCCCGCTGCGAATTCGCTGACCCCGGCTCCGATGGCTTCGACGATGCCTGCGCCGTCGGACATGGGGATGCGGCGGTCTTCCGTCGGTATCAGTCCTTTGGCGACCGCATAGTCATGAAAGTTGAGTGAATTAGCGTGCAGGCGCACGCGGATCTGGCCGGCTCCAGGCACGCCCGGGTCCATCAGGTCGGCAAGCTCAAGGCTGTCGAGTGTGGCAGGGTTGCGGATATGCATGGCTTTCATGGAGGTGTCCTGTCTCTGTCGCGATGGTGGCACACCGTGCCCGCGTTAATCCGCGGACGTGCGTGCAGAGCAGTTGCGGTCGCGGCTATTCGTAGAAGGCGTAATGCTTGCGCGCGGCTTCGACGACTTCCCAGGTTCCCGTGAATCCCGCGGGCGAGACAAACGCATCGCCAGCGCGGTATGTCGCTTGCGAGCCGTCATCGCCGATCACCACCAGCACCCCGGCCAAAATCTGGCAAAACTCGCTTTCGCTGAAGACAACGCGCCACTTGCCTGGCTGGCACTCCCAGATTCCAGAGTTGAACTTGCCATCCGCGCTGACGAACAGGTTCCACGCCGTCTGGATCGGATCGCCCGAAATGATCCGTTCGGCAGGCGGCCGGTAGGTTTCACCCGCTCCGGGCGGGCTTGCAAAATTGATGAGGGCAGGAATGGACTGGGTCGTCGGAGGGGCGGTCATCGGCGCTCACTTTGCCTGAGGTTCAAGCCATCACGATAGACGCCCGGACCCCGCGTGGGCAACACGCAAGCGACCCGCAATGGTCGAATATGGGTGCGTTTTGACGCCGGCTCAGGGTGTCAGAGCAACGCGGCTCTTGGTTTCGTCCGGCGCGCCGAAGTGCTCGAAATAGCGCGGATCGATTTTCTCAACCGGCAGAATGATCAGGACATCGGTGGTGCCGAATTGCCGGTCGATGACCGCGCCATCGCCAACGAACGCGCCCAGGCGGAGGTAGCCTTTGATGAGAGGCGGCATCGCCTTCAGCGCCTGCTTCAAATCGATTTTCGATTTCGGCAGCAAATCCATCGGCTGGTGGAGCCCAGCGTGCGCACGGCAGCGCCACTCGTCGGGCGCCATCGCGTAGTGGTGCAGGTAGGACAGCGCCATGGCATGGGCTGCCGGATCGGTCCCCTCGAAACTGGCGCAGCCGATCATCACGTCGACCTTGTGCTCGCGCACGTAGGTCCACAAACCATGCCAAAGGAGTTCGACCGAGCGCTTGGAGCGGTAAGGCTTCAGGACACACGAGCGGCCGAGTTCCATGAACCGGTAGCGCGGCGAACGCGCTTTGATGAGCGGGGCGATGTCGTATTCGCTCTGGGTGTAGAATCCGAGCGACCGCTCCGCCATTTCCTGCCGGAGAACGCGATATGTACCCACGACGCGCGGGCGGCGGCGGTGAGCCCAGATCTCGTCGCCCTGCCCGTCCGCACTGGTGTCAACGACGAGAAGATGATCGCAAATGGCGTCGTACTGATCCTGATCGAGCCGGCGCATGCTGGCGACGGCGGTGGGCCGCGCCGACATCTCTTCGTAGAACACTTCGTAGCGCAGACGCTGGGCTCTGAGAATGTCGGTCCGTTTGGCGGCAAGGCGGACTTCTAGATTGCCGATGCGGCCATAGACCTTGGGGGCAGCAGGGCGGATCAGCGCCATCGCTTTCGAGCGCGCCTGATCGTTCAGCGCGCGCATAGCCAGAACCCCGGACGGTGGAGCGCTGCGAAGTGCCAGCCGCTTCAGACGTCCGGTCAATCGCTGCCCGTTCTTCATGTCTGGTGGCTCCGGCGCGGTGGTTGAGCCGCGCAATCTGACGCGGCTCTCGAACCGCTGCGAGGTCAATCGCATGATTCCGAGACAATTTTGCGACGGCGGAGGGTCTGCTCCAGTTTCACACCGTGCGACGCGCGGTCTCAGCCCCGGCTGCACCGAAACTGGCGCGGTGTGTCCAGGGGGGGCAGATCCGCCATCCGGTTAGGCCGCAGGGTCCTTGGCGGTGACGGTCGCGGGCAGGCAGCGGCTCAGGACGTCTTTGAGATCCCGGCCGTCGAAGGGCTTTGCCAGGTAGTCGTCCATTCCGGCTGCCAGGTAGCGCTGGCGATCTTCGGCAAATGCGTTCGCGGTCACGGCGACGATAACCGGACCGCGGCCGGCCGGACCGTCGATGGAGTGGGCCAGACGCCGGATCGCGCGCGCGGCTTCGACGCCATCGAGCCGCGGCATCAGGATGTCCATCAAAATGACGTCGAAGGGCGGCGTGTCGCCGGCAAATGAACGCGCGGCCGCCGCGACGGCCTCATCGCCCGTGCGCGCGCGCTGAATGATGCATCCTTCTCGCTCCAGGAGTCGGGTAGCCAACAGGGCATTAATGTCGTTGTCTTCGGCAAGAAGCACTCTGAGGCCGCGCAACGAGCGCCGCGTTGGCGCGGGATGGCTGGACATGGCCGGTTCTCCGGAAATCTCAGGGAATGAAATGGTTTCGTTCGAAATCGCGGTGTCGAGCACGAACTCGGCGGTAAACGTCGAGCCTTGCCCGGGCTTGGATATGACGGTGATGTCACCCTGCATGGCGCGCGCGATGCGCTGGGAAATGGCAAGGCCCAGACCCGCGCCGCCATCCTGCCGGCGCACGGCTTCCTCGCTTTGCTCGAACTCCGCAAACAGCGATTTCTGGTCGGCCTGCGATAGTCCAATGCCGGTATCTGCGATCGCGATGTTGATACGTGCCGAGGTGGGCTTGCCTGGTTGTGGCACGGTCCTCAGCGTCAGGCGGATGTGGCCCGCGTCGGTGAATTTCACGGCATTGGAGAGCAGGTTGAGCACGACCTGCCGCACGCGCGCCTCGTCACCGACCAGCTGTGGCGGAGGATCGCCATCGAGCTGCCAACTCATGTCGAGGCCCTTTTCCATGGCGCGCGGTGTCAGAAGCGCGAGGCAATTCTCGATGGTGTCAATGATGCGGAAAGGCCGTGCATCGAGTACCAGCTTGCCGGCCTCGATCTTGGAGAAGTCCAGGATTTCATCGATCAAACGCATCAGCGCGCGCGCGGATTGACGGATCGCTCCGGCGTACGTGGATTGCTCGTCGTCGAGCTTTGTTTCAATCATCAGGCCCGAGATGCCGAGAATACCGTTCATCGGTGTTCGGATTTCATGGCTCATAGTGGCAAGAAAGCGAGACTTTGCACGGCTGGCTTCGAGGGCGGCATCACGGGCGGCGCGCAGAGCCTCGGCTGCCTCGCGTTCCTGTGTGATGTCGCGGCCATTGCACTGTGTCTCGCGCTCGGCCGATCCTGGCGTGCCGAACGTCACCTCGTCCCATTCGATCCAGCGTGGCCCGTTGACAGTTTCGACACAGGCCCGCGTGCGACCTTGCGGCGCCGGTTGCGTCGCATCGGGGTTGCCTGCCGCCGCGCGCTCGATCTCCAGAACCCGCGGTTCGTGCACGCGGCCTGCGAGGTCCTGTCCTTCCAGACCAAACATCCGCTGATAGGAACGGTTGGCGAAGGTGATCTGTCCGCGTGCATTGCGCCGGACCACGAGATCGCTTTGCGCGTCGAGAAGTTCGCGGTAGCGGCGTTCGCTGTCCGAGATCTGCCAGCGTAGGTCGTGGAGGCTTTCCAGTTCCTGCTGCAGATGCGGACCGTGCGGGTCCGGGTGCGCACCGCCAGGCGGATCTGGGCGTGCGCGGTGCAGCGTGCCACCGGCTGACCTGCCCGCGCAACCGCGCCAACACGTTCAAGGCCGTGCGTCCAACGCGGCGGCCAAGTCCAGAGAACTCTGGACTGTCAGCTGGTTTGAACACTCTACTACGCCTCTCGCCGGCTGCCGGTGCGAACGAATAATGAATAACGTCGCCCTACCTAAGAGGCAGGGCGTTTAATAGAAACTGAAGCAAGCTGGTTAATGCCGCCGGCAGGCGGACATTTCGAACGATGGCGTTAATGGCCTGGGTGCTTTGAGGGTTAGTTTCAGCGGCGAGACATCTCGTCGTCGGTCAGTGTCCGGGCGGCTTCCGCTGTCATCAAGGGCACGCCATTGCGGATCGGATACGCGAGCCCTGCCTTGCGGCTGATGAGTTCCTGTTTCGAATGGTCGTAGTCGAGCGTCGATTTGGTCAGCGGACACACAAGGATTTCCAACAGCCGCCGGTCAATGCTGGCGGTGTCGGCTTGGCCGGGTTGCCGGGACGAATCCGGTTCGCTCATACTATTGTGTTCCTAACCGCGCTACTGAATGGTACCGCCCGAACCGCCGTTCGCGGCAATTTCCATTTCCGCCAGCGCAACGAGAACTTCCGCGCGAGCGCGCAAGTCGGGGGCCTCCAGCAGCGCCTGCTTTTCCTCAGCACCGTAGGGCGCCATCACCGACAGGGCATTGATGAGGCTCTCACTGGATGCCCGTTCAATGGCCGTCCAGTCGGCCTCCATGCGGTTCTGTTCCAGGTAGGCCCGCAAAACACGCAACAGGCTCGTGCGATCGACAAGCTCTTCACCCAGTCCCGGCGTCAGATCACGGACGAAGCGGTCATAGCTGGCGCTCACGACGCGATAGGGCGTCTGGCTTGCGGCTTCGGCGACGACTTCGAACCGCGTTACGCCCGTGAGCGTAATCGCCAGCCGACCGTCCTCAAGTTCCTGATAACTGGAGACGCGCCCGGCACAGCCGACGTTGCGCAGCGGCACATCCTTGCCGGCCGGACTCTCAGCTTCGACAGGTCCTCCGGTTCGCGCAGGCTGCAAGATGCCCAGTACGCGCGGACCGCTTATGACGTCGTTGAGCATTTCCAGATACCGCGGTTCAAAGACGTTGAGCGGCAGCGTCGCGCGCGGCAAAAGGATGGCCCCGCGCAACGGAAACACGGGAATGCGCGGCGGCAGGTCCTGCGGGCGGCGGTATTGGTCTGTCCAACCCAAAGGAGAGGTCCTTTCTCAGCGGCTACGCGAATAAGAGCGACGAAAGGCGCTTGCGCCCGTCAATGGTGAACTCGTCCTTCGGGCCCCAAGCTTCGAACAACTGCACCAGCTGGCGGCGTGCGGCTTCTTCGTTCCATTTCCGGTCCGTGCGCACAATGGTCAGCAGGTGTTCGACCGCCTCACCCTTGTAGCCGGCTGCCGCAAGCGCGACGGCCAGATCGTAGCGCGCCTGATGATCGTTCGGGTTCTGCGCGAGACGCGTTTCCAGGGCCTCGGTCTCGCTGGAATCGGCGGCCTTCGCCACAAGGTCCAGCGCCGCCCGCACCGATGCGACGGCACCGGACGCCTGCTTGTCGGGCGGGACAAGTTCAAGCATCTGCTCGGCACGCGCGTTGTCGCCGCTCGCCATGTAGCACCGCGCCAGTCCAGCGAGCGCCTCGGCGTTGGTTTGATCTTCCTGCAGGACGGCAGAGTAGGCATCCGCGGCGCCTTGCAGGTCGCCGGCTTCGAGCGCTTCGCCTGCCGCGACCAGCACGTCGTCCAAACCCGGAGCACCGGCACCGGCATCGTCACCGGCCAGACGGTCGATGAACTGGCGCAGCATGCTCTCCGTCTGAACACCGACGAAACCGTCGAGGGGACGGCCGTCACGGAACGCGTAGACAGTCGGGAGCGACTGCACGCGCAATTGCGCAGCAATCTCCGGATAGGCATCCGTATCGAGCTTCACGAGCTTCACGCGGCCGCCGTAGCTGCGCACGACCTTTTCCAGGATCGGGGCAAGCTGCTTGCAGGGGCCACACCAGTTGGCCCAGAAGTCGACCAAGACGAGGGCGTGCTGCGACGCCTCGATCACGTCCTTCACAAAGCCGGTCGTGGTCGTGTCCTTGACGAGGTCTGCGTCCGGGGTTGCGGCCCCGCCCGTCTTAGCCGTACCGAATTCCATTCAGATCTCCTCGCGGACCAGATGCGGCCTGGAACCCGCGTGTTCAAGTGGCGCTGCCGTTCGGGTCGAGCGCGACAATCATGGGCTCATGCCCTGTGGCGCGAATGAACCGCAAAAGGTCATCCCGCGCAATGCTCGTTGTGGCGGAATTCTCCATGGGATGCAGATTGATCGTTTCATGCGCCATGAGGTTGCTGTCGAAAATCAGGCGAACCAGGTTCTGCCCGTCGTTCATGATGGCGAAGGCCGTAACGGAGCCCGGTTTAACCTTGAGCACATCCTCCAGCAGATCGGCGCGGCCAAAGCTCAGCCGGGCCGAGCCAATGACGCCTGGAAGCGCCTTGAGGTCGATCGATGTCCCGTGGTGCGCGACAATCAGGAACAAGCCGCCCTTGGCATCCTTGAGGAACAGGTTTTTGGTGTGGCCGCCGGGGATGCGCGCGTAAAGGTCCGTACTGTCTCCCACCGAGAAGACGGGCGGATGTTCGAAGGTCTGGGTCTTAATGCCCATGTCTTGAAGATGCTGGAACAGGCGTTGGCGCATGGGAGGCGGTGTTTCCAGATCAACGTTTGGCGCGGCCCAAATCCGGGTGGCCGGGCCGGTCCGAATGGCGCATTCCTGCGGGTTAGCGCCTCTGCCGGCCCGCCGCAAGGCACGGAGCGGGCGGGCTGAACACGCGTTTCCTGTTGACGCCTCCAGCGGGGCCTGTTATCCGCCTGCCTCCTGTGACCCCACCGCACTTCGGGGTTGCTGAGGCCGCCCGATCGCGGGTCCGGCCATCGAAAAGGACGCGGGTGTAGCTCAGCGGTAGAGCATCACGTTGCCAACGTGAGGGTCGAGGGTTCGATCCCCTTCGCCCGCTCCATTCGATCTCTTCGCAAATTTCAATCCACAGCACGGTTGAGCATCCGGCCCACCAATCACGGTGGCGGGGTGCCTTGCCGCTCACGCAGCCCAACTGTGAAACGCAGATCAGGCGGCCGAGGTCGTGCTTTCGGCTTGTGCGTTTTGCTCCATGCGCTGCAGGAGTTCCTCGGCCAGCTGCCGGATGGCCTCACCAACGTGGCCGGGGTACTTGGCGAAGTACGAGCGGTCCTCGGTCCTGAAGCGCGCCGCGTCCTGCAGGGCCTGCGAACGCGGTACAAACCCCTCAAAGCAATTGTTTTCGGCGTTGTCGTTGAGCCAGCGGTGATACTCCGCTTCCATCGGCGAGGTCGGGTCCTTCATATTCACGATGACCCCGAGATTTTGCGCAAAGCCCATTTCGGGATTGAGCGCCTTGAAGCGCCGGAACACGTCGAGGCCGCACACGGAGACGTAGTCCGCCTTGGTCGGCGAGATGTGGAAGTCGGTTTCCCGCAGCCAGCATTCCGTGAGGACCGACAGGCCCGGCGGGCAGTCGACGAGGATCACGTCGAACACGCTGCGCACTTCGGCCAGAAGCTGCGCAATGGCCGCGCGCAACCGCGTATGGAGGCCTTCCTTGGAAACTTCACGCTCGAACAGAGTCAGCTGCATGTCGCTCGGAATGAGATAGACGCTGCGGGCGTCATCCACATCGCCGACATCGCGGATGACGACGCTCGACCAGTCGGGCGAGCCGCCCTGGAGCACGCGGCTGACGAGGTGGTCCACAATCGTCAGACCTTCGCTCTGCAGGCGATGCAAGTTGGCGACCGACGTCAGCATGCTCGACACGCTGGCCTGCGCGTCGCTGTCGATGACCAGAACGTTTTTCTTGTGATAGGCGGACAGTGTCTCCGCCACGGCCAGGACAAGGGTGGATTTGCCCACGCCGCCCTTCGTATTCATTACGGCAATTGAATTGCGCGGCATGCGCCGGACCCCACCTACTCGCCCCGGCGGTTTTAGCGCCGCGTGCCCGCTTTTGACCAGACCCGTCTGGGACGGGATTGTGGCGGTCTCGGGGACGCGCGGGACAGAAAGGGCCGAAAGGATCGATTGATCCGCCCCGGCCCCAACTGAAACCGCAATTTTCTGACGCTGGATTTACCAGTGGGCCGCGACGGGACGCCAGCTGTAGCCCCCCGAACGCACTTTGACATGGGCGCGTTCGACACCGACCACGGGTGGTTCGGCGACGACGTGGGTATAGCTGGGGCGCAGAACGACCGGCCGGTGGACAATCCGGGTAACCGGCGGTTCGACCACGTGCCGGACGCTGGCGGGCCGCATGACGACGGTGCGCGGCACGTCGCGGTAGAGCGCGGGCGTCACGACCGGAATGGATGTACCCGGGTGGACGACAACCTGCCGGGCGACGGTACGGGTGAGGGGCGCGGAGCGCACAAGGCACTTGATGACGCGTCCATGACGGTCGCGCTTTGTGGTCCAGTGCTCACGGCCGGGGCGCACGACGACATTCTCATGAACCGTGCGGACGACCGGGGGTGTGCGGCGATAGGAGACCGATGCCGGCGCGACCATCTCGCGGCGCATGATGGTGCCGTGGACAGCGGGCTGATGTACGGCATGGATGCGGCCGGGCGCCACGATCTGACGCTCAGCGCGGGTGCCGATCACGGCGGGCACATGCACGACCCGCTGCCGCGCAGGGCGCAGAACCACAGGCCGTTCGACGGTGCGGTAGACATCGGGCAGGCGGACTTTTTCGTAGCAGGCCACGGCCTGGCCGCGGCAGCCGCTACCCGCACTGGCAGGGAGCACCGCGCCGGCAAGGGCCGCCGCCGCAAGTCCAACGCCTAGCAGTCTGGAAGCAGGAAACATGGTGAAACACTCCACGTGAAACATTGCATCAATGGGCGTGACGGCACCCGAAAGCTCGTTTGCTCCACGGGCGGAGTGAGCCTTTCTGGACAGTAACCGAGCCATCCGGGCACCCGAAGCGCAGGGCATCATCAGGGTAAAGATCGCCTTCACTCGCCAGTCAGGAGCGTGCGCGTTCCTTAAGGTTTCAGGTGGGCAAAGGCGCTGGCCAGATGGTCGATCAGGCCGCGCACGGCCGGCAACAGCCCACGGGGCGAGGGGAATACGGCATGCACCACGCCGCTCCGGGGACGCCACTCCGGCAAGACGTCGACCAGCGTGCCTTCGGTGAGATCGCGGTCGACCATCATGGTCGGCAGTTGGACGATACCGATGCCCGCCAGCGCCGCGAGACGCATCTGGATCATGTCATCGGTGATCAGACGCGGGCGATGCGTCACGCGGGCTGAGGCGCCGCCGGGACCGTCGAGGCACCACTGATGATCGCCGTGGGCAGGCGCGAAGTCGAGGCTCGCAAATCCAGCGAGATCGGCCGGCAGAAGTGGAACCGCTGCACCGTCGAGAAGGGCCGGGCTTGCCACGAGGCGCTGGGTCGAAGGCGCCAGCGCGCGCATGACGAGATCGCTTTCCTCCAGCGGTGGGACACGGACCCGAATGGCGATGTCGATCCCTTCCGCGATCACATCGACGCGGCGGCTGGTGCTTTCCAGTTGCACGGTCACGCGCGGAAAGCGCGCCATGTAGTCCGCGATCATGCGCCCGACCTGGAAACACACCAGGGCCGGCGGGCAGCTGACTTTGACCAGGCCCTGCGGCTCGGCCCGCGACCTCTCGATCAAGTCCTGGGCGGCGGAGGCTTCCACCAGCATCGCGACGCAATGCCGGTAATAGTCCTGGCCCAGATCCGTGACCGCAAATCGCCGTGTGGACCGCTGGATGAGCCGCACCCCGAGCCGGTCTTCCAGGAGCCCAATGCGGCGGCTGAGGCGCGATTTTGGGATGCCCAGTGACCGCGCGGCTGGGGCAAAGCCGCCATGGTCGACCACCTGCACGAAGTAATAGAGATCATTCAGGTCCTGCATGCTCCATTGTCCTATTTATAGGACGATGAAGTCAAGAAGCGCCGGATTGTGCGTCATTCAACCTATGCATAGATGAGGACCAACACGGCGCCGGGTGTCGCGGCGCGGAAAAGGAGGTCAATCATGCGGAAGATCCAAGGTGTTTACAGCCCGCCGCGCGGCCACTGGGTCGGCGACGGCTTCCCCGTCCGGTCCCTGTTTTCCCATCACAGCCACGGCCAGCACGTCAGTCCGTTCCTGCTGCTGGACTACGCCGGTCCTGCCGTCTTCGAGCCGACGACGGCGCGGCGGGGCGTGGGCGAACATCCCCATCGCGGCTTCGAGACCGTCACCATCGTCTACCAGGGCGAGGTCGAGCATCGGGATTCAACCGGTGCCGGCGGCATCATCGGTCCAGGTGATGTGCAGTGGATGACGGCCGCATCGGGTATTCTGCACGAGGAGTTCCATGCCCCGGCATTTGCGGCCAAGGGCGGCGCCTTTGAGATGGTGCAGCTCTGGGTGAATTTGCCGGCGGCGAACAAATCGGCGTCTCCGGGCTACCAGACCTTGGAGAACGCCGCCATTCCGACTGTCGCTCTGCCTGACGGCGCGGGATCGGTCCGGGTCATCGCCGGGTCGTATGGCGATGTGCGCGGTCCGGCGAGGACTTTCACGCCCATCGATATCTGGGACGTGCGTGTCAAGGCTGGCCGCAGCACGACGTTGACCTTGCCGGAAGGCCATACGCTGGCCGTCGCCGTGCTGGCCGGGACGGTCGAAATGAACGGGTCCGACATCGCCCGCGAGGCAGAACTCGTGCTGTTCGACCGAACGGGCGGCGCGATCACCATTGAGGCCAATAGCGATGCGAAGCTGCTCGTCTTGTCGGGTGAGCCGATCAACGAGCCGGTCGTGGCGCAGGGTCCGTTCGTCATGAACACCGTCGGGGAAATCAACCAGGCCATGCTTGATTATCAATCCGGCCGGTTCGGTGACCTGCGGGCTTGACCTCAATGGGACGACGATGCCCCGCGGTGTCCGCCGCGGGGCATTTTTCGTGGCGCGCTTCAGTAATCGCCGGGCTTATGCACCATGTCGATGACCGGCGCGTTCGCCAATTGGCGCGGCGAAAACCAGGGCGGCAGGACCTTGCCGCGATCCGGGTCCGCGTTGCCGTCGGCAGCGATGCCGAGTGCACGCCAGATGCTCATCCACGCCAGCTTCGAGCAGTAAAAACCACTGTCGTCGTCCAGATTGAAATTGAAGAATTGATAGGGTTTGCCGAGCTGCCGGCGCGCTTCATCGGCGATCCTGGCGCGCGCCTCGGGCGTGGCGTCGCGCACGCGGCCATGCCAGACCTGATGATCGTCGTGACCCTTGATCCACTCGGCATAGGGCGTGCGGATGACTTTGCCCTGTCCGATTGCGGCCCACGGACCGACCGGCGTGGCCTCGATCACGTAAGCGGTGCCATCGCTGTCGCGTTCAATGATGCCGACATGACCCACGGACACCGTGCCGCCGAGGCCCCGCGTCTGGATGCCGGGCGCGCCGGGATTGGGCTCCTCGAAGTAGACGGCTTCGAATTGCCCGTACTGGAGTTTGCGGATCGCCGCGATGACGTCCTGCGAGGCCCCCGATGTCTCAGCGGACTGCAAGAAGTCATCGCGTTCCGCTTCCCAGGCCAGTTGTTCAGGTGATTTCGCCTGGGGCCCGACGCTGAAGGGCAAGATGGCCCCCTTCTTCTTCGGCCAGATCAAATCGCCGGTCTGAAATCCGGCCGCATCCGGCAGGTCGCCAACCGGACCGGCGGCGTCAGGTGAGTCAGCCCCCTTGCGCGGCCAGAGCGTGAGGCCGGCCGCGAGGACGGCCAGGAGAAGGATGCCCATAAAAAGAGTTCCGCGTGACAGCATCTGTTAGGCTCCTGTGGTCTTCGGACTATGCGGGTCATCGAACTGTGGCAGATCAGAGCGGGCGCGCTGTCGTCCGCCAGCTTGGCGCGCCTGTCAACGACGGACGATCGCGGCGCGCGCGTCGCTTGCAGGTGGCGGACCCTTGGCGGTTTGCATTCTCCGGGCTATGACGATAGCCGATATCCCGACTGTCATCGATCCCAGGAGGATCCAAGAGCCATGCGTCCAGTCTCGCGCCGTTCCACACCTCGTGCTGTCATGCTGGCCACCGTGCTGGCTCTGTCCATGCCGCTTGCCGGATGCGGGATCAACAACATCCCGACGTATGAACAGAGTGCCAAGGCCGCATGGTCGGAAGTTCTCAACACCTACAAGAGCCGCGCCGATCTGATCCCTAATCTGGTCGAGACCGTGAAGGGCTTTGCCGAGCAGGAAAAATCGGTGCTGATGGAGGTGACGGAAGCGCGCGCCAAGGCGACCAGCGTCCAGGCGCAGATTCCCGCCGACATCCTGACCAACCCTGAGGCGATGAAGAAGCTGCAAGAAGCCCAAAGCCAGCTGGGCGGGGCACTTGGCCGGCTGCTCGCTGTGGTCGAGCGGTATCCGGATATCAAGTCGGGTCAGAACTTCCTGGCCCTGCAGAGCCAGATCGAAGGCATCGAGAACAAGATCCGCATCGCGCGCAGCGACTACATTCAATCGGTTCGCCAGTATAACACCGAGCTGACGACCATTCCCGGCCGCTGGTGGCGGGCATTCATGTATCCCGACAAGGTGGAAATGGCGACATTCGACATTCCCGCCGAGGAAATGACGACGCCAAAGGTCGATTTCGGAACCGGCAAATAGTGACGGAAACCCGACCCTGCATGCGGGTCTGACGGGGAGCATCGGCCGTGGCGCGCGTCAGCCGAACCGCTGCGAGGGTGCGTGTATCGGTGCACGCGATGGCACGTCTGTGTCTTGCGGGGGCCATCCTGCTGCTGGCGGTGGCCGTCGTGGTGCCGTCGAGCGCCGAGGCCGCTGACCCGCAGTTCCCCGTGCTGTCGGGTCAAATCGTCGATAACGCCAATCTCTTGTCGGACGCGGAGGAGGCCCAGTTGCTGGCGTCCTTGCAGGTGCTCGAGGGCACGTCATCCGATCAGCTCGTCGTCGTCACTTTGCCGTCGCTGCAGGGCTTCAGCATCGAGGACTTCGGCTACAAGCTCGGCCGCCACTGGGGCATCGGTCAGGCCGAGAAAGACAATGGCGTTCTCCTCATCGTCGCGCCGAACGAGCGCAAGGTCCGCATCGAGGTTGGAACGCGCCTGGAGCCGATCCTCACCGATGCCATGAGCCGGATCATCATCGAGAACGCGATCCTGCCCGGGTTCCGGCGTGGGGATTTTCCCGCCGGCATTGCCGCGGGCGTTCGCGACATCAAGGATGTGCTGCTCGGCGACGCCGAAGCCGTCAAGCAGCGCGCACGGTCGCGCGGGGAACGCACCGAAATTGACTGGGTTGCTGTGATCATCATCGCGCTTTGGATTTCGATTTTTCTGTACGCCATGTGGAAGCAGTCGCAGCAGGCACAGCAATCGCAGACCCCGCTTGATCGGCGGCGGGGCCGGCGCCGGCGCGACGGCGGCATCATTATCCTGCCCAGCGGCTCTGGCCACTGGAGCGGTGGGGGCGGTGGCGGTGGCTGGTCCGGCGGTGGTGGCGGGTTCAGCGGTGGCGGCGCCTCGGGCGGTTGGTAGGAAGCGGCAGGGATAGTCATGGGATTCATCTCGGATCAGGATCGGACGCGGATTGCCGAGGCGATTTCATCGGCGGAACGCAAGACATCAGGCGAGATCGTCGCCGTCCTGACGCGCGAAAGCGCCACGTATCGTCATGTACCGATCTTGATCGCAGCCCTCCTCGCGCTGTTCGTGCCTTGGCCGCTGATCTATTTCACCTGGTGGCCGGTGCAGTGGATTTACATCCTGCAGTTGGCCGTTTTCATTGCCGTCGTGGTCTTGGCGTGGCCCCGGAGCGTGCGCTACCGCCTCGTGCCCCGAAGCGTATTGCGCGAGCGTGCCCATCGCCGCGCGGTGGAGCAGTTCCTGGTTCAGAACCTGCATACGACCCAGGGACGGACCGGGGTGCTCATCTACGTCTCGGTCGCCGAGAAGTACGCGGAGATCATCGCGGATACGGCCATTGAGAGCAAAGTTTCCAAGGCGACATGGCAGGCCATCGTCGACGACCTTACAGCGCATATCGGGGCCGGCCGTGCGGGCGAGGGATTCGTGCAAGCCGTTGAACAATGCGGCGCGCTGTTGTCGGAGCATTTCCCGCCGGGTACGGGTGATCCCGATGAATTGCCTAATCATCTGATTGTCATCGACTGACACCACAACGCGGGCTGGCGGGGAGCGGAGACCATGGCAGGCGCAGAGGTGATGTCTCATGCCAAGGTGGAGGAGACCGCCGGTGAAGCCGAACCCGCGCCGATGCGCGCGCTCGTCGCGTGGGTGCTCTACGACTTCGCCGCCCAGCCTTATTACACGCTCGTTCTGACGTTCCTGTTCGCGCCGTATTTCGCCTCCGCCGTTGTCGGCGACGTGGCGAAGGGCCAGACGATCTGGGGCTATGGGGCGGCGGCGGCGAGCATCCTGATTGCCATCGGCAGTCCGTTCCTCGGCGCACTGGCCGACGGGCGCGGACGCCGTAAGCCTTGGATTGCGCTGTTCTCGATCGTGTTTGTCGCCGGCCTCGTCACGTTGTGGTTCGCCGAGCCCGGGGCTTCGACGGGAATGCTAGTACTGGTCGTTGCTGCTTTCATCTTTGCTACGGCGGCCATTGAATTTTCCTCCGTTTTTACCAACAGCATCATGCCGACGCTGGTACCGCCAAGCGCACTCGGTCGCCTGTCCGGCATTGGCTGGGGTGTGGGTTATCTGGGCGGCCTGCTCAGTCTTGCACTTGTCGCGGGGCTCATCGTCACCAGCCCGTCCACCGGCAAGACACTGTTCGGGCTCGATCCTGTACTGACGCTTGACGTGGCGACGCGCGAGGCGGATCGCCTTGTCGGCCCCATTGCCGCCGTGTGGTTCACGCTCTTCATGGTGCCGTTCTTTCTGTTCGTGCCCGATGCGCCGGTCGTGAGGCCCGCGGGCGCCGCGCCGCTGGTCTCGCCCGCGGCCCAACTCTGGAAAACATTGAAGGCGCTGCCATCGCACCGAGACATGCTGTTCTTTCTGATCGCGCGCATGCTCTATGCAGACGGCTTGGCGGCCATCTTCGCGTTTGGGGGCATCTACGGGACGGCGGTCTTCGGATGGGGTGCGCTGGAACTTGGCCTGTTCGGCATCATCCTCACGGCCACCGGCATGATCGGCGCCATCATAGGCGGCTTTCTCGATGATCGCGCCGGATCGAAGACGGTCATCATGGCAGCTCTCGTGCTCCTCCTCATCGGGTGCGGCGGAATCCTGTCGGTCGACAAATCTCACATACTTTATTTCGTGGAGATCGCACCCAAGGCCGCCGGCTCCGCGCCTCTGTCGTCTCCCGGTGAGCAGGTCTTCCTCGCCTTCGCGATCCTCGTAGGTCTGGTCGCCGCGCCCGTCCAGGCCGCCAGCCGGACGCTGCTCGCGCGTCTCGCGCCGCCCGACCAGATGACGCAATATTTCGGTCTGTTCGCCTTCTCGGGAAAGGTAACGGCCTTCCTGGCACCGTTCCTGGTGGCAACCGTGACGGCGGCAACCGGCGACCAGCGGCTCGGAATGTCGGCCATCGCCGTCTTCCTCATCGCCGGCCTGCTCTTGATGCTTCCGGTACGCGATCGCCTAGATCGTTGAGGAAAATGGCAATTTCAACGGGTGTTGCACCAAGATGGGGCAGCGCGGCGCGTTGACGGCGAGCCTTGACATGGCCGCGCGCCCGCGCTCATCGTCCCGTCGCAATTCTCCCGCGGCTCCTTCCGGTATCCTTCCGGACCCTGGCCCGGCAACGACGAGGCCCCACGTGGATCGAGAGACGACCGAGCGCCCCAGCCAGACCATCGTGCGCACCTACCTCAAATTCGAGACTCCGATCGCCGATCTCGAGCGCAAGGTGCAGGAATTGCGCGCGATGGAGGGCTCGGAAACGGCGGTGCCGATTGCTGAGGAAATCAAGAAGCTCGAGCAGAAGGCGCATGCGGCCCTGGCCGAGACCTACGCCAAGCTGACGCCCTGGCAGAAGACGGAAGTGGCCCGCCATCCGGAGCGCCCGCATTGCCTCGACTACGTGAAGGCATTGGTTGAAGATTTCACGCCGCTCGCGGGCGACCGCTATTTCGGCGAGGATGAGGCTATTGTCGGCGGCATGGGCACGTTCCGCGGCCGTTCCGTCATGATCATCGGGCACGAAAAGGGCTCTGATACCGAAAGCCGGTTGCGGCACAATTTCGGCATGGCCAAGCCCGAAGGCTACCGCAAGGCCGTACGCCTCATGCAGATGGCCGACCGCTTTCATCTGCCGGTGCTGACGTTGTGTGATACGGCGGGCGCCTATCCCGGCGTCGATGCCGAACAGCGCGGCCAGGCGGAAGCGATTGCCCGCTCGACCGACTGCTGCCTCGCCATCGGCGTGCCGCTGATTGCCGTCATTATCGGAGAAGGCGGGTCGGGCGGCGCGGTGGCCATTGCCTCAGCCAACCGCATCCTCATGCTCGAACATGCCATTTACACCGTGGCGTCTCCGGAGGCGGCCGCGTCGATCCTCTGGCGCGACAGCTCCAAGGCCATCGATGCTGCGACCAGCATGAAGATCACCGCGCAGGATCTGGAGACTTTGGGCGTCATCGATACCATCATCAAGGAACCGGTCGGCGGCGCGCACCGCGACCGTGACCTGATGATGAGCCGGGTCGGCGATGGGCTCGCAAAGGCGCTGTCGGAGTTCGATGGCCGCTCCCCTGCCGAGATTCGCCGGCAGCGGCAGGATCGCTTCCTGCAGATCGGGCGGTCACTCTGACCGCTCGGACGGCCCGCCAAGTCCCCGCCCCGTTTCTGCACAACCCATTGGATATACTCGATTTCGATGCCTCACGGGCGCCGCATTCCGCGTGCCCTATGGCGCGTTGACATGCTGCCGCGTCCGGCCTCAAATGACCGGGTTTGGCGGGGTGCCCTTAAGGATTTGTTTACGTTATCGGTCTGATGGTGATTCGCATGCGCCAGGGGAGCTTCCGCGTATGCGTTTGGGTGATGGGGACGATCTTCGGGTGAGGGACTATTTCCGCAAGGGATGGATCTTGGTTGCGGCCGCCGCCATGGCGCTGGCCGGCTGCGGCAACGCGCCCGAATTGACGCCCGCGGAGCAGCCGCTGCCGAAGGAGACGATTGATCTCATCGGCAAGAAGGGCATGGCGACGGAGAAGCCCATCTTCGTGCGCATCTTCAAGGAAGAATCCGAACTCGAAGTCTGGAAGGCGCGGGACGACGGCCGCTTCTATCACTTCAAGACCTACCCGATCTGCAACTGGTCGGGCGATCTCGGACCGAAGATCGCCAAGGGCGACAAGCAGGCGCCCGAAGGGTTCTATACGGTCACGCCAAAACAGATGAAGCCGGATTCGAGCTTCCACGTGGCCTTTAATCTCGGATTCCCGAACGCCTACGACCGCGCCCACAATCGCACGGGCGAATACCTGATGGTGCATGGTAAGTGCAGGTCGGCGGGCTGCTATGCGATGACGGACGCGTTGTCGGAAGAAATCTATGCACTGGCGCGGGAAGCGTTTCGCGGCGGACAGTCGAGCTTCGAGGTCCATGCCTTCCCGTTCCGCATGACCGACGACAAGCTTGCGCGCTTCAAGAAGCACAAGTGGTACGCGTTCTGGAAAACGCTGAAGCAGGGCTACGATTATTTCGAGACATACCGTGTGCCGCCAAGCGTTGCCGTTTGCGAGCGGCGCTATGTGGTGGATGCGGCCTTGCCCGCGTCGCAGCGGCTCGATCCCACGGGTGCGTGTCCCCGGTTCCAGCGGCCGTTGATCGAGCCGTTTAGTCCCAAGCCGTTCGATCAGCAGATCGCCGATCAGCGCGTGATCGTACCCGGTCCGAAAGTCCGTGATACAGCATCGGTGACGTCGCTCGCGGATGCCGTCAGCCCGAGCGAAACTGGCTCCGTGCCGGCCGACGCTGCCGTTGCCGCGACCGTGTCCACCGCACAACCGGCGGGTGATGCCTATCTCTCCGGCACGGAAATGCCTTCAGGTCCGGCGACCCTGGGCTTCACCGCGCCCTAGCCACATTTCACGGCGACCGTCTGAGCACAGTTCGCGAAGGAGGGGACGCCCGAGATGACCGAGCGGGATGAGCGGCGCAAGCGCCGCCGGAGGCGGCGGCATCGCAATCTCCTGATACTGGCGGGGGTCCTGACAGCTGGCCTGGCTGCCTTCGCATGGCTACTGCCGCCGTTAAGCGGCGATCCGCGCTTGATCGATCTGGAGCGCAAGTACCGCTACTGGCGCACGGCTTTCGGATTTCCGCTCGCGGGCACGCCGGATCCGGACACGCTCGACGCGCGATTGGCCGCCAAGGGCGTCTCCCTGGGAACGCCCATCTTCATGCGCATCTTCAAGCGCGAATTCGAACTCGAAATCTGGAAACTCAAAAACGGCCGCTACGAGCTGTTCGAGACGTATCCGATCTGTCGGTGGTCTGGAAAACTCGGACCGAAGCTCGCCACTGGCGACCATCAGGCGCCCGAGGGGTTTTATTCGGTGACTAAAAGCGCACTCAACCCCAACAGCCGCTGGCACCGGTCGTTCAATCTGGGATTTCCCAATGCGTTTGACCGGGCGCATGGCCGGACCGGATCGTTTCTCATGGTGCACGGCGGCTGCGGATCCGTCGGCTGTTATGCCATGACGAACAGGGTCATCGATGAAATCTGGCGAATCGTGACGCGCGCCTTCGATGGCGGTCAGCCACGATTTCAGGTGCAGGTGTTCCCCTTCCGTATGACGCAGGCTAATCTGGCCGCCGCGCGCGGATCCCCGTGGGCCGCCTACTGGGATAATTTGAAAGTCGGGCATGACCTCTTCGAGGCAGAGCGCCTGCCACCTGTCGTTGGTGTTTGCGGCAAGACGTATGCTTTCAACTCGGGCCGGGCAGCGGCGGACACAACGGGGCCGGTCAGCGGCGCGTGCCGGCCAGATGCTGTCCGCAAAGGCGAGGAAAGCTCGGCATTGAAACGGCTTCCCACTGCGGGATGAATGCTCTGGTTGAACTGTTGTCCCGAACTCTGTTGAAACCGCGCAAGCCTTTGAATGATTGGACCCTTCGGTGCATCGTAGCCGCGTCGTGAATGGTGCGTAAGGAATGTTGGGCGGTTGCCAGGAGCAGCCTTGAACGTCTAGGGTGCGCGCGTGGTGGGGCGAGATAGAAAGCCCGGTCGGTTCGGCCGTCTCGCGCGCCTTGAATTCGTGTCAGAGTGGGTATCGTTGTCCGTGTTCGATCACTTTACCAGACATGGAAAATCGGCCGCGCGCCGTTGGCTGGCTGGCTTGGCCGCCGGGGCGCTTGCGGTCACCATCCATGCGGGCGCCGCGCAAGCTCTATCCATTGAATTGAAGGACGCCGCGCCGGACAGGATCGAGCGCCAGCGTGCGGCCGCGGTCGGCCGTCTGCCGCTGCCAGGAACACCGGACGTCAGCAAGACCGACGAAAGACTGGCGGCGAAGGGGTTCGCCAAGGGTGCGGCCCTCATGATCCGCATCTTCAAGGCGGAATCGGAATTGGAGCTCTGGCTGGAGAAGGACGGGCGCTTCGAACATTTCGCCACCTATCCGATCTGCCATTGGTCGGGATCGCTGGGGCCAAAGCAGAGCGAAGGCGATAAGCAAACGCCGGAAGGTTTCTACACCATCACATCCCGGCAGCTGCATCACATCGGACGCTGGCCGCGCTCGCTGAACCTGGGCTTTCCCAATGCCTACGACAAGGCGATGAAGCGGAGCGGCAGCTATATTCTGGTCCACGGCGGGTGTTCGTCGGTCGGCTGCTTCGCCATGACCAACCCCGTCATCAGCGAAATCTATGGCCTGTCGTCGGCAGCCTTGCGTGGCGGGCAGCGCCACATTCCAACGCACGTCTTTCCATTTCGGATGACGGATGCGAATCTCTCAAAATATAAATCCAGCGAATGGTCGTCATTCTGGGCCAACCTCAAGGAAGGCTACGACAGTTTTGAAAAAACACGGCGGCCGCCGCGCGTCAGTGTCTGCAACGATCGCTACCACATCGAAGACGCAAGCCCGTCGGAGGCGGGCGTGGATCGCCCTTTAGCCGTGTGCGGCCCAACGGCCGCCGATATCCAGTCCCGGGACAAATCCGCGTCTCTTGTCCTCCTCGCGCCCCGTCCACGGATGCCATCGTCAAACGTGATGGGTCAGATGGCGGGACCGGCTCTGGGGACGCCGCTGGCCGGGCCTCTGACGGTGGCATTGCTCTCCGGGGCAGCCAGGACGACACAGCCGACACCCGAACAGGCGATAGCCGGCTTGGTGACAACCGGTTGGGCGATGTACGAACTGGTGCCCAATCTCAACCCGCCGCCGGCACCCCCGGAGCGGACGGTGAACGGGCGCGGGAAGCCGCCGTGCAACCTGGGGCTGGCGAGCTGCCGCAAGTTCGTGGCCCTCAAAGCCGGCAAGCGGGCGCGCCTCGCTGAAGCCGCGCGCCGCAAGAAGGCGTCACGCATCGCGTTGCGCCAAGCCAGCAACTAGTCTTGCACATCTGATGCTTTGTCGGGGCCTGCCGCGACCTGCCGTCCGCTTGTGACGGCTTGCCCGCGCATGCCATAGACCGGCAAGCCGACAGTCCTGCCGATGGTCAGGTTTCACCGGCCAATCTGTGTTCCAAGCAAGGGTGCAAATTTTCATGTCCGACGACACCAAGCCGATTGAACGCTGGCTCGAGAACGCGATCTTCGCCAGCCGCTGGCTCCTGGCGCCCTTCTATCTAGGCTTGGCGCTCTCGCTGATCATCCTGCTCATCAAGTTTATCAAGGAATTCATCCATCTCGCGTTGAATGCTTTCTCCGCCACGGAATCGGAAGTCATCCTCGGGATACTCACGCTCGTGGATGTCGCGTTGATGGGTTCGCTGCTCGTGATCGTGATTTTTTCCGGTTACGAGAACTTCGTCTCCAAGATCGATCACAGTCATCACAAGGACTGGCCCGAATGGATGGGGACCATCGATTTCAGCGGACTCAAACTGAAACTGCTGTCATCGATTGTCGCCATTTCCGCGATCCAGCTGCTCAAGGCGTTCATGTCGATCACCATCATGACACCGGAAGCCGAGCGTTCGGTGATGTGGCTCGTGATCATTCATGTCGTGTTCGTGATTTCCAGCGTGCTACTGGCGCTCTCCGACCGGATTTCAGGACACGGTAAGGGTGCCGCCGCCGAGAAGACGGGGCACTGACGCCGCGTGCGGCGCGATCCTTCGCGCTGGGTAGGGAGCGCCGCATGGGCTCGATCGTGGTCGCTGGAGGCTATGGCGCGTTCGGCGAGCGTGTGATTGCGCGACTGGCTCGCGATTCCGATCTCGACATCGTCGTTGCCGGGCGCGACCTCGTCAAAGCCGAGGCGGCCGTCGCGGCCAGCTGGCCAGAGGCAAAAGCCCGCCTCACTGCCGCGCGGATCGATGCCACATCCGTCACGCCCGATGAACTGTCGGCGCTTCATGCGCGTGTCGTGGTCAATGCCTCGGGACCGTTTCAAGCACAAGACTATACCCTGGCGCGTGCGGCGATCGCCGCGGGCGCGCATTATGTCGATCTGGCCGACGCGCGCCACTTCGTGACCGGCATCACGGCTCTCGACGATGACGCGCGCCGGGCCGGCGTCCTGGTGCTGTCAGGCGCGAGTTCGGTGCCGGGATTGTCGTCGGCGGTCGTCGAGCACTACAAGGACGCGTTCGCGCCGCTCACCCATATCGCGATGGGGATTTCACCCGGCAACAGTTTCGATCCAGGCATCGCCACTGCGGCGTCGATACTCAGCGGCATCGGCCGTCCATTCACGACCCTGTACGATGGACAGTTGCAGACGCGTTACGGCTGGCAGGGACTGTCGCGGGAAACCATCGGCGGATTGGGACGCCGTTGGATGAGCCATGTCGATGTGCCCGATCTGGACCTGATGCCGGCCCATCTGCCGGGGCTGCGCACGGTGGATTTTCGTGCCGGTCTGGAAGTGAGTGTCTTTCACCTGTCGCTTGCCGCCCTGTCATGGCCCGCGCGGGCCGGGCTGTTGCGCCATCCCGAGCGGTTCGCCCGCCCGCTCATGGCGGCCAAACGCTGGCTGTCTGTCCTGGGCTCGGATCGCGGCGGCATGTTCGTGACGATGAAAGGCTTGCGGCCCGATGGGCAGCCCCATCAGCGGCGTTGGGAACTGGTGGCGGGTTCAGGGCACGGCCCGTATGTGCCAGCGCTCGCGTCCGCCGTTCTGGCCCGCAAACTCGCGCGAAACCTCGAAACGCGCACGGGCGCCATTCCATGCTTCGGCCACGTGACGCTGGACGAGTTCAAAAGCGAAGCGGCCGGTCTCGACATCGCAACGTCGGTGCGCTGACGCGAGCACTCCCGGGCCGGTCCGTGTTCAGGTGGGCGGTCAGTCGAATCGGCCGTGGCACTGTTTGTACTTCTTGCCCGACCCGCAGGGGCATGGGGCGTTGCGCGCGACCTTGCCCCACGTGGCCGGTGATGCCGGATCGACACCGCCGTCCGTCTTGCGCGTCTGCAACGGCATGCGCTTCGCGGGCTCCGCCGCACCACCGCGACCCCGCGCGGCGATGGCCTTGTCGATCATGCGCAGTTCGTCAGCCAGTTCTTCCGGCAGCTCGGGCTGCATCTCGTCGCGGCCCGTCGTCGGGTCGATATGGTGCGCTTCCATGGGCGGCAGCTCGACCGGCTGCAGCATCGGCTGCTGATCGGCCGGCATCAGCTGCACGTTCATCAGCTGCCCGGTGACCGCTTCGCGCAGGCGCGCCAGCATGGCTTCAAACAGCGTGAAGGCTTCGCTCTTGTACTCGTTCAACGGATCGCGCTGGCCATAAGCGCGGAAGCCGATGACCTGGCGGAGATGTTCGAGCGTCACGATGTGCTCGCGCCACAGCAAGTCGAGCGTGCGAAGAAGCACTTCCTTTTCGATCTGCCGGTAGAGCTCGGTGCCGAGCTCAGCTTCCTTGGCCGCCGCTTTCTTGTCGGCGGCTTCGGTGATGCGCTCCAGGATTTCCTGGTCGGCGATGCCTTCTTCCTCGGCCCACTCCCCAATGGGGAGTTCGAGATCGAAGATGCTGGCGACCGCGTCGGTGAGGGTCTTGGTGTCCCACTGCTCCGCGTAGGCCTTTTCGGGGATGTACTTGGAAACGAGGTCCTGGATGACTTCCTGGCGCAGTTCGGCGACCGTCTCGGACACGTCATCTTCGCCCATGATGTCGATGCGCTGGTCGAAGATGACCTTGCGCTGATCGTTCATCACATCGTCGTACTTCAGGATCTGCTTGCGGATATCGAAGTTGCGCGCCTCGACCTTCTTCTGGGCCATTTCCAGCGACTTATTCATCCACGGATGGGTGATCGCCTCGCCATCCTGCAGGCCGAGCGTCTTCAAGACGCTTTCCATCTTCTCCGAACCGAAAATGCGCATCAGGTCGTCGTCGAGCGCCAGATAAAACTTCGATCGGCCCGGGTCGCCCTGACGGCCGGAACGGCCGCGCAGCTGATTGTCGATTCGGCGGCTTTCGTGACGTTCGGTTCCCATAACGAACAAGCCGCCGGCGTCGAGCGCGACCTTCTTCTTCTCCGCCACATCGGCGGCAATGGCCTCATGCTTCTTGGCGATGGCGGCGTCATCCGGGGTCCGGCCGGCGTCCGTTTCTTCCTTCACCCAGTCACGCACGCGATAGTCGACGTTGCCGCCGAGCTGAATGTCCGTGCCGCGGCCGGCCATGTTGGTGGCGATCGTCACCGCGCCAGGTACACCGGCCTGAGCCACGATCGAGGCTTCCTGCTCGTGGAAGCGGGCGTTCAGTACCTGATGGGGAATGGCATCGCCGTTCGTGCGCCGCGCCGCCGTCTCCGTCAAATAGGTACCGATGTCCTCGAAGAACGACTTGATTTCGCTTTCCTTGGTGGCATGGAAGCGCTGGGCCTGATCCTTCAGCCGCTTGCCAAGTTCGGCGATGTATTTCTTGTCCTTCAAAAGCGCGGACAGCTGCTCGGATTTCTCGATCGATGTTGTGCCGACGAGGGCAGGCTGGTTGCGGCGGTGGGCGTCGGCGATGGTCATTACGATCGCGTCGTATTTTTCCGTCTGCGACCGGTAGATTTCGTCATCTTCGTCGATACGCGAAACCGGCATATTGGTCGGGATCTCGATGACTTCCAGGCCATAGATGTCGCCGAACTCCTGTGCCTCGGTCGAAGCGGTGCCAGTCATGCCGGCGAGCTTGTCGTAAAGGCGGAAATAGTTCTGGAACGTGATCGAGGCGAGCGTCTGGTTCTCGGGCTGGATCTCGACGCCTTCCTTGGCTTCCAAAGCCTGATGCAGGCCTTCCGAATAGCGCCGGCCGGGCATCATGCGGCCCGTGAACTCGTCAATGATGACGACCTCTCCGGCCTTGACGATGTAATCCTTGTCGCGCTGGAACAGCTTGTGTGCCTTCAGCGCCTGGTTGACGTGATGAACAATCGTGACGTTCTCGACGTCGTACAGCGATCCCTTCATCATGCCGCGTTCGATCAGGATCTTTTCGATGTTTTCGTTGCCGGATTCGGTGAGCGAAACCTGGCGCTGCTTTTCATCGAGTTCGAAGTCTTCGGCCGCCAGCTGCGGGATCAGCTTGTCGATGCTGATGTAAAGATCGGCCTTGTCGTCGAGCGGACCTGAGATGATGAGCGGCGTGCGCGCCTCGTCGATCAGGATGCTGTCGACCTCATCGACGATGGCAAAGGCATGGCCGCGCTGGACCATGTGATCCTTATTCATCTTCATGTTGTCGCGCAGGTAGTCGAAGCCGAGCTCGTTGTTGGTGGCGTAGGTCACGTCGGCGTCGTAGGCGGCCTTGCGATCATCGTCGTCGATGCCGTGCACGATGACGCCGGTGGTGAGTCCGAGGAAGCGGTAGACCTGACCCATCCATTCCGAGTCGCGGCGGGCGAGATAGTCGTTGACCGTCACCACATGCACGCCGCGTCCGGCCAGCGCGTTCAGATAGACCGGCAGGGTGGCAACGAGCGTTTTGCCTTCACCGGTCTTCATCTCGGAAATATTGCCATCGTGCAGAACCATGCCGCCGATGAGCTGCACATCGAAGTGCCGCTGGCCAAGGGCCCGCTTCGCGGCTTCGCGAACGGTGGCGAAGGCGGGCACCAGCAGGTCGTCAAGATTGGCGCCATCGGCGAGCTGTTTGCGGAATTCGACCGTACGGCCGCGCAGTTCATCGTCGCTGAGGGCTGCAACTTCCGGCTCCAGCGCGTTGATGGCATCAACGCGGCTGCGGTAGCTCTTGACCCTGCGCTCGTTTGACGTGCCGAAAATCTTCGCAGCCAGCGAGCTGATGGAGAGCATAGGAATATAGTCCTCAAATCAAGAGCTTGCGCTCGACGAAAGACGTGGTGCGCAGGCCTGCGCCCTGCCGGGCGGACCGCCGACGATCCCAATTGGCATCGTGCTTGATACAGCTCGGCCGGGCGGGGCAGCGCGGCGCGCGGCTCTCCGGTTCACGGGGCCTGACATAAGGATTGCACCCCGTAATTGTCAACGTTTGCAGTTCTCCGCACGTGCGTCACGAAGGAAGCTACGGGGTGCTGGCCATTCTCAGGTCTCGCTGGAATTGCTCCGCGCGCCGCATTCCAAAAACTTAACTTGGCAGCGATGGGGCCGGGGTCTATCCAGGCGCCCGTGCCCCATGAGACGGACGGGCTGGCGACGACGCACGAACAGGCGCTGCTGCAACTTCCGTTTGAGCCCAGGAATCTGGAAAAGGACCCCCATCGTGTCGGTTTCCCAAAAAATTCAGGCGGTTGGCTTTTCGTTAGCCACCGCTATCGCCGTTCTTGGTGCGCCGCTGGCTGCGTCGGCGGACGAAAAAGTCGTCGCAACGGTCAACGGTCAGCCGATCTCGGAAGCTGATCTGGCCCTCGCCGAAGCAGAAATTGGCAATGAGATCGGGAATTTGCCCGCCGCCACGCGGCGGCGGGTGCTGGTTGAGTACATGATCGAGAACCGCCTCTTTGCCGAAGCGGCCGCGGCGGAAAAGCTCGATAGCGGGCCTGACTTCGAGAAGCGTCTCGCCTTTTGGCGCCAGCGCGCCCTGCGCGATGCCTACTTCGAGAAATCCGTGAAGGCTTCCATCGGCGAGGCGGCAGCCAAGGCCATATACGAAGACAAGGTCCAAGGCCTGAAACCCGAAGAGGAAGTCCAGGCCCGGCATATTCTGGTCGCGAGCGAAGCCGAAGCGGCGAAGCTGGGCGAAAAAATTGCTGCGGGTGAGGATTTCGCCAAGCTGGCCGAGGAAAACTCCGGCGACGCCGGCTCAAAGACTCAGGGCGGCATGCTCGGATTTTTCGGCCGTGGGCAGATGGTCCCACAGTTCGAAGAGGCCGCATTTGCGCTCCAGAAGGGGCAGGTATCCAAGCCCGTTCAAAGCCAGTTCGGATGGCACGTCATCAAAGTGGAAGACCGCCGGCAGAAGCCGCCGCCGTCCTTCGACGAGGTCAAGGACCGCCTGATCGGGTCGATGGTGCAGTCAAAGGCGCAGGAAATCGCTACCCAATTGCGCGGCAAGGCGACGATCGATTACGTCGATCCCGAAATTAAGAAGATGGCCGAGGAGGACGCCAAGAAGCAGGCGGAAGCCCAAGCCATGATTGAAAAGCAGATGAAGGGCGCCGCCGAAGGCGCCGCGCCGCCAGAGAGTGCCCCGGCTCCTGACGGCGACAAGAAATAGGCGCCATTAAGCGTTCGACTTGAAAAGCATGTATCAGGCTGCTTGAAACCGGGCAGCCTGATTGCTTTTCTGGGCTGCGGGGTCCCGGTGAGCGGGGCCAATCGTTCAAGCCTTCTCCCTTACAGCCGGTGTGACATGGCCGTGATATCGAAAACCTCGCCCTTCGCTCCGGCCGGCTTGCCGATCCTGGCGCCGATCGACGGCGTTCGTTTTGCAACTGCCGAAGCCGGCATCCGCTACCAGAACCGTACCGATCTGATGGTCGCAGTGATGGACGAAGGAACCACGGCCGCCGGAGTCCTCACCCAATCGAAGACCGCGTCGGCTCCGGTATTGTGGTGCCGTAAGAGCCTCAAGCACGGTACAGCGCGTATCCTGGTCGTCAATTCCGGCAACGCCAATGCGTTTACGGGCCTACGCGGCATGGCAGCGGTGGAGACGACAGCGCAGGCGGCAGCCGAGGCCGCCGGCTGTGACGCGCGCGATGTCTATGTGGCCTCCACGGGTGTCATTGGCGAACCGCTGGATGCTTCGAAGTTCGCGCATCTCTTGAAAGGGCTCACTGAGACCGCCGTTCCCGACAAGTTCGAGGCGGCGGCGCGCGCCATCATGACGACCGACACCTACCCCAAGCTCGCATCACGCAAGGCCATGATCGGCGATACGCAAGTCACCATCAATGGCTTCTGCAAGGGTGCCGGCATGATCGCGCCCGACATGGCGACGATGCTGTGCTTCATGTTCACCGATGCGGCCATCTCTGCCGATGTGCTGCAGCAGCTGGTGTCGGAACATACCAAGACCACGTTCAATTCCATGACCGTCGACGGCGATACCTCGACGTCCGACACATGCCTGCTGTTCGCCACGGGCTCTGCGCAGCAGCGGGGTCAGAAGCCGATCAAGAAGGTGGACTCGAAACGTCTGCGTGACTTCAGTACGGCACTTCAGGACTTGATGCGGGATCTGGCCATTCAAGTCGCCAAGGACGGCGAAGGCCTGTCCAAGTTCGTCACCTTCATCGTCGATGGCGCCGAGACCGAAGCAGCAGCGCGGCGGATCGCGCTATCGTGCGCCAACTCACCCATCCTCAAGACGGCAATTGCCGGCGAAGATCCCAATTGGGGCCGCGTCGTCATGGCGGTCGGCAAGTCGGGCGAGGCGGCGGATCGCGATGAACTTGCAATCTGGTTCGGCGATCACTGCGTCGCGCGCAACGGCGAGCGGGCGGCGGAGTATGACGAGAAGTCCGTCGCGGCTTACATGAAGAACGCGGAGATCACGATCCGTATTCATGCCGGTGTCGGCAAAGCCTCGGCTACCGTGTGGACCTGCGATCTGACCCACGATTACGTCTCGATCAACGCCGACTACCGAAGCTAGGACCGTCGGCATCCGGCTGAGTATCGCACTGGAACGCGCATTGAGGGGCGTAGCATGGAACCCAAGTTCTGGATCGAGCGGTGGCAGAAGGCGGACACTGGATTTCATCAGGATGCCGCGCATGACTTCCTGCGCAAGCACTGGGCGTCATTGGGCGTGCCCGATGGTGCGCCGGTCCTCGTGCCGCTCTGTGGCAAGAGCCTCGACATGGTCTGGCTGGCCGATCAGGGTCATGAGGTCATCGGTGTTGAGTTGTCCGAGATCGCCGTAGATGCGTTTTTCACTGAGCGCAGCCGGCAGCCGGGCGTCGAGCAACCGGGCGAATTCACTGTTAAACGCGCGGGCCCTTACGAGATCTGGACCGGCGATTTCTTTGAACTCAGTCCCGGCGTCACGCGGCGCGTGGGCGCGGTCTTCGATCGCGCGGCGCTGGTTGCCATGCCGCGTGTCATGCAACACGCCTATGCGCAAAAGCTTGCCGCACTCACGCCATCCGGTGTGCCGGTGTTGCTGGTCGCGCTTGATTATGATCCCTCGCAGATGGAAGGGCCGCCGTTCCCGCTCTCACCTTCGCATGTGAAGGCGCTCTTTTCCGACAATTTCCGCGTCATCGAACTGGAGCGCCGCGATGGGCTCGCGGCAAGCCAGAACCTGAAAAAGCGCGGACTGACGGCGCTCGATGAAATCGCCTACATGATGGTGCGACGTTGATGCGGTCCCCGCGCGCGCAGCGCCACGCGTGTCAATGCCACTGGGTTAGGTCCTGATGGCGGATGACGCGCCAGCTCCCGCCCCAGCCGCCCCCGGCCGGCCCATTCTTTTTGTCGTCGCGGCAGCCCTTGTCGATGCCGACAACCGGGTGCTCATCGCGGAACGGCCGGCTGGCAAATCCCTCGCCGGCTTGTGGGAATTTCCCGGCGGCAAGCTGGCACCTGGCGAGTCGCCGGAAGAGGCATTGGTGCGGGAGTTGCACGAGGAGCTTGGCATCGAGGTCTGCCTCACGTGCCTGGCACCCTTCACATTTGCCTCCCACACCTACGAGCAATTTCATCTCATGATGCCGCTTTATCTCTGCCGGAATTGGGAGGGCGAACTCGCGCCCCGGGAAGGACAAAGGATCAAGTGGGTGCGCGCGTCGCGCCTGAACGATTATCCGATGCCGCCAGCCGATCTGCCGCTGATCCCGTTCCTGCGCGACCTGCTGGGCTAGCCGGGCCGTCGCGCCACCATGAACCAGCTCGGCCCCATCGCGGCGTCGTTCCATATCCGCTGCCAGGCGAATCCGGCTTTCTCGTAGGCCCGGACCGCGGCCTCGTTGCGAATCGAGGCGAAGATGCAGACCGCGGGCGCCAGCGTCGTGGAAAACACCTCGTCCTTCAGCATGACGAGGGCGCGCAATCCGGCGCCCCGGCCGCGATGCTGGGGTGAGGCGATGAAAATATCGAGATCCCACGTGCCCGCTTCCAGATCGCCGGGTAGGTCCTGCCCCCATACGGATGCATCGATGGCGTGGCAGTAGCCGACGGGTATGCCGTCGGCGAGGATGATGCGGCACATCGCGGTCGGCGACTGCAGGGCGATCTTGACTTCGGCCCCCGTGGCGCTGGGCGGTCCCCACCAGGCTTCGATGTCGGGCCGGCGCAACCACGTCAGGATGAGGTCGAAATCAGCCGCCGTGGCTTCACGCAGCGCGATTATCATCGCTCCAACACGTTCCTTACCCGTGGGCCCGTCGCGGGGCTGGAGGCGGCCAATTCCGGGTCGGTGCCTGCACCGGCACTCGCCGGTTGCCTAACCTTTGTGCGGATCTTTCTGCATGAAACCGGGCCGTGCATAAAGCGGGAATGCGCCGCAAGCCAGAACCCTCCCGTTCCGGCGGCAAAGCAGCTAAGTTGCCGCGCGGCCCTTCCGGCCGCTTCAGGCACCGCATCACGCGGGAATGTCACGCACGTTGGGCCGGCCCCTGGCCGGCATCGGAGACAATGGATAAGCCGTCTTTTCGTGCCGCCCCCTATTTCGATCCGATGGAGCTTCGGGTCGAACTGACGGCGTTGTTCAATGCCCACGGATCGGCGAGCGATGCCCGTCCGGCCATTCTCGACCGGTGCAAGGCGCTGGTTAAATCCGCACGCACTGAAGCGCGTGCGCAACTGGAAGCCGACGGCAAGGGGCGCAAGTGCGCGCACGGCCTCGCCCGGTTTCAGGATGAGCTGATCGCGCTGCTCTACGACTATACGGCCGCGCACGTCTATCGCGCCACCAATCCCTCCGACGCCGAGCGCATGGCCCTGGTGGCAACCGGCGGCTATGGGCGGGGGCTGCTGGCACCCGGTTCGGATATCGATATCCTGTTCCTCTTGCCCTACAAGCAAACGCCGTGGGGCGAGAGCGTCGCGGAATACATGCTCTATATGTTGTGGGATCTCGGCTTCAAGGTCGGGCATGCCACGCGCACGGTCGATCAATGCCTGAAGATGGCCGTTCAGGATATGACGATCCGTACGGCGCTCTTGGATATCTGGCTCGTGCATGGTGACGCGCAACTGTTCCAGGAACTGTCCGATCGGCTGCGCAGCGAAGTCCATGCCGGCACCGCGCGCACATTCATCGATGCGAAGATGGCCGAGCGCGACGATCGCCACCGCCGTTCGGGGGAGAGCCGCTACAAGGTCGAGCCCAACGTCAAGGATGGCAAGGGCGGGCTGCGCGATCTTCACACGCTGCATTGGCTGTCGAAGTATCTGTACGGCCACGAGGTGGGGCCGACCACCGTCGAAGCCAAAATCTTCACGCCCGAGGAGTACCATACGTTCCGCCGGTCGGAAGATTTCCTGTGGAGCGTCCGCTGCCATCTCCATTTCATGACAGGCCGCGCCGAAGAGCGTCTGACGTTCGAGCTTCAGCCGCAGATGGCCGAACGCCTCGGCTACCGGTCGCAGGTCGGCCAGCGGGCCGTCGAACGCTTCATGAAGCACTACTTCCTCGTCACCAAGGCGGTTGGCGATCTGTCGACGATCCTGTGCGCCGCATTGGAAATGCAGCAGGCCAAAACCGCGCCGGGGCTGGCGGCCCTGCTTGGCCGGACGACCTGGAAAGTGCGCCGGCAGGTGCGGCAGACCACGGATTTCCGCATCGAGAACGATCGCTTGAATGTTGCCGACCGCGACGTCTTTAAGCGTGATCCCGTCAATCTGATCCGCTTCTTTGCGCAAGCCGAACACACGGACGCGTTTCTGCACCCGGATGCGATCCGCCTCTTGCGTCAATCGCTGCGCCTGATCGACGACAACCTGCGCGATGACCCGGACGCCAACCGGATTTTCCTGCAACTGCTGACCGCGCCCACCAGTCCGGAAACGACGCTGCGGCGCATGAACGAGGCGGGCGTACTGGGACGGTTCATCCCCGACTTCGGCCACGTCGTGGCGATGATGCAGTTCAACATGTACCATCATTATACCGTGGACGAGCATCTCCTGCGCACCGTCGGCATGCTGTCGGATATCGAGCATGGCGACGCGAAGGCCGAGGTGCCGCTGTCGAGCCGCATCATCAAGTCGATCCAGAACCGTCGCGCGCTGTATGTGGCGGCGTTCCTGCACGACATCGGCAAGGGCCGTCCCGAGGATCATTCCATCGTCGGCGCGCAGATCGCCCGACGGCTGTGCCCGAGGCTCGGTCTTTCGGCCTCGGAAACGGAACTCGTGGCCTGGCTGATCGAACAGCACCTGACCATGAGCAACATCGCCCAGAGCCGGGATATCTCCGATCCCAAGACTGCGCGCGATTTCGCCGATATCGTGCAGAGCCCCGAACGCCTGAAGCTCTTGATGCTTCTGACGGTCGCCGACATTCGTGCCGTTGGTCCCGGCGTGTGGAACGGCTGGAAGGGCCAGCTCCTGCGCACGCTCTACTACGAGACGGAGCCGCTGGTGGCGGGCGGTCATACGCAGGTGGAGCGCCGCCAGCGGATCGAGGAGGCGCGCGAGCAGCTCGCCGCCGAACTGAAGGATTGGTCGCGCGCGGAAGTGGACCAGTTCATGGACCGGCACTATCCGGATTACTGGCTGAGGACGGATACGGCCAAGCAGGCCTATCATGCGCGTCTCGTGCGCCGGGCGGAGGACGAAGGCCGCAAGCTCGTCGCCGACGCCACGACGGATGCCTTCACCGCAGTCACCGAGCTTACCGTCTTCGCACCCAATCATCCACGGCTGCTGGCCCTGTTCGCGGGAGCCTGTGCCGCCAATGGGGCCAATATTCTCGGAGCCCACATCACCACCACGCGCGACGGTTTCGCGCTCGATACCTTCCTGCTGGCCCGCGAATTTCAACAGGACGAGGACGAGGAGCGCCGCGCGCGCAGGATCGCCGATACGATCGACCGGCTATTGAAGGGGGAGGTACGGCTGAACACGCTTCTTGAGCAGCGCCGCCCGACACCAAGCCGAATCGCCGCGTTCACGGTGGCGCCGGAAGTGGTCATCGACAACGAACTGTCCGATCGCTTCACGGTTCTGGAGGTCACCGGCCGCGACCGGAATGGCCTCTTGTATGAGCTGACCAGCAACCTGTCCGATTTGAACCTGGATATCGCGTCTGCGCACATCACGACCTTCGGCGAGAAGGCTGTCGACGTGTTCTACGTCACCGATCTGACCGGCAAGAAGATCGAGGGCGATGCGCGGCGCAAGAGCATTCGCGAACGGTTGACGGCTGTTCTGGACGGCGACGATCCTGCGGACACGACAGCATGAGCGAAGTCCGGATTTGGCTATTTCGCAACGCCGGATCGTCCAAGCTGTGGGAGAGCCGCCGCACCAGCTTGCCCAACATTGCGAACCCCGATAGGCGTCGACTCCCATGAAACTGTATCGCGCCTTCGCCACTGTCGGCAGCCTGACGCTTCTGAGTCGCGTCTTTGGTTTTCTTCGGGACATTCTTGCCGCCGCCGTGCTCGGGACCGGGCCGGTCGCGGATGCGTTCTATGTCGCGTTCCGGTTTCCAAACCTGTTCCGGCGCCTGTTCGGCGAAGGCGCCTTCAATTCCGCTTTCGTGCCGCTGTTCGCGTCGAAATACGAAGGCGACGGCGCGCAGGCCGCGCGCGGCTTTGCCTCCGAAGCCCTTTCGGGATTGACCTTCGTTTTGGTTCTATTGTCGGCGGCGGCCATGCTCGGCATGCCCTGGCTGATGTATCTGATGGCGCCGGGCTTCGCCGACACGCCGGAAAAATTCGAACTCGCCGTCCGGCTCACGCAAATCACGTTCCCCTATCTGCTGTGCATGTCGCTTGTCGCGCTGATGTCGGGGGTTCTCAACACGCTGGGCAAGTTCGTCGAAAGCTCGGCGGTGTCGATCCTGCTCAACGGCACGCTGATGGCAGCCATGATCCTGTCGATCTGGCTTGGCTACCGGGGCGAGGCTGAAGCGGGCTATCTCCAGGCCTGGGGCGTTTTCGTTGCCGGTCTATTGCAGCTTGGGGCTGCTGATGTGGGGCCTCAAGCGCAATGGCATGACGCTGAAGCTCGGCCGCCCGCGCTGGTCCGACGACATGAAGCGGCTGCTGACCTTGGGCGTGCCCGGCGTCATCGCCGGCGGGATCACGCAGGTCAATATCGCCATCGGCACCATGATCGCGTCGCTGCAAGACGGCGCGGTTTCGCATCTCTATTATGCCGATCGCCTGTACGAACTGCCGCTTGCCATCGTGGGCATCGCCATCGGCGTTGTGCTGTTGCCGGACGTGTCGCGCCATCTGCGCGCGGGCAATACCGCCGCTGTCATGGACAGCCAGAACCGGTCGCTGGAATTCGCCATGCTGCTGACGATCCCAGCGGCCGTCGCGCTCTTCGTCATTCCAACCGACATCGTCCGCGTCCTGTTCGAGCGCGGGGCATTCACGCCGGCCGACACGCCCTACACGGCGGAAGCGCTGCGCATCTTTGCGCTCGGCCTGCCGGCCTTTGTGCTGATCAAAGTGTTCTCGCCGGCCTACTTTGCGCGTCAGGACACCAAGACGCCGATGCGGTTCGCCGGCTGGAGCCTCACCGCGAACACGATCGGTTCGGTGGCCCTCTTCTTCCTGTTCCGGCATTTGGGCTGGATGCCCCATCTGGGCATCGCGGTCGCCACATCTCTCGGGGGCTGGATGAACGCGCTGTTGCTCTACCGGGGCCTGAAGACATCGGGTCATTTCGCAGGCGACGATCGGCTGTGGCGTGTCCTGCCCCGCACGGTGATATCGGCGCTGATCATGGGTGCGGTTCTCGCTGCCGCCGCTTACGGCCTGCAGCCCTGGCTGGCGGGTGCTGAAGGGGCCGCGGTCCGTTTTTCCGCCCTTGCCGTGCTGATCGGGGCCGGCACGCTGGCCTACGCCGTGGCGGTGCAAGTGACCGGCGCGGCCACACTGCGCCAGCTCAAGGCAGGGTTGGGGCGCCGGTAGCGCTGGGCTGCGGCTGGACCGAACCCAGGGCTTGCGTCGTGCCGGTCCGCGCGCCATAACCCGCGCCGGTTCAAGGGAAACAGCCATGACATTCCAGACGCGCGTCTTTTCCGGCATGCAGCCGACCGGCAGCCTCCACCTGGGCAACTACCTGGGCGCGATGGTGAACTGGATCAAAATGCAGGACGAGCACGCGTGCATCTATTGCGTCGTCGATCTGCATGCGATCACCGTCTGGCAGGATCCGGCCGAGCTGCGCGCGGCGATCCGTGGCGTGACGGCGGCCTACATCGCCGCGGGCCTCGATCCCACCAAGAGCATCTTGTTCAATCAAAGCCAGGTACCCGAGCATGCGGAGCTCGCCTGGGTGTTCAACTGCGTGGCGCGGCTGGGTTGGCTTAATCGCATGACGCAGTTCAAGGAGAAGGCCGGCAAGGATCGTGAGAACGCATCCGTCGGCCTCTATGCTTACCCGGACCTGATGGCGGCCGACATTCTCGTCTATCGCGCGACCCACGTGCCTGTCGGCGACGACCAGAAGCAGCACCTGGAGTTGGCCCGCGACATCGCTCAAAAGTTCAATAACGATTATCGCGCTGAAATCGAAGCCCACGGATTGATCGACGGCACGTTCTTCCCGCTTCCCGAACCGGTCATCATCGGGCCGGCGACGCGCGTCATGAGCCTGCGGGATGGCACGAAGAAAATGTCCAAGTCCGATCCGTCGGATCTTTCGCGCATCAATCTGACCGACGACGCCGATACGGTTGCCCGGAAGATCCAGAAGGCAAAAACAGATCCCGAACCGCTGCCCAGTGAAGCCAAGGGTTTCGAGGGCCGCCCCGAGGCGGAAAATCTGGTTGGCATCTACGCCGCCCTGACGGGCAAGTCCGTGGACGCGGTGCTTGGCGACTTCGGGGGGCAGCAATTCTCCGCTTTCAAGAAAGAGTTGGCGGAAGTGGCGACCGACATTCTGGGCAAGATCGGCGCGGAGGCCAAACGTCTCTCGGCCGACACGGCCTATATCGACGGGGTTCTGGCCGACGGCGCGTCGCGCGCCCGGGCCATCGCAAAGCCGATCATGGATGAAGTGAAGGACGTGGTGGGTCTGCTGCGCTCATAGCGGGTGCGTTCAATCAGAATTCCGGCGGTGATCCGCTGCTTCCGATACGCGCCGGTTCCCGGCGGGGGAGGGCGCGATTTCCCGCTTTGCCGATACTGCCGCTTCATGCAACCATCCGCGCCATGCCAACGACCAAAAAACGCCGCTCGTTCGAAGCTGGACATGCCCGCAAGTTTCTCCTCGTGGTCGACGACAGCGAGGAAGTGGAAAGCGCGCTGTACTACGCCGCCAGCCGCATCCTGCATTCGTCAGGTTCGCTGGTGATGTTCTATGTGGTGCAGCCGCAGGAGTTTCAGCACTGGGTTGGCGTCCGGCAGGTGCAACTGGAAGAAGAGACCAACAAGGCCCGCGCCCTGTTCCGCCTTTTCCGGCGCAAGCTGCACAATGTCGGTTTTGAAAACATCCCCGTCGAAGAGGTGATCCGCGAAGGCAATCCGCCCGAGGCGCTGATGCAGCTGATCGAGGAGGACGAGGACATCGCCATTCTGGTGCTGGGCGCATCCCCCGATGCCAAGGGACCGGGGCCGCTGGTGTCGTTGCTGGCCACGGGCAAGGTGGCTGGCACTTTCCCGATTCCCATCACTATTGTTCCTGGAAATCTGGCCTTGGAAGATATTCTCACCTTGGCGTGAACGGTGGGGACCGGTCCAGGTTGCGGAAAAAGTGGGCTGTCCGGCCTCCAGACGGGCCGTGGCTCTCGACTTTTGGCGCCGACTGGCCTATGTTTTGGAATAATTCTAATTTTAGGCCCGCCAGCGCGATGCGCGGTGGCTGAGCAAAGGCAACGCACATGTTTATCCAGACCGAAGCAACGCCCAACCCGGTGACGCTGAAGTTCATCCCCGGCAAGCCCGTCCTGACCGCGGGCACCGCCGAGTACCGGTCCAAGTCCGAAGCGGAGGGGTCTCCGCTGGCGAGCCGGCTGTTTGAAATCGACGGCGTGAGCGGCGTGTTCCTGGGCTCGGACTTCATTTCCGTCACCAAGTCGGACTCCGAATGGCAGCACCTGAAACCTATGGTTCTGGGTGCCATCATGGATCACTTCATGTCGGGTGCTGCGGCAGCCGATGGCGCCAATGACGAATCGGTGGACGAGAATTTCGATCCTGCCGATGCGGAGACGGTGGCAACGATCAAGGAACTACTCGAGACGCGGGTTCGGCCCGCCGTCGCGCAGGATGGCGGCGACATTACCTTTGCGGGCTTCCGCGAAGGCGTCGTCTACCTGCATATGCGCGGCGCGTGCTCGGGTTGCCCCAGTTCCACGGCCACCCTGCGCCATGGCATCGAAAATCTTTTGCGGCACTTTTGCCCGGATGTTCAAGAAGTCCAAGCGGCCTGATCGTCCGTTTCGAGAAGCAAGGCTATTTCAACCGGAACCCCGCAGCCCGCTGCGGGGTTTCTGTTTGAATGGATCGGTGAAGCCGGCTCTATCCGCGCCTTCCGCAGGAGAAATTCATGTCAGAACGCCTCGACACCGCCGCCCTCGCTCAGCTCTTCACAGAGGCACGCACGTACACGACATGGCGCAAGCAGGAGGTGCCGGATGCTCTTCTGCGTGAGCTTGTGACGCTGATGCGCTGGGCGCCGACGAGTGCAAACTGTAGCCCGGTGCGGATCGTGTTCGTCACGTCGCCTGAGGCCAAGGCCAAGCTCAAGCCGCTGCTTATGGAAGGCAACATCGACCAGACCATGTCTGCCCCGGCCACCGCCATCATCGGCCACGATATGGAATTCTACGAGCATCTGCCCCGGCTCTATCCGCATGCGGACGCCCGCAGCTGGTTTGCCGGCAAACCGGATTTCATCGCCAGCTCCGCGTTCCGCAACGGCACGTTGCAGGGCGGCTACTTCATCCTGGCCGCACGCGCTCTGGGGTTGGATTGCGGTCCCATGTCCGGTTTCGACAACGCTGGCGTCGATGCTGCCTTCTTTGCAGGCACGACAGTAAAATCAAACTTTCTCTGCAACCTGGGTTATGGCGATCCCGCCGGCCTCTATCCCAGGTCGCCGCGATTCAATTTCGACGAAATTGCCAGCATCACGTAAGGGCAGCATCGACTCCCGGCAGGCGACGATTTGGGCTGGCAAACCGTCATGAACAGCGTGTACGCTCAGCATTATGAATGTGCTGGGGCTCGATACGTGCTTTGGCGCGTTGAGTGTCGCCGTGGGCCGGGACCTGGGGCGGCCTTCCGCGCGCGTCGTCGCGCGCACTGATCCGATGGCCACGGGGCAAGCGGAACGTCTGTTGCCGCTCATCGGATCTCTGCTCGCTGAAGCTGGCCTTTCCATACCTGCGCTCGACCGGATTGCCGTGACTGTCGGGCCGGGGTCGTTCACGGGGTCGCGCATTGCCATTGCCGCGGCGCGCGCTTTGAGCCTGTCGCTGGGCACGCCGATTGTCATTTTCTCCAGTCTCGAAGCTATCGCGCTGCATTCCGGTTTGACGCCGGAAGCCGGTGAAGACGTGCTGGTCGTCATGGATGCCCGGCGTGGTGAAGTTTACGTGCAGCTATTCAATGGCGCGACGCGCGTGCCCCTCACCGCGCCGGCCATTGCCGCCGACGCAGACGTCGTGGCACTGGGCCAAGGCCGGCGGTTGCTTGTTTGTGGTTCGGCGGCTGCCCCAGTGTGCGATCTGCTCCAGAACGCCGGTCAGCCAGCACGGCTGCATAACGGCGCGATTTGGCCGGACATGGCTGCGGCACTCATCCCTGCCATGATGCGCGCCCCCTCGTCTGTGCCGGTCGAACCGCTCTATTTGCGACCGCCTGACGCCAAGCCGCAGGAAGGCAAATCATTGCCGAGGGCCGTTCCATGACAGAATCTGCACCCGCCAGCGAAGAAAAGCGCTTGAGCCTGCTGTGGGCCGGTGTTGAACGCGCCGATGACATTGCCGCCCTGCATGCCCGTTTGTTCGATCCGCCGTGGGACAGCGACAGCCTGCGCGGCCTCCTCAATCATCCCGCGGGAACGGCGTTTGTCGCCACGCTCGCGCAGCCCCGGAATGTCGTCGGTTTCATCCTCGGCCAACTGGCCGGCGACGAAGCGGAAATCCTCACCATCGGCGTGCACCCTGATTGTCAGCGGCTGGGCATTGGCCGGCTGCTGGTCGATGGACTGATCCGTGCACTTCAGCGGGCGGAAGCCCAACGTGTCTTTCTCGAAGTGGCCGCCGACAATGCCGCTGCACTTGGGTTGTATCAGTCGCTCGGCTTCACGCAGGTCGGCACCCGCAAGGCGTATTACGCCCGGCCCGCCGGCCCTGCCGTGGATGCCATCATGATGGCCCGGGCCATAGCACCTGCATAGATCATCGATGGGACGGCTGCGCGCCACAGGCGTACTGGGGAGCTTTCTGGGACTGACCCTGCCGCTGATGCCGGTGCAGGCCGCGCTGCTGCGGCTAGCACCTGGAGCGGCGCGGCGGTTTCCGCATTGGTATCATCGCCGGGTCTGCGCGCTAATGGGCATCCGGGTGCACGTGCAGGGCCACGTCACGCCCGGCGTGCCGACACTTCTCGTCTCCAATCACACGTCGTGGCTCGACATACCCGTGTTGTCGGCGGTCGCGCCGGTATCGTTCGTGGCGAAGAAGGAGGTGGGTGGCTGGCCATTCGTGTCCTCGCTCGCCCGTCTGCAGCGCACGGTCTTCGTCGACCGTCAAAGGCGCACGGCGGTCGGCGCTACGGCGAATGAAATTGCCCAACGCCTCGCGACAGGCGATGCGATCGTGTTGTTTGCCGAGGGCACATCGACCGACGGCAACCGCGTCCTGCCGTTCAAGTCGTCGTTGTTCGCCGCGGCCAAGCCCACCGGCGAGCCTGCGGTCGCCGGCTTGAACGCGGTCGTGCAATCGGTGGCGATCGTCTACCAGCGTCTGCATGGCATTCCGCTCGGACGCGCCGACCGGCCGCTGGTGGGCTGGTATGGTGACATGGATATGCAGTCCCACGCCTGGCAGCTGCTTCAGGCAGGCCCGCTGGACGTCACGGTCATCGTCGGACCGCCGGTGCCGCTCGCGGATTTCGCCGACCGCAAGGCCTTGGCCGAACGTTCCGAGGCCGCGGTGCGCGAGACGGTCGTCCGGGCGCTGCGGGCGCGCCCCGACGACGAGCCTTTCGCCGTGGCCGCCCCGCCGCCGGCCTTGCGCCGCTCAGCACCCGTCCGTTCAGCTGTCGGCAAATTCCGGTAGGGCCGGGTCGTTTGGCCCGACCGGTGAGGATTGTGCCGCACTCGACAAGCGGGACTAAAAATGCTGCAGTGCAATAAATTCTTGGATGTGGACAGGCCATCGCGCCCTTCCGCGAGGTGCCGTTAACGGCTTTTGAGCGGCACGCGGTTACGGTCACTCACCAACCCCAAGGCTCGGCGGAGAACGCTTTTTCATGTCCGGCGGCGCTGAAGAGAAGAAAGTATTCATCAAGACGTTCGGATGTCAGATGAACGTCTATGATAGCGAGCGCATGGGCGAAGCCCTGGCGGCTGACGGCTATGCCCCCACGGACCAGATCGACGATGCCGATCTCGTGGTGCTGAATACCTGCCACATTCGCGAAAAGGCGGCGGAGAAGGTCTATTCCGATCTCGGACGTATCCGCGACATCCGCGAACAGCGCCGCCGCGAGGGTAAGGATATGCTCGTTACCGTGGCGGGCTGCGTGGCGCAGGCGGAAGGCGCGGAAATTTCCAGGCGCGCGCCGGTGGTCGATCTGGTTATCGGACCACAGAGCTATCATCGCCTACCCGAACTCCTGGCCCAGTCGCGCCGCACGGGCGCGCGTCTCGTCGAGACCGTCTTTCCCGAGGATGAGAAGTTCGCACATCTGAAGGCGCGACGTACCGTGCGCGCCGCGACGGCCTTTCTCACCATCCAGGAAGGTTGCGACAAGTTCTGTACGTTCTGCGTGGTGCCCTACACGCGTGGCATGGAGTATTCCCGGTCGGTCGCAGATATCGAAGCGGAAGCGCGTGCACTGGTTGCGCAGGGCGTGTGCGAGATTACGCTGCTCGGCCAGAACGTGAATGCCTATCACGGCGTCGGCGCGGACGGCCTCGAAGTCACGTTGGCCGGCCTCATCGCGCACTTGGCCGGTATCGACGGCCTGGAGCGCATCCGTTACACCACCAGTCATCCGCGTAACATGAGCGATGATCTGATCGATGCGCATGCGTCGATCCCCAAGCTCATGCCTTACTTGCATCTGCCGGTGCAGTCGGGATCGGATCGGGTCCTGGCGGCCATGAACCGCAAGCACACGGCCGCCGACTATCTCGACGCCGTCGCCCGCATCCGCGCCGCGCGGGCGGACATCGCTTTATCAACCGATATTATTGTCGGGTTTCCCGGAGAGACGGACGCTGATTTCGAGGCCACGCTCGATCTGATCGCGGATGTCGGTTTTGCCCAGTCCTACTCATTCAAATACAGCGCGCGTCCCGGAACGCCGGCCGCGAACATGGATGGTCAGGTCCCCGAAGAGGTGAAATCCGAGCGCCTGACGCGACTGCAGGCGCTTCTCTCCGCCCAGCATGAGCAGTTCAACACGCTGGCGGTGGGGCAAACCGTGCCGGTTCTGTTCGAGAGGCCGGGCCGGAATGATGGGTATCTCGTTGGTAAGACACCATATTTCCAGCTTGTGCGGGCCGAAGCCGCACCCACGCTGCTGGGCCGGATCCTGCCCGTCGCCATCCGGGATTACGGGCCGGGAAGTCTTTTAGGTGTCATTGCGGCCACCTAGGCTGTTGATCAGTGACTCGTGCGCGACAGGCTGTTTGATTTGCGGCGTCCGGCGCATATGATGAGGCACGGACGAGGTCGGCGAATCGAACGCCCACCTGCCCCAGGAGATCGTGTTTGACCGGACATCGCGGGCAACCCGTGCCGGGCGCCGGACGAGCGTCCAAATCGCAGGCGGCAGATGCACGCCTCGTCATCCCCTTCGAAGACAACAGGGCCCTGACCCGGGCGCTTGGAGAGTACGACGCGCATCTTGCGCTGCTAGAGGATCGTCTCGGGATCGAGGCGCATCCGCATGGCAACGTCGTTATTCTCAAAGGCCCTGATGCGGCCTGTGCGCTGGCCCGGAATGTCCTGGAGGACGTGTATAAGCGCGCCTTGAAGGGTGAGACGATCTCGGCCGGTGATTTCGAAGGGCTTATTCGCCACGCCCGTCAGGAAGTCACTGCCACGGCAGAGGGTGGTCAGGCTCAGATCACGACCCGGCGCCGCGTGGTCAAGGCCCGCACGCCGGCCCAGAGCACGTATATCCGCGCCCTCGACAAGACCGATCTGGTCTTTGGCGTCGGACCTGCCGGTACCGGAAAGACATATCTGGCTGTCGCTTACGCCGCCCAATGCCTGGAGCGCGGCGTCGTCGAACGCATCATCCTTTCGCGTCCGGCCGTGGAGGCGGGCGAGCGGCTGGGCTTCCTGCCCGGTGACATGCGCGAGAAGGTCGATCCCTATCTGCGGCCCTTGTACGATGCGCTGGATGACGTGCTGCCACCGGAGAAGGTTCAGCGCGACATCGAATCGGGTGTCATCGAGATCGCGCCCTTGGCCTTCATGCGCGGACGCACGCTGTCCAATGCCTTTGTCATCCTCGACGAAGCGCAGAACACGAGCCCGATGCAGATGAAAATGTTCCTGACGCGCCTCGGCGAGAACTCGAAGATGGTCGTCACAGGCGATCCCTCGCAGATCGATCTTCCGTCCGGTATGCGGTCCGGCCTTGAAGAGGCGGTGGCGCTGCTCAATGGCGTGCAGGGCATCGAAGCGGTGCGCTTCACCCAAACCGACGTCGTGCGTCGCGACCTTGTGGCCCGTATCGTGGCGGCGTATGACCGGGTCGAAGGAAAGTCGCCCTGATGCCGTCGTCCGATCCAAGTCCACTTCGAATCGTGCCCGGGCCGCCGGGCTGGTTGCATGTTGACGTTTTCGAGAGCGAAGGCGACTGGGGTGACGCGGGTCGCATCGAGTCCTTGCTGACCAGTGCCGCGGGCGCTCTCACCGCGCATCCCGAGATTGCTGCAAAAGAGCCCTGCGAGGCCTGCATCGCATTGTCGGACGATGCCGCCGTGCGCGTCTTGAATGCCACCTATCGCGGCATGGATAAGCCGACGAACGTCCTGTCGTTTCCATCTCCCGAACCGCCGTCTCCCGACAGTCCCGCGTTTCTGGGCGATGTCGTGATAGCGTTGGAAACCGTGCGGCGGGAAGCCGGCGAGAAAGACGTTCCGTTCGAGCATCACTTGCAGCACCTGACGGTCCACGGATTGCTGCACTTGCTCGGCTATGATCACGAAACGGACGACGACGCGCAGGTCATGGAGCGCCTGGAAACGGAAATCCTGGCGGTCCTCGGCATTGCCGATCCCTACGAGGATCGCGACGTGCCCGCCCCGGCCAAGGGTACAGGCTAAGCGGATGGCCCAAGAACCACGATCAACCGGAACGACCATGACCACCGACGACAACACACCCCCGGCCGTTTCGGCCGAACCGATAAGCGAGGCGCGAAAACCAGCTCCGTTCGCGTGGGTTTCAAACCTGCTGACGCGCCTTGGTTTGCAGAGCGGTCCGACTTTGCGTGATACGCTCGAGGACGCGCTGAAGGCAGGCGGTGACGCGGGCGCGCATTTCAGCGCCGAAGAACGCGAAATGCTGATCCGCCTTTTGCGTTTCGGTGCGAGCCGTGTCGACGACATCATGGTGCCGCGCGCCGATATCATCGCCATCGAGGAGACTGAGACCATCGGCGACGTCGTGCGTCTGTTCGAGGAAGCAGGTATTTCCCGCATTCCGATCTATCATGAGACGCTCGACGATCCGCGCGGCATGGTTCACATCAAGGATCTCTTTCGCTGGCTTTCCGCCGAAGCGGCGGGCCGTCCGCTGGTCGAACCGCGCCTCAGAGGCGAAGAGCGCGCCGCCGCATTGAAGGCATCGAACGTGGCGAACGGCAGCGAAGACGGTCCGTTGCGTCACGACTTGTCGCAGGTCGATCTCAATCGCCCCATTTCAGCCGCTAAGATCCGCCGGCCCGTGCTCTACGTGCCGCCGTCGATGCCGGCGATGAGCCTGCTTATTCGCATGCAGACGTCGCGCGTGCATATGGCGCTGGTCGTGGACGAGTACGGCGGGACGGATGGATTGGTGACCATCGAGGACCTTGTCGAGCAGATCGTCGGCGATATCGAGGACGAGCACGACGAGGATGAAGCCGATCACATCGTCGAGGATCCGAAGGCCGGGTTGCTGGCCTCGGGGCGCACGCCGGTCAGCGAACTGGAAGACTTGTTCGGCATGAAGCTTCTCACTCCCGATGAGGAAGAGGATATCGATACGCTGGGCGGTCTCGTGTTCCAGATCGTGGGGCGCGTGCCGACACGCGGCGAAGTCATCCGGCACGCTTCCGGATTGGAATTCGAGATTCTCGAAGCTGACCCCCGCCGTGTGAAGCGGCTCAAAATCCACAAGCCGCGCGCGTCGTCGCCAACGCCTGGCGCATCCAGTCCGCCAGCGGCGACATGAGGCCGATGACGGCCAGCACCTCGCCGGAAGCGCCGCGCCTGACGCCGTACGCCGATAGGGCGGCGGCCCTGCGCGTCCAAGTGCAGCAGCTGCAGGGCTGGGCACGGGCGGGAATGGCGGCACTGGCCGGTCTTGTTTCGGTGCTGGCCATGGCGCCGTTCTTTCTATCGCCGGTGCTGTTCCTGACCTTGCCGATCCTCGCCTGGCTCATCGCACCCGCCAACGGGAGCGAGGCCATGCGCGGCGAAATCGGCCGCGCGTTCAAGGACGGATGGTGGTTCGGGTTCGGCTACTTTTTCGCGGGCTTGTTCTGGGTCGGCGAGGCGTTTCTGGTCGAAGCCGAAATATTCGGCTGGCTGCTCCCGTTCGCCGTCACACTGCTTCCGGCGGGGCTCGCCCTGTTCTATGGCGCCGCCGCTGCCGCCACGCGGAAGCTGTGGCGGCCGGGCCTGGCCGGACTGCTCATGATGGCGGTTATTTTTGCCGCGGCCGAGTGGGTGCGCGGGCACATTCTGACGGGATTTCCGTGGAACATTCTTGGCTACGCGTTGACCGCGCCAGATGTGCTCATGCAGTCGGCGGGCGTCGTCGGCATCTATGGCCTGACCCTATGGGCCGTGTTGATCTTCGCCGCACCGCTTGTGCTGCTCGCGGAATGCGTCGGCGACCTGTTCGTCCAAAGTTGGGCCTGCGCGTCGACGCTCTCCCGGCCGCCGCCGTCATTGTCGCTGCGCTCATTTTGGCCACCGGCTATGGGATCGCGCGCATGGCCCATGCTGAAAGCGCCGGCGCGGCGTCAGCGGCGCGCGTGCGGATTGTGCAGCCCAGTGTTCCCCAACGGGAAAAGTGGATGCCGGACAAGCAGGGCGAGATCTTCAAACTGCATCTGGATCTTTCCAGAACCGGCAGGGATGGCGGCAAAGATGATTTGGCCGGTATCGGGCTCGTCGTCTGGCCCGAAGCGGCGATGCCCTTCCGGCCCCTGGAGCATCCTGAAGCCTTGGCGGCCATCGCGGATCTGCTGCCGGCCGGGTCTCATCTAATTTCGGGCGGGCTGCGTCTGGTTGAGTTGGCCGCGGAGCCTTCTTCCGAAGGCGCCAAAATCCGTGAGGCGTTCAACAGTCTCTTGATCTTCGATGCCGAGGGCCGCCCGGCCGCGATTTATGACAAGATCCATCTCGTGCCATTCGGAGAGTATCTGCCCTTGCAGCCCCTTCTGGAATCCATCGGGCTCCAGCAATTGACCAAGATGCGCGGAGGGTTCACCTCCGGTCCCCGGCCGCGGCCCGTATTGAGCGTTCCCGGCGTGCCACCCATCCTAGGCCTGATCTGCTATGAAGCCATATTCCCGGCGGCGGTGATCCAGGGCGATGAGCGGCCTGGGCTGCTCGTTAACCTCACCAATGACGGCTGGTTTGGCAACACAACTGGTCCGCGCCAACATCTGCATCAAGCCCGCGTGCGTGCGGTCGAGGAGGGGTTGCCGCTGATCCGGGCCGCAAACAATGGCATTTCAGCCGTTATCGACGCCCAAGGCAGGGTCCAAGCCCAATTGGCGCTCAACGAACGCGGCGTGATCGACGCCGATATTCCGGCGGCCGTCCCGCCACCCCTTTATGCCCGCTGGGGGGATGCCGGTTTCCTTCTGAACGCGGTGCTGTTCCTGATTTGGTCGTGGTTCTGTGTGCGCAGCAGCCGGGCGGGCTGACCCCGTCTTGGGCCACAGGTCCGGCACATCACCCGGCGCTGGAGTGACCGCAGGTTGACGTGCGAGGTTGGCGCACCTAGGAATTGCGCCAGTTGGGTTGCTATCCAGCAGATATGAGAATGAGGCGGCGTCAGTGTCGGACGGGATCAGTCAAGACGATAAGGCAGGCGAAGTCGACGATCGCAACAGTTCGCGCCGCGCCAACCCGGTGGATGCCCATGTTGGACAGCGCGTCAGGCTGCGCCGGATGTTGCTCGGCATGAGTCAGGAGCGTCTGGGCGAACAACTCGGACTGACGTTCCAGCAAGTGCAGAAGTATGAAAAAGGCGTCAATCGGATCGGGGCCAGCCGCTTGTTCGATCTGGCGCATGTTCTTGGCGTTCCGATCCAGTTCTTCTACGAGGAACTGCCCGTGCAATTGTCGGCGGGCGCACCGGCGCCCGGATTTTCCGACCGGGCCGGCGAGCCCTTTGCCGCCGACTACCTGACCAGCCGCGATAGCGTGGAGTTGAACAAGGCCTTTTCGCGGATACAGGATGCGAGGGTGCGCCGCTCCGTGGTCGAACTCGTCCGGTCGATCGCCGGTGACGAATTGCTGGAGCCCGGCGGGGGCTAGGGCTCCGGCTCCAGACCAGATCACAAAGACTTCGTATTGGAAGTACGGGCCTTTACGCGGTGCGCGGGGAAGCCACGCTTGACCGGCATTTGAAAGACTGCAACACAGCCGCGTCCGCCGCCAGGGGACGGGCGGCTTCCAACGCGAGGATCATCGTGGCACGCAAATCATTCCTATTCACCAGCGAATCCGTTTCCGAAGGCCATCCCGACAAGGTCTGTGACCGCATTTCGGATGAAGTCGTCGATGCCTTCTATCGCGAAGGTGCCAAGGAGGGACTGGATCCTTGGTCTTTGCGTGCCGCTTGCGAAACCATGGCGACGACCAATCGGGTCATCATCGCCGGTGAGTATCGTGGTCCCCACGGCGTGACCGTTGCTTCGATCCAGGATGTGACGCGCCAGGCGATCAAGGACATCGGCTACGAGCAGGAAGGCTTCCACTGGGCCAACACGAACATCGAGGTTCTTCTGCACGGGCAGTCGGCCGATATCGCCCAGGGAGTCGATGCCAAGCAGCCGACCAACCAGGAAGAGGGCGCGGGCGACCAGGGCATCATGTTCGGTTACGCCTGCACCGACACGCCCGAGTTGATGCCGGCGCCGATCCTCTACAGCCACAGAATTCTGCATGACCTCGCCAAGGCCCGCAAAGCCAAGCAGGGCGATGCTGGCATGCTGGGGCCCGAACTCCAAGAGCCAGGTCACGGTGCAGTACGAGAACGGCAAGCCCGTCGGCGTGACGCAGATCGTGGTATCGCATCAGCATATCGTCGAGGATCTCTCCTCGGCGAAGGTGCGCGACATCATCGAACCCTACGTGCGCAAGGCTCTGCCCGATGGGTGGATCACCAAGGACACGATCTGGCACATCAATCCAACCGGCAAGTTCTTCATCGGTGGTCCGGATGGCGACTGCGGCCTGACCGGCCGGAAGATTATCGTTGATACCTACGGCGGCATGGCGCCCCACGGTGGTGGCGCATTCTCTGGCAAGGACCCGACAAAGGTGGATCGTTCGGCCGCCTATGCCTCGCGGTATCTGGCCAAGAACGTCGTCGCCGCCGGTCTCGCCGACCGTTGCACCATCCAACTTTCGTATGCGATTGGCGTTGCCAAGCCTCTGTCGATCTATGTCGACACCCATGGCACTGGCAAAGTCGATGAAGCGGCGCTTGAGATTGCACTCGGCAAGGTCATGGATCTGTCGCCCCGTGGCATCCGCACGCAGCTCGATCTCAACAGGCCGATCTATGCGCGCACGTCCGCCTATGGTCATTTCGGGCGCGCACCCGATGCCGACGGCGGGTTCTCGTGGGAACGCACGGACCTCGCCGACAAGATCAAGGCCGCTGTCTAATCGCGGCTGTAACGGTAGACGTCACACGGCCGCGGGCTTGCCCCGCGGCCTTTCGTTTTGGGGCCACATGGTGGATCTTGGATGGTCCCGGATACAGGCGGTCCCGGGTTCAGGCGCGTTGTCCAAATGACGGATGAAAACGACAAGTCGCTTGGCGGTGATCTGCGCTCGTTCGGGCGTAAGCGCGGCCGCAAGCCGAGCCCGCGCCAGGAAGCCCTGCTGACCGATCGGCTGCCGCACGTGCGGGTCGATCTGAAGCGTCTGCCCGAGCGGGCGCTCAACGCGCTGTTTCAGCCGGAGGTTCGCGAGGTCTGGCTGGAAATCGGCTTCGGCGGTGCCGAACACATGGTGCATCAGGCGCGGTGCAATCCAGATGTGGGCCTCATCGGATGCGAGCCGTTCGAGGACGGCGTCATCAAGGCGCTATCCGCCATGGAGACTTTTGGACTCTCCAATATCCAGATCCATCCTGACGATGCCCGGCCGTTGTTGCGCGCCCTTCCGGCCGCATCCATCGCGCGCGTATTTGTGCTGTTTCCCGATCCGTGGCCGAAAGCCCGGCATGCCAAGCGCAGGCTCGTCTCGCCCGGATTGCTGGAGGAGTTCGCCAGAGTTCTGACCGACGGCGGAGAATTGCGCATCGCCACCGATATCCCCGCCTACGTCCGGACTGTCATGGAGGCGGCAGCGGGCCAGAACGATCTGGCTTGGACTGCGCGGGCGCCTGGCCACTGGCGCACGCCATGGGCCGACTGGCCGGGGACCCGCTACGAGGCGAAGGCCCTGCGCGAGGGCCGGACCCCGGTCTACCTCACGTTCATCCGGAGGCTCAGGCCGCCGCAGCTCCACCCTTCGTCAAAAAATATGCGGTAAACGGCGAAATCGTCGCAAAACGGTCTTGCCACATTTGCCCAATTTGCGTACCTTGAACTTGCTCATGATCATCTCAACTCTTGAGAGTGGGCCCGCAAGGGTCCGCTCTTTTTGTTTTGATGGTCTGAATTCGTGTTTTTTCGAACCGGAACCGGCACACGCGACGATGCAGGCCGAGGTACGCGTATCTGAACAGCGTTTTTTCCATGAGACGGGGCTCGCCGCCACGTTGGCTGGGCTTGTTGAGCCAACCCTGGAAGGACTCGGGTTCCGCCTCGTTCGGGTGAAGATCTCCGGCCGGGACGGCAAGACCGTTCAGATCATGGCGGAGCGTCCGGACGGTTCCATGACCATCGACGACTGCGAGATCGTCTCCAAGGAGCTCTCGCCGCTCCTCGATGCCAACGATCCCCTCGCCGAGGCCTACCGGCTCGAAATCTCATCGCCGGGAATCGACCGGCCCCTGGTGCGGCCGAGCGATTTCGAGGACTGGGCCGGTCACGAGGCGAAGATCGAGTTGAAGGAGCCGGTCGAGGGCCGGCGCCGCTTCCAGGGGCAGCTGGAAGGGTTCGAGGATGGTGAAGTGCGCATGGAGGTCGATCTCGATCAGATTGGCCGCACAAACATAGGACTTCCGCTGGCACTCGTATCCGAGGCCCGGCTGGTCTTGACCGACGACTTGATCCGCGAGGCGCTCTCGCGGGCCAAGAAGCAAGGACGCACCGGGTTCGCCGATGGCGCGGAGCCCGAAGATTTCGATGTGGAGGAACACTGAGCATGGTCGGCATTGCAGGCGTCAGCGCCAACAGGCTCGAACTCTTGCAGATCGCGGATGCGGTCGCGCGCGAGAAGTCGATCGACCGCAAGATCGTGATCCAGGCCATGGAGAACGCGATCCAAAAGGCGGCCAAGTCACGCTATGGCGCGGAAAACGACATCCGCTGTGAAATCGATCCCAAAACGGGTGAAACGCGCCTGACGCGGGTGCTCGCCGTGGTGGAGAACGTTGAGAATGAGTCGACCGAGATCATGCTGGCCGATGCGCAGCGCCGCAATCCGGAAGTCAAAGTCGGCGATTTGATCGCGGAAAGTCTGCCGCCGCTGGAATTCGGCCGTGTCGCCGCGCAGAATGCCAAGCAGGTTATCGTGCAGCAGGTGCGCGAAGCCGAGCGCGACCGTCAGTTCGGCGAGTACAAGGACCGCGTCGGCGAGATCATCAACGGCACCGTCAAGCGTGCCGAGTATGGCAACGTGATCGTGGATCTTGGCCGCGCCGAGGGCATCATCCGCCGCGACGAAATGATCCCGCGCGAAACGCCCAAGTACGGCGATCGCATCCGGGCCTATATCTACGATGTGCGCCGCGAGCAGCGCGGTCCGCAGATCTTCCTTTCGCGTGCGCGCCCCGAATTCATGGCACGTCTGTTCGCCCAGGAAGTGCCCGAAATCTACGACGGCGTCGTCGAAATCAAGTCGGTGGCCCGCGATCCGGGCTCGCGCGCCAAGATCGCGGTGATTTCCAAGGATAGTTCGATCGATCCGGTCGGCGCCTGCGTCGGCATGCGCGGTGCGCGCGTGCAGGCCGTGGTCAACGAACTGCAGGGCGAGAAGGTCGATATCATTCAGTGGAGCCCGGACGCGGCGTCGTTCATCGTCAATGCGTTGGCGCCCGCCGAAGTCTCGAAGGTGGTGCTCGACGAAGACACCGCCCGCATCGAAGTGGTGGTGCCCGAAACGCAGCTCTCGCTCGCCATCGGCCGCCGCGGCCAGAATGTCCGTCTCGCCTCGCAGCTTACCGGCTGGGATATCGACATCCTGACGGAAGCCGAAGAAAGCGAGCGGCGCGAAAAGGAACGCGTGGAGCGTTCGCAGGCCTTCATGCAGGCCTTCGATGTGGACGAGTTCATTGCCTCGCTGCTGGTGGCGGAAGGCTTCGCCACCGTCGAGGAAGTGGCCTACGTGGAACTTCCCGAAATCGCTCATATCGAAGGCTTCACGGAAGAAACCGCGCTGGAAATTCAGTCGCGTGCCCGCGAGTACCTTGAGAAGCAGGAATCGGAACGCGATGCGCGCCGCCGCGAGCTCGGCGTCGATGACGACTTGGCGCGTGTGGCGGGTGTGACCACGGCCATGCTGGTTGCCTTCGGCGAGAACAGCATCAAGACCGTCGAAGACCTGGCCGATTGCGCCACCGACGATCTGCTCGGCTGGACCGAGCGGCGCAAGGAGAAGGATGCCGAGGCGATCCGTCATAAGGGCGTCCTCGACGGCTTCGAAGTTGGCCGCAAGGAAGCCGAGGACATGATTTTGTCGGCTCGCATCCTGGCCGGCTGGATTACCGAGGAAGACCTAGCTGGCGATGAAGCGCCGGCGGCAGAGGAAGACGCCGAGACGGAGAGCGACGCCGGTGATGAACCGGCCAGCGCCTGACGTGTCGTGTGATGTGGGAGACGAAAAGCATTGGCGCATGGCCGTCACGGCAAACTGACCGATGATGCCGAAGCGGGCCCCGGCCCGCTGCGTCTGTGTGCGTTTACCCGCGCCGCGCTGCCCAAGGATGAATTGATCCGCTTTGTCGCCGATCCCCAAGGTCTTATCGTCCCTGATCCGGCCGCCCGCCTGCCCGGGCGCGGTGTGTGGATCAAGGCGGACCATGCGACCGTGGCGGAGGCGGCGCGCGCCAAGGCGTTTGCCCGCAGCCTGAAGCGCGAAATCAATGTCCCCGAGGATTTGGCGGATCGTGTCGGTGGGCTCCTGGAACGGCGAGCGCTCGATGCCCTGTCGCTGGCCAACAAGGCCGGGGCCATCACGGCCGGGTTCGCCCAGGTCGACGCTTTGATCGAAAAGGGTACCGTGGCAGTGCTCCTGCACGCCAGTGACGCGGCGCCGGGAGGGGCGGAGAAGCTTGACCGGAAATTGAAGGCCATCGCCCGCAGTCAGGGCCGGCAAGTGCCAATCGAGACACTTTTTACGGTCGAACAATTGAGCTTGGCCATGGGCCGGTCAAATGTGGTACATGCTGCCCTCATAAAGGGTGGAGCGACCGAGAAATTCCTGAGCGAGGCCGGGCGCGTATCGCGCTACCGGCCTGTCTTGGTTGCCGAAAATGGCGTTTCTGGCGCCCTCGAAATTTAGAGATCTTACGGAAAGACCGAATGGATACGAAGGACACGACCGACAAAACACTCCGCCCGGGTGGCGCCAATGCCACGGGTTCGGGAGCGGCCGGTGCAGGCGGGCGCAAGCCACTGTCCCTGCAGCGGACGGTCGAGTTCTGGACATGTACGCCAGAACTTCAGTCATGGGCGTTCCAAGTCCGTTGTGGTTGAGAAGCGCAAGAGCCGCAAACTCGGTGCGACAGGCGCAGCCGGGGGCGAAGCGGCGAGCGAAACGCCCGCCGTAAAGCCGCAGATGGCGCCTCCGGCCCCGGAAAGCACCGCGCGTCCGGCCGCAGCCCCACGCTCCGAGGCGCCACAAAGCCGGCAGCAAACGCTGCGTCCTGAAGAGCGCGACGCCCGTGCCCGCGCCCTTGCCGAGGCGCGCCGCCAAACCGAAACCGAGGACGCGGAGCGCCGCCGGATCGAGGCCGAACAGCCCGCAGCGGCACCGGAACAGCCTGCACCGGCCTCCGATGCCGCATCGCCCGCTGCCGCGCAGTCCACACCGGCCGCCGCCGAGAAGCCGTCGAGTGCGCCCGCTCCTGCAGCCGAGGCACGCCCTGTGTCCGCGCGTCCCGCGAGCGGCGACCGCCGTGAAGGCTCGGGCGCACCGGCGAGCCGTTCCCCGTCTTCGCCGCGTCCGGGTCGGGGTGCCACACCGAGCTACAACACGGCGCACATGCCCCGCGAAGGCGGCAGGCCGAAGGAAATCAATATTCCGGTCGCGCGTGCGCCGTCGGCGCCCGATCGTGCGGCCATCGAGCCGCCCAAGGGTAAGGATGCACGCGGAGAGCCGCGCGTGCGCCCCGCCGTCGCCGATATGGGCGAAGAGGAAGAGACGCGGGCGATCAAGCGCGGCGGCAAGATTGTCCGCACGCCGGTCAAGACCGCGCCGGAGCCACAAAAAGAGCGCGTCAAGCTCACCATCAACAATGCCTTCGACCAGGAGCAGCGCGAGCGCTCAATGGCCTCGCTGAAGCGCAAGCGGGAACGCGAGCGCCTCAAGGCGATGGGCGTGCAGCAGCCCCGGGACAAGATCGTGCGCGAAGTGATTATTCCTGAGGCCATCACCATCCAGGAACTCTCCAACCGCATGGCCGAGCGGGCCGTCGACGTCATCATGCTGCTGATGAAGCAGGGCGCGATGCATAAGATCACCGACGTGATCGACGCCGATACAGCCGAACTCATCGTTCAGGACTTCGGCCACACCGTTAAGCGCGTGTCGGAGTCCGACGTTGAAACCGGCTTCATCGGAGCCAAGGACCTTGACGACAACCTGCGCGCCCGCGCGCCAGTCGTCACGATCATGGGCCACGTCGACCACGGCAAGACGTCGCTGCTCGACGCCGTCCGACAGACCAACGTCGTGTCAGGCGAAGCCGGCGGCATCACGCAGCATATCGGCGCCTATCAGGTGGCGGCTGCCGTCCGGCGACAAGATCACCTTCATCGATACGCCTGGCCACGCCGCGTTCACTGCAATGCGTGCCCGCGGCGCCAAGGTGACCGACATCGTGGTGTTGGTGGTTGCGGCCGACGACGGCGTCATGCCGCAGACGGTGGAAGCCATCAATCACGCCAAGGCTGCCGGCGTGCCAATGATCGTTGCCATCAACAAAATCGACAAGCCGCAGGCCGATCCCAACCGGGTCCGCACCGACCTGCTCAGCCACGAAGTCGTGGTGGAAAGCATGGGTGGCGATACGCTGGAAGTGCCCGTATCTGCACTGCAGCGCACCAACCTCGACAAGCTTTTGGAAGCGATCCACCTCCAGGCCGAAGTGCTTGATCTGAAGGCCAACCCGGATCGCACGGCGGAAGGCATCGTCATCGAAGCCAAGCTGGAGCGGGGCCGCGGCCCCGTCGGCACCGTACTCGTCCAGCGCGGCACGCTGCACGTAGGCGACATCGTTGTCGCCGGCTCGTCGTGGGGCCGCGTCCGCGCCCTCATCAGCGACAAGGGACAAAACATCGCCGAGGCCGGTCCGTCCGTGCCCGTGGAAGTTCTGGGGTTCGACAGCGCACCGGAAGCCGGCGACCAGATCGCCGTCGTCGAGAACGAGGCGCGCGCCCGCGAGATCACCGACTACCGCATCCGCAAGCGCCGCGAGACGCTCGGAGCCGCCGGCTCCAAGAGCACGCTCGAGCAAATGATGCAGCAGCTGAAGGAAGCCGGTAGGAAGGATTTCAACCTGCTCATCAAGGGCGACGTGCAGGGCTCGGTCGAAGCCATCATGGGTGCTTTGAAGAAGCTGGGCACCGACGAGGTCGAAGCACGCATCGTTCATTCGGGCGTCGGCGGCATCACCGAATCCGACATCGCCTTGGCTGGTGCGTCGAAGGCCGTCGTCATCGGCTTCAACGTGCGCGCCAACGTGCAGGCGAAGCAGGCTGCCGATACAGCCGGCATCGAGATCCGCTACTACAACATCATCTACGACCTGCGTCGACGACGTGAAAGCGGCCATGTCCGGCCTGCTTGCCCCGACGATCCGCGAAGTATTCCTCGGCAACGCCGAGGTGCTCCAGGTCTTCAACATCACCAAGATCGGCAAGGTTGCCGGCTGCCGTGTCACCGAAGGCAAGGTCGATGCGCGGCGGCAAGGTGCGCCTGATCCGCGACAACGTCGTGATCCACGAAGGCTCGCTCTCGGTGCTGAAGCGGTTCAAGGACGACGTGAAGGAAGTGCCGGTCGGCCAGGAATGCGGCATGTCGTTCGCGAACTACCAGGACCTGCGCGAAGGCGACGTCATCGAGTGCTTCAACGTCGAAACAGTGACGCGCTCACTGTAGTCGGGCGGCATATCGCACACCGGGCGGCCTGACCGCCCGGTGCTCATTCGGTTTTTTCAGCTCACAAGGACGCGCACGGTCCAATCCCGTGGCGTGAGGCAAGAATGTCCCGCAAGAAATCGACGACGGCCTCGGGTAAGGGCCCTTCGCAGCGCATGTTGCGCGTCGGCGAAATGGTCCGCCACAAGCTCTCTGAACTTTTGATCCGCGGCGAAATCCACGATGACGTGCTCGCTTCGCATGTGGTGTCGATCACGGAAGTGCGGATCTCGCCGGATCTGAAGATCGCCACCGCCTATGTGATGCCGCTCGGCGGCAAGGATACGGAGAAGGTGCTGGCCGCACTTCATAAGCACAAGAAGTTCATTCGCTCTGAGATCGCGCAAACCCTCGATCTGCGTTACGCCCCCGACATTCGTTTCCGAGAGGATGAGACGTTCGATGAAGTGAGCCGTATCGATCAGTTGCTCCACTCCGAAAAAGTCCGCCGCGACGTGGAGAAGAAATAGCCCATGGCACGCCGCAAGAAGGGCCAGCCCATTAACGGCTGGCTGATCCTCGACAAACCGCTGGGGCTGACGAGCACGCAGGCGCTCGCACGGGTGAAGCGCCTCTTCGATGCGCAGAAAGCCGGGCACGCCGGCACGCTCGATCCGCTGGCCACGGGCGTTCTGCCTATCGCTTTCGGCGAGGCGACCAAAACCGTCTCGTTCGCGGTCGATGGCGAGAAGTCGTATGCCTTTGCCGTCCGCTGGGGCGCGGAAACGACGACCGACGATGCGGAAGGCGAGGTCACGCAGCGCAGCGACAAGCGTCCCGGCGAGGGCGAGATCCTGGCTTTGCTCCCGCAGTTCACCGGCGAGATCATGCAAGTTCCGCCGCAGTTCTCGGCGGTCAAGATCGATGGCGATCGGGCCTACGATCTGGCGCGGGATGGCGAACAGGTGGTGCTTCATGCGCGCCCGGTTCAGATCGCCGCGCTGCGTCTGATCGATATGCCGAATGCGGATACGGCCGTGTTCGAGGCTGACTGCGGCAAGGGCACGTATGTGCGCGCCATTGCCCGCGACATGGGCCGTGCACTCGGCTGCTACGGTCACGTCATCGAACTGCGGCGCACGCGCGTCGGGCCGTTCGAGGAGGGCGATGCCTGGAGCATCGAACGAGATCGCCGAGGAAGCCGAAGCCGGGCGGCTAGACATGGCGGATGGGCCCTTGCTGCCTGTCGAAAAGGCGTTGCACCAGCTGCCGGAGCTCAATGTCACGCCGTCCGATGCGGGCAAGCTGGCGCGGGGGATCGCTGTGCTCATCCGTGGCCGCGACGCACCCGTACTTTCGGGACTGATGTACGCCACCTGCCAGGGGCGGATCGTTGCGCTGGGTGAGATCGAGAAGGGGGCCTTACACCCCATCCGGGTCTTTAACCTGGGGTAGGAAGCCACAGTCTCCGTTAAAAAAATCAGCCGCTAGCACGCTGCCGATTGACCGGTTAACCATGCCCCGCATAATGCGACCGTCGAAATCAATTTCCAGAACTCCAAGGAGTGTCCGATGAAACTGGTCCATGGCTTTGCCGCGGTTGGTGCAATGGTTCTCGCGCTCGGTGCTCCCGTGGCGCAGGCGGAATGCGTGAAGAAGGGCGCGATCGCGACCTCGTCCTCCGCCGATTCCGCCAAGTGGTTTGCCCTGGAAACGATGGTTCAGTCCGTGAGCTGGGGCCTGTGGCCGGGCTTCCTGGCCAATGGCAAGGTCGCGGGCTACAATGTCGTCAATGAGCGCTACAACTGCAAGCCGGACGGTGGCAGCGTGACGTGCCGTGGTACAGCGACATTCTGCAAGCAGTAACTCAGCCGGTCCCAATCGTCTGGGAACGCTACGAATTCCGGCTATCAGCGCGACGCGACAGATTTCGCTTCGCCCCGGCCGTCAAGGCATGTATATAACGGCGATCGCGGGCTCCTCACGGGGCCCGCGCAGCTTTTCGTGACCCGGCTGGACGACATCCCGGCCGTGGCCGCACCCAAGGGCTCATACGCCCTTATACAACTCCAGTTCTGAAAGGAGATCTCGATGTCGGAAGTTGCCCCCCACCGTAAGGCTGCCAAGGCTGCCGTAATCCAGTCGAATGCCACCAAGGCCGGCGACACCGGCTCGCCGGAAGTTCAGATTGCCGTGCTCACGCATCGCATTAATGAGCTGACGGATCATTTCAAGGCGCACAAAAAGGACAACCACTCGCGTCGCGGCCTCCTCAAAATGGTGAGCCAGCGCCGTCAGTTGCTGGACTATGTTAAGCGCAAGGATCATGCTCGCTATCAGGGCATCATCGAGAAGCTTGGCATTCGCCGCTAGAGGGTCCATGGCCCGCTCCCGGACACACCTGCCGGGTGGCCTGACATACGCGATACCTCCCAAAACCGTCTGCAGAACAAACGCGCCGGGAGCCTTATTCGCTTCCCGGCGCGTTGCGCATTCGTGCTAAAGACCGTCGCGCAAACCAGAGATCAAAAGAACCGAACGAAAGACGAGAGAACATGTTCGATATCCATCGTGTTGAAATTGAATGGGGCGGGCGCAAGCTGACCCTCGAAACCGGCCGTATGGCCCGTCAGGCCGATGCCGCGGTGCTCGCGCAGTATGGCGAAACCAGCGTTCTGGCCACCGTCGTCGGCGCCAAGTCCGTGAAGCCCGGCATCGATTTCTTTCCGCTGACCGTGAATTACCAGGAGCGGACCTACGCGGCGGGCAAGATCCCCGGCGGCTACTTCAAGCGTGAAGGCCGTCCTTCCGAGAAGGAGACGCTCGTCTCGCGTCTCATCGACCGTCCGATCCGTCCCGCTCTTCGTCGAGGGTTTCAAGAACGAAGTCCAGGTCGTCGTCACCGTGCTGTCGCACGATCTCGAGAACGATCCCGACGTGCTCGGCATGGTCGCCGCGTCCGCGGCTCTGACGCTTGTCGGGTCTGCCCTTCCTCGGCCCCATCGCCGCGGCGCGCGTCGGCTACATCGACGGCGAGTACGTCCTGAACCCGATGGTCGACGAAATGTCGGAGACCGCGCTCGATCTCGTCGTCGCCGGCACGCAGGACGCCGTGATGATGGTCGAGTCGGAAGCCAAGGAGCTTCCCGAAGACGTCATGCTCGGCGCCGTGATGTTCGGCCACAAGCATTTCCAGCCGGTCATCCAGGCGATCATCAAGCTCGCCGAGACAGCGGCCAAGGAACCCTGGGACATCAAGATCCCCGACAAGTCGAAGTACGCCGCGAAGGTGAAGGCTGTTGCCGAGGAGACGTTGAAGACCGCGTTCTCCACCAAGGAAAAGGGCAAGCGCCAGGACCTCGTCAGCGAAGCCAAGAAAAAGATCGCAGCCGAAGTTCAGCTGGATTCGGACGACGCCAGCGAAAAGGTGCTGCTGACGGATGCCTTCAAGGCGCTCGAAATGGACATCATGCGCGGCGACGTCGCTGAAGACCAAGAAGCGCATCGACGGACGCGATCTTGTCACCGTGCGCCCGATCGTTTCCGAAGTGCACGTACTCCCGCGCACACACGGCTCGGCCCTGTTCACGCGCGGTGAAACGCAGGCGCTGGTCGTGGCCACGCTCGGTACGGGCGAAGACGAGCAGTACGTCGACAGTCTGGAAGGCACCCGCAAGGAGAACTTCCTGCTGCACTACAACTTCCCGCCCTACTCGGTCGGTGAGACGGGCCGCATGGGATCGCCGGGCCGCCGCGAAATCGGCCACGGCAAGCTCGCCTGGCGCGCTATGCGCCCGATGCTGCCGAAGCAAGGACGAGTTCCCCTACACGCTGCGCATCGTCTCCGAAATCACTGAGTTCGAACGGCTCGTCGTCGATGGCAACCGTCTGCGGCAGCTCGCTGGCGCTGATGGATGCCGGCGTGCCGCTGAAGGCACCGGTGGCCGGTATCGCCATGGGCCTGATCAAGGAAGGCAATGACTTTGCTGTCCTGTCCGACATTCTCGGCGACGAGGATCACCTCGGCGACATGGACTTCAAGGTCGCCGGCACCGCCAATGGCGTCACCGCGCTGCAGATGGACATCAAGATCACCGGCATCACCGAGGAGATCATGAAGGTCGCACTGGAGCAGGCGCACGATGGCCGTCTGCACATCCTGGGCGAAATGTCCAAGGCGCTGAGCGGCGCGCGGTCGGAGCTGGGCGAATTCGCCCCGCGCATCGAGACCATCAAGATCCCGACCGACAAGATCCGCGAAGTGATCGGTTCGGGCGGTTCGGTCATCCGCGAGATCGTCGCGGAATCGGGCGCCAAGATCGATATCTCGGACGACGGTACCGTGAAGATCGCGTCCGCCAACCGGGAGTCGATCGACAAGGCCCTGGCCCGGATCAAGGGCATCACCTCGGAGCCCGAGGTCGGCCAGATCTACAAGGGCAAGGTCGTCAAGATCATGGAGTTCGGCGCGTTCGTGAACTTCTTCGGCGCCAAGGACGGCCTGGTGCACATCTCGCAGTTGACGCAGGGCCGGCCTGAAACGGTGGGCGAAGTGGTCAAGGAAGGCCAGGAAGTCTACGTGAAGCTTCTGGGCTTCGATGATCGCGGCAAGGTGCGCCTGTCGATGAAGATCGTCGACCAGACGACAGGCGAGGAAATTCCGCGCGCTCCCGGCGAGCCCGAGGAAGTCTTCTCGGCTGAACGCCCGCCGCGCCGCGACCGTGACGGCGGTGGCCGAGGCCGGGGAGGCCCCCGTCGCGACCGCGACTAAGGCCCAGTGTCGCGACCGCGACTAAGGCCCAGTGCCGCGAACCGCACGGATCGCGTTACCAAATCTTTTACGTCCGATCACACAGGGGGCGGTCCGCAAGGGCCGCCCTCTGAGCTTTTATGACCGCGGCGGGTGATCCGGCAAGACAGGTTAACGCCAAAGAAACGCATTCAGACGATTCTGACCGGCACGGTTCTCCCTGCCGGCGCTGTCGCGCGGCCTGGGGTGCACAAATTCGGGCGTAATCTCAGTCAGGCGTGGTGGTCGCGTATGAAAGTTCTCGTAACCGGCGGAGCGGGCTTCATCGGGTCGGCCGTCTGCCGGCATCTGGTGACCGATCTGGGCTATGCCGTCGCCAACGTCGATTGCCTGACCTACGCGGCCAATCTGGGTTCGTTGGAAAGCATCGCGGAAAACCCGCTCTACAGCTTCCACCAAGTGAACATTTGCGATGCGCCCGCGATGGCGGCGATCTTCCGTCGCGAGCAGCCCGACGCCGTGCTGCATCTGGCAGCCGAGAGCCATGTGGATCGCTCGATCACCGGCCCTGCCGCCTTCATCACCACCAATATCACCGGCACCTACACGATGCTAGAAGCCGCGCGCGCCTACTGGAGTGCGCTTCCGGGCTCGCGCAAGGACGCCTTCCGCTTCCTGCACATCTCCACCGACGAGGTGTTCGGGAGCCTCGGCGATGCGGGGCTTTTTGCGCCCGACACACCCTACGATCCCAGTTCACCGTACTCGGCGAGCAAAGCCGCCTCCGATCATCTGGTGATGGCCTGGCACCGCACGTATGGGCTGCCCGTGGTGCTGTCGAACTGCTCCAACAACTACGGTCCCTATCATTTCCCCGAGAAGCTGATCCCGCTGATGATTACCAATGCGCTTCTGGATCGGGAGCTTCCGGTGTATGGCGCCGGCCTCAACGTGCGCGACTGGCTGCATGTCGAGGATCATGCGCGCGCGCTGATCACCATTTGCGAGCGCGGCACGCCCGGCGAGCGCTATCTCGTGGGTGGACGTAACGAGCGCACGAACATCGCTGTGGTGCACGCCATTGCCGACACGCTTGACCGGATGCGCCCGCGTGCCGACGGCTGCTCGTACCGCGCGCAAATGGAATTCGTCGAGGATCGGCCGGGTCACGATCACCGCTACGCCATCGACCCGTCGAAGCTTGAAGCTGAACTGGGGTGGCGGGCCCGCGAAACCTTCGAGACTGGCCTTGAAAAGACCGTGGCCTGGTACCTCGCCAACGAAAGCTGGTGGATGCCGCTGCGGTTGCGCCGCTACGCCGGTGAGCGGCTGGGATTGCCTGCTGCGCCCGTCAACGCCGATTCCGGCAGCGCGGGACGGATCGCGTCCTAACCTTGCCATGCGCGTGAAATGAATGGTCAGCCAATGACGCCGAAAATCATTGCGGTCGTAGGGCGCACCGGCCAGGTGGCGCAAGCGCTCTCCGCCGCTCCACAAGCACCCGACGTGACGGTCGTTACACGGGGCCGCCCCGAGGCGGATGTCAGCGTGTCTGATACGCTCGCACGGTTCTTGGACGACGTGCGTCCTGATGTCGTGGTCAACGCGGCGGCGTACACGGCCGTAGACAAGGCCGAAGACGAACCCGAAGCGGCCTACGCGATCAACGCCGAGGGCGTGGCCAACCTTGCCCGGGCCTGCCGGGATCGCGGCACGCCGCTGATCCATCTGTCCACCGACTTCGTGTTCGATGGCGCCAAGGGCGCACCTTACCTCCCGGGTGACGCGGTCGCGCCGCTGGGTGTCTATGGAGCCAGCAAGGCCGCGGGTGAGGATGCGCTCCGGTCGATCCTTCCCCAGCATGTGATCCTGAGAACATCCTGGGTCTACAGCGCGCACGGCCACAACTTCGTCAAGACGATGCTGCGCCTGGGCGCTGAACGTCCCGAAGTCCGCGTGGTCGCCGATCAGACCGGTGCGCCGACACACGCTCGGGATCTCGCGGCAGCAATCTTGGCTGTTGCGCGGGCTGTATGCGAGCCAGAGCGCAATCCCGTTTGGGGCACGTATCATGTGACGGGGTCGGGCTCGACGACGTGGCATGGACTAGCCGAAGACGTCTTCCGGCTGGCGGAAACGCGCGGTCTGAAAGTGCCGCGGCTGACAGCGATCACGACAGAAGACTATCCAACACCCGCGCGCCGCCCGGCCTATTCGGTGCTGGATACCGCAAGCTTCGCTGACACTTTTGGAATGGTGCTCCCCGATTGGCGGCTCAGCCTGCAGGACTGCATCGGCGAACTGATCACCCGCCCTGACGAAAGGCACGTCGCATGAAGGGAATTATTCTGGCGGGCGGCAGCGGTACGCGCCTTAATCCCATGACTCAGTGTGTCTCCAAGCAGATGCTGCCGGTCTACGACAAGCCGCTCATCTACTATCCTCTGTCCGTGCTCATGCTGGGCGGCGTGCGCGACATTCTCATCATCTCGACGCCGCGTGATCTGCCAGCCTTTCAAGCGCTCCTCGGCGACGGTGCCCAGTGGGGGTTGAACCTCAGCTATGCGGTTCAACCCAGTCCGGATGGCCTCGCGCAGGCTTTCATTATCGGCGCGGCATTCATCGGTTCCGATCCGTGCGCCTTGGTGCTCGGCGACAATATTTTCTATGGGCATGGGTTGTCCGACATCGTTCGCGGCGCCTTCACGGCGCGGCCGGGGGCAACCGTATTCGGCTATCAGGTCACCGATCCCGAGCGCTACGGCGTCGTGGAGTTCGATGCGGATGGCCGCGCCATTTCGATCGAGGAGAAGCCTGCCGCGCCGCGCTCCAATTGGGCAGTCGTCGGGCTCTACGCCTATGACAATGATGTGGTGACCATCGCAAAGAATCTGAAGCCGTCGGCGCGCGGAGAACTGGAAATTACGTCCGTCAACGAACACTATTTGAAGGCGGGGCGGCTTAATGTCGAGCGCTTGGGGCGCGGCTTTGCGTGGTTCGATACCGGGACCCCAGACAGCCTGCTCGATGCGGCCATGTATGTGTCCACGATCGAAAAGCGGCAGGGACTGAAGATCGCGGCGCCGGAAGAAATTGCGTTCCGGCAAGGCTATATTGATGCCGGTACGCTGGAGCGTCTCATCCAGGAGCGCTATCCCAAGAACGATTATGGCCGCTATCTGCGCCGCGTCTTGAATGAGGGCATCGCTTAGATTTCGATGAGGGGATCATTGGCCGGCAGCGCAACGTCGAAGCGCAGGCCCGCAGCTCCGCTCGCGGCCCAAGCTATGTACCCGCGCAAAACCCGTCCGCTGGACAATTCAATACTCACAGTGTCGCCGCGATGCAGGCCGTGAACCCGGTCGAGGCCAAGTCCTCCCGCCGAGGCATCGCGGACGAACGCGTTCTGGATCGTCGTCCCGTGCGACACCTTGCAGTTCTGCAGGATCGTGCGGCGCGGCCAGCGGCGCTTTTGGGGCAGGGGCGGATCATAAATGCGCCCGTGGTCGTCGAGGCACGGACACAAGCCGTTGGCGGCTCCTGTCAGGAGAGATTCCACGATGCGTGAGTTCTGGGCGTAGAGCTCGGGCATTGCGACCGGCAATGCAGCGTCTGTTTCACCCACCACGGTTTTGGCGCGCAGGCAAATCGGGCGCCACTGGCGTTGCAGACGATCGGCGAACAGCGACCCTGCGCGTTTGGCGCCCAGTTCCACACAGCCATCCAGATAGAGGTCCAGGCCGGCGCGGGCCTCATCAAGTTCAATCAGAAACGTCTCAAGGCTCGGCGCGAAGAAAGGGCCAAGGTCGTCGTTGACCGCCAGCACGGCCAGAAGCGCCCGCAGGGGCGTCGATCCCGGAGCGGCGCGGGCCAAATCGACGGGCAGGATCTGGGAGCGCCAGTCCGTCAGGGCATTGATGGCACTGGTCGCGACCGCACAGCCGACGGCGGTGGCCTGGACTTCAGAGGTGAAGTTCTCAAAGAAGCGATTGCGGCGCCCGAACGGGTCGTCGGCCGGGCCGGGGAGGGGCCAGGGTCGATATTTTGCGGGCGCGTAGCGAAGTCCGAGCATGGCGGTCAATCCATGAGGTTGCATCATTGCAACCTAAAGAAGAAGTATGAAGGACTGGTAAGAGCCGGCAGCCGGATGAATTCCAAATTTGTGAAGAGTTGGGCGTTGGCAGGCGGGTTAACGGCCGGGGAGCGGCAGGTGGCGGGGCCGGCGGGCGGATGTCACGCGCGTGCGGGATCGCGCTGGACGTGATCGCGGATCGCCGACGCCATCAGCCCGGCAAGTCGCGGGGACTGTCCGATGGACCCCGCGTAGACCGCCGCCGCGCCGCTCTCGGCCAGAGCTTCGGGAACGTCCTCGGCCGCATGCAGGCCATCGCCGGAGAAGAAACCGAGGATGACGGTCGGCGGCTGCGCGCCGGTAAGGGCGTCGTCGAGCAGCGGCGGCTCTTCGAGGAACGCGGTGTCAATGCGCTGAAAAGGCGAGGCGAGGGCCATGGCGGCGGCGGCGGCGCGGGTCGCATCCGCGGACGCAGGCCCCAGTTGCGACCCGTGCCCCACGAGCAGCAGACGCGACGTCGCGGGCGCATAGCCGGCCCGTTCGGCAGCGGCGATGGCGTCCTCCATGAGGAGCGCTGGTAGGTGGGGGTCCAGCCCCAGCGGATCGAGGATCCGCACCGGACACGAAACGAGGAGGTCATGCAGGCGTTGCGGCAGAATGGTGCGTGTGAAGTAGCCATCGGCCATGAAGAGCGGATAGATCAAAATGGCGCGGGCCCCAGCCGCGACCGCCGCCCGCACGGCATCCTCGAAGGAGGGTTCGCCTTTGAGGACGCCAGGCATCACGCCCAGGCAAGTGAGTTCGGCGGCCAGAGCATGCGTTTGGCGGAACAGCGTGGCATTGGGTGCGCTGCCGCCACGGTCGCCGTGCGCCGCCAGCACCACGGCGACGTCGCGCAGATCTGGCTCTGTCGTCGCAGCGGGCGCGCTGGAACCGGGCAAACCTTCGGTCCCGCCAGCCGAGGCCGAGAGGGTTGCCGCCACCAGCGCGGCGACCGCGGGATCAAGTGATAGCTTCAGCGCGTTCACGCGCCCGCCGGCCGACATCTTGGCCCACGTCTTGCGCAATATTCCGGTCATTTTTTCGGGGCTGTGCGCGGCGGCGAAATCGGCGGCGTAATACTGCAGGAACACGAGGCAGGCGACATCCTCCAGCGTCTGCGCCTCGCGATCGTACTTCAGGTTCTCTTTGGCGATGAGGGATGCGGCGCGCTCCGTCACGGCCTCGTCGACGCCACTGGCCTGGAGAATCTCGCGTGCCCATTGGGCATGCAGGCGTTTCAGATCATTGCGCCAGCGATGGTATCCCGCGCGATCCATGGGGTAGGAATCGCGGGGTACCGTCCAGCGCCGCAGGTGCTGCGCGCGGGCGGCGAGGCGCAATTCGGCCGACGCATCCGGTGCGACCCTGTTGAGCATCCTCGTCATGCGTTGTGCGTAAACGACGTGCGGCGGGGAGTGACCGGCCATCACGTCGATGCGGGTGGGATCTGCGGCGTTCGCCGCGTCGATCCCTTCCATGGCCCGGTCGAAGGGTGTCATGCGAAGCGGTTCTCCCTGATCCAGCGCGCGTATATGAAACATCATGGCCCGCATGCGCAAGAAATCCGATCTTCCCAGCAAAATCTGCGCGGCGTGCGGGCGGCCCTTCGTCTGGCGCAAGGCCTGGGCGCGTACCTGGCACGAGGTGCGCTTCTGTTCCGATCGCTGCCGTAGACACAAGGGGTCCGTCAGCGCGCGCGGCCGGGATCCCAAGGCTTGAGGCCATCGAGAAAAGCAGCGGCTTGGTTGCGAATGGCCGATTTTTCGGTGTCGGGAAATTTCCGCCATGTGGAGTACATCTGGGACATGCGCGGATTGCGCGCCAAGCGTTGCTCGTGGCGGGCCAGAAAGTCCCAGTAGAGCGCATTGAAGGGGCATGCGCCGGCCCCGGTTCGCGTCTTGGGATCGAAGCGGCAACCCGCGCAGTAGTCGGACATGCGGTTGATATAATTGCCGCTGGCCGCATAGGGCTTGGACGCCAGCATGCCGCCGTCCGCGAACTGGCTCATTCCGGCGGTGTTCGGCAATTCCACCCATTCGAACGCATCGGCGTAGACGCTGAGGTACCAGTCATGGACGTCAGCCGGATCGATACCGGCCAGAAGCGCGAAGTTGCCCGTGATCATCAGGCGCTGGATATGATGCGCGTAGGCTTCCTGGCGGGTCTGCGAAATCACGGCGCGCAGGCAGGCGAGATCGGTGTCGCCGGTCCAATAGAAGTCGGGGATCGGTCGCGTATGGTTCAGTGCGTTCATGCCGGCGTAGCCGGGCATTTTCAGCCAGTAGATGCCGCGCACATATTCCCGCCAGCCCAGAATCTGCCGGATGAATCCTTCCGCTGCGTTGAGAGGGACCTTTCCATCGCGATAGGCGCGTTCCGCACGGCGGCAGATATCGAGCGGATCGAGCAGGCCAACGTTGATGTAGAGTGACAGGATCGAATGGTAGAGGAAGGGCTCGCCGGTGAGCATCGCATCTTGAAAATCCCCGAAGCGGGCGAGCCCCGTATCGAGAAAATGATCGCGCTGGCGTTCGGCGTCGGTGCGCGTGACCCCAAACCAGAACGGTTCGAGATCGCCGAAGTGCCCACCAAACCGCGTTTTGACACATGCGATGACATCCCTGGTGATCGAGTTCAGGCTCGGCGCGCAGAGGGCGTGGGATGAACAGATCGGGCTGGGCAGGCTTGCGGTTCTCCTTGTCGAAGTTCCAGCGATCGCCCGTTGGCGCCTCGCCATCCATCAAGAGCCCGGTTTTACGCCGCATATCGCGATAGAAGTATTCCATGCGTAGCGACGTGCGGCCCTTGGTCCAGGCTTGGAACTCATCACGCGAGGCGATGAAGCGATCATCGGGTAGGATTTCGACCGGACATCCCGCCGCTGCGCTCCAGCCGCGCATCGCCTCAAGGACGCGCCATTCGCCGGGCTCCGTCACACGGATGGCCGACGCTCCGGTTTCGCGGGCAATGCGTGCGACCTCGCTGGTGAGGCTGCCGCCGTTGCGAGGGTCATCCATTTTTACATAGACGACCGTCCACCCGGCGTCCTCCATCTCCCGCGCGAAGTGGCGCATGGCGGAGAGGACGAAGGCGATCTTCTTTTTGTGATGGCGGACGTAGGTCGCTTCGTCCTGCACTTCGGCCATCACAAGGATGGCGCGGGCCCGGTCGGCGGACTTCAAGGATGCGAGCTGAGGCGTCAGCTGGTCGCCCAGCACCGGCAACAGCAAGGGCGTGTTACGGGTGCGCTTGGCAGGCATCGGGAACTCGTGGGGCTGGCTAGAGTGGTGCCCGGAATACGAAGAATGCGCCCGCGGCGATCAGCGCGAATCCGACGACATGATTGATGGTGATCGCCTCTTTGAGAACCAATACCGAAAAAATGGAGAAAACGACCAGCGTGATGACCTCTTGCATCGTCTTGAGTTCCGCCGCCGAGTAGGTCGCATGTCCGATGCGGTTGGCGGGGACAGCTAGGCAATACTCGAAAAACGCAATCAGCCAGCTCACGACGATGGCAACCAGCAAGGGCGTACTTTTGTATTTGAGATGGCCGTACCAGGCCAACGTCATGAAGATATTGGAGAGACTGAGGAGGAGGATCGGCAAAAGCCAGGTGGGGATAGAACCCGCGAATGCTGGAGGCATAGATCTGGAACTCCACGGCTCGGAATAGGCTCGCGATCCTCAGCTGCGTCATCGCATGCGCAAGGATCGTTAAGGTTCCTGGTTCCCGCACCTGCGCCGCAGTTGGCTGACGGCAGTGGCTCGACAGGTTGCGTCGAAGTGGTCTAAGTCTTCGCCCGGCCCGCCCCAAAGAGCAACCCGAACGGACGCCATGACGCCCCGCCCGCCTAGGCTCGATCATCTGCTCGCTGGCGTTGCGTCCGGTGACGAGGCGGCGTTCGCCGAGCTTTATCAGGCGACCTCTTCGAAACTTCTCGGCGTCGCACTACGTATTCTACGAAATCGGGAATTGGCGGAGGAGGTTCTGCAGGAGGCCTACTTCAAGGTTTGGGAGCGTGCGTCGGACTATAAGGCGGACATCGCCGCGCCGATGACCTGGATGGCCGCGATCGTGCGGAACAGGGCCCTCGACGAGGTGCGGCGCCGGGTTATCCGGCCGACTGTGGACGAAAGCGCGCTGGACAATCTGGAGAGTGACGACGAGCATCCCATCGCCGCGCTCGAACGGGCCGAAGACGTGGAACGGCTGTTGCGCTGTATGGAAGGGCTGGACGATGAGAAGCGCCTGATCGTCCGGCTGGCGTATCTGGATGGCATGAGCCGGGAGGCGCTGGCGCAGCGCTTCGACCGGCCCGAAGGAACGATCAAGACCTGGCTCCACCGGAGTTCTGGCACAGTTGAAGGGTTGCCTCGAGCAATGAACGAGCTCGACGACATCGATGGTCAGGCCGCCGAGTACGTACTCGGTACGCTGTCGCGCGAGGATCGTCTCGCGGTGGCGGAGCGCCGTGCTGCCGATGCGGCGCTCGACCGTGCCATCGTTGCCTGGGAACGCCGGCTGGCGCCACTCGTCGAGACCGTGGCTCCCGTCGCGCCCTCCCCGCATCTTTACAGCAAGATCCGCGCGCAGATCGGCCTTGCCCAGCATGTCGTGTCGTTGAAGTCCCGGGAGCAGATGCTGGCCCGCCGCGCAAATCGCTGGCGTAACGCGTTTGCCGGGGTCAGTGCCCTGGCGGCATGTGCGGTCGGCATACTTGGCTATCGCGAAATCCAGCATCAGCAAGCGCCGACCCAATACGTGGCCGTGCTGCACACGGGCAACGACATGCCCGCGTTTCTGATGACCGTCGACACAAAGACTCATAACTGCGTCATCACGGCGGTCAACGCGCCGCGCCAGCCCGACAAGACCTATCAGGTCTGGATGGTGCACGATAAGCTGCCGCAACCGAAGTCCCTCGGCATGATGAACGAGGGCGAGATGAACGTCATGCCGATGCAGCCAGGGCCGGATACGGACATGTTCATGAACGCGTCGTTCGCGGTGAGCCTTGAGCCCATGGGCGGGTCGCCGACCGGTGCGCCGACGGGACCGGTGCTGTTCACAGGCAAGCTCATTCAAGCGACGCCCTGATCGAGCTGCTCTGCTAATTGCGTTTTATTGCAGATGTTTCTCTCGGGCCTTCCTCAGGCTCTGCGATGGCGTGCGGGCAACAGTGCGGCACCCCGTACTGCTCGAATTGGGGACATCCGCTGATGATTATTTTACGGGCATCGAAACTTTGCGCAGGCACCCGCGTATCTCCCGATACGTGTCCGAGGCTGATGGCCCGCTAGCAGGACACGCGATCAACGGGCCAGTTGAATACAAATCCAGCACAAGGAAACGCTCAATGTACATCAATGCTAAGTCGGGTTCCGCGATGGCGGCCGCTGCAGCGGCTCTGCTTCTCTCCGGCGCGGTTGCCGCTCCGGCCTACGCCGCTGATGGCGCCAAGGGTCACTGCATGGGGGCCAATGCCTGCAAGGGCCAGGGCGCATGCAAGACCGCCAAGAACGCGTGCGGTGGCCAGAACGCCTGCAAGGGCACGGGCTTCCTTGAAATGACAGCGGACGAGTGCGCAAAGGTTGAAGGCGCGACATTCGAAGCGCCGAAGATGGACGACAAGAAGGGCTAAGCCCGGCCTGCCGGGAAGCGCGCGGGCCCTCCTCCCCTGTCCCCCCTCCCCCAGAGGAGGCTTGCGCGCTTCCCACCCTTGCTGCTCCATCATCGCCGGCAGACGATGATCATGCACGACGCGCCAATTCCGGCGCGGCAACCTGGAGATTGGTTCGATGCAGACGGTCGCCGCATCCCTCACGTCGAACTCAGCGACCGCCGTTAAAGACAAGCCGCGCTATCTGGGTTTCGGTCTCGGCCTCAGGCCTCAGCACTACGGCGATGTTCTCGATGGCGATCCGGATGTGGATTGGTTCGAGGTGATCTCGGAGAACTACATGGTTCCCGGCGGTCAGCCGTTGAAAATGCTCGAACGAATCCGCGCCCGGTATCCGATTGTCATGCACGGCGTTTCACTTTCAATCGCTTCGACCGCGCCGGTCGACCGCGACTACCTGCGCCAGTTGCGCGAACTTGCCGATCGCTTTGATCCCGAGTTTGTGTCCGACCATCTGTGCTGGACCGGTGTGCATGGGGTCAATCTGCATGATCTTCTGCCCGTCCCCTATACGCGCGAGGCACTGGATCACGTTTGCGAGCGGGTCGGTGTGGTGCAAGAGGCCATCGGCCGTCCGATCGCCTTGGAAAATGTATCGAGCTACGTCGAGTACACCCACTCCGAAATGACCGAGTGGAATTTTCTGGCCGAGATGACGCGCCGGACGGGTTGCTATCTCGTCCTCGACGTTAACAACGTGTTTGTGTCCGCTTTCAACCACGGCTGGGATGCGGCAACCTTCATTCAATCCATTCCGCGCGATCGTGTCGTCCAATTCCATCTCGCCGGTCACGAACATGCCATGACGCACATCATCGATACCCACGATGCCATGGTTCCCGACGAAGTGTGGGACCTCTATGCACAGGCCGTGGACCGTTTCGGCGCCGTCTCGACGATCATCGAACGCGACGACAATATTCCGCCGCTGGCAGATCTGGTCGACGAGTTGAGCAAAGCGCGCGCCATCGCGATGGAGCGCATCCCAGCCTTGCGCCGCGTGACGTGAGGTGGCGGTGTCCTCTCAGAAGGAAATCTCACGCGAGGCCTCAACGGCTGAGCCCTTAACGGCCGAGCCCATGACGGCCGGCCAGGTTGGCCGCGCCGGTGCGGCGCCGTCGCTGGCCGAACTGCAAGCGGCGTTTCAGGCCGCCATTCTCGACGGCAAGCCCGGCATTCTCGGCACACTGAAGCCCGGAGCGCATGCCGATCGGGAAACATTGTTCGCAGTCTACCGGACGGCCTATGCCGCGCGACTCGTCGACATCCTGCGCTCTGAATACCCGCAGTTGACAGCCTATTTGGGTGACGATCGCTTCGAGGCAGAAGCGCGCGCCTACATCGCCGCCTGTCCCTCGCGCCACCGCAGCGCGCGTTATGTTGGTACGGCTTGGCCAGACTTTCTCGCGACACGCGCCATCGCCGTGGATCATCCGGTGGTGGCGGAACTGGCGTGTCTGGAACGGGCCTTGTCGGATGCCTTCGATGCCGCTCAGTCGTCTGTCGCCGCGCTGACGGATCTGGCGGCGGTTCCTCCTGATCAATGGGAACGCTTGGTGATGCTCCCGCATCCCGCAACGCGACGGCTCGATCTTCACACCAACGCTCTCGACATCTGGAGTGCCTTGAAGAACGAAACACCGCCCCCCGGTGTCACAGCGCATGAGCGCGCCGTGTCGATTTTCATTTGGCGGGATGACGGGATGCCGATGGTCAGGACGCTCGGCGCGGAGGAGGCGATGTTGTGGGACGAGATGGCGCGCGGGGTACCGTTTGGCCGGCTGTGCGAACTGGCGGCGCTCTTCGATGCCCCTGACGCTGCGGTTATGCGCGTGGCTGGCGTGCTCCGCGGCTGGCTCGATGGCGGTCTGCTCGCGGGGATGACATCCCCAGCAGTCTCCTAAACCTGCGCCTTAGCGGCGAATCCTGCCACACGGCGGTCCAGCCCGCTTCTCCAGGACGGCGAACCGGAGCGCGAAGTTACGGACGCCCGGAGGCTTTTGACCGTGCCGGGTTTGATGTATGGTCCCGCCCGCCCACGCGCATCGGTCCCGTAGCTCAGCTGGATAGAGCGACAGTTTCCTAAACTGTAGGTCGCAGGTTCGAGACCTGCCGGGATCGCCAAAGCGCCGCTATCCGCTGGGACGGCACCTGATTGCCTTACCGATCCGGGGCAAATGGCCGAGGGCAACCGCAACCCATTCCATGCCGCGTGTGTTCCAGAGGAAACCGACACGACGGGTTCAACCGGCTCATTCTGCGCGAGTCATGCTGGAAATTGACAGCGTGCACATTATGACAATGCATAGACTGTCAAGCAAGAATATCATTTTGATCTGCACAAATCTGATGATCGGTGCTAAATTATCACATTGAAATGCGCGCATTCGGCATTGTTTTTGTGAGTTGCGTCATGTTGGAAATTCAAGAAACGGAAGTTATTCCAAGTAGTTCTTCGACACTTGAGACGCCTGACGTCCAGGTGCCAGCGCCCGGAGGTCGTGTTCGGGATCCGCAGGATGGCCCCGGCCTCGTCGTCGCGCGCGGCGTTTCGCTGTATCGTGAGGGCGACGCGAAGGACGGCGCTTATTTTGTCGATTCCGGCATCTTTTGCCTGACCGAGCAACGGCCGAGCGGACCGCCTGCCGTCATTGCCACCGTCTTTGCCGGTGAAATCCTGGGGCTCGGGTTCCTGGACCGGCATATTCACAGCGCCATCGCGGTTGTTGAAAGTACGGTCACGCGGGTACCGCTCGAAGCGATCCCGATGTTGTGTGAGCTCTCCGCAGATGTGCGCGGCAAGCAGGATGCCGCGCTCGAGCAGGAATTCGAGACGCGTCGCCGTGAACTGACTTCGGATGTGCCCGTCCTGCCGATGGTGCGAGTCGCCGCTTTTCTTGTGGCGGTGGCGCAATCCAATGCCCGCGAAGGCCGCGATGCCAATACTGTCACCCAGTCCTTGCGGTCGGGTGAAGTCGCGCAACTCCTCGGAATGGATATCGATGTGCTGGCTCTCGCGCTGGCAGGTCTGCAATCTCGCAAGTTGATTGAACGGAACCCGGAAGGGGGACTGCGCATTCTATCGGAGGCGGGGCTCGATGCCTTGGCCATGGAAGGCTAGCCGGATCGAGGCAGGCTGAGCGATACGGGGCTGGTTCGGGCAGACGGATTTAGTCCTGCAAGTCGTTATCGAAAGGGGACATGACGCGTCGGGGGACGGATCAGTAGAGAGTGAGAGTAACATGCGTTCCCGATCGGTTTCGTTATTCGCCATCATGGCGGTTGTCTTGACGGCCCCCGGTACAGGAGTTTTCAGTTCAGGTCCCGCCCACGCGCAATCCCTGGGTCTGTGGGGCGGCTGGAATGAATATGGCCACGGATGGCAAGGTTCGCGACCTCAGCGCAACTCGCCGCAATACTCGCCGTTTGAGCCCTTTGCCGACGAGCCGGCCCAGCCCGCGTTTCCACGCGTCATGAGCGGTGGCGGACGTCCCATCATCGAACCCGAAGCGCCGCCCGTCGTGGCCTTGCCGACGACTGAAGCACCCGGAACGATCCTGATCAATTCCGGCGCGCGGCGGCTCTACTACACGCTCAATTCCCAGACGGCGTACGCATATCCGATTTCCGTTGGCCGCGAGGGTTTCGCCTGGACAGGTTCGGAAACCATCAGCCGGATCGCCGAATGGCCCGACTGGCATCCGCCCAAGGAGATGCTCGCTCGCGACCCGCGCCTGCCCGAGAAGATGCATGGCGGTCTGAAAAATCCGCTGGGCGCTGTCGCGCTCTACCTCGGCAACACGCTGTACCGGATTCACGGCACCAACGATCCCAAGACGATCGGCATGGCTGCGTCGTCGGGATGCTTCAGAATGCTCAACAGTCATGCCGTTCATCTGGCGTCGCTGGTCAGTGTCGGTACCACGGTGAAGGTGATGCCTTCGTTGCCGGAAAGCGAAACCGTGGCGGACGCCCCGTGGCAGGCACAGCCCGCCGCGTTGGGCATGAGCGACGCCCAACCCGAACCGGACGACGCCTACGAACCGTAGCAACGCCCATTACTCCAAACCTGCATGAGCATCCCCGGTTTTGAACCGGGGGTGCTTTTTTCATGTTGGCGCGAAGGAGCGCCCGCGCGGCAGCCGGTTTATTCGTGTGCGGCGCAACTTAACCCTCCGTTAACCGCAAATTTACAACTTTAGGTTTAGTATTCGGAGGATCGGCAAGCGCAACGTGTCGCTTTGCCGAGCCAGTCCGGGCTGTCCGGATGTGCTGTCAGGAGTTTTGTGTCTTGCGTATCCTGTCCCCAACGACCTCCGGCATGCCGGCGGCGTCAGAGAAGTCTTGCGCCTACCGCCCCCGAGTTCACCGCGATACATCAATGCTGTCCGCCAGCGTCGCGCTGTACGGTTTCGCCTCCGTCGCGGCCCCCGGGTCAGCTTCGGCCCAATTCGTCTGCCAGCAGTACGGCGGCGGCTCGGGCAATGCTTCCGCGGGCGCCTACTCGATTGCCTGCGGGCAAGATGCGGTTGCGGCGGGCCAAGGGTCGGCTGCCTTCGGCATGAGCACCGATGCATCCGGTGATTATGCAAGTTCCAGCGGATACTTCGCACGCGCGTTTGGCACCAATGCGCTCGCGGCGGGATCATACTCCCGAGCCGAGGGCGACAATTCGGTGGCGATCGGCGCCTTGGCCGTCAGTACGGGCGCCAATGCAGCCGCAATCGGCAGCGGCGCCGAAGCAAGTTCGAGCAATGCGACTGCGGTCGGTGCGGCTGCCGATGCCCGCAGCATCAACGCGACAGCTGTAGGCGCCAGCTCACAGGCCACCGGCATCAACGCATCAGCGGTCGGCAGTCAGGCGGAGGCCTTTGGCGACAATACCACGGCCATCGGCCGCGGATCCAAAGCTGCGGCCCAAAGTGCCACCAGTGTCGGATCGGCTTCGCAGGCCGTCGGAGAATTTTCGACCGCGCTTGGCGTTGATGCCCGCGCGTCGACCGCCAACGCGACAGCGACCGGGGCCAGCGCGCGCGCAACTGCATCGAACGCGTCGGCGTATGGGCAGCTTGCTACGGCGACCGGCAGCGGCGCGTCCGCGTTCGGCCGTGGTGCATCTGCCGGAGGCGCCAACTCCACAGCCGTTGGCCGAGGTGCCGCCGCATCAGGCGACAATGCAGCCGCTTACGGCGCCGGTTCGCAGGCCACGCTGAGCAATACCACGGCGTTGGGTCAGGGAGCATCGGCGACGGCCGACAGCGCCACCGCCTTGGGCCAAGGCGCTGTTGCCGGACAGACCCGGGCGCTCGCGGTCGGGCAGGGCGCGCAGGCCATCTCGGAAGGCGCGGTGGCCATCGGTGCCGGGGCGGTTGCATCCGGGTCGACGGCGGTCGGCACGGACGCGGAAGCCAGCGGCGCCGACAGTGCTGCCTATGGCATGGGCGCGGTCGCCAGTGGTGATCGCGCGACCGCCATCGGCGAATTCTCGACGGCAACCGGTGAGGGGGCCACGGCGCTCGGGCGCGGCGCTGCCGCAACGCATCTCAACAGCACGGCCATTGGCGCCGACGTCGCGACTACGCGTGACAATCAAGTCGCCATCGGGAACGCGAGCAATACGTACACAGCGGCTGGAATGGCGAGCGCGGCAAGCCGGGCGGCACAGTCCGGGCCGCTTGAGGTCGTCACCGTCGATGCCAACGGGAATTTAGCCGGGGACGGCGGCGCGCTTCAGGCCCAAGTCGACGCCAACACGACGGATATCACCGGGTTACGGACCGACGTGACCACGCTGCAATCGCAGACGGCGGCGAACACCACGGCGATCGGCACGCTGACGACACGCGTCGACACCCACGACACGCAAATCACGTCCCTGCAAACCACAGTCACCAATCATGAGGGCCGGTTGGGAACCCTCGAAGGCTGGCAGACGACAACCGAGACGCGGCTGACGGACGTCGAAACCCAAACGAGCACCAATACCGCCGCTGTGACAAACCTTTCGAACCGAACCACGAACGTAGAAAATCGCACGACGGCCGTCGAAGACCGCACGACCGTCAATGAGACAGATATCACCGATCTGAAGAGCCGGACGGCGAACGTTGAAGGCCGGACCACAGTCAACGAGACCGATATCAATGACCTCAAAGGTCGAGCGACCAACGTTGAGAACCGCACAACAGTCAACGAAGTCGAAATCACCGACCTGAAGGGGCGCACGACAAATGTCGAAAACCGCGTCACCAACGTCGAAGGCCAGACCACCACAAACACGACCAACATCACCAATCTGACCAGCCAGACGAATACCAACACGACCAATATCACCTCTAACCGCGTGCGCATCGGTAGCCTGGAAACCCGCCAGAATACCCTGGAGGACCGCATGCTGGGCGTGGAAGGTACGGTCGGCGCATTGACCGATACCGTCGGCACGTTCGATCGCCGGATCTCAAGGGCGAACGAAAAGGCGGACAAGGCCATGGAAGGCGTCGCCGTCGCACTGGCGCTCGCCGATCCGGTGCTGACCAACGGCGATACGCTCGGCATCCGCGTGAGCTGGGGCACCTACGGCGGTGAAAACGCGCTCGGCGCCTCGGTCATGGGCCTGCTCAGCGACAACGCTTTTGGTGGCGGAGAGACGGTCGCCATTGGCGGCGGTATCGGCGTCGGTCTTGACGACGGCAATGTCGGTGCCCGTATCGGGTTGCAGCTGTCGTGGAAATAGTCAGGTTCGATCGTTCAGAGGGCGCGCTGAAACGCCGGAGCATCCGGCCAAAAGACGCCCGCCCGCGTGCTGACGGCAGCGGCATCCGCCGCTGTCGTCAGCAACTCCAGCGACCCTGTATTGCCTTCGACGTAGCGTGGGTGGCGGTGCAGGTAATCGTCCAGGCTGTCGGCCACGATTTCCGGCTGCGAGAGAATGCGCGTCGCCGGCGGCAAATGCCGGCGGAACAGATGTTCCACCAGCGGGAAGTGCGTGCAGCCGAGAATGGCGCGATGCGGCGCCTGCCCTGACGACTGCGCCATCACGCCCGCGATGCCGTCCGCGACGAGGCGGTCGAGTTCGCCTTCCGGGGCCTGATCCTCGATCGCGCCGGCGAGGTCCGAACAGATTTGCTGAATGACGGTGACCTTCGGGCAGCGCTTGCGGATCTCTTCCGGGTAGACGCCGGCCGTCACGGTGCGGGTCGTGCCGAAGACGGCAATGGTGTCGGTAAGATTTTTCTGCGGGTATTGCGGGGTGGTCACCGACCAGGGCGTTTGAGTCGCGGCTTCGACCGTGGGTGCGACGATGCCAAGCACGTTGTACCGCTGTGCTCGCCACGCGGTCGCCGGCAACCAAACTTGTTGAAGGTGCCGGGCTGCGACAGCTGTCGCCGTATTGCAGCCGAGGAGCACGAGACGCGCGCCGCGCTCGAACAGCGCTTCGACGCCGGCGCGGGTGAGGTCGACGATCTCGTCCGAGGACCGGTTGCCATAGGGGACGTGGGCGTGATCGCCCAGATAGGTAAAGGAGGCCTGCGGAAATCGCTCCACGAGCGCCCGTAGCACCGTCAGTCCCCCCAGCCCTGAATCGAACACCCCGATCATGGGGCGGATCAATGCGCTGGCGGATGGGGCGCCGTCAAGGCGGCCGTTCGCCCATCCAGAGTCGCGCCGCTACTCCGCCGCTTCGCCGGGCGTGCGTCCGGTGCTGGCGGCAGAGTGCTCCTGCTCGGCGGCCTTCAACGCATCCAGACCGGGCATCGACACGGTGTTATAGCCGCAGTCGACGAAATGAACTTCGCCTGTGACGGCGCCCGACAGCGGCGACAGCAGGTAAAGGGCCGAACCGCCAACTTCATCGAGCGTCGGCGTGCGCTTCAGCGGCGCGTTCTCGCGCTGGTAATTGAAGATGACGCGCGCATCCGACACGCCGGCACCGGAGAGCGTGCGCATCGGTCCGGCCGACAGCGCATTGACGCGGATGCCCTGCGGCCCGAGATCGGCGGCGAGGTAGCGGACGGATGCTTCGAGCGCGGCCTTGGCCACACCCATGACGTTGTACGACGGCACCCAGCGGGTCGCGCCGCCATAAGACAGCGTAATCATGGTGCCGCCGTTGGGCATCAGCCGGGCGGCGCGGTTGGCGATTTCGGTGAAGGAGAAGCACGAGATCACCATGGTGTTGGTGAAATTCTCGCGCGTCGTATCGGCGTAGCGGCCAGACAGTTCCTTGGGGTCCGAGTAGGCTAGCGCATGCACGACGAAGTCGAGCCCGCCCCATTCGCTTTCGACACGCTTGAAGACGTTGTCGACGCTGGCAAGGTCGAGCACGTTGCACTCTTCGATGATCTTGGCGCCCAGGCTTTCCGCGAGCGGCACGGCGCGGCGGCCGAATGCACCGCCCTGGTAGGTGAAGGCCAGTTCGGCGCCTTGTCCCGCCAGGATGCGGGCAATTCCCCAGGCGATGGAGCGGTCGTTGGCGACACCCATGATCAGGCCGCGTTTTCCGGCCATCAGGGGTTGGGGTTTGGCTAGATCAATGTCGGACATCGGGGGCCTCGTTCTGGCGCCTAAGGCGCGGCCGCGGATCTCGAACCAGCCGGCGCCACGTTGGTAGATCTTCATGTGCTGACGGCCCTCGGGGAGACAGGACACACGTTGTCCTGCGTCCCTTTCACGCCATCAGGCCGGTCGGTCGTTAACCATCCATGCGGCGGAACACGAGAGTTGCATTTGTTCCGCCGAAACCGAAGCTGTTCGACATCACACAGTTAAGTGAAATGTTGTCGATGCGGTTGCGGGCAATCGGGACGCCTTCGAAGGCCGGATCCAGCTCTTCGATGTTGGCGCTCTCGCAAATAAAACCGTTGTTCATCATCAGTAGCGAGAAAATGGCTTCCTGCACGCCGATGGCCCCCAGCGAGTGGCCGGACAGGGATTTCGTGGCCGCGATGTGCGGGATTTTGTCGCCGAAGACCTCGCGGATGGCGGCGATCTCGCGCTCATCGCCCACTGGCGTGCCGGTCCCATGAGGATTGATGTAATCGATGGCGGGCAGGCCCCGGCCATCCAGCCCCTTCATGGCGAGTTTCATGCAGCGCGCCGCGCCCTCTCCGGACGGGGCTACCATGTCGAAGCCGTCGGACGTCGCGCCATAGCCGGCGACTTCGCCGTAGATCTTGGCGCCGCGCGCCTTGGCGTGTTCAAGCTCTTCCAGCACCACGACACCCGCGCCGCCGGCGATAACGAACCCGTCGCGGTTCTTGTCGTAGGCGCGGCTCGCCTTTTCGGGCGTGTCGTTGAAGCGCGACGACATGGCGCCCATGGCGTCGAAGAGGTTTGACAAGGTCCAATCAAGCTCTTCGCAGCCACCCGCGAAAATGATGTCTTGCTTGCCCCACTGGATGAGTTCAGCGGCATTTCCGATGCAGTGGGCACTCGTGGCGCAGGCCGACGAGATCGAGTAGTTGACGCCCTTGATCTGGAAGGACGTGGCCAGTGCCGCCGATGGACCCGAGCACATGGCCTTGGGCACTTCGAACGGACCGATCTTTTTGGGACCGCCGGATTTGAGGGTCGTTTCGGCGGCATCGACGATGGCGCGGGTGGACGGTCCACCTGATCCCATGATGATGCCAGAACGCTCGTTCACGACGTCCGAAGCTTCCAGTCCAGAATCCCGTATAGCCTGATCCATGGCGATGAAATTCCAGGCGACGCCGGGGTTCATGAAGCGCTTAGGCTTGCGGGGAACGAGCCCTTCCCATTCCAGCATCGGCGCGCCGTGGACCTGGCACTTGAAGCCGAGTTCCGCGTACTTCTCCGCGCGGGATATGCCGGACCGTGCATCGCGCAGAGACGCCACCACCTCCTGGGTGTTGTTCCCGATCGAGGACACGATCCCCATTCCGGTGACGACCACCCGTCTCATTCTCTGGCTCCCCTTGCCGTTTCTCATAGTCGCCGGCGGCCAGTACGGGCCGCCCCTGTGCACGACGTTCTAAAGTCCGTCATGCGATGTTGTGCGCTATCCGACGAAGACGGTCACGCGCATTTCGGAGGTGTAGTAGATTTCCTTGCCGTCAGCGATCAGCTTTCCGTCGGCAATACACATATTGAGCTTGCCGCGCATGATTACGCGCGACACGTCGACGACGTATTGCACATGACCGGTGCTCGGCAAAACCATGTCTTTGAACTCGACCTTGCCAACGCCGAGCGCACGCCCGCGCCCCGGGGCCCCGAGCCAGCCCAGATAGAAGCCCGTCAGCTGCCAGAGGGCATCGAGGCCGAGGCAGCCGGGCATGACGGGGTCGCCCTGGAAATGGCAATCGAAGAACCAATTGAGGCGCTCGTTGCCGGCAACCTTCAGGTCCGCCACGACTTGCCCCTTGCCGTGAGCACCGCCGGTTTCGGAAATGTGCGAGATGCGATCGAACATCAACATGGGCGGCAGTGGCAACTGGGCGTTGCCGGGACCGAACAGCTCGCCGCGCCCGCAAGCTAGAAGGTCCTCGAATTCGTAGCTTCCGCGGCGTTCCGCCATGATGTGCTTGCCCCCTCACCCGGTGCGGGACGCCATGAACCACCCAGGAGGCGGCTGGCGTTCCCTTTTTCGATCAATCCCCTGCCGTTCAAACGGTAAATGGGTTCAAGGTCAAGCCGCGAACCCCGGGCGGACGGCATGCCGCGTCACCTGTTGCGGCGGGTCAGCGACGCTCATATAATAGGGTGGTCAGGGGGCTGAAGGCTTCCGGGCGGGTTGGCGCGTTGGAACTGCGGGCCGATCCGCTAGGTGATTTTCGATTGGCATCAGGCGACAGGCGGCGGCACGGCTGTGGATAACGATATTTTTGCCTCGGAAGGGAAAATCCCGGAGCGCCTGCGCGATGCGGGCCTGCGGCCCACGCGGCAACGGGTTCTGCTGGCGGAACTTCTGTTTGGCAAAGGCGATCGCCACGTGTCGGCGGAAATGCTGCATGCCGAGGTGATTGCGGCGGGCGAGCAGGTTTCGCTGGCGACCGTCTACAACACGCTGCATCAGTTCACCGGCGCGGGCCTGTTGCGCGAGCTGGCGATTGATGGCGCGAAGGCCTATTTCGACACCAACGTGTCCAACCACAACCACTTCTTTGTCGAGGACCGCGGCGAGCTGATCGATATCGATGGCGACACAATTCGCGTCGATGGTCTGCCGCAGCCACCCGACGGGATGCGCATCAGCCATATCGACGTGGTGGTGCGGCTGGTTCCTGAGAAATCCTAAGTCGAGCCGGTCTGAGCCCTGCCTGACGCATCGGGCGGTCACCGGTGCGCCCACGCCGGCTTGCGGCCGGTTTAGGCGTGGGGCGCAGCTATTTGACGACTTCGCCCTGGTAGATGCCCCACAGCTTGCCCTGCTCCAGATAGCCGCGGTATGCGTCGATGGTAACGTAGCACCACCGGCTGTCGCAGCTTTGAACATTGGCAATGACACCGGCTTCAACCATCGCGGCGGGGCGCGCGCCTTCGCTGTCATCCTCGCGCAGCGGGACACGGGGGGGCGTGCTCCCGCTCTTGACCTCCCAGGGCAGAACGAGTGCGGTGCGCCGGCCCGAAATCAGGCTCTGGCTGACCCAGCCGCTGACACCCTCCGCGTCGCGGACCTGCCGCCAGCCTTCGAATTCCTTGATGACTTCAAGCGGTAAGCCGGCCCGGCGGTAGACCCATTGCGTGGGGTAGTCCTTGCCGGGCCCCGTGCGCAGATTGACCTCGTCGGACTTCAGGCTCACGAACCGTGGCAGCGGTAGACCCGTCGAGGGGCCGACCTCCGCAGCGGCCGCCAGGGGAAAACCGGCACCCAGCGTGGCAATCGCCGCCCATGTTAGGGTCAGGCCGCCCAGCCTGAGGACCCTGCCCGCCTGCCCGTTGCGCACTGCCAACTCCTTGCCGTTCCAAAACCCCCGTTGACCACAACGCTGTGGCAGGCGCAAGGCGTGGCGCGCTTTGTTTTCCGCGTTCGCATCTGTTAGACAGCATCAGTCCCGATGGACTGTGCAGCCTCAGGCGAGAGGTCGGCGTTTTGCCGGCGTTCGCCGTGGCGGCCCGGTCCGGCCCGCAATCGCCACGGATGTTTTCATGCCCGCAAATGCCAAGAAGCCCGTTGTCATCGTCACGCGCAAGCTGCCCGACATTGTCGAAACCCGCATGCGCGAGTTGTTCGACGCCCGACTCAATGTCGACGACAAGCCCCTCTCGCACGCCGACCTGGTGGCGGCCGCGAAAGTGGCGGACGTCATCGTGCCGACCGTCACCGACCGTATCGACCGGGGGATCATCTCCCAGGCTGGGCCGCAACTGCGGCTCATCGCCAATTTCGGTACCGGTGTCGACAACATCGATCTGGATACGGCCCGCAACCGCGGCATCACCGTCACCAATACGCCGGGTGTCCTCACAGAAGACACCGCCGACATGACCATGGCGCTGATCCTCGCGGTGCCGCGCCGGCTCGCGGAAGGTGCGGCCTATTTGAAGGATGCGAAGGCGAATTGGCCAGGCTGGTCGCCGACGTGGATGCTCGGACACCGCATTTACGGCAAGCGCCTGGGCATCATCGGCATGGGACGCATCGGCACGGCGGTGGCCCAGCGTGCAAAGGCCTTCGGGCTCCAGATTCACTACTACAACCGCAAGCGGGTCTCGGCCGCACTCGAGGAAGAACTTGAGGCGACGTACTGGGAGAGCCTCGACCAGATGCTGTCGCGCATGGATATCGTGTCGGTCAATTGCCCGCACACGCCTGGCACGTATCACCTACTATCGGCCCGCCGCCTCAAATTGCTGAAGCCCACGGCCTACATCGTGAATACGGCGCGCGGCGAAGTCATCGACGAGAACGAACTGGCCCGGATGATCGAAGCCGGATCCATCGCCGGCGCGGGCCTCGACGTGTTCGAGCACGAGCCGGCCATCAATCCCAAGCTGCTGGCGTCGGATCGTGTCGTGGCGCTGCCGCACATGAGTTCGGCGACGGTCGAGGGCCGCATCGAGATGGGCGAGAAAGTCATTATAAATATCAAGGCGTTCCTGGATGGCCACGCGCCGCCCGACAAGGTCCACCCGGCTATGTTCTGATTTTGTCGCTGACGCAGCGGGAAGGCCCGCTGCGTCAGACGCCGGCGGAGTAGCGCACGCGCGCGCCATCCAGGTAGGCATCGAAGCAGGACGCGATGGCCCGCACGAACGGCTGGCCCCGCGCCGTGACGCGAAATCCGTCAGCCGTGCGTTCGACCAAACCTTCGGTGTCGCTGGCAACCAGGTCATCGGCCTCGGCGACGACTCCGGCCGCGTCTTTGCCGAACGCGGCGCGCAGCGCATCGGCTGAAAACTCAAAATCGCACATCAGCCGTTCAATGACCTTGCCCCGGATGCGATCGTCGCCGGTCAAGAGCACGCCCTTAACGGTTGCGAGGCCAGTTTCCTCGATGCGCCGCTCGTAGTCTTGACGGGGAACCGCATTTTGAAAGTAACCCGTCGGCAGCTGCGAGATGGATGATGCACCCATTCCGATGAGGGCTTCGGCCTGATCTGTCGTGTAGCCCTGGAAATTGCGTTTGATGGTACCCGACGCGAGCGGGTCGCCCGGCATGGCAAAGTGGTCGAGGCCGATCGGAATGTACCCTGCCTCGGTTAAAAGCCTCTGTGCGCGGCGCGATTGACCAAAGCGCTCCACGCTGTCCGGCAGGGTCGCCTCGTCGATCATGCTCTGGTGCTTGGCCCGGGAGGGCAAGTGCGCATAGCCGAAGAGCGCAATGCGATCCGGCGCCAGCTTGATGACTTCGCCAATCGTGCGCGCCACGCTGTCGCGCGTTTGATGCGGTAGCCCGTAGACGAGATCGATGTTGATGCCGCGGACGCCCGCGTTTCTCAGGCCGTCCACCGCGCGGCGCGTGACTTCGACGGATTGCATACGATTGATGGCAACCTGAACGTCCTCGTTGAAGTCCTGAACGCCGATCGAAGAGCGATTGACGCCGCTGGATGCAAAGGCGGCGATTTGGGCGTCATCCAGCCAGCGCGGGTCGATTTCGACGGCGAACTCGGTCTCGGCTGTAAAATTAAAGTTGTCGCGCAGGACGCCGGAGATGGCGATGATTTCGTCGGCGGACAGGCTGTTGGGCGAGCCGCCGCCCCAGTGCACATGTCCGACGGTCCGCGCGCCGGGCACGAGGCCGGAGACCGTCAGAATTTCAGTTTTGAGGAAATCGACGTAGCGGGCGATGGTGCCGGTGTTCCGGGTCGCCTTGGTATTGCATCCGCAGTACCAGCACATCTGCGCGCAGAACGGAATGTGGAGATAGAGCGACAGCGGGCGATCCGGCGGCAGCTGCCGCAACCCGTCGGCAAAGGCTTGGGCATCGACCTGAGACGAGAAATGCGGTGCCGTTGGATAGCTCGTGTAGCGCGGGACGGGAGCCGACATACGCCGGACGAGGTCGGGAGTCATGGCAGGCTCACGCATGTTTGGAGTTGAAGGGAATGATATTTTCGGCGGCTTGGCCTTCCGGGCACGTGTCGCACACACAACGGGTGGACCGGGCCTGCCGGATCGACAGAACGGACTGGTGGCTGCACCGGGGATGGTTGCTGGCCATGATCCAGGACTGGATACCTGCCAGATCGTCCGGTCTGAGCGCTTGCCGGGCTGCAGGCAGCACCACGCGATCTTCCCAGGCGATGTGACGCCGTTGACTGTCGAAGTATCCACGCAGAAGGTAGCCGAGCATGTTGGCGTTGCTGCTGACGCCCTCCGAAATCGCCGTCTTCAAGGCATCGATCATTTCCAGAAGTAAGGCGCTGTCACGGTCATGTTCTTCTTCGAGGCAAAGCATGGCGGCGTGGATGGGGTCATCGGGGGCAATCCGTTCCCGCAGCTTGGGAAACAGCATCGTCTCTTCCAGCTGCATATGGCTGGGGACGCTCCCTTCCAGAAGCGAGACCGCGATCTCGGCCAGACCCTTGTCGAAGCTGTGCGGCAAACCGTCCGCGAGGGCTTCCAGAAGGTCGCAGAGTTCACGCTGCAGCGCATGTTCTTCGGCAATTATGCCCAACGGGTCGGGAGCACGGCATGCCGCCGCCGTCCCTGCCGGCCCACTCAAATCTGGCAGATGCTTGTCTATCTCCGTCATGCGGATGGCCATCCTCTCCAGTGGTTGCCCGTCGTGGCCGCCTGACCAGCGCCCCCCGTGCGACGATCTCTACCGTTGGAGGCGTGTGCGTCCTTGATCCAAGTCAACGCTGACGGCCTGTTAATCCCCGAATGAAGAAGCGTTGCCATGGGCCTCAAATGCAGGGAGCCCTTGGACGTATCGCAAGGAGGGGAAACCGTGCCAGATACCTCAGCCGAGAAGTCGGCATTGAGTAACGTGCTCGCCGTCGGCAGTGCGGCCTTATTCACTATCGTTGGCGCCTACTTGGCGCTTAACGGCGTCGATCCCGTCATGAACCTGCACGGCGCGCTGTTGGCGCTGTCGGGCGCGCTGGCGGCCATTTATATCCTCACACACCTCAGTGATGACAAGTCGGGCTATCTCGACGGTCCGATCCGCGTTGCCACTCTGGCGGCGGTCTTCTGGGGTGTCGTTGGGTTCCTGGCCGGCGATGTCATCGCCTGGCAGCTGGCCTTCCCCATCTTAAACTTGGATCTCCCGTGGACGTCGTTCGGCCGGTTGCGGCCGCTGCATACGTCGGCTGTGATCTTCGCCTTCGGCGGCAACGTGCTTCTGGCCACGTCGTTCTATGTCGTGCAGCGCACCTCGCGCGCGCGCATGCCGGGACGCTGGGGCCCGTGGTTCGTCATCTGGGGCTATCAGCTCTTCATCGTTCTGGCCGCGACGGGTTACATTTTCGGCGTCACCCAGGGCAAGGAATACGCCGAGCCCGAATGGCACGTCGATCTCTTCCTGACGATCGTCTGGGTGGCCTACCTCCTCGTGTTCCTGGGCACGCTCTGGAAACGCGAAGAGCCGCATATCTACGTGGCGAACTGGTTCTACCTGGCGTTCATCGTGACGGTTGCGATGCTGCACATCGTCAACAACCTGCACGTCCCGGTGTCGTTCCTTGGAACGCACAGCTACTCGGTCATGCCTGGTGTTCAAGGTGCCATGACGCAGTGGTGGTATGGCCACAACGCGGTCGGCTTCTTCCTGACCGCCGGCTTCCTCGGCATCATGTACTACTTCGTGCCGAAACGCGTGGAACGCCCGGTTTATTCCTACCGTCTGTCGATTGTGCACTTTTGGTCGCTGATCTTCCTCTACATCTGGGCCGGTCCGCACCATCTGCACTACACGGCACTTCCCGACTGGGCGCAGACACTCGGCATGACGTTCTCGATCATGCTGTGGATGCCCTCGTGGGGCGGTATGATCAACGGCCTTATGACGCTGTCTGGCGCATGGGACCGTCTGCGTACCGATCCCGTCGTGCGTCTGCTCGTCGTGTCGGTCGCCTTCTACGGCATGTCGACCTTCGAAGGTCCGCTGATGTCCATCAAGGCCGTCAACTCGCTGTCTCATTACACCGACTGGACCATTGGTCACGTGCATTCCGGTGCGTTGGGCTGGGTCGGCATGGTGTCCTTCGGCGCGATCTACTGCCTCGTGCCTTGGCTGTGGAAGCGTGAAGGCCTGTACTCGATCAAGCTCGTGGAATGGCACTTCTGGCTCTCGACCATCGGTATCGTGCTCTACATCACGTCGATGTGGGTCGCCGGTATCACGCAGGGCCTGATGTGGCGCGCCTACGACAACCTGGGCTTCCTCAAGTACTCGTTCATCGAGACCGTGGAAGCGCTCCATTGGCCATACATCATCCGTGCCGTCGGCGGACTGCTGTTCGTCATCGGTGGATTTGTCATGGCCTACAACGTCTGGCGCACGGTGCGCGGTGATCAACCCGTTGATCTCAAGGACCAGCCGCGCGTTGCGGCGGCTCCAGAGCTTCGCAACGGCGTTGCTGCCGTCCCCGCCGAGTAAGAAGAGGAGCAAATCCCATGAATCATGGAATCTTCGAAAAGAACTCACTGATCCTCCTCATTGGCATCCTGATCGTCGTTTCGATCGGCGGCATCGTGCAGATCGCACCGCTCTTCCTGCTCTCCTCGACCATCGAAAAGGTCGAGGGCATGCGGCCGTACTCGCCGCTCGAGCAGTCTGGACGGGACATCTATATCCGCGAAGGATGCTATAACTGCCACAGCCAAATGATCCGTTCGCTCCGCGACGAAGTCGAACGTTACGGACACTACTCGCTGGCTGCGGAGAGCATGTACGATCACCCCTTCCAGTGGTCGTCCAAGCGGACGGGACCGGATCTGGCACGCGTCGGGGGCAAGTTCTCCGATGCCTGGCATGTCGAGCACATGCATGAACCAACGTCGGTCGTGCCGGCTTCGATCATGCCTGCCTACAAGCACTTGGCAACAACCACACTTGATTATGCCAACATCGCCGACCGGATGAAGACACTACAGATTGTTGGCGTCCCCTACACGGACGAGATGATCGCCAAGGCCGCCGCCGACATCGAAGCGCAGATAGCGCCCGACACACCGGCCGCCAAGGAGTTGCTTGCCCGCTATCCCAAGGCACAGGTGCGCAAATTCGACGGTCAATCACCCGGTGACGGTGTGAAGCCGACCGAACTCGATGCCATGATCGCCTATCTCCAGATGCTGGGCACGCTGGTCGACTTTACGAAGTACGACGCCAGCGGTCCCAACCTCAGATAGGAGTGCGCGCGATGTCTTATCAGGATGCACAGGTCTTATCGCAATTCCTGGCGATGGTGATCTTTCTTTCGCTGGCGATCGGAGTGGCGGTCTACGCGTTCCGTCCTTCGAACAAAGCCAAGTTCGAGAGGCTGGCTCGACTGCCACTCGATTCCGACAAACATGATGACAAAGCGGTGAAATAACCATGGCTTCTGAAAAGCACATTGATGAAGTCACGGGCGTCGAGACCACTGGACACGTGTGGGATGGCGACCTCCGTGAACTCAATAAGCCGCTGCCACGCTGGTGGCTGTGGGTTCTCTATGTCTGCATCATCTGGTCCTTCGGCTACTGGGCGGTTTATCCCGCTTGGCCGACTCTCACAGACTACACGAAGGGCTATTTCGGGCACAGCCAGCGTGCTGAGGTCATGGCCGACGTGAACGCAGCCAAGGCCGCGCAGCAGAAGTATCGAGATGGGATTTCCCAACTCGCGCTTGCTGATATCGGCAAAGACGAAAGTCTGGCTCAATTTGCACGTCAGGGCGGGGCGGCAGCTTTCGGTGAAAACTGCGCCGGTTGTCATGGCCGCGGTGCGCAGGGTGCCGTGGGATATCCCAATCTCAACGACGACGACTGGATCTGGGGCGGCTCGCTCGAGCAGATCGAGCACACGATCGCCTACGGCATTCGTTCGGGCCACGATGAAGCGCGCAATTCCGCCATGCCGCGTTTTGGGCTTGATGGAATATTAGAGCCTGCTAATATTACGGATGTCGCCAACTATGTCCGGTCCATTTCGGGCCTTGACGTGGATAAGGCGGCGGCCGAGCGCGGCAAGGTGACTTACGCCGAGCAGTGCGCGGCATGTCACGGTGAAGATGGTAAGGGCATCATTGAGATGGGTGCGCCCAATCTGTCGGATGCCATCTGGCTCTATGGCAGTGAACAGGCTGCCGTCGAGCAAAGCATCAGCACCGGCCGCGGCGGCGCGATGCCTGGCTGGAACCAGCGCCTTGATGCCGTAACTGTCAAGATGCTGGCGTTCTACGTCCACTCGCTGGGTGGCGGCAAGTAGCCACCCTAACAGCGCAGTAGGTAAGCATGACGACGGAGCCCTTAGACATGAATGCCATCGATCCTGGCGGCAAGTTCAAGCCTGAGGACTTCGTCGTCGAAGCCGCCCCGGGGGTCGTGCGCCACGACGTGGAGGCGGTTGAGCGCAAGAAGGGCGCGACGGCCGGCCAGGTGGGCTATGCGGCCCGCTCCCGTATCTATTCGAAACTCGCACACGGAAACTTCCGCCGGGCCAAATGGATCGTGATGGCGATCACGCTCGGCATCTACTACTTGCTGCCCTGGATTCGCTGGGATCGCGGCGCAGAACTGCCGGACCAGTTCTTCCTTATCGATTTCGCACATCAGCGGCTTCTGCTTGGACCGATCGAGATCTGGGCACAAGAATTCTACTACATCACGGGTCTCCTCATAATCTCCGCTCTGGCACTGTTTCTCGTCACCTCAATCGCGGGACGTGTCTGGTGCGGTTACGCGTGTCCGCAGACCGTGTGGACGGATTTGATGATCGCCGTCGAACGCTTCTGGCAGGGCGACCGGAATGCGCACATGCGGCTCGACCAGCAGCCTTGGACATTCGAAAAGATCTGGAAAAAGACTGCGACCCATATTTCGTGGCTCTTGATAGGTCTGTTCACGGGCGGCGCGCTGGTCTTCTATTTCCGTGATGCGCCAACGCTGGCGGTCGAACTGATGAACGGAACCGCGCCGGGCGTTGCCTACGTCTTCCTCGGCGTGTTTGCATTCTCGACTTACCTTCTGGGCGGGATCGCGCGCGAGCAGGTCTGCATCTATATGTGTCCTTGGCCCCGCATTCAGGGCGCCATGCTGGATCACGATAGTTTGCTGATTTCTTATCGCGATGTGCGCGGCGAACCACGTGGTCCACACAAAAAGGGTCAGTCGTGGGATGGGCGCGGCGATTGCATCGACTGCAAGGCCTGTGTTGCCGTATGCCCGATGGGCATCGATATCCGCAACGGACCCCAACTCGAATGCATCCAATGCGCGCTCTGCATCGATGCCTGCAATGAAATCATGGACAAGGTCGAGCGTCCGCGTGGCCTGATCGCTTACACAACCGAACGCAATCAGGCGAGCCGGACAGCTGGTCCGCGCGATGGTTTGCGCGCCATTCGCCCGCGGACGGTCCTCTACTCCTTCGTCATTCTGATTGTCGGGGCCCTCATGGCCTGGGCCATGGTCAGCCGGTCGGATCTTGACGTCAGCGTATTGCCTGATCGCAATCCGCTCTTCGTCACATTGAGCGACGGCGGAATTCGCAACGGTTACACGGTCAAGATAGTGAACAAGAATCAAACGACACGCCGGTTCAAGGTCGATGTGACCGGAATCGACGGATTGGCCAGCACAATCGTGGGTCACGACGACGCCAGCGCGCCCATCGAGGTCGGCCCCTCCGACGTGAGGGCGCTGAAGGTGTTCGCAACCCTCTCGCATGATAAGGCCAAAACGCTCTTGTCGGATTCGACGCCTTTGGCGATCACGATCACCGAGATCGATAGTGCGGTCTCAGCCACCCGTGATACAAGTTTTCGGAGCCCTGCCCCATGAAGACGGCTAAAATCGCACCCGCCCTCAACGGTGGGCTAAAGCCCGGGAAGCGCATGTTCAAGGAAATCACTGGTCGCCATGTGCTGTTTATGATGCTGGGTTTCTTCGGCGTCATCATCGCGACCGACGCCTACCTTGTATACAAGGCGGTCTCGACCTTCGGCGGCATCGAGACGAATGATGCCTACCGGAAAGGGATTCAATACAATCAGCGCATTTCCGATGCGCGGGTTCAGGCCGATTTAGGCTGGGCCGTGGAGTCCAAGATCGACGCGACAACCGGCGAGTTGAAGGTTGCGGTCACGGATCGTGACGGCAAGGCGGTCGAAGGGCTCACGGTGCGTGCTGTCGTTGGCCGTCCGGCGACGAACGCAGAGGATCGCACCGTGGCGCTGACACCTGTGGCATCGGGTGTCTACGCCACGGCATTGGGTAATATCGGCCCGGGGAGTTGGATCGCTACGCTGACCGCGGGTAATTCCGGGGCCGACGGCATGCAGGAGGTCCAATATCAGGCAAAGGTGCGGCTATGGAAGGCGCCCTGAAGCAGGCGGCCGCAGAGGCGCCGTCCGGGACCGGCCATTCGGCAATTTCAGGCGACAGCGAGTCTGCGTCACAGTCGGAAACGCAGACCTTCACGGTCCCCGCCATTATGTGTGGGGGCTGCGTACGCACAATTGAGACCGCTTTGATCGAATTGCCGGGTGTCCGCGCGGCACGGGTGAACTTGAGCGCACGGCGTGTGACGGTCACCTACGATACCGCCGTCAGCTCGCCGGAGCAGGTCGTGGCGGCCATCAAGTCGGCGGGCTTCACAGCAGCATTACTAATCGATGATCAGGATCAGACGCACGTCTCCCGCGTCGCCGATCTCCTGCCGCGGGTGGGCGTCGCCGGGTTTGCGACCGCAAATATCATGCTGCTGTCCGTTTCGGTCTGGTCGGGCCATGCCTCAGACATGGATCAGCCGGTCGCGGCGATGTTCCATTGGATTTCGGCGCTTATTGCACTGCCGGCTATCGCCTATGCAGGCCAGCCGTTCTTCAAGTCGGCGCTGGGCGCGCTCGCCAGCCGGCGGTTGAACATGGATGTGCCAATCTCGCTCGGCATCCTGTTGGCGACCGGCATGAGCCTCGTGCAGACCATGCGCGGCACCGGGCACGTCTACTTCGATGCCGCCGCCATGCTGGTTTTCTTTCTGTTGGTCGGGCGGACCCTCGACGAGAGCATGCGTGCCCGCACGCGTGGCGCCGCAGAAAATCTCATGAGCCTGAAAGCACTCACCGCCACCATTATCGGCGATGACGGTGTCGTACGGCAGGTCCCCTCGCGTACGCTGGTTCCCGGCATGACGATGCTGGTCGCCGCTGGCGAGCGTATTGCTGCGGACGGCACGATCATCGACGGTGCGAGCGATATCGACGAAAGCCTGTTGAGTGGTGAAACACTGCCCAAGACGGTGGGGCCCGGCGATCGCGTCCATGCCGGAACCCTGAACACAGGCGGACCTCTGCGGATTTCGACCACGGCAACGGAAGACAATACGCTGCTTGCTGAACTGGCCCGGTTGATCCTTGCTGGAGAGCAGACCCGAGGCCGTTATGTGCGCCTGGCTGACCGGGCGGCGCGAATTTACGCGCCGGCGGTGCATATCCTAGGCGCGGCCACACTGGGGGGCTGGGTTCTATATGGCGCCGGCTGGGAAATCGCTATCACCAACGCGATTGCCGTACTGATCATTACGTGTCCGTGCGCGCTCGCATTGGCGGTGCCAGCAGTGCAGGTTGCCGCTATCAGCCGGCTATTCGGTCAAGGTGTCCTTGTCAAAGCCGCAGACGGGTTGGAGCGCCTTGCCGAAGTCGATACGGTCGTCTTCGACAAGACCGGCACGCTGAGCTTGGGCGAACCTGTCTTGGCGCTCGATCAGCCCATCGATGCGGGAGTCCTTGCACGGGCGGCTGGGCTCGCTGTGATGAGCCGCCATCCGTATGCTCAGGCCTTGGTCCGGGGCGCGCGGGCGCGCGGCATTTCCATCGAGCCTGTCAGTGGGGTTCGCGAAGTGCCAGGCTCGGGTCTTGTGGTTCTGACCAGTGAAGGGGAAGAGCGGCTCGGGTCCGCCCTTTGGGCCGGAACCGTTCCTGCCGATGCGCGGCAGGCGTCGTCGCTTTGGTTCGCGCGGCCGGGGCGAGCTCCTGTCGGCTTCCGCTTCGAGGACAAACTGCGCAGCGATGCCGCTGAGACCGTCGCGGCTCTGCAGGCGTCTGGATACCACGTCGAGATTTTGTCGGGAGACCGGCCCGAAGCAGTCGTCGATGCCGCGAAAGCGCTGTCGGTCAACCATTACCAAGGTGGCGTGCGGCCCGATGAGAAACTTGCGCGCCTTGCAGACCTGAAAGCCGCTGGACGGCTGACGCTGATGGTTGGCGACGGCCTTAACGACGCCCCGGCACTCTCCGCCGGCCACGCGTCTCTGTCGCCGTCTGCCGCCGCCGATATCGCTCAGAACGCGGCTGACGCGGTCTTTCAGGGCGAAAAACTCGGGGCTGTCGTGGAGACCTTGAAGATCGCGCGGCGCACGCACCGCATGGCTCTCGATAACTTTGCCATAGCCGTCCTCTACAACGTCGCCTTTGTACCGATGGCTGTGCTTGGCTATGTCACGCCTCTGGTCGCGGCCATTGCGATGTCGACGTCCTCTATCCTCGTGACCGCCAACGCGCTGCGGCTTCGCTCCATGCGCCTCACATTGCCGCCGGTCGGCAAAGCTCAGATGGAACGGGCGCCATGACGTCACTGGCTTGGCTCATTCCAGCAGCACTGTTCCTGGGTCTTCTCGGATTGGTCGCGTTCCTATGGGCGCTGCGCGACGGACAATTCGACGATCTCGAAGGGGCGGGCTGGCGGGCGATTGAAGACGCTCCGCCAGGGCCTGCAGCAAGCGACCGGACGCGCGCGGGCGGCGCGGTTGCGGACGACCGCGAAACGGCTAAAACCAGCGGGTTGACTTAGCCATGGATCCCACGGCCCTCACATTTTTCGGCGGACTGGTGCTGGGTTTGGCGAGCACGCTGCATTGTGGCGCCATGTGCGGGGGCATTTCCTGCAGCGCACTTTTGACACTCGGCCCCCAGACCGCGCGCGAACGGGCCGTGCATGCCGTACTGCTCCAAGTCGGCCGGATCACGTCCTATGCGCTGCTCGGCATCGTAGCCGGCTTCGCCGGAAACGCGGTTTTGGCTCCGGAGACGACAGTGAACTACCGCGCCATGCAGTGGGTCGCGGCCATCGTGCTCATGTGGAGCGGACTTGCCATGGCGGGAATGATGCCCCGGCTCGCCTTGCTCGATGCTGCCATGGGGCGGCTGTCCGATGCCGCGGCGCGCGTGACACGGCCACTGCGCGGCACGCCTGGTGTGGCGCCGGTGGCCTTAGGGGCGATCTGGGGGTTCAATCCCTGCCCGATGGTCTACGCGGCCGTGTTTTCCGCGTCGTTGACGGGATCGCCCCTCGCCGGACTGTCGGTCATGGCCGGGTTCGGACTGGGGACCGTCCCGGGTGTCCTGGCGGCGGGGTTCGGCATCGCCTCCCTCAAAGGCGCGGTTTGGAGCCGGCCGGCGCAGATTGCCGCCGGATTATTCGTGGCCCTCGCCGGGTTTGCATCGCTTCACATACCGGCGGCGACAATTGCCGGTCTCTGCCTGACCAACTGACGGCGCATGGTCGCAGATGACCGTCCCGGGGTCTGCCTGCGGGGTGGAAGTTCTCAGCCGCCCGGCCCATATTGCGGGCATGATGGCACCTTCGACCCTCTCGATTCCATTCGACAACAGCTATGCGCGTCTGCCTGAGCGGTTTCACGTGCGGGTTGCGCCGACCCATGTCCGCGCGCCCCAGCTGATCCGTCTCAATGAGGCGCTTGCGGTCCAATTGGGGCTCGATGCCGCCGCGCTCTCGAGCCCCGACGGCATCGCCATGTTGGCTGGCAATCAGATCGCACCCGGCAGCGAGCCCATCGCGATGGCGTATGCGGGCCACCAGTTCGGGAATTTCGTGCCGCAGCTGGGGGACGGGCGCGCCATCCTTCTGGGCGAGGTCGTCGATGCAGGGGGCCTGCGCCGCGACATCCAGCTCAAGGGGTCGGGGCGCACGCCGTTCTCGCGGATGGGCGATGGCCGCGCCGCGCTCGGGCCGGTGCTGCGCGAATATCTGGTCAGCGAGGCCTTTGCGGCGCTTGGCATTCCCACTACGCGGGCGCTGGCCGCGCTGACGACCGGCGAATGGGTTTATCGCGAGGAGCCCTTGCCGGGCGCCATTCTGGTGCGTGTGGCCGCGAGCCACATCCGCGTCGGAACCTTTCAGTATTTCGCCGTCCGCCAGGACAACGATGCGGTCCGGCTGCTGGCCGATCATGTCATTGGCCGGCACTATCCGCACATCGGTGAGGGGGCCGAACGGTACCGCAACCTGCTCGACGCCGTGATTGCCGCGCAGGCGAGCCTGATCGCGCGTTGGATGAGTGTCGGTTTCATTCATGGCGTCATGAACACCGACAATGCGTCGATTGCCGGCGAGACGATCGACTTCGGACCGTGCGCTTTCATGGATGTCTATCATCCCGCCACCGTGTTCAGCTCCATCGACAGCGGCGGCCGGTATGCCTATTCCAATCAGCCGGCCATCGCCCGGTGGAACCTGACGCGCTTCGCGGAAACGCTGTTGCCTCTCCTCGCCGCGACCGAACCCGAGGCGATCGCCGCGGCGGAAGAGGCACTGGGCGCCTATGCCAGCCAGTTCCAGAACGCCGTTGTGCGCAACTTCGCCATCAAGATCGGATTGGAGGCGCCTTTCGAAGACGGCGATACCGATCTGGTTCAGGATCTGCTGACAGTCATGGCCAACGGTGAAGCGGACTTCACGAACACCTTCCGAACGCTCGCCCGATTGTGTGATCCCGCCGACGCTGAAGCGGCGCCGGCCTTCTTGGCGCTGTTCAAGGAGGCCGCGCCGGTGGAGGCATGGCTGGAGCGCTGGCGGGCCCGGCTCTCGCGCGGCAATCGCTCCTGGGATGATACGGCGCGCGCCATGAACGCGGCCAATCCCGCGATCATCCCGCGCAATCATCTCGTTGAAGCCGCGATCCGGGCCGCCGTCGACCGCGACGACTTCAAGCCGTTCCGCCGTCTGGCCGATGCCGTGGCTGATCCCTTCAATTTGAAACCGGGCGACGAGGATCTGACCCGGCCGCCGCGCCCCGAAGAGGTCGTCCACCAGACATTCTGCGGCACGTAGACATGATCCCCGGCGCGTGCGGGGAGCGCCCGAGAATTCAGCTCCTGCGGGGCCGTTGCCGGCGCAGCTGCGCAAGTTTTCTTCGCCATCCGTGCGGTGCCGCCAGATAGCCGAGTTGCCCATTGGAATTGCGCCGGACCTCGTCGAGGTAGGCGAACGCCTCGCGCGGATGCAACGGACGGCCTTCCGTCGCCACCATCAGGCGCTCGCGGTGCTGGAGGTCTTCCAATAGCGGCTGAGCCGTCTTGTGCAACATGACGATGGTCGCGATGGTGCGCCGGGGCATATGCGGCGGGATCCGTGCGAAGAGATCGGCGACGAGATCCTGCGTGCGCTTCGACAAACGCGTGGAAAACCGGCCGGCGAGCGCAATGAGGCGCACGCTCCAATCCGGCTCGAAGCGATAACCATGCACCTCCATCCACTCGAACAGCTTACTCATAATGAGGTCCTGCAAGCGGATCTGTGATGTGAATCGCTGATCCTGCCACTCGGCGACCAAATCGACATCGGGGTCGATTTCCAGATCCCCCGGTGCGAACGTCTCGGCGGCCTTGATGCCGATGAGGTGATGAAACGACCGGTTGGAATCTTGAAAGCGCGTTGTGAACGCGGGTAATTTCAGACGGCCTTGGCTGGCATCCTCGAAGGCGATGCGGATGAGCTTGGAGCAGAACATCCGCTTGGTGCCGCTGAGACGCATGGAAAAATCGTACAGGATCGGCTTGCCCTCGGGGCTCAAAGACCATTTGACGTGGTCATGCATGAGCTTGGCGGCGCGCGCGGCCAAGTCCGCATCCCTGTGCCGGAACAGCATGGCGCGAGCAATGCCGTGATCGAGCGCCTCGCGAAGTGGCGTGATGACGGCGCCATCCTCGATCAGTGCTTCGACCACAAAGCCGCGGCCGGCCTCGTCGAAATAGATGAGGGCCGCGTGACTGAACTGGCTGTCGACATCTCCAATCCGTGCGATGGCGGCACTGTTATGCCGGGTGCCGCGGACCAGAAGAATGTCACCGGAGCGGAATTCGATATTCTGCCCGTTATCGAAGGCCGGTGCGACGAAGGTGTTGAGCCCGTATTCGCCGAAGGCACGGCGATGGGGCGTTGCGTCGTCACCGAATTCAAAGTCGCTGTGTATCTCGGCCGCAATGTCGGAGGCATAGCGCAAGGCGCGCAAGGTATCGCGCGCGGCATGTTGGGCGTTGAGCGACATCAGTCCCTGGGCGTGCCAATGGGCGATCTGCTCTCGAAGGAGTGTGCGTAACGCGAAGTGGTCGGCCGCGATGTCGGCGGCGACCGGCTTGAACGCCGCTGTGCCATACGCCGTCAGGTCAAGATCGAGTACGGTGTGATAAATGCGCGCCAAATTGGCCGTTAGCGCATCGCTGGTGGCGAAGGGCGCGAGCAAGAGGTCGCGAAGCTCGGCGCGTTCACGAGCATAACTGGCGGAAACGGGCTGGCGCGGCACGGCTTGAAATCCCCAGGCAGTCACGGCGGGCGGCATCCGGTCCATCCAACGGTTGGACACCGACGCGGCCATAAGTGCGGGAACCGGAAGCCCTTGGCAAGCCGCGCGTTGCAACGCTGTTCAGGTGGCGCACCAGACCGCCAATTTTTCTAGGAAGTTCGAGCATTTCTCGATCTCAGACTGGGCGATCCACTCGTCGGCGGTGTGGGCTTCGGCGATACGGCCCGGCCCGCACACAACGGATGGCGCGCCGGCGTCCTGGAACAGGCCCGCCTCGGTGGCATAGGACACCGCATAGGTTTCGTTCTGTCCCGCTAGAGCCAAGGCGAGTGCCACGGCTTCAGAATTCGGCCCAGCCCCAAAAGGCGGGACGCTGTTGGTGCGCGTGATCGTAATGCCGCTATCGGGTGCGACGGCCTGCATGTGCGGTGTGCATGCCGTGGTGGCGAAATCGCGGATCCGCCGGTCAATGGAGGCGACATCGACGCCTGGCAGGGCGCGGATTTCGAATCCGATCCTGCACGAGACAGGCACGATATTGGATGCGGTGCCGCCTTCGATGGCGGTGACCTGGAGGGTTGAATAGGGCGGTTCGAAACGTTGATCGGCGCTTTGCGCCTTCAAGTCGTCCTCGATGCGCGCAAGTTCGGCGAGGATGCGGCCAGCATAGGTGATGGCATTGACACCCAGATGCGCCATGCTGGAATGGGCCGCGCGTCCGGTGATGTCGACTTGCCAGCGAACCGGACCCTTATGGGCATCGACGACGCGCATTTCCGTGGGCTCACCGACGATCACGAGCCGGGGCTGAGGTAGGCGATGCCCGAATTCGGCAATCATCGGCCGCACGCCGACGCATCCGATTTCCTCGTCGTAGGAGAAGATCAGGTGGACGGGCACCTTCAGCGGCGCGGCGCGAAAAAGTGGCACGGCCGCCAGAACGCAGGCGAGAAAGCCCTTCATGTCCGCGGTGCCGCGCCCATAGAGTTTTCCATCGGCTTGCCGCAGTGTGAAGGGATCGGCGGTCCACGTCTGGCCGTCGACCGGGACGACATCGGTGTGACCGGACAAGCCGATGCCGGGCACTTCGGCCGGGCCGATGGTGGCGAACAGGGACGATTTCGACCCGTCCGGCAACGTCACCAAATCATACGCCACGCCATGGGCGCGCAAATAATCTTCGACGTAGCGGATCAGTGGGACGTTCGATTTGTGACTTGTCGTATCAAACGCAACGAGCCGCGCCAGAATCTCCACAGCCGTTGTTTCGACCGCCGGCGCCATGTCAGTTCACGCTTTTGACGGTGAACGGGCTATCGAGCGAGAAAGCGGGGATCGCCACGTCGAACAGGCGGCCGCCGTCTCCCGCCATCTGATAGCTGCCGACCATGATGCCTGACGAGGTCGATAGCGGACATCCCGACGTGTAGGTGAAGGACTGACCGGGCTCGATGGTGGGCGTCTGGCCGATGACGCCGGGGCCGCGCACCTCTTCGGTGCGGCCCGCGGAATCCGTGATGCGCCAGAACCGTGTCTTGAGCTGAACCGGGACGGCGCCCTCGTTGGCGATTTCCACCGTATAGCTCCAGAAATAGTACCCCTCGTCCGGCGACGATTGTTCGCCCTGATACTCGGGCCAAACGCGCACCCGGATGCCGTGGGTGACGGTCTCATAGACGTAATCGCGACTCACGGGGCGGGTCCTCTGGGGCGTGGTTGTGCCGGTGCCGATGTTCTGGTGCAGTCTGTATGAGCCCGCGGCCCTGCGTCAATTGACAGGCGGCGGAAGGCGTCAGGCCGCAGCGGCGGCAGCCAGCCCGCGGTCGATGTCGGCGATGAGATCGCGGGCGGCTTCCAGTCCGACCGACAGGCGCAGCATGCCGTCCGAGATGCCGAGTTCGGCGCGCGCCGCTGGTCCAATGCGCTGATGGGTCGTCGTCGTCGGATGGGTGATCAGGCTCTTGGCGTCACCCAGATTGTTCGAGATCTTGATGAGGCGTAGGGCATTCTGGAAGCGGAACGCCGCCTCCTTGCCGCCCTCGACCTCAAAGGCGACCATCTGTCCGCCGCCGGTCATCTGCTTGCGGACCAATGCCGCCTGCGGATGGTCGTCGCGGCCGCAGTAAATGACCCGGCCCACGCCGGGCCGGCTGGCGATATGATCGGCAACCTTGGCCGCATTGGCGCACTGCGCGGCGATGCGCAACGGCATCGTCTCCAGGCCCTTCAACATCACCCAGGCGTTGAACGGGCTCATCGACGGTCCGGTCTGGCGGAAGAAATCCTGCAGGTGGTCGGTCAGGAACTTCTCCGAGCACAGGACCGCGCCGCCCAGGCACCGTCCCTGGCCGTCGATGTGCTTGGTGGCGGAGTAGATCACCACGTCGGCGCCGTGAGCCAATGGACGCTGCAGCATCGGCGTGGCGAACACGTTGTCGACCATGACGAGAGCGCCGATCTCGCGCGCGAGCGCGGAGACGGCCGCGATGTCGACCAGATCGAGGGTCGGGTTGGCTGGCGTTTCGAAGAAGAAGGCCTTGGTGTTGGGGCGGACGGCCTTGCGCCACTCCTCGATGTCGCGGCCGTCGATCAGCGTCGGGGTGATGCCGAAGCGCGGGCAGAGCGTCTCGACGATGTAGCGGCATGAGCCGAACATGGCGCGGGCGGCGACGACGTGATCGCCTGCGCGAAGGTAGGACAATAGGGCTGCATTGACGGCCGCCATGCCGGTCGCCATGGCGCGGCAGACTTCCGCGCCTTCGAACAGCCGCAGCCGCTCTTCGAGCATGGCGACGGTCGGATTGGCGAAGCGGGAATACTGAAAGCCGGGATCTTCGTTCTTGAAGCGCGCTTCGGCCTGCTCGGCGGACGTGTAGACGAAGCCCTGGGTCAGAAAGATCGCCTCGGACGTTTCGCCGAACTGGGAGCGGAGCACCCCGCCGTGAACCAGCTGCGTTTCTGGCGCCCATTCAGCGGCAATCGCGGCGTCGTCAATCTTGGCACTCATCTCCCACCTCTTCTGGCCTTCGGACCGCCCTCAAGCGGCCCCGCGCAACAAAAAACCCGGTCCCTATGGCACCTCTCCTCGTCAAAGGAGCCGTGCGCCGGGTTTCCGGGTGCGCGCGGCCACTTTAGCGAGTTGTTTAACGTGGCTGCAAGCCGGCCGGCCAAATCACCACGACGTTGGGCGGGGAATACCGCCGCCTCCCCTTGGCGTCAAGCGTGCCTTGGTTTAGAGCCCAGAGGGTAGGGGGCCCCATGGCAAAATCGGCAGCACAGACCACATCGAAAACGGACGGTCCGCTCGGGGTCGCGGTGACCGACGGGATCCTGCCGGCGCAGGCCATCCGGGCGCTGATCTCGTCGGGCGCGCTGAAGCTTGCGGAACCGGCCGATCCAGGCCAGCTGCAGCCGGCCAGCATCGATCTGCGTCTCGGCGCCGTGGCCTACCGGGTCAGGGCCAGTTTCTTGCCTGGACCCGGTGCCAAGGTTGCATCCCGCATCGACGACCTGAAGCTCCACGCCATCGATCTGACGCCGGGGGCGGTCCTTGAAACGGGCTGCGTGTATATCGTGCCGCTTCTGGAGAGCTTGGCGCTCCCGGATGTGATCGCCGCGGCGGCCAACCCCAAAAGCTCGACGGGGCGACTCGATGTCTTCACGCGGGTCATCGCCGATGGAGTGGGTGCGTTCGATCAGGTACCGCTTGGCTACCGCGGCCCGCTCTATGCCGAAATCTGTCCGCAGACATTCCCCATTCTCGCCCGCAAGGGATCAAAGCTGTCGCAGCTGCGCTTCAGGGTCGGAAATCCCCGCGAAGATGATGCCGGATTGAAGCGCCTGCAGGAGCGTGAGGTTCTGGTGTCGGGCGCCACGTCCGACATTCAGGACGGGATCGCCCTTTCGGTCGATCTTGTGGGCGATGCAGACGGCCTTGTGGGCTACAGGGCCAAGCGGCATACCGGCGTTGTCGACGTGGATGCGCCGGCCAGCTGCGTCATCGCCGACTACTGGGAGCCGATCAAAGCCGGTCCGGGCCGCCGCCTGATCCTCGATCCCGATCAGTTCTACATTCTGGCGTCGAAGGAAGCGGTACACATCCCGCCGACCCACGCGGCCGAGATGATGCCCTTCAATCCGCTCGTTGGCGAATTCCGTGTCCACTACGCCGGATTCATGGATCCGGGTTTCGGTCACGCGGCTTCGGGCGGACACGGCTCGCGCGTCGTACTGGAAGTGCGCTCGCATAAAGTCCCGTTCATTCTCGAGGACGGGCAGATCATCGGCCGGCTGGTCTACGAGCGGATGGTGGAAGTGCCCGAGATGCTCTATGGCCGCGACTTGGGATCGAACTACCAAGCCCAGAAACTCAAGCTTTCCAAGCATTTTCGCGAATAGTGCGGGCCGCATCCCCCCGCTGCCCGGCCGCGGCCTTGCGCACGCGAATTCAATAAAATTTTGACCAATTCCCCACGAACGCCGTGCGGGATGAAGGAGAAATTGATCGCAGTCCAGAGCCTGTTAACTAGCCTTGAGATAGGGTGCCTACGTGACGACTTGCGTCAACGCCATTTCTAACTTCCGAACCCGCTCACCGATCGGCCCGGATTCGATATCGAAAGGACTGCAGGCATGCTGCCTCGGCTTATCAGTCAGTTTAGGTCCGACCGGCGCGGGGAAACGGCGATCGAGTATGGGCTGATTGCGGCGCTAATTTCCGTCAGCATCATCGGTGTTGCAACTGAGTTTAGCGACTCTCTTTCGTTGATGCTGACTTCCGCGGCGGACATCATGCGGAACGCCTTCAACTGATCGGCTTAACCTCGCATTTACCACGTCTGGGCTAACGTCGTTGCGTAGCGTATTTCGTGTGGAGTGGTAGCGTGCTTGATTACCCGGTTCTTTTGATCTTCCCCATGGCGTTGGCTTTCGCCGGGGCGATGGATCTTCTTACCATGACGATCCCGAACCGGATTTCGCTGGTATTGATTGCCGGCTTTTGCGTCGCCGCGCCGCTGGCCGGCCTCTCCATGCACGCCATTCTGATGCATCTGGCCGCCGGGGCCGCAATCCTCGCCATCGGCATCGCCATGTTCGCTGCACGCCTGCTCGGCGGTGGCGACGCGAAGCTGATGGCCGCCGCCTCGCTTTGGATCGGGTTTGAGTCGCTCATTCCGTTTTTCACGATGATCGCCGTGCTGGGCGGTGTGCTTGCAATTCTGCTGCTCGCCTACCGGCGCGTTCCCGCCATGATCCTGCCCGGCGCCGAATGGGTGACCCGGCTGCACAAGACCGAATCGGGCATGCCTTACGGCCTCGCAATCGCTGGTGGCGGGCTGTGGGTTTATCCAACGACCGATATCTTCAAGGCGCTGGTCGCCTAGTCATTTAAACGTTTCCAAAAAGTCATTTATAAACAAGAACTTAATCGATAACCGTCCGGGGTGCGCGTCGATTTACTACGGCGATTAACCTCGCATTGACGAATGTTGCGCAGACTGCGTTTCGAAGCCGGGAGAAGTCCTCGCCGGTTCGAGGGGACGTAAGTCGCGCAATGAAACGAGCACAGCTGATCGGCATCTCCATCGCGGGCGTCTCAGCGCTCATGGCCTTCGTCATGGTCAAGAGCATGCTGAACAAGCCCAAGGAAGAGAAGCGCGTCGAGGTCAAAGTGAACTCGACGCAAGTCCTGGTGGCCCGCGCCGATATCGGTTTGGGTCAGATCACCAATGAGAGCCTGTTCCGCTGGCAGACCTGGCCCAGCGACGCCTCCCAGGGGTTCATCACGGACAAGGGTGGCCGCGATGCCATGCGCCAGCTTTCTGGTGCCATCGCCCGCGCGCCAATCATGGCGGGCGAACCGATCACGGCAAACAAGCTGGTGAAGGCGGGTCAGGGCGGCGTTCTGGCCGCGATCCTGCCACCCGGCATGCGCGCCATCTCCACGAAGATCAAAGAAGAGACGGCGGTCGGCCGTCTGATCCTGCCCAACGATCATGTCGATGTCATTCTGATCCGCCGTCTGCGCTCGAAATCGGGCGGTGAAGACTTCGTCAGCGACACGCTGTTCCGCAATGTGCGTGTGCTCGCCATCGGTCAGCAGATCGAGACGAAGGAAGGCAAGAAGTCCGCCGAAGGTTCCGCCAACACCGCCACGCTCGAACTGACCCCGCGTCAGTCGGAAATGCTGGCGCTCGCAAATTCGCTCGGCGAAATCAGCCTTTCGCTGCGCTCCATCGCCGATCTCGACGCGTCGGGTAAAGGTCCGGAGCAAGGCGAGGATCTCACGAAGTCCAAAAACGGAAGCGCCATCCGAGTTCTGCGTTACGGCGTCAGGTCACGTGCGTACGGCGTGAACTGATAGGTCAGTCAAGTTGCAGCTCGTCGGAAGGCAAAAGCCAATGTCTAAACTGGTAGTGAGACGGTTCGCCTCCGTCTTGGCGGTGATGATCGCCGCGATCTCGATGACGCCGGCCCACGCGGGTGGCGATCGTTGGGCCGGCGCCGGCCAAGGCAACGCATCGCGCGATGACGCGCAGACCGGTCAGCACCAGTCGCTGGTGCGCTTGACCGAGGCGGATGCCGGCAAGCGGCGCGTTATTAACATCGGGCTTGGGAAGTCGGTCCTTATCGAGCTGCCGCGTCCGGCGCGCGATGTGATGGTTTCCAACCCGCAGGCCGTGGATGCCGTCGTCCAAAGTTCCAACCGCATCTTCCTGCTGGCACGCCGGTTCGGCGAATCCAACGCCTTCATCTTCGATGAGAACGGCGACCAGTTCGCGACCCTCGAAGTCTTCGTCGAGCGTGAAACGGCGGGCCTCGAGAACTTGCTGGCCCGCCTCATCCCGGGGTCCAACATCAAGGTCGAGATGCTGAACGGCACCGTGATCCTCACGGGCAGTGTGCGCACGCCGGTCGACGCCAACCGTGCCTCCTCATTGGCCAAGCAGTTCGTGACGGTCGAATTCGAATCGAAGACCGCGGGCGACGACCTGGGTGTTGCCGTCAAAAGCACGAAAAAGGATCTGACCGAGCTCGTCATCAACATGTTGACGGTCGAAGGCGAAGAGCAGGTCATGCTCAAGGTCACCGTCGCTGAAGTCCAGCGCGAACTTCTGAAGCAGATGGGCGTCAACCTTGGCGCGGCCATCAACGCCGGCAACTTTGCGACGACCTTGTTGACTCAGAATGCGCTGCCGCTGACGGCTGCGGCTGGTCTTGGCACACTGCCGATCCCTGGCATCTCCACTTCGGGCGATCCGTCGGACCCGTCCCTCGGCTGTACTGTCGGCTCACTCTGCAACGTGAATTCCGGCCCCTCGGACAGCACGTTTGGCAACTCGGGCCTGAACGGCGGCTGGCGCGGCGGCGGGGCGCAGGTCACCCATGCCATCCGTGCCCTGGAACGCGCCGGACTTGTCCGCACGCTCGCCGAACCCAACCTGACTGCGATTTCCGGCGAGTCCGCGAAATTCCTGGCTGGTGGCGAATTCCCGATCCCGGTCGTCGATACGCAGGGCGGCATCTCGGTCACCTTCAAGGAATTCGGTGTCGGCGTCGCCTTCACACCGACCGTCATGTCGGAAGGCCGGATCAGCCTGAAGATCGAAACCGAAGTGAGCGAGCTTTCGAGCTCTGGTTCGGTCACGCTGTCGGGTATCTCGATCCCGGCGCTGCGTAAGCGCCAGGCCAAGTCGACGGTTGAACTTCCCTCGGGCGGTTCGCTGGCCCTCGCCGGTCTGATCTCGGACGACGTGCGCCAGAACATCGACGGCCTGCCGGGGCTCAAGGATCTGCCGGTACTCGGCACCCTGTTCCGCAGCCGCGACTTCATCAAGCGTGAGACGGAGCTGGTTGTGATCGTCACGCCCTACCTCGTCAAACCTGTCTCGCGGCAGGACCTTGCCAAGCCCATCGACGGCCTGGGCGAAGCGACCGATCTGAAGGCGAACTTCCTCGGTCACTTCAATCGCATCTACGGAGCTAGCTCATCAACTCCGCCTGCCGGAGATCTGAAGGGCGACTACGGCTTCATCGTTGAGTGACGGCCTAGGCTGGAGACCAGAACCATGACGAGACTTCACTCAACGACAGACGCCGGCCAGGCCCGCTACAAGCCCGCCTTCCGCATCCTCGCTGCTTCATTGGCCGCACTCACGCTTGCCGCTTGCAAGCACGGTGATGAAGGAACGCAAGTTGCCGGTTGGGCCCTTGTCGAGCCGACACAGCGTCATCCGATCCTCGTGTCGCAACAGCCAGAGACCATGACGGTCTCGGTGCCTCGCGGCTCTCACGGACTGACGCCGGCGCAGCGTGCCGACGTTCTGTCCTTCGGGCAGGCTTCCCGCATGAGCGATGCCGGCAACAGCCGGCTCGTGATCGCGGCGCCAAGCGGGTCTTCCAACGAAACGTCCGCCATGCAGGCCGTGCAGGATATCGGCACGCTGCTTCGCGACCAGGGAATTTCCGAGAGCGCCATCTCCGTCGAACCGTACTCGGCGGAAGGCCAGTACGATCCGGCCATCAAGGTCTCGTTCTTGCGCTACGTGGCCGAAGGTCCCGAGTGCGGACATTGGACAACTAACCTGGCCCGCGAGCCGCGCAACCTGCCGCATCCCAATCTTGGTTGCGCCACGCAGCGCAATCTGGCGGCCATGATCGTGAACCCGGCCGATCTCGTGACCCCGCGCAATATGACGGCGCGTCCGAACGAGCGTCGCCTCGTGACGTGGGAAAAGTACATCAAGGGTGAAACCACGGGCGCACAGAAGTCCGAGGAAGAAAAAGTCAAGACTGATGGCGGCGAATAACTCTGAGGTTGTAGTTCTATGATGAGGCAAGCCAAGTCCAATATCGCCAGCCCCGACATGGGCGACGGCGTCTATGCCGACCATGAGATGGTCGGCGGCGACTTTCACGACGCCAGCCTCGAGCGTGCGCGGCCGATTCCGCGCATCTCGATCCAAGCCTTCTGCGAAGGCAACCAGATGGCCGGCATCGTTCAGGATGCGTCCGAGGACCGGCGTCTGACCAAGGCGCATGTCAGCGTACACATGGGTGGCGCGACAGCTGCCGTGCAGCATTATCAGGAAAGCCCGACGCCGAACCTGATCATCGTCGAAAGCTCTCTGCCGCGCCAGCAACTGCTCGCCGATCTCGACCGCCTCGCCGAGTGCTGCGATCCGGGCACCAAGGTGGTCATCATCGGTCACGTCAACGACGTCATTCTCTATCGCGAGCTTCTGAAGCGCGGTGTGAGCGAATACCTGGTGGCGCCTGTGACGGTGCCCCAGCTCATGGAGAGCCTTTCGAACCTCTACAACGATCCCGATGCCGATCCGGTCGGGCACGTGTATTCGTTCATCGGCGCCAAGGGCGGCGTGGGTTCGTCGACCATCTGCCACAACGCGGCCTGGACCTTGTCCGAGGCGCTGACGTCGGATGTGATCATCGCCGACCTCGATCTCGCCTTCGGCACCACGGGCCTTGATTTCAATCAGGACCCCGTTCAAGGCATCGCGGACGCGTTGTCGGCACCCGAGCGCCTTGACGAGGTCCTGCTCGACCGCCTGTTGACCAAATGCTCGGAACGCCTGTCGATCTTTGCGGCTCCCGTCGTCCTCGACCGCGACTACGAGATCTCGCCCGACAGTTGCGACATGGTCATCGACGTCGCCCGGCAGAACGTACCGTATGTCATCGTCGACCTGCCGCATGGCTGGTCGGCCTGGACCAAGCGCGTGCTCCTGCAATCGGATGAAGTGGTAATCACGGCGGCGCCGGACCTGGCGAACCTGCGCAACGCCAAGAACATCATCGAACTGTTGAAGCAGTCCCGCAAGAACGATGCGACGCCGCATCTGGTTCTGAACATGGCCAACATGCCGAAGCGTCCCGAGATCTCCGTCAAGGAGTTTGAGGATGCGCTGGGGCTGAAGGCACTCGCTGTCATCGACTTCGATCCCGAGACTTTCGGTCAGGCCTCCAACAACGGCCAGATGATCGAAGAGCTGAATAACCGGGCCAAAGCCGCACCAAGCTTCCGCGAGATCGCCATGACGCTGGCGCACCGCAAGGAAGTCAAGGCGGAGAAGAAGTCCGGTTTGGCTCCGCTCCTCGAGAAGCTGAAACTGAAACGGTAAGTAAGGACCACAGCGCATGTTCGGCAGGCGTACGAACGATCAAGATGGGGCGCCGCGTCGCATCGCCCCCCAGCAGCAGCCGGCGCCCCAAACGGGGCCGGCTCCAGCTCGCGCTCAGGAAGCTCCCGCGCCGGTGGCCGCGCCGCCGCGCGCGCCGGAGCCGTCCGAACCGCAGCGCCGCCATTCCGAAGAATATTACGACGTCAAGACCACCGTCTTTAATGCGCTGATCGACACGATCGACCTGACGCAGCTGGCCAAACTCGACGCGGCTGCCGCGCGCGAGGAAATCCGCGACATCGTCAGCGAGATCATTCAAGTCAAGAATGTCGTGATGTCGATCGCCGAGCAGGAAGAGCTGCTCGAAGACATCTGCAACGACGTTTTGGGTTACGGTCCGCTTGAGCCATTGCTGGCGCGCGACGACATCGCCGATATCATGGTCAACGGCGCGTCCACGACCTTCATCGAAGTCAGCGGCAAGGTGCAGAAGACGTCGGTGCGTTTTGCCGACAACCAGCAGCTGATGAACATCTGCCAGCGCATCGTGAGCCAGGTCGGCCGCCGCGTCGACGAATCGAGTCCGATCTGCGACGCGCGTCTTCCCGACGGCTCGCGCGTCAACGTGATCGCGCCGCCCCTGGCGATCGACGGGCCCGCGCTCACCATTCGAAAGTTCAAAAAGGACCGCCTGAAGCTCGACAACCTCGTCAAGTTCGGGTCGCTGACGCCGAACGCGAAGGTCATTCTTGAAATCATCGGCCGCGTGCGCTGCAACGTGCTGATTTCGGGTGGTACGGGCTCGGGCAAGACGACGCTGCTCAACTGTCTCACCGGTTGCGTCGATCATGACGAACGCATCATCACGTGCGAAGACTCCGCCGAACTTCAGCTGCAACAGCCGCATGTGGTGCGTCTGGAAACGCGGCCGCCGAACCTGGAAGGCGAAGGCGAGATCACCATGCGTGATCTCGTCAAGAACTGCCTGCGTATGAGACCGGAACGGATCATCGTCGGCGAAGTCCGCGGACCTGAAGCGTTCGACTTGCTTCAGGCCATGAATACGGGTCACGACGGCTCCATGGGCACGCTTCACTCCAACTCTCCGCGTGAAGCCATCAGCCGTCTGGAATCGATGATCATGATGGGCGGCTACGCGCTTCCCGTGAAGACCATCCGCGAGATGATCTGCGGTTCGATCGATGTCATCGTCCAGGCCTCCCGCCTTCGCGACGGCTCGCGCAAAATTACCCACATCACCGAAGTGCTGGGCATGGAAGACGAGACCGTCACGCTGCAGAACCTCATCGTCTATGAGGTGACGGGCGAAGACGCGAACGGCAAGCTGGTCGGCCGCCATCGGTCGACGGGCATCGCGCGTCCCCGCTTCTGGGATCGTGCCGAGTACTACAAGGAAGAAGGCCGTCTCGCTGAGGCTCTCGCAGCGTCCGAAGTGCTCAACTCCAACGGCAACCCGCTGGGTGAAAGCCATGGTTGATGCTGATCTGCTGCCGATTCTGATTGCTCTGCTCGCCGCCGGCGCGTTTGCGGGTGTCGTGTTCACGATCGCCTATCCCTACATCTCCGGCGACAAGCAGACCGAGAAGCGCGTCGCGAGCGTCACCGAAACGCGGACCAAGAAGGTGTCCTCGGGCCGGACGGCGGCCGATATCGCCGCGCAACGCAAGAAGCAGGTGACCGAGTCCCTCAAGGACATGGAAACGCGGGCCAAGAAGCGCGAGAAGATCACGTTGCGGATGCGGCTGGAGCGTGCCGGGCTCGATGCGGAGCCCCGGACATACTGGATCGCCAGCCTCATCTGCGGACTGATCTGCGTGGCTGTCGTTCTCCTGTCGCTGCCCGGCGGCGGATCGCAGAGCATTGCCATGTTCGCCGCGGGCCTGATCGGGACGCTTGGCCTTCCGCGCTGGATTCTGTCCAAGATGATCACCAAGCGGCAGAAAAAGTTCCGCGCCGAGATGGCTAACTCGATCGACGTGATCGTGCGTGGCGTGAAATCCGGTCTGCCTCTCAATGAGTGTCTGCAGATTATCGCGCGCGAAAGCCCCGAGCCGGTGTGCTCCGAATTCCGCTACGTGGTCGAGCAGCAACGTGTCGGCGTGCCGCTGAACGAAGCGTTGGATCGTCTGATCCTGCGCATGCCGATTCCGGAAGTGAAGTTCCTGTCGATCGTGATTGCCATTCAGCAGCAAGCCGGCGGCAACCTCTCCGAAGCGCTGGGCAACCTGTCGGGCGTGCTGCGCGACCGCTTCCGCATGGAAATGAAAGTCAAGGCACTGTCGGCCGAAGCGAAATCTTCAGCCATGGTGCTCGCCTCGCTGCCTCCGGGCGTGATGTTCATGGTCTACGGTTCATCGCCGGACTACATCATGCCGCTCTTCGCGACGACGACCGGCAATCTGTTCATGCTGCTGGGCGCTTTCTGGATGATGTGCGGCATCCTCGTGATGCGCAAGATGATCAACTTTAAATTCTAATACGGGACATTGCGTCTGCGCAGCAGCGGCTTTGCGGACCAGGAAGGCTGAAGACCGATGCAGGAAATCGTCGATACCATCATGAGCCCGCAGCTGCTCGCGACGCATGCTCGCGGCCATCGCGGCATTCGCGACGGTTCTGTCGGTGGCACTGCCCATGCTGCAGCGGGATCGTCTTTCGCAGCGCATGAAGGTGATGGCCGTCGAGCGTGACAAGATGCGCTCGCAACGCCTGCAGGAATTGCAAGCCAAGGAGCGTGCAGGCAATGCCGCCAAGCTGCGCCAGACGCCCAAGAGCTACATGCAGCAGATCGTGGATCGCTTCGACTTACGGTCGCAGTTCGATAGCGAAGAAGTGCGCAACAAGCTGAAAACTGCTGGTCTGCGCGGACAGGCGCCGCTCGTGGCCTATATCTTCTTCCGTGTTGCCGCACCGCCGATCGTGTTCCTGATCGCGCTCGTCTATCTGTTCTTTATCGGCAACGTACCCTATCCGCCGATGATCCGCTTCCTCATGGCCGTGGGTGCCGGTTTCGTCGGCTTCTACCTGCCCAACGTCTTCATCGAAAATCTTGCCCAGAAGCGGCAGACATCGATCAAGCAGTCGTTCCCGGACGCGCTCGACATGCTGCTCATCTGCGTGCAATCGGGTATGTCGGTGGAAGCTTCGTTCGGCAAGGTTGCCAAGGAAATCACCGCGCAGTCACTGGAACTCGGCGAAGAGCTTTCGCTAACGACCGCCGAACTGTCGTATCTCGGTGAGCGGCGTCTGGCGTTCGAAAATCTGGGCAAGCGCACGGGCATCCCCGGTGTCAAAGCCGTCTGTACGGCGCTCATCCAGGCCGAACGCTACGGTACGCCGGTCAGTCAGGCTTTGCGTGTCATGGCCAAGGAAAATCGCGACATCAGAATGGGTGAGGCTGAAAAGAAGGCCGCCGCACTGCCGCCGAAGCTGACGGTGCCGATGATCATCTTCTTCCTGCCCGTGCTCTTCCTCGTCATTCTTGGCCCCGCCGCCATTCGCTTCTGGAAGATGGGCTAACGCCTAAGCCTTCCTGCCCTCTTGGTGCTGCGTCCCACGCCTATGCAGCTGAGTTGTGCGTTGCCCCGGTACCGGATTTTTCGGCACCGGGGCATTTGCGTTTTGGCGCAAGCCAGCATGAGCCGGGGGGGGGTAGCCCTTGCAGGTTGGCTGCCCGACCGCCACATACGCGGGATTGCGCCATTGAGATGGGGACCCGATGCCAAGCCGCACGCTGACGCCGCCCGAAGCCTTGATTTACGCCATGGTCACGATCTCGGCGGTGGATCGCAACATTTCCGACGAGGAACTCTCGCGCATCAGTTCGATCGTGCAGGAGTTGCCGGCGTTCGCCGAAATGGACCGGGATTGGCTGGTCAATGAAGCGCTGGATTGCGGACGGATGCTGTCCAAGCCGGACGGGGTGTCGTCTGTTATGAAGCTTGTGCGCGCGTCGCTGCCCGAACGGCTGTACGAAACGGCCTACGTGCTCGCCGCCGAGGTGGCTGCCAGCGATCTCAACGTCCGCCAGGAAGAGATCCACTGTCTGGAACTGCTCGCCGAGGCGTTGGGGCTCGACAGCTTGACCACCGCTGCATTGGAACGCGCGGCTCGCGCCCGGCATCAGGAAATTTAGCCCACAGCCTGAGCCGCGCCGTCCGCTCGACTAACCGCGTTTCGGCTTGCGGCCGGGTTCGCGACCGGCTTCCAGCCGCGCAAAGAACGCCGCGACCGCGTCGGCGGATTGATCCAGTGCGTCCGCGTGTTTCAGTCCCGATGCGCGCCTCGGCCGGAGATCGTGGTCGCCGTCTTCAATCCAGACCACACGCACGGAAGGCTTGAGTGCGTAGCCGGCAATCTCCTCGCGGGTGCCGAGGGGATCGCGCGTGCCTTGGACGATGAGGACGGGCAGCGTCGCGGCCGTCAGCGGGGCGAGGCGCAAGGCATCTGGCTTACGCGGTGGATGAAACGGATAGCCGAATACGGCGACACCCACGACATTCGGATCGGCGATTTCGCCATCCGCGATCATGGTGGCGATCCGGCCACCCATGGACTTGCCGGCAAGGATGATGCGCGCATCGGGTGGGATACGGCTGCGGCAGGCTGTGAGGGCGGCGCGAAATGGCACTCTGAGGGTTTCCGCCTTGGGTGCTGGCCGGCGGACGCCATCCGTCCTGCGCGTCGCCATGTACGGAAATTCGAACCGGTGCACGGTGATGCCGCGCAAATCAAGCCGGCTGGCCATGGCCTCTAGAAACGGGCTCGTCATGGGCGCGCCCGCGCCATGAGCCAAGAGGATGTGGCGCGTCCGCGTCAGGGGTCCGGTTGTCAGCGCGCCGGCGTGACCGGGCCTGGCGATGCCCGCCGGCTGTCGCGGATTGGTGCGCTCGCCAGATACCATTGATTTAGTCTTTTTAATCAGAGGGTTCAGTTTCCCTGTTGGAAGCGGGCGGGTTATCGCGTTGCGGAGGCCCCGTTCGCGTTATGTCAAGAGTCGCATTTTGGCCCAACCCCACGATATTATGCCCCATGGTTCGAAGCACCTCATCACGAATGCCGCGCTCGCCGCGCCTGCTCCTGTTGGGCGCGATGGCGCTGTCGTCGTTCGCTCTGACGGCCCGGGCGGAGGAAACGCTCCCGTGGCAGAATTCAGCAGCGAAGGCCGCGGCCGCGGCGGCTGAAAAGGCGAAGGCGGCGGCGACCGAGAAGGTCGAAGGGTCCATGACGCCAACGGCCGCGTCCAGTGCCCCGTCGTCCGATTCGGTGAAGCCGGATCTGACCAACGACTCCGGCGCGGCCAAGGACAAGCCGTCAGCGCCCTTAGATGCAAAAGCCCAAGACGGCTCGTCAAAGAAAGCAGAAAAGACCGCGACGCTCGTTCCAGCAAAGAAGCTGTTCGGCACGGCCAAAGCGCCGAGTTCTCTCAAGTCGCGGGCCATCGGCGCTTACTCGCGCGGCTGTCTCGCCGGCGCGACGGCCTTGCCCATTGACGGGCCCGGCTGGCAGGCCATGCGGCTGTCGCGGAACCGGAACTGGGGGCATCCCCGGCTCATCGCGTTGCTGGAGCGGTTTGCCAGCGAAGTAAAGACCAAGGATGGCTGGCCCGGCCTGCTGGTTGGCGATATCTCCCAGCCGCGTGGCGGACCTATGTTGACGGGACACGCATCGCATCAGTTGGGTCTCGATGCGGATATCTGGTTTACGCCGATGCCGGCGCGCCGCCTGACGAAGTCCGAACGCGAGAACCTTTCGGCGACCTCAATGCTTGCCTCCGACAATCTGTCGGTCAACCCGAAGGTGTGGGGTGAGGGGCAAGTGAATATCGTGCGGCGGGTTGCGTCGTACAAAGAGGTCGAGCGCGTGCTGGTGCACCCAGCCATCAAGAAAGCCCTGTGCGAAGCGCCGGGCAAGGAACGGGCATGGCTCGCCAAGGTGCGCCCCTATTGGGGACACTTCTATCATTTCCACGTGCGCATGGGCTGTCCGCCGGATTCCCCGACATGTTCGAAGCAGGCTCCCATTCCGGGCGGAGAAGGCTGCGACAAGGAACTGGATGACTGGTTCAAGTTGCTGACCGCGCCGCCGCGCCCGAAACCGGTCAAGCCAGCGAAGCCCGTCAAGCCAAAGCCGCCGATCACGCTGGCCGACCTGCCGGCCGAATGTACGGACGTGATCGAGTCCGAGCCGGCGACCGTCACCGCCACGCCAGCCACGAGCAAGCCCGGCAATCAGAAGGCGACACAGAAATCCCCGGCTGCAAAGGAGAAGACGGCGACGACGGAGTAACCGTCGCAACCGTCCAATACCCACTGCAACCGTGATCTGCCGTGCAAGCACGGTTCTGGCCACCGCGCTCTAGCTTTGAACACCCGTCGGCAAGGGATAAGACACGCCCGTTCCGCCAAGACCGCAGTATCCATGCGGGACCTTTGCCAGATATTGCTGATGGTCCTCCTCCGCGAAATAGAACGCAGGCGCGGGGCGGATCTCGGTCGTAATCGTGCCGAAGCCGGCCGCCGAAAGCCCCTTCTGAAAGTGATCCCGTGCAGCCTTGGCCGCCGCCAGATGGGCGTCGGTCGTGGTGTAGATCACCGAGCGATATTGTGTGCCGACATCGTTGCCCTGCCGGTTGCCTTGGGTCGGATCGTGCAATTCCCAGAACGTGGATAGCAATTGCGCGTACGGGATCTTTGCCGGATCGAACACCACCAGTACCGCTTCCGTGTGTCCCGTGCGGCCACTGCAAACCTCCTGGTAGGTCGGGTTTGGCGTATGGCCGCCCGCGTAGCCGACGGCGGTCGTGTAGATGCCTGCGCCGAGCTGCCAGAACTTGCGTTCCGCACCCCAAAAACACCCCAGCCCGAATATGGCCGTCTCCAGACCCTCCGGGTAGGGCGGCTTCAATGGGGTGCCGAGGATGAAATGTTCGCCGGCCGTCGGGATGGGCTCATCGCGGCCGGGGAGCGCCTCTGCCGCGGTCGGCATCTCGGTTTTCTTGCGGAAATTGAACATACTGAGCTCCAGTCGGCGTAACGGGACCCCGGATGGACGCCTCCGTTCCGGTTGGACAATATACTGATGCGGCAGGCTGGCGGTTTCCTCTCGTCTTGATAAACTTATCTTGTGAGGCCGATCCCTTGAAGCAGCGCGGGCGCGCGTCGTCTAGCGGGATCGGTGGTGATCAGGAAAGAGCACTTGGCCATGACGGGCGTACCTGAGACAGCAGTTCCGGAGATCGGTCCGCAATCCACGGAGGCCCGTACAATCGCGCCGCCGGGCCCGGAACCTGACGCCTCGGGCGACGTCAGCTTCGAACCGGAAACCTACGGCGCGAGTTTTCTGCGCACGACCATGTTCTGCCTCGTGTTCCTGCTTCTGTTGCCGTTCTTCGGCAGCCTGCCGATGATGATTGGCATGCGTGCCAGCAACGGTCTCTTGGCACAGAACTGGGGCTTGCTGATCCTTGCCTTGGCCTTCGGTGCGTTGATGTTCCTGGTTTTGGTGGAGTTGATTTTCTCCATCCGCACGCGGGTGCATCTCGGCCGCGAAAAGGTGTCGATGACACTACCTTCCGGCCGCGGTCCGACGCCGATGCTGCGCTATGCTTCCCACGAATTTCCCTACGACGACGTCCAGTCCGTTGAAACGCGACGCGAGATCTATGGCGGATTTGCCGTCCCGGTGATGATGCGCGGCGCGCGGGTCACGTTGAAGGATGGCCGCGTGGTGCCGCTCGGCTACGTGAGCGAGGCGGAAGATGATCCGGTGGTCCCGGCGCTCGAAATCGCCGGTAAGATCGCCGAGCGTTCGCGGCTGCCGGTGATCGACCGGGGAAACGTCCGCCGCTCAGTGCGGCGCAAGCTCATGGGCCTAAAGGCTCTGGGCACCGAGAGCGACATCGTCGAAGAGAGAGATATCGACGCGCTCAATCGCTCGCATAGCACGTTCATGTTTGCGGTTATCGGGATCCTGTTGGTCCTGATGCTTATCGGAATCGTGGAAGACTTCGCCAGTGGAATTCCGATCGGTTAGACCGCGTCGGCAGGCGTTGCCTCAGACATCGCTCAGTTGACGTAGATGTTGACCCGCCGCCGCCGGCGGCCCGCATAGCCGAACGCCAACGCCAGGCCCGCAAACAGTCCAAACGTCGGTGTCGATAGTACGACGGTGTCGAACACCTGCCAAACTCCGGGGCCAGCGCGCTGCGTGAGACCGGCGCGGGTGCTGGCCAGGGTCGAAGGCGATAAATCAGCCCAGTGTGCACCCAACGGCGTGGCTTGGAATTTCCCACTTTCGGTCAGGCTCGGCGTCAGATCCGCGATCAACGCGAAAATGGCGACCAGGGCAAAAAGCGCGGCGAGAAACCTGAGTGTGGCCATGCGCTAGGCTCCGACAAATCGACAATTCGGTCTGAGGCTCTTGCCCCTGTTTTCCGCTCCAAGCAAGAGCAATGGCTAAGGCGCTATCGGCTGCAATTGAAGTCCTGCTGCCCCTGCTTGCTCCAGCAACGCGGCAGGTGTGTGGCCTGTGTCCCTGCATGCACAGGATGTGTTGCACTGGAACCGCTCTTAGGTATAGTGCGCCGCTTCCAAGCCAGGACACGGAGAGGTGGCCGAGTGGTTTAAGGCGCACGCCTGGAACGCGTGTGTAGGTGAAAGCCTACCGTGGGTTCGAATCCCACTCTCTCCGCCATCCACATTTCCTGACACTCCGATCTTTGATGACATTACCCGGGGGCCATTCTGGCGGGCTCGACTGAGGTCTTTACAAACCCATTTGTGCCAGCGTCATGGACGGACGGGTACGGGCACCGCGGGCGTCACCGGCCCGTCCCAGTCAATCCAGCCATCGACCCCTTCGGGCAGCCAATAGATCTGACTGTACCCATATGCGGCCGCGCGACGAACCGCGTTCCAGCTCATCCAGCAATCGGATTGACAATAGATAACGATGGCGCGCGCCTTGTCGCCATCCGTCAGCCGCGCCAGATTGGATTGGAAGTAGCTTTCGAGGCGGGCGTCGATGTGTCCTCGACCGACATCCGGCAGCCATGTCGAACCAGGGATGTGGTCGTGCGTTTTGATAAGCCGCCACTGGCCGGTCTCGCCGTCGATCCCACCACCTTCAGCCGCCATCACGTCGATGAGAACAGCGCGCTTCTCCGCCAAAAGCGCGGGAAGGTCAGCCGCGAAAATGCGTGTGGCGCCCGGCGCCTCTTGCGGAAGTGGCGCGCGATAGCTGGAGATTCTGAACCCGGTCACGGAATCGAAGTGTTCACCCGTCACCGGCGTGGCCCCGGTACTGGCCGTGGCCGTCAGGACAATGGCGAGGACCGAGAGCCAGAGACGCGTGCGCATCGGTGGCGGTGAACGCGTCATGGCTGAAGGTTGGATTGCACCGGTATCGTCATGGACGAACGCGGCGCACGAACGGCCACGCCCCAAGGATACCGGCCGACCTTGATCGACTTGACCGGCTTCAGGCTTGCCACGTCGATCGCGGTCACGTCGTTCGATACACCGTTGGTCGTAAAGAGCAGGTCTTCTTCCGGGGTCAGCGCGACATGCCAGACCCGCTGGCCAACCAGAATATATTTTGTGACCGATAATGTGGCGACATCGATGACCGCAATCCGATTGGCCGGGCCCAACGCCACGAACGCGGTTTTGCCGTCGCGGGTCATCTTCATGCCTACGGGCTGGATTTGATCCGCCGCAACACCTTGAATGGCAGAAGTAACTTTGGATTCGACCAAGCGTGTCGCGACATCGATGATGCTGATCGTACCGCCGATCTCCGAGGTGACCCAGAGCTTGCGGCCATCCGGGGTGAATTCCGCATGGCGCGGGCGCTGATCGACCAGGATGTTGGCGACGACCTTGTGCGTAGCGCTTTCGATGATATGGGCCATGTTGGTTGTTTCGGACGTGGCGACAACCAGCGTGTCATCGGGAGAGACGGCCATACCTTCCGGGTGGCGAGGTCGCCAAGACCGTGGCCAACCTCAATCAGGGTGGCATGGTCTGGACGTTCCGCTTGCCTAAGAAGCTCGCGGCGAACTGATCGCCCTTTACGACACGCGCAATTTCTCCTTGTACTGGGGCGAGCCAATGTTGGCTCGCCCCTTTTTCTTTGACCAGCGCCGGCGGACACTACGCAGCCATGCCATATCCTTTCTCACTGTACCGTCACGCTCTCGCAATCAGTCTAGCGCTGCTCGTGGTCGCGATCGGGATACCCGTGCCACGGGCACAAGGACCCATCGACGTGGATACGGCGCTCATCCTGGCTGTCGATGTGTCGGATTCCGTCGACGCGGAGCGCTACCGGCTTCAGATGGAAGGTATCGCCCAGGCGCTCGAAGACCCCGGTGTCATTGGTACCATCACCGGTGGCGCGCAAGGCCGTATCCTGCTGTCACTCGTAACGTGGTCGGATCGCGCTGAACTTGCCATGCCGTGGGAACTGATCGGCTCCGAGGCGGATGCCCGGCGCGTGGCGGAGACGGTTCGCCGCCTGCCGCAGAAGACGGGCGAATTCACTTGTGTTTCGCGCATGCTGGAAATGGTGCGTGACAGTATCGTTCCCGACATCCCAGGCCGCGCGACGCGGGTCGTGCTCGATGTATCCGGCGATGGCATCGACAATTGCAGGGATGCGGTAGATGCGGATCGTGAACGCGATGGGCTCGTGGCGTTGGGAGTGCAGATCAACGGACTGCCGATCATCGTCAAAGGTGAAAACGAGATCGTCGGTTCGGGCGCATACCGCGCGCCCGGATTCGGCCTTGGAGGCATGCGCATCGGCCCCGGCACGCACCAGACCACACTCGACGCCTGGTATCTCGATCATATCGTCGGCGGGCCGGCAGGGTTTCTGGTTCGGGCCGATGGCTTTGAGGACTTTGGGCGCGCCTTTCGCCAGAAGTTCGTTTCGGAGATCAGCTCAGTCCGTGAACCGCCGGATGCGGCGCGGTTGGTACGTCCTGCGCGCTGAGCGATTACCTCTCGCGCCGGGCGGCCGATACGTCGCGTCTGCGAATGGCATCCGGCTCGGCGATGAGGAACCAGAACCGGCTGGTTGAAGTCATGCAAAATCAGATGGATCATCGGGCAGCACTCGCTGGCAGGGCGGCGTGTGCTGCGTGTTCATCCGTTCCGTCGTCCCGGTGTGCGCCAATTTCATGCCGCTAGCCGTCTGCCGCCGGTTAGGGAACTGACAGCCGATATCGTGACCCATTCTGGCTTTTGGGTGATATCTCCAGCCAACGCCTAAACATGCGGCGGTCCAGGACGACGGAAAATGGCGACTTTCGAGCGGTCGCGTACGTGGCGCCGCGGGTGAACGGGCGGTTTGCGTCCTGGGTCGGGGCGGTTCGCCACGAGGGTTGCATGATTGGGCACTACACCCCACATCCAATTGATTTATTTTGAGGGAGACGCCTGTGCTGAAACTTCAGATCAATGGCCGCGAGACGGAGGTGACGGCTGACCCGGATACGCCGCTGTTGTGGGTCGTGCGCGACGAATTGGGTCTGACCGGCGCGAAGTTCGGATGCGGTGTCGCGCTCTGCGGAGCCTGCACCATGTATGCCGACGGCTCGCCCATTCGCGCCTGTGTCACGCCCGTCTCAAGCGTCGAGGGGCAGAAGATCACGACGCCGGAAGGGCTGGAGGGCAAGCTCGCCGATGCAGTGCGCGCCGCGTGGGTTCAGCATGATGTCGCCCAGTGCGGCTACTGCCAGCCGGGACAGATCATGGCCGCCGTCGCGCTCCTCGAGCAGAAGCCGGAGCCGGCGGATTCCGATATCGACGAAGCCATGCAGCCCCATCTGTGCCGCTGCGCCACTTATGCCCGCATCCGAGTGGCGATCCGCTCGGCATCCGACCAGTTGAAGGGTTAAGGGGAATCGCAATGTTCAATCGTTCCGTCGCCGACGCCGTTGCCCGTCTTGGCCGCATGCCCCGCGAGTCCGCGGTGGACCGGCGATCGTTCCTGAAACTGACCGCCGGTACCGGCGCGGGGCTTGTGATCGGTGCCTATTTACCCGTCGGTGAAGGGACCGGTACCGCGCGGGCGGAAGGGCCCGCCGCGGGTTCGGCCATGTTCAATCCCTTTGTCGCCATCACGCCGGACAACAAAGTGATTGTTCTGTCCAAGCACCAGGACAAGGGACAAGGCACGGCCACGGGTCTGGCCACGCTGGTTGCCGAAGAACTCAATGCCGATTGGGCGCAGATGGTAGCGGAGTTCGCTCCGGCCAACGCAGAGCTCTACAAGAACCTCGCCTTTGGGGTGCAAGGGACCGGCGGTTCGACCGCCATGGCCAACGCCTACGAACAGTACCGTAAGGCGGGTGCGGCGGCGCGCGTGATGCTCATCGAAGCCGCTGCGGCGAAATGGAAGGTGGAGCCCGCCAAAATCACCATCACCAAAGGCGTGCTGACGGACGGCGCATCGAAAGCAACGTTTGGAGAACTCGCGGCAGCGGCGGCGAAGGTCCCGGTCCCCGAGAACCCGCCCCTCAAGGCCGCCAAGGATTTCGTCTACATCGGCAAGTCGTTTCCCCGCCTCGACCAGAAGGCCAAGGTCACGGCCCAGCCGATTTACACCCAGGATGTGCGGCTTCCGGGCATGAAGGTTGCCGTCATCGCGCGGCCTTCGCGTTTCGGTGGCAAGGTCGCGAAGTTCGATCCGGCGCCCGCGAAGGCAGTGTCTGGCGTAACGGATGTCGTGCAGATCCCGCAGGGCGTGGCCGTGGTAGCGACGTCGACGTGGGCGGCGATCAAGGGTCGCGACGCCTTGACGGTCGAGTGGGATGACGCAAAAGCCGAGAAGCGTGGAACGAAAGAGATCCTAGAGCACTATCGTGAGCTGGCGGGTAAGCCGGGACTTGCCGTGCGCAAGGATGCGGATGCCGCGAAGATCCTGGCATCGGCGAAGACTGTCATCGAAGCCGAGTTCGCGTTCCCCTACCTCGCGCACGCGACGATGGAACCCATGAATGCCGTGCTTGCCTTCAAGGACGGCAAATGCACGATCTGGACTGGCTCACAGCTCCAGACTATCGACCAGTCGGTCGCCGGCGCCATCCTCGGAATCCGTCCGGAAGATGTGTCGATCAACACGCTTTGGGCCGGTGGCTCCTTCGGGCGGCGCGGCGTCTACAACGCCGATTACGTCGCCGAGGCCGCACAGATCGTCAAGGCGCTGGGAACATCCGATCCGGTCAAGCTGGTGTGGACGCGCGAGGACGATATCAAGGGCGGCTACTATCGCCCCATGTACGTGCACAAAGTGAAGGTCGCGCTTGGCGACGACGGAAAAATCGCAGCGTGGCAGCATCGAATCGTCGGCCAGTCGATCATTGACGGAACTGCCTTTGCCGCGACCATGATGAAGGATGGGATCGATCCCACCTCCGTCGAAGGCATTCACGATATGCCCTATGCGGCGGGCGCGATGGACGTGGAAGTTCACAACACCACGGTTGGTGTGCCGCCGCTGTGGTGGCGTTCAGTCGGGCATACGCATACGGCCTATGTCGTCGAAACGCTCATGGACGAACTGGCCGTCCGTGCGGGCCAGGACCCGGTTGCGTTCCGGTTGGCGCATCTCGAAAAGCAGCCGCGCCATGCGGCGGTGCTCAAGCTGGCCGCGGACAAAGCAGGCTGGGGAACACCGGTCCCGGCTGGTACGGCGCGGGGTGTCGCGGTTCACAAGAGCTTCAACAGCTACGTAGCCGAGGTGGCCGAGGTCCGCATCGTCGAGGGGCAGGCCAAGGTTGACCGTGTCGTGTGTGCTGTCGATTGCGGACTAGCCATCAATCCCGACAACATCGCCGCGCAAATGGAAGGCGGCATCGGCTACGGCCTCGGCGCGATCTTGCACTCGGAGATCACGTTGAAGGATGGCGTTGTCGAGCAATCCAACTTCAATGATTACGAAGTGCTGCGGTTCAATGAAATGCCACGCGTGGAAGTGCATATCGTGCCCTCCGCCGAGCCACCGACTGGGGTCGGCGAACCGGGTACGCCACCGATCGGACCTGCCGTGGCGAATGCCGTGGCGGCGCTGACGGGCCAGCGCATTCGTGAATTGCCGATGGGCCGGCACAATCTCGCGGCCAGCTGATCCGGCCGTCGTCCTGATCCGGCATAGGCCCGGCGTTACGCTAAGCGTAACGCCGGGCAAAACGGCGAAATCCCGATAGACGGCACGGTCCCCGGCCTAGGCTAGTGACGCAGCTCTTCAGCGGCTTCGCTGAGCCCGGCGCGAACGGCTTCCATTGCCTCGCCGGCAGCCTCGCGATTGATCCTTGACAGCTCTTCGATTTCGGTATGGACCTCGCGCTGTGCGGTCGTCACCACGTCGCTGTAGGTCGTGACGAAATCCTGCATGGTCCGGCATTCAAGGAGACGCCGCGTTGCGTTGATCTCCTGGCCAATCTGGCGACCGATGAAGCCCATCCATGCTGTGTTGACCCGTATCGCCTGATCGAGCAGGCGGCCGTTAATTTCCGTCACCATGGAAAAGACCGGGCGCTGCATATTCATCCAGTTCGTCATGGTCGCCTTGGCATGCGCCTCCAGCTTCTCGTAATCGTGTTCGGATGGTGTGATCTGCATAGTACGCTCCCTCGACTCTCACGGGTGGAGTTTGCCGCACGTTACGGCGGACGGCCCTTTGCTGTGCCATCTGCCCATTAGATGTGCATGCCGCCGGAAATCGGAAGAGCGACGCGGTCAAGTTATCCCGTCACAAATTCGCGACTGAACAGTGTGAAGCCTTTGGAATACGGGTGTCCGGTTCTGCGGCATATTGAGAAACAGCGTGAGGGTCGTTGCTTCTACTTCGCATCAACGCGCCGGAGTATGGCACGGACAGTGTTCAAATCGTCGGGAGTATCGATGTCCAGGAATGCGTCCGCGTCTGCGATCGCTACACCGACCGCTGGCGGCGCCGCTGATTGCAAAAGGGACTTGCCGCCGGAGGGTCCATCAAGCTGGCAGAGCGCTGCAAATGAGGTCCGCGGCCAGATGACCGGATGGGTCTGAGTTCCGTCCGGGTGCGCCGCAAAGACGATCCGTTGCCCGCCATGCGCCTCGAAAGTGTCCAGTAGCGATTGAACAATGTCACGCGTCATAAGCGGCATGTCGCCCGGCAAGATAAGCGCCGCGATGGTCTCGCCATCCAGGGCACGGATCGCCGTTGCGATCGAGAACCCCATGCCATCCGCCTCCGGCGGGCAAGACACAACGGTCAAGCCGAGTTGCAGCGCGAGCGCGGTGATGGTTTCCGTATCCGATGCGCCCGTTACGGCCAGCCGCTGCGCGAACGGCACGTCTTCGAGGCAGGCTACCGTGCGCGCGAGGACCGGCTGACCGCTCAGATCAGCGAGCAATTTGTTCTCTGAGCCGAACCGGCGCGAATGGCCGGCCGCGAGGACAATGGCCGCGACGTTCATCACAACCGATCCGTTACGAACCGCCCGCTCAACAACATGCGCCGCTGGTTCCGGCCGGATCGTCCGCATCGTTGAACGGGACCGACGTGCCGCATCCGGGAAAGATGCCGTAGTGGTTGGCGAAGTCGCCAATGAACGTGAAGTGCGGTGCAAAGCGGGTGTCGGCGAGCATGCGCCAAGTGTTACCGCAGACCGGGAAGATGCGTCCCTTCTCGATGTGGTGATGACCGTCAAGGACGAAGATGTCCGGCTCCTCGGCCACCGTTCCGCGATAGACGACCGCCTGCCCGTAATCTTCGCACGCCGGTTCCAGGCCGGAGAGCTTGAAGAGGCGATACGTTGCGGAAAAGAAGCGCGCGGCGCCGAGTTTGCGTTTGACGGTGTCGGAGGTGATGGAGAGTTCGCGGCTGGTGACAAGGCGCGGATCGAGGAAACCGGCGGCGCGTGCGAGGGCCTGGAAGTCATTCCAGTACAGTGCGCCGCCCAGGCACTCGCCATAGAGCTCCGGGTCTTCGATGACCTGCCGCGGCAGGCGGCGGTCGGCATAGACATCCGAGAAGTATAACTCGCCACCTGGTTTCAAGAGCTCGAACGCACCCTTGAGGACCGCGGGTTTGTCGATGGAAAGGTTGATGACGCAGTTGGATACGATGACGTCGAAGGAAGCCGGCTCAAGCCCCAGTTGATCGAGGCACTCGATGTAGCCTTGAAGGAAGCGCACATTGGTCCGAGCGTATCCGAACTTCGTCGTATGCCAATCGACATGGGCCCTGGCCGTCGCCAACTGTTCGTCGGTCATGTCGACCCCGACGACTTCGCCGTCCGCACCGGCGAGCTGGGCGAGGAGGTAGGCATCGCGGCCCGAGCCCGAGCCGAGATCGAGGATACGCCGCCCCTTCAGTTCGGCCGGGGCTACCAATCCGCACCCATAGTACTTGGCGCTCACCTCGTCGTGGACATTCGCCGCCAGCGCACGCAGGTGGGCCGGCATGGCATCCGCGGTGCAACACGCTGAAGTCTTGAGATCGTTGGTGGTTTTCAAGACCTTGCCGTAATAGTCCTTGACGACGTCATAGTTCATTGGGAACTCCAGGAATTCTTCGCACCCACGATTTACGCAGGTCCGGCTCGGTCAGTTTCAGACGGCGACGGCTTAAAATCCAGCGAACCTGGTCCGCGAAAGTCTCTCAGTCTCCCTTGGTGCCCGTTGCGGCCGGCATCAGCAAGACCTTCTCTCATTCAAGAAACATTGATTGCCCCCGTCGCCACCCTGGCGCGCGACGCCTTGCCCCATTAGCCTATGGGCATGGATATCCTCGAACTCTTTCAGCGCTTCAGCGTCGCCCTCGCCATCGGATTGCTCATTGGGATCGAGCGGGGGTGGCAATCCCGCAACGACCCGGAAGGGGGCCGCGCGGCGGGTTTGCGCACGCATGCCCTCTCCGGACTTCTCGGAGGCACCTGGGGGGCGTTGGTCGCTGGACGCGGGGATGGCGCACTCATCGCGCTCGCAATCGCTTTTTCCGTCTTCAGCGCCGCCATCGCGGTCTACCGCTACCGTGAAGCGGTGTCGGAAGGAACGTTCGGCGTCACGTCGGTCGTGGCGGCCATGCTGGCTTTTGCACTGGGCGCACTTGCCGTCCTTGGAGACATGGTGGTGGCGGGTGCGGTGGCGGTGACCGCGGTCGGTTTCCTCGCGCTCAAGAATGCGCTCCATGGATGGTTGATGCGCGTCTCGTGGCTGGAGCTGCGTTCCGGCCTGTTGCTCCTGGCCATGACATTCATTCTGCTGCCCATTCTGCCCAACCGGACCGTGGACCCATGGGATGCCATCAATCCGTATGAGCTCTGGCTCATGACCGTTCTCATCGCGGCCATTTCCTTTGCCGGCTACATTGCCATCAGGGTCATGGGGGAGCGCCATGGGATCATGATGACCGGAATCGCGGGCGGGCTCGCCTCGTCGACCGCCGTCACCGTCACCATGGCCCAATTGGCCAAAGAGTTTCCCGAAAAGCGCGATGCCTTGCTGGCCGGCGCCCTATTCGCGTCGGTGACTATGGCGGCACGTGTCCTTGTCGTGGTGGGGGTCGTGGGAAGCGTTCTCATGCCGAAGATCATTGGCCCCATCGTCGCGGGGGCGCTGGTGTTGCTGGCAGGCGCGCTGCTTTTTCAACGGGGGAGCGAAGGTGATGATACCGGCGAGGGGCGGCTGGAACTGAAAAACCCCTTCGAGCTAGCCACCGTTCTCAAGTTCGGCGCGCTCCTGACGATCGTCACCGCCCTGACCAATCTCTTGCTGCGTTTCGGCAGCGGCGAAGGGCTTTATATACTGGCCGCCTTGTCGGGCATTGGCGACGTGGATGCCATGACGCTTTCCATGTCGCGCCTCGCCACCGATTCATCCAGAACGGAGCTTGCAGCCAACGCCGTGCTGATCGTCGTAGCGGTCAACACGGTGGCCAAAGCAGGGCTAGGCTGGATAACGGGCGGACGGCCAGTCGGAAAACGGCTTCTGATGGTTTCGGCGCTCGCCGTGGCCGCTGGTGGTATCGCTTGGATAAGTCTTCCAGTTCTTGGCCAGCTATGACGGCCGCATGATGGACAAGTCCGTGATGCCAACAGACCCCGAGGGAGAGAGCATCATCGAAGTGCGCATTCAGCGCATCGAGCAGTTGTTCAATTCATTCGATCCCTCGCCATTCGACGAACGTGACCTGGATGCGGATGCGGAAACCCACATCGCGGGCTGGGCGCGCGAGCTGCCCCGCGAACGCCGCATCCGTATTCTCATTCACATGCCCTACGAGGAGGTGGGTCGCGCCCGGGAGCGCGGTTTGGCCCCGGCGCTCACCAATTATTTCCGGGTCCGGGCCGATTGGACCGATCGGGACATCCGCGAGCTATTCCGCCTCGGATGGCGCTACCTTTCGATTGGGCTGCCCGTCCTCGCGGCCTGCCTAGTTCTCAGCCAATTTACGCCCAGGTTTCTTGGCGAAGGCCCGCTCGCGCGTATCGTGCAGGAGAGCTTGATCATCGTTGGCTGGGTTGCCAATTGGAAGCCGATAGAAACGTTTCTCTATGACTGGTGGCCGCTGAAGCGCCGCGCGGATCTGTACAGGCGCTTGGAACGGGCGGAGGTTGAGCTCCGCCCGATCTGAAAATATTCACTTGGCCTTGGCTTCGATGATGAACGTGGTGCGGTCGAGCCCGGTGTTGCCCGTGCTGCGCTGGTACGCACTGACGATGGCTTCGTAGGCGCCAGGTTCAGTGATTTCCAGAGTGCCCGTGAACTGGCTGGTGGTTCCCGCGTAACTCAGCGGCAGTGTACCGGCTGGCTTTCCGTTTCGCATCAGCAGTGCCGTCACGTCGAAGTCTTCCGCGGCCCAAGTTCCCTTCGGCTCGATGGGACAGCCGCACATCATCGCGACGTTGGCATCGATTTTAACGGTGCCCGTGTTGCCCGGAAGTTTGATATGCGCAGGCGGCGCAAGCACATCCACGACAAGACCGCGCAGCACGATGACCCAACCGTCGCCGGTGTTCACATGCCGCCCGGGCATGACCCACATACTGGAGGTTGATCGGTGTGCCGCCTGGGCTTGCGCCAATGGGCCGAAAGCCTCGGCCTCGATCAAGCGCGGCCTGTCGAGATCGATCGAAACCGTAAATGCGGCAGCGCTGTCATCGGCAATGGGCTCGGCATACTTGCCACCCATGATCTTCTTCGTGTCGCCCGTGCCGCCAGCCGTCACCCCTGAGGCTAGGACTTCCCCGGTTTCGACGTCGCGCAACGTGATGCGCATCCCGCCCATCGACGTGCCGATGAACTTTGCGCCGTGACTGAGCACGCGAACCACGATGGTCGTGGGTTCGGCGGCCGCCACACTTACCGATAGGAGGAAGGCCAATGTGGCGGCGCTGGCGAGAAAAGAAGGACCTCGGACATTGAGTGACATAAGCGTGACCTTTTCAGCCTGACTGGGGGAACCGGCGGATGTGTAATCACGGTAGCGTGCGACGGCGGGCCGGACAGTGACTTAGTCACGCCGCTCGCGCCCGGGACGCGGTGCCATTTTGCCGCTTTCGGTTGGTGACTTCACACGTCCATCAGGGTGGCGGCGGTTCGATGCGCGGGCCTTGCCTCATGTCGAGCGTCGGCGCTCCGGGTCCCGCATAGGGCTCGGTGACGGCGCCGTCGATGGCGGGCGGTGTCGGCGGCAAAGCAAACCGGGTCTTGTCAAACCCATCCACCGCCGATGGGGCGGCGGGCCCGGCGGGTGCTTGCGCATTCGCGGGTTGCAGCACGACGGGCGGAGCATAAGCGGCCGGGGCCTTGATCATGGAATTCATAGCCAGCCATGGCGTTGCTAGAACCAGTGCAACCATCGCCAGCTGGATGCCAAGATAGGGAACCGCGCCCCAATAGATTTGCGGAGTTTCGACCGGCTCCATCGTGCGCCCGGTGACCTTGTCGACATAGGGCTCCTTGGGCGCGACCGAACGCAGGTAGAACAGTGCAAACCCGAAGGGAGGATGCATGAAACTGGTCTGCATGTTGACGGCGAGCAGCACGCCAAACCAGATCATAAAGGGCGTCACGTCGGCCACGCTTTCCACCAGGGCGCCGCTCGGGTCCTTTACGGTGATGACCGCAAAGCCCATCGATTTGGCAATCGCGACGGCTTCGGGCGCCGTGCGAAAGATCGATTCCGCCGCCGGTTTCAAAAGCGGCACCAGAATGAAGGCCAGTTCGAAGAAATCCAGGAAGAACGCCAAGAAGAACACGAGCACCATCACGGCGATCAGGAAGCCGTACATGCCACCCGGCATGGAGGAAAAAAGGTGCTCCACCCAGATATGGCCGTTCACGCCATAGAACGTCAGCGAAAAGATGCGCGCACCGATCAGGATGAACATCACGAATGCGGACAGCTTGGCCGTGGCTTCCGTCGCCTGCCGTACGATCTCCCAGTTGAGGCGCTGCGTCTGGCCGGTCGTCGCACGCTTCAAGCCCGCCAGGGCAAGCGCGCCGACGGCCCCCATCGCACCGCCTTCGATGGGCGTGGCGAGCCCGATCAATATCGTGCCCAGTACCAGAAAGATCAGCATCAGCGGCGGGACCATGACGAACGTCACACGCTCGGCGAGCGGCGACAGCAGGCCCCGGCCGATTGTCGCGGATATGGCGCGATTGAAGAGTGCCACTGCCAAGGCAAACAGGATGGAGGCGGCAAGAGTGAGGATACCGAAGTCCAGACCCAGATATGTGGATTGAGAGACGAGTGTGATGCCGAACGCACCGGCGGCCACGGTCAGTACGGCCAGCGACAGGAGCCCGCGCGATCCATCCGGCTTGCGGTGGCCGATGTCGGCCGCCGGCAGGCCGGGCGCGGCGTCGGGCTTCACGAGCGTGATGATGAAGACATAGAGCGCATAGAGACCGGCGAGCATCAGCCCAGGAATGAGGGCGCCCTTGTACATGTCGTCCACGGACCGGCCGAGCTGATCGGCGAGCACGATCAGAACGAGCGACGGCGGAATGATCTGTGCCAGCGTGCCGGATGCCGCGATAGTGCCGGCCGCTAGCGGCGGTCGTAGCCGTAACGCAGCATGATCGGCAGGGAGATCAACCCCATTGAAATGACCGATGCCGCAACGACGCCCGTGGTAGCCGCAAGGAGGGCACCGACAAAAATGACGGCGTAGGCGAGGCCGCCCCGGATGGTGCCAAAAAGCTGTCCGACCGTTTCGAGCAGGTCTTCCGCCATCCCTGAGCGTTCCAGGATCAGCCCCATGAACGTGAAGAAGGGAATGGCGAGCAGCGTTTCGTTGCGCATCACCTCGTAGATGCGGCCGGGCATCGAATTGAGCAGCGGCCACGACAGGCTGATGACGCCATCTGAAAACGGCGCCAGCTCGACGCCGACGACGAAGAAAACCAGACCAACCGCGCCGAGCGAGAACGCCACGGGATAGCCAAGCAGCAGGAATGCGAACAGCGCCACGAACATGAAGGGCGCCAAATTCTGGGCGAGGAATACGGCCATGGCTCGCTGTCGGTGTCCGGGTTTGTGGCTGGGTTCAGGCTTTGTCGATGCGGGCGGCTTCGGTCACGCTCTCATGATAGCCGTGTCGCGCGGGTTCGGGTTCGGGTATGTCTCCACGCATGATGGCGACGCGCTTGATGAGTTCGGAGATGCCTTGCGCCAGAAGCAGCGCGAAGGCCAGGGGAATGAGCGCCTTGATCGGCCATTGCGGCAGGCCGCCAGCATCCTTGGATTGTTCGTTCTGGGCCCATGAGATCGCGAAGTAGTACCATGACGTGTAGAGGATGAGCGCGGCTGTCGGCAGCAGAAAGAAGGTGTGCCCGATGACCTCTATGATGTTGCGGGTTTTGGTGCTCAGCCGGCTGCTCAGGATATCGATGCGGATGTGCTCGTTGTCGCGGAGCGTCCAGGGCGCGGCGAGCAGGAAGGCCACGGCGAACAGCCACCACTGCAGTTCGAGCCAGGCATTGGAGCTTTGATCGAAGATTTTGCGCACGATGGCGTTGCCGGCGCCGATGAAGGCCGCGACGACGATAAGCCAAGCCACATGCCGGCCGATCCAGCCGTTGACACGATCGATGGCGCGGCTCAGTGCCAGTAGCTGCTTCATTACCCCCTCAGCCTTCAGTTCCCGGCGTGTTCAGTGCCTCCACGGCATTCTTCAGGTTGCCGCAGCCGTTCGCCCCAAAGGCCGCACGCGCGGGGTGCGGTCTTGCAATTGAAGGCGCCCAGGCTTTCGTATAGCGGTGCGGGGCGGTGACTTCCAGCACCGCCTCCCCTACAACCCTCGTGATATGAACGCGGCGGGCCTTTCCAACGGCCTTCCCCCAATTTCCAGGAGCTTGATCGGATGACGGTGGACAAAGAGAAGGTCCTGGACGCGCTGCGGCGGGTCAAAGGTCCCGATCTCTCCAGCAACCTTGTGGATCTGGGGCTCATTTCGGAAGTCCTGCTGAAGGACGGCCGGGTGATTTTCTCGATCACCGTGCCCCCGCACCGCGCCGAGGAACTCGAAGCCTTGAGGCAGGCCGCCGAAACCGTCGTTTCGAAGGTCGAGGGGGTTTCCGCGGTTACCGTCGTCCTGACGGCCGAACGCGGCGGCACATCGGCGCCACCGCCGCCGACACCGACCCCGGCTGCCATGGTGAGCGAACATGCCCGTGTGCGTGAGGCGCGCGAACGTGGCGCAGCGGGGGATGGGGCAAAGCCGGCGGCGGCTGCGCGCCCCGCCGCTTCCGGTCCGCCGCCGTCCATATCCCCGCGAACGGGAACGCAGCAGCTCGGCATTCCCGGAGTCAAACACATCGTGGCCGTGGCGTCGGGCAAGGGGGGTGTCGGCAAATCCACCACCGCGGTCAATCTGGCCCTTGGCCTGAAAGCCATCGGGCTCAAGGCCGCAATCATGGACGCCGACGTCTATGGGCCCTCGCAGCCGCGCCTCTTGGGACTTTCCGGCAAGCCCGAGGTGACAAGCACCAACAAGATCGTGCCGATGGAGGCCTACGGGCTCAAGTCCATGTCCATGGGCTACATGGTGGACGAGGGCACACCCGTCGTCTGGCGCGGTCCCATGGTCGTGCAGGCGCTGAACCAGATGCTGCGCGAAGTCATGTGGGGCGACATCGACGTACTGATCGTCGATATGCCGCCGGGCACGGGTGACGTGCAGTTGACCATGGCGCAGCAGGTGCCGCTGGCAGGCGCGGTTATTGTTTCGACGCCGCAGGATCTGGCGCTGATCGACGCCCGCAAGGGGCTCGCCATGTTCCAGCGGGTCAACGTGCCGGTGCTCGGCATCATCGAGAACATGAGCTATTTCCTCTGTCCGAGCTGCGGCGAGCGCAGCGACATCTTCGGACATGGCGGCGCGGAAACGGAAGCGCAGAAGCTCAGCGTGCCGTTCCTTGGTGGCGTGCCACTCCACATGGACATTCGCGAACGCTCCGATTCCGGCAAGCCGATCGTGGCGACGGTGCCGAATAGCCCGCAGGCGCAAATCTATCGGGAGCTGGCGGCGAAGGTCTGGGGCGAGGTACAGGCGGCGGCGGGTTCGGCGGTGGCCCCGCCCGACATCAAGGTCTCGCCCGACAACGATGTGCTGACGGTGACGTTTGCCGATGGCGCGCGCTACGAGCTATCGGCGGAAATGCTGCGCGTCATGAGCCCGTCGGCCGAAGTGCAGGGCCATTCGGCCGATCAGCGCGTCACGGTGGCGCGCAAGAAGAGCGTGCGCATCCGCGATCTGAAACCCATCGGCAATTACGCGGTCCGCATCGTGTTCGACGATGCCCACGACACGGGCCTCTTCACCTGGGACTACCTCGCCACGCTCGGCCGCGAGAAGGAGAAGCGCTGGGCGGAGTATCTCGCCGAACTCGAAGCCAAGGGCATGAGCCGGGGGTAAGTAAATTGTCCCCTCTCCCCGGTCGATGCGGAGCATCGCTCCGCGATGAGCGGGGAGAAAGGGAAATACAAAGGCCGCGTCACTTACGTGACGCGGCCTTGTCTGTCTTTTTTGGCTTGGTGGGGTGGATCAGGCGGCTTTGCGCGCTGTACCCCGGGCCGTTGCGACCGGCTTCTTGAAGCGCGCGCCATCAGTCGGAAGGCGGAACTTCTTCACCACGGCCTCACGCGCATCGAAGGCATCCGCGAATGCCGTCAGCGCGATTTCCGGGCGCAGAACGCCTTGCAGGTCGAGGGCGACATAACCACCCGCCGGCCAGGCTTCGACCGCGATGCGGCCGCCCGTGAAGGCAACGGTGCCAGTCACGGCGCCCGTCTTGGCATTGCGCTTCAGATCCGAGCCCGTCACCGACAGGCGCGAGAAAGCGAGTGCGCGGCCCACAGCGCGCTGGACGGCGCGCACGGTACCGATTTCGCCGGCACCGACGAGGTCGATGGCGACGGTCTTCATGAACACAGGTTCGGAACTCTCGTTCCCACCAACATCGCGCTCATCGCGCGCAACCACAGCGAAGTCTTCCTCTTGGGCGGGGCTTGAACGAGTTCAAGTCCATCCCCAATTGGAAGAGGGCGTCATTAAAGGCCATTTGACCCTCCCCAACCAGCAGACAGATTCAACCCGTCCGCTCCTTACCTTCGGGGTGTGGGGATCAGATCCTTGACCTTAGGGGCAGGTGGACGAACGGAGAGCGGTGCATATGAGGCCAACGCCCCCCCCACGCAACAAAAAAATGACCCCCGGGCCCAAAAAAATTCACGACGTGTTTCATCGAACCTTAACGCGACTCGACAAGGGGTTAGCGTGCGTCTTGCAGCGCAGACTTCAACGTCTACAGCGCAGAAAAATCGCGCTGCGTTCGCGACGGCGTCTCGCCTGTCGGCCGGACGCCTATTGCGGCTTCTTGAGGAACTGATCGAGCAGCTGCTGGGTGGACGACGGCTTCTTCGCCGGCGCGGCGCCTTCCGTTGCCGGCGCGGCCTTCTGTGATCCGCCACCACCGCCAAGAAGCCCGTCGAGGATCTCGTTGGCATTCTTGCCTTTGAACTGCTTGCCGATCTCCTTGACCTGATCGATCACCTTGTTGGGATCAGACAGGATGCCCTTCAGGTCTGGTGAGAACTTGGGCTTCTCCCAGGAGCCGTGGACGCGCACGGGTATCTCGATGCCCGACAGTCCCTGGTTGCCACCTTGGCCCGCGAGATTGGCAACGACCTTCGGCCGCAACATGTAGTCGATCTGGCGCGCGCCCAGCATCACTTTGCCAGCCCCCGTTACGCGCAGAAGCGGACTGAGGAGCTGCAGATCCTGGTTCTGGGCGATGCCGCCGGCGATGGTCCAGTTCGAAGAGAGCTCGCTGAAATCCGTCTTCTCAGCCGGTGAACTCGAAAGACCGCCGAGCTTGCCCTGGGTGACGTTGCGGAACAGGCCCGGGATGTTCACGCCGACGATGGCGCCGTCGAGGAAGCGCAAGCTGGCTTTGCCGGCCAGCGAGTCGATCAGGGCGCGCTGCGTGGCGCCTTGTCCGGCGACGTTGACGGTGAGGTTGCCCTTGCCCGACAGCCAATCGAGATCGGCGGCGTCCTTTAAGAGCGACAGACTGTCGACGCCGGTGAAGGCGAGATTTGTGGCGATCTGCGGTTTTGCCGGCGCTGTCGCATTGACCGACACGACGCCCTTGCCCTGGCCCTTGTACAGTTGAACCTGGGTGAAGTCGGTTTTGAGGACCCGGTTCTTGAGGCCGACCTGCACGACGGACTGACCGACCTTGATCTTTTTGTAGAGCAGCCGGCCGATGCTCAGACGCGCATCGACATCCACGAGGCCGAGCGCGGCGAGATCGTAAGGTTCCTGGCTCCAGCCGCCGCGCTGGGTGTAACCGCGCACCTGGGGCATCTTGGCCGAAACGGCGGCCGCGGGCGTGGCGCCGGTTTCGCGCGGCACGGAGACTTTCTTCGGCACCGTCTGAGGCGCGCTCAAATCGGCAATGTACTTATTAAGGTCGAGACCGGTCAGCTTGAGGTTGGCTTTGACCGCCGGACGCGCAGTGGATGTCTGGACGGTGATGTCGCCCGTCGCGGTCTCGCCATCGAGCGACAGGCGTGCACCCGTAAAGGCGTAGAGGCCATCCTGAAGGGCGACCTTGGACGTCAGATCGAGCGGCCCGAACCCTGGTCCTTCCGGGAGCGCCGTGCCCGCCCATGTTGCCAGGGTGCGCACGGACGGGGTCTTCAGGCTCAATTGCCCGTTGGCGCTGGCGTTGCCGGCATAGGCGACGGAGCCATCGTAGCTGGCGGTCAGCGGCCGTCCGTTCACCGTCAGCTTGACGGCAACCGGCCGCGCATCGGCCAGTTCCTTGAGCGTCGACAGCGTGCCGTCGAATTTCAGCGGTTCGCCATTCCAGGCCAATCCGCCCTTGGCACTCAGCGGACCGGCAAGCGACGTAACGCCGAGTGCCAGATCAATGCCCTTCAACTCGTGGTTCTGTCCGCCCGATTGGGTGTTCAGCGAACCGCCCGATAACGTCACCTGTGACTGTCCGGACAGCGTCTCGGCGATCTGGAGCTGGGATGCACCCTGTCCTGCCATGGCGATGCGCGCGCCGATCTTGCCCGTTCCGGAGACGGCTTCCAGTCCTGCGAGGCGTGCAACGGGTACAAGTGAAATCCCCTCGATCGCGAAGTTGGCACCGACAGCGGCAATCGGCGCGCGGCTGTCGACGGTGACGAAGCCGTTGCCTTGCCCTTCCAGGGCCGTCAGATCCGCGATGTCGAGCTTCAGGACGCGGTCGGCGAGGGCGAGCGTGCCTTGCAAGCGGTCGACCATGACGTCGCGCCAGAGGATGCGGGCGGCGTCGAAAGCGATTTCAGCCTCAACGGCTGCTGAGTGCCGAGAGGTCGAGTGGCTCCGCACTCAATCCCAGGCGCTGGGTGAACCCTTGCACGCGCGGCCCTTCAGCCGGTGCGGGCTCTTGCCGGAGCAGGTCCTCGATCGACTGCGCGCCGCCTGAGTCCGGTTGAACGGCGGGCGATGGGGCAGGTTGGGCGGCTGGTGCGGCAGCGGGCGGCGTGCCCGCGTCGAGATAGGGATTGAGGTCCAGATCGGCGAGCTTGATGTTGCCTTTTATGATCGGCCGGTCGCCGCCCGTCGTGACGGCTAGATCGCCAGATGCCTTGGCCTTGTCGAGGGTCGCCGACAGGCCGCTCAGCGTGTAGGTGGTGTTGACCGCACGCAGCTTGCCAGTGAGATCGAAACTTCCCGCGCCGTTGAGCGCGACAGTGGGCGAACCGCCGGCATAGGCCGCCAGGGCCATGAGCGAGGGGCCTTTCAAGGCCACGTCGCCTTCGGTCTCGAAGACCGATCCAAGCCGCAGCGTCCCGTCATAGCTCAGATCGAGCGGCCGCCCGCTGACCTTCGCGGCAACGCGTACCGGAGCCTCTTCGATCAGCGCCTTGGGGGAGGTCAGCTGCGCGCCGATCGTCAACTTTTCGCCCCGCCAGACGAGATCGCCGCCCGCGTTCGCGGTCCCGGCAATTTCCGGCAGAGCCACTTTGATATTGATATCGGACACGCTCTCGGACGTACCGCGTGCGTCGTCCGCGTAATGGACCGTGCCCCGCTCAATGCGAACATCGCCAAGAGCCAATTGCTCGAGTGGTAGCTTGCGTGGCGCTGACGTGGCCGGTGCCGGCGTCGCATCCGTCACCGGTGTGCCAGCCGGCGGAGCTGCCTGCGCGTAACGCACGCCAGCCGGCGCGAGCAGGCCGCGCGCGGAGAACTCCCAGCTTTTGCGTCCGGAATTGTCTGCGGTCAGGCGGAAGACAGGTTCGGTCAGAACCAATTCGTCAACCGTGACCTGACGCTTCAACAGAGGCAGCAGACCGACGCGCACGGTCAACGCTTTCGTGGTGAGCAGGGGCGGTGCGTCCATGCCCGGCGGTGCCGACAGGGTCACGTCCTGCATCGCAACGCCAAGCGACGGCCACACCGTGAACGACGTGGGGCCACCGACGGTGAGATCGCGGCCGGTCTGTGCTTTGACCCGTGCGATGAGCTGATTGCGAATGAGGTCCGTCGGACCGGCCAAGTACAGCGCGGCCGCGCCGGCCGCGGCGATAACGAACACGGCGAGCGCGGCGACGACCAAGATCTTCAAAAACCCGCCACCAGCTGGCGGCGGTGGCGGTCCGCGCCGACGGCCGCCCGGAGGCGGTCGCATCGGTGGGCCACCCCCCATCGGCCGATGGGGCGGCGGCATCGGGCGGCCATATGGGTCCGCACCCGCTGCGAGAGGCGGCGGCGGTGCCTGACCGTAATAGGGGTCTGGGCTCTGCTGCGGGTATCCGGCGGCTAGGCCTTGAGCGCCGGGCCTGAACCAGGGATCGGCGTGCAGGGGTTGACCGCCTGGACCCCGGGCTGGGCCCTGGGGTGGGCCCTGGGCGGGGTGATGGGCTGGGCCCTGACCCTGGGCGGGGCGTTGGGCAGGTCCAGGGTTCGGGTGCGTGCTTCTCTGCCGGTGTTCGCCTAGCCCTTGCGGGAGGGGCGGGGGACCGGGCGGTGTTCTCGAAGTCATGAAGCGGGCCCCATTCGGCGCGCGCGAGGTGGTCGCGGCGCGGCTGTCAGATCTAGGCTGCGCGAGACTCTACATTTCAATTCAAGGTCTTGCTCCGGCAAGTGCTACGGCGCCGCGCGAAACGCTTTTTCCACGGGATTGAGGCTAACGGGCTTGGGCGGCAACACTGTGTCCGCAGGCGGATCACAAGTCTGAACGGGACATATGCAACCTTGTGGCGAAACAGCGGCGAAGCTGTGAGCCGGCGACTCATCTATCGTATTCAGGCGTTTGACCGCCATATTTCCGCATATTTCAGCCATCGCTGTGCCCTTGTCTCGTCGCCCGAATCAGTAAATTTCAACCTATGAGCGAGTCAGTTCTAGGTCGTTGGGCGTTTCGGTCGGTGGCGTTTGCGCTGATCGGCGCCGGTATGGCGGGAGCGGCGGCAGGCCCCTCCGCCGGAGTTCCGCAAAGCGGGTCGTCGGGAGCGTCCTCGGCCGCCTTGTTTTCCGGTCGCGCGGCGGTCGTCGACGGCGACACCTTGGACCTTGGCACCGTCCGGATCCGGCTGGAAGGAATCGACGCGCCGGAGTTGTCCCAAACGTGTGGACGCCGATGGATCGGCACTTGGCGTTGCGGTGACGCCGCAGCCAAGGCCCTGCGGCGGTTGGTTGATGGACAGAGCATCCGGTGCGAAAGCCGGGGCCGCGACAAGTACAAGCGGGTTCTGGGCGTTTGCTTTGCCGGGTCCACCGACATCAACGCCGAGATGGTGCGCTTAGGACATGCGTGGGCCTTCGTGAAGTACTCGCGGACCTATGTCCCGGTGGAAGCCGAAGCCCGCGTCACGCGCGCCGGCATCTGGCAGGGTGACGCAGAACCGCCTTGGATTTTCAGGGAAAAGCGTTGGCAGACGGCGGAAACGCAAGCGCCCGAGGGCTGCGCCATCAAAGGCAATGTCACGGGCAACGGCCGCATCTACCATATGCCGTGGAGCCCCTGGTACGCCAAGGTCAAGGTCGATCCGGCCAACGGTGAACGCTGGTTCTGCAGCGAAAACGAAGCGCGCCAGGCGGGCTGGAGGCCCGTCGGTACGTCGTAGGCCTGATCTGGGCCTGCGAACCGGCCCGCGTGATTAGACCGTGATCTGAGATGTCGCCATTGACAGATGGGGCGACCAGGAGGATTCTTCCCGGCGATTTTCCCAGATTTACTCCGAGGCGAGGATTCAATGCCGATACGTTCAACTTTCGTCGCCTGTGCGGCTGCGCTGCTGACTATCGGTATCGAGGCCACGGTGGCCCATGCGAGCCCGATCTGGGACGGCATCCGGTCGGAAGTCTATGGGCAACGGGAAATCCGGGACGGTGCGGCCTTCATCAAATTCGAAGCGCCCTATCGGCCGGAAGACGTCATGGCTGTGCCGCTGACTGCCGATGTCCATGTGCCCAAGGGCCAGACGATCAAATCCGTGTCGTTTATCGTCGACAAGAACCCCTCGCCGGTTGCCGCGGTGTTTCAACTCTCAGGTCCCCGCGATCACGCGGCGCTCGGCACACACATCCGTCTCAACGAGCAGTCCGACGTGCGCGTGGTCGTGGAAACGGTTGCGGGCGATCTGTACATGGTCGAACGGCTGGTGAAGTTCGCTGGTGGTCAGGCCTCGTGTTCGGCACCTCCGCAGGGTGACCCGGCGGAAATTGCGGCGAACATGGGTAAGATGAACGTAGCCCTGAGCGGGACGCGCGCGGTGGCATCGCGGGCCGTGCAGCAGGCTTCATTCGAGCTCAATCACCCCAATCACACTGGCATGGTTCTGGATCAGATCACGCTGCATTATGTGCCATTGTTGATGGTCGAGCAGATCGAAGTGCGTCAAGGGGATGAGCCCGTGCTGACGATGACGGGCAGCATTACCGTGTCCCAGAACCCGCGATTTGTGTTCGACTACGTGACCAACGGCGCCAGTGAGCTGACAGTTTCCGCCCGCGATACGAGCGGCGCCACGTGGCAACGGACATTCCCGATCGGACCGGCGAGCTGATTGCCGTCTGGTAAGTCCGCGGATAGGTCAACTTGAAATAAAACCGGCGGGGCTTGCGCACCGCCGGTTTTAATTTGGTACTGGCCGGTCTTCTCGACGCGGCGTCACCACGGTCAAGGCCGCGAGGTGCAGTTCGTCGTGATCCGGCGGCCTTCAGACGGGTTCAAGCAGCTTCGCTGAACTCGGCCAGCTTGGCATTCACTTCCTCGATTTCCGAGATGTATTCCGTCCAGGTTTCCTTGTCCTCGGCGGTCTGCTCGGGATCGGCAACGGACTCCCTGAGGTCCGCGGCCGCCAAGTTCAAAGCATAGATCAGGGTCTCGATCTCGGACTCGCTCAGGTCGATCATGGGCATCGAAAGATCTCCGCGTCAGTTGGGGCGGGAATGCCGCCGAGATCCCTGATCGGGCCGCGTGCGGTCACACCTGCGCTTCAAGACATAAGTGACTCGCGGGCTCCCCCGGAATGACCCGAACATTAATTTTCTGTGGGGTGGCCCCCGCTGTGGGCGTCGGGGCGTACATGGACGTGACGAGTCGGTGAACTGCGCGGAATTGCCGGCGCGCGCGGATGCAGGCGGGCATAAGCGGCGCGGTAGGCAATCCGCCGCGGATGCGTTCAGCGCGTGAGACCAGCAAGAAACCTGGAAGGCGTCGGCCCTCCCGCGCCCAAGGGGCGCCGGGAGCGCGCGGATGCGGGTGGGCATAAAAGCGCAAGCGGAAGGTCAGCCCGCCTGTCGGAGCGCGTTCAGCGCGTGAGCCTATAAAGAAACCTCGAACGCGTCAGCGTTCCCGCGCCCAAGGGGCGCCGGGCGAATAGCCCGCCTGTCGGAGCGCGTTCAGCGCGTGAGACTAAAAATGGCGCACCCGGCAGGATTCGAACCTGCGACCTTTGAATTCGGAATCCAACACTCTATCCAGCTGAGCTACGGGTGCATGACCGGAGGCGCGAGGCCCCAAGCCGCGCCTTGATAGCCCATTCGACGGGCCGCCGCAAATGGGTCTGGGGACGCGGTTTGGAGGGGGTGGCGAGCTGCCCTGTCGCCGGAAGGACGGTTGGAGGGAACCCGGAAACTCAATTCGGATCGCCCGTGTCCTGCTGCGTGAGCTGGGGTGCGCCCCGCAGAAGCTGCCGGAGGACACTGGGCGGCTTGCCGAACCAGCGCAGGGAGGCGCGCGTGAAGGCGGAGAGCTCCGAGAAGCCGAGATGCAGGGCGATTTCAGTGAGCGGCAGGTCCGTATCGCGCAAATAGTTCTCGGCGATTTTCTGCTTTGTGAGTTGGACAACGGCTTCGAAGGTCGTGCCTTCAGCGGCGAGCCGGGACTGAAGCGTTCGCGGCGACAACTTCAGCACCGAGGCAATAGCCTCCAATGAGATGTCCTCTTGACCCAGCCGGTTGGCGATCGCGCGTCGTGCCACGCGCGTCAGTCGCGTTTCCATGGCTCGTGACTTGATCAGGTCATCGCCCAATTCTCGCATCATCCGGAACAGGCGCGGGTCAGAAAAAGAATTGATGCGCGCCAAGCTGTCCTGTTCGATCAGGACGCGCGTGTGGGTTGTCCCGAAACTGACGGATGGTCCGAATATGCGAGCGAAGAGCGCCGTACAGGGTTGCTCGGGACACGCGAGTTGCACGCTGACAGGGTTCCAGTCCGGACCGGCGATTGCTCTGAAACGCACGACAGTCGCCGCGGTGGCAAACAGAACGTACTGGGTGGCCCGGCCTCTCAGGCTACGGGTTAACGACCATGACAGCCGCGCACCTGCCTCCGAAATCTCGAGATCGATGGCAACGGGATGCACCACGAGCGACAAATATCGAACCGTGACATTGAGTGCTTCCTGCAGCGTTGGCGCATTAATGAGCATATAGCCGTAAGCGCCTGTTGCTCCGACGGGATACACAGCGCCCCATTCGGCGCCCAGACAAGGCGACGCGGTGTGCTGCGCGGCCGCCTCAAGGATGGCGGCGTAATCCTCTAAAGGTATTTCGTTGTTTTCGAACGTGGCCGTTTCAGCATAGGGCAAGCCCGCCGCTCTGATAATCTCAGTGAGACTCGTGTGTCGTGCCTTGAGGAAGGCATCAAACTCGTCCAGTAGATTTGAAGTAACGTGAGGCCCGGTTATGCGCATTTTGAGCCACTGTCTTCATGTCGCAGATGCCTGAGTAAAACTCTTCGTGATATCCGCCATAGTTCTGAACGTCAGGTCAAATCGGACGTTGGCGGGTCAAGCGCGTCGGCCGGATTAAGGATAGATATTTTCAAGAAGATCGATTGAGCGCGCCAGGAACCTGCGTTGGCAGGCCGCCCGCCTTCGATGCTCGCTCCACATATTTCAAAAAAACTGATCATGAGGCAAGCTCCTAATGAACGCTCCAATTAAACTCGTATCTGACAGCACAACGCACCTGCTGCACCGTGCAGGTCAACTCGCGGAAGAACTGTTTGCCCGCTCCATCGGAGACCTTGGCTTGACGGCGCGCCAGTTCGTGGTGCTGTCCGTTGTCGACGGTCTTGACGATCCGAGCCAGACGTCATTGTGCGAGATCTCTGGTATCGATCGCTCGACGCTGGCGGATATCGTACGGCGGCTGGTGGCGCGAGGGCTGCTTTCGCGTCGGCGCACCCGCCAGGATGCGCGGATGTATGCGGTGCGGATCACGCCGGAAGGAAAGCGCATTCTCGATCAGGCGATGCCAATTGCCAAGGCGGTCGACGACGTGCTCCTGGAGGCGCTGACTGGCACGCAACGCGCGGAATTTGCAGGGTATCTCCAGAAAATCGTTTCGCGCGCGGCCTTATCCAAGCCTGCGAGCACCTGAGCGCGGACAATCCTGCGCTGATCACGATTGAGCCCGGAGCGCCTCGTGCCCTCCGGGCTTACTTCTATCCGACTTCCAGGCTCTCACTCTGTCGCCTTCCAGGCGATCACTACCGTCCCCGCAGGGGCTGGCCATCGGCCGCAATCTCCCTATAGTCCCGGCGGCATGAGCACCCATTCACCTGAGCCGGCACCTGAGCCGGCAACCCCGTCCGCGGCGCACGATCCCGCGGAAGAACTCGTGCCCATCGTGAGAGGCAGCCACGTCTACCTGATCGACGGCTCGGGCTACATCTTCAGGGCGTTTCATGCCCTTCCTCCGCTGACGCGGCCATCCGATGGCCTGCCAGTCGGAGCGGTGCATGGCTTCTGCACGATGCTGTGGAAGTTGCTCCAGGAGTTGAAGACCTCGGAAGCGCCGACCCATTTGGCGGTCATTTTCGATGCCGGGCGTGAAACGTTCCGTAACCGGATCTACGACAAGTACAAAGCCAACCGGCCGCCGCCGCCTGAGGAACTGGTCCCGCAGTTTGCCCTGATCCGCGATGCGACCCGCGCCTTCAACGTGCCGTCGATCGAACAGGAGGACTATGAAGCGGACGATCTCATCGCCACCTATGCGCGCGATGTCGTCCGGCGCGGCGGCGAAGTCACCATCGTCTCCTCCGACAAGGATCTCATGCAGCTGGTTTGCCCCGGCGTGTCGATGCTCGACGGCATGAAAGCCAAGAAGATCGGCCGCGACGAGGTTATCGAGAAATTCGGCGTGCCACCCGACAAGGTCGTCGATGTCCAGTCGTTGGCGGGGGATTCGACCGACAACGTGCCGGGCGTCCCCGGTATCGGCATCAAGACGGCCGCCGAACTGATAAATACCTACGGCGATCTCGACGCGCTGCTGGAGCGTGCTGGAGAGATCAAGCAGCCCAAGCGGCGGGAAAAGCTCATCGAGTTTGCCGAGCAGGCGCGCCTTTCGCGGGAACTTGTGCGGCTGAAGGACGACGTGCCCGATGCGGTCCCTGTGGAGACATTTGGCGTGCGCGATCCCGTGCCCGATACGCTCATCGGTTTCCTGCGCGCGATGGAATTCAATACCCTGACACGCAGGATCGCCGACAAGCTCGGTGTCGAGGCGCCCCCGCCATTGGACGTATCGGTCGGCGCGTCGCTGGCAGCTTCCAAACGGGCGGATGCACTGGATGTCAACGGCGGCCATCGCTGAATCGGCGGCCGCGCAGCCCCATGGCACCGGAACGCCCGCGGCGGGTGCGGCCATCGTCTCGCACCGCGTCAGCGCGGTGCCGTTCGATCGCGCGGCCTACGAAACGGTCACTGATACCGCGCGCCTGCAAGCCTGGGTGGATACATGCCGCGCCGCCGGGCGCTTCGCCTTCGATACGGAGACGACGGGTCTCGACGCCATGCAGGTCGATCTCGTCGGAGTCTCCCTCGCCACGGCGCCTGGTAAAGCCTGTTACGTGCCGCTTGGACATGTTGCCGGCGGTGCCGATCTGTTTGACAGCGGCGGGCGCGCGGAAGGGCAAATACCGATCCGCGATGCGTTGGCGATTCTGGGCCCGCTGCTGCAGGACCCCTCAGTGCTCAAGATCGGGCAGAACATCAAGTACGACGCCTTGGTCTTGGCGCGTCATGGCATCTCCATCACGCCCATCGATGACACCATGCTGATGTCCTACACCCTCGACGGCGGACGCGGCGGCCACGGCATGGACGACCTGGCCGAACGCCACCTGGGCCACTCGTGCATTTCCTTCGACAAGGTCATCGAGCACGCGCCGGGAGCGAAGAAATCCGAAAAGACGTTCGCAGGCGTGCCCATCGAAAAGGCAACGGAATACGCAGCGGAAGACGCGGACGTAACACTGCGGCTCTGGATGAAGCTCAAGGCGCGCCTCCCCGCCGAGCGCATGACGACGGTCTATGAGACGCTGGAGCGGCCTCTGGTCGGCATCATTGTGGACATGGAACGGGCGGGCATCGAAGTCGATCGCGCAATCCTGAACCGCCTGTCGTCGAAATTCGCACAGAGCATCGCGCGTCTTGAGGAGGAGGTCTACGGCCTCGTCGGGCACAAGTTCAATCTCGGCAGTCCCAAGCAGCTGGGTGAAATTCTCTTCGACCGCCTGCAATTGCCCGGCGGCAAGAAAACCAAAACGGGCCAGTGGGAAACGCGCGCCGGCTTGCTCGACGACTTGGCCGCCAACGAAGAGCTGCCCGACGACGCGCGCCGGCTCATCAATACGATGCTGGAGTGGCGGCAACTATCCAAGTTGCGCTCCACCTACACCGATGCGCTGCCCGGCTTCATCAACCCCGAAACGGGACGCATTCACACCAGCTACGCGCTGGCCGCGACCACGACAGGGCGACTTTCATCATCGGATCCGAACCTGCAGAACATTCCGGTCCGCACCAAAGAGGGCCGCGAGATCCGGACTGCTTTCGTCGCGGCCAAAGGTATGAAGCTGATCTCGGCCGACTATTCTCAGATCGAACTGCGCGTGCTGGCCCACATTGCCGATATTCCGCAGTTGAAAAAAGCGTTCGCCGATGGGCTCGACATCCACGCCATGACCGCGTCGGAGATGTTCGGTGTGCCGCTCAAAGAGATGACGAGCGAAGTCCGCCGCCGCGCCAAGGCGATCAACTTCGGCATCATCTATGGTATTTCGGCTTTCGGGCTGGCCAATCAGCTCGGCATCAGCCGTGAAGAGGCGGGCGCCTACATCAAGACCTATTTCGAGCGCTTCCCCGGTATCCGCGATTACATGGACGCGACCAAGCGGACGGCACACGACAAGGGTTACGTTGAAACCATATTCGGGCGGCGCATCCACTACCCCGAGATCAACACCAAGAATCCGTCCATGCGCGGCTTCCTCGAACGCGCGGCCATCAATGCGCCGATCCAGGGATCAGCGGCCGACATCATCCGTCGCGCCATGATCCGGATGCCCGCGGCACTGGCGGAAAACAAACTTGATGGCATGCGCATGCTGCTGCAAGTCCATGACGAACTGATCTTCGAAGTGAAGGCGGGGGATGCCGACCGGGCGATTGCCGTCGTGCGTCAGGTCATGGAAGGTGCGCCTGAGCCGGCGGTTCGGCTTGCGGTTCCCGTGCAGGTGGATGCCAAAGCAGCCGACAATTGGGAAGCTGCGCACTAGCACGCGACATCCACTGGTCGACCCCCTCACATACCCAAACACACTCGGCCCATCGACGAAGCCGAGCGGGTCGGGGTCCTGCTGAAAGCAGGCAAGCAAGATGCGCCGGAGGCAGGCAAGTCAAAGAGCAGCGGCCGAGCGTCGGATCCCCGGCCTTCGCCGGGGCAGGCTGCATGCCGGTGACACGCGCGGATGCTAGTGGGCATCCGAAGCGCAAGCAAGAGAGCAGTGCAACCCTGCTTCCACTTGGAACCACTGTCCGGGGAACCGGGCATTCAAAGTTGCAGACCCGGTGATGGACTGTGCCCTGCTCCCGAAGCGGCGACTGTCAGGTGATTACTGTTCCAGTACATACAGTCAAACAATAATCTCATCAGGACCATGCCGTATCACAAACAATTCAAACTCTTCCAGAGTCATCCCAAATCAGCAATTCAAATCCATTTGCGAAGCTGATCGAAAGTGCTTTGCCATCATTGACCACATTAACCGCCGTCACCGGAACCTGCAAAACCCTCGACAATTGTTGTGCAACCTCAATGTACATCTCTGTCTTTACCCCTTGTTCCCCGCATGAAACAGAGATCGCCGAGCTTATTGAGATTGTTACCGCGTCATCAAAATTCAGAACGAGGTCATTGGTCCCGAAACAAATCTGTAAAATCTCTCGCCCCATAAAGAACGTCAGGTCTAATTCTCTAGGCAGTCCGTACATTTAGGTCACCTACTTAGGGGGAAGCGGCACATGAGTCTGCGAACGGCTCTCCGGACGCGTTACGTTTCCAGTTGGTTTTCCCGTGGCGGGATTAACAGGTTGCCCGTACTGGTTCGTCTGTACCCAATATCCATTTGGATACTGCTTCGTTGGTGGCATCGTACGAACCGTATGACCGGGTGGCAGCGTGGTTGGCGGATTCTGTGGCGGATTCGTCGGTGTGATGAAGTCCTTTGGTGACTTTGGCGGCGATTTGGCACGTCCTCCGCCGCCTCCACCACCGCCTCCACCCATCTCTGGGCCCTGGCAAAAAGGATTTCTTTTTGCCAGAGGTCCACCACAGGGGCCCCAAGCCGCTGGAATTATCGTTGGCGGTGGCGGCGGCGCTGAATTTCCACCACAAGGTTCGGAGGAAGATGGCGCCGGCGGAGGCGGCTGTGGAAAGAGGTGGTGTAGCGAACCGCCGCCCGGATACCGCATCAATCCGAGCGGGTCGACGCCTACGACTGGACTCCCACCGGCATACCCATACACACTCGGTCCATCGACGAAGCCGAGCGGGTCGGGCTGGGTGTACCTCCCCAAGGTCGGATCGTAGCTGCGATGCCAGTTGTAATGCAAGCCGGCTTCCACTTGGAACCACTGTCCGGGGAAGCGGGCGTTGAGCGTGGCAGACCCGGTGATCGACTGGGGGCTCCCCCAGGGGGTCCAGACCGCGTTCCAGACCACTGCCTTCGTCCCGTCCGTCATCTGCTCTTTGGCTTGCCGAGCTCCGCACGGACGGGCGGTTCAGATGGTCCGTGCTCACCCACCACGTCGCGGGTGAGGCAGTGTTCACGCCGCTGACCACCGCCAGCGGTCGATCGACGGTCGTGCGGCTGCCCGTCATGCCGGAGGCATGCAACCAAAATGCCGGGCGCGATTTCCGTCTCATAGAGCCAGATGTATTCCCGCACCGTCCCGGTGGCCCCCGTCGCACCGCCGCCGGCCGTCTCGGCAATCACATTGCCGAAGATGTCGTGCACGTAGTGCGTCACGCTCTTTCGCTTGCCGTGCTCCTGCGATCCGGCGCCACGATGTCGTGGAGTTGGCGCGTTACACGGTGCTTTCAGTGCGCGATCCCATCGGCCATGTCCTTGGTCCAGTGGGACGAGCACCGCGGGAGAGCGTCCCGGCCCAGGGGCGATCAGACTGACTGTGGCCATCGATCTGAAATTCTGATCGGCAGATCACGAACTTGCGATTTGAACGTGTGCGCGGGGAAAGATAGATAAGGGGTCAAGCGGAGCCGGACGGAGACCCCGGCATCGTTCAACCTAGGAGATTGATCATGAAGACCTGGACCAAGCCCGCCGTTCGTGAGCAGGAAGTCGGCCTCGAAGTGACGTCGTACCTGCCGGCCGAGATCGACGTTATCTAACGTCGGCTTGCTAGCTGAATTCGGAAACGCGGTAGTTGCTAAAGCAACTGCCGCGTTTTTCATTTTCCGGGGCTGTAAGGGCGGGGAACCGCCACCGGCATGGTTCAGACCGATATCTGAGCCGTTCCAGAGCATCAGCGTAGCTGATCGGACCCATAAGATTATCTTTGCAAATTCTCACGAACTTGCGATTTGAAGTTATCGAGCATCGGGGATATCTTCCCATCATGAAGCTGACAACGTCAGTCAATTTTGGAGGAAACATCATGAAGACCTGGACCAAGCCCGCCGTTCGTGAGCAGGAAGTCGGCCTCGAAGTTACGTCGTACCTGCCGGCCGAGATCGACGTTATCTAACGTCTGATCCGATAAAGATTTTTTCGACGGGGTGGTTGCGCAATGCAACCGCCCCGTTGATCGTTTCGGGGGATCGTCTGCAGCGAAATCCAACGCGCGCGGGCCGGCCAAATTGGTTCAGTTCAGTGATCAGTGCCGGCATCTCTTGCAATAAGTTAATCTGATCAAATTCTCACGCGATTGCGATTTGAAGTTATGGCCGATGACGCCTATCTTTAAAACAGCCGAGACGCAGAAAGCGCATCGGCAAATTGGAGGAGATAGATCATGAAGACCTGGACCAAGCCCGCCGTTCGCGAGCAGGAAGTCGGCCTCGAAGTGACGTCGTACCTGCCGGCCGAGATCGACGTTATCTAAGTCGATCCGCGCAAGCGGTTTTCTAGGTGCGGCGGCCCATCGGGCCGCCGTTTCCGTTTTTGGCGCCTCCTGCCCGCGGCTCCGGTCAGCCGCCACGCGCTCCTCACTTGTCCAGCCCTGTCTCGCTCCTGAGAACGCTCTTTGGTAGCGTACCGATTCGAAGGGTCACAACATCGGGCGAGAGCATGAACCGCATCGAGGACTTGGGCACACCCGGTGATTTGGAAGCGACCGCGGCCGAATTCCAGCGTCTCATCGAGGCGGCGGGTCTTGCGGAGCCGCATTTTCGCGATTGGACCCTGCAGATCCTTGTCGATCATCCAGAAAAACGCGCGCTCGTGCTGGCAGCCGGAACCGTCATCCCGGGAGATTTGGTCCTGGATACGGATTCTGAGCCTTTCCTGTCAGGGGGCTATTCGTGTGTCGTCGCCCTCGGTGACCTGACCGTCCAAGGTCAGATTCTCAATGCCGACTCGGAAGACGCCCCGTTCTTGCTGGTGGGCGGTTCCCTCTATGCCGAAGAACTGATCAAGGCCGCGGCAGGCATCGTGGTTTTGGGCTCTCTCAACATCAAAGGTCTGACACTCTGCGACGGCGACAACGGTGCTTTGCTCGTCGGTGGCGCCCTCATCTCGGAAGCGGTCATCGATTGCGACCATGAAATTCTGGTGCTGGGCGATGTCCAGGCGGCAGTGGCCAGCGACGACCTGGGAAACATGCGGGAATTGCTTGTCGCTGACGTCTTCGAGGATCCCGACGATCCGTCCAACGAATGGCCCGAGGGCGACCTGATCCGGTCGCGGCTGGTCGCGGGCCTCCCCGTCCTGAAAAGTCGAAGTTAAGACCCGGCAATCCCCGGAAGACGTCTCAGCGGCTGCAATCGCGTCCGAGGGCGATGCCGTGCGGCGGACGCGAGTTGGGGCATCCAACGGCGCCCTTCGCAGGCCCGGATACAAGCGAATCAGTCGATCTGCACCCGCCGCCCGGGCGATGCGGACCCGAGCGCGGCTCGGAAGTGTCCGGCTAGAGCCATGATAAAGCTAGCAAAAACGACATTATTCAAATCTGGGACACAACTTAACCCGGCGTTTACTGCCGGCTGACACCTTCACTCTGAAGGGTCGTCCTCCCGTGCCGCGTGAAGACCTCGAAAGCGATTTACGCCCGGCGCGGTCGGACTGGCTCGTGGTCCATTCCTCGATCGTTTTGCAGGGCTCAACCGTCGCCGCAGTGCGATTGAGGAAGTGCCAATGTCGAGAACGGGAACCGGGCCCGCGGATGTCGAGTCGCTTTCAGGGAGCGAGACGCAGGCCGTACCGGAAGAGCTTCGTGCCCTCCTGGCCACCATTTCTCATCAGATCGAGACGGCCGAAGAGCGCCACACCGGCATTCTGCAGGAGATGCGGGATCGCCTGGCTGCCATGAGCCGTGAAGCCGAGCAGGTCCGCACGGATGTGCCCTACGGAGCTGAGTTCGGCCTTCGCGCGCATCGAGAACGGCCTTTCGCAGCTGGCCATGCGGATCGATGCGGTGGACGAGGCGCAGTCCGAATTGCGGTCCTTGCGCTACGGTCAGTCCGTGTTTCATGCGCCGGCCGCATCAGAGTCCGCTTTGGCCCCCGCGGCTTTGAAGTCCGCGGCGTCGCCGGAGGCCGTGGCATTGATGGCTCACGCGGAGCCGGCACGTTCGGCCACGGGCGCGGCCGCGATTGATCCCTTCGATCTCATCGGGGAGGCGTTCGATGATGAAGCCAACGAACCGTGGGATGAAGGCAGCGCCGAGGCGTTGACGCGCATCTATGAAGAAAGCGACGCCGCACTCGTGCGGTCGTCCCCGCGCTCCGAGCAGCCCGCGTCGGACGACCAAGCCGATGCCCCCGGCTCACACGAAATTTCCACCACGAACCAACCGATGGGAGCGCCGGCCGAGCAGCCGGTGATGAGCATGCCTGCCGCGAGCTCAATGCCTCAGATGGCGGCGTTCAGCGAAGACCGGGCCTGGCTCGACGCCCGCCTTTCCGAAATCGCAGCGCGCATCGAACAGTCGCTTGCGGACATGAACCCTGCCTTGTCCGTGGAAAGCCTGGGCGAGCGCTTCTTTGCCTTTGAAGAGCGTATGGGCAGCGTGCTCGGGGATGTCGCGCTGCGGACCGACGTGGAGAGCTTGCGCCTTCTCGAAGGCCAGATTACGGAACTCGCCGCGCACCTGGAACAAACCGAAGCGCAGCTGGGCCGGCTGGATGGAATCGAGCAGCAGTTGCAAGTCGTGATCGAGCATTTGGCGGAGCAGCAGGGCGGCATTGCCGCGCCGGCCACGTCTTATGATCCGGTGGACATGCGTGCGCTTGCCACAACGACGGCGGATGAAGTGGCGCACCGGATTGCCGCCTCGCTCGGCGCGGCTCAGACGCCCGCAGGCGACGAGCGCCGATTTGAAGAAATCAATGGCCTGCTGCGCAACCTGATGGATGATCGCCGTCAGAACGACGAGCAGACTTATTCAATGCTGGATACGGTCCAGCAGGCCATGATCCGGCTGCTTGACCGGATCGATGCCCTCGAAGTCTCACACGTACGCCAGCAGAATGTAGATGTGCCCGCGATGCGCGGTCTGCACGCTGCAGACCTGGCCTATGAACCCACGGCGGCCGCACCCAGATACGCGGCAATGGACGAGGCCGCACCTGCCTTTGGCTTTGCGCCTCAGTCTGCCGGTACCGCACCGGCCGTGCCGGACGATACGTTCAACCGGACGGATAGCCCGCCGCCCGCACCGCATCACGACGAGCCGGTGGCGCCCGCCCCGCGCTCGCCCGTCGATAAGCTTCGTCAGGATTTCATTGCCGACGCCCAGCGTGCCAAGCTTCGCGCAGCCGCCGCGGCGGAAGCCGAAGCAGAAGTAGACGCCGGTGCTGCTGTCACGCTCTCGGCCAACAAGGCCGCGCGTGGTTTGCCGCGTCCGCGCATGCCGGCGCCCGATCCGGTCGAACTGGATGCCGCGACCGCCGGCTCTTCGCGCAAGATTCGTCTGACGGCCCTGGCCTTGGCCCTGGTGATCGCGGTCAGCGGTGTGTCGCTGCTCATGAAATCGCGCGCTTCGGCCCCTTCGGCTCCGGCGCCCGCCGCGGTGACGGATGTGTCTCCGGTCATCGAAATTCCCGCCAAGCCCGCGGCTGATGCTGGATCGGCGGACGTTTCGCCTGCGGCAGGGTTCGAGGTGCCGGCTGACGATGCCGCGGGCGTTCCTGCCCCGGTGCCGATGAATGCGGCTCCGGCCGACCCTGCAGAGCCGGCCGCTTCAAATGAGGCCCCGGTTTCAGAGACAGCACCGCAGGCTTTGCCGCGCGCCGGTGGTGGTCCTGAAACCAATACCGATGCGCTGGGCATCGATGGGGAGCTATCCGAGGGCGAAGTTCTCGAGAACCGGCCCCAGACGCCGGGCGCCGGCCTGGCGCCTGAAGGCATCGTGCTTCAGGATTCCATCCGCAAGCCTTCGGCCCAGCAGCTCATTCACCTGCAGAACCAGCAGAAAATCGCGACGCTGTCGTCGCGTCTTGGAAACAATGCGTCACGGCTCTCACCAGCCGATCTGATGCCTGAGGAAGTCGCCAAGGTACGTGCGCAGAACATCGTGTATCAAGCGGACGTTGACGCTGACGCCGATGCCTTGCCGGCCCAGATGGCCGCGATCCCCGCATCGCTGAACCTCAACTCCCTGGAAAGTGCAACGACGGACGTTCCAAAGGCTCCGGTGAATGCGAGTGTCAATGGGGTGCCCAGTGCGCTGGCCTTGCCGCCAGCAACCGTTGGACCTCTGTCTCTGCGCCTGGCGGCAGCCAATGGCGATCCGTCGGCCGCATTTGAGGTTGGTGCGCGGCTGGCCGAAGGCAAGGGAACGACGCAGAATTTCAAGGAAGCGATGACGTGGTACCAGCGGTCGGCGGCGCAGGGGTTTGCCCAGGCCCAGTACCGTCTCGGCACGCTGTATGAACGGGGTCTCGGCGTGAAGGCCGATCCGGGCCGTGCGCGGGCTTGGTATCAGCGCGCTGCCGAACAGGGCAACGTCAAGGCGATGCACAATCTCGCCGTGCTCAGCGCTGGCCGCGATAGTGGCTCGCCCGATTACACCACCGCCGCACAGTGGTTCCAAGGCGCGGCCGACCATGGCTTGGCCGACAGCCAGTACAACTTGGCCGTCTTGCATGAGAACGGCCTCGGGGTCGCCAAGGATCCCAGCCGGGCCTACATCTGGTACGCGCTGGCCGCCAAGTCGGGCGATAAGGAAGCCGCCCGCCGCCGCGATGCTCTGGCCCGCGACCTGGATCCCAAGGCACGCCAGTCCTCCGAGGTTGCCGTATCCTCATTCACGCCAAAAATCGTCATTCCGATCGTCAACGATGCCCGTGTCGCCGGGGAAGATTGGAAGAAGCGTCAGGGCGCGAACGGCAACGGCTGAACCTCGCCGCCCGCCCTGTGATACGCTGCCCGGGGCCGCTGGCGCGACTTTCAAGCCACGCCATGGCCGTGCCGTGTGACGTTCTTTGTGGGCAGGGGTGGCACCGGGCCGTCCACTCATCTACGGTCGCACAGCGAAAATCCTGCATGCGTCGCGGTTAGGCTGCTTGGTTGGGTCCGTAGTGTTCGGTCCGCTGGTCGCCTCCGCCTCGCCGATCGTTGCGTCCGAAATCACCGCATGAACATCTACCTGCCCATCGCGGAAATGTCTGAAAGCGTTCTCCTGCTCCTGGGCATGGGAACGGCCGTCGGCTTTATTTCGGGCTTGTTCGGTGTCGGGGGCGGATTCCTCATCACACCGCTGTTGATGTTTACCGGTGTCCCCGCGCCCGTCGCGGTTGGCACTTCGACGGCCCAAATCGTGGCCTCGTCGGTATCGGGCGCCATGGCGCAGTACCGGCGCAAAAACGTCGACGTGAAGCTCGGCGCCGTTATGTTGGTCGGGGGGCTGTTTGGCGCCGGCATCGGCGTGGAGATCGTGCGCATCCTGCGCGAGAAGGGACAGTTCGATGTCTTTATCGCGCTCTGCTATGTGCTTTTCCTCGGGGTCATCGGAACCTTGATGCTGATTGAAAGCCTGCGTGCGGTGATTCAATCGCGCCAGGGCGTTGCCACGGGGCATCGCCGCCCGGGCGAGCACAGTTGGGTCCACGGCCTGCCCATCAAGATGCGGTTCCACCGTTCGAAGCTTTATATCAGCTCAATCCCGCCGTTTCTGATCGGAGCCTTCGTCGGTTTCCTGTCCGGGATCATGGGTGTGGGCGGCGGCTTCGTCATGGTGCCGGCAATGATCTACCTCCTGCGGGTACCCACGAACGTCGTCGTCGGCACGTCGCTATTTCAAACCGTCTTCGTCGCAGCAGCCGCAACGATCCTTCATGCGGGTGCGCTTTCGTCGGTTGATATTGTGCTCGCCGCAATCCTGATGGTCGGCAGTGTCATCGGGGCGCAATTCGGGGCTTCGGCCGGAAGCCAGCTGAAAGGCGAGCAACTGCGTCTGCTGCTGGCCGCAATCGTGCTGCTTGTCTGCTTGCGGCTGGGCTGGGATCTCGTGGTAGTTCCCAACGAACTGTATTCCGTGGCGCGTGCGGTGGGGGCGGGATGAGGCGGCACCGCGCTAGATCTGATAAATTGACGCTGCGGATTGTCACGCTGCTCGCCGTGCTGGCCCTTGCGCTCGTTCTGCCGCCGCCCGTCACACTGGATCTGGAGGCCGCCGCACAGACCACGCTCAAGCCGCGCAAAAAGCAAAATCCAGCCGAGCAGAAAAAGCCTGCCAAGGAGACGCCACCCGAAGAGCAAGTCAAACCCGACACTGCGGCACCCGCCAGCGTACCGGCGGAAGCCAAGCCAGACCCGGCGGCCGAACGGGTGGAAGCCGATGTCTCGGCCCGGACCATCGCGGTGACTTCGGGCTATTCAGGATCGGAAGTGCTCGTCTTCGGCGCCATCGAGAACAGCAAACAGCCGAGTGCTGAGTCTGGGTTCTATGATGTCGTGATCGTCGTCGAAGGCGCGCCCGAACCCCTGGTTGTCCGCAAAAAGTCGCGCGTGGCGGGCCTATGGCTCAACACCTCTGCGTTCTCCTTCAACGCCGTTCCGAGCTACTATGCCGTCGTGTCGACGAGGCCGGTGGAGGAATTCACAGAACCGGCGCTGCGTGACGAACTGGGAATTGGCATCGCCGCGGTGCGTATGGCGGCGTCGGCCAATTCGGCAATTCGCGTCTCGAGCGAGGATTTCATCGCCAACAAGCAGGCGGTGGCGCGCCTGAAAGAGGCCGAGGGCCTGTTCAAGCACGACGACTACGGCGTGATTTTTACCGGCCGCAGTCTGTTCCGTTCCAAGATCGACCTGCCGGCAACGGTGCCCGTGGGTCCTCTGACGGCGCGCGTATATCTCTTTCACGATGGCAAGGTGTTGAGCCGCTATCAGGCCCGGGTGGTTCTGGAACGCGAGGGCATCGAACGCTGGCTGCATGCCTTCGCGTTCGAGCAGCCCTATCTTTACGGTCTCATGACCGTGCTTCTAGCCGTCGTGGCCGGCCTCTTGGCATCCGCATTCTTCCACCGCCGTGCCGCATAGACGGTCCCCGTTGCAACACACGATGGGTTGCCGGGGCGAGCATAAACTCTAGTCGGCCTTCAAAAGGCGCGGCGCGACAGGGTAGAGACCTTCCTGTCCCATCATCCAGACCGACATACCCTCATCGCCGAACAGCGGATGGAAAGCCTCGTCCAGGATATTCAGGCCACCGGTAAAGCTGCCGAACGCCGGCATGACCAGCCGGAGACCGTTGGATACGAAGCACGGCCGCCGGAACGAATGGCCATGCAGTGACAGGCGCGCCGCCGGGTGGAGATGACCGGCAATCTCGTGCGTGACGCCACCGCGTTTTGGGATATGGCGGAAGGCCAGCCCCTCGACCTCGATTTCAGCCCGGACGTGGCCGCCCAGTTCATCGCCAATGCGCGGATCGTGGTTGCCGGTGATCCAGATCCACTCCCGGTCCTCCTGCAGAATACGAAGTGTCTCGCGATCCTCGGGGCTGATCCGCGCTGCGCCCGCTTCTTCGTGCAGGCTGTCGCCGAGCGCAATCACCGTAGCAGCGCCGAAGCGATCGATGGCTTCGGCCAGCCGGGCCAGCGTTTCGCGAGTATCGTACGGCGGCAGCATCACCCCCTTGCGCGCGAACGACGACCCCTTCTCAAGATGCAGGTCGGCGACGATCAGCGCGTCCTCCGCCGGCCAGTACAACGCACCGGAAAAATCCGCGCGGAAGGCCTTGCCGCAGATATCGACGGCCTGATCGTTGAATTCACCTGCGTCGAGCCGCTCGGGCTTCAGGGCGAGGTGTGCCATGGATGGGTATGTCTCCTGGTTCGGTCGCGGCGCGGATCAAATTCAAAGCCGCATCCCGCAATAGATCCTCACGGGCGAGGTGCGCCACGGGTTCCTTGCCAATCTCAAGCAGGATGGGAACCGACAAGGGTGAAACCCGATCCAATTCCTGATGCCTGATTCGGCCTTTGATACGGCCAAGGAAATGGCCAAGCCGCCGGATATCCAACAGCCCCGTGGCCGCATCGGCCCACGCGGCTTCAAGTAGGATGTGGCCGGGCTCGTGTTTTCTCAAGACGTCGTAGACAAGATCTGTGGACATCGTGACCTGCCGGCCGGATTTCTCGCGTCCCGGATGGCGCCGTTCAATCAATCCAGCGATCACGGCGGCGATCCGGAAGGTGCGCTTCATCAATGCGGATTCCGCGAGCCAAGCGTCCAGGTCGTCGCCCAGAAGATCTTCGTCGAGCATGGCCGCAAGGCAGATGCGTCCGTCGGCAATCATGGCGGAGAGATCGGTCGCGGCCCAGACCGACAGGCCGTAGTCGTTGGCGACAAAACCCAAGGGCCGCGCACCGGCCCGGTCCAGGCGGCGCGTCAGCAACATGCCAAGTGTCTGATGCGCCAATCGCCCTTCGAACGGATACAGCACGAGATGATGCCGTTTGCCTTGCGGAAAGGTCTCCACGAGGACCTCGTCAGGGCCTGGGATGAGCGACTTCTGCCGTTGAAGCGTCAGCCATTCGGCGACCGGGGCCGGCAGCGCGGACCAGGATTCGGGATTGGCAATCAGGGCGCGCACGCGCCGCGCCAGATGCGTGGAGAGTGGAAACTTGCCGCCCGCATAGGACGGAATCATGGGGTCGGCGGTTTGGGCGCGCGAGCAAAATGCGTCGGTTTCCTGCAGCCCCTCGAAGCGCAGGATCTCGCCTGCAAACACGAAGGTGTCGCCAGGAGCAAGCTGCTCGACGAAATATTCTTCCACCTCGCCCAATACCCGCCCGCCGGCAAACGCTCCTGGTTGCCCTTGCTTGCGCGGCCGGCCCCGCGCGAGCCGGATTTTGATCATCGGGCTCTCGACAATCGTGCCCACGTTCAGCCGGTACTGATTGGCCATGCGCGGGTGCGCCAGCCGCAACCGGCCATCGTCCTGCGGCCGGAGGCGGGCAAAGCGCTCATAGGCGCGCAGCGCGTAGCCGCCGGTCGCCACGAAATCGACGATGCGCTCGAAGCTGGTTCGCTCCAATCCCATGTAGGGCAGCGCCGACCGGATTTCCGCGTACAGGTCATCGGGGTGGAACGGTCCCGAACACGCCATGCCCAACACATGCTGCGCCAGAACGTCCAACGCACCTGTCCGGTCGACGATGGCATCCTGCTCGCCGGCCGATGCCGCTTCGAGTGCTGCCCGGCATTCCAGCACTTCGAAGCGGTTGGCTGGCACAAGCAGCGCGCGCGAGGGTTCATCGAGCCGGTGATTGGCGCGGCCGACACGCTGGATGAGGCGGCTTGCGCCTTTGGGCGCGCCGATATTGATGACGAGATCGACGTCACCCCAGTCAATTCCGAGATCGAGGGTCGATGTCGCCACGACCGCCTTCAAGGTGCCGGCTGCCATGGCCGCTTCGACCTTGCGCCGCTGTTCGGGCGCCAGTGAGCCGTGGTGCAGGGCGATGGGCAGCGCATCGCTCGTTGATCCGCCAGAGCTCCTGGAACACGAGTTCGGCCTGCATGCGCGTGTTGACGAACACCAGCGTCAACCGATGGGCGCGGATCGCGTCATAAATCGACGGCATGGCGTAAAGGGCGGAATGGCCGCCCCACGGCACCGGATCGTCCCGCTCAAGTATCGAGATTTCCGGCGTTGCGCCGGACGGCGCCTCGATGACGTCGGCGAGCAGGGTTTGCGTTCCGGGATCATGCTGGGCGGCGAGGTAGGCGCGAAGTTCGGCCGGCCGCGCCACCGTCGCGGACAATCCGATGAGCGTCATATCCGGCGCGAGCTTGCGCAGGCGGGCAATATCGAGGGCGAGAAGGTCGCCGCGTTTGGATGCCGCCAGCGTGTGGAGTTCGTCGAGTATGAGAGTTTCAAGTGCGCCGAACAGGTGCGGGGCATCCTCGTGGCTGAGCAGAAGCGCCAGCTGTTCCGGCGTCGTCATCAGAATATCCGGCGGCGCGGTGCGTTGACGTTGACGCTTGGCGGCCGAGGTGTCGCCGGTCCGGGTCTCGCAGCGGATGGACAAGCCCATCTCGGCGATGGGGGCCGTGACATTGCGGGCCACGTCCACGGCGAGCGCTTTCAACGGCGAAATGTACAGCGTATGGAGCCGGCGTCCCCGGGTGCGGGCCGGATGCCGGGACAGCGCGAGGAGGCTCGGCAGAAAGCCCGAGAGCGTTTTGCCAGCCCCCGTCGGCGCGATCAGCAGCGTCGACCGCCGGGCCGCGACCTTGGCAAGCAGGGCGAGCTGGTGGGGTCTCGGCGACCAGCCACGGCTGGAAAACCAGCTGCGGAACGGGTCCGGTAAAGCGGCGGGTTGGGTGTCGTTCGGCCTGCGCTTAACCCGCGGCGGCGTGCGAGCCGGAGGCGCCGTCATGGTGCGGGACTTTGCACGCGGCGGAATGGACATACCTACACGCTGAAGACTTGACGCTGAAGATTTGGCGGCGCCCGAGGGGTCGCTCAACGCATATTGGCATGTTATGACGCCGGCAGCGTGATTTCGAAATGGGGCCACATGGACCGCGAGACAATTCTAGGCGGCAGCCTGCTGGGAGTCATTGTCCGGCTTGCCCTCATCTCAATTGCCGTGGGTATCGTTCTGGATACCCTCGGGATCAATCTTCGCAATTTCTTCGACCGGATCAATGCCCTCCTGCAGGGCCTCTACGATCTTGGCCTCGGGGCGGTCGACTGGCTGCTGCAATATCTGCTTTTGGGTGCGATCGTCGTGGTGCCGATCTGGGCGATCGTCCGGCTGGTTGCGGTCATGGGGCGGCCCAAGTCGTAATCGGGTCCGGGGACCGCGCCTCAAGCGCCGCCGTCGAGACCGAGGCCAGCCCAGTGCGCGGCGCGCCGGCCGGTCAAGTCGGAGAGCGTGGCGACGCCTTCGCGCCGGACGGCGTCGGCCAGACCTCGCTTGATGGCGCCAATCAGGCCCGGACCTTCATAGACCAATCCGGTATAAAGTTGGAGCAGCGAAGCACCCGCCTCGATTTTTTCCAGAGCCCGCTCAGGACTGTCGATGCCACCGATGCCGATCAGAGGCACGCGGCCGCCGGTCGCTTGAAAGATTTTCGCCAGCATCACTGTCGCGCGATGGAAGACGGGCCGGCCCGACAGTCCACCTGCTTCGCCGCGCTGCGTATCGGTCAGTCCGCTGCGAGAGAGCGTCGTATTCGAGACGCAGATCCCGTCCACGCCATGGGCGAGCAAGCGCCCTGTAATGGGTTCGATGTCGTCTTCGGCGATGTCGGGTGAGATTTTCACGATGATGGGACGCTGAGGCTTGCCGGCCGAAACCAGACTGCGGCGGGCATCCATCACACGGCCCAAGAGTTCATCAAGCGCGGCAGGTGCCTGAAGATCGCGCAGGCCGGGCGTGTTGGGCGACGAGATGTTGACCGTAAACAAGGTCGCGACATCGTAGAACGCCGTGATGCCCTGCACGTAGTCGCCTGGCCGGTCTGCACTATCTTTGTTCGCGCCGACGTTGACACACACGATCCCGCCGCGCGTCTGGCGCGCCTTGAGCCGTTCCAGTGCCGGGGCGTGGCCGCCATTGTTGAAGCCCAGCCGGTTGATGAGGGCGTGATCGCGCACCAGTCTGAACACGCGGGGACGGGGATTCCCAGGCTGCGCCAAGGGCGTCAGCGTACCGACCTCGGCGAACCCGCAGCCAAGGCCAAGCACGGCATCGGGTACCCGCGCGTCCTTGTCATAACCCGCTGCAATGCCGAGCGGGTTCTTGAATTGAAGCCCCCAGAGCCGGGATCCGATCTTGGGCGGATCAGAGAGTGTATCGCGGGGGTAAAGACCCCGTTCGAGGAGGCGCAGCGACACTTCGTGCGCGTCTTCGGGAGGTAGTGCGAAGAGCCCTGCGCGGGCCAAGCCGTAAAATGCCGAAGCCATCACGCGGTCCTTGCTGTGGCGCGCGGCACGCCGTCTGGTTCCACGGTCATGGGGTGCTCGCTGATTGCGAGTTTGGTTGGCAATTCGCCGTAGAGATGTGGGAACAGGTCACCGTTCCGCGACGGCTCGAAGATCAACTGCGCGCCAAGCGTACGTGCGTCAAAAGCCACGAGCAGAAGTCCATGCTGATTGGAAAAATGACGTGCGGCAGTTCCTTCAACCTGTGCGCCCGTCGACAGATGGATGAAGCCATCGCGCTGGTCGTCCAGTGATCCTTTATAAGACCCCGCCTGGCAAGCCGCGCGCCAGTCCGCTGCTGTCACGATCTTGTAAACAGTGTTCTCCAAGGTCTGCGCGTCCTAGCGTCAAAATGATCTCATGAGCTGAGTGATGGGGATCAGTAGGCGAGTTCTCAGCAAGGGACAAGTGCGCCCCGCCAACTGCCCCGGATGGCGTATTTTTGTGTAGGCCGATGGACTTTGCCAAGACCGACTTAGGGTCTCCCGGGCGAGAGTGCTTTTGCGGGGGTTCAGCTTGCAACAGGCGTCGCGCTCATGGATACTCAAAACAAAGCTAACCGGGTCACCGCTCTTAAGCGCGGGATCCGGCAAAGCAAGGACCGCACGCGTTCGAACACCTGCGTGAAAGGGACTTGCGATTTGTCGAGGGGGCGTCATTGGTACAGAGTATTCGGCCGGAACCCGCCAAGGGTTTTTGGGCTCGGGCAACACTAATTAATCGCAGTTCTATTTCACCATCGATTGCAGAGTCATCAGTCATTTCGTCGAGTGTCCCCGAGTTCATGTCCGCAGATGTGTTGCCGATTGGCCTGTTGCTCGACGGGCGCTACCGGTTTCACCTGACCTGTTTTCAGCGCGCCTACGCCTGGCGGACCGAGCACGTCAGCCGGCTTCTAACCGACATCTTTCGCGCCATGCGCCATCAAGGCCGCAAGCGCCGCTATACGCTTGGCCGGCTGATGCTGGCGCAGCAGCGGGATGTGCTGGATGTCGAGCTGGTCGACGGCCATCAGCGGCTCGTCACGCTCACGATGCTCATCGCGGTGTTGCGCGATCTGGAGTCGGATCCGGAGCGCGCCAGTGCTTTGCACCGTCTGATCTGTGATGAGAGCTACGATCAGGGAGACGTCCGCCACAATCGGTTGAACGTGCAGTCGTTGCCGGCGCCACTTTTCGACAAGCTTGTGCGCCAGCGGGGTGCCACGGAAAGTGATCCGGATCTTCCACGCGAGGACCTTTCGGAAACGGAACGAAATATCCTCGACAATCGCGACTGTATCCGGTCGGAACTTGTCGCCAGCAGTGTCACAGAGACATCCCGCAGGGCTCTTGCTCAGTTCTTGCTGGAGAACTGTTTTGTGATCGTTGTGCGGGTCGACAACCAGGATGACGCGTGGGAAATCATAAACACTGAGCAAGAAACACAGCTCGCATTCTCGCACGCCGATGAGGCTAAGGCCGTCATTCTCGCGGCCATGAAGCCCGAACAGCAGGTGCCGGCGGCGCGGTTGTGGGAGGGCTGCGAGAGCCTGTTGTGTCCGGACGATCTCTACCGGGTTTTAAGCCACATCCGGGCCACGGAATGGCGGGGCCGGTCGCAATCCAGCAGACCTGTCGAAGCCGAAATCGTGGACCGCTTCAACCTCGGTTCCGACGGGCTGGCCTTCATGAGCCAGCGCCTCGTGCCGATGGCGAGCATGCTGCGCGATATCCGGCAGGGCACGACTGGCCTGGAAGGACCGCAGCGCACCGCGGTTGCGCAGTTGATCGAGTTCATCACATGGGTCGATCCGCACACATGGGTTCCAGCCATGCTGCACTGGCTGAACAAGCGCGGTGCCAACGATCCCGAGACACTCGAGTTCGTGCGCCGTCTGGACCGGCTGGTGTGGATGTCGCGCATCGCTGGGATCGATCCGGGTGTCCAGGAGACCCGGCTGCTTAGTCTTCTGTCCGAAATTGAAGGCGGCGTTGCCCCCGCGCAGTCCACCAAGCTGGATATTGAACCCAAGCTGCGCCATGAGGCCATCAGCAACTTGCGAAGCCCGAATTTTGCGATCAAGCACTATGCCGGGTCGTTGCTTCGCCGATTGAGTATTTTGTTTGGCAACGATAGCGGCGCTATCCAGAGAGACCACGTCACGATTGAACACATCCTGCCGCGCAATCCGCACGCAGGATCGGAATGGCTCAAGGTGTTCCGCAGTGGCGAGGTCTGTCGCGCCCATTACCAGAAGCTTGGCAATGTCGTGCTGATTTCCGGAGACGAAAACCAGCTGGCAGGGACCCGGCCGTGGCTCGCGAAGCGCGGCATCTACGCGACATCGAACTTCGTGCTCGCCCAAAACGCGGCAGTGGAAGACGAGTGGACCGTCGCCACCATCAACCGGCGTACCGAAATGCTGATCGATACCCTGATGTCGGCCTGGATGCTGCCGCCCGCCGGCAAATCCGGCTAAAGGCACCGCGCACCTAGGCCGGTTTGGCAAACTCACCAGCCAACGCCTTGGCAATCAGCGCGCGCGTCTCCTCGATGCCGTAGAGCGCAATGAACGAGCCGAAACGGGGCCCCTTGGTCTCGCCCAGCAGCACCTCGTAAATGGCGCTGAACCAAGCGTTTGAAACGCCCGGGCGTTCGGGGGTGGCACCCTTGGCATTGAGATCCTGGTATCGCGGCACCGAGCGGCCGATGTCGTACACAATCCCTTGCAGGTCCTCGGCGCTGGCATCGGCGGGGGCCTTGCTCAATGCCTCGGACAGATCCGCCAATGCGGTGCGTTCCACGTCGTCGGGTGCGCGGTACGATTTCTTGGCCAATTCGAAATCGCGATAGTAGCGCACGGCATAGCCCGCGAGCGTATCCAGAAGGGGATAACGTTCCGGCGTGGCGTCGGGCATATGGCGCTGGATGTAGCCCCAGAGCACGTCCTTGCTTTCCGCATTCGAGGCCGCGACGAGGTTGCGCAAAAGCGCGAACGTTACCGGCGTTTCGGTCGACGGCGGCTGGCCGGCGTGAATATGCCAGACCGGATTATCGAGTTGGGCCTTTGCATCCTGGCGGGAATACGCGCCAAGCATCTGCAGATAATCGTCCACCGCGCGGGGGATGACATCGAAGTGCATCTTCTTGGCTGACTTCGGCTTCTGGAACATGAAGAGTGCTAGGCTCTCCGGCGTCGCGTAGGTCAGCCATTGGTCGATCGTCAGACCGTTGCCCTTGGATTTGGAGATCTTTTCGCCCTTCTCGTCCAAGAAGAGTTCGTAGACAAAATGCTCGGGCGGCGTCCCGCCGAGGACTTTGCAGATACCGTCGTAGACGACGGTATTGGACATGTGATCCTTGCCGTACATTTCAAAGTCGACGCCGAGGGCGGCCCATCGGGCCCCGAAGTCGGGCTTCCACTGCAATTTGACGTGGCCGCCAGTCACGGGGAGCGTGACGTCCTCGCCGTCCTCATCAGTGAAGGTCACCGTTCCGGCTTTGGCGTTCACCTCCTTCATCGGCACATAGAGGACGCGGCCGGATTTCGGCGAGATGGGGAGGAAGCAACTGTAGGTCGCCTGCCGCTCCTCGCCCAAGGTCGGAAGCATAATGTCCATGATTTTCTGGTAGCGCTCGGCGGCGCGCAGCAGGATGTCGTCGAACCGGCCTGAGGTGTAGTAGTCCGTCGCGCTCGCGAATTCATACTCGAAGCCGAACGTATCCAGGAACCGGCGCAGCATCGCGTTGTTGTGGTGGCCGAAGCTTTCGAACTTGCCGAAGGGGTCGGGAACACGAGTCAAGGGGCCGGTGGAGGTGTTCCCGCAGCATGTCCGGGTTGGGCACGTTGTCTGGAACCTTGCGCATGCCATCCAGGTCATCCGAGAAGCAGATGAGGCGCGTCTTGATCTTTCCCTCGGTCAGCGTCTCGAACGCGCGGCGCACCATGCTCGTGCGCGCCACTTCGCCAAAGGTGCCGATGTGCGGCAGTCCCGACGGTCCATAGCCGGTCTCGAACAGCACCGTCTTGTCCGGGCCGGCTTTGGTTTTCTCCAGCCGTTGTACGAGCCGGCGGGCTTCCTCGAATGGCCAGCTGCGGGCGTCAGTGGCGACGGCGCGTTGTTCGGGCGTGGCGTGCATGGACATGGAAGTGATGTGTCCGGCGGGGCCGGATCTCCGTTCTTGGTGCATGTTTTTCAGGTGAAGGGCCGAGACCCATCGGGCGGCGCAACGTAGGTGGCGCCGCTGCCAAGGTCAATTCCCGGGTCTTGTGCTGGACTTTTCGGGGGGCTGGGCGGAACCCATTGGCGAACCCGGTCTTACCGCTGTTCGGGTGCGGCAAGCCAGGCCCGCCAGCCACCGTAAGCGGTAATGTCGCGTGCCCCCTGCAGCCCATGGGATTCGCACACGAAACCCTTTACCCGGGACCCATCCTCCAGGGTCAGGGTGCCAATTCCCAATGGCGGAGGAATGAGGGCCACGAACGAGCCGAAAGCGGCCGCGTCCATGGCGAAGATTTCCACTTCGATCCGCCCCGTACCGCGCCCGTCGAAGACAAGTCCGGGCTTGGCGGGGGACGTTCCGGCAAGTTCGTAGAAGGAATAGCCCGCGGCGGTGCGTGCGGTGCGCACGAGCCGAGCGCGGCGTTCGACGAGCTGCGTGTGCAGGGGCTGACCGGTTAGATGTGCGCCGACAACGGCGACATGGATGGCGGTATCCGTGGCGGCGGGTGGCGAGATCGCTGGCGCGCCGCCGAGCGCTGCGCCCGTCGCGCCCAACGTGGCGTCCGGCAGCGCCCGATGCAACGCGTCCGCCAGACGCGCCAGGGCTCCATCGGTGAACGCGCGTCCGATGAGCGTGACGCCATAGGGCACGCCGCTTGGACGAAAGCCCGCGGGCAGGGCTACAGCCGCCAGATCCATGAGATTGACGAAATTTGTGGTGGCGCCAAGACTGGTATTGAGCCGAATGGGATCGCTTTTCATTTCGGCGATGGTGTAGGCGGGACCAGCGGTCGGCAGCAGCATCACATCCATGGTCTGCCACGCCGCATCGGCGGTTTGGAGGAGCTCGGCTAGCCGGTAGGATGCGCGAAAAGCATCCACCGCCGAATACGTTTCACCGCCGAGAATGATTTGACGGACCGGCTCGATGATTTCGGCCGCATGCGCGCGCGCGAAGTCTTCGATGGCCGCGAAGCGCTCTGCAACCCAAGGCCCGGCATAGAGAAGGTCGGCGGCCGCTGCAAAAGGCGCAAAGTCGAACGCCACGATGTCCGCACCCAAGCCGCGCACGCGTGCGATGGCGTCGGCAAACAGGTCCACGGCTGCGCTGTCGGCGAAAAATGCATGATCCGTTGCGGGCACGCCGACGCGCAGGCCCTCCCACGTTGCAGGGATAGGTGGTGGTTGAACGGGACGCCGCGAAAATGGGTCGTGCGGATCGAAACCCTGCGCGATCATCAACACGTCATGGGCATCGCGTGCAGTGAGTGAGAAGATCGACACGCAATCGAGCGAGCGGCAGGCGGGCACGACGCCATGGGTCGAGACGGCACCCTTGGTCGGCTTTAGGCCGATGATGTTGTTCAAGCCGGCAGGGACACGTCCGGATCCTGCGGTGTCGGTGCCCAAGGCAAACGTAACCAGGCCACGCGAAACGGCCACGGCTGACCCCGAACTCGAGCCCCCAGAAATGTAGGCGGAATTGAACGCGCAGACCGGCGCCCCGTACGGCGATCGTGTGCCGTTGAGGCCCGTGGCAAACTGATCGAGGTTCGTCTTGCCGATGAGGATCGCACCCGCGGCCTGAAGCTTGGCGACGGCCGTCGCCGTTTCTCGCGGCTCCCGGCTGTATGCCGGACAGGCGCAAGTGGTGGGAAGCCCAGCCACATCGATGTTGTCCTTGACCGCGAAGGGTATGCCGGACAATGGGCCGTGCGGCAGCGTGGCAAGATCCGCCAATAATTCATCTTTCGACCGCAACGTGATCCAGACCGCCGGGTCGGGACATGCCGCGATGCGTCGATACGCTTCGGTCACAATATCGGCGGGCGAGAAAGCGCCGGACGCATAGCCCTGGGTGAGCGTTGCAACGTCGAACGGCAACGTGACGAGATCGCGGGCCGTCATGACACCACCTCCGCCGCACCGAGAACGACGAGTGTCTGGCCCATGTCCACACCGCGGCCTTCCGCGCAGCGCAATTCCAGAACGACCCCGTCCGACGGCGCAGTCACCGCCATTTCCATCTTCATGCTTTCGATGACGACCAGGAGGTCGCCGGCTGCCACGCGCGCACCTTGTTCAATGGCGATCTTCCACACGGCACCAGGGACTGGACTGTCGATGGCCACGGCGCCGTCGGGAAGTGCGGTCTCCGCAACCGGGCCGGCGGCCGCCTCCTGGGCCGAGGCCCCAGTCTGATCGCTCGCCTGCCAGCGCGCGCGTTCGCCTTCGAATGCCGTTTGCTGCCGGGCCTTGAAGGCGGCGATACTGCCGGCATTGTCGGCAAGGAACGTGCGATAGTCGGCCAACCGGAAACTCGTGGGCTCAATTTTGAGTTCAGCCTTGCCCTGCAGGAAGTCATCGCGGAATTGCATCAGTTCGTGATGGCTGACCGGATAGAAGCGGATCTGATCGAAGAAGCGAAGCAGCCACGGGCGCCCCGGCTCGAAAACGGCCGATGTGCGATAGGTGTTCCAGACCTGCGCCGTCCGGCCAAACAGCTGATATCCGCCGGGTCCCTCCATGCCGTAAATGCACATGTAGGCCCCGCCGATGCCCACCACATTGTCGGGCGTCCAGGTGCGCGCGGGATTGTACTTGGTGGTGACGAGCCGGTGGCGTGGATCGACGGGCGTGGCAACCGGCGCGCCCAGATATACGTCACCCAGACCCAGCACGAGATAGCTGGCCTCGAAGACGATCCGGAAAACGTCTTCTATGCCCTCAAGGCCATTGATGCGGCGGATGAACTCGATGTTCGAGGGACACCATGGCGCGTCCGGCCGAACCGATTGCATGTATTTATCGATGGTCGCCTGCACCGCCGGATCATCCCACGAGAGCGGCATGTGCACGATGCGTGAGGGAACTTCGATATCATCGAGGCTGCCCATGGCACTCTCGATACGAGCGAGCTGTGTGAGTAGGTGATCCAAGGTCACGTGGGCGGGGTCGAAATGAACCTGCAGCGAGCGGATGCCCGGCGTCAGGTCGATGATGCCGGCGATCGCCAGCGTCTCCAGGCGCGTCATCAACACATGCACCCGGAAACGCAGTTCGAGATCGAGCACAATGGGCCCGTATTCGATGAGTAGATAACTGTCGCCTGCGCGCCGGTAGATCACGCGCGGCGCAGACCCGGTCGCCTCCCTGACGTGGACGACGGCATCGTCGCTGCCGAGAGACGCAGAATTAGCGGATGGTGCCGGCATTAAGTCCGACCCGCCGGTCAGCATGTTGTTTTGTGCGATACGCCGTGCGTTGGCCTCACCGGCCGTCAGCTGGACAAAGCGCACCTTGTCGCCCGGCCGCAGTTGACCGATTTTCCACAGTTCGGCGCTGGCGATGACCGCGGGGCAGACGAAGCCGCCCAGCGAGGGACCGTCTGGCCCCAGTATGACCGGCATGTCGCCTGTAAAATCGATGGCGCCGATGGCGTAGGCGTTGTCGTGGATATTGCTCGGGTGCAGGCCCGCCTCGCCGCCATCGCTGCGGGCCCATTGCGGCTTTGGGCCGATGAGCCGCACGCCGGTGCGATTGGAATTGTAGTGCACCTGCCATTCGGCGGCGAAGAAGGTCTCGATATCGTGCTCGGTGAAAAAGTCTGGCGCGCCGTGGGGGCCGTAGAGCACCCCGATCTCCCAGGTCCGTTCAATCGATGGCCGGCTGGTGGCGGCGATGTGAAACGGTGCCGGTTCCACCTCGTCAACTGCGGCCGCGATGTGGAGAATGTCGCCGGTTAGCAGGGCGCGCCCGCCGTGTCCGCCGAAGCGGCCGAGTGTAAACGTGGCGCGGCTGCCAAGGTAGGACGGCACGTTCAGGCCGCCCTTTACGCAAAGTGCGCATCTGGCGCCGGCGGATCCGACCGCGCCAACTGCGAGCACATCCCCTGGCTGAACATAGACCGCCTCCCAAAAGGCGATGGGTGCGCCATTGAGCGTCGACTGGAAGGGTGCGCCCGCCAGACAGATGGTGGCCGCCGAATTGAAGCGCAGCGTCGGTCCGCCCATGGTGATTTCAAGACCCGGCGCACCCTCCGGATTGCCGACGATCCGGTTGGCCAGACGGAACGACAGGCTATCCATCGGACCCGACGGCGGCACGCCAACGGCCCAATATCCGGTCCGGCCCGGCCAGTCCTGGATCGTCGTTTGCGTGCCGGGCGCTAGCACTTCAATCGTTGGCGCGGAATAGTCGAACGTGGCCAGCGTCTGCGTCAGCATTCGCCCTTCGACAAGTTCCGCTGACCGGGCGAGCTGGCGCAGGTAGGCGAGATTGGTCTCGAAGCCGCCAATCACCGTGGCGTCGAGAGCGGCGGCCAGATTGGCGAGCGCTTCCGGCCGCGTCTCGCCGCGCACGATGAGTTTCGCCAGCATCGGGTCGTAGTACGGCGAGACGTCCGCGCCGCTTTCCACCCAGGTTTCCACCCGCGCGCCGTCCGGCCAGCGGACCTCGGTCAATTGCCCCGCGCTCGGCCGGAAATCGCGACCTGGGTCCTCGGCATAGATGCGAACCTGGATCGACGCCCCGCACGGCGCAACGCGCGACTGGTCAAGCGCCATGGCTTCGCCCGCCGCTTGCCGTACCATCCATTCGACGAGATCGACGCCGGTCACTTCTTCCGTGACGCCGTGCTCCACCTGCAGGCGCGTGTTGACTTCGAGGAAGTAGAATTCGCCGCTATCGCTGTCGTAGAGAAACTCGACTGTGCCGGCGCTGGCGTAATCGACCGACTTGCCCAGTGCGCGGGCTGTCTCCCACAGCGCCGCGCGTGTGGCCGCATCGAGGCCCGGCGCCGGGGTCTCTTCGACGACCTTCTGGTTGCGCCGCTGGGCGGAACAATCGCGCTCGCCCAGGGCGATGACCTCGCCCTTGCCGTCGCCGAAAATCTGCACCTCGATATGCCGGCCGCGTGCGACGTACTTCTCCAGGAACAGGCCAGCGTCCTTGAAGTTGTTGCGCGCAAGGCGTTGGACGCGCGCGAAGAGATCGGGCAGCTCCGCGGGCGATTTGATGAGCTGCAGGCCGATTCCCCCGCCACCGGCTGTGCTCTTGAGCATGACCGGGTAGCCAATCCGTGCGGCTTCCGATTGTGCTTCATCGAGGCTGCCGATGAGACCGGAACCGGGAGCTAGAGGAACGCCGGCATTCATTGCCAGTTCGCGCGCCTTGTGCTTCAGGCCGAACGCGCGCATGTGGGCGGGCGAGGGGCCGATGAAAATGATGCCGGCCGCCGCGCACCGTTCAGCGAAATCCGGGTTCTCTGAAAGAAAGCCGTAGCCTGGATGGATCGCTTCGGCGCCTGTCCGCCGCGCCGCGTCGAGGATGGCGTCGATATCGAGATAGCTGAGCGCGGCTGGTGGCGGCCCGATGGCGACCGCTTCGCCAGCCATGGCCACATGCATGGAATGACGGTCGGCCTCGGAATAGACGGCAACGCTGGCAATGCCCATGCGGTCGAGCGTGCGGATGATGCGGCAGGCAATGGCACCGCGATTGGCGATGAGAACCTTGGCGACCATGTGCTCAGGCTCCCTTCGGCCAGATCAGGAGTTCGACAGGTGTCGGGTTGTAGGCGTTGCAGGGATTGTTGAGCTGCGGACAGTTGGAGATGAGGACCAGCACGTCCATCACGGCTTCCATCTCCACGTAACGTCCCGCACCAGAGACACCGTCGGAGAACGTCAGGCCGCCCTCCGGCGTCACGGGAACGTTCATGAAGAAATTGATGTTGTGTCCGATGTCGCGCTTGGTGAGGCCGTAGTCTTCATTCTCCGCCACCGCCAGAAGGAAGCTGTCGCGGCAGGCATGCATGGTCTTCTTTTCCAGCGCGTACCTCACCGTGTTGCTCTCCGCGGCGCAGGCACCACCCAGCGTGTCGTGCCGGCCCACCGTATCGGCTGTGATCTTCAACATCGGCCGTGTTTCGTTGGAGTAGAGCGTTGTGCCGGCGGTGAGATAGATGTTTGCCTGTTCCCGGATGGTGGTGGATGCGCAGTAGCGCTCATGGGGTCTTTCAGCGTTGAAGAAGAGCGTGTCGACGGCCTGATTGCCTTCGAGATCGACGATGCGGAAGGTCTCGCCCGCCTGAACGCGATGCAGCCAGTATTCGCCAGATCGCAGAATGAAGCGGGAATGCGCACCTGACGCGTCGAGGCGGCTGGGAAGCGTTTTCATGGTTCGTCTCCCTCAGCAGCAGCCGCAGTGATGGATGCGGTTGTTCTCGAACCCCCGGCCATTTTCCGGTGCGGACGTGCGGCACGGATCGTCGTCGGCGGCGGGTGGGCCGTCGGCTACGGCTACGTGGACGGGCTTGCGCGGATAGGATTTGGCTGTGCTGAGCGGGTGAGGGCAGGTGTGGATGAGAAGAAGCGTATCCATTTCAAAGCGCAGCGTGATCCTGGCGCCCGCGCGTGCGGCGGATGCATCAAGGGCCACGTTCCCGTTGTCATCAACGGTGACCTTGCTGAACCAATTGACGTTCATGCCGAGGTCGCGGCGCGCCAGTCCGTACTTGGCGGCTTCAATGAGAAAGCTGTCGGTGCCGTTCTGGTGCCAATCGTTCCGCGCCGACTGGAAGGTGCTGCTCCCCCAGCGGCTGGCCACGCAGGTCCGGGTGGAGCTGCCGCAAACGGTATCGTGCCACCCGAAGGTATCCTCCACCACCGAGCAGAAGATGCGGCCCATGTCGGAATAGAGGCAGTTCCCGGCCGTGAGGCGGAACGTATGCTGGCACTTCAGAGTGTCGGGGGCGTTGTAGCGCTCGCACAGGTTCTGCGGATTGTAGAACATCATGCCGGCGTTGGCGCCGCCCTCCACGTCGGTCAAGGTCAGGCGCGCATGCCGCCTGATGATCAACGACCAGTGCTTGCCGCCGGCAAGTGTGTCTTCGTACGCGGGTTCGGCCATTGGTGTGGTCTCCAAGTCGCGCCCGCTTCCGTCATGCGGAGCACGGGCAAATCAACCCGGGTCGTCCCGGAGGTTTGCGAGTTCCGGCGGGGCCGTCCCCGCTGGCGGCACCTGCTGACCCGGTGCCGGAATGGATCAGACCGCGCGCGCCACCGCCTCCGTTGCCGGGGGCACCAGCTTGGGCGGCCACACCGCGATGTCCTGGGAGATCGTTGCGCCGTAGCGGGCGCTTTCCTCGGGGCGGTTGCGGCGGCGCTCCAGGGCGACGACGCGCGTGCCGAGCCGGAAGGCCTCGGATAGGTCGTGCGTCACCATGACGACGGTGAAGCGCTCGCGCCGCCACAGGTCGAGCATCAGGGCGTGGATTTCGGCGCGGATTCCGGGATCGAGCGCGCCGAACGGTTCATCCAGAAGCAGAACGCGCGGTTTGCCCATCAGGGCCTGTGCCAGCGCCAGACGCTGTTGCATGCCGCCGGACAGCGCGGCCGGATATTTCGCTTCGTGCCCCGAAAGCCCAACTGCTGAGACCAGCGCCATCGCGTCGTCGGCGGCCTGCCGGCGGCGGGCTCCGTGCAGACGGCCGAGCCAGCCGCCTTGCGCGAATTCCCGGCCGACCATGACGTTCTGCAAAACGGTCAGATGCGGGAAGACCGAGTAGCGCTGGAACACGACGCCGCGGTCCGCGTCCGGCTCGGCCTTTAATGGTTTGCCATCGACATGAATGGCGCCACGCGTGGGCTTTTCTTCACCCAGCAGCATGCGCAGAAGCGTGGTCTTACCGCAGCCCGATGGACCGACAAGCGCCACGAACGACCCGGCTTCGATATCGAGTGCTAGATCCTCGAGTACGATGGTATCGCCATACTCCTTCCAGACCTTGTCGATCAGGATCGCGCTCATTGCGACCTCCCATTGGCAAACCAGGGGAAGGCCTTGCGTTGCAAAATGCGCAAGCCCAGATCCATCAGGAAGGCCAGCAGCGTGATCCAGACCACGTAGGGAATGATGACGTCCATGGCGAGGTAGCGCCGGACGAGAAAGATGCGGTAGCCGAGCCCGCTGTCGGCGGCGATTGCCTCGGCGGCGATGATAAAGAGCCACGCCGCGCCGAGTTCGAGGCGCACGGCATCGATCAGGCGCGGCAAAATTTGCGGAACGATGACCCGCGCCGCGATCTGCGGCGTCGATGCGCCGAGTGTCTGGGCCTTGATGAGTTGTTCGCGGGGCAGGTCCTGCACCCTCATGGCGATATCGCGCACGAGTTTCAGCGACGTGCCGATGACGACCAATCCGATTTTTGAGGCCTCGCCAAGACCCATGACGATGAAGAGGATGGGCAGGAGCGCCAGCGGAGGAACCATGGAGGCAACCGCAACGATAGGGCCGAGTAGTGCGCCCACCAGCGGGAGCAGACCAATCGCAACGCCCGCCGAAAGGGCAATGGCAGTCGAAATGGCGAGGGCTGTCAGCAGGCGCGTCAGCGTCGCGGCCGTATCGCTCCACAGAAGGATTTTGCCGGTGCGCGGATCCTCCTCGAAGGCGTACACGCGGACGCTGTCGGCCATGCTGGCAAAGCTCGGCAACAGTTTATCGTTCGGGTTTTCCGCGAGGCGCATCCCCGAACCAACGATGTAGGCGAGAAGCACGAGCAGGAACGGCAGGAGTGCCAGGACGACGCGTACGGCCTTGTCTGGTTTGACGTTGATGGCACGCATGTCGTCCCCGCTCGCGTTCAATTTTCTTGTGTTCGTTGCGTCATCGCGATGCGGCTAGAGCTTTCCGTCGGCCGCCGCCTGCATGTAGGTCGCGTCGTAGCGGAGCTTGACGTTCGCGGCGTCGCCGAAGACGGTTTTGTCGGGGAATTCCACGCCGATCGCGCCGGCAGACTTGGCGTCCTTTCCGAGGAGGGCCTTGTCGAAGAGGAAGGTGGAGACCTTCTCCGTCACCGATTTGAGATCAGCCCCGTTGACGAAGGCCACGGCGTCCTTGGGGTCGGAGAAGAGCTTGGTCGTTGCCAATTGGTCTTCGAAGCCCTTGACGTCCGTCCCCGAGGCCTTTGCCATGGCTTCCTTGGCTGCTGGATCCGTCGCCAGCGCCTTCATGGTGTCGTACCAGATGCCGGCGAGGGCCTGCCCGAGTTTTGGATTGGCTTTCAGAACGTCGGTATTGACGACGAGCAGGTCGATGATCTCGCCGGGGATCTTGGAGCTGTCGAAGACAGCTTTCGCATCGGGCGATTCAAGGATCGTGGAGACGATCGGTTTCCACGTAACAACGGCGGTTACATCGTCGGTATTGTAGGCCGAGGCCATGTCGGCGTCGGAGGTGTTGACGACCTTCACGTCCTTTTCCGATGCTCCGATGGACTCAAGCGCGCGTGCGAGCAGGTAGTGGGAGACGGAGAACTCAACGAGGTTGACCGTCTGGCCTTTGATGTCTTCCAGCTTGTCCTTGCCCTTCAGGATGAGGGCGTCGTTGCCATTCGAGAAGTCACCCACGATCAGTGCGGTGGTGTCCACGCCGCCGGCGGCGGGAATGGACAGGGCATCCATGTTCGTCACCGTCACGGCATCGAATGCGCCTGCCGTGTATTGGTTGATCGACTCCACGTAGTCGTTGAACTGCTTGATCTCGATGTTCAAACCGTACTTGTCGGCCCATTTCTTCGCGATGCCGCTGTCGGAGGCATAGCCCCAGGGCATCCAGCCGACATAGATCGACCAGGCGATCTTGAAGTCCTTCTTCTCGGCAGCCGTGGCGCTGCCGCCAATCAGCCCGAGGCTGATGGCCGAGGCGAGACAGAGCTTGAGGTTTCGGGTGAGGCGGCTCGGCATGTCGATCTCCTTTGGACCCTTGCGTCAGTCGTGTGTGACCGCGGGAGGGAGCCTGGAGACAGCGTGGAGGGAAGGAAGCCAGTGGCGAGCCCTTCCGCCCGATCGCTGTTCAAGCGTCTCGCGGTACAGGTCTCCCGGGCTTTTCTCCCGCCGTGGCTCCGGTGCGCATCCATGTTCTGATGAGCACCGGGAGCGCCTCTCTCGGACCAGTCACTGCGGGGAAGGCGCAGCCGGAACCCTAGAGGCATTATGCGCAGCGCTTTGCAGGCCGCGTGCCAGCCGCTGAAGTGTTGAATCTGTTGAGATTTACTTTTGGTCTTGCGCCGGACTGCCTAAATACTCAGCGGCGCGCTCATCCAATGTGCGGCGCGTAGGCGTCGCCGCACCAGCATCGGCGCAGGTCCTTTCGGCGATAGATTTCAGTCACGCCAACGTCGTCATCCGTCAACGATCCGCGATGTTGCCGGCACCCAGCATGTGGCCAGGGATTCGATCAACTGTAGCCGTTCCGATCTTCTGCGCCGTTGAATGGCTATCAAGTCATCGACTTTGAACAGCCTGGCTGCGGGGCATTTTCCCATGCACTAGGCCCCGACGCGTGGACCGATGCCATTCGCCGCGCGCTGACCTGAGCGGCACCTTGTCCGCATTCTACTTGCGCACGCCGGCTCGAGCGCCCAATCCTTAGCGGTGCGGCAAGCCCCGGATGATGCCGCGCCCCGCGTTTCCTCTCACCCCGGCCGATTTGGCCCCCGGTAGCACCCGGCATGATTTGCCGGTGCGCGGCGCCGTTACACGTGTATGCTGCACAAAATCCGCTCACGGTAGTCGCGTAACATATTGATAAGCGAAGATTTTGTTATCCCCAGCTCGGTCTTTGTAGCATCCGGATTTTCATGTCATGGTCGTCCCGACGAGCTCCCCTGATCTTCTGATCCACTGCTCGACGTTGGCTCATCGAAGGCGGTGAGCATCGCGACCTCCTGCCCGGCAGCCGAGGTCATTCTGAGAGGGCAGCATGCCAATTCGACCGTCGCAGCTCGACAAGATGCCGGACAAAGACCTGCTGCGCATGCGGTTCTGTGACCTGCCGCTGCGTCTGAAGGGCTCGGCCATAGAGCAGCGGGCAAAATCGGTGTTCGATGAGTTGAGGACGCGGCGCATTCGCATCCGGCCCGCCATCTGGGTCGCGGAAGAATGGTACAACCCAGACGGTGTTGTCGGCTTCGCCGTACCCTTCTATCTCCTCCATCCCCGCCTAGTACGCCTTGAACGCCGGATCATGCTGGAGGCGGAAGGGCTGTCTATGCGCGAGGCGTTGAGTATCCTACGGCATGAGACAGGGCACGCCGTCGACGAGGCGTTTCAGCTGCATGAAATGCGCGAGTACTGGCAGGTGTTCGGTTCACCGCAACGCAGATACCCCAAGGACTACGTCGCGGACTCGAACAGTCGCGATTACGTTCAGCATCTCAACGCGTGGTACGCCCAGTCGCACCCATTCGAAGATTTTGCCGAAACGTTTGCCGTCTGGCTGAAGTCGGAACGGAGCTGGCGCCGAAAGTATCGCGACTGGCCGGCGTTGGAGAAGTTGAATACCGTTGATGCCTGGATGTGCGATCGCCAGAATGCCGAGCCGAAAATAAAGCCCAGGAAGATCGCAAACGAGCTGAAGTATTCGACGCGCACGCTCGGTGAGCATTATGACGAGAAGCGCGAATTTTATGCTATAGATGCCGAAGACGACTTCGATGAGGAGTTGCAACGCATTTTCTCCAGCAACGGAAAGAGCAGGCCGGTGCGCGGCAACGTCTCAGCTGCCGGACTACTGTCGGCAAACGGTACGAAGCTGCGCCGGAAGACCGCCAACTCTCTGGGAGTTCCAGCTTACGTTGTCGATCAGGTCCTGCGGCAGCTCGTACACAGAGCGCGCGTGTTGAAGCTGAAGCAATCGCGGCCGGAGGCTGAAACGGTGACAAGAGTTTCCAAGCTCGTCCTGCGCGCGACCGTCGCCATCATCCAGAACAGTCCGAGACTGCCTCTATGATCACGATCAAGAAAGCAAAAAAGAAGCTGAGCGTGGTCCTTCTGGCGGATGAGGCATTGCTCCCGACGGGCGCTATTACAGATTACAGCGAAAAGCAGCGGATGCTGCGCAAGACCGAATACGACGTCAAGAATGCCATCGAGTTGCTTGGTCACCATCTCATCGCCGTCGGTGTATCGAACGATCTATCGACCATTCGCGGCGCCATTGATGCTCACAAGCCGGACATCGTTTTCAATCTTGTCGAAGAGTTCGACGGCGTCGGGCATTTCGATCAGCACGTTGTCAGTTTCCTGGAACTGCGGCGTCAGGCCTATACGGGATGCAATCCACGAGGGCTGACGATTTCGCGCGATAAGGCGTTGACCAAGAAGATATTGGCTTACGAAGGTCTAAAGGTTCCGGAGTTCGCCATCTTCCCCATGAACCGGGTCAAGAAGCGCCCCAGCACGCTGGGGTTTCCGCTGTTTGTCAAATCCCTGACCGCGGAAGGTTCGGTGGGGATTTCAGGTGCATCGATTGTTCGCGACGACGCAAAGCTGATGGAGCGGGTGGACTATATTCATCGCACGGCGGAGTCGGCAGCCTTGGCCGAGCAATACATCGAGGGCCGCGAGATCTACGTCGGCGTGATGGGTAACGAGCGCGTGACGGTGTTACCGCCGTGGGAATTCTTTGTCGAAAACAGACCTGAGGGCTCACCGTTGATCGCAACGGATCGCGGCAAGTGGGACCCGAACTACCAGGATCAGGTGGGCGTGATGACCGGCCCAGCGGAGATCAGCGAGAAGCTGACCATAAAACTTCAAAAGCTGGCGCGGGAAATCTACCGGCTGCTGGGTCTCAGCGGTTACGCGCGGCTCGACTTCCGTGTGACGCCGGAGGAGGACGCTTATCTCCTCGAGGCCAATCCCAATCCGCAAATCGCATCCGATGAGGATTTTGCAAGTTCAGCCGAGTACGCCGGCATCGAATATCCGCAGTTGATCGAGCAGATCATGCGGTTTGGCATGAATTTCAAGCCAGAGCGGATGATCGTCTAATCCGCTGCAGCTGCAGCTGCCGCTGCCGCTGGCCGTGTCCGGTGTTGGTCATGACAGCGATGGTTCACGCCGTCTAATTGACCTCTGCAATAGGATATCCGCGCCCGGCGCTCCAAGCCCGTATCGCTCAAAGATTGTCAGCGTCGCGGGCCGTACCTATGTATAATTGACCATGGTGTGGAACTTGAACAGGTTCACGCCGGTCAGGAATGGCATGTGGAAGAGTTCGGCTGGATCGTCTCGATCCGACGCCGGCGCCGAAGGAGCAACCGCCCCGGAAACTCTCAGGCACATGGACCGCATGCCGATGACACTCTGGAAAGCGGCTAGGCAGATCAATTTCTGTTTAGCCCACCGACGGTTGTAAGGCGCGCGTGCGGTTGGGACCGCATGATCGCCCAAACTCTCAGGTTCCGCGACAGAGGGGGTTCTCGTAAGCGCGCGTAACGCTTCACAACCGAGAGCCTGTCATGACCGAAAGCGCTGGTTCGCCGTCTCAACATCTTCGCACGCCGCTCTATGCCGAACATGTCCGGCGAGGCGCGCGCATGGTGCCGTTCGCCGGGTACGAAATGCCTGTCCAATATGCGGCGGGAATTATCGAAGAACACCTGTGGACCCGCGTAGAGGCGGGCCTTTTTGACATCAGCCACATGGGTACGGCTGTCGTGCGCGCGGCGGATGGCAGCCACGAGGCGGTCGCGCGGGCATTGGAGGCTCTCGTGCCTGCCGATGTCGTTGGCCTCGATCCCGGCCAGCAGCGTTACACGCAGCTCCTCAACGCCGATGGCGGCATCATCGACGACCTCATGATGACGCGCCCAGCCGGTCCCCATGCTGAGGGTACGCTCCGCCTCGTGCTCAATGCCTCGCGCAAGGACATCGATGTCCGCCACATCGCGCAACGGATCTCAGCTTCCGTGCAGATCGACGTTTTGCCTGATGCGGCACTGCTTGCCTTGCAAGGTCCAAAAGCCGTCGCGGTCTTGTCCGCATTGTGGCCCGGCGCAGCGGACCTTGGCTTCATGCAAGCGGCCAAAGCCGAGATCGCTGGATGCGCATGCTTCGTCAGCCGTTCGGGCTATACGGGCGAGGACGGATTTGAAATTTCGGTTGGCAATAGCGACGTCGTGCGGCTGTGGGATGTCCTGCTGGCCGCTCAGTCCGTCCAGCCCATCGGTCTTGGCGCTCGCGACTCTTTGCGGCTCGAAGCTGGGCTTTGCCTCTATGGGCATGAACTTGACGAGACGACCTCGCCCATTGAAGCGGGCCTCGCATGGTCGATCCAAAAACGCAGGCGCCAATCAGCGGATTTTCCCGGAGCTGAACGCATCTTGCGCGAATTGAGCGACCCGCCCGCACGGCTGCGGGTTGGCATTCTGCCAGCTGGACGAGCGCCCGCGCGCGAGGGAACCGAAGTGCTGGACCGCGATGGCGCGCCGCTCGGGCGCATCACATCGGGTGGCTATTCGCCATCGCTCAAGCGCCCGGTTGCGATGGGCTACGTGCAGCCGTCTCATGCGACGCCCGGTACGCCCCTCAAGCTGGTCGTGCGCGGGGCGATGCTGGATGCCGAAGTCGTGAAACTTCCCTTTGTCCCGCATAGTTATCATCGCCGTACGTAAACCGTTCCGATGTTGTCACAGCAGGAGCTCTCCATGATGAAATTTACCGAAGATCACGAGTGGGTGAAGCTCGACGGCGATATCGCAACCGTCGGCATTACACCGCACGCCTCCAATCTTCTGGGCGACCTTGTATTCGTCGAGCTGCCAAAGGTCGGTGCCAAGCTAAAGAAGGGCGCGGCCGCGGCCGTCGTCGAATCCGTCAAGACGGCCTCCGACGTCTTTGCCCCGCTCGACGGAGAAGTCGTCGAAGTCAATCAGGCGGCCGTGGATGATCCCGCCGTCGTAACCGCCGATCCCGACGCAGCCGGCTGGCTATACAAAATGCGCCTCGCCAACCCCGCCGATTTCGGAGCGCTTCTCGATGCGGAAGCCTACGCCAAACTGACCGGTTGAGGATTTCTCCCATGGCCGCAGAGAAATACGATCCCTACGATTTCGCCAACCGGCGGCACATCGGGCCTTCGGCGAAGGAAATAACCGATATGCTTGCTGTGTTAGGCGTGCCCGACCTGCATTCTCTCATCGATGCAACCGTGCCACCTTCGATCCGCCAGGCCGAACGCATAGACTTCGGGAAGTCGCTGTCGGAGCGCCGGGCCCTCGACAAGCTGCGCGAAACGGCGAACAAGAACCGCGTTCTGACCTCGTTGATCGGCCAGGGCTACCATGGCACAACAATGCCGCCCGCCATTCAGCGCAACATTTTTGAGAACCCGGCCTGGTACACGGCCTATTCGCCCTACCAGCCTGAAATCAGCCAGGGCCGTCTCGAAGCGCTGCTCAATTTCCAGACGATGGTGGCGGACCTGACGGGGCTCGACATCGCCAACGCCTCGCTGCTGGACGAAGCGACGGCGGCAGCGGAAGCCATGGCGATGGCGCATCGTGTTGCCACCTCGAAGCAGACGGTATTCTTCGTCGATCAGGAGTGCTTGCCACAGTCGATCGCCGTCCTGCGCACGCGCGCCGAACCTCTCGGCTGGCAGATTAAAGTCGGCGACCCGTTCAAGGATCTCGTCGCAGACGATGTTTTTGGGGCTATTTTCCAATATCCCGGCGTCTGCGGGGCCTGCCACGATTTCACGAATTTGATTTCGGCACTGCACGCGGCTGGTGCCATCGCCGTCGTCGCGGCCGATCCGCTGGCGCTCACGCTTCTGAAACCACCCGGCGAGATGGGCGCCGATATCGCGATTGGTTCCATGCAGCGCTATGGCGTGCCGATGGGTTACGGTGGCCCGCACGCCGCCTACATGGCGACACGCGACGCCTTCAAGCGTAGCCTGCCCGGCCGGCTCGTCGGCGTGTCGGTGGATGCGCGCGGCAACCGGGCCTACCGGCTCGCCTTGCAGACGCGTGAACAGCACATCCGCCGTGAGCGCGCCACGTCCAACATCTGTACGTCTCAGGTGCTCCTAGCGGTCATCGCGTCCATGTACGCCGTCTTTCACGGTCCAGCCGGTCTCAAGGCTATCGCGCACCGCGTCCATCGCGATGCGTGCCGTCTGGCGGACGGGCTCGCCAGTCTTGGTTTCAAGATTGCCCCGCAGGCCTACTTCGATACCATCACCGTCGAGGTCGGTCCCTATCAAGGGCTCATCGCGAAGAACGCCGTCGACAATGGCGTGAACCTGCGCAAGGCCGGCAAGGATCGCATCGGCATCACCGTCGACGAGCGCACACGGCCCGACATTATTGAAGCGGTCTGGCGCGCGTTCGGCGGCTTCGATCTGCGCTATAGCGAGGCCTATCCGCCCTTGCGCCTGCCGCAGAACTTGCTGCGCACATCGGATTTTCTCACCCATCCTGTCTTCCACATGAACCGCGCCGAAAGCGAAATGACGCGCTACATGCGGCGCCTCGCGGACCGGGATCTGGCGCTCGACCGCTCGATGATCCCGCTGGGCTCGTGCACGATGAAGCTTAACGCGACCGCGGAGATGCTGCCTATATCCTGGCCTGAGTTCGGCGAGCTGCACCCGTTCGTGCCAGCCGATCAGGCGCTGGGCTACAAGGAATTGATCGACGATCTCTCACGCAAACTTTGCACGATCACAGGCTACGATGCGATTTCCATGCAGCCCAATTCCGGCGCTCAAGGTGAGTACGCCGGTCTCTTGGCCATCCGCGCCTATCACCGCAGCCGCGGTGAGGAGAAGCGCCACGTCTGCATTATCCCGGCTTCGGCACACGGAACCAATCCGGCATCAGCGCAGATGTGCGGCATGACCGTCGTCGTTGCTGCAACCGACAAGGCCGGCAATATCGATGTTGACGATTTTCGCGCCAAGGCGGAGGTGCACAGCGACGTCCTCGCCGCCTGCATGATCACCTATCCCTCGACGCACGGCGTCTTCGAGGAAACCGTCCGCGAAATCTGCGATATCACCCACGCTCACGGTGGTCAGGTGTACCTGGATGGCGCCAATCTCAATGCACTCGTCGGTCTCGCCAAGCCTGGCGAAATCGGATCGGATGTCAGCCACATCAATCTGCACAAGACGTTCTGCATCCCGCATGGCGGCGGCGGTCCAGGCATGGGACCCATTGGCGTCAAGTCTCACCTGATACCTTTCTTGCCCGGGCACCCGCATACCGATGACCGCGATATCACGGTCTCGGCCGCGCCCTACGGCTCGGCGTCCATTCTGCCGATCTCCTGGAGCTACATTCTTCTGATGGGCGGACGCGGTCTGACGCAGGCGACCCGCATCGCCATCCTCAACGCAAACTACATCGCCAAGCGTCTGGAAAAAGCCTATCCCATTCTCTATCGCGGCAAGAACGGGTTCGTGGCGCACGAGTGCATTATCGACACCCGCCCGCTGATGGAAAGGGCTGGGGTCACCGTGGAAGACATTGCCAAGCGTCTCATCAACTCCGGCTTTCACGCGCCAACCATGAGCTGGCCCGTCGCCGGGACCCTGATGATCGAGCCGACCGAATCGGAGACCAAGGCTGAGCTCGACCGCTTCTGCGATGCCATGCTGTCGATCCGCGAAGAGGCCCGCGACATCGAGGAAGGCCGCAGCGACAAAGCCAACAACCCGTTGAAGAACGCGCCGCACACGGTCGAAGACCTGATCGGGGATTGGGACCGGCCGTATACCCGGGAGGTCGCCTGCTTCCCGCCAGGCGCGTTCCGCGTCGATAAATACTGGGCGCCCGTCAACCGGGTCGACAACACCTTCGGCGACCGCAATCTTGTCTGTTCGTGTCCGCCGATGGATACCTATATGAAGGCAGCAGAGTAGCCGGACCACAGTATTGGCCCGCCGGCCCCGCAAGGATTGACGCATGGTTTCTGTCTTGGACACGCGCACGTCTGCGCCGCTCCGCCATCCGGAAAAGGCCAACCGGCCCGACACGCCGCGGCTGCCCAAGCCGCCGTGGCTGCGCGTCCGCCTGTCCAATGGTGCAGAACTGGCCGGAACGCATCAGGTCGTTCGCAGTCTTGGCCTGCACACTGTTTGCGAGGAGGCGGCCTGCCCGAACCTCGGCGAATGCTGGTCGAAGCGCCATGCCACCATGATGATCATGGGCGATACCTGCACGCGCGCATGTGGCTTCTGCAATATACGCACGGGGAGGCCCGGCCCTCTCGATCCGCACGAACCTGAGAAGGTCGCGACGGCCGTCGCTCAACTGGGATTGCGGCATGTGGTAATCACGTCCGTCGATCGCGACGATCTCGACGATGGCGGCGCAGAGCATTTTCATCAGACGATCCAGGCCATCCGCGCGCGCTGCCCCGAAACGACAATTGAAATCCTCACACCCGACTTCCTGCGCAAGGACGGGGCACTAGAACGCGTCGCCGCTGCCCGCGCCGATGTGTTCAATCATAACCTGGAAACGGTGCCGTCTCTCTATTTGAAGATCCGGCCCGGTGCCCGCTATTTCCATTCGCTGCGCCTGTTGCAGAGGGTCAAGGAACTCGACGCGAACGTCTTCACCAAATCCGAAATCATGCTGGGTCTTGGCGAGAGCTACGACGAAGTCCTGCAGGTGATGGACGATCTACGCTCGGCAAACGTCGATTTCCTGACCATTGGCCAGTATCTCCAGCCGACGCCAAAGCACGCGGCCATCGCGCGCTACGTCACACCAGAAGAATTTGAAAGCTTTCAGCGCATCGGCCTCGCGAAGGGATTTCTACTCGTGGCTTCGAGCCCGCTGACGCGCTCGTCCTACCATGCGGACGCAGATTTCAGCCGCCTAAAGGCAGCCCGTTCATCAGCGATTGATCATTCGGCCGGACACCGGGCAGCGTCCGCAACCGGAAGCCGTACAGCTGAGGTTTGATCTGAATTGTCTGGATCGTTGGTCGAGCTTTGGATGACGTACAAGTCTGGACCTAAACCTTCCTGTGAGTGCGGTCGTGGGGAGACGGTGGCGTCAAGTCCCACCCAAGGACATGCTGTCCAGTCCCTTTGAATCGTCGGGCAGGCAATATTTCAAGGGAGGTCCAATGCGCCTAGTCCAACGATCAGGAATAGGCGGCGGCTGCGATGCGTTCAGCGATGAGGGCCGGCTGCTGATAGGGGAGCAGTTCGCCGCCTTGCATGATCTGCTCGACGGTGATCAGAGGGTTCAAGGCCTGAATTTCTTCGAAATCCGTCGGCTCGTAGAAGCTGCTGCCAGGTCCTGAGGTACCGTAGACGTCGACCGTGCCCACCATCCAGTGGAAGGGTATGGCTAAGGGCCTGAGGTGTTCGCGAATATCGTGGGCGCGCAGACGCATGTCGTCGAAGAAGATTTCATGGCTCTGCAGGAAGGTATACGCGCAGGCATTGCGCATGAGCGCGGCGATTTCCGGACGCTTTGTTGTCTCGAAGTCGAACGGCATGTCCTTGTAGGCGCGTTCGATGTACCAATCGACGCCATTCTGCACGATCGCGCGCCAGCCATGGCGGCCGACGATGTCGGCGGCCCACGGCGCGTGAATTGAAAGCCATAGCAGCGTTCTCGGCACCATCGCTACCTTGGCGAGACGTTTGGGCGTGTAATGGAGAAAGCGACCGAGGGCGACGACCGAAGAAAAGGGCGTATCTGGGCGCGCGGCGACTGCAGTCAGTGGAATAACACCGGCATGAATGCCTGCCGCCGCAATGCCCCTGAGATCGAGGGACGTGCATAAGTGCAGGATGCTCTCGGAAAAATCGGTTAGTGCGTCCTTGGTCCGGTCAGCGTCTGATTTGCCAGCCCCAGGCCGGCTCGATCACGTAAAGTTTGACGCGCTTGGCGCGCAGCGTGTTCTCGAATTCCGGCGGGTAGAGGTAGCCATTGACGATCCCGGGTACGAAAAGTGCGGGACGCCCGTCCGGGTCGCCCATCCAGGTATAGGCGAGTTTGCGACCATCGGGACGTACAATGTGGCGCTCGTTGCCGAGCGGATCGGACCAGTGGAGTCGCCGTTGACCATCCTTGGCCGAAAGGCGCGCTGCGAGTAGTACCAGGAGCCTGACCAGATCCGCTTGGCTGGCTGTGTTGGTCTTTCCGAATATCGAACTGAGCTGTAGGCGCGCCGTGCGAATATTGACGCCGCGGGCATCGGCGATCTTGGCGACATCGACGTATGAGAATAAATTGCGCGCGGTTTCCACTTCGGCATTTGTCAGAGCAAATGCCTCGATGAGAACGGCTTCCATGGCGCGCGTCCACGCAATGGTCAACTCTCGAACCACGATGAATTGGCCGCTCGTACCGGCAAGAGAAACAGGAAACAATTCCGCATAGCCGCTGCGTCCGTCCTGCCAATGCGTGCGGATGATGCTGTATTGGCCGTTTCGCCCTTCGAGGGGCGCGGCGGCGTACTGGCGAAAGCTCGCGTGCTGGTCACTCTCCAGCCAGGAAAGATCGGCAAATTGGCCCTGCTCAATATTGAACGCGGCACGTCCAGCGGCATTGATGGCAACGACGCGGAGCTTTTGAGAGAGCGCCATGGCCGGCTCCGGCACGGAGCCCACGGCGTCTTCTAGCGGATCGCGCGCCGTGGGCAGACCCACCCGTTCCAACAGGCTGGCCAGGACCTTGTATTGCTCTTTGATTTGCGTCTCGCCAGCCAGCCGGTTCTCACCCAGTCCGGCTGCCGCAATCTTGCGATCCCATGAGGCAATCAAGTTGTCCCAGGCCCCGACATCGCTCACAGCGCGAAAGCTGTCGGCGATAAGCGTAAGATCAATATCGGAAGTATCATCTGAATTCATGGATCAACCAGTGCGTGTGCGGCGGGACGTGAACACGACATTACGTAGCGCAAAACTCCTGTCATATGGCATCTGACATATGACATATCCGACGAACATCAGTACCCCGAAATTAAGACTGAGCACGATCGATCTGGGCGGATCGAAGGGGTCATATGCGGGGTCATTGCGGGGGCGTGCGTTTTCGCGCGCGGGCGAAGCTTTTCGTCTCGGTTTCGATTGCTGCACTGGCGGTCGCGCATGTGACACCGGCTGAAGCGGCGTGCGTCCAGGTCGCGGGCGGCTGGAACTGCTCGGGCAACATGAGCGGCGGGGTCAATCTCTCGCTGGGGCCACTTGGAAGTTTCCCTGCGAGCGAAGTTTTCGATATTTTTTCTACACCTTCCAGCAGCCCTGCAACCATCACCGTACAAAATCTCACCGCCGCGATCGCGCCACCCGTTGGGACCTTAGGCATCCTTGCGCGACGGTCTGGATCATTTCTCCAGCAAGATATTTTCTCCTTTGGACTTGGTGAGAGCCCTGTGCCGGCTACCCAGGATCCGCTGACGCTCATCGTCAACGGCGGCACTATCACGTCCAGGAATGCCGCCGGAATCGAGGTGCAGCAGTTCGGTGCAAGAGATAAGACTGGCGGCCGAATAAGTGTCTTCCTCAACGCGCCGCTGACCATTTCAACGACGGGCTCCAACGCACATGGCCTCATCGCCCAGTCGCGTGGCGGCAACGGCAGCGACGGCAGCGACGGAATTTTTGGCAGTGGTGACAGCGCCAAGCGCGGCGCCCCCGGCGGTAATGTCGCGGTCACGAACAATGCGTCGATCGGGACGACGGGAACCGGCGCCATGGGCATCGTCGCGCGCTCCTTTGCAGGTGACGGTGGCGACGGCGGTGACGGCGGCCTGTTCGGCGGCGGCGGCGGCGGTGGTCTTGGCGGCAACAACGCGGGCGTCTCGGTCAGCGTCATCAACAACGGTGTCGTCTCTACCCAAGGCGCCAGTGCCATCGGCATCGTGGCCCAGAATAACGGCGGCAACGGCGGTGACGGCGGCGACGGTGACCTCTTCGGGGGTGTCTTCGGCGGCGGCGGTAATGGTGCCGTCGCCGGCCATGGCGGCAGCGTCACCGTGACGAACAACGATTCCGTTTCTACCGGCGGCGTCAACGCGCACGGCATCTTTTTGCAGAGCGTGGGCGGTTTCGGCGGTGCCGGCGGCAATGCCGTCGGCATCATCAGCTGGGCGGGCAACGGAGGCAGCGCGGGTGCGGGCGGTGATGTAACGGCTGTGAACTCCGGCACCATTACAACCACCGGTAACTTTGCGCGAGGCATCTTCGCCCAATCGGTCGGTGGCGGCGGTGGCGCGGGCGGTAACGCCGATGGCATCATAGCACTTGGCGGCTCGGGCTCGCGCGGCGGTGACGGCGCGGACGTGTCCGTCACGAATTCCGGCAGCGTGCAGACGTCCGGACGCCAATCCCACGCGATATTTGCGCAATCGATCGGCGGCAATGGCGGCGACGGTGGCGAACTCGAGTGGACTGGTCGCGATCGGTGGTACGGCCGAAGGCGGCGGCGCTGGCGGGACGGTCACGGTCGCCACGTCGGGTACGCTTGTGACAACAGGCACCAATGCGCACGCGATTTTAGCGCAGAGCGTGGGCGGCGGCGGCGGTACCGGCGGGTTTGGCGGCGGCGTCGTTGCACTGGGCGGTTCAGGTGGCGCGGGCGGACATGCGTCAGGCGTCACCGTGCGGCTTCAGAACAATGCCAGCATTTCGACGAACGGCGCAGATTCCATCGGTGTTCTCGCCCAATCGATCGGCGGCGGAGGCGGTGACGGCGGCAACGCCGCAAGCGCCGGTGCCTTCGTCAGCTTTGCGATGGGTGGCACGGGCGGTGACGGCGGCAACGCCAGCAACGTTATCGTTCAGAGCTGCGTTATCCAACCTTCGCTCGCATGTATTCCTGCCAGCGGCACCGCCGGCGGGATCGCAACGCGCGGCGACCGCTCCCACGGCGTTCAGGCGCAGTCCATTGGTGGCGGCGGCGGCAACGGTGGATTTTCAACATCGCTCGCGGTTGGCGTCGGCGGCGGACTGGCGATTGGTATCGGCGGCACGGGCGGCGGCGGCGGCAACGCCGCCCTTGTCAACGTCGACATCGACAAGTCCATCGTAACGGAAGGAACGGCCGCACACGGCATCGTTGCGCAATCCATAGGCGGCGGCGGCGGTGCGGGTGGCTTTTCCGGGACATTTTCTGCATCGAACGGCGCGTCGGCATCCATTGCGGTTGGTGGCAGAGGTGGCACGGGTGGCCGCGGCAGTTCGGTGAGCGTCGCCTCGGACGGACCCATTCAGACGGGAGGCGAGGGATCGTTCGGCATTCTTGCGCAATCGATCGGCGGCGGCGGCGGTGCCGGTGGCGGCACGTTCGCCGGTAGTCTGGCCGGTGCGGCTAGCCTGAGCCTCTCGATTGGCGGCCGTGGCGGCAATGGGCAGACGGCCAGTTCGGTGACAGTCTCGGCCAGCGATCGCGTCACCACCCTCGGCGATAACGCGCATGCGGTCGTCGCGCAGTCGATCGGCGGCGGTGGCGGTGCAGGCGGATTTTCGATCGCCCTGTCCGGAGCCGGCGGCGTTTCCGGATCGGTTGGTGTCGGCGGCGGCGGCGCATCGGGCGGGACGGCGGGAGCTGTTTCGGTCAACTCTTCGGCGCTGATCTCGACTGCGGGCGCCCATGCTTTCGGCATCCTGGCCCAGTCCATCGGCGGCAGCGGCGGCGCGGGGGGCACGTCGAAGTCCGGCAGCGCGGCGCTGGGTGGCAGTATTGGTGTTGGCGTCGGTGGCGGCGGTGGATCGGGCAATACTGCGAGCACGGTCGAAGTCGACAGCCAAAATGACGTCGCGACGGGCGGCGACTTTTCTCATGGTATCGTCGCGCAATCCATCGGCGGTGGTGGCGGTGCGGGCGGGCAAGCCCTTTCCGCCAGCCTAGGCGGGACTGCGACCGGCGGCGCATCCGTTGGTGGCAATGGCGGCACGGGCGGAACCGCGGGGGCGGTCACCGTCACATCTCATGGAACGGTCTCGACCGCAGGGCAGCAGGCCAATGCGATCATGGCGCAGTCGATCGGCGGTGGCGGTGGCTCGGGTGGCTTTGCCTTCACGGGCAGCGCGGCGGGCACGGCGAGCCTCAATGTCGGCATCGGTGGCAACGGCGGCACGGGTGCCGCCGCCAGCACGGTCAACGTGACGGCGAGTGGAGCCATCGACACGTCCGGATTCAATTCCAAGGGACTTCTGGCGCAATCGATCGGCGGCGGCGGCGGCAACGGCGGGTCGGTCGCTATTTTCACCGCGTCGGGAACCGCGTCCGGCGGGGTGGGCCTCGGCGGCAACGGCGGCAGCGGTGGGGTCGCGAGCGGCGTAACGGTCGTGTCGACGGCGGGTGTGAGCACAAGCGGGGCAAACGCCACCGGCCTTCTGGCCCAGTCGATTGGCGGCGGCGGCGGCGCGGGTGGTGCTGCGATCGTGGGAGCGGCAGCGGGCACGGGCGCCCTTTCGGTCGGGCTCGGCGGCAGCGGCGGAACCGGCAATCGCGCAGGCGCGGTGTCCGTGTCGCAAGTTGGCGATATCCTGACTGGCGCCAATTTCGCCCACGGTGTCGCGGGGCAGTCGATCGGGGGCGGAGGCGGTGCTGGTGGATACACGCTCATCGCGTCGCTTGCGGGAACGGCCTCGGGTGGCGTGGCACTCGGCGGCGCGGGCGGCTCTGGCGGTACGGCTGGAACCGTGGTCATCGGTGTTGATGGCGCTATCCGCACGTTTGGCGATCACGCCAATGCGGTGCTGGCGCAATCGATCGGCGGCGGCGGTGGCGCGGGTGGCTTCGCGTTTGCGGGCGGCGCATCCGGCACCACGAGCGTCAATGTCGGCCTCGGCGGAAACGGCGGCACGGGCGAGGCGGCGGCTGCGGTCACGGTGACAACGGCGGGAAGCGCCAGAACGGATGGCGGAAACGCCCATGCGATCGTAGCCCAGTCGATTGGTGGCGGCGGCGGATCGGGCGGCTCGACGGTGACCTTCTCTGCCGCGCAAACGGCCTCGGGTTCGTTGGCAATCGGCGGCGTTGGCGGCTCGGGCGGCGCGGCGGCGAACGTGACGATCACGTCGGCGTCGGGCGTCGTCACGCTGGGCGAAAATTCCTACGGCATTCTCGGCCAGTCGATCGGCGGCGGCGGCGGGTCGGGCGGCTTTGCGATTTCTGGATCAATCGGCGGGACCGCAAGCTTCGGCGTCGGATTGGGTGGCAACGGTGGCACCGGCAATATCGGCCGTGCCGTCGATATTTCGAGCACGGGCAGCATTACGACCGCCGGTCTTCTCGGGCATGGCATTGTCGGCCAATCGATTGGTGGCGGCGGCGGTGCGGGTGGTTTCACGCTATCGGCGGCTCTGGCCCAGAACGCGGCGGGCAGCTTCGCGCTGGGTGGCAGCGGCGGCACAGGAGCGACCAGCAGTACGGTTGCAATCAGCGCTTCGGGTGACATCACGACCACTGGAGATCAGGCCAACGCCATTCTCGCCCAGTCGATCGGCGGCGGCGGCGGTGCAGGCGGGTTCGCGGTTTCGGGCTCGGCGGCCGGAAAGGCCAGTCTCGGCGTATCGCTCGGCGGAAATGGTGGAACAGGGGCGCACGCTGCCGCCGTGCAGGTGACATCGTCGGGCCGCATCGAGACGAGCGGCGCACTTGCGCAGGGCATCGTGGCACAGTCGATCGGTGGCGGCGGTGGCAATGGTGGGTTCTCGCTCGGCGCAGCGTTCTCGCAGGGGCCGGTGGCGGCCGGCGCAGCTGTTGGCGGCAGCGGTGCCGGTGGCGGCAACGCAGGCGCCGTGACGGTGACCGCCAACGGATCGACGGTGACGGGTGGTGACGGAGCAGGCGCTATACTGGCGCAGTCCATCGGTGGCGGCGGCGGCAATGGCGGGTTTGCCGGGGCGCTTGCAGGTAATACCGACAACGGTTCGGCAGCCTCGGTCTCCGTCGGCGGCAACGGGGCGGACGGCGGCACCGCAGCAGCGGTCGCCGTCACACTCGGCGGCACTGGACAGGCGACAGCGACCGCTGGCAACGACGCAGCCGCGGTCAGCGCGCAATCCATCGGTGGTGGCGGCGGCAACGGCGGTCTTGGCCTGTCCTTGAGCTTCGGCACGGAAGCGCGTTCGAGCATCGGCGTCGCGCTGGGTGGCTCGGGTGGCGGCGGCGGAGATGCCGGCACGGCGAGCATCACCAGCGAGCAGGATATTTTGACGGAAGGCCGCAATTCGGACGGGCTTCAGGCCCTCTCGATCGGCGGTGGCGGCGGTAACGGCGGCTTGGCTGTCGCCGGCGCTATCGGCGCTAACACGGCTGGGAGCAATAACCTCGCAGCGGCCATCGGCGGTTCGGGCGGCGATGGCGGCAACGCCGCGGCCGTCACCATCGGCTCGAGCCGCAGTGTGGTTACGCTTGGCGATGACTCGATCGGCATCGCGGCCCTCTCGGTCGGTGGCGGTGGTGGCAACGGCGGACTGAGCATCGCCGGGTCATTGGCCAATGCGCAGTCGCGCAATATCGCGCTTTCGGTTGGCGGCAGCGGTGGTGGTGGTGGCGACGCCGGGGGCGTCACGGTTTCGCAATCGGGATTGCTGATTGCAACGTCCGGGGCGCGTAGCCATGGCGTGCGCGCGCAGTCCATCGGCGGTGGCGGTGGCAACGGCGGGCTCTCCGCATCGGCCGCCTTGAGCAACTTCCAGTCGAACGGCCAAAGGCTGTCGGCTGCGATCGGCGGTTCGGGCGGTGGCGGCGGCGACGGTGCATCTGTCGGTGTCACAGCTACTGGCCGCATCTCGACAAATGGCAGCGGGGCGTACGGGGTTCTCGCGCAGTCTGTTGGTGGCGGTGGTGGCACGGGCGGAGTCAGTATCTCTGGTACATCCGGAGGTTCGGAATCGCGCAGCATCGATCTATCCGTGGGCGGTTCGGGTGGCCTTGGTGGAGACGGTGGTGCGGTCAGCGCCTTCAATACGGCGCTCATCGATACCCACGGCGAGAAGGGCATCGGCATTTTCGCACAGTCGGTCGGCGGCGGGGGCGGCGATGGCGGATTGGCGTTTGCCGGAAGCATCAGTCAGGGTGCGGGGGCGGGCGGCGCACAGACCATCAATTTGGCGGTTGGCGGCTCGGGTGGTTCCGGCGGCACGGGATCGACAGTCACGGTGCAGAACGGTGGCCGCATCGAGACCGAGGGCGAGGGCAGCTTCGGCATCTATGCGCAGTCGCTGGGCGGTGGCGGTGGCAACGGCGGTATATCGCTCGCCGGGACATTCACCGGCGACAAGTCGCGCGACGTGACCCTTTCGCTCGGCGGCAGTGGCGGGGCTGGCAACACGGGTGGTCCGGTGACGGTTACCAACCTGCCGGCCGACGCGGGCGATCCGGCCAGGGATGCTGCCATTCTTACGCGCGGCAATGATGCGGACGGCATCTTTGCGCAATCATTGGGTGGCGGCGGCGGAACCGGTGGTTTCAGCGGGTTCATTGACTTCTCGAGCGGCGCATCATCCACCAAGGTGGGCATGGCGCTGGGCGGAGCCGGCGGCAGCGGAAATGCGGGCGGTGCGGTAACGGTCACCAATGCCGGTGCCATCGAAACGCTGGGTCAAGAGTCGAACGGTATTTTTGCGCAGTCCATCGGCGGTGGCGGTGGACGTGGCGGCTCGTCGCTTGCCATGCTCGGCGCCCGGACACCCAAAGGCGTGGACCCCGGCCGGAAAATCAACGTCGGTGTCGCCATCGGCGGCGCGGGCGGCGATGGCAATTCCGGCGGCACCGTGAATGTGACCAACAGCGGCGCCATTCGCACCGTGGGCGATCTGTCGAACGGCATCTTTGCTCAGTCCATCGGCGGCGGCGGCGGCAAGGGCGGCAATTCGCGCTCGATCATTCAGGTTTTCGGCAAAGACCCGGACGACAAGGCCAAGGAACTTGCGATTTCGGTCGGCGGCGCGGGCGGCGATGGGAACGTCGGCGGCGCGGTGTCCGTCGCGAACACGGCGTCGATCCTCACCGAGGGCGCCGAGTCCCACGGCATCCTCGCGCAATCCATCGGTGGCGGCGGCGGCGTGGGCGGCACCGGCCGCTTCGGCTTCCCGAACATCGCATTCGTTCTCGGCGAATTGATCGATCTCGGCCTCGATGTTCCCACCGGAGATTTCATCCTTGAGGCGCGCATCGGAGTCGGCGGAGCAGGGGGCACGGCCAATCACGGAGGCGCGGTTACGGTGACCAACGGTGACCGGATTGGAGGCGTGTCGAGCGGCATCACGACGTTGGGGAACGGTTCGTTCGGCATCCTTGCGCAATCCGTCGGCGGTGGCGGTGGCATTGCCGGTGGCTCAGAAATCGGCTCGCGCGGTGTGACGGGCATTGGCGGCACCGGAGGCGCGTCAGGAGACGGTGCGGCGGTCACGATCACGAACTTCGGCGACATCAGCACGTCCGGCATAGAAGGCATCGGCATATTTGCACAGTCGATCGGCGGTGGCGGCGGCAAGGGCGGCAACGTCACTAAGGGCTTTACCGATGTCGGTCTGGGCGTCGCGTTCCAAGGCGACGGCGGCAACGCCGGCAACGGCGGAATCGTGAACATCGACTCGGAAGGCAGCATCGTCACCCGGGGCGATGGCGCCATCGGAATTCTCGCGCAGTCGATCGGTGGCGGCGGCGGCATCGGCGCTTTGTGCGATGACGGCATAGCCGGGCTCGAATGCGACGGAGCAGGGAGCGGCGGCGGGACAGCCAATGTTGATTCGCGCGGTCTCGGCTTTGCCGGTAGCGTGGGCGGCGATGGTGCGGGCGCGGCCGTTACGGTCCGGCACACAGGCACGATTGCCACGGGAGCCGGACTGCCACCGGCGGTGGGCGCCCACGGCATCTTCGCGCAGAGCGCTGGCGGTACGACGGCAGCACGCGTACTGGTAGAGACCAATGGCGACGTCTCGACCAACGGCGAGGGATCGCATGGCCTATTTGCCCAGTCCGCCGGCCAGACCGGATCGGGAGACGTGGACATCCGTCACCAGGGCGGCAGTCTGCTGACCGCTGGAAATAACTCACACGGTGCGTTTGCCGAGGTGGTTTCTGGCAGCGGGGCTGACGCGACGGCTTCCGAACCCGGACGTGCGGGGTTTTCGACGGCCGGACAGCAGGCGCGTATCGAACTCACAGCTCCTGACTTTGGCGCCCTCGCTGCGACCGCAGGCGATGGGTCCTTGAGTGCCTATGCGCGCATCACGGGCGGAAGCGGCGGGGCCGGTGGCCCGGTCGTGGACGGTAACGGCAACGTGGGCGGCGCGGGCGGCCATGCGGGCTCGGCCGTCATCGTCTCCGCGTACGATCACTTGACGCTCGGCGACAACGCTTTGGCGCTCGTGGCCGAGAGCGTTGGCGGAAACGGCGGACGTGGCAGTGACGCCGACAACTTTGAGGCTGCCGACGGCGGTGCCGGTGGTGCCGGTGGTTCGTCCGGATCCGCAGACGTGACAGCCAACGGGAATATCGAAACGCGCGGCGCAGGTTCGACCGCTATTATCGCGCGCAGCGAGGCCGGTAACGGTGGCGCGAGCGGGCTCGGCGTGCTGGGTGGCGCGAGCGGACCCGAAGGCAACGATGGCGCGGCTGGCACGGCAACCGTGACGGCAAACGCCATCGTTACGCGGGGGGATCATTCCGGCGCGGCATTGGCATCCAGCCGTTCGCAGGGTGGAGCGGCGGCGGACGCCATTGTCATTGCAAATGGCGCGGTCGGTACGGCGGGTACGAATGCGTCGGGGCTGGTCGCCGAGTCAGTGAGCGGGGCATCCTCATCCGGCAATGCATCCGTCACGGCGAACAGCTCTCTTCTCACACTGGGCGCGAACGCGCGTGCGGCGCAGGCGTTGAGCCAAGCGGGTGGGGCAGGAAATTCCGGGTCGGCCACGGTCGATGTTGCAGGCGATGTCGCGACAGAAGGTGTTAGCGCGTCGGGTCTCGTGGCCGAAAGCCTCGCGGATGCGGGCAATGCGGGCGATGTTTCCTTCAACGCCGGTGGCACGCTGACGACGCTCGGAGATGATGCGCATGCCGCACGGGCGTCGAGCCGGTCAAACGCGGGCACGACCGGAACGGCGCGCGTCACGGCCCATGGCGCGGTCGGGACGGCGGGCGCAAATGCGTCGGGGCTGGTCGCCGAGTCAGTGAGCGGGGCATCCTCATCCGGCAATGCATCCATCACGGCGAACAGCTCCCTTCTCACACTGGGCGCGAACGCGCGTGCGGCGCAGGCGTTGAGCCAAGCGGGCGGGGCAGGAAATTCCGGGTCGGCCACGGTCGATGTTGCGGGCGATGTCGCGACGGAAGGCGCGGGGTCCGGTGCTCTTTCCGCGCAAAGCGCGGCGAGCGGAACGGGGCAAGCGGGCGACGTCCAGGTATCTGCGGGCGGAAGCGTCGTGACGAAGGGTGAAAATGCGACGGCACTTTCTGCGGCGAGCGACGCAGCCAGCGGTGACGCCGGCGCAGTCGCCGTTTCGTCTGCCGGTCCCGTTCAAACACTTGGCGCCGCATCGGCCGCCGTGGATGCGGTCAGCCGGTCGGCGTCCGGCGCGTCTGGTGGCGTCGCGGTCACTCTGCACGGCGATGTACAGACGGATGGCGCTGCCGGCGCTGGCGTTTTGGCCCGCAGTATCGCGACCCTAAAGTCGGCGGCCGATGTCATTGTTTCTCTATTCGGTGGCATGGCGACGGGAGGCGACAACTCTCAGGGCGTCATGGCCCTATCCGAGGGCGGTGAGGCGTCGGGACGCGTGCGCATCACGGTGGATGGATCGGCGCAGACATCCGGGCCGCGATCAGCCGCATTGTCCGCCATTAGCCGCGCTGGCACGGACGCATCCGGCCCCGTGGATGTGGTGGCAAACGGCGACGTCACAACACTTGGCACTCAGTCCACCGGTATCACAGCCGAAAGTTCGAGCGCACAAGGCCAGGCGGGGGCCGTTTCGATCGCGGCGCATGCAAACGTCCGTACGTCTGGCGCGGGGTCGCATGCTGTTCACGCCGTATCAAACGGCCCAGCTGGCGCTGGCGATATCGAGATCGCGCTCGATGGAAACGTGGTCGAGGGCGGCGCGGGAACTGGTGTCGGCGTGCGCGTGGACGGCGGCCAGGACAATACGCTCGTCAATGCGGCTACGTTGAGCGCGCGGAGTGGAAATGCGATCGTGGCGACCTTCGGGAACGACGCCGTCACGAATGCTGGAACGCTCATCGGAAACGTTGAACTGGGCGGTGGCCGCAATAGCCTCTCGAACGACACCGGCGCCACGTTTGTAACTGGTACGCGGATCGGCCTTGGCGGCGGGCAATTGAGGAATGCGGGACTTTTGAACCCGGGTGGCACCGGAACCAAAGCGACGGTGGCGATTACCGGCGACTTCGAACAGACCGCCGAAGGCCGCCTGGCCATGGATCTGCGCTTCGGCGGCAGTCCGTCGGACAAGTTGAACGTCAGTGGGGCAGCTTCGGTCTCGGGTCAATTGCTTGCGAATATCGAAGTGCTGGCGTCGACCGCTCAGCCGCTGACGCTGGTGACAACAGGCACGGGCGCGACCGTCAACGGGCTACAGATCGATGACCTGCCCGCGATCGACTATCAGATCGAGACCGATGGTAAGACCATTTTCCTGAGAGCCGTTCCGCGCTTCAACGACTTGGCCAGCACGCCGAATGGAGCGGCTCTGGGCGACTATTTCAATAATATTCTGAATTCCGGAGAGGTCTCGGCATTCTCGGATCTCTTCCTCGCACTCGCGCGAGACACGCCGCCCGAGGCGATCGCGGAAGCCTTGCGTTCTATCAATCGCAGAATCCTATCTGGCTGAGACGCACAATCTGGCAAACGGGTCGATAAACTTCGCCAATCATCTGATGAGCTGCCCGCAGGATGCTGCGGCGTACTCTCCGGTCCGTGAAGGGCAGTGCTACTGGTCGCGCATCGTGCAGTCGGAATTCAGCCGAAGTGAGCGGGACAATGCCATTGCTCAGAACGGCAGCGAGACGCAGTTCAGTGGCGGTGCACAGTTCATCGTCAGCGACGCCGGGCGGCTGGGCTTTGCCGCGGGCTACCATCGCACGGAAGGTTCGGCGCGCGACGATGCCGCCTTTGAAGGTGATACGGGCCACATTGGCTTGGTTTACAAACATCAGGTGGATCAGTGGCTCGGCGCCGCCGCCATCTATGGCGGATATGGCGAGAACGCCTATACGCGCGTGGTGAATACCCCGGTATTCGCCGGAGTTGGCAATGGCGAGCAGGAACATGGCTACGTATCGCTGCGGTTGCGCGGCACGTTTGTGCAGGAGTTCGGTGGTTTCTTTGTGAAGCCTGTCGTTGATCTCGATCTCTCCGCGCTGCACACGTTCAGCATCCGGGAATCGGGCCTGGGTGCGTTTAACGCGCGCGCCGATGATCACACCGAGTTCATGTTCACAGCCACGCCCGCGCTCGAGTTTGGCCAACAGTTCAGGCTGGACAATGGTGGCGTCGTGCGTGCCACGGCGCGTGCGGGCGCGGCGATCCGCAACGATCCAGAACTTTCCATGCCCTTCTCTCTGCAGGGTGCGCCCGATTCCGTGCCGGATTTCGTCGTCACCGATTCCTATGACAAAGTGGTTGGGATCGCGGGTTTTGGACTTGAAATGATCGCCACGGATGGGCTGGTGCTCGGCCTTAAATACGAAGGCCAGTTTGGCGAAACGACTGAAGTCCATTCCGGCAGTGTGAAATTCAGTGTCGGCTTCTGAGGGTTGATACCATGAAGATGCGTGTTCTTTTCACGGTTGCGATCGCATGCATGACCTTCGCGGCGCGGACGGCGGCCACCGCCCAGGATAAGGCGGCTGGGCAGCCGGCACTGGCAAACGCGCCCGCTGCCGCGCCAGCCGGACCGGCGACCGCGGCGACAGGCTGGGTCGTCAATTGTTCAGCGCCGCAGGGCAACGCAAAGATCCTGTGTGAGATGTCGAACACGGTGGTGATCACGTCGCTCAACCAGCGATTTGTCGCTGTTGCCGTGCGGTCAGAATCGGAGAAGGGCGGATATGTTCTGGTCGGGACACTGCCGCACGGTGTCGTTTTCACGTCAGGCATTATCGCCAAGGTCGATGATAAGGACGTCGGGGAATTGGATCCATTGACCACTGATCAGCAGGGAGCGTACGCAAGGCTTGCACTGTCGAGCGAGGTCTTGACTGCTATGGAGAAGGGCAAGAACCTTACGCTCGTATTTGATGGCTTGGGTGGCCAGAAGTTCACGGTCGCCCTGAGCCTGTCGGGCTTCGGAGCTGCCTTCGCGAAGATGACGGCAGAGAAGTAATGCTGGGGCTGCTGATCCTGCGACACCGCTGAGACAGAACTAGCGTCCTGCTCGTTCACCGTTTGCAGTGTTGCTCTCCACGACACGTGTCCGCTGATTGGGTATCAGCGGTCTCGCACTTTTGAGCGATGCTTCTCGGATCCGGATCATTGTCCCCAGGGGCGCTTAACTGTCGGCTTGGGGAAAAAATCCATACTTCGAGTTGGACCAGTTCGAGGGGGGAGGATCACTTCGATGATGTCAGTGGGCATTGGTGCGGGCCTCGCTGTCCTTTTTGGAAGGGCTACTACGTGATGTTGTCCGCCACGGACCGAATGAAAATGGATACCACTCCATTTATGCGGTCACTCTACGGTTGCTAGCCTCATTGGGACGCCGTGTGCCACTCCAACCCCTAGCGCCAATCAAGTTGGGCCGCTTGAGCTTAATCCACCACTTTGTAAGGCGCTAATTTCGCGCCGCAAAAGCCGAACTTCCGTGAGAAGGCTTTCGACGCCATTCTTCTCCATATCCGTCCCGTGAACGTTGGCGGGGCCTTCGGGAAGCCCCCCGTCGGGATTGCTCGTATCCGCAAGGGCAGCGGCAGCCGCATTGGTCATCGAGTTGACGACGATCGCGATGAAGAGATTGAGGACTGCGAACGTAATGATGAGTATGAACGGCACAAAGAAAGCCCAAGCATAAGGGTGTACCTCCATGACCGGTCGTACGATGCCCATGGACCAAGACTCCAACGTCATGATCTGGAAGAGCGTGTAGAGCGACGCGCCGATCGTTCCAAACCACTCGGGGAAGTTGGCGCCATAGAGCTTCGTCGCGATGACGGCCGCGACATAGAAGATCAGGGCCAACAGCGCAATGACCGAGCTCATGGCCGGGATAGCCGTCAGCAGCGCCTGCACGACGAGCCGCATCTGTGGCACCATCGAGATGAGCCGCAGTGCGCGCAGGATTCTGAGAGCCCTGAGAACGGACAACCCATCTCCTGCGGGCACGACCGAAACAGCGACGATCGTGAAGTCGAAGACGTTCCAGGGGTTGCGGAAGAAGGAAAGCCGATAGACGAACAGCTTCGCGGCAATTTCGACGACAAAGATCGCGAGTGCAGTAAGGTCCAGTGCGAAAATAAGCCCCCCAGCGGTGGCCATAGCACTCGGGGAGGTTTCAAGGCCGATTGTAATCGCGTTGACGATGATCACAGCGATGATGAAAGTCTGGAATCGATGCGATTCGACCGTGGCGCGCAGCCGCTCCGTCAGAAGTCCCGCCGGTCGAGGCAACCGCTGCATCGGCCATATAATCCACCTATAATTTGACATCCCGCGACGGGCACATGGCGTGGGGACTGACGATTTCAAGGGGGGGGTCGTCGATGCCGGGCCTAGAGTCCCAAGGGCAACCGGGTAGATAGCGCAAAATATTGGCGCCTGGCCTTGCGCCCGGAATTCTGCGCACCCAACTAAGCGGCGAGAAGTTACTGATCCCATCGGAGATGCTCGAAATGTTCGACGCCAGAGCCCTTCTTGATCAAATCACGCGCAGTGTCGGCCAGCACGGCAACGCGCCTGCTGATTCTGGCGGCGGTATTGCTGATGCACTGACACGCGTCTCCCAAGGTGGTGGTCAGGGCGGCGGGGGGCTCATGGACACCCTTACCGGCGTTCTCAGTCAGGCAACGCAGGGCCTTAAGGATGGAGCGAACGACTCCGGTTTGACCAACGCCGCGAGCGGAGCGGTGACACGGGTCTCGGGCGGCCAGACGCCGAACGACCTCGTTGGCAAGGTGAAGTCCATTGTTGCGGAAAACCAACTGGCGGCCGGCGCGGTGCTCGGTGGCCTCGGCGGGCTTCTGCTCGGCACCAAGACTGGTCGTGAAATGGCTGGCGGTGCGGCCCAACTTGGCGCTGCGGCACTCATTGGTGGACTGGCCTACAAGGCCTACCAGAATTACAAGTCAGGCCAGCCACTCATCGCGACCGATGGCCCGGTTCAAGCTGCCCCAGCGGGCTCGGGCTTCGAACCACAGGCGATGAGCAACGACACCGCGGTCCGGGTCATCAGGGCGATGATCGCGGCTGCGGCTGCGGATGGACGCATCGACGAGCGCGAGCGCGAGAAAATCCTCTCGGCATTCCGTCAGTCTGGGGCTGAGAAGGAGGCGGAAGCATTTCTCGGTCGCGAGATCGCTTCACCGGCGAGCGCCGCTGCTCTTGCCGAGGGCGTGCGGTCCGAGACAGAAGCGCTTGAAGTCTACACCGCCGCCCGCATCGCCATCAAGGTGGATACGAACGCTGAGCAAAACTTTCTCGCCGACCTCGCCACTCGCCTTGGAATAGATCCGGCGCTCGCAACACAGATTGATGCTGCGGCGCGGCGGGCTGCTTAATCCAGCGCAAACTCTGGCCGGAAAATATCAGAGACTTCGCGCCATGGAAATGTTCTCTTCAAAGGTGTTTGAGCGCGTTTGTTCGCTCGGGCGGCAGTATCGAGTTCGATAGCGGACATTGTGAAGGACCGACCGGGTGGTTTTCCGGGCGGACATGCTCCCGAAGTCCGCTTGGCACAACGAGCGCCGCCTACGACCTCCGCTAGCCTTGGATCATCGTTGTCTGCAAGTCCCTCAAGTGAAAACTAATGCGGAAGCAGTCTGGGCGGTCTCTCGACCACTTCGAACTGTTGAAAGTGAGATTTAAGGCATGCTCCAGGCCTGGATGTCGTACGGTTATATCCTCCTGCTCGCGATTGGCGTCCTCGCCTATGTCCTATGGCGCAGGAGGGGCGGGGGAATTCTGGCCATCGCGTCGGTCGTGGTGGGCATCCCCCTCTGGTTCGGATGGGAATACGCGCGTCCCACATGGATGACCGGCGTCGTGACCGGAACGGAAGTGCGCCGCAGCGATCCTGACGCGGGCGGCAACACTAGCGACATTCAATACATTTACATGCGCAACCGCGCCGACCGGGGGTTCGAACTGATCAACGAGGATTCTTGGTGGTGGTTGAAGCGTAATAGTGATCGGGTCTTCAATGACGCCAAGACCGCGGAGGCTCGCACCACGGAAGTGACCCTCATGTGGAACGGGTGGCGCTCCACCCTCCTTTCATTCTACCCCAACGTGATTGCCATCGGCCCCGCCGGCTCCTGGCCGCTGTGGTCGGTTCGGACTGTCATGTTCTACGGCCTCACTGTCCCACTTTGGCTCGGCTACTTCTACGGTTTCTTCAGGCTGCTACGGTGGAGTGCCTCGGCGGATGTTCCCAAACCCGATCGCGGGTAATTCAGGAGCCGCCCTGCCAGTCCTCCTGACCTCAATCGTCGAGCGCGCAGCTTCGTTGTCGATCATCTCAGACGTCGCTGAGCGCTAAATGTCTATTGTTCGCCCTTCTCAATAGCGCGCGAGGGCCACCCCCGGAAGGATGTTGCCCGTTGATTTCCTGCAGACACAGGACATCTGCCCTCAGCCGCTCCAGTTGCGGCCTCAGAATCGGGATGCGATCATCAAGAGGTACATCCGCGTTGGGCCGCATATCCAGACTGTCTAGGTTGAAGGAAGCAATACGCATCACCTTCCCCTTCCTGACCATGGGTGCCCACCCGGCATAGATGGGCCGGTGAAAACATCTACGCCGTCGCGAAATTTGCAACGCTCATATAGTCGCGTATGCTGATCTGCTCGGCCTTTCCGGTCGTCATCCTCGTCTGCAGAAAGGACATGGCCGATGAACATCGACTTTGATCAGGATCAGTCGGCAAAACAGCAGTGGGAGCGTGGTTGAGCGATGAATACTTTGACACGTGCGCTGGCCCTGCAAATCCTCTTCCTTGCATTCAGCGCCTCCGCACGGTCTGACGAGACCAGCGGCCTATTGATCCTCAAGGACAGATGCGGCCAGTGTCATGCCGTCACGCCCAAATCCAAGAGCCCCATCGGACTAGCGCCTAATCTATGGGAAAAACTTCGCACGTATCCTTCGGAGCGGATTGAAATTGAAATGGCCGAAGGGATGGGATCGCGACATCCAGAAATGCCGCAGATTCAATTTTCATCCGAAGAGATTGCAGCAGTACAAAGCTATCTCGCTGGTGACCAGGATTAGTCGGCGCGGCACCGCGCCCGAAACGAGCCTCCAGTCCTCGTTATTTTGAAACTCCACTTGACGGCGCGCCGAGCCCGAAACGTACACGTGCAATGCCGTTTCGGCCGAACACGGAACTTGATTTCCCTCAAGGCTAACTGATGAACCAGCGCACATGCTGCTTTGGCATCGCGGTCGCTCGCCTCGGTGGATAGTCCGAGGGCCCGCGCGCGGATCTAGTAAGTTGAAGGGGGACCTTACGTATGCCCGCCAAAATGAAAGCTGCGGTTTTTATTGAGCCAGGACGTATCGTTCTTGAAGAAAAGCCGATCCCAGAGGTTGGCCCATTGGACGCGCTCGTGCGGATCACGACGACCACCATCTGCGGAACGGATGTCCACATCCTGAAGGGGGAATATCCCGTCGCGCGGGGACTGACGATCGGCCATGAACCGGTCGGAGTGATCGCGAAGCTAGGGTCAGCGGTGGAGGGCTACACCGAGGGACAACGTGTAATTGCCGGAGCCATCTGCACTTCCGGTCATAGCGCAGCGGCTCTGTGCGGTTGCCACGCCCAGGATGGTCCAAGGAGCAAACATGGCTTCAAACCGCTCGGTGGTTGGCGTTTCGGCAATACGATCGACGGAACCCAGGCTGAATACGTCCTGGTTCCGGATGCCATGGCAAACCTTGCGACGGTTCCCGACGCACTGACCGACGAGCAGGTCCTGATGTGCCCCGACATTATGTCGACAGGATTTTCCGGTGCGGAAAGCGGCAACATCCGCATTGGCGACACGGTCGCCGTGTTTGCGCAAGGTCCCATCGGGCTGTGCGCCACAGCGGGAGCTCGCCTGATGGGAGCGTCGACGATCATCGCCGTTGATCGTGTTCCGGCTCGCTTGGATATGGCGCGGAGATTGGGTGCGGATCATGTCGTGGACTTCAGTGTAACGGACCCCATTGCAGAGATACTCTCGTTGACGGATGGCCGCGGCGTTGACGTGGCCATCGAGGCCCTCGGTACTCAGGCGACGTTTGCGGGGGCCCTCAGGGTACTGAGGCCTGGCGGAACTTTGTCTTCGCTCGGTGTGTATTCAAGTGATTTGGCGATTCCTCTCGATGCGTTTCTTGCGGGCCTCGGTGACCATACAATCAGAACGACGCTGTGTCCGGGAGGCAAAGAGCGCATGCGCCGTCTCATAGAAACTATCGCATCGGGACGCATCGATACGCGCCCGCTCGTGACGCACCGCTTCAAGTTGGACCAGATCGAAGAAGCCTACGATATGTTCGCCAATCAAAGGGACGGCGTTCTAAAGGTCGCCATCACACCCTAATGGTCACGTTGGCAATGTGTGTTGCAATACCGGTGCCACCTGGTTCCCGACTGAACCGCCGGTGTCGCCGTTACACCGTCCAAACTTGAGTGCATTGGGACGGGGCGGTTCCAAACGGCCGCACCATCTTATCAAGTCTTGGTCGAACCCGGTTGAAACGCTGGTCGCGCAACTCATGGCGTGGAAATCGAACCACTAAATCGCTCAACAGGCACAGCTACGCAAGACAGGACCTTATGACCCGGTGTTCTCAACCTAACTTTCACGCTTTGCCGGTGGGCACTTCGCTGAGCGAACTCAATGCGACAGCAGATGGACTAACATCAAACGAAGCGATCGCAAGATTGCAGAAGTTTGGCCCCAATCAACTCCCGGAACCGCCGAGGAGAAACCCTCTCCTCCGCTTTCTTTCACACTTCCACAATGTCCTGATCTACGTGCTACTGGCCTCATCGGTGTTAACGGCCGCATTGCAGCACTGGGTGGACACCGTGGTGATCCTTGCCGTGGTTGTTGCCAACGCAAGTATCAGTTTCGTGCAGGAAGGCCGCGCCGAACAGGCCATGGCCGCGATCAAAGGGATGCTCGCTCCTCATTCGTCAGTTCTGCGCGATGGACGGCGGCAAAGCATTGACGCTGCCGAACTCGTTCCGGGCGATATCGTACTGATCGAACCTGGAGACCGCGTGCCAGCCGATTTGCGCCTGGTCGAGGCGCGGGGGATCAAGGCCGAGGAAGCGATCTTGACCGGCGAATCCGTACCCGTTGACAAGACTACGGCTCCTGTATCTGAAAAGGCGGCGCTAGGTGATCGCATGTCGATGCTATTCAGTGGCACGCTGATAGCTGCCGGGGCCGGCCGCGGCGTGGTGGTGGCAACGGGATCGCACTCGCAGATTGGCCAGATCAGCGGGCTCTTATCGGAAGTCGAAACACTGACAACTCCGCTGGTCCACCAGATGGATGTGTTTGCCCAGTGGCTCACGCTATTCATCCTGGTAATCGCGGCGAGCCTGCTGGCATATGGCTACTATGTCGGCCATCTACCATTCTCCGAACTCTTCATGGCCATCGTGGGCCTGTCGGTCGCTGCAATCCCGGAAGGATTGCCGGCTATCCTGACAATTACGCTGGCGGTCGGCGTGCAGGCCATGGCGCGAAGAAATGCCATCATACGCCGGTTGCCGGCTATCGAGACGCTGGGTTCGGTGTCGGTCATCTGCTCCGACAAGACCGGTACCCTGACCCGCAATGAAATGATGGCTTCAACTCTTGCTGCTAGGCATTTCTACACTGTGGAGGGCGACGGCTACTCGCCGGAAGGCGTTGTGCGCCTGGGTCAAGGCGACGTGAATTCAATCGAGCATCCTATTCTGAGCGAATTCGCGATCATTGCCGGGCTGTGCAACGACGCAAGTCTGCATAGGTCCAACAATGGATGGCGCGTCGAAGGAGACCCCATGGAGGGCGCGCTTCTGGCACTCGCGGGGAAAATCTCTCGCGAGGGGCCGGAGCCATTTCGGGCTTGGAGCCGAACCGACGCCATTCCCTTCGATGCCGCACACCGGTATATGGCCGTCCTCAATCACAACCATCGAGGCCTCGCCCGCATCGACGTCAAAGGAGCACCCGAGGCAATCCTGACACTGTGTGCAAATCAGCGCACAGTCGACGGTGGCACTGAGCCGTTGGACGAGCGTGGCTGGCATAAAAAAGTCGAGGACCTCGCCGGCAAAGGGCAGCGCGTGATCGCGGTTGCGACACGCGAGGTGGGGCAACAACACACCATTCTGCATGTCTCGGACCTGGACCGATCGCTGACGCTCGTTGGCCTCATCGGTCTCATCGATCCGCCCCGCCCTGAAGCAATTGAAGCCGTCGCCGAGTGTCACGGGGCGGGAATTCGCGTCAAAATGATCACGGGTGATCATTCGGTAACTGCTCGGGCGATTGCCGGATTGGTCGGCCTGAAAAATACAACCCGCGTTATCAGCGGTGCGGACATCGACGCCATGAACGATGCCGAACTCGCAGAAGCGGCTTATGTAACGGATGTTTTCGCGCGAACCTCTCCTGCCCACAAATTGCGTCTCGTGACAGCCCTTCAATCGCGCGGGCTCACCGTTGCGATGACTGGAGATGGCGTCAACGATGCACCGGCGCTCAAGCGCGCTGATGCCGGTATAGCAATGGGACGGAAAGGCAGCGAGGCCGCGAAGGAAGCCGCAGAACTCGTTCTAGCCGACGACAATTTCGCATCAATTGCAGCCGCAGTTCGCGAAGGGAGAACAGTCTATGACAACATCACGAAGGTGATCAGCTGGACGCTGCCTACCAACGCAGGTGAGGCCATGACCATCATCGTTGCGCTGCTCGCCGGCATGGCGTTGCCCATCACCGCAGTTCAAATTCTCTGGGTCAATCTCATCACGGCGGTAACGCTCGGTATCGCGCTAGCGTTCGAAGGGACCGAGCCAGGCACAATGCGCCGCCCCCCGAGGGCGCGCAACGAGCCCCTATTAAGGGGTGAACTCATCTGGCATATCGTGCTGGTCTCGAGCCTGTTTCTCGCAGGTGTCTTTGGCATATTCTTCTATGCTATCGACCGGGGCTACGAACAGGCTCTGGCACAAACGATGGCCATGAACACGCTGGTGGTTCTGGAGATCTTCCACTTGTTCTTCATTCGTAACATCCACGGCACGTCTTTGACCTGGGCAGGCGTGCGAGGCACACCTATTGTGTGGGCCACGGTTGGAGCGGTGACTGCCGCGCAGCTCGCCATTACCTACCTGCCACCGCTCCAGTCCGTGTTTGGAACCAAGGCCGTCCCGCTCTTCGATCGGATTCTTGATTATCGCTGTGGGCGCCATCTTTTTTGCACTTGTAGAGATGGAAAAACAGATGCGCCTTGCATTTCAAATTCCCGGATCGCGTCAGCGCGCATAGCTGTGCGGGATCGTGGCATTCGAGGAGGATAATCTCGATGCCTGAGTTGATCCAGCTCCACGGGAACTTGCCAGTCACCATGCTTTGACTACGAGGACATCGGCGGGTGCGTTCTGAAGGAAGTCCTCTGCAACGCTTCCCACAAATGCAAGTGCAATGCCTGTGCGGCCGTGTGTTCCGATTGCGATCAGGTCTGGTCTAAACTTATCGATCTGCTCATTGAGCACATCTCGGACGAGGCCTTCGCGAACAACTATTTCGCATCGTGGCGCTGCCGCTCCGTGGGTTCTCTTTAAACTCTCGATCTCTTTTTGGATCATATTCCCGAAGGCAATCTGCTCGGCTTCCACAAGCTGGCCAATGGTGTCTTTTCCAAGAAAGCCCTTGAATGGGGCATGCGTGGCATGCGCGATCTGGAAGTCGCCGCCTGGCGCAAGTTCAACAGCGACCGACAAAGCACGGAGTGAATGGGCGGACATGTCGACGCCCACAACGACACGCCGGTAGGCAGCGGCGACGGCATTTTTGACGAGGAGCACGGGAGATCTGCCGTAACGGATGACCTTCTCAGCCGTAGTTCCCCGAAACAGATCTAAAATCGAATGGCGGTGTATACCGAGAACGATGAGATCAGCCCGGGTGTCCTCGGCGCGCTTGAGGATCTCGATGTAATCCTGCCCCCGCACGATGGAAACCTCGGGTTTCATGACTTCGCTGAAGGGAAGCGCGGCTATCTGATCGAACAGAGCGATGCGAGCTTCTCTCTCGTGCTGCTCGACAACTGCATGTGGCCAATCATCATCGATCACATGGAGTACCTCGATCCCGGCAATTCTCTCATGGGCGAGCATCAGTGCCCTTTGCAGGGCCCGATCCGATCGCTCAGAGAGGTCCGTCGCTACGAGAAAATCTTCTTCATGATAGATCTCCAGCTCCAACGCATTCTATGTCGCGGCGGCTAACGCCGATGAACGAGCCACAGTTTTCTTCACTTCAGAGCGCGTGACCTCCCATGCTTGCGAGGCTTTCTGTCTTTTCCATTTTTCAGACTGGCTGGCCGTGCAGCTGCACTTCCCTGTTCAACCGTTGAGGCACCGACTTGCGCCATCCCCTTTGCCAGTCTTTGCCCACCCGTCACGCGCTGCTCTAGGAATTCTTCGAGCTGGATGACGGCAACACGCCACTCTCGTCCCAGGTTCACTGCGGGCAGTTCCCCGTCGCGGATCCATCTCCGTACGGTTGCTTCCTTGATCCGCAGTTGCTCAGCAACTTCGTGTGTCGTCATGAGAGGCTTTCGCAGCATGGCGGGATGTCCATCTACCGCATGTGTTTTTGTATGCGTTGACGCTCTTTTAAGTTCTTTGATTTCCGTCAACGTGGAAAGCAGCAATCACGCATCTAATTGAGTTTGCGGTCAGTCTGATCTGGCTATTCCACAAAATGCACGCCTGACGCAGAGGGCCAAGACCTGAGAAAATAGAAATTGGATCCATCCCACTGGCGCGGCGAAAGCGATCTGGAGGATTGGGATCCGGGAGGATCAGATGGCAAGAAAAATGCTGTGTGCGGTCGATGACACGGATCACTCAAAGGCCGCTGTTGTCCTAGCAGCCGAAATGGCGAAGGCTATGGGGGCCGACCTGACCCTGCTCGCCGTCAATGAACTCATTGGAAGCGTGGGTCGATCGGGATCCGCAAGCTATGTGTGGGACGACGCGGAGCACATGCGCGTTCTTGCAAAAGCCACCGATGAGGCAAAGGCGTCTGGAATCTCCGCGCCGAATACTATTGCCCTGAAGAGCCGCGATGTAGCGCGTGCCATCATTGTGTGTGCGGAGGAGGTTGGGGCTGATCACATTGTGGTTGGAACCGGTGGCAAGGGAGGCATTACCCGATTGGTTCTTGGTTCTGTCTCTCGAGACGTTGTCTTTCGCTCCCATTGCCCAGTGACTGTCGCGCGATAGCACGCTTTCGTGCCGGCTGGTTGCGCTGACATAGGCTACATGGTGGACATATGAACCTTAAGTTGCCGCGGACAATCATGTTGGCCACCGACCTAACGCCAGCATGTGCCCGCGCCTTCGACCGTGCCGTTCAACTGGCACATGAATGGGAAGTGACCCTCCCCCTCTACGGGTACCCAAATTGATGTAGACTTCGTTCGTCACCCTAAGGGAGACTGACGATCAGCAGTAGTATGCTCTTCAACCGCGATCGGGATTTAGTCTCCGTCAGGCCCATAAATTGACGGATCATATCAACTTGATCCCTCGAAGGGTCCGGTGAACCGATTGGGTCAAAGGGGGCGGGTCCGCAACCGGAACATAATTCGGCTCGCTGGCCCTTGCATGGTGTGTCCGGCAAGTCTTGAAGCCTGCCACCAATCGGCAGGCGCCGGCAGAGCCGCATATAACTGTTGACCACAACTCTCTAAGAAGATTGGGTTAATAAGGCAGAACCTGCAAGGGTAACCGAATGACGGCCCGGTTCGTTGGAGCCTCAGGCGAACCGAAGTGATGTGCGCGAGATGAAACACAAACCGGGGTTGCGACTAGATAGCGGTTCAGACGTCGACCGCGACGTCGCAGAAAGTGTTCGCGCACCGGCCTTTCATCGCTCCGGATCGTGGGCTGTGCGCGCCGTGACGTCTCTCGTTCTCATGGCCGCACTGATCTTCGCCGCGCTCACCTTTCAGCGCTATCTGATCGAGACCAAACCGGCCACGCCCCGGCAGGGGACCGCCGAACGGGCCCGGCCCGTCGATGTCATCGTGACACAGATTGCCGACCTCCAGCCTTGGATGACCGTCTTTGGCCAAATCTCGGCCGGACGCAGCGTCGACCTGAGAATGCTTGTGAGCGGCGAGGTGATGGCCATCGCTCCGGAGCTTATTGAAGGCGGGCGGGTCAAAGCGGATGAAGCCCTCGTTACGATCGACGTTTTCGAGTACGACGGTGCACTGGTCCGGGCGCGAACCGAATTGTCGGAAGCCGAACTCAGCATTGTACAGACGCGGGCACGCATCGAGTTGGAGCGCGCCGCGCGCACGCGCGCCGAGGAACAACAGCGCATTGCACGGCGGGAAGTCGATCGCCTGACGAAGCTTGAAAAAACAGGGGCCAGCTCCACCGCAGCCCTCGATGCCTCCCTTACGCGATTGTCCATAGCGGCGGCGGTTTTCGAGGAACGCAGCAACCAGATCAAGGTTCTCGAAGCGCAGCTCGACCGCGAGCAGGCGTCCCTGGATCGCCTGCGCTGGAACGTGCGCAAGGCAGAACGCGATCTTCAAAACACGGTCCTTAAGGCTCCCTTTGACGGCGTCGTCTCCAATGTCTCTGCCGAAGTCGGGCGACTTTTGAATATCAACGATCCTGTGGCAACGGTCATCGACATGGATCGGCTGGAAGTGCGCTTTTCATTGAGTGATGCGCAGTATGGACGCCTTCTGGACGAAAGCGGTTCGCTGGCGAAGCGACCGGTCACGGTGACCTGGAAGGGTGGCAACGTGCGCCTGGAGGCCGAGGGCTTCATTGACCGTGTTTCGCCGGTGGTGACGTCGGGCGCTGGCGGGTTCGATGTCTTCGCGCGGCTGAAGCGGTCTCCCGCCACCGACGCGTTGCGGCCAGGTGCGTTCGTGTCGGTGACGACGAAGGACAGGCTGTTTCGTGATGTCGTGCGGGTTCCGCAGACCGCGGTACATCCCGGCAACCGTGTGTTTGCCATCGGCGAAGATGACCGGCTGATCGAAGTTCCTGTCACACTTGCCGGATATGACGGTGATGATGTGCTCGTCAGGGGCGAATTCAAGAACGGGATGCGCCTGATGTCGAGCCGTCTTCCCGATGCGGGCCCTGGCGTTCTGGTTCAGCCTCGCCCCCTGCAGGCGGCTGGAGGCTGACGCCGATGGCAGATGCCAAGCCGGATCTCAATCTTCTTAACGGGCTCATCCGCGCCTTTCTAAATCACCGCGTCGCACCGAACCTGATCGCCATAATCATGTCGATTGCCGGGCTGGTCGCGCTGACGCGCATGAACACCCAGTTTTTCCCGACCACCGAAATTCCGACAATCAGCGTTTCAATACTCTGGCCGGGGGCAAGTGCGGAGGAAATCTCCGAAGGCGTTCTCGACCTCGTCGAGCCGGAAATCCGGTTCATCGACGGGATCGATAAAGTCACGTCATATGCGGTCGAAGGCCTGGTGCGTATCACGCTTGAATTCGAGGAAGGTACCGACATGCAAAAGGCGCTCTCCGATGTGGAGAGCAACATGTCGACAATCCGCACGCTCCCGCAGGAGATCGAACGGCCGGTCATTACGCGAGTACAGCTTTATGAGACCGTGGGTCTGGTTGCTGTGTCCGGACCCTTTGAAGAGGGTATCCTCCAAGACGCCGCCAAGCAGCTGCGCGACAAGCTGTTGGATGCTGGTATCGACCGCGTGACGCTCGGTGGTAAGCGAGATCGCGAGATATGGGTGGAAATTCCATCTACCATCATGCAGCAGCTCGACTTCACCGGTCAGGACATTGCCGACCGCATCGGGGTGATCAACCAGAACATCCCGCTCGGCAATTTGGAAGGCGGCACCGAAAAGCAGCTGCGGGCTCTGGGCCGGCAGGTGACGGCCGACGGGGTCGCGTCAATCGAATTGAAGGCCTTTGAGAACGGCCAGAAGATTCTGGTGCGCGACGTCGCCGTGGTCAAGGAAGCCTACGAAGAAAACGCGATCCGGCAATTTCGCGACGGCGAGAAGGCTATCATCCTGACGGTGCAACGCGCTGTTTCAGGCGACACCCTCAAGTCCATGCGTGCAATGCTTGACACTGTTGAGGCCTACAGGGCCCAAGCGCCTCCGACGTTGAACATCCAGCCCTTTGATATACGCGCCAAGATTGTCGATCAGCGCATCCAGATGCTGTCGACGAACGCTCTGCAGGGATTTGCGCTGGTTGTTCTTGTTCTGCTGGTCTTCCTGAGCGCACGGGTTGCATTCTGGGTGGCGCTGGGTGTGCCCATCGCGCTTCTTGCGACTTTTGCCTTCATGCTAGCCACGGGGCAGACCATCAATGCCGTGTCTCTCGTGGCGCTGATCCTCGTGCTTGGGATCATCGTTGACGATGCCATCGTCGTCGCGGAAGAGGCGGTGACACGCAGCGAACGCGGTGAGGCGCCACTTGAGGCAGCCGGTGGGGCTGCCACACGAATGGTTCTCCCCGTGATCGCCTCGACCTCCACGACGCAGGCGGCGTTCTTGCCGATGTTGCTGATTACCGGCGTCATCGGTCAGATCCTGGCCGCCATTCCCATGGTCGTCATCGTTGCGCTGATGGCGTCCTTGATCGAGTGTTTTCTTACTCTGCCCTCTCACCTTATGCATTCGCTGCGGGGATCTGCGCGCCGTGCCAAACGAAAGGCTTCCCGGCTGGGGCAACTCGGCCGCACCATGCGGCAAGGTTTCGATCGCGGTCTCGACAGGTTGCGCAAGGGGCCGGTGGCCTGGCTGATCGGGCTCGCTTACCGTTGGCGGTATGTCACCGTGGCGTTGTCTGTGGCCGGCTTGATCGCATCGGTTGCGCTTCTTTCTGGTGGGCGGGTTTCCTTCACGTTCTTCCCGGTGCCAGAACCCGAGACTGTTTATGCGAGCGTGACGTTCACACCTGGCCTGCCCGAACCGCAGCGCATAGCAGCACTTGCGCAGATCGAGGCAAGCGCGATGGCAGCGGAGCAGGCCTTGCTGGAGAGGCGACGCGGCGATCCGGCGGCGGGCGAGACGGCGGGTGCCGAATACCGGCTCATTATGATGAGCTATGTCACTCTCGGTCAGATGAACCTCAATCGCGGTGAGAATCTCGCGCAGGTCGAGGTGGAGTTGACCCCGGGGGAAGAGCGCAGCATCCGGACGCGAGAGTTTATCGCCGCATGGCAAAAGGCTCTGCCATCGATCGTGGGGATCGACGGGGTGGCCATCCTGGGCCGGCGGGTCGGACCGCCGGGGTTTGATATCGATGTGCGCTTGACGGGCGCAAATCTCGACCAGTTGAAGCGGGCGGCGCTGGATCTGCGCGATGTTCTGAACGGATATAGCGGCCTTGTCGGACTGGACGATGATTTGCCGTTCGGCAAGGCCGAGGTCATTCTGGAATTGACTCCGCGGGGGCAGGCGCTGGGCTTCACGACGGAATCGGTCGCGCGTCAGGTCCGGGCTGCCTATCAGGGGGCGATCGCGGTGCGCTTCGCGCGGATCGACGAGGAGGTGACGATCCGCGTGCGCGTGTCCGAAGCTGACCGCGGGCGCGGCCTTGAAGGCCTAGCGACACTCAACCTGCGAACCCCGGCGGGAGGGGATGTCAATCTCTCTGAAGTGGTTCGTGTCGTGGAGAAGCAGGCGTTTTCGGTGGTGCAGCGGTTCGATGGAAAGCTTGCCGTCAGCGTCCAAGCGAACGTCGACAGCGCGACCACGACGGCTGACGAGGTGCTCCAGTCGCTGCGCGCTGGCCCCCTCGCGACAATTGAAAAGAAGTACGGCATTACATCGACATTTGAAGGCCGTGCCGAGACGCAGCGTGAGACCTTTGCGGATCTGCGTATCGGTGCGATCCTGGCGCTGGCCCTCATTTATTTCATTCTGGTCTTTGTTTTCCAGCGCTGGATGCAACCGCTCCTCGTGATGGCAATCATCCCGTTCGGATTTATCGGAATGGTTGTCGGACACTATGCCATGGGATTCAATCTTGCCCTCTTCTCTCTGGTCGGATTGCTGGGCCTATCTGGCATCATGGTCAACGGTGCCATCGTCATGGTCGATCGAATGAACGAGCGCATGGACCTGGGCGAAACGCTCGATGAGGCGGCGCAGGGGGCCGCTGTGGATCGCTTCCGGGCCCTGCTGCTGACGACGCTGACAACGATCGGCGGCATGTCACCGTTGATGTTCGAAAAGAGCCTGCAGGCGCAGTTTCTTATTCCGATCGCGATTACGCTGACGTGGGGCCTGGGGTTCGCAACCCTTCTGCTGCTTTTCTTGCTGCCGTCGCTGGCTGGGATCGGCCAGGACTTCAGGCGCCTGTTGCAGATCTTGAAGCAATTGCTGATCGGCTCGCGCGACGAAGGCCTGCCAGTCTCCTAGCGGCGGAGCTTACCACGAACTACGTCTGGGACTCCGCGACGGGCCGGCTGACATCGATGTCCCGAGTGGATACGACGACGGGTTCAGCCACGCTGAATGCACGTTTCCCCGGGGCATTTTGCTGGCCAATATTCGGCAAGCCGATGTTGGCGGGGCTGGCCAACATACGCCGGGCCGATATTGGCGTGGTTCCAGCTCAGCGCTCCAATCGTCGCGTCCGGCCTTGGACGCGGCGTGAATCGGCAGCGCCAAACAGAGCGGGGTTGCACTGCTCTCTTGCTTGCGCTTCGGATGCCCAATAGCATCCGCGCGTGGCACCGGCATCTTGCTGACACGCCTTCGGCATGACACGGTCCGACGCTCGGGCGCTACACTTTGCTTGCCCGCCTCCGGCCGGACGCCAACGATCAGCTCGCCATCCGCGACAGCCTCGCCGCAGCCGGGTCCGTGCGGAGCACGGCAATCAAAGTTCGTGACGCACTACATCCACGACATCTTCGGCGTCACGCCGGAGGCGCGCTTACAGCACGACGTGATTGCCGAGACCGCGGGCGGTGGGGCGACGGGCGCCACCGGCACGGTTCGGGAATACGTTTGGCTCTACGAGACGGAAATCGCGCCCACGTCTGGGTCGCGGACCACAGTGGACCGGCCGCTGGTGGTGGTCAGCGGCTGGTGGGCTCATGCGGTGAGCGATCGCGTGACGTGTCAGTGAGCTGCCCCTAAGCGTGGAGAGAGGCGGTTCATTTTCTGCGTACCAACGGCGTACCACAGACGCCACGACAGGCGCGTTTCACGCTCCGCTCGGCTTTGATTATTTTTTATTTATCAGGAGGTTAGAAATGGTTGCGGGGCCCGATGCCACCGAGACTTGATTTGCAAAGTCTGACCCCGTAGACCCGTGGGATGTATTGATCTGACGGACCTTTTCCAGGCGCATCGGAATTCCAGTGGTTGTCCGGCACGGCTTCTGTTCACCGCCGAGCGGACGTCGCTTCATAGCCTGCTCAGGGCCATATGGGGAAGATCCCAGTTGGTTTGCTGATGCGCAGAACAAATGTGCGCTTCTGAGATCGCATAACTTGCTCCTCAGCCGATCGGCAAGGCAGGTTGCGCCGCTGTCGACGTCCGCTACCGGGGCAAGTTCGACAATGATCTGATGTCGATCGCATCTGTGGATGCAATGCGAAGATTTCTAACGATCCCTCGAGTCACAAAGCAGGCACCAAAATTCAGCGGATTGTGGCGGCGGCTGCGCGACCTGAAAGCACGGCACCATGAGCCGTGCCGAAGTAGTCGGCCGAGGTGGCTTCTCCGGCGAACACAAGGCCGCCGTCCCAGTCGGGTCCCGAGAGATCACGACGTGTTTTCGGCGTAACACCGACCGCATTGAAGCTGTAGGAGCCGCCTGAGAACGGGTCCTGCGACCAGCGCGTGATCTGGGCGGCGCGGGGTGCTGGGAAGGCATTGCCAAACATCTTCTTCAGCGCCGCATGGGCCGACGCCAACATGGCCTCGTCGTCGAGTTTTTCCATGCGCCGTGCCGCGGAACCGGCGTGAAAGCCGAGCAGAACTGGAAGCTTCGCCCCATGTGCGAGGCTCACCCACTGGTCCCAGGCGCCTTCCTCCGGGCCAAGCCACTCGATCCAGTCGACGTCGTTGGGCCACGCGATCTTGTCGAAACGCAGGCAGCACTTGTTAAGCAGCCCCATGCGCAAGAGGTCGATCGCCTTCTGGCGGTTCTTCGCAAGAGGTGCACCGAACTTCACTGAACCGGACCGCAACACGCCAAGCGGCAGCGTGACGACAGCGCGATCCGCATCCACATTAGATCCGTCGGCGAGCGTGATGCGAACCCCGTTTGCTGTGCGATTAATGGCGCGCACCTGTTGCTTCAAGCGAATATCGAGGCCCTTCGCGAGCAAGGCGATGATATTATCGTAGCCACCGGGAAACAGTACGTCGCCGCCAGAGAACTCCTTGGCTTCGTCATAGTACCAGGCCGAGATGTCGGTCCAGTCGGCGCCGTACTCCTGTTCCACCTGAGAGTAGATGACGTGCCGAACTATGCGACGTTCGCTGAGAGACGCGGCTTTCCAATTCTTCTGTGTTTGAACTGCACTAGCCAAACTCAAGTCACGTTCGGACTTCTCAGCCGCGGCTCGCGCCTGTCGTATAATGGCCTCGGCTCGCGAAGTCGCAGCGCTGAGATCGAGCTCCTTGCCTTGGGCATCATAGGCCATCGACGAGTCGTAGCTCGTCGCAATCCGCGCCACGTTGGCCTCGTCCGCAAGTGCCGTGAGCGGGTTTCCCTTGACCCCATGGATCCAGCTCGCGCCGAGATCCATAGGCAGATCGGGCCACACCCTTGACGTCCAGATGCGGCCTCCCAACCGGTCCCGTGCTTCAAGAACCATGACGCTGGCTCCCTTCGCGGTAAGCTCGCGTGCCGCGGAAAGCCCGGAAAGCCCCGCACCGATAACGGCAACTCTGGAAGAACTCGCTGCGCTCACGGCGCGTCCTCCAATAGCCACCAGCGGCAGCGAGAGTGCTGCCGCCAGGATGTCGCGCCGGTTCGGTCGTTGGGTCTTGTCGCTCATACCAGAAGTCTCCGCATTGTGTTTCGTCACCGCGTGCCCTCGTAACGCACTTGCCCGCAAGTTTGCGGCCTGGAGCGAGGCATTGATCAAGTCGGAAGGGGTTGTCTCGCGGCTGCCATCGATGGCCAAATCAATGCTCTCAGCGTCTCCAACTCCTCCAGTGCCTTCAAGATGGCTTCAAGTGCTACTTCGAGCTTATTGCCGCTTTAGTCTGTCAAGCAGACGACGCATAAGCAGGTCCAAGCAGCCCCTTGACCAACAGGCCGAAGTCAACGTTCCAATGCGGTCTGCAAGTATTTTCGCGGGCAGAGGGAACGGCTAACCCTTAGCAATGTTAGACGATTTGAGGCTGGGTGCGGCTCGTTTTCGCGCGACCATGCTATCGCCCGTTCTGTCGGTTCCCATTTTCGCGAATGTCGAAGCGCGATATGGACTGGTAGTGGTGCGTTGCGCCGGATTACGAGATGCAACCATGGAACGATCACGAATGCTCATAGGTAAGCCGGCATGATCGCAGCGCGAACCCTGGTCGTCGGTGTGACCGGACACCGGCCCAACCGTCTCATTGTCGGTGAGGCGCAAATTGCGCAGCAGTTACATCTCGTGCTGGAGGCACTCCGTGCCGCGTTGCCGGCAGATGCGAAGTGCGTGGCTCTTTCACCGTTGGCCGAAGGTGCCGACCGGCTCTTTGCAGAGGCGGCTTTGGAGGTGGGCTTTGCACTTCACGCCCATCTTCCCTTCAAGGCGGATGACTACGAGACGACATTCGGGGATGCGTCCACGACGCCGGTCTTTCGTGCGCTGCTGCATCGCGCCGATGCGGTCGTAGAACTTCCAGGATCATTGCGCGATAGCGGCGCGGCATTTGAAGCCGTCGGTCAGGCGACGGTGGCCGCGAGCGATATCCTCATCGCAGTCTGGGACGGGCAAGGGCCCGAAGGCAGGGGCGGCACGCCGGACATCGTTGCGCATGTGCTGAAGTGCCGAAAGCCTGTCATATGGATCGATGCGGGCCGCGCGCAGCCCCCGCGGCTGATACGAGAGGTCGAGTCTTCTGGGACCGTGCATTCGCAAGAACTGACAGCGGGCGCCATCGCGAAATTGGCGGCGCGGGGCGGAATGACCGGGTGAGGTCATCTACTTTCGGAAAGTCCGGCCATTCGGTCTAAGGTTAGAAGCTGGGCTGTGGAAAGTGCTGCACCCCACTCGCGCTGCTCCCCAATCAATTCAAAACTCACGGTTGACCAGTAGCGCTCGAGCATGAGGGCATCACCCGTTGCTGCCGCCCGGCGCGCATCCTCAAGCGGCTGTTCCAAAAGTTCGCCGAGCACCTCGACCATCCTGGCATAGGTCGCTGAATTGCGGTCGGCGAGCGATATCGCGGCCCGGCACGTCACAAGCGTTTGCAACGCCCCGCCGACGAGACCTAGGAGCACTATCGTTTTGATGTCGGTAATCTCGATGAGTTGATCGACAAATGCTGTGACCGCAGGCGGAAGGAACGGGCGAAATGGGTCCGTTGTCATGGCTGCCGCGGCCATCTGAGCGCCCGCGACGCCGATGAGACCGACGGCGAGAACCTGCCATGCGACGCGCCGCTTCACTTCGGCAGAGAATTCAGAACGCCGTGACTGAAACCATTCCCGCTGGTCTTCCAAGAGGTAGGCACGGACATACTCCAGCGCCAGGGGCTTATAAGGAAGTTCGCCTTCCGCAGCACTTTCTTCGCAGGCCAGCAGCATCTGGAAATGGCGGATGCGACGGGCCTCAGCCTGACCTCTCAGCGCCGCCCATGTGCGGTACGGCTTCTGTGTGCTCACCATGACTGCCGAGTAGAAGGCCGTGACGAGAAAGGCTCCCTGTAGCGCGGCTGCGAGTAGACCAGCGGAACTGGTCTTCGGAGCCAACCCACTGTAGAGCATCACGCCGCCAAGGCAGGCTGCAAGGAATCCAAAAAACGCGGTGCGGGTGGCGTGGCGTTTGTGCACGTTCTGTGCACGTGACGCGGCGGCGCTGGTGCTCGTGTATTCTGCGGCGTTGGACACGAACGCCGATTGGGAAAGAACGCGCGCGAGAGCCCTCGCTTCTGGAGGGCAATGCTGCAATTGGCCGGAAATGTCCCGCCAGTCGCGCGTGGCAGCATAAATCGCATCGATAGCAGCTGTGGCCCCGGGGGTGGCCGCCGCTGGAGGTAATGTCCGGGAACGCGCTGATTTAAGTTCTGTGCTCATGGTCCCCCATGCATGGCGTCATGCTTTCGTGGAACAGGGCTCTCGCGTCCCAGGAGATGTATGATGTCTCTCCGATAAGCCCATGTCGACCGGTTGCGTGACGCCAGTCTTGTCATGCACTTGTCTTGTCACAATCCGGACCGGTTGCGGACCGGAGGCTGTCGTACAGGGCTGCGTTCGATCAGAACGTAGAGCCACACTGTATCGGCTTCCTTCCCGGCAGGACCGGGTCGCCGTTGACAGAGTGATCGGCCACGAGTAGTCAAATATTACGGTCAGTATTGTTCCTTTTGAGTAGCTTAGGGGTTGCTCATGATTTCGCCCCCGGACGTGCATTTGGAAAGTTTGTTAGGTCCATTTGACCTCTCGGAAGAAGAAGTCGAGCAGAACCACGGCTGTCGCGAGCGCTACGAGACGGACGGGACACTCGAAAGCCTGGATGGCGGTGCTGAGCTCGCCCTACCTCCAGAAATAGAGTCGCTGCGCAACGAGGATATCGTCGGCCTCGTCTCCCAGAAGGCGCACGATCTTGTCTGCTATTTCGAGGTCGGCGGCACCAGCGGCTACCAAAACAAATTCAAATTCCCCTGCTGGCCAGGTTTGGATTCCGGCATCACCATCGGCATCGGCTACGACCTGGGTTTCAACACGCCGGCGACATTCGAGCGCGATTGGAAGGCCCACCTTTCGTCAGATGACTTCTCGCTGCTCGCGCGGGCCGTTCAACGAAAGGGGCAGAACGCCAAGGCCCTGCTGGCGTCGGTCCGGCACATCGTCGTGCCGTGGGAAGCGGCAGTCGCCGTCTACCACGCCACCACTGTGCCCAGGTTCACCAAGCTGGTCCTGTCGACGTTCCCCAACATGCGCGACCTGCACCCGCATGCTTTCGGCGCGCTGTTCTCGCTCGTCTACAATCGCGGGGCGAAACTGACGGGCGAGAAACGGCGCCACATGCTCCACATCCGGGATCACTCCGCAGCCAAGCGGTTCCGGTCGATCCCCAAAGAATTCCGCGACATGAAGGTCATCTGGCCGATCAACAAGTTCAGCGGCCTGCACAAGCGCCGGGACGCCGAGGCTCGGCTGTTCGAGGAGGGACTGATCGAGGCCGACAAATCGACCATCGTAACGCTGCCTCCGGTGCCACCCGACAGCTCGTCGGCAGGCTTTGCCGGACCGGGCGCGACGGCTGGATATGCCGGGGTTTCAGGCCTGGCCGGTACGCAGTCCGGAGCAGTTTCAAAAGGGTCGCTGATCGAGAGCTACTCTGCCGGCGCCGATCCCTGGTATCCGATCGAATACATGGAAGCTGCCGCTGAGTTGGATGGCGAGTACGAGGGTGAGCCGCCCGAGATCACTGACGATATGGTCCCGCCGCCAGCTCCTTTCAACGAGTTGGAACGCGCACCGGCTTGGGCTGGTGTCGCGTGGGTGAAGGACGACGATCTCAGCTCGGAGTACCGGCATATCCGGCCGGAGGATCGCGAACTGAAGGACTGCACCTTCGAGTTTACCGCCCGCGATCTCGAACTCATGATCCGAGCCAATGCCTTCGACCCTCAGCGCGCGGGTGGACGTATCATCTTCGGTCTGCGCGGTGCGATGCTCGAAGCCTCCACCGAGGCGCCCAAAGACAAATCATATCAGATTGATCGGGCAGTTCTGCGACTTCGCGAGACCCGGCCTGATCATCAGAGCTTCCGCTGTGTCATCGGTGTTTATGATATCGCCAGCCAACGCCTGTCAGGCTTCATCGCCTCGACGGTTCCCAACCGGCGCTACGTCCACAAGGCTTCGCAGAACAATGGTAAGGGCGCCAATCTGCTGCCCTGCGGGTGCTATGCCTACTATGTGGGCGCACACACCGGACTGGCAGGGTGCCTGCGTGAAGGCGAGCCCTTCACGGTGCTGCGAACGACCGCTAATCTCGTCTACGATACAAACGACGATTGGAGCCTTACGCCGAAGCCCAGCGACTGGCCCTATGACAATATCCATCCAGCCTTCGTGGATGGGCATGGCAGCGCGAAATTTTCCTCTGCCGGCTGCCAGGTCATTGAGGGCAGCATCAACCGGCAGACCGGACTGCACACGGGCGTGTGGGCGCTGTTTCGCAAGGCTCTGGGCCTTTCAAAACCTGGAACCGGCGATCACGGGCTGAAGTTCTCGTACGTGCTCTTCACCGGCTTGGAGGCGGCAATTGCAACACGCCTGCGCGAGAGCGATACTGATACTGATTTCGCGACTGTCTTGGAGAGCCTCGGGCGCCTGCGCCACGGCTCGCACGGCGACATGGTCATCAAGCTCCAGCGAGTCCTGGGTCTGCCGGAGACGGGCCGTTTTAATGCGGTCATGCGTAAGGCCCTGACCGATCATCAGAAGATCACGGCCGGATTCGGCTGGGCTGATGGTCTTTATGGACCGGAGATCGACCGCAAGCTCGCGCACAACGTATTCGGGACCGAGCAGCCCCCTATCGTCGTTGCGAGTATTGCGCGTCCCGGTGCTCAGATCGAATCCATGGCCGATCCGCTCGAAAGTCTGTACTTCGAGATCGGCCGGCGGTCGCTCGTAGCGCGGTCCAATCCAGTACTAGCCGCTGAACCCTACTTGCCTCAGTTCGAGACCGTCACGACTGAAAGTTTTGCCGACATTCTCGGCATGGGCCGCCGCGTGTTCACGCGGATCGAACGCGCGGCGCACGACCTCATCTGCGGCGACCAATCGGCAGACGCGGCCGACCGGGACGCAATCCAGAAGTCGTTGCTCGATGCCGCCAAGATCGGGCCGGAGCAGGTCAAACAGGTCCTGACGGACTTCTTGACTGTCAGCCTGGGTATCTTAGGGCCGATTGCGGCAATCGCCGCGCGCATCATCGTCGAGAAGGTCATAGAGCCAGCCATCAAGGACGCGCACGGTCAAGTGGCTCCGATGCTTCAAGGCGCCTGCACGGCGTGGGCGCGGGAACTGAATGGCCGCCTCGTGCTCGCCGGACTGGAGCCGGCAGGGCCGGCGGCGCAGGTGAGCGGCGACGGCGGAACACGGATGGCGTGACGGGACGTTGAAGCACTGGTCGCAGGGTGGCGTTGATGACCACGGAAGAACTGATCGATCGCATCGCGCGCGCAAGCCGGGCAGGTGATGGATTTGGCGTGCAGCGGCTCATGGGCGAACTTCGCCGCCTGATGAGCGACGAGGGTCGTCCTCTTGCGAGTGCGGGCGCTTTCCGGTTGGTCGAAGCGCTCAGCGAAGGCGGAGGTATTGGGCATTCATCAGGCTCCGATCCATACCCAATCGTTGACGAAATCCGGCAAATTTCAGCGGGACGTCCTGTCGATATGCCGGCCCTGCGCACCTCATGGAACGCGCTGTATGCCCTGCTCGCCACTCCCCGGTTGAATATCGAGATTGAAAGCATCCGCGAGGTACTTGGATACTTGCGGGATGCGCGCGCCTTCGAACTTCTCGGACGCACTGCTGACCGGGCTCTTTCACTCGTTCCAGGTGATGCCAAGACGATGTGCGCGTACGGGCAGGCCCTCATTGATTCCGGGCAAATGCATGCGGGCATCGCCATGCTTCAACAGGTTCTGCAGCAGTCCAATCTTGCGCGTCACGACCGGGCCGAGGCACACGGGATCTTGGCGCGCGCCCACAAGCAGATTTATGTCGACCATATTACGGGGCCCAGCACCCCCCCATCAACCCGTGCGCGTCATCTGCCGGATCTTCAGAAGGCCTTGGAGAACTACGCCGCCATCTATGACCCCGAGGCACCGGCGGAAGCCTACTGGAACGCGGCCAACATTGTGGCGCTGCTCGTGTTGGCGCGTGAAGATGGCCAGCCTGTTCGCAATCCGGTCGGTCTGGAACCCGAGGACATCGCCCGGCGCACAGCGGCGGCCATCGAACCTCTGCTCGCCGCGACGAACGATCCCTGGATGCTGGCCTCATCGGGTGAGGTTCTACTGGCGCTCAAAGACTACGAAACCGCGGCTCAGCGTTTCGGGGCCTTCGCGCGTCACCGCAGTACGCACGCGTTCATGCTCGCCAGTGCTCTACGGCAGCTTGAATCTGTCTGGCGAATTGCACCTGGCCACGCGAGCGCCGGGGCCATTCTGGCGGTTCTCAAGGCGGCTCAAATCGGCCAGGACGAAACAAAGTTCCACCTGCCGGGTGACGACCTGGGAGCACTCGGCCGGTTCGCCGCTTCACAAGAATACCACTACACCGAAACGATGGTGGAAGGCGGGAACTTCATGAAGCTCGCCGATCTCAAGACGGTCGTTGCGCGGGCGGCGAGTATCGTCGGCATCTGCAATGCGTCGACGGGAAACACGGTCGGCACCGGCTTTCTCGTCCGCGGCAGCGACTTGTGTGCGAGCCTCGGCACGGATCTCTATCTCCTGACAAACGCGCATGTCATGAGCGATCCCGATAAGCCGGGGGCTGAACCGAAAGCCCTTGAGCCTCGGCATGCGCGTGCCAAGCTCGAGGCGGCACAAGGTACGGAACTGAAATTTGATCCTGCTGTCGTCTGGCAATCCTCCATCGCCGAATTCGACTCATGCCTCGTTAAAGTGACCGATAGCTCCCCCGCGCTCGTGCCTCTGCCAATTGCGGATGCCAATCGGAAGCTCGTCGCCGAGGATGTTCAACATTCTGGCAGTGCGACGCGGGTCAGTGTCATCGGGCACCCTTTGGGCGGGCCTCTGTCGCTTTCGATCGTGGGGGCGCTGACGGGGGCGAATGGCGTGTTGGTGGATGTCGGTCCGAGATCCGCGACGGAAGAGGACCCCACCTATCTGCATTATCGCGCGCCGACGGAGCCCGGCAATTCCGGTAGTCCGGTTTTCGACACCGAGAATTGGAGCGTCATCGGCCTTCATCACATGGGCTTCAATCAGTTCGAAGGCCGGCCGCGGCTGAAGGGGCGCAGCGGATCTGTCTTCGCCAACCAAGGGGTCTGCATCCGGTCCATCCGCAAGGCCATTACCGCCAGCCGCAAGCCACAACGGCGGGGGCTGGGACTTATCAAGGGGAAGTAATCCACTCGGTGGGAGTGTGTTTCATGGCTCCGACGCGACGTGCTGAGGCACATGAATCCGCCGCATCCTGGCGCGAGAAACTCAACTGTCCTGCGCAACAAAGATCGAGGCAAAGTGGATGCAGAGATTTCAATCTTTCTTGAACCCATCGAGCGCAGTTACGGGACTGGATGTGCTCCGCTCAGTTCAACCGGCTGACCCGCACGGTGTTTGAGACAGGCTAGGAGCACCGGAGATCCAGCACGTGAAATACAAGGCATTCATTTCCTATAAGCATCAGTCCAGCACTGCCTTTGCTGTCAATCTCGAACTGGCGCTCAAGGATTATGCGAAGCCCTTTCTGCAACCGCCCCTATCGATCTTCCGAGACGAAAAATATTTGAAGCCGGGCGTTGATCTACCGCGCAAGATCCGCGCGGCCCTGGCCCAATCTGAATGCTTCATCTATCTCTGATCCTCCCCCCTCGAACTGGTCCAACTCGAAGTATGGATTTTATCCCCGAGGAGGACGGAAATGGCGAAGAGGAATTACAAGCCCGAAGAGATCGTCTCGAAGCTTCGGCAGGCGGACGTTCTGCTGGCCCAAGGGACCAAGGTGCCCGACGTTGTGCGCACGCTCGGCGTGACGCAGGTGACGTACTACCGCTGGCGGCGTGAGTTCGGCGGTTTGCAGACCGATCAAGTCAGGCGGATGAAGGACCTGGAGCTGGAGAACCAGCGCCTGCGCAAAGCTGTGTCCGATCTGACGCTCGATAAGCTGATCCTGGCGGAGGCCGCCAAGGGAAACTTCTAAGCCCCGCACGCCGAAGACTTTGTATCGAGCATGTTCGACGTGTCCTTCACGTCTCCGAGCGTCGTGCCTGTGCGGCACTCGGACAGCAACGCTCGACACAACGTCAGGCGCCGACGGGGCGCGACGACGAAGATCGTTTGACCGCCGACATCATCGAGCTTGCCAGCCAGTATGGCCGCTACGGCTATCGCAAGATCGCAGCGTTGCTGCGCCATGCGGGCTGGCTCGTCAATGACAAGCGTGTCGAACGCATCTGGCGACGCGAGGGGCTGAAGGTTCCGTACAAACAACCGAAACGCCGGCGTTTGTGGCTTACCGACGGCTCGTGCATCCGGCTGCGCCCGGAACACCGCAATCACGTGTGGAGCTACGACTTCGTCGAAGATCGCACGCATGAGGGGAGGAAATACCGGATGCTCAATGTCGTCGACGAGTTCACGCACGAGAGCTTGGCAATCCGCGTTCGGCGCAAGCTCAACTCAACGGACGTCATTGATGTTCTGTGCGATCTGTTCCTGGCGCGCGGTGTTCCCGGGCACATTCGTTCGGACAACGGCCCAGAGTTCATCGCTGAGGCGGTGCAGAAATGGATCGCTGCCGTCGGCGGGAAAACGGCCTACATCGCACCGGGCTCGCCGTGGGAGAATGGTTACGTCGAGAGCTTCAACGCCCGGCTCAGAGACGAGTTGCTCAACGGTGAGATTTTCTATTCGCTCCGCGAGGCGCAGATCGTCATCGAAAGTTGGCGCCGGCATTACAATGCGGTCAGGCCGCACGCGTCGCTCGGCTACAAGCCGCCGGCGCCAGAGGTCTTTGTTCCGGCGCTGGCTGCATGGCCTTACTCGCGGGTTGCGCCCGCTCCCTCGTCCACGCAGCCTCTAGCAGAAGGAGGAGCCTTCAACTAACATTGAACTTGGACCACTCGTTGGGGGCTGATCAGAATCTGAGAAATGGTGCGTGGATCGGACGGCTTCTTAAATCCAATCTCAATTCGACCGCTGCCGCAACTGCCTTTGGGCAACCATGACCAGCCCCCAGCGAGTGGTCTGCCCCGATGTACGATTTCGGAACGGCGACCACTTCAGTGGGGGTGAAACGGAACCACCGAGGCGTGGCGCATTCCGTAGCCGACTTCGACCTTGCTCTGTCCGTCGCTGTATCGCACGTTTTTTGTCGAGAGACCTGCTTCGACGACACCGGTGACCCAGACCGGATCGTAGAGCCCCTTGATCTCGATCCCCTCAGGATGGACCACGTGGATCAGCTGATTGGCAGGGGGCGGTGGTGTGTGGATGCAGGCGCCGGCTGTTGGCACGAGGAGAAACTCGACCGCCTTTCGGTCGCGCATCTCAAGCGGCAGGACATAACCTGGAATGCGAACTTCCTTTCCGAGGATCGCCTCGTTCAAGCTGCTGGCGGCTTGACGGTGCTGTTCGATGATTTTCAGCCGAGCCGCGAACAACCCTTCGACGTCGAGACCCTGCGCTGTCAGATCCACGCGAAGCGCGTTGGCCTCGGCCGTCTTCTTCGCATCGCCAACCCATTCCAGCCGAATGATCCTGCGCAGCGCATCCATCTGTTCATTCGTCAAGCTCTCGAACGGATTGGAGATCTCTGCGACTGGAGGCGCGAGGTCTGACCACTTCACTTCGGCTGGCTCCCCAATGGCCGAACCCGCTGAAACCGCTGCCAAGCCCGCTACGAGCGAACTGGCGAGCCATCTGGCGATCGTGTTCATGTCTCCATTCTCCTCGGAGGTATCATAGCCGCACGGACAGGCCGTCTGCGAGTGTCATGCGATAGACCCGCACCGCGGGAACGAGCGACGCCGCAAGACCGGCGCCGAAGATTGCGACAAGAAGCGCGAGTTCTCGGGTCTCGACCGGACCGAGATCGAGCGTCAGGCCGAACCGCAAGGCCAGCAGCGGGCTGAAGAGCCACACTGCGAGTGCGAGCAGGAAGAGACCACCGAGCATCCCCATGCCCATCAGCAGAGCTGCCTCTGTCACGATCAGAGTGAAGATCCGGCGCGGCGTCGCGCCGACAGAACGCAGGATCGCAAATTCCCGCCGCCGCGCATCGAGCGTGGCCGACAGCATGACCACCATGCCCGTCATCCCTGCCAGCGCCACGGCAAAAGCCATGACCTGCATGGCACGTTCGGCCGTCCCGGTGATCGACCAAAGCTCGGCCAAAGCCACGGCCGGGATGACGGCCGAGACGGCGTCCGACCGGAGTTCCGCCAGTGTTCGTTGAATGCCCAGCACCGCGGAACGATCCGACAGGCCGACGTAGATTGCATTGATCGTTGCAGGCTCGTGGCGATGATCGCCATGCGTATCCAGGCGCCCGTGCTCGTCGGCGTGTGCACCGTCGGCGCCGTCAGGGGCAGCATGCGCATCCGCGGCATGGTCATGCCCGGCATGGCCGTTCTCCCGTTGCTCATCTTTGCGATGCTCCAACGCGCGGCTCGCGGCTGTGTCGACTTGTGCAGCGTCAGGCTGGGGGCCAGGCGCCCTGACGTCGAAGGGGTCTGCCGGGGGCGGGATGCTCTTCGCATGCAGTTCGTCGAACCCCTTGAGGGTCACGAACACCATGCGGTCCACGGCTGTCCCCGTCGGAGCGAGAACACCAGTGATCGTGAAGGGCGCCTCGTCGTGAACATCGAAGGACGCGGCGCCGGCGCCATGGGCGTTCACGATAACGGAGCCGGGGCCATAACCGAAGCGGGCAGCAACCTCGGCACCGACGACGGCCGCGTCTGGCTTGTCGTCGTCGAACGCCTGCCCCTGGGCAAGCGTCAGGGGCTGCCCCCCGGAATGCCGGAAGCGTTTGAAATAAGCGGCAGTGGTGCCAATGACGGGAAATCCACGGTGGTTGTCACCCATCTGGATTGGCACCGACCACGCTACTTGCGGCAGATCTTCAACCAGCTTGTAGGTTTGCCACGCAAGTCCCGTCCCCGTCGACCCGACCCCGAACACCGTGGCCATGAGAATCTGTACCGAGTTCCCGCGCGGCGCGACGATCAGGTCGATCCCCGACGCCGAGTTGGCGAAGCTGTCTCGCGCCTCGTTGCGGACCCGCTCCACACCAAGGATCAGCGCGACGCTCAGCGCGATGGACAGAACCGTGAGAGCCGCGACAAAGCGCCTGTTCCACAAGCTGCGCAGTGCAAGGCCGAGCATCACGCCGCCTCTCGGTTCAGGTCGCGGAAATCGATGGCGGCATCGAACTGATCTTCCAGGCTTCGGTCGTGGCTGACGAAAAGAAGCGCGGCTCCGGCATCGGCGCACTCCCGGGTCAGAAGCTCCACGAAGCGATCCTTGGCGTCCGCGTCGAGCGCCGATGTGGGTTCGTCCGCCAGTACGAGTTCCGGCGTGCCTATCAGCGCGCGAGCCGCCGCGACGCGTTGCTGCTGGCCAACGCTGAGCGTGGCGGCAGGCGCATCGGCGAGTGCCGGATCATCGAGACCGAGTTCACGCATGAGGCGTCGCGCCGTCGCGCTTGGATCAGCCCCCGCGCGCGCGCGCCTCCGCGCCGAAAACCGGCAGGGCAAAAGGACATTGTCGAGTGCGCTGAGCCACGGGACAAGATTGAAGACCTGAAAGATCAGGCCGATGTGATCGACCCGGTACAGGTCCCGCGCGCCGCCGCGCAATCCGCCGATATCCGTGCCCGCCACCAAGACGGTGCCGTCAGGCACAGCAACTACGCCTGCGATGGCCGAGAGCAGGGTCGACTTGCCGCAACCGCTCGGCCCGTAAAGAAACAGCCGCTGCCCCGCATCGAGCGACATGTCATCGATCCGCAACGTGTCGCGTCCTGCCAGCGGCCAACGATAAACGAGCCTGGAAATCTGCAGCACAGCCACCGGTCAATGCACTCCCATCGTAGAAATTAGACCCGCATCGGGATCTAAAGCAGACCGACGGCACGCAATTTAAGAGGGTATAGGCCAAAAGGCCTGTCCCCCCAGTTGGCGCGCAAGATCAAGGACGTTATGAGCGGCGATAGAGGCCGACGAACCCTGGGATGGGGTCGGTTCCTTCGCCGGGCAGGCGCG
>CAWAZY010000001.1:0-474186 GCA_963786675.1 uncultured Alphaproteobacteria bacterium | reverse complement strand
ACGACTAAAGCGATGAGCGGACTGCAACCCATCTCGTCAGGCGCCCCGAGGTTCAACAAGCATCCGCCCGCGCATCTCCATGTGCAACGCGTGGCAGAACCACTGACAATAATACCAGTAGACTCCGGCCTTGCTGGCGACAAAGGTCACCGATGCCGTAGCCTGTGGGCCCACTTCCATGGCGACGCCATGGTCGCCCAGGCAGAAACCATGCGTCAGGTCATCGATATCGTCCAGATTTGTGACGTAGATCGTGACTTCGTCTCCCTGTCGCACGGTGAATTTGTCGAGACTGAACGCGGGGGCCTGCGAAGTCATATAGACGCGAACCTTGTTGCCATCGCGGATCGGCTTGTCGGCGCCGTCCTCCAGCTTGACGCCGTCTGCCGCCGCTTGTCTGCGCGCGTCTTCCCACATCGGATCGTTGCGATCCCAGACCGTCTTCGGAGTAACGATTGAGCGGTGGACAGCAATCGAATCGTGCGGTTCGGCGAAGGTCGGACCGTCGTGCACCAGGGTCAGCTTGTCGCCCTCGATGAGGAAAAGCTGCTCGTTTTCCGGCTTCAGCGGCCCGACGTTCAGAAAACGGTCCTTCGAGAATTTATTCATCGAGAGGAAGTATTTTGGCTCGGCCTGCAGGGTCTCGCCCATCATCGTCGTATTGTGTCCGGGCTGGTAATGCACGTCGGCCTTCGAGAGAATTGGATCGACCTTCTCTCCTTTATAAGCGCGCACGGCCTTTTCAATGTTCCAGACCGCAACCTGGCTGTCGAGAAACAGGGTGGTGTAGGCATTTCCTTGCCCATCGAACGCAGTGTGGAGAGGGCCAAGACCCAATTCCGGCTCGGCGACAATCACGGATCGGGGATCGGCATTTTTGTAGAAGACGTCATCGAACTTGCGGACATCGATCACGGAGACTGTCGGCGAGAGCTTCCCAGCAATGCACAAGTGAATTTTGTCTGGGGCCATGTTGCAGCCATGCGGATTGTTCGCGATGGGGATGTAGCGCGTGTAGTTCTTGTTCTTGCCTTTCCGGCCGTCGATCACTTTGACGCCGCTAAGTTCTGTGTAGTCGCCGGCCGCGATACCCTTCTCGATTTCCTTAAGGTTGAACACGACGACATGATCCATCTCCGCCGATGTCATCTCGGCGCCGGTCATGCCCATTTCGGAATTGTAGCTTGTTGAGAAGGCGTATTTGCCGTCGTAATCGGCATCGGTGTTGTCGAGGTTGCCGGTCACCATGACCTGCCAGGCCACCGTCATCTTGTCGGCGTCGACGGCCGTATAGAAGTTCACGTATTTGCCAGGATCATCGAGAATCTGGCCGTCATTGACGATCGGCCCTTCGTCTTCGCCGTTGCAGAAAATGTAATTCGTGCGCGGCCACTTCTGCGGCCGCATGCCGTGAATCGCCTTGGCGTTCGGAATTTCGATGATCTTGTCGGCCTTCATGACGTCGCAGCGCACCCGGGCAACTCGGGTATTGGCCTTATCGTTCATGAACAGATACCGGCCGTCGTATTTGCCCTCCGTGAATGACATATGGACGTGGTGCAGGTCGCCATTATCGTGAACCTTCTTGCCGTTGGCCGCGAGGAAGGTCTTCGTCTTTTCGGTCATACCTTCGGTCAGGATCTTAATCGACTCGTTCGTCTGCCCCCAACCCGTCGCCGAGCACCGGTTGAAGACTGGCACGCGCATAAGCTCGCGCATCGACGGAATACCGAGAATTCGGAGCTCACCGGACTGCCCGGAGGACCAGAAGCCGTAGTATTCATCGAGGTCACCCGGGCCCACGTGCCCTTTGACAGGCGAAGCAGCATTCGCCGCGTGGTTGGTCCCATCCGTCAAAGTCATGGCACCTTGGGCCGCCAGTGTCGCAGCCGCAGCGCCGCCTACGGTCGTTCCAAGAAGGGCACGCCGGCTGACGAGCAAAGAGGCATTCTTTTTCTGATCTTCAGGAATTTTTTGATCCTCAGACATCTTGATCTCCCAGAGCTTAGATGATTGTGGTTGGGTCTTTCTTCACGCCAGCCGCGACCGGGTCGAGCGGTTCTGCATCTTTCGATAGGACTCCTTGCCGCTTGAGCTTCTTGATCACTGCCGGACAGCGGGTCTTCGACTGGTAGAGAACCTGGCAGTTCATGCAGTTGATGCATTCGTTCGGGCTTATCTCTCCGATCGGGTTGATGGCCTCTACTGGGCAGTCGATGGCGCAAACCTTGCAAGGATTGCCGCACTCCCGATAGCGCTTCAGCCAATCGAAGGTGCGCATTCGCGCGGGGATGGCGAGGGCGGCGCCCAGAGGGCAAAGGTAGCGGCAGAAGAAGCGCTCGATGAAAAGTCCGATGGATAGAATGACCAGCGCGTAGAGGACGAAGGGCCAAGCCCGGTCGAACTTCAAGATGATGGCGGTCTTGAACGGCTCGACTTCGGCGAGCTTTTCGGCCTCTTCAATCGACGCTAGGGCCACTCCGGAGAGCGCGAGGAAGATCAGGTATTTCAGCGCAGCCAATCGCTCGTGGACGATCCATGGAACGTTCCACTGCTTGAGCCCGAAGTAGCGTGCGAGACGGTTGGTGAGCTCTTGCAGAGCGCCAAACGGACACAGCCAACCGCAATAGGCGCCGCGTCCCCAAAGTATGATGGCGGCGGCAACCGAGAACCAGAGCAGAAAGACCAAGGGATCGAGGAGAAACGTATCCCATGTAAAGCCTGCCTGTAGTGAGCCCATAAGGGCCATCAGATTGACGACTGATAGCTGGGCATTTGCATACCAGCCGATAAAGAACAGGGTGAAAGTCAAGAACCCCATCCGGAACCAGAACGTGAATTCGGCTGACCGGGTGAGCTGCATCTGGAAGAAGAAGGCCGCGCTCAGAATGAAGAGAGAAACGACAAGCAGCCCGATCTCGACGGAACGGTCGCTCCAAATGCGTTGCCAGAGTGCAGCTTTCGCGGCGCGCTCGGCCTCTTGATCGGAGAGCTGCCCTGCATCCGGCTCGGCAACGGCAGGCGGCGGAGAGGCAACCGTCGTGAGGTAGGTTTTCGGGAGCGCATATTCGAGATCGAAGGTCGTATAAAGACGCTCGATCGGACCTACCTCGCGCTGCACGAGCAATTGCAGTCGCCAGGGCTTCACGGGTTCAAATCCCGTGTTGGCCGGAATCCTGAAAAGTCCGATCTCCTGCAAGTCCTGCGGTATATCGCCAGAAGAAAGTTCACCAAGCCGATGGTGATCCTTGTCTCGGAAGCGGACCGAAACGTCGCCCTGGATAAGCTGGATGCGGTCGAATAGGCCACCACGCACGTAACCTGATCCTTTGAAAGAATAGAGTCCGCGCCCCGCCAAAACGATGGCATGCTCGCCAGGTTTCAGCCACGTCTTGAGATTGTCGTGTTCCCGTTCCCCGAGGAGGGCGGCGCCGATCGCCGGCACGCTCACCAGCGTGGTGTACATTTCAATGAATGTGGATTCGGGAGCGGCTTCTATGGCACGTTCAGCGGCGCGCGGATCTGCCATTCCGGCAAACACACGATTGATCTCTCCGACATTCAGCGACAGCCGGCGCAGCGTTCCATCGCCCGTAAGGGCCGGCCAATCCTTTGCTGCCACGGCATCGAGATTGAGCTGTACCAACGGGCCCGTCGATGCAGCAGAGGCACTCAGACCCCCAAGACCCAGTGCGCGCGCCACGCGTAACGCCGAACGGACGATGGAATCGTCGATCACCATGACCGTGACCGTGGCGCCGGATATAATGTTCAGGTCGTGCGCAGAGCCGCCTGCTTGGGCCTCTTTGCGAAGATCAAGACCCGCATACGACGCCGTGAGGTCGGTGACTTTCTTTTCCGGAATTCCGACGAGGACAATCGGTTCGGAGTGTTTGACGAGCTTCACGCCTCCCAGCACGGCATCCAGCCCGATGGCGACGAGGACGTGAATGGGCTTACCGGAGTAACCAGTGGTGCCGACGAAGTCGGACGTGATAAAGGCGAACCCTATGGTGCTGCCACCTTTGATAATGGGCGCAACAGGGATGTCATCCTTCTGGTTTCCATAGGCCTCTGCTCCCGCGACCAACACGCTCGCAGGGACCTCGGTCAGATATCTCTGCAGTAGATCAGACTTGGCGTAGGCGGGCGCTGGAGGGATGGCAAACACCGCTGCGACGGTAAGGAGCATCAGGAACAAGAAGGCGGCAATGGATCCGTGGTGAAGTCTGAAGTTCTCAATCGGCTCCTTCTGGCGATGCCAGGAAATTTTGTGCAGTAGCAGATTACTGATGAGATTCTTCGAGTGTGCGGCGAGCCGGCTCCCATGGCCCGAGGCCTGTCCGAAGATTTGGCCAAGTGCACGGCCGCAACCACGACGGTTGCTTAAGGCGGTACACTTGTTCACGTCTGGTCTCGTGATCATACTGTCCCAAGTCATCAAGAAATTCCACGTCACCGACTATGGTCCGCTCGCTGCGCAATGCCTTAATCTGCCCGGCATGTCTGACGACGTCATGCAGCGCGCGCGTGAGCCCGAGAGTGTGCAGGTAAATATGATGCTGTGAGTGTCTCTCAACGACCCAGCCGATATGGACTTGGCCACCCTACCCATATGGATGACGGAGAAGTCTCGTGAGGCACGCCGGTCAAGTCGCTCCATCGTGCTCACCATCAGGCAGTGGCGATCCGCCAAGCGTCGCATGGCATTGCGTCGAGTTCCTGCGGCCTTGAAGTTCCGGAAACTTGAAGGAACTGATGAACTGGTCTGGCCGAAATGCTGGCATCCCTGCGAAACGCCACGGAAACCGCACTTCCCTATGCCATTCGTGCCGCATGATCAGACGTCGGTCTCTTTTTGGTCTACCTGATCAAGAATAGCCGCCAAAATGCGAACCTCCTTAACCAATGTTAAGAGTCAGATGCGAAAGATCATGGGGGAGATCAGCCTTGTCCGTCGTCAGTCTCACCCCTGATCTTACGAGCAATGACTGCTGCCGCCGGATGACATTTGCCACAAGCGAGCTGGTACGCCGCTGCATCTTGAGCAGCCGCTTTCGTGCAATCCAGCGCGGCCGAAGATAGCAGCACAAGAAAACACAGGTTCCTGACATCGTTGAAAATGATCATCACAGTCCTCCGCGGGATATTCACAGCCTTCCGGAACATACCGACAAGAATTGAGTCAATTCTGTCGTGGCGACTCACCGTGCGCATTCGGCAACGATCTGCTGCACAATAGTTCAGCGAAGCTGACGGGCCGCCTACAAAACGCAAGTCAGTGGTGATTGCTTACGAAGCAAACTCACATTGACCTCGATCAACTCTGACCACTGTGCGGCTGCAAGGGCCTTGGCGAGGGATTGGCTATGAGATTGTACAAACGTCGACGCTGCGGCCTTGTAGGATCCTGCAATACCTTGAGTGGCAGTCATTGAAGAGCGATCGGACTGACTTGGTAGCCGGCTCATTCGGACAGGTTAGAGACACAGGGCCCGATGTCAGCGCACGCGTTCCCATCGGGCAGGGGATTTCATGGTTAGGACTGGCAAGGCTGACTGTCGATTGCCTTCACTGCTAAACTACCTTCACATGCCATCCGACGCTGTGAAGGGTGATGTCCGAGTCGCGTTGTGAACGCTACGGAACGCACGTCGCGAGGTCATGGGTGGACGCGAATAGCCCAAATCTTCCCTGAGGCGCTTCCGCATAACCGGTAAACTGTGGGATGCCTGCCCGAGTTTGATTTTCATCAGAGACTTTTCGAGATGCGCTGATCCGTCTGGACCGCACAACTGCCCGATGCTGATTGTTGGACAGCTGATAGGAAATGACCTTAGTTTATGAGAAATCAGCAATGGTGACCGGCGAAAATGTACAAGCACATCCTAGTTGCAACCGACGGCTCTGAGTTTTCGGTACGAGCACTCAACAGTGGTCTGAAGTTGGCCGGGGACCTCGGGGCGGTTGTCACGGTCGTTACGGTCTCAGAGAAGTGGTCGGCGCTTGAGATTGCCGCTCAGGTGCGAATCCGCATCGAGGATCCAATCGAACATTACGAACGACTTGCTGAGGCGGCAGCGAAAAGCGTGCTAGCGGATGCAGCTGAGGCGGCGAGCCAAACAGGGGCGATCATAAATCCAGTATACGTGGCGAACCGTCCCCCTGCCGAAGGAATTGTCGAAACTGCGCAGAGGCTCGACTGCGACCTGATTGTCATGGGATCTCACGGACGCCGCGGCGTTACAACTCTCATTCTTGGCAGCGTTACCAACGAGGTCTTGGCCACAAGTCGGCTTCCGGTGCTCATCATTCGGTGACGGCCCTTTCGCATTCCCCGGCCACTTCAGTAATTTGACCAGGATCACTATCCGTCCAGGTGCGATACGGACCTCCATGTCGACCAGCATTTAGAAGCCGTCTTGCCATAGGCTATGCTTACACGTTTCATCCTGTGCCCAGGGGCAGCGAGGCGACTGAATGAACTTCATGATCACAGATCGTTTCGTCAGAAGGGCTCTCTTTGCGATCGCAATCACTGGTCTGTCTCTCGGCACTTTGTTCTGGATATACGGATACGGGACATTCGCCGGTCGAGTTTGGGCCGTGGCGACGGTTCCAGTGATCATTGGCCTTGCCATATCGATCGTGCGTGATCTTTTCGCGGGACGGCTTGGCGTCGATGCCGTTGCCTTCATCTCGATGTCGGCTGCGCTCTTACTGGGGGAACCGTTGGCTGGCGCTGTCGTTGCGGTCATGTACGCCGGCGGCAATCTCCTGGAGGATTTCGCTGTTGCTCGCGCCGAGCGCGATCTGAAATCTCTTGTCGATCGTGCGCCTCGGCTTGCTCATAGACGTAACGACAGCGCGATTGAGGATGTGCCGATTGAACTCGTTGTTATCGGTGACACAATTCTTGTTCGCGCCGGCGAGGTGGTCCCCGTCGATGGCATCATATTGGCCTCCAACGCAACGCTCGATGAAGCCGCCTTGACGGGCGAACCTATCCCCGTGACCCGCAACATGGGAGAATTAGCCCGTAGTGGCACGATCAATGCCGGAGCCACATTCGAGCTGAGGGCCAGCGCAAGCGCTGGCGAAAGTACGTACGCGGGCATCGTCCGGCTTGTAACTGCCGCGCAGACAGCGAAGGCGCCCTTCATCCGCCTGGCTGATCGTTACGCTCTGATATTGTTGCCGGTCACGTTGGCCATCGCCGGGGCGGCTTGGTTGCTTTCAGGCGATCCAATACGAGGTCTCGCCGTGCTCGTGGCCTCAACCCCATGCCCGTTGATACTTGCGGCGCCCGTGGCTTTTATCGCGGGAGTTTCGCACGCAGCCCGGCTCGGTATCCTCATCAAAGGCGGCGGACCACTCGAAGCACTCGCGAGAACCCATACCGTCATGTTTGATAAGACTGGGACGTTGACTGTGGGAGGAGCTCGTCTCGTTGCTGTTGAGACGGCGCCGGAGGGAAATCCGGATGACGTGCTTCGGTTGGCCGCCTCACTGGAACAAGCCTCGCAACATGTTGTCGCTGCTGCAATTGTCAGTGCGGCGATTTCCCGGGGGCTGACGCTTGAGGTACCCGACAAGGTGCGCGAGACCATGGGCTCGGGCCTTGAGGGGATCATCTCCGGGAAAATTGTCAAGGCTGGCTCGCGTCAACTTGTGTGTGGTCCGGGAAGCCTGGATCCGTGGGCAGTCCGGGCCCTGCGCCGCGCGTCGTGGCGGTCTGCCCTGAGTGTGTTCGTCTCGGTCGACGGGCACTTGATCGGAGCCATTCTCCTCGGCGACGAGCTGCGTCGCGAAACCCCACGGGCTGTTCAAGCCCTGCGCACGGCTGGCGTCCGGCGGATCGTTATGGTCACAGGTGATCGGGCAGATGCGGCCGAGACCATCGCTGCTGCTCTCGATCTAGATGCCGTGTTGGCCGACCGGGAGCCGTCAGACAAGGTGGAGGCGGTCGCGTTCGAGCAGCGTTTGCATCCAACGCTCATGGTGGGCGATGGGATCAACGACGCCCCAGCCCTTGCAGCCGCCGATGTTGGCATTGCAATGGGCGCCCGTGGTGCAAGCGCCTCTTCTGAGGCGGCCGACGTGGTCATTCTTGTCGATCGCCTCGATCGGGTTTCCCAAGCTGTCACTATTGCACGCCGTTCCCGCGACATAGCCATTCAGAGCATCACGGTCGGAATTGGACTTTCTGGCATCGCCATGATCGCGGCCGCGTTTGGCTATCTAACTCCGGTCGCCGGCGCATTGACCCAGGAAGCGATTGACGTGGCTGTTATTCTGAATGCTCTGCGCGCACTGACCCCGGAATGGCGGCTCGGTCGTGAAACCATGCAGCCCGCAGCCGTGCGGGCCCTGCAACAAGAGCATTTACAGCTGGACGCTTCACTTGACCGGCTTCGTGAAATTGCCGATGCGCTCGATGATGCGCCGCCCGAGTCAGCGACGGTTCTCATTCGCGAAGCTGCCGCTTTGGTAACAACCAAGATCGTTGAGCACGAGCGCGACGATGAAGGTCGGATTTATCCCCGTCTTGCGAAGTTTCTTCATGATGGGCATGGCCTGGCTGCAATGAGCCGGGCGCATCGTGAGATCCTCCACCTTGCACGGCTGCTGACGAGGGTTTCCGAGGGCCTAAAGTCTCAGGACGCTGACCGATACCTCATTCGGGATGCGCAGCGCGTGATTGAGGCCATCGAATCTCTCGTGCGCATTCACAACGCACAAGAGGAAGATATCTACGAGCATGCGACGACGGGTTGATTGGTGTGCCTTGGCATTTACTGGCATTTTTTGACAGTGGTCGCTAATAATTCTGAACGGGGAGGACTTCAGACGGATCGTCCTTACTAAGTCTCGCCACCACCCACCTCAGATCGCTGCGACAGCAATCGACAGAAGTTTGCGAACTTCCCCGGCAACCGACTTCAACTCGGCATTGTCGATAGACTGCATCGACGCAACGGGATCGATTGCACTGACCTCGACCCCGCCCGCAACCTCTCGCAGAATAACATTACACGGCAACATCGCTCCGACGCGCGGCTCGATCCCGATAGCCTGGTGCGCCATCTTCGGATTGCAAGCGCCGAGGATACGGTAAGCCGGCATCTCAACGTCGAGCTTCTTCTTCATCGTCGCCTTGACGTCAATTTCTGTCAGTATACCAAATCCGTTTTCGGCAAGCGCCGCGCGGGTACGCGCGTCAACTTCATCAAGGCTCGCACCAGAGATCATGCGGTCAATCGTGTAAGACATTCCCGAACTCCCTCACTTGCCGAGATACTTGATCAGTGCAGCGATGGACAGAACAACGAGCACAATGACAAGAAGGCCGAAGATCCCCCCAAGGCCCATACCAAAACCCATTCCATAGCCCATTTCGCTGTTGTTCATTGGTTGCTCCGATTCAAAACCGCTTCGGTCATCCGAAGATCGGACAATCGCGCAGGCACGGTTAAAGCTGCCAAGTGTGTCTCAACTGCACCGGCGCCATCAGCATATGCACCACCGATCACATGGGCACCCTGCGCCCACTTTGCAAATTTCTGGTCGTGCCATTTTCAAACTCTCGACCGCAGGCACGGGCGTGGCACGCAAAGGCAAGTCGACTAAGGAGGTCATCCAGGCTTTGTTGATCCAAGCCGTAATGTCGATGACCGCGCGCGCGGCGGCGCGCGGCCTTCACGCTTCGAGCACGTATTGCCCAGGCGCGTCGCAGACAGGTGCGTAGCCGCGCGCGGGCGATCCCATAGGCGGCGGCGGCACCGGCTGTCCAGACCGTGCGGCGAGCCATTCGACCCATGCCGGCCACCAAGAGCCTTCACGCACCGGGGCCTCTGCCATCCACGTTTCCGCGTCAATATGCATGTCGGCCTCGTGATGGGTCGCAATGCGGAAACTGCGGTTGGCATGGCCCGGTTCGGAGATGATGCCGGCGTTGTGGCCGCCCGTCGTCAGCGCGAAAGTGACCTCCGTGTCGGCAAGCTGTGTCCATTTGTAGACCGAGCGCCAAGGCGCGACGTGGTCACTCAGCGTTCCGACACAAAACAGTGGCTGGCGGATGTCGGGGATGGTGATCGGCCGGCCATCCACCTTGAACCGGCCTTCGGCGAGGTCGTTGTCGAGGTAGAGCCGCCGCAGGTACTCTGAGTGCATGCGGTACGGCAAGCGCGTGGAATCGGCGTTCCAGGCCATCATATCCGTCATTGGCGTGCGTTCGCCAAGGAGATACTCGCGCATCACGCGTGACCAGATGAGATCGTTGGAGCGCAGAAGTTGGAACGCGCCCGCCATCTGCTTGGCGTCGAGAAAGCCCTGCTCCCACATCATATCCTCGAGAAACCGTAACTGGCTCTCGTTGATGAAGAGCTGCAATTCGCCGGGCTCGGTGAAATCGATTTGGGCGGCGAGGAATGAAAAGCTGGCGAAGGGTGAGGCGCCGTTGCGTGCCAGGGCTGCGGCGGCGATCGCCAAGAGTGTGCCGCCCAGACAGTAGCCCGCACCGTGGATCTTGGTGTCGGGCACAATGGCTGAAATGGCGTCGACGGCGGCCATGATGCCAAGACGGCGGTAGTCGTCGAGCGAGGTGTCGCGCCGGTCTGGCCCAGGATTCTTCCATGAAATCGCAAAGACCGTGTAACCGCTGTCGACGAGATACTTGATGAGCGAGTTCTGCGGCGACAGGTCGAGAATATAGTATTTCATGATCCAGGCCGGCACCACGAGTATCGGCTCGGTATGAACCTGCCCTGTCGATGGCGAATACTGGATGAGCTCGACGAGTTCGTTACGCAGCACGACTTTGCCAGTTGTGATGGCGACATCCCGGCCCGGCGCGTAGGCCTCCGCGCCGACGGGCGGTCGGCCGCCCTGAAGACGATCCCAGTCTTCCGCAAAATGCTGCCACCCGCGTACGAGATTGCGGCCATTCTCGCGCAGAGTCCGGTCAAGAACGTCGGGGTTCGTCATGATAAAGTTCGACGGTGCAAACACGTCGAGTACTTGGCGGGCGGTGAATTCAAGCATGCGCTGATTCTGGATCGAAACGCCGGGCACGCCGGTCGTCGCCACGTGCCACCACTGCTGGGCCAGCAGATGCGATTGGGCATATATGCTAAAGGGCCACTTGCCCCACGCCGGAGACGCGAAGCGCTTGTCTTGGGGCAACGGCTCGACGCAGGGCGCGATGCCGGGCGGCTCGAAGACGCAGCGGGCCGCGAACTGCTGCAAGCGCATCCACTTGCGCCACCATTTCTCGGCAAGTTGAAGCCGCTTGCCGGGAGATGCCGCCAGATGCGTCGCCCAATCGAGATAGGCACCGATGAGGGAGCTGGGCGACAGGCCTAACGTCAACTTCGCGATCGAGGCGTGGGTGGCGCGGTCGAGGAGTTCCGCCAAGGCCGTGGAGGAATAGGAGTTGCGTTCGGCTAGGGAGGGTTCGCGGCGCTGCCAGACCGCAGCGCGGGGTAGCGCCGGGGCGACTTGCACATCCACCGGCGAGACCGGCGCGGACGTACGGGGAAGATCAAGGGGAAGTTCCAACTCGGCGACGTCCGATGGAACGGAGAGGTCGTCGTCGGATACAGGTCTCAATGGCACGATTTCGGGGCGGACCATATGAGCGAACTCCTTTCCCATGATGGGAGGATTGCGTCGATTTCACAATTGAATACCCGGCACCATACCCGGCCGCGCGCGCCCTGCGGATTGAGTTGAATCAAGCGCAACCCCTCACCGTGGGTATAGTTTACGAATTTATAGGCGCGCTCGGCCGTGGCCGCCCGCTCTCCAGGCCATGCAGTGGGCGCTCCCAAACAATAAAAACGGGAGACCATCGGGCCATGACAAACCGCCAGCTCCTCAGCATCATCCGCGATCAAGACCCTCTCGTCATGAATGAGGACGACACGGTGCAGGCGGCGTGCGCGGCGATGTGCCGGAAGCGAACAGGATCCGTTCTCGTGATCGACGACGGCCGCCAGCTCGCCGGCATCTTCACCGGGCGCGATGCGGTGCGCGCACTATCTCAGTGTTGCGATTCAGTCCGGACACCGCTGTCGTGCGTGATGACGCGATCTCCCGTGACGATAACGCCGCGCTCGCGGGCCATCGACGCGCTGCGGGTCATGTCTGATAGCGGATTTCGGCATCTGCCCGTAGTGGAGAATGGCCGCATCTTCGGCATCGTGTCGCGCGGCGACTTCCTCGGCGCGGAAATTGAGCGCGTGGATGAGGACGAAGCCCTCGCTGCGTGCATCTGGTAAGTGCGCGCTCGGCGGCGCCTTTGGGGCAGGCGGGCTTCTTCAATTCGACGATCTAGTTGTTGTCGAACATCGATGACCGATGTCCACGGCGGTAGACGAAGCCGATCGACGTGGCGCGTTGCGCCGACGACCGGTCCGCGAAGCAGTTGACGTGGTCGGGGAAGCGGAAACCGCACCAGCTCGCTTGGAGAGCGGGTGATTCTACATGCTGGTGTGTCGGCGGCGCGGGACCTGAAGGTGACGATGAATATCCTGCTCTCGCCGCCGTGATTGCCGAGCGCCGACTTCGATTGGATCGCACCGGCTATGTCCGCTGTCTTCCAGATTTCCGTCGAGGCTAAGGGGCTAAGTCAGTGGCATTCCAACTTAGATTGCTACGATAACACATTCTGAGCGGCGTACGATGATGCGCCGCCCACTCCGGATTTCCTGAGGTCTGCATTGGGTCACAAGTGAGCTTCGCCAACCGCGCTCAGTAGGTCCGGTCTCCCCCCAGCAGCGCTCATGAGGGATTGTCTGACCGCAAGTAGCTCGGTTGCCGACATCGAGACGTTCAAACAGACTCGGTTGGGGGGGCACTTGCGCAATGTGAAGCTGCGGAGCGAACGTCCGTTCTTACTCATACAGCCGAGGTTTTCGAGCCTAGCGCCCGACGCATCGCTGCGGTGAACGATTTCAATCGGTTACATTCTTTGCGAATTCAAGTCTCGGTGGTTGCGGGTTGGTTGCCGGGGCCCGATGCTACCGAGACTTGAAATGCAAAGTTTGAGGGCGCCGGCATTTAGAAAACGTCATCGTCTCAGATGCTTATCGAGCAACCGAGGCCCGCCGTTAGACGCCATGTCGGTTCTCACCCTCTGACCCGACATTGGACTAGAGGCTGCTTCGGGCCACTTTCGAACATTTCTGGCGCTTCTTCTGGCCCTCCAAACCGGACAATCAGGCGCCAACTTCGCGTTGTTAGCTGCCGAATTGCTCTCGTTCAAGTCTGCCCACTCGCGATTGAACCCCTGCCACAGTGTTGATCTGAGTCATGGAACATCGGCAGCAACGCGATCCTACTCACCCCAACCATAGGCTGTCGGTTCAGGAGGGATGCGTCGTGCACCACGTACTTCGCGTAGGCATTGCGATATTGAGCGTACTGTTGGCGGCGACTCCCATTGCTGCACAGGAAGTCGTCACGCCATTCGGGCGGCGCATCGTTGGTGGCGAGAAGACTGACATCAAGCAGCACCCGTGGCAGGTCGCACTTGACGTCAAGATCAAGGGCAAGTCGTACCTTTGCGGCGGCTCGATCATCGCCGATCGCTGGGTGCTCACCGCCGCGCATTGTTTCCAGCGCACAACAAATCCGGGAGAAGTCAAGGTGAAGGCGGGCGTCACCAACTACGTCACAACCGGCGTTTGGTCCAATGTCGAGGGGGTCGTGATTCACGAAGATTATGACACGAAGACGCATGAGAACGATCTTGCGCTCGTCAAGCTGCGAGCATTGCCCGAAGGAACGATCATCCCACTCGCGATTGCTCGTCAGAACCTATCGGCCGGACAGCCCCTCGAGGTGACCGGTTGGGGTGCCACCTCCGAGGGGGGCGACGCCTCTCGCATATTGATGAAGGCGACAGTGCCATACGCAGAGAACGCCACTTGCAACACCCCTGACGCATATAACGGTGCGATCAAGCCCGGCATGATATGCGCGGGTTACCGCGATGGCGGTGTTGATAGCTGTCAAGGCGATAGCGGTGGCCCGCTCGTCTGGCGCACACCTGATGGGCCAATCCTTGTAGGAGTTGTGTCATGGGGGGAGGGCTGCGCACGCAAGCTCAGGTACGGGATCTATACTCGCATAACGAAATACAATGATTGGATCGGAAGGGTGATAGGTCAACACGGAAACTGATCGGGCTGCATTTTGATCTTTCTAGGCAGGATTGGAAATGGAAATGTTCGGGTCCATCTCATTCGACAGTCCAGCAATGCGGCTGTTTCTACTAATTGCGGGATTGCTGCTGGGATGTGGAAGCGCAGCAGCGAAAGATAAATTCACGGTCGAGATTGTTCCTCAAATTCCCCACGCAAACGTAATTATTTCCATGGCCATCTCGCCCGAGGGCGATCGTGTTCTGACGGGCGGGAGGAAGACAGAACCGTCAAGCTGTGGGACTTTCAATCTGGTCAGCTCCTGCGAAATTTTATTGGGCACTCCGAGGGGATTACATCAGTGGCATTCTCGGCCGATGGCGCCCGTGCTGTATCCGCGAGCCTTGACAATACCATCATCCTTTGGGACCCGGCTACGGGACAACTCCTGCGCACTATTGAGGGACATACTAGCCAAGTATATTCTGTGGCATTCTCGCCCAACGGCACGCAGATAGTCTCCGGTGGAGATAATGAGGCGATAAAGCTTTGGGATGCGGCTACGGGTCAGCTCCAGCGAAGTTTTATTGGGCATTCCGACGATGTCACGTCAGTAGCGTTCTCGCCCGATGGACTGCGGATTGTATCGGGCAGTTCCGACGGCACAGTCAATCTCTGGGATACGTCAACCGCGCGGCTTCTGCGAACCTTTAAGGGACATTCGGGAGGTGTCACTTGCGTTTCGTTTTCGCCAAACGGCACTCGGGTGCTCTCGGGTGACGGTGCTAACGAGGTGAAGCTTTGGGTTGCAGGCACTGGCCAACTCTTACGTACATTCAAAGGGCACTCAAAGGATGTGTCGTCCGTTGCATTTTCGTCCAATGGATCCCGGGTGCTCTCCGGGAGCTGGGACATGAGGATAAAGCTTTGGGACGCTGAGAGTGGTAAGCTTTTGCGAACCTTCGACACAAATCGTGATGTGCGCCGATCAGCAATTTCGGTCGCATTTAGCCCAGATGACAGCAGCATCTTAGGCAACTGGGGCAACTCAGTGAAAATAGTGGACGTAGCCACCGGCCGGCTGGTGCGTTCCTTCGAAGGTCAAGGCCTATCCGCCCCGGTCCATTCGATCGCGCTGTCGCGCGACGGTACCCGCATCCTTTCAGGCGGCAAAGACAATACCGCAAAGCTGTGGGATTCTACCACCGGGCAGCTCTTGCATACTCTTAGCGGGCATTCTGACGAGGTTTCTGCAGTCGCTTTCTCGGCCGATGGTGCGCGAATGGTATCAGGGAGCTATGACAATTCCGTCAAGCTATGGGACCCGAAAACGGGGCAGGCTATTGCATACCTTCGAGGGGCACAAATTTGTAGTGCAATCGGTAGCATTTTCGCCCCACGGCACTCACGTTCTTTCAGGCAGCCGAGATGGATCGATTAAATTATGGGACGCTGCTAGCGGGCAACTCCTGCGCGATTTCGAAGACAATTCACAATATAAAACGATCGATTCAGTGACGTTTTCGACTGACGGTACCCGAGTACTGGCAGGCGTCGACAGTACGATGAAGATGTGGGACGCCGCCACAGGTGAGCTTCTGCACACTACCGAAGTTGGTAAAGTCATAAACGCCGTCGCCTTTTCGCGTGACGGCAACTTCATGCTATCGGCGGCTGACTCCGTGAAGCTGTGGGACGCCACGACTGGACGGCTATTACGTACCTTCCAAGGAGATTCGTTCGATTTTTTCTATTCAGTTGCATTTTCTCCCGATGGGGCCTTCGTGCTCGCAGGGGGCGACAGTAATACAATGACCCTTTGGGATGCTGTCACGGGGCAACTGACCCACAAATTTGAAGGGCATTCGGGCAGAATTCAGCTCAGTGGCGTTTTCGCAAGATGCCCGTCGAATCATTTCTGGCTCTTGGGACACAACGATCAGGGTTTGGAATGCCACGACTGGCGAACTTCTTGCCACCTCGATTGCGGGTCAGAATGGGGAATGGTTGACCGTGACCCTTCCCAAGGGGTTTTTTGCAGCCTCGCATGACGGGGCGAAAATGGTTCGTATTGTTCGCGGCTTCGAGGCCACTCCTGTTGGCCAAGTCTTCGACCATCTCTACCGCCCAGACTTGGTGGAAGAGGCTTTGAAGCACGATCCTGAAGGTAGATATAGGGATCAGAAGGTCAACCTTGAGCGCATTTTGGACTTAGGACCGCCGCCGCACATCGAACTTGTCGAAAGGAAGACTGAAGTAGCCGGGGGAAGCGTGCGCTTGACGGTGCGGATCGTTGGCACTGGCGGAGGAGTAGGGGACAAACTCGTCTGGCGGTCGGGCAACCTAACCCAAGGCCGGCCATTCCCATTGGAGCTAAAAGGGTTGGCGGCGCAGCCTCTAGCTACCGTAACCGTAACGGAGACACTCATTGTCGATCCTGGCCAGAGCAACATGATCGACGTGACGGCTTATAATGGTGCGGGACTTCTTGCCTCTGCTCCACTGAGTATTACCGTAGACAAGTTCGGTGTCACAACCACAGAGCGGCCGCGCATGCACGTGCTTGCCGTAGGCGTCGACAATTACCGAATGGATGGCTATCAGCTCAAGTACGCCGCTAAGGACGCAAGAGATTTCGCCAATGCGATGAAGTTGGTGGGCAGAAGTCTTTTTTCAGATGTTTCGGTGACAATATTGCTCGATGAGCAGGTTACGCCAGAGAATGTCAGCGGAGCCTTCGACAAGATCAGATCCGCAGCTCGGCCCAACGATGTATTCGTGCTTTTCCTTAGTGGTCATGGCAGATCTGTCGAAGGTCGCTATTATTACTATCCTGCAAACCTCGATTTTTCTTCTGGGGAAACCTACCAGAACGGAATCGAGCCAGGACCTGTGGCAGGAGTGGCTCGCAAAAATTGGCCATGTGCAAAAGACGTTGCTCATCCTCGATACATGCGAAAGCGGCGCCGCCGCCGGACTGATACGAGGCGTCAGCAGCGCGCGACAGACGGCGATGGATCAACTTCAGCACGCCACCGGCCAAAACCTGATTGCCGCCACCGGCGGTACCCAGTCCGCCATTGAGGGATACAAAGGGCACGGTGTCCTAACGTACGCGCTGCTCGATGCCATGACCAAGAAGAATGAGAATTCCAGGGACGAAAGTGTGAAGGTCGGCATGCTTGCCGACTACGTGGACGAGCATGTGCCGGCGATCACTCAAAGCGTCTGGGGTGTTTTCCAGAAGCCTGTGCGGAAGCTGTCGGGCAATGACTTCCCGATTGGCATCCGTCAGCCGGTCTTAGTGGCCAGTAGCGAAGGGCCAGAAATTCCCAAGGAGCCGACGCACGTGCTGATCCGCGCCGAATTGATTCGAGAGAAGCCATCGGTTGACGCTCCGGGGGCACGACAAATCGTAGCGGGCACTCAGGTGAGAGCAGTAGAATTCACTGGTCCTTGGGTTATCATAGCTCGTGACGGCCAAAAGCTTGGCTATGTGCCAGTGGATGCCCTGGCCCGCCTCCAATAATGCGGGGGCAACCTGCACGTTAAAACGTCTGCTTTCTAAGAGAGCCGTCAGGTCTGCTTCGGGTCAATTGCTACGTTTAACGTGTCGAAGCGAACGTCCGGTGTTACTCGGATCGCCGCTGTTCAAGGATCTGGTGCCCGACCGAGGGGACATTGCTGCCACCAGTGATTTCAGTCAGTTACCGTTGCTTTGAATTCAAGTCTCGGTGGTTGCGGGTTGGTTGCGGGGGCAGGATTTGAACCTACGACCTTCAGGTTATGAGCCTGACGAGCTACCGGGCTGCTCCACCCCGCGTCACCGACGTCGGACCGGACTGGACCTTGATCTCTGAGAAGACCTGGAATGTCCGGAAATCCGTTGGGCCCCGATCAGCACCAACCGATGCAAAAGCCGCCCAATCGGGCGGCCAGTCCGGGCTCTATAGCATGTTTTTCACGTCTGTGAAGCACCACTTGGGCGCGTAAACCTTTTCTGCCCGCGACACGTGGGCCCGCCGCCGCCGGCAAGGCCACCACGTGGGCCTTTTACGCGCTGGAGCAGCCCTGTCGGAGCCCCCGCGGTGATCTCGCGCGTGCGGGTTTCGCGCCGCCCTGCCGTACTGTAAAATAGTCATGTTCGGATCCACGCCCGAACGCTCGTCCGCCCACAGCCGGTCCAACGGCTCCTGGCGCGCGCGGTGCCTGCAGCGAAGCCGGGAAGACGCCTTGATATGAAGATCGACGAACCGGGCCGCCGCGCGCCTGAAAAGCCCGCCGCTGCCCCAAGCGCTGCACGTCTGGAAGAAGCCTTCGTACTCCTCGACAACAGTTCCGGCCGGGGGCCCGCGTCCCTGCTGTTCACGGAACCGGCCGCCATCGTCGTTGCGCACAACCCGGGCGATGTTCCGGCCGCCTTTGCCGCGCTGGAAAAGGGGATCGCGTCGGGCCTGCACGCGGCGGGTTTTTTCTCGTTCGAATTGGGCTACGTGCTTGAAACTAAGCTCGCCGGTCTCATGCCGCCGGAGCGGAAAGTTCCGCTCTTGTGGTTCGGGCTCTATCATGCGCCGGCCGCGCTGACCGAAGCGCAGGTCGATACGTGGCTATCGACCCATACCAAGAGCGGCAGCTATCAGTTCAGTAATGTCACGCGGGCGTGGAGCAAGGACGAGTATGTCCAGCGCTTCGAGAAGGTGCAGGAGATGATCCGCGCCGGCGACATCTACCAGCTGAACCTCACGTTCAAAGCGCGTTTCCGGCTTTCGGGTTCGCCCCTCACATTCTATCGCGATCTGCGCCAGCGCCAGCGCGTGGCGTATGGCGGCGTGGTCGATACGGGCGAAGTGACGGTGCTGACCGCCAGCCCGGAACTGTTCATCGAACTCAATGGGCGCGAAATCGAAACACGGCCCATGAAAGGGACGTCACCGCGTGGCGGATCGCCCGAGGCCGATGCGGAAGCCCGCCGCATCCTGGCCACCGACACCAAGCAACGCGCAGAAAACCTGATGATCGTCGATCTGATGCGTAACGATATCGGACGCATGTCGGAGATCGGAAGTGTCGAAGTGACGGACCTGTTCACCGTCGAAACCTACCGCACCTTGCACCAGATGACGTCTGGGGTGCGCGCCACGCTCAAGGATGGTGTGTCGCTGTACGATTTGATGCGCGCCATATTCCCGCCGGGGTCGGTCATTGGCGCGCCGAAAATCCGAGCTCAGGAACTCATTGCCGAATACGAAACGGAGCCGCGGGGTGTCTATTGCGGCGCCATCGGCACGATTTCACCGCAAGGTCAGGCGCTGTTCAATGTGGCGATCCGCACGCCCATCATTTTCCGCGATGGCACCGGCGAAATGGGCATCGGCTCGGGTGTGGTGTACGATTCCGTTGGCGCGAAGGAGTATGACGAATGTCTCCTCAAAATGAAGTTCCTCACCGATCCGCCAAAGACGTTTGAGCTGATCGAGACGCTGCTCTGGGAGCAAGGGACGGGGTTCTGGTTGCTGGAGCGGCACTTCGAACGGTTGCGGGCGTCAGCCAGCTATTTCTCATTCAAGTTGGATGAGGCCGCCGCGCTGTCGGCGCTGGAACGGGAAGTACTGAGCGCGGGAAAGACGCAGCCGCGCCTGCGCGTTCGTCTGCTACTGGCCGAAGATGGGCGCGTGACGGTGACGAGCGCGGCGCAATCGGCCCCGCATGAGGGTGCCCGCATGCGCTACGTCATCTCGCCAACCCGCCTCGACAGCGGCGATACATTCCTGTTTCACAAGACGACGCGGCGTGAACTCTACGATCAGGAGTGGAAGTTCTATTCCGACACCGCAGGCGCCGACGAGGTTGTCTATCTCAACGAACGTGGGGAACTTGCCGAAGGCAGCCGGACGAACATCTTTGTTGAAAAGGGCGACTGCCTGGTTACGCCGCCACTGCCGGCGGGTCTGCTGCCTGGCGTGCTGCGCGCGGAACTGCTGGCGACCGGCCGGGCCGTCGAAGGTATCCTCCGTGCGGAAGACCTCGACGGCGCCTATCCGGTTTATTTGGGAAATTCAGTGCGGGGTCTGATGCCTGCCGAGCGCCTGGGCTGAACACATCCGCTGGATCGAAGCAGGCGGTAGGGCCGCTCCCGGAAAGTTTAATTCTTGCCGATGACGGAACCGGTCGCCGACGGGCTGCCGGGGTGGACCGAGGCGACTTCCGTCGGCTCTCGCGCCACCAGGAACATGATGAGCGCGGCCACCGTGATGGCGCTGGCCAACACGATCTCCCGCGAGAACTGGCGCACGCGGGGACTTTTCCAGAACTGGGTCGAGCGATCAATCATGGACTGAATGTGCGAGGGAGTCGTGCCGTCGGAACAGGTCGCTGTCTGTCGCGCGACAGTTGCGCACAGGAGGTTTTGAGCACGCGCAAGTCTCGGTGGCGAAAACAGCGAAGCGCCGCGCTTTTAGCGCGGCGCCTACCTGTGCCGGACGAATTTTATGTTGCAGAGCAGCAGACGTTACAGTCCCCGCATCGTGCATCCGAGAATGAGGATGATCTGGGCTGTCAGCAGGCCAATCAAAAGGCCGGGCCCCTCAAGCAGCGGGATCTTCGCGTCGAAGAACCAAACGAACAGAACGGCCACCGTGAGGATAACCGAAATCATGAAAGTCAGGATTCCTGGTGCCTTCAAACCCATCGTCGTATCCCCCTGAAACCGCATCTTTGCCAGTCTTGCCATGAGCCAACCCTCGCGGCTGTGATTCCCTAACCGTATGGGCGGCTTATAGCAGGCGGTGGAGGGCCATGGCATGGTTTCGCCAACAACCCTGTGGACGAATTCTTGAGGCTCCCGCCGCCAGGGCGGTTTGAGGCGCTGAATGCCCTGCGTCCGGCGGGCCACGACGGACCTGGGTGAGGCCCCGGCCCCGAAAGTTGGTGCCTCAGGCGTTGATTTTGGGCACATCGGACCCTGAGCATCGTGCCCTGCCCGGACCCAGACACGCCGGCCCGATCGGCGGGCCGCCCTGTGCCGGAGGTCTTCGGAACAACCGGCGCAGCAGCAGCAGCGCCACGACGAGCATAAGACCCGCGAGCACGACCAGGATCGGATGCCGCTCCCACAGTAACAGCGGATGAACCTCGCCATCGAGGACGTACCGGACATCGCTTTGCAGGGTCTCGGTGCTTTCGGTCCCCGGGGGGCGCAGCAGCATTTCCAGGGCGGCGGACTGATTTCGGCTGGCAAGAACCGCATCACGCACACGCGGCACCGTCAGGTCCTTGAGGCTTTGCGGCGACTGGCCGACCAATTGCAGAAGGCGTTGCCGCGGAGCCGGTCCCAGTCCGGTCATATACCCGGCAAGAGCGTTGAGTTCGCTTTCCTCCAGCGCGCGTGCGGCTGTCGTCAGGGTTCCGGGGTCGAGCTCGAACAGGACATCGCGGGTGGCTGCAGGTACCGCGGCCATGCGCTTGACCGCCAACGGGTCGCCAAGCGCGACGATGCGGCTGAGTGAGTCCGTTGTGAAGTCCTGCGGCTTTGCGCGATTGAAGATCTCTAATTCCACCACCTTGACGATGGCGGTGCCGGCGACGGCGTTCCAGGCCAGGGCCGTATCGAGCGAGCGGGTTTGGCGCGCAATGTCCATGGCCGCTTCGGGGAGCCGGTTGACACTTTCCGACAGGGTGCCGTCCGCCAGACGCCGCAGCACGCCGGGTTCGCCTTCGCTGGCGACGATCAGGGCCGTCGTCTCATCGACGCGCGGCATTGCCTTGGCGTCGACCTTATCAAGGAAGCTTCTGAAACCGGGCTCGCGCTCCGCCAGATCGAGCACCAGCGTGTGCGCCGCGCGGTACTCCCGCCAGATGGCGACGATGCGGTTCGCGGATTGCTTGCCGATCTCATCCATATGGCCACCGATCTGTTCGGCGAGGGTTTTGGCAAGTTCCTCCTGCACGCTCGCCTTGCTCTCGGCCGATTTCATTTCGGTGGCGATGATCGGCAGCACGCCATGGCGCAGATCCCAGACATCCTTGGCGATGAGTGCGATGCCGATCCCGCCTGCAACCACGGAGACGAGACGGGAGAGGATGCTGCCGACAATCCGCTGGCCGATGCGCCCGGCCATGTTGGCCAACTGGCGGCGCATGATGAGGATGGCGGCGCCCGTGATGCCTTCGCTCGACTGGCTGAGCACGCCACCGGCCGTAATATCGGCACCGGCGGCCTCTGGCCCGATGGCAAAATCAGAGTTCGCCGTTCCAGCCACCAATCCGGCGACCGTGGATCCATAGCGGGGGCCGATGAAGGCCTGGAGGCAGGTGATGGCGGGGCCAGCCGCTTCCGAGGTGGCCAATTCGATACGTCCGCCCAGCGATCGTCCGACGCCAATCGCCAGATCCTCAATCGTCTTCTTCATGGCGTCGGACCGGTAGACCCGTTCCGCGACAGCCGTGACGAGTTCGCGGGCCTTGTCTTCGCTGCCAAGGGATTGAAGGAGAGCACCCCAACTGGTCTCGTCGCGGACGGAAGCAACAGCCGCATCCACTTCCTTGTCGATGACCCGGCCGACATCGAGGCGTCGCCACTCGTCCGAAACGGCAGCGGGGTAATCCACGCCGGACAAGCCCTTCTTTAGGGCGTCGGTGGTGACGCGTTCCACGGCATTGCGGAATTCCGCCTCGTCGGTGGTCTGACAGGCCTCATAGCCCGAAGGAGCGGGGGGCGTTGCACCGGCCGCCGCCGCGCCGGTCCATCCTGAGCAAACCTGTGCGATCGCGACTGTGAGGCTCGCCGTGAACGGGATCACACTTCCTAATCGTGACAACGCGCATCGCCTCCTTGCGCCGGGCTGACCGCAAAAACCTAAGGCCTCGCCATGGGCGGGTCTGCCCCGGATTGCCAATCAGTATAGCGGTCTCAAGATGACGCCATAGCGTTAAGGCGATCCGACCTTAGAGAAACACCGCTCCGGTGGGGCGCGTTCAATGGCGAAGCTCGCCTCAATCCAATTTCCAGATGCGCGGGCGATCGGGCCGTCGGGGTGGCTGGTTGGGTGCCCGAGTGCCGACGGCGCGATGGCACCGGCCTGGAACGACAATCACAGACCAGCGTTAATGCCTATTGGGCGATCTTGTTTGCACCGCAACATGATGACGGCGGACCACTTCGGTCCAACAGGAGGGCGCCACCTCCTTGCATCGACGGGAGAGACGGCAAAATGGCGCGGATGTGCAAGATTATCAGCGCAAACGGTCCGGTAACGGGGCTTGCGGGCCCAGAACCGGCCAAAGCGCTCCAGGTTTCCAGCCTATCGCCACGATTTAGCCCCACTACCGGGCGAAACGGCCGCCGGCATTGGCCAGACGAAATCTTAACGATCCGCGTGCAACTCATTGATAATGGTCCGTTTGTCGATTCGGAGCTCGCGGTCTGTGTCTTCAAAGTTGCTTGCGGCACCCTGACCTATCGTCAACGGGCGGCGGGCAGTTCAAAAAACAATTCCGAGCTTGTTGCGCTGCAACAAGTTCACCCCCGGCAGGGCGCACGTTTCCGTCGGGTTCTAGTTAAAGCGGCTGATGAATGCGGATGGCTCCAGGCCCTCGGCATGCGTCCGAAAGCGGCAGGTGCACAAGATGTGCTTGGCTTTCACGGCGTGATCGGTTTAATTCGGTTGGTATAGAGTACGAGCGGGTGTGTCTAACCACATGAATAACAAAGATAAATTTACGGGATTCCGGGGCAGCCTCGTTATCCCAGGTGGTCGTGTCGGCGTACTTCTCATTCACTCACTCGGGGGGAACCCGATCGAATTGCGCTTCGTTGCGCAGGGTCTGGCCCGCCAAGGATATACCGTCTACTGCCCACTTCTGCCCGGTCTTGGCGGCGGCACGGATGTGTCGGGCCTCTCGACGTGGAAAGATTGGTATAGCGCCATCGAAGCTGCGCATGACGAATTGAAGTCGCGCTGTGATGTCATTCTCGTGGGCGGTCTTTCAGCTGGCGCCATGCTGGCTCTTCGTCTGGCGCGCGAGCGTCCTGACGATGTACAGGGACTGATGCTATTCGCCCCCACGATCTGGCCGAACGGCTGGGCTATTCCGCGAAGCTTCTATTTCTTCAAGCTGGTGCATCAGAAGTGGTTTGCCCGCCTGTTCCACTTCCGTCAGCGCGCGCCGTACGGCATCAAGGACGAGCGCATCCGTAACTTCGTCATCGAGAGCTTCAAGAGCGACGAACGCCCCATCGAGGACCTGTTCGGCCGCGGCGGTGGACTGGTGTTCGAGTTCAAGCAGCTTGCCCGGGAAGTTCGCAAGGGTCTCGGCCGCATCAAGCAGGACACGGCGATCTTCCATCCGCGTGAGGACGACCAGAGCGCGCTGTGGAATGCGCTGACGCTGCAGTCCAAGCTGGGTGGTCTGGTGGAATGCACCGTCCTTGACGACTGCTACCACATGGTCACGCTCGACCGTCAGCGGTCCATTGTCGTGGATCGCGCCGTTGAGTTTGCGACGCGACTGACGCAGCGCCTGGAAGAGAAGGCCGCCGTCCAGCAGCTTCTGACGGGCAAGGGCGTGGGCGAATAAAAGCCCTCGATTTTGCGCACAAATTCAAACGCCGCTCCGGAATTCACCGGGGCGGCGTTTTGCATGTCAGGTGGTTTGCAGGTGATTTCAATAACCGACCGCATCCCGGCGCGAACGCAATCTCGCTCGCGCAGCGCGTGGTTCGCTTGGAATGTACCAGAGCTGTTACTGCTTCGCCCACGGCAGGGCTTCACCGGCGGCGGCTTTGCTGGACTTCGTCGTCTTATTGGGCGCGGGAGCCTGGCTTGCCGACGTTGTGCTGCAGCGTGGCAAATCAGCGGGCGCGCGCTGCCAGGTAAAGCTCTTTGAGAAGAGTTTCACGCCTTTGTAGCCCGTAACCTTGAGCTGATCAGCGCGCAGCATTTGGATGGCGGCATCGTAGGCTGACCCCGTTTTCGGATCATAGATCCAGCCGGCATCCCAAGTGCCTTCCGGCATCGCCTTCAAGCCACCCAGAATTTGCAGGCCGCAGATGGGCGTCGTGCGGCGCGCGGGGTTCGGGTTGAACCGATCGACAAGAGGCTGCCCCTTGTCGTTGACCTGTTCCTTGAGCCAAACGATCCGGCCGCACAGATTGGTGCCGCAGGGTTGGATCTCCACAGCGCCGCGGCCGGTATCGTCGTACCAAAGGCCAGCCTCGCGCGGATCTTGAGCGAGCGCCTGCGGGACGCCCGCCGCCACTAGCATGGGGAGCATGAGGCCGAGTACAGGACCCGCCCTGAGGCGGCGATGGGCTTGCGTCTTGGTGCCGCGTAACACGAGTTTCATCCTTGCTGCCGATGAACGAATTGAATGTCGCACAGTCTGTGTGATGCAGGAAAGCGGCAAAAACAGGAACTTAAGTTAAGTTTTCGTCTACGCGGGAGATGTGACGGAACAACGCCGGTCAGTGCGCCGCAGGCGCGGAACACTTTTTCGCCAAAGCGCTTTGCTCTTAACGGATGTCGTCATTGGTAGTACAAAACGATCCTTCGAAGCTCTATTCCGGGTGCTTGAGCCCACGAGCCGCCGGCTGGTGCTCGTACCCCGGTTTGGTGTTCCCGCCGACGATGACTTAACCCGGGTGCCGGCAATTCGCGGCGGCCCAGTTTTCTTCGGCAGGCATGTTGTCCACGGCCACGACACGACTGGTCATGACGGCTTGCAAGACCCTGAATTTGGATTCACCCGCGCGATGATCTTGACACTCGCATTCCGCAACCTTTTCCACGATCGTATCCGCCTCGCGGTTACGCTCGTTGGTATTCTGTTTTCCATCGTGCTGGTTGCCGTTCAGCTCGGCCTCTACCTCGGCTCAAGCCGAATGATCACCAACATGATCGAAAAGGCCAACAGCGACCTTTGGGTGACGGCATTCGGCGCTAAGAGTTTCGAAGAGGGCGGCATCCTGCTGACGCCGGGCCAGCGCCATCAGGCTCTGGCGACCCCGGGTGTCAAAGCCGTGATCCCCATGGTTTCGGCGTTCGCGGAATGGCGCAAGCCCAGTGGCGGCTCAACGCGCGTTGCCGTCGTGGGCATCGACGCGGAGGACGGCGGGCTTGAGCCATGGAACCTCATCAACGGCAGCTGGATCGATATCCGCTCGCCAGATGCAATCGCCGTCGATCAATCCTACCTGGGCGACCTCGGCATCGAGGGTCTCGGCAGCACGGCGCAGATCGGCCTCGGCCGGGTACGCGTGCGCGCGCTGACCGACGGTATCCGCTCCTTCACGCAGTCGCCGTACGTCTTCATGCCGCTGCAGCGGGCGCGCAACCTTCTCAACATGGATGGAGAGAAGGGTGACAAGAGCACCTTCTTTCTTATTCAGCTGCAGCAGGGCGCCAACATCGAACAGGTGCGCAACGCTCTTCAGCAGCGTCTCGAGGGTGCAGAAGTCCTCACCAAAAACGAGTTTCGCGACCGAAGCTTGTCGCAGTGGCTGTTCAAGACAGGGGCCGGTATCGCTCTGATTGGTGGGGCCCTGCTCGGCATTCTGGTCGGTACGGTCATCGTCGCTCAGACGCTCTATTCGAGCACCAAGGATCACATCAACGAATTCGCGACCCTGCGTGCGCTGGGTTCGTCGGGCTCCTACATTCACAAAGTCATCCTGGCTCAGGCGGGTCTGAGCGCCGTGATCGGCTATGTGCTGGGTATGCTGATTGCGCTCGCCATCCTCTATGTCAGCCGCAATTCGCCTCTCCCACTCGTGATGACGCCGGGGCTTGCATTCTGGCTCTTCGCCCTCACGTTGTTCATGTGTGCCATTTCGGCAGTGTCGGCCATCGTCAAGGTGACCAAAATCGATCCAGCAACGGTCTTCAGCAGATGACGAATGCCCCCGTTCTCGAAGCCAAGGACATCGTCAAAGAGCTTGGCAAAGGTGCCGGCAAGGTGATGGCGCTGAAGGGCGTCAGCCTGAAGCTGGTGCCTGGCGAACTCACGCTGCTCATGGGCCCGTCCGGCTCCGGCAAGACGACGCTGTTGTCGATTTTGGGGTGCATCCTGTCGCCGACGTCAGGCCGCATCCGCATTGCTGGCCATGCGACGGAAGGCCTGGGTCCCGAACAGCTGGCGGAACTCCGCCGCAAGCACATTGGCTTCATCTTCCAGAGCTACAACCTGTTCCCGACGTTGAATGCCGTCGAGAACGTGCGCATCGCCCTCGATGTGCTTGGCCAGAAGGGATATCCAGCCGCGGCGCGCGCCGAGGAAGTTTTGCGCGAAGTGGGTCTGGGTCACCGGCTGCAAAATTACCCGAGCAATCTGTCGGGTGGAGAACAGCAGCGCGTGGCGGTTGCGCGTGCGATCGCGGCATCGCCGTCCATTGTGCTCGCGGACGAACCGACGGCGGCGCTCGATAGCGAGAACGGGCACGCCGTGATGGCGCTTCTGGCGCGCATCGCCAAGGAACAGAACCGCAGCGTCCTGGCTGTCACGCACGACCCGCGCACGCTGGGTTATGCGGACCGCGTGGTGCGCATCGAAGATGGCAAGATCGTCGGCGAAGAGCGCCGGCCGGAAGGCGTGAACTCGCCTGAAATCACCGATTTGACGAAGAAGAGGCGTAAGGCAAATGCTTAAAGTGGATCCAGCGGTCCAGACCGTGACAGTGGCGGGAATTATCGCCATTGCATTGAGTGTGCTCATCAACGGCACCCTGTCCTCGCATGGTCAGGACAACAAGCCGGGGACCGCATCGATGACGGTTGCGGCCAATGAGGGCGGTTCGCTCCTGAAGGGCGAGTGGGCCGCTTCGGCGACGGGCCGAGTCGAACCCAAGGCCGGTGAAATCCGGCTGGTGACGCAATCCCCGGGCGAAATTGAGGAAGTTGTCGTCAAGGCCGGCGACAAGGTGACCGCTGGCGATCTTCTGGTGCGTCTTGATGACGACGACCTCCAGGCCAAGTTGACGGCGGCGCTGGCTGAAGAAGCCGTGCGCGTCCTCGAGCGCGACGAAGAAGTCGTCAAGGGTCTCGCCTTGGACCGCCGCAATGCCGAGGATGCCGTCGCTAAAGCCGAGCGTGCGGTCTTCGCAGCCGTCATTGCTTTCGACGCAGTTGCGCACAAGGTTCGCAACGGGTCGGCCAATGCCGATGAACTGAAAGCAGCGCGTACCAAGATCGCGGATGCGCGGACGAAGCTCGCCGAAGAGCGCACGGCCTTGGAGCGTGTCACAGCTACGGACTCGATGCCGCTGCCGTCGCGGCTTGAATCTTCCCTTACTCTGGCTCGCAGCGATGTGACCCAGGTGGAGAACGCCATCGAGCGCACGCGCTTGCGCGCTCCCGCCGATGGCAGCGTTCTGAACGTTTGGGCAAAGGAAGGCGAACTGGCGGCTGCCTCGCCTGAGGCACCCCTTGTACTGTTTGGAGATTTGACGGGCCTAAGGGTCCGGACTGAAGTCGAAGAGCGTGATGTCGTGAAGATCCAGGTCGGGCAGAAGGCCGTGATCAAGGCCGACGCATTCGAAGGCCAGGAATTCACCGGCGTCGTCACCTCCATGGCGCCGGCACTTGGCGCACCGCGGATCGTGTCGCGTGGTCCGCGCCGGCCCAACGATGTGGAAGTTCTCGAAGTGATGGTGACGCTCGACGGCCAGCCGCCGTTGATGACCGGCATGCGCGTCGATGTGTTCTTTAAGGCTGAGCCCGGCGCGAGTTGATCGCGCGGCGCGGCCATCCGATCATTAAAAAAAAGCGCGGGATCTCCTCCCGCGCTTTTTTCGTTTCTGGGACCGGTGGAGCTGATCAAACGGTGGCGCTTCGCGCGGTCGCGTCGATGTGTGCCGCCAGTTCCCTTGGCATGTTGAGCGCATTTGCCAGATCGGCCAGGAAGCTCTTCTCCGCGGGCGCATCCGGATCAATGGCGATGCGGGCAGCCGTGTAGACTTCCAGTGCTTCCGCTTCGGAACGGACGGCCTCGGCCAATGTATGGGGCGAAGCGGGCGCGCGCATTTCCTGCTCCAGGAAGGCCCGCGCTTCGGCTGAGTCGGCTCCCGATCCCATTGAGCCAATGATCCGGCCGTATTCCGCATCGTCGATGCGGCCGTCGGCGGCCGCGGCCGCAATCATCGCGCGGATCATCAGGGCCGCCGTTTCGTTGGAAATGGCGTCCGGTTCGAAGCCCGATCCTTCAGGCGCGGCGGATGCGATGCTTTGAGCGCCGGTGATCAGCGGTCTGCCAGCCTGATGGTTCTGGTAGGCCTTGTAGGCAAGTCCGCTGATGAGCGCGAGGGCGCCGACTTTGGCCGCACCGGTTGCGATGCCGCGTCCGGTCTTGGTTCCGATCAGCAGTCCGCCGAGACCGCCCAGCACGGCGCCCGCGCCAAGCTGATTGTTGGCGATCAGGTCCTTCACCTGCGCGATGATCTCTTCAGGCGTCCGCCCGCCGGCCGCTTGTGTCAGCACATCGGTGGCGCCCGTCGCGGCGCCGATACGCCCCGCACCTTCCTTGGCGCCTTCGGTGGCTTGACCGAGAACCTGGCCGAGGACATCGAGGATGCCGCCGCCGCCGCCGCCGGTTGTGCCACCACCCATCTGGCCGGCTTTCTCTTTCAACTGCCCGAGAATTTGATCCAGACCACTCCCGCCGCCCGCACCGCCGGCGGCTGCCTCGCCCCCTGTGATATTGCGCAGCAGGTCACCGAGCCCGCCCGCCGGATCCTGACCTTGTGGGCCGGAAGTGGCTCCGGCGTTGCCGCCTAAAAGCCCACCGAGCAGGTCTTCCAATCCGCCGCCTTGGCCGCCGCCCGTTGCGTTGGGGCGCTGCCCGCCACCGGCAAGCTGCTCTAGAAGGGACTTCGCGTCGAACATGAGAATTTTCCTTTGTAAGCGGCATCGTCAGCCGAAAGACGTGTCCGATGTAAGAGCGCGACTTTCGCGCCGCAATAGCCGCCCAGACGAAACCGCTATGCCTATTCGGCAGCCATACGCGGCTGCGTGTTGCTGGACTTCGCCTTGTCCTTCAGGCCGGGCGGGATGGGAGGTACGCGGGGAGCCACGGCCTCGTCGTCGTCGCCAGCCTCGTCAGTGGCGTTGGGCTTGATGATGAATTGCGACACCCGCGCGACGAGCCGCGAGAGGTCGTCCATGACCGTGAAGAACGACGGCACGAACACGAGCGAAAGAACCGTCGAGACGAGAAGACCACCGATTACTGCAATGGCCATGGGTGAGCGGAACTCGCCGCCGTCGCCTAAAGCGTAGGCGCTGGGCAGCATGCCGGCTGCCATGGCGATTGTCGTCATGATGATGGGCCGCGCCCGCTTGCGGCCGGCTTCGAGCATCGCCGTCATGCGGTCCGTGCCGCGCGCAACTTCCTCGACGGCGAAATCGACCAGCATGATCGCGTTCTTGGTTACAATGCCCATGAGCATCAGAAGGCCGATGTAGACCGGCATGCTGATCGGGTTGTTGGTGGCGATCAGGCCGATCACCACGCCTCCGAACGACAATGGCAGCGACAACAGAATGGTGATCGGCTGGAACACGCTGCCGAAAAGCAGGATGAGCAATCCGAGAACGATCATCAGGCCCGTGCCCATCGCGGTAATGAAGCCCTGGGCCACTTCGTCTTGAATCTCCGCGTCACCCGTCGCCTGAACCCGGACGCCCTCGGGGAGGCCGACGCGCTCGACTTCGCGCAGAAACGCCTCGCGGGCCGTGCTGAGTGCAAAGCCGCGCACCAGATCCGCGCCAATCTCTGCGCGCCGTTCGCGGTCGTAGCGGTCGATGGCGCTGGGGCCGCGGCCGAATGAGATGTCGGCGACGGCCGACAGCGGAATAGCTTTGCCGCTGGTATTGGTGATGCGCAAATTGGCGATGCGCTGCAGGTTCTCGCGCGCATCTTCCTCGACCTGCACGCGAATGGGGATCAGGCGGTCGCCGGATGTGAATTTCGCCAGATTGGCGTCGACGTCGCCAATCGTGGCAACACGCACCGTCTCCGCGATCTGATCGGGCGTGACGCCGAGGCTAGATGCCCGGTCGAGCAGCGGAACGACGCGGATTTCAGGTCGGTCCAATGCCGACTTGGAGGCCACATTGAAGAAGCCCGGCAGGGCGCGGATCGCACCTTCCACACGCTCCACGCCTTCCTTTAGCTCGCGGCCATCACGCGACAGAAGCGAGAACGATAATTCGCGCTCGCCACGTTCGTTGACGAACCAGGCACGCACGTCGGGAACATCGGCGATCTTGGCGGCGATGACGGACTTCAATTCCTTTTGCGGCAGGTCGCGTTCGGTCTTGGGAACGAGCCGAACCGTAACGGCCGCGCGCCGCACTTCGAGCTGTCCCGTCGGCGAGGTTCCGCCGAGGGCAAACACACTGGCGACTTCCGGCATCCCGTCGAGGCGGCTGGCGACTTCGTCCACAACCGCCAACGTTTCCTCAAGCCGCGATCCGGGCGGCAGCTCGGCCGAGATGACGACGCGCGAGGTATCCTCGTCGGGAATGAAGCCGGTCGGCAGAAGGGCCGTGGCGTAGATCGAGCCGGCGAAAACGGCCATGCCCGCAAGCAGCGTGACGTAGCGCCAGCGCAGGGTTGCGCGCAGAAAGCGGACGTAAGCCGTCATCAGCATGCCGCCTTCGTGATCGTGCGGCGGAACCGGCCGCATCAGATAGGCGGCCATCATGGGCGTGATCAATCGCGCCACAAGCAGCGAGAACAAGACCGCCACGGCGACCGTCAGGCCGAACTGCTGGAAGTATTGGCCGGCCACACCGCCCATGAACGAAACCGGTGCGAAAATAGCGACGATGGTCAGGGTGATCGCGATGACCGCCAGACCAATCTCGTCTGCGGCCTCCATCGCGGCGCGGTAGGGCGACTTACCCATGCGCATGTGGCGCACGATGTTCTCGATCTCGACGATCGCGTCGTCGACGAGAATGCCGGTGACGAGTGTGATCGCGAGCAAGCTGACCAGATTGAGTGAAAAGCCCATCAGGCTCATGGCCCAAAAGGTAGGGATCGCCGAGAGCGGCAGCGCGATGGCGGTAATGAGCGTCGCACGCCAGTTGCGCAGGAACAGGAACACCGTGATGACGGCGAGAATCGCGCCCTCGATCAATGTGGTAAGGGCGGCTTCATAATTGCCGCGGGTATAGGCGACGGCATCGTCGATCTTGGCCAATGTGACGTTCGGATAACTTTCGGAGAGTTCCGCAAGCCTCTTCTCTACAGCTTCGGCGACCGAAAGCTCGCTCGAGCCCTTTGAGCGGAAGATGGAAAAGGAGACAACGGGCTCCCCGTCGAGGCGGGCGAAAGAGCGCGGCTCCGTGGCGTCATCCAGGACCCGGCCGAGGTCGGCGAGACGCACGTAACGGCCACCGGGAATGGCGATGCGCGTTTCTGCGAGTTCCGCCACCGTCTTGGCGCCGGCGAGGATGCGAATGGCCTGCTCCTGCTGGCCGACTTCCCCGCGCCCCGAGCCCAGATCAACGTTGGTCGCCCGGATCTGGCGGTTGATTTCGGCAGCCGTCACGCCGAATGCCAGCAGGCGGTCGGGATCGAGCAGAACACGGATTTCGCGGCTGACGCCGCCGTAGCGTTCGACGCGGCCAACACCTTTGACGACCAGCAATTCGCGCTTGATCACGTCATCGACATGCCAGGACAGCTGTTCGAGTGTCATGCCGGGCGAAGACGCGGCGTAAGCCTGGATGGCCTGTCCTTCGACGTCGATGCGCTGGATCAGCGGTTCGTCAATGGTGCGGGGCAGATCGGGCCGGATCTTCTCGACCGCATCCTTGACGTCGTTGAGGGCCCGGTCCGTGTCGATCTCCAGGCGGAACTCGATGATGGTCGTCGATGCGCCGTCGGTGAGGGTCGAGATCAGATGCTTGACGCCGGTCACGTTGGCCACGGCGTCTTCGACGAGCTTGGAAACCTGCGTTTCCAGTTCGGCGGGGGTGGCGCCCGACTGGGTGATCGTCACCTGCACCAGCGGCACGTCGATATTGGGAAACCGCGTCACCGGGAGCTGCATGAAGCTCATGATCCCGAGGAAGCAGAGCACCACGAAGAGCAGAATTGCGGGTAGCGGCCGTCGAATGGAAAACGCGGAAAAATTGATGCGGGACTGTTCGCTCATCGTGCCGCACTCACCTTTCCGGCCGGCGGCTCGACGGCGCGAACTTTATCGCCGTCCTTGAGGAAAGTTCCGGCCCGGGCGACGACCCGTTCACCTTCGGCCAAACCCTTGACGATTTGGACGAGTCCTCCGGCAGAGAGTCCGGTTTTGACTTCGCGGAGCGCGACAACGGAATTCTCCACTACCAGCGCCGTGGTCGAGACGGCATCGGTACTGATGGCCGACACGGGTACCGCAAGGCCGCGCCCGCGCGTGGTTTCGATGGTACCACTGGCGAAAGTTCCGATGCGCAGGCGGGCATCGTTGCCGATCAACAAGCGCACGCGGCCGAGCCGGGTTTCGGGATCAACCTCGGGCGAGACGAGCCGAACCGTTGCCGGGACAGTCAGTTCGCCAGCGACCTCAACCTGCGCCGTCTGGCCAATGGCGATCTTGCGTAAATCCGCCTCGCCCACTTCCGCGTCGAGTTCGATTTCCCCATCTTGGATGATGCGAAACATGGGCTGGCCCACGGTCGCCGAGGCCGCCGAAGCGATGGCGCCGATGCGGGCCGTGCGCCGGCTGATCAGCCCGCCGACGGGTGCTCGGACATTGGTGCGCGAGCGTCGGAATTCCAATTCGCGGCGCTGGGCTTCGACTTGGGTTTTCTCGGCTTCGGCGGCTGTCAGTCCGTTGCGGGCGACCATGAGCAACGCGGCCAGGGAGCGCGACTGTGCTTGTCGCTGATCGAGGACGCTTTCGGATAGATAGCCCTTCTTGGTCAGGGGCTTTGCGCGTTCGAGCGACGCCTTTGCTTCGGCTAGGCGTGCCTCCACCTCGGTTATCTGACTTTCAGCTTGTGCGATAGCTGCGGTGCTGCGTGCCAGGCTCGCTGCATTCTGGGCGATCTGCGCGTCCAGCGCTTCGGTTTCCAGAACGGCGAGAATGTCTCCCTTTTCGACCGTGTCGCCTTCTTCGACCTTGATCTCGACGATCCGCAGGCCCTCGACTTCCGGGGCCACGAGGACTTCTTCGCGGGCCACAAGCGACCCTGTCGCCAAAACGGTCTCGACGAAATCTGCCGGTTCGACGCGGGCGATCGTTACCGTCGGCGGCGCGACCGCGGCGGCCTTTTCAGCATGGGGCTTGCGATGAGCGAGAATGTCGATAAGCGCCGTATGACTGCCGGTCGCCCAGATGAGCGCGCCAGCGGCAAAAATGCCCGCCCAGACGAGGAAAGACTTGCGGTTCACGTGACGGGCTCCTCGACGGGCTTCAATAGGCTGCGCAACAGGTCCAATACGCCGGGCATGGTTGCAGCCGCGTCGAACGACGGGTCGATCGCGCGGCGCCAGAACATGCCGTCGCCGATCACCATGAAGACGCGCGATAGCATGCCCGCATCCATGTCGGGTTTGATCCGGCCTTGCTCGATCATGCGCTGGAATAGCGCTTCGAAACTCGTGCGGACGAAGTCATCGACGCCGCGATGAATTTCCCCGACCTGTGCGTTGCGGGTCGATTCCAGGCCGATCTCCACGCACATGATACGTTTGTGTTGCGGGTCTTCGATGAAGTAGGCGTCGCCCAGGTCGCGCAGCGCCTGAAAGAAGTCGGCGGCATCCGTGACTTCGGCGAAGCGGGACTGGAACTCCTGCCGGTCCCGCTCGGAGATGCCGGCGATCAGCGCTTCCTTGGACGAGAAGTAGACGTACAACGCACCGGGGCTGACAGCCGCCTCGCGGCAGATGTCCTGCATACTCGTGGCGTGGAAGCCGGATCGCGCAAAGCAGCGTTCCGCAGCATCCAGAATGTGCTCGCGGCGGGCGCGCTGCGTGTCGGGTTTCAGCCTGGGCATGGTCCGTTGCACCTATGGGTCGAGTGGGGGCGACCCCCACGACGATAAAACGAATGGTCGTTTTGTTTGTAATATGTCGGTCGGATCGTAAATTTACAACAAGAATGATCGTTCGGTTTGCTACCTACGTGACCAAGGCCTCGAATTTCTGCGAATTCCGGGGGCGGACTGCCCCCTTGAAGTCAAACGCCGACATGCAACTTACGGAGCCAGTTCCGAAGGGTTTGCGGCATCGGACCCCTTGGCGGCGGCGCCGGTGTCGGGCACAGTTGCCGCCGAATGCAAGACGCGGGTTGCCAAATCCAGGCCCCCGCACCCTGGGGGAGAGACGACATGACGTGCCATTTGCCGCTGCGACGCCTGTTGATGGCTGCGGCTGCACTATCGATGCTGAGCGGGACCGCGGGCGCTGAAACCATGGGCGCGCAGGTCTTCTCCAAGGATGCCGGGCCTTCCCAGGCAGCGTGCGACGGGCAGGCGCGCGGCGGCGATGGCTGGCGCGCCTGCGTCGGTGCGGCCCGGGCGCAGATGTCGGACGATGAGCTGTTTTATGCGGGCTACTGGCTGGCGAAGTCCGGCCGTTATGCCGATGCGCTCACGTACCTCAACCTGTCGCGCGCGCGCGACGCGAAGGTGCTCACCTACATCGGCTTCGCGACACGCAAGCTGGGCCAGGTTGACGAGGCGCTGCCGTACTACGCCGCCGCCCTCGATCGCGACCCGAATTTCGTGGTGGCGCGCGCCTATCTCGGCGAAGCGCATCTGACGCGCGGCGAACCGGCTTTGGCCCGCGCGCAGCTGGGTGAGATTGCGTCGCGCTGCGGGACGGCCTGTCCGGCGTATGTCGATCTGGACCGGCACATCGCCGCCTACGACAAGGCGCACGGCTGAGCCCCGCCGCACGGCTGAACAGTGGAGACCCCGGCCTTAGGCCGGGGTTTTTCTTTGTGGAGCAGGTTCGCTCAATGACCCCAGCACGAAGCCCAACAGCGCCAGTGCGATCGACGCAAATCCGATGACTGGTGCGGAAACAGCCTCAAGCCCGAGCGCGGCCTTGATGGGTCCCAGTCCCGCCAACGCAGAAAATCCGAGCAAGAGCGCGGTCAGCGCGCCACGCCGTGTCGCGCGCGGCCAGTACAATCCGCCCGCCAGCAACACCACACCCGAGCAGAAATAAATCGAGCCTGAGATGGCGATGTAGTCCCAGATGTCTTCCTCGCCCGCGTAGAACAGCCCCCAATAGATCTCGTAGAGCGCGATGAGGACGATGCAGATGCGTGTCGTGCGCACTTGAAAGCCTGCATCGTGGACGCGGCCCGTCAGCGGTCCCAGAATGTCGCGCGCGATGATCGACGACCAGCAGAAGAGATAGCTGTCCTGCGTCGACATGAATGTCGCGAACATCGCGATGACAAGGAAGCCGATCAGCCACTCGGGCAGCGCCATGCGCAGCATCAAGGGTGTGGCGACCAGATCCTTGTCGGCGCCGTGCACGGCCAGCGCGGCCGCGCCCGCATCGCCCTGTTGCGTGAAGTACGCGTAAGCCAGGACGCCGAGGAATGCGGGGAGCATCATCCGGCCCATGAAGACGACCGACGAGATGAGGTAGGCGCGGCTGACATCGCGCTCTTCCTTGACGCATAACGCGCGCGTCAGCGCCGTGGGCCAGACCGCGGATGACACGATGCCGGCGACGAAGATCATCCAGAGAATGTAGAGCCGGACCGAAATTCTCGTTGATGAGGGGATCGAATCCGCCTTGTCCCCTGGTGTCGGAGACCACGCGCACGGCTTCGCTCATGGGGACGATCTGGAGCATGATGGCGAGCGCCGCCACCAGCCCCGCGACGATCAAAACGAACTGCAGCACGTCGGTGGTAATGACGCTGCGCATGCCGCCATAACAAGTATAAGCCGCCGCGATGGCGATCAGAGCCACCATCATCGCCATCATCGCGCTGGAGCCTCCTTCAGCGCCGAGCAGCGTGACGATGAAGAGTGAGGCGATCTTGAGAAAGAGGCCCATGTTGAGAATGCCGGCAAGCGCCATGACCAGCGCGCCGAGCACGCGGACGTCTTCGCCGTACCGCTGGCCGTAGTATTCGGGCAGTGTCAGCACGCCCGTGCGCCGCAGCGGCTTGACGATAAAACCGGTCAGCCCGACGAATGCCGCGCCCACGAGTGCTGCCGCGCCGATGTGGAAAGCGGCGAAGCCTTCGTTGAACCCCTTCTGCGCGTTGTAGGCGATGGTGATGACGCCGATTTCCGTCGCGCCCAAGGTGGCGATGGTGGTCCACAGATTGAGGTCGCGGCCTGAGACGAAGAACTCCGTCAGGTCGCCTTTCGCCGCCTTGTGATCCTTGCGCGTGGCGTAGACGAGCATGGCCGCGTAGCCGGCCAGGCACAGCCCCAGTGAGATCCAAAGTGTGTCCGGCATGCGCGGCTCCCCCGTTCCCTGCGCCAGACCCTATGCCAAGCGGCGGTTGAGTCGCATCCGCGATCCGTGCGTGTGATGAATATGGGCCCCCACGCGGCGGCGGGGTGCGTGCGCGCGGCGGCAAACTGGTCTACAAGCGCGGCCATGAGCTGGGGCAAGGACCACGATCACAGCGCCAAGCGCGGCTATCACCACGGCAACCTGCGGGAAGCCCTGGTCAAGGCCGCGCTCGATCTCATTTCGCAAAAGGGACCGGCGGGGTTCAGCTTCGCCGAGGCGGCGCGTGCGGCCGGTGTCTCCGCCGCGGCCCCCTACCGGCACTATCGCGACCGCGATGCGCTCATCGCCGATGTCGCGCGCCAGGGGTTCATCGCCTTCGCCGACGCCCTGACGGCCGCATGGAATGACGGACGGCCGTCGGCGCGCGTGGCCTTCGAGCGCGTGGGGGCGGCCTACCTGCAATTTGCCCGCGCCCAGCCGGCCCATTTTGCGGCGATGTTCGAATCCGGGACTTTCCGGTGCCGATTACCCCGAACTGGCGGCCGCATCCGACCGCGCGTTCGGCGTGCTGCGCGCGGCTTGCGAGGCCCTCGTCGAAACCATGCCCAAGGAGAAGCGCCCGCCGGCCATGATGATGGCGCTCCACATCTGGTCGCTGTCGCACGGCATTGCGTCGCTGTTTGCACGCGGCGACCGCTCGCGCCGGCCGATCCCCATGACCGCCGAGGACCTCCTGGAAGCGGCGACCCTCATCTATCTCGATGGTCTCGGCGTGCCGGGGTCGCCCCGGTAACCGCGCCCGGGTCGCCAGCCGGACCCCGGCTGCCGCGATGTCCGGCCCTTCCGGGAAAAAAATCGTCAAAAAAATTGGGGCGTTCCCTCCGGAACAGCGCCGGGGACGGGCTTCGGGCACTGTCGGGTCATCGCAGCAGTGACCCCGGCCAACCGGCCAAACCCAGGAGCAAGACCGATGACCCCGATCTCCACCATCATCTCACCGTCCGCGCCGCCCTGACGGGCCTCGTCGCCCTCGCCACCCTCGGCGCCAACGGTTCGGACGCCCACGCGCTCAACGCTCGCGTTAAGCTCGCCTGCGCCGGCGACTACTTCTCCTACTGCAGCCAGCATTCGCCCTCGAGCCCCGGCGTGCGCCAGTGCATGCGCGCCAACGGCCTGAAGCTGTCGAACCGCTGCGTCAACGCTCTGGTCGCCGCTGGTGAAGTTTCCGCCGCCGAAGTCTCCCGCCGCCAGGCCGCCCGCTAAGCGGACAGGTCACCAAGATTAAGCTCCGAAGGGTCACTGCGAAATTCGGGGTCCAACGGCCGGAGGGCATCAGCCTTCCGGCCGTTTTCCGTTTTACGGGTCCCCGACCCGACCCGGCCCGGCGCGGGCGTTGGGTCATTTTCCGGCGCACCCCCTCTTGACGGTTAACCCCTGCCGGGCCATCTATGTGAATGTTATAAACATTCACATACCCGCGCACGCGGGTGTCTGAAACCGAGGAGCTGGGTGCGATGAACGAGATGGTCATGAAACTCGACGAGTGGGGCCGGCCCGCGTGGATCGCCCTCATGGTCGTCAGTTTTGTTCTCTTCTGGCCCGTCGGGCTGGCGGTATTGGCTTTCTTACTATGGAGTGGACGCATGGGATGTGGATCGCACGGCACGCGCAGCCGCTGGAAATCGCGCATGAGCGAGGGCTGGGACCGTGGCACGGACATGGGACGCGGCTTTGGATTTTCCGGGTCATCGAGCGGCAACCGGGCTTTCGACGAATACCGCGAAGCGACCTTGAAGCGTCTGGAAGAAGAGCAGCGTGAGTTCCGCTCCTTCCTCGACACGCTCCGCCATGCCAAGGACCGTGCCGAGTTCGACCAGTTCATGGCCGAGCGGCGCAATCGTCCCGCGCCGTCGCCGGAAGAGCCGGGCAGCGCGCCCCAGGCGGGCTGACGTTCTTCGAAATTCCGGAAGGCCGGCGTTGCTGACGCGGGCCTTCCGGGCATGACTGCGCTGACTATTTCTTGCTGATCTTCGAGGAACCCACCTGCCATGCCGAAACATACGACCCTCTGGTTGATGGCCGGCGGTAGCGCGGTCTTGTCCGCCGCGCTGACCTATGCCGTCACACGCCCCTCCGCGATGCCCGTCGTGAGCCGCATTCGTCGAGGCGGATCGTGGCTTTCGACTAGGATCACAGGGCTCTTCCCGCGCCAAAGCTATCGCGCGGCAGACACGGCTGGAGCGCGCTGGGACAACGGTTCGCCGCCAGTCCAGAGCAGCGCCTTTGAGGCGTACCGCGCGGATATGTTGCGCCGGCTGGCCGACGACGAGCGCTCGTTCCAGGATTTTCTGGAGCGGCTGCGGCACGCCAAGGACCGGGCCGAGTTCGACCAGTTCATGGCCGAGCGGCGCGGCATGGACCGGCCGACCCCGCACAGCGGCGCCTAAATCCCCCGCCCCGCCGTGCGGCCCAAGAATCGCGGGCCAGAAGCGCGGGCCAGTAGCGCGTCGCGGTGTGTCGCTGCGCTGTCGGAAAAATCAGCTTATGCTTCCGGAAAAGCGCTGGGCACACGGACAACCGCGGTGTCCCGCGCTCAGTTCCGGAACACGGCATGAGCACAAAAGCGGCAACAACCTCGCTGCGCGATAACCCCGATCTCCGCCACATTCAGGGCCCCTTCGATATCATCGGGGACGTCCATGGCTGCGCGACGGAGCTGATCGAACTTCTCACGCGCCTGGGCTATCAAATCCGCCTCTCCGGCGTTGGCGACGGGCGCCGCGCCCATGTGCGGGCACCAGCTGGGCGGCGTCCGGTCTTCGTCGGGGACCTCGTCGATCGCGGGCCCGCCTCGCCCGACGTGCTGCGCATCGTCATGGCCTTGTCGAGTGAGTGTCACGGGCTTTGCGTGCCCGGTAATCACGATGTGAAGTTCGTGCGCTGGCTGCAGGGGCGTCAGGTCAGTCTCACGCATGGACTGGAACAGACCGCGCGGCAGTTTGAGGGCGAGAGCCAAGCGTTCCGCAGCCATGTGCGGACCTTTCTCGAAAAGCTGCCCATTCACCTCTGGCTCGATGGCGGTACGCTGGCCGTCGCCCACGCGGGCATCACGGAACCGATGCTGGGCCGCGACAACGATAAAATCCGCAGCTTCTGCCTCTACGGCGAAACATCCGGAGAGCAAGATCAATTCGGCTTGCCCATCCGCTACCACTGGGCGGCGGATTACGCGGGATCGACGGCCATTGTGTACGGCCACACGCCGGTGCCAGAGGCCGAGTGGGTCAACGGCACGCTGTGCATCGATACCGGATGCTGTTTCGGCGGCGCCCTGTCGGCCTTGCGCTGGCCTGAGCGGGAGATCGTCTCCGTGCCGGCCCGTCAGACCTATGCAGAAAAGCGCCGCCCCTTCGGGCACCCGCCGCATCCGGCCGCATGGGTCCACGACGGGGCTTTGAGTGCGGGAGCCTGAGGCCGTGCCACTTTTGCCCCCACACGGTGGTTGCGCGGGGGGCCGAGGTCAGCTAGAGCAACGGCCACCGGAACGGGCTGAGGATCTGCCCGTCCTCCGCGATTCCCGTCTGCTGCCGTAGCTCAGTGGTAGAGCACTCCCTTGGTAAGGGAGAGGTCGAGAGTTCAATCCCCTCCGGCAGCACCATTTTTGATCTCACGCGCTTGTCGCGCTCCGATGGGGCGGCGGTCATCGCGGAGCGGTGCTCCGCTCGGACGCCGGGTCGCCTTGCTCCCGGGCCCTTCGGGCCGTGGAGCGTGGGCACGGCGAGTCGAGGCTTAACGATAATTGGCGGGGGTTTGCTCGGCATAGCCCGAAAGGCATGTTACATTTGACCCCGCCTCGGCCGACCGGAACGCACCGCGCCGCATAGCCAGGGCAGAGCCCATGGCCGCCGGCAAAATAAAAACGGACCCCTGACGCGCCCGGCGTGCGCAAAACGATCCATCGCGGCAAACCTTTCGTAGACGCCGCATGCGAATTGCCCAATTTCTTTCCCGAGAGAACGCCCCGCCGATGAAGAGCAAGCCTGCCAGAGACTCTGCCGAGTGCCGTATCAGCCGCCATCGAGCGCCCCAGCCGCGCGGAAGCGGAGGACGCCGTGCGCACGCTTTTGCGCTGGGCGGGCGAGGACGTGACGCGCGACGGTTTGCACGAGACGCCGGAACGTGTCGTGCGTGCCTACGAGGAATACTTCGCGGGCTACGCACAGGATCCGGAAGAAATTCTCAACAAGACCTTCGAGGAAATCGAAGGCTACGATGAGATGATTATTCTGCGGGGCATCCGGTTTGAGAGCCACTGCGAGCACCACATGGCGCCGATCATCGGCAAGGCGTGGGTGGCTTATATTCCCAAGGGCCGGGTCGTGGGCATCTCCAAGCTGGCGCGCGTCGTGCAGGCCTACGCCAAGCGGCTGCAGATTCAGGAAAAGATGACGGCTCAGATCGCGAACACGATCAACGAGGTGCTGCAACCGCAAGGCGTTGCCGTGGTCATCAAGGCCGAGCACCAGTGCATGACCGCGCGCGGCGTGATGAAGCCGGGCACGGATCTCGTGACGAGCCGCATGCTCGGCATTTTCCGCGACAACGCCATCACCCGTCAGGAATTCCTGACCATGGTCGATTAACGAAAATCACGCATTTCTGGAGCAATTGCCGCGGCGCGCGCCTTCACCGGGAGGCGCGCGTTCTTTCGCGCTTACCGGTTCAGTCGAGCAGCAGTTCAGGCCGGTATTCGAAATGCATCGTGTCGTAGTGCGACCAGCGTCCGCCCCAGATAAAGCCGTGCTTTTCGAAAATCTGGACGATCTCTAGCGGCATGCGGTTGCGCCACGGCAGGTTTCCGGATGCGTCGGGTTTGTGCCAGCGCCAGTAGTCCGCGTTCATCAAGGCCAGATCGATGGCGATGCCGTGCCCGTGCGTGGAGACGCGCTCCGTGCCCGCGATGACGCGGCAATTGTACGTTCCGGCCGGTGGTATGAGGTAGGCATCCATGGCGGAAGGGAGGCGATCGAGTTCCGCCGACACCGCGCGCAGCTTTTCGTCAACGCCATTGACGCGCGTCACCTTCAGCGTGCCCCCGCCCTTTGAGGGCAGCCAATCGACACTGACGAGGTCCGCGCTGACGGCACCCTTGCGGCAATCGCCATACATCTTGTCGAAAAAAGCCTGAGCCCGCGCGCGGCCGGGATCGTGGTCGCGCGCGGGTGGTTTGGCCGCGCCGGTCACGTAGGGGATGGCGAACATGTCCTCCAGATCGGCGCCGGCGATGAGGGCCTCGAAGGTCTTTGTGCCCTGCCCGTCGTCGATCTCCATGCGGGTCCCGTCGCGCCAGATCACGGCATTGCCCTCAAGCCCCGTGATGTGATCGGGGTAGGCCGCCATCAGCCTCCGGCCTGCTTCCTGAATGGGATCGGCTAGGACCGTGCTGGCCAGCAACAGCTGCGTCACGGCTGCCACGGCCAGCGCACGGGCCTGTCGCCAGAAGCCGGACTGGGCCAGGAGGGGGCACAATAACAAATTGTATTTGTTGTATATTTTTCGTCTCGCGTGGACTGAAGGACTGGTTCGGCTTTCACTTTACCGGAGAAGAACACCTGCTACAGTGTTTCTCAACGTGCATCCAGTCATCGCCTGATGGGAAGACGCTCGACCGGCTTTGGGTCGTTCGGCGTCTGGAACCAGGCTCTGGGGAACAGAAACGTGAGCGGTTACGCGGACGAGCCCGGCAATTCCCAACCTGCGCCCTTAAGCCCCCCGGCCGCTCCGGTCGAGGACGCCGCCGCACGCGCCGCGGTCCCTGGCGAGGGGCTCAATGGCAACCGGCATGACCCGCGTGCGGCATCGCGCGATGTGCGCGGCCCGGTGTACGGGGCGCTGGATTTGGGAACCAACAACTGCCGTCTGCTGCTTGCCCGGCCTTCGCGGCGTGGCTTTCGCGTGGTCGATGCCTTTTCGCGCATTATCCGTCTCGGCGAAGGGGTCTCGCAGACGGGCCGCCTGTCCGATGTCGCCATGCAGCGAACCATCGACGCCCTGCGCGTGTGCGCCAACAAGATTGATCGGGCGAACACGCATCGCGCCCGTCTCGTCGCCACGGAGGCCTGCCGGTCGGCGGCCAACAGCGGAGACTTCCTGCGCCGGGTCAAAGGCGAAACCGGCTTGGAGCTGGAAGTCCTGACGCCCGAGGAGGAGGCGATCCTCGCCGTTTCGGGCTGTGCGACGCTGATCGACACGTCGGTTGATTATGCGCTGGTCTTCGATATCGGCGGCGGATCGTCGGAACTCATCTGGCTCGATCTGAGGCGCATCAACGGATCGGGCCCGCACGCCGTGGCGCGTATGGTGGAAAATGTGCGCCAGCGGTCGGGCATGGCGGTATGGACATCGCTGCCCGTCGGTGTGGTCACACTGGCTGAACGTTTTGGCGGCCGCGAAGTCACGCCCGACCTGTTTGAGGCCATGGTGACGTATGTGACCGGCCTCATCGCGCCATTCGAGCAGCGCCATGATTTCCGCCGGCGCATCGCGGGTGCATCCATCCATTTTCTGGGAACGTCGGGGACAGTCACAACGGTGGCCGGCATCCAGCTCGGCCTCCCGCGTTATGACCGCAACCGCGTGGACGGCTGCTGGATGCGCGTCGCGGACGTCAATCGCGTGACTTACGATCTGCTGGGCCGCAGCTATGCCGACAGGGTCGCCGAACCGTGCATCGGACACGATCGCGCGGATCTGGTACTGGCCGGTTGCGCCATTCTCGAAGCCATCATTCGGGCTTGGCCCTGCGAACGCCTGCGCGTCGCGGATCGCGGTCTGCGCGAAGGAATTCTTTCGTCTCTGATGATGGAAGACAATACATACCGCGTCGGACGCCGGCGCCGCCGGGGCGATCAGGACCGGACATAAGTCTCAAGGACGTACAATTGTGAAGAGCAAAGGCGGCGCCGGCCGGGCACCCGGCAAGGGCGCATCAGGCAAGAGTGGAACGGGTAAGGGCGGTTCTGGCAAAGGCCCGGGCGGCGGCCAGCGCATGATGCGCGTGCGCGTGAAGACGGCGGCCAAGCGGTCGACCTCGTCGGCACGCTGGCTGGAGCGCCAATTGAACGATCCCTACGTCGCCGCGGCCCAGCGGGACGGTTACCGGTCGCGTGCGGCCTACAAGATCATCGAGATCGACGACAAATACCGCATTCTCAAGCCAGGCCAGCGAGTTGTGGATCTTGGCGCGGCACCGGGTGGATGGACCCAGGTTGCGGCGGATCGTGTCAAATCTCTGGATGGTCGCGGGCAGGTCATTGCGATCGACTATCTCGGGATGGAGCCCGTTCCGGGTGCCACGGTTCTGGAACTGGATTTCAACGACCCGAGCGCCGAGCCGAAGTTAGCGGCTCTACTGCGTGATGGCAGGGCGGATGTGGTCTTGTCGGACATGGCCGCGCCGACCGTCGGGCACACGAATACCGATCATTTGCGCATCATGGCGCTCGCAGAGGCGGCTGCCCATTTCGCATGCGATGTGCTTTCGCCGGGCGGGGCGTTCCTGTGCAAGGTCTTCCAGGGCGGCACCGAAAAGGAACTACTCGCACTTCTCAAGCGGTCGTTCAGCGTGGTGCGGCATGTGAAGCCACCGGCGAGCCGCAGCGATTCGGCGGAACTCTATGTGCTCGCCACGGGGTTCCGCGCACCCAAGTGATAGGCGGCTGACGCGCGCGGAGCGCGCTGTGAGCATTGGCGCGTGCGTTGCTACAAACGAAAACGGCGATCGCTTGCGCGATCGCCGTTCGATGACCGCTCGCGTTCAAGCGAGCCGATCGACGGATTTAGATAACGTCGATCTCGGCCGGCAGGTACGACGTAACTTCGAGGCCGAGTTCCTGCTCACGAACGGCGGGCTTGGTCCAGGTCTTCATAACGCTTCCTCCAATTTTTTTGCTAAGCACGTGTCTAGCCCGGGTTTGATAGCCAGGATGGCGGCCCAGGTCCAATTGAATTTTCCTTCTGCCAACATCAGATCGGCTGATATGTAACTATATTACATAGGCTTTTCGCGTGTGCGGTATGGCGGGCAGGCGACCGCGGCCGCTTCGATGCGGAGAGGGCGGAGGAGATGTTGCCGGGGGCGGTCATGGCCGGCCCGCGATCAACGGGTGCGCGGCGGGGCGCACTTCCCCTGCATGGTTGCCGGTGATATAGCGCTTCCGACTTGATTCCGGCCCGGTTCCGCGGCCCATCTGTCACCCTCGCGACAAGGAGACTTCCATGGCGAAAAGCCCAATCGTCAACGATTTGGGGTTGGCGCTGACGTTTGATGACGTCCTGCTCGTGCCCGCCGCCTCTGAAGTCATGCCGGGTCAGGTCAATGTCGCCTCGCACGTGACGAAGTCGATCAAAGTGAACATTCCGATCATCTCGTCGGCCATGGATACGGTGACCGAAGGCCGGCTCGCGATCGCCATGGCTCAGGAGGGTGGCATCGGTGTGTTGCACCGCAACCTGGAGCCTAAAGATCAGGGCGGGCATGTGACCCAGGTCAAGAAGTACGAGAGCGGCATCGTTCTTAACCCTGTCACCATCGCGCCCGACGCCAAGCTGCACGAAGCCCTGGCCTTGATGTCGAAGCATTCGATTTCCGGCATTCCGGTGGTCGAGACCCCCGGCACAACCTCGGGCAAGGGCAAGCTGGTCGGCATCCTGACCAACCGCGACGTGCGCTTTGCCACCAATATGGAGACGCCCGTTTCCGAGTTGATGACCAAGGAACGCCTCATCACCGTCGAACGCGGTGTCAGCCAGGGCGAGGCGCGCAAGCTGCTGCATCAGCATCGCATCGAAAAGCTGATTGTCGTCGATGATCAGTTCCAGTGCATTGGACTGATCACGGTGAAGGACATCGAGAAGGCGCAGAAGCATCCCAACGCCTGCAAGGACGAGGAAGGCCGTCTGCGCGTCGCGGCGGCGACCACGGTTGGTGATGATGGGTTCGCGCGGACGGAGGCGCTGATCGCAGCGGGCTGCGATCTCATCGTGGTCGATACCGCGCACGGTCATTCCAAGCACGTCATCGACATGGTCAAACGCATCAAGAAGCTTTCGAACTCCGTGCAGGTCGCGGCGGGCAATGTCGCCACGGCTGCCGCCACGCGGGCGTTGATCGAAGCCGGAGCGGATGCCGTGAAGGTCGGCATCGGTCCGGGCTCGATCTGCACCACGCGCATCGTCGCTGGCGTTGGCGTGCCGCAGCTCACCGCGATCATGAACTGTTCGGCGGAAGCCCATAAGCACGGCATTCCGATCATCGCCGACGGCGGCATCCGCTTTTCCGGCGATATCGTGAAGGCACTGGCCGCCGGCGCCGATTGCGTCATGATCGGCTCGCTCTTGGCGGGGACGGATGAGGCTCCGGGCGAGACCTACCTCTACCAGGGGCGGACCTATAAGGCCTATCGTGGCATGGGCTCGGTGGGGGCGATGGCGCGTGGCTCGGCCGACCGCTACTTCCAGCAGGAAGTCAAAGACGCGTTGAAGCTGGTGCCTGAAGGTATCGAGGGGCAGGTGCCCTACAAGGGTCCTGCGGAAGGCGTGCTGCACCAGTTGGTTGGCGGCCTGCGCGCCGGCATGGGCTACACGGGTGCCGCCACACTCGAAGATCTGCGCCAGAAAGCCGAGTTCGTTCGAATCTCACCGGCATCCATGCGCGAGAGCCATGCCCACGGTGTTCTGATCACGCGCGAAAGCCCGAACTACCCTGGCGGCCTCTAAGGAAAGCTAACGCCAATGCCCACCGACATCAGTATCGTAAAGCCTGTCTTGGTGCAGGCCGGCCTGACGTTCTTTCTGCTTTTCTGGATGGGCAAGGAGCGGGTCGCCGCCATCCGGGCCGGCAAAATCCAGCGCAGCGATCCGGGCGTGCGCCCGGTTTGGCCGGGCCGTGCGGGCGTCGTTTCAAATGCGTTCCACAATCAGCTCGAAATGCCGATCCTGTTTTACGCGGTCGTGCTATTCGCGATGCTGACGGGCGCCGTCGACAGCCTGATGACGACACTGGCCTGGACCTACGTCGTGGTGCGGCTTGTGCACGCGATCATCCATACAACCTATAACAACATCCTGCATCGGTTCCTGGTCTACCTCCTGAGCAACGTCATTCTGTTGGCCATGTGGATCAAGCTCGCCGTGCACGTCCTGACCACGGTGTGAGGCAATATGAGACCCGGCGCGCGAATCGCGGCTGCCATTGAAGTTCTGGACACGATCCTCACTCGCCATCAGCCGGTTGGTATCGCGCTCTCCGACTGGGGCAAGGCGCACCGCTTTGCTGGCTCAGGGGATCGCAATGCCATCGGCGGCTTGGTGTACGACGCCCTGCGCCGGCGTGCGTCCATCGCCTGGGCGATGGGTGCGGATACGCCCCGCGCACTCGCCATCGGGGCCGCACCGGCCGCATTCGGCATGGAGCCGGATAACGTCGCGGCCCAATGCGACGGCGATAATCATGCGCCCGCCGCGCTGACCCCTGATGAGCGCACTGGATTGGATCGTGACCTCGCCGGTGCACCCGCACATGTGCAGGCGGATGTTCCCGAATGGCTGTGGGCGAGCTTTGAAAAGGCGTTCGGCGACAACGCCATCGCCGAGGGCCGCAAGCTTGCCGAGCGCGGACCGGCTGATCTGCGCGTCAATACGCTGAAAGCCACCCAAGAAAAGGTTCTCAAGGCGCTCGCCGAATTTGGCGCCGTGCCCTCGGCCTTGTCGCCGCTGGGTGTGCGCGTTCCCGCGCCAGCTGGGACCGCACGCACGCCAAATCTTGAGGCGGAAGCCGCGTTCCAGGCTGGATGGTGCGAAATCCAGGATGAGGGCTCGCAGATCGCCGCGTTGATGGCCGGGGCCGGGCCGCGTCTGCAGGTGCTCGACCTGTGCGCGGGAGCGGGCGGCAAGACGCTCGCTCTGGCCGCGCAGATGCAGAACACAGGGCAGATCTACGCCTATGACGAGGATCGCAACCGCCTGAAGCCGATTTTCGACCGGGTGAAACGCGCAGGCGTGCGCAACGTCCAGATCTTGAAGGGGGGCGACCGGAAGGCGCTCGCCGCGCTCAATGAAAAATTCGACGTCGTTCTGGTAGATGCGCCGTGCACCGGCACGGGTGTCTGGCGGCGGCGGCCGGAATCGAAGTGGAAGCTGAAGCCGCGCAACATCGAGGAGCGGCAAGCCGAACAGGCCGCCGTGCTGGAGACGGCCCGGGGCCTGGTCAAGCCGGGCGGCCGGCTCATCTACGTTACGTGTTCGGTCCTGCCGGAAGAGAACACCGGCAGCGTGACGGCGTTTCTCTCCAGCGCCCCTGACTTTGAAATCATTCCCTATCCCGAGGCTTGGCGCGCGGCGCTGGGTACCGAACCGCCGCAATCTGCGGATGGATCGAATACCACCCTCCAGTTGACGCCCGCCAGCCACGGCACTGACGGATTTTTCATCGCCGTGCTCCAGCGCCGGGCGGCGGGCTGAGCGCTCCGGGTTCACGCACAAGATTATCTGCTGGGGGGATCTTGCAAAGCCGCAAGCGTGCGATAGCTATTGCGTCTGGGCCCGCCTTAAACGCGTGGCTCCGCCCCGGGGGATAGACTTAGACCAAGTCCACATAACCGGCGCGCGACTTTTCCGTTGCGCTTCAATCACGCCTGCGTCCGTGGGACACCCGTCCCCGGCAAGGTGCCGGAGACACTCGTCGGCCATGGCCCTAGAGGCATGCGGTTTCGGCGTTCCCCACTCCGCCTGCACAAGGCGGGCACGCGAACTATTTTTTCACTTCCAGAGTTATGTGCCGTCGCGCCGCGACGTCCCTTCGATCCGTGGGCGCGCGCGCAGATTGGACCTATCGAGGCCCAGATGACATCCAGCAGCACCTCGTTTTTATCGGTCAAATGTGAAGTCCGCGAGGCCTCGGACCGGGGAGGCTACTGCGTCGTCGCACGCGCGCCGATCGCGAAAGGCGAACTCATCGTCGTGTGGAGCGGCACTCTGGTCGACAGTGATCTCCTGGCGACGCTACCCGATGACTTCCGCCGTCATTCCCTTCAGGTCGAAGAGAACCATTATCTGGTCTCCGTTACGGATTGCGAGCCACCCGACTACGTCAATCACGCGTGCGCGCCCAACGCCGGCCTATCGGGTCAGATCGCTCTGGTCGCCATGCGCGATATCAGTCCTGGGGAAGAAATCTCCTACGACTACGCCATGAGCGACGGGTCACCCTACGATGAATTCGAGTGCCGCTGCGGCGCAGCGCAATGCCGGGGCCGCGTGACGGGCGATGATTGGCAGCGGCCGGAACTCTGGCAGCGTTATCAGGGTTACTTCTCGCCCTATTTGCAGCGTCGCATCGCGCGCCTCAAGCGGCGCCTCGCAGCGAAATCGTCCACCGGCGTCTTGAGCCGCCTTCCCGTTGGCGGGCGTGCGCGAGCAGGTTAGCCCACACCGGCCTGCCGAGTGTGGGCAAGGGAAAAACCCACACCGGCCTGCCGAGTGTGGGCAAAGGAAAAACCCACACCGGCCTGCCGAGTGTGGGCAAAGGAAAAACCCCACACCGGCCTGCCGAGTGTGGGCAAGGGAAAAACCCCACACCGGCCTGCCGAGTGTGGGCAAGGGAAAAACCCCACACCGGCCTGCCGAGTGTGGTTAGCCCACACCAAGTTTCTTCGCGAAAGACCCGTCGAACTGGCGGTAGTCACAGGTCAGTTCCTCGCCTTCGGCGATATCGCGAGTTGCGATGTCGTAACCGTCGATGGCGCCGTTATCATGCACCCCCGCCGTATTGGGGTCGTCGGCGTGGTTCATAAAGCGGGCGTTGTCGAGGCACAGGACCCACAGTGCGCTGGGTGCATGCAGATAGCCATACGTTTCCAGGCACGCGCGGACCGGTTCAGGAAGAACGGCAAACTCCGCGTCGGAAAAGAGTTGATCGAAACTAGTCATGAAGCGCCAAGTGACCGTACCTGCGGGAATGGGTTCGGCTGCGAATAGGCCTATGCCTTCGATCGCGCTCGGTCCAATCCGTGTCTTGACGAGGAGCATTGATCACTCTGATCTGTTTATGTGCAGGGTGGCCTTGGCGCGTAGTCCTCGCACTGCCACTGATCCGGAACAAGAGGGCACGGAATAGGCAAATGGCATGACCTTGGAAAATCGTGGAAGTCAGATCCTCGATCTTGGCGACGGCCGCCGCTGCGGCTTTGCCGAATACGGTGATCCGGCGGGTCTGCCCGTGCTGGCCCTGCACGGAACCCCTGCCTGCCGTCTGATGTACGCTGCTGCCGACGACGCGGCGCGTGAGTGCGGTCTGCGGCTTCTGGCGCCAGATCGGCCGGGCTACGGCCTGACGCCCCTGGAGGCAGGGCCGGCAACGCTGTCCACCCGGACGACATGGTTGCGGCATGTTGTGGACGCGATGGGGCTTGAGCGGTTCGGTGTGCTCGGGATTTCGGGAGGATCACCCTACGCCGTCGCCTTGACCGCGGCATTGGGTCCGCGCGTGTCGGGACTGGCACTTGTCTCGCCGATGGGTCCCATTGCTGAAACGATGGCCGCTGCGGCGGTGCCGGGACCGGAGCCTGGCCTGTTGCAGCGCCGCTTCTTCCTGAATTTGTCACAGCGCATGTGGCTAACCGTTCCCGGCGCCAAATTGGCGGCGGTTGTTTTCGGTCAGGCACCGGATTCGTTGTCTGGAATGCTATCGCGCATGACGGCTGCCCCCGACAGGGCTATTCTCGCGCGTCCGGATGTCCACGTCATCGTGCGCGAAATGACGCTTGAGGCCTTTCGGCAAGGCGGTGAGGGGGCCGCGCGCGACCTCGCCATATTCGGTCAGCCGTGGAACGTCGATTACGCGGCGATCCAGTCCGCGTCGATCATATGGCAGGGAACGGCGGATACAATCGTGCCCGTTGCCGCGACGCTTCATCTCGCAGACCGCCTGCCGTCCTGCACGTTGAATCTGGTGGACGGTGCCGCGCACTTCTGGGTGTTCGAGCATATCCCGGAGGTTCTTGACGGCTTGCGCGCGCTGATCGGCGGCGCTGGGGCACGGGATGGCGGTACGAATTGAGACTTTGCTGGACATCCGGTTCGGGATGCGAGACGTACACCCCTAAAAGCAACTTTCCACAACAGGATTGATCATGAGCCTCACGATATCTCTGTTTGTGTTTGTTCTGCTCGTCGGCGCAGCCGCAACGACCGGCGCGCTATTCAGCCCCGGACCCTGGTACGAAAGCCTCAACAGGCCGTCCTGGACGCCGCCGAACTGGCTGTTCCCCATCGCTTGGACGGTGCTCTACCTCATGATCGCCATCGCTGGTTGGCGCGTGTGGGAAGCGCAGGGCATGGGCGCGGCACTGGTGGTGTGGGGCATCGGGCTCATATTCAATATGGCGTGGTCGTGGATCATGTTCGGCCGGCAGGAGATCGGTCTAGCCTTGGTCGATCTCGTGCTGCTCTGGCTTTCGGTCGTGGGCTTCATTCTTCTCGCATGGCCTATCGACCGCATCGCCGCATGGTTGTTCGTGCCCTACTTCTTCTGGGTCAGTTTCGCGGCGTGCTCTGAACTTTGCGGTGTGGCGCCTCAACCCTTCAGGATGAGAACCTGAAACGCGAGCATGGCAGCAAACGCGAGGGTGATGACGAAGCCAACTGTTGCCGGACTCGCGTTCTTGTTGGCATCGGGAATGAGTTCGGCAAAGACCATCCACAGCATGGCGCCGCCAGCGATGCCAAAGCCGATGGGCAAGAACGGCGCGAACGTCGACACCGCGAGGTAGGACGGCACGGCCGCGATGGGTTGGGGCAGGCTTGAAAAAACACCCCACAGCGCTGCCTGCCACACGGGCGTTCCGCGCGGAATGAGGACCAGGGCGATGGCGAGGCCCTCAGGGATGTTGTGCACGGCGATGGCCGCCGTGATGAACGTGGCCAGTTCCTGTGAGCCTCCGAATGAGACGCCGACCCCCACGCCCTCCGCGAATGAGTGGGCCGTCATGACCGCGATGATGAGAATGGCCTTGCGCGCGTCGAGCCCGCCGAGGTTGGCAATCTCCAGGTGATTTTTGCCATCGAGCCAGCGTTTGGCCAGCATGATGCCCGCGAGCCCGATGAGCACGCCCAGCAGCACGCGCTCGGGCCCAAGCCCCACGCCTTCGTCAATGAGTGCGTGGGTTGCCGCGAGCATCAGTCCGCACGCCACCGCATTCGCGACCGAGATCCAGAATGGACTGAGCGTTCGCAGGACCAGGAATGGCAAAGCGCCGAGGCCCGTTGCAACCGCCGTGATCAGGGCGGCGAGAAAGACCGTCCAGACGTTGATATCGAAATCCATGCCAAGTCCCGGGTGAATCGCATTCGCGCATCGAGGATGCCGGATGCTGGGGGAAACCGGAGAGCGGGGCAAGTCTGTCCTGGAGAGGATGCCGGCAAGTCGTGGGCAAATCCGCCAATTCGGTGCGCGAACCGGCTTTGCGTCATCGGTCCGTCTTGACGGTCTGGCAGCCCGGTGGTCTACCCCGGCTGATACCAGTAAATCGGCGGGGCGGCCCGCTCGGGAGCTCCATGACCGATAGCGTCCTCATCATCGATTTCGGCAGTCAGGTAACGCAGCTGATCGCGCGGCGGGTGCGCGAAAGCGGCGTCTATTGCGAAATCCATCCCTTCCAGAGCGCGGAGGCAGCCTTCGCGAAGATGGCGCCCAAGGCCGTGATCCTCTCGGGCGGGCCAGCGTCGGTGACGGAAGACAACAGTCCGCGCGCGCCGCAGGGTGTGTTCGATGCCGGCATTCCGGTGCTCGGCATCTGCTATGGGCAGCAGACCATGGCCGAGCAGCTCGGCGGCAAGGTCGAGACCGGCCACCATCGCGAATTCGGACGCGCCATGCTCGACGTGCGCGAGGCCTCGCCGCTGTTCGACGGCGTGTGGGCCACGGGCGAACGTCATCAGGTGTGGATGAGCCATGGCGATCGGGTCACGCGCCTGCCGGACGGATTCAAGGTCATAGCCACCAGCGAAAATGCACCCTACGCGGCCGTCGCCGACGAGGCGCGCCGCTTCTATGCCGTGCAGTTCCACCCGGAAGTCGTGCATACGCCCGACGGCGCGCGCCTGATCTCCAACTTCGTCCACAAGATCGCCGGGTTGAAATCGGATTGGACCATGGCGGCCTACCGCCGCGAGATGATCGCCAAGATCCGCGCGCAGGTTGGCAGCGGCCGGGTGATCTGCGGGCTGTCAGGCGGCGTCGATAGCGCCGTCGCCGCCGTTCTCATCCACGAGGCGATCGGCGATCAGCTCACCTGCGTGTTCGTCGATCATGGCCTGATGCGTCTGGCGGAAGCCGAGCAGGTCGTCGATCTGTTCCGCGGTCACTACAATATTCCGCTGGTCCACGTGGATGTGACCGAATTGTTCCTTGGCGAACTGAAGGGCGTGTCCGATCCGGAAGCCAAGCGGAAGACCATCGGGCGTCTGTTCATCGATGTGTTCGAACAGGAAGCCAAAAAGATCGGTGGCGCCGAATTCCTCGCCCAGGGAACGCTGTATCCCGATGTCATCGAGAGCGTGTCGTTCACGGGCGGACCATCGGTCACGATCAAGTCGCACCACAATGTCGGCGGGCTGCCCGAGCGCATGAACATGAAGCTCGTGGAACCGCTGCGCGAACTCTTCAAGGACGAAGTGCGCGCACTCGGCCGCGAACTGGGTCTGCCTGAAGCCTTCGTCGGCCGGCATCCGTTTCCAGGTCCCGGTCTTGCCATCCGCATTCCCGGAGAGATCACGCCGGAGAAGCTCGACATTCTGCGCAAGGCGGACGCCATCTACCTCGATGAAATCCGGCGTGCCGGATTGTACGACGCCATTTGGCAGGCATTCGCCGTGCTGCTGCCCGTGCGCACGGTGGGCGTGATGGGCGACGGGCGGACCTACGACCATGTGCTGGGCCTGCGCGCCGTGACATCCGTTGATGGCATGACGGCGGATTTCTATCCTTTCGACATGGGATTTCTGGGCCGCGTGGCCACACGCATCATCAACGAGGTGCGCGGCGTCAATCGCGTGGTCTATGACGTGACATCGAAACCGCCCGGCACGATCGAGTGGGAGTGACCGACGTCAAACGATCGGATCGCGCGATCCGATCGTTTGCCTGGGTGCGTCGGGGTGGGTCAGCGGTTGGCCGATTTGGCGAGCCGCACGAGATTGAGAAACTCGGCTCGAAGGCCGAAAGTATCGTCGCCGCGGGCGGGCGTGGCGAGCTTCAACACGTCGTCATAGGTGAAGCCGCCGATGTGCGGTGATCCCTGCAGGACTTGCGCAAAGCCCGCCGCCGCGATGGCAAACCGGACATCGGCGGATGCGGCGTCCGTGGTTTTGACGTCCATCGCATCGGTGATCGGCAGCGAGATGAGCTCGGACGTGTCCGACTTCGGCAACTTGAAGCGCATCTTCAAGAAGCCCAGTTCATTGGAGGCTTGATCCGATGCCGGGGCCGCGGCCGCCGTCCGGTCAGCCGTTTGACCGTAGCGCAACTCATCGACCATTTTTTTGGCTGCGCCCGTAGGCGTGATTTCATAGATGGCCGTCACGGTGTGGCCCGAGCCGATATCACCTGCGTCGACGCGATCGTTGTTGAAGTCCTCGCGCTTCAAGGCGCGGGTTTCGTAGCCGATGAGGCGGTATTCGGCGACGCGCGCCGGGTTCCACTCCACCTGAATTTTTACGTCCTTGGCGATCGGGAACAGCGTCGACGCCGATTCCTCCACCAGCACTTTGCGCATTTCCGAGAGCGTATCAGCATAGGCGGCCACGCCATTGCCATTCTGCGCCAGGGTTTGCATCAGGCTGTCGTTATAATTTCCGCGCCCGACGCCGATGATCGACAGGAACACGCCCTTGTCGCGCTTGCGCTCGATGAGGCCTTTCAGCTCGTTCTGGTCCGTGATGCCGACATTGAAATCGCCATCGGTCGCGAGCACAACGCGGTTGACGGCCTCCTTGTCGAAACTCTGTTCAGCGAGGCGATAGGCGTCCTCGATGCCCTCGGCACCCGCCGTCGAACCGCGGGCACCCAGACTGTCGATGGCGGCCAGGATCTTCGCCTTGTCAGCCGCCTTGGTCGGCTCCAGCGCCACACCCGAACCCGCCGCGTACGTGACGAGCGCTACCGTGTCGTCGGGCTTCAATTCGTCGACCAGCATGCGCAGGCCGTTCTTGACCAGCGGCAGCTTGTCGGACCCGGCCATGGAACCCGAGACGTCCACCAGCAGCACCAGGTTGGCGCGCGGGCGCTCGGCGCTTTTCAATTCGTAGCCTTTGATCCCGATATGGACGAGCGAGTTGGTGGCGTTCCACGGTGAGGGGACGACCGTCACCGTGGGCTTGAAGGGCTGGCTCGCGCTATCGGTGCCCGGGTAGCCATAGTCGAAATAGTTGATGATCTCCTCGGCGCGCACGGCGGCTTTCGGCGGCAGGCGTCCTTCGTTGAGGGCGCGGCGTGCGAAGGTGTAGGAGGCGGTGTCCACATCGATGGAGAACGTGGAAACGGGTTCGGCGGCGACTTGCTTGACGGGATTAGTCTCGGTCGCGGTGAACTTGTCCCGGTATTCCTTTTCCGTTGCGATGCGCTGCCGGTCAAAATCCGCCACACGCTCATTCGCCGTGTAGAGGGAGCCAGGGGGCGGCACGGCATGCAGGGCGGCGCCACCGCCGAGTGACAGTTGGCCAATCGCGCGGGATGCGGCGGGTGCGGCGACCTTTGCCTTCTCCTCAGCCGGCGATGAAGGGGCTTGAACCGCAATGGATTGCGCGACTGAAGGCGTAGGTTCCGGGGCAGGGATCCCTACGACGCCCAGTCCATCCGCCGGCGGCACAGCTGTATAGATTTCGCGCTTGAGTGCCGGTACTGGCGCGGCAGGCTTGGCCGGCGCTGCCTGAGCGGCCTCATCGTCGGACCGGCGCGTTCCGAACGGCTCCGTCCGGCCTTGGCTCAGATCTTTCTTTGCGAAACGCTCTTTCAGAAGCGGTTCCAGCGTCAGAGGTTCAGACGCCATGCGTGGCTCCTGCATGGCGCGGAAGGCAAGGGGTGCTGCAATGACAAGTGCGGCCAGCGAAGCCGCCATCGCATACTGAGTACCGGTGAATGGCATGAAACGTCTCCTCGTCGGGGATTGCGAACGACGTATCTGACGTTCCGGGTCCGAACTTCCTTGGGGTGCGTCTTGCGCTGCTTCGAAAGCCGCAAGAGCCGCGGCGCGCGCAATCTCTCTCGCCGCAGCGCCGGGTGGCGGCACGGGGAGGGATTTCAGTTTCTCGAGTTCCTTTTCGCTCATTGCATCATGCCACGTCTTCGAGTGTCGATTTCAGGCGCTTGCGTGCTTCATGCAAATGCCAGGAGACGGTCTTCTCCGAACATCCCATGACGCTGGCTGCCTCCGCGTGCGACAGGTCTTCGCCGTAAACCAGCAGGACGGCATCCCGCTGTTGATCCGGCAGCGTGCGGACCGCGCGCCAAAGCTCGGCCCCGATGAACGTATCCTCCGGCGTCTCACCGTCAGGCTCCGCCATCAGCGCCGATATATGGGACGGCCCAAGGGGCACAATCCTTTGGCGGGCACGGATCTGATCGATCGTCGTCGTGTAGGCCAACCGGTAGAGCCACGTGGAGAACGCGCAGTCGCCGCGGAAGCTGCGCAAGACGTGCGCGAGCTTCACACAGACGTCCTGGGCGATATCCTCGGCCCGGTCTCGCGATCCCGTCCAGCGCCAGGCGAGCGCGTGGACGCGGCCATAATGCCGGTCGATCAGGGCGGCGAACGCGGCGCGGTCGCCCGCCGCCGCACGGGAGGCAAGGTCTTCGTCCGCCAAATCGTCGTGCGCATCTTCGGTCACGTTCGAGCCAGTTCCGCCGATCGCAGTGTGCGGGCAGGGGCGGCAGGTTTGCCTCCACCCCGCTTTAAGGACATAGACGGACGGGATCTGGGTTTCCTTGGGGCTCCGGTGAAATTTTTCTGCCGGACCTTCTGGAAACGGTGTCGGGACCAGGGGTCAACGCTTGCAAGGGTAGCCGGTAAACACGCAAACAGTGCCGGCCCCCGAGGTGATGCACCGCTCCTCGCTGGTTTCGGCATCATACCAATTCGCGAAATCCGGGCCGAGGCCTGTCGTCGCGCGCACCTTCCGGCGCCAGTTGGCCCGGGCTTTGGTTTTGGCAAGCCAGACATAGCGGGCCTGTTCGCCATGGACCGAGACGGCGACGTCGCTACAGGTCTTGCCGGCCGCCAGCGCCGCGCTGGTCCCAGCCGCGGCGGCAGACGCCAAGGCCGTGACAACGATGCCAAGCTTAAAGACGGTGGTCATGGAGCGCGCTCTCAACACCTCATTGCGGGACGCTTACTCCATAGCGGATTGGCCGCACGGTGTGAAACCCCCGGATGATGCGCGTGCCAAGGATCAGAATTGCCGGATCCAGTTGAGGGTGCCGTAGGGTCTGGGCTCGCCGCTATTGCCATTTTTGAACATCCCGCCGGATACGCCCGCGGAAATGGAAATCTCTCCACCATCCCATTCATACCGGATGAACGCACCGGCTCGCGTGTAGTCCAGGAGGGTGGTCTGCTCGCCATCGAAACTGACTTGGCGCGCGCACGCCCCGCCCGACCGCGCACCGCGATCACAATCGCTTTGGGCATCGAGATCGAGCCAGCCTTCCAAACCAAAAGAAAACTGCGGCGAAACCCGCGTCCCGGCGCGCACGCGGGCGGAGCGGGTATCGTGCGCCGAGTTCCACGACAGATCGAGGGCGGCAAAGCCCGTGGATCCCGCATCAAGCCACAGTTCGAGCACGCCCTTGAAGCCGTAATCGATGCCGATCACGGCATTCTCGATATCGTAGGGCGTTATGGCGTGTCCGATCCGCGAGAAACCTCCAAAGATCTTGGCGGTGAGCGGACCCCATTTTTCCAGGTACCCGATCAGGGCTTCGCCATAGTGAACCTGGGCGTCGAAGGTGCGGTAATCGGGTGTGTCGGTCAGGCTGCGGTCACCGGCGTAAGTGTAGTGCCCGTAGCCTGCCGCTGCGCGCAGTCGCAGACCTGGCTCATGGATATGGCCGAAGGGCGCGACCGTGGCACCTGAATATAGAAGCCAGTTGCCGCGCGAAATGTCGGCGCCCGTCCAGACTTCGCGCCATTTCCAAATTTCGCGCCACGAGGGCCGGTCCGGTTCGGGACCGGACATCGGCACCGGCGTGCCCGAAACCACAGGCAGGTCACCTGCGATGGCAGGCGCACCACCCGCCGTGCACATGGCACCCGCACAGAGGGTCGCGCTCAAGAGCCATCCCCTGAGCACACCCCCGCAAATCCGGCCTTGAAACGCACCGGTCAACACGACGCCACCCGCAACGCGGCACTAAAAACATTTTTGCCTAAACAGTGATCATCAGAGGCCAGATCATCCGATCTGTCTACAACTCATTAACCAATAAGATCGTTTCGGATCAGTTGGTTGTTGTCTTTTGATTATGCAATCAGAGGTAGGCGCGCTGACCTCGGGCGATCCACGTGCACGGGTGTCGCAGCACTTTGAAATCCGCCGTCAGGTCACCAAATCAGATTTACCACCTGCGCGCGTTATCTCGGCAAAGTGATGGGGTTCGCCGAATTTCCACCTTCAAGGTGAGAACAGAACCGGGCACAGTTGTTGGATAAAAAAAGAGACGGGATCGGAAACGAAGGACTGTATGCGAGATGGACCAGCACGAAGCGCCTGATCAGGACCACCATCAATCTCCGCACGATTGGCTCGGCACAATGAGCCGTCCGCAAGCCCATTTTGCCCAGGCTTTCAATTCAAAGGCGGCCCTGGACACGATGGCCGCGGGATTTGGCCCCTGGAAAGCGATGGTCGTTGCCCAAATGGAATGGGTGACACTCGCCAGCCGCCGGACACAGGCCTATCTTGGCGTGCCGCAGCGTCTGGCGCGGTGCCGCACGCGCGACGAAGTCTACGAAGAGCAAATGCGGTTCTGGCAAACGGCGTTTGAGCAGTATCAGGACTCTTCGGCGCGTGTGCTGCAGGCATGGTCCGATGCCATCGGTGCCTCCAAGGCGGTCCCGGGCGTCATGTTCCCGCCGCGTGTGGAGACCGCTTCGCCGTCAAAGTCCGCGAGCCTCATCCAATTGCCTGCCACCGGCCGCAAAACGGCTGGGAACGGTACTGCGGCCGCACCGGCGCGCAAGGGCACTTGATACCCAGGTTCGACAAGCCACGGCTCGCTTTGGAATAGCGCGCCGCTATTGTGGCAGCGCGGCCAGCGCTTGGTCAAAACCACCCAGTGACACCGGGATGCCGATGCCGGCTTCCTCAGTCTGAAAGATAATGAATATCGCGGTTTTTCCTGTCTTCAACTGCTCGATGAGCTTGTCTTCGAGCGTCACCTGCGCATAGCACGCGAAGGTATGACAGCGCAGGAACGGTGCGTGCCCGACATCGACGTCGTCAATCTTCAGGCCGATGCCTGGCGGCAGAAGGACGCCGAGGGGCGCGAACACCCGCAGCACGCGCAGGCCGTTCGAGAATTTCTGGAAGTACACCGTCAGCCCGACATTCTCGCGGTCCTCGGCGGTCACGCTCTGAACGAGCGCGCAGATTTCGTTCTTGGCACCCGCCGGCGGCGGCTTACACACCACCTGCCAGTCGCCGTGCTGAGACTTGACGGTTCCATCAGCCATCTCAGGTGACTTCGCAGCCCCCTCCTGGGCCGGCGCTGGAGAGATCGGCAGCGCGGCCGTCAGGCAGAGGAGCACAAGCAACCGGAACATTGTGCGCCTCAAACCGTACCGCTGGTCGTGCCGCCGGGAATTCGGCTGGGCCCGCGGCGATGTGACTTCGATCAAGTCCAGGGCCCCAAGGGGCGGACGGGAAACGGACGACGGGGCATGCAAGGTCATGGCGAGGGGACTTGAGCCTGTCTGAAGATGCGAAAGGGAAAGCAGGAGCAATGGTGTGGATGGACGCGAGCGGTCAATGTCCAGACACACGCATATTGCCGCATACCGCCTGCTTCCAATAGGAAAGAGGCCGAATGTGGACCGCGTCGGGGTGCCGACTCAAGCCTTTAGCACTGGGTCGCATGGTATGGTCACGCAACGTGGCAACGATGCGCAATATCGCCGCAAAAAACTTGACTTGCGAGCGGTTTGTCGGTTGATCTTGGCTCGACGAAGGGGAAGTCGTCACGCACGGTCGAATCGGGGAGACGGAGCGGTTTGCGACGTGCCCGGGTCGAAGATCCGGGTGAACGTCAGGTCGCGGCGCGGAACGCTTATTCTTTTGGTTTCCGGCGCTCGATCGAAACGCACCACGCAGCGCATGGGTTGCTTGAAGCCCGTTAGCGCCCGAAGGACAGCTGAGCCGGCCGCGCCGACCTCCCCGTATCGATCAAGACGCCCGGCTCGAATCGGGCCGTTCTGGGGAGCGAATGAAATGACGACACGACTTCTGCTACTGGCACCGGTGGTCGCCCTTTTGGCAGCCTTCGGGCTCTTTGTTGATCCAGTGCTCGCCGCCGAGGCGGGCGTCGGTCAATCGAACCCCGGACAAATCGGACTGCAGGTCCCTGTCACTGAGGTTGCTCGCAGTATCAGCGAGTTCTACGACCTCGTGAATGTCATCATCATCGCGATTACGCTCTTCGTTCTGGCGCTAATGATCTACGTGATGGTTCGCTTCCGCGAGAGCGCCAACCCGACGCCCTCCAAGACGACCCACAACACGTTGCTGGAAGTGGCTTGGACGGTCATTCCGATCCTGATCCTCGTTGCGATCGCCATCCCCTCGTTCAAACTTTTGATGCTTCAGTACACGTATCCGAAGGCCGAGCTGACCATCAAGGCGATCGGCAACGCCTGGTTCTGGGAGCACGAGTATCCCGACCAGGGCGGGTTTACGATCACCTCGAACATGCTGACCGACGAGGAAGCCGCCGAGAAGGCCAAGACCGGCATTCCCACGCCCCGCCTTCTGTCCGTCGACAACGAGATCATCGTGCCGGTGAACAAGACGGTGCACGTGCTCGTCACATCGAACGATGTGATTCACAACTGGACCATTCCGTCATTCGGCTCAAAGATCGACGCCGTGCCCGGCCGGTTGACCTCGACGTGGTTCAAGGCCGAACAAGAAGGCATGTTCTACGGGCAGTGCTCCGAGCTCTGCGGCATGAACCATGCCTTCATGCCCATCGCCGTCCGCGTCGTGAAGTCTGAAGTCTTCGACGAGTGGGCAGCAGCGATGCAGGCCAAGGACAAGAAGAAGGCCAAGGAAATCATCGACAAGGTGGCGCTGGAGCATGCGGGCATCAAGTCGGTCGCCGACGCTACTGAAAACCGTTGATTGATAAAGATCGTGGGGTTCCGGAAGCTCAGCTTTCCGGAAAACTCCGCACCTGGAAACATCCGAGACTGGAAGGCCTGACCCATGGGTAGCACTGCGGCACACGCCGAACATCACGACCATGCCCCCACCGGCATTCGTCGCTGGCTGTTCTCGACGAACCACAAAGACATCGGGACGATGTACTTTATCTTCGCAATGATCGCCGGCATCATCGGCGGCGCATTGTCGATTGGCATCCGCCTCGAGCTTCAAGAGCCGGGGATGCAGTACTTCTCCAACCCGCACATGTACAACGTGTTCGTGACGGGCCACGGCCTCATCATGGTGTTCTTCATGGTGATGCCCGCGACGATGGGCGGGTTCGGCAACTGGTTCGTGCCGCTGATGATCGGCGCGCCCGACATGGCCTTCCCCCGCATGAACAACATATCGTTCTGGCTTCTGCCTGTCGCCTTGACCCTGCTGGTCATGTCGATGTTCGTGGAGGGTCCCACGGGTATGAACGGCGTGGGCGGCGGCTGGACGATCTACGCGCCCTTGTCGACTTCGGGCCATCCTGGTCCGGCCATGGATTTCGCGATCCTGTCGCTGCACGTTGCCGGCGCCTCGTCGATCCTGGGCGCCATCAACTTCATCACCACCATCTTCAACATGCGCGCGCCCGGCATGACGATCCACAAGATGCCGCTGTTCGTCTGGGCCGTGCTCATCACCGCGTTCCTGTTGCTCCTGTCGCTCCCGGTTCTGGCCGGCGCGATCACCATGCTGCTGACGGACCGCAACTTCGGCACCACCTTCTTTAATCCGGCCGGCGGCGGCGATCCGCTGCTGTACCAGCACTTGTTCTGGTTCTTCGGCCACCCCGAGGTCTACATCCTCATTCTGCCGGGCTTCGGTATCGTCAGCCACATCGTGGCAACGTTCTCGCGCAAGCCGGTGTTCGGCTACCTGGGCATGGCCTACGCCATGGTCGCCATCGGTCTGGTGGGCTTCATCGTGTGGGCGCACCACATGTACGCTGCCGGTATGAAGGTGAATACGCAGGCCTACTTCGTATTCGCGACGATGGTCATCGCGGTCCCGACAGGCGTGAAGATCTTCTCGTGGATCGCCACGATGTGGGGCGGATCGATCCAGTTCCGCCTGCCCATGATCTGGGCCTTGGGCTTCATCTTCCTGTTCACCATCGGCGGCGTGACCGGCGTGATGCTCTCCAACGCCGGCGTCGACCGTGCTCTGCACGACACGTACTACGTTGTGGCGCATTTCCACTACGTGCTGTCGCTGGGCGCTGTGTTCTCGATCTTCGCGGGCTGGTACTACTGGTTCCCGAAGATGTCCGGCTACATGTACTCGGAATTCTGGGGCAAGCTGCACTTCTGGTTCACCTTCGTGGGTGCCAACGTGCTGTTCTTCCCGCAGCACTTCCTGGGTGCCGCCGGCATGCCGCGCCGTTACGTTGACTATCCGGACGCCTACCAGTTCTGGAACGAGATCTCGTCGCTAGGCTCGTACATCACGGCCGTCGGCACGCTGTTCTTCTTCATCGGTCTGGCTCTCGCCTTCATCCGCAAGGAAAAGGCCGCGGGCAACCCGTGGGGTGTCGGTGCGACCACGCTTGAGTGGACGCTGCCTTCGCCGCCGGCCTACCACGCCTATGAGACTCTGCCGCGCATCGCCGCGACGGAGCATCGCTGAAACGGAATGGGGCCCGGGCGGTAAATTTCCGCCCGGGTTCATTTCGTCGTTATTGTGCGGCCCGTCCCGTTACTGGAGATGTGCCGCAAGGTCCGTTTGATGAGAAGTTGAAACCGGCGATGCTGCGTGACCGTGGGGCGTGCCCCCCAGCCGCAGCAGCCGGAGATGGCAGAGGCGCCCCGGCAGAAGGGCGCAACCTCGGCCACTGGGAGGAGTGAGAGCGAATGTCGGCAACCGGCGTGAATGTTGCGGATGAGCGGCCGATCAGCCTGCTTGAGCCGGATGTCGCAGATTATCTGACCCTGATGAAACCGCGCGTCATGCAGCTTGTGGTGCTGACAGCGCTTGCTGGCCTGCTCGTGGCGCCCGGCGCCATCCATCCTGTGATCGGGCTCATCGCCATTATCTGCATTTCGGTCGGCGCCGGAGCGTCGGGCGCGCTCAATATGTGGTACGACGCCGATATCGATCAGAATATGGCGCGGACGGCGGCGCGTCCCATTCCGCGCGGCCGGGTGACGCCGGATGAGGCGCTCCAGTTCGGCGCTATTCTTTCGGTCATTTCGGTTCTGACGCTTGGCGTGCTGGTCAACTGGGTTGCTGGCGCGCTCCTCGCGCTGACCATCGCCTATTATCTCTTCATCTACACGATGTGGCTGAAGCGCCGGACGCCGCAGAACATCGTCATCGGCGGCGCGGCCGGCGCATTTCCGCCGATGATCGGCTGGGCCGCGGTGACAGGCAGCGTTAGCATGGAAAGCGTGCTGATGTTCCTCATCATCTTCATGTGGACGCCGCCGCACTTCTGGGCGCTGGCCCTGCTGCGGCTGCGCGACTACGAGCGCGTGGGCGTGCCCATGCTGCCGGTTGTGGCTGGGCCCGCAGAAACTCGCCGGCAGATCCTGCTTTATTCCATCGTGCTCGTTCCGCTCGCGGTCGTGCCGTACTTCATCGGCCTCGGCGGCATCGCCTACGCGATCGCGTCGACGGTACTGGGCGCCATCTTCCTGGGGCTGGCCATCAACGTCTGGCGCATCACCGAGGGGCGAGAGGCGGATCAGGCGTGCAAGCAACTCTTCTGGTTCTCGATCCTTTATCTCTACGTTCTGTTCGCGGTCCTCGTCGTCGAGGGTTCTCTCGCTCGATTGATGGCGTGAAAGGTATGCTGCACATGACCACTGGCGAAGATCAGAGCAAGGCCAGCCAGGAGGCCGCAACCGCGCGGCGTCAACGGCTGCGTTCGCTGGCCATCGCCCTCGGACTTGGGTTTCTCGTTGTGATGTTCTACGCCGCGACCATTGTCCGCTTGGGCGGCAGTGTTCTCGATCGTCCGCTCTGAACTAATAACCTGAAGGGATACGCACCGTGGCCCAAGAGCCTCATCAGCCCACCCCGCAGCGCCGCAGCGACAAATCGATCGCGTTGGCCTGTCTTGCGGGCGCGTTCCTTATGGTCGGTGCGTCCTACGCGGCCGTGCCGCTCTACCAGATGTTTTGCCAGGTCACAGGATTTGGCGGCACGACGCAACGCGCGGAGGCTCCCTCGCAAACAGTGCTTGATCGTAAGCTGACGGTGCGTTTCGACGCCAACATTGCACCGGGGATGGGATGGAAATTCGAGCCCCTGCAGCGCACCATCGAAACGAACGTCGGCGAAAACGTTCTGGCATTCTATCGGGCAACCAACACCAGCGATAAGCCGATCACAGGTTCGGCGACGTATAATGTCTCGCCGGATTCGGCTGGGGCGCACTTCAGCAAAATCGAATGCTTCTGCTTCACGGAGCAGACGCTGCAGCCGGGCGAATCTGTTGAAATGCCGGTCTCGTTCTACGTCGATCCGGGATTGGTCAAGGATCCCGATGCGGCGCGGCTGAAGCAGATTACGCTGTCGTACACATTCTACCGGATTGAAGGCCCCGCCGCTGCGGACAATCAGGCTGCAGCCGATAAGCCGGACAAACGGAGTTGACGATGCGGACCCGCGGTGCGACGCGCAGCGGGAGCCGCTCATACGAACGTCCGGGTGATCGGGCGAGAACAACAAGGAACGGGGAAGACGGAGACGACCATGGCCTCATCTCACGCGAATAATCACGACTATCACCTGTTGGATCCAAGCCCATGGCCGATCCTCGCGTCCATCGGTGCATTTATCACCGCCATAGGCGCCATCGTCTGGATGCGCTCGACGGGCGGCGGTATGGGCATCTTCGGATTGCAGGGCCCTGCGATGTTCGCAGTCGGCATTTTTGCGCTATGCTTCGTTGCCTTCATGTGGTGGCGCGACGTCCTTAATGAGGCCACGTCCGGTTCGCACACCCCTGTCGTGCAGCTCCATCATCGCTATGGCATGATCCTCTTCATCGCCTCGGAAGTAATGTTCTTCGTCGCCTGGTTCTGGGCCTACTTCGACCATTCGCTGTTCCCGAACGGCACATACATGGTCGAGAACGTCCAGGAAGCCTTAGGGCTGGTGAAGCGCAATGAGTTGTTCGGCGGCCAGTGGCCTCCGGTGGCCGTTGAAATGACCGAGGCGACCATTCCCGCCACGGGCGCCTTGGCTGAAGGCAACTTCAAGGGGACGTTCGATCCCTGGGGTCTGCCGCTCCTCAACACCTTGGTGCTGCTCCTCTCGGGCGTCACAGTGACGTGGGCTCACCACGCCCTGTTGCAGAACAAGCGCGGCCAGCTCATCGCCGGCCTCGCCATCACTGTGGCTCTTGGCGCTCTGTTCACGGTGCTCCAGTACATCGAGTACGGTCACGCGGCCTTCACGTTTGCTGGGCACTCGTACGGTTCCACGTTCTTCATGGCCACGGGCTTCCACGGCGCACACGTCATCATCGGCACCATCTTCCTGCTGGTGTGCCTGTTCCGCGCCATGAAGGGCCATTTTACGCCCAAGCAGCACTTCGGGTTCGAAGCCGCCGCTTGGTACTGGCACTTCGTTGACGTGGTCTGGCTATTCCTGTTCGCCTGCATCTACGTTTGGGGTGCGGGTGCCAACCCTGGCGTGGCCCACTAAGCCCGTCTCAGGCTAGCCAAGTCTGAATTGCGCTGTGGGGCGGCACTGAGCCGCCCCACAGTCGTTTCAAATGCAGTGTAGGCTGTCCAAGCGGGCTTGAACTGGAGGCCATGGTCGAATGACGGCATCACATACGTCGGGGCACACGTCTGTCGGCAAGGCGGCCATGCTGGCGCGCTGCCCGCGTTGCGGGGACGGCCCGCTCTTTAAGCAGGTACTCGTGCTGCGCGATGACTGCTCCAAGTGCGGGCTCGATTACGCCTTCATCGACACCGGTGATGGTCCCGCCGTGTTTGCGATCTTTATTCTGGGTTTTGTGGTGCTGGGCGCGGCGCTGTGGTTTGAATTTACATTCCTGCCGCCGTTCTGGGTGCATCTGGTGCTGTGGGGTGTGGTGACACCAATTCTGGCGCTCGGACTGCTACGCTTTTTGAAGGCGTTGCTCATCGCCCTGCAATTCCGGAACAAGGCCGAGGAAGGCCGTCTGGCCGGGCGGCATTGAGCCGCTTCCGGTCGAACTCACCCGCGGACCCCGTTATGATCCAGAAATTGCGCGCCCTGAAACTTCTCATCCCGTCGGTGATGGTGATCGTCGCCCTGCCGGTGCTCATCGGGCTCGGGTTCTGGCAGTTGGACCGGCTGGCGTGGAAAGAAGGACTTCTCGCCGACATCGCCGCGCGTGCCACGGCGGAGCCCGTGCCACTTGAGGCGCGCCTGTCAGGTCCGTCCGGTGAGGGGCCAGTCGCCGCCGCGGATCTCGAATATGCGCGGGTGACGGCGCAGGGGCGCTATCTGCACGACAAGGAGCTCTACTTCTACGCGCCCGATCCACGGCGCGGACCGGGCTTTCATGTCTACACGCCCCTGGCGCTGACCGATGGCGGGGAGGTCGTCTTCGTGAACCGCGGCTACGTTCCCGAAGCCCTGAAAGAGCCCGCGGCGCGATCCGAGGGACAAATCGCGGACGAGACAACTGTTGTTGGATTGCTGCGCCGGCCGGTGGCACCAGATCGCTTCGTACCCGCCAATGAACCAGACCGGAATTTCTGGTTCTGGCGGGATCTGGCGGCGATGCGCACCGCGGCATTCGGGACGGCGGCGGCCCCCGACGTGCTGCCCATATTTATCGAGGCCGAAGGAGAGGCGCCCGGCGGCTGGCCGAAAGGCGGCGTCACCGAGCTGAAATTGCCCAACCGGCATTTCGAGTATGCCTTGACCTGGTTCGGCTTCGCCGCGGCGCTGTTTGCGATCTTTCTTATCTATGCCAGCCAGCGCATACGCGGCGGCGAGGCATAACCCCTACAACCCGTTGATCGCGGGCTTGTTCGCGGCGCGGTGCAGCCGTAGGGTCGCCGTGATTTGCCGATCCCCGAAGACGAAAGTGCAACAGATCCGTGAACTATATTTCCACCAGAGGCCAAGCCCCCGTTCTTGGCTTTGAGGACGTCCTGCTGGCGGGCCTCGCCCGTGACGGCGGGCTCTACGTCCCCGAAACCTGGCCAGCCTTCAGCCAGGAGGAGATGGCAAGTTTTGCGGGACACCCCTTCGGGGACGTCGCGGCAGCGGTCTTGGGCCGGTTCACGGGCGGGGGCATTCCGCAGGCGCAGCTCTCCGCGATGACCGACGAGGTCTACGCGACGTTCGGGCATGCCGCCGTCACGCCGCTCGTCCAGGTCGATCCCGGCACCTTCATCCTCGAATTGTTTCACGGACCGACGCTGGCGTTCAAGGACGTCGCCATGCAGATCCTGGCGCGTCTCATGGATCATGTGCTGGAGAAGCGCAGCGCGCGGGTCACCATCGTCGGCGCCACCTCGGGCGATACGGGCGGTGCGGCCATCGAAGCATTCCGCGGCAGCGCGCGCAGCGATGTGGTCATTCTCTTTCCAGAAGGCCGCGTGTCGGATGTGCAGCGCCGCATGATGACGACGCCCACGGACCGCAATGTCCACGCGATCGCCATCGAAGGGACATTCGACGATTGTCAGGCGCTCGTGAAGGCGATGTTCAACGATCACGCGTTCCGCGACGACGTCAGCCTCTCGGGAGTGAACTCCATCAATTGGGGCCGGATCGTTGCGCAGGTGACGTACTATTTCGTGGCCGCTGCCGCGCTTGGTGCGCCGCATCGCGCGGTAGCGTTCTCGGTGCCGACTGGCAACTTCGGCGACATCTTCGCCGGCTACGTGGCCAAGAAGATGGGACTGCCCATCGCCGATCTCGTCATCGCGTCGAACGAAAACGATATTCTGCCGCGAACACTCCAGAGCGGTGTTTATGAAATGCGCGGTGTGGTGGCGACCACCTCGCCATCGATGGACATCCAAATCTCTTCGAATTTCGAGCGCTACCTGTTTGAGGCGTCGGGAAGAGATGCAGCCGCCGTGCGCGCATTCATGGGTTCGCTGACGCAATCGCGTCGGTTTGAACTCGGCCCCCTCGCAACAGTGGCTAAGGCCGATTTTTCAGCCCATGCCGCCAGCGAGACGGATGTGGCGGACGCCATACGCGATCGTCGCGCGTAGAAGCGGGTACACCATGGATCCTCATACGGCGTGCGGGTACGTGGCCGCGGGTACGGCGCGCGCAGGCTCGCCGCCAGCGCCGCGCGTGGTGCTTGCCACCGCCCATCCGGCTAAGTTCCCCGATGCGATGGAACAGATTACGGGGACGCGGCCGCCATTGCCGGATCGTCTGGCAAACCTCATGACGGATAAGGAGCGTTACCCGGTGCTCGCCAACGACCTCAAAGTGGTCCAGGACTTCGTGCGTTCAGTGGCCCGCGCCGCGGGAGGAGCCGCATGAGCGCCGAGGTCACCCGGTTCGCGAATGGACTAGTCGTCGTCACCGAAACCATGCCTCACCTTGAGACCACCTCTCTTGGAATTTGGGTGGATGCTGGCGCCCGCCACGAACTGCCCGCGCAACACGGCCTCTCGCACCTTTTGGAGCACATGGCGTTCAAGGGCACGCTGACGCGCTCGACGCGGGATATCGCCGAGGAGATCGAAGCCGTCGGCGGCGATCTCAATGCGGCCACCGGGCTGGAGACGACCGCTTACTTCGCACGCGTCCTCAAGGGCGATGAAGGGATAGCCCTCGGCATCCTGGCCGACATTCTGCAAAATTCGACCTTCGCCGACGACGAACTCGAGAAAGAGCGCGAAGTGATTCTCCAGGAGATCGCGGGCACGCGCGACAGTCCCGACGACCTGATCTTTGATCTGGTGCACGACGCCGCTTATCCTGGCCAGCCAGCGGGCCGCACCATTCTTGGCACGCCAGCCAGCGTCAAAGCGATTTCCAGTAATGATCTGAGGGACTTCCTTGCCGAGCGCTACCATCCCGGCGGCATGGTCCTCGCGGCCGCCGGCGCCATGCACCACGACGAAGCCGTTCGCCACGCTGAAGCCCTATTCGGGGGGCTCACTGAGCGCGGGTCGGGTGTCGAGGAACCAGCGCGATATACGGGCGGCGTCAGGTCGAATTCGCGCAAGTTCGAGCAGAGTCGATCTCGTCATGGGCTTCGAGGCCCCGTCCTATCGCGAAGCGGATTTCTTCTCCGCACAAGTTTTCTCGGGGTTGCTCGGGGGCGGGATGTCCTCGCGGCTCTTTCAGGAAGTGCGGGAGAAGCGTGGCCTTTGCTACGCCATCTATTCGAGCGCCTGGGGTTTAAAGGACACCGGGCTGTTTGCCGTTCACGCGGCGACGGGACCAGGGATGGTCGGGGAGTTGATCAACGTGGTGAGCGACGAAATCGACCGCATGGCCGACGCAGGACCGAACCAAGCCGAGGTTGATCGGGCCAAGGCCCAGCTCAAGGCCGGGCTGATGATGAGCCTTGAGAGCAGTGCCTCGCGCGCCGAACAGATTGCCCGGCAAATTCTGCTGCATGGCCGCCTGCTGGCGACGTCAGAAATCGTTGCATGTGTCGATCGAGTTTCGGCGTCCGACGTGCAGGCGGTCGCCGCGCGCCTTCGCCGCCGTCCGGCTTCGGTCGCCGTGGTGGGCGCCGGCAAAAAGAGCCAGGATCTCGCCGAACAAGCCGGTGCCCGGCTCAGTCCCGTTGTCTAGAAACTAGGAATCCGGCGCATGGCATTCCTGCGGTCAGGTCTCGTTCCGGATGTTCCGTCCACCCTGGTGGGAGCGCGGGTTCTCCTGCGTGCGCCGCAGATTTCAGATTATGGGCCCTGGGCGGAGTGCCGTGCCGAGAGCCGGGCGCATCTCACGCCTTGGGAGCCCGTCTGGCCTCGCGACGATCTGACCCGGACGGCCTTCAAGCGCCGCGTGCGGCATTACCAGCGCGAGGCCCGCAACGACCAGGGCTATGCCTTCCTTGTCTTTGATGCCAGCAGCGACGCGCTGGCTGGCGGGATCGCCTTGACCAATGTGCAACGTGGCGTTACGCAATCCGCCGCCGTTGGCTATTGGCTGGGGCGGTCCTCTGTCGGCCGCGGCTACATGACTGACGCGCTCGGCGCGATCATCCGCTTCAGCTTCGAGAACCTCAAACTTCACCGCCTCGAGGCCGCGACCCAGCCAACCAATCTCCCCTCGATCCGCGTTCTGGAGCGAACCGGGTTTACGCGTGAAGGGTTTGCCCGCGGTTACCTCAAGATCAACGGTGCTTGGCGCGATCATGTCCTGTATGGCCGCGTGGCCGACGACAGGACGGAGGCCGGCGGATGATCCGGTGGCGTGCAGTCCTCCTGCTCTTGGTCTCGGCGTGCCTGATGCTGTCGCGAAGTGGCGGAGCACAGGCACTCGAAGCGATTACCGTTTCGCCCGACCAGGGACGGATCGAGATCACGACCCTGGGCGAACTCTACGAATTGCGTGGCGATAGCCTCCAGATTGAGACGGCCGCCAATGCCGATGGAACGACGGGCCGCCTTTCGGTTCGCGCGACGACGCCCGGCACCAATCCGAGTTGGATTGTGTTCGCGTTGCGCAATCCCACCGATACAGCCATCGAGCGCTGGATCGCGGCTGACCGGTACGCCGTTATCGGATCGGGTGTCGTTTGGCCCGATCTCGACGCCCGCCGCATCGAAACCGTGACGCCTTCGGTGGGGTTCGTGCCTGAACGGATCACGAGCGAGCGCGCCGACCTCTTCCGGGTGACTTTGGAGCCTGGTCAGACGATTACGTACGTGGCGGAGTTGTCGTCGGAGCGCTATGCGCGCATCTATCTCTGGAAGCCGCTCGATTACGAGTTGAAGGTCCGCGAACGGCAGTTGTTCAACGGGGTCATGCTGGGCCTGACAGGCCTGTTGGCGATCTTCCTGACTTCTATTTTCGCAGCCAACCACAAGGTCATCTTCCCCGCGGCTGCGCTAGTGGCTTGGTGTGTGCTCGGCTATCTCTGCGTGGATTTCGGCTTCTTCCATAAGCTGTTCCAGCTGAAAGCCGAGAACAATGCCGTGTACCGCGCCGCGTGCGAAAGCGCGATGGCGGCGAGTTCGTCATCTTTCTCTATTTCTTTTTGCGCATCCAGCTCTGGCATGGGCTGGCGCGCATGCTGTTCAGCGTCTGGATCATGGCCCAGCTGGCGTTGGTGGCGGTTGCGGTCATCGATCCGCGGCTGGCCTCGACGTTTGCTCGTCTGTCGTTTGCGGCGATTGGCGGCGTCGGCATGGCAACCACGCTGTTCCTGGCATTGCGCGGACAAGATCGTGCGCTGGCACTTATTCCGACATGGCTGTTGTTGCTGGTCTGGACTTTCGGCACGGCGGTCACGCTGACGGGGCAGCTGTCGGGCGACATGATCGTATCCGGCCTCGTCGCCGGTCTCGTGCTGATTGTGCTGCTGATCGGCTTTACCGTGACACAGTTCGCATTCCGCTCGCTCGAGCCGCTCTATGGCGCGTCGCCAACGGAACTGCAGTTGCGTTCGGTCGCCGTCGAAGCGGCCGGTGCCGGCGTATGGGAATGGAGCGCGCGGCGCGACGAAGTGAAGGTCAGCGGCGCGGTGGAAGCAGCACTTGGGCTCAATCCCGGCGAACTGAACACCAAGGTCGAGGACTTCTGCCATCACGTCCACCCCGCCGACCGGGAGCGTTTCCGGCTCTCGCTTGTGTCGAACGAAGAGCGCAGCGACGGCCGGATGCAATGTGTGTTCCGCCTCCGGCATGCCGACAACAGCTACCGGTGGTTCGAAATCGAAGCCTCCGCCATGCCCAGTTCCGATGGGCGGACGATCAAGAGCGTCGGACTGCTGCGCGACGTAACCGACCAGAAGCGCGGTCAGGAGCGGCTGCTGCACGACGCCGTCAAATGTTCTTTGACCGGTTTGCCCAACCGTCAGCTTCTGCTCGACCGTTTGAGCATCGCCATGCAGCGGGCGCGAAGTGAACCCGATATCCGCCCGACGGTCCTGTTCGTCGATCTCGACAAGTTCAAGTCCGTCAATTCGTCCTACGGCGTGGTGGTGGGCGACAGCCTTCTGCTGACCGTCGCGCGCCGGCTCCAGCGCAACCTGGAGACCGAGGATACCCTGGCGCGTCTCAGCGGCGATCGCTTCGTCATTCTGCTCTTGAAAGAGCGTCCGGCTGCCGAGTTGGCGGCCTTGGCTGAGCGCGTGCGCCGGTCGCTGCGGTCGCCAATCAAGCTGGCGGGGCAGGATATCGTTCTCACAGGTTCGGTTGGCATCGCCATCTTCGACGGCCAGCAGACCGATGATCAGGATCTCCTGCGCGAAGCTGAAACAGCCATGTATCGCGCCAAGCGGGGCGGCGCGGACCGCATCGAAATTTTCCGGTCCGATATGCGCGGGCAGTCGGACGAAAGGTCCGTCACGCAAGCCGAGCTCATGCGGGCAATCGATAAGAACCAGCTGAAAGTGCTGTATCAGCCCATCGTCTACATGCCGATGGAGGAACTGGCCGGGTTCGAGGCCATCGTTCGCATCGAGCATCAAAAGCATGGACTGGTCAGCCCCTTCGCCTACTTGAAAGGTGATGCCGCGCCGGACCTGATGCAGAAGATGCTGCATTTGGCTTTTGCGCGCGCCCTGAAGGATTGTGCCCACTGGCAAAAGGAGCTGCCGCGTGCGGACAAAGCGCTGTTTGTCAATTTCTGTCTGCCTGAAGGCGTCGAGCTGAGCCAGGAACTTGCACAGGAAATCCGGCAGTCCCTGTCACGCCAGCCCGTGGCGAAGGGCTCGCTCAAGATCGGCATTCCCGAACGGCTCGTGATGGAGAACCCCGAACGCGCGACCGAGTCGCTTGAGTGGCTGCGGGGCGCGGGCGCGGAACTCATGCTGGAAGGATTTGGCGCCGGATACTCGTCGATCATCTATGTCGGCCGGCTGCCGTTCGAGAGCGTGCGCATCGACCGCGAGCGGATAGCCATCGGCAGCAGCGGCGGTGAGACAAGTGCCGACGACATGCTGCGCGCCATGACCGCGCTGACCCATGAACTGGGCCGCAAAGTGGTGGTCGAAGGGGTCGAATCGGATGCGGACGTGAGTTTCCTCAGATCGATCGATTGCGAATATGGTCAGGGGTTCCATTACGGCGATCCGCTCGCGGAACGCGAGGTCCTTCAGCTTCTGAAGCTCGTTCGCAAGTCGGAGCGCCGCATGCAGCCGCGCGGACTGTTCCGGCCCGGCGCGCGCCGCAAGGCGGCCAATGGGGCCGAAGCCCCGCCGAATGGCGTCCAGCCCAATGCGGCTCTGGCAGACAGCGCCCAGCCGCAGAATGCGCAGGCCGCCATGGCCCAAGCCAGCAATAGCCACGAAGCCAGGCCAACGGCCAATCCGCTCATCAGTCCGCGCCCCAGGCCGTCTTTCAGGTCCCCGCACCGGCGCCGCCACCCTTCGCGCCTGAGCACGCCATTGCCGCGGCCGCCAATGGCGCCGGCGCAGACGGTTCACAACGTGGGGCCCCGCCGCCCGTAGAGACGACGATCCCGCTGCATCGGCATGGTGGCGCGCCGGGAGTCCAGCGCGTGCGCGGGCTCTCCCGCGGCGCCAGTGCGCCGCCCGCGCATCCCGTTGCCGCCGCGCCACCGCCGCCGGATCATGGTGCAGCCATTGCGCCGCTGCCGCCCCTGCCGTTAACGGCGGACGCCGCGCCGCCCCCCATGCCGGGCAGCGATTTTCCGCCGGCGATGCCGCCAATGCCACGGCCGACACGCGCCCGGTCCCGGCTGGGTTCAACGGGGGGCCACCTGAAGGTCATCCCATGGCGCCCTTTGCGGCATCCAGCGGGCCGCCACCCCTGCGTCCGGCGCATCCAGGGGAAACAACTCAGCCGACGCAGCCACCGGCACCGGGCGCACGTCCTCGTGACTACAACGGCGGGCCACCTTCCGGACCGCCGCCCGTGCAGGCCGTGCCGCTCCGGCCGGTGCGGCCATTGCCGAACTTCGACAAGTTGCCGCCGAACATCGCCGCGAGCCTGCAGCGTCTCGCCGGCACGACAGCCGCAGCCAATGCACCGCCGCTCAAGCGAACGGGAACGGATCGTGGCGGCTCGGGTGGGGGATCGGGCCCGACTGATGGCGGCGCGGCCTGAGGTTGCGCTGGGCCGCCGGTTCAGGTCACCAATTCAGATGTCCAGTTCGTGCAGGTGCCCGGCGCGGATGTCAGCAATGCCCGGCGTCGCCGACCAGGAACGACGGGTTGACGCCGATGGTGGCCAGTGCGCGCTCGTATTTGGCGTCGAGATCAGATTCAAAAATAATGTCCGAGTTGGCGGGGCAGTGCAGCCATCCGTTGGCTTGGATCTCGTTTTCGAGCTGGCCGGCCGACCATCCCGCGTAACCAAGCGCGAGGATCGAACGCGTCGGACCCTTGCCGGAGGCTATCGCTTTCAAGATGTCGATCGTGGCGGTCAGGCTGATCCCACCGGCAATGTCCAAAGTCGATTCACTGGAGTGGTAGTCCGCCGTGTGCAGAACAAAACCGCGGCCTGTTTCCACGGGGCCACCGATGTGCACGTCGCGCTCAAGAATGTCGGCGGCAATGGCCTCGTCGCCGCCGCGTGGGGTGATCCCCAAGCGATCCAGGAGATCGGGAAAAGTGATATGATCCGCGCGATGATTGATGATGAGGCCCATGGCGCCATCCTTGGAATGGGCGCACATGTAGATGACCGACCGGGCGAAGCGCTTGTCGGACATGATGGGCATCGCCACGAGGAGTTGCCCCTCGAGCGTGGTCCCCCGCGTGGGCCGGCGCTTGGACTTCGGCATCATCATGGTTCTAATCTACTGCGGCTGGCCCCCATCTGTGAAGGTCTGACGTGGCGGGAACCTCGGATGGTGCCCGCACGCGGCCGGGCATGGGCGTTCCCCCCGTCTGAAACTCGGGTTCAGGCGGAGCCGTATTTTTGATCACAAGCGGCGGGATGATTAAGATGCGGCCGGAACGCTGCTGGCGCGGCGGTTCAACATGGGCACGGGAAATGGGCATGACACGGATACGAAGATCTAGGACCTTGGCCCGCGACGGGATGGGCGCTGCCGCGCTCGTGTTGGCACTGGCCGTTGTTGGACTATTGGCGGCTCCCGATGCGCAGGCGGAGGTCCCCGGCAGTGACTGGATCGAGGGACACAAGAACCGAGTGCGCCTGAGCGCGGGGCACGTCGAGGGCGAGGCTCCAGGTACAGTGACTGGGTTTATCGAGATCGAAATGGCCAAGGGGTGGAAGACCTACTGGCGCAATCCGGGTTCGGCCGGGGGGATTCCACCGGCATTCGATTTTTCTCAATCCAGCAATGTCGAAAAAACCGAGGTCCTGTATCCCGTTCCCACCGTCATGTCCGACGAGGCTGGCGATGTGATCGGCTACAAGGAGCGCGTGATCTTCCCAGTCCGGATCACACCCAAGGATGACAAAGCCCTCATTCAACTCAGGGTTCTGGCGAGTTATGGCATCTGTGAAAAGCTCTGCGTGCCTGTCGATGCCAATTTAAGCCTCGATCTGCCGCCGTCTCCCTTACCGGCGGCTGATCCCGACGCGATTGCCGCGTTCGAGGCCGTGCCGCGCGCCGGCGGTGCGCTGCGGCCAGGCGATCCGTCCGGCTTCGAAGCCGACCAATCGGCGCTGGGCACGTCCGGCGCGATTATTCTGAAGGCGCGGTTCCCCGGCGGCGCGAACAGCGCGCGGATTTATCTCGACGTCGCCGATGGACGCTATGTGCCCATGCCAACGCGGCAGAGCGCGGATGGCGACGTGGGCCGCTTTGCCATTGATCTCTCGAATGCCGAGGAACGCGCCGCCTTGAAGGGCATGACCGTGCGCGTCACGCTGATCGGCCCCAAGGGGCACGCCGAGGACGCCTTCGTCATCGACTGAGCTAGGTCATCCGTATAGAACACGGGTCAACGCCTGATCCCTTTGGCGCAGCTTCGCTGCGCCCGCAGCCCAAGGAGACACGACGATGACGATCAAAGTTGGCGACCGCCTTCCGGACGCAAAATTCATGACCATGGGCGCGGACGGCCCCAAGGCCCTAACGACGTCCGACGTTTTCGCCGGCAAGAAGGTTGCGTTGTTCGCGGTTCCAGGCGCCTTTACGCCGACGTGCCACCAGCAGCACATGCCGGGCTTTGTCGCGCGCCTGGACGATCTGAAGGCCAAGGGCGTCGATACGATCGCCTGCACGGCCGTCAACGATGTGTTCGTCATGGATGAATGGTCCAAGGCCACCAATTCGGCGGGCAAAGTCGTGATGCTGACCGATGACAGCGCGGCGTTTGCCAAGGCGATCGGTCTGGACATCGATCTGACGGGAGCGGGCATTGGCCTCGGCGTGCGCTCGAAGCGGTATGCCATGCTCGTCGAGGACGGTGTGGTGAAGGTTCTCAACATCGACGAAAGCCCGCCGGATCATGACAAGTCGAGTGCGGCTACGCTCTGCACGATGATTGAAAACGTTATCTGAGGGTCAGCGGCGGACAGTCCGTCCATTGCCCAACGAAATAACCGGCCGCGATGCGCAGACATCGCGGCCGTGATGTGGTGTGCGGCTTGCGGCGCGGCGCGAAACCGGCGCGGCCTACTTGGTCTTGAACGGCGCCATGCCCTCACGTGCCAGTTCGTCGGCGCGCTCGTTCTCGGGGTGGCCGGCGTGGCCCTTCACCCAATGCCAGTCGATCTGGTGGCGGTGCCGTGCCGCTTCGAGCTCCTGCCACAGATCGGCGTTTTTCACCGGCTTCTTATCTGCGGTTTTCCAGCCATTCCGTTTCCACGAATGGATCCACGACGTGATGCCGTTCTTCACGTAAGCACTGTCGGTGTAAAGATCGATATGGGCGGCCCGGGTCATCGCGCCGAGCGCGGAGATGACGGCCTGAAGTTCCATGCGGTTGTTGGTCGTGTCTGCCGCCCCGCCCTTCAATTCCTTGCGGTGCTCGCCCCACATGAGAATAGCGCCCCAGCCGCCAGGGCCGGGGTTTCCCGAGCAGGCGCCATCCGTGTAGATCACGACCTTCTTCGGGCCGGCGTGGGTCATGCCGCCTCGCCAAGACCGTAGGCGGCGATGGAGCGCACGGACTGATGGAAGCGCAGGCGGCGCACGTAATCGAGCGGGTTATGCGGGGTCACCAGCGCGCCGGCGGGACGGTTCAGCCAATCATACGACCGGGTCAACAGAAAGCGCATGGCCGCGCCGCGCGCGAGCAAGGGCATGGCGCTGCGCTCATTGGCCTGCATCGGCCGCACGCTGTCGTACCCTTCCAGAAGTGCACGCCCCTTGGTGAGATTGAACGCGTGGTCGGCTTCAAAGCACCAAGCATTCAGACAGATCGCAATGTCGTACGCGAACATGTCGTTGCAGGCGAAGTAGAAGTCGATCAGCCCCGACAGGCGTCCGCCCAGAAAGAAGACGTTGTCGGGAAACAGGTCGGCATGAATGACCCCCGTGGGCAGGTCCCGTGGCCAGCCGGCTTCCAGCAGGAGCAGCTCGTTGTGGATGAGCGACTGCAGGCCCGGGGCGATGAGGTCGGCATCGGAGCGGAATTTTTCAAACAGCGGCCGCCAGTCCGCTTCGCCGAGCGCATTGCTCCGCTCGAGTGCAAAGCCTTCACCCGCCAGATGCAGTTGAGCCAGCGCGCGGCCGAGCATGCCGCAATGTTCGGGCTTGGGCTTGCGCGCTGAGAAACCGTCGAGAAACGTGATCAACGCCGCGGTACGGCCGGCAAGTTCCGATAGCAGGGCCCCATTGCGGGCGTGAACCGGCGTCGGGCACGAGACGCCCCGGCGCGAGAGGTGCTCCATCAGTCCCAGAAAAAACGGCAGATCCTCGCGTGCCACGCGCTTTTCGTAGAGGGTCAGGATGAAGCGGCCCTTGGTTGTCTGCACTAGGTAATTGGTGTTCTCGACGCCTTCGGCAATCCCCTTGTAGGTGACGAGACCACCCACGTCGTACCGCTCGATGAAGGCAGACAGCTCTTCGTCGCTGACTTCCGTGTAGACGGCCATGGAGCTACGACCTCTCGGCCGCGAGCGACGACGTCTGTCCGGGCGCCCGCACGTCGCGAAGTTCGCGCGGCACGTTGAAGGCGATGGTCTCGTTGGCTGTCGTCACGGTCTCCAGACGCACATCGTAGCGGGCCTTCAAGGCATCGACGACTTCGTTGACGAGTTGCTCGGGCGCGGATGCGCCAGCCGTTATGCCAACCGCGCGCGCGCCCTCAATGCGCGGCCAAGGAATGTCAGCCGCCCGCTGAATGAGCACAGAAGTCGCGCATCCCGCCCGTTCGGCCACTTCGACGAGGCGCACGGAATTGGACGAATTCGGCGCGCCGATCACAAGTAGGCAGTCGATGCGCGGTGCGATGGATTTGACCGCGGCCTGCCGGTTTGTCGTGGCGTAGCAAATGTCTTCCTTCATCGGGCCGGCAATCGCGGGAAAGCGCCGATTGAGAATGCCGACGATCTCGGCGGTATCGTCCACCGATAATGTCGTTTGCGTGACATAGGCAAGCTTTGCAGGATCCCTGGGCGTGAACGCTTCGGCGTCCGCGGCGGTCTGAACAAGGTGCACCGACCCGTCCGGAAGCTGTCCCATGGTGCCTTCCACTTCCGGGTGCCCGGCATGGCCGACGAGCACGATGTCCCGTCCCTCGGATTGATGCCGTTGGGCCTCCACGTGAACTTTAAAAACCAGCGGGCATGTGGCGTCGAGGGCGAACATATTCCGGTTTTTGGCGGCTTCGACGACGCTGCGAGCCACGCCATGTGCCGAAAAGATCACGGGTTGAACTGTCTCAGGAATTTGGTCGAGCTCGTCCACAAAAACGGCACCTTTTGCCTTGAGAGCTTCCACGACGAACCTGTTGTGGACGATCTCGTGGCGCACGTAGACAGGGGCCCCGTACTTGGCCAAAGCCAGTTCCACGATTTGGATGGCCCGGTCGACGCCGGCGCAGAAACCGCGCGGCGCGGCCAGCAGGACGTCGAGTCTGGGTTTGTTGGTTAATTGGTCCGGGGTCGGATCCGGCATAGAGGGCAAGTCCTTGCTGGCAAGTGGCAGTTGGCGTCGTCTTGGCGATTGGCTGTGCTTACTACGGGATGATACTGTTCGAATCACTCCAAGGGCCGCCGGCCACTTGGCCGGGCCAAAGGCCCTGGCAGTGCGCGGCGGTCACGGGAAGCATTATGCGGATGGGCAAGCGATGACGCAATCTATCCCTATGGCACCAAGGCGCGCCGTTCAGCTCGCCGTGACGCTGTGGGCTGCAAGCCTCCTGGGTGGTTGCGGTGTCTCGTCGCTCACGTCGGGACTGGGATCCGGCATGTTCGGCGGGTCGTCGGCGAAGACCGAAACCGGCGCCGTGAGCGAAGAACAGCTGTTATCGGCCGCGCAGATCGGCGATTCCGCGCCGTCCACGGGCGGCAGCATGGAAGTGGCGCACGGGTGCCCGCGCTTCGTGCCATGGCCCCGGGACAACTTCGTCACCATCTACGAGCAGGGCCGCGTCGGCGACGGCATGGCGATCATGCATCGTGGCGAAATCACCAAGACGGCGCGCGAATGTGCCATCGAGCCTGGCCGGGTCACCGTCAAGTACGGGTTCTCGGGCCGCGTCCTCTTGGGTCCGCGCGGCAAGCCGGGGCCGATCACCTTGCCCGTTTCGGTGTTTGTCACGGACCAGAAGCGCACGCGTTTGACGGACGACAAAATGAACGTCGACGTGAATGTCTCGGTCGAGAATCCGATCGGATATTTTTCCACGGTGCGGACGGTCACCTTCGACGTTCCGGAAGGTTCGCGGCCGGGTGAATATGAAGTGTTTGTCGGGTTCGATCGCAAGGTCCCGGGCGCGGGGTGACATCTTTTGGGCTCGGCAAGCTGTCGCCGCCCACGCCACGCTGACAACCCGTAACGGCAAAAAATAAATTCAGACGCACGCTGCGGTGGACGCAACAAAAAAGGCCGGGACATGCCCGGCCTTCGTCGTTGTTGTCAGTTGTGCGGCGAGGCTGCCGCGGCCGGATCTCAGTTGAGACGGCCCTTCAGATCGCGAATGCTCGTCTCGATCAGCGTGTTGGCCTCGGCGCCGGTCACCTTGCCCTTGATGATTTTCTCAGCGGTGGCGATGGCGACATCGACGGCGGCCGAGCGAACTTCGCTCAGCGCCTGCGCCTCGGCCCGGGCGATCTTCTCTTCCGCCGACTTGGTCCGGCGCTCCAAGGTCTCAGCCATGGCCTTGCGCGTTTCAGCGGCCAGCGTCTCGGCCTCGCGCTTGGCTTGGGCCACGATTTCCTTGGCCTCGTCCTCGGCTTCCTTGGCGCGACGCTGGTAGTCGGAGAGAAGCTGCTGAGCCTCCTCGCGCATGCGGCGTGCGTCGTCCAATTCCTTGCGGATGGCGTCGGCGCGGTCGTCCAGCGACTTGGCGATCGCATCGGGCACCTTGTAGTAGAACAGGATACCGATGAAGGCCACGAGCGCGATGATGGTCCAGAAGTAGGTATCCTTCGGGTCCAGCAGCGAGGCCAGCACGATGAGCGGCATGGTCGTCATGGCGATTACTCTCCTGCGCCGGCGTTGATCGCGCGCTTCACGTCGTCGGCGCTCACATCCTTGCCGGTCAGCTGCTTGACGACCGGACCGGCGATGTCGGCTGCAATCTCGCTGACGCTCGATAGGGCCTTGCGCTTGGTATCGGCAATGCGGGCTTCCGCATCGGCCAGCTTCTTGCCGGTCTCGGCTTCGATGGCCGTGCGCTCACGTTCCACTTCGGCGGAGAGCCGGTCGCGGGTGTCGCGAGCGATGTTGGAGGCGTTGGCCCGCGCATCGCCAAGGGCCTTCTCGTAGGCCTTGACCGCGTCGTCCACTTCGCTTTTCAGGCGTTCCGCTCCGTCGACGTCCCGCTGGATCCGGTCGCGGCGCTCTTCAATCACGCCGCCGATCCGTGGGATGGCGAAGCGCTTGAGAAGGAAATAGAGGCCGACGAACGTCAGCGTCAGCCACACGAGCTGTGGCTGAATTGTCGTCGGATCAAGCGGCGGGAACACTTTGCCCGGCGTGCCGCTCGAGGGAACTTCGGTGCCCGTTGTGACGGGGACGGGTTCGGCCATGGTCGAGACCTTAAATTTCGTGGCCCCGCATGGGGCGTGTTGCGGGCCTGGACCCGCGGTTGCGGGGCCTGGGATCGCGAAACGTGGGATCGCGTAACGTGCGCATCGCTGATCCTGAACGATTGCAGACGGATCGGTGGTCAGCCCACCGCGCCGGAGCGCTCGGAACAGGGATTGCCGAGGAGCCGCGAGGGCTCCTCAGCGATCGTGTGTGCCGCAAGGGCGGACTATTAGGTGAACAGCAGCAGGAACGCGATAACAAGCGCGAAGATGCCGAGGGCTTCCGTCACGGCGAAGCCGAAGATCAGGCGGCCGAACTGGCCGTCAGCAGCCGACGGATTGCGCAGGGCGCCCTGGAGGAACTGGCCGAACAGGTTGCCAACGCCGATAGCGGCGACGCCGATACCGAGTGCGGCGATGCCGGCGCCGATGAACTTAGCGGACTGAGGATCCATATCCCATTCTCCCTTTGGTTGATCGTGTGTTGGTTTAGAAGCCTCGCATCTGGGCTGTTAGTGGCCCGGATGCAAGGCGTCGTTCAGGTACATGCAGGTCAACATCGTGAAGACGTAGGCCTGCAGGAAAGCGACAAGGAATTCCAATGCCGTGATCCCGAGCACCGCCAGGAACGGCAGCGGAGCCAGGAGGCCCGCGGTGCCACCGGCGCCGAGCAGCATGATGATGAAGCCCGCGAAGACCTTGAGCGTGATGTGTCCAGCCAGCATGTTGGCGAACAGACGCAGCGAGTGGCTCAAGGGGCGCGAGAAGAACGAAATGACCTCGATGAGCGAGACCAGCGGCAGCACGTAGATAGGCACGCCATCCGGTACGAACAACTTGAGGAAGCCCAGGCCGTTCTTGGCGAAGCCGACGATGATGACGGTGGCGAAGACCAGCAACGCCAGGGCCGCCGTAACCCAGATCTGGCTCGTGACGGTAAAGAAGCCCGGGATCATGCCGAGCATGTTCAGCGTCAGAATGAACATGAAGAACGTGAAGATGAGGGGGAAGAACTTCATCCCCTGCTCGCCCATGCTGTCGCGGACCATGCCAGCGACGAATTCGTAGAGACTTTCCGCGATCGACTGGAGGCGCGTGGGAACCAGCGAGCGGCCGCGCGAGGCGAACATCAAAAGCCCGAAGGCCACGACGACGCCCATGACCATGAACAGCGCGGAGTTGGTGAATGTCGCGTCGATGCCGAAGAAATCGAGAGGTACGAGGCGCTTGACCTCGAACTGATGGATGGGATCCGGCATTCCACCGGCTCCGTGTGCCCCGTCGTGTTCTGCTGCCACGTCCCTACCCCAGGTTCTTAAACGTCAATCGGTCAGTCGTCTTCGTCGTCCGGAACGGACCGGCCGATGTCGCCCTTGGTCTCCCGGGCGATCTCGGCCTGCATACGCTTGAAGGCCCTCAAGATGTTGAGGATGCCTGCGCCGAACCCCAACATCAGGAACACGAGGAACAGCCAGGGCTTGGTTCCAAGCCAGGTATCGAGCACGTAGCCGATGAAGCCGCCGACCATAATGGCGGCGACCAACTCCGACGACATGCGCAACCCGTAGGCCATCCCGCGCGAGCGGTTGGCCCGGTCCTGCTGCGCCTCGATTTCCGCCTGTTTCTCCGCCTGAACCTCGTCAATCCGAGATCCCAGGTCCGAGGCCCGGCGTTTGAACTCAGCGATATCCTCGGGGCTGAGCTGTCCCTTTTGGGGGGACGCCCCTTGGTCTGGTTCCGCCATCCGGAATCCCTCTCAGGAAACAGCCGAAAACCAAAGGTTTTCGAGCGCGCCGCACCATATGAGCGGGTCCAAGGGGTGTCAAGAAAGCCCGGTCGCGGCGGCTTGGGGCAAGGGTATGGCGAAACCGCGCAGGGGCGCCAAATGGCAGGACAAAACCCCGCTTCAGGCCCGATTGCGCGCTAGACGGCCTCGCGGAAGCTCTTGGCCGTTTCCAGATCCACCGAAACGAGCTGCGAAACGCCGCGCTCGGACATCGTGACCCCGAAAAGGCGATTCATGCGGGACATCGTCATCGGGTGGTGCGTGATGACCAGGAATCGCGTGGCGGTCTCGGTCGACATCTTCTCCATGAGCGTGCAGAAGCGGTCCACATTGGCGTCGTCGAGCGGGGCGTCGACTTCGTCAAGCACGCAGATCGGCGACGGGTTGGTCAGGAACACCGCAAAAATAAGCGACAACGCGGTCAGCGTCTGTTCGCCACCGGAGAGAAGGGACAAGGTCGCCGGCTTCTTGCCGGGCGGTTTGGCGATGATTTCCAGGCCGCCTTCGAGCGGATCTTCTTCCGATTCGACCATTTCAAGACGGGCCTCGCCTCCCCCGAACAGGGTCGTGAAGAGCCGTTGGAAGTGGCCGTTCACTGTCGTGAATGCCTCTTCGAGACGCTTCTTGCCCTCGCGGTTCAGCTGCCCGATCGCCGCGCGCAACTTGGCGACGGCCTGCTCGACGTCGGCCTTCTCCGTTTCCATGGACGTCAGCTGCTCCATGAGCACCGTCAATTCCTCGTCGGCCTGGAGATTGACCCCGCCCAGACGCTCCCGATCCGCCTTCAGCCTCTGAAGCTGGCGGTCGATATCGAGTAACGCCGGCAGCGCCGCGCCCGCTTCCAATCCAGCCAAGGACAGGCAGTTTTCAGGCGCGACTTCGAATGTTTCGCGGATGCGCCGTGCCTCGTCCTGGCGCCGCGTGCGCGCGCCTTCCAGCCGTGCTTCGACACGGGCCCGGCCTTCGCGTTCCGTCGCAACCTGCCCCTGGGCGGCCCGAAGCGTCTGCACGGCGGCGCGCACCCGGTTCTCCGCCTCGGCCAGCGCATCGGCGGCCTTCTGGCGCGCACTTTCCGCGTCCGCGACCGCCGACAGAAGGTGCTGGCGGCGTTCGGCGATCTGAGCGGGCAGGTCGGCCAGCGTCGCCAGTTCGGCGGCCGTCTCCGTCAGCCGCTGTTCCAGCGTCGACAGCTGCTGCTCGGCTCCCGCCTGACGCTGGGTCCACCGGTCGCGATCGGCGCGGCAGGACGCTTGGCGTTCTGCATTCAGTTGACGTTCCCGGCGCAGACCCTGCAACCGGCCGCGTGCCTCGCCGGCCTCGCGGCGTGCGGATTGGGCCGCTTCGTGGGCGGCGTTGGCGACAGGATCGAGATTTTCCGCCTGGGCTTCAGCGTCGCGTGCCGCTTCCGTTTCGGCCAGCCGGGCCTTGGCTTCGGCAAAATCGGCATTGAGACGTTCGCGCGCTTCCCCGACCGCGGCGAGTTCGGCTTCGGTCTCGCGGGCCTGCCGTTCGATCACGGTCAGCTTGTCGCGCGTTTCCCCGAGTTCCGTCTGGGTTTTGCGCCACTCGGCACGCAGGGCGCGCTCTTCATTCTGGGCCGCCGCATAGGCATCGGCGGCGGAACTTTCCGCATCCAGCAAGGCGCTGGCGGCGGCACGGGCGGCGTGCTCGCGATCTTCGATTTCCGCCATGCGGTTGCGTTCGGCCAAGCGCTGGGCGGCCAGAGTTGCGCCGCCGCTGGAGGCGACATAACCGTCCCATCGCCACAGATCGCCTTCGACGCTGACGAGGCGCTGACCTGATGCAAGATGCTTTTGCAGGTCCAGACCCTGATCCTGCGTCACGACGCCGATTTGCGACAGACGCCGCTGCAACTCCGCCGGTGCATCGACATAGCGGCTCAGGGGCTCGACGCCAGCCGGCAGCGCCGGATCGACGTTTTCCACATGGACAAGCCGCCAGTGAACGGGAGCTTCGTCGCCAATGGGGGCTGTCAGGTCTTCGCCGAGTGCCGCGCCGAGGGCGGCTTCGTAACCGGGGGTCACGCTCATGGCATCGACGATGGGCGGCAGATCGTCCTCGCGCACCGGGATCAGAAGCTTGGCCAGGGTTTCCCGTTCGGTCTTCAATGTGGACAGAAGCAAGCGCGCGTCGGCGGCCTCGTCACGATGGCGCGCGGCGGCCTCGGATGCCTGCGTCACACGTCCAGCCGCACCTTCGATGTCACGCTCCAGGCGGGCGGAGCGGTCGGTCAGCAGCTGTCCCTTTTCCGTCGTCTCCGACAGAACGACAACATCGGGGGCGCGGCCCTGAATTTCGCGCGTCTGCGTTTCCAGGTTCGCGGTCTGCTTTTCCAGGCGTGCGATGGCATCGCGGCGTTCGGCGACGGCGGCATCGAGGCTCTTGCGCCGCGCGCGCTGTTCTGCGGCCCTGTGAGTGGCATCGGCGAGATGATTTTCGGCGGCGGTGAGCTTGTCTTCGAGGGCCTCGAGTTCGGCGGTTGCCTTGGCTTCGACGTCGGCGGCGCCTTGCTCAGCGTCGGCCAGTTTGGCGAGATCGGCGTCGAGCCGTGTCAGGGTTTCGCGCGCCTCGGCAATGGCCCGGGTCTCGCGCGCGATGTCTTTTTCCAGATGATCCTTGCGCGCCGTCAGTTCCTCGGTGCGCAGGCGCGCGCGTTCGGCCTCCTTCTCGAAGGTCTCCTGCTCGATCTTGAGGCGGCCAAGCGCGGCGCCCTTGCCTGCTTCCGTCTCGCGCAGGGGCGGCAGCGCTTCCGACAATTCCGCTTCTTCACGCAAGGCGCGCGATTCCGCTTCGGTGGCCTGCCCCAAGCGCTGGGTCGCGTCGGTGAGATTTTTTTCTTCCTGATCGACCTGCGCCTGCGCGTCGGCCCACGACAGATGCAGCACCAGGGCTTCCGTCTTGCGGATGTCGGTCGAAATTTCCTTGTAGCGCCGCGCCTGCCGGGCCTGCCGCTTCAGGCTCTCGATCTGGGACGACAATCCGCCCATGATGTCACCGAGACGCGCGAGATTGTTTTCGGCCGCCTTCAGACGAAGTTCGGCCTCATGCCGGCGGCTGTGCAGGCCAGCAATACCGGCCGCGTCTTCCAGCACGCGGCGGCGCTGCTCTGGCTTGGCGTTGACGATCTCGGCGATCTGCCCCTGACGGACCAGAGCCGGTGACCGCGCGCCCGTCGCGGCATCCTCGAACAGGATCTTGATGTCGCGCGCCCGCGCTTCGCGGCCGTTGATGCGGTAGGCCGATCCCGCCTCGCGCTCGATGCGGCGCGTGATCTCGATCAGGTCCGTGTCATTGAATTCGGCGGGCGCCAGCCGTTCCGTGTTGTCGAGAAACAGCGTCACTTCAGCCGAGTTGCGGGCCGGCCGCGACGTCGTGCCGGAAAAAATGACGTCGTCCATGGCGGCCGCGCGCATGGACTTGTGCGAGGTCTCGCCCATGACCCAGCGAAGCGCCTCAAGCAGATTGGACTTGCCGCAACCATTGGGACCGACCACGCCCGTCAAACCGGCCTCGACGATGAGGTCGGTCGGTTCGACGAAGGACTTGAAGCCCAGAAGGCGAAGGCGGTTGATCTTCATGCAGTCGCAAGTCTCACAATCGGTGGCGGCCCGCAGAACGAAAGGGCCCTCACCAGCGGTACGGGAACGGTATCGTTGGCCCGCAGTCGCATGACGTGCAGGGCCCGTTAGAACGCGAGACGCAACCGAACGGCAACATGGACACTCCGCCAATGTGCCCGATGATCGCGTCCAACGTTCGGACGTCAGCCCGGCGGGCCGGCATTGGCGGTTGCGGCTGGTGCACCAGCCAGCAAGGGATCGATTTGGGCGCGGATCTCAGCCATTGTCAGCGTCGACTTCACCAGCTTGTTGTTGATGAAGAAATTCGGCGTGCCAATGATGCCCAAGGTGCGGCCGCGGTCCTTGACCCCTTTCAAGGCATCAATCATGCCCTGATTCTGCAGGCATTGATCGAACTCAGGCCGCGTCATCCCCACCTGTTGCGCGACGGCGTAAATCGCATCCAGCCGGACCTCTTGCGAAACCCAGGACGCCTGTTGTTCCAGGAACTTACCGTAGAGGGCGAGATATTTGTCCATGGGCGCGCACCGAAGCGCGATGGTCGCATTGCCGGCCGTTTTTCCGATCGGAAACTCGCGGATGATGAAGCGCACCTTGCCCGTATCGATGTAGGTCCGTTTGAATTCGGGAAAGATGCTGCGATGGAACGCTTTGCAATGCGGGCAGGTGAGCGAGGCGTATTTGATGAACGTCACCGGGGCATCGGCACGGCCGAGTGAAAACTCGGGCAATGTGCCGGGCTGAATGACTTCGGCCAACGAGGGGTTGGCGATGATCTGGCGCGCGCCGCTCGACGCGGACGGCTGTTCGGCAAAGGGATTGAAACCGCCGCTATTCTCGCTGGTCTCACCCGTGACGTTGGCGCCCAGGGCGCCGCTGGTCCCGGTGGCGATTGGCGGGGGATCGCCCGCGCAGGCCCCGGCGAGCAGGGCGGCAGCAAAAACGGGCGCGAGGGTTCGCATGTGAAAACCTCGCGCCACGTTCAGCCTCATTTCAGCAGAGGTTCAAGGGCCGTATCGAAGCCTTCCACAGTCGGCGATTCCGTCAGACGCTTACCGTTCAGGAAGAACGTCGGCGTTGCGTTGACGCCAAATACCTCCGCCGCGCGCGTACGCTGGGCCGTCAGCTTGTCGAGCAGGGCCTGATCGGTCAGGCACTTGTCGAAGCTCTCCTGCGTGAAGCCCGCCTGCTTGGCGACCTCGAACAGCTTCGGCGTCGGATTTTCCTTCACGAACGCCCAGTCCGCCTGGGTCTCGAACAGGGCCGAGATCAGCGGCATGGTTTTGTCGCCGCCGGCACAGCGGGCCAGCATGGACGCAGCGAACGCGCGCGGATCAAGCGGAAACTCGCGGAAAATGAAGCGGACTTTGCCGGTGTCCACGTACTTGGTCTTGAGTTCGGGAAAGACCGTGGTGTGGAAGTTCTTGCAGTGACCGCAGGTCATGGACGCGTATTCGACGATCGTCACCTTGGCGTCGGCGGCACCAACGGCGAGGTCGGCAAGATCGCCCGGCTTCATCAATTCTTCGACGGGAACTTCCGCCGGTCCTTTACCGGCCTGGGCCAGCAGTGGGCTGACAGCGGCGGCGAGGCCTGAGGCGACGAGGCCGGCGGCGACAGCAGAGAAGGCCATGCGGCGTGTCATAAGGGCCGGCCGGGCGGCGAACATGTTGATCTTCACGAGAGGCTCCTGGGTCAATCCGTGCGCGGTCCCAATGGCGCTGGCAAGACGCTAGCGAACAGCGTTTCGAGCCGTGCGATAGCATGCACGGCATGCGGGATTAAGGCAAAAGTCGGCTGAATGGCAACTGAATGCCGCGTACCGCCAACGGGATCAAGCCCTTGGCTTGCCCGATGTCGCGATGCCGGCCTGAAGGCGGGACAGGGCCTGCCCTAGCGGATCATCTCCAAAGGCAACGGGTGCATCTTGCCGGGGCTGTTCGGCCGGACGGGCCGGTGCCGGAACTGGCGGGGTCCGGTGATGGGTCATCGCGTGCGATGGAAGCGGAGCCTGGAGTAGACGCAACTCGGCAATCGCCCGGTAGCCGAAATAGCTGTTGATGCGTTCCACGATCTGGCGGGCCCGGTATTCGACATCGAGCGCCCGGGCTGGATCAACGCGCAGCACCAGCGTAGCGCCCGGACGCTGACCCTCGTCGTCGGGCGGCACGGAACCGTCCCCGTTTTTGGGCCATTTCACGCGCTCCGGCACGGTCCACAGCGCTAGGTCGGCACCCGCGATGCGCGGCCAGTCCATGATCAGACTGGCGGTAGAAAACCCAAATTTTTCAAAGGCTTTCCGCGTCAGTCCGGGGATGAAAGCACCCACCGCCTTGCCCGGCACACCGCGCCCCCGCGCCACGTAGGACCGGTTGCGGCCCCGGACGATACCGCTCCAGGCCGGAGCCGTGCTGCGAACGTTTTGCCGGTGTGACATGCGAGGCCTAGGTTGCGTTACGAAGTCAGTTTCCAGTTCTTAAGTCCGTGCCTACCCTATGAAGGCTGATTCGCTCGCGTAGCGAAGGAGGGGGACGTGGAAATCGTGGCCAGAAAGCAACTGCCGTTGCGGCCTGCGGGTCCCGATACGGTTGCAGCACTGCTCGCCTGGTACGACGAGGAGGGCCGCGAACTGCCGTGGCGCAGCAAGGGACGCAAGCGCCCCGATCCCTATCGCGTCTGGCTCAGCGAAATCATGCTGCAGCAGACCACGGTCAAAGCCGTCATCCCATACTACGAACGGTTCGTGCGGCGCTGGCCGACGGTCGCAGACTTGGCCGTCGCGCCGCTCGACGATGTGCTCAGCATGTGGGCGGGGCTTGGCTACTATTCCCGCGCCCGCAATTTACATGCGTGCGCCCAGGCCATCGCGGCCCGCGAGGATGGACAGTTCCCACGCGCCGAAGTGGATCTGCGGGCATTGCCGGGCATCGGCCCGTATACCGCCGCGGCCATCGCGGCCATCGCGTTCGGATCCCCGGCGACGCCGGTCGATGGAAATATCGAGCGTGTCGTGGCGCGCCTGTTTGCGGTGACGCGTCCGCTGCCCAGTTCAAAGTCCGAGATCAAGCGGCTCGCGGCCACGCTCACGCCAGCGCGGCGCGCCGGTGATTTTGCCCAGGCCATGATGGATCTGGGCGCGGCGATCTGCACGCCGAAGCGGCCGTCCTGCCTCATGTGTCCGTTGCAGCAGGATTGCCATGCCAATGCCACGGGGATCGCCGGCGTTCTGCCTGCACGCATGGCCAAGGGCGAACGGCCGGTGCGTCATGGCACGGCCTTTCTGGTCCTGCGTGAGGATGGGTCGGTCCTGCTGCGCAAGCGCCCTCCAGCCGGATTGCTCGGCGGCATGATGGAGGTGCCCTCAACCGATTGGTCGGATACCCCGCTGGCTCAAGACATGGCGGCGGCCGGCGCGCCTGTTCGTGCCGACTGGTGGCCTGTGCCCGGCGGCGTGGTGCACATCTTCACGCATTTCCGCCTTGAGCTTCAGGTGCTCCGCGCCATCGTGCCCGTCGACACACCGTTGACGTTCTGGGCCGAACCCGACCGGTGCCACTGGGTGCCGCGCCGCGATCTGGCCCATGCGGCGCTGCCGTCGGTCATGCGCAAAATCATCGCGCATGCCCTGAAGGAACATTGACCGCTCTAAGAGCCTTCAGCCCGGCGACCGCGGCGTCATGCGCTCGATCGAGATGCGAATGAGATCCGCCGTCCGATCGACGCCGAGCTTTTCCTTCAGCCGCGTACATGTGTTCGCGACGGTCTTGTACGCGATGCCGAATGTACTCGCGATTTCATTCAAGCTCTTGCCTTCGCCGAGCAGACGCAGGATTTCGGATTCGCGGTTGGTGAGGGACGTCAGCGGATCGCCCTCGATGGGATTGAGCGCCATTTCCTGAGCCAATCGTTTGTCGATGTAGCGCTGCCCGGACAGAGCCGCCTTCACGGCATCGATCAATTCTTCCGCGCCGGCACTCTTGCTGACAAATCCCGTTGCGCCTGTGCGCAGCGCGCGATTGGCGTAGGTTGGGTCGGCGTGCATCGAGAACATCACGACCTTCACGCGCTCATCCACGGCGCGCAATCGACCTAGAAGTTCCAATCCGCTACCCCCATCCAGATTGATATCCAGAATAACGACATCGGGCCGATCCCTCTCGAAGGCAGCATAGCCGGCTTCGACACAGGCAGCTTCGTTCACCACAGTGCCGGGCATTAGGGAAAGAAGGCGCTGCACGCCTTGGCGCACGATATCGTGGTCGTCGATGACCAGTAGTTTGACCATTTTACTTTTCGCTCATTGCAAAGTTGCAGACGTTAGTTTTGATGTGGAGGACCGCTCAGCGGTACTTCCAGAGGGGACGACGAGACGTACTTCGACGCCTTTTCCGCCGGAGATGTTAGAGATGTCGATTGTGCCGCCGGCCATTTCCGCACGCTCGCGCATGCTGATGACGCCGAGGCTTCCGGACCGGCCTTCCGATGACAGCCCGCCGCCATCGTCGCGGACCGTCAGCTCGATATAACCCGTGCCCGTATGGGTAATGCGGACTTCGACGGACTGCGGCTGCCCATGCTTTATGGCGTTCTGCACGGCCTCCCGCGTGATGGCCAGGAGCGTTGCCGAAAGCACAGAAGTGTACTTTTGATCGGACATCTGCAGCGTGAATGACACGCCCGGGTGGCGCGCCTTGAACGAACTGATGAGATTTTCCAGGGCATTGCGCAGTCCTAGGTCGAGTAGCAGGCCGGGTCGCAGCTGCCAGAGAATATTGCGCACCTGCTCTTTCACTTGGGCGACGGCATCAAGAATGGCGCTGGCCCGTTCCCCGACCCGGGGCTCCATCTCTTGATCTGCGAGGCCGCGGATTGTCGTCGCATCCACATCGATGGAAAACAAAAGCGGACCGACTTCGTCATGCAGGTCGCGGGCGAGGCTGGCGCGTTCCTCCTCCTGCAACTTCTCCAACTGCGCATCGAGCTTGCGGTTCTGCGATTCGATGTCGCTCAACATCGAGGACATGCGATTGAACCCTTGCGCGAGCTGTTCAAGCTCGATGGGTCCGGAAACGGGGATAGCTTCGCCGAACCGGCCACGCCCGATTTTATCGAAGGCTGCAAGCAGGCGGCTGAGCGGACTGAGCGCATAGCCCAGCAGAGCCGAAAGGATAGCCAGCGCGAGAACGCAGAAGAGCAAAAGCGTCGAAAGGTGAAGTTTGACGTCGCCCCAGACTTCACCCGCTTCGTTGCGGGGTACGGCGGTGACGATGATCTGGTCGCCGGTGCCCGTGGGCGGGTTCAGGCTGATGGTCGCCGTCGGTTCGGCGGGTTGAAGGATGCGATAGAACCATTCCGGCATGTCGCCGGATGTCGCGGCTGGCTTGGAGGAGAGCAGCGAGCGGCCATCGGCGGATCGCAACTCAACGCGGACATGGCGATTGTCGTCGAACGTGCGGATCAGGCGGGCCACTTGGCGGCTATCGCTTGGAGCGTCAGCGATGTCCTGCAAGGCAACGCGGATCGTTCTCTGAGCGGTGGCGATGGAACTTTCCATCTCGACGTCGAGCTTGTGCGAGGCATGCCAATAGGTCAGCACGGCACTGACGAGCAGGGTGCTGGCAAGAATGGCGGCAATGGCAAGGATGAGGCCGAGCCTCAGAGAAAAACGCACGTCGGGAAGCTCCGATAAGTGTAACAATGTTGCACTTATCGGACTTCAAAAACCAGTAGGAAGTTTTCCCGATCCGGGTCGAATTCCCTATTCTGCGGCGTCGACGAATGCGTGCGCGGCGGAATCAGCGGATGGGGCCGACAGGCCCAGGCGCTGTTTGGCGGACTCGCGCAGAACATCGATGGGAGCCAATTTTCCGTCGCGCTCGTAATGCCAATAGGTCCATCCGTTGCACGCCGCCTTGCCCTGTACCAGGGCGCCGACACGGTGAATGGATCCCTGCATACCCGGCAAGGCGAGCGAGCCGTCGGCCTTCACCTCGGCGCGCACGCGGCGGCGTTCATCGAAAAGCGCACTGCCGGGCTTTAGCATTCCCAGTTCGACAATCGTGCCAAACGGCACGCGCGGCTCGGCGCGCTTGGAGCGCACCGTCTCAATGGCACGCGCAGTCAATGGAACGACGGCGTCGATGCGTTCCAATGCGGCCGCCGCATAATCCGTGTCGCGCTCAATGCCGATCCACCGGCGCCCGAGCCGCTTGGCAACGGCTCCCGTCGTGCCGGTTCCGAAGAAGGGATCGAGCACCGTGTCGCCGGCATTGGTCGTTGCGAGCAACACGCGCCCCAGCAACGCTTCAGGCTTTTGCGTCGGATGGGCCTTGCGTCCGCCATCGTCTTTCAGCCGTTCCGGCCCGGCGCAGATCGGAAATAGCCAGTCCGACCGCATCTGGATGTCGTCGTTCAGGACCTTCAGGCTTTCGTAATTGAAGGTTGGCCGCGACTTCTGATCCCGCGATGCCCAAATTAGCGTTTCGTGCGCGTTGGTGAAACGCTTGCCGCGGAAGTTCGGCATCGGGTTCACCTTGCGCCAGATGATGTCGTTCTGAATCCAGAACCCCAGATCCTGCAACGCGGCACCAAGCCGGAACACGTTATGATAGGAGCCGATGACCCAGATCGCGCCATCGGGTTTCAGAATGCGGCGGCACTCGCTCAGCCACGCGCGGCAGAACTCATCGTAGGCCGCGAAGGATACAAACTTGTCCCAGTCCTGATCGACCCCATCAACGCGTGTGTTGTTAGGGCGCAGAAGTTCGGATGCAAGTTGCAGATTGTAAGGCGGATCGGCAAAGACGAGATCCACGCTCTCGGAGGGCAGCTTTTGCAGCTCCGCAAGGCAGTCTCCGATAATGATCCGATTTGACTGGAGTGCTGTCCCGCCTACGACCGGTGACGAACGACGCTTGGAACGCATGATGGGGCACTCACTCGACTGACAACGACACGAGACTGATACACGTGGCCCCGCAACGTGGGGCCACCGGCAAACACGGTAAACGAAATCTCGCCAGGGTGGGTTAATCGCCGGTTACGATCTCGAACTTCGAATTCCTGCCTGACATTCGCGGCGAACGAAAGGCGAACAAATGTTGCGGGCGCAAGCCATAGGGTCGTGGGGCCGCGGCGGCGCCAGAGAACCTAACCAGAAAAAATAAGACGGGACCGGTTTCCCGGCCCCGTCTCGTTGGGTCGTTGCGTCACTTAGGCATCGCCAAGGCGGGGCGGCGATCAGTCCTTCTTGTCGCCGTTGTCGTCATCGTCTTCGACTTCTTCTTCGACGACAGCGCCGGTGACCGGGTTGAAGTAGACCTCGACCTGCTTGCCGTCCTTGTTGTGTCCGTAGATTTCATAGCAGTTGCCTTCCACTTTGAAGACATCGGCCTTGTAGCCCATCTCGGCCACCTTGGCCTTCATGGCATCTTCGGTGAGCCACTTGTCCTTGGCTTCGGTCGTGCATTCGGGGCTCGCCAGTGCAGGTGCTGCAAAAGCGAAGGCGGCGGCAAGCGTGGCTAGCGTGGTGGTCTTTGCGCGGTTCATGGTCGGTCTCCTCTGATGTGCCCGTTCTGATGTACCTGTTCGATTTCCCGTTGGTGTGCGGACCTTCACGTAAGGGCCGATCACGACACGTTCAAGGCAACGTCTGGCAATCCAATGCGGTTCCTTTTGGATCGGGATGACCTGAATCAGGCTGGCGGCAATTGCCTGGGCGGATCAGACAGCGAGCCGCCGGAGATGGGCTCCAACGCCGCCGTCTCGGTTGCACCGCGTGAGTTATCAGGCTGAAGGTCCCCGCTATTCAGCACCATCAGAAGTGGCGTCAGGCCTTCCACGTCGACGATCGGGAAAACTTCCACGTCGCGGCGCGCGCGGGCACTCCACCCCGCTATGGTGAGCGCCCGTTCGGCCTTGGAGAAAAGCCCATGGTTGCGCAGCGGATCGAGCTTGTAGGAATTCGCGATCCTGCGCACTCATGTCGGCTTCGCTCTTACCGATTTCCTTGAGCCAATCCTTGCGGATTTCAGTGAGATCGGTTCCGCTGGCTTGGTTCTCTTCCTTGATAAGTTGATCAAGCTCGCTCTTGGCGAGTTGCGGCCAACTGGAATTGGGCCGCATGCTCTTCGGCCAGCCGGGTTTCGGCCAGCGCACGAGGTCGAGGTCGGCCAGAACGCCGGCCAGCTGGTTCATGGCGAGCGCTCGGGATACCTCGCGTTTTCGTTGCTCCTCGGGCTGGGTTTCGTCCGCGCCCGCGCTGTAGAGATTGGGAATAACGAGATACGACGCACGCTTGTGATGCAGGAAGTGGCGGCGCACCCATTCGAGATTCACCGCGTCATCCGTTCGCTTGATGACGGTGCGAATGGCATCCTGAATCTGGTGCACCACTTCACCCGATGGTCGCAACGTCGCGGCGGGCGGCGGGTTCAGGATGGCGAGCGCCAGAAGACCCATGTCGACGCCGATCGTGGCCAGCAAGGCGATGAGGTCGCGGCCGGTAATCGGATCGCCGTCTGTCGTGTGTGAGAAGGGGACGCTGCCGCCGGAGGCGAGATAGGCGGCGAGGCTCGACCCATAGGCGCCGATGTTCTTCCAGAGGTTCTTGACCGCATTGGCGACACCCGCCGGTCCTTCGCTAAAGGCGGCTTCGCGCAAGCGGATTTCTGCCGGCTGATCGGCTTGCTCGGCGGCCTGCGTGAGGCGCTGCGCCAGGGTTGGATCGTAACAGGCAAAGCCCGGCTTGCCGGGCTCTACGGAGACCGTGGCGGCCAGAGCGCGCATTTCCGCTGCCGTGGATTTGCCAAGCTCGTTGGAGCGCGCCGCGATGTTGCGCGCCTTGCCGCGGATATCGGACGCTTTAGCTTCGAACGCCCGTTGGCGCTCCTCTATGGTGCCGCCTTCAAGAAGTGCCGCCGTCTGGCGCAATTCTTCCACGTCGGCCTGCACGGGTTCGAGCCATGCGCGTGTCATGCCATCGCGTAGCGTCGTGATGGAATCCTTGACGCTGCGACGCGCGTTGTAGAGCGGGCCGCGGCCCGCACCCGAAGCCCGCCCACAGCTACCGCCGCTCGTCTCTTCGCGCGACATCTGGCTTTCCGACCAGGAGACGACATTGTCGAGCTGGGCGCGAACTGCATCGAGACGTGCCGCAATAGCTGTGCTGGCGTCGCGCGCATCTTCCTGCAATCCGGCCAGACCCGTGCGCGTGGCTTCCTCACCGGAGATGAGGCTCCACCAGAAGCCGTAGCCAAAGCCGATCGACCACACGGCAAGGAAGGCATACATGACGAACATGACGATGCGGTCGGTGAATTTCCGCTTAGCACCAAACACTTCGCGCAGCGCGAGCCACATCAGGAAGGTCAGCGCGACGACGACGCCGATCACCAGCACGTCGTTGGAGATGGACATGCCTTCGCCGGGCGCGGAGGAGGTCTGCGATACGCCGACGATGAAGTCGCGCATGCCATGCCACGTGGCGTAGCCCGACAGGAACAGCAACATCAGCGATGCAATGCCGATCAGCGTGTTGCGTCCCAGAACATAATAGAACGCGTTGCCGATGCTTGCCCGAACGGACGCCATGGACTTAACTCCCCCCAGATTGGCCTGGGGAGGCGAATACAACAAATTCAGCTTCTTGTCATGACAGGCTCAAGAGCAGGCTTACGCCGATGCACTTGGGCAGGCCAGCCCTTTGTCTCGGGTTTGGCGATGCCGCGCGTTCTGGAGCGCTACCCGTCAATTCTTGAGCTTTTCGAGGATCGGCTGATAGACGCCGCATACACTGTGCGATCCAATAATCTTGCGGCCTGTACCATCGAGGGTCCACGTATTGTTGCACGTTCCCAGAAACGTCTTGCCGGTTTCGCGCAAGCGCAGTGACCAATTGCAGATGCCGACGATGTTGCGGCCCGAGCGCTCGGCGCTCACCATCTCCACATCCTGCACGTCGTAGGTGGACATATCGTAGGCGTAGAATTTCAGGATTCCCACGCCGCCCGTGGCGACGATCGGTTCTATTCCTTCTAGCCCCATATGCCGGGCCACGTCGTCGTCCAAGCGCATGATGAGGCGCGCGTCCGTGGTGTAGGCTTCGGCAACGGTGATCGGATCGTTGGCCCGATATGCTTCCAGCGCGCGGCGGATGACGGCAGGCAGGTCAAGCTTCGGGCGGATCAGCATGGTGGGTGTCTCAAGCGCAGTAGGCTTAAGGTAGAAACCGCTCGCCGCCGCCCGTCAAGCGCGGACCCCGTCAAATAATTGATCTGTACGGGTCGGGTTCGTAGATCTGCCACGAGCTTTCCACAGCCGCAAATTTTCGGCCACTTGTATCCAGCGTCCAAGTGGACTGGCAAAAGCCCATAATATCATCGCCGGTGGATCGGCACTTCAATTTCCAATTACAGGTCCCAATGATTTGACGTCCCAGTCGTTGTGCGGAAATCAGCTCCAGTTCCTTCACGTCGTACAGCATCATGTCGTAGGCGTAGAAGCGCAGGATGCCGACGCTGCCGACGGCAAAGACGGGTTCTCCGAACGGCAGTTCCATCAGCCGGGAAATTGTCTCATCCAGGTGGGTCACGAGGCGTGCGTTGGGCGTATAGGACTCCGCAACGGCGAGCGGGTCGTTGCCGCGATAGGCATCCGTTTCGCGTCGGAGCACGGCTGGGATTTCGAGTCGTTGCCGCAAGATTGCAGCCATCAGATCACTCTTTGATTGCACGTCCGCCGAGACGCGCCGACTTGCCCTCACCAGTCTACGTCCAAAACGCACACGGATGAAACGGCCGCGGAAACGTTTGCCAATGGCGTCAGGGCCAAGCCTCGACTTTGGCGCATCTGGAACCGGAACCACAAATTATATTCAACCCGAATGCTGAGGCATTGCACTGTGGCAAATGCAATCAGTCACGCCGCGCCTGCCAATCCAAGGGCAAGCTGAATTGGGCGAAATGAACGGCGATGAATTGCGCAAACGCCAAGGCGCGCCAGCGCGTCCTTGTGTTCAGGAGTGCCGTATCCCTTATGGCGCGCGAAGCCGTAACCTGGATGGGTCTTGTCCATGGCGATCATGATCCGATCACGCGTGACTTTCGCAACGATGGACGCCGCCGATATCGAGAGGCACTTGGCGTCGCCTTTGACGATGGCCCGGGTTTCGCAGTGAAGGCGCGGGGACTTGTTGCCGTCGATCAGGGCGAGCATGGGCCGGCGGGGCAGCGAATTGACGGCCTCCGTCATGGCCCAGAGTGTAGCGGCCAGAATGTTGTCGCGGTCGATCCGGTCGACATCCGCGATCCCCACGCCGATGGCGGCGCCACTGTCAAGGATACGCCGGTAAATGACCTCGCGGCCGTCTTCGTCAAGCGCCTTGCTGTCGTCGATGCCCACGGGGATGGCGTGAGGGTCCAGAATGACGGCCGCGGCTACGACCGGTCCAGCCCAGGGTCCGCGCCCGGCTTCGTCCACGCCGGCCACGGGGCCATGTCCCAGTTCGATTTCGGCCGCTTCCAGTTCGAAGGTCGGCCTGATGCGCGAATTGGCAATCCTCATCGGTGCAGCATTGTGCCCCGCGCTGCCTCTGTCAAAGCGGCCAATGGAGGTAATCCCCGCATCCCGGCGCCGGCTGTGGCTCAAGGCCCCGTGACAGCGGGACGGGCGTCGGCTATGCGGTCCAACCATGCTGCATATCAACGACTTGACCTTTCACATCGAGGGTAAGCGGATCTTCGATGCCGCCACCGCGGGGATACCGACGGGCCACAAGGTTGGCCTCGTCGGCCGCAATGGCGCGGGCAAGTCCACGCTGCTCCGGCTGATCACCGGCGAACTGGCACCCGACGACGGCTCCATCACCACGACGCGGGGCAGCCGCATCGGCTACGTCGCGCAGGAAGCGCCGGGCGGCGATGTAACCCTCATCGATTGGGTGCTTGCCGCCGATACCGAACGCGCCAGCCTGCTCGCGGAAGCGGAAACCGCGAGCGACCCGCATCGCATCGGCGATATTCAAGTGCGCTTGTCGGACATTGGCGCCCATGCCGCGCCCGCACGCGCGGCCACCATTCTCGCCGGTCTGGGTTTCGATCACGACGCGCAGCAGCGGCCCTGCGGGGCGTTCTCAGGCGGCTGGCGCATGCGCGTCGCCCTGGCGGCGGTCTTGTTCCTCGAACCGGAAATCCTGCTGCTCGACGAGCCGACCAACTACCTGGATCTGGAAGGCACCCTGTGGCTGGAAAGCTACCTGAAGAGCTATCCGCATACGGTTCTGATCGTCAGCCATGACCGCGATCTCTTGAACGCCGTGCCGGGTGCGATCCTGCATCTCGATCGGGGCAAACTCACGCTCTACGCGGGCGGCTACGATGCCTTCGAGGAAACCCGGCGCGAAAAGCAGCGGCTGGAACTGAAGCTGAAGAAAAAGCAGGACGAGGAACGCCGCCGCATCCAGGCCTTCATCGACCGGTTCAAAGCCAAGGCGACCAAGGCCAAGCAGGCCCAGAGCCGCGTCAAGGCGCTCTCGCGCATGCAGCCCATCGCCGCCCAGGTCGAGGACCGCGTGACGCCGTTCGTGCTGCCCAACCCGGAGAAGATGCTCGCAAGCCCTCTGCTCAGGCTGGAGAACGCCAGCGCGGGGTATGCACCGGGCACGCCCATTCTCAGTGGCCTCAATCTGCGGCTCGACCAGGATGACCGCATCGCGCTGCTTGGCCAGAACGGCAACGGCAAATCGACATTCGCCAAGCTGATTGCAGGGCGCCTGCCGCCCCTGTCGGGGCAGGTCTTCGGTGCCAATCGTGTCACCGTCGGGTATTTCGCCCAGCACCAACTGGACGATCTCAACCCCCTCGCCACACCCTACGATTACATCGTGAAGCTCATGCCCGAGGCGACGGAAGCGCAAAAGCGCACCCGGCTCGGGACTTTCGGGTTCGGTGCCGACAAGGCGGATACGAAGTGCGCCAATCTTTCCGGCGGTGAGAAAGCCCGGCTGCTCATCGCATTGACGGCGTTTCATGCGCCGCACCTGCTGATCCTCGACGAGCCGACGAACCACCTCGACATCGATAGCCGGGAGGCGCTGATCCATGCGCTGAGCGACTATGAAGGCGCGGTCATCCTGATCAGCCACGACCGTCATCTCGTCGAAGCGACCGCTGACCGGCTGTGGATCGTTCGGGGCGGCACGGTCACGTCCTATGACGGCGACATGGAAAGCTATCGCGAGGAATTGCTCGCCGACCGGGGCGGCAGCGTCCGCCTGCGGAGCAGCGACGATGGCGATGCGGGCGATGCGCGTCCCGACCGCGCGGCGGCGCGGCGGGCTTCAGCCCAACGCCGCCAACAGCTGGCGCCACTTAAAAAGCGCGTCACGGATGCGGAAAAGCTGGTCGACAAGCTAACCACTGAACTAGCGCGTTTAGATGCGCTGCTCGCCGATCCCACGCTGTACGAGGACCCGCCCCGTACGCAGAAAGTGACACTGGAACGCGGGCTCGTCGCGAAGAAGCTTGGTGAGGCGGAAGAGGCCTGGCTGACGGCCTCGTCAGACTATGAAGCCGCCGAGAATGACGCCGGCATGCCGGCCGCGTAACACGCCTCGGTTGTGCTGCGCATTGGCGACACATCGCACCAGAATTACCAACAGCCTGCGGCGATCGCAGCAGCGCGCAATGTAGGCGATTGAGCCCGCGAGATAAAACCCGTCAATGCGGTCCGAGACGATAGTGAAGTGTCATTTTTGCGAAGGCCAAGGCCCGCGCCATGCGCTATCAGACCGGCATTGGAAGCTGGCTGGTCCGGTCGTGCGGGGCGCACCGATTGGTCTTAGGTGAGGGCCGGGATCAGTTATGACTGGCCAGCTTCCCAATCTCCTCATCAACGCAGTCACGCGCCGCAGTTCATCGTGAGCTGCGACGCCACGTGGGCTCTTCAAGAGCGCGCAGTCGCACCCCGGCTGCGGGAATTTATTGGACGATGCCGGCGTCAGGACTCGCGGCTGTCCGGTGTCTCATCAGGCAGCAAGCTGACGTCGAGACGGACCCGGTCGCAAGCCACCTGCGGGATCTTTCCACGGCCCTTGGACTTCACCAGCACGACGATGCCGAGATCCGACAGCCGCGCCAGCGTGCGCGTCAGGCTGGCCTTTGGACGGCCGGACAGCCGGGACAGTTCGGCCAGCGTCTTGGGTTTATCCGTACGGATCATTTTCAGAAGCTTCAGGTTGCGGTCCGAGAGGAGCCGCATCAGCTTCTCAGGTTTCTGCCGCTTGCGCTCAGGCCCTGGCGCATGGGCGCCACTCGCGGCCCCGGTATCGCCCGTCTTGGGGGTGGCGCTGGCTCCATCAAGTTCGAAATGCAAGGTCTTGCCGTCGTCCATCATGTCCATCGCGTCTGGCGGGCGTCGATTGCGCGGAGGATCGGCCTCACGTGACGGGTGAGAGCCAGCGCAGCGCCCGCTGGGTTGGCTTCTGGTTGAAGTAACGTCGGGATGACGCGGGGGGATCACTCCGCGTGACAACAATTTTTCTGATGACGGGCCAGCGGTTTGCTTGCAGCCGGAGCCCTGTCCGGGCGAACGGCGCGACTTTTACCCGGCGATCTTGGAGAAATCGGCGACGGTTTGCGTGGCTGCGCGGATTTCCGATAGCAGCTTCAAGCGGTTCGCCCGCAGCGCCGGATCGGGATCGTTGACCGTGACCTTTTCGAAAAAGGCGTCCACGGGTGCCCGCAGTTCCGCCAGTGCGTTCATGGCGCCGGTGAAGTTCTCCACGTTGATCGCGGCCACCGTGTCCTGCTTGACGCTCTCGATGGCGGCGGCGAGCGCCAACTCCGCGTCCTCTTTCAGGAGCTTCATGTCGTAGGTGCCGGCGTAGCTGGTCTTGTCCTTCTTTTCCTCGATGCCGAGGATGTTCGCGGCGCGCTTGACGCCGGCGAGAAGATTGGCGCCGTCGTCGGTGGTGAGGAAGTCGCCTAGCGCGTCGACGCGTTTGACGACGAGGGCGAGATCGTCCTGGCCCGGCAGCGCGAACACGGCGTCGATGAGGTCGTGCCGCGCGCCCTTTTCCTTCAGGTGGACCTTCAGCCGGTCAGCGAAGAAGGCGAGGAGATTACAGCCAGTGTAGAAAGCTTCTTCTGTATGTTCCTTTCAATCTCGAACGCTCTTTGTAGGTCGCTCGAGAAGAGCGTCGCGGCCATTTTTACTAAACCTCTGCCAATTCCAGCAGCTTCCAGATGCTCCGCTGCCGCGATGTTCGCTTGAATCTCATTTTTCAAGTCTAGCATGAGGAACGGTATCGACTGGATGGCAAGTCGGTTGCACAATGGCAGCCGCAGATCATTCTCCAGCACAATCCGAATGACGCCGAGAGCTGCGCGGCGGAGCTGGTAGGGATCGCCGGAGCCCGTCGGCTTTTCGCCGATGGCCCAGAAGCCGACGAGCGTGTCGAGCTTGTCGGCCAGCGCCACGGCAATCGCCGTGCTGTCGCTGTCCTCTTCCTTCGGGACCACGTCGGTCGGGCCCTTGGGCTTGTAGTGCAGCTCGATGGCGCGCGCGATCTCGGCCTTGGTTCCGGCCTTCTCGGCGTAATAGCGCCCCATCAGGCCCTGAAGCTCGGGGAACTCGCCGACCATCCCTGAGACGAGATCGGCCTTGGCGAGCTGCGCGGCGCGCCGCGCGTCTTCGGGCACCGCATCGACCGCACCCGCGATCTGCGCCGCCAGTTCCGCGATGCGCTCCACGCGATCCTTCTGCGAGCCCAGTTTCTCGTGAAACGTGATGCCGGCCAGCTCGATCGCCATTTCGTCGAGTGGCTTTTTCAGGTCCTGATCCCAGAAAAATTTCGCATCCGACAGGCGCGCGCGGATGACCTTCTCGTTGCCCGCGATGATCTCCGCGCCGCCGTCCGTCGCAGTCAGGTTCGACACGAGGATGAATTTGTTGGCCAGCTTCTTAGTCTTGGGATCGCGCAGCGAGAAGCACTTCTGGTGCTGCTTCATGGACGTGGTCAGCACTTCGCCCGGCACTTCGAGGAAGTCCTTGTCGAACGAGCCCATCAGCACGACCGGCCATTCGGTGAGGCCCGCGTTCTCGGCAACGAGCGCCTCGTCCTCCACGAGGTGCAGCTTGGCGGCCTTGGCCGCGGCGTGCGCCGCTTCGCTGATCGTCGCGGCGCGGGCCGCCGGATCGAGCATCACCTTATGCGCCGTGAGCTGGGTCACGTAATCGTCGAACGACTTCACCTTGAACGAGGTGTTGCCGTGGAAGCGGTGCCCGCGCGTGGCATTGCCGCTGGCGATACCTGCCACTTCGAAGGGCACGACCTTGCCGTCGAGCAGGCAGATGATGGAATGCAGCGGGCGCACCCACTGGAAGGTACCTGTGCCCCACCGCATGGACTTCGGCCAGGGAAACTTGGCGAGAACGGCGGGCAAGGCCTCGGCGACGATCTCAGCGGCCTTGCGGCCGGGCTTGTCGATGCGCGCAACGTAGTAGTCGCCTTTTTTCTCGTCCTTGACGACGTCGGCCTCGGACAAGGCCGACAGACCGGCGGCCTTCAGGAACCCCTGCACAGCCTGTTCAGGCGCGCCGACGCGCGGGCCCTTGCGTTCTTCCGAGATGGCAGGGGACTTCGCGGGCAGCCCCTCGATTACGAGCGTGAGGCGGCGCGGCGTGGAAAAAGCGCGGGCCTCGCCGTACTCCAATCCTGCAGCCTTCAAGCTTTCGCCCACGAGCCGCTTCAGATCCTCGCCAGCGCGGACCTGCATCCGCGCGGGAATCTCTTCGGAGAAAAGCTCGATCAGAAGTTCGGACATGGGGGCGGTATTCTCTGGGTGTCAGGAAAGGGGCTCTGGGATAGCTCGATGGTCGTGCGCCCGGCATGACGATGGCCCGCCGCAAACGCACGCCAACCCGCCCAGGCGTCAGCCCGTGCGGGTTATCTCGTGTCTTAGGCGACTGCCCGGGACGCGGCAAGCGATGCCGTCGGGGAAGTGCCGGATTTTGCGCTATTGCGCGGGGGCGGGAGCGGCGGCCGGCGCGGGGCCAGCATCCTTTTCGGCCGTTACCTGACCGATCAGTTCCAGAACCTTAGTGCCGATCTCATCGATGGCGCCGGTCGTAACCAGGTAGCCGATGCCGACGGCTGAGGCGACGACATAGAACAGGAATACGGCCCGGTTGCCGCGCAGGAACAGAAGTCCAATGAGCAGCAATCCAAGCGCAAGCGCCAGTACGCCGGCAATTGTCGGTGTCATGCGTGATCCTCCCCTAGTCCTAGTGGACCGCGGTTTGTCGTCTCCGCGTGTCTCGGGAGCCATTCATAGCCGGTTCCGCCGAGGTGCGGAACCAACAATAACGCACTCACCTTGAGACGAAGGCCTGGATCATTCCTGAGGGTCAGGGCGCGGTCTTGGTCTCGCCAGCCGGGGCCTTGTCAATGGATCCGGTGGTGACATCGCCGTCCGCCGTGGTTCCGACCTTGGCCAGCCCGCTGTTGCGGTCGAGGAACCCAAACCACTTGTCCTGCGGCAGCAGCCGCTGATTGAGACCGGCCCACATGTCGCGCGAGCGCAGACCATCGGTGAAGGTCTTGGTCGGCGGCGTTATGCTCATCACGGCGATGGTCGCGGTCAGCATGCCTAGCGACGCGTACGGATAGCGGCGGTCGAAGAGCTTCAAGGCGGTGCCAAACGACGCTTTCACGCGCGTATCCATCACGTCGACGGAATAGATCTCGTCGAGCACGAGATGCACAATGTAGCCGACCAAAAGGAAACCGCCAGCCAGCCAAGCTACGCCCTCGTGCCGGCCAAGCACATAATAGAAGAGCACAGCTGTCGCGCCAGCCGAAAAGACGCCAGCCAGAAGTGAGTGCCAGATGCCGCGATGAACCGAGAGGTTATGAAACGCGGCATGCAGGCCGTAGCGCACGAGAACCAAGGTTCCGAGCCACAAGATCCACAGCTCGGCAATTGAGAATTTCATCGCGAAAGAGAACAGGACGGCAAACGAGAAAAAGATCCCAAGTCCGGAGAACATGGCGCGGCTGGCGCGCGAGTCCTTCAAGTCGATGTCGGGCAGGACCGAGCCCAGCACGCCAGCCATGGTGACGGCGATGAGATTTTCGGGTGCCACAACATCGGCGGCCAGCGTCAGAGTTGCCAGCGCTCCCGAAACCACGGTTCCAACGGCAATATGGGTCGTGAAGTTGGCCATATCTCAGCCCCCCTGACTAAAATTCATTCCAAGCAACAGATTCGCGCCGTCGCGGCGAGTTGGCGCGGGTGAACGGGTGTGGAAAACACCGAACCGCAGCCACAATTTCGGTAGAGGCGAAACGGGTTGGCTTGGGCTGCCAGCCGTGAAACAACGCGGTCACAAGATGCGCCAGCGTCCCGCCGGGTATCCACGGAACGCAAACAGGACGACGCAGATAGCTCATGAGCACGACACCCCACCACGATCATGCGCACATGAACGGCGATACCAGCCGCACGGCGGTGGCGACCATCGTCATTGCGCTCCTGGTGATGGGGCTGAAGTACATCGCCTATCTGAAAACGGGCAGCGCGGCGCTCTATTCGGATGCCTTGGAAAGCATCGTCAACGTGGTGACGGCCGTGGTGGCACTGGTTGCAATCCGGGTCAGCGCCATGCCGCCCGATCGCAACCATCCCTTCGGTCACCACAAGGCGGAATTCTTCTCCGCGGTCCTGGAAGGCGCGCTGATTGTCCTGGCCGCTTTCATGATCTTTCAGGAGGCCTATGACGCCTGGGTGACGCCACGCGTGCTGACCGAACCGGCGCAGGGTCTTGCCATCAACGCGTTTGCCGGCGCCATTAACGCAGGTTGGGCGGCGTTTCTGATTTCGCGCGGGCGGGCCTGGAAATCCCCCGCATTGAGTGCCGGCGGCTGGCATATCCTCACCGACGTGCTGACCTCGATCGGCGTGCTGGCTGGGCTTCTGCTTGCCCTGTGGACGGGTATTGCCGTTATCGACCCGCTGCTGGCGGCGCTGGTTGGGCTCAATATCCTTTGGGCCGGATACCACATCACCACGAGTTCGATCAGCTCGCTCCTCGATGAGGCGGCAAGCCCCGAGATCCAGGCCCAGATCAAGGACGCCATTCAGGTCAGCGGGGCCGGCGCCATTCAGGCGCATGACATCCGCACGCGCGCTGCCGGGCGGGTGATTTTCATCGAATTCCATTTGGTCGTGCCGGGTGACATGTCCGTTCGCGATGCGCACGATATTTGTGACCGCATCGAAGAGGCCGTGCGCACGAAAATTGCGGGCGCTGAAGTGGTTATTCACGTCGAGCCGGATCACAAAGCCAAGTCAAAAGGCGCCGTGCCAGTGGCGCAATAGGGTGCTGTTCCCTAGGGAACAGTTCTGGCAGGTTCAAAAAATTAAGCTAAGGCCCATTCGGCGGGCCGTCCGTGCATTGGCTGGTAACGGTCATTCTGCTAGGCTGATCCAGATTATTCAGGAATTTTCCAATTCCAAAGAATTGCAGCACCTTGGGACACCCGGACTGCAATTCCTGATTTAGAGGAAACAGCCATGTTTCACCGTCACGCTGCCGGTATGCTCATGGCCACCTTGTCGGCGGCCGCAGTCATTCCTTCGGCCTGGGCCGCCCCTGGCGAGCCGATTGGCGCCACCCTATCCGTCATCAATGTCGTGACCGCGGAGTTCGATCGCGACACGCGCACGCTTCAGACCGGCGATAACGTGCGCCAGAACGAGTTGATTGACGTCAGCAAGGACGCCTCGACCGAATTGAGGCTCAATGACGACACCAAGCTGGCGCTCGGCGCCGGCGCGCGCATGCTGCTCGACAAGTTCGTCTACGATCCCAACAAGTCATCCGGCGCGATCGGCATCAATCTGGTGGAAGGCGCGTTCCGATTCATCACCGGCATCGCCGCCAAGCCGAGCTACGTCGTGAAAGTGCCGCGTGCGTCCATCACCGTGCGTGGTACGATTTTTGACGCTTATGTGCTCCCCGACGAAACTTCATACGTGCTTCTGCATGAAGGCGCGGTTACGGTGTGCAACGAGCGTGGCGACTGCCGTGACCATGACGAACCGGGCAAACTCATCCGAGTTGACGAAGATGGAGACGTGAGTGAACCGCTGCGCTGGGCGAGCCTGGACGACGATGGTGCGCTGCCCTTCGACATCGCGTTCCCCTTCGTCGTCGCGCCGCCGACCATCGATCCGTCGCCGCTGTTCTCGCGCGAGGATCTGACCAAGGCAGAGAAGCAGGACAAGCCGGCCCGCAAGACCAAGCGCGCGAAGAAAACCGAAAAGACGCCACCAAAGAAAAAGGCCGCGAAGACCACCGAACCCAAGCCGCCGAAGAAGAAGGTGGTGAAGACCTCGCCGCCGCCCAAAGTTGGCAAGCCAAAGCCGACACGGAAGGCAAGCAATGACGAGGCCGTAAAGGGCGCTATTGGTGCCGCGATCGGCATCGGCATCGGCATTGGTATCGGCAAGGCGATCGGCAGGGTGGCGGTAAGAAGCACAAGCCGGGCAAGCCCCCGGGCCGCGGTGGCGGTGGCCACGGCGACTATCGCTGATGCCGCTCAGACCCTGACGTGCTGACAAGGTGCGTCAGGTCTTGATGGCGCGGCCTTCGGCCGCGAGCTTCTGGGCGACGGCGTCCAAAACATCGCGCGTACCAGGAATTTCGAGTTCGGTGCACGTCGCCAGATGTGCACGCGCGTCCTCGGCCCGCCCAGCTGCAATGGCGGTTGTCAGCTGCTTGAGGGCGGCGCGGAGTTCCGCCATCTGCGGGTGTTTGGCGACATCTTCATCGCCGATGAGCGCGTAGAGCTTCTCTGGCCGGTCCTTGCCGCGCAGAGGCGCCGCACCGATTTCAACAAACGCCAGCTCTGACGCCGCCGCCGCTGTTTTCTCGCCCGCGATGATCGGGACGCCATAAGTCTTGGTGATTTCCTCAATCCGCGATGCCGTGTTCACGACATCTCCAAGCACCGAGTAGTCGAAGCGCTGGGGCGAGCCGACGTTGCCGACGACGCATGACCCGGTGTTGAGGCCGATGCCGAGGCGGATGGGCGGTGCCGCGCTGTCGCGCTCGCGGTTCATGTGCGCAATGTCGGCCTGCATGGCGAGCGCTGCACGGCACGCGGCCGCCGCATGATCGGGATCGGGCAGAGGCGCATTCCAGAACGCCATCACCGCATCACCCATGAATTTGTCGATCGTGCCCCGCCGGTCAAGAATGGTGTCGGCAAGCGGCGTGAAGAGTGTGTTGACGAACCGTACCAGCGCTTCAGCGTCCATGCCTTCCGAAAGGCGTGAGAAGCCGCGTACGTCGGCAAACAACAGCGTCACGTCGCGGGTCTCGCCGCCGAGCTTCAGCTTGTCCTGACTGCCGGCCAGTTCTTCCACAATCGCCGGCGAGACGTAGTGCCCGAACGCGGAGCGGATGCGCGCCCGATCGGTTTCAGCGCGGATGTAATTCGACAGGGATCCGGTCAGATAGACGGCAAGGAGCGCCATCGACGGATAGACCGGATCGATCAGGAACCCCGCACCGGCGTAGGCAGCCTTGGAAAAGATCAGAACGCCAACAATGGCCGCGAGGCTCGAGATTGCGGCCGCCAGGGCACCCGACCGGCGAATGAGAAAGGCAGCCAGTCCGCCCGCCAGCACCAAAAAGACAATCTCGGCGCCCGTCGCCCATGCCGGTCGCATCAGATGATCGCCAGCCAGCATTTGTTCCAGGGCCTGGGCGTGGATCTCGACGCCCGGCACCGATGCGGCCAAGGGCGTCGTGCGCAGATCCATCAGGCCGGTGGCGCTCGCGCCGATGAAGATGTGGCGTCCGGCAATGTCGCCGGCGTCCACGTCGCCGGACAGCAGCCGGTGGGCTGGAATATAGCGCCTTGGGTCCGGGCTTGCGAATTTGAGCCAAAGTTCGCCTTGGGCGTCGGAGGGTAGGAGTGTCTCGCCGATGCGAATGCTGTCGAGCCCGGTTTGCTGGCCGAACGACAAGATACCGCTCGCCCCCGACGAGCGGATGAGGATGGTTGCTTTGTCGTTCTCCGCCACCCGCAGCGTTTCCAGCGACAGTGACGGATAGAGTGCGTCGCCTGCGGAGATGAGCAGAGGAACGCGGCGCACGACTTGATCCCGCTCGGGTATCCAGTTGACGGCGCCAATTCCTGTCGCCGCTTCCGACAGAACGGGCACGCTGCCGACGCCGCCGGGAAAAGTCGGGACAAAGAGTTTCGGGTCATCGCCGGCAATGGCATAGGGCGCGCGCGGCGGCACAAGGTTGCGGGCAGGTCCCTGTTCGGCAGAGAAGCCAAGGATGGCGGGCCCCTTCTTCAGGGCAGCCGCCAGGATGTTGTCATTCGAGGGAAGCGAAGCGGCCGCACTTGCCAGCGGCTTGAGTTCATCGAAGCGCGCCAGTTCCTCAGCCATCTTCGACGCCGACCACCTGTCGGGTTCGGCGAGGATGAGGTCGATGGAAATGGTCTTTGCGCCGGCCGCTGTCAGCCGGTCGATCAGTTCGGCGAGCCTGGTGCGTGGCCAGGGCCATTGTCCGAGGGCTGCCAGTGAAGCCTCGTCGATATCGACAATGCGGACAGGAAAGGCGGGATCGGCGATCCGTGGCGCACCCGTGAGCAGGCTGTCGAATACCGCCAGCCTGGCCCGGGCAACGGGCGCGGGATCCAGCGCGCGCAGAAACACGGCGCCTGCCAGTACCGCCGCCATGAGGATCACATACAACGGTAGCCGCTGAAGCACGCGAAGGTCCCTATCTGCGGATGAACCTTCGCCTACGATTCGAAGGTTGTCCGTTGCTTAGCGAGTTTTCCACAGGCGCGCTTAGACTCACAAGGAATGAAAGCCATGTGGGTCCGTTATCCCGACATCTGCGGCCTTGGACGGCGGGATGAGGTGATGTTTCAAGTATTGCGTCCTCGTGTACCCCCCGTCCTCGGCACGCACGATGCTTCGTCCCGGAAGTATTGCGTAGCCCTCGACGAAGCGCAAAGAGGCGGTGACGGCCCTCGCTGAGGTGCCGTCCCGCCTCGCCGCGCTGATTTCGCGGATCGGCAGTCCGTCCATCGAGACATTAGGCCCACCCAGCGTGACCCGCCCCTTCGAACCATGTATAGGGGCGCACGCGGCGTCGCCCTGCACGCTGCCATGTGGGCGCGCCCGGCTTCCTCGCGCTCAACTCATAACACGACGGGTAAGGACGACTGGCCGTGGCCGACGACGCACGCAAAATTGAAGAAACCGGTTCCGCGAGTGCGGTGGCCACGCCCGCGCCGGCGGGCGGCGTACCGCAGTCGGTCATGGCCCGCGAGATAGCGCGGCGGCGCACGTTCGCCATCATCTCGCATCCCGACGCCGGTAAGACGACGCTGACGGAAAAGCTCCTGCTGTTCGGCGGCGCCATTCAGCTCGCCGGTCAGGTTAAGGCGAAGAAGGACAAGCAGAACACACGCTCCGACTGGATGGCGATCGAGCGGGCCCGCGGCATCTCGGTTGTCACGTCGGTGATGACCTTCGAGTACGAAGACGCCGTGCTCAATCTGCTCGACACGCCGGGCCATGAGGACTTCTCCGATCAGACCTATCGCACGCTGACCGCCGTCGATAGCGCCATCATGGTCATCGACGCGGCGAAGGGTATCGAGAGCCGCACGCGCAAGCTGTTCGAGATCTGCCGGCTGCGCGACATCCCGATCATCACATTCATCAACAAGCTAGACCGCGAGACACGCGAGCCGCTCGAACTGCTGGATGAAATCGCCAGCGTCCTGGCGCTGGATACCGCGCCAATGAACTGGCCGATCGGGCGCGGCCGCGAATTCCGTGGCACGTTCGATCTTTATGAGCCCCGTATCACGCGCCTCGACGATGAACGCGCGCATGAGCCGGTGAGCGGTCCGAATGACAAGGTTTTCGATGAGCTGCTGCCGGAAAACGGGCAGGTGGAACGCTGGCGCGAGGAGATTGATCTCGTCCAGGGCGCCTGCGGCCGCTTTGATCTGGAGGCGTTCCGTCAGGGCACGCTGACGCCGGTCTATTTCGGCAGCGCGCTCAAGAATTTCGGCGTGCGCCACCTGCTCGATGCGCTCGTCGCGTTCGCGCCGCCGCCGCGCAGCTTGCGGGCAGCGGGGCGTCTGGTCGAAGCCGACGAACCGAAGATGTCGGGGATCGTGTTCAAGATCCAGGCGAACATGGACCCCAACCATCGCGACCGCATGGCCTTCATGCGCGTCGTCTCCGGCAAACTCACGCGCGGCATGCGCGTAAAGATCGTGCGCAGCGAGAAGACGCTGGCGCTGTCGGCGCCGCAGTTCTTCTTTGCGCAAGACCGGTCGCTGGCCGAGGAGGCCTATGCCGGCGATGTGGTGGGAATTCCCAACCGTGGGCTCTTGCGTATTGGCGACGCGCTCACCGAAGGCGAGGACATCACGTTCCTCGGAATCCCCAGTTTTGCGCCGGAAATTCTACGCCGCGTCCGGCTGGAAGATGCGATCCGCGCCAAGAAGCTGCGCGAAGCGCTGATGGAGATGGCCGAGGAAGGCGTGGTGCAGGTGTTCAATCCGGTCGATGGTTCGCAGCCGATCGTGGGCGTCATCGGCGCGCTGCAGCTCGACGTGCTCGCGGACCGGCTGACCAACGAATACAACCTGCCCATCATCTTCGAGAGCTGCCCGTATGAAGTGGTCCGCTGGTTCACGTCGGACGATCCGGCGGCGCTGGAGGCCTTCGCGGCGAAAAACAAGTCGGCGATTGCCACCGATCTCGACGGGGATCGTGTGTTCCTTGCGCAAAGCCAGTTCGGTCTCGGATGGGCATCGGACAAGAACCCGGCCATCAAATTCATCGACATCAAGACCAACGACGGCGCAGTCAAAGCCTGATGCGCCCCGGGCTCCCGCCGGTTACGGGAGCGGCCCTGTCCGGTAGAGCTGGATGCGCAGCCCGCCGTGCAGGACGGGTTCGGCTGAAAGTGCGAAAGGCAGGCCTGTCACCTTCGCCAGCGCGTCGTCGCTGGTGATGAGACCGACGCGCCAGCCGGCAAAGCGCGTCAATAGTACGTGCCCCAGAGTGCGGTAGAGCCCGCGCAGGCGGGCGTTCTCTCCGATGCGTTCCCCGTAGGGCGGATTGACGATGACCAGCCCCACTGGTCCCTCGGGCGGCGTCAGCTCGGCGGCGTCCCGCACCACAAATTCCGTGAAACCTGCAACGCCCGCGCGTTCCGCGTTGGCCCGGCTCATGCGGATGGCGCCCTCGTCGCGGTCGCTGCCGACGAACCGCATCTGAGGTTGCGGGGGCTGTGCCTGTACCTGGGGTTCCGTACGCAGGGCGCTCCAGGCTTGCGCATCGAAGGTCGCCAGATGCTCGAACGCGAAGTGGCGCGACCGGCCCGGCTTTAGCCCGGCGGCAATCTCGGCGGCTTCGATGACGAAGGTGCCTGACCCGCACATGGGATCGACCACGGGTTCCCGGCCGTCATAGCCGCATTGGCGCAGGAAGAGGGCCGCCATCGTTTCGCGCATCGGCGCCTTGGCGACAGCTTCCTTGTGCCCGCGCTTGTGCAACAGCTCGCCCGAGGTATCGACGCTGATCGTGCAGACGTCGTTCTCGATGCGCGCCCGGATCGAGACGGGGGCGTCATCCGAAAGTGGCGCGCCAATGGTTTCATGAATGGCTCGTCCGATGCGTTCGGCCGCCGCACCGGTGTGATAGATGCGCGAAGATTTGCAGCTCGCTTCGACGCGAACGGGCACGTCGGGCCGTAAGATGCGCGCCCAGGGCACGCTCCGCGCCCGCCGGTCCAGTTGCGCCAGATGCTGCGCGCGGAAGACATCGACACGCGCCAGGATGCGGCTGGCGCCGCGAATTTCTAGATTGGCGCGCCAAACGTCGGGCCAGCCGCCATTGATCGTCACGCCGCCGGGCACCGTCTTCGCCTTGAAGCCGCAGACGCGCGCCTCCGCGCACAGCGGCCCCTCAAGGCCGGGTGTGGCCACCAGGAAGATTTCAAAGTGCTCGTCCGCGGTCATGCCGTGTGCATAGCGGCATCGTGGGCTGTCTTCGACCTCAAACTGAGGGCGGAGGACGCGCGGGTGCGGGGAGCGTTAAGAGCCTTTGCCAGCAGGATGCTGGCGCTGCCTCAGTTGAGGGCGATCAGCTTGGCTGCGTCGGTGAGAATGTACATCCGGCCACCGGCCACGATCGGCGCGATGTAGGACCCCGAGGACAGCGTCTGCTGGCCGAGCACGCGCCCTGTCGTCGGCTCGATGGACGCCAGCACGCCTTTGGACGAAATGGCCCACAGCGTGTTGTTGGCCAGCACGGGACCCGACCATGCCCCGCTCGATGGCAGCTTGGCGGTCCACTGGATCTTCCCGTCGCGCTTGGCGATCGCCATGATCTGCCCGAGGGTATCGATGATGAAAACGCTCTCGCCCGCAACCCACGGCATTTGCGTGCCCGGTGCATTGATCGACCAGATGCGTTCGCCGCTCTTGATGTTGGTGGCCACCATGCGACCCGCATGGCCGATGGCGTACACGACGCCGTCGTCAATCGCAGGACGCGCCGCGTCGGTCAGTGATGCGAACTGGGACGCGGCGCGCGAGCGCGTCAGGTTCTCCGACCAGACCGGGCTGCCATCGAGCACCTTGAGGCCGATGACGTCGCCGGTGGGATAGGGCACGGCCACGATCTCGCCGTCCACCGCCGGACTGGCGTTGAGCGACAACGAGGCCTGATGCGGCAGGCCGCGCGAGGACCATAGCTCGGTGCCATCGACGCCGGACAGGCAGTAGAAACGGCCCTCGGTGGTGAGGACGAAGACGCGATCGCCGGCCGCGGTGGGCGACGAGCGAATGGGCGCCCCGAGATTTTTCTCCCACAGCCGCTTGCCGGTTCCCGGGTCCATGGCAATAACCGCACCGAAGCCGCTGGCGCCGTAGAGCCGGCCGTTGTCGACAGCAAGTCCGCCGCCGTAGCCGCCGCCGTCCGAGCCGCCGAGCGAGAAGATACTCGATGTCGTCAAGCTGCTGAGCCCGCCGGCCTGTGCGGTCTGGGGTGGTGTCGGGGCGAGGGAATGCTTCCAAAGAGCCGAGCCGCCCGATACGGAAATCGCCATCGCCGTTCCGTCGGCATCGAGTGTGTAAATGCGCCCGCCATAGACGATCGGACTTGCCGTCACGCGGCCCTGGCCGCTCGATCCAGCGCCCGCGCTGACGCTCCAGGCCTCGCGTGCGCCACCCGACAGTGCCAGGTGACCCGGGCGTGTTCGAGGGCACGCCGCCCGGCTGGGTCCATTCTTCGTTGGGTTGGGCTGCCGGCAATACGATCGGTGCGTTGGCGTCGGCCAGTTCGCCGGGGATTTTTTCGGTTGCCGGAAGGACAGCGATGCGCCGGCCCGGCAGAGGCACCTGCTTTTCCTTGAACGGATTGAGTTCGCCGATCTTTGGCAGACTGGGCAGGCTATCCGAGCATCCACCCAGGGCAAACGCGCCAAGGCTCGCCATGGCGAGCGCGCGCAGCACTGGTGAGCATCGGGCCATTCTCGTCTCCTACTTCGACCCGGGAGCGGCCTCGCTCGCGGCAGGTGTCGGGGTGCCTTCCTTGGCACCGGATTCGGGCGCTGCCGGGGCGGACGGCGCCGTCGTGGCCGGGGCTGCTGCCGCCGGAGCGGCCGGTGTGGCTGTGGCCGTCTTGCCCACTTCCGAGGCTGCAACAGCTCCCAGAAGCAGTTGAACGCGATTGATGGTGCCGCGCGGCGCTTCCGGTTCGGTCAGCAATTCCATCAGAAGCTTGCGGGCCTCATCCAGTTTGCCGGCCTTGTAGGCGGCCGTTGCGAGCAGTTCCTTGGCGGGAATCCGCCACGGGGACGTACCGTTGGCCAAATCGTTGAGCCGATTCTGCATTTCGGTAAAGTCGGCCTCATCCAACCGCAGGGATGCGGCTTGGACGGCTGCGAAGGTCTTGATGTTGGCGTCCGGCGACGGCGCGGTGGCCAGCTTCTCGAAGATGGCCAATGCGTCCTTGGGCCGGTCGGTCTTCAGATGCAGTCCAGCCTGCTGCAATTGGGCCAGAGCGGCGTAACCTTCGTGTCCGCCTGCTGAAATCTGTTCCAAGGCCTTCTGCGCCTCGTCAGACTTTTCCGCCTTCACCAGGTTCAGCGCGGCCTCGTAACGCGCGCCATTTTCCTGGGCCTCGGCAAGCTTGCGGCTTTCCCAGAGCTGATAGCCACCGATGCTGGCGACGAACAATGCGGCCCCGGCGACGAGGTACATTCCATAACGTTCCCACAGCTTTTCAAGCCGCTCGCGGCGCAACTCCTCGTTAACTTCGCGAAGGAGCGTGTCGTTTCTATCAACCATTGGGCCTTGTTCCCCGGATATCCGTGTCTTGGCACTGCGACCCTGCCGGCGGTGTGTTGCGAACCCCGGCAAAGTGAAAGCGTGGCCTATTTGCGCGCATTGATAGCCCTAAGCCACCGCCGCGCAACCCAATTTCGCGCATTCCGTCTGGCTGCACCGATGCGGCCATATTCGGCGCTGCGGCGGTAGTGCCCCAAGTCTTTCAGCTTTCGAGCTTTTTCTTGGATTTTGTGGGCTTGGACGCGGCTGCGCGATCCACAGTCGCGCCGGTTTCCTCGTCCTTCATGGCGTAACTGTGGTCTGGATCGGGAAAGCGCCGCGCCCGGACCTCCTCGGCGTAGCCGCGGATGGCGCCGTCAATGGCGGCCCCGATGCGGCCGAACTCCTTTACGAACTTCGGCACGTTCGGCGACAGTCCGAGCATATCTTCCATGACCAGGATCTGCCCATCGCAGGCCGCCGAGGCACCAATGCCGATGGTTGGGATCGGAACGGTTGCCGTGATGCGTCCAGCGAGCGGCGCGGCGATGGCCTCCAGCACGACGGCGAAGGCGCCGGCCTCCGCGACCAGACGTGCGTCGTCCTCCAGGGCGGCCCATTGATCGCGCGTGCGGCCCTGGGTCTTGAATCCACCGATGACGTTGATCGACTGCGGGGTCAGCCCAATGTGAGCCATGACGGGGATGCCGCGCTCCACGAGGTAGTGGATCGTCTCGGCCATGCGCCGTCCGCCTTCCAGTTTGACCGCGCCGCAATCCGTTTCCTTCATCACGCGGGCGGCATTGCGGAAGGCGACCGAAGGGCTCTCCTCGTAGGTTCCGAATGGCATGTCGACGACGACGAGCGCGCGCCGCGCCCCGCGCACAACCGCCTTGCCGTGCATGATCATGAGGTCGAGCGGCACGGGGACGGTTGTCTCGTAGCCGTGCATCACCATCCCCAGGCTGTCGCCGACAAGGAGGAAGTCGCAGTATTTGTCGGCGATCGCCGCGGTATGAGCGTGATACGACGTCAGCGACACGATGGGCCGTACCCCCTTCATGGCGGTGATATCGGGGGCCATCAAACGCGGTGACTTTTTCTGCAGGGACATCGGATGGTCCGGTCTGAGAGACGGTGCGGCGAATGGGAGCCACGGCCCGGCCCAGGCGTTACGCTTTTGCCAACGGGCAACAGATGAGGCGCGCCGGCAACTTGGCTTGAGACTTAGGGTTTAGCCCAAAAATATACCAGTCCATCCCTGTACTTAGGGTTTAGATTGCTCAACAATGACAAATGCGTGGAGCCTTCGCCACAGCGGACAAGAGTTTGTCACAATACGCATCATGCAGCATTGCGCATTCGGGGACCCATCTGATAACCAAAAGGTGACATCTAGCCGGTAAATCATGCGTTTTTATCGGTCGCGCGTTTGAAGTTGGGATGGGGTCAATGGTGTTCAGCGTTCCCGGGGATCGGCGAGATCCTTTAGCTTTCGTGTCCCGCGTGCGTGGTGCAACCCTTGGGGCGAGCCTGTTGGCGCTCGCTGTCAGTGTTGCGCTGAGCGAAACCGCCGAGGCGCAGTTCTTCAATTACGGTAACTCGAACGGGTCGTCATACGGCTCGGCCGACAAGCGCAAGAAGCCCAAGGTCAAGCGGATCACGCGCACGGCACCGCAGGCGGAGAGCGGTGCCAAGCCGCGCAAGGCGGCTGCCAAGGACACCGAGGCCGTCGTAACGAAGCCCGAGAACCCGCTTCTCATCGCAGTGTCACTGCGCCGTCAGCGCGTTTCGGTGTTCGACGGTGACCGCCTCATGCTCGAAAGCCCGATCTCTTCGGGCAAGTTCAGCACGCCGACGCCCACGGGTGTCTACTCCGTTCTGCAGAAGAACCGCGTCCATTTTTCTAACCTGTACGACAGTGCGCCCATGCCGAACATGCAGCGCATCACGTGGTCTGGCGTCGCTCTGCACGCCGGTCATCTGCCAGGGTATCCAGCTTCGCATGGCTGCATCCGGCTGCCCCATGGATTTTCCAAGAAGCTGTTCGGGCTAACGACGATGGGCACGCGGGTGATCGTCTCCAACGAGACCGTCCAGCCCTCAACGGTCGAGCATCCGGTTTTGTTCGCGGCTCTGCCGGCGGAAGACGTGATTTCGCATTCCCTCGTGCCGGCGTCTGAAACGCGTGTTGCGGATGCGGCGTCGGCCAACACAACGGTGCCCAGGGAAGTGGGCAGCATCGTCGGCGTTTCCGCGGCCATGGCGGCAACGGAACTGTCGGGCGCTGAGGCCATTCGCGCGGTACGCAACGAACGCCGCGAAGCGCTGGACCGCCTGGCGCGGGCCGTCGCAGAGGCGGATCGCTCCAAGACGGAGGCTGTCGATCGGGCAAAAGAGGCGCTGCGGGTCGCGAACGAAGCCAAGGAGGCCGTTCGTACGGCAAAGATCGTGTCCGATCAGCGCACGGCGGACGTCCGCAAGGCCCGGCAGGCACGTGATGTGGCAGAGAAAAAGCTGGAAGTTTTCGCCAAGGCAATAAAGCGCAAGACCACATTTACGGACGCCGAAATTGCCAAGGCCACCGAAGACGAAGATCGTCTGGAAGCGGCCGTGCTGGACACGTCCGACAAGGCCTCGCTGGCAGCCGAAGCCGCAGCTGAGGCCGAAGAAGCGTTGACGTTGGCCAAGCGCGCCGCCGATGAGGCCGAAGCCAAGCGGGCCGAAGCGGCAATAGTCGTGCGCAAGGCCGATGCGGCTTTGTCGCTGGTGCGCGACGAAGAGGCCGCTGCCAAGCGCCGCGAGTTCAAGCGGAACAATCCCGTGCACGTGTTCATCAGCCGCAAGACGCAGAAGCTCTACGTGCGTCAAGGCTACGAACCGATCCTGGAAGCCGCCGTCACCTTTGAGCAGCCCGACAAGCCACTGGGGACGCATGTCTTCACGGCCCTCAAGATCAATCCGCGCCAAGGTGATGGCTTGGCGAAAGTGGATTGGACGGTCGCGTCAATCCCGACCTACACCGCGCCCAAGCTGCCTTCCGCGCGTGACCGCAAGGCCCGTGAGGCCCATGCGGCGGCCGCTGCCAAGGCCGCCGGCGAGGCGCGGCGCAACCAGACGGCCCAGGCCGCTCTTGATCGCGTTTCGATCCCGATGGATGTGCGTTTGCAGATCGAAGATCTGATGAAGCCAGGATCTTCGCTCATCGTATCTGACAACGGCATGAGCAATGAAACCGGCAAGTACACGGACTTCATCGTGCCAGTTCGCTAGGCGGTAAATTCCTGCTGCTGTCGTACACTCTTGAGACGAAAAAGCCCGGGACGATGAGCGCCCCGGGCTTTTCTTTTCGACTGAACCAAGCCTTGTGCGTGCGCGTGAAAGCGCGCGCGGCGGTCAGGCCGGCAGCAGCGGCACGCCGATCAGCCAGCCATGCCCCATGTGCAGCATGAATGCATAGAGCCCGAGGCCCACGGCAATGGCGGCAATATCGCCGCCGAGCCCGCCTTGTGCGGCCCCGAGCGGACCCAGTGCACCCCTGCGCTTCACCGAAATGCGGTCGTAGACGGCGAATGCCAGGAAGGCGCCGAACAGGATCAGCGAGCCCAGGTCACCGTTGACGATCAAATGCGAGAGTGCCCACAGCTTCACAGCCACGAGCATGGGGTGCTTCAAGACCGTGCGGATCCGCGACGGAATATAAGCCGCCGCCAGCGCGATCATGGCCGGAATCATCAGCAGCCATGTGATGTGCTTCAGCCAATTCGGGCTGTCCCAGAGCACGACATTCTTGCCTGGATTGATCTGCAGCTTGTGGTAGCCCATCACGATGACGACGAGGCCGATCAGCGACAGGACGGAAAAAATGATCTTGTAGCCGTTGTCGCCGAATTCTGCGCGCCAAGCCGTTCCGCAGGTCTGGGGAGGTGGGAACGAGGTGGATGCCTAGGAAAAGTATCAGTCCAATGATGAGCATCAGCATCTGAGATTGGGTCCCCTTGGTGGTCAATTTCGCGCAGCGCGCGACCGAAAAAATGTCCTTCCAACCGGCGTCGGCCAAGTCAGAAATTCGCCGCGGATCCGCGATCCGGGCGAAGCGCAATCTGGACCGGTTTGCTGGGTAAATCCAGCCGTCTACCGGCTGGGTGCCTACGTTCACCATATTGCCGGAAACTCAGTTGTCCTCACAAGGACGATTGTCGCCACGGCGCAATGCGGCTATCGTGAAAAATTGGACGCAGACGGAGGGATCTGTGTCCGAGTGCTTACAGCGGCCGGACAGCGGCGGCCATGTTGGGGCAGTTGGGTTGAGTGCGTGGGATGTCGGGTGAACCGTTCGTCCGCCGGTTGATCGCACGGTCGATGCTGGGCCATGGTTTGGTCCCGGATCGATCGCGTGGCCTCCACGTTCGTCATTGATCCAGTTGCGCCATTACATTTTTGGAATGGCAGCATGGAAACTAGAGCGCTTCCCCCAGTGTCCGGCAACGAGCCCCTGAATCTTCATGGGGACACCGTCGGAGCCGCCATCATCAGTGCTGGTTTCGACGACATCGCAAGCCTCACGGCGGATCTCGATGCCGTTCTGGCCCGCCGCCCGTCCGTGGCGGCGGGAAATGTTATGTGGATGCAACCTTCAGCAGCCCAGACTCCGGGTGGCGAGAAATTCAACTTGCCCGCTGACGGCCCCACGGTAGACAGCGACACGGATTTCACCTGGGTCAAGGGTGATAGCCAGCCCGCCGATGCGCTGGAGTTCCAAGCCGGAAGCGCCGACGTCGCCGTCCGTTGGGTCAAGAAAGCGCGGCGGCAACGGTTGAGAAGCCGCCTCCGTTCCCTCGCGTCTTGGTGCATTACGGTCGTTCTGGGCGGAGCCGTCGTGGGCGGCTCCATGTACGTGCTACTGGGCCGATTGCCTGACTTCGACGATCTTATCTCCCTGGGACAGCGCGTCTGGATGTAGTTGGCCAGCCAGAGCCAATCGGCTGCGCCCGTCCTCCAGGCCCGAATCAGGCTATGCGAGTGAGATCCGCTTGGCGTCGAGCGGACCGAGCTTGCAAGCATGGGCCATCCCGCAGAAAACCTCCCATATTCCGGTGGCGTCGTAGCTGCCTTCGATCCGCGTGGAATGGTCCGCGCGATGCCGGCTGCCGGGGAAGCCGTTCAACCCGACACCTCCAGCGACCCAGCGATCAAGCGCGAAGCCGATGGCCTGGTCCGCACCATGCGGCTGGTCAAAGCCGCGCGCTTCAATGCCGCGGAGCGCCTGGAGCGCAAGGCCACTGTGTCACTCTTTACGCAGTCGACGGTGGCGCTGTATTTCGTGGGCTTGGCTGTCTGGCAGGCGGTCTATGCAGGCCAAATCGACGATGCGACAAACCGGCTGATGACCTTTATCCAGCTGGTTTCATCGGTCTTTACGCTCATTCTTGGCCTGCTCGAAGCCCTGAACGACTACAGGATGAAGGCGCATCACCTGCACAATTGCGCACTGTCCGTTTCCGAGATCGCACAGGAATTGCGCATCGCGCGGCCGTCGGACGCGCGCGCCGTGCAGGATTTCCGGCGGCGTTACAATGAGGTGTTGAAGGCGTGTCCGGTCAATCACAACCGCATCGACTACATTTTCGCCAAGCTCGACGGCAAAGGCGACCGATGGGGTTTTGCTGGTGTCTATCTGCGCTACATCACAGATGTGTACGCGCTCTATGCCTTGTTTCTCGCCGTTCCGCCCCTTCTCTGGTGGCTGCACGCCTGAACTGCTTCAAATTCGACAATCTGTTTCTGGCCCGCACCCGGTTCGATGGAACCAGCCCTGCGTGCTAAGAGTTCGGGACCTGTCGCCGTGCAGTCACCCGCGTCGCTAAGTCATTTACTCTGACACGGTTTCCGGGTGGCATCAGTACGAATGGTTTGTATAAGTCCCGTCGGGCGCAGACTGAGCGCCTTGGGATCGGTTTCCTCTATCAGGTCTAGGCGTACGCGTTCTATGTGGGTTGTCTTGAAAAGCCGCCTCGGAGTTTTGCTGGGGTATCTGGCGTTCACCGCGACCCTCGTTTGGGGTGCGGTCAGCCTCGGCTCGGATGCCCTGACGCAGGGCGTCACCCTCATGCCTGAACTGGTGGCAGCGGAACCCGTTGAACCCTCCCGTGTCGAACAGTTCCTGCTCGATAAGATCGCTGCCAGCGAAGCACCCCAAGTTCCCGTGCCGCGCGTGATCACCGCATCGGTTGCGCCAGCGATGCCGGTTCCGGTTCTTGCTGCCCAGCTTGACGCTGCTGAGAGCCTGCCTGTCGCCTACAGCGCCAAGCTGCGACGCCTCTACGACAAAGCCCGTGCACGGGCGGCTCAAAACAATACCAAGCAGAAGACCGTCAAAGTCGCCAAGCAGCGGCGGAAGCAGCCGGGTGCTCTGCCTGGGAACGTGATTGCCCAGGACAGCTTCGGATTGGGCTTGCCGGTGGCGACCAAGCCGGCGGCGATCAAATCGAAAAGGCCGCGTGTGGCGGAAAGCGCGCGCGACATCACCTATCGCAGCCTTGGCGCCGTTGCTTTCGCGACCAAGTAACGGCGCTCCCCGTCCTGCAGTTCTAGCGGCAGTCCTACCGACTGGGCGCGGAGAGCCTCACGCGACCGGCTTTTCCAAGCCCGTTATTCTTTGCAAGAGGCTTTGCCGGCGGGGAGCGGGCGCGGGATCGTTCGTCTTGCCGTCGCCGCGCGCGGCATCACCGGCTGGTTCGGCCGGGGACTTGGCGGCGTCCTGGTGACCATTGGCGTGGTCAGCGTTGCCCGCCTCGTGCGCTGGCGTTGCGATCTGCACTGTGGCAACGCGCGGCGCGCTGATGCGATCGCTCAGGGATGGCCGGGCCTGTTGGGCTGGTTGGGCAAACGTACCGGACGGCGGCGGCGTTTCAACTGTGGAAGCCAGCGATCCGGCCGGACGGGTGCCCGCCCCCAGACGACGCATCTCATCCATATAGAATGTGGCCTGCCGCTCCAGCTTCTCATTGCCAGCGGCCAGTTCGGCCCGCAGCGCCAAGATTGTTTCCATCTGCTCGCCGGTTTGCGATTCGAGTTCCCGCAAACGGGTTTGCAGGCCGTGCCGGTCCTCTCCGGAAAGTTCACCGACTGTGAGGGGCCGTTCGACGGCCGTCGTCTTCAGGTCGTCGAGAGCGGCCTTGAGGCTGGCGATTTCCTGCGTCTGAGCGGCGATCGTAGCTTCGAGCGCGGCGACGTCAGCGCTGGGCGCGTCGGCGTTCGGCTCGCCTCGGTTCGAAGAGGCGTTGGCCCGTGCGTCCTGCAAAGCCTTTTCAGCCTCGGAGAGACTTGAGCGCAACCGCGCCATTTCACTGGAATCCTCAGCGTCCGCCGCTGTTACCGTGACCGACGCCGGTGTCGGGGTCTGGAGACGGGTGATCATTTGTGCCTGATCGCGCACGCGGGCCCGGAGCGCCTCGATCTCGGTGCGCAAGGCAATCTCCGCCTCGTGCTGCTGATCCTTGGGCAGTTCCCGCAGTCGCGCGGCGCGCGTCGCCAAGGTGGCGTTGAGGCGATTGAGTTCTTCGCGCTGCTGGGTGTTGATCTGAGTCGCTTCCTCCAGCGCTGACGATTGGCGCTGTGCGGCTTGGGTCAATGCGCCAATTTCGCGATCGCGCTCGAACAACAGGCGCTTGGCTTCCGACAGGCGCTGTTCCACTTTGGGCAGCCGCTCGGTAATCGTCATCTCCAGGACGCGGCGCGCATTCTCATGCTCTTCGTTGATCGTCCCGAGCCGGGCCACGTCGCTCTCAAGAGCACTGATCCGCGCGTCGCGCCGGTTGATGTCGACGAGTTGGCGCGCGGTCTCGAGCGAAGCGTCCGACAGGCTCGATTCGAGTTTATGGATCCGAATGGCGTACTCGGCCCGGATGCGATCTTTGTCGGCGGCGATTTCCGATGCCGTCAGCGGCATAGCACGTTTCAGAGCATCGGTGGCCAGCCGTGCGGTCCGGCGGCGGTACATGGGTGCGAGTACGCATGCGAGCAGGCCCGCCAAGCTAAAGCCGAGCGCCACCAGCATAATAAATTCAATGGTGACCACCCGTCCGTCCCCGTCCGTCCGCTTTCAGCCCAAGATCCCAAGCGACCTTCGCCGCCGGTACAGAGGCGAACAGAGGTCTAGCGGCTAGGTCGCGCCGTCAAGCGGCGGTTTTAGGGCCGTCGGGTCAACCACCGCAAGTCGATGCCGCTTATCCCCCGTCGAGGCGGGCTGTCCGGGTGGACGGCGGCCTAGAGCGGGTTCCAAGTCGGTGATCGGGTATACTTCATATAGCCCACGTTGGCACCCAGCCGCAGTCCCACTCCTGACCGAATGACGGCGAGTGTGACGTGGCCATGCTTCTGCACTTGCACACTCACGCCGCCGACGAGGTAGGCCGCGCCCTGAACGCCGCCGAAGCGCTCGTAGATGTCACCGGGCTCGCGCATATTGTAGACGAGAATCATGGCCTTGGAGCCCTCGGCTCCAGCATCGTAGCCAACCGTCGGCCCTTGCCAGAAGACCTTGTGGTTGCCGACGTTCTTCGTGAAGAGCGTCCCTTCGCCGTAGCGCAGGCCCACGACCAGGGCGCCACCGGCATCCTCGCCCAGAATATAGCCGTTAGGCCGTCCCTGGCTCTGGAAGACGTACTCGACGCCCTTGGCCAGTCCCTGGCTGATGGATCCGAAGAACTCGTGTCCGGTCGATAGGATTTCGTTTTTCTCGTAGACGCCCGCCTGCTCCGGCGATTTCGGGTCGGGAATTCCGCCGTCATCGGGTGCCCGGTAGGGTTCGCCATAGCCGCCGGGTTCGGGCACGGCCGCGCGGGATCCGCCGAAGCTGTCGCCGGACGGTGCGCCGCTGCCATTGCCGGAGCCATAGGGGTCCTCCGGCACCGGTTGATAAATATCGTCGGTCCGCGACTGGACATCGGGCTGATAGACGTCCGCGCCGCCGTCGTAGTCGGAGGCGGGCGGGCGGTAGGCGTCGTTGGCGCTGAAGGCGGGGAGCGCAGGCGCGCCGAGAAGCGCGGCAGCGGTCAAGGCTGCGATGGCCTTCCGCGAAACCGATTTGGTCAGCATGGTGCGATCACCTCAATGGCGTCCGCGTCAGGGCCGCGGCGCACGTTTTAAGTGTTGATCAACCATCGCCAGAAAGTATTACCAAAGTATGGCCATCCGGCACGTCTGCGCCACGTGCCATTGGCTTACACGGCGGGCGCGCCACGGGCGATGAACGGCCCGTTGAGATAGCCTGCCGCGGACTTGCCATAAATCATGGGCGCGCCGTCGAGCTGTGTGAGGCTGCCGCCCGCGGCTTCCAGAATGGCCTGGCCGGCGGCCGTGTCCCATTCGCAGGTCGGTCCGAAACGGGGATAGAGATCGGCGTCACCGCGGCCGATCAGGCAGAATTTGACCGCAGAGCTGATTCCCGCCGTCGAACGGCCCCCCAATTTTGCGACGCGCTCAGCATGGGCCTCGCCCGCTTCCGAGCGGCTTAGGATGGCGTGTGCACCGGTGGCTGGAATTGCGCGTACGGCCATGGCCCGCAGATCGAGATCGGCGAGGGAGGCGGGCGTCGCATTTGCGTCGAGAGGTGCCCAGACCGCCTTGCCGCGCGCCGGGGTGACGAAGAACTCGCCGCGCGCGGGTGCATAGACCAGCCCAAAGACCGGCCGTCCCTCTTCGATCAATCCGATATTGATGGTGAAGTCATCGCGTCCGGCGCAGTAGTCACGCGTGCCGTCCAGCGGATCGACGAGAAAAAACGGCGCCCCGTCCGGCAGAGCGGTGCGTTGCTCGGTATCCTCTTCTGCTACGACGGCCACGCCGGGCGCTGCTGTGGCGAGCGCGTCGACCAGGATCGTCTGCGCCTGCCGGTCCGCTTCCGTGACCGGCGACTGGTCCGCCTTGCGATCGACAACCATGCCGTCGGCGCGGATCTTCAAGATGCGGCGCGCCGCTTCGCATACGGCGGGCAGAATTCGGTCGGCAAGGCTCGCGTTGGATGGCAGGCTCATTCGGACAATCCTGGTGATTCGGCGGTCGCTGCCGCGGCGCTGGGCTTGAAGGCGAACATGATGACCGGCCGGCAGCTGCAGATAGACAACATTTCAACAGGTTGCCGCGATCGGTACGTGTGGACCTTTCAAGGTGATAACGGGGCGTGTATCAGAGCGGAACCGCTGTCGGCAAGTAAGCTGGCCTCTTGCCAGCTGATGTCAGGCACGCGTGCCGCGGCGACGCCTGAGTTGAGAATCAAGGAAACCAGACATGACTGATGCCTTCGAGCCGACGGATCTTGAGATTGCTGCCCTGATTTCGAGCAAGATCTGCCACGACGTGATCGGTCCCGTGGGCGCCATCAGCATCGGCCTGCAACTCCACGACGAAGAGAAGGACGAGGAGGCGCGCCGGTATGCGTTTGAAATGATTCGCAACGTCACCAGCCAGGCGTCGGTCTGTCTGGAGTTCGCCCGTTTCGCGTTTGGCGCCAGTGGCTCGGCGGGCGCGCTCATCGACCTCGGCATGGCCGAAAAAATCTCGCGCGGCTATGTCGTCAACGGCAAGGGCAAGGCCAAGCACAAGCTGATCTGGAACGGCCCCCCCGGCTACATGAGCAAGGACAAGGTGAAGCTCTTGCTCAATCTCATCGCGGCCGCCATCACGGCGCTGCCTAAGGGTGGCGAGATCGAGGTCACCATTGGCGGGTCAATGGAATTGCCCGGCTTCGACATTGTGTGCCGTGGCGTGGGGGCGCGCTTTCCCCAGCATCTCAACGAATTCATCACCGGCCACGATCAGCCGGCGCTCGATGCCATGTCCATCCAGGCTTTCTATACGACACGTCTGGCGAAGCTGGCCGGCATGCCGATCGACATCCGCAAGGATGAGGCGGACATCCGTATAACGGCGCATCCGTCGGCCTAGTCTCCCGAGGTTGGAGAATTCTCACGCGTCGAGGCGCGTCTCAATCTTCTGTTAACCCTCACCTTGCACTGTCGACGCGTAGGATGCGGGAGTTCGCCGGTTCCCTCTGGCCGCGAATGTGCCGCGTGCAATCCTATTTCTGTGTGTAACGCGGGGCGTACCATGACACGTTGCCTGATCGTCGATGACAGTCTCGTCGTGCGCAAGATCGCGCGCGCCATTCTCGAAGGGCTGGGCTACGAGATCTCAGAAGCCGAGAACGGCCGCGAAGCACTGGACAGCTGCCGCGCTAATCCTCCCGACGCCATCCTGCTTGATTGGCATCTGCCGGTGATGGGTGCCATGGAGTTTCTCACGGCGCTGCGGGTGCAGCACTCCGGCCGTCGCCCCTATATCGTCTACCTGACCACCGAGAACGACTTCACGGACATCGCCCGCGCCTACGCCGCCGGCGCCGACGCCGTATTGCTGAAGCCGTTCGACCGGGCGGGGTTGGAAGCGAAATTCGCGCGCGCCAACATCGCCGCCTGACACCAGCAGCGTCCGTTCGCTCACTGGTATGACGGCTGTCCGCTTGCTATTCACCCTGCTCATAGACTTGCAGGGAGTGAATTGCCGTGCTGCGCGTCGAGAATTTGAAATTGCCGCCGCTGCCCGCGCTCTCCTTCGAGGTCGCCGATGGAGAATGTTTGACGGTCGAAGGCCCTTCGGGGTCGGGCAAGTCACGGCTGATGCGCGCGTTGGCCGATCTCGATCCTGTCTCCGGCCATATTTTTCTGGATGGCGCGGAGCGCGCCGAGATCGATGCGCCGGAATGGCGCCGTCTCGTGCGGTATGTTCCGGCGGAAAGCGGCTGGTGGACCGACACACCGCGCGGCACCTTCCCTGCCATTGCCCTCGATACGCCCCGGCTTGAGCGACAGCTCGCCGGCGTGGGGCTCGCGCCGGACGACCTCGACCGGCCGGTCAGCCAACTGTCGACGGGCGAACGCCAGCGGCTCGCGCTGGTGCGTGCGATGCTGGAAGATCCCAAGGTTCTACTCCTGGACGAGCCGACGTCCGCGCTCGATCCTGCCAATGCGGCGCTGGTTGAGGAACTGATCCGCTTCCAGCTCTACGCATCGCGTATCGTCATCATGGCCACACACGATGCCGGATTGGCAAAACGCCTTGCCCACAATCGCCTCACGGTTGCCGCGTCCGCAGGAGGTCGCGGCATGACGACCGTCAGCCTCACGCTGTTCGATCTGGTCGTGGCGTCGCTGCTGCTGGCATTGACCGGGGCGCTGTCCGTCGCCTTCCGTCTCGGGCTCGAACGCACGCTTGCGATCTCGGCCCTGCGCATGTGCGTGCAGCTTGGCGCCGTCGGCTTCATCCTGAAACTGGTCTTCGACAGTGCTGCATTTTGGACAACGGCGCTGTTCGCGCTGATGATGCTCGTCGCGACGGGGTACGAGGCGGCAGCCCGGCAGGAGCGGCGCTTCGCCGGGTGGGCGTCGTATCTGCTCGGCGGTGCCGCGCCATTCCTCGCCGGACTGCTGGCGTCGCTGTTTGCCGTGACGGCGATTATCGGCAGCGATCCGTGGTGGTCGCCCCGCTTCTTCCTGCCCATCCTGGGCATGATGATCGGAAATGCGTTGGCAGGAGTCACGCTGGTGCTCGACACCATGACCTCGGCGGCGTCCCGTGAGCGCGCTGTGATCGAAGCGCGCCTCGCCCAAGGTGCGACCCGGCAGGATGCGTTGCGCGATATCCATCAGCGCGCCCTCAAGACAGGTCTGACGCCCATTCTCAGCGCCATGGCGGTGACGGGTGTCGTTTCGCTGCCGGGGATGATGACGGGGCAAATCCTGGCCGGCGCCGATCCTATCGAGGCGACCAAATATCAAGTCATGATCATGTTTTTGATCGCCGGGGCGACGGGGCTGGCGGTCGTGCTGGCGGGATTTGTAGCGTCCCGCCTCCTGACCGACGATCGCCATCGGCTGCGTCTGGACCGGCTGCTGCCGCCGCGTGCGCATGGCCGGTAAAAAAACAGTGCGGCATGACGGCCGCGCTGTTTATCGAATTTGAAAAGCACACGTGCGCGCCAAACGGCGGCGCATCAACTCAAGGCGTAGGATTGGCGGGCTTGACCGGCTCAACAGCCGCGGGTGCAGCCGCGGCCGGGGTTGTCGCCGTAGCCGCATTGCCAGCGCCGAAGCTCGGCATTTCCATTTGAGAGGGTGCGGCTGCCTTGGCCTTTGCGGCGTCTGCCGCGCGTTCCGCTGCCGCAGCCGCGCGCTCTGCGGCCTCGGCGGCGCGCTCGGCTGCAGCTGCCGCGCGTTCGGCGGCATCGGGATCAACAGCGGGCTTGGCGGCGGTTTCATTCGCGGCCGGTGCCTCCGGTACAGCTCCGGTCTCGACGGGAGCCGGTGTCTTGTCGGATTTGGGCGCATCGGCGGCCTTCACCGCTTCAGCTTCAGTTTTGTCGGCTTCGGCCGACTTGCTGGGGCTATTGTCCGGCTTGTCAGTTTCAGCCGCTTTGCGGCTGGGCGCTGCCTCTCGGCCGCCTTGCTCTTGCTGTCGTCCTTCTTGTCCGGCTTGGTAGCCGCCGACAATTCCTTCTTCTTCGCGCCTGGTTCATCCCAGCACACATTGGCGGACGCGGTGCAGGTATGTTCGTCGAAGATGATCAGGTTGAGATAGAGCTCGCAGCTCACATCCTTCTTGCCGATCGTGTAGTTCGTGATGCCATTTTCAGCGGCCCACTTTTCGACCTCCTTGTCGAGCAGGGCCTGGGCATCTTTAGCGGGACCGTCCTTGCCGTAATCGTTGACTAGGAAGCCCATGCGCTTGCACTTGGCTTCCGCAAGGCCAGCACCGGCGAACGTGGCAGCGAGGAGGGCAACAGCCGTTAGGGCCGGGCGAATATGGGCGCGCATCAAAGAAAGTCTCCACATCAGAAAGCGAGTGCTATTGCCGTGAGCTATATCCCGCCGACGCCGGGTCGGCTAGCGCTTGCAGTCTAAACTCAACAAGGTTCTGAACATTCTGGTGATCTCAAGGCATGCCGGTGAACACCTGTCTCGCACTGGTGGCGACCGATTGGGTGCTGATGGCAGCATGACTGGACCCGGGCATCGTTCGTGACGAGCGGGGCGCCGCCTCGCGGGCTTTTGCCTGCCGTTCAACGACGCTACCTACGGGAACAAAAGTTGACCTTTATGATAATCCGGGGGCGGATCTTAACTCCAAGTGTTACCCTTTGGGCACAGCTGGCATCTCTTTAGAATTCCAAACAGATTCGAAAAACCGCATTGCCCGCTGGCGGCTATGTGCGCGGCCGAATGCCTGTAATATCCGCGTCGCAGTCCGACGGCGACATGGACCCCGCCCCGCACCGATCCCGGTCGGGGGATGAGGGCAACGGCCCCGGACGCATGGAGGACGACACTATGGATCCAGTTCAACTACTCATTCAGCTCGCGAGCGGCGCGCTCGGCGGTAACGCCGCCGGCTCTCTGCTCAAGAACCTTAGCCTTGGTACGGTCGGCAATTCGCTTGCTGGCATTCTGGGCGGCGGTATCGGCGGGCAATTGCTCGGCCCCATCTTGGGCGGTGCGCTTGCTGGCGGTGCAACGGGTCTCGACCCGATGGCCATTCTCAGCCAAGTGGCGAGCGGCGGCGTCGGCGGCGGCGTTGTGATGGTCGTCATCGGCATCTTGAAGAGCATGTTCGCGCGCTAATCGGCATAGCTGACGTCGGTCCGCGGCATCCGTGACGGCGCTTGTCATCATGGATGCCGTGAACCGCGGCGGTTATCGCGGTGCGTGGCGCGCGTTGCACGCAGGCACGCAACTCAGTGCGCGCCAGCGATGCGTATCCCACGACGACATCGCCGATGTATCGCGGGCAGTGCGGGCGGCATTCGCGCCGCCAGAAAATTCCTACTCAGGCTGCAATTGAACGGCCTTCGGGCCCTTGCCGCGCTTGTCGGGCTCCGTTTCGAAGGAAATTCTCATTCCCTCGTTGAGACTCTGCAGCCCTGATTGCTGCAGCGCGGTGATGTGGACAAAAATATCGTTGCCGCCGTCGTCGGGTTTGATGAAACCAAACCCCTTCTGTTCATTAAAGAATTTGACCGTTCCTATCTGGCGCATGTTGGCACTGCTCCTGTTCCGACCGGTATCGCGCCGCCAAAATATCTGTAGCACCCGCGACATCTTGCCTAAGCGACCAAAGTTTTTTCGCTTGCGCAAGCCGCAAGTCGGCAATTTTGCGACAAATTTGCATGTTCCGGCGCCGGAGACGGCCAACAGAGGGTCTCCGGTCAATCCACCGGACCGTGCAAGCGATAGTGCGCATCGGGCGCGACGCCCAGCCGGCGGGTCAACTCCGGCAGGACGCATTCAAGCTCGGCGGCCAACGTGAACGGCGGGTTCAGGACCACTAGTCCGGTTCCGTTGAGAACGGTCTCGTCGCCGGTCTGGATGAAGAGTTCCACCGTGAGCATTTTGGATAGGCGGAGATCCTGCACGGCCCGGTGAAACGCGTCGACCGGGCGGCGGGCCTTGATCGGATACCAAAGGATGACAGTGCCGGTAGCGAACCGGCTGAGGGCGTCTTGAAGACCTGTCACCAGGCGTTGCAATTCCCCGGCCTCTTCGAACGGCGGATCGACGAGCACGACGCCCCGGCGTTCCTTCGGGGGCAGCAGCGCCTTCAATGCCGCCCAGCCGTCGATATTCAGAACCTTAACCTGCCGGTCGCGTGCGAACAGACGGGCCAGGATGGCATGGTCTTCAGGGTGCAGTTCGTTGACGGCCAGAACGTCCCCGGCGCGCAGCAAATGCCGGGCGATCATGGGGCTTCCTGGGTAGGTCTTCAATTCGCCGGCGGCGTTGGTTGCGCGGACAGCGTCGAGATAAGGCTTTAGAATTTCGTCGATCTCGGAGGGCAGAGGCGGATCCAGCACGCGCGCGATGCCGTCCTTCCATTCACCTGTCTTGAGCGCTTCGGGACCGGTCAAGTCATAGAGCCCGATACCGGCATGGGTATCGATGACCCGGAACGGGGTTGGCTTCTTCTTCAAATGCGTGATGACGCGCGCCAGAACCAGATGCTTCAGCACATCCGCGAAGTTCCCGGCGTGATAGGCGTGGCGGTAGTTCATTAAGACCGATCGGTTAACAGGCGCGGGCGCCGGAATAGGGGTCCGCTGACCAGCGGCCAGAGGACCCTGGCGTGTCTTGCCCCGTCCCCGCGCGCCTGTCACGCACTTGCGCACTGGCATGAATGGGGCATAAGCGGCGGATCAGAAGTCATGGCTCCCAAGATGTCCGCTCCGCCCACCATCGCTATTGTCGGCCGCCCGAATGTCGGGAAGTCGACCTTGTTCAACCGATTGACCCACACCCGCGCGGCTCTGGTGTCCGATCTGCCGGGTCTCACCCGCGACCGCCGTGATGGGGAGGCGGAGTTCGAGGGGCATGTGCTGCGGATTACGGACACGGCTGGTCTGGAAGAAGCCACGCGCGGCTCCATCGCCGACCGGATGCGCCAGCAGACGCTGTCGGCCGTCGAAAGTGCCGATCTCGTCATGTTCGTGATCGATGCCAAGGACGGGGTCACGCCCGCCGACGAAGCCTTCGGCCGTCTCGTGCGCCAATCGGGCAAGCCTGTTGTTCTCGTCGCCAACAAATCGGAGGCCCGCGCATCCGCCGCCGGGTTCTACGAAGCCTTCAAGCTGGGGCTTGGCGAACCGGTGGCGATCTCTGCCGAACACGGTGAGGGCCTCGGCGAACTGATGGTCGATGCGTTGAACGCGCTGGGCCTTGCGCCAGTTGTGCGCTCCCGATCCGATGCGATCGAGCCGGACGACGATACGCCGATGTCGCACGAAGCCTATACGGCTAGCCTGATGAAGCGGCCCCTGCGTGTGGCCATTGTCGGCCGTCCGAACGCGGGCAAATCAACCCTCGTCAATGCGCTCCTCGGTGAGAACCGCATGATCACGGGGCCGGAACCGGGCCTGACGCGGGATTCCGTATCGACCGACTTCGAATGGAAGGGCCGCAAGGTCCGGCTATTCGACACGGCCGGCCTGAGGCGCAAAGCCAAGATCACGGAACTGGCCGAGAAGCTTTCGGCCTCCGATGCCGTGCGCGCGATCCGCTTCGCCGAAGTCGTCGTGCTGCTCGCCGATGCCGAGCGGCCGCTCGAGCATCAGGATCTGACTATTGGCGACCTTGCCACCAGCGAGGGGCGCGCATTCGTCATCGCGGTCAACAAATGGGACCTGATCGAAGACAAGCAAAAGCGCTTGAAGGAAATTCGCGATCTGGTCGCGCAGAGCCTCGCGCAGGTTCCCGGTGTGGCGGTGGTGCCCGTCTCGGCGCTGGGCGAGAGCGGCATGGATAAATTGATGGCCGCTGTGTTCAAGGCCGCCGAAATCTGGAACCGGCGCATATCGACCTCGGACCTCAATCGTTGGCTCGCTGAAGCGCTCGCGCGTCACGCCCCGCCTGCAGCGGCCGGCCGGCGGATGAAGATCCGCTACGTCACGCAGCCCTCGACACGGCCTCCGACCTTCGTCGCTTTCTGCTCAAAGGCCGAGAATATGCCTAATTCCTACCTCAAATACCTCACCAACAGTCTGCGCCAAGCCTTCGCAATGCCCGGCGTACCCATTCGCTTCAATCTGCGAAAGGGCGAGAATCCTTTCGAAAAATCGTCAAAACGGCGCTGAACGCCGCCCCGCTCGGTGGCTGCGGCAACGTGCCGATGCGGCACTGGTCTCTTGGCCGCGCGATCGCTATTTTATTGCCTCAGGGAACTGGCATATGACGTCGGGAAAATCCGGGGCCCTTAAAAGGCCTGACATGTTTGAGGGTTCAAGATCATGAAGATCCACTTTTCGGGCCTCGCGTCGCTCGCCGCTGCCGCCGGACTGGCGTTGGCGATTGCGTCCCCGGCCGATGCCGTGTCGTCGAAGGTGCGCACGGCGTGCAAGAACGATTACCTGCGCTTCTGCCCGAACTATGAGCCCGACACCACCAAGGCGCGCCAGTGCATGCGCTCGATGGGCAAGCGGTTGTCGTCGAAGTGCATCAACGCCCTGGCAGATGCTGGCGAGATCAAACGCAAGCGTTAGCCGCCATTTGAACAGACGGGAAGTTTCACTCGCCTCCGCTTGCCGGAGGCGAGTTTTTTAGTTTTCCGGAGGCGAGTTTTTTCTGCGCCGGTACAGGAGTGAACCGGTCAGCGAGCCTGGAAGCACAGCCTGAAGAATCGGACCCGGAATCACAGCGGGCGGGAGACATGCAGCGAACCCTAGAGAGGCTGCAGTCTCACCGCCCGCACAGGCGTCACCACTTAAGGCGCCGCACCGGACCTCGACACTTAGTGGGCTTCCGCGCGGAGTTCAAGTGCCTCTCGTCAAACTTTACCGCGTGGCTTCTGTTGCGCGCGCACACAGCATGCTAACGCTGTCTCAACATCAAATTGCAGACGTCAACGGGCGGAATTTGTCACGTATGACCACGGGAAAATCCGAGGTGTGGTTCTACCATCTGGAACGGCAACCGCTCGAACGCGTTTTGCCGGGACTTTTGGAAAAAACGCTGCAACGCGGATGGCGTGCCGTCGTGCAGGCAGGCAGCGCGGAACGGCTTGAAGCCATCGACCTGACGTTGTGGACGTATGCCGATGATAGTTTTCTACCGCACGGGACAGCCAAGGACGGCTTTTCAGCCGAGCAGCCGATTTATCTGACGACCGAGCCCGAAACGCCGAACGATGCGGGTGTGCGCTTCCTTGTTGACGGCGCCGATGCCCCCGATTTCGAAACGCACGTGCGGCTGGTCTATCTCTTTGACGGCAACGACAGCGACGCAACGGCGCGCGCCCGCCAGCAATGGAGCGCTGCGAAAGCGGCTGGGTGCGCGGTCAGCTATTGGCGCCAATCGCCGGAAGGCCGTTGGGAAAACAAGGCGTGATCGAGGTTCAGCCGTCGAGGTGCGTCCGGCTTACGGCGTGCCATCCGGCAATCCGCGTTCAGCAATCCAGAGAGTCGCGAGGCAGGCCAGCAGGAACAGTCCCGGCACGGCAATCGGGGGCGCGTGATCGAGAACAACGCCGCCGATGATGGGGCCGGCAAGATCGCCGATGGTGTAGAGAACGGCAATGGCAGCCAGCATCTGGAGAATGCTCACGTGGCCTTGCGAGGCGCGCGCGGTCTCCATGACGGCCAGCGTGTAGAGTGCGCCGGCCGCCGCCCCGAACACGAGCATCAGAAGTCCCGCCAAGCCAGCGGATGTCATGGCCAAGTGCAGCCCGGCGAGCGCCAGCATGGAAACGAGCAGCGCCCACCGGATGGCGAGCTTGGGGCCGCGCGCATCGGCATAGGCGCCGAAGGGCAGTTGTCCGACGATGTTTCCAAATCCCGATGCGGCGGCGAGCAGCGCGCCAGTCGCGGCGCTCAAGCCCATGGTGACGGCATACAGCGGCACGGTAGCCGCGGCGACGCCCTCCAGAACGCCGCACAGAAACGCGACGGCAAATGCCGCGGGCGCGAGCCTGACGCCGGCGGCGAGATCGGCGAAGCGCGCCCGCCCAATGGGCACCGCGGGTAACTGCATGCGTACCGTCAAGACCGCGCCGATCAGCGTCATGCCCAAGGCGACCAGAAATCCGCGTGCGGGGTCGCCGGTGGAGAACGCGGCAATCAGCGGTCCAAAGCCCAGGGCACAGGAACGGATCGTTTCATGGAAGCCCAGCAGGCGTCCGCGTTCGCCCGAAACTGCTAGATGACTGATGAAGCCGTCGCTCAAGACCCACCGCATGGATGCGGCTAGTCCCACGCCGTAGGACCCGGCACACCATAGCGCCATGACGCGTGTTTCGCTCGCCAGCACCAAGAGGCTCAACGAGACGGCGAGGATGACCGCCGCGCCGTAGAAGAGGCGGACCGCGCCCACACGCTGTGTGATGGCCGGCAGGACCGCCGACATGGTGATGATACCGGCGGCCGGCAGGCTGGACACGATGCCTGCAACGGTGGCGGAGTAGCCATCGGCAATCAGGGTCAGCCCAACGAGGGGCGGGGCCAGCCAGCCTGGCGTTTCAGATAAAGCCGCTGAGACCGACAGAGGCAAAATCCGGCGATAAACGGCGAAGGGAGCGGCGCCGCTGCTCTGATTGTGCGGCATCCGCTCCCTTCCTCTTCATGTCGTCGTCTACAGCCGGACCGGCGGCCTCAGCGGCGCCAGGATCCCGCCGGACTTATCAGCGTGTGGCGATCATAGAGCCAATCTGGCGAACGAAGCTGTCGAAGAAGCCGCCCAGGGGGTTGAGGGCCGGGGTAGCATGATGATTGTTGTTGCGCGTGCTCATGGTCGTCATCCTTTGGTGGTCTTTTGAGTTCGGCGTTTTTGCCGTTGTTTCTTAGAGGTCTTGCGCTGTCCCGGGGGACACCGCTAAACTCTACGACGATGAATATATATTCTGCGGTGCAGAAGTCAAGTCTACAATGTAGAAAAAATCGCCTACGGTGAAGGAATTACTGTTGCAGGACGAACACGAAAAGGGCCGGCGCGGCCGGCGGGGCATCCGGCGGCAGGATCTGGTGGCTGCGGCGCTTGAGATGCTGGCGTCCGAAGGTGAGCAGGCCTTCAGCGTCCGCAAACTTGCGTCGGCGGTCGGCGTCGATGGCATGACGATCCTGCATCATTTCAAATCGCGCGAAGGGCTGTTGAAGGAAGTCGCCGACGCGATGGTGGCGTCTCTCGATCTGGAACGGCCCAAAGGACCGTGGCGGGACGTACTCTTGGAGGTCGCCCGCCGGTATCGCGGACTGGCGATTGCCTATCCAAAAGCCTTTTCCATCGTCACCCGGTTCCAGACCAGTGGTCCTGCGGATTTTGAACTGGGCGAAATCGTTTACGCCGCCTTGCTCGATGCCGGCCTCGACGAAAGCGAAGCTTCGGCCTACGGCATGGGACTCTTCACCCTTGCGATTGGATTTGGCGTGGTCGAGGTGGGCGGCATGCTCAATCCGTGCTCGCCCGAAGAGGTCGCCGAAATCGAGCAGCTCGATCCGCGGCTGTTTCCCGTGACGCGGCGCCTCGCGCCCGTGCTGGCGCGCGACGACCGCGAGAAGGTTTTCGATTTACTCCTGGGCTCTTTCCTCGATGGGATCGCGCGGGCGCTGGAGCAGAAGCGGGGCAAACCGGTAACCTAGGGCCATTTGGGAGAACACATGGCGCGCTACCGATCGATCCTGACTGGTCTGCACGCGCTGATCGCGGTCGTTTTCGGGCTGATCGCCAATCAGCGCGCCTGGTTCGAGGCGCAAGACGCGGCCTACGGCAATCTCGTTTGGCTCGGCGCGTTGTTGGGCCTCTTCCTACTGTTCCGTTATGCGCACGTCTTTGCGACCGGTCTGATCGAGAAAATTCCCGGCTTCTCACCCATACTGCGGCGCGTTCTCGCCGGATCGTCCTGCATTGAGGGCGACTGGCCGCTCATCGTGGTTGCGCCGGACAGCGTGACCGGGCGCACGCGCCTCACCTATCTGGGCTTCCTCAACGTCACCTATCGCGACGGGCAACTGAAAGTGACAGGGCGCGACTGGTATCCGGACGGACGGCACGCGCACGATTTCGAGAGCCAGCAATCCCGTCTCGACGGCAACCGCCTGCAGTACTGGTACCACCAGGGCGAGGGATCGCGGATGCGCGGTTACACCGAGATCTATTTCTTCCCCGACGACGCGGTGCCCGAGCGGCACGCGGGCGAGTTTCTCGACAAGGAACACAATTCGGCGCGGTTCTATGCTCGCAAATTGAAGAGCCGGCGGCGGCTGCGCAGCGATGCTGAGCGATTGGCCGCCGCGCGCGCGTTCTGGGAAAGTCTGGAGCCGCACATCGATACGGTCGCGAACCGTCCCGTGAGTGCCGACTGGGAATGAGCCGAGGTGCGGGCGGATGCGCAGACATGTTTTCTGCGTCCGTACTTCGTGCGAAACGCGTCAGGACTTGTCGTGTCCGTGACGCACGTCTGTCGGCGTCGCGCCAAAGCGGCTGCCGAGAGAGTGGAAAGGTGGCCGCCGAAGTCCTTTCGACGAAATGTCCGCGTCTGGGGGAACGACTGTCTTTGCTGCCCAGGTCTAAACGGCAGCTTGTGACCCGGAGCGGACTAGCCGCAAATCGTTGATTGCGGCTACGCTATCGTCCGCCTGAGATATTCACCCTCTACCCATATGCTGTTGGTCAATCGCCGCCGAAATTAAAGCGGTAATCTAGCGACAACCGTATAGACTGGATGTCGGGGCTCAATTCGGCGCTGACGAAGTCGTTGGCGGTGAATGGGCCTAAGGTCACGCCCGGCAGCAAATTGATATCGTCACCATTGGCAAAGAGATACCGGTACTCGCCTTTCAAAGAGAGGCGGTCAGACAGCTTCATTTCAATGCCTGATCCGATGAATACCCCGCCAAAAGACCCATTGTCGGCTAACACGAACGAGCCCGCCGGACCTCCGCCCAGCGAACCTCGGATCACCGTATCGCTGAGCGACAGGCGCGAATAACCTACCGAGGTGAACATCAGCGTCGACGGCGTCACAAGGTAGCCAGCACGCGCACCAATCGACCATTCGTCCTCGATCTCGTAGCTTAAGCTGCCCGAAACCAACCCGGCGACATTCAGGCCAATCTCGAATTCGTTACTGTGGCGCGTATAGTCGACAAATGCACCGAACACGAATTTATCGTCGTACTGCCGATCGACGCCCAGCCCGACGTGGACCCCGCGCCCTACTGCCCAACGCATCAAGCCCGAGAGCTGCATCGACACCGAACCCGGCCAACACTGGACCCGGCGTCAAGGTGAGTTCGTTGTTGCCGAATGTGGAGCCACCGCCAGCGCCGATATAAAACTGGGACCACGATCCTACCGGCGCAGCCTCCGCCACCGGCTCATCCCCGCCCGTTGCCCCCAGGCCGAAACGGTAAGTCATCGCCACGCGCGCGGTCTGAATATCCGGATCAAGTTTGGTGGTGACGACGTTATTCACAAAACCAGCAAACGGCGTTCCGGGCACCAACGTGATGGTCTCGTCATCGAAGTCAGTATACCTGTACTCACCCTTGATCGAGATCGACTTCGTCAGCTTTAGTTCGGCGCCGCCGCCGATGAAGTAGCCGTCGAATTTCCCGACGCTTGCGAGTGTCAAACCACCGAAGCCGCCTAGACCCGATGCGCTCAGATTGAGATCGCTGATATCGGCACGGGAGTAACCTGCCGAGAAGAAGAGCATCGTCGATGGAGTAACCAGATAGCCCAGCCGTCCGCCGACCGACCAAACATCTTCCACTTCGATATCAGCTTGCGCGGAAATTCCGACGGGTGGTCCGATTTGAAGGTTGAGGACATCTGATTCGATATTGGTCCAGTCGTAGTCGAAGAATGCACCAACGACGAACTTGCTGTTGACCTGATAGTCTGCGCCCGCGCCCAACGAAAAGAAGGGTCCCTCACCACCGATGCCCGACAACTCCGCTGCAAAGGCCGGAGGAGGTGGAGCGAGAGGACCATTTTCAAACGAGAGGTCATGGACCGCTGCCCCCATGCCTCCACCAATACCGATGTATGCGCCGGTCCACTCACCAGCATTGGAAGGGGTAGCGCCAAAGGCGATACTCCCAAGAAAAAACAGAGACTTCTTCAGCTTGCCCATGACGTTCTCCAAACAAGTGGGACGTTCGAGCTGGCAACGCTGATCCAAAAGGGACCCGCCAAGGCTCAATTCATTAATCAACTAGATGATGTAATTCTGATTCGTTGAAAGTCATGTATCAAACGGACATCTATCCACGTCCCCCTGAGCTTTTTGTCCCCAAACCTTAAATGTTTCTCTTGGGCCAAAACTAGCGGTTAGGCGCCGTAGGAATTTTGGGCATGCGAACACGCCGCGAACTTCACGACTACACTTGATGGTATGGCGGGCGGGATTTTGGAGCTGACTGGACTACCGCAGGGCATGCCGGCAATCATCGATCCAGCGTTCGAGTACCTCCCGTCGCGGTCGGACGATAAGCAATCGCCGGTGACGAAAATCTGCTGCGTTAATGATAGAGCACGGACATTTTCAGCACGCACGACAGCGCGTCGATAGGCGGCAAAATACACTGCTGCTGACCATCCTTGTCCATCTGTCGTCGCTCCTGGCCCATAGTCTCCGTCGGTGGTGTGTCCGCCAATAGGGTCAGTGCGTCTCCCTCATCATGAGCGTGAAGGTGCGGTTCAATGAACCGCGCTATGATCGCTTGCCACGCGCACTGCGATACTGAACCAACGGATTAATTCGGCAAATTACGCCCCAGCAGCATGGAGAGAAATAAGCCCCGAGCATTGTTGGGCCGATCGCGATAAATTTCGAATTTTGCGTGTTGCGAAGTGGTCGTCACATTCAGATCGATGCCCCACATCGGGGTGATGCTGGTTGGAAGCATCGAGTAGCGGATATCGATTAACACGTTGTCACGGACGGCTCTGTTCGTCTTTCAAGTTGCAGCTTGAGGCAAGGCTTGGATGAGAATGGCGGCAGGTGTCAGATCTGAGTTTCGTTCGATCATTCGCCGCCATCCTAGATAGCTCGGCAGATAGTGTGTCGCGACGCCCTTGAAGCGGTGGAGCCAGTGTCTCAACCGGCTGATGTAGCCGTTGACGTTCTGGATATGATAGCTGCCATAGGTGCGTTCACCCTTGCTGGCGTTGAGCGCGATGTGCAGGAGGCCTGCGTGATCGGCGAACGTGGCGTAGGCCGACCGGCCATCGCTGACCAGCAACGCATCGCGGGCGACGACAGGTTTCAGCACGCGCACAAACGTTGACCCTTCGAGGTCGGGCAGCACCTGATCGGTTGTCTCCCCGTGGCGGTCGCGCACGATCAGCACCGGCGCATAATCGTCGCTGGAGAGCCCTGATTTTGCTGTGCTGCCCCGCTTTCTGGGGGCACGGCCCACGAGCCGCTTCGAGCCCTTGACGGACTTGCGAATAAACGTCTCGTCGGCTTCGACGATGCCGGCCACCACCTTGGGCTTGGCATCCTTGGCCGTTGTCAAAAAGCGGTGACGCCAGCGGAACGCCGTATCGAGCGAGACACCGCAGCGCGTGGCCGCTTTCCTGAGGCTGAGGCCATCGGCCAAAGCCTGAGCATAGGCAAACCATGCATCGCGGCGATGGAGTTGCGCCAGCGGCGTGCCGGTCAGCGCGTTGAACGTCTTCGCGCAATCCTTACAGCGATAGCGCTTCAGGCCCGCTTGCGAACTCCAGCCGCCGACGTGGCGAGAGCCGCAATGGCCGCAACACGGATCGGCGCTGAAACGGCTGTCGATCAAATCAACCGCCTCGCTCAACGGAAGACGGCGTTTGAGTGCTGAGATCAACGCTTCACGCTGAACTGCCGACAACTCACCCAGCTGCGAAACAAGCGCCTGAAATCCCTTGGCATTCATGAAGAACTCTCCTGTCCCGAATCACAGGATCAAGATTCCTCAACTTCAAGGCGGAACAGAGCCGTCACGGCCAGGGTCAGAAACTACGTAGCCGTTGGCAAGCCTGGAAAATCGCGCGATATCGCGTGACAGTACCGAACTCCCCTGCCACTTTCGGAAGCTCTCGTTCTAGGTTGAATGCCCGCGCGTAGTCCCCGGGTAGACTCGGTTCGGACCTGGGCCGATCCGGATTGCGTCGACGTAGAACATATCGTTGCTCTGGTATTCCGAGCGCCACAGGACCAGGTTTGCCAGAGTTGGTTTGACGATAATGCGTTCTACCTTGTGCCCACGCTGTGCGGCGAGTTCGATCGCGGATTGCAGCGCGGTTTGATGCTGCCACAGGCCGAGTAGCAGATATGCACCGGCCAGCGCCAACCCGACGCGGGCCGGAACCGGTTTACAGTGCTTGAACCCCAGGATCAGCGCTATCACCAATAACAGTGAAAATATCGGGTCGATGATTGCGATGATGCTCCAAGCGATACGCGTATCGCTGAACGGCCACAGCAGATGGGTCCCATAACTGGTGCAGGCGTCGAGTAACCCGCTGGTGGAATAACCCAGCACTGCGTACCAGTAAATTCTTTTAAAGCCGAGGCGTTTGCGCAGCAACGGCCAAAGCAGCAGCGCCGCGACTAGCGCGCCGACCGGGATGAATATCAACGCGTGGGTAAAGTGTCGGTGAAATTCGACGTTCAAAAGCGGATCGTCGCTCGCGCTTATAAAAATGTCGGCATCAGCCAGTAACGCGGCAGCAAAACCTGTTAGCGTTGCGATTCGCGATTCTTTTTCGCTGGCGACCGACTGCGCCAGCGCGCCGCCCAGCACACCCTGGGTTAGCAAATCCACCGGTTAAACTCCGCAGATTATTGTTGTTTAATCCGGCGACAGTATATCTATTTATCGACCGCCGCACTGTAACTTTGCAACGGCTCTGTTCCATTTTCAAGTTGCGGCATGAGGTATGGCGCTGATGAGGCAGCGCGCGGGTGAGAGCGGTTCGCCCTCGCGTTCGATCATGCGCCGCCATCCGAGATAGCTCGGCAGGTAGTGCGTGGCGACGCCCTTGAAGCGGCGCAGCCAGTGCTTGAGGCGGCTGATGTAGGCGTTGACGTTCTGGATGTGATAGCTGCCGTAGGTGCGTTGGCCGGCACTTGCATTGAGCGAGATGTGCAAGAGGCCAGCACCATCGGCGAACTGGCCATAGGCGGCGCGACCATCGCTGACGAGCAGCGCATCGGGCGCCACCACCGGGGCCAGAACGCGCTTGAAGGTTGCGCCTTCGAGGTCGGGCAGCACCTGATCCAGCGTCGCGCCGTGACGGTCGCGCACGATCAGGACCGGAGTGTAGTCATCGCCCGAGAGCCCGGATTTGGCAGAGGTCCCGCGCTTGCGGGGCGCACGTCCCACGAGCCGCTTCGAGCCCTTGGCGGACTTGCGGATGAAGGTCTCGTCGGCCTCGACGATGCCCTTCACAGTCTTGGCCTGCACGTCCTTGGCGGACGCCAGGAAGCGGTGGCGCCAGCGGAAGGCGGTGTCGAGCGCGATGCCGCAGCGCTTGGCCGCTTTCCTCAGGCTCACGCCGTCGACGAGCGCTTGAGCGTAGGCAAACCACGCATCGCGGCGATGGAGCTGGGCTAAGGGCGTGCCGGTCAGCGCGTTGAAGGTCTTGCCGCAATCCTTGCAGCGGTAGCGCGCCAAGCCGTTCTGCGAACTCCAGCCGCCGACCGACTTGGAGCCGCAGTGCCCGCAACACGGCGCGGCCTTGAAGCGGGTGTCGATCAGATCGACCGCCTCGTCGATCGGCAACTTGCGCTTCAACGCGGCGAGCAACGCCTCGCGCTGGACAGTCGACAACTCACCCAACTGCGCCACAAGCGCCTGAAATCCCGAGCTGTTCATCGTGTGCTCCCCGGCCTCGAATCACGAGACAAGATCGCCCAACTTCATGGCGGAACAGAGCCCCTCTCAACTATGGCATCGCGCACCAGTAAGGGGTTGACATTGTTCACTCCAACCTGCCGCCCAAGGGCGGATAGCAGAGAAGAGGAACATACCGCCAAAAAAGATGAAGTAGACTTAGCGACAGCCTTCGGCATGTCCGCCTGCCTTCGTGCGATTCCCCGATCGGTTTGCAAAGCAGTTTGATCATGGACGGAGGTTCAGGGTTCGAGCGCCGACTTCTGCATATGGCCCTCGCCGAACTTGCGCTTACGTCCGAACCTGACGGTGCGCTCGCCGTTACGCGCCGGGCAGGGAAGCGACCGCAAAAGTCTTACCGATGACTGCCAACGGCTACTTCGACACTCTCTCACGGCGCGCACCGCCCCAAGTGCCGCGCCTCGCGCCAACAGTCCCGCCCCGCCGTCAGCTAATCCAGCCCTTGTCCAGATCCATCGCCTGGCGGGCGAGGGTCTTGCCGTGGACGTCCGCGTGGACGGCGGTCCAGGCGAGATGCGTGCCGGTCTCTTCCGATGAGCGTGAGCGCAGCGACAGCAGGATGCTATCGCCCTTGCCGGCCGCGATGGGCCGGTCGAGCGGGAAGTAGAGTTGCTCCCAGTGTGTGGCAGGGGCATCGGGGGCGGTTGAAAGCTTGATCCCATCGCCGAGGTCGGCTTCCCACCAGTAGGCAAAACCGTAAATGGTCGACTTCGACGTCAGGTGCCACGTCATCTCACCCTTGCGCGTGCCCTTTTGCGGGCGCGTCAGGTCGATGTCGTCCCAGGCCACCGCCGATTTTCCATTCTGGAGGAGTTCGCCGGGCGGAATGGTGCGCACGTAGACATTGTTGACGCTCATGCTGCGCGCCGGTTCGAGATCGAGACCGTGGCCGACGGTGCGCCAGGCATCGAGTTCATTGGCCAGCCGCGATGAAATGACAGGCGCCGCGAATTGCCTGATGCGCGATGGAATGACCGTACCGCCCGGCTTGAGGATGCGCTTCAGGGCATCGGCCAGTGTTTCGAGGATGTTTTCTTCCAGCGCGTAGTTGCCGAGTGTTTCGGAAACGATCACGTCGACGCGCGGCGGGTCGATCATGTCGGTGGACCGGCATGGATAAAGGTGGCAATGGCGTGCGCGGTTTTGCTTCAGAACGGCGGCGGCCACCGCGGCAACTTCGGGTGCGGCTTCATACAGGTGGACGGTCTTGGCGCCGAGCTTGGAGGCCATCAGGCCAAGCAGGCCCGAACCCGCGCCGATGTCGGCCACCGTCGTCTCACCTTTCACGATGACCCGCTTCAAGGCCGCAAACAGAGCTTCGTTGCGGGCTTTGTCGGCAATCAGCGTGCGGTGGTACTCGATGCGCATGGGGCCGGCTCAAGAGGTTTTGCCGGAGCGGGCGCGCCAGATGAAGTAGAGGCCCACGAGCAGCATCGGCAGTGAGTAGATCTGGCCGGCGGTGAGCGGTGCCAGATTGAGGAAGTGGTCGAGATGAGGTTCTCGGTAGATCTCGCCGATGCTGCGCGTAATGGCGTAACCGGCCAAGAAAACGCCGATGATCAGACCCGGCGATTTGAGGCCGTCGGCGCGATGCGTCAGGTAGCGCAGGACGAGGAACAGCACGATGCCTTCCAGGGCGGCTTCATAAAGCTGGCTCGGATGGCGCGTCGCGGGTTCCACGTCGGGGTGCAGATATTTCGCGTCGGGGAAGACCATGGCCCAGGGCGCATCGGAGACGCGCCCGAACAACTCGCCGTTGATGAAGTTGGCAACGCGCCCGAAGAACAAGCCGATCGGGTTGGCCGCCGCGCACACGTCCATGGCGCTCCAAGGGCTGACGCCGTAGCGGCGCGCGAACAGCCATAGTCCCACGGCCGACCCGAGGATGGCGCCATGGAACGACATGCCGCCCTTCCAGACTTTCAGGATGTCGATCGGGTTGGCGAGATAGACTTCGGGTTCGTAGAGAAACACGTAGCCGAGCCGCCCGCCGGCGATGACCGCGAGGGCCACGTAGACGAGAAGGTCATCGACCCGCTCGACCGGGAAGGGCGGCGTATCATTGCGCCACAGCCGCGGGGTGGTGAGCAGCCGGCGGACATACAGCCATCCGAGGATCAGGCCGGCCATATAGGACAGGCCGTACCATTTGATGCTGATCGGTCCGAGCGAGAGGGCAACGGGGTCGATCTGCGGGAAAGTCAGGGCAAATGTCAGCATGGGTTCCTCTGGCGACAGGCTTTATGTGGCGGGGTTTGCCTTGTCCAGGGCCCCGGATGTGGAGGCCGCGCCAAGGCCATCCCCAGAGCCATCTCCTCAGCCATCTCCCGGGGCGCCCCGCCAGTGCCGCTGTTGCGCTCTCCCGCCTGTCGGATCATAGTCCGCCCCCATAACCGACCATGACGACAGGCGCATGCCACCGCGCGCCCGTCAGGACCAGCGGAGTGCCGCCACCATGACCCAGACCAATAACCGGTTTTTCGATGAACTCGGTAAGCTGATGACTGATGCCGCCGGGGCTGCCCAGGGCGCCCAACGCGAGATGGAAGTCTTTATGCGCGCCCAGGGCGAGAAGATGCTGGCCGGCATGGATCTTGTCCGACGCGACGAATTCGAGGCCGTGAAAGCCATGGCCGCGAAAGCGCGCGAAGACAGTGAAGAGCTATCCGCCAAGCTGGCAGCACTCGAAGCGGAAGTCGCACGCTTGCGGTCGGGCACCTAGTGTTGCGTCTCTGACGCTTGGTCCCCTGTTGCGGCTGGGACCGACACCAAGCGTCAGAGACAGAAGCAACACGAGAATCATTTGTTGCTCGTGTTCCTGATGGTTCTGACATTTGCTCGGGAGCTTTCGGCAAAGAGAAGCAAATGTCAGAACCGGAACACTAGCGCCGACGCGCCGCACGGCCTCTCCACAACTTCGTTGAACGTTATCAACACGTGCCAGTTGATGGTGGCGTGAAAGCCCCATTTCGCGCGCATTCCCGGAGCGGGATCTGATCTGGACCGGCATTCGCCGTGGACAAGCCCGGGGTCAACTTGCGACTCGTGCCGGGCTGGTGCTTTGTCGGGCCGTCGCGGTGCGTTGCGCTTGCACGGGGTCTCTACAAGTCAGGACCGGCCGCGCGGGACACACGAGACCCGCCGCGGTTCGGAACGAAAGGAATACGAATGGCATCGGCTGAACAGGGCTACGATCGCGCGATCAATCCGATCGACATCGTGGAGCAACTGGCGGCAGCCCACGATTGGGCCGTCGATCGCACCGGCGATGACGAACTGACCCTGATCGTCGGCGGCAATTGGACCGATTATCATGTCTCCCTGAATTGGCGTGACGACCTGGAAGCGTTGCACCTGGCGTGCGCCTTCGACTTCCGAATCCCAGAGACGCGTCTCAACGAAATGTACCGCCTGCTGGCGCAGATCAACGAGCAGCTCTGGCTCGGCCACTTCGATCTTTGGACGCAGGAAGGGCTTGTCATGTTCCGCCATTCTCTGCTGCTCAACGGCGCGGTCTGTTCGCCCCAGCAGTGCGAAGCCCTGCTGAAAGCCGCGCTGGAAGCCTGCGAGCGCTATTATCAAGCCTTCCAGTTCGTCGTTTGGGCGGGTAAGGAAAGCCGCGAGGCGCTCGTCTCCACAATGTTCCAGACCGAGGGACAGGCCTGACCTCCAGGCGCGCGCCGATCTCAGAACAGCGGAGAGGACCGCGAGGGTCCTTGCCGCCGGCAGCGGAAGGCGCGTCATGACCTTGGAACTCTCCGGCCCCCTGCTGGTCGCCGGCGCCGGCAAAATGGGCGGTGCCCTCATCGAGAGGCTTCTCGCGCGCGGCCTCAATCCCGCACTGATCCGCGTACAAGACCCGGCCCCCGCGGCCGAAGTGGCCAGCCTCCTCGCGCGCCACGGCATTGCCGCTGAGGCCGAAATCAGCGCGCTACCATCGCCGCCGGCAATCATCCTGGCAGCTGTGAAACCTCAGGTGATGGATCAGGTCTTTGCCCCGTTGGGCCGCCTCGCGGGTCCTGATACCCTGGTGCTCTCCATCGCCGCCGGCCGCTCGATTGCGAGTTTTGAACGCCTGCTGCCGCCGGCCACCGCCGTCATCCGTGCCATGCCCAACACGCCGGCGCAGGTCGGGCGGGGCGTCACGGCCTGCTTTGCCAATGCGAGCACGACAGAGCGGCATCGGGCGTTGGCTGACGCGCTACTTTCCGCCGTGGGCAGCGTGGTTTGGCTTCACTCCGAAGCCGACATGGATGCGGTGACGGCCGTCTCCGGATCGGGACCGGCGTATGTTTTCTACATGGTCGAATGTCTCGCGCAGGCGGGCCGGGATGCAGGCCTTGCGCCTGATCTGGCCGACGCTCTGGCGCGTGCGACCATCAGCGGAGCAGGAGAACTTTTGCATCAGTCGTCGGCGGATCCAGCGACGCTGCGCAAAAACGTGACCTCTCCCGGCGGCACGACGGCTGCGGCGCTTGCTGTTCTGATGGAAGCCCCCGGATTGGCAGAGCTGATGAAGCGGGCCGTTGCCGCCGCCGCGCAACGCAGCCGCGAGCTTTCCGGTTGATGTTGGAGGTCATTCCATCAAGCTCGCGGCCGCAATGCGGTCGGTGCGGTGCGGACCCCGGACGGGAGACCTGGGGCCCGATGATCCCGGATTTGGCGCCGCGCTCGCGGGGATCGCGAAACAGGAGGAAGCGTTTCGGCATCCCCGCCGGGCGCAAACCCGGGGTCGTGATCCTGTCCTGACCGGAGACGTCAGAACCGGGTCGTGAGGCCAGCGAAGACCTGGACGAAATCGCCGGCGCCCGTTCTTTATGTAACAGTATACCATTTCACGCAAGCCTGACTTTTTCCCACTCACGGGTTTGTGTTCGGCCCGTGGGCTACCGGCCGCCCCATCGGTCCTAGATGGCAGCCTTGCGCGTTGTCATAGCTCTGTCACGATATTACTAGTAGTATCGAACTATGTTGGATGACGATGCGATACGGGCCCTCTCGGCTTTGGCCAATCCCCACCGTCTGGCCCTGTTCCGCCGCTTGGTGCGCGCGGGATCAGAGGGCATGTGTGCGGGAGATCTGGCACGTGCCGTCGACCTCCCATCCTCGACCCTGACGTTTCATCTGAAGGAACTCGAACGCTCCGGAATGATATCGGCGCGGCGCGAAGGGCGCTTTATCCGCCAGCGATTGAACGCGGAGACCATGCGCGCCCTGATCGGGTTCCTCACCGAAGACTGCTGCGACGGCAAACCCGAACTGTGCGGGGTTCCCCCACGCGGTGAGGCGACCTGTTGTTGAACTGAACCCATGAGGACAAGAGCAAAGCCATGAACGAGCGTGTTTATAATGTTCTGTTTCTCTGCACTCACAATTCGGCCCGGTCCGTCATCGCGGAATGCATCATGACGTCGCTCGGACAAGGCCGGTTCAAGGGCTTTTCCGCGGGTAGCCAGCCCAGCGGCAGGGTGAACCCCTATGCCGTCGAAATGCTGCAGCGGCTCAACTACGATGTGAGCGGCATCAGATCGAAGTCGTGGGATGAGTTCGCCGCCCCCGGCGCGCCGCAGATGGATTTCGTCTTCACGGTTTGCGACGACGCGGCCAACGAGACGTGTCCCTACTGGCCAGGTCAGCCCATGACCGCGCACTGGGGTCTGCCCGATCCTTCGCGGACGCAGGGGAGCGAGGCGGAAATTCGCGCCGCTTTCGCCGACACGCACCGCATGCTCTATCAGCGCATCGGGATCTTCGTGAACCTGCCGCTCGCATCGCTCGACAAACTTACCCTGCAAAAGAAACTCAAAGACATTGGCAACGTAACTTAGGGTACACGGCCGGTAAAATTCTGGCTGACCCGTGGTAAGGCGTTGCAGTCCAACTCATTGAAAGGCATTCGGATTTATGTCTGGCAGCTTGCGACCCAGCCTTGCCGCTCAATTGATCGCGGAAGCCCTCGGCACGTGCCTTTTGCTCGCGACGGTCGTGGGTTCGGGCATCATGGCCGTGAACCTTTCCGGTGGAAACGTAGGCCTCGCCCTTTTGGCGAATGCGCTGGCGACCGGCGCCATTCTCTATGTGCTCATTACGTGCCTTGGGCCTGTCTCGGGCGCGCATTTCAATCCGGTCGTGACGCTCGTGATGTGGTTGCGCAGGGATCTGTCCGGCCGGGTGGCGTTGGCCTATGTCGGGGTGCAGGTTTTAGCCGCGATGATCGGCGTCCTCTTGGCCCACGCCATGTTCGATCTGAGTATCGCGCAAATTTCGATGACCGCGCGGACGGGAGCTGGCCAGTGGATCAGCGAGATCGTCGCGGCGTTCGGGCTTGTCTTCGTCATTCTGATGTCGGTCCGCTACCGCCCCGATCAGGTTGCCGCGGTGGTGGGGTTCTATATTACGTCGGCCTACTGGTTTACAGCCTCGACCTCGTTCGCCAACCCTGCCGTTACCGTGGCCCGCGCGGTGACCGACACGTTCGCCGGGATCGCCCCCGCCGATGTCCCGGCCTTCATTGCGGCACAGATCTTGGGCGCAATCCTCGCATTACTGGCCGCGCGGCGGTTGACCGCCGCGCCCGCCTAGATTATCGGGCGGCTTGAACCTGCCGGGGCTACCAATCCGGCGGCGCGCTCCCTACGTTGTGTGAGGTAAACCGTAGGAGGCTGCCATGCTCGATCTCGCCACGCCCCGGGGCCGCATTATCGCTGCCGCCCTGCGCCTCGCCGCCGAGCGTCCGTGGGACCAGGTGGTCTTGCGTGACATTGCCGAGGCGGCGGGAACCGACCTCGTCGCCCTGCGGCGCGAATTTCCCTCAAAGCCGGCCATCCTGTCGGCGTTTTGCTCGCGCGGTTGACGATGCGGTACTTGCGCGCGTCCCGAAGTTCTCGGCTGGCGAAGGGGCGCGTGATCGTCTCTTTGACGTGATCATGACGCGGTTCGATGTGCTGGCACCTTACAAGCCGGCACTGCGATCGATTTCAAAAGCTGGACTGCCGGATTTGGAATTGATCCGGCGCATGATGGCGACACAGGCGTGGATGCTGCACGCGGCGGGCATCGGCACGGACGGCCTGACCGGCTTTTCGCGGGTTTCAGGCCTTTCCGCGCTTTATGCCGGGGTGCTGCAGACGTGGCTCGATGACGAGGATCCCGGACACGCCCGGACCATGGCGGCGTTGGACCGGCGCTTGAAGCGCGGCGAGCAGTCGATGCGCATGCTGTCAGACACCCTCGACGGCGTAGGACGTCTGGCTGACCGGTTCAAATCGCTGCTCACAGGTCCCTGCCGGTCAGCGCCGGTGAACACTAACAGCGCGGCCTCGACTTCTGACACGTCCGGAGGCGCACCGCGCGGAACCGCCGTTTAGATGCCAGCACTTGAAGCATAATCGAAAATGAGAACGGGCGGCGCGCTTTCACGCACCGCCCGCAGCCGACGTCCATGCCGGAATTTCAGTTGCCGAAGAAGTTATTGAAGAAGTCGTTCAGAGACGAATTGTTCTGATCGTAGCGCCGCTTCTTGTTGCTGCCCGGACCGTTGAAGTTCGGGTTTCCGCCGAAGAACAGTCCCCAATCATCGGGTGAATTGGCATACTGCACCCGGCTGAATTTTACCGGAGCTAGATGATCGCGGCCGCGCGCGATCCGGTCGAACTGTCCGGCCAGGGCCTGCTCGACGCGCTTCTGGTGGCCATAAATATCCTTGAAGGACCGGGCCGATCCGTCGTCACCGACAACCTCCGTCAAATAGGTGATGTGGACGGGGATGTGCTTTTCGAGCTTGATCGGCACTTCGTCGGCATCGGAGCGCTGCGCGTCATGGACCTCATCGGGGGTCCAGCCGCGATCCTCTTCAAGAAGTACTTCCGCGAGGCGCATCGGGTTGCGCACCCGGATGCAGCCGTGGCTGAACGTGCGGCTTTCCGAGTTGAAGAGTTTTTTTGTCGGCGTGTCGTGCAGGTAGACCGCGTGCTTGTTGGGGAATGTGAATTTCACGATGCCGAGGGCGTTGCCCGGGCCTGAGGGCTGATACACATCGTAGTTGCGGATGTCGGCCCGTGACCAGTCCACGCTGTAGGGATCGACATAGCGGCCATTGCGCATGAGCCGCAGTCCTTGGCGCTGGAAGCTGCCACCGCCGCGCGCGAGACTCGGGTAGAGTTCCAAGACCTTGATGCTCTGCGGCACGTGCCAGCGCGGATTGAAGTAAATGGTCTCAAGCTCATCGCTGAAGCTAGGCGATTGGTTATTCAACGTGCCGGTGATGATGCGCTCTTCGTGCACAATTGCGCCATTCTTGACGACGCGCACCATGAACTCGGGGATATTCACCCAGACATAGAATTCGCCGAGGTCCTCCGGCATCCAGCGCCACATTTCCATGTTGGCCAGCAGCCGTTCGGGGTTGGGCACTGAGATATCGTTGAGCGCAGCGCGGGTTTTGGGCCCCACAATGCCGTCTGGCCTCTCACCCTTTTCATCCTGGAATTTGGCGACGGCGGCAGCAAGATCGTCGTCATAGAGGTTTTCGTCAGGTGAGGCGCCGTTCAGTCCGGCGGCGACGGGAATCTTCAATCGCTGACGAAGCAAGGCCACGTCCGGATGGGTCTGCCCTGGCACCAATTTCGGGCCTTTGGCGGGAACGCGCACGATTTCTTCCGCCGCGTCGGCATTGCGCTTCAAATCAAGGTACTTCTCGCGCAGCTTTTGGAACTGCTCATGCTTGGGGTGGATGTCGCGCAGGACCGTGGCCGGATCGGCGGCGGCGGCGATGTCATCGAGAAATTTTTTCGGATCGGCGTATTGCGGTGAGCGGTCGAGATAGGACGATAATTGCTTGTTTGGTTCGGTAATCCGTCCGCCGCGCGCATGGCGTGCATACTTGAGGGCCGTGAGTGCGAAACGCTGTTCGGCCTCGACACGCTGTTGATGAGAGAGGGCGGGGCGATCGGAGCTGTCCGCGGGAAGGTCGAGAACGTCGAATGCGCCCGGGTCCAAGCCCCAATCGGCGGCGAGGGCGAACTCGGCTTTCAGGGTCTCGGCTTTTGTTGTGTAGCCCGACGACCCCACGAACAGAGGTTCGTCGGCGCGACCTTCGTAGAAGGCCATGAGGGCCTGCCAGTCGACTGCTTCCTCGTCCTTGACGGTGTTGGCGTCCTCCAGCAGGCGCGCGCGGATTTCTGCGCCGATCGGAAGGCCGGCTTCAAGGGTGCCCGGTAGCAGGGCGCCGGTGTCGGCGTTGGCGACGCGGGCTTCGACGGCGGGCGATTGAGGTTCAGCGAAGGCTGGCCAACCGGCGCATAACACCGCTGCGAAACTTGCACCCATTACGCTGCTGACACGCCGCCGGAACATCAAACGCTACTCCAATCCCAAGGGTAAACAGACCGTAACCGAACCATGCCGATGAGAGAAGACCGGCGCGGGCGGAAGTTATTATCGGGTCAGGATGGGGCAGAAGTGTTGCGGAAATACAAATCGCGGTGCCGTTCTGGGCCCACGATGGTCACATTTTATTTGTGCGCTGCGAAACGCTGTCGTCACTGCGCGCCGGGCAGCGCGCCCCAAAGGTCGGTTTCGTCAGCGCCGGTAACAGTGACCTGCAGGATATCTCCCGGCGCGACGTCGAAAACACCGTCGAGGTAGACGCACCCGTCGATTTCGGGCGCATCCCAAGGCGACCGGCCGATGGCGCCTTCGTCATCGAGCTCGTCGATCAGCACCGGAATCGTGCGTCCGATTTTCTCCGCCAGGAGAGCTGCGGACACTTCTTGCTGCGCTGCCATAAAGCGATGCCAACGGTCTTCCTTGACCTCGTCGGGGACCGCCCCGTCGAGGGCATTGGCCGGTGCGCCCGAGACCGGTTCGTACTTGAAGCAGCCGGCGCGGTTGATGCGGGCTTCGCGCAACCAGTCCAACAGCATCTCAAAATCGGCCTCGGTCTCGCCGGGGAAACCGACGATGAATGTGGAGCGGATCGCGAGATCGGGACAAACCTTGCGCCAGGCCGCGATACGCGCCGCGGTCTTTTCCTGGTGGGCGGGCCGTCGCATCGCTTTCAAGATGTTCGGCGAGGCATGCTGGAAAGGAATGTCGAGATAGGGAAGGATTTTTCCCTCCGCCATGAGCGGGATGACGTCGTCGACGTGCGGGTAGGGATAGACATAGTGCATGCGCACCCAAGCACCCAGATCGCCGAGTGCGTTGGCCAGATCAAAGAACTTCGCCTTCAGAGGCGCGCCTTTCCAAGGCGTTTCGGCATACTTGATGTCGAGACCGTAGGCGCTCGTATCTTGCGAGATCACCAGAAGTTCCTTGACGCCTGCTTTCACCAGCCGTTCGGCTTCGGCCATGACCTGATTGACCGGGCGCGACACCAGATCGCCGCGCAGGGACGGGATGATGCAGAATGAACAGCGGTTGTTGCAGCCCTCGGAAATTTTCAAATAGGCGTAGTGGCGAGGTGTCAGATGCAGGCCTTCCGGCGGCACCAGATCCACAAACGGGTCGTGCAATGGCGGCACGGCGTCATGCACCGCGCTCACCACTTGTTCGTACTGGTGTGGGCCCGTCACGGCTAGAACGCCGGGATGGGCTTCCCGGATGCGGCCTTCCTCGACTCCCATGCAGCCGGTGACGATGACACGGCCGTTCTGGGCCATGGCTTCGCCGATGGCTTCGAGGCTCTCGGCCTTGGCGCTATCGAGGAATCCGCAGGTATTGACCACCACCACGTCGGCCCCGTCGTAATCGGGTGCGATCTGGTAGCCCTCCGAGCGCAAGCGCGTGATGATACGCTCACTGTCCACCAGCGCCTTGGGGCATCCGAGCGAGACGAACCCCACCTTCGGAGCCCGCGCACCGGCGACGCGGCCTGACGGTGTTGGCGCGGCGCTGGCGCCGGGGTCGAACTTTGCGGTCATGGGTATGGCCTTGGGCCGTCGCCCGGAAACAGGTGGGCGTTACTCGTCCTTGGGCTCGCTATCCGCATCGGCATCCGCGTCGGCGCTCGACATTTGCTTCAGCTTTGCGAAGACGCGTGCTGCTTCTTCCGTCTCGGTCTCTTCGCGCGGCGCGTCGGCTTCCTTGGCTTGGATGATGGATGCGGTCGGATGGCGCGGCGCTTCCGTCGTCTCCTCGGCCGGCAGCAGTGTGCCGCCCTTGGCGACGGCGTCCTTCTGCTGATCCTTGCGCTCGCGATCCACGCGGCGGGCGGCCTTTGTCACTTCGGCGTCGAGATCGATCTGCGAACACAGGCCGAGCGTCACCGGATCCTGCGGTACGAGGTTGGGCGAGTTCCAGTGGGTCCGGTCGCGGATCTGCGCAATGGTCGGCTTGGTGGTGCCCACCAAACGCATCAGCTGGCTGTCCTTCAGTTCCGGATGGTTGCGCAAGAGCCAAAGGACCGCATTGGGGCGGTCGTGGCGGCGCGACACCGGCGTATAGCGCGGGCGCTTCTTGGCGGTGACCGTCTGTGCGACGTCGACTTTCATCTCCGACAGGCGCAGCGCATGGCCGGCGTCCTTTTCGGCGCGCTCGATCTCTTCACGGGTCAGCTGATTGGACGTGACCGGGTCCATGCCCTTGATGCCCTGGGCGACGTCACCGTCGGCGATGCCTTTGACTTCCAGCACGTGGAGCCCGCAGAATTCCGCGATCTGCTCGAAGGTGAGCGAGGTGTTCGCCACCAGCCAGACGGCGGTGGCCTTGGGCATCAGGGGCTTGCGGTCGGTCATGACGGTTCCGTTCCTGGCGTGCGGGGCAGGAAGCCCGGCGCATGCCGAATTGCCGAAATTAAAGTAGGGAATGGAGGCTTATAGCCCGGATTTTGGGCAAAGAGCAACCCTTGCCTCAAGCCTCAGCCGCTCCTAGGGGCGCACTCTGAACAACTCAACGGATACCGGGGAGGGCCGCAAAGCCGCAACGACCCGCCCCGAGGGGCTTTTTTCGCCGCAAGGGCAAAGGTTGCCGGACGGCGGCGGTGGCTATAGTGTCCCCCGCGCTTCAAGGGCCTGCCCCTGGAGACCGGCCCCGCATGAAATCCCAAGGATCGCCCCGCATGATGCCGACCGCTGGCAAGCCCTACTATTTCGAGGATCTGACACTGGGGCTCGAAGCCTCCATGGCGCGTACGGTGTCGGAAGCCGACATCGTCGCCTATGCGGCTCTGTCGGGCGACTACAATCCGATCCATCTTGACCCCGAGTACGCGGCCAAGACCCCGTTCAAGGCGCGGATTGCCCACGGCATACTGTCGGCCGGTTACATTTCCGCGGTCTTTGGCATGCAGTTGCCCGGCCCCGGCTCGGTCTACATTTCGCAGACGCTGAACTTCAGGGCGCCGGTGAAGATCGACGACGTGGTCGTGACGACGGTGAAACTCACCGAACTCGTGCCGGAAAAGAAGCGCGCCAAATTCGAGACTGTCTGCAGCGTGAGCGGCAAGCCCGTGCTGACCGGCGAAGCCGTTCTGATGATCCCGTCGCGCCCCGCCGCCTAAGCGGGGGAGCGTCCGATCCGGCGGCTCCGGGGGCTGGCCGAGGATTGAGCACATCATGATCGTCATTGAGGGCTCAGCCGAAATGCCTGCTCCCGCGCGCGGGGGCGTCGTGGCCATCGGCAATTTCGACGGCGTTCACCGCGGGCATCAGGCGCTCATCGGCGAGGCCGTGTCACTGGCCCGCAAGGCCGGCGTGGCGGCGGGCGTGATGGTGTTCGAGCCGCACCCGCGCGAATTCTTCCATCCCGATCAGAACCACTTCCGCCTCACGCCATTGAAGGCAAAGCTCAAAATCCTGGCGACGCTGGGTCTCGACTTCGTGCTCGTCGTGCCGTTCGATACCGCGCTCGCGGCGCTGGAACATTACGAATTCGTCGACAAGTTCCTGGTTGAAAAGCTGGGCGTCCGCCACGTCGTTGTCGGCTACGATTTCTATTATGGCAAACAGCGGCGCGGTAGCCCCGAATCCATGATCCTCGCGGGCATCGAGCACGACTTCGAAGTGACGGTCATTCCGCCCGTCGCCGAAGGGGGCGAGGTGTTCTCGTCCACCGCGATCCGCTTGAAGCTTGCACAAGGCGATGTGAAGGGCGCGGCGGAGGAATTGGGCCGTCGTTGGCTTGTCAGCGGATCGGTCATTGGCGGGGCAAAGCGCGGCACGGGTCTTGGCTATCCGACGGCGAATGTGCCCATGCCCAAGGGCACGGCGCTGGGTCACGGCATTTATGCGGTCCGCGCGCACGTCGGCGGTGTGGCCCATGATGCCGCCGCCTACCTCGGCACACGGCCCACGTTCGACGATGGCATGCCGGTGCTCGAAGTCTTTCTGCTCGACTTCGACGGCGATCTCTATGGGCAGGACATGGACGTCGAATTCGTGGACTTCATTCGTGGCGACCGCAAGTTCGACTACCCGGATGACCTGATCGCCCAGATGACCGCCGATGTCGCACAGGTGCGTGACCTCCTGAAGGGGCTGGCCTGAAAGGGTCGGTCTGACGGGGTTGACCTGTCCGGGTGACGCCGCGCCGTGCGATTGCTAGAACGCAGACCAAATCAGACCGAAGCGAAAGACCGGACATGGCCAAGGACAAGGGCGAAAAGCCCCGTGGGAACAAAGAACAAGCTGATGCGGCCGCAGGGGCGGCGGGCTCAGGATCGCCCGCGGGCGACGGCGGGCGGGACTGGGGTCAGACTTTGTTTCTGCCCAAGACGGACTTTCCCATGCGCGCGGGTCTTCCCGATCTGGAGCCGAAGCTGCTCGCCCGCTGGGACGAGATCGACCTTTACGGCGCGATGCGCAAGGCCTCGCGCGGCCGGCCGAAGTTCGTCCTGCATGACGGTCCGCCCTACGCCAACGGCAACATCCACATCGGGCACGCGCTCAACAAGATCCTCAAAGATCTCGTCGTCAAGTCGCAGCAGATGCTGGGCTTCGACAGCCCCTACACACCGGGCTGGGATTGCCACGGCCTGCCCATCGAATGGAAGATCGAGGAGCAGTACCGCGCCAAGGGCCGCAACAAGGACGACGTGCCGGTCAACGAGTTCCGCCAGGAGTGCCGCGAGTTCGCCGCCAAGTGGCTCGACGTGCAACGCGCCGAGTTCAAGCGGCTTGGCGTGACGGGCGACTGGGACAATCCCTATTCGACGATGGCGTTCCGCGCCGAAGCGGCGATTGCCCGCGAGATCATGAAGTTCGCCGAGAGTGGTCTGCTCTATCGCGGCTCGAAGCCCGTCATGTGGTCGGTCGTCGAGAAGACGGCGCTCGCCGAAGCGGAAGTCGAGTACCAGGACTACCAGTCCGATATGATCTGGGTGAAGTTTCCGGTCACGGCGCTGGGCGGCACGGCGGACCAGGAAGACCTGATCGAGAAGCTGATCGACGCGTCGGTCGTGATCTGGACCACAACTCCGTGGACGATCCCCGGCAACCGCGCGATCTCGTTTTCGTCCAGAATCTCTTATGGCCTCTACGAGATCACAAATGCGCCTGAAGGCAATTGGGCAGCAACCGGCGACCGTCTGATCCTCGCCGACAAGCTCGCGGCCGACGTGATGAAGGCCGCGAAGGTGGACTCCTATGGACGCATCGCAGCGGTGCCGGCCAGCGTGCTCGTCCGAAACGTCGTTCGAGTGCGCGCATCCGCTCGCTGACCTCGGCTACGACTTCACCGTCCCCCTCCTCGATGGCGATCATGTCACCGACGACACGGGCACGGGCTTCGTGCACACGGCCCCCGGCCACGGCGCGGACGACTACATCATCTGGACGAAAAACCAGAAGGCGCTGCGCGATCGCGACATCGACGTGACGGTGCCGTTCACCGTCGACGCCGACGGCGTGATGACCAAGGCTGCGCCGGGCTTTACCGGCAAGCGTGTTCTGAAAGAGAACGGCGACAAGGGTGATGCCAACGACGCGGTGATCAAGGCGCTGGCCGAGGCCGGCAACATCATCGCGCGCGGCCGCCTGAAGCATCAGTATCCGCATTCGTGGCGTTCGAAGAAGCCGGTCATCTTCCGCAACACGCCGCAATGGTTCATCGCGATGGATAAGGGGGCGATAGGGGTCAGACCCCTACTTTGGGGTCTGACCCCAAAGGGGCCGAAGCTTGCACAAGCGGCTGCCCCTCACCCTGACCCTCTCCCCGCGGGCGGGGAGAGGGAAGCGACCCTCGCATCCGGCGGCAATGCCCCCACGCTGCGGTCGCTGGCGCAACGCGAGATCGAGCGCGTGGAATGGGTGCCCGAGGTGGGGCGTAACCGTATCAACGGCATGGTTGCCACGCGCCCCGATTGGGTCGTGTCGCGCCAGCGCGCGTGGGGCGTGCCGATCACGGTGTTCCGCAATACGGAAACCGACGAAATCATTCCGAGCGCGGCGTGGAAACAGTCCGCGGAGCTGGTGCAGCGCATCGAGACCGCCTTTGCGGACAAAGGCGCGGATGTCTGGTTCGAAGACGATGCAAAGGAACGCTTCCTCGGTGGTCTGATCGACAAGGCCGACCTGCCGAAATGGGAGCAGGTCAAAGACGTGCTCGATGTGTGGTTCGATTCCGGATCGACGCATGCGTTCACGCTGGAAGATCCGCAGATTTTCCCCGATCTCAAAGGCATTTCGCGCAAGAGCCTCGTCAAGGGTGGTCAGGATCGCGTCATGTATCTGGAAGGGTCCGACCAGCATCGCGGCTGGTTCCAGTCGTCGCTGCTGGAAAGCTGCGGCACGCGCGGGCATGCCCCCTACGACGTGGTGCTGACCCACGGCTTCGTTCTGGACGAGAAGGGCCAGAAGATGTCGAAGTCGCTCGGCAACGTCGTGGCACCCCAGGACGTGATGGCGAAGTCTGGCGCGGACATCCTGCGCCTGTGGGTCGCCGCATCGGACTATTCCGACGATCTGCGCATCGGACCGGAGATCCTGAAGACATTCTCGGAAACCTACCGCAAGCTGCGCAACACGGTGCGCTGGATGCTGGGCGCACTTGCGCACTTCGAGGCCAAGGACGCGGTGGCGTTTGCGGACATGGCGCCGTTCGAGCTGGAGCGGCTGATGCTGCACCGGCTGGCGGAACTCGATCACGATATCCGCCGCGCCTACGAGACCTACGACTACCGCAAGGTGGTGGCGCTGCTCAGCCACTTCATGAACACGGAACTGTCGGCGTTCTACTTCGATATCCGCAAGGACGCGCTCTATTGCGACGCGCCCTCCAGCTTGCGGCGGCGCGCGGCGCTGACGGTCGTCGATCACCTGTGCACCGCCATCCTGAAGTGGCTGGCGCCGATCCTGTCGTTCACGGCTGAGGAGGCGTGGCTGCAATTTCGCCCCGACACCTCCACATCGATCCACCTGGAAGGCTTCCCTGAGATTCCCGCGCGCCTGGCGCGACGACAATCTGGCTGCCAAGTGGGATCGGGTGCGCGAAGTCCGCGGTGCGGTCACGGCGGCACTAGAACTGGAGCGAGCAGCCAAGCGGATCGGCTCGTCGCTCGAAGCGGCGCCGATCGTCTACGTCGATGACGCCGACCTGATGAGCGGCCTCGATGGGGTCGACATGGCCGAGGTGTGCATCACGTCGGGAATCGAGATGAAAGCCGGCAAGCTGCCGGCGGACGCGGTGGTGGCTTCGGATGTGAAATGCGTCGGGGTCATCCCGCAGCGGGCCGTGGGCCGCAAGTGCGCCCGGTCATGGCGGATCACCACGGACGTGGGCTCCGATCCCGCCTATCCGGATTTGTCGGCCCGCGATGCGGCGGCCATGCGTGAGATCGACGGCAAGGTCGCCTAGTCCCGCCGGGTCCTCAGGCGAAGCCCGACCACCAGGAGAGCAGCGTGTCGGCGGCAAGCCCCAAAAACAGGGCGATGCCGACATCGCGGTTCGACCGGAAGCGGAACAGGCAGTTCTTTGCGTCCGTGATGTCGAGCGTGGTCACCTGCCAGGCGAGTTGCAGGCCGACGAGGGCGAGTGCGAAGAAGAAGATCAGGTGCGCCCCGGCGAGAAACCCGGCGACGGTCCACAGGACGATGGCGACCGAATAGAAGCCGCCGACCCAGGTCGGCGTATCGTCGCCAAAGCGCAGGGCCGTGGATTTCAATCCCAGCATCAGGTCGTCTTCGGCGTCCTGGTGGGCGTAGATCGTGTCGTAGCCGATCGTCCATGCGACCGCGCCGATATAAAGCGCAATCGGTGCCGCACTAAGGCTGCCGTTTTCCGCGGCCCATCCCACCAGCGCGCCCCAGTTGAAGGCGAGGCCCAGCACAAGCTGCGGCCAGTAGGTGTAGCGCTTCATGAACGGGTAGACGACGACCAGGATCAGCGAAGCCGCGCCCAGGAAAACGGTGAACCAGTTGAATTGCAGAAGGACCAGGAGCCCGATCAGCCCGAGCGCGCCGACCAGGATCAGGGCATCGTCGGGGCTCACCTGACCGGAGGGAATGGGGCGGCTGGCCGTGCGCTCAACCTGGGCATCGTAGTCGCGGTCCACGTAGTCGTTGAACGCGCAGCCAGCCCCGCGCATGACCAGGGCGCCGACGGCAAAGAGAAACAGATACCAGAGATTGGGATACGGCCGGCCCTGATCGACTTCCGCCAGCGCCAGCGACCACCAGCACGGGAACAGCAACAGCCACGTTCCGATGGGCCGGTCGAGCCGCATCAGCCGCAGGTAAGGTCGCCAGGGTTCGGGCGCCACGCGGTCGACCCAATTGTCCGGGGGCGCGTCCGCGACGCCAGCGGGGGGGCTAGGCTGAGGTGCCGTCGATGTGTCCGTCATGCGACGCACCCTAGAGCGGGCGCTGGGGCCGTGCAACGGCGGGGCTTGCGGCGTCGTGACGTTGCGTTAAGCAGGGGCATGGCCATTCACGATTCCAGCTCGCAACGCCTATTTTTAGAGTGCCCTTTGGAGCCCCGCGCGGATATCCGCCTCGGTCCGGACGCGGCCAACTACCTCATCAATGTCATGCGCATGAAGGTTGGCGGCGGGGTGCTCGTCTTCAATGGGCGGGACGGCGAGTGGCAGGCCCGTATCTCCGGCGTCGAGAAAAAGGGCGTGCGCCTCGTCGTCGAAATCGCAAGTCCGCCCGCAGTCCGGCGGACCCGACATCGATTTCCTGTTTGCGCCGCTGAAGCATGCCCGGCTGGATTTTCTGGTCCAGAGGGCGACCGAAATGGGCGTCAAGCGGCTGCGGCCTGTCTTCACGCGGTACACGGTCGCCGATCGCGTCAAAGGCGATCGGATGCGCGCGAATGTGATCGAGGCCGCCGAGCAGTGCGGTGTGCTGCGCGTGCCCGAAGTGGCGGAGCCAGAAAAGCTTGCCGACGTCCTGACAGCCTGGAGCGAGTCCCGGCCGCTGATTTTCTGTGACGAGGCGGCCGAGCATGCAAATCCCATTGAGACACTGAAGCGGATCGCGCCGGGTCCCGTCGCGGTGCTGGTTGGACCCGAAGGCGGGTTCGACCGCCAAGAACGCGAGCGGCTCATCGGCCTGCCCTATGTTGTGCGTGTGTCGCTCGGTCCGCGGATCATGCGCGCGGACACGGCAGGCATCGCGATCCTCGCCCTCGTCAATGCCGTACTGGGCGATTGGGCCTAGCCGGGCTGGCGCGCCGTTCGCCGCCGACCTAGTCCGTGGCCGCTTTGTAGGTGAAGACCAGCGTATCGGCGCGCGTGCCCGTCACGCGGCAGGAGCGGTCGAGGCGTGGTGCGTTCCCCGTCATGGTGATGCGCCGCTCGTCGGCGGACACCTCGCCAGCGACGGCGTACGATGACGGTGGGCAACCTTTGGCGAACACGTAGGCGACACCGGAATAGGTTTCACCCTCGCGCCGTCCCTCGAACAGCACCGTGCCCCGCCGCGCGCCGGCGGCCAGCATGCCCTTGCGCGGGGTGTCGTACCGGATGACGCGCTTTTCGCCGGAGGCCTCAAGGCGCATGAACGAGCCGTTGTGCAGCCACAGGCTCGCACCCGTCCCACGTCCAGTGACGGACGATGCACCATCGGCGCCGTCGCGCGCCGGGCTGCTCGATGTCACAACTTGCCGGTCGCAGGCGTAGGCTGCGGGCAGGCCGTCGGAGGCCAGTTCGCAAATGAAAGTCGCCTCAATCGGCTGGCCGTCGTCGGTAAAGGCCGCACGCAGGGAGTACGACCTGCTCTCGTACTTGAACTGCTGACCAGGGGCCGCCTGCGATTCGCAGTATCCCGTCTCGCGCTTAAGGGTGACTTCGTCGAGCTTCCGGTAGGGGATGGGCGAACCGGCGTTGCCTGAACTTTCGACGCGGTAAAGGTCGCCGTCGTTCATCTCATAGCTGCCGTCTGCCGTCCGGCAGACGTGGAAATAGTCGCCAGCGGCTGCGGGTGCGGCGCCCCCGGCCAAAAAGAGGCCTGTTAGCAGCCCAAGGCCGGCCAAGCGCCATGCAGGGCGTAGGCGGGATGTCCACGTTATGGCCGTCCGGGCTCGTGTGCGTCGCATTGGCCGGGTCTCCGTGCAAACTTTCCAGGCAGGTGGCTCGTATAGACCCCTGCCGATGGCTGCCGTGACGCGGGCGTGGTCCGCGTCCAGGTTGTTGGCGCACTTGCTCACGACCGGCGGGCTCGTCATAACCTGTCGGTCCTGGGGACGTAACCCCGGTCGCGCCAAACACCAGACTTGCCTGGACCCAGGCGCACGACTCCACGATTTACAACTTTGTCCCAATCCCCGAGTTCCAGCCGCCAAGGTCAGCCCGCATGTCGACACGCCAGCAAGGTGATGCGAGCCCCGCCATCGGCTCGCGGGCTGATCTTGTCGGCTGGATCGCCGCGGGCGAAAAGCCCAAGGCGGATTGGCGCATCGGGACCGAGCACGAGAAATTCGTGTTCTACACGTGCTGTCTGACACCGGTGCCCTACGAGGGCGAGACCGGCATTCGTGCCCTGATGGAAGCCCTCATCGCCAAGTACGGATGGGAAGCCATCATGGAAGGCGACAACATCATCGCCTTGAAGCGCCCCGATCACGAGACGCGTGGGCTTCTGGGCGGCACGATCAGTTTGGAGCCGGGCGGGCAGTTCGAATTATCGGGCGCGCCCGTGGAGAACCTGCACCAGACGGCGGCGGAAACCGAAGAACACTTGCGCGAAGTCCTGAGTGTCGGCGAACAGCTCGGCATCGGCTTTCTGGGCGTTGGGTTCTCGCCCAAGTGGACGCTGGCGGAAACGCCGCAGATGCCCAAGGAACGCTACAAGGTCATGACGCGCTACATGCCCCAAGTCGGCAAGCGCGGTCTCGACATGATGTACCGGACGGCGACGATCCAGGTGAACCTCGATTTCGCCAGCGAAGCCGACATGGTCAAGAAGCTGCGCGTTTCGCTCGCGCTGCAACCGGTCGCAACGGCACTGTTTGCGTCCTCGCCCATCACCGAAGGCAAGCCCAACGGCTTCAAGTCGATGCGCAGCGAGGTCTGGCGCAATACCGATCCCAACCGGACGGGCATGCTGCCGTTCGTGTTCGAAGACGGCATGGGCTACGAGCGGTACGTCGATTACGCGCTCGATGTACCCATGTATTTCGTCTATCGGGACGGCCAGTATATCGACGTCGCCGGTGCGTCCTTCCGGTCCTTCATGGAAGGCCGCCTGGAGGCTCTGCCGGGTGTCCGTGCGACCATGGACGATTGGTCCGACCATTTGACGACGCTCTTTCCCGAAGTGCGTCTCAAGCGGTTCTTGGAGATGCGCGGGGCTGACGGCGGGAGCTGGCGGCGGATCTGTGCCTTGCCCGCGTTCTGGGTTGGGCTGCTCTATGATGATGCGGCGCTGGACGCGGCCTGGCAGCTTGTGAAGGACTGGACGGCAGCGGAGCGTCAGCAGTTGCGCAACGAGGTACCGCGACTGGCGCTGGATACGCCATTCCGCGATACAACCATGCGGTCTCTGGCGCTGGAATCGCTCCAGATTGCCAAGCAGGGATTGCGCAATCGGGCCTGCATCAACCCGTTCGGCCAGGATGAAACGATCTACTTGGATGCCCTGTTCGAGCTGGTTCACACCGGAAAAACCATGGCCGATGAAATCCTTGAGCGCTACCACGGGGCGTGGGGCGGCTGCATTGACCCTGTTTTCGAAGAAGCAGCGTTCTGAAGTTACCGGTTTGGCCCTGTCCGCTTGCGGTCGGTTCAGGTCGCGTTCATGCTGGTACCGCTAGAACCACACCCGGCGAAGCATAGGCTTCTCGAAAAGTATGCGGATCGGCCCCAAAGGGCCTGGAGGTACGCCGTGACGTTGAAGACAGTTCATTCCACATTTTTGGCGCTTGCGGCCGGCTTCGCGGCCGTAATGCTGGCGGGGACCTTGGCCGGTTTTGACACCGCCTCGGCCAACCAGTGCGCCAACCAGTGCTACGCGCAGGAAAATGCGTGCCGCCGTGCGACGAGCGACGACCCCAAGTGCAGCGCTGAATTGACCAAGTGCCTGCAGAGCTGCCGCGGCAAATAGCAGTTCGGGCTCGCGGATGCATGGTCTGCGTAAGCAAAGACTAAAGTTCAACGGGGCGCCTTCACGGGCGCCCCGTTGTTTTCGTCTCAAGCGCGTCGTCGATAACGAAGACCGCGAGCGTCCGGGGGCCATGCGCGCCCTTGACGATCCGCCCGCCGATATCTCCGGTGCGCGATGCGCCCGATATGAAATTGATGGACCGCGGCAGCTGGCCGTTCGGGTAGTCCTGATCCAAGAGGCGGGCCGCATCCTCGAATGTGGGCAGGATCGCGCCACGCGGCACGGCGATGAGATGGACGTCGGGCAGAAACGCCAGCGTCACCGGATTGCCTGGACCGGAGGCCAGAACCAGCGTCCCGGTCTCCGCGACTGCGGCCATGGCGCGCGACAGGCCAATGGAATCTCCGGCCACCGCGGGACCTGTGCCGGCCCTCAGCCCCGCGTCCTGCCAAGCCAGTCCTGACGGGATCTCGTCACTCACGCGCAACGAAGCGCTCTCGGATGCACTGTCGCGCAGGTAATCCGCGATGGCCCTCGGCAAGTCTGGCCAGTTGGCCACGGCGATCACATCAGTGCCCTTGTGTTCGGCGCTGGCGCAGAATCGCGCGTAGGCGTCGTTCGGCGTTGCTGCAATGCTTGGCGGCGCTGCTGTGCGCCATTCTGGAGTGCGGTCGTTGGGTGGTCCCTTTAGCCCTTGGCGTGCCAGCGCCTCGCGCACACGGGACAGGATCGCTTCGCGGCTCATCGAGGAACCCCGCGCCGCGTCTCTTCCCACAGTTGCTGGAAGGTGCGTCCTTGGGGTGCCGGCATGTCACGGTCGCGCAGCCATCCCCGTGCGATAGGCAGATTTCGAAAGGCGCCGCGGCGGCGTCCCATCGCGCCTCCAATGGCGGCCACGAAACGCATGACCAGATGATAGAGGCGCGGCCGGGTGGCCAAGGCGGCCCACGCACCGTGCAGGAGACGTGCCTTGGCCGTTGTGTGTCCTGCCGCGCGGGCCTTTTCGCGCCAGCTTCGCATCAAAGACACCAGCGGGATTTTGACCGGGCAGACCGCTTCGCAGCTGCCGCAGAACGTCGATGCGTTGGGTAAGTGGGCCGCTTCGCAAATCCCCATCAAAGCCGGGGTCAATACCGCGCCAATAGGTCCGGGGTACACCGAGCCATAGGCATGGCCGCCGATCGCATTGTAGACGGGGCAGTGATTCATGCAGGCGCCGCAGCGAATGCAGCGCAGTGCCTCTCGCATATCGCCGGCCAGCATGTCCGTCCGTCCATTGTCGATCAGAACGATGTGACACGCATGCGGTCCATCCTGATCGCCGGCGCGGCGCGGCCCGGTTGTGAGGGTCGTGTAGGCGGTCATGTCCTGGCCGGTGGCGGATCGGGCGAGAAGCCGTAACAACTGAAATGCGTCGGCGAGTGTCGGCACCACCTTGTCGATCGTGGCGACCACGATGTGCACGGGCGGCAGCACTTGGGTGAGGTCGCCGTTGCCCTCGTTGGTCACGATGATGGACGAGCCGGTTTCCGCGACGAGAAAGTTGGCCCCCGTGATGCCGACATCGGCGGCAAGAAACTTCGCGCGCAGAACGCTCCTGGCCTCCGCAACCAGGCTAGCAGGATCGGGCAAGGCACGGTCCGGTGGCAGATGGGTGTGGTAGGTGCGAAAATCCGCTTCGACGTCCTGCTCGGTCAAATGAATGGCAGGCGCAATGATGTGGCTTGGTGTCTCGCCGCGCTTCTGGATCAGGTATTCGCCGAGGTCCGTTTCCACGACCTCCAGACCCTGCGATTCCAAATGGGCATTGAGCCCGATTTCTTCCGAAACCATGGACTTGCCTTTGACCACCAGCCGCGCGTTGGCCCGGCGGCAGATCTCCGCCACGATGCCCTGGGCCTCGGCGGCACCCGTGGCCCAGTGGATCGCCGCCCCCGATGCGGTGGCCGCCGCTTCGAACTTTTCCAGGTAATGATCGAGGTGGTCGAGGGTATGGTCGCGGATCGCGCGGCCCGCCTCACGCAGCGCTTCGAATTCGGGGACGGCGGCAACGGCCGCGCGGCGCTGGGCAACGAGGCCGCCCGGCAATGTCGCCAGAGCGCGCTGCAGGCGCTGATCCCGCAAGCGCGAGGTCTGAACTGGCAAGAAATTCGGACGGTTTACTGGTCATGGGCCGCCGCCGGTCGGGTGGCCAATTGGCGGGTCGCTCAGTTCGCCGGCCAGCACTTCGGCAATGTGGCGGCAGGCGAGGGGGCTGCCCATGCGCTTCAATTTTCCAGCCATGTTCATCAGGCAGCCAAGGTCGCCGCCGACAACGAGACCGGCGCGGGTGGCGACGGCGTCATCCGTCTTGCGGGTCACGATGGCGTTGGAGATTCCTGGGTATTTTTCCGCGAACAGTCCGCCAAAACCGCAGCACGCTTCCGGCTCCTGCATTTCTATGATCGCGGCCCCCGGCATCAGCGCCAGAAGGCGGCGGGGCGCGGACTTGATGCCAAGCTCGCGCAGGCCCGCGCAGCTATCGTGCACCGTGATGGTCCCGTCATAGCGGCCGGGTACCGCGCGCATGCCGCGTTCGTCGGCGAGGTAGCTGCACAATTCGTGCACGCGGGCGCTGAATGCGGTGACTTCCGCTTGTATCGAAACAGTGTCGTCGGCGAAAAGGCGCGGATAATGCACCTTGAGCATGGCCGCGCAGGAGCCCGATGGCACAACGATGGTGTCGCATCCGTCGAAGGCGCGAACCGTTTGCAGCGCCAGCGCCTTGCTCGTCGCGCGGTCGCCGCTGTTGTAGGCCGGTTGACCGCAACAGGTCTGCTGCTGGGGGACGTGGACCGTTCCGCCCGCGGCTTCGATGAGGCGGGCGGCGGCGAAACCGACGGACGGCCGCATCACGTCGATGAGACAGGTGACATAAAGGCCGGCGCGCGGCTGCAAGTGGGACACTCCCGGACATGACGAACCAAGTCCTCACCGATAGGAGAGTGCGCTAGCGAACGCAATGCAGGTGTGGCGGCTGGAGCCACGGACGGTCACCTTCGGCACCGTGGCCGAATGCCATCGGCGTCAGTGGATATCCGTGGTCCGCCGCCCGCCGGCCTTTCCGTTTGGCTTGGCGGTGGCACGGGGCGTGGCCGGCTTCGGCTCGGCGAGCTTCAGTGCGCGCTCCCAATAGGGATCGGGCCCGAAATGCTGGCCGAGGAATTCCAGGAGCACGTCGACCTTGGCCGGCATGAAATCCCGCGATGGGTACACCGCGTAGATCGCCATCTTCGACGAGCCGCGATACTGAGGCAGAACGACATTCAAGCTGCCGTTCTGGATTTCCTGACCGATTTCCCAGGTTCCACGCAGACCCAGACCGAGGCCGCCAATCAGGGCCTCGCGAATGAGATCGGCTGAGTTGGACCGGATGTTGCCCTTCACCCGCACATCCTGCTGTCCGCCCGGACCTTCGATGGACCAGACATCCTGGGCGCCCGCACATAGGCAATTGTGGTTCTCGAGGTCCTTGATCGACTTAGGGATGCCGTTCTTAGCCAGATAGGACGGCGCGGCAACGATCACGCGTCTGTCGGGCGAGAGCTTGCGCGCGACGAGCGAGCTGTCCTCAAGCTCGCCGATTCGGATGGCGATATCGAAGCCTTCGCGGATGATGTCGACGAAGTTATCCGTGAGATGCAGATCGAGCTGGATCTCGGGATACTGCTCCAGAAACTTGTTCAAGTATGGCGCCAGATGGAAGCGGCTGAAGGTTGTTGGCGCGGTGACTTTGAGCAGGCCACGCGGATTGGTATTGCGGCGGCTGACGAAGTCGTCGGCCTCGGCGATCAAACTCAGGATGTCGATGACGCGGCGGAAGTAGCCCTCGCCGGTTTCGGTGAGGGTCAATTGGCGGGTCGTGCGCTGGAACAGGCGCGCGCCGAGCCGCTCTTCCAGCAAACTGACACGCTTGGAGACAACTGCAGGCGAAAGCCCCATCTCGCGGCCGGCAGCCGACATGTTGCCGGTCCTGGCCACGCGTGCGAAGATGTCGAAATCGCTTATGGCTGTCACGGTACGGACCTCAGGAGATTGGCCCCCGGAAGGGCTCAGGACTTTCAATGCTTCGTTGATTGTCCTTCGGCTTGTCCGCATTGTGTCATCGCTTCAACAGAACAGCGAAAGTCTTATCTCTTTTAGCACGAAATCAACATCGCCGCCTCACGAGTTGATTAAGGCAATCATTTCAGTGAAGTAGCGTTAAGTTGAGACCGCAGGTTCGCCGATCTTCAGGAGCAGCCGATACGCATGCCCACGATCGCTTTGCCCCCGCCGGAACGCCGCGTCATGGATCGGCGCGAGGAGATCGTCCGTGACCTGATCGCAATCGCCGGCGCCCAGGCCGTCATCGGGGACGAGGATGGCCGGCGCGCCTACGAAACGGATGCGTTTACCGCCTACAAGCGGATGCCGCTGGCCGTTGTGCTGCCGGAAACGACCGAGGTGGTCGCCGAAGTCCTCTCGTACTGCAACCGCGCCGGTATCAAAGTGATCCCGCGCGGTGCCGGTACGTCGTTGTGTGGCGGCGCGCTGCCGGCCGAGGATGCGATCGTCGTGGGCGTATCGCGCATGAACCGTGTGCTTGAAATCGACACCGCAGCTCGGTTCGCCCGCGTGCAAACCGGCATCACCAATCTGGCCATATCCGCGGCTGCCGGTGTTGGCGGATTTTTCTACGCACCCGACCCGTCGAGCCAGCTTGCCTGCACGCTGGCCGGAAACATCGCCATGAATTCCGGTGGCGCGCACTGCCTCAAGTACGGGGTGACGACTAATAATATTCTGGGCATGACGGTTGTTCTGATGGACGGTTCCGTCGTCGAAATCGGCGGGCCGCATCTGGATGCTGAGGGCTACGACCTGCTCGGCCTCATCATCGGATCAGAGGGACAGCTTGGCATCGTGACCGAAGCGACAGTGCGCATTATCCGGCAGGCGGAGGGCGCACGCCCCATGCTCTTGGGTTTCGAATCGACGGCCAAGGCCAGCATCTGCGTGGCGCGCATTATCGCATCGGGCATTGTTCCCGTCGCCATCGAGTTCATGGACCGGCCAGCGATTGAAGTTTGTGAAGCGTTTGCAAAGGCCGGATATCCGCTCGATGTCGAAGCGCTCCTGATCGTCGAGGTCGAGGGTTCGGACGAGGAGATCATGGACCGCCTCGGCTATATCGCCGGGCTTGCGGAAGAGCTACATCCCAGTTCGGTTGTGATCAGCGCCGACGAGGCGCAGAGCGCCAAGATCTGGAAAGGGCGCAAAGCAGCGTTCGGGGCGATCGGGCGCAAAGCCGACTATCTGTGCATGGATGGCACGATCCCGCTGTCGCAATTGACCCACGTGCTCGACGAGATCGCCGCGATCTGCCGCCGGTACGGACTGGCGGTTGCCAACGTTTTCCATGCCGGGGACGGCAATCTTCATCCGCTCATCATGTACGATGCCAACGACGCCCGGCAGGCCGAGCGGGCCGAGGAGGCGGGGGCCGACATTCTGCGGCTGTGTGTTTCCGTCGGAGGTTGCTTGACCGGCGAGCATGGCGTTGGCATCGAGAAGCGCGATCTGATGCGGGTGCAGTTCTCCGACATCGACCTGATTCAGCAGATGCGCATCAAGTCGATCTTCGATCCGGCATGGCTGCTGAATCCCGCCAAGGTATTCCCGCTCGACGGGCGTCCCGACGCCGTTTCGCTGGTCCCGGTGGAGACCGCACCCGCCGGCGGTCCAGGCCCGGCAGACCATCCCAAGGCCGCGTGACAGGAAAGCAAACGGCGTGAACGAGATCCTGAGACCCGCGGCGGATTGGGAGCTGAAAAGCATCATCGCCCAGCTTGGCGCCGACCGTGTTCCCCTCGAAATCATCGGGGCCGGGACCAAGCGCACGATCGGGCATCCAATCGCGGCCGGCGCCCTCGTATCGACGGCTAGCCTGCGCGGCATCACGCTCTATGAGCCGACCGAACTCGTCATGTCGGCGCGGGCCGGCACCGCGGTTTCGCAAATCGAGGTGGAGCTGGGTTCGCGTGGACAGATGCTGCCGTTCGAACCGCATGACTATGGACTGGCCCTCGGCACGCAACCGGGTCTGCACACCATTGGTTCGGTGTTCGCCACCAATAATTCCGGACCCCGCCGCATTTCGGTCGGCTCCGCGCGCGATCACCTGATCGGACTTCGCGGTATCAACGGGCGGGCGGAGCAGTTCAAATCAGGTGGCCGCGTCATGAAGAACGTGACCGGGTATGACGTCGCCCGCGGCCTGACCGGAAGCTGGGGCACACTCGCTGTCATGACCGAGGTGACGTTCAAGGTCGCGCCGTTACCTGACGATATTCTGACACTGGTCTATCCGAACCTGCCGGATGATCTGGCGGTCGAGCTTTTGTGTCAGGCGATGGGCTCCCCCTTCGAGGTTTCGGGGACCGTGCATCTCAATGCGGCGCATGCCGAACGCCTACCGTCGGCCGGTCTGCAGGGGCGGGCCGTTCCGGTGACGGCGATCCGGATCGAGAATTTCATGAAGTCGGTGCTGTACCGCAAAGGGCGGCTGATCGACTTGCTTTCCGCCTATGGCAAGCCCATCGAACTCGATCTGGAGCGCTCGCTGGCTTTCTGGGGCGACATCAGAAAGCTCGCGCATCTGCCGGCCGGAGAGAGTATCCTTTGGCGCGTGTCGACATCGCCGAGCAAGGCGGCGGAACTGGTGGCGGGGCTCAGGCGGCATATGCCGGTGGATGCGACCTACGATTGGTCGGGCGGGCTGATCTGGCTTGAAATTCCCGCCTGTGCGGACGCGGGTGCTGCGGATATCCGCCGCGCGGTTGCGATCACGGGCGGGCACGCGACACTGATCCGGGCAAGCGAAGCCGTGCGGCGTCAGGTCGAGGTGTTTCAGCCCCAGACGCCGGGTGTGGAGCGCCTGGCCCGTGGACTGAAGCAGGCGTTCGATCCACATGGCGTTCTCAACCCCGGCCGCATGTATCCAACGATGTGAAGCATTGCCGCGAGGCGGGTCAGGCGATGATGGACCGGGCGGGTCAGCCGGCATTTTGATCCGGCGCGCATTAGGACAACAGGATGCAGACGAATTTCACCGCTGAGCAGCTGAAGGATCCACGTCTCGCCGAGGCGGATAAGATCCTGCGCCGCTGCGTGCACTGCGGCCTGTGTACAGCGGTCTGTTCCACTTACGTGGTGCTGGGTGACGAACGCGACAGCCCGCGCGGCCGAATTTATCTGATGAAGGATATGTTCGAAAATGGCCGCGACCCGAGTGACGAGGTGCAACGGCACGTTGATCGCTGTCTGTCCTGCCTGTCGTGCATGACAACGTGCCCGTCCGGCGTCGATTACATGCATTTGGTCGACCATGCCCGCGTTGTGATCGAAGAGCGCGGGACGCGGCCAGCAAAGTCGCGCATGCTCCGTTCGCTCCTGGCCCGTGTCGTTCCCTATCCGCGCCGCTTCCGCTGGGCGTTGCGCGCCGCCCCGCTGGCGCGCCCGTTTCGCGGCCTCATGCGCCGCTTCGGTTTGCCCGAACTGGCAAACATGATCGATATGGCGCCGCCGGTGCTGCCACGCGCAGGGCGCTTTTCCGGTCCGGGGACAGCGGCGACAAAGGCGGAACGGCGCGCCCGCGTCATCCTTCTGGCGGGGTGCGCCCAACAGGTTCTGCGCCCATCGATCAATGACGCGACCATCCGGCTGCTCGCGCGGCGGGGTGTGGACGTGGTGGTCGCCCCTGGATCGGGGTGCTGTGGCGCACTGGTGCATCATCTGGGGCGCGAGGACGAGTCCAAGGCCCAGGTACGCCGCAACATCGATGCCTGGATGAAGGAGATCGGCAAGGGGCCCATCGACGCCATCCTCGTCAACGCCTCGGGCTGCGGCACGATGGTGAAGGACTACGGCCACGTTTTGAAGGACGACCCCGACTACGCGGAGAAGGCCGCGACGATTGCGGCCCTGGCGCAAGATGTCAGCGAGTTTGTCGCCAGTACGGGCATCGGCGCACCTGTGCGGTGGTCGTCAATCAAGGTGGCCTATCACTCGGCCTGCTCGCTTCAGCATGGACAGGGCATTACCGACGAACCGCGCGCCCTTCTCAGTCAGGCCGGGTACAGTGTCGTCGATGTTCCGGAAGGCCACATCTGCTGCGGATCGGCGGGCACGTACAACATTCTGCAACCCACGATCGCGACCCAGTTACGCGATCGCAAGGTGGCACATATCAAATCGACCCGGCCCGATGTCGTGGCGGCTGGAAATATCGGCTGCATCACGCAACTCGCGGGTGGTATGACGATTCCCGTCGCGCACACGGTGGAATTGCTGGATTGGGCCTATGGGGGTCCGGTGCCGGCAGGTCTCGAAGGTCTTGCGAAATTCGTCACCGACGTCCCACAGCCCCGTAGCCGTGTCCCTCAGGACTATATCGACGCCTAATGCTCACCATCTGACGCGTGCGGCCGGCACGTCAGCGTGTCGCCTTGTCCAGATTGACCGCGCTGTCGAGCCCGATGATGGTGTCGACGCCGATGGCGCCGACAAAATTCGCGCCATACACGTCCGCGCCTGTCATGTCGGCTCCGGTAAGATCAGCGCCTTGGAATTCCACCTTCGTCAGGTCGGCTTCGGCGAAGTTGGCGCCTGACAGGTTCGCGCCTGTCATCCGCGAGAACGTCAGCACGGCTTCCGAAAAGTTAGCCCGCGTGAGGTTCGCGCCGGAAAAGTCGCACGACTTGACGACGTTCTTGCGCAGTGTCACCAGCGTGCCCTCGCCGGGCCTGTCTTCCAGGGGATGAAAATCGGCCTCCGTCAGGTCCGCGCCGCGAAAATCCGCGCCGGACAAGTCCGCCTGCACTTTGATGCCCTTCATGCGCGCACCGGCAAAACGCGGCGCATCGCTCAAATTGCTGTTGAGGTCGGCATAAACGGTTGGCCGGTAGATCGTCGCGCCCTCCAGATTGGCGCCGGAAAGATCGGCACGGATCAAAACCGCGCGGTCGAGGCGTGAACCAGAGAGGTCTGATCCCGTCAACTTCGCACCTGTAAAATCCGTGCCGTACAGATCGGTGCGCGCCAGCCGGGCGCCTTTGAAGTCAAGGTCGGACAAATCGAGATAGGTCAGGTCGCGGCCCGAAAGATCGGGGCTCTGGCCAACTTTGGCCTTGTACAAAATCGTCGTGATTTCGCCGGCGGTGAAATCGGCTTCAGGGTTCACGAGTTCGAACGTGAATGGTTCTGCCGCCGCAAACGAAGCCATGAACGGCGCGAGGACGAGTGCCGCCAAAAGTGGGTTTCGTTTGTTGCGTGCCGTTGAACCCAGCAAAACCTGTCTCCCAGCGAGGAACAATTCCCAAAGCATGCCAGATTCTATCCTGACGGCAAGCGCCGGGGACGAAACTGCGCGGGCACGCGGCGCGCACGCGATTGGAATTCGTGGCTGCACGCTATGTAATACCGTAGCGTTGAGCCGTGCCTCAGGGCGTGCCGAACCCGCCACCGGTGGGCGTATCGATCAGGATTTGATCGCCGGGTTCAACATCCGTTTCCCCGCAGCCGCCGAGGTCTTCAATGTTGCCCGATGCGCGATGGATTTCGTTGCGGCCCATTTCGCCCAGGCCCCCGCCCTGTAGACCGAACGGGCGCACGCGCCGGTAACCCGACAGGATCGACACATGCTGCGGTGCCAGGAAGCGGATGACGCGGCGTGTGCCGTCGCCGCTGCAAAATTTGCCGCGACCGCCGGAGCCGCGCCGGATGGCAAATGTTTCGAGCAAGACCGGATAGCGCAGCTCCAGGATTTCCGGATCGGTCATGCGCGTGTTGGTCATGTGGGCATGCACGCCAGGTGCGCCGTGAAAATCCGGACCGGCGGGGCTGCCTGATGCAATCGTTTCGTAGTACTGCGCGCGGGCATCGCCAAAGGTCAGATTGTTCATCGTCCCTTGCGAAGACGCCATCTGTCCGAGCGCCGCGAACAGCGCATTCGTCACGATCTGGCTCGTCTCGGTGTTGCCGGCAACGACCGCCGCGGGATAGCGCGGTGCCAGCATGCTGCCGTCTGGAATGATGATCTGCAGCGGCCGCAGACAGCCGGCATTGAGGGGAATGGGTGCGGCCGCCAGAACCCGGAAGACATAAAGCACGGCGGCGCGCGTGACGGGGGCCGGTGCATTGAAGCTCGTGGGCTGCTGCGCGGAGGTGCCGGTAAAATCGATCACGGCACTGCGCGCGGCCGCATCGACACGGACCGCGACCTCGACGGCGGTCCCCTGATCGGTCTCGACCCGAAAGGTGCCGCCTTTCAACGTGGTGAGCAATGTGCGGATCGCGGCCTCCGCGTTGTCCAGGACAAAGCCCATGTAGCGCGTGACGGTCTCGATGCCGGCGCTGGCGCACAAGGACTGGAGTTCGGATGCCCCGCGCATGTTGGCGGCAAGCTGCGCTTTCAAGTCGGCGATATTCTGCTGCGGATCGCGCGCTGGGTAGGCGGCCGTGGTCAGGAGTTCAAGGATCTCACGCTCGCGGAAGTGTCCAGCCGAAACGAGCCGCTGCGGTTCGATCAAGACGCCTTCCTCATCGACCGTGCGGGCAGCGGGGCTCATGGAGCCCGGTTGCAGACCACCGATGTCGGCGTGGTGACCGCGGCTCGCCACGAAGAACAGATGCTCTGAGGGTCTGTCTCCGTTGGCCGATGAAGACCGGCGTCACCACCGTGATGTCGGGTAGGTGGGTGCCACCCGCGTAAGGGGCATTGAGCAGGAAGCTGTCGCCGGGCTTCATTTGGTCACCGAAGGCGGCGCGTACCGCTTCCACGGCACTGTCCATGCTGCCGAGGTGGACGGGCACATGCGGCGCGTTGGCGACAAGCTGCCCGCCCCGGTCGAAGATCGCGCAGCTGAAGTCGAGCCGCTCCTTGATGTTGACCGAGCGCGCGGTCCGCCGCAGGGCTTCGCCCATATCCTCGGCGATCCCCATGAATTTGTTGTTGAAGACCTCCAGCAGAACCGGGTCAGGTCGCGTTGCGTCTGTCGCGGTGTCTGAGCGGACCGCATCGGCCGGGCGTTCCAGAATAAGATCGCGGTGTTCGGTCAGCCGCGCGGTCCAGCCCCGTTCGACGATCACCGTCTGGTGGGGTTCGAGAATAACAGCCGGTCCCATGATTGGTGCTTGGGGTGAGAGATCCGATCGCTGCACCACCTGTGCGTCGTGCCATTGGCCCTGGGCGTAGAACCGTCGCGGCGGAAGAGGTTTCGCCAGGGCCTGATGCTCGGATTGGCCGAAGGGCGGCATGGCCCCGCTCTGTGCCGCGCCGCCCGTCGCTTCGACCTCGATATGCGCAATCCGCAGCGCCTTATCCGGAGATGTGAAGCCGAAGCGCTGGCGGTGCATGGTCTCGAAATCGGTGCGCATCAGGCGGGGTTCGGCCAGTTCAACAGGCAGCGCCGTATCGGTGCCGTCGTAGCGCAGGTGCAGAAACGTGCGCAGGGCGATGTCGTCGTGCGGCACGCCTTGGTCGAGAAGGTCCTCGGTCACCGCATTGCCAAGGTCGAAAGCAAGCTCCTCTACGTCGCGCAGGTGATCGTCGTGAAAGGCCCACTCGAGCGATTGTTCGCGGCTGGCGCGAAGTGGCGCCAGCGCCATGCCCCAGGCGGACAGCACGCCCGAGAGCGGATGCACGATGACCGTGTGCATTCCAAGCGCCTCGGCAATCAAGCAGGCGTGCTGCCCTCCAGCGGACCCGAAACACTGGAGCGCGTAATTTGTGACATCATGTCCGCGTTCGATGGAAATTCGGCGGATTGCGGCGGCCATTTTATCCACGCCGACGCGAAGGGCGCCATCCGCGACCTCGTAGGCCTTGCGGCCGTCCCCGATATCGGCTGCCAATGTCTCAAAGGCCGCGCGCACGGCTTCCGCGTCGGGCGGCTCGTTACCCCGCGGCCCGAAGATGGCTGGGAAGTGCTGGGGATCAAGCTTGCCGACCATGATATTGGCGTCGGTGAGCGTCAACGGGCCGCCCTTGCGGTAGCACAGCGGCCCGGGATCGGAACCGGCACTTTCAGGCCCAACGGTCAAGCGCCCGCCGTCGAAGCGGATGACGGAACCGCCGCCCGCGGCGACAGTGTGGATGTCCAGCATCGGCACCCGGAGGCGGACACCAGCCACTTCCGTTTCGAATGTGCGGTCATAGTCGCCGGCGAAGTGCGACACGTCCGTCGACGTGCCGCCCATGTCGAAACCGATGACACGTGTGAAGCCCGCCTGTTGCGCCGTTTCGGCCATGGCGACGATGCCGCCGGCCGGTCCCGACAGAATGGCGTCGCGGCCACGAAAGGCATGGGCGGGCGTGAGGCCGCCGGACGACGCCATGAATAGGAGCCGTTCGGTGCCGCCGTCCTCGGTGTTGGAAGGATTGCCGGCACCGAGTGCGGCGCCCATGCGGTCCACATAAGCGCCCAGAACAGGCGACAAATAGGCATCGGCGACCGTCGTGTCGCCGCGCCATACCAGCTTGATCAGTGGCGCAACTTCGTGACTGACCGAAACATGATCAAACCCGGCCTCCCGTGCGATGACGGCGGCCTGCTGTTCGTGTGCGGGATGCGCCCAGGCATGCATGAAAACGATGGCGAGCGATGTGATGCCGGCCGCGCGCGCCGCGGCAAGATCGGTGCGCAGCGCGGCGGCATCCAGGGGTGTTTCGACAGTACCGTCGGCGCGGACGCGCTCGGTGGCTTCCACGACGCGCGCGTACAACATGGATGGCTTGACAACGGCCTTGGCGAAGATGTCCGGCCGGGCCTGTGTGCCGATTTCGAGAGCGTCGCCAAATCCCTTGGTGATCACGAGGGCGGTCGGCGCACCTTTGCGTTCGAGCAGGGCGTTGGTGGCGACCGTGGTGCCCATGCGAACGGTGCCGATGCGATCGGGCGGGATCGGATGGCCAGGCGCAATGCCGAGCACGCCCCGGATGGCATGCAAAGCGGCGTCGTCGTAGGCCCCGGGATTGACGGAGAGGACCTTGCGGACATTGATCTCGCCCGATGGCCCGGCCGCCACAACATCGGTGAACGTTCCGCCCCGGTCGATGAAAAAATCCCAACGGCCCTCAGTCCGGCGTGTCATTCCGTTCCCAATCCACGTGCGGCGACCCTCCCATCCAGGAGCTAACCGCACGGGCCAAACGCGTCAATCCGTGGCTCTCGCCAATCGGCCGCTCCATGGGCTAAAATACCAAGGTCACCCGGCACTGCCGCTCCTGGCCTGACCCGGCCGTCCTTCTCTCGCCGCTCGAATGCGGATAGTGCTGCTACATGTCCGAACCCATCATTTCTGGAAACTCTCGAGAGGCCGCGCCGGGATCGTGCCCGCAGTTTCTTGTCGCGCGTCGCCCGCCGCCTCAAAGCTTATCGAATTCTCCGCCGCCGCAGCCGGACACAATCGACGGCCTTCACCGGTGCCTTCGTGGTGTTGGCGGCCAAGATGGCGGCGGCGGACGGCGTAGCCGTGTCGGTCGAAGCACATGCGTTCGAACAGTTTCTGGAAATCGAACCGGATGATCGCGAGCGGGTGCGCACGGTCTATGATCAGGCCAAGCAGGATGTGGCGGGCTACGAAATCTATGCGGACAGCATTGGCGAGATGCTGAAGAATGATCCCGTCACCAAGCGGCGCGTATTCGAATGCCTGATGTACATCGCCTGTGCCGATGGTGTGTTGCATCCCGCCGAAGATCATGTCCTGAAGGCCGTGGCCTGCCGGTTTGGCTATTCGGACGCGGAATTCCGCTGCATCCGCGCGGCGTTCGTCGACGATCCCGACAGCCCGTATACCATTCTCGATCTGCCTCACGACGCGACGGAGCGCGAAATTCGTGCCCACTACCGCAAACTCGTGCAGACAACGCACCCCGACCGGCTGATCGCCGAGGGCGCACCGGCGGCCGTCGTCAAAGCCGCAACGGTCAAGCTGGCGCACATCAACGCGGCCTATGAGACGATCGCCAAGGAGCGCGGATTTGGGGGCAAGGCATGACCGGCGTGGCGCTGCTATCGCAACCAGATAGCGTTCTGGTCTCAGACCTTGTTCCCTCGCCCAACATCGAGGCGCGGTTCCGCAATCTGACACCCACAATTCTGATCCTGCACTACACGGGGCTGGAGACCGTCGAGCGGGCGATCGATGTATTGTCCCGGCCGGACTGCAAGGTGTCATGCCACTACGTCGTCGATGTGGACGGACGGATCGTGCAGATGGTCGCTGAAGCGCATCGTGCATGGCATGCCGGTGCCTCCTCGTGGCACGGCGAGACGGATATCAATTCGTGCTCGATCGGGATCGAAATCCAGAACCCGGGCCATGCGCTGGGCTATCCGGATTTTCCCGAACATCAGATGGCGGCCGTCACGGCCCTGTGTCAGGACATCCTCGCCCGGCATGACATTGCGCCCGAGCGGGTGCTGGCCCATTCCGACGTGGCGCCAGCGCGCAAGATCGATCCCGGCGAGAAATTCGACTGGGCGGGGCTTGCCGCAAACGGTGTCGGATATTGGCTGCCGCCCGAGCCGGTCGACGATCGAGATCCAGGGCTTGGCCTGGGCGACGACGCGCCGGCCGTGCAAGAGGCCCGGCGGCTGCTCGCCCGGTTCGGCTATGGCATTGAGCCCGAAGGCCCGATCGATCAGGACATGGCGTTCGTGCTGCGGGCCTTCCAGCTGCATTTCCGTCCCGCCCGGGTAGATAGCCGCCTTGACGCCTCGACCATGGCGACCCTCGTCCGGCTTGTGGATGCCCTTCCCGCGCCGCCCGTGGGATGAGGGTTGCCATACCCCTGTCGAAAGTTGGCGGAATAACGCTATTCTCCGCGACGTTGACCTAAGTGCCTGCGTCTCGACCGGCGCGTTGCCGGCTTCGAACCAACAACCGGAGCACCTTCATGGGGGATCTCGATCTCTTCGAGCCGGGAACCCAAATCTTTACCGGGGTCATTCGCTCATGGAGCGGAGCGTTCGGTGAGTTGGTGACCGACAGCGGTCTGTCGGTGATTATTGTCGTTCAGGGTCAGGCCCAGCCGCCGATTGGCGAGCGCATCACGATCAGCGCGCGGCGCTACCGGCCCGTTTATCATGCCGCCAGTATCAGCAAGGCGTGACGGACCCGGGCGAAGTGGTGCTTGACGGATCGTCCCGCAGTCACCTTATGTCATTGTGTCAGTCGGCTGGACGGCCGCTGCCGGACGGGGCGTTATGGCCCGATCAAACGTTCCGGTGGAGGAAAGTCCGGGCTCCATGGAGACAGGATGGCGGTTAACGGCCGCCGGGGGCGACCCCAGGGAAAGTGCCACAGAGAACAGACCGCCCGCGGGTTTCGGCCCGCAGGTAAGGGTGAAACGGTGCGGTAAGAGCGCACCGCGGCTCCGGTAACGGCGCCGGCACGGCAAACCCCATCCGGTGCAAGACCAAATAGGGATGGCCGGCAGGCAGGGTGACCTGGCCTGCAAGCCCGTTTCCAGGCTCGCCATCCGGGTTGGTTGCTTGAGGCGTCCAGCAATGGGCGTCCCAGATGAATGGCCGTCGCGGAGGTAACTCCAGACAGAACCCGGCTTACAGGCCGGCTGACACCGCTTTCCGACATTCGTCTGCAGTCCAATTTGCGGGGCGTTTATCCGCACATGGAAGACAGGTGTTCACCTCCGCGCCGGTTTTACATAGACTTGCCATTACCAACCAAGAGGTTGCCGCCTAAAGGCAACCCGGTGTTCGAGGGGCGGTCCATCCGCCCGGGAGGAGAAAATCGCGATGTCCGAGTCACTGAACAAGACACTTTTGCTGATCCTTGCGGCCTTCTCCCTCGGCGTGGCCGGATGGATGATGGCGACCCGCAACGAGGCGGTCCGTCAACTTGAGAGCGTCGAGGTCGCGCGCGACAACGCGTTAGCGACCGTCAAGGATTTGACGGAAAAGCTGACCGCTGCCGAGAGCTCGGCCACGGAACTGAAGTCGAAAATCAGCACGTTGGAAACATCGCTGTCTGAAACAGCGAGCAAGTTGACGGTTACCGAGAAGGATCTGGAAGGTGCCAGAGCCGCCAAGCTCAGCGCCGAAGAGGCCGTCAAGAAGGTCGAGGATCTGATCCTGTCGGAACGGACGCGGTTGTTCGGACCGGCCACGGTGGCGCCGCCAGCGGATGGCGCCGCGTCCCCCAGCTCGCCGGACCCGTCAGCGGCCACGCCTTCGGACTCATCGTCCTCATCTTCCTCTTCAACGTCGTCGGGTGACAGCTCCGGCGCGTCGACGTCGTCGCCGGACAGCGGGTCATCGACAACGTCCCCGTCCGATCCCTCGGCATCGGCGGCACCCGCCGATGACCCCGCCGCCGCTTCGCCCGATGCCAGTTCCAGCGGGAGACAGCGAGCAGCAGCGACACCGGTGCCGCGACGTCCAGCGGGTCCGACAGTTCCGGTTCGGCATCATCCACGGAAGGCAGTTCGAATGGCTCGGATAGCGGGTCATCGACCCCGTCTGCGGGCGAGTCTTCGCCATCTGAAAGCACGCCGTCCGACAGTACGCCGGCGCCCGCCGCCGACGATGATCAGACCTCTCCGACCCTCTAGGGAGAGGTCGGGCGGCTTGGCGCCGCTTCAAGCTGCGATTGCGAGAAAAGGCCCGGCTCTGCCGGGCCTTTTTCTTTGCGTGTGTGCCGAGTGCCCGCGTTGATCCGCTTTCACCCATGGAAAATCGTTAATGAACCATTGACGCCCATAAAATTCCATGGCATCCCATGAATGCCCGACCGCACCGGGTAGGGATGTCCGTGGTGAGGCGCCGGTCTGGAGAGAGGGCCCAGACCAGAGCGACCGCCACGGCCCCACCGGTTCGGGGGGTTGGTTCAATTCCTGAGTTCCACGGGCGAAACGCTGCGGCGCCCGCTGTGAAGTTCGCGTCGAGGGCGAGGTTCGAAATCGGGGGATGGACCGTTTTGTCTCGACATTCACGAACAAGATCGACGCCAAAGGGCGTGTCTCGATCCCTGCATCCTTCCGCGCCGTTCTCGAACGCGACGGATATGCGGGCGGCATCTACTGCTACCCTTCGCTCGATGCTCCGGCACTCGATGCAGGCGGCGAGAGACTTGCGAAAAAGATCGATGGGCTTCTCGCGGGCTTGCCGGACTATTCGGATGAGCGCGATGAATTGTCTGTCGCGCTCTATGGCGACGTCCAGGTTCTCAGCCTCGATGGCGACGGGCGCATCATCCTTCCTCAAGTGCTCCGCGCCCACGCCGGTCTTCAATCCGAAGTCACATTTGTCGGACTTGGCGACAAATTTCAGATGTGGTCCCCCGAACGCTTCGACGCGCGCCGCCGCGCCGCCCGCGAAAAAGCCCAGGAACATCGCAAGCTATTCGCCGGCCCTGCGGCCAAGCGCGACGTCAGTGACGGAGACGGGGCATGACGGCGCCGCCAGAAGGCGCACGGCACATCCCAGTCTTACTGAGGGAAGTGCTGGATGCACTGCAACCGCAAGCCGGCCAGCGGTTCATTGACGGCACGTTCGGTGCGGGTGGCTATACCCGCGCCATCTTGGAAGCGGCCGGCTGCCAAGTTCTGGCTTTCGATCGTGATCCCGATGCCATTGCCGGTGGTGCGCGCCTCGTCGCTGAATTCGATCCGCGTTTGATGCTGGTTCAAGCCCCGTTCGGCGACCTCGCCGACGTGGCCGATGCGCGTGGATTCGCCCCCGTCGACGGCGTCGCGCTCGACATCGGCGTTTCGTCGATGCAGCTCGACGAGGCGGAGCGCGGCTTCAGCTTTCAAAACGACGGCCCGCTCGATATGCGCATGGCCCAAAGCGGGATGTCCGCGGCCGACGTGGTCAACCAGACCGGCGAGGAAGATCTTGCCGATATCATCTATCAGTTCGGAGAAGAACGCCGCTCACGGGCCATCGCACGGGCGATCGTCCGCCGCAGGACTGAGACCCCGTTTGCGCGGACAAAAGAGCTGGCCGATCTCATCTTGCGGGTTTTCCACGGCCGCAAGGAAGACGGGAAGCATCCCGCGACGCGCACCTTTCAGGCGCTGCGCATTTACGTGAATGACGAGCTTGGCGAATTGGAACGTGCCCTTGCCGCATCGGAACGCATTCTGAGGCCGGGAGGGCGACTGGTGGTTGTGACGTTCCACAGCTTGGAAGACCGCATCGTCAAGCGGTTCCTCAATGCGCGCGCCGGAAAGTCCGATCATGGCTCCCGGCATATGCCGCAGAAATCCGTCGAATTTTACGATCCAAGTTTCCGGATTCTTAACTCTCGTCCGTTAACACCTCAGAAAGGTGAATTGGATGTAAACCCGCGTGCACGCTCGGCACGCTTGCGGGCTGCCATTCGCACCGAGGCGCCAATCTGGACCGGGGCTACGTAAAGCTCCTGGCTCTGAATAGAGGCCACATTGCAGGACCTAGCCCGCTGTTCGTCGGGAACGGGAGTAACGGTATGCGTATTCTGAATATCGCCGCGGGGTTTCTCGCGCTCGCCAGTGCCTTCCTTCTTTACGGCTTGAACTACGAGACGCGGCTGGTGGAAAGCCGGCTGCAAGCCCGGGAATCACAAGCGGAAAATGCACGCGGAGATATCGCTGTGCTGAAGGCCGAGCGGGCTCATTTGGCCCGTCCGGATCGGATCGAGCCGCTGGCCCGGCAGCAGGGTTTAGAGCCCTTGGGCGCCCGCCATCTCATGCCGCTGGGCGCCAGCGACATCACCACCAGTTCGACCAGCCGCTGAGGGTCCGCCATGGACGGCGCCCGCGTGCGCACCGCAGGCCATAAATTGAGCGACGGCGGACCGCGCCACGCTGCGCGTGCGATGCCCAAAGCCGTGGCGAACCCCTTACCGAGATCACGGTCGCGGGTTTTGGCGCTCTGTGTCGTTGCGGCTTTCACTGTTCTTGCCGGACAACTCGTCCGCCTCGCGCTGGAGGGCGAGCGCAGTGCGGGCCTGCGGTTGTCGATGATGCGCGCGGCGCCGGCAACGACGCTGGCGCGTCCCGACATCGTTGACCGCCAGGGCCGGCTGCTGGCAACGGACGTCCAAATTCCCTCGCTTTATGCCGACGCGGCCCATGTCCTCGATCCGGATGAGGTCACGGAGCGCCTGATCGGACTTTTTTCAGATCTCGATCGCCGCGAATTGCGCCGCGATCTGGCCGATCCGGCGCGCCGCTTCGTGTGGATCAAACGCGGTCTCAGCCCGCGCACGGCGCAGCGTGTGCACAATCTGGGTCTTCCGGGGCTCAATTTCGTCGATGAGGTGCGCCGCACTTATCCCGCGGGCCGGACGGCGGGTCACATTCTGGGACGTGTCGATGTCGACAACCGGGGCACGGCGGGCATCGAGCGCTATGTCGACGAGAGCGGTGCATCGGAAGATGCCCATGGTGCCCGGTTGTCGGCCCATGCGCCCGTGCGGCTCTCCATCGACCTGGGCGTGATGCATGCCGTCGAGGATGAGTTGTCGGCGGCCATGAAGCGGTATGCGGCGTCCGGCGCGGCCGGTCTCGTCATGGACGCCCGGTCTGGAGAAATCATCGCCTCGGTCTCGCTGCCTGGCGTCGATCCGGCCATCGCGGAGGAAGGTCTTGATACCGCCCGCATCGATAAAAATCTGGCCGGAACATTCGAACTCGGCTCGGTCATGAAGCTGCCGACGGTGGCGCTCGCGCTGGAAGACGGCCGCTCGATCGACAGTCTCGTGGATACGACCGCGCCACTGACGGCGGGACGCTTCACCATTGAAGATCTCCACCCCCTCGGACGGCCCATGACGGTGGCCGAAGTCTTTATTCATTCGTCGAATGTCGGCGCGGGGCAATTGGCGCTTGCGGCGGGTGCGGAGGCGCAGAAGGCGTTCCTTGACAAACTTGGACTCTGGTCGGCGCTGGGAACGGAAGCCGGTGCCGGTCCAGCACCTCAAGTGCCTGGATCCTTGGGCCGTGCCGAGCAGATCACCATCGCCTACGGTCACGGGCTGGCGCTCTCCCCACTGCAATTCACTGCGGCTGCGGCAGCGCTGCTCAATGGCGGCACGCGCGTGGTGCCAACCCTGTTACGCCGGGATTTGACCGAGAACTCCCAGACGTCCGAGGGCGAGCGCGTCGTCAGCGAAGCAACCAGCCGCGCGCTGCGCGAACTCATGCGCCGCAACGTCACCGAGCCATCGGGGACAGGACGGCGGGCTGATGTGCCGGGGTACCGGGTGGGCGGCAAAACCGGAACCGCGGAAATGGCGGCCGGCGGATCATATAAAAAGAAGGCCGTTATCGCATCGTTCCTGGGCGCCTTTCCGGCGGAAGCCCCCCAGTATGTCACGCTTGTCATGCTCTTTGAGCCCAAGGGGCAACGCGAAACCGGCGGCGAAATCACGGCTGGCCGGAATGCGGCGCCGACCACGGCGCGGATTATTGAACGCATCGGGCCGCTTTTGGGTGTGGCGGCTTCGGGCTGAGGATTTGCCGCGGGATCTGGTTGGACCGGGCCTGGGGCCGGCGAACGATCCGTCTTGCGTCTGGCACGTATAGACGTAAAACCACGTCACAAGCCGAAACTTGGAGGTCTAAGTCCATGTTGCCGCGTTCCGTTCGCCTGACCGCTCTTGCCATTCTGGGTGCCGCCGCATGTGCCGGCTTGGCGCGCGCTGGTGTGCCCAATCTCGCCGAGGCCTGGAACGCGCCGGCCATTTCATGGCGCACGCTTCAAACCGGAATTCCCGAGGCGACCGGGACCGGAAAGACCGTCGCGATGGTGTTTCATGCCTCGTGGTGCACGGCGTGCCGACAGTATCGTACTGTGTTTAAGGATCCGCGTATCGTCGAGGCCTCCAAGGATCTCGTCATGATCCTCATCGATGTCGATCAGGACAAAGTTGCGAACGGGGCCTTTGCTCCGGATGGGACGTACGTTCCACGCACGATTTTCATGACGCCTGAAGGAGAAGTGCGAACGGATCTGACCGGCAAGACCGATCCCGAGCATCCCCACACCATCGATATCAAGAAGCCCGATGAGCTTCTGTCTCTGATGGAGAAGGCGCGCGGCGCGGATAAGCCAGCGCCGCTGGAGGATCGCCGGGCCGACGCCGCACGGTAAGGCGCCCAGCCTGCGCCGACCTATTTGGAACGTTCGCGCTGATCATGCCAGAAGTCGACCGTCTCGCGCCGAAGCGCGTCGCGGCAGTCCCCTTCGCAGTCGATGAGCGTTCCGCCCTTGAGCCTCAGCTTCGTGCCCGTCGAACTGGGGACTATGCGGGCGGTCTCGCACTTGAAGCTTGCATACTTGCTGCACGCGGTAACACGGCCGGTCTCTAGTTCTTTACGGGTGAGAAAATCGGCCTCGGCTACCGGTGCCAACACCACTGTTGCCCCGGCGAGTGCGTACGTAAAGATCGACCAGGGTTTCATCTTGCGCTACCTCTCGTCTGCGATCCCTTGGGATATCTCAATCCAACTTAACCATTGGATGTGCCCGATCAATGGCGAAACAATCAGGCGCGCATGAACTGGTCTGAGCGCATTTTTGCCTACTGCGAACGTGCTGGTGATCCATCGTTCTGGGCCGAGCCCTTCAATGCCGTGTCCAATGCTGCGTTTCTGATTGCGGCTCTGGTCGCGGCGCTGATGCTCGCCCGTCGCGATGATCGCGGCGCGCGCTGGTTCGAGTGGACCCTCGTTGGTCTGACCGCCGTGATTGGAACGGGAAGTTTTCTGTTCCATACCCTGGCGACCCGATGGGCCGCCGTCGCCGATACCGCGCCGATCGGCCTCTTCATGCTGGGGTACTTCGCCTATGCGGTGCGGCGTCTGATGGGCGCGGGGTGGCTGGCGACCGTGGTCCTGACCGCAGGCTTTGTTGCGGCTCTGCGCTTCGCCGAACAGATCCCGTGTGATCCGGGACTGCTGCCCATCACACAGGCGGCCGGCAGGCCGTGTTTTAATGGTTCGCTCGGATACATTCCGGCATTGGCCGCCCTGGCCGGGATCGGGGCCATTCTGGCGATCCGGCGCGCGCCCGCGGCTGCCGGTATTTTGACAGCCAGCGCCGTGTTTGCCGGATCGCTCGCCTTCCGAACTCTCGATATGGAAGTCTGCGCCATGACGGAACTTCTGGGCAAGGCGCGTGGCACTCATGCGCTGTGGCATCTCGCCAACGCCACCGTGCTATTCCTGCTCCTCAGGACCGCCATTCGGCACGGCTCTGGCGGAGCGCCTGCGCGGACCTGGACCTGATTGCGTCCGGCGCACACCCGTCGCATAAAGGCGGCCTTCCCCCGGCGGACGTGGTGGAACTGGTAGACACACAGGACTTAAAATCCTGAGGCAGCAATGCCGTGCGGGTTCGACTCCCGCCGTCCGCACCATTTTTCCTGGCGCGACGCCGCCCGCCAACCCATCGCGCGGGTGCAGGTTCGAGGGAAGTGTTCGAACCTGCACCATTTTGCCTGCGCGATGCCGCTTGCTAACCCGACGGGGGCGGGGGAGATTCATCCGTTAAAGACATAGCAGTACAACTCGTGATCTGAACGCCGTCCAGCAGGCGACAAACAAGAGGCAAAAAGATTTGCTGTTCACGTCATAACGCCGCCCATTCAGAGCGGAATGAACGTGCATTGTCGCAACCCATGGTTGATTGTCGGCGATTTGCGCGGCCAGGGACAGGCTAAAACAATATTGCGCCATGTCGGAATTGGGACACAGATCATTGAAATTGATACAGTTATTTAGAGAATTAACCACTTCTTAACCGGGCCGCCGCTAGGTCGTTGGGGTGAGATCGAGCCTATGCGTTGCAGCCACACGCACTGAGTTTTTCTCAATGCCGAGATACCGGTAGGGCGCGAATCACCTAGAAGTTAAATGGTTCCGTCATGTTGCTTTGCGTTGTTTTCCCCAGCAAATCGACAGTGACCGGTGCGATATGCAGCCGATAAGGCTTCCTCTGATAATTTGTCTGACGATCGCCATGGTGCTGGCCGGCGGTTGCGCAGTCGTGCCTGAGCCTCTTATCGAACTCGAAATCAACGATCGTGCGAGCGATGCGTTGGCTCGCGTCGACGTCGATCAGGAAGCCGTTGATGGTCCCATCGATCTCTACGAAGCGATGGCGCGCGCGCTGAAGTACAATCTGGACCATCGCGTCGAGATCATGGAAGCCGCCTTGCGGGTGAAGGAAATCGACCTGGCGCGTTTCGATATGCTGCCGAATGTCGTGTCCAACACGGGTTACGCGGAACGCAATAAATTCAACGCATCAAACAGTGTCGAAGTCCTCCCAGGAGACCGCGAGGGTGCTGAAAGCCTGCGTACGTCGACGTCGCAGGAAAAACGCATCTGGACCCAGGACGTGGCCTTCAGCTGGAACGTCCTGGATTTTGGCCTGTCATATGTCCGGGCTCGTCAGGCTGCCGATAAATTCTTGATCGCCGAGGAAATGCGCCGCAAGGTCGCCCATCGGGTGATCGAGGACGTGCGCACGGCCTATTGGCGTGCGGTCAGCGCCGATCGCCTGCTGTCGAAATTGCGGGCGCTGGAGCGCCGCGTCGCTCAGGTGCAAGCCGACAATCGTTCAATCGAGGCCGACCGGCAGACCTCGCCGATCACGGCCGTCACCTACGAACGCGAACTCGTCGAGATCAAGCGGACGATCGAAGAGATCGAGCGCGATCTAGTGATTGCGCGGACCCAGCTCTCATCGCTGATGAACCTGCGTCCGGGAACAAAGTTCGCGCTGGCCCATCCGAGCCGCTCGATTAAGGATTTTGCGCCGCGCATTTCCGTCAACGATATGATCTGGACTGCGTTGAGCAATCGTCCGGAAATGCGCGAGGTCTGGTACCGGCAGCGCATCAACAAGCAAGAGCTGGATGCGGCACTGCTGGAATTGTTGCCGGGATTGCAGGTTTATGCCGGCACCAATTACGACAGCAACGATTTCCTGTTCAACAGCAACTGGCTGAACTGGGGTGCCAAGGCAAGCTGGAATGCCATGCGCGTGTTCCAGTATCCGCGCAAGCGTGAGGTCATCGAAACGCAGGACGCGCTGCTGGACGAACGGCAGCTGGCGGTCGCGATGGCGGTGATGACCCAGGTCCATGTCAGCCGGGTGCGCTTCAAGCAGTTGCAAAAGGAAATGCGCACGGCGACGGAATATCTCGATGTGCAGCGCCGGCTTGTCGGATTGTTGCGCCAGGAGGCCGAGGCCAACCGCGTGAGCGAGCAGACGCTCATTCGCGAGGAAATGAATACGCTGGTCGCGGAGACGAAGCGCGATCTGGCCTATGCAAGCCTTCAGAACGCTTTTGCAAACCTGCATGCGTCGATGGGCTTGGATGCTTTGCCGCCTGAGACGGCGGACGCCATGTCGGTGCCGGGGCTCGCCTCGAGCTTGCGGTCCATGTGGATCGAGCGCGGCGATTACTCGGGCGGTGGTTACCGCCAGACGGCCGGGATCGATCATTGAGGTAACACGCAACGCCCTCCGGATCGTAGAGCGGACACGACGGTCCAGAGAAATTGGCCGTGCGATGGAAGGGCGATAGTCCGATGTTTGGTCGGTCTTTAAGTGCATTGGGTCTTGCGGCTGTGGCCGTGGCGGCGGGCGCTGTGATGGTCGCGGGTCCGGTCGTTCAGGCGCGCGCGGACAACGGCAGCGGGCAGGTGCGCGGTCTGGTGCGGCCTGTCCATCAATCCTCAATAGCCAACGATCTGGGAGTCCGCGTCGAAAAGCTGAATGTGCGTGAGGCGCAGCCGTTCAAAGCAGGCGACGTCTTGCTCTCATTCGATTGCGAGCGCCTCGAAGCGGAGTACGCCGCGGCAGATGCTACGTTCCGGGAGATGCAGCTGACGCTCGATAGCAATATCTATCTCGATGCCAAGCGCGCCATCGGCAAACTCGATGTCGAAGTTTCGCGCGCCCGCGCCGATAGGGCCGGAGCCGAGGCCCGCGCGTTGAAGGCCCGCCTCAAGCAATGCGAACTGGTGGCGCCTTTTGACGGCCGGGTAGTTGAACTGACCATCAACGTTCATGAGATTCCCGCGCCCGGAAAGCCCTTCATCACGCTCGTCGACGAGACAAAATTCGAGATCGATCTGATCGTGCCGTCGTCCTATTTGCGACATCTCAAGCCGGGCGATACGTTTACATACCGGGTCGATGAAACGAGCCGTGATTACGAGGCGCACATCCTGCGTATTGGCGCGGCGGTCGATCCGGTCAGCCAAACTGTGAAAATCATTGCTGCCTTCAGTAAGCCTGACGCTCACTTGCTGTCCGGAATGAGCGGGACAGCGCTTATCGCGCTGCCGGAGGCATCCCAGTGACCAAGAAGTCAGCCGGTGCCCCGCCGCAAGGCCAGACGGACCCGACGTCTCCCTCCCCGGCGCCCACTGTCGTGCGGTCACCCGCTGCGGGTCCCCTCGCCGCCGAAGCCGCCGCCGCGACTCTACTCAAACTGGAAGCTGGCCTGCGCTCGGTCCGCAGCTTCAATGAACTGACCTACTATGCCGCCAATGAGTTCCGGCCGGTCACCCGCTCTCAACAAGCCTGCGTTGTGAACTGCTCCGATGGCGCCCGGCCGCGTATCGAAGCGGTCTCATCTTTGAGTGTGGTCGATCGCTCGGCGCCGTTGATCGTTGCGCTGGAAGCGATCCTGAGACGGCTGGCGGACATACATGGCCTCGATACGCCGCGCGAATTCGAAATTGGCGCGTTTGCGGAACCGGATGATCAGACCGTTCGCGGCTATCCGTTGCCGCAGTTGTTATGGCTCCCGTTTCTGGATCTCAACGGCGGCGTTTTGGGGGGCATGCTCCAGGCACGCACGGTGCCATGGACGGACCGGGACATTACGATCGGCAAGCATCTGGCAGGGGCTGTTGCGTTTGCCTGGCTGGCGGTGAAACCCCGCCCGCGACGGTTTTCAAGGCAACTCCTTGCTACGCCGCGGCGGAAGCTGATGGCCGCGGCCCTCGTCGCCGGTGTTGCGCTCTTTCCCGTTTCCATGTCGGCTCTGGCGCCGGCTGAAGTGGCACCCAAGGGCGCCTACATCGTGACGGCCGGCGTGGATGGCGTGGTCGAAGCCGTCGATGTGGATCCGAATGCGGCGGTCACCAAGGGGCAGACGCTGGTGCGCATCGGCGATACAGTGCTGCGCAACCGGTACGAGATTGCGGCGCGCGAGGTGGTCGTGGCGGAGTCGCAGCAAAAGCGTGCAACGCAGCTTGCGTTTGTCGACATGCGGGGGCGGCACGAACTGGCGATTGCGCAGTCCGAGCTTGATCTGCGCCTTGCTGAGCGCAATTTCGCTAAGGATATGCTCGAACGCGCGACAGTTAAGTCAGCCTACGATGGCGTCGCCTTCTTCACCGATAAAAAGGATCTGATCGGCCGCCCCGTCGCCGCGGGCGAAAAGTTGATGGAGATCGTGGATCCGGCATCTCTTCAGTTCAACATCGATCTGCCTGTAGCCGATGCGATCGTCTTGAAGCCCGGCGCACGGGTGAAAATTTTCCTCGATTACGATCCGCTCGATCCGATCGAGGCCGTGCTCGTCCGGGCCGATTACAAGGCACGCGTTCGTGAAACGCAACAGCTGGCATTCCGTCTGGTTGCAGAGTTGGCGCCAGGGTCTGAGCGTACACTGCGTCTGGGTGTACGCGGGACCGCGCAGGTCTACAGCGACCGGACGCCGTTTATCTTCTACCTCTTGCGCCGGCCGCTGGCGGCGGCACGGCAAATGATCGGGATTTGAGATGCCCCCCGATGAGCCCACCCTGCCAGAGCTGCGGCCGGAGTTGCGGCTCGTGCGTGGTGCGCCGGGGCTGAGTGGCGAGCCGAGTTGGCTGATTCATGATCCGGTTCAAAACAAGTTTGTGCAGATCGATGCGGCGGCCTATCGGGTATTATCGCGCTGGCGGGCTGGGTGTCTCCTGGCAGACTTCGTCAAGGAGCTTTCCGTTGACGACCGCACCGCCATGGACCGCGATGCACTCGGCCGGCTGGTGGACTTCGTCCATCACAGCAAGCTGACGGTTGAGCCGGCGCGCGACGGGTGGCGCAGTTTTGCCGCTGAACGTGCGCGCAGCCGGCGCTCACCTGGATCTTGGCTGGTGCACAATTATCTATTTGTTCGCATCCCGCTGTTTCAGCCGCAGGCATTTCTTGAGCGCACCCTGCCGCTGGCCAACGCCGTGGCATCGCGTTGGGTGACGGGACTTTTGACCCTTCTCGGTATGGCGGGGCTCTATCTCACATCCCGTCAGTGGGACACGTTTCTCGCCACGCTGCCCGATATTTTCACATTCACCGGCATCGTCCTCATGGGCATTTCACTCGTGTTTGTGAAGGCGGCGCATGAGTTGGGCCATGCCTATACCGCGGTTCGTCATGGCTGCCGCGTCCCCACCATGGGGATCGCATTCATGCTCATGGCTCCGCTGCTGTACACGGATGTGACCGACTCCTGGCGGCTGACGGATCGCCGAAAGCGGCTGCGGATTGATAGTGCCGGCGTGCGTGTGGAGCTCGCCATAGCGGCTCTGGCGCTCTTCCTCTGGTCGTTCCTTCCCGATGGTGCATTGCGCGGACTGATGTTCAGTCTTTGCACCGTCTCGCTTGTTTCGAGCTTGTTCATCAATCTCAATCCGCTTATGCGCTTTGACGGCTATTATCTGTTGTCGGAATTGATCGGCATTGAAAACCTGCAGACCCGTTCGTTCGATCTCGGGACGTGGCGGATGCGGGAATGGCTGTTCGGACTTGGTGAGCCGTGCCCCGAGGCGCTGCCGGCCCGGCGCGTGAATTTTCTCGTGGGCTATGCGTGGGCAACTTGGATCTACCGGCTCTTTCTATTCTTGGGCATTGCGCTCATCGTCTACCACTTCTTCTTCAAGGCACTGGGAATCATCCTTTTCGTGGTCGAGATCGTAATTTTTATCGTGCGGCCGGTGTGGAACGAACTGAAGGTGTGGTGGAAAATGAAAGATCGTATCCTCAGGTCGCGGCGCAGCGTTGCAACGGGTGGGCTCGTGGCCTCCCTCGCCGCTCTGGCCATCGTGCCCTGGTCGTCGGCGGTTGTCATTCCAGCCGTAGTCGAAATGGACAGAATGCAGCCTGTGTTCGCGAAGAAGGCTGCTCTGATTTCGCAAGTGCATGTCGGACCGGGTCAAACAGTGCGAAAGGGCGACCCCATACTCACGCTGCGCTCGCCCGACATTGAACAGGAACTGGTACTCGCCCGCGAGAGTCTCAAATTGGCGCGCATTAAGTTTGCCCGCCGCGGTGCCGATGCGGCGGATCGCGAATCGTCACTCGTTCTTGAGGATCAGATCCGCGCGCTTCTCGGCAAAATTGCGGGTCTTGAGGAGCAGCGGAAAGAGCTTGTGCTTTCGGCCCCCTTTGATGGCCGTATCCTGGAGCTCAATCCGGAGCTGCATCCCAGCCGCTGGATCGGACCCCAGGAAATGATAGCGCTCGTCGGATCGGGTGACCGGCATATGGCGCGGGGTTACATCGCCGAATCCGACTTGTGGCGCATTGCGGAGGGGGCGACCGGCCGGTTCATTCCGGATGCGTTGCAGCGCGGCTCACTCGATATCGGCATAACTGAGATCGCAGTCGGCAGCAGCGGATCCATCGATGTCGCTGATTTGACGTCCCCGCATCACGGACCGATAGCGGCTGTGGCGGACAGCAAGGGCCGGCTGGTCCCGTCTAGCGCGCGTTATCTGGTCAAGATGAAAGTGACCGATGACGTCCGGGCCCCGGAGCTTGCCGTGCGAGGTGTCGCAATTATTGATGGCGCCCGTGAAAGCCTGCTCGCGCGAACCTGGCGCCAAGTGCTCAAGGTCCTCGTGCGCGAGTCTGGAGCCTAGAGGGCTAAGGCGGCCCTTCGAACTGTCTACTTATCAATTTGGCTCGTTCCGCCAGAACAGCTGCGCGCAATCACGGCCGTGCGGTTAGAGCTGCAGACGTGCAGCGGTGAGCAATAGAGCTGCTCCACCGGTGAATAGGTCATGATGGCGGAGCCCTCGTCGCACCGAACTATCATTTCGTAAATCGGCCCACGCTGCGTGATGGCTTCGATTCGGCTGTCGGGCGCTGCCGGTCCCGGATAGAGCGTAAACGTCCCTGTGGCAGCCGTGAGGGCGATAAACAATAACATTGGCCGTGCCTTCGTGAGAATGCATTTAACAATTTGTTCAAATGCAAGCTCCTGGCCAGATGCCGATTTTATGGAAATAAGTGTTTCTGTACCCGAATGTTCTGAATCCGAGCAATTGACGGACCATATTGATCCAGCATTAATCTTTGGGTGTTTTGGTTGTGATTACGATTTGGCGAGTTGTGCCAATTGTATACAATCTGTTTACCCGAGTTTACCATGTCTTTCGCGTTCAAGTTCCCCAAGTCCGGCGAAGCCACCCGCGCCAGCACGGCCGATTTGCGCCCCTTGCTTGAAAATCTGAGGGCGAGCGCATCGACCGAGGCCCTCATTCAAGCGGCCGCGAGCGACGGTGCCTTGCCGGAGTATCGCGCAGGCTTGAAGGGCGCGCTCACGCGCCTCCTTGCGCCGCTGATGATTGGACCGCGGCTTGTAGCCCATCGTCCACGCTGGAGCCGTAGACGCTTCCGGCGCTGGCAGGCGGCATTTCTCCGCAAGCTCATGAAGAGGCGGCGCCTGGCTGCAAAGGTGCGGCGCCGCGCGGGCGTGGGGCCTCATGTGCAGCCGCTGGGGATGGCAAAATCCCGAATTCAGCCGGTGCGCTTCAATGTGCCGGTCTATCGTGTGCTCGAACCGCGAATGGTCTTCGATGGCGCGGCAGCTGATGCGGCCAATCAGACAGCCGACGCAGCCGATGCCAACACTGCAGCGGACGGCCAGGATCACGCCGCCAATGCCGATGTGCCCGATGCGGGCGATGTCGTTGCAGCGCTTGCTGAAGCTCCGCAGGCGCCGGCGGAATCAGCGCGGACCATCGTGTTCATCGACGCGAGCGTTCAGGATCCGGACGCAATTGCCGCCGCTGTGCCGGAAGGTGCGGAAGTCATCTATCTCGACAAGACGGAAGACGGCCTTCTGCAGATCGCGGATGCCCTGGCGGGCCGCACCGACATCGATTCGATCCACATCGTGAGCCATGGCGAAGCGGGCGTCCTGTATCTTGGCTCTTCGAAAATATCCTCTGAGAATATTGATAGCTATTCCGCCAGTCTGTCGACCATCGGCTCCGCCCTCTCCGAGAACGCAGACATCCTGGTCTACGGCTGCGATGTGGCGTTCGGCGTCGAAGGCGAAGCCTTCATGCAGCGCTTCGCGGCGGCAACGGGTGCGGACGTGGCGGCCTCCACCGACGATACAGGTTCGACGGAACTCGGCGGCGACTGGGATCTCGAAACGGCGGTGGGTGTCATCGAGACCGGGACTCTCCAGCCCGTCAGTTGGGCGCATCTCCTGGCGCCGATCACCTTCAACAATCTGAACGGCACGACGGTCACCGCCGATACTCTGGCCGACAATATCGCTGGTTCGGGCGTGACGGTCGTTTCTACATCCTTCTCGGGTGACAACTCCCAAGGCGGTACATTCACGAGCGCCACCGGTTATCCAGCTGAATGGCTCGCGTTCGATTCCGGCGTTATTCTGTCTACCGGCAGCACGGCAAGTGTTCTTGGCCCGAACATCGCGGACAACACGACGGTCAATGCGCCGGGCACCGGAACCGATGCGGATTTCACAACGATCGGTGGCGGCATCACGTCATTCGACACCGCAGCCCTTTCGATCTCCTTCATTCCCACGAGCAACCGCATCACCCTGCAGTTTGTTTTTGGGTCGGAGGAGTACAACGAGTACGTCTACGCCAACTTCAATGACGCCATCGGTGTCTGGGTGAATGGGCAGCACGTGTCGGTAACGCCGGCCGGCAGCCCGATTTCCATCGATACCATCAACCAGGCCGCGACGTACAACCCAGCGAATGGATCGCAGACCCGCGACCACATCCCCGGTAACGGCATTTTTGATTCTGCGAGTCCATCGCTTTTTATCAACAACACACCCAACGCCGGCACATATAACACAGCGATGGACGGGTTCACCGTGACGCTGTCGCTGATTGCCAATGTCAACGTTGGCGTGGCCAATACGATCAAGATCGGTGTCGCCGACATCGGAGATGCCTCCTTCGACTCTTGGCTGTTCGTTCGTGAAAACAGCCTGCAAGCGACAACGATTGCCAACACGGACTTTGCGACGACCAATGTCAATACTGCCGTTACGATTTCGCCGTTGAGCAACGACACGGATTCGGATGGCGATCCCCTGACTGTCACGCATGTGGCTGACATGCCGATCGTTGCTGGTGGTGCAGCGGTGACTCTCGCGTCGGGCGGCACCGTTCAATTGACGCTGGCGGGAACCTTCATTTACACCCCGCCGGCCGGCTTTACCGGCTACGAAGACTTCACGTATGCGATTTCAGACGGTAATGGCACGACCGCCATCGGCTTTGTGCATGTGGACATCGGCGCCAATACACCGCCCATCGTCGATTTAAACGACAATGGAACTTCGGCGGGTCGCGATAATACTGTCACCTACAATGAAGGCAGCGCTGCAATTGCCGTCGCCACCGGAACAGCTTCGATTATCGATCCCAACGACTTCAGCTATCCCAGCCTTGGTATCACTCTTGGTGGCTTCCTGGGCGGCAGCAACGAAATTATCAGTATTGGCGGTACCGACTTCGCGTATGGCTCGGCGCAGACCTCCGCCGTTCATCTCGGCGCGACGTCTTTCGAGATCACGTATGATGGCGCGAACGGCATATCGATCGAAAATGCGGCGCCCGATAGTGAAATGCCGGACGCGACCCTGGAACAATTGATTCGATCCATCACCTATCGGCACCTGGGCGATAACCCGATCGCGGGCGCACGGACATTGTCGTTCCTCGTCAACGATGGGCAGGCCGACAGCAACATCGCGGTTGCCACTGTCAACGTAACCGCTGCCAATGATGCGCCAGTCAATACCCTGCCTGCCACCTACACGGCCGGCACCAGTTCTGCCATTGCGCTGACGGGGCTGTCCGTCGCCGATCCTGACGCCGGCAGCGGGCCGATCACGGTTTCATTGTCCGTGTCGAGCGGGACGCTGACCGCCTTGTCCGGTAGTGGCGTCACCGTATCTGGCAGCGGGAGCGCGGCCATCACGCTGACGGGCACGCTCGCGGACATCAACAGCTATCTGGTGTCGACACCGCCGAGCTTTGCCACGACCGCAATCGGTACAACGACGTTGACCATGGTCACCAACGACCAGGGCAACACCGGCACGGGCGGCGCGCTGAGCGACACCGATGCCGCGTCGATCACCGTCGTGGCCGGACCCGTCTTGGATCTGAACTCAACCTTCACCACCAGCACTGGCTCCAGCTCAGCGACCAGCAATCTGGTCACCAACGGAACTTTCGCGGACAATTCGTCCGCGCCGTCCGGGTGGACAGAGAGTGGCGGCATCGGAACTGGGGCTTCCGGACGGTACATCTGGATTTCGAGCACCGACAGCATCACGCAGGCTCTGACGGTCCCGGCGAACTCAATGTCGGTGACGGAATTGGTTGCAGCCGGCGTCAAGACGACCACTGAGACCGTCGTCACGAGTAGTGGTATCACGGCCATTGCGTTTGATATGGCATGGCAGAACGCCGACACTGGCGGCGCGAACGACAACCGGCTTTCCGTTGCCTACGGCGGCGTGACCTACGCGGTATTCACGACAGGCGGCGGAGCAGGCGCGAATGGCGCGTGGTCCTATGTGGGTCCTGTTGGCGGGTCGGTTTCCGTGGGGACGATCGCCGCTGTCGGCGACGAAGTCGACGGGCACGTTGACTTCCGTGACCATCAGTCTGCCCTCCGCCATCACGACATCCGGCAACCTGGTGTTCTCGTATGCCAACGGGCCTTCAGGCGCGGGCAGCGACGATCTGGCCATCGACAACGTCGTCGTCAACAACACTGTGACGACAACGACGACAACTTACACAGCTGATCTGGTCGATACGGGCTGGACGGCGACTTATACGGAAAACGGCACGCCAGTATCGATTTCTGATACGGACCTTTCGATCTTCGATGCCGACAGCGCCAACATGGTGTCCGGCCAGATCACGCTGACCAACCCGCAGTCGGGCGACCGTCTGCTGGTCAACGGCTCGGCTGCTGCCAGCGGATCGATCGGATCGATCAGCTGGACCCGCACCGACACCTCGGTCACCTTCTCGGGCGTGGCGACGAAGGCGCAGTATGCGGCCGCGATTGCGCTCGTTCAGTTTGAGAATACCGGCGACATGGCCACCCCGGCGCACACGACGCCGCGCTCCATCACCGTGGTCGTCAACGACGGGTCCGCGAACTCCAATATCGCCGTCGCAACGATTTCGATCGATCGCACGCCGGATCTCATCGCCGATGCCGCATCTGGTAGCGAGGACACGGCGATTTCCGGCAACGTCGCGGCCAACGACACCGATCTTGGTGATGGCGGCGGAGCTTTTGCCGTCGCAACCGGCCCAGCCAATGGCACGCTCACGTCGTTTAATACGTCGACGGGCGCGTTCGTCTACACGCCCAACGCCAACTTCAACGGCACCGATACGTTCACCTACAGCTACACCGACGCCGACGGCGACATCGGTACGGCGACGGTGACCCTGACCGTCAACCCCATGAACGACGCGCCCGTGAATACGCTACCTGGCGCGACGAACGGGTCGGTCGGTTGGTCGACGCCAGAGGACTCGTCAGTGCAGCTCACCGGGCTGTCGGTCGCGGACGTCGATGCGGCATCGGGCACGATAACGGTGACGCTGAACGTCGGCTCGGGCCACCTGACTGCTGCTTCGGGTGGTGGCGTGACGATTGCGGGTTCGGGTACGGCAACGCTGACCCTGACGGGTACGCTGTCCAGTATCAACGCCTACCTCGGCAGCGGGGCGGCCCCGGCCTACACACCCGTTGCGAACGCCAATGGTACGGTCGTCCTGACGATGACGACGAACGACGGCGGGAACACCGGTGCCGGAGGACCGCTGAGCGATGCCGACAATCGCCTGATCTCGATTACGCCGGTCAACGATGCGCCGGATGCGGTCAACGACAGCTACACAGTCGCGGAGGATTCCGGCGCGACGACGTTTGCTGTGCTCGCCAACGACACGATCAGTCCCGATACGGGCGAGACGCTGAGCATCACCGGCGTGACGCAGCCTGTGGGTGGCACGGTGACGTTCACCGCGACCGGCGTGACCTTCACGCCGAACGCCAACTTCAACGGCAGCACCACGTTCACCTACACGATCTCGGACGGCAACGGCGGCACCGATACCGCGACGGTCACCGTTAACGTGACGCCGGTCAACGACGCGCCCGTCAATGCCGTTCCGGTCACAATCGGTCCGATGAATGAGGACGGCACGCTGGCTGTCTCCGGTCTCTCGGTCGCGGATGTGGACAGCGGCACGCTGACCACGACGGTCACCGTTACGAACGGCGCGCTGTCGCTTGGCGTAACCGGTGGCGCCTCGGTGTCCGGCGGCGGAACGGGCACTTTGACGCTGGTGGGTACCGCGTCCCAGATCAACACCGCTCTGGCGACGCTGAGTTTTGCGCCGGTGGCCGACTACAACGGTAGTGCCAGCTTCCAAATCGCAACAACCGATGGCACGCTGACCGATACCGATAGCCGGACCATTGCGATCCAGCCGGTCGCGGACATCACCAATGATACGGTGTCTGTGAACGAAGACACGACCCTGAACTTCAACGTTCTGACGGGCACCAACGGCGCGACGGCGGACACCTTCGAGGGTTCGCCCGTGGTGACCTCGTTCACCCAGCCCGCCAACGGGACGGTGACGATCGATGCCGCCGGCAACGTCGTGTTCGTGCCGGATGCGAACTTCAACGGTACGGACAGCTTCACCTACACGGTGACCTCGGGTGGCGTAACGGAGACGGCGACGGTCTCCGTGACCGTCAACGCGGTCAACGACGCGCCGACGCAGACGGTGCCCGGCGCCCAGGCAACGGCCGAGGATACGGTTCTGGCCATCACGGGTACCAGCGTGGCCGACGTGGACGGCGGTGCGCTGACGACAACAATCTCCATTCCGGCCGGCACCGGCGGTCTGTCCGTGGTGACGGGCGGCGGCGCGACGATCACCGGCAACGGCGGCACCTCGGTGACGATCTCTGGAACGGCGGCGCAGATCAACGCGGCGCTGGCGACGATCAGCTACACGCCGGCGGCAGACTACAATGGCTCCGTCGCGCTGAGCGTGCTGACCTCGGACGGCAGCCTGAGCGCGGTGGGCAGCATCGCGATCACGGTGAGCCCGGTCGCGGACATCACCAATGATACGGTGTCTGTGAACGAAGACACGACCCTGAACTTCAACGTTCTGACGGGCACCAACGGCGCGACGGCGGACACCTTCGAGGGCTTGCCCGTGGTGACGTCGTACACGCAGCCCGCCAACGGGACGGTGACCATCGATGCGGCCGGTAACGTCGTGTTCGTGCCGAACGCGAACTTCAACGGCAGCGACAGCTTCACCTACACGGTGACCTCGGGCGGCGTAACGGAGACGGCGACGGTCTCCGTGACCGTCAACGCGGTCAACGACGCGCCGACGCAGACGGTGCCCGGCGCCCAGGCAACGGCCGAGGATACGGACCTCGTGTTCTCTTCGGCGAACGGGAATGCCCTCTCGATCGCCGACGTGGACGGCAACGTCACCACGACTCTGAGCGTTGCGAATGGAACATTGACCCTCGGCTCGATCGTCGGCGTCACCGTAACCGGAAATGGAACGGGCACCGTCACGGTTTCTGGCTCCGGCGCCCAGGTCACAGCAGCTTTGTCTGGTTTGGCCTTTGCTCCAACCGCGGACTGGAATGGTCTGACCACGCTTAACGTTTCGACGAGCGACGGCATTGCGCCAGCCACGGTGAGCACGGTCGATATCTCGGTGACGCCTGTCGCCGACATTGCTTCGAACGCGGGATCCACTCTTGAGGATACGCCGCTTACGATCAACGTGCTGACCAACGACAGCTTTGAGAACCCTGGCGCAGTCGTGTCCGCCGTGACCCAACCCGCGAATGGAACGGTTTCGATCGGCGTCGGTGGCAACGTGACCTACACGCCAGACGCGAACTTCAACGGTCCGGATAGCTTTACCTATACCGTCACATCGGGTGGCGTGACCGAGACGACCACGGTGACCATGTCCGTGACGTCGGTTAACGACGCGCCCGTCAACACGGTGCCTGCCGCGCAATTGACGAATGAGGATACGGCGCTCGTCTTCTCCAGTGGAAACGGCAACGCTATCACGATTGCCGACGTGGACGGCAATGTCACGACGACCCTGACCGTCGGCAATGGCACACTGACGTTGGGCTCCACGGTCGGTGTCACCGTGACGGGCGATGGAACCGGAACCGTGACGATTTCCGGGACTCCCACTCAAGTGACCGCCGCGCTGGCTGGTCTCGCCTTTGCGCCCGATGCGGATTGGAGCGGCGCGACGTCGCTCGATATCTCGACCACCGATGGAATCGCTCCGGCGACTGTCAGCTCGGTCGCAATCACGGTCGTCCCCGTAGCCGATATCACCAACGATACGGTTTCTGTGAACGAAGACACGACCCTGAACTTCAACGTTCTGACGGGCACCAACGGCGCGACGGCGGACACCTTCGAGGGCTTGCCCGTGGTGACGTCGTTCACCCAGCCCGCCAACGGGACGGTGACCATCGATGCCGCCGGCAACGTCGTGTTCGTGCCGGATGCCAACTTCAATGGCTCCGACAGCTTCACCTACACCGTCACTTCGGGCGGCGTGACGGAGACGGCGACGGTCAACGTGACGGTCAACGCGGTCAACGACGCGCCGACGCAGACGGTGCCCGGCGCCCAGGCAACGGCCGAGGATACGGACCTCGTGTTCTCTTCGGCGAACGGGAATGCCCTCTCGATCGCCGACGTGGACGGCAACGTCACCACGAACTCTGAGCGTTGCGAATGGAACATTGACCCTCGGCTCGATCGTCGGCGTCACCGTGTCCGGTGACGGCACGGGCAGTGTGACCGTGAGTGGAACACCAGCGAACGTCACGGCTGCGCTGAGCGGCCTCACCTATGCCAGCACGCCGGACTATTACGGCTCCGACACGCTGAACGTATCGACGAGCGACGGCATTGCGCCGGCCACGGTGAGCACGGTCGATATTTCGGTAACGCCTGTCGCCGACATTACAGTTGATACGATCACGGGCGATGAAGACCAGGTTCTGACCTTCAACGTGGTCACTGGAACAAACGGAGCCACTGCTGACAGCTTCGAAGGCACTCCCGCGGTAACCGGGTACACGCAGCCTGCCAATGGCACGGTGGCCATCGATTCGGCAGGCAACGTCACCTACACGCCGGATGCAAATTTCCATGGCACCGACAGCTTTACCTATACGGTGACCTCGGGCGGCGTGACGGAGACTACGACCGTCACGATCAACGTTGATCCGATCAACGATGTGCCGACTCAGGTGCTGCCGCCCGCGCAGGCGGGAACGGAAGATACGTCAGTTATCTTCTCCGGCGCGAACGGCAACCAGATCGTCATCGGCGATGTGGACACCGGCGCCAGTGTCACTACGACGCTCTCGGTTCCGGCGGGAACGCTCACGGCGATTGCCACGCCCGGCGTGACCATAACCGGCAACGGCAGCGGCAGCGTGACACTTTCGGGAACGCCCGCCGCGGTCACTGCCGCGCTCAACGGCCTGACCTTTGCGCCGGTCGCAGACTATTTCGGTGGTGTATTGCTCTCGGTCTCGACCACGGACGGCATCGCCGCACCGGTCGCAGGGAACGTCAGCATCACATTGGCAGCTGTCGGCGATATTGCGAACGACACCAGCTCGACCAATGAGGACACTGCCGTCACAGTCGACGTCATCACCAACGACAGCTTCGAGAACCCGGGCCGTACGGTGACGGCCGTGACCCAGGGATCGAACGGTTCGGTCGCCAACAACGGCGACGGGACCGTGACGTATACGCCGAACGCCAACTTCCACGGCACGGATACGTTCACGTACACGGTGACATCGGGCGGTGTGACGGAGACCGCAACGGTCACCGTCACTGTGAACCCGGTGAACGACGCGCCCGCGCTTTCGGTTCCGGCGGCGCAGACGATCGCGGAAGACGCGCTGTTGACCTTTGCGGCTGGGAGCGGCAATGCCATCACCGTGGCCGACCTTGATGGCGATGTTCTGACCGCGACGGTTGCGGTGACCAATGGTGTCCTGGATCTCGGCGCGGTGGCGGGCGTCACCGTGACCGGCGACGGCACGGGAACGCTGACGATCACGGGGGCTGCTGCGGACATCAACGCCGCGCTCGACGGGATGATCTTCACTCCCACCGCCGACTACTTTGGCGCGGCGCTGCTGACAATCAGCACGACAGACGGGACGGCGACGGCCAACGGAAGCGTGGCGATCAACATTACGCCCGTGGTCGATATCGCGGCCAACGCCATCACTACCAACGAAGATGCGGCCGTAACCGTCAATGTTCTGACCAACGACAGCTTCGAGAATCCGGGTGCGGTCGTGTCCGCGGTGACGCAACCTGCTAATGGCACGGTCACGATCGGCGCCGGTGGCAATGTTACCTACACGCCGGATGCGAACTTCAACGGCACCGACAGCTTTACCTACACCGTCACATCTGGCGGCGTAACCGAGACGGCGACGGTGAACGTCACGGTCAACGCAGTCAACGATGCGTTTGTGATGGCGCTGCCGGCCGCCCAGACGACGAATGAAGATACGAACGTTGTCTTCTCCGGAGCCAACGGTAACGCTCTCACCGTCGCCGATATCGATGGCGATACGGTCACGATGACGCTTTCGGCAGCCAATGGCGTCCTCACTTTAGGATCGACCGCAGGCATCACGGTTTCGGGCGACGGGACCGGGACTGTCACGATTTCAGGTCTGGTCGCAGATCTGACGGCGGCCCTGGACGGCCTTTCGTTCGCGCCAACTGCCGACTACCACGGTGCTGCTGGCATTTCCGTGACGACCACGGATGGCACAGTGACGTCGTCGGGATCTATCAGCATCACAATCGCGGCGGTCGCGGACATTGTGGCCGATTCAGTCACCACGAATGAAGATACGCCGGTGACGGTGAATGTGATCACGGGCACGAACGGTGCTTCGGCCGACAACTTCGAGTCGCCTGGTGCGCTTGTTTCGTCCGTCACGCAGGGCGCCAGTGGCACCGTCAGCTTCCTCGGCGACGGCACCATCGTCTACACGCCGAACACCAATTTCCAAGGCACAGATTCGTTTACGTACACGGTCTCTTCGGGGGGTGTGACGGAGACGACGACGGTCACCGTGATTGTGGCGGACGTCAACGACGCGCCGACGACCGTTGGTCTTGGCAATCAATCGAGCCAGGATGGTCAGTCGGTTTCTGTCAATGTCTCGGGCTCGTTCGCGGATGCCGACGGCGATACCCTTACCTACACGGCGACGGGGCTGCCGCCAGGCCTGACCATCAATGGAACCACAGGGGTCATCTCGGGCACCATCGATCCGTCGGCTTCGCAGACGGGGCCCTATACGGTGACCATTACGGCGAACGATGGAAATCCGGGCGGAACGGTCTCGACCATCTTTACCTGGAATGTCTCCAATCCGGCGCCGACGGCAAACAACGACACGGCCTCGACGGCCGAGGATACTGCGGTCACCATTGCGGTGCTCGGCAACGATAGCGATCCCGACGGCGATCCGCTGTCGGTAACGGGGGCATCGGCCGGAAACGGCACCGTTATCATCAACGGGAACGGTACGATCACGTACACGCCGGCGCTCAACTTCAACGGCACTGATACGATCGTCTACCAGATCAGCGATGGCAATGGTGGAACGGCAAACGCGACGGTGACGGTCACCGTTGCACCCGTGAACGACAACCCGGATGCCATCAACGACGCGGTCACGGTTGGCGAGGACAGCGGCGCGACGGTCATCGCCGTGCTCGGCAATGACTCGTTTGCGCCCGATGTCGGTGAGACGTTGAGCGTGACGGCTGTGACGCAGCCGGCCAACGGCACAGTCACCCTGGTCGGTGGTGTGGTCAGCTACACGCCGGATGCCAACTTCTTCGGCACCGACACGTTCACGTATACGATCAGCGACGGCAACGGCGGCACGGACACCGCGACGGTCACCGTCACCGTCGATCCGGTGAACGACAACCCGGATGCGGTCAACGACGCGGTGACGGTTGGCGAGGACAGCGGCGCGACGGTCATCGCCGTGCTCGGCAATGACAGCTTTGCGCCCGACGTCGGCGAGACGTTGAGCGTGACGGCTGTGACGCAGCCGGCCAACGGCACGGTGACCCTGGTCGGTGGTGTGGTCAGCTACACGCCGGACGCCAACTTCTTCGGCACCGACACGTTCACCTACACGATCTCCGACGGCAACGGCGGCACGGACACCGCGACGGTCACCGTCACCGTCGATCCGGTGAACGACAACCCGGATGCGGTCAACGACGCGGTGACGGTTGGCGAGGACAGCGGCGCGACGGTCATCGCCGTGCTCGGCAATGACAGCTTTGCGCCCGACGTCGGCGAGACGTTGAGCGTGACGGCTGTGACGCAGCCGGCCAACGGCACGGTGACCCTGGTCGGCGGTGTGGTCAGCTACACGCCGGACGCCAACTTCTTCGGCACGGACACGTTCACCTACACGATCTCCGACGGCAACGGCGGCACGGACACCGCGACGGTCACCGTCACGGTCGATCCGGTGAACGACAACCCGGATGCGATCGACGACGCGGTCACGGTCGGCGAGGACAGCGGCGCGACGGTCATCGCCGTGCTCGGCAATGACAGCTTTGCGCCCGACGTCGGCGAGACGTTGAGCGTGACGGCTGTGACGCAGCCGGCCAACGGCACAGTCACCCTGGTCGGTGGTGTGGTCAGCTACACGCCGGATGCCAACTTCTTCGGCACGGACACGTTCACCTACACGATCTCCGACGGCAACGGCGGCACGGACACCGCGACGGTCACCGTCACCGTCGATCCGGTGAACGACAACCCGGATGCCATCAACGACGCGGTCACGGTTGGCGAGGACAGCGGCGCGACGGTCATCGCCGTGCTCGGCAATGACTCGTTTGCGCCCGACGTCGGTGAGACGTTGAGCGTGACGGCTGTGACGCAGCCGGCCAACGGCACGGTGACCCTGGTCGGCGGTGTGGTCAGCTACACGCCGGACGCCAACTTCTTCGGCACCGACACGTTCACCTACACGATCTCCGACGGCAACGGCGGCACAGATACGGCGACGGTCACCGTCACGGTCGATCCGTCGAACGACAACCCGGATGCCATCGACGACGCGGTCACGCGTCGACGAGGACAGCGGCGCGACGGTCATCGCCGTGCTCGGCAATGACAGCTTTGCGCCCGACGTCGGCGAGACGTTGAGCGTGACGGCTGTGACGCAGCCGGCCAACGGCACAGTCACCCTGGTCGGTGGTGTGGTCAGCTACACGCCGGATGCCAACTTCTTCGGCACGGACACGTTCACGTATACGATCAGCGACGGCAACGGCGGCACGGACACCGCGACGGTCACCGTCACCGTCGATCCGGCGAACGACAACCCGGATGCGGTCAACGACGCGGTCACGGTTGGCGAGGACAGCGGCGCGACGGTCATCGCCGTGCTCGGCAATGACTCGTTTGCGCCCGACGTCGGTGAGACGTTGAGCGTGACGGCTGTGACGCAGCCGGCCAACGGCACGGTGACCCTGGTCGGCGGTGTGGTCAGCTACACGCCGGACGCCAACTTCTTCGGCACGGACACGTTCACCTACACGATCTCCGACGGCAACGGCGGCACGGACACCGCGACGGTCACCGTCACGGTCGATCCGGTGAACGACCCGCCGGTCGCGGTTGACGATATCGTCCCCGTTACTGAGGACACGCCGGTTTCCGGCAATGTGCTCGGCAACGACACGGATGTGGAGAACGATCCGCTGACAGTGACGACGTTCACGGTCGGTGGCAGCACCTATCCGGCGGGCACGACGGTGAACCTTGCGTCGGGCGATCTCATGATTGCCGGCAATGGCACCTACACGTTCACACCTGCGCCGAACTACACCGGCCCGGTTCCGGTTGCGACGTATACCGTCTCCGACGGCAACGGTGGCACGGATACAGGTAACTTGATCCTTGGGCCCGTGAGCCCGGTCAACGATCCGCCGGTCGCTATTGACGACGTATTCGCGGTCACCGAAGACACGCCGCGTTCCGGAAACGTCCTGCCGAATGACATCGAAGTCGATGGCGATACCCTGAACGTTGTCGATGGCGATGCGAACCCGCTCAACGGGATTTCTCCGGTGTCCGGCCCATCGCACGGCACGCTGGTTTTGACTGCGGCGGGCACCTTCACGTATACGCCGGATGCCAACTACAACGGCACCGATAGCTTCGTTTATCGCATCAGCGACGGCAACGGCGGCTTCTCCGAGGCGACGGTGACGTTGAACGTGGTTCCCGCCAACGATGCTCCGGTCGCCGGTCCAGCATCGATCACGACGCCCGAGGACCAGCCGATCTCGGGGTCACTGCCCGCTGCTACGGATGCGGACGGCGATCTCGTCACCTATTCCAAGGCCAGCAATCCGAGCCACGGCACGGTGACCGTCAATCCGAACGGTACCTACGTCTATGTGCCGGACCGCGACTTCCACGGGGCGGATACGTTCACCTACAGCGTCACCGACGGCAACGGCGAACTCAACACCTATACCGTCACGGTCATGGTGACGCCGGTCAACGATCCGCCGGTCGCCACCAACGATGTACTGAACATCGAGCCTGACCGGCCGGGTGTGGTCCGGGTGCTGCTCAACGATACGGATGTGGATGGTGATCCTCTTACCGTCACATCGGCCCAATCTCCGAACGGTTCGGTTAGCATTCTGGCGGACGGATCTATTCGCTTCGTGCCCGCACCTGGATTCTCCGGCGCGACGACGGTGACGTATGTCGTCTCGGACGGCCGGGGCGGCTTTGCGACAGCAACCGTCATGGTCACTGTCGAAGAGCCACCGTTCATCGCCATCGACACACCCGACGTGGACGAGCCCGAACCCGTCACCGAGTTCACGTCGATCACCGCCGACGGCATGGTCGTCGATACGGTGCGCAGCTTCGGCGGTTTGGGCAGTGTCGCAGGCTCGATTGGCGAGGGTGGCATCATCGTGCAGACGGTGAATGCCGTACGTCCGCTGGGCAGTGTCAGCAGCCTTGCTCCGTATGTCGGCAACGGCATTATCGGACCACTCGATCCGTCCCGCATTTGGGACATCAATCAGCGACTCGAAAGTCTCGGCTACGACCGCCTCACAGGGAGCTGGGACGTCCAGGGTCTGACCGGGTTCTCGCTGCGGATGAGCTTGCTCGATAGCGGTGACAGCGCTGGCGGCGATCAGATCGTGATCGAAAGCCTGGTGCGCGACCGGCTGTTGATGGTCCACATTGGGAACACGCTGACCGGTGCGGAAAAGACCGTGGTGCAATATCGGATTCTGCAGGCGAACGGGGCACCTTTGCCGGACTGGCTGGAGCGGGCAGGTCCGGACATGCTGCTGGGCGAACACCCGGCCGATGTCGCGTCGGTCAAGCTCAGGGTCAATGTCCTCTATTCGGATGGCAGCTTCGAAACGAAGGACGTGGAGATCCAGACCAAGACAGGTGAAATCCAGCCGTATAAGGCCAACGATGCCGCGCGCGCGGTACCGTTCGAATCACAATTCGCTGATGTCAGGGATCTGCCACAGGCGGAAATTGAGAGTCTGGCGACATTCCTCGATGCCGCGGAATAGGACCGGGACAAGTTCTTGGTGAACGGGAGGAGGCCCTTGGAGTGCGATTCTCCGGGGGCCGCCGTTCTGGAGAAGATAACAGGCGCACTGGGTTATCCGTTCGTCCTACGGGGGCTTGACCGGAGGTTGCCGAATAGCCGAACACTGGCGCGGGGAACCGGCGCGCCGTAGTGGCCGGTTCGGGGGCGCCGCCGGTTGGGTGGCAAGGAAGTCAGGTGCTACAACTTCGACCCATCCTCTTTGCGCTCGGGCTGATGCTGTGCACCATCGCAGCATCAATGATCCTGCCTGCGGGCGTCGAGCTCGCTGACGACAGTGATGGCTGGACGATTTTTCTCGCCTCATCCGTCCTCACATTCTTCATCGGCGGACTGCTGGTGCTGTTTGCTTATGACAGCGACCCGCCCAGAGTAGGCCTGAAGGAAGGCTTTCTCCTCACGACGCTGTCGTGGGTGCTGATCGCGGCGTTCGCCGCCATTCCTTTCCTGGGTTACGGGCTCACCTATACCGACGCTTACTTTGAGGCCATATCAGGCCTGACGACGACCGGGGCCACCGTGATGTCCGGGCTCGACAAACTCCCGCGCGGCATCCTCTTGTGGCGCGCGATGTTGAACGGACTGGGCGGCCTGGGAATCATCGTGATCGCCATCATCATGCTGCCATTCCTGCGGGTCGGCGGCATGCAGCTCTTTCAGACCGAAAGCTCCGATAAGTCAGAAAAGGTTCTGCCGCGCGCGTTTGAACTGACGCTGGCGACGGCCGCGATCTACTTCACGTTTGTACTCGTGTGCGCGGGGCTCTACGCGTATTTCGGGATGACGGGGTTCGATGCGATCTGCCACGCACTCTCCACAGTGTCGACCGGTGGGTTTTCCACCCACGATGCCAGCTTTGCGCACTATGACAATCCCGCCCTGCATTGGACCGCGATCTTTTTCATGATCTGCGGTGCTTTGCCGTTCGTGGCGTTCATCAAGGCAGCCCGCGGCGACACGAGTTCCTTGATGCATGACGTCCAGATCCGCGGAATTTTCGTGTTTCTCGTCTCCATCAGCCTCATCCTCGCGCTGTGGCTTATGACACAGCGCGAGATCAGCTTCGCCGATGCGATCCGTCTGACCATGTTCAACGTCACGTCGATCGTGACGACGACGGGCTTTGCCAGTGATGACTACACGCGGTGGGGACCGCTTGCCATCGGTGTGTTCTTCCTCTTGACGTTCGTGGGGGGATGCTCGGGCTCGACGTCGGGGGGCATCAAGATTTACCGCTTGCAGATCGCGCATATGCTGACGCGCAGTCACTTCCTGCATCTCATGAGCCCCAATCGCGTCGTCACCTTGATGTACAACAGACGGCGTCTGCCGCCGGACGTGCCGTTTTCGGTGGTTGCCTTCCTTGCGATTTACTTCGCGACGGTGGGCATATTCGCGGTGCTCTATGCGGGTATGGGGCTCGATCTGGTGACGGCGCTTTCCGCCTCGGCCACGGCGCTGAGCAACGTGGGTCCGGGTCTGGGGGATATCATCGGGCCCGCCGGAAATTTCGCATCTTTGCCAGTGGCCGCCAAATGGGCACTGTCGTTCCAAATGCTCATCGGCCGTCTGGAACTCTTCACGGTGCTCGTGCTTCTGCGGCCGGAATTCTGGCGGGCTTAACCGGCAGGGATATGGCCTCAGGCTGGAGGATCTGCGGAAAGCGACCAGCCATAGAGCCAATTATATTTCGCCATCAGCCGGTCCGGCGGTGTCCATTGGAGCACCGCGTTGCGGGCCATCCGCATCGGACCGGTCAGGTGATAGATGCGGCCGTTGCGGGCCGACGCCGCCATGACGCGCTGCGTGCGTGGCTGCCGGATACGGGCGTAGGCCGAAAGCTGTTTGGGCAATTCGTCCGGCGTCGCGGTCTCCAGATGCGCGGCCAGAACAACCGCATCCTCCAGTGCCATCACGCCGCCTTGCGCCAGAAATGGCAACGGAGGATGCGCGGCATCGCCCAACAGGGCAATCCGGCCATCGACCCACGGGAACCCGCCCGGCAGAGCGTAAAGCGACCATTGCCGCCAGTCTTCAGGCGTCTGGAGAAGCGCGCGCAGCACTTCGGGAAAGTGGCCTGCGCGCGCCGTGACCGATGCCGGATCGGCACGGCCAGCCCAGGTCTCGCCCAGGTCGCGGTCGTCGAAGATGGCGACCAGAGCCAGTTCGCGTCCGGCGCGAACCGGATAGTGGACGACATGGGCCGCGGGCGCGAGCCAGATGGTCGTGTCCGTTAGAGAAATTTCCGCCGGCAGGTCCCGGGCGGGAATGACAGCCCGGAAGGCACTCTTGCCCGTGAAGGCCAGAGCTGGCGCGGACAGGACCTGGTTGCGCACCGTCGACCACAATCCATCGGCGGCGATCAGGGCCGACCCTTCGTGCTGCGTGCCGTCGCGCAGGATGGCCACGACACCGTTTTGCGTATGCGCCGCCGAAGCGACATCGCATCCGGATTGCATGTCGATAAAAGTTGTCTGCGATGCGGCCTTGCGCAGGGCCGCATGGAGGTCGGCCCGGTGCAGCACCCAGTATGGCGCGCCGTGGGCTTGCGCGATGTGATGTCCGAGCGGCAGCCGTGTCAGCTGCCGTCCCGTCAGTCCGTCCATCACTCTGATGGCTTCAGGTGCTGCAATCGCATCTGTGAGAAACGGTTCGACGCCGAGGGCCTTCAAGATCCGCGTGCCGTTGGGGCCAATCTGTATGCCCGCGCCGTCTTCCGAGGCGTCGTCGCGCCGTTCCAGAACGGTCACGCGCCAGCCGGTCGCCGCCAGCGCCAGTGCGGCTGACAGGCCGCCGATTCCCCCGCCCACGATCAATATGGGCGGCGCGGTCTGGCGGAGGCGTTGGGTTGCGATGTCGGTCATCGGGCGCTGGCATGTTCAGGGCGGGATGGCGCGCCCGGCCGCGTCATGCCGCCGTTTCGGCGCGCTCGTCGACGATGCAATCCTTCGGGTCGGACTCGTGTTCCCCGAGCCGCGGATCGAAGACGTACAGCGTGGAACAATAGGGGCAAAGGATCTGCCCATCCGCGCCCATGTCCAGATAGACGTGCGGATGATCGTACGGTGCACGGGTGCCCATGCACTGCAGTTCCTTGACGCCGACAAATATCTTCTCGGCACCTTGATCGTTGGCGAGGTGGGGTACGAAATGAGCGGCCATGGCGTTGGCGTCCCGGACATGAGGTGGTAATTCGAGAGCCAGCATAGCCGCCAAGTCCCTGGATTGATAGGGGAGGCAGGCACGGCAGGCCGCCGCACCATGCCATGTTCCCGGGCCGCCAAGAGGAGCCAGATAACCGTGCCCACGTTTCTGTCCGATGGTGTCGAACTCACCTACCTGGACGAAGGGGCGGACGTGGCGACCCGCCCACTGCCGATCCTGCTCATCCATGGGTTTGCCTCCAACATCGAGATGAATTGGATCGCGCCGGGATGGGTCCGCGATCTGCGCGCCGCTGGCTACCGCGTCGTGGCCTTCGACAATCGCGGCCACGGCCGCAGCGAGAAAATTCTGGACCCTGCTGCGTACGGCACCGTGCCCATGGCCGAGGACGCGCGCCGGCTCTTGGATCATCTCGGACTGCCGAAGGCCCACGTGATGGGTTACTCGATGGGCGCGCGCATCGCGGCCATGCTGGCGCTTGAGCATCCCGATCGCGTGGGGCGTCTGGTGCTGGGTGGACTGGGGCACAACATGGTGCGGGCCATGGCGGGGACTGGACCGATCGCGCAGGCTTTGCTGGCCCCCCATATTGACGATGTAACCAATCCCACGGCCCGCACGTTCCGTGCCTTTGCCGAGCAGACGGGCAGCGATCTGAAGGCGCTTGCGGTCTGCGTCCGCCAGATCCGCGATCCTATCCCGCGTGAGCGGATCGCGATGCTGAGCATGCCGGTCCTCGTCGCGGTCGGCAGCAACGATGTGATTGCCGGACCGGCGTCGATCCTGGCTGATCTCATTCCTGGTGCCGAGGCTTTCGAGATTGCGAACCGCGACCACATGAAGGCGGTAGGCGACCGTTCGTTCAAGACTGCGGTATTGGAATTCCTTGGGCGCGACGGCTAGGTGAAACCGCGGCGGCTCAAAGGATCATTTCGGACTGTGGGGGCAATTCAGGTGCCACGCGCGCGGCGCAAACTGGCGCTATCGCGGATGCTTACTTGGCAGGAATTAGGCCCCGGCACCGGCAGTAGAGGGTCTTGCCGCCGACATTCGGGGGAAATCTCTGTGTGGTCGAGACGGCACTTGGGCCAGGGCCTAAAAGCTCCTACGCAACACTTACCAGCACACGGGACCGGTACGCAGGCCACGCCGCTTTACGCATTACTGACGGATCCGCAAATACGCGCGGACTTTGCCCGGCTCTCGCCCGGTAACCGATCGCGCTGGTGTTCAGCCCTGGGGGCAGAATACGCATCGCGGTCGACGCCTTACCGACCTTTACGCACTACTTGGCGAACGCCGATCTTGCCATTCGGGGCCTCTAACGCTTGCAACACTCCACGGGCTACGCGGTACGACGTGGAGAGCAACAAGGCCCCATTTCTGGCCGTCAAGAGGCCGCAACACCGCCTGACACCCAAAAGCTAACCCGGTATTGCGTCAGAAGTCCTGACGATTGGTCACATGTCGGCTGAAAGACTGTGGAAAACTTATAGTCCAGCTTGGTCGCCGCAAAATGGCCATCGATTCGGCCGGACCGCCGCCGGCGTGATACCCCGCCCGCGCCCCACCGTAGGCCGAAAATCGGCTCAAACTGCCGGCAAACTCCGGACCCTGATGACCCGTGGCTTTACGCTCCATTAGCCATTGGCTGCCTACTGTACCGGATCATGTCGTTGCGTGGCGTTCTCTTCACCGTAGTTGGCGTTGGCCTGCTGATCCTTGCCGGATGCAGCACGGGCGGGGAGAACTTTGTCGCCAAGCATGAGCCCTGGCGCGAGAACGAAGAAAGCGCCTGTCTGGCTGCCGGTGTTGTCCGCCAGACGTCCTACATCCAATCCAGATCGGCGCTTGGCGGCCCCAGTGTCTGTGGCGCGGCGCGGCCGTTCACGGTCTCGGGCGCGGCGGCTGGCCGTGTCTCGCTGCGTCCCGCGGCGCTGTTGCGCTGTCCAATGATCCCGCAGGTCGAGCGCTGGGTGACCCAGGTGGTCGAACCCTCCGCCCAGTATTATTTCGGTTCGCCCCTGGTGGAGATGAAGGTCGCCGCGTCCTACGCGTGCCGGCCGATCAACCATAAGTCGGGGGGCCGCCTCTCCGAGCACGGGTTCGCCAATGCGGTGGACATTTCGAGCTTCAAGCTGGCCGACGGCCGGACGATCACGGTCAAAGGGGGCTGGTGGGGCCAGGAGCGCGAACGGCTGTTTCTCAGAGCCGTTCATGACGGCGCGTGCCAGCAGTTCACCACGGTCTTGGGCCCGAATGCCGACAGCTACCACAAGGATCATTTCCACGTGGATCTGGCGCGGCACGGTCGCGATGGCATGAAGCGCATTTGCCGATAGGCGGGCGCCAGCTTCAGGCGTGAGTTCAGTTTGTGACCGTTAGTTTGTAACTGGCCGCTGGGCCGGATTATCCCAAATCCGCACCAATCCGTCATCGCCCGCCGTCGCCAAGCGCTGCCCGTCCGGCGAAAAAGCCAGGGCAAGAACGTCGCCGTCGTGGCTAGGAAGAGTTTTCGGCGTGCGGCGCTTTTTGTAGTCCCAGACGCGCACCTTGCCGTCCGCGCCGGCGGTCGCGATCACGTCGCTCGATGGTGCGAACACGATGGCGTTAGCCGCGCCCTTATGCGCCGAAAACGATCGTTGCAGGCGGCTCGATCGGGCAGACCAGACGCGCAGATTGCCATCGAGGCTGACAGAGGCCATGTCGCGGCCGTTTCCGGCGAAGGCCACGGCTGTGACGTAGTCCCGATGGCCCCGGTAGGTCCGCACGCGATCCAGCGACTTGAGATTCCAAAGCCTGACGGACTTGTCGGCACTGCCGGAAATCAGCAGGGGTTTGCTTCCGGCGGACCCGAACGCGATAGCCTGAACAGAGTTGTCGTGGGCATCCAGAACGCCAAAGGGGCCGGTCTCAGAGCCTGCATCCCACACCGCGATCTTCCAGTCATGGCTTGCCGTTGCGAAGCGTTGTCCGTCGCCCAGGAAGGCCACCGACCAGATCTCGGCATCATTGCGTTTGAAGGTGCCGATCTTGTCGGCCTTTTCCCAGTCCCAAAGCACGACGGCGCCGTTCGCGTGTCCGGTCAGAACGCGCGTGCCTGATACGGCCATGGCGGTCGCCGGGCCGTCGTCGAGTTCGATGGTGCGGGTGAGTTCGTTGGTGGCCGAGTTCCAGACCTTGACAGTTCCATCCTTGCTGGCGGTCAGGACGCGGTTCCCATCGGCCGCGTAGGCGATGCTGGTCACCGGGCCGGTGTGTCCTTTCAATTCCGAAACAGGAGCCGCGAACTTGATTGCGGGAGCGGAAATCGAGCCGGTCGTCGTCGACGATGACGTCAGGCTGGCACCGCGCCGCTCAAGCTGGGGCAGGCTGTCCTGCATGGCAACGGCGCCGCTGGCGACGCCCACACCGATAAGAAATTTGAAGAGGATCGGCCGCCAAGACCAACCGCCGGCCTTGATGCGCTTCGGCCGCGGCGGCTTCTTTGGCTTGTTGTCGACGGGCTTAACGCCGCCCCGTGCGGCCTTGCGGCCTGCCCGTGTTTCGGATGCGCGCTGTAAAATGCGCGGCAACTTCGGGACACCAGCCGCGTCGTCGAGCTTGCGCGTATTCTTGCGCGGTTCGGGCTGCGCGGCGGGAGCAGGCGGCACCGTCTTGACCGCTGCGGGAGCCGCTGCTGGCACGGCAGCTGGAGATTTGCTCTTCTTGAGATGGTCGACAAAATCCAGAAGCCGGCCCTGCGGTCCAGGCGCGTCGGGCACGGGCGGGGCCACGGGCACCTTGGCGGCGACTGGGGCCTCGTCGGGCGCGGGCGGCGCGGGCTGATCGTCTTGACCGAGGGTTCGCGACAGCCATGACGCGGGCTTTGGATCGGGCGCCAAGAGATCGCCGCGCCAGGCAGCAATACTCTGCGGCCGCTGGTCGATGTTGAGGTTGAGTGCCTTGTCGATGGCCTTCAGAAACCCGGCGCGATAGGCTCCCACGGCTGCTTCACGCGCGGAGACGAGTTCATCCTTGACCATCCGCGACGGCGCATCCGGCGGACGCTTGCCCGTTACCGCATGGTAGAGCGTCGCGCCAAGCGCGTAGATATCCGTCCACGGGCCCTGCTGCTTGCCCGTCTCGGCATACTGTTCGTAGGGGCTGTAGCCCGGCTTCACCAGGGCCGAAACGGTCTTGGTGTGCGCGGCAATCTCACCGCGTGCGGACCCGAAATCGATCAGCACGGGCGCGCCATCCTTGCGGATGATGATGTTGTCCGGCGCGATGTCGCGATGCAGGAAATCGGCTTTGTGGATTTCTTCAAGCGCCGTGAGCAGCGGGCCGATGATGGCGTCGAGCTCCTTCTGGCGCGCGGCGCGGCCGAGCCCCTTGAGCCAGCTCTTCAGACTCTGGCCTTCCTCGAAATGGAGCACCATGTAGGCGGTCTGATTGGCGCGGAAGTAGCGGTATACGCGCACGATATTGGGGTGATTGAACCGCGCCAGCGTCTGCGCTTCCTCAATGAAGCGGTCGAGCCCCCAGGCGTAGTCTCCAGCACACTGCTCGGAACGCGGTACGGCTTCGAGCGCCTCGCCGCGCAAGGCGAAATCGGACGGAAAATATTCCTTGATCGTAACGGGCCGCGCGAGGGCAATTTCGTCGGCCAGATAGGTGATGCCGAACCCGCCCGCTCCCAGAACGCGCGAGATACGGTAATCCCCGACGAGTTCCGTGCCGTCTTTGAGGGCGATGAGATTGGTCATGATCGCCAATACATTCCCGGAGTGGGCCTCGTTGGGACGGCGCCGGCGGGCGGCACCTTTAGTCCGAATTCAGAATAAGGGACGGCACCACCGCGATGCCATAAATGCGCACGACTCGCGAGATGAACAGAGGCGGCAGCTATGCAGCAGGAATGTGGCAATGCTTCGAGCAGTGGTCGAAACATGCATAAATCATGGGACCGTCGAGATCGCGCCACGAAGCTGCCTTACGGCGCACGGACAAACAAGGTTGACAACATCGTGGCCCAAAAGGGGCGCAGCACCTCCATACCTTTGATTGTGCCCATGGCCGACATATGTCCCCGTCAAAACTTCGCATCCATTTGAGTGATACCCGATGACCGTGCCGCGGCACCGCCGCTGGCGCATGATTGCCAAACTGCTTCCAGAGGAGAGCCCTGCCATGTCGAGTGCCGCCGGTTCGCACGTTGCCCGCAACAGCCTCTTGGGTTCGCTCAAGGATGCGCTCGCCGCTGCCAGCAAGGACGAGACGATGCCGGCCGCGCCACCGGCCGCCGCCCTGGTGACACCGCCGCCGATGCCGGACATGGGCACCCGTGCGGCGGCCGAGCCAGCTCCGCAGGCCGCCGAGGCCGGCGGCGAAGCGGGCGCACCCAGTGCTGCGGATGCGGCGCGCGAGGCGCGCGGCGGTTCGCGCCCCCTGGAGAGCGCTCAGATCGAAGGTGATCGCCCGCCCACGACGCGCGTTGTGCGCTCTCCCGCCAAGGTGCCCGAGGAGGCCCCGCGGACATCGCTGGTCCGTGGCCGCCAGCAGGTCAAGCGCGGAGCGTTCGAAGCCGACCCCGTCGTCGGCTGGCTGGTGGTCGTTGGCGGTCCGGGCATCGGCCAGTACAGGCCGGTGTTCGAGGGCAACAACACGGTCGGCCGTTCGGCCAGCAATCGCGTCGCCATCGACTTCGGCGACGATGCGATCTCGGGCGATGAGCAGGCCTATATTCGCTACGACAGCTCCGACCGCTCCTTCCTGTTCGTTCCCAACCTTGCTAAAACGAATGTGGTTTCGGTCAACGAGCGGCGCCCGACGGGTGCCGTGGAGCTGACGGCCATGGACGTCATCACCATGGGCCGCACGCAGCTGGTGTTCGTACCCTTCTGTGGGCCTGAGTTCGACTGGTCGGCACTGGCCGACGGTTGACGCAATCAGTGGAGGTTCCGCCCATCATGGAGCAAACCGGGCCGGACCGGGGCAGCGGCGCCTACGTGCGTCAACGCGCGATTGCCTTCAATCGCGCGATTTGCGCCACGAAAGGCGCACGCGGCTATCAGGAAGACTGTGCGATGGTCGCGCCGGGGGAGGAAGCCTCCGGTCCTGGCCGCACGGCGCGCGCGAGTGATGTGGTCGCCATTCTCGCCGACGGCATGGGCGGGCATGCGGGCGGCGCACTGGCGAGCCGCATGGTCTGCGAGAAATTTCTCGACGCGTTCTCGACTGGTGACGGTGATACTCATGCGCGGTTGATCGGCGCACTCTCCTCCGCCAACGCGGCCATTGCCGCCAAAGTGGAAGAAGATCCCGCACTTTCGGGCATGGGGTCGACACTCATCGGAGTGGCCTTCACGCGCGACGGCGCGCAATGGGTCAGCGTCGGCGACAGTCCGTTGATGCTCTATCGCCGCGGTGAAATCGCGCTGCTCAACGAGGATCACTCCCTCGCGCCGGAGCTCGATCGTATGGCGGAGGCTGGTACGATTACCTTTGAGGAGGCCCGTCGTGATCCGCGGCGGCACATGCTGCGCTCGGCCGTGACCGGCGACGATATCGATCTGGTCGACATCTCGCGCCGTCCGTTACCTTTGGAGCCTGGCGATTACATCATCCTTGCCAGCGACGGCCTGCAGACGCTCGACACAGGTGAAGTGGAGCGCATCATCTCCGCCTATGGACAGGATGGCGCGAAAGCCGTTGCGGCCGCCCTGATCCGTGCCGTGGAAGCCGTGCGCGATCCCCATCAGGACAACGCGACCGTCGTCGCCGTTGAGGTCGTCAGCGGCAGCTAGGGCCTAGGGCCTAGTGCCGTGACCGCGACGTTTCCGGCATCTGTCATCGCGAATTGTATTTCGGGTCTGCGGCCTGTTCGCGGATGTCGCGCGCGAACCGAGGGTTGAGCAACTCGATGCGGTGGAAATCCTCCGCGTGCAGCTTCAAAAGCCTGCACTTGGTCGTCGTCACGAATGGCCCGCTAGGTGCGTCACCCGTGAGCATGGCGCCAGCTCCGAAAAAGTCACCCGCGCCTAGAACCACATCGGCATCGGGATGCTGCATCTCGACGCGTCCTGAGGCGATGAAAAACATGGCGTGCGATGGCACCCCGGCCTGCAGGACCTCCATTTTTGGCGGGAAGTTATGTGCATGAAACAGCGGCATCAGGGCGCCGACTTCACGCGCATCGAGATCGGCCAGCATGGGGATGCGGGACATCAGTGACCAGTTGACGACGAAGTCGCGCCGTCCGACTTCCTGGGCAAAGCCAGCTGATACGATGGCCACGGGCAGCGCCAGGATGCACAGGCCGAACACCATCACGAGGCCGCCGAAGACGCGGCCCATCGGCGTCATCGGAATGGCATCGCCGTAACCGACTGTGGTCAGTGTCGCGATGGCCCACCATGCCGATTGCGGAACGCTGCCGAAGTGTTGGGGCTGTATTTCACCTTCGATGAGATAGATGCCGGCCGATGCAAACAAGATGGCCGTGACGAGCAGCAGCAATGCTGCCATCAGCGAGCGCCGTTCGTTGGAAAGAACGCGGACCAGCGTATGCAGGGCCGGCGAGTAGCGCGACAATTTTAGGAACCGCAGCAGGCGCAGTACGCGCAGGAACCGGAGATCCAGTCCGAGGACTTGATTGAGGTAGAATGGCAGCACGGCCAGCAGATCGATGATCATGCTGGGCTGCCGGGCCACGTTCAGGCGCGCGCGCCATCCGGGCATCCGGCTGAAGAAGGGCACTTCGGGTGCCGCCCAAAGCCGGAGCAGATACTCGATCGTAAAGATGGCAACCGATACGATTTCAAAGGTGTGGAAGGCTGGTCCATAGGCGGCGGCCATCGACGGGACCGTCTCCATGACGAACGCCGCGACGTTCAAGATGATGAGCGACACAATGAAGGTATCGAAGATGCGGCTCGTCGTGTCTTCGCCGTGGCCCAACTCCATGATCTCGTAGACCCGGCGGCGAAGGGTCGGCGCGGCGCGTTCGCTCATTGCTGATTTTCGTCCTGCCAATTCGAATTGCGGGATGACGTGCGGCCGGACCGCCGGTTCATCCAGATCTTGCAACGTGGTGCCATGGCGCCCGGCAAGGTTCAATCGAGCCACTGCGCGCGCGGTCTGCTGGCCGGAAGTGAGTTGGCCTGCCAAAGCTGCGGAAACTCCGAGGCTCGGGCTCCCGTTATCCGTTGACCGGATGCCCCGGGAGGGCTATACGACCCGCCAAGCAACGCCCGGATCTTTCGATCCGGGCGCAACTTCATTTGAATTCGGCCGCATGCGCGCGCCGGCCCATGTGGCCAGGTCCCTCCAGGAACCGGCCCGGGTCCAGCGGCTCCGTTGCGAGCAAACAGACAAGGAAATCAAGCTTATGGCTAATACGTCCTCGGCAAAGAAAGCCGCCCGGCAGATGGTTACCCGCACGGCGATCAACAAGTCGCGCCGGACCCAAATGAAGTCGAGCGTGCGCACTGTCGAGGAAGCCATCGCTTCCGGTGATAAGGACAAGGCCTCGGCCGCGCTGAAGGCCGTTGAGCCGGTGCTCGTCCGCACTGCGCAGAAGGGGATCCTTCATAAGAAGGCCGCCAGCCGGAAGGTTTCCCGCCTGGCCTCCCGCGTCAAGAAGATGGGCTGATCGCGCTCCATGTAATCACCCCACGAAGACTGACGCTAAAACAGACGGAAACCGGGCCTCGCGCCCGGTTTTTTGTTGCCAGTTTCTTGAGCACGGACCGCCAGCCCCGCAATTGGCCGTCAACGGCTTGAGAGCGCCTATGCGCATTCCCTGTCGCGATTGTGTCATGTTCGCAACTGTGGAAGCGGCAACGCAAAACCCGTTGGAAGTTTTGAACAGCGCTAACCCGTGGATTCCTGAAGGTTTGGTGGGAAAGGTTGTTGATGGCTCGTGGGGACCCCTAGCGGTGGACCTCAGAAAAGTGCTCGGCGGTCGTGTGCGATGAGTCCCGCAACGGAGGCGGTCAGTCCGCGCCTTAAATTCGAAATCCATTCAATGGGATTGCGGCGCAAGATCGGATTCTGATTGAGAGTCTACGACCTAAAAAAGCGTGCGATTTCAATGGGGTCCAAACGCTTGATTTGCAGCGTGCGAGGCTTGCGCCCGCAGGGGTTAAGGGATAATTAATCTTCATCCGGCCCTGACCTGTGGGCCAGTTGTGTAGTTTGTGTGTATCGACGAGCGTCGAGCCCAAATAGTTCCCCGTGTCGCGTAATGGGTTTCATCGTCTGTAGTGTAAGGCATTCCAACTTTGCCAAGTGAGTATCTTGGCAGGGCAGGGGAATACTTTGCTCTACTGGTCGGTGACTGTGCATGTTGTCGCCCAGGCTGTAGAGCGGCCGGGCAGGCAGACGCATCGGTATCGCTCCGTTGGGCCATTGCCCGCGGGTCGTCGCATCGCACACGGATCGGTAGGAGTAGGCAGAATTGCGTCACGGTGAAAGGGCAGCGCTGCAGAAGCGCGGCCGGTTCCAGTTGCAGAGTTCCGAGCGGTCCAATCGGCGTGCGGCCGGTACCCGTTCGGCAAGACATCTCGCGGCCCCGCAGGGGGTACGGCAGGCGTTCATAGGCAACGCCCAAGACGAGGCCGGTCACGCCGGTCCATTCGCGGAGCCAACCGCGATCACGTTTAACGCTGCGGCAGGCAACGGCCGCAGCGCGGAGGAAGCGGACGGGTTCTTGGGCAACCAAGGCTCCCGTTGCTGGACGGGGGGCTTCATGGGCCGAGAGGCAGCGTGGAGAACCAGGGCGCCGAGCTGAGCGTCCCGATTTTTTGAGATCCTGGAATGACGCCGCCGTTGGCAGGGGCAAACGGCTAGGGGCGGAGCCATGCCGGGGGTGAGGGCAAGTTTTTAGTGCGGGGTTTAGGCACATGCAGACGTCGGATACACTCACAACTCCCGAGGAAACGCGCGGCAAGAAAGTTCATGCCGCTCTCAAGGCGCGCCTCGGTGACGATATCTACACGAGCTGGTTCAAGACGCTCGACTTCGACGGCTTCGACGGCAAGACGGTCGTAGCGTCCGTGCCGGTGAAGTTCCTGCGCAACTGGATCCAGTCGCATTACATCGACGATCTCTTGGCGTGCAGCCGGCTGGAATTCAAAGGCGCCGAGCGCGTGGATGTGCAGCTGCGTCAGGTTGGCGGCAACGCAATACGGCAAGCCACGCAGGCCGTTGCGGAGATGGCGCGCCGGGGTGATGCCACATCCGATGGCCGCTCGGCGCCGGCAGCTTCGGACATGGTCGCCCGGCCGCAGATGACGCGGTTGGCCGGTGCGGCACCCGCGCCGCGCATACCGGCCGGAGGAGTCGATGGCTCGCCCCTCTACCCGCATCACACATTCGAGAATTTCGTGGTTGGCTCGCCCAACCGGATGGCCCATGCCGCTGCAGTCCAGGCCGCCGAAACCGTCTTGACCGGCGCGCCGAGCATCAATCCGCTGTTCTTCCATTCCTCGGTTGGTCTTGGAAAAACACACCTTTTGCAGGCGATTGCGTGGGATGTCCGCCGCCGTGCACCGAACGCGACGGTTCTCTATCTGACGGCGGAACGCTTCCGCTACGAGTTCGTGGAGGCCTTGCGCTCGTCCGATCCGCTGGCGTTCAAGGAGCGGTTCCGCAACATCAACATGCTGCTCATCGACGACCTGGAGTTTCTCCAGGGCGAAAAGACCGAGCAGGAATTCGAGCACATCATCAATGCGCTTCTCGACGGCGGCCGGCAGGTCGTGGTGGCGTCATCGCGCCCGCCCGCGCATATCGAGCGGCTGAATGAGCGCATGCGCTCGCGTTTACAGCGCGGTCTTGTGACAGAAATTGGTGGCTTCGACGAAGAGCTGAGGATGAAGGTTCTGGAGCGGCGCGTCGCGGAAAAGAAGCTGACCGACCCGGCCTTCGAACTGTCGCGGGAAATCCTGGAGATGCTGGCCCAGCGGCTCACCGAAAACGGCCGCGAGCTGGAAGGCGCCGTCAACCGCCTGCATCAGACGTGGCAGCATGTTCGCGGCACGCTGACGCCGGACATCGCCGAAACGGTCGTTCGCGATCTGGTGCATTCGGGCGGTGACCAGCGCCGGATCAAGATCGAGGATATTCTGCGGATCGTGTCGCGGCACTTCGGTGTATCGAAGGGCGATCTGCTCTCGCAGCGCCGTCATCGCTCGGTGGTCTGGCCGCGTCAGATCGGCATGTATCTGGCCAAGCAGCTGACGGCGCGGTCCTTGCCTGAAATCGGGCGGCGCTTCGGCAATCGCGATCACACGACGGTGCTCCACGCGATCCGCAAGATCGAAGGTGAATTGAGTGCCAATCAGAGACTGCGCGACGAGCTTGAGGACTTGAAGAAGCTTTTGGCGCATTGAGTTTCCCGTCTGCGCCGCTGGCGCAGAGGGTCTCGGACGCCGGACATTGAAACGAGGGCTGGCCCGGAAGGGCCTAAATGTCCGGCTTCACCTGGCCGTCATACGGCCGGGACGCGGGGGTGGGTTGGCGGGGGTGGCGCGTTTGCGCCGCCCCCGTCGCTCGTTTTGGGGAGGAAAAGCCGCGATTTGGCAGACTTCGGCTCGCGCGGCACTTGAAATGTCTCGGCATATCAGGGCATTTTGCAGCCCCGCCGCGAATCCATAAGGCGGCCTCGGCCAAGGGGGCTACCTCTGTGATTTTTCCGCACATTTCCGCAGCAGCAACGCTAAAGGCAACACCATGCGTCTGGTGATCGAAAAAGGCGAACTCTCAAGAGCGCTCGGCCATGTGACGAGCGTTGTGGAGCGTCGAACGACGATCCCGATCCTGTCCAACGTGCTGCTCAAGGCAACGGCTTCAGGTCTGGAATTCAAGGCCACCGATCTGGAACGCGAAGTCGTGGAAGAGGCCAAAGCCGACGTTTCCCAGCCGGGCGCACTGACCGTGCCGGCCCACATGCTGCACGACATCGTGCGCAAGTTGCCGGACGGGGCCCAGGTCGATATCAAGCGCGACGCCGACAAGGAACGGCTGACGCTGTCCGCCGGGCAGGCGCGTTTCGCGCTGCAGACACTGGGTCCGGAGGATTTCCCCGACATTGCGGCGGGCGACCTCGGGCACAGCTTTGAAATTCCCGCCGGCGATTTGAAGCGTATCATCGACAAGACGCGCTTCGCGATCTCGACAGAAGAAACGCGCTACTACTTGAACGGCATCTATCTGCACACCGCCGAGTCGGGCAAAAAGCACATGCTGCGCGCGGTGGCGACCGACGGTCACCGCCTGGCCCAGTCCGAGCTGCCGCGGCCGAAGGGTGCGGAAGGCATGCCCGGCGTCATCATTCCGCGCAAGACCGTGCATGAACTGCAGCGCCTTGTGGAGGGTGTGACCGATCCGGTGCGCATCTCGGTCAGCGCCGCCAAGATCCGCTTCGAGATCGGGACCGCCACGCTGACGTCGAAGCTGATCGACGGGACATTCCCCGACTACGGCCGCGTCATCCCACAGGCCAACGATAAGGAAATGCTCGTCCCGAATGCCATTTTCACCGCCGCCGTGGATCGCGTCTCGACGGTCGCCAGCGAGCGCGGCCGCGCGGTGAAACTCGCCCTGTCGAAGAACAAGCTGGTTCTTTCGGTCAACAACCCGGAAGGCGGCAGCGCGACGGAAGAAATTGCCGTCACGTATGACGCCGCGCCCATCGAAATCGGCTTCAATGCCCGGTATTTGCTCGATATCGCGAGCCAGATCGAGGGTGAGGAGGCGCGCTTTTTGCTCGCCGACGCCGGGTCGCCGACCATGATCCGCGATGGCGACGATTCGGGCGCGCTTTACGTTCTGATGCCGATGCGGGTGTGAGCCTGAACGCGCACGCCTCCGGAGCGGGAACACACGCCATGACCGCCGACGCGAGGCCGCGCCTGTGGGTGGAGCGGCTGACGCTCACCAATTTCCGGAATTACGCTGGAACCACACTGGAACTGGGACCCGAGCCGGTCGTGCTTACGGGGGCCAACGGCGCGGGTAAGACCAATCTGCTCGAAGCCGTATCGCTGCTGGCGCCGGGACAAGGCCTTCGCCGCGCGGCTTATGCCGATATCGCGCGCGTTCCGGGCGACGGGACGTGGAGCCTCGCCGCGCGCGTGCATACCGACATCGGACCGGTCGATATCGGCACCGGGCTCGCCCTCCAGCCGGCCGGCGGCGACCCGGCCACCGGTCGCATCGTGCGTATCGACGGCGTCACGAAATCGGGCTCGGGCGTTCTTGCGGATTATGTCGAGGTCGCATGGCTCACGCCCGCCATGGACGGTCTTGTTCACCGGCCCGGCGTCGGAGCGCCGCCGGTTTCTCGACCGGTTGATCCTGTGCTTCGATGCCGAGCACGGGCGGCGCGCCTCCAGGTTCGAACGTGCCATGCAGCAGCGCAACCGGTTGCTCGCCGACAACGTGCGCGATGCGGCCCGGTTCGAAGGCTTGGAAGACCTGATGGCGGAAACGGGCGTGGCGATTTCCGCCGCTCGTGCGGAGGCGGCCGCCGCGTTGAGCGCTATGTCCGAACAGCGCCGGGCCCGGGATCAGTCGTCGCCGTTTCCCTGGGCGCGTATTGCCGTCGAAGGCTCGCTCGAAGCCGGGCTCTTGCATCATGCCGCCCTCGATGTCGAAGAAACCTATCGCGCTGCGCTGCGTTCGGGCCGCGAGCGGGACCGGGCGGCGGGACGGACCCTGGAGGGGCCGCACCGCTCCGATCTCATCGTCGGTCATGGCCCGAAGGATATGCCGGCGCGTTTGTGTTCGACGGGTGAGCAGAAGGCTCTGCTACTGGGGCTGGTCCTGTCGCACGCAGAACTGGCCGGCGAACGTCAAGACGGGCGGACGCCGATCCTCCTGCTCGATGAGGTGACGGCCCACCTGGACGGCTTGCGCCGGGAGGCGTTGTGCGCGGAAATTCTGCGGCTTGGCACGCAGGCTTGGATGACGGGAACCGACCGCGACTCGTTTTCTGGCCTCGCCGGACGGGCGTCTTTTCTGCCCGTTGGAGAGGTTCGCGACGGTGTTCTCCGCCAACCTTGAGCGCGCCTCGACGCCGCAGGTCTAACCAATTGAACCGGCGATAAAAAATACGCTGGATTCCGCGGCCATGGCTGTCGCTTTTCTGGCTCTTTGATGTTGCCGCGTGGTATAGTCCACGCCGATCCGAAATAAACTGAAATGACAGGACCCTAATGAGCGCTGAGCCCGCCAAAAAGCCGGCCCCGGAAGACTATGGCGCCGACAGCATCAAGATGCTGAAGGGGCTTGATGCCGTGCGTAAGCGGCCGGGCATGTACATCGGCGACACGGATGACGGGTCGGGCCTCCACCACATGATCTACGAGGTGGTGGACAACGCCATCGACGAAGTTCTCGCGGGGCACGCGACGTCGTGTCAGGTCATGCTCAATCCCGACGGGTCATGCACCGTGCGCGACGACGGGCGCGGCATTCCCACCGGCATCAAAAATGATGATGACCAGGATCCGAAGCGGTCGGCTGCCGAGATCGTCTTCACCGAGCTGCACGCGGGCGGCAAGTTCGACCAGAACTCCTACAAGGTCTCGGGTGGTTTGCACGGCGTCGGTGTGTCGGTCGTCAACGCCCTGTCCACGTGGCTCAAGGCGCGAGTCTGGCGCGAGGGCAAGGAACACTACATTGAATTCCATGACGGCGTGGCCGTCGCCCCGTTGAAGGTCGTGGGTGATGCAAAAGGGGAGCGCGGTACGGAAGTGTCCTTCCTCCCGTCGCCCAACACCTTCACCATGGTGGAATTCGATTATTCCACCATCGAACACCGTCTGCGCGAACTGGCGTTTCTCAATTCCGGCGCGCGGGTTGTGCTGACGGATGCGCGGCATGCTGACGTCAAGCGCGAGGAGTTCTTCTACGAGGGCGGCACGGCAGCGTTCGTGCGCTATCTCGACCGTTCCAAGCAGGCGCTCATTCCCGAGCCATTGATGATCCGGTCGGAGAAGGACGGGATCGGCGTAGAACTCGCGCTGTGGTGGAACGAAAGCTACCACGAGAATGTGCTGTGCTTCACCAACAACATCCCGCAGCGCGACGGCGGCACGCATCTGGCCGGCTTCCGCGCCGCCCTGACGCGCGTGATCAACAAGTACGCCAACGAGAGCGGCATCGCCAAAAAGGAAAAAGTCGACCTCACCGGCGAGGATGCCCGCGAAGGCCTGACCTGCGTGCTTTCCGTCAAAGTGCCCGATCCGAAGTTCTCATCGCAGACCAAGGACAAGCTGGTCTCGTCGGAAGTGAAACCGGTTGTGGAGAATGTCGTCGGCGATCAGCTCGCCGCATGGTTCGAAGAGCATCCCAAGGAAGCCAAGACGATCGTCGGTAAGATCGTGGAGGCGGCGCTGGCCCGCGAGGCGGCGCGCAAAGCCCGCGAGCTCACCCGGCGCAAAGGCGCGCTGGATGGATTGAGGCTGCCGGGCGGTCTGGCCGAGTGCCAGGACCGCGACCCCGTCAATACGGAAATGTTCATCGTCGAGGGCGACTCGGCCGGCGGTTCCGCCAAACAGGGCCGCAAGCGCGAGTATCAGGCCGTGCTTCCCATCCGAGGTAAAATCCTCAACGTGGAGAGGGCGCGCATCGACAAGATGCTGTCGTCCGAGCAGGTGACGAACATTATCGGCGCGCTGGGCACGGGCATTCGCGACGATTTCGACCTGTCGAAACTGCGCTACCACAAGATCATCATCATGACCGACGCCGACGTGGACGGTGCACACATCCGTACGCTGCTCCTGACGTTCTTCTACCGGCAAATGCCTGAGCTCGTGGAGAAGGGGCATGTCTACATTGCCCAGCCGCCGCTCTACAAAGTCGCGCGCGGCAAATCCAGCACCTACCTCAAGGACCAGCGCGCACTCGAGGACTATCTGATCGACGCCGGTCTGGAAGATACCACCCTGGTGACCGGCAACGGTGAGGAGCGGGCCGGCAAGGATCTGCGTGAAATCGTCAAAGAGGCGCGCATCGTCACGGGTCTCATCGATCAGCTGCATTCCCGCTACAACCGGGGCATTGCCGAGCAGGCAACCATCGTCGGACTCATGGATGCGGAGCTTCTGAAGTCGGAAGCGACGGCGACGGCGGCGGCCCAGACTTTGGCCTCGCGGCTGGACATGCTCGCGGAGGAAACCGAGACCGGTTGGGCAGGCCGCATCGGCAACGAGGGCTATGTCGTTCGCCGCGAGGTGCGTGGTGTGACGGAAACCCATACGCTTGATCGCGCGCTGATCTTGTCGCTGGACGCGCGTCGCCTCAATGAGCGCACGGAACTGCTCAAGGAGACCTTTGGTCAGCCTGCAAAACTGAAGCGCAAGAGCGAGACGATCCCGGTCTATGGTCCGCGCTCGCTCCTGGATGCGATTTACGACGCCGGTCGCAAGGGCCTCTCGCTGCAGCGCTACAAGGGTCTGGGCGAAATGAACCCCGACCAGCTGTGGGAGACCACGCTGGACCGGGATGCCCGCACGCTGCTTCAAGTGAAGGTCGCCGATCTGGCCGAGGCGGACGAGATCTTCTCCAAACTGATGGGCGACATCGTCGAGCCGCGCCGTGAATTCATCCAGGACAATGCGCTCAGCGTCCAAAACCTGGACGTGTGAGCCGGCCGCAGCGACGGCGGATGCATTCGAGAGCCTTGGTGCATGAGCTTCACGGTTTCGGCATTCTATAAGTTCTCGCCCGTTGCGGATTGCGCGGCGCTGGCCGCGGAATTGCGGGCGCTGGGCCTGTCTGAGGGGCTGTGCGGCACGATCCTTGTGGCGCCGGAGGGGATCAACGCGACGGTCGCCGGACCAGATGCGGGCGTGCGCGCGCTGCTTCATCACCTCAGGAGCGATGCGCGCTTTACGGATCTGGTATCGAAGGAATCCGTGGCCCAGGACCAGCCGTTCAAGCGCTGGAAGGTCAAGATCAAGACCGAGATCCTGACCTTTGGTGCCCCCGAAGCCGATCCGAACATCCAGGTTGGGACCTACGTCAAGCCGCGGGATTGGAACGCCCTGATTTCCCAGGACGACGTGCTGCTCATCGATACGCGCAACAGCTACGAAGTGGCCATCGGCACGTTTACCGGCGCCCTCGATCCTCGCACCGCAACGTTCACCGCGTTCAAGGACTTTGCGGCGCAGCAGCTGGACCCGGACAAGCACAAGCGCATCGCCATGTTCTGCACCGGCGGAATTCGCTGCGAGAAAGCGTCGGCTTATCTCTTGGCCCAGGGTTTCCAAGACGTGTACCACCTCGAAGGCGGCATCCTGAAATACCTGGAGGACGTGTCGCCTGACGAGAGCCTTTGGAACGGGGCCTGCTTCGTGTTTGATGAACGCATTTCCGTGGGGCACGGCGTGACACCGGCCGGACACGGCCGCTGCAGGTGCGGTTTCCCCATTGCCCCCTCAGCCGCCCAGTGCCCGGACTGCGGTGCACCCGTTGCGGCCAGAGGCGCCGCTTGACCCGTACTAGTTCGGCGCGTTCCGGCCGTCGCCCTTGAGGCTCAGGATGTAGGCGATGATGTTGTCCTTGTCCTCGCCCTCGATCAGGAAATTCGGCATGGTCGGATGTGGCGTGCGGAAAAAGACCGCCAAGCTCGTGGCCGTCATGCCGGGCGTATCGGCGACGTACTTGAAGGGCGGCGCGTCAGGGTTGGGGGATGCAATGTCGTCGAAGGCGACGGCGTGGCAGCCGATGCAATTCGATCGCGCGTAATCGAGGCCGCGGTCGGCGTTGCCTAGTTCCTCGGCCTGTGCGGCCGTTGCTAAACTTAGACAGGCAATCGCAATGAGTTTCCAGTTCATGGTGGCACGCTCCTTGGGGCGGCTGGATGGGGTGGCGCGCGTGGGCTTAGGGTGTTCCGCGCGCGAGGCTGTTGATGTAGGCAATGATCCTGTCGACATCGGCATCGGGCAGCTTGAAGTTCGGCATTTCGTCGTGCGGCGAGGCGATGCCGCGCGCCAGCGGCTCGCGCAGGGCCAGAAGGCCATGGCGCCGGTTGATGTCACGAAACGGCGGGGCCTTGGCATTCTTGCTCTTGCCGTCCGGTCCCGTGGCGTGGCACCAGGCGCAATTCTTTTCGGACAGACGCTTGCCGTCCGCGATCATGCGGTCGGTGTCGATCGCGCTGGCGGTTGCTCCCCCGACGCGCTTTAGCCCGTCACGCGCGCCGACGAGTGCGGGGTCCAGGTCCAGCGCGCGGCTGAAATCGGCGGCGGCCTCTGTCTTGCGGCCCTGCGCCTCATGCGCGTAACCGCGATTGTTGTACGCCAGCGCATAGGACGGATTGAGGGCGATGGCCTGGGAGTAGTCGGCGATGGCTGCGTTGGTGTCGCCGAGCTTGGAACGGGCAAGACCGCGGTTGTTCAAAGCGCTGGCGCTCCTGGGATCGAGCATGATGGCGGTTGAAAAATCTTCCGCGGCGGCTTCGGCCTTGCCGGTCACGAGACGCGCGTGACCGCGGGCGTTGTGATAGGCGGCGGACTTCGGCGCCAAGCGAATAGCCTGATCGAAATCGGCGATGGCCGCGTCGCGGTCGGATTTGCCCAGCCAGGCCTGCCCGCGACCGGCAAAGGACACCGCGTCGGCTGGATCGCGCCGGATCGCCTCGGTGAAATCGGCGACCGCATCATCGAAGGCGCCCGCGTTCAAGCGCGCCTCGCCCCGATGCCGGTAGGCCTTGGCCTGCTCGGGCACCGTGTACGCGCCTGCGATGATCCGGCCGCAGGCTTCGATCCGCAGAGCCGGGTCGCGCCACTGGACACAATCGGCCATCGGATCGGCCGAGGCGGCCTCAAGGCCCAGCAGAACCCCGCCAATGGCCAGAACTGAGCGCAAAGCAGATGATTTCATTGGGCTTCCCTCAGATTCAACCTCATGGCCTCACTATCCCCGAGAGCGCATGGCCGGCCATTGAGTTGGATCAATTTGGCCACGTGGAAGTCATTCGTTCCAATTGGCGTGAGCGCGGCTAGGCCACGGTCGCGCCGCCATGCTAGCGTCGTACCGCTCTTGCGATGATGCGAGCAATGGGATGGAGACGCGCGATGATGCTCAGGCTGCTCATGTCGACCGGCAGTTTGTTTCTGTCCTTGCTTCTGGGCGCGATCCTGCTTGGGATCGTCGGCTACAATTCGCCCGAGACGCTGTCCATGATGCTTGGCTGGGCGCGCCAGCTGAAGGCTGTGCTGACAGGCACGGGTCTCGATCCGAAATATAATATCTGGGTCGAGGTCCTGCTCGAGGAGCGGCAGTTGCTGTTCATGTTCTTCACCATCGCGGCGCGCATTTTCATTGGCCTTCTGGTGGGATTGGTGTCCGTCCTCTTCTCCCGCCGCTAGATCTTTCCTGCCCTTAGCTCGCGGCCTTGGTTAACCACGCATTAAGATGGAAAGCCTACGTTGAACCGTGGGAATTTCCGGTCTTCGCGCGTCATGCGCCGGAGGCCTTGGGGAAGCTGGGTTGGGTCCGCGTATGAGTGGCACGAAGCGCAAGCGCGCTGGGCGCAAGGCGTCCCGCGGCACTGCAAAGGCGATGCGTCTGGGACGGTCACTGGGGTCCGTCATTCCAGGCGCGGGCCGGCAGATTGCAGCACCCGCAAGGCGTGCCTTCCGGCGGCTCTCGCTGCGCACCAAAATCCTGTTGCTTCTGCCGGCGGCGATCGTTTCCACGGTGGCCCTGGCAATTGTGGGGCTTCTGATTTCCTACAGCCTGACCATGCCTGATCCATTGACGTTGCGGTCCAACGTCAGCGGGCCAGCGATCCGCATTCTTGCCCGCGATGGATCCGTGCTCGCCGAACGCGGTATGGCGCATGATTATATTCCGCTTGACTTGCTGCCGGCGCGGGTTGTGCAAGCGGTGGTGGCCACCGAAGACCGGCGCTTCTGGTCGCATTGGGGTGTCGATCCCGCGGGATTGGGACGCGCAGCTCTTCGCCAACCTTCGCGCTGGACGCATCGCCCAGGGTGGGTCGACGCTGACGCAGCAGCTGGCCAAAAACCTGTTCCTGACGCCGGAACGCACCATCCGGCGCAAGGTCGATGAACTCGTTCTGGCGCTGTGGCTGGAGCTGAGACTATCCAAGCAGGATATCCTCGAGCTCTATCTCAACCGGGTCTATTTCGGCGGTGGGGCCTACGGCATTGAAGCCGCGGCGCAGCGCTACTTCGACAAGTCTGCCCGCGCCATGACGCTGGCGGAGGCCGCAGTCGTCGCCGGTCTCCTGAAAGCGCCGTCGCGTTACTCGCCAACCTCCAATCCCCGCCTCGCCCGGGCGCGGGGGCATGCGGTTTTGGCCAAGATGCGCGATGCCGGCTTTATCACCGCGCGGGACGAACAGACAGCGCGCATGACGCGTCTGATCTTCGCCAACAGTAAAATCAACTCCCGGCGCAACGCGACGGATTACGCGGTGGACTTTGCACTGGAGCGTCTGCCACCGGTCCTTGGCACCGACCACGGCGAGGTGATCGTGGAGACGACGCTCGATCGCGAATTGCAGGCCGAGGCCTCGCGTGTCGTCGCCGCTGAAGTGGCGGCCCAAGGCAAAACGCTGGCCGCCAGTCAAGCCGCACTCGTCATCCTCGATACGCAAGGCGGCATCCGGGCCATGGTGGGCGGCGCTTCCTACGCAAAAAGCCAATTCAATCGCGCCGTAAAGGCCCGCCGCCAGCCCGGCTCAGCCTTCAAGCCATTTGTCTATCTCGCTGCTCTGGAGAAGGGCTACACGCCGGAAAGCGTTGCCTATGATCTGCCTTTCAATCTGCAAGGCTGGCAGCCAAAGAATGACAACGGCCGCTTTTCCGGCGCTGTGACCCTGCGCGACGCGCTCACGCAATCGATCAATACGGTCGCGGTCCGGCTGATGATGGATGCCGGTCCGGATCGGGTCGCCGCCCTGGCCGCGCGGATCGGCATTGAATCGGAACTGCGTACCGACCCGTCGCTGGCACTTGGAACGTCGGAAGTCTCATTGTTGGAACTCACCGGCGCCTACGGCACCTTCGCCACCGGTGGCATCGGCGTGGAACCACATGTTGTGCGCCGCATTCGCTCCAGCCGCGGCCGTATCCTGTACGCGCGCGCCGCGCCGGCCGCCGATCAACGCGCAGCCCCCATGGCTATCGGGCAACTCAACGACATGATGCAATCCGTGGTCAGTAGCGGAACGGGGCGCCGCGCTGCCGTCGAAGGGCACGAGACAGCGGGCAAGACCGGAACCAGCCAGGACTTCCGCGATGCCTGGTTCATCGGCTACACGGCGCAGTTCGTCGGTGGCGTGTGGGTCGGCAACGACAACGGTCAACCGATGCGCAAAGTCACGGGCGGAAACTTGCCCGCCCAGATCTGGCACAAGATCATGACGCGGGCACACGCCGGACTGGCGCCGCGCGCCTTGCCGGGGAGCATCGTCACGCCCGAATTGCTGGCGCAGCGGCAGTCTGGTCCGCAGCAGGGCCAAGCCGCAGAATTGTTGCCGTGGCAGATGCCAACCAAGGTTCCGCCTCGTCCGGCTGCGAAGCGGCCGCCGGCACCTCGGGCTATGGCCCGTCCGCCGGCCTATCCGGCGGAAAGAATTTCCGATGATTTCCTGTCGCGCGTTCTGGCTCAATCGCCAGCAACACCATCAGCACCAGCGACCGCTGCCGTCCAGGTCCCGGCCGCTGAAATGCCGGCCGCAGGGGATCGAAAGCCGGCCTTGCCAGGCATGATGTCATTGGGCGCCGCGCTGCGCTGATAGCGGGACGGATTGGCCGACGTTTCGCAAGCACACAATGCTGCGGATGATGGGCCTTAGCTGGCCAAATCAACCCCGTAACGGTGCAGGTCCATACCGTAGATCTGCAGCCAGCGCTTTGCGTCGTCCATGCCGGGGCAGGTCTGGCGCACCAGAGCCCAGAAACGCGGTCCGTGGTTCATTTCACGCAAGTGCGCCACTTCGTGAGCGGCCACATAGTCAAGCACTTCCGGCGGTGCCAGAACCAGCCGCCATGAGAACGACAGCGCGCCCGTCGACGAGCACGAGCCCCACCGGCTCGATTGATCACGCACGGACAAGCGCGACGGCGCCACGCCAAGCCGCGCCGCATGAAACGTCACCCGGCTGTCGAGATCGCGCCGGGCTTCCGCGGTGATCCAGTCCGTCAGCCGCTGGCGGGCTTTCGGTTCCATACCGGGCGCGTGCAACTCGGGAAAAGGTTGGGCTTCGATACGGCGCACCGTCCTGCGGCGTGGAACTTCACCAGGAAATACGATCCGGTGCGCAACGCCACGCAGCGGTACCAGAATGCCATCCTGGAACGGCACGGGAGAGGGGAGACTATCCAGGCGCGCCCGCACCCATTCGATGTTCCGGTGCAGGAATGAGCCCGCTTCGTCGAGACCGCACTGCACGGGGAGCGTCACGATCACGGCCCGTCGTGTCCGGCTGACACGCAAGGTCAGTCGCCGCGCCGCCGGATGCCGCCGGACCTCCACGGGTGCGCCCAGCCTGTCTATCTCTCGCTCTTCGAGCGATGACAACAGTGGCGCTTTGGTCTTCCGCATGGAGATCCTCGAGTCACGCTTTGGTGGTTCTGGACGATGACCTGATCATGCTCTCATCAGCGGGGCCGTCTTCGAGCCGCTGCGGAACGCCGCACAATCGCGCTTGTTCGAAATTGCCGTCGCGTGAAGTCTGACCAAATCAGTCCAACACCTGACACATCACCTACCAAGTTCGGAGGTGCATCGACCAGAGCGAAATGCACTCTTCAAACGGCGTGAGGCCGCAGTGTGGCATCGCTGCCCCAGGGGCGTTGATGTGATGAACTCTTTCGGCAGGATCACGCCGCCGGTGCGGAGGAGTTCGCCAGCCGGCCATCAAGGCAGAAGTTCCAGCGTGCGGCTGCAATTTACAGGACGGCCTTCAAGTCCTCTGCAAGCTTGTTGGCATCGACGGAATGCGGGAAATGCTTCACGTAGCGGCCCTGCGGGTCCATGAGATAAAAGAAGGCGCTGTGGTCGACGCTATAGCGCGTCGGATCGCTCGCATCGGGTACCTTCTTGGCATAAACCCGATACGCCTTGACGGCGGCCTGCACTTCTTCGGATGTTCCGGTCAAGCCTTGGATGCCGGAATGGAAACTTGCCACGTAGGCCCGCATCGCCTCGGGTGTGTCGCGCTCGGGATCCACAGTGATGAAGATCGGGGTCAGACGTTCGGCCTTGTCGCCAAGCGTATCGAGCGCGACCGTCAAGATCTGCAATCCGGACGGACACACGTCGGGACAATTCGTGAAGCCGAAGAACACGAGCATGTGCTTGCCGGCATAATCCTTCTCGGTCCGCCGCGCGCCGGTCTGATCGACGAGGCTGAACGGACCGCCAATCGCTACTGTGCCGCTGTTTGCGTTTTGGACCTGACCCTCGCCGCCGCCGCCAGGAATGCCGAACGTGACCAGCGCCGTACCGACGCCGGTCAGAACGCCGAGAACGAGAACGATGATAAGCCTGGAACTCATAATGGCGGGACTCCTGATCCTGGTTTGGCGCGGCCTTGCGCGCCAGATTGGGCCGCCCGGTTTGCCGTGTCGTGGAAAACGTGGCGGGTTGGGCAATTACCCATTCTGCTGCCCCAGATAGCCATCCCCAAGGCCTCTTGCAACGTGACGTCTGATCAGGTCAAACCTCAGTGTGAAAGGACGGGTTCACGGTGACGTCGGAACAATCACCCCTCGAAAGGCTTTGGAACGGCACGGATTCCGAAAGCCAATTGCGCCTGCAGACCATTGTCCGGCTGCGGTGGTTGGGCGTTTTGGGTCAGTTGGTCGCCGTTGGCATCGTGGCCCTGGGGCTGGGTTTCCGCCTCCAGGTGGGCTGGTGCCTCTTCCTGATCGCGTGCTCGGCATGGCTCAACGTGTTTCTGGCCGTCCGCTATCCGGCCCGCCACCGTCTGTCTGTTTCGCTGGCCACCACGCTTCTGGCCTACGACATCCTGCAGCTGGCGGCGCTCCTGTTCCTCACCGGGGGCATCGAAAATCCGTTCACGATGCTGGCCGTGGCACCCGTGACAGTCTCCGCGGCGACCTTGCCGCCGCGCAATACGATCGTGCTTGGGCTGCTCGCCAGTCTGGCCACGGTGGGGTTGGCGTTCTCGCCGTATCCACTGCCGTGGTTCGATGGACCCGCCCTCGATCACCCCCCGCTCTACGACGTGGGCGTCGTTGCGGCGGTCATTGCCACCATGGTGTTTATCGCACTCTACGCCCGGCGGCTGACGCGTGAAGGCAAGCAAATGTCGGCGGCGTTGACCGCGACGGAACTCGTCCTGGCGCGCGAGCAGAAGCTGCATGCGCTGGATGGACTGGCCGCGGCCGCTGCCCACGAACTGGGTACGCCCCTGTCGACGATTGTTCTGGTGACCAAGGAAATCCAGAGCGGATTGCCCAAGGATAGCCCGCTCGCAGAGGACATCGAATTGTTGCGTCAGCAGGCGCTGCGGTGCCGCGAGATCCTCCAAAAGCTGACGCGCCATCCCACCGAGCAGGATCCTCTACACGCCACCATTTCAGTGCGCGAGATGCTGGAAGAGGCCGCCGCGCCCTATCTTCATGGGACCAAGCCCATCTATATTTTTGTGCATCCCACTGTCGGCGCTGCTGCAACCAGTCCGGTCGGACCATTCGCGGCTCGCCGCCCCGGCGTCCTCTACGGGCTGGGCAATATCCTGGAAAATGCCGTCGACTTTGCCAGCTCCAGGGTGGATCTCACCGCGGAATGGGATGCGGCGAATGTCATCGTAACCATCGCCGACGATGGTCCCGGCTTCAAACCAGAGATTATCGATACACTGGGCGAGCCCTATGTCACCTCGCGGCCCTCCGGGACGCGGCGCTCGACGAGCAAGGCGGGTGGCTTGGGGCTTGGGTTCTTCATCGCCAAGACACTTTTAGAGCGTTCCGGTGCGCGGCTGACCCTGGAAAATCGCTCGGCCCCGCAAAAGGGCGCCATTGTCCGGGTCATTTGGCCGATGGCCGCTTTCGAGGCTGGGGCGGAGCGCCCGGGCCCTGGAAGTGCGCTGCCCTTGCCGCAAATCACGCCGCCGTCCATCGAGGTCTATGACCGTTAGCCTATTTACCAATCATTCTGTGTGAGTTTCCCGTGCGAGAGGACTTGGCGTTTCGATGGCAAGCCTATACTTTGCGGCTTGTGGAGGACGCTGTGACCGAAGATCTCTCATTCAAGCCCGATGAATTGCCCGAAGATCGATCGCTGATCATCGTCGATGATGATCGGGCCTTTCTTCAACGTATGGTGCGCGCGATGGAATCCCGGGGATTTCATGTCCGCAGCGCTTTTTCGGTCTCGGAAGGCATTGACCTTATCCGTCAAAGCCCGCCGGCCTTCGCGGTCATCGATTTGCGTCTTGAGGACGGAAACGGCCTCGACGTCATCGCCGAATTGACCCGGGTCCGGCCCAATGCGCGGATTATTGTGCTGACAGGCTATGGGAACATCGCCACCGCCGTGACCGCCGTGAAGCTCGGCGCAGTGGATTATCTGGCCAAGCCCGCCGACGCCGACGACGTGACCGATGCACTGCTCGCACCGCCCAATTCCAAGGCCCCGCCGCCCGAAAATCCCATGTCGGCGGACCGGGTGCGCTGGGAACATATCCAGCGGGTTTACGAACTGTGCAATCGCAATGTGTCCGAGACAGCGCGGCGCTTGAACATGCATCGCCGGACCTTGCAGCGTATTCTGGCCAAGCGCGCGCCCAAGTAGGGACGCCCACCCGCTGGGCGGGTTGGTTCGGTAATTAAGTCTTCTAGATATCTTTCGCTTCCGAGCGGGCATTGAGGGCAGGGTCTTGCCGGATTGCCAGCCGCAATGCCGCGGTCCTGGCAAAGCGCAGCGTCAGGGCCTTGCGGCGGGCCGGGACCAGCTTGGAATGCTCCGGCGAAGGTCCGCGGACAATTTCGCCGCCATAGCGGTCGGCAAGAATGAGACCGCAGTTTCCCGGCAGAATTTCAGACGGAAAGTCCGGTTTCACTGCGAAATAAAGCGCATCGCAGTAGTCGAGGTACTCCGGCCATTTGGAATCGGAGCGGAAGTCAGCGACCGATGATTTAATCTCTACAATCGTCAGAATGCCTTCGCGATCCAGCGCTGCGATGTCGGCCCGCCGGCCATTAGGCAGCGTGAATTCCGCAATCGGCATTTGGCCGCTTTCGACGAAGAGACGTGAAACGCCCTTGCGGATTTCCTCCGCGATAGGGTCGGCGGAGCCATCCGGCGGCAAGGTGCCGGCACCGGACAGCTCCTGCTCCGCCGAGGGTTGCGGGACGCCAGGGTTCGCAGGTTTGGTTTCCAAATCTGATTTACCGCGTACGGTCATGGGGCTCGGGGGTTTGCGCCGTGGACGCCGATCTGTGTAGGAGGATCATGGTGGAAACATGTGCCATGGCTGAACCAGAGGCAAGCCAACCCTGGCCAGCCCGGCCCTGTCTTGCAGCGCGCGCTATGAAGACACGTCCCTTTGATCCGGTAATCCCCGTCGATGCCTGAATTGCCCGAAGTCGAGAATGTGCGCGCAAGCCTGGAACCGATCTTGTCGGGCCAGACACTGGCGCGGGTGCAGCTCAATCGGGCCAACTTGCGTTTTCCGTTCCCGGTCGATTTTTCCAGGCGGCTGTCGGGCTGCCTGATCCGCACGGTGACGCGACGCGCGAAGTATCTTCTGCTCCATCTCGACAGCGGCGACGTGCTGGTTGTCCACCTCGGCATGACAGGGCGCTTTCTGATCGCCGCCGGAGACGCCTCCCGTGGCGCGATGGCTGGCCAGTACGTGCACGAGACCGGCCGGAATACCGTGCATGATCACGTCGTCTTTGAGACGGTGTCGGGCGTGCGGCTCACGTACAACGATCCTCGCCGTTTCGGCTACATGCTGCTGCTGCCGTCCACGGACCTGGAGCATCACGATCTGTTCCGTCATCTCGGGGTGGAGCCTCTTGGCAATGCTTTCAACGCCACGGGACTGAGTGCCCGCGCCGCTGGCCGGCGGGCTGACCTCAAGGCGTTTCTCATGGACCAGCGCAACGTGGCTGGGCTCGGTAACATCTACGTCTGTGAAGCCCTGTTCCGGTCCGGTCTGTCGCCACGCCGGCGTGCGGGTACGCTGGCGGACCGCTGGGGCCGGCCGGGCGCGCGCGCCGAGCGTCTTGTTCCGGCCGTGCGCGACGTCTTGCTGGAAGCGATCGCGGCTGGAGGATCGACCTTGCGCGACTATCGCAAGCCCGACGGCAGCAGCGGCGCGTTCCAATCGGCACATGCAGTCTACGATCGTGAGGGCGGGGCGTGCGTGCGCGTGGGCTGTGGCGGTACGATCCGGCGCATCGTCCAGGCTGGCCGGTCGACGTTCTATTGCCCCCGATGCCAGTCGTAAGCGCGAGATGTGCGAAATAGCCGCTCGGTGGCTATGTTGATTGCGTCGTGTCTGGCCGCTCGAGGGCGCGATAGGTCCGCAATGCAAACAGGCAAATGCCGGTGAGGGCGAGGCCGCCAAACAGGAAGATGTAGTTGGCGGGCCAGTCGCCGCGCAGGCTGCCGAGCTTTCCCGAGAATGCCAGAAACAAGAGGCCCGCCGTCACGGCATAGGCGTGGGCGATGGTCATGCCACGGGTCGGAGGGACGCCATGATCCGGCAAACCCATCCGGTGGACATAGGCGAGAAGAACCGCGGCGATGATGGCGGCCACGGTCCCATATTGAAATCCATGCCGCCACAAGACGTCGGACAGGCCGTAGACCCCGAAGAAGGCGGCGGCGGCCCATGCATACACGAGAGCTGCGAGCCGGGTATTGCGCCGTTGCGTGTGGAACAGGATGTCGGGTGTCGCGGCGTCGGGGCCTTGGTGCCATGCACGCCGGTTGATGATGCTGGCGATGATGACGACGATGAGCGTGAATCCCATCGCGGCGAAAATCGCCAGCACCTTCATGTTCTGCATCGCCGCGTAGGTCATCGTGCCGGCACTGAGGAGCAGCGCCAAGGCGACGAGGGGGATGAGGGGCTGGAGCGACATCCGCGAGCCTTTCGTTCTGCGCGCCTGGGCGATCCGTGTGGCCCAGGCGCGTGGAGGGCCCTACGAGGGCTGTCGATCGCGCGTGTAGAAGAGTGCGGCGGCGCTGATGGCGGCAAGTGCGATGGCGCCGAAGAAGAAGACGTTCACTGCCGCCCAATCGAGCCGGCTGGTGTCGAGGAACTTCTTGTCGGGATCGATCAACAGTCCGAGGATCGCCACGATGGTGCCGGCAAATTGGAACAGCGTCAGATAGCGCCCGAGCTTGAGGAGCGTCGGGTCGTCGGAATTCTTGCGCGCATCGTTTTCCATGGCGGCGGCAAACAACAGGCTGACCGCCGCCAAGATGGCGAAGGCCGAGCAGAACACCAGCCACTCGTGCCAGGCGGGCAGGATGAAGTGGTACGTCACGAGGAGGGCCAGCGCGCCCCAGGCCCAGACGAGACCCATGTGGCGGGCCGTCGTGGCCGATACGATCGTGAGCGGGGCGTTGGCGTTGTCGAGCTTGATGATGTCGCGCAGGCCGATCGCCGCGATGGCAAAATTGATCAGGGCGACGACCGCCATATAAACGCTGGGGTTCGCCCCCCCGGTCGCCAGCAGCAGAGAGCACACGCCCAATGTCAGGGTCATCATCCATATGACCAGTGAGGCTCTGTCCATTGTTGGCTCCGATTTGTCAGATGTTGTCATTTGCGGCGCAATGTTGCCCCAGGGACTTTACGTTCCATTAACGGTGCACGGCACACGCGCTCTGCGCCGCACATTTGGTTGATTCGGTCGGGTGGGCACAGTCCCTTGTAGTTGCAATCCCCCAATGTCAGTGCAGGGTCAGTCAGGCGGCGCCTGTTTTCTGTTGGTTAGGCTTGGGGCTGTTCAAGCTTGGGCCGGTCAGGCTTGCGGATTGAGGAATTCGGGCCCGTCGCCCAGCATTTTCGGATCCGGCTTCGTGGCAGTTTCAAAGTCTTTGTCTTCGTAATCGAGCAGCGACAGGATCTTGCGGATGACCTCCAGCCGCATCCGCCGCTGGTCATTGGCATGCACCAGGGTCCACGGACAGTCCGGCGTATGGGTGAAGCGGAACATTTCCGCCGCGGCTTGCGTGTAGTCGTCCCACTTGGCGATGGCGGCGAGGTCGATATCGGTCAGCTTCCAGCGCTTGAGCGGGTTGTGGCGCCGCTCGTGGAAGCGCATGAGCTGCATCTCGCGTCCGACGCACAGATAGAGCTTCAACAGGATCACGCCGTCACGGACGAGCAAGCCCTCGAACTCCGGGGCGTCGCGCAGGAAATCCGCGTGCTGGTCGGGCGTGCAGAACCCCATCACCCTTTCCACGCCGGCACGGTTGTACCAGGAGCGATCGAACAGCACGACGTCGCCGGCCGTCGGCAGGTGCTGGATGTAGCGTTGAAAGTACCACTGTCCGCGCTCTGCTTCCGTTGGCTTGGAGAGCGCGACGGCGCGCGCGTGGCGGGGGTTCATGCGCTCCAGCACCGTCGAGATCGCGCCGCCTTTGCCGGACGTGTCGCGGCCCTCGAACAGCACGACGACGCGCCGTCCCGTTTTTTCAATATGCGACTGCATTTTCAGAAGTTCGATTTGCAGCGGGATCAGCGCTTCTTCATACGCCTTGCGCTTGATCTTGTGATCATAGGGATAGCCACCTGAACCAAGAGCAGCCTCTTCGATGGCCTTGGGCAAGTCTGGATTGGCGATATCGAAGTCTTGCGGCGCCTCACCGGCAGATTTGGCCCGCTTCGAGCCCTTGCTGGGTTTTTCGTCTTTTGCCATGCCGAACCTCGCGAAATTCTGGAGCCGCGGCTGCTGCCGGAGCGTTGCCGTGTGGATGCTGCTGGCCGACCCCGCCCGCACGCCCGTTCATCTTTCAACGGTAAAGCACGGCCGGCATAGACGCGCCAGAGCCTCGGCCGTCCCGCGTGCCATGTGATTGCCGCCAAGCGCCACAGTCGCGCCCCAGTGGCGACAAGAACCTCGCCTACCCAGAGGATGGATCGCGAGGGGTACATTGGAACGGCGTATCTAGAAGCAGTCACCGACGTTGAGTAGCGTGCGGGCATCCAATGCCCAAGGACCGCCGGCAGTTGCCGGCCGGCTTTTCACGCCTGCGCTCGAGTACGGTGCCAGGAACGAGTTTGGGGCCGGAAATGTCAGTTGCGTCGCGCACGCGCCCACCGCATCAGGGTGTTGCGGAGGCCTTCCAGCGGTTCCAGATCCGCAGGCGCGCCGCCAGAGTGGGATGACGCGCAAGCGCCGCGCCGCGACCTCAAGAAGCTCGCTCTGGTGGTGGGGCTGGGCGTTCTGTCGTGGGTCGCAACCTACATCGGCATGCTCGAACTGATCGAAGCGAACATGGGCGATCTGCCCATCGCGCATCGTCTCGTCATCGGGTTTTCCGTGGCGATGTTGATGACGATGATCATCTGGCTGCTCGACCAGCTGTTTGCCCCGGTTCCCGCCTTCACCAAATTCGTCTACGTCATCGGCTATATTTTTCTGACCATCATTTCGGTCGGCTTCGGGTTCGGATTCTACTGGAAAGTCCTAGAAAGCCGGGCGGAATCGTCCCGGTCCGCAAAGTCTGCGGTCACGCAGGTGCAGGGGTCGTTGCACGCGGCGGCGACGCGCCTCGATCAGCTCCAGAGTACGCTTGTCACCTTGGCGCAGGTGTCCAGCGAAAAAGCCGAGATGGAGCGCACGAAAGGCACGTCGTGTCCCAATAGCCGGCCTGGCGACGGTCCGCGCCGCAAAATGCGCGACGAGGATGCGGCCCGTTTCACGTTCGCCTCGGATTTTGTGAAGGGCCGCGTTTCGTCTGTCAAAGGGGAGCTCAAGGCGCTCGATGGCGATCTCGTGCGCATCGCGGCCAACGATCCCGCCATGCTCGATCCCAAGACGGGTACGCGCAACGAATTCATGAAGGCGCTGTCGCGCAAGCTCGACCTGACCGTGACCGGCTTTAATGCGTTCCGCACCGATCCTCAATTGCGCCAGTTGCGCACCGAGCTTTCGGATCGCGCGGAGAAGTCCACGTTCGGCGATCCCAAGAAGGGCGGCTTTGTCTGTCCCGATGCTCAACTCCAAGGCGCGCTGCGCGGCGCGGTCAAGGCAATCGACCTCCTGCCCGAGATGGAGAAGCCGAAGATCGCCGCCGTGGAGGGCGCGGAGGCAACGATTGAAGCCTTCCGCCGGTTGACGGCCACTTTCTTCGGGCTCTTGTCGTTCAAGTTGCCGCCCACCGCCGACGAGCTGCGCGAACTCCAGCAGAAAGCGGTGCAGTCGGTCGAGAGCCCGGGTACGGCAGTCCAACTCCTGGATCCGGACGGCGTTGGGTTGTCGAAACGCGACTACATTCCGCTCGCGGTGGCGCTGTTTGTCGATCTGTGTCTGCTGCTGGTGTCCATGGGGCGGCCTGTCGATCGGCTGGGCGGCCTGCTGCCGCGGATGCGGGCGGCCGAACGCAGTCCGGTGAGCCAGATACTTTCCCGCTTCAACGATATCCATCGCGACGAGGATGTCCGGCAGACCTTCGAAGTCTTCCGTCACGTCGTCTTTGATCAGGGCGGCGTCTACTACGTCGCCGTGCCGCTCGATGCGCCCTATCACATGGGGCCGCGGCAAACGGGCCAGCGTTTCGGATACGGATCTGAAGCCGCGCAGGAGCTGCAACACGAGGCGCATCTGCTCGCCAATCTGTTCACGGGCTTCGAGCAGGAGCGGATCTTCTCGCGAGTCTACAGCCCCCTCCTATCCACGCGGCTGGTGCAGCGCAAGCTGGCGCGGCAAGGCAGCAAGTTCGCGGGCTGTGAAGCGTTTCGCATCTACAAGTTCCGCGACGGCGCCTGGCCGGAAATCATTCTGGGCGCGGTGATGGGCGCTGCCCGGCGCGCCGAACAGCAAAAGGCGAGGGACGTGGCGGCGGGCCACCACGCCCCCGACCCGCGCGCGCAAGATTTGGACTTGGATCTGGGCGCCACGGCCGATCGCTCCGCCATGCCCGGTCCGCGTAACGCGCCGCCGCAGGCGCGCCCACGGTCGCCGATGGAGCGCGCGGCCAGGACAGAGCGGCGCTATGGCGGGCGAGAGGCTGAGCCGGTCGATCCGCGCATGTCGGCGACCTATGGACCCTATGCCCGCCGCGCACAGGCTGATCTACAACGTCACCTTTCGGACGCTGAAGCCGAGACGGAAGTCCGGGCGGCAAATTCCAACACCATGCCCCGCCGCGATCGGGAACCCGAGAGCACGCCGGACACCGTAACACCCCCGCCGGGTAGGGAGTCGGGTTCGCCGACTGTTGTTGCGCTGCCGTTGCGGCCGCGTCCTCAACAGGTCCGGGGAGGCGATGGCGATGCGCCAAAGGGGTATGCCGAGCCGATGGTCGATGTCGTCATGCGCCGCGAAACCGCAACATTCCGGGTGCCGGTTTCGCATGCGACCTTGCCCGAGACTCTCATGGCGGGCGCCGCCGCGCCGGTTCTCGATGTGGAACCGGCCACCCAACAGGCAGGCGATGTGACTGGCGCACTGACGGTTCAGACGGAGGACGTCGGGTCCCGCGGCATGGATCCGGCCGCTGCCGCCGAAGCTCCCGATGCCACGGTCTCGACGACAGTCGCGCTCACGGTTTCGCCCACCGTTTGGGAGCTTCCCGCCAGCGACACCGGTGACGATGCGGAATTTCCGGCGATCACGGAGGATGTGACCCTTGACGATGTGGCGGATATGGCTGGCCGGTTGCGCCCCGCGCGGCCGGCTGTGTGAGGACGTCTCGTCCGGGGCTTGCAGGTGCATGCCGCTGCCCCGAATGCCGACGTGCGGAAACGGTTGTTTAACCCTCTTGGGCCTTTAATCGGCTCAACGACAACGCGCCTTGCTCCTGTCCGGTCGTGCGGATGGTTTTTAAGGTCAAAAGGATACTCAGCCCATGCGCCCCATTTCTTCACCTCGGATGCACGTCGTACGCAAAGAGGAGAAGGAAGCGCGTCTATCTGCGTTTATCGATGCCCAGCTTGGCGCTCTGAGCGCGGACGGTGCACATCACTTGACCGTTCTCGCCCGCAGTGCGGATAGCCCGGTTCTGAAGGCCCTCGCCGGCAGAGCCAGCGTCATCGGCGCAAGAATTGCCGATGTGCGTATCATCATCGTCCAGCCCGACGTGCCGGCGAGTGCCGAAGTCGCGCTGTTCATGGCGGGCGTAACCTGCCGGACGGGGTGTGATTCGCGCCTTCTTGATGCTCATGAACAGCTGGCCATTGGTGACCAGATCGCCTGGATTGGCGATTGCATGCGCCGCGAGCCGACCAAGCGCGATGCCTACGAATGCTACAGCTCCGATTGCCGTGAAACCGCTGCGTACGCGCACCGCTCGTTCGAGCGTGTCTGGGGGTACGCCCGAACAGGAAAGCCCGCGGTCAAACCGGCAGTAGCCCCGGCCGCCAAGCCACAGACACCCGTCGAGCTCGCCGCCGCTGCGCTGACTGAATCCGAAGCCGCCCCCCTGGTTTCGACGCGCCACTAAAGTGGACCTGCTCCGCAGGGCCCCTCGCTGAGCGAGTTCAGTGCGAATTCGGACGCGTCCACAGTCCAACCCTGATTTTTCATACCGGTGCGAACGGCGCGGGCAGCCCCCCATCGGGTGCTGTCCGCGTTTTCTGCGTTGGGTCAGTCAAGTCGTTGAGCAGCGGAAGAAACCCGCAACAACCGGCAAATTCCGGAATCTCTGCCTTTGCCGCCGCGGTCTGGCCGCTCGCGGGTGATGGGCTTCCCTTCGAGCGCAAGAAACTGAATTCTTCTTGCAGCTTGGTCCGCGTCTCGCGATTGCCGCGCCGACGCCATTCGGAAGGGTTGCCGCCATGCGCATTCTGGGCGCTTTATTCTTTGCCGTTGCCACGATTTTGGCCAGTGTTCCGCCGGTTGCGGCGGCGTCGCGCTTTGCTCATCCGGCCGTAGCCGACGATGCTGCGCGCTACGAGCGTAGCTTGCGCGAAACCTGGAAGGCTGGGACCAAGCCCGCCCTGGACGTCAGGCTCGCCGCCGAGAAGCAGCTTGCCGCGGATCCGCGGGCGGCCTCCCGCACCTTCGCCACCGCCGTTGTCACCGATCCCAAGAGTGCTGAGAGCTGGTTGGGTCTTGCCCGCGCGCTTCTGGCGATCAAGCCCGATGAGACCAAGGGGTCGGAGCGCTACGATTTGCCGGTCAATGCCTCGGGCGCCGCCTACCGCGCCTACGAACTGGCCGGAACGAAGCCGCTGCAAGCGCAAGCCCTGTCCGTTCTCAGCGACGCCATGCAGCGCCGCTCCTACTGGCGTCCGGCCATTGACGCCCTGCGCACCAGCCTTGAACTGGCTGAAAATCCCATCCTGCGCGCCACCTACGACAAGCTGCGCACCGAGCACGGCTTTCGCATGACCGACTACAAGACTGAAACCGAAGCTCTGACACCGCGTGTGTGCGCGATCTTCTCGGAGAACCTCAGCCGGTCCGATATCGATTTCGCCAAGTTCGTCTCCGTTGACGGCAAGGACCCGGAAAGCGTCTCAGTGGAAGGCTCGCAATTGTGCGTCGAGGGCCTGGCCTACGGTCAGCGCTATCAGATCACGCTGCGCGAGGGCCTGCCGGCCGAGACCCGTGAGGTGATCGAGAAGAAGATCGCCCTGGCGATCTACGTGCCCGATCGCAAGCCGTCCGTGCGCTTCACCGGAAAGAGCTACGTGCTGCCGAGCCGCGGCCAGCAGGGCATTCCGGTTGTCTCGATCAATACCAACCGCGTTGCGCTGGAGGTCTATCGCATTGGCGACCGCAGTCTGGCGACGGCCATCGCCAATGGTGATCTGGATCGCCAGCTCTACAACTACGATATCGAGACGCTCCGCGAGCGCACCGGAGAAAAAGTCTACACCGGTGAAATGGATGTCGCCGAAAAATTGAACGCCGAAGTCGTGACGGCGTTTCCGGTCGGCGAAACGGTCGGTGCGCTGAAGCCCGGCGCTTACGCGATGATTGCGCGGCCCGCCAACACGTCCGATCAGAACAGCTATGGCAGCCTTTCGACACAGTGGTTCATTGTTTCGGATCTGGGTCTGACAGCGTTCTCAGGCGATTCCGGTGTTCACGCCTTCGTGCGCTCGCTGAGTGAGACGACGGCGGTTGCTGGTGCGAACGTGAAGCTCGTCGCCCGCAATAATGAGGTTCTGGGCACGGCCCAGACCGATGCGAACGGCTACGTGCGCTTCGAAGCTGGCCTGGCGCGCGGCGAAGGGGGCTTGCAGCCCGCCCTTCTCGTGGCGGACAACGCCTCGGGCGAATACGCCTTTCTCGATCTGACCTCGAACGCCTTCGATCTCTCCGATCGTGGCGTCAAGGGCCGTGACGCGCCCGGACCGATCGATGGCTACATCTACACCGAACGCGGCGTCTATCGCCCCGGCGAGGAGGTGAACGTCACGGCGCTGGTGCGTGACGCAGCGGGACTTGCATCCGGCCTTCCCGTCACCGTTATTCTGACCCGTCCCGACGGCGTTGAACACGCGCGCTATCCATTGGCCGACGAAGGATTCGGCGGCCGCACCGTGCGCGTTCCTTTGGGCGGCGGCGTCATGACAGGAACCTGGCGTGCGAAGCTCCACACCGATCCCAAGGCCGATGCGCTGACGCAGGTCTCGTTCCTGGTGGAAGACTACGTGCCCGAGCGGCTCGATCTCACACTGGATGCCGGAAAGAGCCCGCTCGGTATCGACACACCGCTGAAGGTTCAGCTCGCTGGCCGCTACCTCTATGGTCCGCCCGCGACCGATCTCGCGTTGGAAGGCGAAGTGATCGTGCGTGCGGCCTCCAAGGCGTCCGAGGCCCATAAGGGCTATCGGTTCGGCAACAGCAACGACGTGATCAATGCGGTTCGCCAGCCTCTGGAAGGGCTGCCCAAGACGGGCGCGGATGGAAAGGCTGAGATCGCCGTCGTGCTCCCGGCCGTGGAAAAGACGGCACGGCCTCTCGAAGCGCAAGTGATCGTCCGCCTGCGCGAGGCGAGCGGCCGTTCCATTGAGCGGTCGATCGTGGTGCCGGTCGATCTGCGGCAGCGCCGGATTGGTGTGAAGCCGCTGTTTGCCGACAGTGGCCCAGGCGAAGGCGAAAAAGCCGCCTTTGAAATCATTTCGCTCGATGCGGCCGGTCAGCAGACCGCCGAAACGGGCCTCGTCTGGGAGCTGATGCGACTTGAAACGACATGGCAGTGGTACAGCCGCGACGGATCATGGACCTACGACACGCAGACCATCCGGCGCAAGGTTGCCAGCGGCACCATCGACACGCTGGCCGACAAGGCGATCACGGTCGCGGCCGATGTGGACTATGGCCGGTTTGAGCTGGCTGTCCGCTCCGTCGATGCGGGCGGGCCAGAGACGCGCGTCGGCTTCAGCTCCGGCTGGTATGCGAGTTCAGAAACCGCCGACAGTCCCGAACTGCTTAACGTCGCGCTCGACAAGGACAGCTATCAACCCGGTGAGACGGCCAAGCTGCGCATGGAGTTCGAAGCAGGGCGGGCGCGCTCTGATTGCCATCCTCGGCAACGGCTTGATCAGCACTCAAGAGATTGATCTTCCCAAGGGCGGCGGTGAGGTTTCGATTCCCGTCGGCGACGACTGGGGACCGGGCGCCTACGCGACGGCATTGCTCTACCGTCCGATGGACATTGCGGCCAAGCGCATGCCGAGCCGCGCCATCGGCATCACGTGGATCGGCGTCGATCAATCGGCTCGCACGCTCAAGGTCGGACTGCCAGTAGCCGCCAAGATCAAGTCCGGGGATGGCCTGTCCATTCCAGTTGAGATCGAAGGCTTGGCCGCCGGCGAGGAAGCCCGCATCACGGTCGCGGCGGTCGATGTCGGCATTCTCAATCTCACGCGATATGCGGCACCCGCACCTGAGCAGCACTTCCATGCACAGCGCAAACTGTCGCTGGAGATCCGCGATTTCTATGGCCGCTTGATCGACGGCATGCGCGCCGAACGCGGCCGGATGCGGTCGGGTGGCGATGGCATGGACGAATCCGGCATGCAAGGCACGCCGCCGGTCGAAGAGACCGTGGCCCTGTTCTCCGGCATCGTGAAAGTCGACGGCGCCGGCAAGGCCAAGGTCGAATTCGCGCTCCCGGATTTCAACGGAACCGTGCGCGTGATGGCGGTGGCCTGGTCGAAGTCAAAGATCGGTCATGGCACGGCGGATGTCATCGTCCGCGACGCCGTGGCGCTGACGGTATCGGCGCCGCGCTTCATGACACTGGGCGACGAGGCGCGCCTGGATCTGGCCGTGCATAACGTCGATGGTCCGGAGGGGTCCTACACCGTCACCGTATCCGAATTGCCGATGGATGCCTCGTCGGGTGGGCCGAAGAGCCTGCTCAGCCGGCCCCTCCCGTTGAAGCAGGGCGAACGCAACAGCGAGCGTCTTGGACTGAAGCCGTCGGAGGTGGGTCTTGTCAGCTATGATGTCCAGGTCACGGGTCCGGACGGCATCGACGTACGGCGTCAGTTGTCCTTCGACGTGAAACCGCCGGCCGGTGACGTCAAACGCACGACCGTCAGCACGCTGGCGCCGAACGGCGGCAAGATCACGCTCGGCAAGGATCTGCTGGCCGGTCTCATCAAGAGCCGCACGCGCGTCAACGTCAGCGTTGGCCCCGCCGCCACGCTCGACGTGCCGGGTCTGCTCACCGCCCTCGACCGCTACCCCTATGGCTGCGCGGAACAGACCGTCTCTCGCGCTCTGCCGCTGCTCTATGCCAATGCGGTGGCCACGCAGATTGGCATCGCAGAGGATAAGGAACTGAAGGCCCGCGTGCAGCAGGCCGTGGACCGTGTGTTCGACATGCAGGATCAGACCGGCGCGTTCGGCATCTGGGGACCTGCCGATGCCGACCTGTGGCTGACGGCCTATGTCACGGACTTCCTGACCCGGGCCAAGGAGACGGGCTATCAGGTCCGCGCCATCCCCATGGCACTGGCGCTGGATCGTCTGCAGAATTTCGTCGCGAACGCTCAGGACAGCGAAAAGTCGGGCGAGTCCCGTGCCTATGCGCTGTACGTCCTGGCGCGCAATGGACGGGCGCCTGCGGGTGAACTGCGCTATTTCGCCGACGAGAAGCTCGAGCAGTTCTCCACCACGCTCGCCAAGGCGCAGCTGGGTGCCGCGCTCTCGATGCTCGGCGACCAGCCGCGTGCCGAGCGTGTGTTCAAGGCCGCCATGGGCGCCATGGAGGCCAAGACGCCCGTCGTGCTCGCACGCAACGATTTCGGGTCGGTCTTGCGTGACGGCGCCGCACTCGTCACGCTTGCCATGGAGACGGGTCTGTTCAAGGAGGAAGCCCCCAAACTGGTCAACGTGGTGGCGCGGGCGTATCAGAGCCGCACCTACACATCGACGCAAGAACAGGCCTGGATGCTGCTCGCCGCCCATGCGTTGGGCGACGACGTGAAGAACACCCGGCTTGCCATCAACGGGGCTCCGGTCGAGGGCTCGCTGGTGCGCGGGCTGAGTGCCGAGGACGTCGAAGCCGGCGTCGTCATCACCAACAACGGCGAGGCCCCGACCGATGCGGTGATCTCCGTCATGGGTGCCGGTCTGACGCCGGAACCGGCCATCTCGAAGGGCTTCACGATCTCGCGCAGCTTCTTCAAGCTGGATGGCACGCCGGTAACGCTGGCCAGTGCTGAGGGCGGCAAGGCCGAGATTGCGCAGAACGAGCGGCTCGTTGCCGTGGTCAAAGTCGAAAGCGACGAGGCCCATGGCCGTGTGCTGCTGGTCGACCGGCTGCCATCCGGACTGGAGATCGACAACCCGCGGCTGGTGGAGGGCGGCGACATTTCAAGCCTCGACTGGCTGAAGTCGTCGCTGAAGCCCCAGCACACGGAGTTCCGCGACGACCGGTTCGTGGCCGCGTTCGATTTGTCGCGGCGTGCGTCGAACGCAAATCGCAACGACGATGGCGACAACGAAGGCGATGGCGGCGAGGCGGATGTTGCTTCGGAGGTTTCGCCGGTCAAGGCGTCGGCCGCCGTCGCTTATATCGTACGCGCCGTCACGCCCGGCACGTTCCTTCATCCCGCAGCGACCATCGAGGATATGTACCGGCCCGAGCGTTATGCCCGCTCGCCGGCCGGTACGCTCTCGATCACGCCGGCCAAGTGAGGCTGAAATCCATGCGGACGGCGGTTCGGATTATCTTTGGTGCGGTGGTGGTGGCGGGTGCGGCGTATGCCGCGCTCGGCATCGCGAAGTCGCGCCTCGGACCGCCCCCGTTCGAAAACGCGAATGCGCTCTCGACAACGGTGGTCGACCGGGAGGGACGCCTGCTGCGTGCCTTCACGACGCCGGATGGCCGCTGGCGCATGCCCGTCGAGCCTGGCGACGTCGATCCCCGCTACTTCGAAATTCTCAAGGCGTTTGAGGATCAGAGGTTTGAAGATCATGGTGGCGTCGATCCCGTCGGCGTGACACGCGCCGTGGCCCAAATGTTGCGCCATCAGCGGCTTGTCTCGGGCGCATCGACGCTGACCATGCAGGTGGCGCGGCTTCTGGAAGGCCGGCATGACAAGACCGCGACCGGCAAACTGCGCCAGATGGTGCGCGCGCTTCAAATCGAGGACCGGCTTTCGAAACACGACATCCTGCGGCTCTATCTCTTGCTGGCGCCTTTTGGCGGCAACATCGAGGGGGTGCGGGCCGCGTCGCTGGCCTATTTCGGCAAGGAGCCCAAGCGCCTTTCAATTGGCGAAGCGGCTTTGCTCGTCGCGCTGCCGCAGTCTCCCGAGGCGCGCCGGCCTGATCGCAATTGGAAAGCGGCGGAGCGCGCCCGCAACCGGGTCCTGGACCGGGCCTTCGAGGTGGGCGTAATTTCGGCCGCAGAACGGGACCGGGCCAAGTCCGAACGGGTGCCGAAGGGGCGGCGCGCGTTTCCAAAAATCGCACCGCACCTGTCCGAGTCCGAGGTGGCCGCCGCACCGGACAAGGTTATACACAAGCTGACGCTTGACCGGACGCTGCAATCGTCGCTGGAGAGCCTGGCTGAAGAACAGACCAAGCTTCTGGGTGACAAGCTGTCGTCCGCCATCCTGGCCGTCGATAATTTCACCGGCGAGATCCTCGCCTACGTCGGATCGGCCGGGTACCTCGATGCCACACGCTCCGGCGCCATCGACATGGTGCAAGCCGTGCGCTCGCCCGGGTCGACGCTGAAGCCGCTCATTTACGGACTGGCGTTCGAGGCCGGCCTCGCCCATCCCGAAACGCTGATCGAAGACAAGCCGGCGCGGTTCGGCAGCTACCGCCCTGAGAATTTCGACGAGGCCTTCCACGGCACCGTGACGGTTCGTGAGGCGCTGGGACATTCGCTGAACGTGCCGGCGGTCAAAATGCTGGCGGCCGTGGGTCCTGGACGCCTGACGTCGCGTATGGGCCGGGCGGGCGTGAAGACGGCGTTGCCCGCCGATACCGTGCCGTCGCTCGCGGTGGCCCTTGGCGGAATCGGCATGCGGCTGCAGGATCTGGCGCACCTTTATACGGGTCTGGCGCGCGGTGGCACCCCGGTAGCCCTGCATTGGCGCCGCGACGGCGCGACGGTGAAAGCCAGCATCGCATCGGATAACGATGCGCGCCGCAATCGCCTCCTGTCGCCTGTTGCCGCCTGGTATGTAGGCGACATTCTGAAAGATGCCCCGGCCCCCTTGAACGCGCGCGGCGGGCGTCTCGCCTACAAGACCGGAACATCCTACGGGTATCGCGACGCTTGGGCCGCCGGGTACGATGGCCGTCACACGGTGGCGGTGTGGGTCGGCCGGCCTGATGGCGCGTCCGTGCCGGGCCTCATGGGACGGCTGGCGGCAGCACCCATTCTGTTCGACGCTTTTCAGCGCATCAGCGAAACGCGCACGCCGCTGGCGGCGCCTCCGGCCGGCGTATTCAAGCGTGCCGGCGCCGATCTGCCCCCGCCGTTGAAGCGATTCCGCGAAGGGCCGGATACCGCGGCCGTCACGTCGGGCCCGTTTCTAGAAACAGCGCCTCTGATTGCGTTTCCGCCCGATCGCTCGGAGTTGGATCTGGCCGGCCGCGATCCGGATGATCCGGTGATGCTGAAGGCGGAGGGCGGGGCCCTGCCGCTCACATGGCTTGTCGATGGATCACCGATGGCGGCATCGGGAGGTGCGCGGGAAGTGGAATGGACGCCGCCGGGCCGTGGCTTCGTGAAGTTGCAGGTGATCGATGCCAACGGCCGAGCGGACCGCGTGACGGTTCGCCTCAGATAAGCCCGGGCCCGTGCAGCCTACAACGGCGGTCATGAAACTCGCCAGCCGGGGTCCGACGATCATGTTCGCCACAATTGCGCGCGCCGCCGCCCTCGCCGTTTTGGCCGGGCTTGCCGCATGCACCGATGAACCGTCCGATAAGCTGCCAGCGCTCGGCGCCCGCATCGCGGAAACCACAGTGTCGGGAATTTCATCCGGCGCCTACATGGCGGGCCAGTTCCAGATGGCACACGCGTCGACCGTTACCGGTGCGGCGATCATCGCGGGCGGTCCTTACGGGTGCGCGGAAAGTGCGTTCTCGGGCCTCGTCGCCGGTCCCGCCGCGACCATGCTCAACGCCAACAAAGCCGTCTCCGGGTGCATGCTCAATGCCATGGCGCTGTGGGGCGTGCCCGACGCCAATGGTCTGGCGGAGCGGGCACGGCAACGCGCCGCCGATGGCGAAATCGATCCCATCGCCGATGTCGTGACGGATCGCGTCTACCTCTTCTCCGGCACCAACGATCGCACGGTCCTGCCGGCCATCGTTGCCAGTGCCGCCGGATTTTACCGGGCGCTTGGCTTGCCCGACGCGCAGATCCGGTTTGTCTCGGACGTTCCGGCCGGGCACGCCATTGTCACGGAAAGCGAAGGCAGCGCGTGCAGCAAGTCAGGCGAACCGTATATCGTCGATTGCGATTACGATCAGGCCAAGGACCTGTTGACCCATCTCTTGGGTCCCCTGCAACCGGCCTCGGCCAAGGCGGCGGGCCGCAAGATCGTCTTCGATCAGAGCGCGTATCGCGGACGTTCGGGCCGCAATGGGCTGGCTGCCAAAGGTGTCGTCTATGTTCCCGACACCTGCCGCGGCGGCGGCTGCCGGGTCCATATCGCTTTCCACGGCTGTGCCCAGAACAGGGAAACGGTGGGCGATGCCTTCATTGATGACGCGGGTTATCAACGTTGGGCAGATACCAACCGGTTGATCGTTCTTTATCCACAGACGGAGGCCTCAGGCGCCAATCCGCAGGGCTGCTGGGATTGGTGGGGCTACGCCGATCGCGATTTCCTGACCCGTTCCGCACCCCAGATCGAAGCCGTCCATGCCATGCTCAAGCGGCTCAGTGCGTCGTAACGGTGATCGGACCCTCCTGCCGCTTTGACCGCCGCCGCGCGTTCGGCTAACCAGACCAGCGGCTACAGTGGGCGCGGATGAGAAGAGCAATTTCAGATGTCGACACGCAGCACATGGAGCGATGGCTGGGGGCCAGCGGCGAAAAGTATTGCGCCTTCGGCTCCCGTCAGAGAATTCGCCCGCATCGCCGAATGCGCGGTCAATTTCGTGGCGGCCTTGGCTCTCGTGGTCCTCATGGCTGCGGCGGGTGCCGAGGGCGGTACCCAATCAAAATCACCAGATGACGCAGCCCCGGACAGGCCGGAACAGGGCGGAGGCAACGGCACGCTCGCAGCGCCCGGCAAAGAATGGCTGATCGCCGCCTATAGCGGATCGCCCTACACGTACCCAAGCGACGTCAAGATCACCAAGCCGGGCGTGCACGACTTTACCGCCAAGGATGTCGATTGGCAGGGGCTGCCGTTCGTCAACCCGATCTACTACGGCGTGCGCATCGCACGCTGGTTCGAGGGCGGCCGCTTCGGCAGCATGCTCGATTTCACGCATTCCAAGGCCATCTCCATCCGCGACGAGAAGATCCAGTACGAAGGCACCTACGACGGCAAACCCGCGCCGGAGACGGCGCTTGTGCGGGATGTCTTCCGCAAGCTCGAAGCGAGCCACGGCCACAATATGCTAACCCTCAATGGCCTCATGCGTTTGCCCTCGTTTTCGCTGCGGCTGTCGCCTTATGTGGGGGCCGGTGCAGGCGTGTCGCTGCCGCATTCGGAAGTGCACGTCATTGGAGAGCCGTCACGCACCTACGAGTATCAAATCGCTGGTCCGGTGGCGCAGGCGCTCATCGGCATCGAAATCCGTCTGCCGCGTACTTCGGTGTTCTTTGAATACAAGTTCACCTTCGCAGATTACCGCATGCCGCTCACGGGGCGCGACGGCAGTATTCTGCCCGTCGATCTGTGGCGGCAGTTCAGCGCGTGGTGGAGCGGCACCGAACCGCCCGGCGGCTGGGCCGAGACCCGGTTTACGAGCCACGAGATTATCGGCGGTTTCGGGATGCGGATAGCGCCCGCGCCGTGAGCGGCACGTGCAGGCGATGGTGCGCCGGTCAGGACCGGGCTCAATACCAGCGCAGCAGCCGCTCCAGATAATCCAGTTCGACCTGCGGGCGCTGGGCTTCACCGAGGCGCCGGCGCAGTTCTTCCAATACCTGCCGCGCGCGCTGCATGTCGATCTGGTCGGGAACCTTGACGGACCGGCCCTGATCGGGGCCCTGGGACCGCTGCGGCCGGCCAAAAGGATCGCGCGGCGTATCGCCGTTCTGGCCTGTCTGCTGCTGGCCGTTCTGCTGCATCTGCTCGGCCATCTGCTGCACACCTTCGCGCAATTGCTCAAGCGCGTTGGCTTGCTGCTGGGCGGCTTCATCCAGGTCGCCCCGGTTCAAGGCCTCCTCGGCGCGCGCCATGGCGTCCGCCGCGGATTCGAGCGCCTCACCGTCACCGAGACCCTTTTCCTGCATATCGCGGCGCATCTGGTCGACCTTCTCGCGCAGCTGGGCCTGACGTTGCGCCAGCTGTGAGCGGCGCTCCTGGCCCTGGGCGTTGCCCTGACCATCGCCGTCCTGGCCGCGTTCGCGCACGCCCATTTCGCCCTGACCGTCGCCGCGGCTATTGCCCATGCTGCGCTGGTCGGCTTGCATGCCTTGCCCACGCTGGCCCTTCTGGCCCGGCTGCGATTGCTTCATCTGGCCCTGACCCTGACCGGGCTGCTGCTGGCGGCCCTCCTCGAAGGTGTCGTCCATGATGTCCTGCTGCTGGCCGACGGCCTCGCCCATCTTGCGGATGGCGTCCTGCATTTCCTTGTTCTGCTTCTGCTGTTCCGCGTTCTGCTGTCCTTGCTGCATGCGCTCCATCAGATCACGCATTTCGGCCAGCATTTCCTTGGCCTGCTCGCGCATGCCATTCTTGGCCATCTCTTCCATCTCGCGCATCATGCGGTCGATTTCCTCGGCCGACATCTGCTGCTGATCCTGATCCTGGCCGTCCGCGTTCTGCTGGTCGCCGTTCTGTTCGTTCTGTTTCTGGATCTGCTGGGCGTATTCCTGGAAGGCCTTGCGCAGTTCCTGCATCAAGCGCTGGATTTCCTCATCCGACGCCCCGTCTTCCAGCGCCTTGGCGAGTTGCTCTTGAATGTCACGCAGGTTCTTCTCGGCATCGGAGAGATCGCCATCCTCGATGCGCAGGGCGGTATGCCAAAACTGGTCGATCACGCTATCGATGACTGCGCGCGACCGGTCATCCTGTCCGAGCCTGTGCAGGGCCGCCCGCAAGGGCAGGTACACGCGAACGTCGTCGATGAAGCCTTCCGGGTCGAGTGTCAGGGCTTGCAGCGCCGTGATCACGCGATCCGCGTAGCGGGGATCTTCGATCAGAAGCTTGCGCTGCTCGATGATGGCGCGCGCCAGAGGCTTGGTGAATGCGCGCTCCGGCAGAACGATCTCGGTCGCCGGGCTCTGGCCGGTCTTGCCGCCGACATCGGTGGCAATCAGCGTCATCAGCACTTTCTGGCCAGCCCAGGGGTGCGATCCGATCTCGTGATAGGTGAAGGCTTCGCCCTGCTTGGCATTGGGCGCGGGCAGGCGCAGGGATAGCTCGGGCGGGCGCGTGTAGGGCGGGCGCGGACCACTGAGGGGCTCACCGCGCGCCCAGGCCGTTTGCGGACTGCCCTTGTCCTGATCCTTGATGCGCTGGAACTTCACCTGCGCGGAGGCGACGCCGTAATCGTCCTGCACGAAGTAGGTGAGCTTCATCGCGCCGCGCTGGGTCCGCTCGGGGTTCTTGGTCAGCGCGATGCCGGGGATGTTGTCCGGTATCATCGATACCGTCCACTGCGCCAAAACCTTGCCGTCGGAAACGACCTTGACCACGCCGGAAGACATGATGTCCGCGCGCACCTCCGCGACACCCGCGGCCGGGCCGGAATCGCGCGGCGCGTCGATGCGTTCGCGGGGCTCCGTCGCGCCGTCGGCCCACATTTCAATGGCCAGCGGAATGCGATTGACGCCACTGGCGCGGACGATCAGCTGACTTTTTTCCGGCACCTCGATGGGCTTGAGATCACCGTCCGCCGCCGCGGCCGCCACGATGCCCGCGTTGGCGCCATCCACGAGCATGATGGGCGCGCGGCCGGTATAGGCGGGCGGCGTCATCCATGCATCGAGGCGCTGCGCGCTGACTTTGGAGCCGGTCTCGGGCCGCAACGCTTCCGCGACCTTGTCGAAGGCGGACGTGCCGGCAAACGCAGCTCCGAGCACGACACCGAGTACCACCAGCACCCGCAGCGCGAGGGGGTCGAAGCGGTCGGTCCGAGGCGACGGCCGGCCGGGCCGCAAACGCTTGACGAGTTCGGCCATGCGCTGCCGGTGGGCACTCCAGATGGCTTGGGTCGAGGGGTCGGACGACGATGCCGTCAGGGTGTCTTCGTAGGACGTCGCCGGGCGATGGGGGATGCCCGACACGCGCTCGATGCGGTGCAGGGCTTCCTCGCGCGAGGGCCAGCGGATGCGCGCCAGATAGACGAACCATGCGATCCCCGCGGCCCCAAACAGCGCGAGCCCGACGGTGTGGCCTATGGGACCGGTCCAGGACCAGACATCGATCAGCGACAGCAGCACGAAGAAAGCCGCCAGGGCAAACAGGACCCAGAGGCGCAGCCATATCTGTTCGGCCACCATCGCCCATCGGGCCCTGCGAATCTTGGCCTCGAAAACGGGATTGTGGGTGCCGGGGGGTGTGTTCGTGGTCTCCATGGGCCGAAAATCTACCATAGGGTCCCGCACCCCGATCATTACAATCGCGTCAAATGTTCACCCTTGGTGCGCCGTTCATTCGGGCTGGATAAGGTGATCTGGCACGTCATGTCAGCCAGGGAGGCAGGCGGTCGAGGCCGATCAGATCGTCGTAGGTGGGGCGGGGACGCACAACCGCGAAGTTATCGCCGTTCACGAGGATTTCTGGAACCAGGAGGCGGCTGTTGTAGGTGGACGACATGACCGCTCCGTAGGCGCCTGCCGTCATGACCGATAACAGGTCTCCAGGCTTGAACGCCGGCAACGGACGATCGAGCGCCAGATAGTCGCCCGTCTCGCAGACCGGGCCGACGAGATCCTGCACGACGAGGTCGTGCACGCCCTGCGGGTCGGCGACCGGCCAGACGTCATGGTGGGCCTCGTAGAGCGTCGGACGGATGAGATCGTTCATGGCCGCGTCGACAATGGCGAAACGGCGGCCCTGACCCTCCTTCACGAAGATCACCCGGGTGACAAGAATACCGGCATTGCCGCAGATCATGCGGCCGGGCTCCATCACGATCCGCAGGCCCAGATCGCCGAGCGTTTCCTTCACGACGCGCGCGTACTCGTCCGGATGGGGCGGCCATTCATTGTCGGCGCGATAGGGAACGCCGAGGCCACCGCCGATGTCGAGATGCTTCAGCGTAATTCCGCGCGCCGCCAGGTTCTGTACCATTTCGCGCATCAACGTGAAGGCGTCGCGGAATGGACCGAGCTCGGTGATCTGGCTGCCGATGTGCATATGAAGGCCGGATATGGCAATGCCCGGCATCGCCTGCGCGCGGGCATAGAGTGCGGGGGCCTCCAAGAACGGTACGCCGAATTTATTCTCCGACTTGCCGGTTGAGATTTTCGCGTGGGTCTTGGCGTCCACGTCCGGGTTGACCCGAATGGCAATCGAGGCCTGGACGCCGAGGCTCATGGCGACGTCGTTCAGCTGCTCGAGTTCGGGAACGCTCTCGACGTTGAAGCCGAGGATTCCTTCTTTGAGCGCGTAGGCCATTTCTTCGCGCGTCTTGCCGACGCCAGCGAAGATGATGCGGTCGGCGGGCACGCCGGCTGCGCGTGCGCGGCGCAGCTCACCTTCCGATACGACGTCCATGCCCGCGCCGAGGCGGGCCAGAGTCGCCAGCACCGCCTGATTGGAGTTTGCCTTGACCGCAAAGCAGATGAGGTGGTCCTGGCCGGCAAACGAGCTGCTCAAGACCTTAAAATGCCGCTCGAGCGTCGCGCTGGAATAGCAGTAGAACGGTGTGCCGATTTCGCCGGCGAGCTTGGCGAGGTCGACGCCTTCGGCGTGCAGCGTCCCGTTGTGATAGGCGAAATGATGCATGGCAGCGCGATAACCTTGAGGCCGGCAGGACAGAGGCAGTTTCGCGAGCTATAGGGGTTGAATGGCCCCCGACGCAATGGGCGAGAGAGATGACGTGACAGGACCTGACCAAGAGGCGGCTGGCGGGTCCCTTGCGGGCCTGCCGCTGGAGACCCGCAGTGTCGAGGCCGGCGGCGCACGGTGGCGGATCGCGTGCGTGGCCGATCACGATGCGCTTCTGGCCGCGTCCGATGGGCTGTCCGCCTTTCCGTTCGGGCTGTTGTTGTGGGAATCAGCGATTGTCCTGGCCGACGTCGTCGCCGAACGGGTGTGCGAATTTGAGCATGCAAGCGTTCTGGAGCTGGGCGCCGGTGTCGGATTGGCCGGGCTTGCAGCGGCCCGCGCAGGCGCCACCGTTTTGCAGACCGACCACAGCGCCGAGGCGCTTGCTGTCTGCCGGGCCAATGCCGCCGCAAACCGCATGACCGGTGTGACGCAAGCCTTGGCCGATTGGACCAGCTGGCCGCTGACGCAGCGCTTCGGCATCGTGCTCGGCGCTGACGTGCTCTACGACGCGGGGCTGTTCCAGGATCTGGCGGATGTCTTGGAGCGTTCCGTCGGAGCGTGCGGCACGGCCATTTTCACCGACCCTGCGCGGCCGCACACGGGCGCGTTCGTCACGCTGATGCAGACCCGCGGCTGGTCCGTCACGACCGAGCGCCGTGCTGCTGCCCTCTGTCAGCCCGTGGCGGGACAAACGCACGCCACCGTCGACGTGCTGACGTTGTGCCGGCTCAATGAGAGATGTCGATAAAGTGAGGGGCGCTCCGACCGCCGCCTAGCGGATCAGGCCGTCGAGGATGAAGCCCTTGTGCGGCTTGGCAGCGGCACCTTCCGCCTTACCCTGCGCGGATTCGGCCGTTGCGGTGTCATCCTGGGCCTTGGGAGCTTCCAGACTGCCGCGCACGCCACAGGCTGTCAGCAGTGCTGCCATTGTACCCGCGCACGCAACGCGAACCGTAAGCCGGACCAATCCGTCCGTTGCAGCCGGGCGCGCGAATAAATGGGCCATGCGCATGTCATTCCGCCAAGAAAACTTCACCAGGAAACCTTTTAGCCCGTCTTGGGCTCCTTTTCCAACCGCTCCAGCCAGCCACGGGCCATTTTGGCGACGTTCTGTGGCGCGGTTCCCCCATAGCTGACCCGGCTTTTCACGGAATTCTCAACGGATAGAACGCTGTAGACATCTTTCGTGATGCGCGGCTCGATGGCCTGCATGTCGGCCAGCGGGAGCGCATCGAGGTCCAGCCCCTTCAGTTCGGCGGCTTTGACGATGCTGCCGGTCACGTGGTGGGCATCCCGGAACGGCATCTTCAGTTCGCGCACGAGCCAGTCGGCGAGATCGGTGGCGGTCGAGTAGCCCCGTCCGGCCGCGTCGCGCATCTTGGCGGCCACGGGTTCCATGTCGTCCACCATGCCGGTCATGGCGGCGATGACCAGTTTCAAGGACGCGATGGCGTCGAACGTGACTTCCTTGTCTTCCTGCATGTCCTTCGAATAGGCGAGCGGGAGACCCTTCATCACTACGACTAGGCTCTGCAGTGCGCCCGCGATGCGTCCGACCTTGGCGCGCGACAGCTCCGCCGCATCCGGGTTGCGCTTCTGCGGCATGATCGACGAGCCGGTGGTGAACTTGTCGGTCAGCGTGATGAAGCCGAACTGCGGCGTCATCCAGATCACGATCTCTTCGGCCAGACGCGACATGTGCACGGCGGCGATGGTGGCGGCAGCCAATGTTTCAAGCGCAAAATCGCGATCCGACACGCCGTCCAGCGAATTGGCCATCGGGCGGTCGAAGCCAAGCGCCGCCGCCGTCTGGTGCCGGTCGATGGGGAACGATGTTCCCGCAAGTGCTGCCGAGCCAAGCGGGCTTTCGTTGAGGCGGCGGCGTGCGTCCGCGAACCGGCCGCGATCACGTCCGATCATTTCCACGTAGGCCATCAGATGGTGGCCGAAGGTGACGGGCTGGGCCGGCTGCAAATGTGTGAAACCCGGCATGACGGTGGCGGCGTGGGTTTCCGCCTTGGTGGCCAGCGCCCGTTGCAGCGCGCGCAAGCCGGCGTCGATGCCGTCGATGGCATCGCGCACCCAGAGCCGGAAATCGGTCGCCACCTGATCGTTGCGCGAGCGCGCCGTGTGCAGCCGGCCGGCGGGTGTGCCGACGACATCCTTCAGCCGGCTTTCCACGTTCATATGGACGTCTTCAAGCGCGCGGCTGAAGGTAAACGAGCCGTCTGCGACCTCGGCGGCGATCTGGTCGAGACCCGCTGAGATCGCTTCCGCATCGGCTTTCGTTATGATGCCAGCGTCAGCCAGCATGGCCGCGTGCGCCTTGGAGCCCCGGATGTCCTGAGGCGCCAATACCTTGTCGAAACCGATGGAGGCATTTATCTCCTCCATGATCTCGGCCGGGGACATGTCGAAGCGGCCGCCCCACATCTGGTTCGAGGTCTTGGCTGTCACTGGGATCACGGGCTCCTTAAGCCGGCGTCTTTCGGTGCGGCAATGAAAGGATAGAGGATGACGGACGACAACCGTTCGCCCGGGCAACCCGGCATTTCAAAGCGCGCCCTCACGGGTGCCGCGCTGGTGGCGGCTGCCATCAGCTTTGCGGCGGTATACGTCACCCTGGGGCAGCCTGACAACGGTGGAGCGGGCGCGCCATTGGCGGCGGGCATGATTGCCCCGGAAACGAGGTCGGTGGGCGCGGCGCGGGCCTTTGCCGGGTTCGTGCGGCGCAATCCGCCCGCCGACCTGCCCGAAGTCGCGTTTCTGGACGAGAGCGGTGCGGCGCGCACCCTGGCCGACTTCAAGGGCAAAGCCGTGCTCTTGAACCTCTGGGCCACGTGGTGCGGACCCTGCCGTCACGAAATGCCCTCGCTCGACCGGCTGCAGAAAGAGTTGGGCTCGAACACGTTCGAGGTTGTGGCCCTCAGCCTGGATCGCGGCGGCAAGGATGCGGCGCGCAAGTTCTTCGACGAGATCAAGGTGCAGAACCTGAAGCTGTACATCGACAGCACCATGAAGGCGGGCAATGCCTTGCGCGCGGTGGGGATGCCGACGACAATTCTGATTGGAAAAGATGGGCGTGAACTGGGCCGTCTGCCGGGACCTGCCGAGTGGGACAGCGCGGAAGCCAAGGCGCTCATTGCCGAGGCCCTGAAGTAAGACGAGTTCACGCGCCGGTACTGGCACGGCATACAAAAAGCCCTCGCACCGGAACGATGCGAGGGCTTTTGCAGAGGGACGTTGCTTGTCGGCTCAGCGCTTCTTCTGCGTAAGGGCGGAAGCAGCGGCGGCCTTGGCTTCCTTACTGGCGGTCTTGGAACGCAGCACCTTGCCGGCCGAGCTTGCGACTTTGGCGCTCGTCTTTTCGGTGCTGCCCTTCTGCGTCAGTGCCGAGGCGGCAACGGCGCGTTCTGCAGGCGAGGACTTCTTGTTCTTGAGAACCTTCGCCGCGGCCGATGCCACGGACTTACTGGTGCTGCCACTCTTGGCCATGGATCCATCTCCATTATGGAGGGCATGCCGGCGATCATGCGCCCGCCCAGATCGCGATGGCGATCCGGGTGCAGAGTGACGAGATTCGGGCCGGGGGAGAACGGGTTTGTCGGCAATAATGTTGTGTTTCTTTGAACGTGGCCCGGCGGGCGCAGAGGCATAACCGGGCGCTGGGAGCCGGACGGTGGGGGTGCAGCCGCGGGCCGATTGACAGGGGCGGGACGGGACGGCACAAGGCCTTCATCGAAATAGCTTTCCAACGTTTTAGGGGCCTCAAGCCATGGCGCACGCCGAACTTCAGAAAACCATCGACGCGGCGTGGGATGCGCGGGAGAGCATTTCCAGCGCCACCAAGGGCGAGGTTCGGGATGCTGTGGAGACGGCGCTCAACCTGCTCGACACGGGCGCGGCACGGGTGGCCGAGAAGCAGGACGGCGGCTGGGTCGTCAACCAGTGGCTGAAAAAGGCCGTTCTATTGTCCTTCCGGCTGAACGATATGGGCCTCATCTCGGGCGGGCCGGCCGGGTCCTTCTACTGGGACAAGGTCGCGCCGAAGTTCCAGGGCTGGACCGAGGCCGATTTCAAGAAGGGCGGGTTCCGGGTCCTGCCGGGGGCGATCGTCCGTCACTCGGCCTACATCGCCCCGGGCGCGGTTCTGCTGCCGTCGTTCGTCAATCTCGGCGCCTATGTGGATTCGGGCACCATGGTCGATACTTGGGCCACGGTCGGGTCCTGTGCGCAGATCGGCAAGAACTGTCACATCTCGGGGGGCGCGGGGATCGGTGGCGTGCTGGAACCGCTGCAGGCGGGCCCCGTGATCATCGAAGACAATTGCTTCATCGGTGCGCGTGCCGAGGTGGCGGAAGGCGTGCAAGTGGGTGAGGGATCGGTGCTGTCGATGGGCGTCTATCTCGGCGCGTCGACCACGATCATCGACCGCGCAACGGGCGAGAAGTTCTTCGGCAAGGTGCCGCCCTATTCGGTGGTGGTGTCGGGCACGATGCCGGGCAAGCCACTTCCGAATGGAGAGCCTGGTCCCAACCTCTATTGCGCCGTGATCGTGAAGCGGGTCGACGAAAAGACCCGCTCGAAAACGAGCATTAACGATTTGTTGAGAGATTGAGGACAGACAATCCGTTATCTGTGCTCGTCTGCGGGACCCCGCGACGGGCACGTTGCGATGTCATCGCCGATGGACCGCGACGGCGGGAGGTGAAGTTTGGGATTGCTCAAGACCCTCATCGGTCAACCTAGCCTGGCCGAGACCGTCGAATCCGAGCTGGACGATGTGGATCCGGTCCAAGCGCGCTATGCATCCGCTCAGGCAGCCATCGATTTGGCGATCCGCCAGCGCACCGCGCCGGAGGTGGAAGCCGACCGCCGCAATGCGCTGATCGCGGACCGGCGGATGACCGAAGTGCCGGTTCCGCCTCAGCATGTGAGCGAGCGGCGGCACGCGCCGCCCGACCGGCGCAAGTCGCCGCAAGGTTTTGGCCGCCGAACCCGCACCGCAGGCTAAAACGCGCAGTACTCCATCACCACACGCAGGCAACCTCTACAACTTAATCCGTCGCACGCAGGGATGCGGAGCCCGACACTGCGTCGCCATCTCGTCCGCCTGATCCCGTGGTGCATGGCCCACGATTTCCGTTGGAACCTTGTCCACGATGCCTGTTGGTGCTTGGCACTCGTTTATTGTTGGTGCTTTGCACCCTTTAATTGTTGGTGCTTTGCACCGGCTGCCCGATGCCGATAGGGTCGGGCGCCCGCCGATCAAGCCCCGACCGGACTTAACGCATGCCCGCGCTACTCGATGCCACCGATCCCGTTGAACTGACCAAGGCGCTGATCCGCTGTCGCAGCGTGACACCGGATGAGGGAGGCGCACTGACGCTCTTGGAGACAGTCCTAGGCGCCGCCGGGTTTGCCTGTGACCGCATGACATTTTCGGATGTGGACACGCCCGACGTGCAGAACCTCTACGCGCGGCGCGGTGCGGCCGGCCCCAATCTCTGCTTTGCTGGACATACGGACGTGGTGCCGCCGGGCGATCTCGCGGCTTGGACATCCGACCCTTTCGAGCCCGAGCTTCGCGGCGGCATTCTGTACGGTCGCGGTGCCGTCGACATGAAGGGGGCCATCGCCTGCTTCGTCGCCGCCGTTCACCGGCATCTGCAAGCGGGGGGTGATCCGGCGCGTGGCTCCATTTCGCTGCTCATCACGGGCGATGAGGAAGGGCCGTCGATCAATGGAACCGTCAAGGTGCTGCAAGCCCTGGCCGCGCGGGGCGAACGGCTCGATGCCTGCCTCGTCGGCGAGCCATCCAATCCCGACCAGCTGGGTGATGCAATCAAGATCGGCCGCCGGGGTTCGGTGACGGGCGCGCTGGTCGTGCATGGCATTCAAGGTCATGCCGCCTATCCGCAACGCGCCGAAAATCCGGTGCCGAAACTTGCCCGCTTTATTGATCGCTTGACGGGTCAAAAGATCGATGAGGGCACCGCACACTTCGAGCCCTCGAATTGCCAGGTCACCGTGATTTCGGTGCCGAATACAGCCTCCAACGTCATTCCGGCGTCGGCGCGGGCGATCTTCAATGTGCGCTACAATGATTTGTGGCGGCGTCCCACTATCGAAGAGTGGGTCAGGCTTCAATGCGATGCGGCAGCAGTGGCGACAGGCGCACGCTTCGATGTGGCGTTTGAAGGAACGGGCGATGTCTTTCTGACCGCGCCGGGACCGCTGGTCGATACGCTGGTGGACGCGGTTGCGGCCGAGACGGGCCGGCGGCCGGAGCTTTCGACGTCAGGGGGCACATCGGATGCCCGCTTCATCAAGGACTATTGCCCGGTCGTCGAGTTCGGGCTGGTCAACCGGACCATCCACCAGATCGACGAGCATGTGCCGGTGGCCGACTTGCAAAACCTGACGGCCATCTACCAGCGCTTCATCGCGCGCTATTTCGATGCTGCAGCCTCGCCGGCCACGTAGAGCCTAGTTGTAGGCGGCGAGGTAGGTATCTTGGATGAACGTGAACAGCGTGTTCAGCCCGTCAGTGAAGTTGTTCAGCGCCACTATGATGCCGACGCTGACCAGCGCAGCAATGAGCGCGTACTCGATGGCGGTGGCGCCTGCGTCATCCGCGATGAACTTCGCAATAATGGTCATTTCAGTAATCCCTAGAAACGCCTCGAAGCGCCTGGTGGTCCCAACTGCTTTTGATCCGGTGAGTATTGACCGGGAGCTTTAACATCGCGTGAAACGCAGGGCTTTGTGTTTCCCGCCTTTGACGCCGATCCGCTACGCCGCTCAAGATCTGCTGCAAATGAAAAGCCCACCCGGTGATGTGCCGGGCGGGCTTCCATGTCGCTTAAAGCGGCTCGGTGATGTCTGCCTCGCAGAACGAGGCAGACAGTCGAGGCTTAGTTAGCGGCGTTCGTCAGGTCGGTACCGATCGACGTGAAGAGCGTCGACAGGCCGGCTTCGAGGTTGCCGAGAGCGACGATGATGCCAACGCCCACGAGAGCGGCGATGAGGCCGTACTCGATTGCCGTGGCGCCCAACTCGTCCTTCAGGAAGCGAGAAAAGATGGTCATGATGTAGTCTCCCAATCCACTGTTACAGTGTTCCAAACAGTTCATTTGCTTTGGGTTCGGCCCGTGCGTCTGAACTGGAGTGACCTTACCCCCTCACCTCTTAAGCTCAGGTAAAAACCAAAGACTAGCGCATAAAGACTTCTTGCACTGCCATTAATAACCATGTTATAAATAGAAGAGAACTCAAGTTATCAAAGTATTCGCTATGACTATGTTTGATTAATTTTGTATTTATCATGTGTTTTGCTTCGACGAAGAGGCGCTTGTGTCGTTAATAATTGGTTGTGTGTGGATTATCGCACTTTGAACGCAACCAAACCTTCAGATCTTGGGTGCCCTGGACTAGATCCGACTGGCGCGCGCGTGGGCTGGGGCGGGGCACATCTGCGGTAATAGTGGTTTGCCGGCCCAGTGGCCATGCGCGCCAACCTGTTCAAATCAGGCGATAGTTCAAGAATGATGTGAATTTGACGGGTCAATGCCCCCGCCGGATCACAGGCGGGGACGGCCTTGCGCCGGTCCGGGACGCGCGTTTGCACTTCCTTCACCAATTGCTGACCTAATCGCGGAGAATTCTTCCGCTGAAAGGTCCCAACGATGTTTCAAGCCTCCGCTAAGTGGTCGTTCTTGCCCGATCTGGTGCTGCCGGGCTGGTTTGTCGCAGCCGCAATCGCTGCCACGGTCATGGTCTCGGCTCCGATCGCCAAGGCGGATGACCTGATTGTCCGGTACGACCAGTCCCAGCTGCTGCGCATGCCCCGTCCCGTGGCCGAAATCATCATCGGCAACTCGTCCATTGCGGATGTCACGGTCCAAGGTGGCAATATGCTGGTCGTGACCGGCAAGACCTTCGGCATCACGAACATCATTGCTCTCGATGCCGAGAAGAATGTGATCCAGGATCAGCGTGTGATCGTCGAGCGCGACGAGCGCAGCGTTGTCAACCTCAGCCGTGCCGGGCAGCGCCAGTCCTACAGCTGCACGCCCAACTGCTCGCCGACCCTGACGATCGGTGACGACACGGCCTTCTTCGACCTGGTCGCCAAGCACAATACCAATAAGACGAAATTCTCAGAGTCGGGTGGCGAAGGCAGCGCCGGTGGCGGCGGCAATCAGTAATGGCTTGGGCAATGCCCAACTGATGCCCTTCCGCGTCGCGGTTTAATTGAGCGACTTTGATGTCAGACAGAAAAACCGCCGGCATGCCGGCGGTTTTTTGTTTTGGCTCGGGCGTGTGGAGCCCGCCTCGCGGGGATTTGAATGCACTCTATTATATGGTCCGCCGCGCGCGACGGCGAATCGTTATCAAAACGTGAAGTACCACCCCGGCATTTGATTAAACTTTGCTTAAATTGCCAACACCCGCTTTCTCCCGATGTTTAGCCGACTTTGCTTTACTGCAAGGACAAAGTTTAGCGGTCGGCCTGTGTCGGGCAGGGGCTGCTCTACGTCCGTGTGGGAGGGTTTGCAATGGTCGTTGGGGAAACGGAAACACAGCGCCGCAGCGGCGGGTTTCTGTGCCGTCTTGGAAATGCTGTTCCGTCGCGGTGGCGCCGCAGCCGGCTTGCTGGCCTGAAGAACGACGAAAGCGGCGTCACAGCCGTCGAGTTCGGCATTCTCGCACTGCCGTTCTTCCTTTTCGTGCTTGGCATCATGGCCGTGGGCCTGCAGTTCTTCACCATCAACGCGTTGGACCATGCTGTTGAAGTCGCGGCGCGTAAGATCCGCACGGGCGAAGCGCAGCGTGATGGCAAGACGGTCGACGACTTCAAGCAGCTCGTGTGCGAAGCCGGCGGATCGTATATCGAGAAGGACTGTAACTCGGAACAGCTGCGCGTTCACGTGCAGAGCAGTGGCAACTGGGCCGGCATCGATCCGCGCATTTGCGCCGCGGCTGGTCAGCTGAGCGCTGAATTTGGGCTGGGTACCGACCCGTTGGCGGCGTCCGCTGGTGGCGCGGGTGCCGTGGTTCTGGTGACGGTCTGCTACGACTGGCGGCTGCCGATCAAGTTCCCGTACCTCCAGTACATGCTGATGCGTCCGACAGACGGCATTCCGCTGGCGAGCGGCGGCTCTCTCATCCAATCCGTCGCGACGTTCCGCACCGAGCCTTACGAGTGAACCGCAGGCGTTCGTCCGCTGGACGTCGCCGACGCTTACCTTTGCAATTCATCTTCGCGTATCAGTTGATCGAGGCCACCATGATCCGATCCCTCCCGTATAACCGGCGTCTGGCACTCCGCAGTGCCTGCCGCTCCCTGATCGAAGACATCCGCGGCGTGGCGGCTGTGGAATTCGGCATCATCGCGCCGGTGCTTTTGGTGATGCTTGTCGGCGTTATCGAAGTGACGCGTGCGGTGTCGATCGATCGCCGCTTCGGTCAGGTGACGTCGATGGTGGCCGACCTTGTTGCACGAGAGGAAAATATTTCTGCTGAGGATCTCGATGGCGTCAACAATGGCAAGCGCACGGGCGTCTACGCCATCGTCGAGCACGTTATGGGCGTGTGGGGCACCGACACCTTGAAACTGCAGATCATTCCCGTGCAGTCCGATCCCGTCGATGCTTCGATCCGGAAAATCTACGCCGGGGTCGCCAACCGCCCGAGCTTCGGCACGGGAGCGACGGTGCGTCCCGCCTGCGAGGACTACACCGATCTTTCCGCCGACCTTTTGGGCCCAAATTCCAGTGTCATCGTGGTGGAATCTGAATTCGGATACACGCCCCTGTTCGCCGACGGCATGATTCCGCCCAAAGTCTGGAAGGACAAGGCAATCATGGCGCCCCGCAATCAATGCGTTGATTTTGACGACAACAATTGCGTTTCGAACTGCTTCTAGAGCTGATCTGAACCCTGTAAACTTTCGCGTCTCGCCATCTGCCGGCCATAAGTCGGTCGGATGGTGAGACGCTTTCGTTTACAGTGTTTTTCAATCCCGCACCGGCGCCGCTCCATTTCAGCCCCATCATCCCGGTACGGAATTCTCGCATGGACAGGCGATAACCAGTATATTGGTTCTCTAAATTCAGGCGTAATATTCACATGGGACGGCGATCCTCTCATACCGCAGATGAACTGCGGGAACTGATACTGCAGGCGTCCACATCGTTAATCAGCGAAGGTGGTCTCTCGAGCCTGTCGGCGCGCGAGGTGGCGCGGCGCATCGATTACTCACCGGGCACGCTCTACAACGTGTTCGCCAATCTAGATGATCTGGTGTTGACCATCGAAGGGCGGCTGCTCGACCGGTTAGCGGAAGAGCTCGACAAGGTCTCGGCGGCGACGCTCAATGGCGCGTCGCCCGAAGAGCGTGTGCTGGCCTTGGCGCGGACGTACCTGCGCTTCACTGCGGCCCATCCCAAGCTCTGGAACCTGCTGTTCGAGCATCATCTGCCAGCGGGGCGCGACATTCCGGTCTGGTATCAGCAAAAGCTCGATGGCTTGATGACACGCGTTGCCGATGCCGTGGCGCCATTGATGCCGGATGCCACCCCTGATGATGCCAAGCGGACCGCCAGTGTTCTGTGGGCGGGCGTTCATGGCATCACGTCGCTGGCCACAGCCGATAAGCTGTCCATCATCACCAGCGAAGGCGCTGGTCCGCTCGTCGATGAAATGGTGAGCACATATCTCGCCGGATTGAAGCGCCTCACGCCCGGCTGATCACGCCGCGCGGCCGCCGTCGGTCGCCAGCCACGCCCCGCAGCAGGCCTTCGCAAGGTCGCGCACCCGCAGAATGTAGCTCTGCCGCTCGGTCACCGAGATGACGCCGCGCGCATCGAGCAGATTGAAGACGTGGCTGGCCTTGATGCACTGGTCGTAGGCGGGCAGGGCCAACAGGTGCTCGCCGGCCGCTTGGCCACGCTCCAGCAGGGATTGGCACTCTTTCTCAGCGTCCTTGAAGTGCTGCAACAGCATCGCCGTATCGGCGTGCTCGAAATTGTAGCGCGAGTATTCGCGTTCGGCCTGCAGGAAGACGTCGCCGTAGTTGATGCGACGTTCGTCGGTGCGGCCGTTGAAATTCAGATCGAAGACGCGGTCGACGCCCTGAACGTACATCGCCAGACGCTCAAGCCCGTAGGTGATTTCGCCAGCCACGGGTGAACAGTCATAGCCGCCGACCTGCTGGAAGTAGGTGAATTGGGTCACTTCCATCCCGTTGCACCAGACTTCCCAGCCGAGCCCCCAGGCGCCCAGTGTCGGACTTTCCCAGTCGTCCTCGACAAACCGGATGTCGTTCTTGGCGGTGTCGATCCCGATGGCGTCGAGGCTCTGCAGGTACAGATCCAGGATGTTCTCGGGCGACGGCTTCATGATCACCTGGAACTGGTAGTAGTGCTGCAGGCGGTTGGGGTTTTCGCCATAGCGGCCATCCTTGGGCCGGCGGGACGGCTGCACGTAACACGCGCTCCAGGGCCGGGGCCCGAGCGCGCGCAGGGTCGTCGCGGGGTGGAATGTGCCGGCCCCGACTTCCATATCGTAGGGCTGCAGCACGACGCAGCCTTGCGCGCCCCAGAACTGCTGCAGGGTCAGAATGAGGTCCTGGAAGGCCTCGCGAGGTTTCGGCTGGGTCGCGGATTGGCTCGGCATCGTCGGAGAAAGACCTTCAAATTCGGTCGATTGCGGGCGGCAGGGCGGCACTATACGTATTTCGGCCAAGCCGTCATCCCATAACTCGGACGATGGGCCAGCCCGGTCAGTACAGCGGAGTGACGGACGTGGACATTTTGGCTTGGATCTGGTGGGCGCTGGCGAGCCTGGTTTCGGTGGCTTGGTCAATCCTCTGGTTTCTGCTGGGTGGCTGGGTGTCCACCTTGGCGCAGATCGGCGTCGTAGTCGGCATCATCTTTTTCTACAAGTACGGCTGGCAGCGGGCACCGGCTGAAATCGCCGCCCGGATGTCCACCGCTGGCCGCTTCATTTGGGGCTGGATGCGCCAGCGGGAGACCGGGGCGCCAGCGCGGGCTCGGGTCGAGGTGCGGGATGTGGTGCGCATCGTCCGGGTCAAGGAAGCGGGCGACATCAACGTCTCGTCCCTGCTCAATGTGCTGGTATTTCTAGGGCTTGCGCTGATGGCGCTGACGTAGAGCACCGCGCGTCTTTACCTGTCACAATTCAGTGGGTTGCAAGCGGCGCTTGCAAGGTGGACGATGGTGCGTTGCGTGCCGTGGTTCGCGGTGCGCCAGTTGAGGAGTGCACGCATGTCCGTTTTGAAAGTCATCGAGTTGATGTCGGAATCTTCCAAGAGCTGGGAAGATGCCGCGCAGAAGGCCGTCGATAAGGCCGGCAAGAGCTTGAAGGGGATCCGCTCGGTCTGGATTCAGGATTTCTCCGCGACCGTCGACGGCAAGGGCCGGCTCTCGACGTATCGCGTCAACTGCAAGGTGTCCTTCGAAGTGAAAGACAAATAGCGCGGTTGGTGGCGCGGGTGCGACGAGCAATCAGGACGATTGCGGGGGACGCGGGCGATAGACGCCTGCGGCTTCGTCCCACTCAAGCCGTCCGAGGTCACGCGCAACGCGTGACGCACCCGCGTCCGGTGCTCCCATCCCGGTGCCGGCGTCCATGGGCTTCTCCGGCGGGGCGTTCAAGATTTTCGCCACGACCTTGGCCGTCGCGAAGAGGCCAGCTGCGGCGGCCAGAGCGAGTAGTACCGGGGGCATGAGACAGTCTCCCTGCCAGTCGCATCATCATGACAAATCATTATAGGCCAAAACGGGCCCAAAGTGCGCGCGTCTCCATCGCCGAAATGACATCATCCGCCAGCGCGATGCGAGGATCGCTGACGGCGGCCGCTGCGGCCAGGGAGACAGAGAACGCCGGGCCTCGTTTGAGCCGCGAGAGGAGACCGCCACGATCCAGGGGCACGGCCTTCAGCCGGACCTTGTCGCCATAAAGCTCGCGCATGCGCGAGCGGACATCGGAGATGCCGTCGATAAGGCCAAGGTCCAGCGCGCGTGTGCCGCTCCAGAAGGCGCCGGAGAACAGTTCCGCATCCAGCCCCTTCAGCTTACCCGCCCGGCGTTCCTTGACCACACCGATGAAGACATCGTGCGCGTCGCGCTGGAGGTCCGCCAGCCGTTCCACGTCCTCTGCTTTTTCTGGCAAGAACGGGTCGAGGATCGCCTTGGAGTGGCCGGCGGTATAGACACGCCGGTCGATGCCGAGCTTGTCGATGGCTTTGTCGAAGCCGAACCCCGAGGTGATGACGCCAATCGAGCCGACGATCGAAGATGGCTCGGCCAGAATTTCGTCTCCGGCCAGCGCGATGTAGTAGCCGCCGGATGCCGCGACGTCCTCGCAGAAGACGTGGACTTTCTTTTCATGCTCTTCGGCCAGGGCGCGGATGCGCTTCAAGATCAGGCTCGATTGCACCGGGGAGCCGCCGGGCGAATTCACGACAATGCAGACCGACGGGCACTTCGACATTTCGAAGGCCTTTTGCAGCGGGTCGGCCAGCGATGCGATCGACAGTCCTGGCCGCAATGGTGTGACCATTCCGATGGTACCTGTCAGGCGGACGACGGGTACGACAGGTTTGCGCGAGAAAGGCCACATGCACTGAGATCCTCTGGTTTGGAAACGTCTTCATGGCTGCGAGGGTTTAATCGCCCCTTCGAGGGGCATGACGTCGTCCAGGCCCGCGCCTTCCCGCAACATCCGGCTGACATGAGGTGTGAAGGTGCGATCCTCTTCATGCAACACGAGTGGCGGCAGAATTGTGAGCGGCGCGCGGCTGCTTTTAATGCCTTCAATCAGAATGCGAATGGCGGGAGCGTTTGCCGTGGGATGGATGGGCCGCAGCTTGAACCCGCGAAATCGTCCTTCCAAAGCCGCCAGCACGGAGGAGAGTGCGCCAGCTTTGTGGATCAGGATGACGCGTCCGCCGGGCTTTGCCAGACGCGCCGCGAACCGGGCCCACGCCAAAAGTTCGCCCTCGTCCATGGCGTGTGATGCCGATTTCAGCGTATCGCGCGCCAGTGTTCCTCCGGCGGCATCGTGATAGGGCGGGTTGGCCAGCACGACATCGAAGCTCTCGGCTGGCAACGCCGGGGCGCCGGGATGCTGGGCGGGGTGTGTGATGTCGCCCTGGCAGATGCTGACGCGGGATTGTAGGCCGTTCCGGTTGACGTTCTCGCTGGCCAGCCGGCAGAGTTCTGGCGCGCGCTCGACGAGCGTGATCCGCGCGGCGGGATAGCGGGTCGCCACACAAAGGCCGACGGTTCCAACCCCGGCGCCGCAATCCACGATGGCGGCGGCGGTCTGCGGACCCACATTGACAGCAGCGGCCAACAGGACAGCATCCACGCCGGCGCGATAGCCGTGGCGCGGCTGGAGAATAGCGAGACGGCCACCAAGAAAGATGTCGTCGGTGATCTCCGTCGCGACATCCGGGTCCCGGCCAGGCACGTCGCTGCCGGAAGGTTGCGGGGGATGCGCCTCACGGTTCATCGGGGCTTCTCTTCGATGATCCAGTGCCCAAGATCCGCCTCGCGGATGAGCCGCGCCGCCGTGGGCCAATCGTCCTCGGTCACGAGCACCCGGCAAGGCAACACGCCCAGAGACCCCTCCAGGACACTCATATTGCGGTCCAGTATCAAGGGTTCAATGTGTGCGTCGCGCAGCAGCGATTCGACAAAACTGATCAAAACCGGATCGGTGACGCGCATCAGTTCCTGCAATTCCACCCCCCTCGACCTCGGCCGGACTGTGCGGCAAAGTGTCGGACGAAGACGACAGTTCGAAACCGGTATAGCATCGTTTGGAGCAAGTTTTGAGGGAATGCCCGTGGGTGTCGTAGTCCCCTTCGACGAGGCGCGATCCGCGTCCGAAAGCCTGGAGCCGCTGTCGCAGCTCGTGGCCGAGGACATGGAAGCGATCAACCGTATCATTCTCGACAAGGCGGTGTCCGACGTCGACCTGATCCCGGAGCTTGCGCATCACCTCATTGCGTCGGGCGGCAAGCGGCTGCGTCCGATGCTGGCGCTGGCGTCCGCCAAGCTGTGCGGCTACCCCGGCACCGGACACGTCCGTACCGCCTCGGCCATCGAATTCATGCACACCGCGACGCTGCTGCATGACGATGTCGTCGACGAAAGCGACGCGCGGCGTGGCCGCAAGACCGCGCGGCTCATCTGGGGCAATCAGGCCAGCGTTCTGGTCGGGGATTTCCTCTTGGGGCAGGCCTTCCGCATGCTGGTGGACGTGGGGTCTCTGCCCGTCCTCAAAATTCTCTCCAATGCCGCCGCCGTCATCGCTGAAGGCGAGGTCATGCAGCTGGCGGCCGCAAAGAATACGTCCACCACCGAGGACGAATATCTGGCGATCATCAATGCCAAGACGGCCGCGCTGTTCTTGGCCGCGGCGGAAGTCGGCGCGGCACTCGCCAATCGCCCGGCCGAAGAACAGGCCGCGCTGCGTTCCTACGGCCGGAACCTCGGGCTGGCCTTCCAGCTCGTCGACGATGCGCTCGACTATTCCGGCGACAGCCGCAAACTCGGCAAGTCCGTGGGCGACGATTTCCGCGAGGGCAAGATTACTCTGCCGCTTATTCTGTCGTTCCGCCGCGGAACGGAAAGCGAGCGGGCGTTCTGGAACCGGACCATCGTCGATGGGGACATTACCGATCACGATCTGGATCAGGCCATTGCGCTGATGAAAAAGCACAAGGCGCTGGAGGCGACGCTGGAGCGGGCGCGCTCGTATGGCGCCGTCGCGCGTGATGCCATGGCCATCTTCCCCGACAGTCCGCATAAGGCGGCGCTCGAAGAGGTCATCGCGTTTTCCATCAATCGCGGGCACTAATACCGGACCGATATACCCCGCGTTCCATGCGCGCGGCGCTTGCGCCGCGATCTCAGTGCAGACGGCAGGCGCGCACCCACCATGCCGGATGAGCCGTTGCGATGGTTCGCACCGCATCGCGCGCAAGGTCCGGACTTCCGGCGATGGCGACACAGGTCGGCCCCGCACCCGACAAGCGGGCATGCATGAGGCCCGGCACGGCGCGCAGCGCCTGCAAGACATCCGCAATGGCCGGCACGACTGCCGTCGCCGCCGTTTCCAGATCGTTGCCGGTCGTGGCCATCACGGCCATGAGATCCGCGCGAGTCGCGATCGCGGGCTGGTGCGCATGCCCCGTGCCACCGCGGCCATCCGGTCTGAGGGCCGACGCGCCCAGCTGACGGAAAACTTGCGCGGTCTTGTCGGCGGGCACCGGAGCATTGGGGTTGACCAGAATGGCGGCAAGTTCGGGCAGGGGATGCGGCAGGGGGATAGTGTTTTCGCCGATGCCGGTCATCCAGCTCGCCCGGTTCTCCAAACACACAGGAACATCGGCGCCGAGACGCGCCGCGAACCCATGCCAATCGATGCTGGCAGCGCACCCCGGGTTGGCTTGGCGGATTGCCCGCAACAGAGCTGCGGCATCCGCGGATCCGCCGCCAACGCCCGCCGCCACGGGAAGCTGCTTCTCAAGTATGACAGATCCGAGCGTCAGGCCGGGGGCGGAAGCGGCAAGCAAATCCAGGGTCCGTGCGAGCAGGTTCTCGCCCTGGATATGATGATGAAACGGCCCCGTCACGTGAATCGCCCGCGCGGCTCCGGGGACGAACACGATCCGATCGCCGATGTCCGCGAAGGCAACAAGGCTTGTCAACGCATGGTAGCCGTCGGCCCGCCGCCCGTGGACACGCAAGGTGAGATTGACCTTCGCGCAGGCCCTTTCGGTGATGGCAGGGCCGTCAGGACCGGCCCCGGGATATGCGCCGGATGCCGGAACCGGCGAACCGTCCATCGGCTCCGTCACGGCGTTGTGGGCTTGGGACTGCCTGCAACACCGCCAGGTGTGACGGCACCGTTGGCGGCGGCCTGGGTTTCGCCCTCGACGGCGGCAAGGCCTTCGGTCAGCTTTCGCTTGATCTTGATTTCATCGTCGGCTTCCGGCTTGAGGGTCAACGCCTGATCCCACTGGAACCGCGCCTCGCGCTCGCGGCCGACACGCCACAAAGCGTCGCCCAAGTGATCGTTGAGCACCGGATCGTCGGGCCGCAATTCCACGGCGCGTTCAAGGTAGCGGACGGCTTCCTTGAAATTCCCGCGCTTGTAGTGCGCCCAGCCAAGGCTATCGACGATGTAACCGTCGTCGGGCTTCACGGCCACGGCCCGCTCGATGAGCATCATGCCCTTGTCGAGATTGATGCCTTGGTCCACCCACGAGTAGCCCAGGTAGTTCAAGACCAGCGGCTGATCCGGATAGAGATCCAAGGCCTTCTTCAGGTCGATTTCGGCGGCGGGCCAATTCTTCAATCGCTCATAGGATGTGCCACGGGCATAGAAGTAGGCCCAGTGCCGGCGCTGCGGCTTGCCGATCATGGCTATGGCGCGATCATAGATCTCGACAGCTTCGGCGTAGAGCTTGCGGGAACGCAGAATATTGCCGAGCGCATCCAGGGCCTGCAACCGTTCGATGTCATTGAGGTCCGCCTTCTGCGGCTGGGCTGAGCCCGATGGGCTGTCGCTATTTGCGGCCACACCAGTTGCCAAACCGGCTTCCGCGATGATGGCGGCCAGAGTCTCCTGTCCGACGAGGCCATCCTGATCGAGATTTTTTGACTGCTGGAACGCCATGACGGCTTTGCGTGTTGCGTCACCGAAGCGGCCGTCGACGGCGCCGCCGATGTCGTAACCGAGCTGGGCCAGAGCGCTCTGGAGTTCGCGCACGGATTCGCCATCCGAGCCGATCTTTAGGACGCGGTCGCCGAGGTCGGACGGCTTCAGATCGATGATGGGCTCCACCGGAGTTTCTGGGGTCGCCGTGGGCGCGGCCGCCTCTGCGGCGTCCGCCGTTGCGGGCGCGTCATTCGATTGCGCGCCGGCGGGATCGGGTGTGTCGCCCAGCAGGCGTTCGAGGACAGCCCGCGCATCGTCGGGCCGATCGAGGGAATTCAGATTGAACGCCTTGCGAATTTCGATTGCGGGCTCAAGCGGGGAACCTTTCGGGATACGGTCGTAGACGTCGATCGCGTCCTGGTACTGCTTGTTGGCCTCGTAGGCATTGGCCAGCGCGGCCAGAGCGAAGGGGTGATCAGGCGCCACGAACAGGGCCATCTGCAGATAGACGACGCCGACGCCGATGGCGCCTTCGCCGATCAGGCTTTCACCCAGCCCGTAGAAAACTTCCGCAAGACCGTCGGTCGGTGTTTTGACAAGCAGATCGATCTTCTTGCCCGACTGAAGTTCCTGCTGCAGCGCGCGAGCCAAAGGATGGCCATCGCCCTGGGTTTTGGTGAGATGATCCTTCAAAGCGGCCCGGGCGGCGCGCAGATCGCCGGCATGGGCGAGGCTGCGCGTGTAAGCCAATGCGGTCCGCAGCGTGCGGCCGTCCTGCTTGAACACGCGCTCGAACGTCGACCGCGCATCGCTCTTGCGTCCGGCTGCGTCGGCCACCAGCGCCCGATGATAGCGCAAATAAAACTGCGCCCACTCCGCCTGCTTGGGCACTTGGAGAACGCTCAATGCCTCGGTGGTCTGTCCGGCTGCGAGCTTGATCCATGCCAACGCGAGCGAACTGGTCAATTCGCCGATCGGGCCGGATGAGGCGGCCTTGAAGTGCTCTTCAGCTTTCTTCCAGTCGTTGGTCTTGAACGCGCCCAAGCCTAGGAACATCCGCGCCATGCGGTGCTGGGGCTCGAGCTCCGCCAGTCCCTCGGCGAGGCGAACGGCGCGATCCCAGTTGCCTTGCGAGGCTTCCATCAGAACGGCCTGCTCGAGCAGCATGTCGCTGGCTGGATCGAACATCAGCGCGTTGCCGTAATAGGAGGCGGCGCGGCCGGTATCGTTCTCGGCGCGTGCAAACCGGCCTGCCAGGTAGCTGCCGGAAAGGGATTGGCTGAGTTCAACATCAGCCCGGGCATCGGCGCTGGTCTCGGCGCAGGCCACGGACGAACTCCCGGCCATCAGCGCCGCCGCCAAGGAAAGCTTCAATCCGTGGGCAGCAATGCGCCGGACGGTACGTGCTCGCATGAACCGGTTTCCTCTCGCGGTCTCCGACGCTCAAGGCTCATCGGTAGACAGGTCGGTGTGGAGAACGAGTGTAGCAAAGACCGGCTGGACTTGGCGACACGGCAATAGCGCGTCAGGAGACTTTTTACCCTTACCTTCCAAAGGCCGGCCGAAAGTCTCAACAGATAGTACAAGAGTCCGTATGACGCGTGGAAATGGCGCAAACGGGGCATCCGGTCCGGCTGCGGCAATTTCCTCGGGTCAGCCCAGATGCTTGGGTCAATTTCCAGCGAATCGCGACAGACCGGCAATGGAGACGCGACCCGTGACCACGGCCAGGATAATCATCAGAAAGCGTCATTTGTCGGCTGCGGTGCCCGGCCTGCACGGCGCGGGCGTGATCTTGGCTGCCGGAATGCTGATTTTCGAGTTGGTGCCGGCGCGCGCCGAGGATCGCGCCATAGCTATCGAGATCGCGGTCGAAGAAGAGCTAGGCGACGAAGTACCGGCCGATCAGTCGTGGTTCGGGGAAAGCGGCGGCGAGCCGGCGGGAGATGCCGAGGTCGAGGGCGAACCGGCAGCCGGCGAGCGGCCGGACCTGCTGCCGGACGGGGAAGCGGCCCCAGAGCCGGTCCCTGGAGCGGCTCCGGACATGCCGGACGGTCGCGACGGCGGCTCGTCTTCCACGCCCTGATTCCGGATCTGAAGAGCTTCTGATGCCTGTCCCGTGCCGGACGTCCCGTTATTGACGTCGAGGTTCAGCCGCCGCCTTCATGTTGGCTTTTGAAGGCGGCGTGCCGCGTCGTTTCGGAACCTGCTGGAGCTACATCTCAGCATAGTTCGGCCCGCCGCCGCCTTCGGGGCAAACCCACGTAATGTTTTGGCTCGGGTCCTTGATATCGCAGGTTTTGCAGTGGACGCAGTTCTGAGCGTTGATCTGGAACCGTGCGCCGCCCTTTTCGTCGTGCACCACCTCGTAGACACCCGCCGGGCAGTAGCGCTGCGCCGGTTCCGCCCAAGTCGGCAGGTTTACGTCGATCGGGATCGTGGGGTCCGTCAGCTTCAAATGGACCGGCTGATCCTCCTCGTGATTGGTGGCGGAGAACGAGACGCTGGTGAGTTTATCGAACGTCAGCACACCGTCGGGTTTGGGATAGGCGATGGGGCTGTAATCGCGCGCCGGCTTCGTCGCTGCCGCGTCGGTCTTGCGGTGCGCCCAGGTGCCGAACGGCGACCAGCCGCCGAGCAGCGTGCGCAGCCACATGTCCATACCGCCGAGCGAAATGCCGATGGCCGTGCCAAAGCGCGACCACATGGGTTTGGCGTTGCGAACGCGCTTCAAATCGCGGCCAATCTCGCCGTCGACGACCGCGGTTTGATAATCGGTCAATTCATCATGGGCGCGTCCCTCCGCCAAAGCCGAGACAATGGCGTCTGCGGCCTCGATGCCGGACAGGATGGCGTTATGGCTGCCTTTGATGCGCGGCACGTTGACCATGCCTGCCGAGCAGCCCAGTAGCGCGCCGCCCGGGAACGTCAGTTTTGGCAGCGATTGCCAGCCGCCTTCGGTGATGGCGCGGGCCCCATAGGCAATGCGCTTGCCACCTTCGAATGTGTCCCGGATGGCGGGATGCGTCTTGAAGCGTTGGAACTCGTCATACGGGGACAGATACGGGTTCTCATAGTTGAGGTGCAGCACGAAGCCGACCGACACCAGGTTGTTACCGTAATGATAGAGGAACGAACCTCCGCCCGTGCGATTGCCGAGCGGCCAGCCGAATGAATGCTGCACGAGACCCGGCTGGTGCTTGCCGGGCGCAACTTCCCACAGCTCTTTCAGACCGATGCCGTATTTCTGCGGCTCGCTCTCGCTGTCCAGGCCGTAGGCGCGAATGAGCTGCTTGGCGAGTGAACCCCGCACGCCCTCGGCGATCAGCGTGTACTTCCCGCGCAGTTCCATGCCGCGCACGAAGCCGTCCTTGGGCTGGCCGTCGCGGCCAACACCCATGTCGCCCGTCGCCACGCCCACGACCGCGCCCTTGTCGTCGGTCAGGTATTCCGCAGCGGCGAAGCCGGGATAGATTTCAACGCCAAGTTCCGCCGCCTGCTCGCCCAGCCACCGCGTGACAGCGCCCAGGCTCACGATGTAATTGCCGTGATTGTTCATCAAGGGCGGCATCAGACTATTGGGAAGACGCAGGTCGCCCTGCGGACCCAGCAGAAGAAAACGGTCTTCGGTCACTTCCGTTTCGATGGGCGCGCCCTTGGCTTTCCAATCGGGGATCAGCCGGTCGAGGCCGACCGGGTCGATGACGGCGCCGGAGAGAATGTGGGCCCCGACCTCGGAGCCCTTCTCCAGAACCACGACAGACAGGTCTTCGCCCTTTTCCGCCGCCCTCTGTTTCAACCGGATGGCTGCTGATAGTCCGGCCGGACCGGCCCCGACGATGACGACATCGAATTCCATGGCGTCGCGCGGCGGCAACTCGGCATTGTCATGCGCCATCTGCTGACTGTCCTTCGGCTTGTGCTTTCGGGGAAAAACGAGATTTAATTTCGATTAGGTCGCGGGGTCCATACCGTCAAGCGCGCCGCGCGTTCCGTCACAGGACCGCTAAACGTCGCCGGAAGGTTCTGCGGATGCCCCCGCGGCCCATGGACGCCACCCGCTCGAGCCAGGCATTAGAAAGCAGCTGCGGGTGGCGGGACATAGACATATCTGGCGGCCAGCGCCATGGTGGGGCCATGTCAGACCCGGACCGGCAGATTCTAGCATCCGTCCTCGAATGGTCGTTGGCGATGGGGGCGGACGCCGTCATCGCGGACGAGGCTATCGATTGGCTGACCCCTGGCCGCGCAGCCCCGGGGGCGGACTTTGAACTTTCCGGTGATCCCTCGCCAGAGGATGCATTGGCCAGCGTCCCGGCAGGTGTCGCACCGCGGGCCGGACCCGCCGCCGAAGCGATGCGCGCTCCAAGCACGGCCCCCCCGGGCACCGCCCGAGCGACAGGGTCGGCACCGCCACCACTGGCTCAACCGCCGCGCCGGCCGGCTGCGGTTTCGCCGGACTCGGCCGTCGGCAGCGCTCGGGCGGCGGCCCGCAAGGCCCAGTCGCTCGATGCCCTCGGGGCCGCGCTCAACGCTTTTGATGGCTGTGGCCTGAAGACGACGGCGAAATCCCTCTGCTTCTACCGCGGTGCTGCCGCGGCACCCCTGATGATCATCGGTGAAGCGCCCGGCCGCGATGAGGACATCGCGGGGCGTCCGTTTGTCGGCCGTGCGGGTCAGATGCTCGATCGCATGCTCGCGGCGATTGGCTATGGTGAAGATAACGTTCACATCACGAACATCGTCTATTGGCGTCCGCCTGGAAACCGCACGCCGACCCCTCAAGAGGCCGAGGTCTGCCGGCCGTTCATCGAGCGGCAGATCGAATTGGTCAATCCTCGGGTGCTGTTGCTGCTGGGCGGTTCGGCCGCCAAGCATATTACGCGATCAGAGGAAGGTATTTTGCGCCTTCGAGGGAAATGGCTGGAAACAGAGATATCGGGCCGCAAATATAAAACCATTGCCAGTCTGCACCCCGCGTTTCTATTGCGCTCGCCCGCACATAAGCGGCAAGCATGGCGCGATTTTCTTGAGGTTCGGCAGGCGGTTGCGGCGGCTGCTGGCTGAGAGGCAGCGTCCAAATCCGTGTTCGCACCAAATCCACTCTTAAATTACACAGAATTGCTCCTAAGTTTTAACGCCAGACTTAAATGGGACTGAACGCCCGACTGCTAAAGTTCCCGAAGATTGCCGGAGAGATTTTCGGCAAGTGCGGGATACGCCGAAAGGCGAGAGTGAGGCGTCGTGAGCTCAGGCTTTGTCTATCTGCGGCCGTTGAACGTGGCCACGGTGCGCGCGGTGGGACCGTATTCGGTCTCTGCTGCCGCGTCCTGGAAGTCCATGTTCGATTGGCTGTATGAGAGCGGGGTGATCAACTCTGTGGGTACCGGCTACGGGCTGCTGCTCGACGATCCGCGGCGGGTGGCGGCACAAATGTGCCGGTACGAAGCCTGCATCGAACTTGCCGACGAATATAGGTCCAAGATTCCGGAGAGCTTTTCGGTGCGCCGCCTGCCCGGTGGCGCCTATGCCCGCCGGCGTCATGTTGGTGGCACCAATGGACTAGCTATGGCGATATCGACCCTGCGCAACGATTGGATGCCAACTCAGGGGCTCGTGGTCGACACACGCCGACCGGTCATTGAGATCTATTTCGACAATCCGAAGTTCGTCCCGGAGGACAAGCAGCGGATCGACATTTGCATGCCGGTGACAGCGGCCGCCAATGCGGATCAGTCGGCGGCGTAAGGTTGCCACAGCAGTCAGATCGCGAACACATCAGGCCGGCGGCACAATCCGCCGGCCAATGTGTTTTGAAAACCGGTCAAAATCGGCGGCTTCATCGACATCGGCGAGTGTTTCGAGCAAGCCCACGCGCGCCCGCGCGCAATTTCGCAGCGTGTCGGACAGGGTATCCGCCGTGGACCAGCGAACGTTGGCGAAAAGGTTCCGCCGCCGCCGGGTGCCAACAAGCCAATATCCGCCATCGGGTGCGGGTCCAAAAATCGTGTCCCGGGCCGCCAGAAGACGGAAAGCGGACGCAATCTTTGGCGCCGAAACCTCAGGTACATCCGAACCGATGATGAGCACCGGCACCGGCGTGAAGCGATCGAAAATGCGCTGCATGCGGTCTCCGAGATCGCCCCGGCCTTGCGGCCTTCGCAAGATGCCGCGCGGGAGTGCCGGAGATCGGGCCTCGAGGTCCGGGCTGACGGCCAGAAGCGTCGTCCATACCCGTGGCCGCTGGACACGATGCAGCGTGGTCCCAAGCGCGTGACGATAGAAATTTGTCGCCGCGGGCCCGCCGATGCTGCGCGCGAGCCGTGTTTTGACGCGGCCTTCCACTGGCACTTTCACCATCACCACGAGAAATCCGCGCGGACGCTGACGCCGAGCACCGATGTCTTGAATTCGACGGTCTGGAGCGCGACGGATTGGAGCCCAGGTGTTTAGGCTATCCGTTCTCACGGAGTTCCGCCGGCCCTCTGGGCAATGGCCGAACCAACCGGTTCTGATTTGCCGTCGTAGATGCGGCGGATGCGTTCCGGTGACATGCCGGCCAGATATGCCATGAGGCAGAACAGGTTGAGCGCCGTGCGCTGGACGTACCCATCCGTGCGGTAACGGCGCGCGCTGGTCGAAGCTTCCGCGCGCAACATGGTGATGCGCTTCCGGCCGAGCTTCCGGACCATGTCGACGTCTTCCATCAGCGGATGGGCCGCATAGCCGCCAACCTGATCGTAGAGCGAACGGGGAATGAGCAACCCCTGATCGCCATAGGGCGCCTTGAACAGCGCACACCGGACACCGACCGCGGCTTCCAAGGCGCGCGGCTGCCAGCCTTCATCCATCAGCCGGAATCGGAACGCCGCGGCCGAAGGTGCCACCCGCTCCCGGTCGACCTTCTCCATGAAATGGCTAGCGATCTGATCCCAGTTCGGACTGAGTTCTGTGTCGGCGTGGAGAAACAGAAGCCACGGCTGCCGGGCCCTGGCCGCCCCCGCTTTCAATTGTGCGCCGCGGCCCGCCGGGCCGGTGACGATTTCGGCTCCCGAGTTCTCGGCAATGAGCAGCGTGCGGTCCTTGGACCCCCCGTCGACAATGATGACTTCGCGGACGAGACCCTCGACGGCGGCGGGAATGAGTGCCGCCAGCGTGCCGGAGAGATCGGCTTCGGAATTCAGCGTTGGGATGATGACCGAGATCATGGGTTCCATGTGCCACGGCTTCGCGGGTCCGAACAAGCGGCCCGATCGCAGCAGGCTGCGGCGGCCCACTTGTCAATGTTCCTATTTTGTTCTAATTTAAACATCGGGTGAGGTGCCGCAACGCCGTTGCCCCTCAGAGATTGGCAAGTGCATTCGGAAGCGGGCACGGAGAAGGTTTAGGCCGCATGACACCCGAGGATGCGACGTCTTCAACCGACGGGTTTGATGTGACGGAGCCTGTTGGTCCGGACGGCACGCAAGTCCCCGCCGGCTTGCGCCGGGGCCGCGGGGCGCGTTCCAACGCGTCGGGCCGCTTTGAGGCTGAGCAGCGTGGAAACTTTGACGATGGATGGGATCTGGACGACGACCGGATGTCTTCCAAGACCGAGGTGCAGGAGGAGAAGGCGCGCACGATCATAACGCGCAACGACAGTCCCGATATTTCGTTCGACCGGTCGATAAACCCCTACAGGGGTTGCGAGCACGGCTGCATCTATTGTTATGCGCGTCCGACCCATACCTATCTTGGCCACTCTGCCGGTCTCGATTTTGAGACCAAACTCTATGCCAAGCCGGATGCCGCCCGCCTCTTGGAGCGAGAACTGGCGGCGCGCGGGTACACCCCGCGCACGATGGCGCTGGGAACGAACACCGATCCCTATCAGCCCATCGAACGCGAGCGGCGCATCACGCGGTCGGTTTTGGAGGTTCTGGAGCGGACAGGCCATCCCGTGGGCATCGTAACCAAATCGGCGCTGGTTGTCCGAGACCTTGATATTCTGTCCCGCATGGCCGCGCGCGGGCTGGCGAAAGTCGCCCTGTCCGTGACGACGCTCGACCGGCAACTGGCGCGGCGCATGGAACCGCGCGCATCCTCGCCGACGCGGCGTCTGGAGGCCTTGCGTCAGCTGAGCGAGGCAGGCATCCCCACGGCGGTCATGGTGGCCCCCATCATTCCGGGTCTCACCGATCACGAGATTGAATCCATTTTATCCGCCGCACACCGCGCGGGCGTGCGTGAGGCAGGTTACGTCCTCTTGCGCCTGCCCTTGGAGATCAAGGCGCTGTTCCGGGAATGGCTGACCGACGAAGTGCCCGACCGGTCAGGCCGCGTGCTGCGTCTGCTTCAATCGATGCACGCAGGACAAGACTACGTGGCCGAATTCGGCGTGCGCCAGCGCGGACGCGGACCCTACGCCGATCAGATCGCACTGCGGTTCCGGCTGGCTTTGAAAAGACTGGACCTGAATGCGCAGCGGCAGAGCCTGCGGACCGATTTGTTCGTGCCGCCCGTGCCTGAAGGCGGGCAATTCCGGTTGCTGTGACCCGGGCTCATCTGAAAATTCTCAGATGGAAATCCCAACCCGGTTGAGGAGAGCGATCATCGCCAGATAGCCCGCCGTGGTCAGCGTGACGCTGACCGCAAGACTGGGCAGAAAGCCCCAGCCCCGATTGAGGAGAAACGGGAGGGCCAGCAGCAGAATGAGGGAGGGCAGGATCAGCCAGAAGATACCATGCGCCAATGCGGATACGCGCTGGGTATCGCCGGTATCGAAATACAGCCAGCTCATGGCCAGCACAGACGTCAAGGGCAGGGACGCGATGACTGCGCCAGCCAGAACATTGCGCTTGCCTGCTTCGGACGCGGCCACCACCAACAGGCTGGTGAGCAAGACTTTGATGGTGGCCTGTAGCATGACGACGTGGTTCTATCCGGCGACGACAGGGCGCAGCGTTTCGAACAGCAACCGTTCGCGCGCCGCCTCGTCCTTGACGGCCAGATGCGCGGAGAACCAGTCGCGGACCATTTTGCAGACCTGATCGCGAGGGGCTTCGGACAGTGCTTTGGGGTCGGCAAAGAGCTGAATGTCCGCCTGGCTCCATCCAATGGTGCCGAGTTCGGTCGCCAGCAGATCGTAGTCGCTCTTCTCCGGTGTCTTGCGCTGGACAGGGGCCCTGCGTCCCTCCGCGACGGCCGCGAATACCGCTTGAAGCTGCGCATGGAGAGGCGCGCCTTCAACCGGCTTCTGCATTAGGGCAGATGCGACTGGCGTCGCCTCGCCCTTGCTGATGAAGCCGTAGCACGCATCGACACTCTGGGCCTGCAGAGCATTGAGATTGGCGATGAAGGCCGCGGCGATGTCTTGGAGGCGCGCTGGGCTGGCAGCTAATGCGGTGTTTGCATTCTGCCGGCGCAAAGCCACCAGCGAGTCCGTGAGGCGGGCGTCGATTTGTTCGCTCGGCTTACCTTCGCTCTTCAACTGGCCAACCTCGCGCACGCGCTCGGAATACCAGTCGGGAAATTCGGTCTTGAGAAGCGACCACATGGGTGAACGCTGCAGGTCGCTATCAATTGCGGCGGTATCGATGGGGGCGGGCCCAGGGACGATCGCCGCGACTTGCGTGGCCGGTGCCGGCGTGGCGGTCTGTTCGGCCGGGATGGCTTCTTGTGACGCTGACGGGCTGTCCGCCGGCGTTGCGCTGGAACCCGACAAAGCGGCCTTGATGGTGTCCCCATAAAAGTAGGCGGCGGTCGAACCGGCGCCGATCACGGCGAGAAGGCCCAAAGCGGCAATCAAACCGCTGCCACCAGACTTCGCGGGTTTGGCAGGCGCCATGGGCGCCAAGGGTGTTGGCGAAAATTGTGCTTCAGACGACGAGGCTGGTTGCGGTCCGGAGCCCATGCGCGCCTCGGGGCGCATGGTCCCGCTCATGCCTCGCATGTCACCGGGCTGCGGACCGCCCATCGGCCGGGCGGTTGCTGGCTCGCGCGGCTGCTGCTGAGTCTGCGGTGCAGGAAATCCCATCATTTGGGGCTGTGCCGTCTCGGCTGTGCCGCCCGGGAAACCTGTGCCCGGCTGCGCGGACTGTGCCGCGGCATTTGCCGATGGGCCCGCACCCGCAGTTTGGGCGGAGCCTGCACCTTGGTACGGGGCGGCACCCGCCGGTGGGGCGGCGGGCTGCGGCGCCACTTGGGGTTGGGATTCGGGGAATACGGTGGGTGCGGGCATCCAATCGGCAAAGCCGGGGCGCCAAACGAGATCGGCCGCGCGCAAGTGGCCGAACTCGACCAGCTTGGCCATTTCCAAGTCCGACAGGGGACCGTGCTGCTTGCCCTCGCGGGCGAGATACCAGTTATCCTGGCCGGCCGTTGCGTTCACGAGTAGGCCTCGCTTCAATCATCCAGTTTCAGGCCCCGGACCTGAGCGCCGCAGCGAGAATCCGGAAATTACGCCTCTAGGCGTAGAGCATGGAACGGTGCCACGCCAATGTGCGGATTTGTGGTCTTTCGCGTCGGCGGCGTCAATCCAAGCTGAACATTACTCTTTCCAAATGCGAGGCATACAGGTTTCCGTAGCGGCGCGGCGCGCGGATTTGCTGCTACAATCCAGGCATTTGAGCGGCGTGACTGCGGCAGCGCGGGGACTTGCGCGCAAGTCCCGCAGGGCGAAGGGCCGCGCTTGCTGGCCTCCAAGGCCGCAGCTATAAGGCCGCTCAACTTCCAAAAATTCGAATGCCTTCAAACGGAGACCCGACACGATGGCCATTGAGCGCACGTTTTCGATCATCAAGCCCGACGCCACCCGCCGCAATCTCACCGGCGCGGTCAACGCCGTGATTGAGCAGGCCGGGCTGACGATCGTGGCCCAGAAGCGCGTGCGCTGGACGCGCGCCCAGGCCGAGAAATTTTATGAGGAGCACAAAGCTCGCCCGTTCTTCGGCGAACTGGTCGACTTCATGACCTCGGGTCCGATCGTCCTCCAGGTCCTGGAAGGCGAGAACGCCATCGCCAAGTATCGCGAAGTGATGGGTGCGACCGATCCCAAGGAAGCCGCCGACGGCACCATCCGCAAGCAGTTCGCGGTCTCCAAGGGCGAGAATTCAACGCATGGATCGGATAGCGCCGCCTCCGCCGAGCGCGAGATCGCGCTGAATTTCCGTCTGGACGAGATCGTCGGCTGACCCGCATCGCGGGCACGCATCACTCGATTCCACCTTTATTTGACGACCGGTCGGGCCCCCAGTGGGCCCGATCTTTTTTTGAGGTCCCATCAATACCGGCGCTGATCACGTGGTGGTGGAATAGTCTCGCAGGGCGCCGGCCTGCTTGGACCTCTCGCTTCTGGCATCGCGTGCGTTCACCACATCAGATGAGATTCCTTATTGCGCGCGTGAACGCGCCTAAATAAATCCGTATTCCAACGACTTTGATGGCATCAATGGAAACGCGGGGCGAAGGCTCGCGCGACCAATGCCGCCGGATGAACTGGCGCGCCGGGCATGCAAGGGAGGCACGAAATGGCACAAAAATGGACACGTACGTCGCTGTGCGCCGCAATAACATTGAGCGTCATGGTGCTGTGGCCTGCGATGCCCGACGCTCAAACCTATCGCCAGCGGGATGGCGACCGCGCGGAGCGGGGCCGGCCGGATGTCGGCGATCGCTACTTTCACGACGAACGTCGCGGACAGGGTGTGTGGCAAACATTCGGCGTGGTGAAAGCCGCCCCGCGACTGGAACGCGAAGTGGTCCAGCCGAAAGCCGGTAACGTCGCCTTCGGCCGGGTTGGCTTGAAGGTGTTCGATGCGGACATCGAAGTCGTGGAAATCCAGGTCCGCTACGGCAACAACGAACTACAGCGTTTCCCGATCAACAAGATCATCAAGGCCGGAACCAATCTTCCGCCCGTCGAGGTTCGTGGCGAACGCCGCGGCATCCAGCAGATTGAGGTGATTTATCGCCCATATGGCCCGGCGCGCGTCGCCGTCATGGGTGAAGTGTGGAGGCCCAATCGCCCCGGTGCACGCTGGGAGGATCTGGGCTGCCAGCGTGTGGGTCTCATTGACGACAAGGATGTCATTCGCGTCGGTCTCGATGAAGGCCGCTTCCGGGCCATCAAGCTCACCGCCGAGGGCAACAAGGTGCGCCTCGTCCGTGTGCGCATTGTCTACGGGAACGGACAGGCTGACGACTTCAGCGTGCGCGCGGTCATTCCAGAAGGCAGCGAGACCCAACCCATTGACCTGCGAGGCAATCGCCGCGGCATTGACCGGATCGAGTTGAATTATTTGCCCGCTTTCAATCTAGGGAGCCGCGCCACCGTGTGCGCCTATGGCATTCAGTAGCCATGTCATCGTTGGTGTGTTCAAAACGACCACGTTCGGAAAGGATCTTTGCCATGCGTTTTATCGCAGCTCTGGCCGTTGTGCTGGTCACCGCCGCCAGTGTTCCGGTCGCTCACGCGGCCCCTCCGGCCAACAAGGCGGCCTGTCTCGACAAGGCTTTTGCGCTTGCGGAGGCGGGTGCGAAGAAGAAGCTGGAGACCGCCAAGGGCCAGCAGCTGGAGGCCATGCTGACCAAGCTTGAAGCCAAATGCGCGGCCAATGATCTGGCGGGCGCGGAAGCCGACATCACGGCCATCGATGCGATGCTCAAGGCCAAGTGAGCTGCCGTCGCGGCTTAAAAGTGCGAAACGGCGCCCGTGTGTTCCACGGGCGCCGTTTGTTTATTGGGCCACGCCTTCGATCAGCTCAGTTCGCGCACCCGGAACTTGAGTCCGCCCTTCGGCGTAAGTGTCACCGTTCCGTTGATGCCCGGCGGTTCGGTGCCCATGTATTCGAGCCTGAACCGGCGCAGCAGAATGGATAGGGCGAGCGTGTTCTCAACCTGGCTCATGGCGCCGCCGATGCACGACCGCTTGCCGGCGCCGAACGGCAGGTAGGAATACTTTACCTGGCCCTTGGTCGAACCCATCCAGCGCTCGGGCCGGAACTCTTCCGGACTGTCCCAGAACTTCGGATTGTGGTGGGCGCCGTACGAGAACATCACGACGCGATCGCCGGGACGCACGTCCTTGCCGCCGATTTGATCGTCCTTCGTGGCGACGCGGATGAGACCCCAGATGGGCGGGTACAGCCGCATGGTCTCCTGAATGACGGCGCGGGTGTAGGCGAGAGCGGAGTAGTCGGCCGCCGTCGGTTCGCGGTCACCGTAGGTCGCTTCGCCTTCCTTGCGGATGCGGTCGGCAGCTTCGGGATGCTTGGAGGTCAGGTACATGGACCATGCCAGCGTCAAGGCGGTCGTCTCCGTGCCAGCCCACAGGTATTGCTTGATCTCGTCAATGGCCTGCTGCTGGTCGAACTCCGGCACATCCGGATCGGCGGTCACCGCTTCGATCATTTTCAGCAGCGTGCGCTCGCGCTCCTCGCGCGGCTCGGCGCTGAATACCGTCGGCGGAACGTTGCCCCAGACTTCCATCGCCTTGGCCGCGTTCTCCTCGGTGAGTTCGAACGCCTCGCCGTTGACCACCTTCAGGCGGATGGACTTGTGGTTCATCACGTCGGTGTAGGTCTTGACGCACTTGTAGACGAAGTGCGGGTTGAACGGCATGTCGCGATCGAACAGCGCCTTGCAGATCATGTCGGCGGCGAGCGTCCAGGTCTGCTCGACCATCTCGAACGTTTCGCCGGTCTCGGCGAGGTCCGACCACAGGCCCATCTTTGATTTGATGGCCTCGAGAAAATACGGAATGTATTCGGCGAACATGTCCGGGTGGAACGCCGGCTGCTGCGGCATACGGATTTTTTGCCAGAGCTTGCCGTCGTGGGTGATCATGGACTTGCCGAACACCGGCTTCAGTCCGTCGAAATACTTGATGTAGTCGTCGGCCTTGGTGACCAGGACGTGCTTGAAGTGTTCCGGCTCGGTCAGGAAAATGACCCGCTGATCGGCAATGTTCACCGCGATCACCGGACCATAGCGGTCGGCCATCATTTGCAGGGTGCGCATCGGGTTGTCCGGATCGCCCTTGGCGAGCGCGGAAAGTTTAAACCAGATGCTGCTCGCCTCGCCGAGGCCCTGCGTGTGCCCCGTAGCTTGCTGGACTGTCATGCTCTCGTCTCCGAGCCGCTGTGGGCGGCTTCTCATACGGACTTGTCGGCCGGGCGCGGACACCATGTTTGGGGACCGCCGCACCGGGTACCGGATGCCGTGGGTCGCTTTGTCCTGGGCCCCATCCGGGCACTCACAGACACACTTAAAGGATGGGCAGGACAGAAGCTGATGAACCGATCGGATTGACTAACACCGCGCTGATCGAAGTGTCCATGATACCCCGTGGCGCCGCGTCAATTTAGCGAACGCGGGTGGCACTTGGGTCCCGGTGGCAGCCGCCGTTAAGCAAACTTCAGGGCGAATACTGGACCCAGGACCCGGCAATACTGGTAGGGACCGATACTTTCTCACCGTTGATATTTATCAATCCTGAGGCGTATAGCCGCAAAACATGCGGATAAATCCTATGTTCTGCCGCAAGGACCCGCGCGGCCAAGTGTTCTTCAGTATCATTTTCCAGAATGGGAATCACGGCTTGGCCCAGAATGGGGCCTTCATCCATCTCGGCGCGGACGAGATGGACGGTGCAGCCGGCAAATCGCACGCCCGTCGCGAGGGCGCGGGCATGGGTGTCGAGGCCTTTGAAGGCCGGCAGGAGCGAAGGATGGATATTCAGCATCCGGTCACGCCAGGATTCGACGAACGCCGGCGTCATCAGCCGCATGAACCCCGCCAAGCAGACAAGATCAACGCGCGACATGGTCAGCACCCCCTGCAGCTGGCTCTCGAAGTGGGCACGGTCACTGTAGAGCTTATGGTCCATGGCGAGGACCGGGAGACCCTCAGCCTTGGCCCAGGCGAGCCCCGGCGCATCAGGGCGGTTCGAAACCACGAGCACGATTTCGCACGGGTAGGCGGGATCCCGCGCGGCCTCCACGAGGCTCTTCATGTTGGAGCCGCGGCCGGAGATCAGGATGGCCGTCCGTTTGCGTTTGGACGGTGGGTTGGGATCGTGCGGGGCGGGGGCGGGGTCAGGTGAGTCGCTCATGGCACGTCGCATAGCATGCCAGGCTCCGAACCGGGAGATGGCCGCGTGCCCGGTCCCCGCCAATCCCGATGGCCGCTCGTTTCCGGTTTATGGGGCCGGCCTCACTCCTGGAGCGTCTCCAGATAGTCGATGAGCGCCTCGATGAGGGCGCGCACACGGGCCTCCACCTCGGCCGGGTCCTCGCCGGGTTCCGCCGTCGCGCGGTATCGCAGACCCCAGACCGGCATATCGCGTAACCCGTGGGCCGGGATGATGCCGCGGCCGTCGATCATGTCGTAGACGGCGCTGCGCGGAAACGTGCCGCCGCTGCCCTTGGCGATCCGCGTCAGATCGGCTGGCATGACGGAGAGTGTCTTGGCCCGCGGACCGTCGCCTTTGCCGTCGAGCCCGTGACAGGACATGCACGCGATCTCATATTCGGTCAGCCCTCGAAAATCCTCTTCCGGTTCACCGGCCATGGCCGTCGCGGGCCGAACCGCCGCCCAGATGAGAGCGGCGCCGGCCAGCGCGGCGCACAAGAGGTGCACGTTGGATTGGGCAAGCTTTGGCATGTGACAACCTCCTCAGGTGCCGGCGACGGCCCCGCCTTCATGGTCCAGAACCGCGACCGTCTTTAGGTGGAATTCCTCCGCACGCCGGTGGGTCTCACCGATGGCCACGAGCCCGAGCTTGCCGAACTCGGACAGCGCGCCGATCAAATGAAAGGCCACACCCTCGGCGGTCGTGGCATGGAAGTGCAGGCCGTTCATCACGGCGATGTCGATCAAATCGTCCGGCGAAAGCCCCCGATAGTGCGGGCTTTCCAGATTATCGGTCGCGTAATAGCAGCGCTGATGGCCGCCCGGCGTGCGGAATTCGCCCGTCTCGGGCACGTAGTGGCCGTCGGTCAGGAATTGGAGCATCAGCAGCGGATGCGTGGTGCCGCCCTTGCGCAGGTTGATCTCGACGGCGAAGTGCCGCCAGCCGCTGTTCTCCCGCACGGAAATGAAATCAATGCCGAAGCGCCCGAGGACGCCCTTGTCCGCGAGCACGCGCGCCGCTTTCAGGCCCTCGCGCTGGATATCCAGGCGATAATCCGCCGACGCGGGGAAGCGCGCCCCCAGGAAGATTTGCCCGTTGCACCCGCCCATGACCTGATCGTGCGTGGAAATGGCGTCGAGCGTGCCTTCCGGATCGACGCGGAATTGTACGGACGGGCTCTCCTTGACGTCGCCGGTGATCCACTCCTCGACGATACCCTGCATGGCTTTGAGTTTGCTTTCGTAGAGATCCCACGTCATGCCCCGGGCCTCGTAAGCCATGCCGGGCAGGCGCTCGCGAACCCATGGCAGGAGACCGCTGCCGGAGGGCGCGCCGCGAAAATCGAAGACGGCGTTGCCTTCGCCGGAGAAGCCTTCGTTGATCTTGACGACGGCGCGCGCGAGCGTCGGCTTTTCCTTTTTCAGTTCGGTGAGCGCACGGGCGACGTCTGCCGCGTCGCCCAGATCCTCGTAGCCCGCCGCAAAATCGAGACCGGCTTCGCGGAAAATTTTACGTGAGCCGGATTTGGAGCCCCAATAGAGAAGGGATGGATCGCAGCCGTAGATCGGAATGCCGAGCGTCAATGCCAGACGGCGTTCCATTTCAGAAACAGTGAAACACGACATGTGCGCCGATGCCGTATCGCCGATCGCCGCCTTGATGCGCTGAACGAGGCGGGGCCGTTCCAGTATTTTGGCGGTGAGCGCGGCCGGTCTCCCATCATCGCAGGAGAAAAGCTTGAGGCGCCGGCGTGCATGTTCGCTAGGGATGCCGGGCAATAGGTGGAGATAGTAATCGATGATCGTCCCGGAGATCGGGGTGCTGGTGACGTAGATGACGCGCGTGCGCGGCAGGCGCAAGAGCAGCAGGAGGCAGAGCATGCGCTCTTCGTAGTGATGCGCGCCGGAGACCTTCTCCATGACCTGCTGGTCGAGGCTGAGGCTCGGCAGGATGAGGATCGTTCGCGGGGCAAGCGGGTCCTTGAAGATCGTGCGGAACTGCTCACCCAATTGCGCCTGGAACGCCTCGAAGCGCGCCAGATCGGCGGGGGAGGGTGTGGCTTCGAAGATGGTGGTGTCACCCGCGTTCACGAACGCCGCTCCTGTGTGTCAGGCGCCGGTATGCGACCCGTCGCGCCCGATGCGGTGCATCAGATAACCGAGGCAGTCCAGTCGAATGGCGCGCGGGTCCAGCGTCAGCATGGCGGGGATTGCCGCCTTCGTCAGCCGGATTTCTCCATCGGCGTAGTCGAAATAATCGGCGATGCCGGACACGTCGCCGCCGGACTGGATTTCAAGGCGGGCCTGCCGCGTGCGGCCCAGGGTGCCGAAGGACGTACCCGGCGCAAGCTCTGAGAAGTTCAATTGGTCAAGCGCCGGGTGGAAGCGAAAATCCGCGTCGGTGCCATCAAAGGAGAAGTCGGCCCCGGGCGGCACCTTGATGATGGCATGGGTCTGCATCAGGTCGAGATCGTGCTCCGGCACGGCATGCGCGGGGAAGTCGGTCAAGGCCAGCGCCGCCTCTATGAATTCGGCGGCGTGTCCGATGCCCGCCCTGTCGATCGCGCGGCCGCATTCCACGGTGACGGCCGGACAGATGGGCGCCAGCGCGGCCGACTGAACACCGAGCGGGCGCTTGAAGTAGACGACGGTGCGGCTGAAGAGGCGGGCCAGATGGAAATAGGGTTCCGCCAGTTCGTTGACGCAGGCGTAGTGCGGATTGTGGCCAGTGTTGTTGTGGATGTCGATGGATGCAAAAGGCTTCTGCGCACGGACGTGGTCGACGACCTCGCGCATGAGCGCGGCTTCGGGCGTCGCGGTCAAAAGCGTGCCGGGCCAGACGCGGTTGTAGTCAGCCTGGGTGGGCAGCGTGCGCACGTTGGCTTTGGCCGCGTCGAGATTGCCGACGAATAAAAGCAGCGAGCGGTGCAGCGCTTTGGACGGTGACGTTTGAGCACCTGCTGGACGGCCTGCCAGCCGGTGTCCTCGTTACCGTGGAGCAACACGGACACGAACAGCGGCGGTTCGTGGCGTCCAGCGACGTGGAAAAGCGTGGGCCCCGCGAGCCGGTGCCATAGGCTGCCGGACGGGAGGTCGAGGAGGTCGGCGGGAAAACCTTCGATGTGGTGAAGGCGCAAGCGGTCTGCGACGGCGAGGTCCATGAGGCATCCTAGAGCGTGGGAAGGGGCGAGCCGAGAAGGTATCGTTACCTGTGTCGCGCACACCGGCCGTGAGAACCTTGATTCGGGTCAAGTTCCCGGTGGGGCGCGGATTAGGCACTATGTTGCGCGAGAAACGCGTCGAGTTCGCGGCGGGTGGGCAGGCCGGCCCGGGCCCCAAGTTTCCGGCATTTCAGCGCGGCGACGGCGGACGCGATGCGGGCGCAGTGGTCGTCGCTTCCTCCCGAGGCCAGGGCCCAGGCAAAAGCGCCGTGGAAGGCATCGCCCGCGCCCGTGGTATCGACCACCTCGACCTGGAAAGCCGGCTGCCGCCCGGATTGACCGCGGGCGTTTTTCCACGTGTAGCCCTGCGCGCCCCGGGTCACGCCTGCGTGGCGCACACCCTGGGAGATCAGTCCGTCGAGCCGGGCGTCCGTATCGGCACCGGTGAGAAACGAATCGAAGGCCTGCGCCGAGGCGATGACGTAGTCGGCGACGTCCACCACATCGCCGATGAGCCGGCCGGCTCCGATATCCATATCGATGATCGTGGGTACGCCATGCCCCCGCGCCGCGGTGAATGCCGCGCGCGTTCCTTCCAGCCACGACAGGTCGGAGAGAACCGCGCCCGCATCTTTAATCAGATGCAAGGGCAGCCAGCTGGAATCGAGCGGGGCTTGGGCATCGTGCTGACTGACGACCAACCGTTCACCGGCCGCGTCGACGATGACCGCGGCCGTCGCGGATTGCAGGCCCGGAAAAGCGCGCACGCTAGCCGTCTCCACGCCATCCCGCTGCAACTCAGTCACGATCGCCGCGCCCGCGATGTCGTCGCCAATGCGGCTCCAGTGGGCCACCTGTCCGCCGAGCCGCGCGGCCGCTGCGGCGGCGTTCGCGGCCATGCCGCCGCCGCTCATGGTGTAGCCGGTGGCGCGCATCTTGGTTGGGCGGGTGGGAAATGCGTCGATGCGATAGACGAAATCGAGCGCGGAATGTCCGATTGTGATGATGCGCGGCGCGGTCATGGGACGGCTTCGTCAGGATTGGAGGATAAGCGCATCGCCTGCCCTCCGGGTTCAATACTTGAGGCGGCCTTCGTATTGCACGGCCCAGGCCTCACCCTTGCCTTTCGCGTCGGAGCGTTCGCCGCCCGGCGCGATGATTTCTCCGATGATGACCGGGGTCTCACCCGCATCCTGCAGGGCTGCCACCACCTCATCCGCGCGTGCCTTCTCGGCGACCACGATCATGCCGATGCCGCAGTTGAACGTGCGCAGCATTTCCGCATCGTCAAGCCGGCCGGCTTTGGCCAGCCAGCCGAACACCTGCGGCGGCGATATGGCTGACAGATCGACAGCGGCGGCGACAGTATCGGGCAGAACGCGGGGAAGATTTTCTGAAAGTCCCCCACCCGTAATGTGGGACAGGGCCTTGATGGCGCCGTCGGATGCCCCGCCCGTTGCCTCGATGGCGGCAAGAACCGCCTTCACATAGATCCGCGTCGGCGTCAGAAGTGCAGCCCCGAACGTGCTCTGTGGCGCCCAGGGCGCGGGCGCGTCCCAGGCCAGATTCTCACTGGCGGCGAGGCGGCGGACCAGACTGTAGCCGTTGGAATGAACGCCCGCCGACGGCAGACCGATCAACACGTCGCCGATCGCGATGTCGGCCCGCGGCAGGATTTCACCGCGCTCCACCGCGCCAACGGCGAAACCGGCCAGATCGTAGTCGCCCGCGTGATACATGCCGGGCATTTCGGCGGTCTCGCCGCCGATCAGCGCGCAGCCCGCCTGACGGCAGCCGTCGGCAATGCCGGCCACCACGTCCCGTGCGACGGGCACGTCGAGGCGGCCGGTTGCATAATAGTCGAGAAAGAACAGGGGTTCGGCGCCTTGGACGACAAGATCGTTGACGCACATGGCGACGAGGTCGATGCCGATGGTCGCATGGTGGCCGCTCTCGATGGCGATCTTGAGTTTTGTTCCGACGCCGTCGTTGGCCGCCACCAGGATCGGATCGCGAAAACCAGCCGCCTTCAGATCGAACAGGCCGCCGAAACCACCCAGGTCCGCATCGGCCCCGAGACGCCGAGTTGTCTTGACGAGCGGCTTGATGGCGTGCACCAGCGCATTGCCCGCGTCGATATCGACGCCGGAATCGCGGTACGTGATGGGTGCGGATTTGTCGTCTGGAGACTGGACCATGCAACCCCGCCGTCCTACAGCGATCCCCGTGGGATCGGTGGCCATTACCGCTCGTGGAGAAGCCGGCCGGCAGGGGCCGCGCACGGCGCTGACCCGATTTTCGCCCGATTGCTCGCGAGAACATGGGGCTCTACCAGCAAGTGCGTCCGGCGGCAACTCGCCAGGCGCCGTTCCAGTGGCGACCGGCCCAGCGGCGGACCGGCTCATTAAAAACATGAAGGCAGGCAGCATGCGGCGGACGTCGCCTTTCGGTCAAACGGCTCTCGTGGCGCTTCTGGCGGCCGTCCTGGGCGTCATGCCAGCCACTGGGGTCAGAGCGGCCGCCGGCTCAGACCGCGCCTACACGATTGGAAATTATCCCGTCGAAGCCCGGGCCAGCAATGCCGTGGCGGCGAAAGAGCAGGCGATTGCCGATGGGCAGAAGGCGGCGTTCCGGTCGCTTCTCAAGCGGATCGTGCCCGTCACGTCCTATCGCAGCCTGCAGCAGCTCGGTCCTATCGATGCAGCTTCCCTCATCGACGGCGTCTCGGTGCGAACCGAGCGCAATTCGGCGACGGCCTATATCGCTAGCCTCGATTTTTCCTTTCAGGCGAACGAGGTGCGAAATCTGTTGAGCGCGAGGGGTATTCCGTACGTCGATCAGCAGGCACCGGTCACGCTGGTGGTGCCGATCATTCGCGACGGAAAGGCCGCAGCCGGCGACACGGGCGAATTTCGCCCAGCGAGCGGGACATGGTCGAGCGTCTGGCCGGGACTGGATCTGACGAATTCGGTCACGCCGGTCCGAGTCGAGACAATGAAGCCTGACGTGCAAGCCGGGTCGTTGCGACAACTCTATGAGGGCGGCGGTGATCCGCTGACCGCATTGGCAGCCCCATATGGGGCGGAACGCATTGTCGTGGCTATTGCCGAAGTCGAGACGGAAGCAGGCCGCGTCAACGTCCTCCTGGCTGGTCAGGATGCCGTGGGACCGTTCAGTTTAAAGCGCAGCTACAAGCTGAGCGACGGTGATCTAGCCTATACCCTCGAACTGGCCGCGGTCGTGTCGCTGGGAATTTTGGAAGGCCGCTGGAAGCTTATCAACGAGACGGGCGGCGCCAGCGCGGCGGGGACATATGGACCGTCGCCCTACGGCGATGCTGGGTTTGCGGGCCTGCAGGATGTGGCCTTCGAGGCCGAATACGCAAGTCCGTCCGAATGGAACGAAATGCGCCGCGTGCTGCTGGAAGCTCCTGGCATCGATGACATCCGGATCGGGTCCGTCTCGGCGGGCCGCGCCAGCGTCAGTGTGAAATATGCCGGCGGGGGCCCAGCTCTGGCCCAGGCCCTCGCGCCTTACGGTGTGTCCCTGCAATCGACGGCGATGGGCTGGACGATGCGCTCGGAGCGGCGCTGAGTTCGGTTTCAAAGCGGCATTGAACACTGTCCCGGCACGAGGCGTGCTGCCAACCGGAGGGCTGCGGCGCATGCCTTCGCGCTTGCGGGATCAACCGTGGTGTGACAGTCGTCTCGACGGATCGCTCCAAGGCCGCTATTGGCAAGGCTGTGAGCGGGATCGCCAACTCACCCGCAGGTCCACGCCGCCCGTTCCGGTCATCGTCCAGCAAAGTTATACAAGTGAGCCTTCCCAACCTCATCACGACCGGCCGCATCATTCTCGTCCCGGTCATTTTCTGGCTGCTGGTGACCGGGCAGTCGCAGCTTGCATTCTATGCGTTTCTGATCGCCGGCATTTCCGATATGGCGGACGGCTATCTGGCCAAGAATTTCAACGGGCAGACGGAATTGGGATCCTATCTCGATCCGTTCGCCGACAAGCTGTTGATCGTCAGTATTTTCGTGGCGCTGGGCGTCTCGGGCGCCCTGCCATTGTGGCTGGTCATTGCGGTCGTCTCGCGCGATCTACTGATTGTCGCCGGTGTCGTGCTGGCCTGGCTGATGGACCGGCCCTTCAAGATGCAGCCGCTGGGTGTCAGCAAGGCGAATACAGCCGTGCAGTTGGTCCTGGCGGCGGTCGTGCTTGCCGATCAGGGTTTCGCCTTGGGGCTCGACACGCTGCGCATCCTGCTCGTCGGTCTGACTGGCGCGTTGACCTTTGCTTCGCTCGCCGCCTATCTCAATTTGTGGCTGCGCCATATGTCGGCAGCTGGCGACTAGCACATGGTTCTGATTTCGGACGGCGGTGTGAACGGCACGTTCGGCGCCGGAGCGTCTAGTCCGGGGGATTTGGGCCGGGGAGTTAAGTATGCGCATTGAAAAGCAGATGCTGTTCTGGCTGGCCCTGCTGCTGGCGCTCGTGTTGGTCGTCGGTCTGTTGCGCGAAGTTCTCTTGCCCTTCGTCCTGGGCATCGTGCTCGCCTACTTCCTCAATCCACTGGCTGACCGGCTCGATCATCTGGGGCTTGGGCGGCTCGGCGCATCGATTGCCGTGGTCGCGGGCATGGGGCTGCTGATCATCGCTCTTGCTTACTATCTCGCGCCTCTGCTTCTGGCGCAGGCGCAACACATGGCGATTGCTCTACCCGGCGAGATGGAACGTCTGCGTCTCGCGATCGACGAATGGGCCCGTGTTCAGCTCGGAAATCGCTATCCCGATTTTAATGCGGGCATGGACAAGGCTGTCGGCGAACTGGGACAGAACTGGGGCACCTTGGCCGGATGGATGGCCGGCGAAGTCTGGAACCGGGGGCAGGCGCTCATCGATGTCGCGGCGGTACTTCTGGTGACGCCGCTGGTCATGTTCTACATGCTGATCGACTGGAACCCGATGCTGGCCAAGCTTGATTCCTGGCTGCCGCGCGACCATGCGCCGGTCATTCGTGCCGTGGCATGGGATGTCAACGAAGCGGTGTCCGCATTCATTCGCGGGCAAGGCACGGTGTGCCTGCTGCTCAGCATCTACTACGCCGTGGCATTGAGCAGCATTGGCTTGGATTACGGATTGCTCGTCGGTTTGTTGACAGGGCTGTTGTCCTTCATCCCCTTTGTGGGCTGGGCGTCGGGTTTCATCGCCGCGTCCATCCTGGCCATCATCCAGTTCTGGCCGAATGTGACGCCATTGTTCATGGTCGCGGCGATCTTCCTTGCGGCACAGGCTATGGATGCCGGCTTCTTGTCCCCGAAGATCGTGGGCTCAAAGATCGGACTGCATCCGGTTTGGCTGATTTTGGCGCTGTTCGTCTTCGGCTACGTGTTCGGCTTTGTGGGCATGCTGGTCGCGGTTCCCGTGGCCGCGGCAATGGCCGTGCTGGTACGATTTGCGCTCGGCCGCTACCTGCAAAGCGCGGTGTATCGCGGGACAGGTGAGCGTCCCGCCGCAAAAGGGGAGACGGCCGCGTGATGCGCGAACCGGAACCGAAACCGGCGCCTGAACAGCTGGTATTCGACCTGCCGCACCGGCCCGCGCTGGCGCTGGAGGATTTCCTTGTGAGCGCCAGCAACGATGCCGCAGTGGCACTCATAGACACCTGGCCGCAATGGACGGCCCGGGCCGCGATCGTGGTTGGTCCGGAAGGATCCGGCAAAAGTCATTTGGCTAACGTGTGGCGGTTGAAATCCGGTGCGCAAAGCTGGCCGGCCGCGACCTTGTCCGAAGACGCCGTCGCATGCCTGGAAACCCATGGCGCCATCGCCGTTGAGGATGTCGATCGCGGCATTGCCGACGAGCGTATCTTTTTCCACCTGTTGAACCTCGTGCGCGAAAAGTCTTACGCACTGCTGGCGACGTCGCGGCTGGCGGCCGGCGATCTGCCGGTCGATCTGCCTGATCTGCGCTCGCGACTGCGCGCCCTGCCGATGGTGCGCATCGAGGCACCCGACGATGCCATCCTGAAGGCCGTTCTGGTCAAACTCTTCGCCGACCGGCAGCTGGCGGTTGAACCGCATGTGATTGCCCATCTGGCGCTCCATGCCGACCGATCGTTCGAAGCAGCCCAATCGCTGGTCGAGGCCTGCGATAAGCTGGCGTTATCCCGTCAGCGCCGGGTGACCCGAGCCATCGCATCGGAAGCGCTGGCGACCCGGGCCGGAACGCAGCCATTTGGCAAGGATTGACTGTCATGCAATCGTCGTAGAGACGAGGCCTAAGTCGACGGATCAAGGACCAGACGGGACCCCATTGATGACCAACACGAACGCGAAAGCCAAAGCGAAGACCGGGTTGCCGGCGCGGGGTGGCGCATCACGTGCGCCGGCCGCCGAACATCCGCCGCCGCCGGAAGGTCCGTCGCGGTTCTACAATCGCGAGCTGTCATGGTTGCAGTTCAACCGCCGGGTTCTTGAAGAAGCCGAAAATACGAACCACCCGCTGCTCGAGCGGCTCCGCTTCCTGTCGATCTCGGCCTCGAACCTCGATGAATTCTACATGGTGCGCGCGGCCGGCATCTACGGCCAGATTTCGGCCGGCGTCACGACGACATCGCAGGACGGCCTGACGCCCGATCAACAGCTGGCCGCCATCAACAAGTTCGTCGCCACGCTCGTGTTCGACAAACAGAAGATTTGGCTCAATCTCCGTGACGAACTCGATGCGGTCGGCGTGCATATCGTCGAGCCCGAGAACCTGACGCCCGCGGAAGTAAGTTGGCTCGAAGCGCTTTTCTTGACGCACATCTTCCCGATACTCACACCCATCGCCGTTGATCCCGCGCATCCCTTCCCGTTCATCTTGAACAAGGGGCTGACGCTGGCGGTGCAGATGCAGCGCCGGAGCGACGCCAAGACCATGAGTGGCCTCATCCCCATTCCGGGTCAGATCGAGCGGTTCATCCGGCTGCGCGCCGAGCCGGCGGGCGACAACGTCGTCCGCTTCATCCAGCTCGAACAGATGATCGGCATGTTTCTGACCAAGCTCTTCACGGGCTTCGACATTCGTTCGAAGGGTGCCTTCCGGGTGCTGCGCGACAGCGATATCGAGCTTCAGGAAGAAGCAGAAGACCTCGTCCGCTCGTTCGAGACCCAGCTGAAGCGCCGCCGGCGCGGGCATGTGATCCGGCTCGAACTTGAAAGCCGCATGCCCGAGCAATTGCGCAAGCTCGTGGCCTCCGAACTCGAAGTCGGCGAAGAGGCGATTTTCGTCAAGGATGGTGTTCTGGGATTGGCCGATTCGAGCCAGCTCATCGTCCAGGACCGGCCCGACCTGCTCTTCAAGCCGTTCAACATCCGCTTTCCTGAGCGGATACGCGAATATAACGGCGATTGTTTCGCCGCCATCACCAAGAAGGATCTTGTCGTTCATCACCCCTACGAAAGCTTCGATGTGGTGGTGCAGTTCCTCCGTCAAGCGGTCAACGATCCCAACGTCCTGGCGATCAAGTGGACGCTCTACCGGACATCACGGGACAGTCCGATCGTCGCTGCGTTGAAGGAAGCAGTCGAGGCGGGCAAGTCCGTCACCGCGGTGGTCGAACTCAAGGCGCGTTTCGACGAGGCCGCCAATATCCGTTGGGCGCGCGATCTCGAAAACGCGGGCGTGCATGTCGTCTATGGGTTTATCGAACTAAAGACGCACGCCAAACTCGGCCTCGTCGTGCGGCGTGAGGGAGCCGAACTGACGACCTACTGCCACATCGGGACCGGCAATTATCACCCACAGACGGCGAAGGTTTATACCGACCTGTCGCTTTTCACCCGCGACACGGTGATCGCGCGCGACGTGACACGGATCTTGAACTTTGTGACCGGGTACGGCGAGCCCGGCGAACTGGAAGTGATGTCGGCCAGCCCGAACGGGATCCGCCAGCGCATCCTCGCGCACATTCGCGAGGAGATCGAGCATGCGGAAGCGGGCCGCCCGGCGGCGATCTGGATGAAAATGAATGCGCTTGTTGATGCGCAGATCATCGACAGTCTCTACGCGGCCAGTCAGGCGGGCGTGGAAATCGACATTATTTGCCGTGGCGTCTGCTGCCTGCGACCCGGCATTCCCGGCTTTTCAGAAAATATCCGCGTTAAAAGCATCATTGGGCGCTTCCTGGAACATGCGCGCATCTACTGCTTCGGGCGTGGTGAGGCGCTGCCGTCGCCGCGCGCGGCGGTCTACATCAGTTCGGCAGACATGATGCCGCGCAATCTCGATCGGCGTGTGGAGGCCATGTTGCCCGTGCTCAATCCCACGGTTCACGAGCAGGTGCTGAATCAGATTATGGTTGCCAACCTGATGGACAATCAGCAGAGCTGGCGCATCTTGCCGGACGGGTCCTCTGAGCGGGTCCAAATCACGGCGGGAGAGGCTGCGTTCAACGCGCACAAGTACTTCATGACCAATCCTTCGCTCTCGGGGCGCGGGCAGGCGCTCAAGACCAGTTCGCCCCCGAAATTCAGGACTGGGAGCAAGGATTGAAGCAGGGATCGAGCGTGACGAGCCTGATGCAAATTCTCAGCTCCGGCAACCGGCCGCAGGAGCTTGAGCCGATTGGCGTGATCGACGTCGGCTCAAATTCTGTGCGTCTGGTCGTCTACGATGGCGCCGTGCGCGCGCCGACGCCGATTTTCAATGAGAAAGTTCTATGCGGGCTTGGGCGGACAATTGCGTCCAGCGGGCAATTGGGTCGCGAACCGGTGGAGCGCGCTCTTGGCGCGCTGAGCCGGTTCCGCGCGGTGACCCGCGTTCTGAAAGTGAAAAACCTAAAAGCGTTCGCGACGGCCGCGGTGCGCGAGGCGAGCGACGGCCCGGACTTTATTGCCCGTGCGGAGGCGGTTTGCGGCACCCGGATCCAGATCCTAACAGGCGAGATGGAAGCACAACTGGCCGCCCAGGGCATTCGCATGGGCTTTGTCGATCCCGACGGTGTCGCCGGCGACTTGGGCGGTGGCAGCCTCGAGTTGATTGATCTGCAAGGCCAAACATTGAGCCACGCTTCGACCTTGCCGCTGGGTGGCCTTCGGCTCATTGATCAAACTGGCGGGCGCGTCGATGATGCCGTGAAGATTACAGATCAAGCCATTGAGAAGATCGACTGGATGGATTCCGGACGGGGCCGTCCGTTCTACGCCGTGGGCGGGACGTGGCGCGCGCTCGCAAAATTGCACATGGAGCAGATGCAGTACCCGCTGCGCATCATGCAGGGGTATTCCATCCCGACACGCGAGGCGATCCAGTTCTGCGAGGGCGTGCGGCGTTCCAAGAAGATCGGCGCTCTCCAGGGCATCGAAGAGGTGGCGCGGGCGCGGCGCGAATCCCTGCCGTATGGTGCGCTGGTCATGGAGCGCTTTCTCAAGCGCCTGCAGCCGTCCAACGTGGTTTTCTCGGTTTATGGCGTGCGCGAAGGCTTACTCTTCGGACTGTTGCCGCCGCATGAAAGGGCGAAGGATCCGCTTATCAGTTTTTGCGAGGATTTTGCCCGGCGCCGGTCCCGCTCGCTGGCGCACGCGCTTGAGCTGTGCGATTGGACCGATCAGCTGTTCGACAAAGGTGGTGCCGACGAGACACTGGCGGAGCGGCGGTTGCGGCATGCGGCCTGCCTGTTGTCGGATATCGGCTGGCGCGTGCATCCCGATTATCGCGGCGAGCAGTGTCTCGACAAGATTGCGCATGCAGGCATGTCGGGCATCGATCATCCCGGACGGATCTTCGTGGGGCTGGCGGTTTATTTCCGGCACGCCGGGGCCGACAAAGACGGCTCGGACGGCTTGCCACAGCGGCTTCTGACGCGGATCGACCGGCGCACTTTGAAGCGAGCGCGGATCGTCGGCGGGGCGCTGCGTACCGCTCACATGATGTCGATCGGCATGCCGGGCGTCATTGATGAAACCCGGCTGTCGTTCCGCGCTGAAAAACTTGTTTTGACGCTGCCGCGGTCCTATGCCGAACTGGACGGTGAAAGGCTGCGCCGCCGGTTTCAGGTTTTGGCCGAGTTGATGGGCCGTGCGGCCGAAATCCGAATCGCGAGATAGTCTCAAATCAAATCTTGGCGCGGGGCCGGCAGATGCTGGCAGGCGCTGTGCGCACTTTTGCGGACGGAACCCCTTATGGCGGACGATCCATATCAGGTACTGGGCGTGCCGCGCTCCGCGAGCGACGACGAAATTCGCCGTCGCTATAGGCAGTTGGCTAAAGAGTGGCATCCCGATCTCAATGCCGCCAAGGATGCCGCCGACCGGTTCAAGAAGGTCAATCTCGCCTACGCCGTGATCGGCGACGCTGAAAAGCGCCGCGCGTTCGACCGTGGTGAGATCGACGCCGCCGGTGATCCGCGTCGCTCCGCTGGGCGCGCCGGGGCCGGGACTGGAGCGGGAGCTTCAGGCGCGCGATGGAACGGCGGTTTTGGCGGCTTTGATTCCGACGATCCGTTCAGCGACATCTTTGCCGGTTTTCGGGCCGGGGCCAATGCGGGGCGTGCGCGGGCATCGCGCGGCCAGGACGTGCGCTACACGATCGATCTGGATTTCGTCGAAGCCGCAACGGGCATTCGCAAGCGCGTGACGCTGCCCGGCGGGGACGCCCTGGACCTCAACGTTCCCAGCGGGGTCATCGAGGGGCAAGTGCTGCGGCTCAAGGGCAAGGGCAATCCCGGCGCGCATGGCGGGCCGGCGGGCGATGCTCTGGTCGAAATTCGCGTGCGGCCGCACCCGGTGTTTCGCCGGACTGGCGACGACCTGACCTGCGAGGTCCCACTGGCCATCGACGAGGCGGTGCTCGGCGCCAAAATCGAGGTTCCAATGCTGACCGGCCGCGTCCAGCTGACAGTTCCGCCGAACACGAGTTCGGGGCGTGTGTTCCGATTGAAGGGCAAAGGGATAGTCAACCAGACGGCCGGATCGACAGGCGATCAGCTCGTGACCGTGCGTATCGTGCTACCAGAGACGATTGACGCCGACCTCGCCGCATTCTTACGCCAGTGGCGCGAAAAGAACGCCTACGATCCGGGCCGGAAGTAGGTCTCTGCTCTGCGGCTAGTTTTCCGCCGTCTGGCGATCGCCCGGGATGACCATGACTTCGCCACCGGCCAGCGTCAGCGCCAACTGGCCGCGCTTCAATCGCAAGGCATCTTCGCCGAACAATTGGCGGCGCCAGCCTTTGAGGGCCAAGATGTCGGGTTCATCCTCGGCTGCGATGCGTTCCAGTTCTTCAGAATCCGCAATCAGGCGCGGCGCCACCCTATGCCGGGCCGCGGCCGCCTTGAGCAGCACCTTCAACAGCTCGATGGTGGCGCCGGCCTCGGCCGAGACCGCGCGGGCATTGTTCATTGCGGGCAAGGTCTTCGGATCGCGGGCCAAGCCCGTCTTGACGGCCTCGACGATCTCGCGTGCGCGTTGCGATCGCGAGAACCCGTCGCTCAGAGTCCGCAGCCCAGCCAGCGTCTCGGGCGTCGTTGGCATCTGATTTGCGATGTCGTAGAGGGCCTCGTCGCGCAGTACTCGGTTGCGGGGCACATTCTGCGATTGCGCGAGGCGCTCCCGCCACGCAGCCAGTTCGATCAGCACGGCGAACGACTTGCGGTTCTTGATCCGCATTTTCAATCGCTTCCAGGCATCCTCCGGCAAGGTGACATAGGTGCCTGGGTGCGTGAGGCCCGCCATTTCCTCGTCGAGCCAGTTGACCCGGCCGGTCTTTGACAGCTTCTCGCGCAAATGCCGGTAGACGTCGCGCAGATGCGTCACGTCGCCGAGCGCGTAGACGAGTTGCTTTTCGGTCAGGGGGCGGCGGCTCCAATCGGTGAAGCGCGAGGACTTGTCGATGTCGTGCCCGGTGATGTCCTTGACGAGATTGACGTAGCTCACGCTGTCGCCGTAGCCGCAGACCGACGCGGCCACCTGAGTATCGAAAATCGGCGCGGGAATGCGGCCGGCCTGGGCGAACATGATTTCGATGTCCTGGCGCGCCGCGTGGAAGACCTTGGTCACGCGTTCGTTCGCCATCAACTCGTAGAACACGCCCAGATCGAGGCCCGCAGCCATGGGGTCCACAATCGCCTCGACGCTGTCGGAGGCGATTTGCACGAGGCACAGCTCTGGCCAGAAGGTCTGCTCGCGCATGAACTCTGTATCGACCGCGACGAATTCGGCGGTCGAGAGCTGGTCGCAGACATCGATGAGAGCGGGGGTGGACGTGACGAGGTTCATTGCTCTTCGGTATACAACAGAATTGGCCTCAGGAAAGCAGCAAGCACCGACGGCCTGACTTTTCCACGGGGCGACTTGTTAACATGTTGTTTGCCAAATTTGATCTGGCTTGGGAGTAACCATCTTCGTGCAGCGTTCTTACACCATCGGATGTGGATAGTCGGCACAACACCGCCCGCACCGCCCCGCTGCAGAGGTTGACCCGATGTCTGAGCTCACCGCGTTTGAGCAGTTGCTTTTAGAGCTTGTCAATCGGGCCCGTCTCGACCCCGCGGGGGAGGCGGCGCGGTACGGTATTGCTCTGAACAAGGATCTGCCGGCTGGCACGCTGGTGGGGGGTGCCCGGCAGGTCCTGGCACCCAACGAACTTCTCCTCGACGCGGCGCGCGCCCACAGCCAATGGATGATTGATACGGACCGCTTCTCGCATACCGGCGTGGGGGGATCCGATCCTGGCGACCGTATGGCCGATGCGGGGTACGTCTTTGCGGGAAATTGGACGTGGGGCGAGAACATCGCCTGGATAGGGACGACAGGAACGCCGGATCTGGAATTGTATACGGCCAGCCTGCATCGCAACCTGTTTCTGAGCGCGGGCCACCGCGTCAACATCTTGAATGGTAGCTTCCGCGAACTCGGCACCGGCATCGAAGAGGGGCGCTTCACGTCGGGCAGCACGACCTACAACGCCGTCATGGCAACCGAGAATTTCGCCAAATCGGGTACGGACGTCTTTATTACGGGCGTCGCCTACACGGACCACGACGGCGACCGGTTCTATGACGTGGGCGAAGGAACGGCGGGCATCGCGGTCAACGTCTCATCTGGCGAAATCAATTTGGGCCAGGACATCACCGCAAGTGCGGGCGGCTATGCCGTCGCCGCGCCATCAACCAACGCGGTTGTGACTTTCTCGGGCGGGCCCCTGCCGGGCCCAGTCACCGTGACCATTTCAGGCGGCGGACTAAACGCCAAGGTCGATCTGGTCGACGGGGACACGATCTTTTCCTCCGCCAGCACGGTCCTGGGCGATGGCGCGATCGACCTGCGCCTTTTGGGCGTCGCCAATCTCAACGGCACGGGCAACGCACAAAACAACGTGCTCACTGGTAACGCGGGCGCCAACGTCCTCGATGGTGGGGCGGGTAATGACAGGCTGGTCGGCGGCAGAGGCAGCGACAAGTACTGGGTCGACAGCCTGGGAGACGTCGTCGTCGAAGCTGCAGGGGCGGGTGCTGATTCCGTCAATGCGACCGTCACCACCCGCCTCGGTGCGAACGTGGAATATCTCTACCTGCGCGGCACGGATGCCATCAATGGGACAGGCAACGGGCTCGCCAATACGATCTTAGGCAATTCGGCAAATAATATTATTGCCGGTGGGGCGGGTCACGACCGGCTTACAGGTGGCGGCGGCAACGACAGTTTTCTGTTCAACACCGCACCGAGTGGCGCGGCAAATCGCGACATCATCACCGACTTCACGAACGCCGCCGGAAATAACGACCTATTCCTTCTGGAGAATGCGATCTTCACGAAGCTCGCCAAATTGGGCGCCATGAGCGCGGCGCATTTCCGCGTTGGAACCAAGGCGCTCGATGCGAACGACTACGTGATCTACAATAAAGCCGTGGGCGCGCTGTACTACGACAGCAACGGTAGCGCCAATGGCGGCATGGTCCACTTCGCGACGCTGACGACAAAGCCCACGCTTTCGGCTGCCGACTTCTTCATCATTTGAGCTTTAACGCTCGCGCCGTCGCGACGTGAGGTCCGGGATCGCACCGGTCCTAGATCACGCTTCGAAGAGCGGCAGGGGCCGAATTGGCGGCGGCTCAGTTCGATGAGCCAGGGCCGGATGTCATATCCGACTTGATCATCGACATTTCGCGCAAGATGCTTTCCACCACGCGGGCCAGGTCGCCGACCTTATGCGCGTCCTTGTTGGTCAACACGCTGCGCAGTTCGCGGGCCAGAGGGTGCTCCGGTTCGTCGATGGATCCCGGATTGCCGGTCGTCCCGGTGTGCCGCGAAATGAGCCGTTCAAGGCTGTCGAGGTCGAGGAGTTCCGTTTTCATCGTGTTAGGTCCCACACGCTGTCACTGGCCGCCGCAGGGACGAATGTCCGCAGTCCGGCATAAGATATCGAAATCGTTGCCTTCTCTTGGTTAAGAAATCCTTACGATGCCGTGCTCTGGCGCTGCCGGGAGGCCCGTTTGCCAATGGGGCAAACCGCGCGCCGCCACAGCCCTCGGGAGGGTGCCGCCACCCCCTGCGGCCTTGACATTCACCATACCCCGTGCGCTTCTCCGGCCCGATTTTCCCCAGCACAGAAATAAGGGACTTGGGCCATGAGCGCGGCCAAGATGCATCGCTATCGATCCACCACCTGCGGCGGACTGCGGGCGACCGACATCGGGTCAGTCGCCCGTCTTTCGGGTTGGGTGCATCGTGTGCGCGACCACGGCGGCGTGCTGTTCATCGATCTGCGCGACCACTATGGGCTGACCCAAGTGGTGGCCGACCCGGATTCGCCAGCTTTCAAGACCGCGGAGATGTTGCGTTCCGAATGGGTGGTGCGCATCGACGGCAAAGTCCGGCAGCGGCCGGAGGGTACCGAGAACGCCGAATTGGCGACCGGGGCCATCGAAGTCTACGCCACGGAAATCGAGGTCCTGTCGGAAGCCAAGGAACTGCCCGTTCCCGTGTTCGGTGAGCCAGACTATCCGGAAGACCTGCGACTGCAATACCGGTTCCTCGATTTGCGCCGCGAGACGCTGCACGCGATCATCATGAAGCGGCTGGAGATCACGAAGTCGATTCGCCGCCGTATGCATGATGCGAACTTCAACGAGTTCCCGACGCCGATCCTGACGGCCTCATCGCCAGAAGGTGCGCGCGACTTCCTGGTGCCGTCGCGCATTCATCCCGGCAAGTTCTACGCCCTGCCGCAAGCCCCGCAGCAGTACAAGCAGCTGTTGATGGTGTCGGGCTTCGACCGCTACTTCCAGATCGCACCGTGCTTCCGCGACGAAGATCCCCGCGCCGACCGTCTGCCGGGCGAGTTCTATCAGCTCGACGTCGAGATGAGTTTTGTCGAGCAGGAGGATGTGTTCCAGACCATGGAGCCGATCCTCACCGACATTTTCAAAGAATTCTCAAACGGGAAGCCGGTGACGGCCAAGTGGCCGCGTATTCCCTATGACGAGGCCATCGCCAAGTACGGCTCCGATAAGCCTGATCTGCGCAACCCGATCGAGATGCAGGATGTGACCGAGCATTTCCGGGGGAGCGGCTTCAAGGTCTTCGCGGGCATGATTGAAAAGGACCCGAAGGTGCGGGTGTGGGCGATCCCTGCGCCGACCGGTGGTTCTCGCGCCTTCTGCGACCGCATGAACTCCTGGGCACAGGGCGAAGGCCAGCCGGGACTTGGGTATATTTTCTGGCGCGAGGAGGAAGGGGCCGCCGGTGCGGGTCCGATCGCCAAGAACATTGGCGCCGAGCGAGCCGAGGCCATCCAGAAGCAACTTGGCCTCAAGACCGGCGACGCGGCCTTCTTCGCTGCCGGCAACCCGGCCAACTTCCACAAGTTCGCCGGTGCCGCGCGCGACCGCGTCGGACACGAACTGAAGCTGAATAACGAGGATCAGTACGCACTGGCCTGGATCGTCGATTTCCCGTTCTACGAATGGAGCGAGGAAGACAAGAAGATCGACTTCTCGCACAACCCGTTCTCGATGCCCAAGGGCGGGCGCGAGGCGCTGGAGAAGGCGGAGGCCGAGGGCCGTGACGCGCTGCTGGCTCTAAAGGCCAATCAGTACGACATCGTCTGCAACGGCTATGAAATCGCATCCGGTTCGGTGCGAAACCATCTGCCGGACACCATGGTCAAGGCATTCGAGATCACGGGGCTATCGAAGAAGGACGTCGAGGATCGCTTTGGCGGCCTTTATCGGGCCTTCCAGTACGGCGCCCCGCCGCATGGCGGCATGGCAGCGGGTATCGAGCGGATCGTGATGCTGCTGACGAACTGCCGGACGGTGCGTGAGGTCGCGCTGTTCCCGATGAACCAGCAGGCCGCCGACTTGCTCATGAGCGCGCCGTCAGAAGCCTCGCCCAAGCAGCTGCGCGAATTGTCGATCCGGGTCGTGCAAGATCCCAAGAAGGGCTGAGGCTTCCCTTAGCCTCGGTCAGCTCAAAAGAAACCGGCGCCACGCTGCCTAAGGCAACGGGCGCCGGGTATGCCGGCAGATATGGTTCCGGCACGCTACTCATGTCGTCTCAACTTTTGAGCTTTGATGCCCTTTTCGTTGAAACGCACGTGACGGCAATTAGTTCGTGGCCGGGCCCTGAGAACCCAGGTTCGGGGGCAGCTTCACCGAAACGGCGGTGACCTTGCCGTTTTTCACGGCCGAACCGGTCCAATAGCCGTTCTCCGAACGCGACAGATCAGAGACCTGCGTATAACCGCGGCCGATGAGAATCTGGCGGGCCTGCTTGGCGTGGGCGGCCGACGTCAGCTGGGCGGCAAAGACGGCCGGATCGGCAGCGCCGCTCTGGGCCGATGCGTCTTCGGCGGCGAAGGCGGGCATGGCGAGGCCAGCGGAAAGAAGGGCGGCAAGTGACAACGAACGGATCATGGGCAGTCTCCTTAGATTGAATTTTCTGTAGAGGTCCTCATTGAGGGACCGTGTCCGGGCGAAGCGGATATCGCAGCGCCGATGACCCCCACGTAGTCAGCCGCACGCTCTCTTGCCAGTCACGATGCCGTGCCGGAATTCACGCTTTAATTGATGTCGTGTGAAGTGATCCGGATGCGGTGTGAAACGTGACGGAACAGCAATGTTGATCCTGCGTCCTTTGGCGGGTTTCACAGCTTCATGGGCGTTGCCGGCCTTCAAGTTGGCTTCACGGCGTGTTGAGTCCTGCGCCCGCGCTGGAGCCAGCGCGATGGGGGCCTGCGTCAATTGGGGCGCGCAGCGATCCAGATAACCGCTCAGGCACCTGGCCGCCGGACCCCGGCAACGTTTGACGGACAGGGCGGCGCAACCTAAACCCTGCAGGGGTGAGGTCCTGCCGGGTCGCCTGCAGCCGGCCCGCGCCGCGCGGCTTTGTGCGTTTAGCAAGTTTCTGGTGCAACCTGAATTGAGCAAGCAGCCCGGGCCCTCAATGCGCCTATCGGACTTTTCTCAGCTCTCACTCGACATCCCGGCCCATGCGGCGCCGGTTGTGGTGACAGGCCTTTCGGCGGACAGCCGCACGGTTGCGCCGGGTGATCTATTTGTCGCCATTCCCGGGACCAAGGCTGACGGCGGGGCCTATATTGCCGATGCCGCGGTGCGTGGCGCGGTGGCAGCCGTTGCGGGAGATACCGCGGCGGTGCCTGAGGGTGTGTCGATCCCGATCGTGCGGTGCGCCGATCCGCGGCGTGCGTTGGCGGCACTGGCGGCCCACGTCTACGCTGGCCAGCCGCAGAACGTCGTTGCCGTCACCGGCACCAGCGGCAAGACCTCGGTGGCCGAATTCACGCGGCAGATTTTCGCGGAGCTGGGCCATCAGGCCGCGTCACTGGGCACCATCGGCGTGGTGACCCCGAAAGGCGCGGTCTATGGCTCGCTGACGACGCCCGATCCCATCACGCTGCACAAGACTCTGGCGGATATGGCGCGCGCGGGCGTCACCCATCTCGCCATGGAAGCGTCGTCGCATGGTCTTGACCAGCATCGCTTGGACGGGGTGCGGCTCGTTGCGGCGGCTTTCACGAACCTGGGCCGCGATCACATGGATTACCATCCGACCGTCGAGGCCTATCTGGATGCCAAGCTGCGCCTGTTCAGAGAGTTGCTGCCTGCCACAGCACCGGTCGTCGTCAACGCGGATGGGGCGCGCGCCGAGGACGTCGCCGCCATTGCGGGCGGGACGGGACGGCGTGTGTGGACCGTTGGCCGTGCCGGCCGGGACCTGACCGCCGAAAGCGTCATCACGCAGGGATTTGCTCAGAAACTCGTGCTCAGCCACGCCGGCCGGACCTTCCACGTCGACCTGCCGCTCGTGGGCGCCTACCAGGTCGAGAACGCGCTCGTCGCGGCCGGTCTTGCGTTGGCGCTGGGCGCCTCGGCCGGCGATGTCGTGCCGGCGCTCGCCAAGCTGTCCGGCGTCAAGGGGCGGCTGGAAATCATCGGTCAGCGAAACGGCGGGCTGGCGGTGGTCGATTATGCCCATAAGCCGGAGGCGCTGACGGCCGCGCTCGAGGCTTGCCGTCCGTTCGTGACCGGGCGGCTCATCTGTGTTTTCGGCTGTGGCGGCGACCGCGATAGGGGCAAGCGCGCGATCATGGGCTCAATCGCAGCCCAGACCGCCGACGTCGTGATCGTGACCGACGACAACCCGCGCAGTGAAGTCCCGGCGGCCATCCGCGCGGAGATCCTGGCCGCAGCCCCTGGCGCACTGGAAATAGGCGATCGCCGCGCGGCCATTCGCCATTCTGTGGCCATGCTGCAGCCCGGGGATGTCGTGGTGGTTGCGGGCAAGGGTCACGAGACGGGGCAGATCGTGGGGGATGCCGTGCTGCCATTCAGCGATCACGACGAACTCAAAGAGAGCCTCGACCTCGCATGACGCGCCCCCTATGGAGCTTTGAAGATCTGGTCGCCGCCGCCGAAGGCGTGGCGGACGGCGCGCCGCGCAGCGGCATTTCCGGCTTTTCCATCGACACCCGGTCGCTGGCCGCAGGCGATGTTTTCGTCGCGCTCAAAGATCAGCGCGACGGTCATGACTTCGTATCGACGGCCTTTCGCAATGGCGCCGCCGCGGCACTCGTGTCGGCTGGCTATGCCCGGCAGGCCGGCGACGGCGCGTTGATCCGGGTCGACGATCCCTTGCGCGCCCTCGAACGCATCGGCCGCGCCGCACGCCGTCGGCTTGTCCCCGAAGCGCGCGTCATTGCCGTGACGGGCAGTGCCGGCAAGACGACCACCAAGGAAATGCTGCGGCTCGCGTGTTCGGTGCTCGGTCCGACACATGCGTCCGACAAGTCGTTCAACAATCACTGGGGCGTGCCGCTGACGCTTGCCCGCATGCCGTCCGAAACGCGCTATGCGATTTTTGAGATCGGCATGAACCACGCCGGCGAGATCACGCCGTTGACGGCGATGGTGTCGCCGCATGTGGCCATCGTGACGACCGTGGCGGCGGCGCACATCGAAAACTTCCCGAATGAAGAGGCGATTGCCGACGCCAAGGCGGAGATTTTCACCGGGCTCGTCACAGGCGGCGCGGCGGTGATTAATCTCGATAACCCGCATGGCTCGCGTCTGGCTGCAGCCGCTCGCGCGTGCGGCGCACATATTGTTGGCGTGATGAAAACGCACGTTGCGGCGCAAGCGATCCTGGCGGGGGACGCCGACGAGGCCGTGGTCCTCAATTCCGTGCGGTCGACGGCCAATACCAGCGAGATCACGGCGGCGCGCGGCGGCACGCGGGGCGAGGTGTCGTTCATGATCGGCGCCGTGGGCGATCACATGGCCATGAATGCCGGGTTGGTTCTCGCTGCTCTCGACACCGCCGGCGCCAATACGGAAATGGCCTTGGGTGCCTTGGCGGCATTCGGGCCTCCGGCCGGCCGCGGGTCGCGCACTCTGCTCGAGGGGCCCAGCGGTCCTATTCTGCTGATCGACGAGAGCTACAACGCCAATCCGGTTTCAATGCGCGCGGCGCTTTCGGTGCTGCCGGGCGTGCCGCGCGACGCGTTTCCCCGCCGCATCGCCGTTCTCGGCGACATGCGCGAACTGGGCGCCGAGGCCGACCAAATGCACGCCGGATTGGCGGGCGCGGTGGTGGACGCCGGGGTCGACCTCGTTTTTGCAGCCGGTGAACATATGTCGCATCTTTTCCATGCGTTACCAGCGGACAAGCGCGGAGCGTGGGCGCCATCGTCGCGCGAACTCGAGGTGCCGCTGCTTTCCGTCCTCAGGGGGGGTGATGCCGTCGTCGTGAAAGGGTCCAACGGGTCGCGCATGGCGATCCTGGTGGACGCGATGAAGGCAAAGTTCCGCGGTTCGCATTAAGCGTCAGGCAGTATAGAAGATTGTCGCGCAGGTCAGTTGGGCCGTTGCGCCAGCGGGGATCGAGGGGGAGAAGACCGCATGCTCTATGAGCTGGTTCAATTCAGCGACCAGATCGGACCGCTGAACGTTTTCCGGTACATCACGTTCCGGACCGGCGGCGCGATATTTACCTCTCTGCTCTTCGTCATGCTCTTCGGACCGGCGATCATCGACCTGTTGCGCATCAAGCAGGGCAAAGGCCAGCCGATCCGCGAAGATGGACCGCAGACCCATCTGGCCAAGCGCGGCACGCCGACCATGGGCGGCTTGATGATCCTCGCCAGTGTGACCTTCTCCACATTGATGTGGTCGGACTGGTCGAACATGTATGTCTGGGTCGTGCTTATTGTGACCCTGACCTATGGCGCGATCGGGTTCTACGACGATTATCTGAAGGTGACGAAGCAGCACGCGAGCGGGTTTGGTGGACGCGCACGTCTGGGCCTGGAAATTCTAGTCGCGGCGATCGCGGCCTGGGTTTTGATGTCGTTGTCGTCGCCTCAACTCGCGGGCAAGCTCGCCCTGCCCTTCTTCAAGGATACGCTGATCGACCTCGGCCCGTTCTTCATTGTGCTGGGCGTCCTGGTCATTGCCGGGGCTGGCAATTCGGTCAATCTGACGGACGGCTTGGACGGGCTCGCCATCGTGCCGGTGATGATCGCCGCGGCCACGTTTGGCTTGATCGCCTATCTGATCGGAAGCGCCAACTTCGCCAGCCACCTGCAAATCCATTTTGTGGACGGAACCGCTGAGTTATCAGTGATCTGCGGGGCGTTGATTGGAGCGGGACTAGGTTTCCTCTGGTTCAATGCGCCTCCGGCCATGATTTTCATGGGCGATACGGGGTCGCTGGCGCTCGGCGGCGCGCTCGGCGCGATTGCGGTCGCCACCAAGCACGAGATCGTGCTCGCGATCGTGGGCGGGCTGTTCGTGTTGGAAACGTTGTCCGTGATGATCCAGGTGACGTCCTACAAGCTGACGGGCAAGCGCGTGTTCCGCATGGCGCCGCTGCACCACCATTACGAACAGAAGGGCTGGAAGGAGAGCACGGTCGTCGTCCGGTTCTGGATTATTTCCGTGGTCCTGGCCCTGATCGGTCTGGCAACGTTGAAGCTCCGCTAGCTCGAGGGCGTCCGTGCCATGATCCCGATCACCACGTTCCAGGGTCTCGATGTTGCCGTGTTCGGTCTGGGCGCATCGGGTCAGGCGACCGCGGCGGCACTGATAGCGGGCGGGGCGCGGGTGACCGCATGGGACGATGGCGAAGCCGCCCGCGAAGCGGCCAGTTCCGCGGGGATTCCAGTTTCCGATCTGAAGACGGAGTCCTGGGCGCGGTTTGCCGCCCTGGTGCTGGCCCCCGGCGTACCCCTGACGCATCCCGAACCGCATTGGACCGTGCTCAAGGCGCAGGATGCCGGCATCGAAATCATCGGCGATATCGAACTTTTCTCCACGGGAGCGCGCCAGCGTGTGCCCGACCGCGCCGTTCATTGCGATCACCGGCACCAACGGCAAATCGACGACGACGGCGCTCATCGCGCACATTCTGAAGGAGGCGGGCCGGGACGTGCAACTGGGCGGCAACATCGGCCGCGCGGTGCTCACCCTGGAACCGATTACGCCGCAGCGATTCTACGTCGTTGAATGTTCGTCGTTCCAAATTGATCTCGCGCCGACTGTGAACCCCAGTGTTGCCATTCTCTTGAACCTCACACCCGATCATCTCGATCGTCACGGAACAATGGCGCGCTACGCCGCCATCAAGGCACGCTTGATCGCCGGGGCCGATGCCGGTGTCATCGTGATCGACGACGAACACACGCGCGCCATTGCCACGCGCTTGCGCGATGATGGCCAGCTGGTGACGACGGTTTCCACGCGTGGGGCCGCCGATGTGACCTATGAGGACGGGCGCATTCTGCGCGACGGGCAGGCGGTCGCGGACATTCAGGGTGTCGGCGCGCTCCGCGGTCAGCACAATGCCGAGAACGCGGCGGCGGCCTATGTCGCCCTGCGCTTTGCCGGGCTCCCCGACGATGTCATTGCCTCGCACATGCGCACCTATCCCGGACTGGCGCACCGCATGGAAGAAATTGCCCGGATTGGGCACGTGCTTTTTGTCAACGACAGCAAGGCGACAAACGCGGAGAGCACCGAGAAGGCACTGGCATCCTGGGAGGGGGGCATTCACCTGATCCTCGGGGGCAAAGCGAAGGCGGGCGGCATCGAGATGTTGCGGCCCTATTTTCCGCGCATCGCCAAGGCGTACCTGATCGGTGACGCAAGCGATGCGTTTGCCCAGACGCTATCGGGGAATGTTGCATTCGAGCGCTGTGGCACCATGGAGGCCGCGGTAGGTCTGGCAACCGCCGACGCTCTGGCCGCGGGACTTCCCGACAGCGTGGTGTTGCTTTCGCCAGCTTGCGCGTCCTATGACCAGTATCGAAACTTCGAGGAGCGCGGCGATCACTTTCGGACCCTCGTCGCGGCGGAGGTCGCGCAGCGGAGCGCGGCATGAGAATTCTCACGGGCCGATCGCAGCCGGCTGACGGATTGGTGGTTCACCGTCGATCATGTGCTGCTGCTCGCCATTCTGATACTGATCGGCGCAGGGCTTGTCTTCTCGCTGGCTGCCAGTCCCGCGGTCGCCTTGAAGAAGGGACTGCCCGCTTATCATTTCGTCGAGCGCCATCTGCTCTTTTCCCTGCTCGGCGCCGTCGTCCTCACGGGGCTTTCGTTCCTGACACCGCGAGAGACGCGCCGGGCAGCGCTCGTTCTGCTGAGTGTATCCGTCGCCGCTCTGGTTGCCGTCCACCTGTTCGGCCGCGAACTGAACGGGGCCAGACGATGGCTCTCGCTTGGCGGGCATTCCTTGCAGCCGTCGGAATTCCTCAAGCCGGCATTCGTCGTCGTAACGGGATGGCTTCTGGCACAATCCCGTTTGCGTCCCGACATGCCGGCACTTCCGGCGGCGGCGGTGCTGTTCGTTCTTGTGGCGCTGCTTCTCGTGCTGCAGCCGGATGTCGGGCAGACATTGCTGATCAGCCTCGTCTGGGGCGCGATGTTTTTCGTGTCCGGGCAGTCGCTCGCCTTGGCCGGCGGCGCGGTGCTCGCGGGCAGCGCGGGACTGGCCGCTGCCTATTGGACCTACCCCCACGTTCAATCGCGCATCGACCGGTTTCTCAATCCCGTCCCCGGCGACAACAGCCAGATCGACAAGGCCCTGCAATCCTTCACCCAGGGCGGATTTTTTGGTCGGGGGCCTGGTGAGGGTACGATCAAGTCATCGCTCCCCGATGCGCATACCGATTTTATCTTCGCGGTCATTGCGGAGGAGTATGGCGCGGTGGCCTGTCTAGCGATCGTGGTGCTGTTCGGGTTCATCGTGGTGCGCGCCTTGTACCGGGCGGGTCAGGAACCTGACCCCGCGACGCGGCTAGGCATCATCGGCCTAGCCCTGGTGTTCGGCCTACAGGCGCTGATCAACATGGGGGTCAATGTTGGCCTACTCCCGGCGAAAGGCATCACCCTGCCATTCCTGTCGGCCGGCGGGTCGTCCACGGTGGCGGTGTCAATAACACTCGGCATGCTGCTTGCTTTAACGCGGCGGCGGGCCTAGGCGCGGGCCATAAACGACCATCATTGCGTGCCAGATGCTGGCGCTGGGGAAGGCTTCGCACGGTTGCGAACAACCGGTGCGTGAACATTGCAGGGGAGGGGGATCGCCATGGAACCCAAGGGGTCCATCATGCTGGCGGCTGGCGGCACGGGCGGGCATCTGTTTCCGGCCTTTGCCCTGGCCGAGGAACTGGGGCGGCGCGGTTGGGCCGTGGACCTCGTGACCGACATGCGCGGCGACCGGTACGGCACCGGCTTTCCCGCCCGCGCCGTTTATCAGGTGCCGTCGGCCACACTGGCAAGCAAGTCTCCGGTGGCCATGGCGCGGACCGGTCTGACCCTTGCGCGCGGCGTCGTCGCGGCCATGAAACTCATGCGCCGGGTCCGCCCGGCGGTGGTCATCGGCTTCGGCGGCTATCCGACTTTTCCCCCACTGCTGGCGGCGCGGCGGCAGAAAATCCCGACGGCGCTGCACGAGCAGAACGCGGTGCTCGGACGGGCCAACAAGATGCTGGCGGCGCGCGTGGACGCCATCGCCACGTCGTTCGAGACGACCAAGTTCCTCGATGGACCCATCGCCGCCAAGGCGCGGTTTACCGGCAATCCCGTCCGCGACGTCGTGATCGCCGCCGCCGCGTCACCCTATGCGGCGCCGGTTTCGGGAGAGAAGTTTCGCCTGCTCGTCTTCGGGGGCAGTCAGGGCGCCCGGTACTTTTCCGATGCCGTGCCGCCGGCTCTGGCGGGCCTGCCCCAAGCGCTGCGCGGCGCGCTGCACGTTGTGCAACAGGCGCGGTCAGAAGATGTGGACCGGGTCACCGCAGCCTACCGGGACGCCGGCATCACCGCCGAAGTTGCCCCCTTTTTCACTGATCTGCCCCAGCGGATGGCGGCCAGCCATCTGGTGCTGGCGCGGGCGGGGGCCTCCAGCGTGGCCGAATTGACCGTGATCGGAAGACCGTCCATTCTGGTGCCGTTGCCACATTCCCTTGACAACGATCAGTTGCAGAATGCAACCAGACTTGCCGAATCGGGTGGGGCTTGGTGTATCGAACAGAAGGACCTCGGCCCGGAACGGCTTGCGGGGGAAATCGCGCGGTTGATGGGGGATCCCGCCGCGCTCCAAGCCGCGGCTGAGTGTGCCAAGCGGCAGGGACGTCCGGATGCCGTCCTACAATTGGCGGATCTGGTTGAAAACCTGGCTGACGGCAACGCGGCGCGCAGGCGCGGCAGTTGATGGGTTGGGCGGTCTTTAGAAGCGGCTGACGGGAACCTTTACGCGATGCAAATTCCGCGCGACGCAGGCACCTTCCACATTATCGGCATCGGCGGCATCGGTATGAGTGCCATCGCCGAAATCCTTGTGGCCAAGGGCTTTGCGGTCCAGGGCAGCGATCAGAAGGAGAGCGCCAATGTCCGGCGGCTGTGCGCCAAGGGCGTGCGGGTGTTCATCGGGCACGATGCCGTCAACCTGGTCGGTGCGCGCAACGTCGTGATTTCGACCGCTGTAAAGAATGGCAATCCCGAGCTAGAGGCGGCGCGTCAACGGGGCCTGCCGGTCATCCGGCGCGCCGAGATGCTGGCCGAACTGATGCGGCTTTACGCAACCGTCTCCGTCACCGGCACGCATGGCAAGACCACGACGACCTCGCTGGTCTCAACGATCTTCGAGAAGGCGGCGCTCGATCCGACCGTGATTACCGGCGGTATTATCAACGCCTGGGGATCGAACGCGCGGCTCGGCAAGGGCAACTGGATGATCGTCGAAGCCGACGAAAGCGACGGCACCTTCGTGCGTTTGCCCACCGAAATCGGCATCGTGACCAATATCGATCCCGAGCATCTCGACTACTTCAAAAGCGTCGAGAACATGCATCGCGAGTACGAAGCATTCTACCGCAACATCCCGTTCTACGGCTTGGCCGTCACGTGCATTGATCATCCGGTCGTGCGCAGCATGGTGGAGCGGCTCGACTTGCGCCCCGATGGCCGCCGTCTGCTGACGTATGGAGTCGCGCCCGGTGCCGACCTCCGCCTCGCAGCGACGCGCCAGGAAGGGTTTACCACCATCTTTGATGCGGAACTGTCCGGCCGCGTGCAGGGCGGTGCGCGCATCCTCAAGGACTGGGCTGTGCCAATGCCCGGCCATCACAACGCGCTCAATACGCTGGCGGCGATTGCCGTGGCAGCGGAGGCCGGCATTCCTGACGATGTCATCCGCGCCGGTCTTGCGGAATTTTCCGGGGTCAAGCGGCGCTTCCAGCCGACGGGCCAGTGGAACGGTATCCAGATCTACGACGACTATGGCCACCACCCCGCCGAAATCTCGGCTGTGCTCCAGGCGGCGAAGGCCGGCGCCAAGGGTCGCGTCATCGCCGTGATGGAACCGCACCGCTACACGCGGGTCCGCGACCTGTTCGGCGATTTCTCTGCGTGCTTCCGCGACGCCGATAGCGTTATCGTTGCCCCGCTCTATTCAGCCGGTGAAGTGCCGATCGAAGGCGTGGACCAGCACACGCTGGCCGATGGCATCCGTGCAACGGGCCACCGGGCCGTCACGTCCGTCGATCATCCGATGGATATCGTGCCGCTGCTGCAGCGCTACGGCCGGGCGGGCGACATGGTCGTTTGCCTGGGAGCCGGCACGTCCACCGAATGGGCGGCGCAATTGCCGGCTTGGCTTTCCGCGCAGGCCGCCGAATAAACACTCAACATCTCGAAGGCGAAGCGATGAGCTTTCCCGATATCACTGGCGACCTGAAGGCGCGCATGCCGGATCTGCGCGGCCGCCTGACGGCCAACGCGAAGATGGCCGACATTACCTGGTTTCGCGTCGGGGGACCGGCGCAGGTTCTGTTCGCACCCGCCGACGAGGCTGATCTGGCCTACTTCCTGAAGCACATCGGCGCCGATATTCCTGTGTTCGTCGTCGGCCTTGGCTCCAACCTTCTGGTGCGCGATGGCGGCGTCGCGGGCGTCGTCATCCGGCTCGGGCGCGGCTTCGGCGAAATCAAGGTGGATGGCCTGCGCCTCAGCGCCGGCACGGCGGTGCCCGACGTGAAGGTGTCGCGCGCGGCAGCGGAAGCCGGGATCGCGGGGTTGTCCTTTTATCGCGGCATTCCCGGTTCCGTTGGCGGTGCGTTACGCATGAACGCGGGCGCGCACGGCACGGAAACCAAGGACGTGCTGGTTTCGGCGCGTGCGGTGGACCGGCAGGGCAACGTGCATGTGCTCTCGCTGGCGGACATGAATTTCACCTACCGTCATTGCGGGATACCCGCCGATTGGATCTTCACGGAAGCGACGTTCGAGGGGCAGGCGGGCGATCCCGAAGACATCCAGAAGGCGATGGACGAGGTGGCCGAGTACCGCGAGCAGAACCAGCCGGTGCGCGAACGCACGGGCGGCTCGACCTTCAAGAACCCGCCCGGGCACAGTGCGTGGAAACTCGTCGATGCCGCGGGTTGCCGCGGCCTCCGGGTTGGTGGCGCTAAAGTGTCGGAGATGCACTGCAACTTCCTCATCAACGACGCGCAGGCCACGGGCGAGGATGTCGAGACATTGGGTGAGACGGTCCGCGCGCGGGTGAAAGCCGTGTCGGGCATGACGCTCGACTGGGAAATCATCCGGCTCGGACAAGCCAAGGACGGCCGTCCGGTGGGCGAAGCGCTCGCGATCGCGGAGACAGCGTAATGGCGTTACCGGCATCGCCGCGCCGCACGCGCGATCACGTCGCCGTCCTGATGGGCGGATGGTCGGCGGAGCGGCCGATCAGTCTGAAATCCGGTGAGGCCGTTGCCGAAGCGCTGGAAGGCGAAGGCTACCGGGTGACGCGGCTCGATGTGGACCGCGATGTGGCCGTGCGGCTGGCCGAGATCAAACCGGACGTCGCCTTCAACGCGCTGCACGGCCGCTTTGGCGAGGATGGGTGCATGCAGGGCATCCTCGAATGCCTGCAAATCCCCTACACGCATTCTGGTGTGCTCGCCTCCGCCATGGCCATGCACAAGGAACGCGCCAAGGACATCATGAAGCCGGCCGGCGTGCCCGTCGCTGAGGCCAGGGTTGTCACCCGCGCCGCCGCCGCCTTAGTCCACGCCCTGCCGCCGCCCTATGTCGTCAAACCCGTCGACGAGGGATCGAGTGTCGGCGTGCTGATCGTGCGGCCGGGCATGAACGGCTGGGCACAGGCCATCTTGGATGGCGGCAACGCGGAAGAGCTGGTCATGGTCGAGCGTTATATTCCCGGACGGGAACTGACCTGCGCCGTCATCGGCGATTTCGTCACCGACGTCATCGAGATCCGGCCCAAGGAAGGCTTGGTGTTCTACGATTTCGAGGCGAAATACGCGCCTGGCGGCTCCGTGCACGATCTTCCGGCCAAAGTTTTACCGGATGTTTACCAGTTGGTCCGGAAATACACGGGATTGGCGCATCAGGCGCTGGGTTGCCGCGGCGTGTCGCGCGCGGACTTCCGTTTCGACGACACGCCGGGTGGATCGGGTGAACTGATCTGCTTGGAAGTGAATACGCAACCCGGCATGACAGGAACGTCACTGGTGCCCGAGCTTGCTCAGTACGCCGGCTGGAGTTTCGGCGACTTGGTTCGATGGATCACAGAGGACGCGAGTTGCCAGAGGTAGGCCACAGCCACCACGAAACTTGGCGGACGCCCATGGGGCATCCGTCCCGCCTCCTCTCACCTCGCCGTCCTGTCCGTTTCAGATCGCCTCCCAAGCCCACCTACGCGTATGCGGCTGCCTCGAACGTGGGGCCCATGTCCGAACACGCCGGACCGCGATGGGCGCGGCGCTTGGCGCTCACCCTCACCGCGATCGCCGCGGTGGTCCTAGCTGCCACGCTGGGCGGCATCGGGGATCGCGACCGTGCCGCAACGTTTCTGGGATTTGGCATCGAGCAAGTTTCATTGACGGGACACCGGTTCACGCAAGACAGCGATCTTTTTGCCGCGCTTCAGCTGGAAACCGCGCGGTCGCTCTTGAGCTTCGATGCGGCTGCCACGGGGCGGCGCTTCGAGCAGTTGCCGTGGGTCCAATCGGCGCAAATTTCACGCATCTGGCCGGGGCAACTCGCCGTGCATGTGACGGAGCGCACGCCATTCGCGATTTGGGAATTGGGTGACAGTGCCAGCCTGATCGACGCGTCCGGGCGCGTTCTTGGTCCAGTGAAGCGTGATGCCGTGCTCGGCCTGCCGCATTTTTCCGGCGAAGGGGCGGCCACGGGCGCCGCCGCGCTTATGACCACGCTCGGCCGGCATCCCGGCATCAAAAGTCTTGTCAAACGGGCCGATCGCGTCGGTGCGCGGCGCTGGACGCTGGTGCTCGACGGCGGCGGCAAGATCCACCTGCCGGCTGATGGCGAGGCGACGGCGCTCGCCAAGCTCACATCGGATACGCAGCTGATGGCCCTTGTCTCCGTTCCCGGCCAGATTATCGATGTTCGCTCGCCGAATCGCATCGCGGTGCGCGCGGCGTCGCGGCCCGCCGGCGCCGGACACAACGGCGCCGGGCACAACGGCGGTGGACCGTGAGGCCGTCATGATGACATCCCAGCCCAATGGCCGCGCCACGCCCCGCCTTACCGGAGCTCTCGACGTCGGAAGCTTCAAGACGATCTGCTTGATTGCGACGACCGACCGGCATGGCCGGCCGGAGCGGATCGTCAGCGTCGGACATGTGCCCTCTCGCGGGATCAAGTCGGGCGTCATCGTCGATCTAGCCGGCGCGGAATATTCGATCAGGACCGCCATTGCCGATGCCGAGCGCATGGCGGGCGTGCGCTTGGCCGAAGTCGATGTCGCGGTCAATTGCGGCCGCCTGGGATCACGGAGCTTCCAGGCGAGCGCCCTCGTGAACGGCGGCGTCATTGACGCCGATACGCGCGCCCGGCTCGCCGACGCGGCCAGGGACTACGCCGAGCGCGATGGCCGCCGCCTGGTGCATTTGTCGGAACTCGCGCTGCGGGCCGATGGCGTGCCCATCGCCGAATCCTCCGATGGGCTCGCCGCGGAACGCCTCAGTGCGGATTTTCATGCCGTTACGGCGGATGCCCCGGCGCTCAACAATCTGGGGCACACGATTGGCCGTTGCTATCTGGGTTGCGGCGCCCTCGTGCCGGGCCCCATGGCCAGCGGACTGGCCGTCACGTCGCCCGAGGAGCGCCGCGCGGGGACCGTGGTCATCGACATCGGTGCGGGTGTCACCGGCATTTCAGCATTCTTGGACGGCAGATACATCTATTCGGAATGCATCGCGATGGGCGGAGGACACATCACGCTCGATATCGCACATGCGTTGCGCATGCCCCTTGAAGAAGCCGAGCGAATCAAAACGCTTTATGGCACAGTGCACATTGCGCAGTCGGATCAGCACGATGTCGTCACGTATGCCGGTTTGGGCGGAAGTGATGAGATCGAGCAGAGAACGACCAAGGCTGATCTGGCCCGGATCATCCAAGCGCGCATGGCCGCCCTGCTGCAACTTGTTCGCGAACGTTTGGCGGACGCCGGGCTCACGCATGTTTCCGCCGGTCAGATGGTGATCTGCGGAGGATCGAGTGAGCTGCCCGGTCTGATCCCGTTCGCGGAGGGTTTCTTCAGACGGCCACTTCGGGAGGGTCGTCCCCGTCAGATCTCGGGGCTTCCCCCGCTTGTAGCGTCGGCGGCTTTTGCCGGCGTTGTTGGTGTTTTGGAGGCGCGTGCCGCGAGTGCCGCCCACATCCTGCCGTCGACCCGGGCCACATCCAGGCCGCAGGGTTACTTCGGTAAGGTGGGGCAGTGGCTCAAGGACGGCTTTTAACGAGGTGCCGCTCAAAGCTCGCGTGCAAGCGGGTGGATCGGCGCACGGAACGTCGAGACCGAGGGCAAAATGAGCGACAAGCTGCGGATGGACCTCTCCGACCTGCGCCCCCGCATCACCGTGATCGGTGTTGGCGGTGCCGGGTGCAATGCCGTCAACAATATGATCGATGCCAATCTGGGCGGTGTCGATTTCGTCGTGGCGAACACCGACGCGCAGGCATTGGCCGTCTCACACGCGGGTCTTAAGGTTCAACTCGGTTCGACACTGACCGAGGGTCTGGGCGCTGGTTCCCGGCCGGAAATCGGCGAAGCTGCCGCCGAAGAAGCGCTCGACGAGATCCGCAAGGTCGTCGAAGGGTCGCACATGGTCTTCGTCGCCGCCGGCATGGGTGGCGGCACGGGCACAGGTGCTGCGGCCGTCATTGCGCGGGTCGCAAGGGAATTGGGGATTCTGACGGTCGCTGTCGTGACCAAGCCGTTCCAATTCGAGGGCTCCCGGCGCATGCGCATCGCCGAAGCGGGCATTATCGAGCTGCGCCAGCACGTCGATACGCTGATCGTTATTCCCAACCAGAACCTCTTCCGCATTGCCAGCGAGCGCACGACGTTCGCAGAAGCCTTCGTGCTGGCCGATCAGGTGCTGTATTCGGGCGTCGCCTGCATCGTGGACCTGATCGTCAAGGAAGGTCTGATCAATCTCGATTTCGCCGACGTGCGCACGGTCATGAGCGGCATGGGTAGCGCCATGATGGGTACGGGCGAGGCCTCCGGCGACGATCGCGCGATCCGCGCCGCCGAAGAAGCCATCACCAATCCGCTGCTTGATGACGTGACACTATCCGGCGCGAAGGGTCTCTTGCTGTCCATTACGGGCGGCGCCAATCTTACGCTGTACGAAGTCGACGAAGCCGCCACGCGCGTGCGCCAGGAAGTCGATCCGGACGCCAACATCATCGTCGGCGCCACCTTCGACGACACGCTGGGGGACCGGGTTCGGGTCTCGATCGTGGCTTCCGGCATGGCCCGTGGAGCGATGGCCGGTATGGGTGCCGGCATGGGAGCTGGTATGGGAACTGGCACGGGCTCGACGACGTTGAACCGCCCCGCCGCGCGGGCCGACGGGTCCAGCCCTGGCGGATTCATTCCCGCTGCGCCGCCGCCCGTCCAGCCGGTGCCCGCCGCGACCCACGAGTCCCATGCTCTGCCCACGCGCGAGCAGGATCTCCTCGCGGGCGCACTTCAACCTCAAAACCAAAGCGGCGCGCCGCACGGCCCGACTACGCCGGCACCCTCCGTGTGGGCTGCCGTTGATGCGCCGGAGCCGCCGCCCATTCCAGCGGGCGCAAGCTGGCATGGACCCGATGCGGTGGAGATTTCCGATCTGCCGAAGGGCGCCTATGCCCAGGCCGGCCACCAATTGCCGCCAACGACCTATGGCGCGCCGCCGCGGCAACCGGCGCCCTATGAGGAGTTTCAACCGGCCGCACCCGCCGAGGTGCGCCGTGCCCCGCGCCGCATGCCGGACGTGACGGAATTTCCGGTCGTCGGTCAGCGGGACTACTATGCCAAGACGGGTCACGCCGACGCGCTCGGATATGAGTCGCATGGTGCTCGGGGCGCGCCGGAAGAACCGCGCCGCCGCGGGTTCTTCGATCGCCTGACAGGGCGGGGACGACGGGAGACTGATTTGCAAGCATCGCGCCACGAACCACACATTGCAGGGTCGGGAAAAGCTCCTCACGGCGGGCACGCCGGGCCCCATGATGGCGGTATGAGCGATCCGCGACAGCCGCGTTCCAGCGACAGCAGTGCACGCGCAGATAAGCCCGAATTACCGGTGTTTTTCAACAAAACCCGGCGCTAATTTCGCAAGTTGGAATCACTCTGATTTTGCTTGCAGAACCGGTCCGTTGCATTCGCGTAACAGAGTGTAAGAAAGCGTGATTTGTAGGGCCCCATACCCCCGGCTATCGTCACACAGGATTTGATTTTGATCCGATTCAACTTGAGGCCGCCGCAAGCGCCGGTTTGAGAGCGCGACGCAGCCGAAGGACGGGTTGACGGACCAAGATCCGGGGGGGCAAGCGAGGGGACTTCTGGTCCTGAGTTTGCCTGAGGATATGCGAGGGACGGCGCAGGATGTCGAATAGATTTATCGGCGCGCGACAAACCACGATTGCCCGCGAGATCGAACTCAAAGGCACGGGTGTACACAGCGGCGCACCGGTTTCGGTGGTGCTGCATCCCGCCGAGGCGGACACCGGACTTCTCTTCGTAGTGACCAAACGTGGCCGTGTTCAGGCCGAGATTCCCGCCCACGTTTCGAACGTCAAAAATCTCACCCTCTGTACGGTCATTGGCGACGCCGCTGGCATCACCGTCTCCACCGTAGAACACCTTCTGGCCGCTCTGCGCGGCATGTCTGTCGATAACTGCATCATCGAGATCGACAGCAAAGAAGTTCCGATCATGGACGGCAGTTCTGCGCCGTTCGTCGAAGCCATCGACGAGATCGGCCTGCGCGAATTGGCTGCTTCGCGCCGCTTCATCAAGGTTCTGAAGCCTATCCGCGTCGAAGAAGGTGGCTGCTGGGGCGAAATCGCACCGCACTCTGGTTTCCACCTCGATGTCGAAATCGATTTTGATACCCCGGTCATTGGCCGTCAGCGGCTTGCTTTCGAGATGAGCCCGGGAATCTTCCGCAACGAACTGGCCCGCGCCCGCACTTTCGGCTTCATGTCCGATGTCGAGCGCCTCTGGAAAGCCGGTCTGGCGCTCGGCGCCAACCTCAACAACACCGTCGCCATCGGCGAAGATCGCATCATGAATCGCGAGGGACTGCGGTTCCCGATGGAATTCGTGCGTCACAAGATGCTCGACGCCGTCGGCGATTTGACGCTCGCTGGGCTGCCGCTTCTGGCCGCCTTCCGGTCGGTGCGCGGCGGACACCGTTTGAACTCTCTGGTCTTGCAGGCCCTGTTCGCGGATGAGTCGGCTTGGACCATCGTGCAGGCTCCCCGGGTGCGTGAAGTTACGCCGCGCATGTTCGGCCTGGAGCACGCGGCCATCGCGGTTGGCGAATAGTCACAACCTCTTTCTAGATCGAAGTTTGGCGCCACGGCGACCGGTTTGCCATTGGCTGGGCTGACCCGTGGGCCGCATAACAACCATATTCACGGGTTATCGATCCCGGCGGGGTGTATCTGCGTCGGATGGCTGTTTTTTCGCCGGGTTTCGTGTGCTATCCCTGCCGGGTTCCGGTAGGTCATACGCGAGTAGGTCCTTGATGTCAGGCTGGCTTTGTCCGCCTCGAACGTGTGGATCGGTGCCGGGTTCGAAATTGGCGGCCAACGGCCGTTGGGGTTTACAGAACGGGTTGCGGCCTTCAGGGCCACGTTCGGTGAGCGATATGAAGGTGGGCACGGGTCCTCGCATGCGAAATTGGCTACTCCTTCGCGGACGTCTCGTGACCCTGGCCGGGGTGATGGCGCTTGTACTGGCCGGTTGCGCGTCCACGGTCGAGACCGGAACGCTCAATTCAGATCCGCCCGAGAAAATGTATGCCGATGCCGACAGCCTGATGTCGCGCGGCAAGTTCGAGGATGCGGCCCGCAAATTCGAAGACCTCGATCGTTCGCATCCCTATTCGCCCGAAGCCCGCCGCGCGATCGTGCTGGCGGCCTATGCCTACTACAAGGCCGGCAAGACTCCCGAGGCCATTGCTTCGGCGGAGCGTTACACGGTCATGCATCCGGGAACCAAGGACGCGCCGTTCGCGCATCACATTATCGCGTCGGCCTATTTCGACGAAATCAAGACCGCCAATCGCGATCAGCAGGCGACGCGCAAGGCGCTTGAGCAGCTCAAGATCCTGAAGACCCGCTATCCCGACAGCTCGTATGCCGAGAACGCCGACAACCGCATCCGCATCGCCGAGGACACACTGGCGGCGCAGGAAATGGAGGTCGGCCGGTATTACCTGAAGCGCAAGAACTACATTGGCTCCATCAATCGCTTCAAGACGGTGGTCTCCGACTATCAGACGACCGCCCACGTCGAGGAAGCGCTGATGCGCCTGACCGAGTGCTACATGGCGCTTGGGATCAAGGAAGAAGCGCAGACCGCAGCCGCCGTGCTCGGCCACAACTTCCCGAACTCGAAGTGGTACAAGGACGCCTACGCGCTGCTGCAGTCCGATGGACTGGCGCCCCGTGAGGACGGCGGTTCGTGGATTTCGAAGGCGTGGAAGAACCTGCCGAAGTTCTCTCTCGGCGGTCCGGGCTGACCGTGCCTGGCGTGCAGGGGGACGGGCCGCGGTACATGCCGGGAGCCGGCGCACCGCATGACAGCTAAATCCAAGCCGGACAAGAGCCAGTCCAGCAAATCCCTTGATGATCTGACTGAAACGGAAGCCGCAGCCGAGCTGGAACGGCTGGCGCACGACATCGCCCATCATGACCGGCTGTACTACCAGTCGGACGCACCGCAAATCAGCGATGCGGCCTATGATGAGATGCGCCGCCGCAACGAAGCGATCGAAGCCCGTTTCCCTCAACTTGCGCGCGCCGACAGTCCGTCGTTGCGTGTCGGCGCGGATGCGGCTGAAGGCTTCGGCAAGGTCCGCCACCGCGTGGCCATGCTGTCGCTGGGCAATGCCTTCGCGGACGACGACGTCGGCGACTTTGTCGCGCGCGTGCATCGCTTTCTGAACCTGCCGCCGGACGCGGGTCTTGCATTCACCGCCGAGCCCAAGATCGACGGCCTGTCGATATCCATTCGCTACGAAAAGGGTGTCCTGGTCGAAGCCGCGACGCGCGGCGATGGCGCGGAAGGCGAACGCGTCACCGACAACGTGCGCACAATTTCCGACATTCCGCACAAATTGAAGGGCCAGGGTGTTCCCGAAGTCGCGGAAGTTCGCGGCGAGATTTACATGAGCCACGCGGATTTCGCCAAGCTCAACGAAGCCCAAGCAGCAACGGGGGGCAAGGTGTTTGCCAACCCGCGTAACGCGGCGGCGGGATCGTTGCGGCAGCTCGATCCGGAGATCACCGCCGCGCGGCCATTGCGTTTCTTCGCCTATTCATGGGGCGAGATGAGCGCCTTTCCCGCAGAGACGCAGCACGGCATGATGGAGGTCTTCGAGCGTTGGACGCTTCCCATCAATCCTCTGACGCGCGTTTGCCTCTCGGCCGATGATCTGCTGGTCTATTATCGCGATATGGCCACAAGGCGCGCCGCACTCGGTTACGACATCGATGGCGTAGTCTACAAAGTTGACCGCCTGGATCTGCGCGAGCGGCTGGGGTTCGTGTCGCGGGCGCCGCGATGGGCCATCGCGCACAAGTTTCCAGCCGAACAGGCGACGACCGTGCTGCGGGCCATCGATATTCAAGTGGGCCGCACCGGTGCGTTGACGCCGGTCGCCAAGCTCGAACCCGTAACGGTCGGCGGCGTCGTGGTGTCGAATGCCACGCTGCACAACGAAGACGAAATCGCCCGCAAAGGCATCCGGGTGGGTGACACCGTGGTCGTGCAGCGTGCCGGCGATGTCATTCCGCAAGTTGTTGGCGTCCTCCTTGAAAAGCGGCCGGAAGGCACAGAGCCGTTCCACATGCCGCACACGTGTCCGGTCTGCGGCAGCCACGCTGTGCGCGATGCCGATGAAATGGCGGAGGTGAGCGGCGGGGACAGCGGCGTCGTGCGGCGTTGCACGGGCGGCCTCATATGTCCGGCCCAGGCGAAGGAGCGGCTCAAGCATTTCGTGTCGCGGCTGGCCTTCGATATCGAAGGACTCGGCGAAGAGAAGATCGAACTGTTTTTCGAAGACGGCCTGATCCGCACGCCAGCGGATATTTTCACGCTCGCCGAACGAGATGCCGCGTCCCAAACGCCGCTGCGCGAACGCAAGGGGTTCGGCGCGCGTTCTGTCGACAAACTTTTCGCCGCCATCGACCAGCGGCGGCGGATCGGCCTGGAGCGGTTCCTTTTCGCGCTGGGCATCCGCCATATCGGTGAGACGACGGCCAAGGATCTGGCCAAGGCCTTTGGCGATATTGGTACGTTCCAGGCTGCGGTCAGTGCTGCGATTTCCAGTCAGCCCAGCGAGGCCTACCGGCGATTCATTGCCATTCCCGGGGTCGGTGTCAAAACCGCCGAGAGCGCGATTGTGGCGATTGCGGCGCAGGCAGAGGCCTTGCGAGCGCGCGCACTTCTGGATGCTCCGCTCGCCGAGCGGCTGGTTTCCATGAAACTGGCGCCGAAAAAGGCGGCGCAGGCGCTGGCGCGGGCGTTCAACGACAACGCGGCGGATCTGGCGGACGCCGCGGAAGCAGCGGCGCGGGGGTTCCCAGGCGATGCATTTCTCGAGCTTGCCGGGACGAACGGCGTCGGGCCGGTTGCGGCGGAAGCCTTGTGCGATTTCTACTCCGAGCAGCACAATCAGGATGCCGTATCGGCACTCCTCGACCATGTAACGATCGAGCCCTATCACGCCGACGTCGTGGCGGGCTCGCCCGTTGCGGGCAAGACAGTTGTCTTCACGGGATCGATGGAGCGGCTGTCGCGCACGGAAGCCAAGGCCCAAGCCGAGCGACTGGGCGCGAAGGTGGCCGGCTCCGTGTCCAAGAAAACCGACTATGTCATCGCCGGCGCCGATGCAGGCTCCAAGCTCACCAAGGCGCGTGAACTCGGCGTAACGGTTCTGACCGAAGACGAATGGATCACCCTCATAGGGTGAGGGCGGCATTCAATGCGAACGCCGCCCTCCATCGCTTGCCGTCATCTTGTATGCGTCGGGCCGCTATCTCAGCCCGGACGAACCGAACTTGGTCGGTCCACGACCCGTTCCCTCACCGGCTGGTGGCGTGTGGCGCACGATGGGCCGGTGTGGCGTGCCGATACCGCCGAGAGACGGTCCAGACTCGTAGTCCTTGCCGCGGCGACGTGCCCGGACGCGATCGATCCACTCGCTGGCGGCTGTCTCCGCGATCCGGCGCCATTTTTTGCGCTTGTCTGTCACCTCGGTTGGCGTGTCCTTCGGCGTCTTGGTGGGCCGGATCTTGATGCGGGGTGGCTTGTTGCGCGGCGGCTTTGAGACCACGCGCGGCGGCTCGGCATCCTCGACCTCGGCAACCTTTGTGTTCCGCTTGGGTTTGCGCACCGAGACCTTGATCGGCTTCTTCACATTCGGCTTTGCAGCCTCCTGCTGATCGGCGCCTTTCACCTCGCTCTTGGCCTTTCCGGCCGGCTTTGGAGCCGGCGCGTCCTCGATGAGCGCCTGTTTGGTGAAGATGGGCTTGGGATCGATCGACGGTGCCTCACCAACGAACGGGAACGCATCGTCGAAGTCAAAACCCTGCAGGCCGTCGAGGTTTGCCCAACGGACGGGTTTGCCCACGTCGCCGTCGCCGTTGACCAGGATGAGCTTGCCGGGCTCGTCCAGAACGCGGCAATTGCCCCGGGCATTGCAGACTTGAACGCCACCCTCATGGAGCAGCAGCCACGCCGCGCCACTGGCCTGGACGAACACATCGAAAATCGTGCCGCGCACCGTAATTGCAGCAGCGGGCACGCGAATGACGTAACTCGGCTTGGACGCCACGCCCGTCATGAAGCGGAAGGCGCCCTTCGCCAAATCGATGGCGATGTTGCCGGACTTCTTGTCCGGGTCGTAGACGAAGCGATCGAGAACGAGGCGGGCGCCCGGTCCGAGCGCCAGTTTCGTCTCGTCGTCGAGCTTGAGTTCACTGCGGGCGGTTGGCGAGGCTTCGATCACCTCATTCTGGCGCACGGCATCGCCGGTTGCCAGGTTGCGCCGCTCAGTCGACAGTTCCGCCGTCACCACGTCGATGACGGACACAGTTGTTCCGATGTCCAGGGGCGTGGCCGCGTGCGAAGCAGATGTGCTGGCGACCACGGTGCAGAGTAGTGTTGATAGCCGTCGCATAGGCGACCTCCCGATATTCTTGACGACACACATTCGGCCGGGCGCAAGTGCCCGTCCGTGCGGATGGCCACGGCGCCGCTGCCGCCTGCCGCACAGCGGGCGCTCACCGGCAGACCTGATCCACCATGAATTGGACTATCGCCGTGGGCGCGCGGTGGCGCTGTTCCGCAGGGAACAGGGCAGACCAGTCGGGCTATTGCGAGAAATGCGACGGGCGCCGCTTAGATGGGCTTAGTGGCGGCTTCGAGCCATTTAAGTGCTGCGGGCGTCTCCGCGTGGGATTTGCCGCTGCGGAGTTCAGTGCCGATCTCGGCCAAGACGCGGGCATGGTAGTCGTTGACCCAAGCGCGCTCGGCCGGGGAGAGGAGCGATTTATCGATGAGCTGCCGGTCGAACGGAACGAGCGTCAACGTCTCAAAGCCCATCATCGGCCGGTCGCCGCCGTTAGGCACGTTCGCGTCGGTGACCAGGACGAGGTTTTCGATGCGAATGCCATAGGCTCCAGTCTTGTAATAGCCCGGCTCGTTGGAGCAGATCATGCCGGGTTCCAACGGCACCATGCCGGCGCGCGAGATGGATTGCGGGCCTTCGTGGACGGAGAGGTAGCTGCCGACGCCATGGCCAGTGCCGTGATCGTAGTCGAGGCCGTGCTGCCAAAGCGCATGACGGGCCAAGGGGTCGAGATCAATGCCACGCGTCCCCTTGGGAAAGCGCGCGGTGGCGATGGCGATATGGCCCTTGAGCACGAGCGTCGCGCGGCTGCGCATTTCCACATCCGGCTTGCCGATGGCGAGGGTCCGCGTGATATCGGTGGTGCCGTCTTCATACTGCGCGCCGGAATCGAGCAAGAATAGTTCGCCCTTGCCGAGTTTCCGGTTGGTCGCCTCCGAGACGCGATAATGAACGATCGCGCCGTTCGGGCCGGACCCGGCAATGGTGTCGAAAGAGATTTCCTTGAGCTTGCCCGTCGCAGTGCGGATTTCCTCCAGCTTGCGCACGGCGGTAATTTCATCGACGTGACCGCGCGCCGCCCCGCCATCGAGCCAGGCCAGGAAGCGTACCATCGCCGCGCCATCGCGCACATGAGCTTTGCGCGCTCCGGAAATTTCCGCGCTGTTCTTGATTGCCTTCATGGCGATGCAAGGGTCGCCGCCGGCAACGAGCGACTTGCGACCGAGCGCCCGGGCCAAGGCATAGGCGGCCGTCTCTGGATCGAGACGAACCCGTGCGCCCTGGGCTTTCAAGGTGCGGATATGTGGGATCAGCCGATCAGGTGCGGCGATCGTGGCCTTTTCCTCCAACTCGCGCCGCACATCGCTTGAGAGCTTGTCCGCCGCGATGAAAAGCTCCGGCTGGCCCTTGGCGGGTACGATCGCAAACGCCAGCGCGATGGGGTTATGGGCGATGTCCGCGCCGCGGATATTGAAAAGCCAGGCGATGCTGTCGGGCAAGGTGAGAACGGCGGCGTCCTGTCCGTCGGCTGCCAAGCGCTTCTGAACGTCGGCTATTTTCTTATCCGCCGATCTGCCGGCGAATTTCAGGGGATGCAGGGTGACGGGCATGCAGGGCGGCTGTGGCCGGTCCTTGCCCCAGGCCTGGTCAAGCGGATTGCGCGCCACCGCACGCAGGACAAGACCCTTCGGCTCAAGTTGGGCCTTGAGACGCTTGATCTCGCCGGCCGTGTGGAGCCAGGGATCGAAGCCAATCACGGCGCCTTTGGGTAGATTGGCGATCAGCCAGCCGGCGAGGTGCGTCCGCGCGATGCCTTCAAATGAAAACAGGTCTGGATCGCACTCCTTGGCAACCTGAATGGTATAGCGGCCATCGACGAAGACGGCCGCCTTGCGTGCGGTGACCACCGCGAGGCCCGCACTTCCCGTAAACCCCGTTAACCAGCGCAGGCGATCAGCGGACGGGGGCACGTATTCGCCCTGATGTTCGTCCGCGCGCGGCACCAGAAACGCGTCGACCATCATAGCGGCCATGCGCTGGCGGGTGGCCGCGAGGCGGGGTGGGGTGGCCGACCGGTCGGCGGCAGTGCTGAAAGTCTGGAACATGAGCGATGTTTAGGGCGCGCCGCCCGGGGTTGCAATCCGCCGCGTGAATGCGGCCGTCTAGGTCAATCTCAACCAGTAGCCGGACCGGTTAACCGGCCATGCAGCCACGGTGCGGGCGGTGTTGGTATTTCCTGTGCGTTCACTTCATCCGACAGTCGACTGTCTGCGATCAGGCCCCGCTGGGCATACCCAACAATTCCGTATTCGTGGTGCGGCACCGGCTTTGAAGATCCGCCGCGTCGGGCCTCAGCTGCGCCTCAAGGTGAGCGTCGACCAACCCGTGACGCGGGCGTGTGTTTGCAGACGGAAGCCCTGCGCGACATACGCCGCGATTACGGACGGGGCTTGCGGGATAAGAATTCCTGATAGCACGAGCACACCGCCCGGCGCGACGGCACTGCGGATATCGCGCGCTAGGCGGATCAGCGGTCCGGCCAGGATGTTGGCGATGACAAGATCGAAGGGCGGCGCGCGGCGAAGGCGGGGATGGGCGAGCCCCGTGGCCACCAGCGTGGGGATGCGCCCCGGCGCGGTATTGGCCGCGATATTCTGACGGGCAACATCGACGGACGTCGGGTCCATATCGGTGGCGATGATGGTTGCGCGCGGCATGGCCCGGGACGCTGCGATGGCGAGCACGCCAGACCCGCACCCCAGATCCAGAACGCGGCCAAACCGTCCGCGCCGGGTCAGGGTGTCAATGGCGGCGAGGCATCCATAGGTGGTCGCGTGATGAGCGGTGCCGAAGGCTTCACCGGCGTCAATCAGGATGGCATTGGGGCCGCGCGGTACCCGCGCCCGATCGTGCGACCCGTGCACTGTATATCGTCCGGCATGGACAGGCGGCAGGGCCGCCTGCGAAATCGCGACCCAATTAAGCGGGGGGATGTCGGCCTCGACGATCCGCGGGACGTCCAGGCCCGTGATGCCGGCAAGCGTGTGTTGAAGCTCGACGGCGTCAGGAAGCTCTTCATAATACGCATCGATGATCCAGCCTTCATCGGGGACCTCGAAGAGCGTCAGGGCATCCGGCGGTGGCTCCACGAAATCCTGGAGTGCGCCAGCGAGCACGCGCGCGGCGTCGCGTTCAGTACAGCGAAGGGTCAATTTGCGGGTTGTCATGGCGCGCTCGTTGCCGGAGGGCTGATCCGCTCCGGAGCGCGGTGAGGGGTAGCGGAAAACTACAGGTGAGGGAAGTCCTCTGCGGCAAGCTCACTGCCTTCCTGCGAAGGACTGGTCGGCAAGTCGTCCAGAAAGCGGTCCCACTTGTCGTCGAGCAGCTTGGCAGCCTCGCGGGGGGGCAGCGTATGCAGGGTTCCGTCTGGCTCTTCGCGGACGATTCCGTCGGCGATGAGCCGTTGCAGCGCATCCTCCAGGTCGAAATCGACAGATATTCCGAACGTCGCGGTCAAATAGTTTTCTATGGCGTGGTCGATGTGCTGCAAATCGGAGCGGTGAGCCTTCACCTTACACAACACGCTGTAGAGCAAAAGTTCTTCCTTCACGTCTTCTTCGGCGGCGCGCTCGGAGAGCTTGATCATGACGCCGCGATTGTCGGCCATGGCGTGAAAATAGAGGTTCTGCGCCATCACCACCATGTAGCGCTGCTTCTGATTCATGAAGTTCATACCTTGGCGGAAAGCGATGCCGCCAAGCCCCGCAACCGCGCCGGCCAGCGCCACGGGATTGGCCAGCGTGAGGCCACCGGCCGCGAGCTTGCCAGCCGTGCCGGCCAGACCCATTCCAAATGCCCCGCCTCCAGTGATGCCTAGCTTGATCTTGTCCAAGAGTCGGAAGCGCACGCGCGTGTTGGGAAAGATCATTTCCACATCGGTACGTGGAATGTTCTTGAACAATTTGATGTAGATGTTGCCTTCCTTCACCTCGGCGGGAAGGCTGCCGCGCAGCTTGTTGACGACTTTGACGGCGTCTTTCCGCGAGATCTTGTTGGCTTCCATGACTTCGCGGACGCGCGTCTCGAACGGTTTCAATTTGAACAGCAGGAAGAGGCGCTGGAAGATCGGGATATCGAATTCTTCCTTACGCATGAATTTGCGGAAGTTCCGCCTCTGGTCACGCTTGTTCGAGGCACCACGATAAAAGACGAGGCACTCTTCAAAGACGGTAAAGTCCACGTGCAGATCAAGGCCGTAGTGGCTTTCCTTGGTGAGGATCAACTCAACAGCGCTTGGATCGATGCGTTCATAATTGGCGCGCTCCAGGATGTGCGTGATTTCGCGGATCGATATGGCCTGCAGCTTCGCGCGCTCTTGCGGCGTGTAGGTTCGTGTGATCAGCAGATCGCTGTCGGGGTTAAACGGTTCGTAGGCCCGCAGCAGTGACATCAGCCGCTTGTTGTGCAGCTGGCGCCGCCAGAAATCGAGATATCGGAAGAAACGGCGGGCATCCTCGGCATTGCCATCCGGCCACGCGTCGGCCTGCGTGACGCGGTCGACCAGGGCCAGGGTCGTCAGCGGTATGAAGCGTTCCCGCGGGCGCTCCTCGTCGGGGCGAACGACATCCACGGGGACTTCGGCGGCCACGCGAACGGCATCGCCTTCCCGGTCAATCAACTGATTTTCCGCAGTTAATTCTAGCGCGCTCATGGGACCCTCGCCCCTCCCTGACGTGTCATCTTTTTCCGGGCCGCTGGACCTGCCAGTACGGCCCGGTCCGGACCCGGCGCATCTTGGCGGCGGCGACATTCATTGTCGAGACTAACCGCCGAAAGGAACAGCATTTTGACGCTTTGGAGGCCAATGGCCCAGACAGCGGACCGGGTCATTTGGGAGCTTCGCCCGTCCGAAAGTCCCGATCCATCGCCTATTGTGCTCGGCTTGGAGCATATCGCAAGGATGTGACCAACATTAGCCGAACCCGCCATAGTCATGCCGTTGTGGGTTGTGACACAGCAGATTAGATTGCGTTTCAAGCGTTCGAGGGGGCGGGGATTGCGGCGGACGGCTATTCTCATTTTTGCATTGGGCTTGGGCGGCGCTCTAAGTGCCGCCGGCGCTATGGATTCGCCGGACGCCAAGACGTTCGTGGCCGGCGATCGCGTGGCGATGCCTTATTCATGCACGATCGAGGACGGCAGCCTCTACGTACGCCCAGGACCGGAACGTGCATTCAATATCGCGAACGCGGCCGACCAGCGCTTGTTCACATCATGTGATCCGCCTTTCTCCAACAATTGCCGCTCGATGACCGTCTACCGGTTTGATGTGATGTGTGGCGCGTCGCGTGTGCCATGGGCCCATGTCGTCGCCGCCATTCACCGGACGACAGCGGGAAATGCTGCTCTGGCGAAAGGTGGCCACCTCGTTCTGGAGACAAAGGCGTCGCCGTCGACCGGCCATGCGCCCAGCTGCAAAGATCGCAAAGCGTCCTCGGGTCTTGGGATGTCCACCGGTGGCGAGTGCCTGCCCTGGCGCGCGGCGCGGGCTAAGCAACAACTGGTTCTTCCGAAAGGTTTCGCGCCGTTGCGCGAAGTGGGCGCCCGGCTCGTTGGTGGCGCGTCACATTCGGAATGGACGGCTGTCGACGTCATGACGTCGGGGCATCGCCGTCAGTCCGCTGGACTTGCTTCGATGGCTGAGAGGCCGGAAGCGGCATCGTCAACGACAGGCAGTCTTTCCGGCGGCGTGACGCTCGCGGACTTATCGGGCGGCGGCACAGCGACGGGGAGTGACTGGACGACGGTCGTTTTGGAATCAGCCGCGCCAACCCTGGCTTTTGATCGGCCGAACCGGTCGCCCTTCACGCCCTCCGTTCGGGTCCGTGCGGATAGCTCGGGACCTGGGGGCTTGGTGTGGATGGCCCTGGCGGCTTGCCTCGCTTTGATCGGCGCGTATTTCGCGCGCCTGCATGGTTTGGCGGCGGCGCTCCCGTTCCTGAACGGGGCCTATGGCGAGGCTGCGCGCCAAACCCGCCGGGCCGTCACAACGGTTCACGCCATGGCCAGGTTGGCGGTCAACGGCGTGAAGGGCGCGGTGGCGCAGGCGATGGCGCCGGCGGTCGAGGATGCACAGGAACCGCAGGACGTGGCGCTTGCAGGCGCGTTCTTGCATGTGAAGACGCTGCTCAGCCGCACGCAGGCGGCTGTTTCCATGCTGGCCAGTTCAACTGTGACCCGGGAAGTGATGGAAACCGAGCTGGCAGACATCCGAGCCCGCCTTGCCAACGCGGAAGCCGAAGCGGCGCGGAGCGAGATGCCGGTGATGGCCTTGATGGCGCAGTTGCGCGGCATCGTGCGAGAAATAGATCGCGTGCAGGGGATTGCGGCAAGCGCCGCCCGCTCGTTCTCGGATGCGCAAAGGTCGTCGTCGTAAACTCAACTTTCTGAAATCGGTGTTCAGAAAGTCATTGTGCCAACACAGGTCCGCACGTTGCTATCGCGCGCAGCCAAGAGCTCGCTGCCGCACATCCGGGCGCATCCGGCCGCCGTGCACGCCCCTTGGAGTGCACGGCCCGTGGCTGTTGTATCAGAATTGGGGATCAGGCCCGCATGCCAGACCCAGGAACGTCAAGATCCCGGAATGCCGGAGGACGACGCGCCATTCAGGCTGTTCGCCACATCGTAACCGATGGGCTGGGGCTGACGTCCGGATTGATTCATGGCACCGGTGCCGTCGTGGAAGGAGACGCTGGCGTTCTGAGCAGTTGCCTGACCAGATTCCACTTGGGGCATGATTTCAGAGGGATCGCGCACGCGCCGGGACCGGCCGTCGAAGCTGGCTCCCTGTTCGATCGACAGGTACTCGGTGGCGATATCTCCCTCCACTTCCGCGGTCGCGTGCAGGACGACCTTGTGTGAGAGCACGGCCCCGTTGATGCGTCCATGTACGTCCACGGCGTCGGCGGTGATCGAACCCGTAATGATGGCCTCCCGGCCGACTTCGAGTTGGCGCGAATGGACGTCGGCCTGGATCTTGCCGTTAACGCGCAGAGTGCCCTTGCAGCGAATGGTGATCGTCTGCCCTTCGATGCTCAAGTCACTGCCGATCAGCGATTCTTCGTTGAGCCCCATGTTGTGACCGGCAACACCGACGGTCGCTTCCTGCGCCGCGAGATGTTGAATGACAGGGCGGTCCTGCCTTGCGAGCGCGACGGCCTTGGCCGGCTGTGCCGGTTCGGTCTTGCGATGAAACACCATGCGACTACTCCCAACTCGTGTGATCAACATGCCCCGATGATCACAGCAAATGCAGCGGGCACGTGGTCGAATTATGACTCCCACGCGCCCGCAGATGTGCTCGAATTTTGGAAAAGCCAGTCGGCGGCCTAAACGATGATGGCGCCTTGCGCGGTCAGATCATCGAGATCGATACCGTGTACATCGCGCAGGATCAGCGCATCCACCCAGCCAACGGTGTCGTCGATGTGGACCGCCACCAGCGTGCCGTTGAACCAGTCTGTGACACGCACCAAGTCCTCGATCGGTGCCGGCGGCTGGCCCGAGAACACGCCTGAGAAGTCGAGGCGGTCGCCCGCGCCGAAATCGACAACCTGATCAAAACCGATGCGCGTTCCCGTTCCGTCCACGATGTCGTCGCGGGTCCAGACAAAGGTGTCATTGCCGGCCGAGAACCCATTCTGGAGCTGACCGCCGACGAGCCAGTCGTCACCGGCGCCGCCGCGAATGATGTCATTGCCGCCGTCTCCGTAGATCTTGTCGTTGCCGCCTTCACCAAACAGAATGTCCTGGCCGCCGCCGCCGAACAGGCCGTCGTTGCCGTCGCCGGCGTAAATGGCATCGTTGCCCGCGCCGCCGTTCGTGTTGTCGACGCCGGCGCCGCCGTAGATCGTGTCGTCGCCGTTCTGGCCCCACAGATTGTCGTTGCCGTCGCCGCCGTAAATGACGTCGTTGCCATTGCCGCCGACGATGAAATCCTTGCCGTCGCCGCCATCGAGGACGTTGTCGCCATTGTTGCCGGTGATGGTGTTGTCCAGCTCGTTGCCCGTGCCGTTGATGGCCGCATTACCGGTCAACGTCAGGTGCTCGATATTGGCGGAAAGGCTGTGTGCGATGGACGTGATGACGGTATCGATACCCTCGCCAGCCCCTTCAACAACCATGTCGCCGGCATGATCGACGTAGTAGGTGTCGTCACCGGCACCACCGGTCATCGTGTCGGCGCCCTGGCCGCCATCGATGATGTTGTTGAGTGCGTTGCCGGTGATGATGTTGTCGAGCGCATTGCCCGTACCGGTGAGGGCGCTGCCCTCTAGTGTCAGGTTTTCAAGGTTGGCGCCGAGCGTGTAGCTCATGGCGGCACGGACAAGATCCATGCCCGCGTTCTCGTTCTCGGTGATCACGTCGCCTGCGTCGTCAACGATGTAGGTGTCATCGCCGAGCCCGCCCGCCATCTGGTCGGCACCCGTTCCGCCATCAAGGACGTTGTTGCCGCTGTTGCCGGTGATGACGTTGTCGAGGGCGTTACCCGTGCCGTCGATGTTCGCCGTCCCGGTTAGGGCCAGGTTCTCGAAATTGTCGCCAAGCACATGCGATACCGAAGCCAGCACCGTGTCGGTACCTTCTCCGGCCAACTCAGACACCACGTCGGCGGCATTGTCGACGACATAAGTATCGTTACCCGCGCCAGCTGCCATCTGATCGGCACCGGCGCCGCCATCGAGGACGTTGTCGCCGCTGTTGCCGGTGATGATGTTGTCGAGGGCGTTACCGGTGCCGTTGATGTTTGCGGACCCGGTCAGCGTCAGGTTCTCGATGTTGGCACCGATCGTGTGCGAGATGGAGGCCAGGACCGTATCTGTGCCGGCGTTGGCCGCTTCATTGGTTACGTCGCCGGCATTGTCGACAATGAAAATATCGTCGCCCGTCCCGCCGATCATCGTGTCGGCGCCTAGGCCGCCATCGAGCGTGTCGTTGCCGCCGCCGCCATTGAGGGTGTTATTGCCGGAATTGCCGATGATGACGTTGTCGAGGCCGTTGCCGGTCCCGGAAATGTTCGCGGTTGCCAGTGAGGGTCAGATTCTCGAGATTGTTTCCAAGCGTGTAGGAAATCGAGGAATAGACGATGTCCGTCCCGGCCCCGGTCGTATTCCGTGACCGTGTCGCTGGCGTTGTCGACGACATAGGTGTCGTCGCCGTCGCCGCCGGCCATCTGGTCAGCGCCTGTGCCGCCATTCAGAATATCGTTGCCGCCGCCGCCGAGGATCTCGTCGTTGCCGTCACCCCCTTCGAGGGTGTCGTTGCCCGATCCGCCCCAAATGTAGTCGTTGCCGTTGCCGCCTTGAATGACATCGTTGCCAGCGTTGCCCATCAGCGTGTCATTGCCGGTTCCGGCCAGGATGGTTACGTCGCCGTAGGTGACGTTCGTCGACGTCAGATCGATGATCTGGCCGCCAGTGCCACCGACGATGGTCTGAATGTTGACCAGGCGGATGTCATCGACCGCGTTGCTAACCCCATCTTCCAGAAACAATGCCCTGCGTCCGTTACCCATCTGCAACGTATTATCGGTGCCAGTGCCGACAAAGACGTCGCGGCTTTGCTGGTAACCCGAGAGCGAGAACAGTGTGGCCGGGCCGGCGCTGAACAAGTCGCCGAGATTGATGGCGCTGACATTGCTCCACGTGCCGTCGTTGGAGAATTCGAACGTGACGCCGCTGTCACCGCCGAACAGGATGTCGCTGCCACGCCCGCCAGACAGAAAATCCGCACCACCATTGCCGAAAATCGCTTCGCTGCGATTTCCGCCATTGATGTCGTCGGCACCCGCGGTGCCGTAGATAAATGTCAATCCGCTCAAATCGTAGGCCATGGTCTCTTCCGGCAGTTTCCAACTGAATATCTGCCGAGATTAACCGTGTACCGCTAATCAACCGTTGCCTCGGCCGCTCTGAATTTCAGTGCTAGGCCGACAATTTGTGTTCCATTTCGGGAATTGTCAGATGTCTGCATAAGTATTTGGCGGGCAGAGCTCTGAAGATTTTGCCAAGCGCTGTGCCGGAACGGGTCAAATTGGGCCCTGCAGTGCCGCTACCGGGCGAGGGGACGCACAAAACTGTCCACGACGCGCTTGCGGCCGGCCGTGCGGAACTCGATGGTCAGCTTATTGCCGTCCACGTCGGCGATCCGCCCTTCGCCGAACTTCTGATGATAGACGCGGTCGCCGGGCTGATAGCCGGCGCCTTCAGCGGTCGATGAAGCGACGAGTTGGCCTTCAATGGTCACAGGTGCGGGGCGTGGCGAGGGCGACGGCCGCGGATCTGATGCTTTCGTCCGTTGTGCCGACTGTGCGCGCTGCCAGCCCGGGGTGTCGTAGGTGGAGCGGAAATTTGGTTGCGCGTCGTCGAAGCGGCTGCGGCCATAGGGATTGCCGTACAGCGCCGTGGGATTGGCATAGGCGCCGCCGAATGGGCTCTTGGTCTCACGCACGTCGACGTGCTTGTCGGGCAGTTCGTCCAGAAAACGCGACGGCATGGCGGACTGATACAACCCGCGCAGACGCCGGTTTTGTGCAAATGAGAGATGCGCCCGCTTGCGGGCCCGCGTAATGCCGACGTAGGCCAGCCGCCGTTCTTCTTCGAGGCCGGCCGCGCCCTGCTCGTCGAGCGCACGCTGGTGGGGAAATAGGCCTTCCTCCCAACCGGTGAGAAAGACCGTGTCGAACTCCAGGCCCTTGGCCGCATGAAGGGTCATTAGGGACACGCGGTCGCCGTCGTTGCCCTTGTCGGCATCCATCACGAGGGAGACGTGTTCCAGAAAGCCCGCGAGTGTGTCGAAGTCGTGCATGAAGCGCACGAGTTCCTTGAGGTTGTCGAGCCGGCTCTGGGCTTGCGGGCTCTTGTCCGCCTGCCACATCGCCGTATAGCCGGATTCATCCAGGATCACTTCGGCCAGTTCGGTGTGCTTCAGGTTTTCGATCTGTCCGCGCCAACGGTCGAAGGCGGCGATCAGGTCGTGCAGCGCACGGCGGGCCTTGCCGGGAATCTCTTCCGACTGAACGATATCGCGCGCCGCATCGAACATGGGAATGCCGCGGGCGCGGGCCAGTTCGTGGACGCGTTTGACCGAAGTATCCCCGATCCCGCGTTTGGGCACATTGACGACGCGTTCGAATTTCAGATCGTTGGATGGGTTGGCTGTTACTTCGAGATAGGCGATGGCATCCTTGATTTCCTGGCGCTCGTAGAACCGGGGACCGCCGATGACCCGATAGGGCAGGCCGACGGTAATGAATCGATCCTCCATGGCGCGCATCTGTGCCGACGCCCGCACGAGGATGGCAATCTGGTTGAGCGGGTGCCCGGCGCTTTTCAGCTTCTCAATTTCGTCGGTGACGCTGCGCGCCTCTTCCTCGTCATCCCACACGCCGGTCACGGTGACGGGTTCGCCCTCCGCGCCGTCCGTGAAGAGTGTCTTGCCGAGACGACCCGTGTTGTGCGCGATCAGACCGGATGCGGCGGCAAGGATGTGGCCCGTTGAGCGGTAATTGCGCTCCAGGCGTATGACCATCGCGCCGGGGAAATCCTTCTCAAAACGCAGAATGTTGTCCACCTCCGCGCCGCGCCAGCCATAGATCGACTGATCGTCGTCGCCGACGCAGGCGATGTTGGGGCAGCCTTGAGCGAGCAGCCGCAGCCAAAGATACTGGGCGACGTTGGTGTCTTGATACTCGTCCACCAGGATGTAGCGGAAGCGGCGGTGGTAGTCGGCCAGTACATCGGGATGCTCGCGGAAGAGCCGGATGCATTCCAGAAGCAGATCGCCGAAATCGCAGGCATTGAGTTCCTTCAGCCGCGCCTGGTAGGCGCTGTAGAGCGTGGCGCCCTTGCCGGCGGCGAAGGAAAACGCTTCCCCGTGGGGCACCTTGTCGGGCGTCAGTCCGCGGTTCTTCCAGCTGTCGATCAGGTTGGCGAGTTGCCGTGCGGGCCAGCGGTCCTTGTCGAGACCTTCCGCCGCGATGACCTGTTTCATCAAGCGCACTTGATCATCGTCATCCAGGATCGTGAATTGCGATTTGAGACCAACGAGCTCAGCGTGCCGGCGCAGGATTTTGACGCCAATTGAATGGAAGGTCCCGAGCCACGGCATCCCTTCCACGGTGCCGCCCACCAAGTGGCCGATCCGCTCCTTCATCTCACGCGCGGCCTTGTTGGTGAAGGTGACCGCGAGGATCTGCGAGGGGTAGGCGCGCCGTGTCGATAGTATGTGGGAGATGCGCGTGGTCAGCACGCGTGTCTTGCCGGTGCCGGCACCCGCCAGCACAAGGACGGGGCCATCCAGCGCTTCGACAGCCGCCCGCTGCTCCGGATTGAGAGCAGCGAGGTAAGGCGGCGCGGTGTGGCCCATCGCGCGCTCGGAAATCGACGGGCGCCGCGCCTCCGGACCTGGCGGCAGGTCGAAGGGGGGATCATCGTCGGCTGGCGACGCGCCGCCAAGTGGCGGGCCGGTGACCGGCCGGGAAGCGGAGTTTGAGGGATCGCTCATGTCAGGGAGATATAGCACGCGGCGTTATGCGGCAAACGCTTGGCCGCGGTTGTTCACACTGCTCCTGATCCCAGGCCGCGCCTGCCAGCCGGCGCGGCGCGGTGGCCTGACCAGGAATGAGGCACCGGTAAAAAGTTTCCGAATCGGGATGTCAAAAGATGCCCGTGATTCCGGTTCAGAATTAGGCGCAGTTCGGGTAGTGTCGGCCCCATTTCCGGCATGTTTGGCCGGGAAGCCCTCACGGCGGCCTTTATTTCGTCCGATGGTGCGCATCTCAGGGGTCTTGCGGCCGGATCAGTCCTGCCGGCGGGACTTGCGGAACAAGAGATGCCCGCGCGCTTCGCGTGATGCAACACGGCATCGAAATAGCCCAAGGCAACTTCGGGCCGGTGGGGGTGGCGCCGGGCGGCTCAATGGGGAAGCCGTGTGAAACAGTGATTGGACCGGAAGCAAGACCGGAACGATGAACAACGTCCTACTTTACATCGGCGGGCTGCTGGTGGTCGTTCTCGCGGCCCTGTTCGGCTTGCCATATGCGGTCGACTGGAACGGCTATCGCGGCGTGTTCGAGGAAGAAGCCTCCCGTATTCTCGGCCGCGATGTCCGCGTATCGGGCAATGTCGGCCTCCGGCTCTTGCCATCGCCCTACGTGCATATGGAGAAGCTCCGCGTCGGCGGCGCGGTGGGCGAAGAAGCCGGCCGGCCGCTGTTCCGTGCCGACGACTTCACGATGTGGCTGTCCGTGCCGCCGCTGCTCAAGGGTATCGTCGAAGCCCGCGACATTGAGCTCAGGAAGCCCGTCGTCGAATTGACGATGGATGCCGAGGGGCGAACCAGCCTGTCGACCCTCCAAATCACGCCCGGCACATTGTCATTTGTACCTCAGGAAGTGTCGCTGCAAGCAGTGCGCATCATTGACGGCACCATCGGTCTATCCGCTTCGAACGGCATGCAGTTGCTCCGCGCCGATGGGATTACCGGGGAACTGTCGGCGGATGCGCTCGACGGGCCGTTCCGCTTCAAAGGTACCCTGAGGTGGGAAGGCGAAGACCGCGAGTTGCGTCTGACAACGGGTCAGCAAGACGCCAACGGTGATTTGCGCCTGAAGGCCGTGACGACGGTTCTGAAAAACGGCAATTCCTATGTACTTGATGGAACAGCGCGCGGACTCGATGCTGCACCCACTTTCTCTGGAACCCTGGCGGCGCGGATTTCGTCACGCGCGCTGATCGTGGACGAGGCCGGGGGCGCGGCGCCCGCCGACGCAGCGCCGGCGCCCCAGCCTCTTGCCCATTTCGACGTCACCGCGAAAGTGGCCAGCGAGCCGGGCCGCATCAATCTTGACGACATCGCCATTTCCATGGAGCAGGGCGGCCTGCCGCAACTCATCTCCGGAAAGTCATCGGTGCACTGGGCCGACCGCGTGAGTCTCGATGTCGATTTGTCATCGAAATGGCTGGACCTGGATCTGCTGACGGGCACGAAAGGCGAGGGCAATAAGGCGATCCCGCTCGAACTGGCGCGCGCGCTCTTTGACCGGCTGGTCGACGAGTTGCCTGAAACGGCCGACACAAATCTGGCGCTGGCCTTGGACCAGATCGGATTGGGCGGGCAGTCCGTCAGCGGCTTGACGTTTGTCGCGTCCAGAGCCGGGGGTGCGCTGGAGCTGAAGGAACTGCGCGCGGGTCTGCCCGGCGGCACCAACCTGGCACTCGACGGGGTGCTTGAGGGGGATGCCGGTGCGCGCGCCTTTACGGGCACGATGTCGCTCAGTGGCCAGAGCCTGTCGCGATTTTCCACGTGGGGGTTTGGTGAAAACCCGTTCAGCCGCACCAGGAGTGACGGCCCGTTCGCGGTCGAAGGCAGCTTGCTGTTGAGCGATGCCGCCATCGAGTTGACGGAAGCATCCGCAGAAATCAACGGCACGCCGCTTCTGGGCGAAATCCGGTTGGGACTGATCGCACCCCGGCGGCTGGCCGTGGCGCTGGACGGCCAGAAGATCAATCTGTCCGAGCTGTGGCCGGATAACCCGGGCTTAAGCGGTATCCGCAGGTTGCTCATGTCGGGGACGGTCGGCCCCCTGGCAGCAACGCAAGCGGATGAGCCGCAAACCGCAAATAACGATGGTTCGGCCGAAACAGACGGGCAGCCGGCCGCGGCAGGCTTTGGCGCCGCCGACGTGTCGCTCGACATCAAGGCGGGTGAGTTGATCGATGGCGCGCAACGCCTTTCCAATGTGCATCTGGATATTGCGCTGCAGAAGGGGCGTCTGTCGGTGCCGCGCCTCAAGTTCGAGGCTGCCGGTGGGCTGGCGGTGGATCTTGAGGGCTCAGCCGTAGATGTGCCGGCCAAGACGCGCGGCGAACTGCGCGGAATTGTCGAAGCGCCATCACCGGAAGCCGCGACCACTCTGACGCAACTTCTCGATCTGCCCCCGGATGTCGCGTCTGAGGTCGCGCCCTGGACGCGGCTGGCGCCGTGGCGGTTGGCCACGACCGTGAGTATCGGCGAGCGGCGTGACGAAGCGGTGGATGTCAGTCTCGATGGTGTTTTGCGCGGCGGGCGTCTGGTTGCCACGGCGCGCATCGACGCGGCTCGCGGGAATTGGCGAAACGCACCCGCTGACTTTACGGCCAGCGTTGAAACAGCCGATATCGACGGGTTCCTCGACATGCTCGCGCAAATGCGTGGCACTGTGACCGAAGCCGGGTCCGCCACGCGTGCCGGTACGATTTTCGTCAAGGCGGCGGGCAAGGCGGCCGAGGGTCTGGTGTCGGTCGTGGAAATCGATGCGCCGGCCGTGACGCTCGATTTCAACGGGCGCGTGGTCGTTCCCGAAGATAAGGCTGTGACCGCCAAGGGCGATGTCCGCATCGATGCACAGGACTTGCGGCGTGTGCTCGCACTCGCCGGATTGCCTGTCGCTCCGGGCGCGCAAAATATAGCGATGAAAGGATCGCTGGCCGTAGCCCATGATGGCGCGCGCCTGACGCTCGCATCGCCCGCCTTGAAGATCAGCAATTCCATGGTCTCCGGTGTCGTGGCCTACACGCCCGGCACGGACAACGGTGCGGCTATGGTGGATGCAGAAATTTCAGCCGACCAGGCCTCGCTGCCCGGGTTGCTGTCTGCTATTACCGCTGCGGATGCGCGTGAGCCTGTGCAGCAGATCGAGTTGCCCGGCGATGCCCCGCCTGCCACGAAGCGCAAGTCCGCGGCCGCTCTGGCCGAGACGGAGACGCCGCCTGAACCGGCGAGCATCTGGCCGGAGCAAGCCTTCGACCTGTCTCCGCTCGACCGCATCAATGGTACGGTCAAGGCCAGCATGCGGTCACTGACGCTGCAGCCCGGTGTTGCGATGAAGGACGCCCGGCTTGAACTGGCGCTGACGCCCGGCCGTCTGGACGTGCGCGGCCTGGAAGGGGCGGTGCTCGGCGGCAAGGCCATCTCGGTCTTCGGCATCGAGAAGCTGGCCGCGGGCGCCAGCCTGACCGGCGACTTCAAGATCGCGGTGTCGAGCAAGGGGAGCGCCGAGAGCGGCGTCGATGACGCGCTGGATGGCGATGTCGCGGCGCTGTCGGTGAGCTATTCCGGCCGGGCGCTTTCACCCAACGCCATGATCGGGGCCCTGACGGGTAAGGGGCAACTGGTCCTTGGCGACGTCACGTTGAACGGCGTCTCGCCATCGGCGGTCAGCGCGGTGAGCGAGGCGGCACTGCTCGGCAAAGGCCCGGTATCCGGCGCGCCCCTGACGGAAGCGCTGACCTCGGAATTGAAGTCGTCGGCATTGAAGCTCGGCAAAGTCGATGTGCCGGTTGAAATTTCGGACGGCACGATGAAGCTGGCGCGCGTCCAGGTCGAAACGCCCGACGGGCGCGCGACGTTCGATACGCTGCTCGATCTGCAAACTCTCAAATTGGACAGCAGCTGGAAGATTGAGGGCAAAAGCGCGGTGCGCGCTGCCCCGTCGGTTGCAGGCGCTGAGGCCGGAGACGGTGCGCCCGCCCCCGTGGCGGTCGAGCGCCGGTTGCTGCCGCCGGTGTCCGTGGTCTACGCGGGACCATTGGCAAACTTGAGCAGCATGCAGCCAGCCTTAGTGACCGATGCGCTCGAGCGCGAGCTGGCCGTCCGTCGGATGGAGCGGGACGTGGATGAATTGGAGCGGTTGCGCGCTCTGGATCAGTTGCGCGCTCAGCAGGAGCGGGAGCGCCGTCAGGCCCTGGAAGCTGAGCGGCGGCGGAAAGCCGAAGAGGCCGAACGGGCCCGTCAGCTCGAACTTGCCCCGCCTAACGGTGCGGAGGATGGCAATGCGCTCCCCGGCGATACCCTGCCGGGCGCCTCAAATGAGATCGATCAGAACCCGTTGCCTCCTGGCGCGGACGGCGCACCGGCTGGTGGCCCGGAAGCGGGCGAAACGGGCAATCTGCTGCCGGCGCCTGAAACGGCGGTAGATGCGACAGCGGTTCCGCCGGCCGCGCGGCAGGTCCAGCGCTCGACGGCCCCGGTGCGCAAGAAGCCGGTCAAGCCGGCGTGGCAGCCTTTCCAGATAACGCCCTATCAGTAATTGGGGAGCGGCGCCGGCGCTTTGGGGCCCGGTGTATCCGTGCTGGGGCTAGTCCCGATTGCCCCCGTCGTAGCTTTCAATCGCCGCCTTGCGCCTGAAGTAGGCCAGGATCCACATGCGGACGGCGCCCGACAACCCCTCGTCGCCGCGCGATGCATCGATATCGGCGACAAGCGCGGCCAGAGTCGTGCCTTCGCGTTCGGCGGCCTCGCGCAACGCATCCCAAAACGGCTCCTCAAGGGAAATCGAGGTCTGGTGCCCCTTCAGGGAAAAAGAACGCTTGCGCGGACGGTTCACGAAACGCTGCCCGGATCGAGGTCGTCGTCGTTGGTTGCGTCACGGCGCGCCGAATCGATGCGCGCCTGATCGATCCGGCGCTGGGCCTCCTCAAGCTCGCGCTCGGCCTTGGTCCGCCCATGGAGAATGCGGTTCTCTTCGGCCACGCGGTCTTTCTCGGCCTTGGCGCGCGCTTTGCGGACCTTATTCAAGTTGATGATATTGGAAGTCATGTAAGCGACACTCCGGTGATAGGCTGTCCGGCGGAATGGCATGGCTGGGCCGTGGGCCGCCGGCGCCTGTCTCTCCCCATTTGTGGGCGATGAGCGCGCGCGCTTCAAGTCCCTCGCGGGCTCAGGCATCGGGACCGATCATCTTTTCCGGCCGCACGATCGCGTCGAAGTCTTCCGCGGGGATACCGTCCTTCACGGCTTCCTCGCGCAGCGTGGTACCGTTTTTGTGCGCGGTCTTCGCAATCTTGGCGGCGCGGTCGTAGCCGTATTTTTCCTTCAACGGCGTCACCAGCATCAGAGAATTGGCAAGGCCCTTGGCGATGTTGTCCAAGCGCGGCTCGATTCCGACGACGCAATTGTCGGTGAACGAGAACGGCCGCATCAGCCAGCAGGCGCACGGATTGCAGGAAATTGTAGGCCATCATCGGATTGAAAACGTTGAGCTCGAAGTGGCCTTGGCTGCCCGCGAAACCGATGGCGGCGTTATTGCCGTGAATGTGGGCGGCCACCTGTGTCAGTGCCTCGCACTGGGTCGGGTTGACCTTGCCCGGCATGATCGATGAGCCAGGTTCGTTTTCCGGCAATGCCAATTCACCAAGCCCCGCGCGCGGACCCGAACCGAGAAAGCGGATGTCATTGGCGATCTTGAAACAGCTCATGGCGACGGTGGCGATCGCGCCATGGGTCATGACCATCGCGTCGTGGGCGGCCAGGGCCTCGAATTTGTTTGGCGCTGACGTGAAGGGCAGCCCGGTGATCGCGGCGATTTGCGCCGCCACCTTGTCGCCGAAACCCATCGGCGAGGCGAGGCCCGTGCCGACAGCCGTCCCCCCCTGCGCCAACTCCATCAGTGCCGGCAAGGTCAGTTCGATGCGGGCGATGCCGTTCTCGATCTGGCGGGCGTAGCCGGAGAATTCCTGACCGAGCGTCAGGGGCGTCGCGTCCTGCGTGTGCGTGCGGCCGATCTTGATGATGTCCGCCCAGGCCTTCGCCTTGGCATCAAGGGCTGCATGCAGATGCTTTAAGGCCGGGATCAGGCGGTGCACGACCTCCTCGGCGCACGCCACATGCATCGCCGTCGGAAACGTATCGTTTGACGACTGGCTCATGTTGACGTGGTCGTTGGGATGCACGGGGCTCTTGGACCCCATCGTTCCGCCGAGCATCTCAATGGCCCGATTGGAGATGACCTCGTTGGCGTTCATGTTCGATTGGGTGCCCGACCCCGTTTGCCAAACGACGAGCGGGAAATGATCGTTGTGCTGTCCGTCGATGACTTCCTGGGCCGCCTTGACGATGACGCCGCCGATCTTCGGATCGAGCTTGCCGAGCGCCATGTTCGTTTCCGCCGCGGCGCGTTTGACGATGCCGAGCGCCCGCACGATCGGTTCGGGCTGCTTTTCCCAGCCGATATTGAAGTTTTGCAGCGAGCGCTGAGCCTGGGCGCCCCAATAGCGCGTGGCATCGACGTCGATGGGACCGAAGGTGTCGGTTTCGGTGCGGGTCTTGGAGGTGCTCATCGCCGGGCCTGTCTATTTAAGTGCGGGTATGTGCCTGAAGTGCGGGAGAGCACAGCCGATAGCATGCCTGCGGTGGACTGTGGGAGTAGGTGGGGCTCCATTCTCCGGGATTATCGTCGCGGCTGGTCTAAGGTTCTCATTTTGCGGCCACTTTTACGCGCTCTCTTGCGTGGGCCGGCGGCGCGATTCGGGGGCGCGGTTAGTGCGCGCGGGATTTTAGCGCGGCGGCGCGTGACTGGCGTGGCGTTGTGTTGTGAAGCCGAACCTGGGCGGGCGGGTTCGTGCAGGTCCTCTCTCGTGCTCCTGAAGGAGATCGCCCATGCCGACATCCGTCATCGTGATGATTGTCACCCTCGCCCTGCCCAATGGCGATGCCAGCGTTGAAGTGAAGCCCATGGAATCAGCCGAAGTGTGCCGCTCGGCGGCGGATCTGGAAATTGCAGATCCGTTCGTTTCCAGCGTCGAGTGCTCGGAACTGGTCGATGGGAAATTGCAGCTGGAGTTCCGTCCGCGCGAACAGGATTCGCGCCGTGTGCCCGCCACGGATAACCCGCAGGCGACGGGTTGACGGGGCCTGGCGTGTCCGCGCGCTACTTCTTGCGGAATTTGTCGAGGCTCAGAATTTGCGCGCCGGCGGGGCTTTCCGGTTTGACGTTCTCTCCGGCGAACTCACCGGCAGTGTCATCGGCAGGCTCATCGACGGGCGCGTTGGCGGCGTCCGTGGCCGATCCGTCAGACTTGGCTGTCATAGGTGTCACCCGGCTGATCTTGCCGGGGGTGGCAGCATCATCCGCCTGAGTGTTGCCGCGGGTGTTTGCCGTTGCCGCGTCGCGTTCGGCTTTCGGCTTTCGCGGTGTACGTGGCTTGCGGGCCGGGGCCCGGCTGGCGCCGGGGACGCCGGCTTCGTCGTCCAGACCGTTGGAGGCCATGGATTGCGCGCGCATGGAGAGTTCGGAATCTTCGAACTGGAGACCATACCGCACGGACGGATCGAAAAAGACCTTGAGAGCCGTGAACGGCACCACGAGGCGCTCGGGAATTCCGTCGAAGGTCAACTTCACTTCGAAGCGGTCTTCGCTGACGATGAGATCCCAGAACCGGTGCTGCAGCACGACCGTCATTTCGCTCGGGTACTTTTCCTTCAGCCGCTTGGACAGGCTGACGCCGGGAGATCCGGTGTCGAAGGAAATGTAGAAATGATGATCGCCCGGCAGGCCGGACTTCGCCGTGCGCGCCAGCACCGCGCGGACCACGCCGCGCATCGCTTCGCTTTGCAGCGTTTCGTAATCGATGGAGTGACTGCCCGTCATGCCGCCGTCGCGCCGTCCCCGTTATGCGTTGCCGCCGCTGCCTCGTGGCATCGAACACTGCCACGCCCCCACGCAGGCGCAAAGCCAGATGAAGTGGAGGGCTTCTGTTGCCCGGTGCCCTCCGGACCGCGCCTTACCCGGCTAGGGGCAAGGGCTTCAAGTTCAGGCTAATCGCACCGCATTACGCAGCGAGAGCAGCCTCAGCATAGTTGTCATTGGCAACTATTCTGAATGACCCGATAACGGCGGTATCATGCCGAGCAAAAGCAAAGCCCTTTACACCCTCGTCGATCCTAGTTCGCCCCCATATGCGGGGTGTCTTGCGGCCGGCTCCCCCAGGAGGGAATCGCAAGACACCACCAATTTGGTGGAGGCGCCGGGTACTGCCCCCGGGTCCGAACGGCTTATTACGACCGCGTTTATCGCCATAGCCGGACGAATCCGGCCCCTTGAATATAGGCTGCCGGACAGGCGATGGAAAGGCTGGCGAGCGGGCCGTGAGTTGCGGGACCGTTCAGCATGGTGAACACTTTGCCGCAGGGTCGCCTGCCGGAGCGTTGTCCGGTGACGTCAAACGGGACGGATGATGCAACAACGGATAGGCACGCGCGCCCTGTTTCAAGGTGCGCCGAGATACAGCGCCGAGACGCCCTGGGGCGCGTTCGGCGCCACGCTGGCAACGGCGGTCATTACGATCGGGCCGGCGGTCGCGGTTCTGGCCGCCATTTCCGCGATCGTGGCTGTCAGCAGCGCCAATTCCCCGCTCCATACCGATCCCCGCCACCTGTCGTCGCTGGCGACGCCGGCCGGCGCGGCTGTGGCGGCCGGCACGCAGCTGGTGTCGCTTGCCCTGGTCTTGGCCTTCGCCAGCCGAGGCGGGGCCCTTGCGTCCACCCTGCGGTTGACGGGCGACCGCTTTACACTCCCGCTCTATGTGACGGGCGCGGTGCTTCTGCTGGCCATCACGGGCGCCGTTGAGTTCATCCTCTATTCGGTGTTCAAGATCGATGTCTTCGGCGATACGGCCTGGCTGCGTGAGGGCCTGCGTTCGCCGCTGGCGTGGGCGTCGGTGGTCATCGCGGTGGTCCTGGCGCCGCTGTGGGAGGAATTGACCTTCCGGGGGTTCTTCCTGTCCGCTCTCGCCAAAACGCCCCTGGGCTTCTGGGGCGGGGCACTGATTTCAAACGTGTTCTGGACGGTCCTGCATGGCATGTATTCGTGGGCCGGGCTCGTCAGCGTGTTCATCGCGGGTCTGATCCTGACATGGCTCGTGCGCCGCACCGGATCGGTGAAACCGGCCATCGCCGCCCACGCGGCGGGAAATGCCGTGGCGCTGGCCTTCACGTACTTTTTCGCACCGGTCGCGGGTTAGCCTCGGAGGGCGGGAATCGCAGTAAGAGCGGAAACATGGACCAGTATCTTGATCTGCTGCGCCGGGTACGCACCGAGGGCACCCGGAAAACCGACCGCACGGGAACGGGCACGCTCAGCGTGTTCGGGCATCAGATGCGCTTCGACCTGGCGAAGGGCTTTCCGCTCGTCACGACCAAGAAGCTGCACGTCAAATCGATCATCCATGAGCTGATCTGGTTTCTGGCCGGCGATACCAACGTCGCGTACTTGCAAAAAAATGGCGTGCGCATTTGGGATGAATGGGCCGGCCCGACGGGTGATCTTGGACCCGTCTACGGCAAGCAATGGCGCTCATGGGCCACGCCCGACGGGCGCACCATCGACCAGATCGCCGAAGTGGTGGAAACGCTCAAAGCCAATCCCGACAGCCGCCGCATGATTGTCTCGGCGTGGAATCCCGCTGACATTCCGGATATGGCCCTGGCGCCCTGCCACTGCCTGTTTCAGTTCTATGTGGCGGACGGTCGCCTGTCCTGCCAGCTGTACCAGCGTTCCGCCGATGTGTTTCTCGGCGTGCCGTTCAATATCGCCAGCTACGCGCTTCTCACGATGATGATGGCGCAGGTCACGGATTTGGAGCCCGGCGAATTCGTGCACACGTTTGGTGATGCGCACCTCTATCTCAATCACATCGAGCAGGCCGACCTGCAACTATCGCGCAAGCCGCGCTCCTTGCCGTCGGTGGCGATCAATCCCGATGCGCGAGATATCTTCGCCTTCCGTTTCGAGGATTTCACGCTGACCGGCTACGATCCCCACCCCCACATCGCCGCGCCCGTTGCGGTCTAGGATAAATCGATGACCGTCCTTACCTCCCTCATCGTCGCCGTCGCGAAGAACGGTGTCATTGGCCGCGACGGCGGACTGCCCTGGCGCATCCCATCGGACCTTAAAACCTTCCGGCGGCTCACCATGGGTAAGCCGATCGTCATGGGGCGCCGGACGTTCCAGTCCATCGGCAAGCCGCTCGACGGCCGCGACAACATCGTTGTCTCGCGCGATCCGTTCTTCACAGCCGAAGGCGTCACGGTGTTTTCGAACGTGCCCGAAGCCCTGATCCTGGCGCGCGCGCTGGCGCGGACCAACGGCACGGATGAAGTCATGATCATCGGCGGCGCGGAGATCTTCAATCTCGCCCTGCCCGAGGTCAGCCGCGTCTACTGGACCGAGATCGACGGCGCGCCGGAGGGGGATGTGCATTTCCCCCCGCTCGATCCGGCGCAGTGGCACGAAGTGTCGTCAGAGGCATTGCCGCGGGGCCCGCGCGACGAGTTCGGTGCAGTGCTGCGCATCTTCGAGCGTCGCCCTGTCTGAGCCGCCCGAATTGAACGCGGCACCGTTCGCGAATTTTTGCTGTCACCCTGGCATCTTGACGGTTGTCAGGAGCACCCCACATTCGAGAGGTGTCCGTTTGCGTGGATCGGGCCGCTGGCCTATAAGCGGACGAGTTTCAGCGGGTGCCGTCGGCAATTCATGTCGATGCAACCATGATGGACGATGTGAGGCCGCATGCGCGGCTGGTTTTCCCTGACAATTCAATCGAGAGGCTCGTACCTATGCCTTGGAGCAATCAAAGTGGTGGCGGCGGCGGCTGGAAGGGCGGCTCCGGTGGCGGCGGCGGGCCATGGGGGCAGGGTCCACGCGGCGGTGGAAGTGGTGGTGGCGGCGGCGGCGGACAGCCCCCGGACCTTGAAGAGCTGCTGAAGCGCAGCCAGGACAAGATGAAACAGGCCATGGGCGGCGGTAGCGGCATTCCCGGCCCGCTGCTGTTTCTGGCGTCCGCGGTCGCGATTGCCGTGGTGGCGTGGAATGCGTTCTTCTTCCGTGTGAACCCGGACGAACTGGGTGTCGTGATGCGGTTCGGCGAGTACGTCCGCCAGGAGCCGCCGGGCCTGCATTTCCGCTTACCCTATCCGATAGAAGAAGTGCTGCTGCCCAAGGTGACTCAACAGCGCGTGACCGAAATCGGTTTGCGCTCGTCGAGTGCCGGCCGTGGCTTCCCTGCTGGAATTTCGGATGTCCGTGAAGAAAGCCTCATGCTGACGGGCGACGAGAACATCGTCGATATCGACTTCGCGGTGTTCTGGCGCGTTCGCGACGCAGCCGAGTTCCTGTTCAACATCCAGAACCCTGAAAATACGGTCAAGGAAGTGGCCGAAAGCGTTATGCGCGAAGTCGTCGGCAAGTCGCGCATTCAACCGATCCTGACGGAAGAACGCCAGAAACTGGCCCAGGACGTACAAAAGGAACTCCAGGCGACACTCGATCGCTACAAGTCGGGTGTCGTCATTACCGAAGTGCAGCTTCTGAAGTCGGACCCGCCCGCCGAAGTCATCGAGTCGTTCCGCTCGGTGCAGGCGGCGCGACTGGAAAAGGAAACGCTGCAGAACCAAGCCAGCGCGTATGCCAACAAGGCGATCAACGAAGCCAAGGGTGAAGCCGAGCGCATCCTGCAGGCGGCCGAAGGCTACAAGCAGCAAACCGTTGCGGAAGCCAACGGTCAGACGGCGCGCTTCCTTCAGGTCTACGAGGAATACAAGAAGGCGCCTGACGTGACGCGCCAGCGCATGTTCCTGGAAACCATGGAACGCGTGATGGGTGGAACGGACAAGATCATCGTTGATGGCAAGAGCGGCCAGGGCGTTGTGCCCTATCTCCCGCTCGATCAGCTGCAACGCCGCGCACCGGCCGATACGCCGACGGGAGGCAACTAATCATGCGTGCTTTTCTTGCCTTTCTTTTCGTCGTGCTCCTGACCGCCGGCGCCGCGCTCTACGCGTCGGCCTTCATCGTGCATCAGAACGAGACGGCCTTGGTGCTGCGCTTTGGTGAGCCGGTGAATATCATCACCAAGCCGGGTCTCAATTGGAAGGTGCCGGTGGTCGATACCGTCGACATCTACGACAAGCGTATCCTTGATCTTGACGCATCGACCCAGGAAATCACCGCTCTCGACCAGAAGCGGCTGCTCGTGGACGCGTTTGTGCGCTACAGGATCACTGATCCGCTCGAGTTCTATAAGACCCTGCGCTACGAGGGTGCTGTCAGCTCGCGTGTTGGGCCAATCGTGGAGTCTGCCATACGTGGTATTCTCGGCGGCGTGACCTTCCAGGACATCGTGCGCGAGAAGCGTGAGGAGTTGATGGATCGAATCGCCAAACAGGTGAACAATCAGGCGAAGGTCCTTGGTCTGGAAGTTGTGGACGTCCGCATCAAGCGCGCGGATCTGCCCGAGCAGAACGCCAAGAGCGTGTTCGACCGGATGCGGGCCGAACGCGAGCGCGAGGCGGCCGAGTTCCGATCGCAGGGTACGGCTGAAGCCAACCGCATTCGCGCGACCGCCGACCGTGAGGTCACGGTGCTGAAGGCCGAAGCGACGCGCAAGGGCGAGCAGTTGCGTGGTGAAGGCGATGGCCAGCGCAATCGCATCTTCGCCGAGGCGTTCGGCCAGGACGCAGACTTCTTCGGCTTCTACCGATCCATGCAGGCCTACGAAGCGTCGATGAAGTCGGGCGATACGAGGCTGATCCTGTCGCCCGACAGTCCGTTCTTCAAGTACTTCAACGATCCGTCAGGACTGAGCGCGCCCAAGCCGTAAATCTGCGAGGGGCGTCGATGTCCGATCTGGCAGTGGCGCTTGGATTGGTGCTGGTGATCGAGGGTCTGTTATGGGCCCTTGCACCAGACACCGCCAACCGCATGCTTGAGTTCGCGCGCGAAACGCCGCCGCAGACGCTGAAGGCCATCGGTTGGTCGGCGGTTGCGGCGGGTTCGGCGATTGTCTGGTTCGTCAGAGGCTAGGCGGTGGCCGCCGTCTAAGCTTGGCCGCGCGGATGCGTTAGACTCACACGCGGCTCGCCGCAACACTGCGCGACAGCCGGTGCGGCTCGCCCGGCGATGGACAGCGGGTGATGGCCGCGTCTGCTAGTTTGGCACTTCAGTTTCAGCATCGGCCGCGCGCGGCCAAGGAGACACCCATGGCGGGTTGGAATTCTGACACGGTGCCGCCGCGCCGCCATCGTGGTCTGTTGCGGCGGGGTGCCTGGACGTGGCTCGCAGGCGCCGTGATGCTCGCGGCCGTGCCGGCCGCCGCCTTCCGCGAAGGTCCACAATCCGTGGCCCCCTTGGCCGAGCGGCTGTCCGATGCGGTGGTCAATATCTCCACAAGCCAGGTCGCCAAGAGCACCGACGGCGTGCCGCTGCCGAGCGTGCCTAAGGGGTCGCCATTTGAAGAATTCTTCGAGGAGTTCTTCAACAAGCGGGGTCGCTCACCTCAGATGGACCGCAAGGTCTCGTCCTTGGGGTCCGGCTTCGTGATCGATGGTACCGAGGGGCTGGTGGTTACCAACAATCACGTCATCGACGGGGCCGATGAGATCATCATCAATTTTCACGACGGCTCGAAGCTGAAGGTCGACAAGGTGCTCGGCCGCGACTCGAAGGCGGATATCGCCCTGCTCAAGGTGACACCAAAGTCACCGCTGAAATCGGTGTCCTTCGGGTCGTCGGCGAATATGAAGGTGGGCGACTGGGTCGTGGCCATCGGCAATCCCTTCGGCCTGGGCGGCACAGTGACGGTCGGGATCATCTCGGCCAAGCAGCGCGACATCAACGCCGGGCCCTATGACGACTTCATTCAGACGGACGCGGCCATCAACCGGGGCAATTCGGGCGGACCGCTGTTCAACATGGATGGCGAGGTCATCGGCGTGAATACCGCCATCATCTCGCCGACCGGCGGTTCGATCGGCATCGGCTTTGCTGTCCCGTCCGATACCGTACAGGCCGTCGTGTCACAGTTGAAGGAATTCGGCGTCGTACGTCGCGGTTGGCTCGGCGTCAAAATCCAAACCGTTACGGAAGATATCGCTGAAGGATTGGGTGTACCGGAAAATACCGGTGCGCTGGTTGCGGCGGTGACACCCGACAGTCCGGCCGCGAAAGCAGGGCTCATGGCTGGCGACGTCATCTTGAAGTTCGACGGCAAGGATGTTTCGACCATGCGCGGCCTGCCACGTCTGGTGGCGCAGGCGCCGATCGGGCGCTCCGTCGACGTTGAATTGTTGCGTGCGGGCAAGCGCGAGACCTTACCGGTCCTGGTCGGGCAGTTGGAGGATGACGACGTCACACCAGCGGCGTCTGAAGTGAAGGAAGAAGAGAAAGAAAAGGCCAAACCTCAGTCGGTGCTGGGATTGACCGTGACGCCGCTCACCGACGAACTGCGCACGCAGTTGGGACTTGATGCGCGGATCAAGGGCCTCATCGTGACCGCGATCGACAACGGCAGCCCCGCCGCCGGCAAGAATATCAAACTCGGGGATGTCATCGTGGAAGCTCAACAGGAGACTGTCGCAAGTTTCGACGATCTGACCAAGGCGATCGAAAAGGTGCGCAAGGCCGGCGGGCGGCAGATTCTGCTTCTTGTGGAGGATGCCAAGGGCGATACGCGCTTTGTGGCGCTGCCGCTCTAATCGGGCGGATTGCCGCGTTACGCTGCACAATTGCAGTTTCGGCGCGATCTTCCCCTAGGCAGGGGGCCGTGTGCGGGCTAACACACCCGCAGAAATTTTCATGGAACAGGGAGGCCCTGGGCCTTGGCCGATAATCACAGTCTGCTGGACACCATCCTCGATATCTTCGTGCCCGTGCACCCGGACGGCCACAAGTTTGTCGCCATCGGCCTCGTCGTCGTTCTGCTGGGCTTTCTCATCTGGGACCCGCTCGGCTGGATCGCGGCTGGCATCACGGCTTGGATCGTCTATTTCTTCCGCGATCCCGATCGCGTCACGCCGCTGCGTGAGGGGCTGGTCATTTCGCCGGCGGACGGGCGCGTATCGTCCATCGAGACGGTGAAGCCGCCGGCCGAACTTGGCCTCGGCGATGAACCGCGCCTGCGCATTTCGGTATTTCTCTCCGTGTTCGACGTTCACATCAACCGCGCACCTGTTGCTGGGCGCATCAAACGGTCCGTGTACATTCCCGGCGCTTTCCTGAATGCAGCGCTGGACAAGGCGAGCGAAGAAAATGAACGGCGGGCGCTCGTCATTGAGACGCCTGCCGGCACGGAAATCGGCGTGGTGCAGATCGCGGGACTTGTCGCCCGCCGGATTGTGACGTTCTCTTCGGAAGGCGACACGGTCGGGGTCGGCGCGCGCTTTGGCCTGATCCGCTTCGGATCCCGCGTCGATACCTTCCTTCCGCCCGGGCACTCTGCCCTGGTGGCGGTTGGTCAAAGGGCGATTGCGGGTGAGACCGTGCTGGCGGACTTGAAGTCGAGCGAGCCGGAACGCGAAGCGCGCCGTCAGTAACCAGTTTCACCGTGCGCGGATTGGCGCTGCTGTCGGGCGGCGGCATCCTTTCCACCGTCAAATCCGCCGCAGCACCAAGGCAGCAGAGGTCTTCCCGCCGGGTGCGTGCTATGAAGGGTGCAGGTCTATAGTGTGCTCGAAACGACCGTTTCGGGCCTAGTAGGACAGGAGGCAGTCTTGGATCCCGTGCTTCCCCACATCGAGGCGGACATCTCCCGCCGCCGCAGACGCCGGCTGTTTTCGCATTCGCGCGTTCCCGTGCGCATGCTTGTGCCGAACTTCTTCACGCTGCTTGGACTGTGCGCCGGACTGACATCGATCCGCATGTCCATCGAGGAGCGCTGGGACGTGGCACTGGCTGCCATCGTTTTTGCCGCGCTCCTGGACGGCATCGACGGACGCGTTGCCCGGCTCCTCAAAGCCTCGTCACGCTTTGGTGCCGAGCTCGATAGTCTGGCCGACTTCGTCAACTTCGGCGTGGCCCCGGCCATCCTGCTGTTCACGTGGGGACTGGTCGACGTCAAGAGCATCGGCTGGATCTGTGTGTTGATCTTCGCCTTGGCATCGGCGTTGCGGCTGGCGCGCTTCAATGTGGCCGTCGATGACGAGAAGCCGAAGTGGCAGTCGAACTTCTTCATCGGCATGCCGACGCCCGCGGCGGCCATCGTGGTCCTGCTTCCGATCTATCTGGCCAACCTCGGCCTCGACGCCAACCAGTCGCGCATCGCCATGGGGATCGTGCTGATCTACACGGTCACGATCGCCATACTGATGGTGTCGATCATACCGACGTATTCGGGCAAGCTGCTCGGCGAGCGGATCCAGCGCGAGTGGGTTCTGCCAATCTTCATCGTGGCCGTGGCGTTCGTCGCCTGTCTGGTGACTTTTCCTTATGAAACACTGGCGCTGGCCAGCCTCATCTACCTGGGGCTTATTCCGTTGAGTTGGCGCCGCTTCGTCGCGAAAGACCGCGCCAGCACCGCTGCGCAAGCAGATACGCCCGCTGGAGGCGGGTCGGCATCCACCTCGCCGGAAGACACACCGGAGATCCCCGCTGCGCCGGCCCGGGTCGTGGATCTGAGGCCTACCGATCAGAAGCGCTGAGGCGACAGAAAGAGCGGGCATGCAAGTTGAAAGTCTGGCCATCGCCGATGTGAAGCGTCTCACGCCCCGGCGCTTCGCGGATGAGCGAGGCTATTTCTCGGAAACATACAGTACTCAAGCTTGGCGTGATGCCGGCCTCGAGGCTGTGTTTGTGCAAGACAACCATGCGCTTTCGCATGCCAAGGGCGTTGTGCGCGGGCTGCATTTCCAGCTGGCGCCGGCCGCCCAGGGCAAGCTCATCCGGGTGGTCCGTGGCGCCATTCTCGATGTGGCCGTCGATATCCGTCGCGCCTCGCCGACGTTCGGGCAGCATGTCAGCGCCATTTTATCCGCGGACAATGGACATCAACTGTGGGTCCCGGAGGGCTTTGCCCACGGCTATGTCACCCTCGAGCCGGGCACAGAGGTGGTCTACAAGGTGACAAGCGGATACGCGCCCGCGCTCGACCGTGGCATCTTGTGGAACGATCCGGACCTGGCGATTGACTGGGGCATCGCCGCTGATGAAGTGGTTCTATCGGAAAAAGATCGGCGCCTGCCGCGATTGGGCGAGGCGCCGGATCTGTTCTAAGCGGCCGTCCAAGCGGCTATCCTAGAGGCTAGGCTAACGCGTGGTTGTCGGGCGCAGCAGCCGTTCGCGCAGCGACTGACGCTGTGCATTGACGTCGCTGGGCGATCCGGGACCCATTGATGTCCCGCTGGAAGCCGGCGCCGGGGCAGGGTCGCGGCGCTGTAGAAGGGAACCGGACGGCTTGGGTGCCGCATGGGCTGCTGTCGATGCGTTTTGGGCTTCACGGCGCAACAGTCCGTTGACCGCAGCCCGTTGCGCCGTTGGCGGCGGGTGTTCGCCAGCAGGTGCGGCGCCTGGCACCTCCGATTCGACCCTGGTGCCAGAGATTCCAACGGCATCCGCGAGCATGGCGGCGTTATTGCTGGCGTCCTGACCATGGCCCATGCCGGCGGTCCGCCAGCGTTCCACGACCTGATCGAGGAAGTTCTCGTCGCCGAGAGATACCTGCCACTTTTCGGAAAACTTCGCCGTCGATGAGCGCGGCAGCTTATCCTTGGGCAGTTCGTCGAACTTGATACGAACCGGCAGTGCGACGCCGTCGCCGAACGCGAGGGCTTCGCGCTGTCCGAGTGCCGGCAGAAATTCCAGCAGGCCCGAACCCGTGTCAGAGATCGCGGACGAAACGATGGCCTGGTCGCGGTCGTTGGACATGCGCAGGGCGAAGACGGTGTTGCACTGCGAGAGAATGGTGGGGTCGATCTCCGCCGGGCGCTGGGTCACGATGCACAACGATGCGCCGTACTTGCGGCCTTCCTTGGCGATCTTGGCAATCGCGCGTTTGCAGGGCTCAAACCCTGCCTCAGAATTCAGCGGAACGTACCTGTGAGCTTCCTCGCACACGAGCGTGACGGGAACCTGACCCTCGCTCCAAAGCGCGAAATCGAACGTCATGCGGCACAGCACCGAAACCACGACGTTGACGATCTCGGTCGGGATTCCGGTCAGTTCCAGGATCGTGATGGGCTTGTTTTGAACCGGGACGCGGAAGATTCGCGACAGGATCTGCGCCATGCCGTCGTAAACGGTGAGCGACCCGAACATGAAAGCGTAACGGCCATCCTGTGAGATGGTGTCGATGCGCGATCTCAGATTGCGATAGGGTGCCAGGTCGCGCTTGTTCTCCAGCTTGCCCATGCGCTCGTCGATGAGGCCGGTAAGATCGGAGATACGATAGGGAACGGGCGTATCGACCGTAAAGCGCGCCTGATCGATGACGCCGCGGCGGATCTTCTGGCTCTCGGCGGCGCGGCCGGCACTGTAGCGGCTCTTCGCCATCGGAATGAGTTCTTGCAGGATCTCGATTTCCTGCTTCCGCTCGGGATCGCCGACCAGCACTTCGACGGCTTCCTCGAAGTTGAGAAGCCACAGCGGCAGCTGCATGTTCCACGGACTGATGACTTCAGCCCAATCTCCGAACGCGGTCGCGTATTCGTTGTGCGGGTCCAGCAGTACGATATGGGCTGCCGGGTGCTCGTTCAGAATGGATCGCAGGATGAGCGCCGTCGTGCAGGATTTGCCCGTGCCCGTGGTGCCCAGAATGGCGAAATGTTTGCCGAGAAGATCATCGACGCGCACGCGAGCGGCGATCGAGGGGTCCTGACGGATGCAGCCGACGCGAACCGACCGCTCTTCGGTGCCGCAGAATGCCAGAGTCAGTTCGGCCTTGGTCGCCACGCGCACGCGGTCGCCAAGACCCGGATAAACGGTGACGCCGCGGTTGAACGTTGCGGCGTCTCCATTCGAATTTCGCCAGAGCTCACCGACGAGGCCGAGTTCCGCAATCCAGATTTCCGTGTCGCCATCGCGCTGAGCGGGCACCGGCACGCTGAGAGCGGATACGATTGCCAGGACGACGGTGTTAGCCGTGTCGATAGCGAGCAGAGTACCCATTTCCGGGCGGTCTTGAACGACGCGTTTGGTTCCCGCGGTGGGGCTGTCGAGCAGGACGATGGCCTTCGAGCCCGTGACGGAAACGATCCGTCCGATCGAACCGTCGAAACTAGTCAGGCCTGTCGAGCCAAGATTTGCAATCGATTGCATCTTCTTATCTAACCTCGTGCCAACCGCACATTATTGCGCCACGCCGTTGCCGAGCACCGTGCCCCGGGCATGATTGATCGAAACTTTTGTCGCCGGAGGGAGGATCACGGCAACTTCGGTACCTTGCCCCTTGGTGCTCATGATCTTGAGCTCGCCGCCGTGCAACTCGACGAGCGAACGTGCGATCGGCAGCCCGAGACCCGCCCCTTCACGCCAGCGCGCCCGGCTGCCATCGACCTGACCGAAGGGGCTCATGGCGACTTTGAGTTCCTCAGGTGTCATGCCGACGCCGGAGTCGCGAACGACGACGGCCATGCCGCCGTCCTTCAGACGCATGGCCTCAATGGTGACCGTGCCGCCGGCCTGGGTAAATTTGATCGCATTGGAAATCAGATTTGCAAAAGCCTGACGCAGTTTGCCGGCATCCCCACGGACGACGGGCAGGTTGCCCGCGATTTCGGTCTTCAGCTGAACGGCCGCTTCCTTGGCGGCCAATTTCTGCGTCCCGATGGCAGCCTGGATGATTTCATCGATATTGATTTCGCGCGCATCGAGCGTGTACCGCCCGCTCTGCATTTTCGAGATGTCCAGAATGTCGTTGATGACGCTCAGAAGATGGCCGGCTGCGTCGAGTATCAACTTTGAATATTCGACGATTTCATTGTCGGGGATCTTGCGGCGTTCATGCTCGCAGAGGATTTTCGAGAAGCCGATCATCGTGTTGAGCGGCGTTCGGAGCTCATGGCTCATATTCGAGATGAACTCGCTTTTCACGCGATTGGCGAGTTCGGCTTCGATCTGCGCGGCGTTCTCGGCTTCACGCGTCCGCTGGCGCAGAATGGCATCGCCCACAAGCGTGGCATACTCTCCCATCAGGGAGGAGCCCTTGGTTTTGCTGAAAGTACCGTTGAGCATGAAGGGACGCGGCCATTGGATGGAAAACCAATGTGACCTTAGTGCCGATTGGATAAGAGGCGGTTAATCCGCGTACACTGCGCAAGACTGTCGAAGGAACTTCCGCCCACAGTGGATGCTAACGAACCGTAAACCGGAACGGCACGGAGACCACGAGGGGTTCGGCCGCCATGTCTTGCGGCATGGCCGGGAAGGGCGCGGCCCGCTCGACCGAGGCAATGGCGGCCTCGTCAAGCACGGTGCTGCCCGAACTGCGGGATATTTCTCGCGTGAGAAGCTGGCCCTGGGCATCGACGGTGAAGCGGACGACCGCTGTGCCGACCTTGCGCGACCTGGGGTTTAGTTTGCGCCGCTCCAGGTGGTTGCGCAACTGGCCCATGTACGCGCTGTGCGCCGTTGTGCTGCCGCCCGACTTGGTGGCACTCGCCGCCCGCTTTTCCTCCACCGCAATCTGCTCGGTCTGTTCGATGGTGGCGACCTGCTCTGGCACCGGTTGCTGAACGGGCTCGGGCTTCACTTCAGGCAGGTCTTCCTGCTCCGGCCCGTCCTCCGACGCGATGACCTGGGTTTCCTCGACCTCTTCGGTCGCCTTGACCTCTTCAACCGCGGGCCGCGCTTCGCTCATTTCAAGCGGCTCGGCTTCGATGGCGTCGACGGTGACCTGATCCTGGCCCCACTGGTCGATGCCCTCCACGGCGATGCCCTGTTCCACGACGAACTGGTCTTCACCCGAGCCTTCCTGCAGCGCTGCGCCGCCGGGTGTGATGAACAACCAGGCCGCGATGGCACCATGGAGCGCAAATGAACTCAGCCACGCAATAGGTCTCAACGCCATGGATACGCCTGAACCTCCCTTATGGCGTTGCGGTTGGGGTGGGGGCAGCTGGGGCCGCGGCCCCGCCGGTGGGCGCGGGTTGCGAAAGCAGAGATACGCGACCGTATCCACTCTGACCGACGACGCCCAGCAGGTCCATCACGTCGCCATAGGCGTTCTTCTTGTCGGCGCGGACATAGACCACGGCGTCGCCTTCGGCAGCCTTGATCGCCTGCAGCTTCGACACGAGTTCCTCGCGCGCGATAAAGTCATTGCGGATCTGCAGCCGGCCGTCGGCCGTGAGTGTCACAACCATGGGCTTCTTGGATTGGCCAAGCTTGGCCGCCGAGGTCTTGGGCAGTTCGATGGGGACGCCCGTCACCATCAGCGGGGCGGCCACCATGAAGATAATCAGCAGCACCAGCATCACGTCCACCATGGGCGTGATGTTGATCTCCGCCATCGGGCGATAGCCGGCGTCCTCGCCGTCCCCGCCCGTGGAGAAATTGGCGCTCATACCCATCAGTAGGCCTTTCCTGCGCGCAGGGGCTCGACCCCTCCCTTGCCCACCGCTTCACCGTGGGGCCGGGAGATGTGCTTGGCAATCTCCGAGATTGCCGATGTGCCACGGGCCGCGGCCCGGCCGAGCTTCACAGCATAATGGTTGTAGGCCATGACGGCGGGGATGGCCGCCGCCAAGCCCAGGGCCGTTGCGAAGAGCGCTTCGGCGATGCCAGGGGCCACGGTCGCCAGACTGGTATCCTGACGCGCGGCGATGGCGGCAAACGAATTCATGATGCCCCAGACGGTGCCGAACAGGCCGATGAAGGGAGCCGCTGAGCCAATCGTTGCCAGAAACGGAAGTCCCGACTCGATGGATTCAAGTTCGGAACGAAAACGGGCCTTCATCGCTCGCTCCAGCCGCGCACGGATCTCAGAGCGTGCCTCGCCGCGCGAGACGCCGTCGTTGGCTTCGAGCTCGGCCGCGCCGAGGATACGGCGGACCAGTCCCTGTTCCGCGTGAGCGTCCAGGCTCCCGTCGGCGATCGCTTCGAGCGTTCTGAGATCACGACGCAAGCGCCATGTCCGGAAAGACTTCTCCAGGACGATAGCCCAGCATGCCACCGAGGAAAGGATCAGGAGTACAATCACACCCTTGACGATCGGGTCCGCAGCCCAGACCAGTTCCATAATTGACAGCGACGAATGGGCAGCAGTCTGTTCCACGTTTTACCTCTGATTACTTCGACAGCTGCACACTGGTGAGCGATGAGACTTTCAGGCCGGCGAGGCACTGATCCACCGGGCCGGCATCCGACTTGCACTCGACGATATCGTTGATGAGCAGGCTGCCGATCTTATCGCACTCCGTACCGTCGAGATCGAAGAGCTTCACGGTCTTCTTGGACGGCTTGAGCGGCGCCAGATCCACCGCAACCCGGCGTCCGATGACACCGTCGGGCTGGAAAATCACCAGGTCGAGCTTCATGGCCTGATATCCAGTCGAGCTGGTATTATCGACCACGATATACGCGCGGCAGCCTTTGTCCTGAGGCTCGAGCTTGTTCAGCTCGACTGAAATCGAGACGGGATCTGCATAGGCCGGCGCCGCCACCATCCCGAGCACACCAACCGCGAATGCGGCGGCCGTGCCCAAACGCTTAACGCGCCGCGGGGCGGGCATCTGCGAAGTCATCATTGTGTCGTCGGCCAAGTCAGTCTCCCATTCACAGCGAGCCGCGAAGTTACGGCGTGCAGCCGGCCCGCGATCGAATTTTGGTTTGTCGTTGTCAGGCTTTAGGTTTGCCAACTTGCGAGCCCGGCACGGGCCGCTGTTTGTTCCTGTATAACCTAACATAAGTCCCGCGTCCCCTTCGCACAGTGAAGTCGCGCAGTTTTGACCGCGTGTGACGGCAGAACTTGGGCTCAATTTATCTTTGCGCGAGGCATGGATAAGGGGGAACGCCAGCCCGAATCAAGTCCTACTTCGAACGTCTGGATTTCTGCGTGCGGACGGATCGTCCCCCTTTAACAGCAGGCAGACCAATTCGGGAAAAAGTCCCTGCCACCGCGCTGCCCCGCACATGCGCATGTTGATGCAACTCCCTGGTGGAGCGGGAAAAAATCCCTGATGCGCGTTCGCTACACGCCAGTCCGAAATCGTCCGCGAAGTCACATTCGGGAACTTGGCATGCTTGGCATGCGACGACGAATGACTGAAAAGTGACCAATAGGGAAGTCTGGCGGTCGAAACAGGGAATCGAATCCGTCGGTACAGGGAAAAATGCACCGTCCAAAGCGGTGCCGGTGCAGCGCTGCTGCAAGTCGGGGGCATGCGAAATGATCAGACGTCGTAACTTCAGAGCCGGTCTGGGTGCCGTCTTTGTCGGCAGCTCCGTGATGTCTGGGGCTATCGCCCAGGACGCCCCCCCAACGGACGCGCCGCCTGCGGCAGAGACGCCGGCACCCGCCGCGGAGACGACGGCCCCACCGGCCGCAGAAGCGCCAGCCCCGCAGCCTGCTCCGCAAACTGCGGCGCCCTCGACGCCCGACCCGGTTGGGCCCGACGATGTGTCTCTTCCCGAGGTGACGGTAACGCAGCAGCCGAAGAAACCGGTGAAGCAGGTGGCGGGACCGCCGGTCGCCGAGACGGAGGTTCAACTTGCACCGTCTCCTGTTGCCAGCGGTGGCGGGGCGCCTGCCGCCGTGACAGCCACGGGACAGACGGGTGCAGGCACCAGCACGAGTTCGGGTTCCGGTGTGACGTTGTCCAAGGTGCCGGGCAGCGTTTCGCGCGTCACCGCCGATCAGATTTCCAGTGACGGCACGGGCCAAGTTCAGCAGGTCCTGCAGAAGCAGGTTCCCGGCATCGTCCTGACGGATACGACCGGCGGCGGGTTGCGCCCGGACATCCAGTACCGTGGCTTTGACGCTTCTCCCGTCGGCGGCCGCTCGCAGGCGCTTGCCGTTTATCAGAATGGCGTGCGCATCAACGAAGCCTTTGGCGATACCGTCAATCTCGACCTCATCCCCGCAATCGCCATCTACGATATGACTGTGCTGGGTTCCAATCCCATCTACGGCCTCAACGCCATCGGTGGCGCCATCGGCATCACCATGAAGGACGGCTTCAAGTTCCAGGGCGGCACCATCGACGCCATGGGCGGCTCGTTCGGCCGCGGCCAGATTGCGATGGAGGCGGGCGGAAATTCCGGCACCGCCGCAGCCTACGCTGCGCTCGAACTGATCACCGAAGACGGTTATCGCGATTTCTCGGATGCCGAGATTCGCCGCTTCTACGGCGATCTTGGTTTGCGGGGCAGCGCGGTCGAAGTGCATTTGAGCCTGACGGCGTCCGACAGCGTCGCCGGTGTCGTGGCGGCCTCACCCGTGGACGTGCTGGATGTCGATTGGAACCGCACGTTCACAAGCCCACAAGAGACGGATCTGCAAGTGCTGATGCCGACGCTCAGCGCCACGGTGCAGGCGACCGATACGCTCTCGTTCTCGGGTCTCGCCTATTACCGCAAATTCAAATCGAAGGTCATCGATGGCAACTTGAGCGAGGCCGAAGAGTGCGATCCGGCATTGGGCGGTCCCGCGGGCGCGCTCTGCTTGACCGAGTTTGAAGACGGCATGGAAGAGACCGAGTTCGTGCGCGATGTGAACGGCAACATTGCGACGCTTCCCGCCGGCGCCGAGGTCCTGGGCTCCATCGAGCGCATCAATGCCGACGCAGAAAGTTACGGTGGATCGCTGCAAGCCGTGTCGAAGGCGGAACTGTTCAACCGGCCAAACCAGTTGACGCTGGGTACGAGCTACGATCACGGTAAGGTGGACTACACCACATCAAGTGAAATCGGCTCGATTGGCCGGCGGTTCGTGGTGGATGGTTCGGGCATCATCGCCGTGGAGCCGGAAGATCTCGAGCCGCGGCTTCTGACCACCGAGAATGATTATTGGGGCGTCTATTTCACCAACACGATGGACGTGACCGAAGCTTTCGCATTGACGGTGGGCGGCCGCTACAATCACGCGACGATCAAGTTGACCGACCTCACTGGCAACTTCCCCGAACTCAACACGACCAACAAATACCAGCGCTTCAATCCGATGGTTGGCGGCACGTACAAGTTCTCGGATATGCTGACCATGTACGGCAGCTATTCGGAAGCCAACCGTGCGCCGACTGCCGCGGAGCTTGGTTGCGCCGAACCCGACAATCCCTGCCTCATCGAGAGCTTCCTGACCGACGACCCGCCGCTCGAGCAGGTGGTTTCCAAGTCGTTCGAGTTCGGCTTCCGCGGTCAGAACAAGTCCTACGACGGCCAGCTGTTCACCTGGAGTGCCGGGCTCTTCCGCACCCTCAATCAGGACGACATCTTCAATGTCGCCGCCGAGGAAACGGGCCGTGGCTACTTCCTCAACGCCGGTGATACGCTGCGCCAGGGCATCGAGCTTGCCGCCGCCTACCAGAACAACACGTTCTCGGTCTATGGCTCGTATGCCTTCATCGACGCGACGTTTGCCGACGATGTCGTGCTGCCGGCTCCGAACACCCCGCGCGGCACGGCGGATTGCCCCGATCTTGAAGCTGGCAACTTCGATCCGGATGAGCCGCCGCAGTGCAACTTCGTGCGCGATGGAGACAGCCTCGCGGGCATTCCGCGCCACCGTTTCAAGGCTGGGTTCGATTACTGGCTGACGCCGAAGTGGAAGTTTGGTTCGGATTTCCTGGCTGTGTCCGATCAGTTCTTCTTCGGCGACGAAGCCAACAACAATCGCAAGCTTTCCGGCTATACGCGGGTGGACCTTCACACGTCCTACCAGCTGTCGGAGAACGCGATGATCTACGGTCTCGTGCGTAACCTCTTCGACCGGCGCCACGGTCTCTATGGAACGTTCTTCGACACGGAAGAATCCGAAGAGGCGTTCGAAGCCGCAGGATACAACGAAAGCGAAGATCCCCGTTCGTTTGTTCCAGCCCAGCCCTTCGCCATCTACGGCGGCTTGAAGCTGACGTTCTGAGGGTTGGCGGATTACAACTTTGCCAATGGTAAGGGGCGACCGAAAGGCCGCCCCTTTTTCATGTGCGGCCTCCCTCACGGCGCCCACCGTTGCCCGTCTGTCACGGAGAGGGAGAAAATCCCGAACACAGATTCCAATTCTCTCGGATTCCCCTTGAGGCAGCAGGAAAAATGGTAGGCTTGGGCCGGGTGATATTCCCCAAGCCAACACAAGATTTTCAGGGGGACGGCGTGAGGTGGGTTGGATCGTCCAGCGGCATGGTCAGAGCTGCTGTGAGTGCACTTGCCGTTCCTGCCGCGCTTTTTGCCGAAGGAGTCGCCGCCCGTCAGGCCCATGCAGGGCCGGCTGTCGGACAATTCGAGTTGAAGACACTTGAGGCCGGTCATGGATTTCTTGAATTCCAAAGTCAGAATGCATGGTCGCATGGCCAGCCGGACCGCAAGCGCGCCATCGTGAATGGCGAAGAGATCTTCGACGATAATACCGTCATCCGACAGCGCCACGCCCTGGAAATGGAAATGGGCTTCACGTCCTTCCTGAAAATGCGTGTTGGCATCGAATACGAGCGCGAGCGCCTGGATGAGCCCGGGACCTTTGCCGAGGCTGACGCTTTCAATCCGCTAAAGCTGGAAGAGGTTGGCGCTGAGTTGATTGCCGTCTTCATTCCGCGCGAGGACGACGGGTTCGGCTTGGGCGCCGTGGTGGAAGTGGAGCGCCCGCTCGAATCCGAAGAACAGATGAGCGTCATCCTCGGGCCTATTTTCGAGCTGGCTTCGGGGCCGTGGTTTGCCGCCGCAATCCCGATGATGGTGCATCACTTCGGCGGCGAGGCCGACGAGGACGGGATCAAGGACGACAAGTGGGACTTCGCCTACGCAGCCCAGGTCGCGTATACGGTGTCGCCGTCGTGGAAGTTGGCCGTCGAAGCCTACGGCACAGTCGACAGGGTCGGGAACACCGGGCGGCGTGGCGAAGCGGCCGAGGTGTTCGGCGATCACGACCAGCATCGGCTGGGACCGCTCGTCTATTACACCTACGATTTCGGGCGCAGCCTGCGCCCCGACCCCGTCAGGGAAGACGATGGCGACATCGAAACGAGCAACGTGACGGTGGGGCTCGGCTATTTGGTCGGGCTCAACGACAACACGCCCGACGGGACATTCAAAATGAGCGTCGAAGTCGATTTCTAAACGCGCCGCCCCTCAAAAGGGCTTGGACCGCGCGGGCAGGAACTTCGCCGCGATGGGGCTGTAGCTGACAGGCTGCAGCCGGGATTCGGCCGTCTCGACTTCTGCAACCGCCTTATCAAGAGCAGCGGCGACATTCTCAAGTCCAGCGACAAGCCGGGCATCGTCGCGCATGTAGATGAGCGTTTCGCGCACCGTCGAAAGATCGATCGCGGGCGGCCAGGGATTTTTGCGGGAGATACGAAACACGGTGGTGGGCTCCTCGTCAGTCCTTAACAGAGCGTTAACGCACTCTTGGTGACGTTTCAAGAAGCGTGCCTGACGATTTAGCCCCCGTTTTTCAGGGGGATGTCCCAGGATGGGACGATGCATTGACTGATTTTCGACCATGCGCGGGAGCGGTTCCTTTACCCTGTTCGGAGACGATGCCACGAGCAATGACGCCGTGGGATCTCTGGGCGTCACCGTCAGTATCAGTGTGGGACGCCAGCCCGTGGCATCACGTCCGAGCATTCTCATTATCGTCGAAAATCTCACCGTGCCGCTCGACCGGCGTGTGTGGCAGGAAGCCTGCGCCCTGCGCGATGCGGGATATACGGTGTCGGTCATCTGCCCCAAGGGTGGAAAATATACCGCGCCCTATGAGCTGCTGGACGGCGTCCATGTCTTTCGCCACCCGTTGCCGTTCGAGGCGCGCGGCCCACTGGGCTACATCGTCGAATATGGCTCGGCGCTGGCGTTCGAGTTTGCCTTGTCCGTGAAGGCCTATTTCAAAGTCGGCTTCGACGTCGTCCAGGCCTGCAACCCGCCGGATCTCCTCTTTCTCATCGGTGGCTTCTGGAAGTATCTGTTCGGCAAGCCCTTCATCTTCGATCACCACGACATCAATCCCGAGCTTTATGAAGCCAAGTTTGGCAAGCGCGGCCCCATGCACGCGCTGATGGGCATATTGGAACGCATGACTTTCCGCGTCGCGGATGTGTCGCTGGCGACCAACGAATCCTTCCGCGACATTGCCGTCGAACGCGGTGGCATGGATCGCGACCGGGTGTTCATTGTGCGCTCTGTTCCCGACACGAGCCGCTTCAAACGGATCGAACCCGACGCGGCTCTGAAGAACGGCCGCAAGCATCTCGTCGGCTTCGTCGGGATCATGGGAGCCCAGGATGGCGTCGATCTGATGGTCGAGGCGATGTACACCATCGTTCATGAGTATCGCCGCCAGGATGTTCAGGCGCTGATCGTCGGATCAGGCACGGAGCTCGCCGCCCTGCAGGCGCTATCCAAAGAACGTGGACTTGAAGATTACATCACTTTCCCAGGTTTTCAGTCGGGGCAGTCGCTGCTGCAAGCAATGTCGACCTTCGACGTCGGCGTCATTCCCGATCCGAAGAATGTCTACAACGACAAGATCTCGATGAATAAGGTGTTCGAGTACATGACGCTCGGCATTCCCTTTGTCGGGTTTGATTTGGTCGAAGGCCGCAAGATGGCCGCGGATGCGGCGCTCTACGCCGACTGCAACTCGCCCCGGCTGTTGGCCCATCGCATGCTGCATCTGATCGATGATCCCGAACTGCGGACCCGGACGGCCGCGACCGGTGTTGCGCGGGCGAAAGCGCTGCTGCGCTGGGAAGAAGAGCGCGTCCGGCTGTTGGCTGCCTATGAATGTGCCTTGAGCCAAGGCGCGCCAGCCGTCAGTGGTCCGCTGGCGACGCCCGCGCACGACTAAGCCTCTGCCTCTTGCGGGCAAGCTCAGTCTGGGGCCTCGGCCGTCACCGTCAGCTCGCCGGTTTCATCACTGCTGATCTTGATGCGGTGGCGCGTTTCGGGAAACGAGCTGACGCCGGCTGCGGCAATCAACGATACCGTCAACAGAAGCGCCGCGGCCCTATCCAGGGGTGCGCCGTCCACGGTGGTCAGCGCGAGAGTCAGGCCAGCTGCAAGAGCCGCGGGCGCCAGGAATACCGCGCGCCCGGCGAAGACCCACGACATGCCGGGATTGGTGCGGTCGAGCCGTCGGGTCACGTAGATGAGTGAGGCCAATTCTCCCGCCACGCCCGCCGCGGCAATGGCTTCCAGGCCGTAGCCTTGGGCTGCGGCATAGGTGGCGGGGATCAGCGCCGTTGCCCGGATCAGGCCTGCGACGAGAAACGGCCGCGTTTCGCCTGCCGCCATCAGCACCATGCCAGGCACGGCCTGCAGCATGCGCATCGACCACATAATGCCGAGCCACGCCGTGACGCCGCCAAGTCCACGATAATTGGGCCCGAATGCGATCTCGAGAATGAAGCCGCCGAGTAGGATGGCTGTTGCGAGGTAGACGCTGGCGACAATTGCAGTGGCTTCCGACATGGCCGCAAAGCGGCGCACGAGTTGTTTTGGATCGTCGCGAGCTCCGGCGAAAATGGGGAGCATCAGCGCATGTCCGACTTTGGCGGCGATGAGGCCTGGCACCATGGCGATCATGAAGGCTGCGCTGTAGCCGGCGAGTTCTTCCATGCCGATCATGTGGCCGATGACAATGCGGTCGCCGTGAAAGACCGCAACCAGCGGAAAGGCGCTCAGCCAGATTGGCCAGCCGAACCGCAGGAGCTTTTCGATAACGGCTTGGTCATACCCGATGGCGTAGGGCCGTTCGGCCACCGCGTGCGAGACGGCCAATGTGGCGGCTGCCTGGATGATGGAGAGCCAGACAACGGCGGCAAATCCCGGGGCGGCCGAAAGCATGGGTAGGGTGAGGAGCAATGCGGCGGCCTGGGGTATGACCTCGACCAGCATGAACGGCCGGTTGTTGAGCGTGCGTTGAGCGCGGCGGGCGTCGAGATGCTGAAAGCCCTTGATCACCGGCACGACGGCCATTGCGGCGAAGGCCCACGCCGCTTCCGGAATGGAGAAGAAGCCGGCAATGCTGCCCGATGCCAGGAATAGGATGGCGCCGATCAGGAGGCCGCGGACGACCAAAGCCAGATGCTGGCTAGCCACGAAGCGGGGACGGTCGCCGTCCGGATCCTGGACGATCAACCGGTCAACACCGAGGTCCGACAGGCTATCGAGCAACTGAAGCAGCAGGGTCAGCGTCGCGGCGATACCGAAGTCGCCCTTGGCCAGCGTATGCCCGAGGATGGCGTTGCGCAGGAACGACATGATTTGCGACGCGGCAAATCCGGAAAACAGCATGGCGCCCTGCCCGGCAACCCGGCGCGCGAGGGAGGGTGATGCGAGGGCGTCGCCGCTGCTCATCCCGTCACCTTCGGGCGGGAGGCCGCCGGCAACCGGCGCAACAGGCCGCCAACGGGCCGTTCAAAATAGCGTCCGGCTTGCTGGCCGATGCCCGAGCCTGACAAGCGGACGAGCGCGCAGGTGGTTTGCATCCAGCGCGGGCGCAGCGCGTGTGACCATTTCCGGCGGAAGGCATCCTCCGCCTCGTCGAATGCGGCGCTCTTTGTGCCGCCCGAGAGATGGAGGAGGTGGAAGTCGATGACCCAGGCGCTGTAGCCGGCCATCCCGGCATTCAAGCAGAGATCCGCCCCGTAGAAGTGGAAGCCGGTAAGATCGACGGAACAGCCGATGCGGGCGCTCCGCTTCAACACAATGAAATTCTCGTCCAGGCTCATCACGCGCTGCGGCAGATCACCCATGGTCCGATCCGCGCCATGCGGATCGGAAATCCGCAACGCCAGTTTGCCCGGCGCGATGCCGCCGGCATTGCCCGCCAGCGCCCAATTGGGATCACGGGTGTCGAGATCGGCGAGGCACGTAGTGAGCGTGTCGCGGTCGTCGGCCAGCAGACGAACGTCCTGGTGGCAGAGAATCACGGTGGTCCCCCGCGCCGCGTGGATCAGCGCGTTGAGGCCGTGATAGGCGTCGGTCTGTTGGGGTCCAGTGTTATCGATGAAGAGGAACTCGGCGAAATTTGCGTCGAACCCTCCTGCAATCAGGCTCTCGCGCATGGCGTCGTACTGCGCCCGGTCGTTCACGAGAGAGCCGACCGTGAAGCGTGGTGCGGCCTCGACCCCGGCATAGGCGGCGGCGATATGGACGATCGGCGGTGTGGTCGAGGCGACGTCGGTTGCCATGCTCATCCTCACGAGGCCATGCGCGTCGCCGGCGTAATCGGGCGTTGCGCATCCGTTTCGGCTGCCGTCAAGTCTGGTCTGGGATAACCAAAGCGCCACTCTGTCCGGGCATTCCAGATTTCGGCCCAGACGTCGCCCTGTTCGCGCAAGCCGGGATCGGACTTGACGAACGCGGCAAGCCGCAGGGCGATCATGCGCGATAGCGGCCAGGCCATCAGGAGCCATTGGCCCGCATCGACGGCCGGGCGCGGCCAATGACGGTCGATCAGCGTGGCCTTGGCCTTGAGCAGGCGGATCATCTTCCCCGCGCGCGTCGTCTCCGATGCGCCGCCATGATGCACGATCGTCGCCTCCGGCGTTACCATGGGCCGTGCACCCATCCGGCGGGCCCGCAGGCAGAGATCCGCTTCTTCGCCGTACATGAAGAACGCCGGATCGAAGCCGCCAAGCGCCAGCCAGATTGGCCGTGGAATGAGCAGGAAACAGCCCGACACGATGTCCACCTCGCGGACACTATCGCGGGGCCATGCGCCGTAGGCTTCGGAATTGAAGAGTTCAGAGCGGGGAAACAGGCCGGTCAATCCCGTGGCGCGGGTCAGCAGGTTCCATGGTGTGATGCGTCCCCAGCACGAGGCGGGGTTGAGCGACCCATCGGCAAAGATGGTGCGGCCGCCCCAAATGAGCGCGCGCTTGTTGGCGCGTGCGAATGCGAGGAGCCGGTCGATGGCGCCGCCGGTCACGACGGTATCGGGATTGAGCAGCAGGATATAGTCGCCGCGCGCGTGTTCGGCGGCGAGATTGTTGGCCCGCCCGAATCCAATGTTGTCCTGAAGTGCGATAAGTTTGGGCCGCGATGAATGGCTGGCGATGGCGTCCGCCGAGCCGTCCGCGGATGCATTGTCCACGACGATGATCTCGTAACTGACGTCGCGGGTTTCCTGCATGACGAAGTCCAGCGCCGCCAGCGTCATCGCCCGGGTATTGTAGCTGACAACCAGGATTGAAACGTCGATGGATGGGGACGTGTTCAAGGGCAGGACTCCGGGGCGTTGGATGCGGGTACGCCAGCGCATGCCGCGCGGCGAAGACCTTAGCGGGCAGGCGTTAACCTCGTGTTAAGGACGCCATAGCCGGCGCCGCCCGCCTTGGTGCACCGGTCAGCATGGTGCGAAGATAAGCAAATGATTAAGGGGCCGTGGCCACAATGCTGATTCGCGCGCCCGCAGATGGGCCCGCCCGCAGTCAGCAGGGTAATCGATGGACGACGCATCCGTGGCCAACAGCCGTCGCGCGTTTGATGGCGTGATCTGCATCGGCGGATCGGACTGGTGGTATCACAACCGCGGTCATTTTGACTTTCAAGTCATGCGCCGGCTGGCAAAGTCCTGGCCCGTTCTCTACGTCAATTCGCTCGGCGTGCGCATGCCGGGTCCCTCCGATCCGCGCAAATTCGCAGGCAAGATCGAGCGGAAGCTGAAGAGCTTGGCGCGCGGCGTGACGCACGTTGAAAACAAATTCTGGGTCTTCTCACCCATCTCCATACCCGGTGAGAGGGGCAAAAAGCTCTCCGGCTTCGCGCTGGCTCCGCAGATCCAGATGGCGGCGCGGCGCGCCGGCATCACCCGGCCGCTCCTGTGGATGCACTGCCCGGCAGGTGCCGATCTCGTGGTCGACCTTGATCCGGTGGCGACGATACTGCAGCGCACGGACCGCTTTGAAGCTTTTCCCGAAGGGGATGCAGAGGTGCTGACGCGCCAGATTGGGTTGCTGAAACGCGCGGCTGACCTGGTCGTCTATGCCGCCCCGCATCTGATGGATGAGGAGAGCGGCAGTGTGCGCCGCCAGCTGCTTGTCACCCATGGCGTCGATCTTGAAACCTTCATCGCGGAAGGATCGCGCCGCGCGCCCGGACCTTCCGATGTCGCCATTGTGCCGCGTCCGCGTGCCGGCTTCATTGGCGGCATCGATGCCCACACCTTCGATCCGGACCTCTTCATCGCGGCCGCGCGCCTTTTGCCTGATGTGAACTTCGTCATGATTGGCGGCAGTTCCCTACCAGAGGGCTGGTGCGATCTGCCGAATGTCCGCTTCCTCGGCCGCAAGTCCTACGATGTCGTGGCGCGCTACATGGCGGCGATGGACGTCCTGATCATGCCTTGGAACCAGAGCGAATGGATCAAGGCCTGCAACCCGATCAAGCTGAAAGAGTATCTGGCTGTGGGCCGCCCGGTGGTCACCACGGATTTTCCAGCGCTTGATCATTGGCGGGATCTGGTGCGCGTGGCTGAGGGTCCGGAGGCCTTCGCGGCCCAAATTCGCGATGCGCTGGCCAATCCCCACGATCCCGGTCCGGCGCGCCAGCGGCTGGCATCGGAAAGCTGGGACACCAAGACCGATGAAATCCGCGAGGCGATCGGCGGCCTGAACCTCCAATTCTCAGATCCATCCGCCGCGACGGATTGGGGCAGCGTTTTGCGTGACACCATGCTGGCCCGGCGCGCGAGCTAGGAGAAAACGGCGATGTCCGCGACGTCGAACGCGCACGGATACCGGCCGGATATCGATGGCTTGCGTGCTATCGCGGTGCTTGCCGTCGTTCTCTTCCACGCCGGCGTTCCGGGAATTTCCGGCGGCTTTGTGGGCGTCGATATCTTCTTCGTCATCAGCGGCTATCTGATCACGTCCATCATCGCACGTGAAATCGCGAGTGGTTCATTCTCGCTGTTGACATTCTACGAGCGGCGGACGCGACGCATCTTCCCCGCACTGTTTGCGATGCTGGCGGCGTCCCTGGCCGTGGCGATGGCGATCCAGTTGCCCAATGAATTGGTTGAGTTCGCCAACAGCCTAGTAGCTGCGGCACTCTTCGTCTCCAACATTTTCTTCTGGCAGACCACCGACTACTTCGGTGGACCGGCCCATGTGAAGCCGCTTCTGCACACATGGTCGCTGGCGGTGGAAGAGCAATTCTACATCGTGTTTCCGCTACTCTTGATGGCACTCGCGAAATGGGGCCGCGGGCGCACTCTGCGCGTGCTGGTGCCGCTGACGGCGCTCTCGTTCGCTCTGTCGGTTTTTGCCGTTTCGGCCAAGCCCACGGCGGCCTTCTATCTACTTCCAACGCGGTTCTGGGAATTGATGGTGGGAGCGCTTCTGGCGCTGGGCGCGGTCCCCGCGATCCGCTCGGCCTTCTTGCGAGACGTCGCCGGGGCGGCGGGGCTTGGTCTTATTGCCATTGGTGTGTTTGGCGTCTCGAGCACCACGCCATTCCCTGGACTGGCTGCTCTCGTGCCATGCCTGGGTGCGGCGCTGATCATTCATTCCGGGGCCACGGGGCGTCCGGCAAGTTCGCGTCTCCTCTCCACACGCCCGCTCGTCTTCGTCGGTCTTATTTCCTATTCGCTTTACCTGTGGCACTGGCCCATCTTCGCGTTCAGCCGGATTGTTCAGGGCGCGCCACCGTCGGGGATCGATGCGGCTGGGCTGGTCATACTCAGCTTTGTGCTGGCGGTTCTGTCATGGCGCTTCATCGAGCGTCCCTTCCGGGAGCGGACGTGGGCCAACAGGCGGCCTGAGCTCTTTCGAATGGCGGCGGTCGGTATGTCGGCCCTCTTGGCCATCGGGCTGGCCGCGGCACAGCAGGGCGGTTGGACGTCGCGTCATCCGGACTATAAGCGCCCGGACATCGCTGGGCTCAAGCACATGCGTCTGGCCACGTGCTTCCTCAAGGACGATCAAGCTGCCGGAGAGTGGGCGGGGATTGGCGCCTGCAGCGCGGGGCCGGCCGGCGCACCGAAAGTTCTGGTGTGGGGAGACAGCTTCGCGGCGCATCTGGTCCCGGGTCTGGAGGCGCTTGCCGCATCGGACGTTCGGATCATCCAGGTCACGGCGGGCGGGTGCCCGCCGGTGTTGGGCCTTGCACCGGCCAATCGCCCGCACTGCCGCGCGTTCAACGATCAGGCGTTGGCGCTCATCGCACACAATGAGCCCGACGCCGTGCTCATCTCCGCGCGATGGGAGGCTTACGTTCCACGCATGACAGACCTTGATGCGCTGCGTCGCACAGTGGCCGCGGTGCGTGCGCTGGGACCGCACGTGATCGTTGTCAGCGACCAGCCGACCTTCGACTTTTCCCATCCCTACGACGCCGTCTATCGCTCGGGAAAGGCCGCATCCGTACCGCTGCCCACCCGCGCCGCGACGGCCGAGACGCTCCACGCGCTCTTTTCGGACGATGCTGGGGTGAGCGTGTTCGACACCAAGACGCGGCTGTGCCCTGACGGCACCTGTCCGCTGGTGAGCGATGGCGGGTACCTCTACTTCGATGGCGGACATTTGTCGGTACATGGCAGCAGCCATGTCGCGCGCGGCCTGCTGCCGCTGCTTCCACGCGGCCGTAACGGCCCCGCTCTCAGCGCGGTGCAGTAACGTCCGCGCCGCTACGCATCAGGATCAGGCGGGCGCGGGCAGGAGGGGGCCGTCAATCGGGCGGAAGCTGGGGTGACGCACGGCGCGTGCGCCATGTGCGGCGCGGACCGCGGCCTGCGCGGGAGCGGTGACGCGGCGCGGATCGGCCAGAGAACTGCCCAGCCCCAGGAAGAAGAACAAGAGCGCGTGCGGCACGTTCCAGAAATGCACCGTCGCGCCCAGCAGGCAGAACGCAATCAGAGAAATCATCCAGCCCATGGCGGCGCGGCGGCGGCCGAGTTCACGCGAGCGGACCCCGCGCTTCACAACGCCCCGCGCGATAAGGAAGATGCCGGTCGCGAGCAAGAGAAGGGCGGGAATGCCGCTGCGCATTGGCAGCACCAGCCAATAGGCGTCAATGGTGGACGATACCATCCATCTCGGCCGTTCCCAGTCGGCAAGGCCGAGCCCTGTCCAGGGATTCTCCCACACGTTCGTCAGGCCATGTTCCCAGATCATCATGCGGTAGAGGCCCGTCCAGGGATCGAACGTGGCGCCCGTAATGAGCAGCTGAATCGGCGGGCGGTTGGAAACAAACAGCACACCGATATAGAGGCCGGCGAGGATGGCCAGCGTCAGGTGGGTGCGCAGATTGAACCCGCGTGTAACGCGGTCCCACGAGAGCATCATGCCCTGCAAGCCAAGGCTCAAGAGCGGCGCGGACGACATGGCGAGCAAAGCAGCGATACTCATGCCAGCGGCCCGCAAAAAGCGGTGCATCCGCTTGGGTTCGCACAGCCAGATCAGGGCGAACATGGTGGCGCAGTAGGTGCCATAGTGAATGGGATGGTCGAAGGTCGACGCCGCACGCGCGATGCCCGATCGCAATTCCACCGGCGGCATGGGGTCGCCACCAAGCATGGCGCGCAGGACTTCGTGCGTAAAGTAGCTCGTTGTGATGGTGTCGAACGTCGCGATGAAGGCGGCGATCATGATGGAGAGGAAGACCAGACGCATCGCGGCGCGCAGGGCTTCCAGATCGCGGATGTAAGCGCGCGCAATGGCGTACCCGCCAAGGCTCTCAAGCGCCCAGGACCCGCCGAAGGCCATGCCCTCGGTGCCGGCGTGGTAGGTGAAGACGCCGGTCTGCCAGAACGCCAGAGCGAAGAAGGGCAGGTCGTAGGCGCGCAGCTGGGTATCGGGACGGGTGGCGAGGCGATAGAGGGCGAAGGGCAAAAACACGAGGAACGCCACGCGGTGTGGGGACAGACGCAGATCGCCGACAACGAGCGACAGCTCGGTCGGGCAGATGAAGCTCACGATCACCAGGATGACCGGAAGCGGCGTGATCCTGAAGGCGTCCCTCATGGGTTCAAGTCCTGCGCATTGCCAGGCCGAGCCAACCGCTCGCCGTGACGCCGCGCTTTATCCTCGTTTAATGCGCGTTGCGTCCGGTGATGACGGCCCACACCGTCCGGAGCAGGATCTGCAGATCGAGCCCCAGCGACCAGTTGCGAATGTATTGAAGGTCGGAATTGACCCGCGCCTCGACGTGACCCGTGGTGCGTGTCTCGCCGCGGTGGCCGCGGACCTGCGCCAGACCCGTGAGGCCGGGCTTCACCTGGTGGCGGTGTCCGTACAGCTCGATCATCTCGCCGAACTGGGCATCATGCTCGAAGAGGTGCGGCCGCGGGCCAACGAGGGACATTTCACCGCGCAGGACGTTGAGGAGCTGCGGCAGCTCATCGAGGCTCGTGCGGCGCAGAATGCGCCCGACGCGGGTGACGCGGCTGTCGCCGGGCGTGGCCTGGGCTGCCTCGTCGCCGGGAGCCCGCACGGACATGGTGCGGAATTTCAGGATCTCGATGGGCTCAAGATTGAGACCGCTGCGGCGCTGGCGGAACATGACCGGCCCGGCGCTGTCCAGTTTGATCGCCAAGGCGATCAGCGGGACCAGCGGAATGGCAGCCAGGAGCAGCAAGGAGCCGATAACGAGGTCTTCGCCGCGCTTCAGAACCGGCGCCCAGTCATTTAAGGGCTTTTTTTTTACGTCAAGGAGACCGACAGAGCCAACCGCGGAGACTTTGTGGGCGGGACCATCCTCGACGAGGTCCGAGGAGATATGGGTCACGATGTGCAGGCTGACGGGCAGCGCTTCGAGCGTGCGTGCTACCTGCGCGATACGCTGATCTGCGGCCTGCGGCAGTGCGATGATGATGCGGTCAATTTCGTTGTTGCGTGCGGACGCGATGAGGTCCTGCAGGCGTCCGGCGACTTCAAGGCCTTCCGGATTGAGCCGGTCATCGCCCATGCGGTCGTCGTAGACGCCGGCAAAGTGGATGCCTTGCTCGGGCTTCGAAAGGTGTTCCTTGACGCGGCGTGCAATCTGGCCCGCCCCGAAAACAGCGATGCGCTCGTCAAAGAGACCCTTGCGGGTCATGTGGGTCAGGATCGGATGTGCGATGGCGCGATTGAGAATAAGAAACGTGTAGCAGGCCGACAGGGCGACGGAGAACCAGATCCACTGATGACCAGCGCGAATGGCATGGGGAACGCCCAGACCCATCAGGCCCACCATGGCCAACACGACGACGAGGAAGATTTTGGCCGGATCGAGCGGGATATCGTGCATCTTTTCGGTCGCGTACATGCCGTTGAGGCGCAGGACCATGTGCACGATGACTGCCGCGGCCATTCCGGCCTGGGCGAGGAGGCGCCAGTCCGTAATCATGCCGCCAGCCTGATTGTAGATGACGGCGGGCAGCATGAATCCGGCGAGCACGGCCAGAATGTCACCCACACCGATCATGTCAGCGGCGATTCGCCGTGACCAGCGCCGGCGCATCGGCGTAGCCTGTGCTGGGCCGGACTGAGCCGGGGCAACTTGAACTGGAGCCACAGGCTCGACTTCGCAATGGGCGAGAGTTTCAGTCTCAGTCTGGGACGCGGTCATGGCTGCTCCGGATACGCACCCTGCCAATATGATCTGGCGGGCTTACGACTATGCTTCGCATCGTGCGCGCAACTACCTAAAATTCGATTGAATTATAAGGACCTGCGCATGGCATTTTTTGCTGAACGACCTGTGCTGAGAGGCTGTGTGCAGACTTCGTTGAGAGCTCGTTTCACAGTTTCCCATTTTGACTGCGACCACGGGCTTGGGCCCGTGTGGACGTGCGGACTCACGCCGCCCGACGGGACCGGTTCGCCACAGGTGGCGCCATGCGGGAACCAAGTGCGTAGGTGTCTTCCATCGCGTCCGCCGCCACGCTGTTGACGACGACGCCGGCCACCTTGTCGTGATTGAACCCGAGCGTCTGGAGCGCGCGTTTGGCCAGCTGTTTTGGGGTCCGCCGCCAGGTCATTACGAACACGATCTGGTCGGCGTAATCGGCAAGGATTCGCCCGTCGACGACCGGCAGAAGTGGCGGCGCATCGATGATGATCGTATCGAATTGTCCGGCCAAGGCATGCATGACCGTGCTCATCTGGCGCGAAGCCAGCATTTCTGGCCGCGCTGTTTCGAGCGGTGTCGGGCTCATGGCCGGCAGGAAGTTGAGGCCCGTGGCGGCGTCGTGAAGAATGGCGTGCTCGACCGGCGTTCCCCTGACGAGAACATCCAGCAGGCCGTTGGTGCGCTGCGGTGCAAGCTTGCGGGTCAACGGCGCACGGCGCAGATCGCCGTCGATGAGAAGCACGCGGCTGCCGGTCAGCGCATAGTGGTGTGCGAGGTTCGAGGCGATAATCTCCGCCCCTTCTCCAGGAAGACTGGAGGCCACCATGATGACGCGGGGCTTGCCAGCCATGCCGCGCACGTCGATTTCGCGGCGGATTCCGCGCATGGATTCGGCAAACATGCTGCGCGGTTCCGCCAGAACCATTCGGACCGCGTGCAACGGATCGAGGCTCGCGCCATGTGCGGCGTAAGCTGGGACCGAGGCGATATGGGCGACTTGCAGCGTGCGCTCAACATCGTCGGGATGGCTGACGCCGGGCGTTGCGAACTCGATGAGGAGCACAATGCCGATGCCCATGACGAGGCCGAGTATCAGCGACAGTAAGACCATCTGCTTGCGCTTCGGAGCGGCAGGGAACAACGGCACGTCGGCTTGTTCGACGATGCGCGCATCGGGAAGCTGCAGTTCCTGCGTCTCAGACGTCTGCTTGAACCGTGTCAGCAGGGCCTCATAGAGATCCTTCGATGTGGATGCATCGCGCTGCAGCTCCATCAGCCGCACGCTGGCTTCCTTGCTGTTGGCTTCCTGCTCCTTCAGCGTCGTGAGAGCCTGATTGAGCTGCATCTCTTGCCGATCGGCGACTTCGTATTCATTCTTGAGGTTGGTCACCAGCCGCGCGACTTCCGCTGCGAGTTGATTCTGCCCTTGGGCGACCTCGGCGCGGACCTTGAGCATTTCCGGATGGCGCGGTCCGTAGCGCGTCGAAAGCTCCGCCTCGTGCTTCTGGGCCAGGGCCAGTGCTTCCTTCATGGTACGGATTGTGTTGCTTTCCAGCACATCAGCGATGGTCGCTGTGCCGCCGGGCGCGCGTGCGAGACGCTGCGCACTTTCGAATTTTGCCTTGGCGGCCGCCGTGGCATTGCGGGCGTTGACCGTCTGCTCCATCAGCCTGGACAACTGCTTTTCTGAAAGGAGCTGACCTTCGGAATCGAAAATGTTGTGATCGGCCTTATAGAGCGCAACCTTGCGTTCGCTCTCCGAAACACGGGTCTTCAACTCCTCAAGCTTCTGCTCCAGCACGCCGGTGGCGAACCCAGAAGCTTCCTTCTTTCCCGCAAGTTGCTCTGCCAGATAGACTTCGGCGATCGTGTTGGCGATCCGCGCGGCCTTCACGGGGTCTTCGGACGAGAACTTGATCTCGATGAGCAGGGTCGAGCGGACACGGGCGACACGGAGGCGGTCGTTGAAGGCGGTCGCGACCTCGTCGCGTTCGGGCATGTAGTGGCCGGGTGCGGTCGCGCCGACCAAGGTGCCAATCGGGTCAGCATCCAGCCGCTTGGCCGAGCCTGGGGCGTCGGCGGTGGGCTCGTTCGGCAGATAGCGCCCGAGTTTCAGACCTTCGATCAGCTTTTGCAGGGGAGCGGGCTTCTTGAATTCCTCATCGTCCCGGAGTTTCAGGATGTCGATGACCTTCAGGGCAATGCCGCGCGATCCGATGATTTCGACCTCGCTATCGAGCGTCGCCGCATCTGCCTTCAAATCGGCGATGACGTTTTCAATATTGGAGATCGACTTTTTGCGCGGGTCGATCTGGACGACGGCGATGCCTTCATAGCGGTTGGGCAGCATGAGGACAGCGGCCGTCGTCAGGCCCACGACCAGGCCCGCCACGATGGCCACCACATGCAGCCGGCGGCGCACAGCCGTGACGGCGCGCTCGAAGCTGAATGCTCCGGCGCCTCCTTCGTCACTGCTATGCACTATCGCGGACATGCGATCCCTTTTTCTAGTATTTCAGCTTTGCCCCGATGCGGACCTGGCTACGGTCCATATCGAAGTCGGCTTCATTCGATGCGCGGTTCTCGTAGGCGTAGCCCAAGGAGAACTGCAGATGTTTGCTGTAGAGGTATTCAAGACCGGCACCGAGCCGGAGGACGTCGTCCTTCCGGTCGGACCCGAGAAAGTCGAGCTCGGCGTAATCGGCGCTGAGTGAGGCGATGAGGTCGTGCCGGACCTCGTAATCCGCGCGCGCACCGATCGATGTTTCGATCCGTCCGTTATCGGAGGCGCCGATTTCATCGACCAGTGACCGCCCGGCATGAGCGAACAGCGTCAAGCGCTCGGTCGGCAGCCACTGGGCTTCGGCCTCGATCAGCGTGCTTTTGACGGGTTCTAGATCGTTGCGATCGTAATGACGCTCGCCGTAGCCGCCCATCAGGCGCCATTTGAACAGGGGGTTTGCCTCGAACGCGAGGCCGATCATGCCCTCGTAGCCCGTGGAATTCCGGTCATCTCTACCGGGCGCTTCGGCGTCATTGTATTGCCGGATTGCGCGCAGCTTGCTGACGACCTCGTAGCCTGGCGAAATGCGATAGCCGGTCCGCAGGTGCGCGCTGTAAAGCGTCTGGTCGCGCCGGTCCTGATCGAGCGTGGATCCATCGAGCGCCTTGACGCGATGGTAGTCCCAGCTCTCGGCGGTTGCAGCCAGCGTTCCGTAGAGCCGCCCCACATCGCGCGTGATTCCAATGGACGCGCGATTGCGGTCGACCGGCACCGGTTCGGCGGCGGAAAGGTCGGCGGTACTGGCGCCGCGCTCTTCATGTTCGCGTGCGGCGAGCAGGCTCGCCGACAGCGTATGGGCATGATCGATGTGGACGGCACCGCGCACAAGGCCGCCGAAGTTGGCGTAATCCTGATCGGTGTTATCGGCGTGATTGACGAATTTGCCCGACAGGGCCACGTCGAGGACGTGGCGGGGCATCTGGGATTGAACGACCAGCGACGGCGCGGTGACAAAGCGCCAGTCGGCGACCGGATCATGCGCGCTCCCAAAGATATTGCTGTCGTAGATCGCGGTTTCGGAGAGGGTCGGATAGAAGAAGAAATTGCCGACCCGGACGCCTTCCGGCACGGCGAACGAGCGATCGGCCTCGCCCACGGGGCGCGCCCCGTTCTGTTTGGCCTGATCCCAAGACCTGCGCCGGTCCTGCCCTGCAATGGTTTCCGTGATGAGATCGGCGTTTCCGTCCAGATCGAGTGCCAGGGCCGTCGGCGCGTGCCCGGTCAAGACCGCCGCCGCCAAGCAGAAAAGGGCCGGCGCCGGATGGCGCAGCCTTTCTGTCTGGAATTGGGTGGCGGGGTTCATGGATGTCCGAGGCTGAAGGTTGAGGTGCGGGGCGGGACTAGAAGAAGCGTTCGGGTATGCGGACGTTGTCGCCGGGCAGAATGGTCAGATTTGCACTAGCGGGGACGCGCGCTTCCGCTTGACCCTCACGGGCCACGAGCGCGTAGGATTGATTGGCGCGGTAGGTGAACCCGCCAGCCATGGCTATGGCGTCGCGCAGGCGCAGGCCGCTCTTGTAGGGGAACTCGCCACCGTTCTTCACTTCGCCGTGGATGTAGATGGGGCGGTAGTTCGTGATCTCGATGGTGACCTTGGGGTTCTTCAGGTAGCCGTCAGCCAATCGGCGCGCGACGGCACTGCGCAATTCGGCAATTGTCTTGCCTTGGGCCGGAACTTCGCCAGCGAGTGGCAGCGCGATTTGTCCGCCCGCATCGACCTCGACAGGACCCGACAGGCTGTCTTCGCCAAAGACGTTGATCTTCAGTTTGTCGCCGATACCCAATCGGTAGGTGGCGCCGAGTGCGGCCGGGGCCTCAGCCAGGGCCAAGCCCGGACCGGCCGAGCCCAAATCATCGGCACAGCCTGCCGCCAAGCAGCCGGTCAGCATGGCTGCGATGACCGCGCCAAAGGATCTACTCAGTGACATACGCATTACTCAATTGCACGGAGTACGAAGACGATGTGCGGCCGCAGCGTCCCTGGAGCGAGACACCTCTTCCGCACCCTCTAAGAAAGCGCTGTTAGTGTTAAAGTGGCGCTAATGAAACACGCAAAAATTGTAGGAATTTTCGTGGGTTAAGAGTGTGTTATTGCGTCAGGATGTGACATCTCTTGTCGCGGGTTTAGGAGTTGGTCCACGGGATGGCGTTTCGGGTTAGGCGCGGTAAAGAGATCATTGAGGACTGACTGATAGTCTGTGGGCACTCAGTCATTTCCGGAGATCATGCCGTGACCAGCGAGACCCTCTCTCCAGCAGGGCATCTGATCCAGGCCTACGAGGGTAAGGCGACCGCCTACTTCTCAAACGCCCGCGCCGACTTCGTCCGGCTGCTGCCGCGCGATACCACGGCTCGCATCCTCGAAATCGGCTGTGGCACCGGCGCGACCGGTGCGCTGGCTTTGGCACGCGGGCGGGCTGGCTATTATGCCGGCGTGGAACTCATGGAAAGCGCGGCGCAGGATGCCCGCGACGTCCTGAGCGAAGTGGTCGTTGGCGATGTCGAACAGCTCGATCTGGATTGGCAGCCGGCCGAATTCGACGCGCTGATCCTATCGGAGGTGCTCGAACATCTCGTTGACCCCGGCAAACTGTTGCGGCGGCTGTCACGTCTTGTGCGCCCGGGCGGTATGGTCTTGGCCAGTTCGCCTAATATTTCCCATTGGCGTGTGATCCGCGAGCTCATCAACGGGCGCTTCGATCTGGCCGATCAGGGTGTTTTCGACCGGACGCATCTGCGCTGGTTCACGCCGGCGACATTCGCGGGCATGTTCGAGTCCGCTGGTTTCCATGTCGAGGATGTCGGTCCGGTGACACCGTTCTCGCCGCGTGTCGAAACGCTGCGGCGCATCACCGCCGGCCGCTTCGATCACCTCTTCATGACGCAAATCTCGCTGCGCGGCATCAAACGCTAGCCACCGCTGCGGCGGCGTCCCGTCCGGTACGAAGCACCGGGAATAACCTCATCAGAGGATCGAGATCTTTGCTGATCCTGCCGCGACGTCGTAGTCGCATGCCAGCCGCGACAGGCGATCTCCGATGGTCAGGCGTACAAAGGCGGATTTATAGCGGGCGGCCCAGAGCGGATTATCCACCTGCCAGAACGGGACGCTGATCTCTGGGTTGCCAATCAGAATCTCGGCCGATTCCGGCTTCGACCAGTCCACTGTTCCAACCACCACCGGCATGCCGCGCGCGTCGGTCGGCGGACGGGTGCGGCAGGCTGCGATGGCATGCTGCTGATAAGCGGCCAGAAGGGCTTCCCCGGACGCTTCGCGGAAAAGCCGGTCCTGGGTCCACACCTTTGCCGCTGCCAGAAGGGCCAGCACGATCAAGACTGCGCGCATCCGCGACCTCCGATGGTCAATCCCGATAGGTCCGGTCCCAATACGGCTAGTTGAGGCCCGTGTCCCGGGTTCGGACCTTCAAGCCCGGTAAAGCCCCATGGTGCCCTAGGCTGGGCATCCACGGGCGCCGGTTCCGTGCCGACAACCGGCCTCCGCAGCGCAGTATCCGGCGACAGGGTGAATATTCGGTAAGGCCATGGGTCACAGTGGAGACCCTTGTCAGCCGCCCCACCATGCGGCATGGATCGGGCGACATATGCACCAAAGTCGAAACCCGGGGGAGGACAAGCAACCCATGAAGAAGAAAATCCTGATCACCTGGCCCCTGCCGGATGCCGTGATGGCCCGTGCGCGCGAGACCTATGACGTCATTGCCCACGGGGACGATCCCAAGATCACGATCGAGGAAATGCTGGAAACGGCGAAGTCTGTTGATGCCATCCTGCTGACGCTCAATGAAAAGTGCCGCAAGGACGTGATCGATCGCATTCCAGAGAACATCAAGTGCATCTCGACGTTCTCGATCGGCTTCGACCACATAGACCTGGAGGCCTGCAAGGCCCGGGGTATCAAGGTCGGAAACGCCCCCCATGGCGTGACGGTGGCGACGGCGGAAATTGCCATGCTGCTTCTGCTCGGGTCGGCGCGCCGGGCTTCCGAAGGCGAAAAGATGATCCGCACGCGTTCATGGCCGGGTTGGCAGCCGCTGCAACTTGTCGGCCGGCGCCTGGATAACAAGGTGCTGGGCATCTACGGCTTCGGCAAGATCGGTCAGGCCTTGGCGCAGCGCGCCCGCGGCTTCGACATGGACGTCCACTACTTCGACATCTACCGGGCCAAGCCCGAGGTGGAGGCCAAGTACAACGCCACCTATCACGACAGCCTCGACAGCCTGCTCAAGGTGTCTGAGTTCTTCTCGATCAACGCACCGTCGACACCTGAAACGCGCGGCTTCTTCAATTCGGCGACGATCGCGAAGCTGCCGCAGGGCGCCATTGTGGTGAATACCGCTCGCGGCGATCTGGTCAACGATGCCGATATGATCGCGGCACTCAAATCCGGCCGGCTTGGGTATGCGGGCCTCGACGTGTTCGCGGGCGAGCCCAACATCAACGACGGCTACTACGACCTGCCCAACACCTTCCTGTTTCCGCATCTGGGATCGGCCGCCATCGAGGCGCGCAACCAGATGGGCTATGAAGCGCTCGACAACATCGACGCATTCTTCGCCGGCCGGGACATGCCCTTCAAGCTGGCCTAAGCAGCAGGAATTTAGAACATCAAAGCCGCCGGACCCATCAAACGGTCTGGCGGCTTTTTTTATAGCGGCCGCATCATTCTGAACGCTCGGCCTGCTCCTGCTCCCGCTCCTGCTGCACGCGGCGCACGCGTTCCAGCATATCGCGCGCCATGGCGGCAGCCTCCGCATCGCAGCGGCGCGGTTGCGCGTAGATCTCGCGATACATCTGCTCCAGGCGCGGAAAGAACATCGGGTAGCGCCGTTCGTCGGAGGTGCCGTTGGCGAACTCGCGGCTGCGCTTGTCGATGAACGCCACGAGTTCTTGAATCTCTGCGGGTTCCAGGACGCCGGCACATTGCTGGCCAATCACCTTCGCGGCGATGGCGCCGCCCGGTGGCGCATCGGTTCCGGGCCACAGTTCAGCGCCCGCCCGGCTGTGGGCGGCCATGAGAACAAGGCAGGTGAAGGCCGCGCGGCCCCATTGGCTGCGAAGCGGGGGTGACATGGAAAGCTCCTGGTTCGACGGTTTGACTTCCGCCAACTTGGTCCAGCGGGCCCGAGGGCGCTGTTCCCCGGGAGACCTGCGCCCTTGCATTGGGCGCGGCGCGGCCTCATCTCTTGAGCGGACTTTTTGATTTCCATTCTCATGCATCGAGACGGCCCGCTGCCATGTCCAATTCATCCCGCGCGCTGACCGCAGTCCAAGGCCGCGATGTGACCGTTCCTGCTGATCCGCCGTCATTCGGTCTGGCGCTGGGCGGCGGCGGGGCGCGCGGTCTGGCCCATGTCGTCATGCTGGAAGCGCTGGACGAACTGGGTCTGAAGCCGAAGGTGATCGCGGGGACCTCCATCGGCGCGGTCATCGGCGCAGCCTATGCCTCGGGGATGTCCGCACGTGAGATCCGCGCGCAGATGCTGGAACTGCTGACCTTACGCTTCGATCTCGTGCGCGATCTCTTCGAAGCGCGTGCCCGCAACCTGCCCCGGGCCTCGCGGCTATTCTCACCGATCAATGCCTTCCTTTCTTCCGAAGCACTGCTGGAGATCGTCTTCCCGTCGCGGGTGGCGCGCGACTTCTCCGAGCTGAAAATCCCGCTGCGGATCATAGCCACGGACTTCTACGCCTTGGAAGCTGTGGTCTTCACCCAAGGGCCTCTTCGTAAGGCTGTCGCCGCCAGCATGGCACTGCCTGCGATCTTCGAACCTGTGCTGGTGGGAACCCGCGCCCTCATCGATGGCGGGCTGACCAATCCGCTGCCGTTCGATCTGGTGCGCGAGGGGTGCGATTTCACGGTGGCGGTCGACGTGTCCGGCGCTCCGGTTCCCGCACCGAACCGCGATCATCCGACCGCTTCGGAGGCGCTGTTTGCCGCCTCCTTCATCTTCGAGCGCACCATCATCCGGGAAAAACTGAAATCGCAGCAGCCCGACATCCTCATTCAGGCCGGAACGCATCATTTTCAGCTGCTCGACATGTTGAAGGTGGATGAGATTCTTGCGGCCGCCGAACCGGCCAAGGAAGAGTTCAAAACAAAACTTCGCCGCCTCATGGGCGCAGAGACGCTGCCGGACGCAGATTTAGACGGCACACGGCTGAGTGCTGCAGCCACGGCTCCGGCAGACATGCTGCCCGCGCCCGCCCGGCTGCCGCGTTTGATGCACCGGTTCAGGTTGCGGAAGCGGACGCGACGACCGCAAGTCTAGGCGCGCCGGTTGGCAAAGAACGCCCTCAATATGACGCTGGCTTCGTCCTCGCAGATTGCGGGATAGATCTCCGGCACATGGTGACAAGTGGGATGTGAGAATACGCGCGGACCTTGCGTCACGCCGCCGCTCTTGGGATCAGGTGCGGCATAGTAGAGCCGCCGGATCCGGGCGAACGAAATGGCCGCCGCGCACATGGGGCAGGGCTCAAGCGTGACGTAGAGGTCGTGGCCGATCAGGCGTTCGCTGGCGGTGCGGCGGCAGGCTTCGCGGATGGCCAGCATTTCCGCGTGCGCGGTGGGGTCGCTCAGCTCCCGCGTCCGGTTCCCCGCGGCGGCCACGACCCTCCCGGCGGCATCGACCACGACGGCCCCGATCGGCACCTCCCCCCGGGCTGCGGCGAGGCGCGCCTCGGCCAGGGCGAGTTCCATGTGGCTCGGTTTCACGGGCGATGCCATAAGGGGCTCCGAATTGGCGGCGGCAACCGCGCGCCATTAACCAGGAAGTCCGCATCTGATGCGCAAACCCACTGCCGGTCAACGACCACCGCGCGGCGCGGGCCCGGGAAAGTCCGGCGCCGGGCGGCATGGCGCGAACACGTCCGGAGCCGCTAAGTTCGGAGCCAGCAGGTCTGGCACGCGCAAACCCGGAGCCGGCAAGTTTGGCGCCGGTACGTCTGACGCCAAGACCTTTGGCGCACAGAAGCCCGGTACTAAGAAGTTTGGCGCACACAAGTCTGGTGTGGGCCAGTCCGGAACTCACCAGTCCGGAACACACAAGTCCGACGCCCACAAGGCCTCTACCTACAAGTCTGGTGCCAGCAGCTCCGGTCCCGGCAAGTCCCGCCCCGCACGTCCCCCTCGCCGCCTAGTTGATGATTTCCGCCCTACACGCCGCCCGCGCACCGATGCGTTTGCTGGGAAGCCGACGACGGATGCCGGGGCTGCGCTGCGCAATGAACCGATGCGGATTGCCAAGGCCATGGCCAGGGCCGGTCTGTGTTCGCGGCGCGAGGCGGAGCGCTGGATCGTGGACGGCCGGGTCAGCGTCAATGGCAAGACCTTGAACACACCCGCCTGCGAAGTCGGGCCGGGGGACAAGGTGATGGTGGATGGCCGCCCGCTCCCGGATGCCGAGCCGGTTCGCCTTTGGCGTTACCACAAGCCGAAGGGGCTGGTGACGACGCATCAGGATCCGCAGATGCGGCCGACCGTCTTCGATCGCCTGCCACCGGAAATCCCGCGCGTGATTTCGGTCGGGCGGCTGGATTTCAATACCGAAGGCCTGCTGTTGTTGACCAACGATGGCGGGCTCGCCCGGCACCTGGAATTGCCCGCGACCGGCTGGTTGCGCCGCTACCGCGTGCGCGCGCGCGGCCGCGTCACGCAGGCCGATCTCGACAAGCTGAAGGATGGCATCGAAATCGAAGGTGTCCGCTACGGACCCATCGATGCCGCCATCGATACGGTGCAGGGCGCCAATACCTGGCTCACGGTCGGCATTCGCGAAGGCAAGAACCGCGAAGTGCGCAAGCTCATGGCCACACTCGGGTTGGAAGTATCGCGGCTCATTCGCATTTCATTTGGCCCGTTCGAACTCGGAGATCTGGTGCCGGGCGCGATCGAGACCGTGAAGCGCAAACATCTGGCCGAACAGCTCGGTGCCAAGCTCGCCGGTGAACTGGGGCTGTCGGAAACCACCGAGGCGCGCAAGGAGCGTCATGCGCGCGGCCGCGGGCGTCCCGCCGACGGCGGTTCGGAACCCGAGGGGTCGGCGTGAGGGACGCGCGGTGAGGATCGTCGGCGGCAAACTGCGGGGACGCGCCATCGCCAGTCCTCAACATGAAGGCTTGCGCCCGACGTCGGATCGCGTCCGCGAGAGCGTCTTCAATATTCTCATGCACAGCTTCGACGGATTTTCGATCGAGGGCCTGCGCGTCATCGATTTGTTCGCGGGCACGGGGGCGCTGGGCCTGGAAGCCATATCGCGCGGGGCTGGCTACGTACTTTTCGTCGAAGATGGCGCCGAGGCTCGCGCGCCTGATCCGGCAGAATGTCGAGAACTTCGGGCTGACGGGCGCCACGCGCCTATTCCGCCGCGACGCGACCAGCCTGGGTCCGGCCGGGACGATGGCCCCATTCGGCTTGGCCTTCCTTGATCCACCCTATGGCAAGGGGCTTGGCGAACGCGCACTGGTCTCGCTGCGCGACGGCAATTGGCTTCTGCCGGGGGCGATCGTGGTCTGGGAAGAGCGCTCAGGTACGCCGTGCGCGTGGCCCGATGGATTTGTCGAACTCGACGCGCGCACTTGGGGCGAGACACAGGTCGCCTTCGGGCGTTTCCAGGCGGCGTAAGCGCTTACAATAATCCTTGCTTTTCAGCTGGCGTAACTGGCCGCGACTGAAACAGGAAATCGCGCGGCGGGTATTCCAGCGCGGGCTTCCAGCGCCAGAAGCTCCTGCGGAAACGGCATCCGGGTCGAACGCAGTGCGTTGCCCAGGAGCGACGCACTCGGATGCAGCGAGAGCACATGATGGTGGACATCGCCTTCAATGAAAGCGCCTTCCATCAAGTGCACGATGCCCGCGTGGACGGTGCCGACAATCTGGCCCTCGACGTAAAGTTCGCGGGTGGTGATGTTGCCAAGCACATAACCGTCGCGGCCGATGTCCAGCCGCGAGCAGAGGATGTTGCCTTCAAACCAGGTGTTGAGTTCAACGCGGCCAGCCGTCGTGAACGATCCGCGCAGCACACTCGTGGTGTCGATTTTGAGCATATCGATTACGCAATACAAAAGGGCGCCCGCCCACACGCAGATTGCCCTGCACTCGATGGTGAAATTTGGGCGCCAGATAGGAAATTCGTTATGCTCAATCGCGCCGATTTACAGCTCTTAACGCCGCCCGAACAAGCGCTCGATATCGGTAAGCTTCAACTCGACGTAGGTTGGCCGGCCGTGATTGCACTGGCCGGAATAGGGAGTCGCTTCCATCTCGCGCAGGAGCGCATTCATCTCTTCCGGTGCGAGCCGGCGGCCGGCACGTACGCTTCCGTGGCAGGCCATGCGCGAGCAGATCGCTTCCAGGCGGTCGCGCAGCGCGAAGCCTTGACCCTCGCTGCAGATCTCAGCTGCTAAATCCCGGACGAGCCCCGCGACGTCCGTATCGCCCAGCAATGCCGGCACTTCGCGTACCGCTACGGCACCCCGTCCAAAAGTCTCGATGACGAGGCCGAGTTCCTCCAGTTCCGCGCCACGCTCCAGAAGGCCCTGTGCTTCGTCGTCGGCGAGTTCGACAATGGCCGGGATCAACAGGCCTTGGCGCGCAACGCCGCCATTGGCGAGCATGCCCTTCATGCGCTCGTAGACGAGCCGTTCGTGCGCGGCGTGCTGATCGACGATGACGACGGATGTCCGGGTCTGGGAGACAATGTAGGTCTCGTGCAACTGTGCGCGCGCGGCCCCGAGCGGCCGGTCGAGAAGATCCGGCGGCAACGGCGCGTCATGGGCGCGGGCATCGGCGCTGGGCACATCGAGCGGCGCGAACGGCGCTTGCGCGGCTTCGGCCAGGCCCTGCCCGTAATGGGATGGCCTGTCGAAACGATACTGGGCTCCGGTTGAGGTTCCCGCCGTAGGTGCTCCCGGAGCGAATGATTGCGCCAGGGTCTCCAGGGTCAAGCCGCCGCCCCGCGCGCTTGAGCGGTGTCCCGCCGTCTCCAAGGCGTGGTGCAGGCCACCAATCATCAAGGCACGCACGCGGCCGCCGTCGCGGAAACGGACTTCGGCCTTGGCGGGATGCACGTTGACGTCGACATCGCGCGGGATCGAGCGTCACGAACAGGGCAAGCAGCGGATGGCGTCCCTTTGGAATGAGATCGCCGTAGCCCGCGCGCACCGCGCCAATCAGAAGCTTGTCGCGCACTGGGCGGCCGTTGACGAACAAGAACTGCTGGCTCGGCATCGGGGCGGTGAAGCGTCGGCAGCCCGGCGTAGCCGAGCAGTCGCACGCCGTCGCGCTCTCCGGCGATGGGCAGCGCATCGGCCATGAACTCCCGGCCCATGATCCGGCCAAGCCGCTCCAGCAGGCCTTCGGGGGTCGCGGCGCACCGCGGCAGCCGCAGCCCGGCGCGCTCACCGGTCGTCAGGGTGAAACCAACCTCGGGATGCGCCATGGCGAGACGCTTGACGATCTCGGACGTGGCCATGTTTTCCGCGCGTTCGGATTTGAGAAATTTCAGCCGCGCCGGTGTCGCGGAGAACAACTCTCGGACTTCGACGCGCGTTCCCGCGTTCAACGCCGCCGGCCGCAATCCGGATTTCACGCCGCGTTCCACGGCGATCTCGTAGCCGTCGCGGCTGGCATGAGGGCGGGACGCAATTTGCAGCACCGCAACGGACCCGATGGAAGGCAGCGCCTCGCCGCGAAATCCAAGTGTGCGGATATCGAACAGATCATCCTCGGAAAGTTTGGACGTGGCGTGCCGCTCAACGGCGAGCATCAGGTCCGGTGGCGGCATACCCGCGCCGTCGTCGGTGACGCGAATGAGCGAAAGGCCGCCGCCGGCCGTGACGATCTCAATTTCGCGCGCGCCGGCGTCGATGGCGTTCTCGACGAGTTCCTTCACTACGCTCGCGGGGCGTTCGATGACTTCGCCCGCGGCAATACGATTGATCGTTTCAGGTGCGAGTTGGCGGATGGCCACGGGCTTGTCTCCTTCACCCCCTGCTTAGACCATCTGGACGCGAAGCGTCATCTGCGACACGCCGGGCGTCAACAACAGGATCGCTCAGACCCCGCTCGAAAGGCGCTTCTTGGTCAACACCTTGGCCAGTTCGACCGCTGGCTGATCGAAGGGATCGAGGTCGAGGATGTAACCGGCAATGATGGTCTCAAGCATGAAGTGCATCAGGATCGCGCCGGCCGTTTGCTCGGTAAGGTCGGGCAAGTCGATGGTCCGCACCGGGCGCTGCGCCTCGATCAGCGCTTCGGCGATGGCATGCCCCTGGGCGTCCACCACGTCACCGATGGTTTTGCCGGCCATGAAACCAATCCCGGCGCGCTCTGCCATGTCCGCATCCAGCTTGGGGCCGGTGCCCCGGCTGGCCACGCGCAGGATCGTCAGGGCAATTTCAGGCGGCCCGTCCATGAATAATTGTAGCTGGCTGTGCTGATCGACAGGGCCGATCGCGGGGATCGGGGTTGTGCCTTCGCCACCCTTGCCGAGGCTCTCCGCCCACAGCTGCACGAACCAGTCGGCCATCTTGGCGAGGCGATCGGCATAGGGCATCAGGACAAGCGACCGGATCCCGCGCTCCTTGGACAGCGCGACCATCGTGGCGGCGCCAAGCGCAGGGCGGAACTTCGGCGGCTGGCGCGCCGGAGAGGACCTGTTCGACGGCGCTGCGTGCACCGGCACGGATGGCGCGTGCGTCCAGCCCGCGTGCCAAGGCGGGCAAGAGCCCGACGTTGGTGAGGCACGAGAAGCGTCCGCCGATGCCGGTGTGATGATCGAGCAGGGGAATGCCGTGCGCGGCAAACAGCGTGCGCAAACCGTTTTGGCCAGTGCTGCGCGCCGGCTCCGTGATGCCGAGGAACAGGTCTGCGATGCGGCTTTCCAAGCCGGCTGCCTTGACCGCCGCCAGGGTTGCGATCGCCTGAGCCAGCGTCTCGGTCGTGCCGCCCGACTTGGAGGTGACCACAAACCGCGTGCGCTCGAAATTGGTGTGCGTGAGAAAAGCGTCCAGCGTGCCGCCGTCGAGATTGTCATAGAAGCGCACGCGCGGCCGCTGCCGCGGCTTGCGCTCCGATGTATGGGGGATGCCCCAGCCGGCGACCTGGGCCAGCGTCTGCCCGCCCAAGCCCGAGCCTCCGGTCCCGAAGAACACGATGGTGTCGGCACCGTCGCAAAGTTTGGCTAGAGCCGCCTCGGCGGCATCGATGTCAGCGGTATCCTCGGCAATGCGCAGCAAGGGTAGAGCGCCGCTCTGGTAATCGCCGCGCAGGCGGTCAAGCGCGGCTTCGGCCTTTGTGAGCCATGGCGCCGATGCGCTGGCCGAGAGGCCGCGCGGTCCGATGGCGGCCTCCAGGCAGCCCGAAACGTCCTGATGATAGCCGGTGGGTGTGGTCACGCGATGAACCCTCTTTTGCCTCGCTGCCCCTGCGGTAGCGGTTTTGCGGGCGCCCGCCAAGTGGGAGCGCTCTCGAAGCCCGTAGCACAGCGCAAGGGCCGGTCGGATGTCCTCCGCCGGCCCTTTCGATCTTGACTATTCCGAGACGCGGTTCGTCAGCCCTTGTCGCCGGCCACGGGGGCGGTCGGGCGGCCGACGATGGTCACGATCATGTTGCCGGTATCGAGCAGCCGTTTTGCCACACGCTTGGCGTCGTCCAGGGTGAGTGCCTCGATCATGGCATTGCGCTTGTCCACATAATCGGGGCCATAGCCTTCTTCCATCAGCCCCAGAAGCTGGGTCGCAATCTTGACGTTGGTGTCGAAGCGCAGGGCATACGAGCCCGTCAGGTAGCTTTTGGCGTTGGCGAATTCTTCCGCGTTGGGACCGTTCGTTGCCACGGCCTCCAGTTCCTGACGGATGAGATCGATGGACGTCTTGACCGCGTCGTTGCGCGTCGCAACACCCCCCGAAAAGATGGACGCGTTGCGCAGCGGTTGCAGGTAGCTGTAGACCGAGTAGGCCAAGCCGCGCTTCTCGCGCACCTCTTCCATCAGCCGCGAGGCGAAGCCGCCGCCGCCGATCAGCTGATTGAGGACGAAGGCGGTGAGGAAGTCGGGATCCTTGCGCGGCATGGCGCCGAAACCGAACACGGCGACCGACTGCGGTACATCCATCTCGATGATTTTTGTACGCCCGCCAATGACCGGCTGTGTCTTGGCGACGGGCATCAATTCGGCTTGAGCGGGCAGCGCCCCAAACACCTTGTCGAGCATGAGCCCGAGCTGCTCGGGGCTGATATCGCCCACTGCGACGACACGCAGGTTGGACCGGGCGAACACGCGCTTGCGATAGACTTCAAGATCGGCCGATTGGATTGCACCAATCGTGCTTTCGGTCCCGTTCACAGGGCGTCCGTAGGTATGACCTTCGAACGCGAGTGCGAACCACTCGTTCGACGCGACGCGGTCGGGGTCCTTGGCAGCATAGACGAGGCTGGCGAGCAACTGCTTGCGGATGCGCTCCACGGCGGCGGAGTCGAACCGGGGCTTCGTCAGGGCCAGCCGCAGGAGATCGGCGGCGGCCTCACGGTTCGCCGTCAGGGTTTCGAAGTTGCCGTAAAAGGCGTCATGTCCGTCGGAAAAACTCAAACGGACCGCAAGGTCTTCGATTTTCTCCTGGAACGTCGCGGCATCGAGATCGCCGGCGCCCTCATCGAGCATGGCGGACAGAAAATTCGCCATGCCCTCTTTGCCGGCGGGGTCCTGGGCGCTGCCTCCTTCGAAGGAGAAGCGCATGGCCATCATGGGATTTGAGTGGTCCTCCACCAGCCAGGCTTCGATGCCGCCGGGGCTCTTTACGGTTTGGATCTGCATGGCTTCTGCTGGCCTGTTGAAAGTCACGAGCATCAAGATCACAAGGACCGCGATGGATATCGCGATGTCGATGCGGGCGGCAAGCCGCACGGCGGCAAGACTGCGGGACAAGGCGTTCAAATTCCAGACTCCGGATTAGCGGGGCTTATGAGCGGCTTTTGGCAGGCTGGGGCACGGCTTGCAAAGCGGCGGCGGGCGCATCGGGGATGAGCATGCCGGTGACAGAGCGGCGCATATCGAGATAGGCGGCCACCTTGCGGATGTCGTCGAGCGTCACTTTGCCGATGTCCTGAGGCCAGCTCTCGATCTGCGCGATCGTGCGTCCGAGAGCGAGGCCCCAGCCGTAGCGGCGGGCCAGCGTCGCCTGATTGTCGTTCTCGTAGATGTATTCGGCGATGTAGCTGTTCTTGGCGCGCTCCAGTTCGGCTGCTGTGATGCCGTTGGCGGCGACATCGGCAATGACCGCATCGAGTGAGGCTTCGATCTTGCTCAGGGGCACGCCGTCGGCGGCGACCGCGTAGAACGAGATCTTTCCGTCGTCGAGGCTGGCGCCCTGATAGCTGCCGCCGGCGGATGAGGCGACCTGATCTTCGACGACAAGCTTCTTGTAGATGCGGCTCGTCGGCCCGTCGCCCACGACCTTGACGAGAAGGTCAAGAGCTTCCGCTTCGCCCGGCTTACCGTTCACATAGCTGGGGACGACGTAATCGCGGTGCAGCGAGGCCTTCCCGGCGCGCGGATCCTTGAACTCGACGCGGCGTGCGGCGCGCTGCGGCGGATCGACCGGACGCTCCGCGCGCGGGGCAGCGGGATTGGCGGGCAACTTGCCGAAGATATCGGTGGCGAGGCCCTTGACCTCTTCCGGCGTCACGTCACCCGCGACGACCAGGATGGCATTATTGGGTGCGTAATAGCGCTTGTAGTAGTCGAGCGCGTTCTGGCGCGAGAGGGCGGCAATCTCATGTTCCCAGCCGATGACGGGTATGCCGTAGGGATGATGGAGGAAAAGCGCTGCGTCCATCTGCTCGTCGAGGATGGCGGCCGGGTTGTTCTCGATGCGCGAGCGGCGCTCTTCGAGGATTACGTCCCGTTCGGTCAGAACTTCTTTCTCGGCCAGTTGGAGGTTCACCATGCGGTCGGCTTCCATCTCCATCACGGTGCGCAGGCGATCCTTGGAGATGCGCTGGAAGTAGCTCGTGATGTCATGCCCCGTGAAGGCGTTGTCCTGCCCGCCGAGCCGCGAGACGATCTTGGAGAATTCGCCGGTTGGGATTTTGTCCGTTGCCTTGAACATCAAGTGTTCGAGGAAGTGCGCGATGCCTGACACGCCTTTGGGTTCGTCCGCCGCGCCGACCTTGTACCAGACCATGTGGGTGACGACGGGCGAGCGCACGTCGGGGATAACGACGACCTGCATGCCGTTGTCGAGTTTGTATTCGGTGATGCGGGGGGCGGCGAAGGTGGCCGTGGCGGATTGGGCGAGAGCTAGCATGCTGACGATCACCGTAAGATAAAGGCTGCGGACAGCGGAAGGCTTGGCGGACATGAGATCCTCGAAGCTGCGGGCCACGCCCGGCGCGGGGCGTACGTTCACGGAAAGGATGTCGGCATCCCTTGCGCACATGTCAAATGACAAGGCGTTCATGCCTGCGCGGGGAAGCACCGTGCGGGAGCGAAATCAGCAAATCTTTGACGGCGATAAGAAACGACGGGGTAACAAACACAGCGCCTGGGCTGCGCCACGGCGGGCTACTGTTCGGGCTGCTCTTCGGTCTCGCCGCCGGTCCATTTCTTGATGGAGGTAAGGATCGTCGTCCGGCACGGTCCAAGCGGCCCCGTGGCCTGATCGGCATCGTTGTCGCCGTGGGCCTTGGCTAGCTCATAATGTTTACTGCAGTAAGCCGCCTGCTGGCGTTCGAGTTCAGACCGGTCGACGACCGCCGCGCGGTCGGGATCGTTGATCGACGCCGTCATGTCGGTGGCCTGGGCTTCGGGCGGCAGGCCCGGCTGGGGCAGCCGGTCGGTGGCCGGCGGCACGACGAGGGGCGTGCGCGCGGCGAGTTTGGGTTCGGATTTCTGGGTCTGATTGTTGACGCCGAGCGCGTCGAAAATGCCGCCGTTGAGTTCGACATCGCCGGCACCGCAGCCGCCGAGCGCGAGCGTGGTCGCGACCGCCAGGACGGCGATACGGGCACGAATGCGCGGTGTTCGGCTCATGGTTCGACCTCTGCGACCGCCTGGACCCTGAATGGAACCGGAGCGGTTAAACCTCTGAATTGTAGGCGTTACGAAGGCTTTGCGGCGTCATTACGACTCGCGACGAATGAATCGTACAAGAGCAGCGCGACGCCGACAACAATGGCGACATCTGCGATGTTGAAGACGTACCAGTAAAACCCGAATGCATGCAGGGAGTAGAAGTCGGCCACGCCACCGAGCCACAGCCGGTCGATGGCGTTGCCCAGGGCGCCGCCGATGATCAGCGCCAAGCCCCTCACCAGCAGGCGCGTGCTGTCGGACCGGCTGAGCCAGATCCACATCCCGAGAGACGCCGCCACGGCAAAAAGCGCCAGACCTAACTGCCAGTTATAGCTGTCAGAATCGAACATCGAATAGCTGACGCCCGTGTTCCTGACGTAGACTAGGTCCAGGAATGGGGTCACCGCCACGCGCCCCTTGTCCTGGATGCGGTAGATGAGAAGCATCCACAACTTGTTGGCCTGGTCGAGCACCAGCGTGGCCAGGGCGATTTGGGCACCGAGGCTGGACAGTGGGCCCCAGAACCAGCCAGTGGGCTGGTGCGGGGCCGGCTGGGGCGGCGTGTGTGGCATGTCGGGTGGGGTCATCCAGGTCTCTTGTCAGATCTTCCGCCGGGTGACGAGGCGATAGGGCCGCCCCGGCTGGGACGTGGCCCATCCAGAGCCGCATCCGGCCGCGGAAGTCAAATGCCGGCCCGTCCAGGGCGGGCCCGGCATCCGGCGCCATCCACGGATTTGTGGGTCGGAGGCCCCCAAATGCCTCACGCGCAAGGGTTGTCACGTTCCCGCCGATGCCCCATAACCCGGTTGGGCTGGCGGCGGACGCATCCCTCGCCAACCGGGTCAGGTCGGGAACGAAGCAGCCCTAACGATCAGGACGCGGGTCGTCCGCCAGCCTCTAAAATCTTGTTCACGCGCCGTATCGCGCGCCTCGGGCGCGCTGGCGCTCCACGGGGGCGCGACTCGTCGCGGGTCGCCTTGCTCCCCGGCTCTTCGAGCCGATTTGAGGGCGGCAGGCGGGCATGGCGAAGAAAAAATCTGATGCCTCGGAAATGACGAGCGGCGCCGGAAAGTCTCACAGCCTGCAGGCAGAGACCGGGGTGTTCAATGTCAGCCCTTACGTCGTGCTGGCGCGCAAGTACCGCCCGCAGTCGTTCGATGATCTCATCGGCCAGGACGCGATGGTGCGCACCTTGCGCAATGCCTTTGCCTCGGGCCGCATCGCGCAAGGCTACATGCTGACCGGCGTGCGCGGCGTCGGCAAGACGACGACGGCACGAATCCTCGCCCGCGCCCTGAATTATGAAACGGACACCATCGACCGGCCGACGATCGACATGCCCGAGCTGGGCCGCCACTGCGCCGAGATCATGGAAAGCCGCCACCCCGACGTCATCGAGATGGACGCGGCCTCCAATACCGGCATCGACAACGTGCGCGAAATTATCGAGAGCGCGCGCTACAAGCCGATCCTCGCGCGGACCAAGGTCTTCATCATCGACGAAGTTCACATGCTGTCCAAGGGCGCGTTCAACGCGCTTCTGAAGACGCTTGAAGAACCGCCCGAGCATGTGAAATTCATCTTTGCCACGACCGAAATTCGCAAGGTGCCGGTTACGGTCCTGTCGCGCTGCCAGCGTTTTGATCTGCGCCGTGTCGATGTTCCGGAACTCGGCGCTCATCTGGGCAGCATTGCAGCCAAGGAAGGTGCCAACCGCCGACAGTGATGCGCTGGCCATGATCGCGCGCGCAGCCGGCGGCAGCGTCCGCGATGGCCTCTCAATCCTCGATCAGGCAATCGCCATGGGATCGGGGACAGTGACCGCCGCGACAGTCCGCGACATGCTGGGTCTCGCCGATCGCGGCCGGGTGTTCGATCTTCTCGAAGCACTTCTTGCTGGTACGCCCGCGCAGGCGCTGACGTTGTTCGGCGGGCTGCACGCGGACGGAGCCGAGCCAACCCAGCTGATCGCCGATCTTGCCGAAACCGTGCATGTCGTCACCCGCTGCAAGGCCATGGGCAGCGACACGGGCAGCGATGGTCTGGCCGCCGAAGAGCGCCGGCGGGCCACCGCTCTTGCCGGCCGCTTGTCGATGCCCTTGCTGGCGCGCGCCTGGCAGATGCTGCTGAAAGGTCTCGATGAGGCCGGCAAGGCGCCCGACCCGCTGGCGGCAGCAGAAATGGTGCTCATTCGCATTGCCTACACGGCGGATCTGCCGCCGCCCGACGAAATCGTGAAGGCGCTGGGTGGTGCCGGCCAAATCGCGCGGCGCGCGGGCGCTCCCGCCGACAAGGCGGCACCCGCCGGCCGGGGTCCGGTCAACGAACTGCCGCCGGCGGCAGCGGACATTTACGAGGATGTCTCCGCCAATGGCGAGGCGTCGCGCGATGAACCGCCTCCCTTGGAGGCCTATGGTGATCTCGCGGACGCGGATGCCGGCGAGGACCTCGTGGAGGGCCTCGGTGACGAAGACGACGCGCCGCTCGTCAGCGCAGGTACGCCGGCCTTGCGCGTCCTGCGCACGTTTGAGGATGTTGTCGCCCTGGCCGGCGAACGCCGCGACGCCCGTCTGCGCGCGCACCTCGAAGAACACGTCAGCCTAGTCAAATTCGACGGCGCGGCGGGATCAATCGATCTGTTCCTGTTGCCGGGCGCGTCGCCTGAAATCGCCAATGACCTGCGCGAAAAGCTCAATCGCTGGACCGGCCGGCGATGGATGGTAGTGCTGTCCAAGGCGCGCGGCGACCTTTCCCTCGGCGAGCAGAAGCGTCAGCGGGAGGCGGCCGAATTGCAGGCGCTCAAGTCCCATCCGGCGGTGGCGGCCGTGTTCGAGGCGTTTCCGGATGCCAAGGTTGCCGCTGTTCGGACCACGGTCGCGGACCGCGTCGATGACGACCGCGATGACGAAACGGGAACCGGATAATCGTCCGGCGCCGGCCTGGTGTGGTCCGGCCCCGATGAGCGGCGTTTCCTCCCGTCCAGACCTTGAAGCGCGGTGCGCGGCCCGCCACCTCTCAGCCATTCACGAAAGGACATTGATGAAAGACTTGATGAGTATGATGAAGCAGGTGGGCCAGATGCAGGCCCGCATGCAGCAGCTGCAGGAAGAGCTATCGGCGGCGGAAGTCGAGGGCCAGTCAGGGGCAGGCCTCGTGCGTGTGACACTCAACGGTAAGGGGCACATGAAGCGCATTACCATTGACCCGAGCCTCATGAAGCCGGGCGAAGGCGAAATCCTGGAGGACCTCGTTCTGGCAGCGTCCGAGGATGCCCGGACCAAGGTCGAAAACATGATGCAGTCCAAAATGAGTGAAGTCACCGGCGGTCTCCCGCTTCCGCCGGGTCTCAAGTTGTTCTAGCCTCCGGCCCGTGTCCGGCATCGGGTCGGGGCACCGGCCCGGTGTGGAGGCTTCATGTCAGATCGGAGTTCGGGCGTTCGCGGGGCGGGAATTGCGAGCGCTTTTTCGCCGGCAGTTCTGGGTGCCGCTGCCCTGTTGCTGATCGCGCTGGCCGGTGCGCTCTGGGTGATGGGCCGGACGCCCATCTGCACGTGTGGGACCATCAAATTCTGGCACGGCGTCGTACAGAGTTCGGAAAACTCCCAGCACATCACCGACTGGTATACGCCAAGCCATATCATCCACGGCTTCATCTTCTATGCGCTGCTTCACTGGCTGATGCCGAAGGCGTCGGTGGGAACGCGCCTGCTCGTCGCCATTGGCATCGAAGGCGCGTGGGAGATCGTGGAAAACAGCACGGTCATGATCGAGCGCTACCGGACCTCGACCATCGCGCTCGATTATTTCGGCAACTCGATTTTGAACTCCCTCAGCGATGCGTTGGCCATGTCTGTAGGCTTTGTTCTCGCTTCGGTGTTGCCTGTCTGGGTCACCGTGTCGATTGCGGTGTTCTTTGAATTGTTCACCGGGTACATGATCCGGGACAACCTAACCCTGAACGTCTTGATGCTGCTTTATCCGATCGAGGCGGTAAAGGCATGGCAATCGGCCAGTTAGGCGCGCACCGCCCCCCCAGCCGGAATACCGCTGCTGGAATCGTGGTAAGCCGCCGCCCGATCCCATGCTAACGGTACCCGGCCATGTCCAAAAAAATCGCAGGACCTGAAATCGAGCGTCTGGTGGCGCTGCTGGCGCGGCTGCCGGGACTGGGTCCGCGTTCCGCCCGCAAGGCGGCGCTGGGCCTATTGAAGAAGCGCCACGACCTTCTCGTTCCGCTCGCCGATGCCATGCGCACAGCCGTCGAAAAAATCATCGAGTGCCCCCAGTGCGGAAACCTCGACACCGTGTCGCCGTGTACCATCTGCCAGGACCCGCGGCGCGACGCGTCGCTCATCGTCGTGGTGGAAGAGGTGGGGGACCTTTGGGCGCTCGAGCGTGCCGGTGTCGTGAACGCCCGCTATCATGTCCTGGGCGGCCACTTGTCTCCGCTCGACGGGATTGGTCCGGAGCAGCTCAATATTGCCGGTCTCGTCGAACGCGCCGCGGGTCCTGACGTCACGGAAGTTCTGCTGGCGCTCAACGCCACGGTGGAAGGTCAATCGACCGCGCATTACCTGATGGATCAACTCGCTCCGTCGGGCGTTGCGGTATCGCGGCTGGCACAGGGCGTGCCCGTTGGCGGTGAACTCGACTATTTGGACGAGGGAACGCTTGCGGCCGCGATCAAGTCGCGCCGGCGCGTCTGACAGGACAACAAACACCCCATGACGGATGTCCCGCAGAGCGTGACCCTGCCAAGCGCGACCACGCCCGGGAACGGCCAGACGCCGCGGTTCGTGACAGGACCGCTGCTCAATCATATTCTGGTCATGACCGGCACGGGGGCTGTGGGTCTGGTCGCCATCTTCATCGGCGATCTGGCGAACATGCTGTTTCTCTCGTGGCTAGCGGATGAGGCCATCGTGGCCGCCGTCGGCTACGCGAGTTCGATCCTGTTCTTCACGACCTCCATCGGTATTGGCCTCTCGATCGCCGCGACCTCGCTGGTATCCCCGGCGGTGGGTTCGGGCGACCGGGATCGTGCCCGGCGTCTTTCGGCCAGCGCGCATGACACTGACCTGTGCGACCGCCATCGTGCTGGCGGCACTGGTCTGGATCAGTGTTCCGCCGCTGCTCACACTCTTGGGCGCCACTGGACGCACGCACCAGCTGGCGCGCGACTATCTTTGGATCTTGGTGCCCTTCCTGCCGCCGCTCGCGGTGGCCATGACGGCGACGTCGATTTTGCGCAGTGTCGGCGATGCGCGGCGCGCCATGCATGTGACGCTGACCGGTGCCATCGTGAACGTCGCGCTGGATCCGTTTTTGATCTTCAGTCTGGGGCTTGGCATCCACGGCGCGGCGATCGCTTCGGCGCTCGCCCGCATCGGCATGATCGCCTATGGGCTCTACGCCGTCATCCGGGTCCACGACATGGTGGCGCGCCCGACCGTGGAGGCTGCCAGAACGGACTGGCCGGCCCTGGGTGCGGTCGCCGTCCCCGCCGTGCTGACGAATGTCGCGACCCCGGTTGGAAATGCCTACGTGACCGCCGCCATCGCCACGCACGGAGACAGTGCCGTCGCCGCCTGGGCGATCATCGGGCGCATCATTCCCGTGGCCTTCGGTTCGGTCTATGCGCTGTCGGGCTCCATAGGACCGATCATCGGTCAGAATTTCGGTGCGGGACAGACATCCCGGATGCGCGAAGCCTTCACTTTGTCCCTCGCCGTGAACGCAGCGTTCACGGCCGCTGCCTGGGCAGTCCTGGCGTTCGGCGCCGAGAGCATCATCGGGATCTTCAAGGCCACCGGCGAGGCTGCCGATCTGATCCGCCTGTTCTGCGTGCAACTGTCGCCGTTGTTCGTCTTTCTGGGCGCAATGTTCGTGGCGAACGCGGCGTTCAACACGCTGGGACGGGCCCACTTATCCACAATGTTGAACTGGGGCCGCGCCACGATCGGCACGGTGCCGTTTGTCATGGCCGGATCGCACTGGATGGGGGCCAGTGGCGTACTCGTTGGCAACATGGTGGGCGCCATCGCCTTCGGACTGCTGGCAGTCTGGCTGTGTTACCGGCTTATGGATCGCCTGGACGTCTCGCCCAGGATTTGAACGGCGCGACGAATTTGCTAGCAAGGGAGACGCGACTTGGGGGAAGGTCGGCGCGCGTTTGAGGTCGGCGGGGCCGTGGCCCGGACATGGGCCAGACCTATGCCAGACCACCGGCGTCCCACCGCGTAACACGAGCGGCGTATCGCACATCACACATGGACCATGGAGCCCTGATGCTCGGGCGCGACGATGAAAGCTCTTCCGGGTCTGGGCGGCTGGCCATTGTCGAGCCGTCACTTGCGGGCGTGCTGCGCAACCGCTCGGCGTTGATCGCGGCCGCCCGGCAGCGTGGCCACGAGGTGCTCGTGCTGGCGCCATCGCAACTTTCCGGGGAAGTGGCGGCGCTGCATGCCCTGGGCGGCGTGCATCGCACTTTCGATCTTGTGCCGCAGGGGCTGTCGGTTCTCGCGCCATCCCGGCTGATGCGTCAATTGCGGGAGAAGCTGACAGCGTGGCGCCCGCACACGGTTCTGGTGTCGTCGTCGCGACTGGCCGGCGTTGCCGCGCACGCCGCAAAGAAATCCGGCGCCGGCCGCATCGTCACGCTGGTCAACGATTTGGGCGGTCGCACGGACGCTGACCGCAAAGCCGCGCTCGCGGCCTATGATCGGGCCATCCGGTTCAGTCACGCGATCGTTTGCCACAATGCCGACGACCTCCTGGCCGTGCGGGCGGCTGCGAAGATCGCACAGCAGACGCGCTGCATCGTCGTTCCGGGAACCGGAATCGATGTCGCGGACTTCAAAGACGTGCCCGAACTGGCCGCCGACGGACCGGTTGTGTTCCTCATGGTCGCCGACCCAGATGCACGCGAGGCCATTGGTGCCTATGCGACGGCGGCGCAGGCGCTCGCCCGCCGGGGCATTCCAGCCAAGTGCCTGCTCGCGACGGACCGCGAGGCGGCACACGATACGACCATTCTGACGGTCAGTGGCGTCGAATTCCTGGGCAGAGCCGCCGATACCCGCGCGGTGCTGGCCAAGGCCCATGTCGCGGTGCATTTGTCCGCCGACGATGGCGCCCCGGTCGCGCTGCGCGAAGCCATGGCGTCCGCGCGCCCGCTGATCACAATCGACCGCCCCGGTTGCCGTGAAGCCGTCGACGAGCGCGTCAACGGCTGCAAGGTGCCACCCGGCAATCCCGACGCGCTGCTGGCGGCGATGGAAAGCTTCCACGTGCACCGCGATCTGATGCGGGCGGAAGGCCGTGCCAGCCGCGCCAAAGCGGAGACGGCTTTTGCAACCGGTCCGGCGCTGGCGACGTATCTGGATGCACTAGGGCTGTGAGGCCGCCGGTATCCGGTGTGGCGCGCGGCGCAACGCCCCTTGCAAGGACGCCATGACATCTCCCCGAACGCTCAAGGACGCCCCCGGTCTGCGCCAGATTTGGGTGATGTGGATTGCGCTGGCGGGCGTGCTGCTGGCCGGGGCCCACCTGCTTGCCGTTCAATCGATCCATTTCGACTATGCGGTGCCGCTGCGCGACAAGGCAGCCTGGCAGGTCGCAGCGGGCCTGTCTTGCGCGGGCCTCATCTATGCGCTTCTCCGGCCGTTGCTCTCGTGGACGGAGGCCGCCGGCCTCTCTGGCCACCGCGCACTTCTGGCGCTGATGGTGGTGACGGGCGCCGGTATGCGACTGCTGATGTGGAACAGCCTCCCCATTCTGGAGGACGACTGGTACCGCTATCTTTGGGATGGCGCCGTCACGGCGCATGGATACAACCCCTATGCGGTCTCGCCGGACGACGCGCAGGGCGAGGCCTACGCCGCGACCCTGCAGCCATTGGCGCACCAGTCGGGCGTGGTCATCGAACGCATCAACCACAGCAATCTGCGAACGATTTATCCGCCCGGTGCGCAAGCGTTTTTTGCGCTCGCCTATATGATCAAGCCATGGGGTCTCGATGCGTGGCGACTTGTTTGCCTGATGGGTGACACGGCGACGTTCGCTCTGGTTCTCGGTCTGCTGCGCGTTCTCAACATCCCCCTTCTGGCGGGGGTGATCTACTGGTGGAATCCCATCGCCGCCAAGGAATTGATGAACTCCGCGCACATGGAGAGCATCCTTCTGCCCTTCGTCGCGGGCGCCATGCTGCTCGCGATTCGTGAGTATCGAATGACCGCATCCGCCGTGCTGGCGTTGGCGGCCGGTATCAAATTGTGGCCCGTCATTTTGCTGCCGCTCGTCCTGCGCCCCTTGGCCGCCCATCGCGTCAGATTGAGCGTGGCGCTGATGCTCGTGGCGCTCATCCTGGTCGTGGTGACGGCTCCCATGATGCTGGCCGGGGTCGGTGAAACGTCGGGCCTGTGGGCCTACGCAACGCGCTGGCAGACTAACAATGCCGTTCTGCCGCTCGTCAATGCGGCGGTGTTCGATTTCGGTGCGCCGCTCGGACTTTCAAAAGAGGCAGCTGCGCTGGCTGCGCGCGGCGTCTTCGGCATGATCCTCGTCGGCGTCATCGCGACTGCGGTGCGCACCCGGGCGACGGACGCCCACGACGAAATCACCCGGGCAGCGATCATCGTCACCGCGCTCCTGCTTCTCAGTCCGGCGCAATTTCCCTGGTATTTGACGTGGGTTTTGCCGTTCGCCTGTGTCGTGCGATGGCGGGGTATCTTCGCCGCGAGTGTGCTTCTGCCTGTCTACTACGCATCGTTTGATTATCTGGCCCGTGGCGACTACGCGACGTATCGCGACGGTCTTGTCTGGCTCGTCTGGCTCCCGATCTATGTGGCCTTCATCATGGATTGGCGGCAGGCACGACATGCCGGAAAGGCTCGTCATGCGTGAGGGAAGTCGGATCGGTGTCGTCATTCCGGCCCGCAACGAGGAGGACGCCATCGGCCTCGTGCTTGCCGATCTTCCCACCTGGGTCGATGCGGTGGTGGTCGCCGACAATGGCTCGGTGGACCGGACAGCCGATATCGCGCGCACGTTCGGTGCGACGGTGGCGCGCGAACCCGAAGCCGGCTACGGCGCTGCCTGCCAGGCGGGACTGGCGCTGTTGCCGGAGGTGGACATCGTCGTGTTCGCCGACGGGGACCATTCCGATCACGTTGAAGACATGGCCGCTCTCGTCGATCCGATCATCACCGGCGCTGCGGATCTTGTCATTGGCTCGCGGGCGCTGGGTGGCCGCGCGCCGGGTTCGATGACCCCACCGCAGATTTTCGGGAACTGGCTGGCGACCCGATTGATGCGTCTCGTCTGGGGAGCACAGTTCACGGATCTCGGGCCGTTCCGAGCCATTACGCGCAACGCACTGGCCAGCCTGGAGATGGCCGACCGGACGTTCGGCTGGACCGTGGAAATGCAACTGAAGGCGATCACCGCGGGCTTGCGTGTTCGCGAAGTCCCGGTTCGCTACCGGCGGCGCGTGGGACATTCAAAGATTTCCGGAACCGTTCGCGGAACAGTTCTGGCTGGAACCAAAATTCTGTCCCTCATTGGCCGCCATGCTTGGCAGACACGCGGCGCGGTGCGCGAGAGAGGCAAGGTATGAGCCCAATACAGTCCTCGCGCGGCGCGCGCCTTGCTGGAACCAAGAGATGGATCGCGACCGTCTGGACCATGGCCGGGGTCTGGATCGGTATCGTGACTGCCGCCGCGCCCCTGCGGGCCGCCGAGCTTTTGAAGCCGCGGACCCCGGCCGACCTTGCCGCCCTGCAGATCGCGCATATCGATCCGCGCCGCGCGCGTCCCGTGCGCACGGCCATTTCAGATTTTGCGCTGTCGCTCGGGCCTGGTGCCGCAATCGCTCTGGAGATGGCGAACGGGGCACTGCCGGCCCGCGCCCGGTCCTTGTTTCAGGTGCGGCTTCTGATCGTCGCCGGAGGCCGGCTGCATGCCGGGGCGGTTGCCTCATGCGGGGCCTGGAGCCGGGATGTGTCGCTGTGCGCGATCGACTGCGACGGGGGACAATTCCGCCTGAGGCGCAGTCCCGGTGCGGGGACGGATGGTCTAGATCTGGTTTTCGGGCAGGGTCCGGACGATGCTCCGACCGGCACGCGGGACGGTCTGGCGCTTGCCGCCTGCGGCTTCGACGGCGCGGGCGAAACCCGCCTTGTCGCCGCACCCGGCCGTACTGTTGTCGAACTTCCGCTGATGGGCGATTGACCGCGCTGTTTCCCTCTCTTATGTGAGCAGCATGTCGATCCTGCCCATCATCACCTTGCCCGATCCGGTCTTACGATCGCCATCTGCTCCCGTGGAGCAGGTGGATGCGTCCATTCTGCGTCTGGCCGACGACATGCTGGAGACGATGTACGACGCGCCCGGCATCGGGCTGGCCGCCGTCCAGGTTAACGTGCCGCGGCGTCTCGTCGTGTTGGACGTGGCGGGCGATGACGAACAGCCCCAGCCGCTCGTGTTGATCAATCCGGAGATCCTGTCGTTGGGGCCGGCGCTTCGGACGCACGAGGAAGGCTGCCTGTCCATCCCGGATTTCCGGGTCGATATCGAGCGGCCATCGTCACTGCGGTTGCGCTATGTCGACCGTGACGGCAAGACCCAGGAGATCGACGCGGAAGGGCTTCTGGCCACCGCCATCCAGCATGAGCTTGACCATCTGGACGGCAAGCTGATCATCGATTTCCTGTCGCGCCTGAAGCGCGACATGGTCGTGCGCAAGTTCAAGAAGATCGCCCGGCAGGACGGTCCCATCTGACGCCGCTCCCGGGAGCCCAAGCGCTTCGGGGATCAACCGCACTTTCAGGATTGCCGCCCGATGCCTCTGAAGATCGTATTCATGGGCACGCCGGATTTTTCGGTTCCCTGTCTCGACGCCATCGTGTCGGCAGGCCACGATGTTGTAGGCGTCTATTCGCAGCCGCCACGTCCGGCGGGTCGTGGCATGAGCGAACGCAAGTCGCCCGTCCATCAGCGCGCGGAAGCCCTGGCGATCCCGGTGCGCACGCCCACCAGCCTCAAGGACGCGACCGAACAAGCCGCCTTTCGCGCTTTCGACGCCGATGTCGCGGTGGTCGTCGCCTACGGATTGCTGCTGCCGCGTGCCGTTCTCGATGCGCCGCGCCATGGATGCTTCAACGTCCATGCCTCGGCCCTCCCCCGCTGGCGCGGCGCCGCGCCGATCCAGCGCGCCATCATGGCGGGCGACTCGGATACCGCGGTCATGGTGATGCGCATGGAGGAGGGTCTGGACACGGGTCCGGTCGCCATGACGCGGCGGGTGTCCATCGAGCCCGATATGACCGCCGCCGACCTGCACGACCGCCTATCGGTGGAGGGCGCCGCCCTCATCGTCGAGGCCTTGGCCCGCTTGGAATCCGGTGATCTGACACTGACACCCCAATCGACCGGGGGCGTCGTCTATGCCGCAAAAATCGACAAGGCCGAGGCCCGTATCGATTTCGGCCGTCCCTCGGCGGAGGTTCACAATCATATTCGCGGGCTGTCGCCCTTTCCAGGCGCCTGGCTTGAACTCAAGACGCCGGAGGGGACCCGCGAACGCCTCAAAGTTCTGCGCTCCGCCGTCGCCGAAGGGCATGGCCAACCCGGAGAAATTTTGGATGGCTCCCTGACGGTGGCGTGCGGCATCGGCGCGGTCCGGCTGATCGACGTGCAACGGGCGGGCAAGCGCCCCATGACCGCGGCGGAATTTCTGCGGGGGTTTGTGCTGTCCCCCGGTGACATCGTTAATCAAAAGTAAATATCGCCGCCCCACGGCAGGCCTCGTGCGCTAGGTTGAGAGCGTCGATTTCTGCAGTTGGAGTTCCCGTCCATGTCCGTATGCGTCCTTCGTGCCTCTGCCCTTGTCGCCGCCCTTGCGCTCGCCGGACCCGTCGCAGCACAACAGGCCCACACCACGCGTATCGAGCCGCGCCCGGTCTACGGCGCGACGGTGACCATCGAGGAGGGTGTGCGCGTCTTCCGGCCGCTGCCGCCCGAGCGGCATGTCATCGTCAATCCGGGTGGTGCGACGCCGATCCAGCTCTCCATCAATGAGACTCCGCGTGATCGAGCACCGCTCGTCCGTATCGCAAAATTCTCATACCCACCGCCATTACGGCTATCGCTACCGCCGCTGCCTGCCGGCCGTTGGCGACAGCTGCTGACCGCACCATTGGCGCACAGGACACCGCCCGCCGGGACCGGCTTGAGGTGCGGCGCGAACATGTCATAAGAGGCGGGCCGGCGCGCGATGCCGGGCCGCCTTTTGCATTCCCCGGATCATGCCGCGCTATCGTTTGACCATCGAATATGACGGGACTCCTTTCGTCGGCTGGCAAGTCCAGCCGGAGGGGATGTCCGTGCAAGGCGCGTTGCAGGAGGCGATCTTCGGCTTTAGCGCCGAGCGTGTCTCGGTCCGGGGGGCCGGCCGGACGGATTCGGGTGTGCATGCCCTGGGTCAGGTGGCGCACTTCGATCTGACGCGCGACTGGCAACCCGAAAAAGTCCGCGAAGCCATCAATCATTATTTGAGGCCGGCGCCCGCCGCCGTGCTCGCCTGCGCGCGGGTGCCGGACGAATTCGACGCGCGTTTCAGCGCTACCGCGCGCCACTACATGTATCGCATCCTCGTGCGGCGCGCGCGCCCGGTGCTCGACCGCGACCGTGTGTGGTGGGTGGCGCGCAGCCTTGATCCCGGTGCCATGTCCGCAGCGGCCGCGATGCTTCGCGGCCGGCATGATTTCACGACTTTCCGTGCGACCCAGTGTCAGGCGGAATTGCCCGTGCGCACGCTCGACCAGCTCGATGTCGCGCAAGAGGGCCAGGAGATCGTCATCAGGGCGTCGTCGCGGGCATTTCTGCATAATCAGGTCCGCTCGATGGTCGGAACCCTAAAGCTCGTCGGGGAAGGCAAGTGGCAGCCCGAGGATGTTGCCGCCGCCTTGGCCGCTCGCGATCGCACCCGCTGTGGAACCGTGGCCCCGGCGTGCGGGCTCTATCTGGTCCGGGTCGACTATCCGGACTGACAAGGCCGGCGACCCGCGCCGATCGCGTCTCCGGGCGCCTCCAGCCCCCATTCCGGGACTTCCCCGAGCGGCGGCGCGGGCAGCTTGCCCCCATCTGGTTGTCCTGCTATACGGCGCGCTCCCGGCGGGGCTCACGCCCCGTCGCGCGGACGGTCTTGGGGGATCGTCTAATGGTAGGACTGCAGACTTTGACTCTGCCTGTCTAGGTTCGAATCCTAGTCCCCAGCCACGCAAATCGTTGAAATTGAGCGCTTTTCTCCGTCTCCGCACTCTGCGGAATTGTGCCGACATGTCCGCGGGTTATGGGCCTCGACATCGCAGCGGAGCCGATCAGAGACGCGAACGCCACCGTTTCGGGAGGCGTGCGGGAAAACGTCTCAAGTGGCGTCAATCGGGGCGGGCGGATTGGGAACTCTTCGCGAACCGTGGGCGCGGTTTTGGTCAGGCGAGACCCAGGAAGGCGCGCTGCCCCGGCCAGTCGAGCGGCAGATCCTGGGACGTGCGCAGCAGCCGCTTGACGCTGAGCTCCGGCGGCTGCTGGCCGGCCAGGATGTCTGCGATGATGTCGGGCGCCAGATAGGACAGGCGCATGAGCGCCGTCAGCCGGCCCTTGCTCTTCGTCGTACGCGCCGTGATCTCGTTCAGCGTCTCGTCGGTATCGGCAAGCAGCTTCTCCCGGGCGGCAACGGCCTCCTTCAGAACGTCGACCAAGCTTGCGTCGCTCGCGGCTTGATGCGGGTTCCCAATGACCATGCGCTTGCCCTTACCGGATCGCCGCAACTTGGCGGCTACCGACAGATCGATCGTCAGGTCGGCGTCATGCCCGGATGCGGTCGACGCACCGAGCGCGTGTGCCAGTCGACCTACTCCGATCGTGACGTCGACCCGATCGGTCAGCAGCGTCACCCTGGTCACGACGCTGCGCAACAGCGCGTGCATCTCCTCGGGTGGGATCCCGATCCAATTCTTGCCGAGTTCTGCGGCGCGTTCCAGCGCGACATGTAGCTCGTGTGCATCGAGTGCCAGCAGAGCAAGGGCATTGCCGACCGCATGCTGCGACGCCAAGAAATTCCGGACTTGATCGACTACGAGGCTTTCGACCTCGCTGGCCGGCACGCGCATCGTGCCCGCTCCCGGCTTTCCGCGGTCGAGCAGTGACGCCGAAATGTAGTACCGGTACCGTCGACCGCTCTTATTGGCGTGCGTCGGCGTCATGCGATTGCCGTCGCCATCGAAGATGAGGCCGGACAGCAGGCTCGGCGCCGTGGCCCCGACGGCCAATTCGCGCGCCTTGCGGTTGGCGGACAGCTTCTCCTGGACGACACGCCATAGATCGGCATCGACGATGGCCTCGTGCTGGCCGGGATAGACGTTGCCCCTTGTGCTCGACCTCGCCGTGATAGAGGTGGTTCTGCAGGATCAGGTACAGAATGCCGCGCGAGAACGGCCGGCCTCCGGCGAGACGACCACCGGCGCCGTCGCGCTGCTTGCTGCGGATGCCTTGTCGGTCGAGTTCCTCCTGGAGAAGCGTGACGGAGCCGAGTTCGGCGTAACGTCGAAAGATCATCCGCACCGTCTTGGCCTCGGCCTCGTTGATGAGCAGCTTCCGGTCCCTGACGTCGTAGCCGAGCGGGACGTTGCCGCCCATCCACATGCCCTTGGCCTTCGACGCCGCGATCTTGTCGCGGATGCGTTCGCCCGCGATCTCGCGCTCGAACTGCGCGAACGAGAGCAGCATGTTGAGCGTCAGCCGGCCCATCGAGGTCGTGGTGTTGAACTGCTGCGTCACCGAGACGAACGAGGCGCCGTGCGCATCGAGCACGTCGACGATCTTGGCGAAGTCGGCGAGCGAGCGGGTCAGCCGGTCGACCTTGTAGACGACGACGATCTGCACCTTGCCGGACTTGATGTCGGCGAGCAGCCGCTTGAGCGCAGGGCGCTCCATCGTGCCGCCGGACAGCCCGCCGTCGTCATAGAGGTCGCGCACGGCGACCCAGCCGGCGTGCTTCTGGCTGGCGATGTAGGCCTCGCAGGCTTCGCGCTGTGCATCGAGCGAGTTGAACTCCTTCTCGAGCCCCTCCTCGGAGGATTTGCGGGTGTAGATGGCGCAGGCGACGCGGGTCATCCGAGCCGCCTCCGAGATCGCTGCAGTTGTTCGAGGGACGTATTCCAGCAGTCCGATTATGCAGTCGCACGAATAGCGGACCGCCGAGCGGTTCCGAGATGCCTGCCCATCTGCCGCGACGATCATCACGTCCTCAAGCACCCTTGTGACCTTGGCGAAGGCCTTCCGTGCCATTTCGACTCGAGTTGCCTCAGCCATCGGCGCGATCTCCATTGAGGCCGAAAAACCGTGGCCCAGACCAATGTGCGCCGGTGATCTGGCGCGCGACGACCGAGAGCGACCGGTAACGCTGACCGCGCCATTCGACGCCATCGGAGAGGATAACGACCGTGTGCGTGACCCCATGCCATTCGCGCACGAGACGCGTCCCCGGCTTAAACGACGGCCGTGGCCGGCGCTTCTTGGCCGGGGACGCATCTGTGGAAGCGCTGGTCTGCAACTTGCGGAGGATGGCTTTCGACAAGCCGCCGAACGCGGTCTCCTGCATCTTGTACGTGATCCCGCGCAACAGGATGTCCCGGCTCAGTCGCTTCGGCGGCGGCGTCTGATGAAGACACCGCCATTCCTCGCGCAATCGATCGAGCCCGAGGCTCTCGAGCCGGATGATCTCCGCCGAAATATCGAGGGCCGGCTTTGCCATGTCAGCGTCCCCGACGCGCCGCGATCCGGTATCGGCGAACATCGCCTTCGGCCTTGGATGACGTCAATGCGAGCCCCATCTTCTTCTTCACCGTGCCGGCCAGAAATCCACGGACGCTGTGCTGCTGCCACTCCGTCGCCTGCATCATGTCCTCGATGCTGGCGCCTTCTGGTCGGTTCAACAGCTGCAACAGATGCACGTTCTTCGTGACACGCCCGGTGACCGGATGCTGCGCCGGAAGCGCCTTGCGCTTGCGGGGCCCGGTCGTGGCGGCGGCCGGAGCGCGCGTTGATCCGGCCTTGCTGCCCGCGGCCCGTCGAGCGACGGCCGATCGGTCGGACTTGGCGGGTTTGTCGATTGCCTTGGTGGTCATGATAGGGCTCCGTGGGTTTCGGAGCGTCGTCATTGGCGCTCCGCGCTGGCCCGCTTTCAGCGGTGCCACCACCCAAAGCCCCGCGTTTCGCGAGGCGAGCCCAGTGTCTCCGGTCGAGCCCTGCCGGTGCCCGCCGTTACCGACACCAATGCGTGCTTCCGCGGCGAAGTCCAGTCGATTATGGGGACGGAATGGGACGTCGCACACAGACCTTCGCTGACGCTCGATCCCAATTGCAGAAGTCGAGATGCTCTCGGCGAATTACATCGCTTCTCTGATTTCTCATGTCTGCATCTGGAAGCGGAGCTGCCTCCGCAGAGCTAAGCCTGCCGTGCGCCGAGCCGGAGCCATCTTGCTGTGTTGACATGTCGTTTAAACCGACATACCCCAAGTAGGTCGATGTAAGCCGGCAGAACCCATCAAGAAAGAAGAGGATTGAAGCAAGAAGGCCCCCGATATCGGGGGCCTTCTTGCTTGTCGTCCGTGATGTACTTTTGCTCCGGCCAGCCGCTGCACTTTCGCTCCGGCGTTGACACACGCCGTCTTGTAGGAGCCGAACCCCATGATGCGTTGCAGTTCCTTGGCCGAGATGCCGTTGCGGCGCGCGCTGATCTCGAAAATCGCGCGGAACCAGACCTTGAAAGGCTTCTTCGTCTTCTCAAGCAGTGTGCCCGACGTGAGCGAGGTCTGGTGGCCGCAGTCGGCGCACTCGAACAGCGTACCACCCCGTTCCTCCCAGGTGCGGGTGCTGTCGCAACACGCGCACCGCGGCGTCCCGCTCCAACGAGCCTGGATCCAGTACGCCCGGCAGGCCTCTTCCGTCGCAAATCGCTTCTCGAAATCAAGCGCTGTCTTCGGGAAATTGCGCCAGAGATCGTGCGCGTCGTGCGTGCCATGCCGGCCTCCTCGTCAGGATGCCAGAATGCTACCAAATCGCGCCGGAACTATGGGGATAGGCATGCTCGGCGGAGCTCTGGTGCATTCCGAACCGTCGCTTGCCCAAGCCGCCTACTGTGAGGGCTATGCTAGAGACTATGCCGCGCATGCGTCGCACGGCGGGGCACTCGGGGGGGGGGCTGCTCGTGGCGGAATTGGTGGCGCTATTGTCGGCGGTATCATCGACGGCGGCAAGGGCGCAGGGCGAAGCGCAGGCATTGGTGCGATCGTGGGAGGAGTGACGCGGGGCGTTCAGAGTTCAGCGGTCTATGATGAAGCGTTTCGCGACTGCATGCGTCGTCAGGGGAAATAAGATGTCGAATAAGTCCACTATGCTTGTCACCCTGCTTGCAGGGCTTTTTATGACTGGGAGCGCTTTCGCTACGGAGAGCTCCGATGTTAAGCTTGGCGATCTAGACTGTCGCGCTCTTCTCACAATGAACGGCGATGATGAGCGCTCAACCGTCCTTTTCCTGCACGGTTATGCAAGCGGTAAGGCCGGCGCTACCACAGTCAGCATTTCCTCACTTACTGAGGCAACGGACAAGATCAGAAACCATTGCGTCGATAACCCGGCTGACAAGCTATTGGATGTGTTCTCCAACATCAAATAACTGACCTGTAAGACACAGCTGCTTGTCTTTAGCCTCTCCGCCGGGGCCAGAGACACCTGCCGGCAGCGACCTGCGGAGATGATTGCCCCACGTGACGTCGACGAGCCGATCATGGCGGTCATCTCGATCCAGACTCAGCACGTTTCCTTTTATGATGCCGACGGCTGGATGCTGCGCGCGCCGGTATCCACGGGAATGAAAGGGAGGGAGACGCCAGCCGGTGTCTTCACCATTCTCGAAAAGAGAGCGGACCACCGCTCGAACTTGTATGACGATGCCGAGATGCCGCACATGCAGCGCCTCACCTGGAACGGCATCGCGATGCATGGCGGTATCTTGCCGGGCCGTCCGGCTTCGAAGGGGTCCGGGCGCCTGTCGCGCCCGGTCCAGAAAACATTGCCCGAAAGTGTGACAGGCGGCACCATAGGCAATACTCACTACTAACTTTACGCTATCTGGCGAACTGTCGAGTCTCATCCAATACCGGATAAGGGAGGTGTAGCAGCCTGCTCGCGGGTTTGTTTAGGGCGACCCTCCTGCTCCGTCCGCTCGTTTCAGTCGCTGAGAAACGATGTATAGGGATTGCGCCGCTCGAGGCATTCGACTTTGTGACGCGTATGAGCATAGATTGTCGACTTGGTGAGAATGGTGTGGGTTGGCGATGTCGCGTTACAGGATTGTCCGGGCGCTTCTCATATGGGCATTCATATTGCTCATGCCGGGGCTAGCGGCTGCTCAGGACACGCCGATAAAGCCTGATGCGGCAGAACTGCCCGCAGGTAAAATAGACCCGCCGATCGGAATGCTCGAGCCAAAGCCGGAACAGGAGAGGCCGTCGGTCTGGGGCGAGCCGACGGAAGTCAAAGTGGGCATGTATGTGATCGATGTAGACGGCATCGACTCGGCCAATCAGCGGTTTTCAGCAAGTGTTTATTATGAGGCACATTGGAATAACCCGCTGCTTCGGCACGAGGGACCTGGTCCAGTCATTAGACGGGCGACAGATGTTTGGACTCCACGTCTCACCATCGTGAATCAGCAGCAGGCCTGGTCAGCTTTCCCAGATTTCGTTGAGATAATGCCCGATGGTGAGGTCACGCTCCGTCAAAAGACATGGGGGTGGTTTTCGCAACCCCTGGATCTGGCGGAGTTTCCGATGGATCGGCAGGTTCTGAGTATCCATCTGGTCGCTGCTGGTTTGTCGGCGAGAGATGTGGCGATTCTCCCATCACTACGGGAGGGGGGAAAGAAATCCGGTATTGCCAGCAAATTTTCCATGCCGGACTTCAATGTTCTGGCTTGGGACGTGGAACCGCGGCCCTATGTAGCTTTTGAAAAAACGGCTGGTTCTGCGGGCTTCATGATGACGATCGAGGTTCAGAGGGTGCCAACCTACTATTTCTGGAAAGTCATCTTCCCCCTCTGTCTCATCGTCATCATGTCGTGGATCCCGCGTTGGCTCGATCCAAAGGAAAGCGGCACGGGCATCGGGATCTCAACTACAGCATTCTTGACGCTGGTCGCTTATCTGTTTGCAATCACCGTCTTGCTCCCGCGGGTGTCCTACCTGACGCGGATGGATAAGTTCATTCTGCTTGCTACAGTGCTTGTCTTTACTGCGCTTCTGCAGACGGTCGCGCATGCATACCTCGTCAACCAGAAAAAGATCGAGTTAGTGCTACGAGCCAATATTGCTTCGCGCATTATTTATCCCGTAGCGCTCCTGGCTGTGCTTGGCACATCGTTCTTCTGAAACTGGTTCGGGGATCTGCGCACGCCCGTTGAGAGACATGCCAGCTGTCCCTGTAATTTATTCGACTTACATCTCGCATTCTATGCAATCACGGAAGTTGTATGGCAGAGATCGGAAAAAAGGGTCGGACAGCGTCCACTCACACAGTGATGGTTACACTGCGCATACCTTAGCCGCTCCGCGACGCCCTGGACGACATCGTGACGTTACGCCTCGATGGGCCCGATCGGTCTACGGTGATATTGGAAATCCTGGCAGACGGCGTGACGCGCTGGCGTGCATTGCGCGGGAAAAGGTAGGGGAGGATTCCCGCCGAAGCGGGGGAGATGACCATGTTCCCTGCGTAGCGGCGCTTGCCGGGGGAACAGCCCCGCTCGTGCGGGGGGAAGCCCTGGCCCAGAACGTACTGACTGGCCTCAAATTTCAGAAGCTGCACAGGGTAACTCAGAGCCTGCCCAGAGTTGACGGCAGTCCAGCGACGAGGAACCAACCACCTTCCGAATTTGGCCCACCTCGGGCGTTTGGCTGCGTAGTCCGTGCGTCCGCTCGTGAGGGTTTAGCGGCCAAGCATGCGCGTAAGTTCTGCTGCCAGGGTAAGAGCGGCCTTCACGCAGGCATCGCTCGGACGGTCGAGTCTGACCCAAAGCTGCCCTGAGGCCCTTCGGCATGACCGGCAAACTGTGGAATGCCTGCCCAAGTCGGAATTTCATCAGCAGCTCTTCGAGATGAGCTGATCCGTCTGAACCACACAACTCCCCGATGCTGATGGTTGGACAGCTGATAGGAAATGGCCTTACGTTTACGAGAAATCAGCCATGGTGACCGGCGAAAATGTACAAGCACATCCTGGTTGCAAACGACGGCTCTGAGTTTTCGGTTCGAGCACTCGACAGTGGTCTGAGGTTGGCCAGGGACCTCGGGGCGATTGTCACGGTCGTTACGGTCTCAGAGAAGTTGTCGGCGCTTGAGATTGCCGCTCAGGTGCGAATCCGCATCGAGGACCCAATCAAACATTACGAACGACTTGCTGAGGCGGCAGCGAAAAGCGTGCTTGCAGATGCAGCTGAAGCAGCGAGGCGAACGGGGTTGATCATAAATCCGGTGTACGTGGCGAGCCGTCCTCCTGCCGAAGGAATCGTCGAAACTGCGCAAAGGCTCGACTGCGACCTGATTGTCATGGGATCTCACGGACGCCGCGGCCTTACAACTCTCATACTTGGCAGCGTCACCAACGAGGTCTTGGCCACAAGTCGGCTTCCGGTGCTCATCATTCGGTGACAGCGCTTTAGTATTCCCCGGCCACTCTAGTACTTTGACCAGGATCACTATCCGTCAAGGTGCGATGCGGACCTCCATGCCGACCAGCATTTAGAAGCCGACTTGCCTTAGGCTTTGCTTACACGATTCATCCTGTGCCCAGGGGCAGCGAGGCGACTGAATGAACTTCATGATCACAGTTCGTTTCCTCAGAAGGTCCCTCTTTGCTATCGCAGTCACGGGTCTGTCCCTCGGCACTTTGTTCTGGATATACGGACACGGGACATTAGCCAGTCGAGTTTGGGCCTTGGCGACGGTTCCAGTGATCATTGGCCTTGCCATATCGATCGTGCGTGATCTTCTCGCGGGACGGTTTGGCGTCGATGCCGTCGCCTTCATCTCGATGTCGGCTGCGCTCTTACTGGGGGAACCGTTGGCAGGCGCGGTCGTGGCCGTCATGTATGCGGGTGGCAATCTCCTGGAAGATTTTGCCGTTGCACGGGCCGAGCGCGACCTCAAATCACTCGTTAATCGAGCGCCTCGCCTTGCTCACAGACGCACCAACAACGGCATCGAAGACATACCGATCGAACTGGTTAGTGTCGGTGACGTAATTCTCGTTCGTGCAGGCGAGGTCATCCCCGTGGATGGCATCATACTGGGCGCCAGCGCGACACTTGACGAAGCTGCCCTGACGGGCGAGCCGATACCCGTAACCCGCAGCATGGGGGATTTGGTCCGCAGTGGCACCATCAATGCCGGAGCGACATTCGAGCTTCGCGCAAGCGCGAGTGCCGGCGAAAGTACTTACGCAGGGATTGTCCGGCTGGTGACCGCCGCACAAACGGCAAAAGCTCCGTTCATTCGCCTCGCCGACCGTTATGCCCTCATCTTATTGCCGGTCACGCTCGCCATCGCCGGTGCGGCCTGGCTGCTTTCGGGTGATCCCATACGAGGTCTCGCCGTGCTCGTTGCATCGACGCCATGCCCCTTGATCCTCGCGGCGCCCGTTGCCTTCATCGCGGGAGTTTCACACGCGGCCCGGCTCGGCATTCTGATCAAGGGGGGCGGTCCACTCGAGGCGCTCGCCAGAACCCACACCGTGATGTTCGACAAGACGGGGACCTTGACCGTTGGTGGGGCCCGTCTTGTTGCGGTGGAGACGGCTCCGGGGGAAAATCCAGATGAGGTTCTGCGTCTGGCCGCGTCCCTGGAACAGGCTTCGCAGCACGTCGTCGCCGCTGCAATTGTTGCGGCGGCTGTTGCCCGTGGACTGACCCTGGAGGTGCCCGACGATGTCCAAGAGACCATGGGTTCCGGGCTCCATGGCAATATTGGGGGCCAAGCCGTCAAGGCTGGGTCGCGGCAGCTCGTCTGCGGTCCTGGACATCTGGACCCTTGGGCTGTGCGTGCGCTACGCCGCGCGTCGTGGCGGTCAGCTCTCTGTGTCTTTGTATCAGTCGATGGACGCCTGATCGGGGCCATTCTCCTTGGCGACGAGTTGCGTCGTGAAACCCCTCGGGCTGTTCAGTCCCTGCGCACCGCGGGGGTTCGCCGGATCGTCATGGTCACCGGCGATCGGGCGGAAATCGGCTGAGACTATCGGTGCTGCTCTCGATTTGGATGCCGTGCTCTCTAACCGAGAGCCGTCGGATAAGGTTGAAGCCGTAGCCTTTGAGCAGCGATTGAACCCGACCCTGATGGTAGGCGACGGTATCAACGATGCACCGGCACTCGCAGCTGCAGACGTTGGGATTGCCATGGGCGCCCGCGGTGCAAGCGCATCGTCGGAAGCGGCAGATGTCGTCATTCTCGTTGATCGGCTGGATCGGGTATCGCAGGCTGTGCTCATAGCCCGGCGCTCGCGCGACATTGCTCTACAAAGTATTATTGCTGGAATTGGACTTTCAGGCATCGCCATGATCGCGGCTGCGTTCGGCTATCTGACACCGGTGGCCGGAGCATTGACCCAGGAAGCGATCGATGTCGCGGTCATCCTGAATGCTCTGCGGGCACTGACACCCGAATGGCGGCTTGGCCGAGAGACCATGCAGCCGGCAGCAGCACGCGCTTTGCAGCAAGAGCATCTGCGGCTCGACACGACGCTCGATCGACTTCGTGAGATCGCCGATGCGCTCGATGATGCTTCCCCCGAAGCCGCAGTGGCGCTCATTTGCGAAGCAAATGGTTTGGTGCTGACAAAAATTGTCGAGCATGAGCGAGACGATGAAGGTCGTGTCTATCCGCGTCTCACGAAGTTCCTTCACGACCGCCACGGCCTCGCCGCCATGAGTCGCGCGCATCGTGAGATCCTCCACTTGGCTCGCTTGCTAACGAAGCTTTCAGATGGCCTTAAAGTAGAAGATGCCGATCGGTATCTTGTCCGTGATGCACAGCGTGTTATCGAGTTCGATTGAATCTCTCGTGCGCATTCACAATGCGCAGGAAGAGGATATTTACGAGCATGCCACTACCGGCTGAGCGGCAGCGCGCGCTGTTGTCATCAATCCTCCAAACACGCGCGTCGACTTTCGCTCCTCGATACCGTACCGGTCAGCGCGTCTGCTTGGCGGACTAAAGACTGGTATTGGCCGATTTTGTTGCAGAAGTAGGCTGGAAGCTGGCGGATTGGCCGCCGGTGGTCCTTTTTTAGAACGCAGCGTATCCGGCCTTGCCGCTGCGCCCGTTAGGGCGCGGCTCCTAACTCACTGACGCAACCAACGCTTACGCAACGCACAACGCTGTTCTATCCGGTGGATGCACGGTCAGCTTGGCCGAGACGCCGCAAATTTTGAGCGATGGCCGCGATCGTGAACTCGAACTGGGCGCCAGCCGGTCCTCTTAGCCTCAGACGTCCCATCCGGAGGATCCGCTTCAGATGGGCAAACAGCATCTCGACTTTCTTACGATCACGGCGCGTCTGCTCGTAGGCTGGCGTTTTGGCCACGGCCCGGGCGACGTCGCGCGCAGCCTCGTAAATGTGCCGCGTAATCTTCCTGACTCGGCGATTTCGGACAGCATCTCGACTTGAGTGGACACGACCTGCAGTCGGCGACGCGCGAGAAATAGGAAATCATGTCGTCGCCGCGTGACCTGCGCTTTCTGCTCGACCGCGGCAGGACTTTGTTGTTGGGGCAGACGTAGCAATCACGCACTTCGTCGTAGTTGAAGTCTTCTCGGCTGAAAGTGCCGTCATCGCGCTTCGATTTTTCAATGACCGGCACGTGTGGCTCGATACCTTTCTCATCGACGAGGAAATGCAGATTGGGTGCAGCCCCGTACGCGGTGTCTGCGACAAGCCAGTCCGGCTTGATGCCGAACGTCGCCTCGGTGCGCTCGATCATCGTCTGCGATGCGCCAACTTCCGCCTGTCGGATTGCCCGCGACGCCTCGACATCCATGATGATGCCGAACTTCACATCAATGAGGTAGTTGTCGGCATAGGCGAAGAAGGCAGCATTGCGTAGCGCGCCGGTCCATTGCGCCGCCGGGTCGGCAGGCGCGACGAACTTCGGAACCACGTCGCTTGCAGCACCCCAGGCGGGATCATCAAGGTTCGCCAGATAATCTTGCACGGCGCGCTGCACCGTCGACGGATCGATATCGTGGCTCCACTCGCCTCCCGGCGTCGAACCGCACTTGTTGGCATCGGCTGCGATCAGACTCGCATCGACGGCGAAGCCTTTGCCACCGACCAGACCTGCCTCGATGCAGGAGGCGACGACGCGTTCGAACACCTTGCGGAAAATGTCGTGCGAACGGAAACGCTCGTTACGTGCGCGCGTGAAGGCAGAATGATCGGGGATCTTGTCTTCGATGCCAAGGCCACAGAACCAGCGGTAGGCTAGATTGACTTGCACCTCGCGGCACAGCGCACGCTCAGAGCGGATCGCGAACACGTAGCCACTATCGCCAGCATACGGATCATGAGCACCGGATCGATCGACGGGCGTCCGGTGTGCGAGTAGTGCGGTGCCAGCTCAGCATGAACCCAGGATAAGTCCAGAATGGCCGACTTGCGAACGAGATGATCGTCGCCGAACGGCCGCGTTCAGACAAAGGAGTAATACAGCTGGCCTTGGTCTTTGCGCTCCCCATTCATCAACGCTCCGTCGACGTCATGTGAACCGGGCAGTGGGCGCCCGATGGGAATTCTCGGGAATTCGAAAGCAAGAAGCCTACTATGGCCTTTTCGGAACGTCTGCGGATGGCAAGCCCCTCTCTGGTGACAAGAGCTATGTGATCCGATTTGAAAAGGGTCAACTGCCGCCTGCGAAAGCCTTCTGGTCAATTACCATGTATGACATGCCGCAGCAGCTTCTCGTTGCCGACCCCGTCGATTGATCCGGTGCTCATGATCCGTATGCTCGTTATTGCTACGTGTTCGCGATCCGCTCTGAGCGTGCGCTGTGCCGCGAGGTGCAAGTGAATCTAGCCTACCGCTGGTTCTGTGGCCTTGGCATCGAAGACAAGATCCCCGATCATTCTGCCTTCACGCGCGCACGTAACGAGCGTTTCCGTTCGCACGACATTTTCCGCAAGGTGTTCGAACGCGTCGTCGCCTCCTGCATCGAGGCAGGTCTGGTCGGTGGCAAAGGCTTCGCCGTCGATGCGAGTCTGATCGCAGCCGATGCCAACAAGTGCGGTTCGACGCCGGGAGGCGAGTGGAGCCACGATATCGATCCGTCGACGGTGCAGCGCGCCGTGCAAGATTATCTGGCGAACCTTGATGATCCCGCCTGGGGTGCTGCAAGCGACGTGGTTCCGAAGTTCGTCGCGCCTGCCGACCCGGCGGCGCAATGGACCGGCGCGCTACGCAATGCTGCCTTCTTCGCCTATGCCGACAACTACCTCATTGATGTGAAGTTCGGCATCATCATGGATGTCGAGGCGTCGCGGGCAATCCGACAGGCGGAAGTTGGCGCATCGCAGACGATGATCGAGCGCACCGAGGCGACGTTCGGCATCAAGCCGGACTGGCTTGTCGCAGACACCGCGTACGGGGCTGCACCCAATCTGCATTTCCTCGTCGATGAGAAAGGTATCGAGCCACACGTGCCGGTCATTGATAAATCGAAGCGCGATGACGGCACTTTCAGCCGAGAAGACTTCAACTACGACGAAGTGCGTGATTGCTACGTCTGCCCCAACAACAAAGTCCTGCCGCGGTCGAGCAGAAAGCGCAGGTCACGCGGCGACGACATGATTTCCTATTTCTCGCGCGTCGCCGACTGCAGGTCGTGTCCACTCAAGTCGAGATGCTGTCCGAAATCGCCGAGTAGGAAGATTACGCGGCACATTCACGAGGCTGCGCGCGACGTCGCCCGGGCCGTGGCCAAAACGCCAGCCTACGAGCAGACGCGCCGTGATCGTAAGAAAGTCGAGATGCTGTTTGCCCATCTGAAGCGGATCCTCCGGATGGGACGTCTGAGGCTAAGAGGACCGGCTGGCGCCCAGTTCGAGTTCACGATCGCGGCCATCGCTCAAAATTTGCGGCGTCTGGCCAAGCTGACCGTGCATCCACCGGATAGAACAGCGTTGTGCGTTGCGTAAGCGTTGGTTGCGTCAGTGAGTTAGGAGCCGCGCCCTAACGGGGCAGCGGCAAGGCCGGATACGCTGCGTTCTAAAAAAGGACCACCGGCGGCCAATCCGCCACTTCCAGCCTACTTCTGCAACAAAATCGGCCCGACTCGGACATTATTCGGTGCAGCCCTCTGGATACCACCTCTGACGCTGTGCCCCGCATACCTAACATGCACTGCTTCGGCAGCGCTCGCACCGCTGATGGCGGACGAAAACTCAGTGCTCTTCAGGTTGTCGTAGTCCAGCACGGCCCCTGCTGTTCAGCGGGGCGTGATCGGATTATTTCTTTGGCTCTCCCATTGTCAGGACGTATTCGACCGGACCTTCCGGATTCGCAGGCTCGGCGTCCGACAGATGCAGGTCCCGCCAGCGCAGCGGACCATTGGCACCATGCACGGCGAGTACGACCCTGCTCCTGGAACGCTCCACCCTGACTTCCACGAAACTCTGAAAGAAGGGAGCGCGATTGAAGTCGAACATCGCCGACAAGGTTTCCGTCGACACCGGCCACGCGCCGAATTGTTTGACCCACTGCCAAAGAGGTTGCTTCCATAAGGGCGTCTCTGCATCGAGTTTGCTACGGACCGCCCCAGGGGACGGATAGAAACCCCAAGTTGGCGTCGCCGATGGATTTGGCCACGACAGTGCGCCGCCGATGCTGAGATATGCGCCGCCTCCACCATTGACGAAATAATGAGCAGGCGAGCCTCTACCCGTTGCGGTAGGCAGATAGTGTTCGAAGGCGTGCGTGTCGCCTGCCATCAGGACGCGAACGCCCGCAGCTTCGAGCTTCTCATAAAGGGCGGCAAACTTGGGATCGCCGATTGTCGTATCCGCGCCACCGGCATATTTGGGATGTCCGACGATCGCCATGGTGAATTTCCCCTTCGACCGGCTGAGCGCGGCGTCGAGCCACTCCTGCTGACGGTCGTCCAAGGTGCGCTGGATGCCGGTATCGATGGCAATCAATGCAAAATCGACCGTCTGGATTTCGAAGTACGGTCCGTGCTGGTGAGCCGTGTCGATTTCGTAGTTGCGGCGCAGGTCCTCAGCCCGTTTCAGAAGCGTTGTGATACGGCGCGCGTTGGTGCCTGTCAGATGCAAATCGGTGGACACGCGGGCCTGCAGGGCAGCGCGCGCGGCCTTGGGCTCCAGGAAGTTGGCATTGAACCCTTCCAGAGCGTCGAACCAGTCGTGGTTGCCGGGGATGGCATAAATGGGCTTTTTCCATCCCTTGTAGGGCATGAAGAAGTTGCGCTCGTAGTCCACCATCGCCCCGGCGGGATAGATCACATCGGAAGAAATGATAAGAAACTTCATCTCGTCGCGCCGGCCAAGGTCCAGGTAGCGCGCGACGAGCGACAGTTGCGACGCATCTCCTTCGCCCGGATCGCCGATGACGAGGAAGCTGAAGTCGCCCTGCTCGATACCGCGCGGTGCGACGCGGAAAAGACCATCCCGATCGTCCGGGTAGGCGGCAGCGACCGCCTCGGCCATATCCGATCTCCAGCGATCGACGCGCAGTTCGGTGATTTTCTGGTAGAAGCCGCTCGCCCAGCTCTCCGTGTTGAAGTACCAGGAAAAGCCCCAGATGGGATTGACCGCGACCATCAGCACAGCCAGCGGCACACCGTGGCGTAGCGCGAGCGTTGTGCTCAAGGGCAATGATGTGCGCGCGTCTCTAACGGCACCGGCGAAGATATACCGTCCGTCTGTCCATCGGCGGACGATCCACCGCGGCAGCACGTCCAATTCGGAATCGGTCCCAGCAAAGCGCATGCGCCATGCCGATCGCTCGATGGGTCGCGTGACCCGACACCACAACAAACGAAGGGGCAGTACGATGGCGCCGCCGAGCGCAATAGCCATGACCACGTCGCCGAGTATGGCAACCAGCGGAGAGACGAGGCCGAGCCAAGTCTGGGTCGATTGCATCCGGCTCAAGTGAATGACGAACAGGACGAGGCCGCAGATGAAGAGCCAATAGAGTTCGGTCTGCCGGACGGTCGGGCCGCTGGCTGCGAGGCGGCCGGCAATGGCAGAAAACAGGTCGTTGGCACCCAGCCTCAGCTTGACGTCGGGGTGCTGATCAGCTGGCACTTCGGCTCCCGATTCGATCGCAACGTGTGGGGACGGCGAAAGCAGCATCGCCCAGCCCGATGCCGCCGTGTACCCGCCGACGACGACCCCGACGGCGGCATCGACACCCAGAGTGCGCCAGAGAAGCCAGCCTAGAAACGCGAGGAAGACGCTCGCGGCACCGTTCGCAACCGGCACGATACGCTTTCCTGCAGGGGAGGCGCCAAGAACGCCGCGCGCGAGCTTCAACACTCCGTCAGCCACCAGGAGGACCAGCAGCATCCCGATGACGCCAGAAACGACCAGCGAAGGGCTCACGTAGAGCAGCATGGCCAATGCAAGGGCGAGTGCACTGCTGGCATACCCACCCGGACGCGAGCGTAGGTCGGACGATCTGATCACCGCATGGAGATTGATGACCCCGACGGTCAAGGGAAACAGGCTGAGAAGCTGTAGCGACCATGTCCCCGTTGCCAGTGGAGCAGCGAGCGCCAGCGCTCCAATGGATATGAGCCCGGCTCCCACGGCCATTCGGGAAAAACGAAGCTGCCAGCCCACTGCCAAGTCTGCTCCCACGTCTCGCAGTTTCTCTGATCCTCAAATAGACTGTAGGATTGCAGACATCCTGGCAACACCTGGCTCAGCTATGGCATTGAGAGACCGCACAGCACACCTCGTTTTCCTGCTCTTAGCTCTGGTGTTGGCCGCTGCGCCGAACGTGCGAGCCGAAGGTGCGCCCAAGCCGGACACTTTGCTCGATCGGCTGGAGTTGAAAATCGAGCTGAGCCGACATGCGCGACTGATTGCAGCACAGTCGGCGCAGAGCGCTGTCCTTGCCCCCTTCGTCAGCGATGGATGTAGTGGCGGGGTGTCCGCCGTCTGGCGCCTGACGACTTCGACGGTTCCGGCACTGGTAGAGCGCCATGGCGAACACCCGCCATGGGAGCGTTGCTGCACCGCTCACGACGAACGATATCACGCCGGTGCACCTCCGGGCGGAGATGCGAGGATGAGTTTTGAGGCCCGGCGCCGTGCTGACGAAGACTTACGACAGTGCGTGCGCCAAATAGGCCAGGAGCGATCAGGCACACTTTCGACCGAGTATGGCCTGGAGCCAGACGAGGTCACGCTCATCTATGCAAGCATCGCAGACGTCATCTATCGGGCCGTTCGTCTCGGTGGTGCGCCCTGCACCGGATTGCATTGGCGCTGGGGGTTCGGCTGGCCGCACTGCGAATGATCCGCAACGCACAGCGACAATGGCCCCGACATACAATCTCTCAGCTCCGCCGTCAGCGACTTTCAGAGGCCGGTGAACCTTTATGGTACGGCGGCAGATCGTACGTTGACATGTCGCCTGCTGACAGAATTGGATCGGGAATTTGCCACGCAGAGGCAGATCGCCTTCGAAGAACTGCCAAATCTTCTTCAGAGGAGGGGCTCGAGAAGGAGTTCAACTCGCTCGATGCCCAACGAGAAGCCTGCGAAGCCAACATCGCCAGCCAGAAGCACGCCGGGTGGGTCGCATTGCGTGACCTCTATGATGACGGCGGACTCTCTGGCGGCACGATGGAGCGCCCTGCGCTTCAACGGTTGCTCGCCGAAATTAGGTTGGGCAAGGTGCAGATCGTGATCGTCTACAAGGTCGACCGACTCACGCGTTCGCTGCTCAGATAAACGGAGCCCGAAAGTTCGCATGATGAGCGGACTAGAGATGGGGTCAGGACCAGCTCCTCTCATGCGTCGCAATATGATGGCCCAGTTTTAGGGGGCTAAGACACCTGCCGACGTCTACTTCGGACGCGGCCAGAACATCTAGTTGCAAAGAAAAAGGATCAGACGCGACACCATCCGGAAACGACGATTGCGGCATCAATCGAAAGCCGCTTAACATCCAACCCAGATGACCCCGAGCCTCCGCTCGCTCCCACCGCAAACTGTCTCAAAGCATTCGACGACGGACATGCGATAGAGATCGCTGAAAAAATCGATATCTGACTGGACGTCGCGGTACCTCCACTAGCGGACATGCTCGGCGACGACTTTGGCGTCGCCGAGCACGTGCGGCCGATGTCCACACATGGGATTTACCGACCCGTCGTGTTCTGAATTCCGGAGTGAAATCAGCCCTCGACTTCTGCCGCAAAGGACGCATTGGTGGTGGGATAGGCGGCAGTTCGCCGGCCGCCGACTCTCTGGGCTCAGCCTCGCGGAACGCGGGGCTTCGGGTAGTGGGAGCGCCGAGAGGGCGCGTCCTTGAACCCACGGAGCCCCACAATGACGACGATTGAAGCCCGCCACACGACCCCCGCCAAACGAACCAAGCCCGCAAGGAATGCCAAGGTCGAGAAGCCGAAGGCAGCCGGAAAGCCCTCGTCTGCGCACGCTGCTCCCAGGAAGGCGGACCCCAGCAACCAGCGCCACGCCGCGCGCGTGAAGACGGCTGGAGCGAAAAGGCCCGTACCGACAGCGGCGGTGCCGGTCAGAACGCCGCGCTCATGCCCAGAATGGGACCGTGCAACGTCAGGTCCCACTTGAAACCGGCGTTCTGGTAATCGGTACCGCTCGCCCGGTAGCCGGCAAATGCTGAAATGCCATTACTCCATTCGTAGCCGACGCCGCCCATGACATCGAACAGGAAGTCAGAATTGGCCCCAAATCCGCCCGCGAGCGCCCAGCCCGTCACATACCAGTTCTCATCAAGCTTGGACCGGCCCATGAAACCGACGATGGGATCGACCCACGTCTCCTTGCCCCTCGCGACCGCATTCACCTGCCGGTCCACGGTGCCTTTGAAGGGCTTGGAGATACTGCCCAGCGTCAATTGGCCGCTCGCTGTGACGGAGGCGTCCGCAACGACACCAACCTTGAGGTCGACCTCCGTAACGCGAAGCCCCGCCACCACATCCACGTGGCTCGTGGCCGTTTCGTGAACGCGGTAAGTGCCGGCGAATGTCGCCATTGTGTACGAGAAGGCAACATCAACGATACCGTCGACACGCCCTCCGACCGACAAGGTCAGGTCAGGTCCGGAAATGGGCCCCACCCCCGGTAGGGAAGTTGACAGGCTCGCGGACCGTTCCTCCGCAATTTGGGCAACGCTGGAAACGTTGAAGTACACCAGATCATAGGCAAAGCCGAACTTATCATACCTGATCTGACCGGCGCCCATGTAGACACCATCGAGAGCCTCAATAAGCTCATCGAGATTACGGACGACGTCCATAGGCGAAACGTCCACCGAAGCTTTCAGCCCGCGTGCGCCCACCTCACCGTCTATGCCGGTCACCCATCCGTACATCGGGACGATGGTGGCCTCCAATCGCGAGGCGGCAGGCGTGTCATCTGACGCCGGCAGTACGTCGTCAAAGTCGGCAGCTCTGGCCGATACGGCGTGCAAAGCGAATAGCATCGTCAAAGCGGCAAACGAGCACCATGCGCCGATCCCCTTGCCTTCGTGAGCACGAAAGAGGCCGCCCAACACATACATGGCTGGCACTCCGGTTAGGGTCGGGCAGCAGGATCGCCAATGCTCGACCCTCGGGATCGAAGTCTGCCACACTGTGGAATGGTGGCATCTCGCTTGTTGGCTCGAATGCATGATTGCCCGGTTGTCTGGTCGTGCCCCGACCTTGCCGCCGTCATGTACGACGTTCAACTGATCTGACAACAAAGTCAATCTGTCCGGTTGGTTGTGTCGCCGCCAGGAACCGACCGTCCATCGCCCTTCCCCTGTACCGCCTGTTCCCAACACACGCGCGTTTTGGCTTCGCACGTGTAGTAACCGGCCACTACAAGGTCTAGATTTGATGCGCACGCTACGGTCGCACCCCCGGCCGTATAATCCTGCAGGCCGCGTTTGGCGACGAAGCCATTCACCTGTTTTTTCAGCAGCGCTCGCGCATCCTGCTTGGTGGCATCCTGCCCCCAATCCGTGACGCTGGCAGCGACGCTGCGGCAGGTCTTTTCCACGGCGACAGGTGCAGGCTTGAGGGCGCCGGTCGTGATTTGCGCGCTGGCGCTCGGCGTTGTCTCTCCTACTACCGGCTTGTTGCTTGGCGGAAATATGACCTTGCTCAGCTTGTCCAGAACTTGGCCGCAGGGTTCGGAAAGTGCATCCCGCTGTTCCGCAAGACATTGCGCGATCCGTCCCTCGCCCGGCTCAGTTCCGGAACACAGATCTGCAATATCAGGCGAACAGGCCTCGATCGAACGGTTGACCTCTGTGATAAGTTCCTCGGCTTCCTTGCGAGCAACCGCGAGCGCGGTTTCACACGAGGCCGTCCGCTTGTCGGCATGGGCGGTCAGGCAAAAGGCGAGCCGCCCCTCCCCCGGCGTTACCGTCGAGCAGTGTGTTTTGAGGTCCGCAGCACACCCCTGCTTGCCCTGCTCTATAATTGCCTGAACCTTCGAATCCAGCGCCACCAGAACCCCAGGCTTCTGATCCGGCGTACCAGCGACGGGCTCGTTGGCTTCCTCCTTTCCAGCTTCGGCGATTGCTTCAGCCGGCGCAGTAGCAGCCGCCGCAGCTTCATTTGCCGGGGGGAAGATGACCTTGCTCAACTTGTCCAGAACCTGGCCGCAGGATGCGCTGAGCGACCCTCTCTGCTCCATCAGGCACTGCGCAATCCGCCCGTCACCTGGCTGGGTACCCGAACAGAGCGACGCGATATCGGGCGCGCAAGCCTGGATCGACTTATCGATTTCATTGATAAGCGTTTCTGCTTCCGTCCGCGCCACCGCGAGTGCCCGCTCGCACGACGCCGTCCGCTTGTCGGCGTGCGCAATGAGACAGAGTGCAAGACGGCCCTCGCCAGGCGTCACGGTGGCGCAATGCTTCTCAAGATCGGCCGCACACCCCTGCTTGCCACCTTCGATGATGCTCGCCACCTTGGCATCCAGTGCCCCGATGATTTCATCGGCCGAAGGCGCCGCCGACGGTTCTGAAGTCTGGTTCACCTCCGAGGCCGCAGGAGCCGTGGCTGCTTCGACACTCGGGTTGCTCGGAGGGAAGATTATGTCTTCCACGGCCTCGGCTACTTCGCCGCAGGTCTGGCTCAGCGAGGACCGCTGGTCAAGTAGGCACTTTGCAATCCGTCCTTCGCCAGGAACCGTTCCCGAGCACAGAGAGGCAATGTCGGACTGACACGACTGAGCGTGCGACTTCAGCAACGCCTCTGCCTCACGCCTCGCATTTGAGAGTGCGCTTTCGCATTGCGAGCTTCGCTTGTCGGCATGGGCCGTGAGGCAAAAAGCAAGCCGACCGTCCCCGGGCGTCACTGAAGAGCAATACGACTTGAAGTCGTTCCGGCAGCCGTCGACCAGATCCTCGACGATTTTCTTCACATCCGATCGCAGGGTTTGGATATCTGCGCTGAGGGCTGGCCGCGCCATACCCGACGCGCAGACGATGGTCACCAGAAAGCCCGCCCCGAAAGCCTGACGGAAACTTTGGAGACCTGATGTGACTTGCGCACTCATATTATTGCTCTCACTCTCACTTGCTCTTTATTGGAATGGCAGGATCGCGGGGAACCCAGGTGGGCGGCGGCAAGGAGATCGGTAAGATCTCCCTGCCGGTACCGTCACTTCAGAGAGATCTGTAAGCCACTCAGATCGAGCGAGAACTCCAGACCCACCTGTTTGCCGCTGAGCTTCAGGACCACGCCCTTCGAGTTCTTGAGCTGAGCCGTCTTGGCACCGCCCGCCACGGCAAGTCCCGCCTGGACAGCCGTATATGTTCCCACGATGTCCGAAGGTTGATTGATGTTCTCAGCCGTTCCAATCAACTCTGCTTTCGACGCGCCGATCGTGGCGCCAAGACTGACGCCGCCGACCCCCAGCTTGTAGGCTTTGCCGCCGTATTGGAGCGTCCCCTTGCCCCCGCTGACGCCAACAATAAAGCCGGCCTTGTAGACCTCGAGCTGAACCTTGCCGGAGCCAGCCTGAGATGGCGCACTTGTCAGGATCATGGCGCTTGCCGTCATCATGACGGCGGCAAGCAAACGGCAATAGATTTTCAATTTACCAAAACGGATATCCATTACGTCCCGCCTTTTGTTTGTTCGGACTGAGTTCTGCTAGAGATCAACGATCGGTGCGCAGAAGTTCAACACGCCTATTGAGAGCACGCCCGTCGAGCGTCGCGTTATTGCCCTTCGGCTGCGTTTCGCCGAAGCCGCCCGTCGTCAGTCGGCCTGCTTCGACGCCTTGTTTGACAAGAGCCGAACCAACCGAAGCCGCGCGCGCTGCAGAGAGTTTTTCATTATACGCTGCATCGCCAATCGAATCCGTGTGGCCGTTGATCTGCAGGGTCCACGTCGGATTGTTCTTCAAGGTTGTGGCAATGTCCTTGATCAGTTTGGCGAACTCGGGGCGCAGGGTCGCCTTGTCGAAATCGAAATGCAGGCCGTAAACGTCGTACTTCCGCAATGTACTGAGAGACTGCTCCATCGCAGAGCGCATTGAAGCGCCGGCCGTGACACGAACGATGCGCTCGGAACGTACTTGCTTCTCCCAGCTCAGCTGAAGCGTACTTTGCAGCATCATTGGATTATTCTTGTTGTCGAGGAAGTAAAAATCGCCGATGGCCGTTTTGTCGCCGCTGCGGAAGTTGCCCGTCGCGTGCAGCGCGGGCACCTGCATGACCTGGTTCTCGACCATGACGGGGATCCGGATGTCCTTCTCGACCAGCGTCAGTTGCCCATCGATTCGTGACATCTGTGCGTCATAGGCCAATGACAGCGCGGTCTTGCCCGTGTTGCGCAGTTCCAGCAGTGAAGCACCCGATATGCCGAGTGATGTCGTACCGGGAATAACGAGCGGCATGTTCTGCGCATAGCCGAGCACATAGACACTCGAGTTGCGACGATCGGCACCCTGGAGGTTCCGCGCGACCATGAGCCCTCGCGTGCTCGCATAATTCAACGAGATCAATTCTGGAGAGACCGAATCGAAAGTCACCGTGCTTTCGGCGTCGGGACCGAAGCGGTTGCTGAAGGCAGTCGTGACCTGGCCTCCTACGTGAGGCAGCAGTGGTCCGGATTCCTGCGCCAACGCTTGTTGGGCCGGCCCACACCAGACGCAAAATGCCGCTGCCGCGAACACTTTCGCATAAAAGTTCATTGAACCCCCTAATCCTCTCACGCCGAGCACAGCGGCGAGCCATTCATTTCACACTTGCCGCTAAACACAAACAGACCGACGCAAGTTGCTCACCGTTTCCACTCATTTCCATTTTGGTGTTCTGGAACGCGCCTCAAACCAACGAAACATCGGCATTCGGCTCCCCCCGTAACTCGCAAACTTGGCAGCTTTAAAAGCGCAACTCTGGAAAATCTGAGCCATTTAACTTTCGCGCCACGGAACATCCGCACGCAGCATTCGGCCATCCGCTCGAATGGCGCTTCAGGTGCCTGACGCGCTCTATAGCATTCGGTGGATGAACAATCACTAGGAGCAGGCCAGTCGGCGGGGAAGATACGCATCATCCTCGGAGCCACGCGCATATCCGTTTGGCGAAGCCCCCTTCGAAGCTTCAAGGAGAGCGCCGTTCAAGGCCGCTAGACCCCATGTTCGCCCTTTGAAGGCTGGCGGCCCGTCCCGCGGCAAGCTCTTATCGAGGGTTGTGCCGGAAGACCGGCGCAGAGCCTCAAGCATGGGGGCGGGCCATATGAACGCTATCACGTATGTGGGACTGGCAGTTCGACGTTGTCCGATGTCACCATCTTGAGCGCCTCGTAGGGGGTGAACCAGTTCCTCGGCGGCCAGCCGCCCAAGCCGCGCCGCCTCGGCGTTGACCTGCGGCACGCCCTCGCCGGCTTCGTACATGACACCGAGGTTGAACTGGGCGCCAGCATGGCCCTGCTCGGCCAGTGGCCGCCAAAGCCGCAGAGCCTCGGTGTAGCCACCACGTTCATAGGCGGCCTCGCCATCCTCGAACGGACTACACGCCGACACACCCACCAGTATGACGAAGGCGACAATTCCGGCGACGAGATGCTTAAAACGAGTTACCTCTTTTTAAGGACACGATCGCGGCGCCCGACGAGCCCGTACCGGCGGCGAAACAGCGGGTCGCGACGATGAAGAAGCCGGTCGATGGCGCTTGCGATACGTGGAATTGGACGGCCATGGACGCGGACTCCAAGCTGGCCATTTCATGGCTGGGCGGCGGTCGCGACGGTGAATATGCGTTGGCGTTTATGGACGACCTAGCGTCGCGTCTGGCTAGCCGCGTCCAGCTGACGATGCCGATGCATACGCGTCGGTTTCGCGCGCCTGACCAACGCTTTCTCAAAGAAAGCCGAGAGCCACGCTCACGCGTTCGATTTGCATTTTTGCTAGGCCGTGTACTCATAAAGGCTTTTTAAGCGTGAATACAGGCTTCCCTGCCTTAACAGTCTCCATCACCTTGATGTCCTTGATGGCCAATGGATCCACCTTGAGCGGGTTTCGGTCAAGAATCACGAGATCGGCAACCTTGCCCGGTTCGAGTGAACCCTTGCTGTCTTCCTCGAAGTACATGTACGCACCATTGATGGTGATCGCCTGCAGTGCCTCATAGGGCGTGATGCGTTGTTGCGGCCCGAGCACGCGACCCGTGCGCGTTATGCGATTCACTGCGGACCAGACGACAAACATCTGGTTGACCGGCGTCACATTGTAATCGGTGTGGTTGGCCGCGCGGATACCCTTGTCAATTGCCGAGCGCATGGGACTAATGAACGATCCGCGTTCCTCTCCCAAGTTGGCGCGATGCGCGTCTCCCCAAAAGTACGTGTGGTTGGTGAAAAAGGAGGGAAAGATCCGGTACTTTGCGTAGGCATCGAGCTGATCGGGACGCATGACTTGGGAATGAACGATGACTGTGCGGCGATCCTTTGCTTTTGGGTCTTCCTTCATCTGGTCGAGGGCATATTCATGACCCGCCAGCATCAGATCGATCGCGGCGTCACCGTTGCAGTGAGCGTACACCTGCACATTGTTCTGGTAGCTGAGCAGCATCAGATCTTTGACCTCCTCCGCGGTCAGTGCTGCAACACCGCGGCAATCCCCATCACAGTGAGGCACCGGCGTCAGATAAGGCTTGCTGAGGAAAGCAGTCTTGCCTTGCGGTGAGCCGTCTATGGTAATCTTGATCCCTGCCAGTTTGACGCCTTTGTCGTAAACACCCCACTGGGTGCGGTTCTCCGCAATCAGCTTCTCGGCCAGGGGTTGGAATACCAGACCCACAAGATCCAGGCTCATGTCGCCACGCGCTGCCACTGCGCGAGCGACTGCCAGCTGCGATTCCTGCAATGCCCCCTCTTGAACCGTCGTCACCCCGTATCGGGCGTAATGTGCAAGAGATTTCGCCAGCTTTTGCGCTGATTCTCTGATCGCTAACGGATCTGCTGACCGATCCTTGACCATAACGTCGAGAAACGGAAAGCGAGCGTTCTCCTGTATCTCGCCGCTTGGCTCGCGGCTGTTGGGCAGCCGTACGATCACGCCGCCCGAAGGGTCGGGTGTTTCCGCGTTGATGCCTTTGGCCTTCAGGCCGGCCGAGTTCACGATGAAAATGTGGCCGGATATATGCATCAATATCACCGGCGTATCGGGAAATGCCTTGTCGAGATCGGCGGCTGTCGGATGACGCTTCTCATCGAGCAGGGCCTCATCGTAGCCCGAGCCTATCAACCACTCTGTTTCATCTGCGCCGAGTTCCTTCTGTTTGTCCTTCATCGCCCGAATGATATCGTCGAAGTTGCGGGTCGTGCCTACAGGAGCAGATGAGAGATCGGCCCAATCCTGGCCCTCAAGATGCAGGAAGATGTGGCTGTGGCCATCGACGAAGCCGGGCAAGAGTGTTTGACCGGCGAGGTTGACCTCGTGTGTGTTCGGCCCCTTCCAGCGACCTGAGTCGGAAATCGCTCCGGCGAACGTGATCCTGCCGTCCTTTACCGCGAGCGCCTCGACATAGCGTGGCGCTTTGCCTTCCATCGTCAGTATGTCGCCGCCAAAATAGATCGTATCCGCAGCCTGCTGTGCAGACACCGGGGCGGCCATCAGAACGGCTACCAGAGCGGCCATTCCGAACACAATCGGACGAAGTATAGTCATCATTGTCGGCCTTCCCAGTTTACTCACTTCTAGGATAAATTGTCGTGGCGATACGGCTAACTCCCGACGACGGCTCTTGGTGGTAGCCGGCACGGCAGAAATGCGCCACAAACAGTCGTGGATGCCACAGTTCTCACTAGCCGCTGTGCTTCGTGATGGCGGTATAACGTCTTAAAGTGATACAGCGTCCTGCTGGCTCTCTCGTTCACGCACGTCGTCAATCGAACATTCAGGGAGGACGTGGAATTGTGCCTTAGAGACGTATTGCGCATCTGATCCTTAATCCTCAAACGCAACCTTCGGGTGGGCCTTGGAGATTTCGCTGTCATTGCCATCCTGCATATCAATAGTGACCCAGTCTCACAAACTTCGCCTCATCCCCATCAACTCAGCATTGATCAAGCGCAGACGCGATGGCGTGCGCCGATTACACGCTGGTATTTGATCGCTACTTTGTCATTTACGGATTTCTTTGAGAAAAATCCCCATCGTTGCCAAACTCGCGCCTGCCGACAGCATCTGCACTCCGAGTAGGGTCCCGATCAGCGCGAGCGTCGCACCCGGTGATGACAAGAGAACTATTGCCAGGACGACTGACACTGACCCTGCCAACAACAGGAACCAAAAAAACCGTGTGCCTCTGACACGGACGGCGAACAAGATCTGGACGATGCCGCTTGCCGCGAGGAGGATCAGCAAGAGGGTGGATAAAGATATCATGCCGGCAAGCGGGTTGGCCATGAATGACCACCCCAGAAATACGGTCAGAGCGCCAAGGCACCATGTCAATACCCTGTTGCCCAAGCCTTCAGCCGAGAATCCGACGGCGATCTGCAAAGCGCCGCCAAGCAAGAGAAATATACCCGTGACCGTAACAATAGCCGCGGACGCGATCACGGCATTGAAGAGCACAAAAACGCCGAGAGCCATCGTCAGCACCCCAAGCCAGAAATATTTTGTCGAAATCTTCATCGCCATAGCTGGTTCTTCCTTCTTTAACTTAATCATTTCGGCGAGATCGCGGGATTTGAAGAAGTGGGCAAAGAAGATCGGCAGGGCCCGCGCATCCTCGATTCGGCCACGAATGGTGAAGCCGGAGAATGTTGTCGGTTCGAGGGGCGTAGGGACGAACAATGAACGGCCGACGAGATCGGGGTTGCCGTTTGACCGGACAAACAAAATGTCGCCGGCTTTGACGAGGTAATCGTCACCAAGTGGGGATGCCAGATGCACTCCATCCAGTTGGTCGAGCGGCGCATAGAAATGCTTTTTTAAAATTGCTGACGCCAATGATCCCCACTGTGTGGCCTGATGAGGTTTTGTCGAAGTTCAGTCCATTCTTGAGGCACATACACCGTGCAAACAGGCCGGATAAATGACCGCAACCTGCGACGAACAACATCAGCTCAAATTTACCTTTGCAAAAAGGGAGCCGTCCACAAATGACAGCACCAGCGGGGGCAACCATTGGCCATGGCTGCCCCCAATCGCCCCTGCAGGGCTCACTGGTTGGGGTCAAATTCCCTGGGTTCGATCGTAATCTGGTCCAGTCGACCCTTCTCCTGCACCGGGAAACGAATAGGCTTACCCGGAAAGACCTTTTGCACCACGGAATCCTTCACCACCACGACACCGTTCACCAACACGTAGGGAATGCCGGTAGAGGGCAATGCACCCATGCCTGGCTCGTAAGTGCTGTTGTCAGTGACCGTGTCCGGGTTGAAGACGACGATGTCTGCATCGGCACCTACCTGGACCCGACCCTTGGTCCTGAACTGGCTAATGCCGCCCAGCTCATCAAGGTACTTGGCGTGCAGGTAGCTCATCTTGGATATGGCTTCCATCAAAGTCATGTTCTTATCTTCACGCACCATGCGCAGCACCTTGGCGCGGGTACCTGCACTACGCGGGTGAATCGACTTGCCTTCGTAAGGGGCATCCCAAGGGTAGTAGTCGAGATTTTCGTCGACGATGGCCATACCGTCCGAGACGACGACAACTCCAGGCATAGCCATCCATTTAGCGATGTCCTCAGGGGAGTTGTTGTAAATCAAAATCGATCTGCCGGGATCATTCTTGCGAACGTCATCATACATCGCCTTATCCCAACGCGTACCGTCAAGGTTGGAGATGTTCGAATAGGTTATATTCATCTGAGCCATGCTCGACTCTGTGAGAATATCTGTCGAAGCAATGGTACCGCCCGCTGCATAGGGGTAAACCTCACCCCATACTTTGGCCCCTCGCTTTTCTCTTGCGTCGTTGATGAGCGGGATCGTGTACTCCCAGTCCATGTTGCTGTTCAGGTGTGAAGCCAGGAAAGGTGCGTCCAAAACCATGGCATTGGCCAGCATTTCCTGAATACCCAATAGTCCCTCGGTGGGAGGTCTGACACCCGCAAAGCGTACATGCGCATTCGAAACACGACCGTATTTTGATGCCAGTTCCTGGTATTTATACAATTCGTACTGGGTCACGCCCGTGGTCATATAGCCGACTGGAATGCCCACGCCCAAGGCGCCTTGGCGAAGGCCTTCATCGACGATACTCATGATCTCAGTCATCTGCTCTTTATTGGGCAAGGTGGCAGTCCAGCCTGGCTTGCGTCCTTCTTCCGCAGCCTTTGCGGCGGCGCGACCCACCATAGGGAACAGGCCGCCCATGTCATTAGCACCAGCCACTACTTCAGGACCGTCCAGCACCAATCCACGGGCAAGAGTTGCGAGCACGACCATACCGTAGTTGGCCTGGGTTTTACCCTCGGCCTCTGCATACCATTTAGCGATATCGCCGGCGCCTGCTTCGAAATCCATCCCGGTGGTCAAGCCATCCCGCAAATTAACCTTGCGACTGAACTGATCTGTAGCGTGCTGGTGCGAATCGATAAAGCCCGGGGCAACAACGTGACCACTGGCGTCGATGGTTTCTTTGCCCTCGATCGCGTCCTCGGTGATCGCAGCAATCTTCCCATCCTTTATCCCGACGTTGCGCACGCCATCAAAGTTGGTCTCGGGGTCCATGACCCGTCCATTGTTGATCACGAGGTCATAGTCTTGTGCCAAGGCCGGCACAGCGCACATGACACTCATCAAGAGGGTCCCGATCAGTCGATGTCTTTGCTTCTTCATTGGTATCGCCATTTCCATTTTGGTTGCGATTGATCGCTTCAGTCATCGACACCCTCCTCGGGGTTACGATGAACCGAAAACTATCTCTTAGACAATCACCTCAAACTGTCCCGTGAGTGCTGACGGGGAACACAGCCGAACCAGAAGCTTCAATTCGTTCAGCATGGCGACCCCCATGGCTTCGTAGGGGTCCTCAAAGGCTATGGCGAGCGGATCAGCAAGATCTGAAAACACGATTACTTCAGGTTCTGCCGATGCCTGAGTGGCGGCCAATAAGGCCGCCACAAAGACAGAGATCAAAAACCGCATGGTCCCGTCTCCTTGTTCAAGTTTCTCACAATCAGTTTTCGACTTTCTGGGGAAAGGCACCCGTGAAGTCAGATGGCAAAGGCATGCCGGTCGAGAATTCGGCATTCCACGCCTCTTTCGAGATCGGCTCGAAGCGCGGCTTGTCTTCCGGGTCAAACCGGATCGGTTGACCAGCGAAGACAGGAAGCAGCACGTCGTCACGCACAGTGACCTGACCGTTGACGATCACGGCTTTCATGCCCGTCGAAGGGATACTGCCCTTTTCATAGGTTGAATTGTCCGTGAAGAGTTCAGGGTCAAAGACCACGATATCGGCAACCATGCCAGTCTGAATGCGGCCGCGTTCTTGCATGGATTTCAGGCCGATAGCGCCCAGATGTTTGGCAGCGTTGTAGCTGAGGATCGACATCAGCTGCATCATCGGGATGTTGTTTTCCCGACCGAGCCTGATCGTAGCGCCTCGGGCACCAGCCGTGCGCGGATGCGTGCCACCCAACTCTTCCAGAGGGTAGTCCCACGGGGCGTCATACGGCGTGCCAGCAGTTGCATCGCTGGCCATGGTCACGCCTTTCAGTGTCAGCCACTTCGCCTGGTTTTCTTCGGGCTGCTTGAAGATGACGATTAGCCTGGACGGTTCGGATGCGACGGTGGCCTTGTAGGTCTCCAAGGTATAGTATTCACCCGTGACCGGATCCAGCATGGTATCTTCATAGCGTTTGCCAAAATAGTCGATCCAGCTCTTGGGCTCCAGGAACGACGCATTGATCGTGGTGGAACCCGCAGCGTAGGGATAGATTTCACCCCAGATGTTGTGGCCCTGTTCCTGAAGCTTGGTAATCATCTCGTGTGCAAGCTGCCAGCCGTCGTTGTTGTAGTGCAGCACGATCGCCGGGGCGCCAAGCGACACGGCGTTGGCAATGAGTTCCTGCGCGCCGTTATTCTCCGTCGTGTCGGTGCCGAGTGTATAGCGTGTATGCGCACCGGTCGGGCGGCCATAGCGCGCCGCGACTTTCTGCACCTCGAACATCTCGCGTGAAGAGACGCCCTCTCTCATGTAGCCCACGGTGCTGCCGATGCCGGGGGCGCCAGCCTGCAGGCCCTTGTCAAGCTCTTCGAGAATCGCGTTGCCCTGTTCCAGGGTCGGGCGCGTCGCGCTCCAGCCCGTATTCTTCCGGGTTTCCAAAGCGGAAAGGGGGCCGTCTTTCATGTAGTCGCCGTCTGCCCCGTCGATCACCATCGCGCGGGCAGATTCGTGGCTGACCGCGCAGCCATAGTTGGCCCCGGTCACGCCTTCGCGTGCCTTGTACCAAGCCGCGATATAAGATCCCGCACAGCCCATCTCGAAATCCATGCTGGTGGTCAACCCGTCGCGCAACCCGAGGGAATAGCCGACCGGCATCTGGAAGTGGAAATGGGTGTCGATGAAACCCGGCGCCACGATATGGCCCTTGGCATCAATGGTCTCTTGCCCGTGATGGGTTCTTTGGTGATGGCAACGATGCGTCCATCCTTGACGGCCACGTTGGCAACAGAATCAAACAACGTCTCCGGATCCATGACCCGGCCGTTGTTGATCACAAGATCATAGTCTTGCGCGAATGCAGCTGAAACGGTCAGCAGCCCGGCAATAATTGTTGTCGTTGTCAAACGAAGCGTTTTAGCCATCGTGGAGTTTTCCTTTTCGTACTCGTTATTGCCCTAATTGATTGCAGGTGAGTTGATCCGTACAATTGAGCTGATTGTGACGTATCGGTCGGCCTGGCGCGACGTACAAGATCAACTCGCCTTTTCATATTACCGAAACGTCGTTGGCCAAAACGGCCAGAACGCCAACCGCAAGCCCGGTTTCCGGGTCGATGACCCGGCCGTTTGAGATCACGATGTCGTAATCGCCCGCGTGAGCTGAATTGGGCTGTAAATCGCTAACGATCACCAGAAGTACAAGCAGGAGGGAGCGTAGGATCAAACGTTTAGTCCTTTGAAAGCGGCCGTCCGTTCCCCTCCCCCCACAGGAACACTACAGTCGATGATGTTGGCCTTGCTATGCCAATGGTGTTCAAAAATCCTCAGTTGGCTAGAGTCCCCAAAGGGACTCTAGCCAGAGCCACCTGATCCAGAATTTAATAGAGACCGAGCGACCGTTCCGCGGGATCCGTCGAGAACAACTACGGAGTCCCACAGATGAAGCCGTGCCAATTTTTTCAGTTGACAGCGACAGCAGCCGGAGCCGGGATGGTTCGGGAAACCTTGCCGGGCGTCGCGCTCGCGCGGGAGACGGGCAGTTACGTGCCCGTTACGCTCTTTCAACATCGAACGAGACATTCCCAAATTCCGTTTCACGGAAGGAGAAGCAGAATATGAAGTATCGTCATGCTATCATAGTCCTCGTAGTTTCCGTCGCGTCTGCCTTTAGCCCGGCATACGGCCAGGCAGCTGATGGACAACCCGTTTCAGCCAAGATCGAACAGATCGCGAAGGGACTTGCCGGGCGCGTAGGATTTGCGGCGCAGGAAATCGGCGGCAAGGAAGTCATCGCGCTCAACGGCGATGAGTTTTTCGCCATGGCCAGCACCTACAAGGTTGCGATCGCCACGGCCGTGCTGGATCGCGTGGACAGGGGGGAACTCAGTCTCGACCAACTGGTCGAAGTCCCGCCCGACATGTTCGTCACCGGCGTAATCGCGCTTGCCGAGACATTCCCCCACCCCGGGATCCAGCTCTCGGTGGCGAACCTGATCGAGGTGATGATCACGGAAAGCGACAACACGGCGACTGACGTCTCCATGGAGTTGGCCGGCGGAGCAGCGGCGGTGACCGAGAACCTGCGCAGGCTCGGGATCACCGATTTCAGGGTTGACCGGCTAACCACTGAGATTCTCCGGGATTTCTACGGCTTGCCGGGGCCGGCCACGCCGGAAACTGTCGCTGAGGCCGTCAGCAACAATTCGGCACTGTGGACGGAGCAGGCTGATCGCAATATGGACTTCGAGGCGGATCCCCGCGACCACGCGACGCCCCTTGCGATGCTGCAACTGCTGCTTGCCATCGACGGTGGCACGGCGATGAGCCCCGAGAGCCGCGAGTTCCTGCTGGGAGTCATGTCGCGCACGCGCACCGGCGCTGGCCGCATCAAGGGATTGCTGCCGAAGGGAACGCCCGTCGCGCACAAGACCGGAACCGTAGGCGGAATTGCCAATGACGTCGGCTATGTCACGCTCCCTGACGGTCGGCGGTTTGCCATCGCCGTGTACACGAACAGCAGCGAGACATCCACGTCGGACAGGGAACGGGCAATTGCCGAGATCGCCCGCATGCTGTTCGACCACTTCTACCTGGCTCCGGTAGCGAAGCAGTAAGTGGGTAAACCGATCGGGGGCGCACGTTCTGCCGGTGCGTCCCAGCGATCGTTCTTCGACGGAGAGGGGGTGTCCCGCATGTTCAAACGTATTAAGTGGGTTTGATACGCTTCAGGCTATAACCCAGGTCGCCATCTACATCGCTCATAATCGAAAATAGGACCTAGCCCGCCTTTCTCACAGGGGGTGTGGCCGTCACGGAGGTCAAATGGTTGAAAGGCAAGGAGAGACGCGCAGATCGATGTGGTTCATCGGGCAAGTGGCTCGACATAGGCTGTCAGCCATTTGACCCCGCCCTTCGGGTCGCCCAGGGCGGGTCATCGGCTGCGTTGGACCACTCAACCGTATGACCCGATACGCTTTTCGCGTTCCTCCTTGCCGAGTGACCCGCCCTGGTGCGATGACGACGCGCATCCCTGTGAGAAAGGCGGGCTAGCAATGAAACTATTTTCCATAGCTGTTGCCATCATAGGATGGTGTTCGATCGCAATAGCGCAGGACGATCCTGCGCGCACGCCTTTTTACGAATGTGCACGTCTTTGACGGCGTAAGCGCAGAGCGTGTCGAGAACGCCAATGTGCTCGTCGAAGGCAACCTGATCAAAAGCATCTCCACCAACCCGATTGATGCAGATGGTGCAACCGTGATCGACGGCGGTGGTCGCACGCTGATGCCTGGAATGATCGAGGGCCATGCCCATGTCATGTTGCACACCGATCCGGTCCAACTCCTGATCAGCCAGGATACTTTTGAACAAGGTGCCCGCGCGGCCAAGCGGGCCAATGATTACCTGATGTCCGGTTTTACGACCGTGCGCGACATGGGCGGCAATTGTTTTGGCGTCAAGAAAGCCATCGATGCGGATGTCTTCAGCGGTTCGCGGATTTTCTGCGGTGGCGCAAGCATCGGGCAGACCTCGGGTCACGGCGATTTCCGCATGCCGTCCGATGGGCATCCCGTTCTAGACGGGCCCGAGTTCGGTGGCACGGCCAACCGGTATAAACATACGCTGATTGCTGACGGCGCCGACGATGTCCGTCGCACCGTCCGCGAGTTGCTGTTTCGCGGCGCGTCGCACATAAAGGTCCTTGCTGGCGGCGGCGTGACCAGCTTCACCGACCCCCTGCAAGCCGCCCAGTATACGCAGGACGAGTTGAAAGCCGCCGTAGAAGAGGCGACCCGCTACGGGACCTACGTGACGGTGCATGCGCAGCTCAATAATAGTGTCGTCAACGCCCTCGATGCAGGTGTCAGGGTCATCGAGCACGGGCTCGTTCTTGAAGAGGATACTGTGAAGCGAATGAAGGAACTGGGCGTCTTCTATTCGCCGCAGGCCTTCCTTCCGCTTCAGGATGTGTCTGGCAACCTACAGTTCCAGGCCCCGATCCAACAAGCAAAGTTGGCGATGGTCGCCGAAGGTACGCGCAATGCGTTTGCGCTGGCCCAGAAATACAACCTGAAGATTCTCTGGGGGACCGACGTGTTTGGCGGCGACGAGATTTTCAAGAACTTTACCCAGGAATTCGCCTTTCGCGACGAGTTCTGGTCACCCATCGAGCAGATGCAGCAAGTCACCGGCAACAATGGTGAAGTGTTAGCGATGTCCGGACTGAAGAACCCCTATCTGGACGGGCCGCTTGGCGTTATCAAACCCGGTGCTTATGCCGATATAATTCTTGTCAACGGCGATCCCGGCAAGGACATCAAGATATTGATGGACGCGGAACAGAACATCGACCTGATCATGAAAGACGGCGTGATCTACAAGAACACGCTGAATTGAGGTTTTTTGGGATCGATGCGCCCCGCTCACGGAGGATGAAATGAGATCCGGAGACCCACTTAGTCGATGCGCCTTTCTGTCCAGCGCTGCCGCAGTCGGTACGGGCCTTTTCGCTCCTGCCGTCTTCACGCGCCCGGCTTGGGCGCAAGACAGCGCGGATATCATCTTTTCCGGCGGCACCATCATCACCATGGATGCCGCGGCCCCTCGGGCTGGAGCGCTCGCGGTGCGCGGCGGGCGTATCATGGCGGTGGGCGCCATGGATGAGCTTGTGGGTCTGCGCGGATCAAACACCCGCCTTATCGATCTTGACGGACGCACCATGACTCCGGGCCTGTTCGACCCGCACATGCACACGTCAATGGTGCAACTCGCCGCCTTTGTTGATGCCGGCATCTTTGCAAATGTCACCTACGACGATGTGATCACCAAGCTGCGCGATTCCGTTGCCAACACGGCACCCGGAGAATGGGTCTATGGGGCAAATTATGACCCTGTCCTGATCAAGGGCGCCAAGGTTCCGACACTGGCAGAACTGGACGCGCTTGCACCCGAGAACCCGTTTTTTCTGCTCGAAAGCAATGGCCACGTCGCCTATACCAACAGCCTCGGATTTCAGGTGATCGGCATCACCCGCGACACGCCGGATCCGGCCACGGCGCGCTATGTCCGCGACACCAATGGCGATCTGACAGGGCGGCTGGAAGAGCCCCCCGCTTACATGCCCTTCGTCGCTGCTTTGCCGCGACTTCTCGGTTCAGGAGAACGCGACCCAGATACGGGCCATTTTCGACAAGGCTTCGGCGCTTGGGGTGACGGCGATGCAGGATATGAGCATCGGTGCCCTGACAGGCGGCAGCGGCGATATCGATATCCTGAACGCGGTCATGGCGGATGCGCCCCCCATTCGGTTCCGTGGCGCGCTACAATCGACCCAGATGGAAATCTGGAAGGGCATGAAGATATCTCCAAACCAAGGCAACGACATGCTGCGGTTCAACAAGATCAAGGCTTGGTCAGATGGCTCGAACCAGGGGTTTTCTGGCTTTCAGCGCGAGAACTACCTTGGCAAGGATACGCGCGGATCGCTCAACTATACGCAAGAAGAGCTGACAGCCGTCGTCCGCGATGCACATGACGCTGGCTGGGACGTTGCGGTGCATTCCAATGGCGACGCAGCCATCGACATGACCCTCGATGTTTACAAAGAAGTTCTGACTACGAAGCCGCGCGCAAACCACCGCCATACGATCCAGCACGCGAGCGTGCTGCACCCCGAACATATAGCTCTAATGGCAAAGCTTGGCGTTTCGCCCTCATTCTTGATCGGACATGTCCGGTGGTGGGGCAAGGCGTTCCGGGACGACATCCTCGGGCCAGATCGGGCGAAGTTCTACGATCCGGTCGCTTCTGCCATGGCAGCAGGGCTGCCGGTGTCGTTCCACTCCGACTACAACGTTACGCCACTTGGCCCATTGCGGATGGTGCAGGATGCGGTCACACGGATCATGGCGGACGGCGGCGATGTCTTTTTTCCCGAAGAACGGGTTTCAGCCGACCTCGCCCTGCGTGGTGTAACCATCGACGCCGCCCGCCAATGCCGAATGGACGATATCTCCGGCAGCTTGGAAGTTGGCAAATATGCCGACCTGACGGTTCTTGAGAAGGACCCGACAAAGGTTGATCCGATGAATATCGAGAGCATCAAGGTGAGCGAAACGTGGCTTGCTGGCGAGAAGAGAATTGGCGCCTGATTCTGATAAGAAGGGGCGTCACCCGCAATTTTGAATGCCATCAGCAAGAAAGGGAGACAGAGCGGGCAGGATTACTCTCCTTTCCATATGCTCTTTTGATTTTGTTCGGACGAATGACGAAAGTCATTTCTGCTTCAGCCGTCCGATAAGTCGATGGTTTTGACGTCAAGGGTCCAGCCACTCAGCATGCGCGCCTCCCCATCCAGAATGAAAATGGTCGCATCGCTTGGCTCGACGCGGAGCAGCCCCGATATCCGAACCGGCGTGTAGAGTGACTCGACTTGCTGATCTGCGCGCAGCCTGACGCGTACAAGCTGATTTGGCGGTGGCGGCGGAAGGTGGCTGCACATTCCGACCTGCGGGACCAGATAACCGACCGCGCTGCCATCCGCGGCCTGTGGCGCGGGAATGATATAGCCAGAGATCGAAACTTCGACCCCATCGAAGATGGGATTTTGAGCCATACGAGCGTTCTGTCGCTTCTTGGCGACGTCCCAGCGCTGCTCCAGCAACACATCCACGTTGTGACCATTCGCCTTGAGCTTTTCCTGCGCAGCAGCGCGGCGGGCCTCCAGACGCGTACGTGTCTCCTCATCAAGATCAGTGCCGGCGAGCTTCTCGTCCGACTGGACCAACAGCTTCAATTCGTTCAGCATGCCGACCCCCATGGCTGCGTAGGGGTCCTCAAAGGCTATGGCGAGCGGATCAGCAAGATCTGAAAACACGATCGCTTCAGGTTCTGCCGATGCCTGAGTGGCGGCCAATAAGGCCGCCACAAAGACAGAGCTCAAAAACCGCATGTTCTCGTCTCCTTGTTCAAGTTTCTCACAATCAGTTTTCGACTTTCTGGGGAAAGGCGCCCGAGAAGTCAGATGGCAAAGGCATACCGGTCGAGAATTCGGCATTCCACGCCTCTTACGAGATCGGCTCGAAGCGCGGCTTGTCTTCGGGCTCAAACCGGATCGGCTGACCGGCGAAGACAGGAAGCTGCACATCGTCACGCACAATGACCTGACCGTTGACGATCACGGCTTTCATGCCCGTCGAAGGGACAGCGCCCTTTTCGTAGGTTGAATTGTCCGTGAAGAGTTCGGGGTCAAAGACCACGATATCGGCAACCATGCCAGTCTGGATGCGGCCGCGTTCTTGCATGGATTTCAGGCCGGTCGCGCCCAGATGCTTGGCAGCGTTGTAGCTGAGGATCGACATCAGCTGCATCATCGGGATGTTGTTTTCCCGACCGAGCCTGATCGTAGCGCCTCGGGCACCAGCCGTGCGCGGATGCGTGCCACCCAGTTTCTCCAGAGGGTAATCCCACGGGGCGTCGTACGGCGTGGCACCAACCCCGTCGCTGGCCATGGTCACGCCCTTGAGTGTCAGCCACTTCGCCTCGTTTTCTTTGGGCTGCTTGAAGATGACGATTGGCCTGGTCGGTTCGGATGCGACGGTGGCCTTGTAGGTCTCCAAGGTATAGTACTCACCCGTGACCGGATCCAGCATGGTATCTTCATAGCGTTTGCCGAAATAGTCGATCCAGCTCTTGGGCTCCAGGAACGACGCATTGATCGTGGTGGAACCCGCAGCGTAGGGATAGACTTCACCCCAGATGTTGTGGCCCTGTTCCTGAAGCTTGATAATCATCTCGTGTGCAAGCTGCCAGCCGTCGTTGTTGAAGTGCAGCACGATCGCCGGGGCGCCAAGCGCCAGGGCGTTGGCAATGAGTTCCTGCGCGCCGTTATTCTCGGTCGTGTCGGTGCCGAGTGTATAGCGCGTATGGGCACCGGTCGGGCGGCCATAGCGTGCCCCGACTTTCTGCACCTCGAACATCTCGCGTGAAGAGACGCCCTCTCTCATGTAGCCCACGGTGCTGCCGACGCCGGGGGCGCCAGCCTGCAGGCCCTTGTCAAGCTCTTCGAGAATTGCGTTGCCCTGTTCCAGGGTCGGACGCGTCTGGCTCCAGCCGGTTTTCGCCCGGGTTGTTAAAGCGGAAATGGGGCCATCTATCAGGTAATCGGCGCCGTCTGACCCGTCGATGACCATCGCGCGGGCAAATTCGTGGCTGACCGCGCAGCCGTAGTTGGCTTGGGTCACACCTTCGCGCGCCTTGTACCAGGCCGCGATATAGGAACCCGCACAGCCCATCTCGAAATCCATGCTGCTGGTCAACCCGTCGCGCAACCCGAGCGAGTAGCCGACAGGCATCTGGAAGTGGAAATGCGTGTCGATGAAGCCCGGCGCCACGATATGGCCCTTGGCATCAATGGTCTCCTTGCCAGTGACAGGTTCTTTGGTGATGGCAACGATGCGTCCATCCTTGACGGCCACGTTGGCAACAGAAGTCAAACAACGTCTCCGGATCCATGACCCGGCCGTTGTTGATCACAAGATCATAGTCTTGCGCGAATGCAGCTGAAACGGTCAGCAGCCCGGCAATAATTGTTGTCGTTGTCAAACGAAGCGTTTTAGCCATCGTGGAGTTTTCCTTTGCGTACTCGTTATTGCGCTAATTGATTGCAGGTGAGTTGATCCGATCACTTGAGCTGATTGTTACGGATCGCCCGACCATGCGGGGCGTCTAGCACCAACTCTCCATCGCGCACCGAAAAGCCGCCGTTCACAATAACGGTTTGCACGCCGACAGTCGGTTGGTTGGCATTCTGAAAGGTGGCCAGGTCTGCGACCGTGGCGGGATCGAAGATCACGATATCCGCGTCCATCACGACTTGGAGCCGGCCCTTGGTCCGCATCTGCGGCATGCTCTTTTCCAGCGTTTCCGCCGGCAGCAGTGACATCTTGCGGATCGCTTCGTTCAGCGACAGAAGCCCGCGTTCGCGCACGTAAGAGCGCAGGATCTTGGTATAGTACGCGGTTGACCGCGGGTGGCTGAAGACATTGTCGGGCAGCGGCCTCGCGTCACCGTCGTAGTTCAGAAATCTTGCCGTCCGCGTCCAAATAGGACCAGAACACGGAATCCGAGGCAATCGCTGTCGCGGGGTTGGTCACCGAAACGTCCAATAGCGCGCGAGCCGCAGGATCGGCCTCGTCCAGGAACTGCCAGACGATCATGGTGCCGGGCTTGTTGGCCTGATAATCGGCCAGTTCGTCCTCGGTCATCCGATCCGCGCCAAGCTGGAAGTTATTGGCGGTCGAACCCATCTCGCTGCGCCAGTCCAAGCCGCTGAACATGGCCCCGCCGACCGCGGTGCTAGCCGCGCCAAAGGAATAGACCTGGGTCGGGACGTTGATGCCCTTGGCCTGTGCCTCTTCCACCAGCGCCATCGTGGCTTTGATGTCCGACAGCGAGGTCGAATTGATATGGCACAGATGCATGTGTGCGCCTGTGATGGCGGCGAGGCTGATCAGTTCTTGGATCGCCTCGAACGAGCTTTGCGGCTCGGTGTTGCTGGCATAACGCTCATGGGTATAGGTCGGGACGTTGTATTTCTTGGCCAGTTCGGCGAGCGCGTAATACTCTTTATGGCCATAACCCGGCGCATAGCCGGCGTTGACGCCGATACCGAGCGCACCGTCCTTCAGGCCCTGTTCGACCAGCGACATGATACGTTCAGATTGCTTTGGGTCGGCGACTTCCGACTTCCAATCGGTACGGCCCTGCGCATCTGTAAAATAGTCCACTGTGGCCAATGGATCAGTGTCGCTAAAGGTCGCGATCCGGCTGTGGATCCAGCCTGCAGAAGCGCCGTAGTTCATCGGCAGGTTCTTCTTGGCCTGACCGTCATACCATTCGCCGACCGGCGAAAGGCCGGATTCAAGCTCCAGCGCCGTGGTGACACCCTGGATAACCTGCATTCGGTAGTCGCCAATGTTGTTGCCATGGGAATGCATATCGATGAAGCCGGGCGAAACGACGTGGCCGGTGGCGTCGATCACCACGTCACCCTGCAGCGGGAACTCGCTGATGGCCACGATCTTGTTGCCCTCAATCGCGACGTTGCGAATGGCATCAAACCCGGTGTCCGGGTAGATGACCCGGCCGTTTGAGAAGACGATGTCATAATCGCCCGCGTGAGCTAAAGTGGGCAGTAAATCGCTGGCGATCACCAGTAGACCAAGCAGGAGGGAGCGTAGAATCAATCGTGTAGTTCTCTATGAGAGGGTTTCAAGTAGTTTGGGTCGTTTGCACCACCGATCGGCGCGCAACTGTCGATGAGGTTGGGCCTAGCTCTGCCTATGATGTTTCAACCATCCTTGGTTCGCTAGAGTCCCTTAAGGGACTCTAGCTCGAAGTCAGCTGATAGAGGGTCTTATAGCATCGATGACTGCTTCTCAGCGATACATCGGGCGTCCCCGCAAGAATGGTCAGCTCTCCAAAATCCTGGCGCCCAGTATTTCTTGCCGAACCTAGGCATTCTAGCCGACGATCCGATTTCCTTGACTGATAGAATGCAGCTTGTCTTGGCAACCTCGGTTTCCTGACCCGCCAAAATCGGCAGGACAGGGTCCAAACCACGATCGTAGAAAACCGGATTCGAACTCTGCATGGCCCTATTTGCGAATTGGACGACCGTTATTTGGTCGATGGTTGCTGGTGTTTGCCTGACACTGGCGATCATACATTTATTCGTATGGATCAATTCGCCGAAGGAACGTCCGGTCGAGTCTCTGTTCTTCTCCATTGCCGCAGTTGCAGCGTCTTTCATCGCGATCCAGGAACTCTCCCTGATGCACGCGACCACGCCGGCTGAATATGGCCAAACCCTTCGCTGGATGCACGTTTCTGTGGCGGTGCTTGTTTTTTCGCTACTTTGGTTTGTTCGACTTTATTTTCGCGCAGGCCGCCTCTGGCTATTATGGCTTATCGTAAGCCTGCGCTTGATTGTCTTGGTGGTGAATTTTGCAATCTCACCAAACGCAACATTTCAGGAGATCTTCGAGCTCGATCGAGTGGTATTTCTCGAAGCGACTATTTCGATCCCGCACGGGGAGCCGGCGCCTTGGCGGTTACTGCTCCACATCAGCAGCGTTTTGTTCCTCTTTTTTGTTATAGATGCGACGCTGACCAATTATCGAGGCGAAAGATCCAGACGGCACTTAGTTCTAGGCTTGACGCTTTTAGCGACCATTTTAATGGCAGTTGTGTTCTCTGGCTTGGTGGTGGCAGGGGTCCTGCCGGTTCCATTTATTGCAATCTTGTTTGGCTTGCTTATCTGCGTGATGGCGTTGGGGCTAATCAGTGATTTGATCAAAGCCCGGGCCATTTCCGAAGAGCTGCAGGCAAGCCAACGGCGCATGAGAATGGCCGGGCAAGCCGCGCGCCTGGGATTTTGGGATTGGGATATCACAATTGACTTCAATCTGGACGAGCCCTCCCCAGAAGGGGCAAACCAGTGCCCTGAAACTGACAGCAACCAGCTTCGAAGACTATCTCCAGTCGGTTCACCCAGATGATCGAGCCGGCCTAACATCGGCAGTGAGAGCTGTGCTCGCCGAAGAGCGAGACTTGGATGTCGAGTTTCGCTTGAGTGTACCGAAGGGCGGATCTCGATGGGTGGCAGTTCGTGGCCAATTGGAACGAAACATGTCTGGCAATCCGCAGTTTTTACGAGGTGTTTGGTTGGATATAAGCGCACAGAAAGCTTTCGAGCGAGAGCTGCAGTCGCATCGGGTCCAACTCACCCATGCCGAACGTGTCTTGACCCTGGGGCAACTTAACTCCGCAATAGTGCATGAGCTTACCCAACCTTTGGCTGCCATCCTTCGAAACGCTGAAGCGGGCGAGCTGACTTTGCAGCACGACGAGCCGGACTTGAAGGAGTTACAGCATATATTGGTTGACATTCGACGCGACGATCTGCGCGCAGCAACTGTAATTGACCGGATGCGCATGCTCCTAAGGCGACACGAGATTGCCTTCGACACGATAGACCCGAATGGGCTGATCAAGCAGTCCTTTGATCTGCTGCGCGCCGAGTTTAAAGCCCGCAACGTGCAATTGGAGGTTTCAACACAGGATACGATCCCGAAAATTCTCGGTGATCGCACTCACCTGCAGCAAGTTGTCCTGAATCTAGCTTTGAACAGCCTGGAAGCCCTTGAGGCAAAACAGCAAGGCGCCAGAAAAATTTTTGCGTGCGCATCTCTTTCCGAGAGCGGGATGGTTGAAATCTCAGTTGCGGACAACGCAGACGGTGTCGATGCTGATGCCTTGCCTCACTTGTTTGAGCTTTTCTTTACCAGTAAAGAAAAAGGGATCGGTGTTGGATTGGCGATCTCGAAGGCCATAGTCGAAGCCCATGGTGGAAGGATTTGGGCCGGAAACCGTCCAGGGGGCGGTGCAGAGTTTCGGTTTTCTGTTCCCACAGCGAAGGCGCAGGACATACCAGCATGAGACAGCGGATCCAAACAGTCTTTGTTATCGACGATGATCCATCGTTTCTATCGAGCATGCGGCGTCTGCTGCTTGCCGCCGGATACCAAACCGAATGTTTCGAATCGCCTTCAGATTTACTGGAAAGAGCGCGCGAAGCGTTGGCGGGATGTGTGGTTGCGGATATACAGATGCCGGGTTTGAGCGGTTTGGCGCTGCAGAGAGTTCTAGCAAGCTCTGATAATCCCTTGCCGTTCGTTTTCCTCACGGGAGTCGGCGACATACCTACGAGCGTAACGGCGATGCGCCAGGGTGCTGAAGATTTCCTGATCAAGACCGCGCCGAAAGACGAGATTTTTGCTGCGATAGACCGCGCATTGAGGCGTGACGCGCGGGAGCGAAGATCAAGATATTGGAATCAGCAGCTTTGTGCTCGATTTGAAATGCTGTCCCCGCGCGAAATCGAAATTCTGGCGTTTGTGGTGGAGGGGAAGCGGAACAAGATGATCGCTACGGAGCTTGGAATAGATGAGCGTTCAGTGAAACGTCATCGGTCGAACATCATGGCGAAACTGGCAGCCGACTCTGTTGCAGAAATCGTCTAGCATCTAGCGTTTGAAGCAAAACAGGCGATGGGCTCGTAACTGCCGCGCCCGGACTATCCGCTTAGCTCGCTCGACTGCGACTTCGCATATTCTCGCAAATTCAACAACCAAGTTGTGCAGGAGTCCCTTAAGGGACTCTGGCCAAGTGAAAACCAGCAGGTCAGAATGGCACCCGCCAGGCGAGCAGCTTTAAAAGTTGCCGCCCGCTTAAGCGTTGGGGGGAGCTCAACTCTAGGCGAGCTGCGCTAATTGGGGATATTTCAAATGATGAACTGGTTCGCTTCCAGCGATCGATTGCTATCGGGTTCTCGTTCCAGAAGCCTGAATAGTAGACTTATAGCAGCTTTGAGCATTTCGCCAGCGATTGCTTCGGCTATTCTCCTTATCCTCGCACAGCCAACCGCTGCGCTTGCGCAAGCTGCGGTTGCGCAAGCCGGCTGGCAAGAGCGCCGATGAGGTTGCCAGATCGCTGTCCAACCCCAACACGCCACTGGCGTCTCTTAATTTCGAGAACGGCTTCACTTGGTATGAAGGCGACTTGCCGGGAGCAAGCGACCAGACCTCCTACTACCTACTGTTCCAACCGGTCCTGCCATTTCCGATAGATAGCCAGGGGACGACAGTATTCTGGCGCCCAGCGGTTCCACTGCTGTTCAACCAGCCGGTGTTTGATACGAACCGCGCGGAGTTCAAAGACGCAACGTTCGGCATCGGCGATATCGGCTTCGATCTGGCCATTGGACGGACTGAGAAGAACGGTTTCCTCTGGGCTTTCGGCACGCTGGTGACGTTGCCGACGGCCACGAACGAAGACTTCGCCGGAAAGCAGTTTCGTGCCGGCCCAGAGATGATTCTAGGGCTCTTTATGAAACAGGGAGTTATTGCATTTTTCCCCTCCCATCAGTGGGACGTTGCCGGGTGGAGCGACAACCATTACAGCACCACAACCGCTCAGGTGGGCGGCGTAATGTTCCTGGGCGATGGCATGACAGTCGGATCACTTCCCAAGATGTCCTACAATTGGGAATCGGATGAGTGGACGGTTCCCCTCAATTTGGTCTTCTCCCAAACAATCGTAACGGGATCCCAGCCGATCAAGCACACTCTCAACTTTGATTACTACGTTGAGCAACCGGATGCATTCGGACCCAAATTCATGTTCCGCTACACCCTAACGCCAGTCGTGGAAAATCCCTTGGCAGGTTTGTTCAACAGCAACTGAATCAAGATCGAGATCGTCTAAGCAACGCAATGAATCAAGGGCCGGATCGGATGATGAGAGTTTTCAAATATGCCGCAGTCTTGGCAATCAGCGTAGGTTTCATGGCTCTATTACCGACGCCTGAGACCCTGGCGCAGGGTTCCAGTTATTGTGACGGTTACGCACGCGACTACGCTCGTCGCAACTCGCGGGGCGGTGTCGTTGGTGGGGCCGTCGGAGGAGCGATTGGCGGGGGAATTATCGGCGGCATCGTGAAAGGGCGCAAGGGCGCTCGGCGCGGCGCGGGGATCGGCGCCGGTACCGGCGCCGTAGGTGGCGCAATAAAACGGGGGCGCGATTATGATTTCCTATATCGCGACGCTTTCGACAGCTGCATGCGTCGTTAAGCAACGCAGCCCGCTGCCAATTCGTAAAATAACGCCGTGGAGACTGTAGAGATGAATTTGAAACACTATGCGCACCTTGCCATAGCGCTGCCTTTGCTGATCGCGCTCTCCGCGGCCGCAAGATCAGAGCCATCAGACATCACCGTGATGTTTGTTAGGGCCGATGAGAATGGCGATGGCGTTCTGGACAAAGCAGAAGTCCTCATCGCCGCATTAAAGCAGTTTAGCGAAACGGACAGCGACCGCGATGGCGCTTTGGAAAAGCAGGAAGTGGGTGAATCTGCTGGCGAGGTCGAATTTACGGACAATGATACTGACAAAAGCGGAAGCCTGTCAGTTGAAGAGATGATCGAGGAAAAGCTTAGCGATTTCTCGGAAGTTGATGCGAACAAAGATGGCAAGCTAGATTTCGACGAAGTTACGAAACATTACGAAGGTAAACCAGAGTGATAAGAGGGCTCAGATCCGCAAACGTCTCGAAGGCCCAAAGATGGGCTTTGTCGCGGGGGAAGTGACTGTGAACGGTAGATTTTCAGCTTGCGCCTTAATGCTCTACGCCGCTGTACTACTGGCGATGCCAAGTTCGCTCGAAGCAGGGGAGGGAACACGTGTACAGAACCCTTCTCTGACAAGCACCGTGGTCCTTCAAGCTGGCGCTTTATACAATCAGACGGACGCTGAGGTTGGCAGTCGAGTTCGAGGCACCGGTGTCGGCGGGAACATCGACCTGTCCGATCTCGGTGCGGTTGACGAGCATATCTCACCGCACTTTAGTTTGCGTTGGCGCGCAACGTCGCGCTGGCATTTTGATCTTGCCTACCAGAACCTCAGGCAAGATGGTCAACGCGGGGCAGCGACACAAATTGGCTTCTCGACCATCTCGATTCCAGTAGGTTGGAACGTCGCCACCGAGTTGGACGTGGACTTTTATTCTGCTGTGGCGGGCTATTCGTTTTTTAAAGGTGCCAATTACGAACTCGGTGGGATCATAGGACTAGACGTCTACAACGCATCGCGGACAGCCTGCGCGCCCGCAGACACCGCTCGGGGCCAGAAGCTCTTGTCCAGCGAGCAGACTCAGGCAATTTTGACGTCTGACGGAGCGGATGGCAAACGCATGAGGAGCCGGAGTCCGCCCGGAGTGCTCACGATGGGGCAACAGGCGGACGAAGCAGAGGCGCGCGCACGACGAAAGCGGGCAGAAATCGCCGAAATCAATCAGACAGCGCAGCGTCGGTACCGGAAAACATCATTGTTCGAGGTGCCCTTACTTGCTTTAATTTCATACCCACAAAGCTATCTTCTCAAACGATCTCCAGCACCCTCAGCGAGGAAATTGCAATCTGCAGGCCCAAAGCCACCTGGATTACCCCAAGAACAACGCCGAGAATTTGCAGCAAAGTACCGAGAAGTAGTGGAATTTTCGGCGTCAGGATCATGACTATTAGGTTCAAAATCATGATCGCCAACACAACTACTCCTATCATTAGTTGACCCTGCAGATCTTGAGAGAATGCTAGGAAAACGACTAGCGCTGCTATTCCATACGGCGTAACGATCGTAGGGAAAGCCAGCGGCGTCAGCGCCATACTCATTGTAGGTTTGGGACAGGCCATTTGGGGAATGTCGGTTAAACATATGGTGTTCACCGCCGCCGAAATTAGGAAAGAGCTGGATCGATGAGCTTGATAGAGATTTTTGTACTTTTGTTCGCAACGATCGGTCCGGTGCGTGCCGCGATTGTCTATCTCGGTCTGACCAAGTCCGCCGATGCCGAGCTGAAGCGCGCCATCGCCATTCGGACCGTTACGATTTCCGCTGTCGTTTGTATCGTGTTTGCCCTGCTCGGAGCCGGCATTCTGGCGGCCCTCAAGGTCAGTGTCGAGGCCCTATTGATTGCAGGCGGTGCGGTACTGTTTATCTTCGCGCTTCAGCTGATACTCGGTGACGACAAAGAGGCGACGTCGGACGATCCGCCGCCTGCGCCATCAATCGAGATCGCAAGCTTTCCGCTCGCGGTGCCGCTGATGGCGTCTCCCCATGGTCTTGTGGCAATCGTTGCGATAGAGGCGACCCTTCGGGGAGTGACGCAGGCCGTGATCTTCGTCGCGCTCATTCTGTGCGTCATGATCTTCAACCTCGGCTTCCTGCTGGCTGCAGATCGAATCTTTGCAAAAATTCCGCCCGCAATTCTCAAGATCGTATTGCGCGTCGTTGGACTGTTGCTCTGCGCGCTGGCTGTGCAGTTGATCATCTTCGGTTTCGACGGCCTGGGGCTGATACCGAGCCCCGATGTCGAACTCAATAGTTAAGCCCGATGTAAACACGATTCCAACTCAACAGCGAGGTATTCAAAATGGCCGACTACAAGTACATGCTCACCGAACGGAAGGGCAATGTCGGATAAGAACTCCTTGAAAAAGCGAATTCCAATCAGTCAAGACCGCTCAAGTGGAGAGAGGGGGGCGGTGCGCGAATTGCCCTATGCGATCGATCCTTCGATCAGCTCGATCGAATACCGAAATAAGGACGAGGAGTGGGTCAGCGTGGACGAACATTTTGCCACCTCCCCGGTGAATCTCGCTCCCGACTTGATGCCGGGATATCTTCGGGAAGCGGCGAAACAACTTGCCGGGGAATAGCCCTGACCCGAGAGACAATCTTTCCTTCCTGACAGCTCCCTCGACTATGATCAAAGTATGGCTGTGAATTTTCTACCCGTGCTGTGAATTTTCTACCGGTATGGCCATGATATCAAGATACTCAGGCTGCCGTTCGTTCCTTGCGTCCGCATGCTTTGCAATTGGGTTGATCCTGGTGTCCCCTTTCGGGTATGCCGGATCAATGCATGATGATCTGGTCCTCGATGACAAGAGCATCCTTTCAGCAGTCAGCCTTCGTGATCAATCTAGGGAAGCACCGCGCGAGCGGATTGACCACGCGCGCCTCGACATTGACAGAGCGGACTAGAACCGAAACCGACGCGACGTCCACGAAGCAGACCAGAGACATGGATTAGTTTGTGTTGCACACAAACAAATAGCATTGTCTGTTATTAGATAGACGTCGGCCTTGAGTGCAGGGTGCCAATCTATTGAAGGGCGCAGACCTTTTGCGGTTGGCCTCGGTGCGTGCCTTCGAAATTTTGCGCAAATCACTGGGCACCGGGCAACGGGCAACGCGAGCATGCCTATCCCCTTAAGTCCGGCGGCGGGCCAGAAAGCCCAATTTCATCAACGCGCTGAGGTGTTGTCTCGACTGCGAGCGTCAATGTCTTCGACTTGTTGATGCCCCGAGGATTTTGGCCGCGGAACCGGATCAAACCAGAGATCGGCACTCTACCCATCAGCCAGGGAATAGGAAAGTGATCTGAGTGCGGAAGCCAATACCATCGGCGCCGCCCGTCGCGCTCTTTGCCCAATAGCGTACACCGCCCTGGAGCTGAATGGGCTGCTCACCGATTTTGGTCAATTTTGACACGTTAAAGTTGATCGGCACGGCCCATTCTTCTGAGGTCCAGTTATAGCTGCTTTCCGTATTCAAACCGAATGTCCACTGCTCTGCGTTTGTATACGATATAAAGGGCTGCAGAAGCGTCAAGTTCAAATCCGGCACGTTACTGTGCTTCTCAGCTACCCCCCATTGTTGGGTCACCAATGCCCCCCAAGTCCAGCCCAACTCTTGGAACAAAAAAACGCCTGTAGGTCCCAGCCCCCAAGTGCCGGAGCCAAGCAAGCGATTGGTGCTTGTTGCCCACGTCAGCGCTGGCCCAACGCCATAGGTAAGCTCTCCCAAAGACGTGCTCCGAGAACTTGGCACCAGAAAGAAACTCTGTAAGGTGTCACCGAGGCCGAACTGCACTCCTGAATCGCCGGCAACATCATTCTGCCAGGCTATCGGCAAGATCGTGCGCGTCACGAGAGACAGATCATCGGAAAGTTTGAAGGGGACAACGGGCTGGAGGTTGGAAGTGACGTTGTATCCGTCCTTTGATCCATATCCAGAATTGTAGTCGGTTTTTATCGGCACGCTGATCAGAGACGCAACTGGGTTGGCCAGCTTCTTGGACAAGTCAGATTCGCCACTCTGTGCAAGACACTGGCCGATGCCAACTGATCCAACAAAGAATAGCGCCATGATCATGCGGAGCATAACCGGCATGGACATTTTGAGCGGTCCTTTGTAAGGCGCAATAGTTGCGATCGATGGTATTGATTCGTTTTTTTTAATAATAGCCATATCGCGCCAATGTGCAGATCGCTCTGCTCGAAATCATCAACTCATAGCCCCAATGTTACAGTTTTGCCACGGTGCGTTTGGCCGACTTCGAAGTCATTCGAAATCCATACGTATCCCTTTTGATCCGGCCTCTCGGCCAAAAACCTCTGGGCATCAACAAGTTGACGACATTGACGCGCGGTCGAGACTCACTTCAGCGCGTTGATGAAATTGGGCTTTCTGGCCCGGCCCAGGACTTAGGGAACCTCTGAACAACTGCCGAACCATGGCACACTCGTCGATTGATTCGAGGGAGTGCCTTGATGAACCAGCTGAGCTTTGCGACGCTTGATCACCGCAACAAGAAGAAGCAGACGAAGCGCGAGCGGTTTCTGGCCGAGATGGAGGCTGTGGTGCCGTGGGCTGCGCTTGGCCTGATCGAGCCGCATTATCCCAAGGCCGGCAACGGGCGGCGGCCATATCCGCTGGCTGTGATGCTGCGGATCTACTTTCTGCAGCAGTGGTATCAGCTGTCCGATCCGGGCGCCGAGGAGGCGCTCTACGACATCCAATCGATGCGCGCGTTTGCCGGTCTCGAACTTGGCCGCGACGCCATTCCCGACGAGACGACGATCCTCAACTTCCGCCACCTGCTCGAAGCGAACGACCTGACGAAGGCGATTTTCGAAGCGGTCAGCGCTCATCTCGAAGACAAGGGCGCGTTGCTGCGCGGCGGCACGATCATGGACGCGACATTGATTGCCGCTTCGCCATCGACGAAGAACAAGGACCAGCGCCGCGATCCCGAGATGAGCCAGTCGAAGAAGGGCAACCAGTGGTATTTCGGGATGAAGGCGCACATCGGCGTGGATGCCCGCAGCGGTCTTGTGCACACCGCCGGCGTGACGACGGGCAAGGTCCACGACGCCAAGGTGATGGACAATCTCATCCGCGAGGACGACCGTGCGGTGTTCGCCGACAAGGGCTACGTCAACGAGAAGAAGAAGCGCGCGGCCCGCGCCGCCGGCGTCTTCTGGGGCGTCAAGGAGCAAGCGCAAGCCGAGGCGGCAATTGTCGCCGTCGCAGAAAAAGCGCAACCGCCGACACGGCGCGATTCGCGCCAAGGTCGAGCACGTGTTCCGCGTGCTCAAATGCCAGTTCGGTTATCGCAAGGTTCGCTATCGCGGCATCGTCAAGAACGGCGCACAGGTGTTCGCGCTGCTCGCGCTTGCCAACCTATTTCTGGCGCGCAGGAGACTTGCGTCTGCATGATGCCGAAGGGCCAAATCGGCCCCGCACGCGGCGATCGCCGACGCATAAAACCCGCTTCCAAGAGGCAAAACGTCGCCAACGCAAGTTCACACATCGCCGAATGGCGTGTAGTTCAGAGGTTCCTTAGCAGCTACACTTAAGACAGCCATTGAACAACGGCTCCCCCAAGCTAGCGTTTTTATGGACGTTTCCAATCTCCACCACGGTCATTTATGGCTACCATCGCTCTTTGAAGCAATCGAAAGTGCAGACGTATTCATTATTCTTAATCTCCAACTCACTTGGGGACTGGCAAAAAACCGAATACTACCAGGCGCGCGACAAAAAGGCCAAGAACGATGCATTCGTGTTGTTGCCCATTGTTATCGCAGACAAGTCCAAAAATGACGTCCCAAACTTGCCGGGCCTTGCGCAACTCCATTGGATGGAGTTCGACAGAACCGACGGCTCCGGAACCATTACACAAAATTATCTCAGCGATCGCCGGGAAAGGATTGGGGTCCCCCAGCGGCCCCTGGCGAACTATTAATCCCTATAGGGGGCTCCGCGCTCTTCGAAGACAAGATGCCGATCGCTTCATTCGGCGAGAAAAGGAGACAACGGATCTTCTCGAATCAATACTCGGATTTGATAACAAAATATCGATTTGATTGGAAACTCTACGTCAAAATCCTCTATCGTTCAAGCAGGGGTCATCGCTTGTCTCTGACGATGCGATCGCCGCACCCAGAGAAAAAGTCGGCCGTCAGACCTGTCCAATCACGAGGCTGGCAATATATATCGATAAACCAGAAAACCCGACAAAAAGCCTACTGATGCATCTATTGAATTATCATTCGATAAAACGCCTTCCCCCGACTTATGGCTGCAAAAGATGCGCTGGGAGAAGGCATTTGCTAGTTCGAACCCTACGCTTCCGGACCTTATTGATTTGACGGAGAAACATTTTGCTCATACTCACGGAGTTGCGCCGCCACCACACTATCTCATCTATATTGATCAAGCCGAGGAGCTCTATACGCAGCAAGATCGAGACGTCGCTCGCTCATTTTCAAGCCTGCTCGCTAATGGTGTAAAGGATGAGCGTGTATCATTCCCTATAAGTCAACGCTCAGACTATTATGGTCACTTGCAAGCAAACAATTTTCTTTTCCCTATTTCGAGGCGCATCGATGTGCCGCCCATGAACTCCGATACATTGCTTCGAATAATTACCTCTCCGGCCCAAATGCTGGGAGCCCGCTATGAGAACGAAAGACTAATTCAGCAGATAATTGACGGAGCCTCAGGGCGGCCAGGTGCTCTTCCCTTGGTGGCGGACCTCATCGAGCCATCTGTGGCAAAGGATGCAGTTGCGAGGAGATGGCTTGTTGAAGCTTGTTGATAAATTCGATGCTTCAACCGTGGACGGTGCATTGGCTATGCGTGCCGACAAGTTTTTAGAGACACACTCGCAGCAGATTGAAGATATTCGGAGGTTATTTTCGCTAAAGCTTGTTACCGTGCCAGAGGATGGTGAACCGGTACGTCGCCGCGTCGCCAAGAGTGAAGTTACCAAGTCTGAGTGGCTAATTCTCGAGGCTCTAGCCGGGCCTGAATGGAGATTGGTCGTAACTGGCGCTCATGCCGGCGAGCCCAGCGCAGAAGTTGCGCACGAGGTTATTCTGCGGGCCTGGCCAGCCTTGCAAGGCTGGCTCATTCGCGAAAGAGAGTTTTTGATTTGGAGGCATAGAATAGAAAGAATAATGAAGAGATGGATCCAAATCGCTGACGAGTATTCCTCAACTCACGTTTATTCTGCATGCACAAGCGATTTCTCCGAAATTCACAAAAAGTTTCTGAAGCTGGATGTTGAGAGCTATCAGCGCAAGCGTCTGGCATCCGCTTTTCTTCTCGGTGTTGATATGATTGAAGCCGAGAACTGGGCCAGAGAACGACCACGGGATCTCAGCAAACTAGAAACGGCCTTCATAGAGGCGAGCCTGCAGGCTGAAGCGGAGGAAAAAAGGCTTTTGTCGGAAAAGGACACGGACCGGACTACATACAAAGCCCTTTTTCTCGGGACCGCTGTAGCCGTATTTTATGCCGTATTTTTTTTTATTATCGCCTTTATCGACAAACTCGTAGATTATTGGATTGCAGAATGAATGCGAGCCACCATGTTTTTTTCGGCTTTCGCTGTGCCCTGAACTTGTAGGGCGCTTTTTGGCCCGTTGCCTCCGTCGTATCACTGACCGTTGCCGGATCATAATCGGACGCGATTAGACACGGCAAGCTCCGACTGCATCATTTGGTGCTATGGGTCATGTGTGGACGACGCCCGCGTTGCAGAATCTGGCGTTCGGCTTGCGGTCGGGTGCAAGTCATGTGTCCGTATATGGACTCCTGACCTTTGCAAGAGACTTGAGGCTTGGTTTCCGACGAACAAGTTGCAACCGTATATTCGGCTCCTCGGTGACGATTTTTATATCGTCGAGCCAGCATGGTGATTTGCGCGCTTTCTCCTCATCGGCCTTACGGATCTTGATCTTTATCCGCCGGACACATCAGGTCCAGAAAGCGTCGGTTCAACCGGAATGCCATGTCCTACAAGTTTCTTCGCAACTAAACTCTATGAGTGCAGTGACTGAGTGTTACCTCACCATTTCAAATTGTTCTCCTTTCACCAGAAGCGCCCAGATCGTACGGGCCAACTTGTTGGCAAGTGCAACGGCAACCACATGCTTGTGCCGCCGTGCCAGCAACTGGCGAACCCATTGGCTTTGCCGATCGTCGTGACGTCCAACGACACGCATGATGGCACGTGCTCCTTGTACGAGGAGCTTTCGCAAATACCGGTCACCTCGTTTGGTAATACCGAGCAATTGCGTCCGACCTCCACTTGAGCGTTGTCCGGGAACAAGCCCGAGCGAGGCGGCAAACTGACGGCCATTTTTGAATGCATGCGCATTGCCAACTGTACCCAGGATCGCCGTTGCGATGACGGGGCCTACGCCTGGCAGACGAGTTAGTTGCCGACAGATTGTCGAATGCTTGGCAAGGTCACGGATTTTCACGTCTAACTCACCGATCCACTGATCGAGCGCCGCGAGTTGCTCGAGGAATTGACCGGCAAGTGAGCGGAGCAAGGGTGTAACGCCGTCATGCTCGGCAATCAAATTGTGCAGACACCGACGAAGCTGCGCAATCCCTTGTGCGCAAACGATTCCTTCCTCGGCAACCAGGCTTCGGATTTGATTGGCCGTGTTGGTTCGTTGGTGAACCAGACGCTCTCGTGCTCGATGAAGCGATTGAACAGACTGCTGTTCAGCACTTTTGACAGCGACAGTACTTATCGATGGCCGACTAAGCGCATCGCAAATCGCTTCGGCATCGTTCGCATCATTCTTGCCACCACGTCGGAATGGTCGAACATATTGTGTCGGGATAAGCCGCACATCATGACCGAGGGCGATCAGCTCGCGCGCCCAATAGTGTGAGCTATGGCAAGCTTCAATACCAACGAGGCAACGTTCGAGATTGACGAAGAACCGCAAAACATCGCGGCGGCGAAGCTGACGACGGATGACCGGATTGCCTGCCCTATCCGCGCCATGAACCTGGAAAACGGATTTTGCGATGTCGAGACCGATAATTGTGGCTTGCATGGATGCCTCCTATTTTCTGGTCGTACCATTCGACGCGAATGGTAGGTCAGGAGTCCATCCCATCAGCCTGTTTGCGCGGCGCATGACCGCTGGCCCTGATGTAGTCCGCGGATCGGGTCCCAATCAAAAGCAAGAGCTGTGTTGCCCATGACCCGTAACGGGTTCTCCCAATCGACGGCTCGACCGTTTCGCATCACGCCATCATCACCCTCGCAATTTCATCGTTGCCCGCCAGTAGCCCTCACGCACCCAATGCCGAGCCTATTCAGGCGGCTGCCGCAAGCGCCGGGGATCGATAGGTTCCTCCCTTGGTCATGATCGCCCAGGCGATGCGCGCCGTCTTATTGGCGACCGCGACGGCGACCAGCTTGGCCGGCTTTTTCGCGAGCAACTTGACCACCCACGGATACTTTTCTGGATGACGCCGCGCCTGCTGGACGATGGCAAGCGCGCCAGCCACAAGCAGTCGCCGGAGATAGCGATCGCCTTGTTTCGATATGCTGCCGAGCCGCTCCTTCCCGCCGGTTGAGTGCTGCCGGGAACGAGGCCGATCCAGGCGGCAAGGTCCCGCCCGGATCTGAAAGCCGTCGGATCTGTGATTGTCGCCGCGATTGCCGTCGCCCCGATGACGCCGATGCCGGGAACGCTCTCGAGCCGCCGGCTGACGTCGCTCACACGGTGCTCGGCGTGGATGCAGCGATCTAGCTCACCGATCTGCTGCTGAAGCGCACGCAGCTGGTTGAGGATCGCACCGAGCGCCTGTCGCATCGTCTCAGGTAGAGCCTGCAGGTTGCCCTCGTCCGTGACCAACGCAACCAATTTGGCGACACCGTCCCGGCCGTGATCGGCAATGACGCCGAGTTCCGCCAAATGCGCCCGGAGCGCGTTGATCAGTTGCGTGCGCTGGCGGATGAGTAGGTCGCGCGAGCGATGGAGCATCAGGCTGGCCTGCTGCTCGACGGTCTTCACGGCGACGAACCGCATAGAGGGCCGTGTCACCGCCTCGCAGATTGCAGCCGCGTCAGCCGCATCATTCTTCGATCGTTTGACGTAAGCCTTTACATAGCTTGGCGGTATCAATCGAACCGAATGGCCGAGCTGCGATAACTCTCGCGCCCAATGATGCGATGTCGCGCAGGCCTCCATGCCGACCAGGCAGGGTGGCAACTTTGCAAAGAATTCCATGACCTGTTTGCGGCGCAGTTGCCGCGCAATCACAACCTTGCCCTGATCGTCAACGCCATGGACCTGAAAGACGTTCTTGGCGAGATCAATTCCGATGGTGCTAGTCTGCATGTGGACGACCCCCTCATTGTGATTCGCTTCTCAACGATCACCCTTTGGCACATTCGATGCCGGGAGCGGGCGTCGTCCACTCCATCAAGAGTGAGCGTCGTAGGATATCAGCGAGCTTCCGCTGCTGGCTGTGGCGGCATGGGGTGCTGGGAGGGTCTCGGGGGTAGGCGCAACGCGGTTCGAGGTGAGTGGAGGTGCGGCGGGATGGTGTCGCAATGCGTTTACACCACCGTTTGCTGGCCTGGAGGTTTGCGGGTTTTTGGCTTACCGTTGGCTGGAATTTTGGAACCGGCAACCTCAAAAACCAACAACCAATGGGCAGGGCGTGATGCGCACGGATATCGAGTTCAAGACCGAAGACGGGACAACGCTGCGCGGCTGGCACTACACACCTGACATCGGCGCCGGACCGTGGCCGACGATCGTCATGGCGCACGGCTTTTCGGCGGTCAAAGAAATGTATCTCGACCGTTTCGCGGAACTCTTCGCCACTGCCGGGCTGGCTGCCGTCGTGTTCGACAACCGCAATTTCGGCGCAAGCGACGGGGAGCCGCGACAGGAAATCGATCCCTGGCAGCAGGTCAGCGATTACCGGGATGCGATCACCTACGCCCAGAGCCTGGTTGACACCGACGCGGATCGAAATCGGCGTGTGGGGGTCGAGCTACAGTGGCGGTCATGTGTTGATGGTCAGCGCCATCGACCGGCGCGTCAAATGCGTCGCCTCCCAGGTGCCGCTGATCAGCGGCCACCGCAATGCGCGCCGTCTGATCCGGGCCGACGTCATCGCTGCCGTCGACGCCATGTGCGCGGATGACCGGCGCGCGCGCTATGCGGGCGGGGCGCCCGCCATGATCCCAGTGGTTAGCGAAGATCCTGCAGGGGCGGCAGCGCTGCCGACGCCGAATTCCTGGAAATGGTTCACGGAGACGGGGGCGACGCGGGCGCCGTCGTGGCGCAACGAAGTGACGCTGCGTTCGGTCGAACTGTTCATGGCCTATGAGCCGGGCGCCTACATCGAATTCATCAGCCCGACGCCGCTGCTGATGCTGGTAGCCGTCGGTGACCATCTCACCGTAGCCGACGAAGCGCTGGGGGCCTATGAGCGCGCCCGGCATCCGAAAAAGCTGGTGACGCTGAAGGGCGGCCATTTCGACGCCTATGTCGCCGGTTTCGATACGGCGGGTCCGGCAGCGCGGGATTGGTTCGTGGAGCATCTGGCCGGGTGATGCGAGGCGTAGGCCGCGGTTATCGAGGTTCGGGTCTGCTCAAGCCTTGACCGAAACGGTGACGTGCTGGGTATCTCCCGACGTTGCGCCTTTGGCATCGGATACGACGGTGTCGAACCCGGCGGTCGGCGAGCTTGCTCCGTCATGCACGAAGACGATCTGACCGCTTTCAAGGTCGGCCTGGGTGAATTTGGTTATCGAGGTCGACCGGGCCAGAGGCCAATGCAACGAAACCGTTCTTCGGCTTGGTGACCGTAAAGGTCAGATCCTTGGCGTCATCGTCCGGATCGAATGCGGACAGATCCATGGTCGTGATCTGCACCGAACCGCCGCGGTCGACGGAAAGGTTGAGATCCCCGGCTAGGTGCGGGGGCACGTTGCGAAGCGTCGCGCTGAGCGTGCCGCCCTGATCCATGGCGATCTTGCCGTATTCGACCTTGCCGGTAACCGAGCCCGTCTGGCCAATCCGGATCAGTTGGC